>NZ_CP150244.1:4800000-7664057 GCF_037975325.1 Paenibacillus sp. FSL P2-0136
ATTTGTAAACAGACCGCTGTAGTGCGCAATCCGGCCGAACAATCCAGTTGAACACTAAAAACCCCTTTGCCGGCAGAAGACCTGAAGGGACAGCCATTGTCCCTTGGTCTTACACCTTCAAAGAGGTTTCTCCAGTTATACAATCTGAAATACGGGCTGCTCCTGAATGTAATGCACCGGCACATCCGGGAACTGCCGGGCCAGCCGCGCCGCCAGCAGCTTCATTCCCGGCGCTTCGCTCTCGGCATGGCCGAGCATGATGAGTGCCCTGTCCTTGCCCTGCTGGACCGCATCGCGGATATACTCAGGCACCTCCCATTCGGGCCCTTCACCGGCGATGACCAGATCAAGCGACTCCTGCTCATACATCGGGATGACCGAATGGCCATTCCCCCGGTAACCGACCAGTACCCCCACTCTGGAGCAGGTGGCGGAGAGGTTCCCGGCAACGCGGACATAAGGGATATTCAACTTCTGCTTCAGATACTCTGCAACCCCGGAAACGGTCATCTCAGGAATGGAGAGGATCGACACCTCGGGCAGATGCCGCTCCACATAGGCTTCCCATTCCAGCTCCTGCAGCAGTCCTTCCACGATCCCGTCCAGCGCATAGCGGTGTATCGTGTCATGGAAGCGGTAGATGCCTACCCCGCTACTTGAAATCAGTGCAGACTTCTCCTGGTAGACGGAATCCTGCTCCAGCGCGCTACCGTGACCTTGGTGGCTATAAAATACACCTTCATGCGTGATCACCAGGTTGGCGCCAAGCCGGGCCGCCTGCTCCACTACATATTGCGAAGCGGCGAAGGCAGTCACGATTCCCTGCACTTCTGTTCCCGCAGCGTCCGGCTCAAGCTTATCCACCGTATTCACGGGCAGCTGTATCCCTGCGGCTAAATGCTCCATCACATCACTGAACGTCAGTGCCATGAGATCTTCTCCTCCTTGATGTTACCTATAACTTAATAGATGGTCCGTCCCAATGCATCTGCAACCCCACTCTTACGGTAGAAATACGTATTGATCTGGTCACGCCATTCCTTGGCATGGGCTGCCTGGCCCTTAAGGCGTTCCTCCACCTGAGTATACAGTCCGTCCGCGATGCTGCCCTTCAGTCCGCCCCATGCGTCCAGCAGCCCCTCGGCACGCTCTGCACCTTCGAAATGTGTATCGTAGATATGCTGGATTACGGTTTTGCCGGAATGCAGCACATGAGTATACGGTACATGGTGGAAGAACAGCAGCAGCTCATCCGGGCATTCCTCCAGCGAATCATAACGCGCGGCGTTGCTGCCCATGTACTGCGAGCTGTAGCCGGTACCGGTCGCCACGGTACGGTCTACCCCGATGCCCTGGTGATCGGCATAGTGGTAGGTGCCCCACATTGAATATTCATAGCCGTCCACATTCGGGCCGTAGTGATGCTCGGGATTGATCATCCAGCCTACGCCAAGCGGGGATGTATAAGACTCATAGATCTCCCAGGAATCCAGCAGAATCCGGCTGATCACTCCGGCAACCGCTGTGTCCGTGCCGAATGTCAAGGCGATCCACTCCGCCGCAATCTCCTCCGCACTCAGCTCAGGATTCCAGGCCAGCCGGCCGAAGCCGTAGAGATTCGCCTGGGACAGCAGATGGCCGGTCCAGTTCTTGTCATTGCCCACATTGGATACCGCCGCAATCCCGCTCAGGCGGTTGCCCCACAGCGATCCGTCAACGATCCGCTTAACAGGGGCCGGGCCGCCCTTGGCCTGCGTATCGAATTCCATAATCTCCTTCCACTGTGGAACGAGATAACAGACATGGCGCTGCTGTCCGGTATATTCCTGGGCGATCTGGAATTCGATCACATGGTTCGTCCGTTCCAGGGCGCCGAAGAGCGGAGATACCGGCTCTCTGACCTGGAAGTCCATCGGGCCGTTCTTAATCTGCAGAATGACGTTATCATGGAACTGGCCGTCCAGCGGCTTGAAATGGTCATAAGCCGCTCTGGCCCGATCCGTCTTGCGGTCACGCCAGTCCTGCTTGCAGTTGTATACAAAGCAGCGCCAGATCACGATGCCGCCGTAAGGCTCCAGAGCTTCCGCGAGCATATTGGCTCCGTCTGCATGGTTCCGTCCGTAAGTGAACGGGCCGGGACGGTTCTCCGAATCGGCCTTGACCACGAAGCCGCCGAAATCGGGAATAGCAGCATAGATGTCGGCTGCTCTCGACTTCCACCATTCCCGCACCCCTGCATCCAGCGGATCTGCCGTACCCACTTCCCCTTCATGCATAGGTCCGGCAAAGTTCACGCACAGGAACAGCCGGATGCCATAGATGCGGAAGATATCGGCGATTCTTGCCACATCAGGCAAATAGGTGGAGATAAACAGCGTCTCCAGCGCATGAACGTTCACGTTGTTGATCGCTATTGCGTTAATGCCGGCGGTGGACATCAGCCGCGCATAGTCTGTAATTCTGTCCATATCCTTCGTGAACTGGTTATTCTCATACAGGAAGGATCTGCCGGAATAGCCGCGCTCCACACTGCCGTCGAAATTATCCCAGTGATTGATCATCCGCAGCGAATTCACAGGATTCACTATTTCATCCAGATTCTCAATGTCCTTGCCGCTGGCAATCAGGCGCAAAAGATGGAAGACGCCGTATAACACACCTGCCTGGGAGGAAGCCCCTACAGCGATGCATTTAAGGGACTGGCTGGTTCGGATGGCGAACCCTTCTGCTCCTACAGCTTGGACGGTCTTGTCCTCGAACAAGCCCTGGATCAGCGGATGATCACCCGTGAAGGTGCCGAAGGCCACACTGAAATCTTCCGGCTGCGGCTTGGAGACAGCCTCAAGGTCCAATAGCGAGGCAATGCCTCTTGTCCATTCCTGAAGTGCAGCCTGGATGGTCTCCCCGGCTTCTGTAACGGATACTGCTCCGCACCATTTCGCATATTGCTTATATAGGGGGCCTTGTTGAAGCTTAGGATAGCTTAACCACGCATTGTATCCGCTGTCATATTGTGCAGCATACTCATTCCCGGATTGTTGTCTCATGTCCATATCTCCTCTGCATACATCTTGTATACTAGATTTCATTCAGGTTCATCCTACCACGCAGCCGCAGCCCCGGAACATTGTCAAATCACGCTAATATTTACCCAAATCAAGCAGAATCCTGTATACTAATAACAAGTGGAAACGGCTTTGCCGTCCTTTTAAAGGACGGTACTGTTTCAGCGAGAAATAGAAGGATAAGTTATCGTGTGCAACATATAAACTCTTATATTTCGGATAAAACAGGCACACAGCCTGAACATCCCTATCATGAAAACGCAAAGTATCAGGGGGCGATCCTATTGGTTGCAGCTTTTGAACCGCCGGTCCCGGGGCAAAGCCTTAGTGAAACTATCATCCCGGATGTGAAAACCACGCTCAACCTGTTCGGCATGCATCTGCGCAAGGTGAGCGGGGAATGGGATTATCCGCAGCACGCCCATCCCCAATATGAATTCAATTATGTGCTTGAAGGAGAGCAGCTGCTCACCGTCAACAACCACAGCTACCTTCAGCACGCCGGGGATCTGGTCCTCTTGAGGCCGGGCGACATCCACTCCAGCCGCAGCGGAAACGGCGGGGCCTTCACCTATTTCTGCATCCATTTCGATATTGATGACAAGCTGTTCATTTCACTTCTCAGCCGGTTGAATCATGTATTATTCACCTCAGAGAGCAATGTTGCCCACAGATTAGGACCGCTCCTCAGCAGGCTGGTGGAGATTTCCACCTCCGGCTCCGGCAGCATCACGATCTCCCAGCGCATGAGGCTGCAGTCTGCCGTCTTCGAGCTGTTCGCCCAGCTCTGGGAGGTCTTCTCCCTGGAGGCTGACAATTCCTCCCCGGGCACTTATGAGCGGATCGAGCTGGCCCACCAGATCCGCAGCCGTCTCCAGGGGCTGGTCTATCAGCAGTTCAAGCACGAGGTGCCCTATGACAGCCATTATGGCGTTGACGACATCGCCGCTGAGCTGGGGATCAGCCCCTCGCACTGCTACCGGGTCTTCCGCCAGGTATTCGGCCTCTCCCCCCGCGTCTACCTGTCGGAGCAGATGCTGCATGAAGCCAAGGTGCTGCTGGATGACCACAGCCTGAGCGTCAGCCAGATCTCCGGCTTGCTCGGCTACCGCGATATCGCCCATTTCAGCAGACAGTTCAAGCGCTGGAGCGGCCAGTCGCCGCGGGAATACCGCGAGGGCAGGAGCTAGGCAGAGCGCGGAGCCTGTACAGCTGTATATCAAGTAGAAGCGGCTTCGCCGTCCTTTTAAAGGACGGTACCGTTTCAGCGAGAAATAGAAGGATAAGTTATCGTGTGCAACATATAAGTTC
Organism: Paenibacillus sp. FSL P2-0136; assembly: GCF_037975325.1. Classification (NCBI taxonomy): domain Bacteria; kingdom Bacillati; phylum Bacillota; class Bacilli; order Caryophanales; family Paenibacillaceae; genus Paenibacillus; species Paenibacillus sp. FSL P2-0136. Next base: position 4,804,377 of record NZ_CP150244.1, read on the forward strand.
TTATATTTTTAGTAAAAGCCTGCCTTCATCGTTGATGAGGGCGGGCTTTTTGCGCTATTGCGGGCGGGGCTTGCTGAAGGCCAGCCCTATTTTTTGATATACGTGGCGAAATGCTCCTGGAGGTTCTTGGAGTCGATATCCGCCCGCAGATGGTGGTGCAGCAGCTCGTCGATCCCGGCGGTGTCCCCCTGCACGATATAATCCAGCAGCTGCTGGTGCTCCTGCCGGATGGCGGCCAGCTTCTCATCCTTCAGCATGTGCAGCTTCCGGTAGCGGATATAGTGCACATTGAACTGCTGGAGCACACCCCACAGGAATTCGCGCCCGGCCAGGCCGAACATGGTGCGGTGGAACTGGTCATCAAGCTGCAGGAACACCTCTGCTCCCTCCGCCTGCTCAATACACTTCTGCTGCTGCGCAAGGTTGTCCCTCAGCTCATGCAGCCCTTTAAGCGGGATATTCCCGGCCAGCGATTTCATAATCTCCTTCTCCAGCACATTGCGCAGGTAGATAATCTGTTCCACGGACTCCAGGTCTATGAAGGATACGAGATTGCCTTTTTTGGGATAAATATCGACGTATTGCTCCAGGGACAGCTGCTTCAGCACATCACGGATCGGCGTCCGCGACAGCTGGAAGCGCTCGGACAGAGCCGTCTCACTGATCATCGCCCCCGGCTTCAGCTCAAGGGAGAGAATCTCCTGCTTGAGGTAGGCCATTATTTCTTTTTTGGAAGTCATGGGATAGACCAACTTTCTGTTCGGGATTGTTCTTCCCCCCATTATATAGAAAAGGGATATGAATTTCATTGACAAAGATGAACGCATATTCTATGATCATTACGAATCCTATCTTGTATACAAGATCATGTCACATGTAACGCTGGTTCTGTAAGGTCAATTGTCACAAGGCTTCGAATGGTTATCATTTGTATTTATGCTTATCTTACTTAAGGAGGAAAATGACAATGAATATGACTTGGAGATGGTACGGCGAGGGCAATGACAACATCACTCTTGACCACATCCGTCAAATCCCGGGCGTTATGGGCATCGTCTGGTCACTGCACCACAAGGTGGCCGGTGAGGTCTGGGAGATGGAAGACATCCAGAAGGTTGCCGATCAGATTACAGCCAAGGGCCTCAGCACAGCAGTTGTTGAAAGCGTCAACGTTCATGATGATATCAAAATCGGACTGCCGTCCCGCGACAAATACATTGACATCTATATCGATACGATCCGCAAGCTCGCCAAGGTTGGCGTCAAGGTCATCTGCTACAACTTCATGCCGGTGTTCGACTGGACCCGTACCGAGCTGTACAAGGAGCTGCCGGACGGCTCGAACGCCCTCTTTTATGAAAAGGCTGCCATTACTGATAATCCGCGCGAGATGGTAGACCGCATCCTGAAGGGTGCCGGACAATTCACGATGCCTGGCTGGGAGCCGGAGCGGCTGGCCAAGCTGGATGAGCTGTTCGCGGCCTATGCTGACGTTACCGAAGATAAGCTGTTCAACAACCTGAAATATTTCCTGGAGCGCATCATTCCGGTGTGTGAAGAAGTGGATATCCGCATGGCGATTCACCCGGATGATCCGGCCTGGCCGATCTTCGGACTGCCGCGCATTATCCGCAGCCGCGATACGATCCGCCGCTTCCTGGACATGGTGGACAGCCCGTATAACGGCCTGACCTTCTGCACCGGCTCTCTCGGCACCAACCCGGAGAATGATCTTCCAGCGATGATCCGCGAGTTCCACGACCGGATTTATTTTGCCCATATCCGTAATGTGAAGGTGTTCGAGAACGGCGACTTCATTGAGGTATCCCACCGGGGCCGTGATGGCAGCGTAGATGTTGCGGAGGTTGTTAAGGCGTATCATGAGAGCGGCTTCACCGGTTATGTGCGTCCCGACCATGGCAGACATCTCTGGGGCGAGGAAAAGAACTGCCGTCCGGGGTATGGCCTCTACGACAGAGCGATGGGCATCATGTATCTGCTCGGCGTATGGGACAGCCTGGAGAATGTCAAGGGGGCCAAGTAATGCTGAGTCTGAGCAGAAGCAGCATCGCGGACCGGGAAGCCTGGGAAGCCGCAGGGGTAGAGCTGCCGCAGTTCGATTTCGCAGCGGTAGCGCAGAATACGTTAGAGAAGCCGGAGTGGGTTCACTTCGGGGCGGGGAATATTTTCAGAGGCTTCGTGGCGAATGCGCACCAGAAGCTGCTGGACAGCGGCAAGGCCGATACCGGCATCATCGCCGCCGAGACCTTCGACTTCGAGATGATTGACAAGGTCTATAAGCCTTACGATAATCTGACCCTGCTGGTGCTGATGAATGCAGCCGGCGACTTCCAGAAGCGGATCGTCAGCAGCATTGTCGAAGGCATCACCGCAGATAAGACGAGGGAAGCGGACTACAGCCGCCTGACTGAGATTTTCGAGAATCCCAGTCTGCAGATGGCGAGCTTCACGATTACAGAGAAGGGATATTCCCTGACCGGTCCTGATGGGCAGTACCTTGGCATTGTGCAGAAGGACATCGCCGGCGGGCCGGAGCATCCGGTTCATGCCATGAGCATCGTGGCTTCCTTCGCCTACAAGCGTTACCTGAAGGGCCAGTACCCGATGACCTTCGTCAGCATGGACAATTGCTCGCATAACGGCGACAAGCTGAAGAACGGCATGGTTACTATCGCCAAGGAATGGGCCGCCAAAGGTCTTGTAGAGGAAGGGTTCGTGGCTTACCTGGAGGATGAGCAGAAGATCACCTTCCCGCTGTCCATGATCGACAAAATCACCCCGCGCCCGTCCGAATCCGTCCAGGCAGCATTGCTGGAACAGGGAATCGGCGGCATGGATGTGATCGTCACCTCCAAGAACACGTACACTGCTCCCTTCGTTAACGCGGAGATCAGCGAGTATCTGGTCATTGAGGATAAGTTCACGAACGGACGTCCGGCGCTTGAAGAAGCCGGTATTATCTTCACGGACCGCGACACGGTTAACAACGTGGAGACGATGAAGGTAACCACCTGCCTCAACCCGCTGCATACGGCGCTGGCGGTAACCGGCTGTCTGCTCGGCTATACGCTCATTGCCGATGAGATGAAGGACGCCACGCTTCGCAAGCTCGTGGAGACCATCGGCTACAAGGAAGGCCTGCCGGTTGTGGTTGATCCCGGCATCCTGAGTCCGAAGCAATTCCTGGACGAGGTGCTGCAGGAACGGTTCGCCAACCCGTTCATCCCTGACACTCCGCAGCGGATTGCTACGGATACTTCACAGAAGGTCGGCATTCGCTTCGGCGAGACGATCAAGTCGTATATCCTGCGCGGGGATCTCGACCCTAGGGAGTTGACCGCTATACCGCTAGCGATTGCCGCCTGGTGCCGCTATCTGCTCGGCGTGAACGATGAAGGCGCTGCGTTCACACTCAGTTCCGATCCGCTGCTGGAATCGCTGCAAGCGCGGCTTGCAGGAATTACGCTGGGCGCGGATGCTGCGAAGGCCGCTGGCGTGCGCGCGGTGCTGGAGGACCAGGCCATCTTCGGCGTGGACCTGTACGCCGCCGGACTCGGCGGGACGATCGAGGGCATGTTCACCGAGATGCTGGCTGGTCCGGGCGCGGTAAGAGCTACGCTGGAGAAGTATACAGCCTGAGTGTGGGCGGGTGTGCGCGAACATAAGTAGAAAGGCTAGGCTCTCCTTGAAAAAGGAGGGCCTAGCCTTTCTTGTATGGTGAGCGTTGTAAGGATGTCGGTGGCAGGGTGATAATGTATAAACCGGTCTGCTTAGCTGAGTGTTGCGTTTCTGCTGCACCAAATCACACTAGACTGCGGAAGTTGGCCCGCGCTGGCGGTGGAAGCGGAGGCACTCTGCTCTTCATTTACTCACTTTGCCCGCTTCCGGAGGATTCAGGGGCACTTGTGCTCCTCATTTACTTGTTTAGCCAACTTTTCAGGGATTCAGGGGCACTTGTGCCAATGTCATTAAGATAAGTTCAAAGATAAGTTTGGAATTAATAAAGAGAATCCAAAACGGTATGGGGAAACGTCCTATGCCGTTTGTTTTTGGTGTAAGGAAGGAAAAAAGCGCATAGCAAACAAAGCGGATGGAAGATCCACTTAAAAAAATGTTCATGCGAACCGAATTATGCTACTCTGTAGACGAAGCTAATGGCGGATTTGCTACGTATTCTGCGTGTATTCCTTTGCCCAGGACGGGTGAGACGAATCGGCAAAATATTTTTGCGAATCAAAGCTTCCACATCAGGCGGGGGTCCATCGCCCTTGGAGCGCAGGAAATGTCTACAGACGTGAACGGCTACCGTGAAGTTGACTTGGTAGAGGTGCCGTTTATCCTTTTGGGAAATGACTACGTGCGAGGTAATCATTTCAGCGAAGTTGTAGAGGATCATTCTTGCGAATATCTCTTGGGTAATGGACTCTTGCTTTTTTGCGTGAAAATGGGTCAAACCAATGGTGTATTTCAAAGCCCGGAAAGAGGTCTCAATGCCCCATCGCAGATGATACAGATCCCGGAGTTCATCCGGTGAGAATTCAGCAGTAGACAGATTGGTAATGACGGTTTCATAATCGCCACTGGGCAGGAGGAAACGAACCACCCGAAAGGAAATGGGGTAAAACAAGTTCTCTTGCATGTCCAGAAAATCAAAGCTAGAGGTAGCCGGAAGAACTTTATAGATTTCGGGGCGATTCCTGAACTCTTTTGTTTGTTTTTTAGTCAGCGTCAGGTGAATCTCCTGATCAAACGCTCCGTCCAAGGTCAAGTGCAAACCCGAAAGAATACCATTCGAATGCAAATCCTTGACGCGTATGACGTAATTCCATCCTTTCCGTTCCAGATGTGCGAACGTATTATAGCTTTCAAATCCTCGATCCCCCGTCACAAGGACGTTACCCTGAATGGGGGAGCGATCCACCATTGTGGCCAGTGCCCTTCCTTCGTTGCGGAACTTTCGAGGTTGAACAATGGCATCCACATAAAGCCGGTTACAGAGGTCATAAGCAGCGTTCAAGTGCAGAAGGTTAAAGCCTTTCGAGTGGGGCTGACTTTGAGAATAGGTCAACGGGTCCGCAGGATCTGTTGCAATATGCAGATCGGAACCGTCAATGGCCAATAATCGATAGCCTCGATAATCCTTGAATTCCGTATGGGACGCGGTAAAGGTGTGAAACAAAGATTCGACCGCAGACGGCAAAATTTTATTTCTTTGCTGAACAAAAGCAGAAGAAGTTGCGGTGTTAACGTCATAGCCCTGCGATTCCAACAGTTCCTTATAGAGGCTATTGCCGCCCATAAAGATCAGGGTTTGCATAACCGTTTCAAAGGGTAGTTTTTTCGTTCGGGTAAAATCCTTTCCCGGGTTTCTGACGTAAGGCGCGGGGGCAGCCGCCATCTCTCGGATAAGAGAAGTCAGTCTGTCTTTCAGCGAATTTGCATAAGCATTCATTGGCGTAACCTCCTCGTTTTTTCAAGGGGCTTCGCCACACGTTTTCTACGGATTGTCAAGATTTTTTTTGTGCAAAAAAAGAGCAGGCTATCTTTTCGATAACCTGCCTTTTTCTTGTTTTGGCTCTATATCTTAACTTAATGACATTGGCACTTGTGCTCCTCATTTGCTAGATTAGCCAACTTTTCCGGGATTCAGGGGCACTTGTGCTCTTCATTTGCTAGATTAGCCAACTTTCCAGGGATTCAGGGGCACTTGTGCTCTTCATTCGCTCAATTGGCGCGCATCTGAGTAATCAAAGCGATTTATCCCTCTCATTTCCTCCTCACGCTCACTTTTGGCGAATTAAAAGGGGTTTTTCCTTTTCAGTTATGCTAGTTTCCCCTTCAGCCTTAGCCTCATGGGAGCATTATTTTCGAAGCTACAGCTATAGGCCGCCCTACTCCTGCTCCAGATACTCGAAGTAATCAAAATCCGCCGGATGCAGCGTGCCGCTGAGGTCCTGGGCGCATATACCGATGAAAGTTCCGGTAAAACGGATATAGGCCGGGAAGTCATCGGACAGATGATAGATTTCCAGGGCCGGGCCGATCTGCTCCCAAGTGGATTCGCTAACCTTGTAATAGAACTGGGCGAACTCGCCGTCGATGATGACCTTAAGCGACACGCTTACTCCGGCAGGCAACAGAATCTCAGGTGTCAGGGTGTCTTCATAGACCCCGTCCTTGGAGCGGATGAGTCCCAGGGTTCGACCAAGGACTTCATCGTGCGTGATCCGCAGATAGAGGTAATCCTTCGTGTCGTAATAGACGATCAGGCCGGCCATCTGCTGGAAATGCTCCGGCTCAAAGTCGACCGAGGTCTCGGCGCTGCAGCGGAAGGCCTGCTGACGCATGGCGACCAAGCTCTGGCGGTGCATGGAGCTCATCGACTCCCTGCCCTTCAGGCGCAGATAGCCGGGACGCTCCTGAAGCGAGAGCCAGGATTCATCCGCAGGCACCCGCAGGGTGCTCCAGCGGACATCCAGCTGCGGAGCCTCGAAGTCGTCACGCGGAGCCGCTGGCGCAAAAGGATGCGCCGGAAGATCCGGGCCCTCCACCGTCAGCGCCGGGGTATTGCCGCCCCCGGACAAGGCCAGCCAGCCGTCTGCTGTAAATTCAACCTGCTGAATCGCCGTCTCCCGGCCGAGGTTGCAGTAGTTGTCCTTCACAGGACGGCCGCACAGATGGACCATGTACCATTCGCCGGTCTGCGTCTCGACCAGGCTGGCATGGCCTGCTTTTTGCAGCGCAAGCTCGGGGTGGCCGGCAGAGGTCAGCAGCGGATTAACCGGAGCGGTCTCGTAAGGACCTTCAATCTGCTTAGCGCGGGCTACAGTCACCGCATGGTTATACTGCGTACCGCCCTCTGCGGTAATCAGATAATACCAGCCGTCCTTGCGGTACAGATGCGGGCCTTCGGTTAGGGCCAGCTCCGTTCCCTTATAGATCGGAGTAACCGGTCCGACCAGGCGCTGCTCTTCCACCGAATATTCCTGGAGCACAATACCGGCGAAGCTGTTGCGGCCAGTGCGGTGATCCCACAGCATATTGACCAGCCATTTGCGCCCGTCTTCATCATGGAACAGCGAAGGGTCGAAGCCGCTGCTGTTCAGGTACACAGGCTCTGACCAGGGGCCTTCGATATTCTCCGCAGTCACCAGATAGTTAGGTGTATCCTTGAAGGCACCCTGGCGGCTTTTGACATCGGTATAGATTAGATAAAAGAGTCCATTATCGTACGTGAGGCAGGGCGCCCATATTCCGCCGGAATCGGGGTCCCCTTCCATATTGAGCTGCGAGCTGCGGGTCAGCGCATACGTAAGCGGCCGCCAGTTCACCAGATCGCGCGAATGATGAATCCGCACGCCGGGGAACCATTCAAAGGTTGAAGTAGCAATGTAGTAGTCATCTCCAGCCCGGCAGATCGACGGGTCCGGATGAAATCCGCGCAGAATCGGATTATGAATCAGATTTCGGCTCATAGTTTCTCCTCCAATGCTTGCCGTCCTGCTTCCAGTAAGGCAATGATTTTGTCAGTGTCGTAAATGCAGCCCTTCCAGGTTCCGCCGCTGGCCGCCTGCAAAGCAGCCCACAGCCGGGTGTCCTCCGGCAGACCCGGGTCTACCGCCAGGCCCGGATGCGGCGTCCGCGAAGCCAGAATCAGCGTCCCCGCTTCCTTGGTCAGCGGCTCATCTCCCTCACCGACCAGATTCACGCTTCCTTCAAGAGTCACCGTATCAATCCGCACTTCCACCCAGTCATTATCGCGCAGCTTGCCGAGCGGGCCGCCAGCCAGCGCTTCAGGGCCCATGTGGCCGATGCAGGCGCCGGTGGATACGCCGGAAAAGCGGGCATCCGTGATCAGCGTGACATATTTGCCGTAAGGCAGATGCTTGAGCGCCGAGGTGAGCTGATAAGTCTCCTCCATCCCCGTTCCACTCGGTCCGCGGCCGATAACGGCCAGAATATCCCCGGCATGAACCATACCCAGCTTGATACTGCGGATGGCGGCTCTCTCTGTGGTGAACACCTTCACTCGTCCGGTATGGCGATAGACACCCTCGCTGTCCAGAACGGCAGGATCGATCGCGGCCGATTTGATGACTGCGCCTTCCGGGCAGAGATTCCCGACCGGGAACGTCATGGTGGACGCCATGCCCTGGCGCTTGGCCTCTTCCGGGCTCATGATTACAGAATCCGGGTCTACGCCGTCCGCTTTCAGCAGCCGCTGGCGCAGCTCCGTCCGGCGCTCTGAGCTCTCCCACCAATCCAGATTCTCGCCCAGTGTCCGCCCGGTCACCGTCAGCACGGACTCGTCAATCAGTCCCAGCTTGCGCAGATGGAGCATCACCTCAGGAACGCCCCCTGCCAGGAACACCCGGATGGTCGGATGCGGTACCGGACCATTCGGCAGTACGCTGACGAGGCGCGGAACCATCCGGTTCACCCGGTTCCAGTCCTCGACGGTCGGAACCTTCAGCCCGGCGGCATGAGCGATGGCCGGCAGATGCAGCAGCAGATTCGTGGAGCCGCCGAAGGCAGCGTGCAGCACCATCGCATTCTGGATCGACTGATCTGTCAGAATGTCGCTCATGACGATTCCGTTCTGATCCAGATGCTGAAGGGCCCGGGCCGACTGGCGGCCGATGTTCTTCCAGATCGGCTGCCCCGATGGGGACAGGGCCGAGTGCGGCAGCGCCATGCCCAGCGCCTCTGCGATCACCTGTGCGGTTGCGGCGGTGCCGAGGAATTGACAGCCGCCGCCCGGCGTCGCGCAGGCCCGGCAGCCGAGATCCGCCGCTTCTTCGAGGGACAACTCTCCGTTGCTGTACCGTGCCCCGATGCTCTGTACCTTACCTGCGTCTTCCCCCTCCACCGGCGGAAGGGTTACGCCGCCGGGGACGATAACTCCGGGCAGCTTATGCATACCGGCAAGAGCCAGCAGCATGGCGGGCAGGCCTTTGTCGCAGGTAGCTACGCCAAGCACACCCTTGCGGGTAGGGAGTGAACGAATCAGCCGCCGCAGCACGATGGCCGCATCATTGCGGTAAGGCAGGGAATCGAACATGCCTGTGGTTCCCTGGGAACGGCCGTCACAGGGATCGCTGACATAACCGGCGAACGGAATCCCCTCATTCGCGGTAAGCTCCTCCGCAATCTCTTCCATCATCACGCCGATCTCCCAGTGTCCGGTATGGTATCCGAGCGCCAGCGGAGTGCCGTCCTCACGCCGGATGCCGCCCATCGTTCCGAGAATCAGGTACTGGGGCCGGTTCAGCAGCAAAGGATTCCAGCCCATCCCGGCATTCTGTGTCATGCCAAAAATCTCTCCGCTCGGCGCATTCCGCAGCACCTCCCCGGTGATCGGCAGCTGGCCTGCCGGACCTTCCGCAGCGGTATGTACCGGAACAGCTTCGATGATGTCTTCCTTCATAATCTCTTGTACGGTCAATTTCATATGAATCCCTTCTCTCCCTCAGAATGAATGTGCCCGGATGTCTATGACAACGAGAGCTTCGCCGCAAGCAGGGTTACCTCCCGGACCGCAGCTTCCTGCTTCGCGGTGAAGGCATGCTGAAGCATCGAAGTACTGACAGCGGCAACAGCCTTGCCTGAGGCATCCAGTACCGGTGCAGCGGCGCAGCTGATGCCTTGGATAATCTCTTCGCGGTCCATGGCATAGCCAGTTCTGCGAATATCGGCCAAGGCCGCTGTGAATTCAGCCCAATCCGTCAGCGTATGTGAGGTGACTGCGGATAAGCTTTTGCCGGAATATCGCCGTTCCAGTTCTCCCTCCGGCAGCAGCGCCAGCATCATCTTGCCCATCGCCGTCGCATGTGCCGGAAACCGCATCCCGGGGCTGGACTCCAGCCTTACCAGGGATTGCCCCTCCTGCTTGGCCAGATAAATAATCTCATCGCGGTCCAGCACCGACAGCTGAAAGGTCTCCCCCACCGCCCCGACACTCTGCACCGACTCTGCCAGAAACCGCTCTACCAGATTCATATTCTGCTTAAGCGAATCATTATAGACGGTATTATAATAGGAGATCCCGGCGCCAAGCACATACCTCTCGCCCGCATCCTTCACCACCCACCCCAGAGTCTCCATTGTGCGCAGCAGCGAGAACATCGAGCTTTTGTTAATGCCGGTCTCCTCGCAGAGATCTGTCATTTTGAGCGCTCCGGTCTGTCTTGAGATGGCCTTAAGAATCAGATCAGCCCGTTCCAATGCCGGAACCCAGTACTTCTGGTCCACACCTTCATTCCCCTCTCATAAATCCATTGATTAAGCCTTCCAAGTTCACTATAATAATCATATGTTTATAATACCAAACCAGGAGGCAAAAATAAAATGAAACTTAGCCACCCGAATGCAGGTGTCATTCCTCCCGTCCCGACCATTCTGGATTCCGCCGGAAAATTCGACCGTGACGGAATGAAGCTGCTGATCGACAGCCTGATCGCCAAAGGGGTTCACGGTCTGTTTTTCCTTGGAACGGCCGGAGAATTCACCCTGTTCACCGCAGAGCAGCGTGAGGAGATCGCAGAGCTATGCCTGGAGTATACGAATGGCCGTCTTCCGGCCTGGATCGGCACCGGCAGCAATACCGTTGCTGAGACCCTCCGGCTCTCCCGGCATGCCGCTGAGCATGGAGCTACCGGCATCGTCATTATGAATCCGTATTACTACAAGCTGAGCGGGGACGCCCTGTTCGCCCATTATGCCGCTGTGCTGGAAGCGGTCGATGTGCCGCTCATGCTGTACAACTTCCCGGCCATGACCGGCCAGGATCTGACTCCGGCGTTCGTTGCCCGCCTGGCCGCACATTATCCGAATGTACTCGGCATCAAGGATACCGTGGACCAGCTTAGCCACATCCGCCAGATGATCATGCAGGTTAAGGCGGTTAGTCCGGACTTCTCTGTCTTTTGCGGCTTCGACGAATATTTGCTGCCCACGCTGGCTGCCGGAGGAGACGGGGCGATTGCTGCCAGTGCGAACTTCGCTCCAGAGCTGATGCTCGGCGTGTATGACAGCTTCAAGCAGGGGGACTTAGCCGGAGTGCTGTCCTTCCAGCAGCGGCTGATTGAGATTCCGGCGCTGTATGCCATCGATGACCCGTTCATCGCTTCGATCAAGGAAGCCGTCCGCTTGTCCGGCGTACCGGTATCCACCTTCAGTCTGGCTTCGCCTGGGATATGGAGTGCGGAGCATGAAGAGAAGCTGAAGTTGATTTTCAGCCGGGCGGGTATTGCCCAAGGGTAAGCGATATTTATAGCGCGGACTCATCCATTCTTATTTTTCACAATTACCCCTTCTATTAAGGTCAGCCCGTATTGGGGCTGGCTTTTTTTGGTGCTGGGCGGTGCTATGTACTGTTCCTAGTACGGCTTCTTGCACGGTTCCTTGTAAGGTGCCTAGTGAGGCTTCTTGCAAGGCTCTTAGTGAGGTTCCTCCTTTCTTCGCGGTGAAGGTTGGTCTATAATTTTGTTCAGATGCACAATGAGTGAAGTAGAGGCAATATTGGCGGTTACCCGCTCAAGACGAGGAGGGCGTTCCGGTTGTTTCAGCTATCGGAGAAGCAGGCGCAGGAGATTGTAGACAAGATGATGATGGACATCCCTTATAACATCAACATCATGAATCATGAGGGGATCATCATCGGCAGCGGACATAAGGCAAGGGTCGGCACCGTTCATCAGGGGGCTGTCGAGGCGCTGTCCACCGGGCAGAGGGTCGAAGTCATGGAGGACGGGCGATATGAGAAAAAGGGCACCAACGAACCGATTGTCATCGGCAACACCCGCGTAGGTGTAATCGGGATCTCCGGCAGCCCGGAAGAGGTCCGGCCCTTCTGCAATATCGTAAGAACCACGGTATCGCTGCTCATTGAACAAAGAAATACGCTGGAGCATCTGGCCAGCGAAGCCAGTCGCAAGAAGGCTCTGCTGGAGATGCTCCTTGACCATCAGGGAGCATATTCCCAGAAGCTGCGGAAAGAAGCCGCAGCCTATCAGATAGATCTTCTGCTGAAGACCACCGTGCTGTATCTCAAGCATGTGCAGCCGGAGCTGGATGAGGCGAAGCTTCTGTTCCTTCACCCGTCCTTCCAGCTCGACGGGGATACATGGGTAATCCTAGTCCAGAACCGGCCGGACTGCAGCCGATTAATTGCGGAGCTGATGCATAATCAGCCGCAACTCCTGCTGTCTTCGGGCCGGCTGGAGGCCAGTATCGCGGAGGGCTACCGTCAGGCCAAAGCTGCCCTGGGTGTTCTTCTGGCACTCCGCCCTGCTGTGCAATCGATCCGCTACGAGGATGCGGAATTTCTGGTGAAGCTCAGTCAGGCAAAGCTGTCAGACAAGCCCGGAACGGTGATCAAGCTGGAGGATACCGCCGATCTGCTGGAGACGCTCCGCAGCTTCATCAATCACAATTGCAGCGTCTCGCAGACGGCTGAGCAGCTGAACATCCACCGCAATACGCTGCAATACCGCCTAAAGCGGATCGAGAGCATCACCGGCAAGGACCCGAGGAATCTGCTGCAGCTCTTCGAGCTTACGCATGAGCTGCTGGCGCTGTATAAGTAGATACTATAAAAGAAGCACTTGCGATTAGAACCCAAAGCCTGGTCGTCGCTGCGGTGAACATTTGGACTTCCGGCCACATCTCATATAGTTGAAATTTCAGCACGATCATAGGTGGATTAAGTACATCTAATTTCCGGCTAAATGACAAGCTGGGGAGTTTAATTGGAAAAAAGGCATTTAGTTCAGCCCAACTCCCGCCAAACGCAGGTTTCCGGCTAAGCAGTTGTACTTTTCCATTTAAAATGCCCCAATGTACGGATTAGCGAGAATTACTTTAACTAATGGCTTGCTCAGGGGTTACCTCACCCGATTAGGGGCGAGGGGTAGGCCTAACTGCAATTCGTACAACTAAATCGTCCGATGTGCCTCCAAATCTCCGTTTAGATGTAGTTCGTGCAATTAAAATGCCCCTATACCTGGATTTTCGCCCATCCGGGCAAATGTAGTTGCACAAAATACAATTAGAAAAGGAAATCCATCCGTTACACTGTTTTTAGTTGCACAGAATACACTTATCCCTGTTTTTCACTACGGACGCAACTTCATACCTTACCGCTTTTATGGAATGAAATCACTTGTTTAATTCTGATGGTCTATTAGGCAGCCTTCAGCCGCTCAACCACAAAACAGTGGCCCCGGGGAAATTTTATTCCCGGGGCCACAAGTTTCTATTCGGCTAGCTTCAGCAGCCTGGCGATATTCTCGCAGGTCCGCTCGACATTGGCGGGGCCGTCAGCCAACAGCTTCTCCAGGCTCGAAGCGCCGGGAACGATGCCGAAGACGGCGTCGATCCCTTCGGCGTAGAGCGTCTCGATTCCCTCACCGATATAACCGGCCAGGGCGATGACTTTTTTGCCGCCGGCTTTGGCGGTGCGGGCTACGCCGTACGGCGTTTTGCCGAATTTGGTCTGGAAGTCAATCCCGCCTTCTCCGGTGAAGACGAAGTCCGCCTGCTCCAGCTTCTGCTGAAGCCCTGTGTATTCAATCACGATCTCGATTCCCTTCTGCAGCGTGGCCTGCGTGAAAATCATCAGACCAGCGCCCAGTCCCCCCGCTGCACCAGCTCCGGGAAGGTCGCGGACATCCTTGTGAAGCTGCTGCTTCACCACCGCCGCATAATGGGCCAGATTGGCGTCAAGCTGCTGCACCATATCGGGCGTGGCCCCTTTTTGCGGACCGAATACGGCTGAAGCCCCCTGCTCCCCGCAGAGCGGATTAGTCACATCACAGGCAACGATGAGCTGAACCTGCTGCAGTCTCGCATCTAGCCCGCTAACATCTACATTCGCCAGCCGTCCCAGGCTGCCGCCGCCGCGCGGAAGTAAGTCCCCCGCTTCATCCAGGAATCGGGCGCCGAGCGCCTCCGCCATTCCTGCACCCCCGTCATTGGTGGCGCTGCCGCCGATGCCGATGATGATTTTGCGGATACCACGGTTCAGACATTCCAGAATCAGCTCGCCCGTGCCATAGGTAGTGGTGATCAGCGGATTCCGCTCTGCCTTGTCCACCCGCTGAATGCCGCTGGCCGAAGCCATCTCGATTGCCGCCGTCTGGCCGTCACCGAGAATGCCGAATTGTGCCGTCACCGGCTGTCCCAGCGGTCCTGCAACTTCCAGATAATGAATCTCTCCGCCGGATGCGTCGACAAGGGACTGTACGGTCCCCTCCCCGCCGTCCGCCATCGGAACATGGATATAGGTTGCTTCAGGGTATATTTTGCGGAGCCCGGCCTCCATCGCTGTACATACTTCCTTCGCAGTCATGCTCTCCTTGAAGGAATCCGGCGCCAGTACAAAGGTTCTCTCTCTCATGTCCACACCTCATCTATATTATTGATCTTAGAGTAAAAATCCGTAAACCAGCGTAGCCACAATCGTCATTGTACCGCCAACTATGGCCTCATACGGGATGAGTCCCATGCGCTGCTTGATCGACATTTTCATACTGTCCGCTGTTACATGGAAGTAAGTGCCCTGCGGCAGCGAGTCGATGACCGTAGCTCCGGTATGAACCATCACAGCAGCAGCCAGCGGAGCCGTGCCCATATTCAGAATGGCCTGCCCGAAGGAGCCGGTAGCAACAATAACACCTGTGGATGTTGAAGCGGTAGCCGCAGCCATCAGTATCCCTGAGATCGGTGCAAGGAACGTCCCGGAAATCCCGGACAGCTCAATCAGATGCACCACCTGGGCGGACAGATCGGAAGCGGAGATCAGACCGGCGATGCCGCCTGCCCCGATTAGAATCAGGACTGTTGCAGTCATTTTGCTAAGGCCGGAGGATGTATATTGCAACACCTTGTTGCCTTGTCCCATCGCCAGCATCCCGATAGTCCCCGCCAGCGGCAGAATGTAGAGTGCATCCACCTTAAGCTTGGTCAACGCTTCGATCCCGGAGATGGATCCAATCGGATTAATCATGAGCAGGACGATGGCCACGAGTGGAGCCACAATCGCTCTGCTGAGCGGCGGATAAGCGTCCGTATTCGCGTTGTCTGCACCGTTTGCAGCTTCTGCCGTGGTAACCATGACGCCTTTTTTCTTCAGCAGGGTTGCTAAGATAACGGTTACAATTAATCCGCAGATTGCCGGAATCACGCCTGCCAGCATGACATTGCTCAGATCAAGATCAAAGCCGCGCGCAGCAGCAATCGTATTCGGATTCGGTGAGATAATGTTACCTGCCTTCCCTCCGCCTGACAAGGCCAGCAGCAGCGCCAGCTTCGAGATCTCCATTTTGTTGCCTACAGATAAAGCAATTGGAGCCACAATCAGCACCGCTACCGGGATGAATACGCCCATTGCCGTAATGACCATAGTTGCCAGCGCGAGGGCCAGAATGGCCTTGCTTCCGCCGAACTTTCGGACAATAGCCTGGGCTATGGCTTCAGCCGCACCCGACTCCATCATCACACCAGCGAGCACACCGGCGGCCAGCACCCGCAGCACCGTGCCCATTACACTTTGTGTACCGCTTACAAGAACACTTACGGTCTGTTCGAGATTGGCTCCGCCGATCAGCGCTCCTACAATGGCACCCAGGAACAGAGCGTAGACCGGATTCAATTTTCTAAGGATCAGAATAATGGCAATTGCCAGTCCTGCGAGCGCTCCATACCAACCAATGATTAATCCTTCCATTTCAAATATCCCCCTAACAACTTGTTGAACACGCTCTCATTATAAGGTCTGGGAGGAGGAAAAGAATATTGATGAACGGACGAAATGCATTGTGCAAGTGACCAACGGATTAGGGGGTATATCTCAATTTTGGAATAGGTGCTCTGCAAAGAAATACGGACGGTTCTCTTTAATGATGTCATCAACCGTATCCTGATAGAAGTCAGCAAACCCACTTTTCAACTTCCCTGCCGAGCTCCTGGTGCTGGCCATCTCCAGCCCTCTTCTCCTCCAACTGTCCTAATATCATCATTATATTTCATTACTTCCCTCATCATAAGGCTTTAAAGTTCAGTCAGGGTTGCAGGAGTTTAGGTATATTGCTTATACAAACTGAGTGAGAATGATTACTTAAGAAGGTACAGCCAATATATACTCAGACATATAGTTCAAAATCTAAAGAAAAGTATTCAGTTCTTCTTCAGTTACGAGACCTTGAACATGCAAAAAAAGCTCATTCCTACTCATCGTTCAAGTGGAAAAGAGCTTTTAAAGTTTACCCAATAAAAATTATTATTCCATCTCGATGGCTAAAAGCAATAGGCACTTCAGTCTCAATCAATTCGATTCTTTCAATAATTTTTATCTTCTTTTCGTCAGGTAAGTTCTCCTTCGCCCATTCTTTTATTTTTGATAATTCTTCTAAAACAAATGGAAAATCTTCTTCAACTAAATCGATCCCAACGGAAAATACTTTAGTCCACTTTAATCCTAATTGTTCGATTGCTGGTTCCCAACATTCATTGAAGAAAGACTCAGCAGCAACAGGAATAAGAAATTTCTCTTCAAACTCATCTTTTGCATCTAAAACCATAACACTAATTGACATTACTTTTTCCCTCCAAACAATGCATCAAAAGTGTAACCAGGAAATTCTTTTCTTAATTGTTCCAAGCTATTCTTAACAGCTTGCCTTAATTCAGGAGTATCTCCATCTAATCTGAAGATGAATTTCCGGATGTCTTTTATTTGATCTAACAAAGGCACATCTGGAGTCCCATTCTTAGTAGCTCGTGTAGCTGTAGCTTCTGCAATATTATTTATTCTTTTTCTAGTTTTATCCAGTATTTGTTTATCTGTAAATTGCTGAGGTGTTTGAGCAGGTAATCCAGTTTTAGGATTGATGACATCAAGCCCCTTCGCTGCTTTATCCTCATAGAAAACACCATTTTTCAAGTCAATCTCGTCAAATTCGCCAATCGGTTTTCCAGTGCGATCAACAATTTCAACTTCTTTTATTGGTCCAGCTTTTGGCGTCCCCTCAACCCTATCACTCTTCCCCTCCAAACCATCCATATACCGCTGCTGCACCGGCGTCTTCGGCAAGGCTGGAGTATCGGGAATCTCTCCTATCTTGAAAATAAACCCTTCCGGCGTCTGCACTGCCCGTCCCAGATCCGGGAGCTTTTGCTTAATCCCTTGCAGGGCATCCTTCGCCGCTTGGCTGACGGCGTCTTCTACCTCACCCAACACTTTCCCCACTTTGCCTGCTTTGGTGACCTGGAATCCGGGGACCAGAATCGACGCGACCGAGCCCAGCATTTTCGCCTTCTCTTCGGGTGTACCTTCGTCAAACTGATGATACGCCATCTTTGCCGCTTCCACCAGTACTTCCGGATGCTCCATGAGATATTGAGCTTGCTGCTTTATTTCTGTGGTGGTTTTGACCGGGTCTACCACTAGCTTGAAGGCAAAGGTTGCCGTATCCGCCACGCCCATGACGACCTCTTTCACCAAGCCTTCGGTAAAAGCCAGCACTACATCTCCCGACTGACGGACCTTGCTCTCCCATTTCGTGAGGCCGTACGTCTTATCCAGCCACCCCAGATAACTGGTGTACATGGGGGTGAGATATTCATTCGGCACATAGACTTTCGCCTGATAAAAGTCCCAGGTGGTCTCATTTTCCTTGTTGTCTGCGGTAATTGGCGTGCCGTCCGGCAGCGTAAGCGGCGGCCCGTTCAACCGCCGCTCCGCTTCGATCTGCTCCTGAACCTGCTTAAGAGCCGCTGCGATCTGAATTTCCTGCCGCTTGGCTGCAAGCTGACCCCGCGCATACGCTCCGGCGGCAGTCTTCTCCATCGCCAGCCGCAGCAGCAACAGATATTCTTCGTTATGTAGTAAGGGGACCTTGTCCGCCGTAATGGACGGATCATACTCGCAGGCTGTAACCGCTGGTTGTCTGTAGTGGGCGCTTAGATCCTTGCCGGATTCATAGTAGATCTTGGCTACGCCTAGAGAAACCAGCTTCTGCCGGGCTTCTTCGGCCTGCGCGTGGACAGCCTCCATCTGGGCTTGATTGCCGAACGCCTGATACACTTTGAAGGCCATCTGGGCCTTGGCGATCTGATTCCGCGCCGCGAAGATATCGTTCAGCTTACTTTGTGCAGCGATACTTTCTACGGTCAAGAGGCCGGAGGTTTGAATAACATTCCTGAGCTGCTGCACCACGGGGTCCCTGCTCAGCTCATCTTTTCCCGAAAGAGCGGCAATGGAAGTGATGAGATTCGTCGCACTTCGCTGCACGGATTCGGGGATGGAGAACCGTCCTGTGGCTAATTGCAGCCCGAAGCTGCCGAAGGCTGCGAGCAAAAGACTAAACTGCCCCGCCAGCTTGTCCGCCTGCCGCTTATTCTCTTCCTGCAAGTCCGAGACGCCTCTCAGGGCGACCCGGATAATATCCTCTAATTTCTCCGCTTCTACGGTTAATTCATTGATCAGGACCTGGGCCTTGATCATATGATCGCCCATCGGAATCCCGCCCCAGCCGCTGGACTGGCCCTTCAATTGAAGATATAGCCGATTGGTGTCCTGACTCACTTGGCCGATCTTCGTTTGCAGGCGCCTGACTTCATCTTCGTTAAATACTAGCTTTGTTGATGCCATCTTCACCCTCCCGTCGTACACCATACTTACCTGTATGTTATGTACACAAATTCATAGAATCATGGACTTGCAACTTCTTGCAAATATACGGAGTTCTAAGATAATTCATTAACTCGCTTGAAAGATACTTTTTCTGGTATTGATCCAAGGTTGTATTTATGATTACGTTACCATCCAAGTAGAAGTCACCGGGCCAAATGTATGTGGAAAACCGAATACAATGTGCTTCCGCGAAGGGATTCGGGCCAATGTATGCCAAAAACAGCATACATTGCGCTGGTGAGCAGGTGTGTGGCCCATATGTATGACAAAAACAGCATACATTTGCTTGCACACAGGCGCTCGGGCCGAATGTATGCCAAAAACAGCATACATTCGGTGCTGGTGCGTAGTTGTGGCCCGTATGTATGTGGAAAACAGCATACATTTGCTTGCGCACAGGCGCTCGGGCCGAATGTATGACAAAAACAGCATACATTTGGTTCTGGTGCGCAGGTGTGGCCCGTATGTATGTGGAAAACAGCATACATCTGCTAGCGCACAGGCGCTCGATCCGAATGTATGCCAAATACAGCACACATTGTGCCGGTGCGCAGGTGCATAGGCCAAATGTATGCGATAAACCGAACACAATAGATGGTCCCGCGTACTTCTTCAGAATGGAGTTCCAGTATTCCATCTAAGTATTCAATAATTATCCAATATTGATGTTCAGATCCCTTTATTATCGGAATTCGTTTCCATAAAGTTTATCAAAAAAATATTTTCATGACATATATTGGCTGACGGTTTCGCGCTATACTCTATTGTAAGCGTTATTATATTTGTGCTTACGGAGGCGATTTCATTCGTGTATACCCGTATCATCACCTTCATGAACAACCTGAAGCTCAGGACCAAGCTCTTTCTCTCTTTCGGCAGCGTCGTCCTGATTCCGGTGCTCATTGTGGGAGTGTTCCTGACCAGTGAGCTGCGGAATATGGCGATGAACAATGCGCTGAAGCAGATTACGGCGAATGTCGACCGTGTGAAAAAACGGACCAGTGAGATGCTGAACGTTCCGGTGGATATCGTCTACCGCCTGTCCAATGACAGCCGGCTGGAGGAGGCTGCGAATCACCGGTACGAATCAGTCTATGATGTGGTGCAGGCCTATTGGGATTATCCCGACTTCCGGGATTTCGTCCGCCTGTACAAAGAAATCTCCAGCATCCGGCTGTATATCGACAACCCAACGGTGCTTAACAACTGGGAATTCCTCCAGGCTGATGCCGCGGTTACCCGGGAGCCCTGGTACCAGCTCGCCCTCGCCCAGAAGGGACTCGCGTTCTGGAGTTATATCCCCGACAGCCGCAACGGCCAGTATTATCTCAGCCTGATCCGCAAGGTGGACTTCCTCAAGCAGCGCACAACCGGTGTGCTGGTCGTGAATGTCAATTCGGATCAGCTCAGCAGCATCCTGAAGCAGGAGACCTTCGAGACCTTTATCGTCGATGAGAACGATCATATTGTCGCCTCCAACCGGGCAGGTACCCTCGGCAAGTCGCTGCACGAAATCAACCTGAAGCCGCTGTCCACCCTTGCCGGGCACGGGCCTGCGGATATCACGATCGACGGGCAGTCCTTCAAAATGCTGATCGACGATTGGCATCCTGTGGGCAGCCTGAACAGCCTGCGGATCATCTCTATTTTCTCCGTAGAGAGTATTGTAAGTGAGCCTAACCGGATTATTTCCCTGGCTTCTTCCGTCATTATCTCCTCCCTATTCCTTGCAATCATCCTAATCTACTACTTCTCCCGCCTGCTCACCGGACGCATGCTGCATCTCAGCAAGCATATCTCCAAGGTTGCCTCCGGCAATCTGGAAGCCCGGCTCGTGATCGACGGCAAAGATGAGATCGGCCAGCTGGCCCGGCAGTTCAACCACATGGTCCGCAATGTCAACGAGCTGATGAGCGAGGTGCAGGAGTCCAACCAGCAGAAGAATGCTATCCTGCTGAAGCAGAATGAGATCAAATTCAAAATGATGGCCAGCCAGATCAACCCCCATTTCCTGTTCAATGCCCTGGAGTCGATCCGGATGAAGGCCCACACCCGCGGCCAGACCGATATTGCACAGGTCGTCCGGCTGCTGGGCAAGATGATGCGCAAGAATCTGGAGGTCGGCGGGGGCAGAATTACCCTGCAAAGTGAGCTGGAGACCGTAAACTGTTACCTGGTCATCCAGAAATTCCGCTACAATGACCGGCTCGCCTACGAGCTGTATGTTGATCCGGCAGCGAATACCTTAAAAATTCCGCCGCTTATTATTCAGCCGCTGGTGGAGAATTGTGTCATACACGGCCTGGAGGACCGGATGGACGGCGGAATGGTCCGGGTGGATATCCGGGTGGAGGATGCCCTGCTTAAGGTTCAGGTCTCCGATAACGGAACCGGAATCCCGCCGGCCCGGCTCGCAGAGCTGCGGCAGATGCTGGACAATAACGATGACTATGAGACCCACAGTATCGGAATGCGTAACATCCATCTGCGGCTGAAGCTGACCTACGGCCCGGAATGCGGCCTGGTTCTGTCCAGCCAGAGCGGATACGGCACACAGATCAGCTTCGCCATCCCTATAAGGAGTGATTCCTATGTATAGTGTGTTAATTGTTGATGATGAATTGTCTATCCGCGAAGGGCTTGTTACTCTGTTGGATTGGGAGAGTCTGGGCTACCGGGTAGTGGATACAGCTGCCAACGCGGTTGAAGCCAGGCATAAGGCTATGCTGTATTCTCCGGACCTGATGATTGTCGATATCCGTATGCCCGGGAAGGACGGGCTGGAGCTGATCGGCGAGCTGCGGGAGGATCATGAGGAGCTGCATATTCTCATCCTGAGCGGCTATGCCGACTTCAGCTATGCCAAGCGTGCACTGTCTTACAATATCGATAACTATCTGCTTAAGCCAGTCGATGAAGAGGAATTGCAGCTGTATCTTACGGGCCTATCCACCGTACTGAATGCGCGGCTGACGCACCGCAAGAATCATGAGGCTGTTAAGGTCTGGAGCCGGGAGATGCTGGTTCAGTCCCTGCTGATGGAGAGCAGTCTGCATCCCGCCCCGGCGCTGATGGAGTCGGCGCTGGAAGCAGGGCTGCTCTGGGATGCCTACCAGATCGTGCTGATCCGGCTGCTGCTCCAGGATCATGCGGACAACGGACCTTCCAGCAGCGTCAAGTCCCGGCTGACGTCAAGCTTCGAGGACAATAGCCGGGGCATCGTATTCGCGCTTGATTCTTATCTCGGGGTGCTGCTTCAGCCCTCTTATCAGAAGGAGCTGGTAAGCAAACGGATGGCCCGGCAGATCCGTGAGGCCGCTGCCGCTGAAGGACTGGAGTGCATCATCACCGCCGGGGATATGGTGGACAGTCTGGCGGAGCTGCAGCTCTCCCATCAGTCGGCGCTGGCGCGGATGAAGGATCACTTCTTCTATGATGAGCCGGGGATGATCGGCCCGGATTCGCTCAAGCTGAAGCAGGGGCTGCCTGCGAACCCCCAGGATACGGAGAGCAGGCTCGCCCCTGTGATGGACCGGCTCTATTTCGCCATGGATACCGGCAATCTCAGCGTAATCTCTGACCTGATCCAGGAAGCAGGGGACCTTATGGCTGCTGCGGGATTATCCGAGATGGCGGTGAAATCCTACTATGTCCGGGCCGTTACTACTATGTCCGGCAAGCTCTCCGTTCATTATAAGGAGCTTAGCGCTGCGCAGAGCCTGATGGAGGAGCAGATTCAGCAGATCTACAGGCATACCTCCCTCCCCCAGCTCCAGCGTTATATCTCAGGTCTGCTGGAGGAATACGCTGGCGGGATTATACGCGACGATATGGATGTCCTGATGAAACGGATGGTCGATCTGATCCACCGGCACTATGACGAGAATCTGAAGCTGGAGACGCTGGCCGATGTGTTCACCTATAGCAGTGCCTATCTGGGTAAGCTGTTCAAGAACACCATGGGCTGCTCCTTCAACACTTATCTGGATACGATCCGCATTGAGAAGGCCAAGGAGCTGCTGGATCAAGGCTGCAAAATCCATCAGGCTGCCAGCAGTGTCGGCTTCAGCGATGTCGATTATTTCCGCGAGAAATTCAAAAAAATCGCAGGCATCTCCCCTTCCGCTTACCGGAGAAAGGAGCCGGAGAATGTTTTTTCAGAAAGCGCTTACGAAAAAGACTGATTTTCCCCTGTTTTTACACTCAAATCTTCGGGTGTTTCCCGTCCTGGCGGCAGATTATGATAAAGCTATATCGAAGGAGGGACATAAATGAAAGCGATTACCACCACGATGAAGCCGGAGCCGAAGAAATCTGCTGCAAGCTTCTGGGGGAAATTCCGGCAGCAGAAATACCTCTATATGATGGCTGTTCCTTTTGTCCTCTGGGCCTTTGTCTTCAGCTATCTTCCGTTATGGGGGTGGATGATGGCCTTCCAGAAGTATAAGCCGGGCAAATCCTTTTTCGAGCAAAAATGGGTCGGCCTCCAGTACTTCCGGGAGCTGTTCCAGGATGAGCAATTCTTCAACGCCCTGCGCAATACGCTGGCCATGAGTATTATGGGACTGCTGGCAGGCTTTATCATTCCGATTATCTTCGCCATTCTGCTGAATGAGGTACGGCTGCAGGTGCTGAAGCGCTTTGTTCAGACGGTGTCGTATCTGCCACACTTTGTGTCCTGGGTGGTTGCCGCCGGGATCATTACCAAGATGCTCTCCACGGACAACGGCGCAGTCAATGACCTGCTGATGGGTCTTCATATCATCAGTGAGCCGATCCAGTTCATGGCGAAGGGCAATCTGTTCTGGGGCATTGTTACCGCCTCGGATGTCTGGAAGGAGACGGGCTGGAACACCATTATCTATCTGGCCGCCATCTCGGGCATCGGGCCGGAGCTGTACGAAGCAGCCAGGGTGGACGGAGCCAGCCGGCTCCAGCAGGTGCGTCATATTACTTTTCCGGGCATCCGGGGTACCATCGTGATCCTGCTAATCATGTCCATCGGCCATCTGATCAGCATCGGGTTCGAGAAGCAGTTCCTGCTCGGCAACAATCTGGTGCGTGATTACTCGCAGACTCTCGACCTGTATGCCCTGAATTACGGGCTGGGGATGGGACGGTTCTCCTTCGGGACGGCGATTAATATTTTCAATTCTGTGGTGAGTGTAATTCTGCTCTTTACAGCCAACGGCATCTTCAAAAAAATAACCAAGGAAAGCATCATATAGGAGGCCCTGCTCATGATTAAAAAACTGGCTGCGGCATCCTGGTCGGACCGCATCTTCGATTTGGTTGTCTATCTCGCGATTACGGTGGTTACCGTTGCTACGCTGTACCCTTTTCTGAATGTACTGGCGATCTCCTTCAATGACTCGACGGACAGCATCAAGGGCGGGATTACGATCTATCCCCGGGTGTTCACCTTCAAGAATTATGAGACGATCTTCGCCTTCTCCGGCCTGATTACCGGCTTCAAAATCTCGGTGCTGCGCACGGTTATCGGGACTCTGCTCGGACTGGTCAGTGCCTCCATGCTGGCCTTCACCTTAAGCCGGGTGGACTTCCAGGCCCGCAAGTTCGTCTCTACCTTCCTGGCGCTGACGATGTATGTATCGGGAGGCCTGATCCCCTTTTACATTCTGATTAAAGATCTGCATATGATGGGCACCTTCGGCGTGTATGTTCTGCCCGGTCTGGTGAGCGCCTTCAATGTGTTCGTGATCCGCTCCTTCATCGACGGTCTGCCTTACGCTCTTCAGGAATCCGCTAAGCTGGACGGAGCCAATGACTTCACCATCTACTGGCGAGTTATTCTACCGCTGACCAAGCCTGCGCTGGCAACCATCGCCCTGTTCCTGGCCGTCGGCCAGTGGAATGCGTGGATTGACACCTATCTGTATAACGGCTCGAAGGACTCGCTGACCACGCTGCAATTCGAGCTGATGAAGGTCATTCAGAGCACCACGACCAACGCGGATAATTTCCGCGGACGCAATATGACAGAGGTCATGGCCCAGATCTCCCCGGAATCGGTCAAAATGGCAATCACCATTGTCGTCACCGTTCCCATTCTGATTGTCTATCCGTTCCTGCAGCGCTATTTCGTCAAAGGCATGACGCTGGGTTCGGTCAAAAGCTAATCGGCTTAAGCGGTATCTTCAGGCTGCTGCCTGTGAATACAATATGTTTCTACCAGACAAAGGGAGGGTTTCTATTCATGACAAGAAAGACGGCGAAACCGGTTGTGGCGCTGATGGTGCTAACCTTGCTGCTTAGTGTGCTGGCAGGCTGCGGCGGAGGCAATAATAACGGCAACAAGAATACGGCTGAGAATACCGGGGCCAAGGCTACGAACAGCGGCAATGCCACGGCAACAGCTGAGGCTACGGCGGCGGCTGAGGACCTAAGTCCCCTGACACTATCCTTCTTCGCGGAAGACCCTAATCCGAACTGGAACAATATGAAGGATGAGGTCAGCACTGTCATTACGCAAAAGACCGGTGTCACCCTCGATGCCGAATTCGCTGTCGGTGATCCGCAGCAGAAGATTGCCCTCATTGCAGCGGGCGGGGATTATCCCGACATTATCTCGGCTAAAGGCGACATTGGTAAGCTGGTGGATGCCGGCGCGGTCCTTGATCTGACTGATCTAATCGATAAGCATGCCCCTAACATTAAGCGCGTGCTCGGCGATAATCTGGCCCGGGCCAAGTACACGAATGAAGACCAGTCGATCTACGCTATTCCAACTTGGGCAGCAGTGGATGAGAAGAAATTCGTAGCGGGCGGCGGCTTCGAGCTGCAGCACCGGGTATTGAAGGAAGCCGGGTATCCGGAGATCCGCACGGTGAAGGATTATGAGAACGTAATCAAAGCCTATCTGGAGAAGCACCCTACGGATGAGAACGGCAACAAAAACATCGGCGTCTCCCTCAACGCGGATGACTGGCATATGTACATTTCCGTTACCAACCCTGCGGTAGCTACAACCGGCGGCTCCGATGACGGAGAATATTACGTCGATCAGGAGACGCATGAAGCGATCTACCACTTCCGCCGCCCGGAAGAGAAGGAGTATTTCCGCTGGCTGAACCACATGAACGATATCGGCCTGCTTGACAAGGAGAGCTTCGTGCAGAAATACGACCAGTACAAAGCCAAAGTAGCGACTGGACGCGTGCTTGGCCTAATTGACCAGGACTGGGACTACAACGACGCACAGCAGGCGCTCAAAGCCGCCGGCAAATTCGATCAGACTTACGGACATTATCCGGTCACCTTAACTGAAGAATACAAGGAAACCAGCTTCTGGCCTACCGGCTTCATGGGCGGCTACGGCATCTCTATCTCCACCACTAACCCCGACCCGGTGCGGACGATCAAGTTCCTGGATTACCTGGCCTCCGATGAAGGACAGATCCTGAACAACTGGGGTATTGAAGGCAAGCACTATAAAGTGGAGAACGGCAAACGCGTAGTTCCGCAGGAAGTCCAGGACCGCATCAACAACGACAACACCGCCTTCACGAAGGAAACCGGCATTGGCTTCTACTGGAATATGATGGTCCACTACGGCGACGGGGCCAAGGATTCCACCGGCAACTACTACACCAAGAACTTCCCTGAGCAGCTCGTGCTGGGCTATAGCGATGTAGAGAAGGAGACGCTGGCAGCTTACAAAGCTACTACCTGGAAGGACCTGTTCCCGAAAGAAGAGGAATTCAAGGAGAAAGCCTACGGTGCAGCCTGGAACATTTCCATTCCCGGTGAGGATGAAGTCTCCATTCTGGGCAATAAAATGAAGGATATTACCTGGAAGCGCATCCCGCAGGCCATTCTGGCCAAACCGGCTGAATTCGATAAAATCTGGGATGATTACATGGCCGATCTGGAAAAAGCCGGCGTTAAGAAAATGGAAGCTGGATATACCAAGTATGTGCAGGACCGTGTGGAGCTGTGGAGCAGCAAATAGAGTTTTATGTTGGGTGAGCTCAAATACACAGATCAAAGGAGTAGTCGCCACTGCAGAGATTTTGGACTTCCGGCCGCTGTTGTTTCCAGATTTGCTGATTAGAACCGCTGTTCGCGGTAGAAATCCGGAAACAAAGGCGGACGCTAACACTCCTACAGTTCCAAAATCTCCTCCGTCGCTCCCTCCTTTATCTGAAGATTTATAGTCCAACCTATATTTCACATTAGCAAAGAACACCCGTGCGGGGAAATAGCACGGGTGTTCTTTGCTGCGCTAGAAGGGTAGTTAGTAGCTCATCAGATCTAAACATGTGAAAAATACTATAACTAACGGCTTGCTGAGGGGTTACCTCACCCCGAATCAGGTGCAAGGGGAAGTCTTAATTGTAATTCGTACAACTAAATCGTCCGATGTGCCGCCAAATCTCCGTTTAGATGTAGTTCGTACAATTAAAATGCCCCTATATCTGGATTTTCGCCCATCCGGGCAAATTTAGTTGTACAGACTACAATTAGAAGAGAATGTCCATCCGTTTCACAGTTTTTAGTTGCACAGAATACACTTATCCCTGTTTTTTTGCTATGAACATAGCTTCACTCCTTACTGCACTTATGGAATAAATCACTTGTTTAATTCTGATGGTCTACTAGCTATGCAGCTCGTGGTAAGTTTTGTTAATCATTTCGGTGTATATGGAAGGCGGGTATTCCTTCACCTGATCGTAGGCGTATTGGGACAACCGCAGTGCTTCCTCCTTCATGCCCCGGCGCATACAGATCTGTGCGCGGTAAGCATAAGCTGTCAGCAGGTTGGCGCGGTCAAGCGGGTGGTAGACCTGATCACCCGGCTCGGCCTTGGACAGGCTGATCAGCGCTTCATCGTCCTGGCCGAGATGATACCTGGCGATGCCGGACATGAGCTGGACGCTGGATGCGTAATGCTCATCCTCCTGCGGATACTGCTCCGCCAGCGCAAGAACCTTGCTGTACTCTCCCTTAGCTACCGCAAGTCTGATCTCTCCGATCACCACCAGCTTCAGTGAATCCTCAGATTCGGTGAATTCTGCGAATGCTCTGGCCTTCTTCATGGCCTCCTCTGCCGCCAAGGTCTCTCCTTCGGTCAGCGCCAGGATACCGAGCACCCGGTACAGATGATCCGTCATATAGTAGATTCCCTCTTCCCGTGAAACCTGCAGCGCCGCCAATGCAGCTTCACGGCTTCCCGCATAATCCCCCAGGGCAGACAGACTAATACTCTCAGCATAATGAAGATCGATTTCAAAGATAAAATCATTCCCCACCTTGTTATCCTCATACTCCTTGCGGACCCGGCGGATCAGCTCCAGCCCGTCCGCGTATCTGTTCTGTGCGAAATTCAGGGCATAGGAAATATACTGCACCTTCGCCCGTTCCACGAATAAGCCGAAGCGTTCATAGATCAGCGCTGCCCGCGCAAGCTCCGCTTCCCCGCCTCCGGCACCTGTATAGAAAAGGGAGCTTACATAGAACTCCAGCAGACGCGCAGCATCAATCGTCATCGGAAGCGTACGCTCCGTGAGCGGCTGAAGCCGCTGGATGACCTCCCTGTAATTCTTCGCCTTGAACTCAGCCTCCATCTCCCGGACAAGCGGAGCAAGCTCCGCCTCCTCCTCGCCTTCGAGGAAGTAGCCCGGATCAACTCCCAGCCTGCCGGCCAGAACCTGCAAGCTGTTCATCGAGGGCAAGGCGCGTCCATTCTCGATTTGACTCAGCATGCTCTTGGTCATATGGTCTCCGGCAAGGTCCGTCTGCGTAAGCCCCTTAGCCTTGCGCAATTGCTTGACTTTCTCTCCGATGGTTTGTTTGGTGGTCATCTGCTTGCCAACTTTCCAGGTAGCTTTTCTTTTCAGTATAGCTTACCTATACCCTAAGAGAAAGCTGGAAATACGCTAAAGTTAAATTATATTAAACTTTTTGTTGTATTCTTCAACTTTTACTCATATAATAAGTTTAATTAAACTTAACTTTTTTGATCAAAGGGAGTGCTATTATGTCTCAAATAACATCCGCAGCCCATGATAAGGCAGCGACTAACCGTAACATATTTCTCTTCTTCAGCAGCAAGCTGGTCTCTGTTCTCGGCTCCAGTATGTACACCTTCGTAGCTGGTCTGTTCATTCTGAATGAGACTGGGTCAGGGAGCAGCTTCGCCGTTACACTGCTGTGCGGGCTGCTGCCCGGTATCCTGCTGGCCCCCTTCGCCGGTGTGCTCGCCGACAGAGTTAACCGCCGCAGGCTGCTGATCGGCTCGGACCTGGCCAGTGCCCTGATTATGTCCCTGGCCTTTCTATTCGTCTCGCTGGAGGGAATGTCCCTATGGACTATCTATCTGTCGCTCATTCTATTATCTATCTGCTCTACCTTCTATAGTATCTCAGTCTCCTCCTCGATGATGATGCTTGTAGACAGCGGCTCCGTCCAGCGGGCCGGATCACTGAATCAGATTGCCGGATCGGCTGGGCACCTGCTGGCTCCGATTCTCGCCGGTCTTCTGTATGCCTTCCTTCCCCTTCAGGATTTCATGCTGCTGAACGCGGCAGGCTTCACCGTTTCGACCGTGATGGGCTGCATGCTGAGATACAAGCCGATTCCACGGCTTCATGCTGCCCTTGAACCTGCCGAAGCCGCTGGCCCCCAGCCGCTCCGCGAACGTCTGGGCACTGCTGTTAACGGGGTACGCACGAATCTGAAGGAAGGCTTCGCTTATGTGATCCGCCGTCCGGTCCTCCGCTCCCTGATGGGGATTGTGTTCTGGATTAATTTCTTCGTCGTCGCCCTGAATGTTGTGCTGCCCTACGTTGCAGTACAGACACTCGGACTCTCCTCGAAGCAATATGGAGTCCTCGAAGCGATGCTGGCGGCAGGCGTACTGCTGATGTCGCTGCTGCTTGCTATACTTCCCCAGAGCAAGAGTCCGGTGAGGCCGATCCTCGGAGGCTTAAGCGCGCTGGGAGTGTTATTCCTCGCACTGGCGGTTCCGCTGCTGCTGCATTTCACTCCGAAGGCCACCTTCCTTCTCTTCCTGCCGCTGCTCCTGCTTGTCGGTATCATGATTATGGTCATCAATATTCCGATCCAGGTATATCTGCAGCAGACCACCGAGGAGGAGTATCGTGGACGCGTATTCGGGCTGGTGGAGGGCATCGCCGGTTCCATCGCTCCGCTCGGAATGCTGCTCTATGGAGTCCTCCTCGACCGGATTCCCGGCTCGTTCATTCTGCTCGTCTCCGGTGCAGCTATTCTGGCGGTCACGCTGGCCGGACAGAGAGGTCTTGTCCGCAGCAGTGCCGCTGATCAACAGGCCGCTCAGGGGAAGACAGAGCAGGCGGGGGCCTGAATGTCTGAATTGACCATAGCTGGCAAGCTGTCCAATTGATACGCTTAACGCAGCAGAATCTAATCAAGGAGGCGGAACGTTATATGTACGCGCACCACAGGCAGACGCTGGAGAAGCTGGCGGAGAAGCTGGAGCAAGACCCTGCTTGTCTGGCGGCAATCACCAGCGGATCTGTAGCCAAGGGAACCGCCAGCGAGTCCTCGGATGTGGATGTTCATCTGGTCTTCACCGATGAAGCCTATGCGGAATATGAGCAGAACGGCAGGCTCTCCTACGTGGACCGGGAAGTCAGCACCTATGAAGGCGGATATGCCGATATCAAGGTGATCAACCGCCGGTTTCTGGAGCTTGCCGCCCGGCGCGGCAATGAGCCGACGAGGTATGCTTTTACCGGTGCAGAGGTATTATTCTCCAGAATCCCGGAGCTGAATGAGCTCGTGGCCCGGATTCCCGTCTATCCCGAGGAGAACCGCGAGCGTAATTTGCGGGAATTCTGCGCCCAGATCTACCTGTACGGGCTGTATTTCGCCAAGGAAGCGGGCCAAAAAAATGACGCCTACCTGCTCGCTCATACGGCGGTCCAACTGGTGTTTTTTAGCGGACGGATGATTCTGGCGTATAACCGCCTGCTTTTTCCAAGCCCTAAAGGTCTGCTGGATGCTGTCGATGCTGCGGAAGCCCAGCCGAAGAATTTCCGTACACTGGCAACAGAGCTGCTGCAATCGCCCAGTGCACATAAGAGTGTGCGCTTCGCCGCGAAGATGCTGACTTTCTATAATCATGGCTTGTCCTTCGAGCAGGCACTCGGGATCTATGTGCTGAACAACGAGCGTGCCTGGATGGAGCAGCCTCCTTCCTTACAGGACCGCTAGTGTAGACAGACATTCATATTCGGCATACTTACTGGAACCTCCAGCGGAATAGTGGAACAGCAAAAAGCGTCCCCCACAAAGGGAGTCGCTGTTTGCTGTTGCTGGAAGCAGCTGCTGTCAATGGTCTCACTCTGCTAGCACAATCGCTATAGTGGAAGCACCTCAGAGACCCGGCGCCGCTGTGCCTCAGCCATGATCCGGGCTTGCAGCTGCACCCGTTCCCAGGTAGCACTCAGGCCCTCGGCCTGCTGCCCGCTCATGATCGCTGCAAAAGCCTCCAGCTGGCCCACATAATAGTTCAGCGGTTCGAATTCGCATAGGGTGGTACGGTTGTCCGGCAGATCATGCCGGATTTTGAGCTTATAGAACCCCTTGATCGGCCGGAAGAAATCGGGGACCGTCAGCACGGTATGGTCGAAATACAGGATATGCGAGGCCCGGAATGGCAGCTCAAAGGAAGTGAGACACTCGGCCCTCAGCCCGTTCTTGTATTGCAACGCCGCCTGAAAGGTCCAATCGCAGCCATCCGGCCCGTCAAAGGCCGACTGCGCCAGGATCTCCTCCGGCTGTAGACCAGCAAGGGTCTGCACGAACTGCAACCAATAGCAGCCAAGATCGGCAAAAGCACCTCCGCCCTTCCCCCTGACACTCCGGTAATTGCCGGCATGCCTGTTCTTGGCAGGAACGGAGATTCGGGTGCTGATCCTGCGCAGCGCGCCGAATTCGCCCGAATCGACGATGCCCTTCAGCGCCTGCTGCCAGGGGTGACAGGCAATCATCAGCCCCTCGGTGAGCTTCGGGGCTGCAGGGTTGTCCTTCGCCAGCCTTAACTGTTCCGCTTCTTCAGGATGGAGACAGATCGGCTTTTCCACCAAGACATGCTTGCCCGCATTCAAGGCCCGGATCGCCCACTGCGTATGAAGCTCATTGCTGAGCGCAATATATACTCCATCCAGATCGTCCAGCTCCAGCAACTCGTCCAGACTAGCCGCCACATAGGGAATTTGGTACGCCTCGGCCATAGCCTCCGCTTTCGCCAAGGTACGGTTGGCAATCGCATTGATCTTCACCTTGTCCACTATCCGTGCCGGCTCCAGCATCGCTGGAACCGCAATACTCGAGGCGCCCAGAATGCCGAGCTTATAGCTTGGCTCCTCTACCACACTGCTCATATCTGAGCCAGCGCAGCATAGGTGTTGAGGTACAGCACATTACATTTGGAGCAGGCCGGGGACAGGCCTTCGTCCAGAATCCGCCGCAGCCGGTCATAGCGCGCTGAATTCCATATTTCGGTGAGCGAGTATTCATTCACATTGCCAATCGCCAGCTCGCCAAAAAATTTACAGGCACTCACCATCCCGTTCGGGGCAATATCCACCCGGGTGCTGAGTGCCAGACATTTGGAGGTACTGCGGGATGCCATCGGCTTCCCGGCCACGAAATCCTCAATCTCATCAAAATCGAGACCCGGCTGGTAGCGGATTCGGGTATTGTGCCAGGTATTGCTGTTAATCCGCCGCAGATCTTCGGTCAGCCTGGTGATATTCTCCGGCTTGATATGGTATTTGAACGCATGCCAGCTGCTCCGGTGATCCGGCGGAAGCTCGGCCAGCCACTGGAAGTGTTCATTGTAGAAGCGGTCCATCGCAAAACTGGTGTCTTCCGAGATATACCATGGGAAGCAGAGCAGGACCAGATCGACGCCTTTTTGCTCAAAAAACTCCACCAGCTCATATAATCTCCCGATCATATTGTCGTTGATCACATTATGCACTGAGATCCGGCCGCGGAAGCGGCCCTGCTCGCGCAGCTCCAGCAAACGGTCAACGGCGTCGATGACCTTCTGGAACGAATTCTTGCCGCGCAGGAAATCATGCTCCTCCTGGAACCCCTCGATCGGGATCAGCAGCTCCAGATTGTCCGAGATTGCACACAGTTCCTCCTCGAACTTAGGGATCATGTAGGCATTGGTACAGATCGTAGTATCGCGGGGATGCTCCTTAAGAAGGTCCAGAATCTCCTTGGCCTGCCGGTGAAACAGCGGCTCGCCTCCCCATAAATACAGGCGGGACTGCGCTTCATCCGTCTCCTCCAGCAGCCTCTGGATCATTCCCAGATCCATATCCAGATTCTGCTCAGCGGTATCCATATCATGATGGTAGCCGGATTCATTCCATTGATAGCAATGCTTGCAGCGCAGATTGCAGCGGTTGGTCAGCTTGAGGGACATAATCTCTGGCATCACTGTCTTGAAGCCGGGATCATGCTTGCGTTCCCTGTGCGGAACCACCACATTCTTGATCGTACGTTTCAATGCCTCGAAGGACTGCTCGTCCAGGCTCACTCTGCTGGTTGGTTGCATTAGCTTCTCCCTCCTGCTGTGGATAATTGTTCGGCATAGCTTGCCGCATAATCCGGGTATTGACCTCTAGCGGCTCTGAGATTATTCGCCAGCTTGCGAAGTACATCATCATCATATCCTGACTCGGCCCACTCCCCGTAAGTAATACCGTAACCAAGCCCGACCCACAGATCACTGTTGATCTTCTCATGCGGGCCGAAGGGGTCGAGCAGCACCAGCGGTGTGCCCGAAGCCAGGGAATCTATCAAAGCGCCGCCGCCCGGCTTGCTGATGACTGCGGACGCCTGCCGGATGACTCCGTACATCCCTTCCCCGTAGCTCTGACAGGGCGGGAAACGCTCTGTCCGGTTACCGGTTACCTCTGCAAACGGCGGGAAGGTATACTGCCCGCTGTCATCCTTCGTCCAGGTCCGCCACTGCGGATCATTCATATAATAACGTCTGCCGCGGACAGGCCCGCCGATCTCCTCAATGCTGTAAGCGGCAATATCCAGCTCGTACCCCGCCGACTCCAGCGCGTCAAATTTCTCGCGGAAGGTTCCGATTCCCCAGCCGCCCCCATGAACGACCAGCCGCCCGTTCCTCGCCGCAGCAGGCAGTGCTTTCCCAGATCCGGCATCGATGCTGCACAGAATCTCCTGCATCCCGGGATCATACATACTTACTTCATGGTAGCCTTCCGCGTAAGCCGGATTCAGCTTGCGCAGATTCTTCCACGATGGCGACAGGTCAGCGTCAATATACAGCAGGTCAGCATACACGCTTACCCCCGCCAGCTCACGGTACTGGTCCATAACATGCACCCAATGCCCGGACAAGACGATGAAGTGCTGCCGTTCCTCCTGCTTCCATTGCTGCAGCAAATGCTCAACGGCTGCGGGATCAAGGCTGTTTCTTATATCGGACGGTATTTTCTGTGAGGTCAGGGCGACAGCAAAGCTCTGCTGGTATGCCCTGCGGCTGTTGTCTGTCTGCTCCTTTTTGTGGTCAGGCATTAAGGCCTCAAACACTTCAACCTCTGCCTGAAGGCCCATCGCTGTGAACTTCCGTTCCAGCAGCAGACCAGGGACATAGAAGCCCAGGCCAAAGCCTGAGCATAGAATCGTCACGGTGTTATTCATTGGGGGGTTCCTTTCTTTATCGCAGGATAGTATAGCCTGTGCGCATGAGAGACTCATCCAGCGTACGGATGAGGCTCTGCTTGCTGTCTTCACTCCGGTAAGTCAAGGCTGCATACAGCTTGCCCTTCGTGGAACCGGCAGCACGGGAAGGGTCCAGCGGCTGGAGCGCGCTAGAGGTCAAGGGCATCACACCTTCACCTGCCCGCAGCGAGAATAAAATCCCCGTCTCCTCCATCCGCTCCAGCAGCTCCTCATAATGAACCTTGCCCATAGCCGCCAGCGGTACCTGTATCAGGCATGTGTGCATACCTTCCTGCTTGAACCGGCGGTCTACATGATGCTTGATCAGACTCATCGACTTGCGGGCATTGATCTCTACCAGAGGCGCCAGGCTTCCGTCACGCAGCAGCATGGAATCAACACACACCTCACCGTAATATCCGTCAGCGTGCAGCTCCCGGCCTATGCTGTGCATGGTCTCCCAGTAGCCTTCCTTGTCCAGCTTGTCCAGCAGAGACGGCTGCGGGGAGCGGGATTCTCCGAAGGCGAAGCCCTGGTTCACCAGCTGCTGGGCAGACAAAAGGGTGACCCGGCCTTCCGGATCAATCTGAAACTGGCAGGAGAAGTCTGTCTCCCGGTCCAGCAGAGGCTCAAGGACAAACCGGATTCTTTTCCCCTGATTGCGGCTCGATTCCAGATGCCCGGCCATCCGGCGCAGCATACGCTCTGAATCCACCAGCTGATTCCCTTTACCGGATACCCCATACTCATCCTTGATCAGAAAAGCTCCCTTCTCCAGCAGTGCTTGTCCCGATTGCAGCAGCTCCTCCAGACTATCGACCACTAACGCAATATTCGGCAGCCCCAGCCGGTCACGCATCGCTGTAGAATAGCTCTTGGTATTCACCGCCCGTACAATCTCTTCATCAGGCAACGTAGGCAAAAGCTTGTACCGGCTAACCGCCTCCTGTGTCCCGGGAAGCACGGCGAAGGGCTCCAGCAGCGCTCCTTCCGGTATTAAGCGGTCCGGTTCCTGCCCGGCGTCCATCCGGCCCAGCAATTCAAATATATTCAGCGCCGCCTGTGCGGGAACAGACTCCACTGTCTCCAGGCGGAGCGCATCCATATTGGTGCTGAAAGCATAACCGAGCGATTGAAGATAGTCATATTGTGCCCGGTTCATCCCCTGGCGGGTTAAGAGCACATCGCCGCTCCCGCAAAAGACAAACAGCATTTCATCCATCGCCTGCACGATAGCCAGCGCCTTCGCATCGGGAATGGCCGGCAAGGAGGCCAGATCCTCCTCCCGCCAGTACCGCTCCGACTCCAGGCTGCCGCAGTGCACAGCATTCCTCATCATACGGCAAGCCCGGCGACATAAGCGGAGAACCGGTCCACTGATTTCAGATGCTCCAGATCAAAGGTGTCGAAATCTACCTCTATATTGAATTCATCCTCGATTCTCAGAATAAAATTAATGATCTGCAGGGAGTCAAGTGCGGCGTCCAGGGTCAGGTCAGAAGCTCCGCTGAGCGTCTGAAGCAAACCTGGTTCCTCCTTGATTTCGGCAATAATCTCAATGACTTTTTGCTGCATGTGTCTACCCCTTTCAGGTTGCGGAATTGGAATGAATAGCATGAATATACCAAATTTTAAGTTGTTAATATATGGTTGAATGCGCCAAAATATTGAGATATACTAGGGTGGATTCCAGTCATCCAACATAAGGAAGCAGGAAACGGAGGTTTGTTTATGGAAGCTTTTCCGGTATTTACGGGGGATTATTTATTCGACTCCTCTTCACCCGTACAAATGCTCCTGACTCAAAATACGGTCACTTCCGTACGTCATCAGCACGATTTCGTAGAGCTGGCCTACGTGGTTCAAGGGACAGGCATTCATCTGGCAGGTGAGGATAAAATGCAGGTGGTGCAGGGGGATGTTCTAGTGATTCCGCCGGGGATATCCCATGTCTTTCATCCGCAGGATCTGAGCGGTACCGAGCCGCTGCTGATCCTGAATTGTATGCTCAGGCCCGGGCTAGACAGTGTGCTCAGAGAGCTGCCGGGTCCCTTATCCGAAGAGGTCCTCTTGCCGCTGCTTAAGCTTCTGGAGGTGCGGCAATGGTTCGGATACAGGGAGAAGAATAAGGAAATCCTTTTCCTGCTCGGGCGGCTGCAGGGGATGCTGAACTCTGGCCC
This sequence comes from Paenibacillus sp. FSL P2-0136, assembly GCF_037975325.1. Classification (NCBI taxonomy): domain Bacteria; kingdom Bacillati; phylum Bacillota; class Bacilli; order Caryophanales; family Paenibacillaceae; genus Paenibacillus; species Paenibacillus sp. FSL P2-0136. The sequence goes on from NZ_CP150244.1 coordinate 4,840,995, forward strand.
GCTTATGGATGAGCAGCGGCTATACCCGCCGCTGCTGGAGCTGGCCAAGCTGATTATGCCCGCAGCAGACACTCCCTTCGCCGAACGCCCGGGACCGCAGTATGACCCGCTGCATGATGTCCTCCTATATATGATCAGTAACTATAGTGAGCGGATCACGCTGAATGAGATGAGCCGCCAGCTTGCGGTGAGCTCCCGCCAGTTCCAGCGGCTGCTTAAGAATAAGACCGGCAGGTCCTACATCCAGATCTTCCAGGAGATCCGGATGAAATACAGCTGTATCCTGCTCCTGTTCACGAAGCTTGGCGTCCAGTCCGTGGCCCTTGAGGTCGGCATTTACGACATGAAATACTTCTACCGGCTCTTCCGCCAATTCAGCGGCATGACTCCCGCTTCTTATCGCGACCGGCTGCACAGCCACTTCTGCTCGGCGAAGGAGATGATGAGCAGTGTTGAACATTGCTCCTGTTAAAAGTACCCACTACCCTAAGCTGCGCAGCTGTATTGATGATTGCATCCAGTCTGTAGCACAGTGGCAGGGACTGGACAGCAAAGGCATGTACGGCGATGCCTGGCAGATGTTCCTGGATGAGCCGCAAGCCCCGGACCAGCCTTTGATTGAGCGGATACGGCTGCCCCGGATCAATACCGGCTATCTGTCCGCGTATCATGGCCTTACCTTCAGTTATATAGAACGGACTGAACCGGCAATGGATAGAAGCTATATGCTTGACCTGCTGGAGAATCAGCTGTCCTCAGGCATGCCGGTTCTGGTTGGCTTCGATTCCTATGACTGTCCCTGGTGTGTAGCCTACCGCAGGCTGCATACGAGCCATGCCTGTCTTGCCGTGGGCCTGGACAGGGAGAAGAGTCTGATCTATCTAACGGATGCTTACTATGGTAAGGATCTTGAAGTGATAGATTTCAGCATCCTTGAAGGGGCCTGTCATTTCTATGCCTTATTCGGGCGGTGCGAAGTCTCCCGTTCCTGCTCAGATTGGCAGACGATTCTTCAAGAGGTGCTTACCAGCCCTGCCCAACAGATTCGGCCGGATCAAGTGGGCGTCCAGCTCAGGGCGTATGCCCAGGCCTATCTGGAAATAGGGATACAGCCTGATAACTCACCCGAAGCCAGTTCGGCCTTCAAAATCTATGCCAACGCCTTGCCGATCAGCCGAATCCGGTTCAGCCAATTCCTGCAGCTGCTGGAGCGGGAAGGCCCGGCGCCTGCTCTCTCCCGGGCGGCTGAAGACTACCGTCAGGCAGGCGAGCAGTGGGATCTGATCAATCAGTTCATGATTAAGGGGATGTGCTCGGGCAACAAGCCCGCCGCGCGGGTGAAGCTTCACAGGAATATGTGTGAGATCATCCGCCTGGAAGAACAGCTTCTGGAGGAACTGGTAGATTTGGCTATGACTACGCAGCCTAGCAGATAGCTCCTCTACTATACAAAACAAATAGAGCAGCGGCCCCCAACCGGGAACCGCTGCTCTGCTCTTGTTAACCTAACTATACTGCTACTTGCGCACCGAGAGGACGAATCGCTCCAGCGCGCTTATATCCGTAATGCTCTGATTGCAGCCCTGATTATCCAAACATACGTACTGGCCCACGGAAGCAAAATTATCTGCCGCCGCCAGCTCCGGCTTGGTCTTGACGGTCAGGAAGGCAAGCTCCTGCTGCCGGTTGCAGAACAGGCAGTAGCCCTTCTTATGCATCGGCAGCATCCGGCCTTCCACACCAATGAACTGCCCTTCATGCGGATAGACGATGAACAGCTTGTTCGTGGCGATGTCCGCCCAGGCCAGATACGTGACATAACGGAAATCAAACGACTGCAGGTCAGGCAGCTTCATCTTTTTATTCTTGGGAAACAGCTTCTGAATCTGCTTCAGCGTAATCGGCGGAAACGGCTCCAGATAAGGCTCCAGCCCGCTGGTATACTGCTGGAAGTCCTCGGCCTTCTCGAAGGTGGAGATGGCCCGCAGCATCTGCTCCTGCTCGGCGGTCAGTGAAGCGAAGGCCCCCGTCACGTTGAGCTCGGCGCTGTATCTTACGGTCTCCAGGACACGGCGGTCCGCTACCGAACGCAGTGTTTTCAGCACAAAATCCGCTTGTTTCTTAATATAATTATATTGATGGTTTCTAATAAATGTTGGTTTCACAGCTCTTCAGCCCCTTATTATTATTGATTACAGCAATAAGGTGCAGAGCCTGCGATTAGAAACGATATATCTGTTTGGGCGATCAAGATTGTCCTGCCGCGCCCCACGCAAAGTATCGCCCCGGATCAGGCTCTGCATGAGGACTCCCTAGCTAATGAGCAATTCGTTGCCATCCGTGTAACCCCCTATCAACTAACCTGCCAAAATTATAGCAGGAAATTACGGTCGGAACAATTCCAATTGTTATAGGTGTGCACAGCAGATGCCCTGGGATGACGGCGGATGGTGGAGCCGGTTTTTACTGTTTATTTTATAGCAGAAGGGTATTAAAAGATTCGGCATCCAGCTCCAGCTTGTAATGCGTGCCGTCATTCGAGAGGGTAACCGTCCGCGATTCCTTGAACGGATTGGCAATGACGAGGACCCGCCTGCCCTCCGGCGTCTCGAAGGCGACTGCATTTCCGGTCCATTTGCCCTTGAGGCCGATTCGGCTGGAGCCGGGCCCCACGAAATGGGCGAAATGCTTCATGACATAAAACTCGGGATTATACACGGCCTTAACGCCGCCCGGATCTACAGTAATCATGGAGTTCTGTTCCCATCCCCACGTACTACGCCCCTTAGGCAGCAACACCATATTCCAGTAGATATACGCGTTCACGCCGTTAGTGAAATAATGCTGATACAGATTAAATACATATTTGGCATAAAACCAGGTGTTCTCCCCGTCCCCGCATTCGTTCTCCGTCTGCATATAACGCAGTTCAGGATAAGCCTGTACCGTACGCTGGATGCCGTATTTGCCTGCCCACTGGTAGCCGACTCCCTTTACATACTTGTAAGCTTCAGGATCACTTAATACCGTATGGGCATAGGCATCGAAGCTGCTGTCCTTCTTCTTCATCCACTCGTCCCAAGGCTCCGGCGCGTTGATCGTGCCCAGCCAGATCTCCGTAGCAAGTCCATGCTGTTCAAAAGCCGGCCCCAGATAATCCCGGATGAATTCCAGCAGTTGCCCGCCGGTCCATACGCAGGAAGGGAATTTCTGATCGGCCACCACTTCGTTCTGTACATGTACCTGATGAATGGTAATTCCCTCTTCAGCATACGCCTGGACGAACTTCACAAAGTAGAGCGCATAGGCCTCCAGAATATCCTTCTCCCAGCGCAAGGTGCCGTAATTGTAGACGCGCGGGAATTTCATCCACGTTGGCGGACTCCAGGGGGAGGCGAATAATTTCAGCTCCGGGTTCAGCTTGAGAGCCTCGCGGATATAGGGGATCAGATACTTGCGGTCCCGCTCGATAGAGAAATGCTCCATGGCGTAATCGCCGTCGGTCTCATTCAGGCTGTACCATTCCAGGGCATAGTCGCTGGCCCCGATCGGCAGGCGGCAAATACTGAATCGCTGATCCCCTTCCGGGTGAAACAGCGAATGCAGCACAGCGCTTCTGTCCTCGTCTGTGAGGAGATTGAGCGCCTCGAACCCCAGCTCATTGAAGCATCCGCCGAACCCTTCGATATTCTGATGCAATTGTCCGGTGAACGCCAGATCCACTGCTTCGGCAGTGGTGGCTTCCAGGGGATGGGATACCCAAGGCTCATTTTCTGTACTCGATATCCATACTTGTCCTGTCACGTCCACGCTTATGCCTCCTAATGCTGTAGATGTTCTCCAGTGCTATGTTTATTTAATAATCATAACGCCCCAAGCACCAAGCGTAAGTTCTTCATCCTGCGCTACTGCATTGCCGGACAACAGCTCCTGACCGGCTTCGTACGGATATTTGAAGCTGAGCGGCTGGGCTGAGTAGTTGTAGTAGTAACGAATAGTGCGGCCTTGCCGGTTCACACCGGACTTCACGATGAGCGGGAACGACAGCTGCTGGTCCGCTCCCCATAACCCGGCCAACTGGAGCGTATCGCGCAGGATCTCCGCAAGTGCGGCAGGTCCGGTCATGCAGCCGATGTAGGTGGCTGTTCCTTCGCCGAAGGTATTTCGGGTGACCGCCGCATATTCGCCCCACTGGGGATGATCGTAGCTGGCCAGCACCTCCGCTGAACCGGGAACAATCATCTCCATCCAGGTGCGGACGGTGTGAACACCTGCTGCGGCTCCCTCAGGGAACAGCTTGCCGGTAAGTCCCGTAACCTCATTGGGCGTGGCAAAATGACTGTAAGCAATCCCGCAGGCCTCATGTATGATCCCAGGCTGTGCCGTATGACGAACCTTCACCTGTTCATCGGTGAACCCGCTCTTGAAGGAATAGACCACATGGCCGCCGCTGTGAACGTAGTCATTCAATTGCTGAAGCGCCTCATCCGAGACAGCGTATAACGAAGGAACCACAACCAGCTCATACTCACTGAGGCGCGGGCTGCCCGGCTGGATGAAATCGCAGGCGATGTTCATTTTATAGAGCTCATCGTACATCCAGCGGACCACATCATTATAGATCAATCCTCCCGGCAGCTTGAACCATTCAATCGCCGACAGCGCTTCATTGCTGACCATAACGGCCACCTTACTGGTCTTCTTCAGTCCGATCAGCTGGTCGCTTAACCGCTTGAAGTCCGCGCCGATAGTCATAGCTTCCTTATACACCGGGTTAGGCAGGAAGTCATGGCTGAGCAGCCCCTTCCAGTAGGTCTCGAAGGAGTTATGAATCGAATGCCAATGCCAGTAAGCGACCATCGAAGCCCCTGAGCCCAGATGGCTGAATGCCAGCTGCCGCAGCTGTCCTGGATATGGCGTCCACTCCGGGAACGCTTGCGCCTGCGTCTCCAGCACAAAGTAATTATCCTGCTTCAGCGAGCGGATCAGATCTCCCCCGAAGGCAATCTCGGCACCGGTCAGCTGGTCCTGGGACGGATGATAAATATCTGTACCGGCAATGTCAAAAGGCTGCGAAGCCGCAAAGTGGTCTACCGAAGGCTGAACACCGAAGGAATAGCCCCGCCACTCGAAATCGAAGTTATGTGTGGTGAACTGCCCCGGCTGCTTATACTCATTCACAATTCCGACCTGCCACGCCAGGAACTCATTCACCAGTCCCCGCTGGAACCGGGCGAATTCCGCACCCAGACTGCCGTTGATCGTCCCAACCATGGACGGGAAGTCCTCCCAGCTGTCGATCCGGTTACTCCAGTAATCCAGACCGAACTGGTGGTTGATGGCTTCGAGCGTTCCATAGTTTTCCCTCATGTATTTGACGAATCTAAGCTGGACGTTCGGTCCGGCCGTCTCATAATGCTTGGTCTCATTATCGATCTGGTAGCCAATCACCGCCGGATGCTTATGTACCACAGCCATCAGCTTGCGGATGATCCGCTCCGCGTAGAACAGATATGCCGGACTGGTGATATCCATAATCTGTCTGGCACCATATTTCCCTTCCCCGTTCACGGTGACAGCCAGCACCTCCGGGTGCTCCTTGACCATCCAGGCCGGAACCGCATAGGTAGGTGTTCCGACAATGACATGAATTCCGGCCTCATGCATCGCATCCAGCACTCTACGTACAGAGGAGAAGTCGAATACCCCGTTCTGCGGCTCATGTGTGCTCCAGGTGGATTCGGCAATCCGGACAGTATTAATGCCCGCATCCTTCATCATTTGGATGTCCTGCGCAAGACGGTCATAAGGCATGTATTCATCATAATAAGCAACGCCGTATAACAAGTGATCCATTATAATCCTCCTAAGAGTTTTGATAGCATACACATCCTGAATCTCTTCGCAAATCTGGCTCGGAAGCATACGCTTAGAGTTTTGATAGCATACGCTTAGAGTTTGGTCCGCTTTAAGATCAGCCTTTTACCGCGCCCGCTGTCACGCCCTTGGTAATCTGTTCGTTGAAGATGGCGTAGATGACAATAGCCGGGATCGATGTCAGCACCATGACCGCAAATTGTGAGCCGTAGTCTGAGGAATACTGGCCGGCGAAGTTCATGACCGAGAAGGGCAGCGTCTTCAGCGCATCCTTACTCAGGAAGGTTGATGCCATAATGAATTCATTCCAGCAGTTCAGGAACGTTGTAACGATGACCGTAACCAGTGCAGGCGCGGTAAGCGGTGCAATGATCTGGAAGACAATCCGGTAAATATTCGCGCCGTCTACCACAGCGGACTCTTCCATTGCTCTAGGAATGCTGCGCATGAAGCCGGTCAGGATGAAGGTTCCCAGCGGTACAGACACTGCAGTGTATGGCAGGATCAGCCCGAGATAGGAATTCGTCAAGCCCAGCGCCTTGAAGATGGCAAAGTTAGGCAACAGGGTCGCATGAATCGGAATCATAATCCCCAGCAGGATAATGGTGAAGAAGACTGAGCGCAGCTTCCACTGCATCCGGGTAAAGGCATAGCCGAGCGTAAGGGACAGAATCACCGTTAACAGAATGGTTACGGAGGTAACGAAGGCGCTGTTAATGAAGTAGCGCAGGAATTTGCCGTCCACCCAGGCATTGATATAGTTCTGCCACTGGGGGTCACTCGGCCATTTCAGGACGCTGGAGGAGTAGAATTCATTGCTGCTGAGGAATGAGAAATCTACCAGCCAGATGAGCGGGAACAGCTGAACCAGGGCGACGATCAGGAAGAACACCCATAGTATGGTTTTTGTGCTTTTTGTCATGGTGATTCCTCCTTAGAATTCCGTCGCATCACTGCGGGTCAGTTTGTTGCTGAGATAGGTGGCAAGCAGGCAGACAATGATGAACAGAATCGAGATGGCGTTGGCATAACCATATTGGCTGGCCGAGAACGCCTTGTTATAGAGATACACGGCCAAGAATTGGGTGGAATCGCCGGGACCGCCGTTAGTGGTCAGGAACACGGTCTCCATCTGTTTCAAGGCGGTAATCATAGCCAAAGTAATCTGCACCGTAATAACCGGTGACAGCAGCGGAACGGTAATCCGCCAGTGCAATCGGAAGCCGGAGGCTCCGTCCAGTGAAGCGGCTTCATACATATCATCGGGAATGCCTTTGAGTCCTGCATAATAGAACAGCAATCCCCAGCCGAAGCCGGCCCAGATCAGGATGAATAACATGGAGACGAGTGCAGTGCTGCTGTCCCCCAGCCAAGCGTGCTTAAGGAAGCCGAGTCCCAGGGAATCCAGCATTTTGTTGAAGGCGCCGAAGGTCGGGTCAAGCAGGGATAACCACATTTTGGAGATAACGACTACAGAAATGACACATGGGATGAAGAAAATCGTTCTGAACCACTTCTCTGCCTTACCGCCCAGGCGGTCCAGCATAATGGCAAAAAAGATGGCAATCGGATGTTGGATCAGGATAAAGCCCAAACCGAGCAGTACGGCATTTCTAAGTGCCAGCCAGAACCTGGAATCGTGAAACAGCAGCTCTGTATAGTTGGCGAATCCGATGAATGCCGAGGGTGTTCCCGGAGACAAAGTGTCTCTGAACGAGTAATATGCGCTGAGCACAATTGGCACAAGAAAGGTCAGGGCGAACAGGAGAATCCCCGGAAAGACGAACAGAAAGATTGCCATTTTGTTGTTAAATACTTTTTGCATGGAACTCCAACTCCATCCTTAAGATTAGAGAGGGGCAAGAATGCTTCCCGCCCCGTCTCCTTTCATTCTCTATAGTGGTGATCTGTTATTGTGTTTCCGCAGCCTTTTGAAGATCGGCCAGCAGCTGCTGCGGTGTTGACCCGCCAGCGAAGAACTTGCCGAAGGCATTCTGTGCATCATCCTTGAACTTAGGTGTACCGGAGTCAAGGGCGATAGAACCCGCTGTGCTGGTAGCCCCTGTCAGAACTTCAGTCAGTTGCTTCTGCAGCTCGCTCTCTTTGCCGGTAAGCTCATATTTCTGTGCCGGTACAGCCGCTCCGGTATCCCATACAATCTTGGCCCATTGATCGGCAGACATCATATAATCGAAGAACTTCTTGGCTTCTTCAGGATGCTTCGAGCTGCTCACCAGTGAATATCCTCCGCCGTTCCAGGCCAAAAGATCGGTGTCCTTGCCTTTGCCGCCTTCGACAACCGGGAATTTCAGTACATTCACATTGTTGCGGAAGTCTTCCGGCAGCTTGTCATTCGTTGCCATCCCTGCTTCCCAGGAGCCCATATACCACATAGCAGCCCGGCCTTGCGTGAACAGGTTCTGGGAAGCGCCGTAGTCCGCTGTCATGAACGATTCCTGGAACAGCTTGGTGTCTCTGGCCTGGGCCAGCAGCTCAGCAGCTTTGGTGAAATTCTCATCGCCAGTGAAATTCTTCTTCTTCGCTACCGCATCCAGCATCAGGTTCTGATCGCCGGTGAGGCGTACGACAAGATCCTGGAAGAAGGCCGCAAAGCTCCACAGGTCCTTACCGTTCATCGACATCGGCTCAATGCCTTTGGCGCGGAACTGCTTGCCCGCTTCCAGCAGCTCGGCATAGGTGGTAGGAATCTTGATGCCGTTGTCATCGAACAGCTTTTTGTTATAATAGATCACTTCATAGTCACTGTTGCGGGGCAAGCCGTAGAGCTTGTCGTTAAAGGTGAATGATTTGTAGACGCCCGGCAGGAATTTGTAGGTGTCCCCTTCGTATTCTGCAGGGTTCAGCTCTTTCACATAGCCGGCTTGTACCAGCGTATTCAGCTCTGCTCCGCCGTGAACCATGGTCACATCCAGCGCTTCGTTGGAGGCCATGTACGCCTTCAGCTTGTTTTTGAACGGCTCCTCGGCGAGGGTCTCGATATCGATCTTGACATTGGGGTTCGCTTTGATATAGTTGTCGATTACCATTTGCTCTGCCAGCCCCTGGCCGGATTTACGGTCGGGAAGGTTTGAGAACAGACGCAGCGTTACTTCCTTGTCCGCAGAGCCGGTTGTACCGCCGTTCGTGCTGCTGCCTGCATTATTGTTCTTGTCATTGCCTCCTCCGCATGCGCTAAGCACCGAGACTGCCGCAAGGGCCGTAACCAGCAGTATATTACGTGTGGATTTTGAATTCATGACCATGTCATTTCCCCCTAATTGTTATTGATCGTGGGTTGCTTTCTTTGTTTCTGAACACATCGTACCAGAGCACTAGAGTCAGGGTCAGTAGAGAAAAAGAGAGTAATGTTGAAAATTGTCGACTTCGCTTGTCAGCTCCCTTGTGTATATTCGGCATTGCGCATAAGATAAAAATCAAAAAGGTTAGTGATCCTGTGCTGCGCTACTACTTGAATATGAACCTGCGATACAAGATAACGATTCTGATCTTCCTGCTGATCACCGGGGTGGCCTGCACACTGGGCGCATACTCCTATAAGATCTCCAAGCAGCAGATTATCAATAAGGTGAGCAATTCCAACCAGAGTGTGCTCAAGCAGATCGACAGTAATCTCGCTCGTATGCAAAAGACATTAGCCGACTGGGTCACGGTATTCAGCCTCGCTCCAGTCGTTCAGGACACTCTGCGGAGCAATACCCCGGATTCGGCGAAGATCGAGAACCAGCTCTATAACGGACCCACCGCGTCGATCATGAACCAGATGCTGGTGACCGGAAGCTTCGACTATCTGGCTCTGTACGGCAGCTTGTCCGAGCCGCTGTTTCAGGTTGCCACCGATGACAGCAGCGGTGCGTATAGTTTGAGCAAAATTACCTCAAATGATACTTATAAACAGACCGTTGCCTTAAACGGTGCCTCCTACTGGTTCCCGCTGACAGAAGAGAATAATGTATTCATTCAGACTAACCGTAATGACAAGCTCGGCATGACCCGGATTATCCGCGATATTGTGAACGGGAACCGGATCGGCTTTGTGTTCGTCGGCATTAATCTGGAGACCATCCGCAGAACCTATCTGACGAATCTGTATGACAAGGATCACGGCATCCTCATTCTGAGTGAACGGGGCACGCAGCTGCTGTCGGCAGGCAAAGAGACCTATAGTCCCGAAGCCATAGACTTTGTGATGAAGCAGGCCAAGGCCGGCATACTATCCGGCAACACCATCGTCAGCCTGGAAGGCAAGGATACGCTGCTGAATTACAACATCAACGAGGATGGCTGGATCACCCTGTACAGTGTTCCGCTCCGTTCGTTGACCCAAGAGCTTAATTCCATCAAATCAGCAGTGCTCGTGATGGTATTAGCCAGCCTGGTGCTTAGTATTCCCCTGCTGATGTTCTTCTCCTCCTTCCTGACAGCGCCGATCAAGACGCTGCTGCTGTCAATGCGGCGCTTCCAGAACGGGCAGTTCGAGGAGAAGGTGGAGATCAAATATTGGGATGAGATCGGCCAGCTGAGCCGGGGCTACAATAATATGGTCGGCAACATCAAGGCGTTGGTGGACGATGCCTATCTGCTGAAGCTAAAGGAGCAGGAAGCGGAGCTGAAGGCTCTGCAATCGCAGATCAACCCCCATTTTCTCTACAATATGCTCGACACGATCTTCTGGGAGGCGGAGGCGGCAGGGCAGGACAAGATCAGCGAGATGGTGATCAACCTCTCCCGGCTGTTCCGGTTAAGTCTGAACCAGGGCAAGAGCTTCACCAGCGTAGCCAAGGAAAAAGAGCTGATTGAGCTGTATCTGTCGCTCCAGAAGATGCGGTTCCAGGAATCGCTCGAGTATGTGATCGACATTCCTGAGGAGCTCTACGCCTATGTCATCCTGAAGCTCAGCCTGCAGCCGTTCATTGAGAACGCGCTGATCCACGGCATTGAACGCAAGCGCGGCGGCGGACGGGTAAGCATCAGCGGACAACGGCGCGGAGAGAAGCTGATCTTCGTGATTGAGGATAACGGGAGCGGCATGAGCGAGGAGACGCTGCAAAAGATTCTTAGCATGCCTGATGAGACGGATGTCTACACGGCCCGGGATGTCGGTGGCTATGCGGTGCAGAATGTCCAGGCACGGCTGAAGCATTTTTATAAAGGTGACTATGCCTTGAACTATTCCAGTGTCCCCGGAGAAGGCACGCGGGTGGAGATCGTAGTTCCGGTGATTGTAACTGACATGCAAGAATAGACGAAGCCAGAGCGAATAAACAATACGAATACAGATTGGAGGGGATGTCTCTTGTATAATATGATTATTGTGGATGATGAGGAGCGGGCGCGGGTAGGCATAAAGACCCTGATTGACTGGCATTCGCACGGCATCCATATTGCAGGCGAAGCCAGAGACGGTCTTGAGGCACTTGAACTCCTGGATAGCTATGCCGTCGATATCATGCTAACGGATATCCGGATGCCGCAAATGGACGGACTGGAGTTAATCAAGGTTGTCTCCGAGAAATACCCCAGCGTCAAATCGGTCATTATGAGCGGATACGATGATTTCGCCTATGCCCAGCAAGCCATAAGATCCGGGGTCAGTAACTATCTGCTGAAGCCGAGCCGCCGGCAGGAGATTCTGAGCACGGTTCTGGCCATCACGGAGCAGATTCAATCGGAGAAGCTGGAGATTACCACGCTTGAGCATCTGCGGCAAGGGTTCCGGGAGAGTCTGCCCCTGCTGAAGGAGAAGACGTTAAGCCAGCTCATCCTCACTGAGAGTCCCGCGTATTCCCGGCTGCTGGCTAATCTGAAGATGAACCAGCTGGTTTTCCCCTATTTGCTGTACGGCATCATTCTGCTGCGCATCGACAATTTCCAGCTGCTGCATGAGAAGTATATGCATGAGGATACGGAGCTGCTGAAGTACGGGCTGAAGAATATCTGCGAGGAGTCGCTGCCGGAGACTGTACTCTGCGTTGCCTTCGAGCATCAGGACGATATTGTGCTAATTCTCAATATGGACGAGCTGCCGGATCAGGAGGAATTAAGCGGTTATATCCGGATTATTCAGGAGAATATCGCCAGCTTCCTGAAGTTCACCGTATCCGCCGGGATCGGAAGTATTGACAAGAATATTGAGCATCTGCGCCACTCGTTCGTGGAAGCCTGCCAGGCCCTGAATACAACCAACTACACCGGCATCGCTAAAATCGTGGAGTACAGCGGCGAATTCGATGCCGAGTCCTCTCAATCCTCCTATCCCCTGCATGAGGAGCAGGAGGTGCTGAAGGCGGTACGCGGCGGTTCTCCCGGGGACATCGCCGATAAGCTGACGTTGTTCAACGTAGCCCTGCAGCCTGAGACGGTGTCAAGGGACCAGGTGATCAAATCGAGCTTCGCCCTGTTCTTCGCCCTGTATAAATTATGTATTGAGAACAATGTCAACGTGAACAAGGTGTTCGGGCAGAATCTGACTGAGCTGATCCATGTCCTGTCCCGCTCCAGTCTGGATAACCTGTTCCAGTCGCTGCTGGAGACGGCCCAGCGGGTCAGTGAGCATCTGACGTCCAAGAAGAACAGCAACAAGCTGCTCGAAGCGGCCAAGAGCTATATCGGCGAGCACTTCATGAAGGATATCAACCGTGAGATTGTCGCCAGGGAGATCTATATTACCCCCGGTTATCTAAGCCTGCTGTTCAAGCAGCAGCTTAAGATCAGCTTCATCGATTATCTGCATAAGGTCCGTATTGAGCATGCCTGCCAGCTATTCAAAGATCCCGGAATGCGGATTGAGGATATCGCGCTGCAGTCCGGGTATAATGATACGAAATATTTCTATCAGGTGTTCAAAAAGTATAAAGGACTCACGCCCAATCAGTTCCGCAGCAATACGGAATAATGGATATTGTTCATACTGCCCGCCCTGCTCCCTGCACCGGATGCTTCATATACGTGCAGGGTGTGGGGCGGGTTTGTTTGGGGAGGTTGGATTGGGTCTGGCTTTTTCTTGTTTCAAGCTCCTCATTGGCTCACACGACGCACCCCGTCCAATTGTGATAGGTTTTTAACATACATTTTGGTCCATGCGCTGCTCCTAGCTCAATTGTGATCGGTTTTTCGATTACATTTGGTCCACGCGCTGCATCCAGGCCAATTGTGATCGGTTTTTCGATTACATTTGACCCACTCGCCGCATCCAGGCCAATTGTGATCGGTTTTTAACATACATTTTGGTCCACGAGCCTCGAAAGGCCAGCAGCCTCTCCAAAGGAAAGCTGCTGGCCTGCTTGTATGTTGGTGGCACTAAAGAGCCAATGTTGAGTTATTGACCGAAATTGCTGTACTATGACCAAAATGCTGTGTTTTCGCACCATATTTCTGCTCATTGCACCGGAATGCTGAGCTCTGTCCCGCCGGAGGTGAGTACAATAATACGCTCTCCATCAAGTTTAACATTGAGCAGCTCTTCAGGAGTCTGTTCCAGCATCAGGCCGAGTTCCTTTGCCCCATCTGCCAGCGGCGCAGATGAAGGGTCGCCGTACACAGCAGAAGCCAGCCAATGAACTCCAGGCTCCAGCGATGCCGTCAGGGTAGGCAGCACAGTCCGTGGATGAAGCAGGTTTGTGTTGGCATTCGGCGAGATTAGCTGAGCCTTGGTATAACCCATCAGCCCCCTGATGGCGCTTGTGCCCCATGGGGTCGCTGCCGCTGCGCCCATTCCGCTGAGCTGCTGAGCAGGCTCCGCCTCTTGACCCAACGCGAATCCGCCCTCGGCGGCATCCAGGGCACGGCCCGTCTCGATCCGGTGAATCCGGATATGCCACGGCAGACCCGCCACCACCCATGTGCGTACCTCAACATCAGCCCAAGGCTTCCAGACGGACCGCAGGACGTTGTCCGTAATCTCTGATTCCAGATTCTGCCGCCGAACGCGGTACAGATTGTCTCCGCCTTCGCTGAGCGCAAGCATGGAATCATAGGCTCCCTGCGGCAATCCCCATTCTGAGCGGGGAACGCTGAACCCGAAGCCTGTGGAATAGACGAATTTCTCGTATTTGGCCGAGGTATGGGTATGCTCATTGGTGGACAGATGCCCGCTGTTGAAGGCGGCCACATGACCGGAAGCCGGTTCGCGGACCAGAACCAGATGCGGCGGATGCTGCACCGTCACAGCCGGAAGCTCCGGCAGCGGCAGCTCCGGTTCGCTCCAGAACGGATGCTCCGCGCCGAGGGCAAGCGGCAGGAAGGTCTTCAGCGCCCAGTAAGGCGAGCCGGGAGCATTATAATTCTCCGCCATGACCAGATTCGGATACGTGTATCCGATGGTCAGCACGCCGGCTGCATCGAAGATAGGCTGGCGGAACCACCAGCGCAGGTTGCGCAGGACGATGCCTTTGACCACACCGGCAGAGAAGCCTTCCACCTCTGCATACGCCAAGGCGCTCCAGAAGGCAGACTGGGCGAACCGGTACGCCAGACTGCGGCCATAGGGAAGCGCAGCGCCATCCGGGGCGAACCAGCCTATAAATTCAGCGGCGAACAGCCGGGCGCGTTCTTTGAACAGACGGGAACGCTCCGGGTCTTCCCGTTCCATCAGCTTCGCATACAGCAGCGAATAGTAATGGATGGCGAAGGGCCCATAATAATCGCAGTGTCCGCCAACACCGTCACTGTACCAGCCTTCACCCAGATAAAACGCATCCATCCGTGCCAGATTTCTCTCCAGCTGCACCGCATCATAAGGCCGTCCTACCGTGCGGAAGCCGACATTCACCAGCACATTGAAGAACAGCCAGTTGCAGTCGTAGCAGGGACGGGAATTGATCTGGTTCAGCCAGCTGTATAGATGCTCCTGCTCCTGCGGAGCAAGCGGGGACCAGAGATGCTCCGGCACAGCCGCCAGAGCGAAGCCGAAGGCGGCCATCTCGACCAGACGCTGGTCATAGTCCCTTACATCACCCCAATATTCCTCATGGGCCGGATCGGTGCCGTGCCGGATGCCGTCCAGCACAGTGGCCCATAGCTCACTGTTCCCGCCTCCGGCGAGCAGTGGAATTAGTCCCCAGAGCACCCGGGAGAAGCCCTCCATTCCGGCGGTGGCTGACGGATAGCTCGCTCCCGTAATCCCGATCTCAAGCCTTGCGCTGCCTCTGCTATAGAGCGGCCGAAGCGGCTCTGTCAGCTGCTCAAGGGCAGCCAGCAGGTCGTCCCGGGTCTTCAGCGGATTGCTCTGAATCCCCAGCTTGCCCGTCGCCGGATCGCCTGTCCCCAGATTTCCAATCCCCCGAGTCATCTTGTTGTTCGTCATTATCGTACTCCTCCTACTCCCAATAGAACGGGCCTGCTCCCTTAATCCGGGCCAGTGTCTCAACATAGAAGAAATCCCCGTAGATCAGCGGCACATCAATGTTCCGGTCCTCAGGATAGTTACTGGTACCGTGAAGCAGCAGCCCCTGTTCGCCGGGATTGTCCCAAGTTCCGTAATTGCGGTAGAGAGATTCCGTGATTCTAAGCGCCCCGTTCCGGTAGACTTGAGCCTCTGATTCTTCCACCAGCCCGGCCAGCAGCAGCAGACCGCTTGCCGCGCAGGAACCGGCTGAAGTATCACGGATCTCCCCAACATCGCCGGGAGCGCGGAAATCCCAATGCGGC
Source organism: Paenibacillus sp. FSL P2-0136 (assembly GCF_037975325.1). Taxonomy (NCBI): domain Bacteria; kingdom Bacillati; phylum Bacillota; class Bacilli; order Caryophanales; family Paenibacillaceae; genus Paenibacillus; species Paenibacillus sp. FSL P2-0136. Next base: position 4,856,538 of record NZ_CP150244.1, read on the forward strand.
ACCTGATCCTCCGGCAGCCGGGTCAGGAAGAAATGCGCAACCTGCTTGGACGCATGCAGGTAGCTAAGCTTGCCCGTATGGTGATAGGCCAGCGCCAGTCCGTAGAGCGCCCAAGCCGCCCCGCGCGACCAGGCCGATTCCGGCGCATAGCCCTGTCCGCCCAGCTTCTCTACCACTTCGCCCGTCTCCGGGTTGAAGTTGACAATATGATAGACGGAGCCGTCCGGCCGGATGAAATGCTCCAGCACCGTATCCATATGCGCCTCCGCGATATGCCGGTAACGCGGGTCTCCGGTGACTTCGGAGGCCCAGAACAGCAGGCTGGTGTTCATGCTGCAGTCAATAATGGCGACCCCGCTGTTGTCCTCACCTTCTCTCCAGGGATTCCAGGCCCGGATATAGCGGCCCTTCAGGTTGAAGCGGGCGGCAAGATAGTTGGCGGCCTTCAGCCCGCGGACCCGTGATTCTTCACTGCCCGTCAGCTTGTAATTGGCGACGCTGGTCAGCAGCCACATGAAGCCAAGGTCATGATCCAGCTTCACGTAGCCGTCCAGCACCTCATCCAGCCGCTCTTCGCAGCGCTCGGCTACTGCCTTCAGGCTCTCATCGCCGCTCCCGGCATAGAGCTGCCAGAGCATGCCCGGCCAGAAACCGGCAGTCCACCAGCTTGGCACTTCCAGGACATATTTGCCGCCTTGACTGGCATGCGGGAACTCCGCCCCGATGCTGATACTGTTCGTTCTCGTCTTCTCCAGTGCCTTACTCCAAGCCTCATCTACCCAAGCCTGATCTATGGTTCTGTTCATTTGAATCCCGCCTTTGTGTGAATGTTGTACCCGTGCCGTGCATCTTATATAAACTCAAAAGCAAACACCAATACCCCCTCTGCTCCGGGCTGGAGAACCTGAAAGTCCAGACTATGCCACACCTTGTCCTGGCCATAGTGATCCTGGTACACATGTGCGGTAATCTCAGGCCGGACGATCTGCGGATTATAGGTTACCTCAACGCCGCTCCCCTCAGCAGCTCCCGGCAGCCATACGCTCCCCGGTTCCCGCACCTCCGGTCTGCGCCACGTTACGAACCGTTCCGTCCAGCTTGCCGGAGCTCCGTCATAGCGGTAAGTGTCTGCCAGCTCCAGACGGGGCAGCTCCTCCTTATGCCAGACCAGCGAACGGACCAGGGATTGCAGTCCGGCTACCGGGTATGCCCGGGCCAGCTCCAGCATCAGCTCATCCTTCGCCTCCGCTGCCGATGCATACAGCACCGTTGCCTGGAACTCCCGTCCTGCCCCCTGGTACTGGCCGTCAATAATCGGCACGCTATGGCCTTGCGACCCGTTGCAGTCATAGCCGTAACGGCCGGCACCGAAATAGTCCGCCGTGTACTCTCCGCTGCCCAGATCAGCCGCGAAGATCTCCCCCCGGCCGCTCAGAATAAATTGGCCCAGGTCATTATGGTTATGCGGCTCGTCGTTATGGCCGCCCTTGGCCGCGAAGCCGAAAGCGCCCGCCCCAGAGACATGCCGCGATACGAGCCAAGCGGCATCGGGCAGATAGCTGCTGCCCGCCTCCCAGGACTCCCTCTCCTGCCCGGCTCTTGTCCAGATCAGATTGCGCAGAGCCGGTGCGAAGCGGCTGCAGTGATCCTCCGTGAACGGGGCGCGCAGCGCAGACGGCGGGCGCAGGACATCCGGATAGACGTCCGCCAGATAATGAGATAGTCCCATATGTACCCGCACCCGGGGCACTGTATCGGAGAAATTGGCGACATAGCTGCCGTCAATGAAGCATTGCTGCTGGAAGCGGGCGATCTGTGCCACCTTTTCCTGCTTGAACCAATCCAGCCGGCCTCCGCTTCTTGCACGGAGCAGATCGCTGTAATAAGTGAAATAGCCGAACCCGTAATTCCAGTAGCCCAGCCCCTCCTGGCAGGCCCCGTCTGCCCCGAAGCCCTGCAGATAATAATTCATGCTGCTCTCTGTCTTCAGCAAGATTTCCGCCAGCATGTCCTTGTCCTTCACAAGGAGCAGTGCAGCCGCACCCACAGAGCCCGCACAGACCGCCGCCCAATTGTGAGTGGAGGTCTCCCAGAAATAAGGGCCATGCGCAAGGAACGGCCGGAAGATTCTATTCTCCACCTCACTGCGTATCCGGGAGCGGAGCAGCAGCGGGAGACGCTCCCCGACCAGCAGCAGACATTCGCTTAAGGTAAAGCCCGTCTCGGCGGAGAACAGATCGATATGGCGGTTGATCTCAGCAGCCTCATGCTTCTCAGGAAGATGGGCGGGAACGCACCATGTGTACTCATCGCAGATCGCCCATAGAATATCTGTCAGTTGCTCCAGAGCTGCTGTGTTCTCCGGCTCCAGCAGACTTAGGAACACATACGTATTCAGCCTTCTTCTCCGTTCAAAATAAGGCCGCTCATACTCCAGTCTCGACCCCGTCTGCCGGAAAAGGGTAAACAGACTGTACGTCAGCAGCGGTATAGGCTGCCCTTCCAGCCTCCGTGCCTCTGCACGAATCTCACTGAGACTGGCTTGTAAAACTTGAGAAGATCCCGCCTCACTCCAAAAAGCGGCCGAATCCCCTTGCGGATAATATAAGCTGAGATCTGCCGGCTTCATGTTCTCTGCGATTGCCTTAAGTTCCTGTATGTTCATGCCTAAGCTCCCTCTCCTGTTCAGTCTGTCTGTATCCCTTAATCCAAAGCATGGTCCCGCATCACATTCTCGCCGTCCGCGATTCTCCGTGCCGTCCATTTCATATCCTCGCCCGACCAGAAGGGATCAGCAGGAAGCAAGCCCAGCGGCAGGAAAACAGCGGCGCACAGATACAGACTGCCTGTATTAATGTAGCTCTCGGCCAGCTCCGGCTGATAGCCGTAGATTCCCGGCTGCAGCCAGCCGTTCTTATCCAGCGTACCCGGATATTGCATAATCCGGCTAATAACAGCGGTCAAAGCGCAGCGCACCTGAGCCGGGGGCAGCGAATCTTCCAGGAAATGCTGGAGCGCCGCCTGTGACAGCAGCTGAAATGCCCCGAACCGGTAGACAATCGAACGCCCGAGGAACGGATACGTTCCATCAGGGGCGATACTGCGCTCCAGCACGGATGCATATCTCTGCGCCCGCTGCAGGACCAAGGGTCTAAGCCGGGCATACTCCTCATTCTCCTGTTCGAAAAGGGTAACAACATCCAACAGCATCGGCTGAATGACAAAGCTGTTGTAATAATCCCAGTGGAAGTCCTTCCCGTCCCCGTAGACTCCGTCACCCTTGTACCAGTCCATGAACATGTGGACCGCATAACCCACGCGCATCCGGTCATACTCCGGATTGCCCAGCAGGTATAACGCTGCTTCCACCATCGCACTGAACAGCAGCCAGTTGCTGCCGCTGGGAGCGGTCCGCCGCGTCTGCTTGAACGCCACAATCAGATTGCCTTTGACCCGTGCGTCCAGCCGGGATGTAACCGTTTTCGGTGCACGCACCAGCGCATGGGCCAGAAATGCAGCATCCACCAGCGGCTGGCCTTCGGTCTTGAATTCCATATAGTCAGGCGATTGCGGATCGACCGCCGCATCAATCGCTTCCAGCATCAGCCCGGCATAACGGGCTCTTAAGCGCTCCTCTTCACCCTCAAGCCCCTGAAGCTCCAGCCAGGGAGCCATTCCGCAGGCCAGTCTCGCAAAAGCCTCCAGGTGAGCAAACTGGCTGCGCTCGCTATGAAACTCTGCAGGTAACTGTTCTTTCAGTTTCCGTGCGGCGAGCGCCTCCAGGACCGGTGTTCCAATCCGCAGCATCGTATCCAGCCAGTATTTACGCTGTTCTATCCCACTCATCCCTAGTTTCACCCTCTCAGGTATTCTTCTTCTCTAGTGTATTGTGGTATTATAGCAATGTCTTTGCGAATAATGATGATTTATTGCGTATGTTGTGATCAACAAGAAAGGGGCTGTGACGATGAAGCATGCCCGGTATTATGAAACGTTCGACGGCGATATTCTGGCCGGTATCGGCAATTCTCCAATCTCTCCGACGAGGGATTTCCATATCCATGACCACTATGAAATCTTCCTGTTCCTCGGCGGCAGCGTGAACGGCTTCGTGGATCAGTACAGCTATCCGCTGGTGCGCGGCGACGTCCTGTTATTTAACAATCATGAGATTCATAAAATCATCAACCGCTCCCCCGAGCCATATGAGCGGCTGACCATTCATTTCAAAGCACCGCTGGTCTACCCGTTCTGTACGGCGACCACGAATCTGCTGGCCTGCTTCCAGAACCGCCAGCCCGGGGAGAATAACCTGGCCCGGATGGAGGAGCCGCTGCTCTTGGAGTATACTGCCCTCTCCTCTCAGCTGATTGCAGCCCTGGAGCGCAAGCAGTACGGCAGCGAGGTGCTGGCCCTGACGTACCTGATTCAGATTCTGGTGCTGATCAACGAGCTGTACAGCCGCACCCGTGCCGCCGTGCCCAGCATCATCTCTTCCCATATTCAATCCGCGATGAGCTATATCGACAACCACCTGCACCTGAATCTGTCGCTGGGGCATATCGCCGGGGAGCTGAATCTGGACAAATATTATCTCAGCCATCTGTTCAAGCAGCAGACCGGAGGCACCATCTACCGTTATGTCCTGCTCAAAAAGATCGCGTTATCCAAGCAGCTTCTGTCCGCCGGCAACTCCGTGTCCGATACCTGCTACCTGTCCGGCTTCAATGATTATGCCAATTTCATCCGCACCTTCAAGAACATCACGGGCATTCCTCCAGGAAAATACGGCAAATAAAAACGGCACCGCCTATCCGCAGCGCTGCCGTAAAATGAACGATATAACTCGAAGCTTGGTCGTCACTGCGGCGAACATTTGGACTTCCGGCCGCTGCCCAATTTGGATTCCCTGATTAAAACCGCTCTTCGCGGTAGAAATCCAAATACAAAGGCGGTCGCTAACGCTCCTACAGTTCCAAATTTCCCCTCCGATTCTTTTTGCTTTTTGTTAGTTACCCCCGTTCCCCTCCCCTATACTCTGTAGGACTTACACCCATATATTCCTTGAACACCTTAGAGAAATAATGCTGGTCTGCAAAAGCCAGCGCCTCCGACAGCTCCTTCACCTTCAGCTCCGGCTTGGCTGCGATCAGCCGGCAGGCTTCAGTAATCTTAAGCTGCATGTAGTAATGCACAAAGGTCCGCTGCGAATGCCGTTTGAAGATCCGGCTGACATAGGACGGGCTGACATGAAACTGAAGCGCCACCTCTGTGATAGAGAGCTGGGAGTAGAGATGCTGCTGCAAATATTGCTCCAATTGCCGGAACAGCTCCTCGCTGCTCTTGGGCCGCGGCTGCCCGGGGGATACCAATTCCTCCGGCAATCCCTTCCTGCTGCCCCCCTGCTCCTCCAGATGGGCGACCAGCCGCTGCATCACCTCAGCCAGCTGTTCCCGCTCCACCGGCTTCAGCAGATAGTCGAATACCTGAAGGTTTAGCGCTTTGCGCGTATACTCGAAATCGCTGTAGCCGCTGATCAGCACCGCCTTGAGCGCGGGCTTCACCTCCCGGCACTGCCCGATCAGCGCCAGCCCGTCCAGCTTGGGCATGCGGATATCGGTCAGCAGGATATCCACCGGGTTGGCCTTGATGTACTCCAGTGCATCCAGTCCGTTCGACGCGGTGAAGGCAATCTGCACAGGCAGCTCCGTGGAGCGCATCAAAGCTTCGATATTCCGCAGAATCGGCTTGCTGTCCTCGGCAATGATAGCGGTATACATAGCGGTCCCCTCCCCGGTTCTAGTAAAAGTCCTTACTCATAGATGCGATAATCTGGACCGTAGCGCCCTTTTCCCCGTCTAAGTGGTTGTAAATATTGAAGAATAGTCGGTTCCTGTACATCAGCTTCAGCCGGTTCACCGTATTCACAATCCCCATGTTGCCAATTCCCGTAGTATGATGCTGAAGTTCATAGACCCCTGAATCCGAGCTCTCAATGTTGTCCAGAATGTCCCTGATCCGGCCCGGCGCGAAGCCTTCCCCGTTATCCCGGATTTCGATGGCCCACAGGCCGTTATATACCTTCACCCGCACATCAATCCTCCAAGGAGGGTCCGTATTCTTAAAAGCATGCTCGATACAATTCTCCACGAATGGCTGAATCACCAGCCGGGGCAGCTCAATCCGCTCAAGCGCACCGTCCCCGTCAATCTCCCACTCCAGGTCGTCCTCGAAATTATGCTGAATCAGCGACAAATAATGTCGGGTATGCTTCAGTTCCTCCGTCAACGCCACATGCTGATAAGGGGAGGACACAATATAGCGCAGGCTGTCCGAGAGATGCTTGCACATCTCCGTCACTACGCTATTCTTCCCTTCCTGGGCGGCAATACTGATCAGATACAGCACATTATGAATAAAATGCGGGGCGATCTGGGCCTGCAAGGCGGAATTCCGCGACTTCACTTCTTCGTGGAGCGCAAGCTTTTCCCGTTCGATAGATTCCTGCAGCCGCTCCAGCAGCTCCTGAAAAGCGCTATTCAGTTGAATCAGCTCATTGTTGTGGGTACGCGGGCCCGTCTTCATATTCAGGTTGCTGTAGTTCATCCGCAGAATCTGGCTGCGCAGCTTACGGATCGGAAGCAGCAGGTTCCGGGTCGAGAAGTAGATGAAGATGAACGAGAACAGAATCAGCGCTGTGATCAGCAGAATAGAGATATATTTCACCGAATTGACCGGGCCCAGCACCACATTCCTGGGGTTCACCACGTAGGTAGTCCAGCCCGTCTCAGCAGAGCGGTGATAAGCCACATAGTTCTGGCCGCTGCTTAGATAGATTCCGTTAGCTGCTGCAGATTCAGAGGGAGACGCTGCGAATTCGGGGACCTTCTCCCCTTCACGTAGTGCCGGAGAGCTGGAGACCAGCCGCTGGTCCTGATCCATAATATAGACCTTGCCGCCCGCCAGGCCCGCAGCAGATCTGTTCAAATACCGCTGGTCGAGCTGCACCGCCAGATAGCCGAACACCTGACCATTCTGGTTCCTGATCGCCCGCACAAAAGAGATGGCATCCGCCCCCTGCCGGTACAGTGCGTAACCGCTTGCATTCCAGGTCGGCAGGTTGCTGCTCTCTTCCAGAAACGGCCTGAGCGAAGCCGGGCTATCCGCGTATCCGATATAAGAGGCCACCCGCTCCCCTGTCAGATCATAGATCATCATATCCTCAATGTTCAGACTCGGCCCCAGGGCTTGGAACATGATGTCTTTCAGCCTGCGGCTCCGGGTCAGCCCTTCGAGGGTGAGCTGCGAATAATCACCTGCGGACAGCAGTGTGAACACCTCTTTGTTCGACAGAATCCGCTGGGAGAGCTGGTTCTGGTTACTGATATACAGGTTCAGCTGATCGCTGACCTGGGCAGCAGCCAGCTTCATTTCGTTCTCTGTCTTGTCCTTGAGCGGCTGGATCACCATATAATTCACGTAGACCAGGAAGCAGCCCAGCACAATCAGCAGGAGCAGCATGAAGGTGAAGAAGAATTTCGTTTGCAGACTGGCCTGAACCCTGCCTCTGCCCAATTTGCGAAATATAGCAGTCAAGCCGACACCCTCCCTGTTCCTTATGATGCTCTACTTTACAACCAAACCGGCAAATCGACAAGCACCTATGGAGTTCAGAATATTACACAGAAAGAGTCAAGTACAAACATGTACCTTGCACAGTCCTCATTCTATAATCAAAAATGTAAACGGATTCAATCCACAGAAAATTTCACTATTGGGGGCGATCACATGAATAGCAAACTGAAAAAAATCGCAACAGGCGTACTGGCCGGTGTAATGACCTTATCGTTGGCGGCATGCGGGTCTGACAATTCAGGCTCCGGAAATGCTTCAGCTACCGACAGCGGCGGCAACGGAAACAGCGGCAGCGGCGGCAGCAGCGGCAAAAAGGTAACCATCGAGCTGGCCATCTCCAAAAGCTCGCAGGATTCGGCGTTTGTGGCCCAGGATGTGCTGGATGAATTCGAGCAGAAAACCAATATCAAGGTCAATCTGCAGCTGCTTCCGGCGGAGCAGACGGCCACCGTACTCCAGACCAAGCTGGCTGTCGATGAGGTCCCTGACCTGATTCAATACAATCTGGCGAGTGCTACTACCGACCTTAATCTGGAGCGCAATTTCGAGATTCTCGATAACGAGCCTTGGGTAAGCCGGCTGCTGAACAAGGATGTTCTCTCCGCTTACGATCATGTCTACAGCTTCCATTACAGTCAGGATACCGGGATGCAGGGCGTAGTCTACAACAAGGATATCTTCAAGGACCTGGGGCTTGAGATTCCGAAGAATTATGAGGAATTCCTGGCCGTCTGCGAGAAAATCAAGGCCAGCGGTATTACGCCAGTCTTCATGCCGTTCAAGGATAACTGGGCGGCGAATATCTGGCCGGCGGCGGCTTTTGCCGATTGGGCGGCTAAGAATGAACCTTCCCTGTTCGAGGACATCAATGCCGGCCGCAAAAAGTGGTCCGATGTTCCTGAGTTCGCTACCTTCCTGGAGCAGCAGTATGAGGTCTACAAGAAAGGCTACACCAACACGGACATTCTCAGCGACAGCTACGATATGGCCGTGGGCAAATTCCTGAACAAGGAAACCGCGATGATGTTCATGGGCGACTGGCTGATTGTGAACGTGGCCGAAAAAGATCCGAATGTGCATCTGGGCCTATTCGCCATCCCTTCCTCTGAAGATGCAAGTCTGGGCGCAAGCCCGCTGGGCGGCCAGTTGTTCATTCCGAAAAAAGCCAAGCATATGGATGAAGCGAAGCAATTCCTGGAGTTCCTTGCCAGCAAGGAGGTCGCCCAGAAGATGGTGGACAGCCAAGGCTCTGTATCCAACTTCAGCGATGTCACTACACCGACGCTTCCCGATTACAAGCAGGAGATTGTCGATCAATACATCACCCCTAAGAAGACTACACTGACCACCGATGCTTATATGATCGTAGACCGCAGCGAGCTGTACCGTCTGCTTCAGGATGAATTTGCCGGCGGCCTGGACGCCAAGGGCGTACTCAAAGCTTGGGATGAGAAATTCAGCCAGCTGATGAAGGACAAAGGCGTAGAAGGCTTTTAATTAGAGCGGATAACCATTACAACAGGCAGAATAAAGTCCGCTCAGGGCTTTATTCTGTCCTGGGCTATATAGGAGTGTGATGAGATGAAAGTATCCAAGAGACTATACTCGTATTACCTGATCTGGCCTGCGCTATTGATCTATTCTGTCTTTTTCGTATTGCCCGCGCTTACCGGACTCTTTTATTCCTTCACCGACTGGCGGCTGGACCGGGAGAATATCCAGTTTATCGGCTGGGACAACTTTGAGCGTATCTTCACCGACAGAACCCTGCTGCTCGCCATTAAGAATACGGCCATCTTCGCCGTGGTCACCGTTATAGGCAAGAACCTGCTCGGGATCGCGCTGGCAGTCGGCTTGAACATGAAGCTAAAATCCAAAAATCTGCTGCGGGCTATTTTTTACTCTCCGTCGATCCTAAGTGTTTTGGTTATTAGCATTGTGTTCACGCCCATGCTGCGCTCCGACGGAACGATTAACCGCATCTTCGAGGCTGTGGGTCTGCCTTCGCTGAGCCAGGCCTGGCTGACCAATCCGGCCCTTGTCATCTGGACCGTTGCCTTTGTGTCCATCTGGCAGCATACCGGCTTCCAGATGGCGATCTATCTGGCAGGGCTCCAGTCGATCTCCAAAGAGTATTATGAAGCCGCCACCATTGACGGCGCCGGTGCATGGCGGAGCTTCCGCAGCATCACGATTCCGCTGCTGCTCCCTGCGATCAACATCAACCTGATGCTCACCCTGATTGGCGGCCTCAAGGTGTTCTCCGAGGTATTCGTCCTCACAGGCGGGGGGCCGGGCAATGCCTCCCAGGTAGTCGGCACGATCATCCTCCGCTCCTTCGGAGAAGGCAGCTGGGGGCTGGGAACCGCCGTTAATACCCTGCTGTTCGCTGCTGTAACCATCATCGCCATTCCCCTGCTGATCTTCATGCGGCGCAAGGAGGTATCGGAATAATGAGCTTTTCACGTAAAATGGCCTGGCGCAACTATCTGGTAGAAGGGTTCCTGATCCTGGCCTCCCTGCTGATCATCCTGCCGCTGCTGATTATGCTGTTCGGCAGCTTCATGACAAGCTCCGAGGTATTGAAGTTCTCCCTGCGGCTCCCGGAGGAGTGGAAGTTCTCCAACTATACAACCGTCTTCAAGGAAGGCGGTCTGGGACGGGCATTCCTGAACGGGATGCTGATTACCGGCGTCTCGTCTGTTCTGAATATCTTCACCTCCTCGGCGGCCTCGTTCATTCTGGTACGCCGGGAGACCAAAATGTCAGGCTTCCTGTATATGTTCTTCTTCATGGGCCTGATCGCGCCGATGTCCACCATCACCACAATCCGTGTGGTGCAGTGGATGGGCTTCTACGGCAGCATCACCAGCGTTATTCTGATCTACGCCTCGCTGAATACGGCGTTTAGCGTGTTTCTGTACAGCGGATTTATCCGGTCCATTCCTAAGGCGCTGGATGAGGTATCTTTTCTGGAGGGGGCGAATACGTTTGATGTCTTCTTCAAGATTGTGACGCCGCTGATCGTCCCGGTTAACGCCACCGTAGCGATTATGGTCTTCATGTCTGTCTGGAACGACATTACCATTCCGCTCTATTTCCTGACGGACAGCTCGGACTGGACGATGCCGCTGTCGGTATACAATTTCTACGGCAAATATAGCCGGGACTGGAACCTGATCTTCGCGGACCTCGTGCTAACCTCTCTCCCCGTACTAATCCTGTATATCTTCTGCCAAAAGTACATTGTTAGCGGACTTACGGCGGGAGCGGTGAAGGGGTAATCTCTGCCCTTTTTGTGGCTTTCTAGGACTTTGGATCATTCGGGCCGGAGCATTCAGACATAACATACAGCAGACAACCTGATGAGGCTTCCGGAAATAACCGGCGCGCCTGCCCATCCGGTTGTCCGTCCGCCGGGCCCGGCGAGTCCACTAGCCAGAAAGACATGAAAGGGGTTTTCATTCGTGAATACGAATATGGTAAACCGCAGAAGAAATCTAGCATCAAATTTTAATCCTTACGTGTTTGCGAGTTATGAACTTTCCTATTATTTTGGCTACGTCGCTGTCATTGATCCTGTATACAATAAGGTCATCAAACGGATTCCAGTAGGCCTTAACCCTGGTCCTATGTGCCTGAATTCAAGTGAGGATAAGCTTTACGTAGTAAATACGGGCCAGGATTCGGTCACTATCATTGATGCGTATACCTTTCACATTATCAAAACCGTTCACATTGGCTCTTCGTCCACCTATAGCGCTCCTGTTGCTATCTTCGCTGCTCCTAACGTGAACAAAGTCTATGTAGCCCATTCGGGTGACAACGCCGTTACAATTATTGACTCCGTCACAGATACGGTTACTAAGCAAGTGGATTTGCCTAGCGGAAGCGGATACCCTTTTGCCTTTGCCGGTAAGGTGAACAGTCTCTTTGTCTTTGTTGCATGTAAGTCTAAAGATAATGATAAAGGCAAGGTTGTCGCCATTTCCGTTGACGATGACACCGCCCATCCCGTTGGGGATGACATTGAGCTTGAATTTGACGGGATCCACAACCCCTTGACCGTATACCCAGGCGGAGTGGAGCTGGTGACACTTGGGCCGACTGGCATGTTGACTCATTTTGAACCACTTACAATGGGTCCCTCCAAAACTTCAAGTATGCTGGACAATACGGTATCCGGGATCTATCTGGATAACAATATGTTATTTTGCACCTCGCGAGAAGATAGAGCCTATCTGAAAAAATTCAACAACCTGTTCATGGACCAGCAAGGAAACATCACCCATGATCAATTCACAGAAATCCCCAGTTACAAAGGCCAGGATAAAATCCTTGCTTCAAGTAATCAAAGTACGATTTGCATCACCATTCAACCCACCACTTTCCCGACAGGTGGTCTGCAAATTTACGATGTAAACGCTGCTAGTTCACGGTTTGTTCCGCTCCCTTATGTCGGTGATTTAGCACTTTACGATTACATCATTGCCTATGTAGGACAATTGACTTCGATTCAACCGATTGATTTGGGAAATCCAAGTAATCCCATTCCTGCTATTCCGATTGGCACAAGTCCCTCAGACCGCGTCAACGTAAAGAACATTATTTCCGGTTATAGCAATCAATCCTTGTAATGCACATTTAGTATAAAAATTGAGCTGTCGCTTCAAGTCGAACTGGACTTGGGGGCAGCTCTTTTTTTACCTTACTGGACATTAGGACTATTCGGGCCGGAGCATCCAGACATAACCTACAGCAGACAACCTGATGCGGCATCAAGGCACAGGACCGGTGCGTCTGCCCATCCGCTTGTCCGTCCGCCGGGCCCGGCGAGTCCACTAGCCAGATCTGCATGAAAGGGGATTTTATCTATGAATATGAATCGAACAGCAAACCGTAACCGAAATACACGGAGCGGCCTTTCTTATGTATATGTGTCTTATGTAAGTATTAATAATAATGGATATGTCGCTGTTATTGATCCCACTACCGATCAGATCATCAAACGGATCTCGGCAGGCTATAATCCTGTCGCTATGTGCTTGAGTCCCTCTGGAGATAAGCTTTACGTGGCGGATGGCCTTGCGAATATGGTCTATGTCTATAGTACAGATACCTTTAACCTTATAGGTTCAGTTCCAGTTGACAACAAACCTGTTGCTATCCTCGTAGAGCCTAGCGGCAAAAAAGTCTATGTAGCCAACTATGGATATCCCTGCCTGACGATTTTTGATGCCATTACTCTTAGTTTCATTGGAAATCTTTATTCTGTAGACACGATGTCTTTCGCCATTTCGTGCAATGAGAATAGCCCTTACGTCTACGTTGCCTGCAACGAAATTCATCCAACAAGAGATTCTACTCTTGCCATTAGAATTATTAATAATGGACCTAATGTGGCGCTTGGCCCAGCAGGACCGGGCACTATACATGACTCGACCCGAAACTTCTTGACCGTTCACCCCAATGGACACACACTGGTCGAGCTTGGAAATATTGGAGCCCTTGATTTTCTTAGTCCTGAAAATGGTTTAGTTGCAGCAGCACCGACTAGTTCACTGGACAATACGGTATCCGGAATTTATCTGGACAACGGCTTGTTATTCTGCACGATGCGAGAAGAAAGGAACTTTTTGAAATTATTCAATAATCTGGATATCGATGTGAATTCGAAAATCACCTATGATGATTACAAAGAAATCCCCAGTTACAAAGGTCAGGATAAAATTCGCACTTCGCTTACGCAAAAGTATATTGGCGTCACCATTCAAGCCACGGATCACCCAACGGGCGGGCTGCAAATCTACGATGTAGACCGTGGCACTTCCCGGTTTGTTGAGCTTACTTCCATTGGCGATCTTGCATTCTTCTCAGACACCAAAGCTTATGTAGGAGGATTCACCTCGGTTCAACCCATTGATTTGACCACTGCAAGACCTCTAAATCCGATTCCCATTGGGACAACGTACTTCAAAGTGAAGAATGTTATTTCCGGTTATAGCAATCAAACCTAAGGGTCATGTACGTTAACGTGGAGCTGTCTCTTCAAGTCGAAACTGACTTGAGGACAGCTCTTTTTTTGCCAGAAATGCATTGTTAGCGGACTTACGGCGGGAGGGGTGAAGGGGTAATCTCTGCCCTTTTTGTGGCTTTATTGGACAAATGGATTATTCGGGCCGGAGCATCCAGACATAACATACAGCAGACAACCTGATGCGGCATCCGGACAAAAACGGCGCGCCTGCCCATCCGGTTGTCTGTCCGCCAGGCCCGGCGAGTCCACTATCCAGAAGCACATGAAAGGGGTTTTTCATTCGTGAATACGAATATGGCAAACCGCAGAAGGAATCTATCATCAGATAACCGTTATGTCTATGTGAGCTGTCAAGCTAACGGTTTGGGATATGTAGCTGTCATTGATTCTGTACTAGATAAGGTCATCAGATGGATTCTGGTGGGCAACAAACCTGGTCCTATGTGCATGGACCCTACAGAGAAAAAACTTTACGTGGTTAATAACGGTGATGATTCAGTCACCGTCATTGATACGGACACCTTTACCTCTGTCAAAACCATTACCATTGGCAATCCATTCAAGAGGACCTTTCCTAATGCTATCTTCGCTTCTGCTACAGGCCATAAAGTCTATGTATCCCATGCAGGAGATACGCAAGTTACAATTATTGACTCCCTCACAGATGAGGTTATTGAAACATTGCCAATAGGCACATCCGGAGTTTTCCTCAATTTCGCCTTTGCGGGCAATAAAAATAGTAACTTTGTCTCTCTTGCACGCACATATGATTCGCCAAAGGATAAAATTTTCGCTATCGATATCGACCAAAATGTGGCTTATCCGTATGGAACTGCAGCGGATCTATCCTTTGACGGGTTCCATAACCCCTTCGCCGTTCACCCGGATGGGCACACACAAGCCACGTTTGGATTCTACGGATTTCTCACCTATTTTGACGGCAATGAAGTTGGGATAACCAGAAATTCAATGGTGCTGCAAAATACGGTATCCGGGGTCTACCTGGACAGCAAAGTGCTAGTCTGCACCATGCGGGACGAATATGACTATCTGAAAGTAATTAAGAATCTGTCCATTGATAAGGATGGTGGCGTCAGCTATGAAAATTTTGCGCGATTCCCCAGTTATCGCTGGCAGGATAAAATTCGTCTGTCACGTACGCAAGCCTACATTGGCGTTACCATTCGACCTTTCGGCCCCTATAAGAGCGGTGTGCAAATCATCCACTCAAAGGAAGGCACCAGCACGTTAGTTGAATTGCCTTTTGTCGGTGATCTGGCATTTTCCGGTGACACCAAGGCCTATGTGGGGGAGGAGAGCACGGTTCGTCCGATTGATCTGGCAACTGGAACGGCTCTACCCGCTATCCAGATGGGAGCCAGCGTCGCAAACATTATTTCCGGTTATATCAATCAATCCTTGTAAGGCAAAGGGGATTTCATTCATGGATATGAATAAGGCAAATCACAGCAGGGGTCTGTCATCAGGTCATCCTTATGTGTATGCGAGTTATGAAGTTGGTTTTGATTTCGGATATGTCGCTGTCATCGATCCTGTACAAGATACGATCATCGAACGGATTAGGGTGGGCAGCGAGCCTGGTCCCATGTGCATGGACCCCTCGGAGAAAAAGCTGTACGTCATTAATACCCGTGAGGATTCAGTCAGCATCATTGATATTGATACCTTTAAGGTTCTCAATACCGTTCACATTGGCAATCCGTTCGTCAAGTTCTATCCTAATTCTATCTTCGCTTCTCCTAAGGGTAACAAAATATATGTAGCCCAATCAGGTCCGGGCATTACCATTATTGACTTCCTCACAGATGAGGTTATTAAGGATGTGCAACTGGCAGGAGGGATTAGTTGGCCTTTCGCCTTTGCTGGAAATGAGAACAGCTCCTTTGTCTATGCTGCCTGCCGGAGTAATGATGTTATCGCCATTTCCATTGACGACGACACCGTTCATCCGTATGGAGACACAATGGAGCTTACCTTTAACGGGAGCCGTAATCCCTTGGCCGTTCATCCCGATGGGCATACCCAGATCACATTTGGACCTGCTGGTATGTTAACCTATTTTGACAATGATTCTATTGGGTACTCCAGTACGTCAAGTCTGCTGGACAATACGGTATCCGGGGTCTACACGGACGACAAAAGATTATTCTGCACCATGCGCGAAGACAAAAACTATCTGAAAGTAATCGGTAATCTGGCCATTGATAAGAATGGAATCGTCACCTATAAGAGTTTTGCGGATTTTCCCAGCTACAAAGGGCAGGATAAAATCCGTCTTTCACGTACGCAAGCCTACATGGGCGTTACCGTTCAACCTACGGATTCCCCATTAGGTGGTGTGCAAATCATTGACTTACATGAAGGCTATACCCACTTGGTTGAACTTCCTTATGTCGGCGACCTGGCGTTCTTCTCAGACACCAAGGCTTATGTGGGGGAAGCAAATGCGATCCGCCCGATTGATCTGGCAACCGCAACGGCACTGCCCGCTATCGTGCTTGGGGTCGTTACGGATAGCCTAAAAGTCAATAATATTATCTCCGGTTATAGCACTCAATCCTTACAGTAAACAATTATACGGGTCATTGACCTAACTTATAGCAGATTCAAACACAGGAAAGGGGGATTTAATTATGAACCCTAACAAGGCAAATGCAAACAACAGAAACTTACCCTCAGGTGATCCTTATATCTTTGTATCTTATGAAGTTGACTATCAATTTGGATATGTCGCAGCTATAGATCCTGTAGAAGATCAGATTGTCAGACGGATTCCGGTAGGCGCCAACCCTGGCCCTATGTGTATGGATGCCGAAGAAAAGAAGCTGTATGTAGTGAATACACGCGGGAATTCGGTCACCGTCATTGATGCATATACACTTAACATTCTCAAAACCGTTCGCGTTGGCGCTGCCGGCAGCACAAATGTCAATCCTGTTGCCATTTTCGCTGCTTCTAAGGTTAATAAAGTCTATGTTGCCAATGCCGGAGATCATAGCGTTACGATTATTGATGCCCACACGGATACGGTGATAACAACTGTGGATGTCGGCGTAGGCAGACCTTATGCCTTTGCGGGCAATGAGAATAGCGACTTTGTCTATCTTGCCTGCAAGGTTGCCGATAAAAAAGATTACGTAATCGCCATTACCCTTGACGATGATAATTTTACACAGTTTAACCTGGGATTTGAACTTGCCTTAGACGAAACCCGTAACCCTCTGACCGTTCACCCGGATGGACACACGCAAATCACACTTGGAACGATTGGCATGATTACCTATTTTGGAAATGATGAAATTGGCTTGCCTAACACGTTAAGCTTGCTGGACAATACGGTATCCGGAGTCTACCTGGACAACAATTCGTTATTCTGCACCTCGCAAGGAGAAAAATCCTGTCTTAAACGGTTTACTGACCTGGCCGTTGATTGGGAGAATCACATCACCTATAAAAAATTCATAGAAATCCCCAGTTACAAAGGCCAGGATAAAATTCGTGTGTCGCGTAAACAAGAGTATGTTGGCATCACCATTCAGCCCACTACTCTCCCAACCGGTGGCCTACAAATCTATAATGTAAACAGTGCCAGTTCCTGGCTTGTTCCGCTCTATTATGTCGGCGACCTGGCGTTCTTCTCAGACACCAAGGCTTATGTGGGGGAAGCAAATGCTATCCGTCCGATTGATCTGGCAACCGCTACGGCCTTGCCCGCTATTCTGATTGGGTACCCCAACAATGAACGTATCACCGTCAAGAATATTATTTCCGGTTATAGCAATCAATCCTAGCAAGATGCAACTACAAGAAAAGGGGCATTCGTCCGTGAACACAAACCATGCAAAAACAAAGGCAATGTCAAACACAAGGAGCTCCTCAGGTAATTCTTACGTCTATGTCAGCTATGTGTATGATTATGTTGCCGGGTATATCGCCGTTATTGATCCTGCTAGCGACGAGATCATCAGAACGGTTATCGCCGGCTTCGATCCTGGCCCCATGTGCATGGATATTGAAGAAAAGAGGCTTTATGTACTAAGCAGCCAGGGCAGGTCGGTCACCGTATTTGATACGAATACATTTGACAATCTGGCTACCTATCGCATCGGCGAAACAAATAACTCCTACCCTGTTGCTCTCCTCGCCTCTCCTTTGGGCGGTAAACTCTATGTGGCCGATTCTGGAGAAAAAACAGTTGTGATTATTGATACCACGCATGGCGTTACAAAAGATGTCGATGTAGGCCCAGGCAAGCCCTTTGCCTTTGCGAGCAATAAGAACAGCAACTTTATCTATGCTGCCTGTAAGGTTGCCGATGGTGAAGATTATGTTGTCGCTATTTCCCTTGAGGAAGACATCGCTTTTCCGTATGGCAAGGAGATGGGGTTAACCTTTTACGAGGGCCTCAACCCCCTGGCTGTTCATCCGGATGGGCACACCCAAGTCACAATGGGAACTCCAGGGATGCTTGTTCATACAGATGATAAAATTGGTAAGCCGGTTACGACAAGCTTGCTGGACAATACAGTATCCGGCGTCTATCTGGACAACAAACGGTTACTTTGTACCACAGACGAAGGAAAAAGTATTATTAAACAAATTATTGACCTGGCCGTTGATGAAGAGGGAAACGTAATTTACGATTATTATATAGATATTCAAAGCTACAAGGGCCAGGATAAAATTCGTTATTCTCCTAATCAAGTATATGTTGGCGTCACCGTACAGCCTACTACTACACCGATAGCCGGAGTGCAATTCTATACTTCAACCGGTACCAATTTCCCGTTAGTTAGACTTCCATCTGTCGGCGATTTGGCGTTTGCCTCAAACATCAAGGCCTATGTGGGGCTATTCAAATCAATTCGTCCGATCGACCTGGCAACCGTAAAGCCCCTGCCCGCTATCCCGATGAGTCCCATAAGTACTGATAATATCGAAGTCAGAAACGTGATTTGCGGTTACAGCAATCAATCCTGACAGTACGTGGCGCACACAACAGAGCAGCGGCTCTCCGATAATAGGAGAACCGCTGCTCTGTTTGAATTACAGGTCTGAAGCTTGAACCGCCTCGTTAGTGTTACAGATGCTCCAGCAGATTGGAAATCACCTGCGCGCTCTCGGCGCGGGTCATGGTCTCCTGCGGCGCGAATTGCTGATTGCCGCGTCCGTTGATCAGCCCTGCCTGCCTGGCAGCGCTTGCCGCATGCTTCGCCCAGTCACGAATCTGGGAGTAATCACTGAACGGGCTGGCAGCGGAGTCACTGCTGCTGATCATGCTTCCCTTCAAGTGTTCATGCGCCCGGACGATCATGACCGCCATTTCTTCACGGGTAATGCGCTCCTCCGGTGCGAAGGCGTCCTTGCTGCGTCCGAGCACGATGCCCGCTTCATTCACTGCCGCTACGGCTTCAGAGTACCAGGCCTTGGCATCCACATCGGTGAAGGCTGATGCGGCTGGGATTGCCGCCTTAAGGCCAAGCGCACGGGTAATCATCGCGGCGAATTGCGCCCTTGTGACTTCCCCTTGCGGATTAAATTCGGTGCTGGAAATGCCTTCGATAATATGCTTCGCAGCCATAGACTTAATGACACCGCTGGCCCAGCTGCTGCTGCTGACATCCGAGAAGGTCTTGTCATATTCCAGCACCGCATACTGGCTGAAATGATGCACATCGGCGGTGAATTTACTGTCTGTCAGCGTTCCGCCCATGTATTCCACGGCACCGCTGGCAGCAATATAGTAGACACCGAACAAGCTGCGGTTAGCATTAGAATCAACCGTGAAGGTAAGCGTCAGCGGCTCGTTAAACGTTGTAACCGGTACGGCAGTGCCGTCCGCAGCTATAACCTCCAGGCTGAAGCGGATTACATCACTTGCCGCCGATAACCGGACGGACCCGTTGACCGCCGGATTATTGATCAGCTGCTCCGCAGCAGCTCTCGCTGTCTTCACGGCGGAGAGTCTGATTGCCGCTGCCTCCGGTTGTCCTCCAGCTCCGGCAATCTTCTCCCGGATGTCCTTCAGCGCCGCCGGACTCAGCTCAACGGCCACTGTGCTCCAGGCAAGACGCAGGGTGTTCTCTCCTGGTATTCCGGCTAAACCGGCCGGAAGCAGCACGGATTCTGTAGCATCGGTAAGCTGAACGGTTATAGCTCCACTAGACGGTGCCGGGAAATCAGCCGGTACAAGAACCTTCTCCGTCTGTGCTGAAGGTGACGGAGCTACGGTTGGCGTTGCAGCCGGTGCCGGGGTCCATACTGGCACTTCCGCAGGTGCTGGTGTTGCTGTCGGCGCCGGAGTTGGCGCCTTGGTTGGAATTACTTCCGGCGGCAGCTCCGCTTTTTTTACAGTGACCGTTCTTGTCACTTCAGCAGCCGCATTGCCCGCTGAATCAGTCACATTATAATGATACACATAGCTGCCTGCTGCTGAAGTATCCAGCGTCAGCACGGTCTCCCCATCCTGCGTAATCGTCGCAACGATACGGTCTGTAATATCTCCGTCCCGGTCATCTGCCGCTGTAGCTCCGGCATCCGTATAGTCTGCATCCTTTTCCAATTCAACGGATGCTTCACCGAGCAAGGTAATTACCGGCTTCGTTACATCCGGGTCCAGCGCAACCACTACCCGTCTTGTCACCTCAGCAGCCGCATTGCCCGCCTTATCACTGACATTATAATGGAAGGTATAAGTATCAACCTTGGATGTATCCAGTTCGGTCAAACCATACACTTCGCTGGTGACTGTGGTTGTAATAAGGTCAGTTATATCCCCGTCCTGATCATCATAAGCCGTAGCTCCGGCATCGGTATATTCCGCTCCGACCGGCAGATTGACTGTCGCCTCGCCATTCAGTGTAATTACCGGCTGTACCGTATCCGGTTCCGGCAGCGTGATCTTACCGCTGGCCGAGCTGTCTGCTCTGGCATCCCCTTTACTCAGTGTTACCGAGAAGGTGAAGCTGCCTTCAGTATCCTCAGTGGCTGCCTGGAAGGCAGACAAGGTAATGTCACCCAGGGCAACGCCCGTAGCCTGGAATCCAGGCAATTCGCCTATCGTCTGTTGCAGCCATACCAGGACAGCTTCTTCATCTTTTGCTTGCGCCTTCTTAACGCTGTAAGCCGCTCCCTCAATGATATTCTTCGCCTCAAGTACAGCCTGTTCATTGGCCGCACTGACCATGTCCTTCGCCACCGCCAGATAGCTGATCAGCGAAGCCTGACTGAACGTATTGTTCACCGAATATTTCACCGTACCGCTGACCGGCAGCGTGAAATCATGCTGAACCATGACCCCATTCGGGCCTGCAACCAGGCCGGTCTTAACCGTCTCATTCACGGTCTTGCCCTCGGCATCCACATAGCTAAGTGTAATATCCATGGTCCGGCTGGCATTGTTCCACCAGTCCAGATGGTAGGAAGTAATTGTGTATTTGCCTGCACTCAGAGGCAGGTTGTAGACCAGCGGCGTATTCCTCGTATTCGAGCCGTATACTCCGGTCTGGGCTTTATCGGTAGTGACTACAGCACCTCCAAGCCCTTTGACACTATAGGTAGCGCCCGTATTCGTATGTCCCCATACCGTATCTCCTGTGGACAATTGATCTGCCTTGTGATTCAGCAGGCTGCTGCCTGTGAGATCCCGGATGGCTGTATACGGCGGGGTGTCGCCATCTCCGGCAAGGCCCATGTCCAGGAAGTATACCAGCCCCTCAGGAACCACTTCCACATAGGCAATGGTCTTCAGGCTTCCGTAGTTGCCGGTAACCGCTACCCGTTCATATGGAGTATTGAAGTTAAGCGCATCAAGATTCCACTTCACAGCTACCTGTATGGTCGTTCCGTCTGCGAGCTTAGCCTCGACTTTGGCTGGAAGTTCCGGCAGCTTCCCTGCATAGGTAGCCCTATCGGGGATAGACGCAAGCTCTCGCACATCTCCGAGCAGCAGCAGATTCAGGGCGGAAGACAGACGTTCTACAAGCTGTGACGCCCCTTCCTGGTCCAGCCGGTAGGAAGCCGGATCATTCAGCGCTGTCTGGGCGGTATCCAAAGCATCCGTGAACATCTTCCAGTCCTTCTCCGGGTAGCTCTCTTCCCTGCTGACCTCAAGCGCAGCACTCACCGCCTGCTTAAGGCCTGCCGTATCCGGGCTTCCTGCTCCTTCCCCGCCGATAACCGCAACGGAATCTACAGCGAGAGTCCCGCTCAGCACTTTGAGCTGAACCGTATGCTCACCGTATTTCAGTCCGCGCAGTGTGAAGGTCTGGTACAGCTCCTTCGCTGCATTAGCAGCACCCGAGACTACCAGGGTCTCGCCGTCCACCACGGCTTCCAGCTTGGCAGAGCCGTCGTTCGGCCCCAGAATATCAAGGCCTGTGCCGGTAAAAGTATACTTCAGCACAGCGCCCGCACCCTGGCTGGTAGACAGGGACCGCTGATACACATACATGCCTTTTCCATTCTCATGTGCCCAAGCACCCTCATATACCAGCTTCGCCTCAGGTGCCTGCGCCAGGTCATACATCTCCAGATTATCCAGCTGCTCTGAATAATACGGTGTATAACCGTCCACCTTCTCTACCTTCAGATTGTCGAAGCGGACATGATAGAAGCCGCTCGCGAGCTGCACGCGTCCAGACAGCTTCGGATTCGGATCGGTGTATGCTGCAAGCTTAACATCATCCAGATAGGCAGTAATCTTGTCACCGGCAACCTGAACGGCAATGTTATGCCAGGCATCATGTGCGGTGTCAAATCCGTCGATCTTCACCCCGCCGGAGCCGGTGGCCGCATTGCCGCTGGCGACCACGGTCCCGCTGGACAGCAGCTGCCAGCCGCCATCGAACCAGAACTTGAGCGCATAAGGGGTGCCGTTAATTGTCTGCGGCCCGCCCTGGTATCTGGCTCCAATCGCTGCGTAATTATTCCCGCCATAAGTGCTGTTCTGTTCAAAAGAAACATCGGCGCTAGCCTTATAGTTAGTCCAGCGGTAATCGCCGATCACGGTGACCGGGTCTCCGCCGTTCCAGGCACCGCCCACGCCTGTTGTCACCTGATCCAGCTGCTGCCGCAGCACGTAGTTATCCGTGCCATCGACCAGATAGCCTTCGAACGCTCCGTTGAGGTCCTGGGTATAGCGCGGAGTTACACTCTGCTCACCGCCGCGGGAGCTGACATAACTCTGCTCGCCGGTAATGGCACCGCCCTCCCCGATGACGGCAACGGTTCTGTCCCCGTAATTGAAATCATCCGCGTACAGGATCTGATCCTCCGTATTCTGTACAGACCCGGTGGCATCGGTATCCAGCACCGTACGTTCACCTTCAACCGGAAGCGGGGCACCGAATTCTTCATTCGTGCGGTTATCCAGCGTAGTTACCGTTACAATCGAGAACGGCTTCACACGAATGGTATACTCACCGCTGCCGTCTGCCTGAACATCCCCAAGGTCCTTCATATAATTGCTGTTAAAAGCCTGACCTGTCTCCGCCGCACGGGTCTCCCACATCTCCAGAGACGGATTGCCGGTATAGGCCATATTGACGGCCTGGAGCTTGTAGATCTTCTCTGTCTCGCTATCATTGATGATCACCGTCGAGAAATCCTGCTTGTCAGGTGAAGCCAGGGTCATATAGCTTGGAGTCCCGTTGCGCCCGCTGACCGGGTTCGTGCCGGTTGCTCCGGTGTAGCTCGCCTGGGGAACGGCTCTCCAGATTCCTGCCGTATTGCCTTCGTTCTCCCAGCCTGTCTTGGCAAACCCATTAAAATGCTTCAGGACAAGCAGTCCCGCATCATAATGAATGAAGCCTGACCACGGGTCGCGTGCGCTAAGCAGCTCCTTGAACGAGTACTGCCCGCCTTCATAGAAGGAGCCGATTGCCGGCTGATAGATGAAATGCGTCCGCCGGGAATTCACGAAGCCCTTGATAATGGTATTGCCCATCTCCAGCGGTCCGCCGATGCCGCCGATGCCCGTCCCGGGCTCAGAAGGGTCCTTCATGTTATTGTGGGGACGGAAGGCCGAGTTACTGAAGGTGGCCTGTGCTTCACTGTTCCAGATTTCCTTGTCGAATTCATCGGCAAGCCGTTTGAAATTGCCTTTGCTGTCGTCGTCGGTGTTGTAGTGATATCCGGCAGCCGCTACCGCATCTCGCAGCGACAGATCGCTCACCATGGCATCCCCGAAGGAGCCGATTCCAACCTCGTCGGAAATCACCAGCTGGATGCTGTGGTACAGCTCTTTCTCCTGATCGTTTTCGAAGTCTTCAGTATCCCCCTTGACCCTCTCACCATACTGCTTCGTCCAGGCCAGATCCGGCGCGTGCTCATTGATATGGGGATTCACATAATCCACCATATACCCGTATTCACGGTATGCGGCCAGAATGGTATTTTTGTACCAGGTATAAATCTTGTCGTTATTGTTAGCCCAGGCTGGAGCATTCCAGCGCAGGAAGCTCACCTTGACCGCCGGATTAATAGCCTTGGCATCGGCCGCAAGCTGGAAGCCGGGATGCCGGGCCACATTGGCCGCTTCATCCTCCGTACGCATCGTCGAAGGATCGGGACCGGTAGAGTTATTCCGGTCATTGCCCATCTCGATCTTGACATGGTCGATCAGCGGGCGTTCGCCCCCGAACAGGATCTTCAGCATTTGGGCATACGCCTCCGGCTGCTCGGACTTATAGTCCATCAGCAGGGCGCTCGTACTGTTGCCGCTCAGTACGCCGAAGCCTTTGAAGGTCAGGCCATTGACATTGTCAGCCTTGATATCATTGCCGTCCAGCTGGACTCTGACCGCAGAAGCATCGGTCTCGCTGGCAGAAGCTACAGGCAACCCTAGTGCAGGAATCATTCCGGCTACGAGTGCAGTCGATAACAGCACGGAGAAAAGCCTTTTCTTCACGCGGTTCTTTCTGTTCATTCATTAATCCTCCTCTTTATCAATTAAGTAAGCGCATTCATCATGTCGTTAGAAGAATGATTGACTTGGACAGACCTTCGTCTAAATTCACAATGCGAATATACAAATACCTGGCAGACTGCGAAAAGCTGCAATTGCCAGGCGGATACTCTACTCACCTCAATCCTCGATTGGGACTGAATAGGATATTTTTATTACCTAATAGTGGTTTACACTGCATAAGAAGCACTAAAGAAATTAACAAAAAGCAAAAGAAGCGGAGGGGAAATTTGGAACTGTAGGAGCGGTAGCGACCGCCTTTGTCACCGGATTTCACCCGCGAACAGCGGTTTAAATCAAGAAATCTGGTGACAACAGCGGCCGGAAGTCCAAATGTTCACCGCAGCGACGATGCAGCTTCAAGTTCAAAACTTAAGTGCGTCTTATATAGTAAAAATCTGACTCCACTACCCCTTAATCCCCGAAGCAGCAACGCCCTGCACAAAGTACTTCTGAAGCGCCAGGAACACAATTACTACCGGAATGATCGACACCACACTCGCCGCCATAATCAGGCCATACTCCGCAGAATACTGTGAGATGAACATCCGCAGACCGATCTGAATGGTCTTGAGCTTCGTATCGGTCAGATAGATCATTGGCCCGAGGAAGTCATTCCAGGTAGCGACGAAGGTGAAGATGGTCAGCGTGGAGAGCGCCGGCTTGGACAGCGGAAGCATGATTCTTGCCCAAATTCCGTATTCGCTGAGTCCGTCAATCCGGGCCGCTTCACATAGTTCATCCGGCACCCCCTGATAGAACTGGCGCATCATGAACACACCGAAGGCCGAAAAGGCTTGCAGCAAAATGATTGCCAGGTGGGTATTGTTCAGCCCCATGTAGCGCATCAGAATGAACTGCGGCACCATGTAGGCCTGCCAAGGAATCGCAATCGTAGCGATGTAACCCAGGAAGATCACATTCTTGCCTCTGAAATGCAGCTTCGAGAAGGCATATGCCGCGAAGCTGGAAGTCAGCAGCTGCAGAATCGTAACGATAATGGATAATTTCGCTGTATTGTAAATGAAGCGTCCGAGCGGAATCCGGGTCCAGATATCCTGGAAATTCTCCCAGCGCGGATTCGCCGGAATCCATTGCATCGGGAAGGAGAAGACATCCTTGTTCAGCTTGAGCGATGACGACAGCATCCAGATATATGGCACCAGCATTGCCAGCACGGTCAGAATTAACAGGGCATATACAAGCACCATTAAGCTGATTTTAAGTCCTTTACTTTTACCAACCATATCTTATAGATCCCCCTATTGTCCGTATTTCTTCTCGCCGCGGAACTGGACGATGGTAATGCCGAGTACCAGCAGGAAGAGCACAATCGCCATGGCACTGGCATATCCGTAATCCAGCGAGCGGAACGCCGTGTTGTAGATCTGATAGACCATGACCCGTGTAGCATTATTGAGCTGGTTATCCGCGCCCGCGAACAGGTTGATGAAGATATCGTAGACCTTGAACGAGTTGATGACCAGAATCATCAGGACAAAGAAGGTGGTTGGTGCCAGCTGCGGCACAGTCACGTTGCGGAATCTTCTCCACGGGCCTGCCCCGTCCAGCTCAGCCGCTTCATACAGCTCTGGATTAATGCCCTGTAGACCCGCCAGATAGATGACCATGTAGTAGCCCATATTTTTCCACACGGTGAAAAGCACTACCGTAAACATCGCCCACTGCTTATCCGCCGCCCAGCGGGGCAGGTCCTCCAGCGGAATGCCGGTAATCGTATGCAGAATGTTGTTGATCGGCCCCATGGTCGGGCTGAAGATGAAGTTCCATACCGCCGCAACCGCTACCAGCGAAGCCACGTAAGGGAAGAAGAAGACCGTTCTCATGAAATTACGGCCCATAATCTTCTGATTGAGCAGAATCGCCAGGGCCAGCGCAACGATCATGGTCAGCGGCACGACTCCGACGGTGTAGACAATCGTGTTCCACAAGGCTTTGTGGAAAGTGGTATCCGAGATCAGCCGGGAGAAGTTGTCCAGCCCGATGAACTTCATCGGATTGGCCCCGTCCCATTTCACAAAGGCCAGAATAAAGGCAAAAATCATCGGTACCAGGGTGAACAGGGCAAATCCGATAAAGTTCGGCGCAATAAAGCTATACGCGACCAGGTTATCCCGGAGTCCGCGCGACAACCGGCTTTTTGGGCTCTTATTTGTACGCAATATGGTTTCGTTCTGCATTCGTTCTCCTCCAAACCTTATATAACATCCCCGCAAAGTGGGAATTACATCGATACCTGTTAATGTGAGTGCTGTGATGTCCTCTATTTATATGGAAGGCGGGCCTTCGCCCGCCCTTCCTTCAGGACACTAACATTACAGGTTCACACTAATTGTTCAAAAGCTGGCCTACACGGTCATTCATATCCTTCAAGCCTTCGTCAATCGTAGCGTTCTTGGTCATGATGTTGTCATGCGCTTCATTCAGAATAACCTCAATGTCCGCACTCTTCTCATGAATCGGCATTTCCAGGTAAGTCTGAACGGTATTCAGTGCAGCCTTGCTGTTCTCATCTGCCGGGAAGCCGTCGATAGAGGTGATGGAATTGATAACTTCATCATTCTTGATCGCAGGAATCGTACCGGTGGAAGCAATAACCTTGGCGCCTTCTGCCCCGGTTACGAAGTTCATGAAGTCAAGCGCTGCTTCTTTGTGTTTGGACTTCTGGTTTACAGCCAGAGAAGTAATCGTTCCCAGAGTTGTACCGGCTTCAACGCCGTCAGGATGAGGGTATTTCACGATGCCCCATTCCGCAGATTGGGATTCGCCGCTCTTCACCTTCTCAATCTGGGTGGCAATGAACCAGCTGCCCATGTTCATCATCGCTACGGAGTTGTTGTAGAATACGCCGGAGTAATGCGTGCTGGAGGTCTTCAGAGTCGCGTAATCCATAACGATACCGTCTTCCTGCTCCTTCAGAATCCGCTCATAGGTAGGCTTCAGGAAGTCATAGTTGCCGCCGACCACGGTGTTCTTGCCGTCCAGAATGCCGAACAGTTGAACCGCGCTCCGCCAAGTGTGGTAGTGGGCACCGTATACTTTTTCCGAGCCGCTGCCGGAGGTCATCTTGCGGGCCAGCTCGTCGTATTGGTCGAAGGTCATATCATTAGTCGGATAATCTACGCCTGCTTTGTCGAACAAGGCTTTGTTGTAGTAGATCAGCCAGAAGTCACTGCGGAACGGAAGCGCATACACCTCGCCGTTCACTTCAATCTGCTCAACCGTACCGCCGTATACGGAAGGATCGATCGATTTGTCACCCATGTAGGTCTTCAGCGGCTCCAGGTGGTTCTGCTTCACCAGGTTCGAGTAGCCCGGAATGTCTTTGATCGTCAGGACGTCCAGATCCGCTCCGCCCGAGAGCTGTGTGCTGAGCATGGTCATATAGTCGGTGGAGCCAAGATCGACATATTCAATGGTTACGTTAGGATGTGCAGCCTTGTAAGCATCGATCAGCGGTTTGTAGTATGCAGTAGCTTCCCAGTCCCACAGCGCCCATTTCAGTGTTACCGGCTCCTGGCTTGGTTCGGAGGAAGCGGTTGCAGCGTTGCCCGAAGCAGGTGCGGCAGTGGCAGCAGCGTCTTTCGTATTGTTATTGCCGGAACATCCGGCCAGCATGCTCACGGAGAGCGCGGTGGCAAGGGTCATGCCGTAGAATCTTTTCAAGTTCATTCGATTATCCCCTTTATCTTCTGATGATATTTCAGCAGCCGGCATCTGTTGCTCCGGCCTTAGTTCAAATTGTAAGCCTTTTCAGACCCGATGGGGATGCAAAATCAAACACAGTTCATTCACTATTCTGTGCTCTTCTCCGCACGTCCTGCCCCAAACCTGTAATTTCTTATCCGAAACCTGTAAAATTCTCAGCTTCTCCCCCTGGCTCTATAATGAAACGCAGGAATATGCTATGGTAGTTGAAAACGCTTTAAATAGGTTCATTATTCTTGAAGGAGTGTTCACCACGGTACGTAAATCTACTATTAAAAGCCGCATTATTCTGCTCATGACCGCCTTTGCGCTGCTGATTGCGACGCTGCTGTCCTGGTTCAGCTACGAACTGATTACGTATTATCAGCGCAAAACGACGATCCAGGCGACGGAATTCAACCTCCAGCTCGTCTCCCACATTATCGAACAGGATCTGATTAATCTGACTACGCTGGCGATGACCAGCAGCACCAACTCGTCCACGAACACCCTGCTTACCGAATATTTCGGTTCGGCGGAGGCCAGCCCCAAGCAGGCCCTGAATGTCTTCAATGCGATGCAGGACGATGTGCGGATCAACCGCTCCTATAGCTATGTACGCCGCCTGATTGCCACAGATAACAGCGGAAAGTTCCTGCAGGTGGAGAATTTCGGCACCTCCATTCCGCTTACGATCCATAATATCGGTCAAGTCACCGGTCTGACGAATGAGGCCGAAGAGCAATGGGACCGCGTCATTAAGGACCCGCTCTCCAATTCCTACGGTATTCCCTTCGTGTTCCCTATTTATGGCCGGGGGGCTACCCGGGTGGGCACCGTCTATCTGCTCGCGAATACCTCCGTCATTACGGACAAACTGAAGGGCTATGCCCTGCCGGAGCACTCCCGGCTGCTGCTTACGCTCGGCGATCATCATTATCAGCTTAACGGAGATCAGGTCAAAGCCATTGAAGAGCCGTATGAGCCGGTAGCCTATACCAGTGACAAGCCTGTCGGCCCCGATACCGAGCTGTCCATGGTGAAAATGCAAGATGATGGGGAAAGCCATATCGTGGTATCGTATCCGGTACGCAGCGGTGTCATGCTCTCGCAGACCTTATCCAGCGACCAGTTCGCGCCCCGGAGCAATATATGGATTCTCGTCCTGCTCGGCGTCTGTCTGCTCGTGCTTGTCTTAAGCGCGATCATTACGCTGTATTTGACCCGCACGATCAGCCTTCCAGTCGAGAAGCTGAAGAAGCGTATGGACAAGATTGCCCAGGGCAACTTCCTGCTGGACTCGGGTATTGAATGGAACAGTGAGCTGGGCGATGTCGGCCGGGGCATTAACCGCCTGTCCCAGGATATCGTAGCCCTCATGGACAGCCGGCTCGCGGACGAGAAGCAGAAGCAGGAGCTGGAATACCGGATGCTCCAGAACCAGATTAATCCGCATTTCCTCTACAATACCCTGAACTCGATCAAATGGATGGCTACGATCCAGAACGCCACCGGTATTGCAGAGATGACGACCTCCCTATCCCGGCTGCTCCGCAGCATCGCCAAGGACAACCGGCGGCTGATGCCGCTGAAGGATGAGCTGAGCCTGCTGGATGATTATTTCCTGATTCAGAAATACCGCTATGGCAGCACGGTTACCATGGTCACAGAGATTGAAGAGGAAGCACTGCTTGGCGGGCTTATCCCGCGCTTCACACTCCAGCCCTTGGTCGAGAATGCGATCTTCCACGGCATCGAGCCCAAGGGCCGAGGCGACATTGTTGTCCGGGTCACGAAGAGCGGATACACGGATCTGCTCATCACGATCGAGGACAACGGGGTCGGGATGACGGCGGAGCAGATTGCCACCATTCTAACCGTTCCCGGGGACGAGGCTAAGGGAATGCTGGAGAATATCGGGCTGCGCAGTGTGAACGAACGGCTGCAGCTCGCTTTTGGCAGAGAGTACGGCTTGTCCATTGAGAGCGTGCCCGGCCGCTATACCTTAATGAAGCTGCTGCTCCCCTTCCGGCAGAGAGAATAGCTAAGAATCCCCCACAAAGTGAGGCCTTAGCTTCGATGAGTACTCAGGTACTTTGCGGGGACCCCAAAACAATAGCATACCGAGCAAGGATGTGATGAGCTTGATCAAATTATTAATTGCAGATGATGAAGCCCTGGTCTGCATCGGACTCCAGTCCATGCTGAAATGGGAGCAATATAACATTGAGATTGTCGGCATCGCCCACAACGGCGCACAGGAGGAAGAGATGATCGACACCCTCCGCCCGGACATTGTAATCAGCGATATCAAAATGCCGATCAAAAGCGGCCTGGAGGTCGCCGGCTCGGTCCGGCGCAAGTACGGGCGGCTTCCGCTGTTCATCATGCTGACCAGCTACGAGGAATTCCAGTATGCGCGCGGAGCGATTGAGATCCAGGCCACCGATTACCTGGTGAAGCTGGAGCTGACCCCGGAGGCGCTGGCCGAATCGATCCGCCGGGCCACCAGTATCCTGGAGGAGTACCAGACCATGGAGAGCTATCCGAAGCTGGTCCATCGCGGCAATCTCCAGGCCCAGCGGGATAAATTCTTCATCCGGCTGTTAAGCGGCCTGTTCGAGAACAAGAACCAGTATCTGCTGCAAAAGGAGGATCTGGAGGTGGACCTCTCCGCGCCGGCCTATCTGGTCTGTACCTGCCGCATTCTCGGGCCGGACACCGTCCCGCCGCGCGGGGATAAGCTGGTGGCCTTATGCTCAAGCACCGTGCAGATGGCAAAGGATACACTGGCCTCCAGAAGCGCCTGCTACGTCACCAGCCTGGATCTGCGCAACTTCGCGCTGACCCTGCCTGTGCCGGGCCCGGACCCGCAGCTCTGGATGCAAGACATCCAGAAGCTGCTGGCGGACATGGCCTCCGTACTGCATAATTACTTCAATGTGACCATTATCGGGGCGATCGGCTTCGCGGTGGAAGATCCGTTTTTGCTGCAGGGGAGCTATCTCGCCGCCCGGAAGGCGCTGCCCGCCGCTGTGAAGGAGCGCTCCTTCGTCTTCTTCACGGAAGGCGAAGCCCTCCTGCAGGAGCACCTGCTGTTTGATTTCTCGGAATCGCGGCTGGAGATCCGCAGAGCTTTTGAAGAAATGGATACCCGCGCCCTGCACAGCATCATCTCCCGGATGATCGAGATCTTCGACGGACGGGCCGATCTGCTCGTTCCCGCCACCGATGCCGCCTGCAACATTCTATATATGGCGACCTCCCTGCTCGCGGACGGAGAGAACATGGTAGAGCAGATCTTCGAGCAGGAGCCGGAGGGCTACCGGGCAATCTATCAGATGCATACCATTGAAGAGATTACCGGCTGGCTCGTCCAGTTCCGGGACGGCTGTGTCCGGATGCTCGCCACCCGCAGACAGAGCTATAAGGAGCAGGTGGTGAAGAATGTCCAGGAGTATATCAAAAGAAATCTCGGTACCAAGCTGTCGCTTAATCAAGTCGCGGATGTGTTCAACTTCAGCCCCAACTATCTGAGCCACCTGTTCTCCAAGGTCGCCGGGGTGAACTATGTTGAGTATATCACAGAGACCAAAATCACCGCCGCCAAGGAAATGATGGTCCGCGGCGAAGGCCGGATCTACGAAATCTCCCAGAAGCTGGGCTATGAGAGCGCTTTCTATTTCAGCAAGGTGTTCAAGAAGGTCACCGGGCTCTCTCCCCGGGATTATATGCAGCAGATTGAAGGGAATGCGGGAGGGGAACACACATGATATACCTATGAAGCGTGTGCGGATCTGATTGTGGGACATTTATTTGGTGAGCGTACTGTAGAATGATATGGATGAGATGGCGTAATAATGCGGAAAAGTAGACAGGGCTGCCGGTATAGGCAGCCTCTTTTTTATTTGCGTACAAACGGAATCATGAGCTGAGGCCTAGCTGTTTCCGAAGAGCAAGAGCCGAACAACAAAGTAAGACTTGCTGTAACCTTGGTACGAACTCCTCCTAGGCTTTTTTGGCATCCAGCGGACTCAGATGACGCTATCACGCGAAAAAACCAACTTTTCTTGTGTTTCCGGACTCAGGAGCGCTTATGTTGCCATTTGCAGCTATAAATGAGGAGTAACGGGTTAGTTAACGCCCTCTGTGGGTTTAGAATAGATAGTAGACGCCACTTAACGGACGGAGGGATAATAAGGATCACGGAGGTGTGTGGCCATGGGTGAACAACGAAAACGGTACAATGAAGAGTTTAAAAAGCAGACGGTAAAGTTTCTACAAGAACAGACGAAGAGCTTCGGGGAGTTAGCGGAAGAGCTGGACATCCCCAAGAGCACGCTTCATCAATGGATGGGACAATACCGGGAG
Source organism: Paenibacillus sp. FSL P2-0136 (assembly GCF_037975325.1). NCBI lineage: Bacteria > Bacillati > Bacillota > Bacilli > Caryophanales > Paenibacillaceae > Paenibacillus > Paenibacillus sp. FSL P2-0136. Next base: position 4,889,276 of record NZ_CP150244.1, read on the forward strand.
CTCAAGAATGAACCTGTAGCCAGTGTGGATCGGGTGAGGGAGCTCGAAGCCGAGTTGAAGGAAGCGCGCCGTCAACTCCAGGAGCGCCAAGATCAGCTCGCCGACCGGGAGGAAGAACTGGCCATCATAAAAAAAGCAGTGCACATCTTCAGCAAACCAAGGAACGCCGATTCCAGTTCATGAAGGAACATCGCTCCGCGTTTCGCTTGGAGAAGATGTGCATCACCTTGCAGGTATCCAGGAGTGGATATTACAAGTGGCTCGGAGCTAAAACCAGTGCACAGGCTCTCCGTAAAGCGGCCGTGCAGGAGCGAATCCGCTACCATTTTAATGACCATAAGGGGCGGTATGGAAGTCCGAAAATCACTCGACTGCTGCACCAGGAAGGCTACACCCTCACCGAACGTACGGTGAGTGTGTACATGCGGCAAATGAAGCTCCGCTCGGTGGTCTCTAAGCCGTACCGTGTACAGACCACGGATTCCAAGCACAACAACCCTATTGCCCCGAACACACTGAATCAAGAGTTTACCGTCGATAAGCCCAATACCGCCTGGGTGACAGATATTACGTACATCCCCTGCCGTGGAGGCCGCTTGTACCTGGCCAGCGTCATGGATCTGTGCACGCGCGAAATTGTAGGGTGGCGGTTATCGGACCACATGGAAACCAGCTTGGTCTTAGACGCCTTGCAGGCTGCCTATCAAGCCAAGCGACCCGGCCCGGGGCTGCTCCACCACTCGGATCGGGGATCGCAGTATACCTCCAAGGAATATACCGAGCAGTTGAGGACGTACCAGATGGAATCAAGTATGAGCCGCAAAGGAAACTGTTACGATAACGCTTGTATTGAATCCTGGCACAGTATCTTGAAGAAGGAGCTCATTTACTGTAACCCGCGTTTTAAAACTCCCGGGCAGGCGTACCAGGACATTTACCAATACATTGAGTTTTACTACAACCGCAAGCGAATGCATGGCACGCTGGGGTATCTTTCCCCCGCCCGATTCGCTAAGCAGTTTACGACGGCATCCGTTGCGTGAGTATCTACTTTCTTGACAGAGGTCCACTGAGTCCGCCTGGCCTGCCTAATGGTGTAATTTGGCGCTGATAAGGTCTTTCCAGTCCGCGAGGATGTTGGGGCGGGGCACCCCCTCCCTAATGTAAGCGCTCCTCAAAATCTGCTTGAAAGAACTCTAAAGAGATGATAGGATGAAGACGAATATTTAGTAAATTTATTAACTAAAAAGGCGTGAGCAGCTTGGCAACGATTAAAGACATCGCCCGCGAGGCCGGCGTATCGGCCGCAACCGTATCAAGAGTACTAAATAATGACCTGTCTCTGGCGGTCAGTGAGGAGACGCGCAGCCGGGTGTTCGCTGTGGCCGGGCAGCTTGGCTACAAGCCCTCACGGGTACGGCAGCTGAAGCGGGAGAACGAGCTGGGCAGCAAGACTGTCTCTCTTCTGCTCTGGTGCTCGGCCGAAGAGGAACGGGATGACCCTTATTACGGCTCGATCCGGCGCGGCGTGGAGCTGCGCTGTGAGGAGCTGGGCATCCGGCTCGGCCAGACGCTGCGCGGACACAGCACGCCAGCCCCGCTCCGGCCCACAGGTGACGGCCTTATCGTAGTCGGTGGGAGTTTCCAGCCGGGAGAGCTTGCGAAGCTGCACCCGGATACAAGCACCACCGTACTGGTCGACCATTATTCGGAGCGCACGGAATATGACTCCGTGCGCACGCATTTCCGGCAGGCTGTCGATCAGGCGCTGGGCCATCTGCTGGAGCTCGGTCACCGCGAGATCGCCTTCATCGGAGGCGGCAGCGAGGAGGAGCGCCGGAGGTATCATTACACCCGGATTATGCAGAGCCAGGGTTGTTATGATCCGGCGCTGATCCGCACCGGAAGCTGGACCAGTGCTGACGGCTACCGGATGATGAGCGAGCTGCTGGCAGGGGTAAAGCGGCCTACGGCCTGCTTCGCCGCCAGTGATCCGCTGGCGGTCGGCGCTCTGCGCGCCCTGCATGATCACGGGATACAGGTGCCTGCCGGGATGGCTGTCGTCGGCTTCGATGATATCGAGATGGCGGCCTATGTTCAGCCTCCGCTGACAACGGTCCGCGCCTATCCCGAGCAGATGGGCAAAGCTGCGGTTCAACTGCTCGCCGAGCGGTTCGAAGGACGCGAAGCCCCTTCGCATTCGATGATCGGCACGAAGCTGATTGTCCGCGAAACCAGCGGCGGAACACCGGATTAACCGCAGCCCGGCTACCCAGCAATAGTTGTTTTGCCTGTTCCAAGGGTTCCGCAGGAGCAGACTCAAGTTGGTCCAGATCATCGAACCTTATACCATCACACAAGGAGTGTTATGATCATGAACATTTTTGCAGACGAATCACTAGGATTGTTCCACCTTCAGTCCAAAGACACCAGCTACATTATCCAACTGATTGAAGGTTATCCTGCCCATGTCTACTGGGGAGCGAGGCTCCGCCATGACAGCAGCCTGACCGGGGTGCTTGAGCTGCGCGAACGTGCCTCCTTCTCGCCAACCCCGGTGCTAACGCGGCCTTCGCTCTCTCTGGATGCCCTGCCTCAGGAGTATCCGCAGTATGGAACGAGCGACTTCCGGCGGCCGGCGTATCAGGTTCAGCTAGCTGACGGCACGCGGATCTCTGAACTCAAATATGCGGGATATACCATTACACCAGGCAAGCCGGCACTCGAAGGACTGCCTGCCGTGTATGCGGAGAATGAAGCAGAAGCACAGACACTGGAGCTTACCCTGAAAGATGACTACGCTGGTCTAACGGTTAGACTGCTCTACACCGTATTCGCCGATCATAACGCGATTACCCGTTCCGTCCGCTTCGAGCATAACGGCGAAGCCCCGCTCCGGCTGGAGCAGGCGCTTAGCGCATCCGTCGATTTCGCCGATTCCTCTTACGATACGCTGCATCTGAGCGGCGCATGGGCCAGAGAGCGCCATGTGCAGCGCCGTCCGCTTACTCCGGGTGCTGCCTTGTCACTGGAGAGCCGCCGCGGCTCAAGCAGCCACCAGACCAATCCGTTCATTGCGCTGCTACGTCACGGCGCAGATGAAGACCAGGGGGATGTCTACGGCTTCAGCCTCGTCTACAGCGGCAGCTTCGCCGCCACTGCCGAGGTTGAGCAGTTCGGACAGACCCGTGTAAGCATCGGGATTAATCCGTTCGACTTCTCCTGGCTGCTGGAGCCGGGCCAATCCTTCCAGACCCCGGAGGCCGTGCTCGTCTATTCCGGTGAAGGTCTCGGCGGAATGTCGCGTACCTATCACCGGCTGTACCGGACCCGGCTCTGCCGCGGTGTTCACCGTGATCAGGCCCGGCCGATTCTGGTCAACAACTGGGAGGCGACTTACTTCGACTTCGATGCGGACAAAATCGCAACCATCGCCAAAGCAGCAGGCCCGCTCGGCATTGAGCTATTCGTCCTTGACGACGGCTGGTTCGGCAGACGCGACAAGGATAACAGCTCACTCGGCGACTGGTTCGAGGACCGCCGCAAGCTGCCTGAAGGTCTGGCGGATCTGGCCGGCCGGGTCAACAAGGAAGGCGTACAGTTCGGTCTATGGGTGGAGCCGGAGATGGTCTCGCCGGACAGTGAGCTGTACCGCAAGCACCCGGACTGGTGCCTGCATGCCGCAGGACGCCGCCGCACAGAAGGCCGCAACCAGCTAATCCTGGACCTCTCCCGTCCGGAAGTCTGCGACTATCTGTATGAGACCTTAAGCGCGGTCTTTTCCAGTGCCCCGATCCGCTATATCAAGTGGGACATGAACCGTAACATGACCGAGATAGCTTCTGCCAAAGCCAGCCCTGAGCGGCAAAAAGAAACCGCCCACCGCTATATGCTGGGGCTGTACAATTTGCTGGAGCGCCTGACCTCGCGCTTCCCGGACATTCTGTTCGAGAGCTGCTCCGGCGGCGGCGGCCGGTTCGATCCGGGAATCCTGTTCTATATGCCGCAGACCTGGACCAGTGACAACACCGATGCGGTAGAACGCCTGGCGATTCAGTACGGCACCAGTATTGTCTATCCGGCCAGCAGCATGGGCGCACATGTGTCTGATGTTCCGAACCATCAGGTAGACCGCATCACCACCCTAGCTACACGCGGGGATGTGGCGATGAGCGGCAACTTCGGTTATGAGCTGGACCTCACAAATTTCACCGAAGCGGAGAAGGACCTGGCTACCCGGCAGATAGCCCAGTACAAGGAGATCCGTACGCTGGTGCAGCAGGGTGATATGTACCGCCTGCTGAGTCCGTTCGAGGGTAGTGGCGACACCGCCTGGATGTTCGTCAGCGAGGACAAGACCGAAGCCTTCGTCGCTTATTTCCGCGTGCTGGCCATACCGAATCCTCCGATCTCGCGCCTTACGCTCAAAGGACTCAATCCCGAGCTGGATTATGTCATTGAGACGGGGGCAAAAGGCAGCAACGGTCATGTCCACGGCGGCGCAGAAGCCTCTGCACCTGCAGATGGCGTCAGCTCCGCTCCGTTCCAGACGGCCTTCGGCGGCACACCGCTCGGCGGCGACCGCCTGATGCGTATGGGCCTGGTAGTCTCCGACCTGCGCGGAGATTATGCAAGCTGCACTTACCGCCTGAGAGCGGTGCAGCGCTGATCTACAGCTTCAGACATACCACAGGCGTCAGCCTCCTTTTGGAGATTGACGCCTGTTTTTTGTGGAGAGATGCAGTCAGGAAGGCGGCTTGCTGCCGGTTCATTAACTACTTACTACCTGCCTCTACTCCTCTTCTACTCCTGTCCATGTTCAGGCTCCCGACCAAGTAACCCGCTAAGCGCCTCTGTGACATTCATGCCGGTCAGCGTCTTGGTCAGTTCAGGCACCTGCGCCATGATTTTGGCGATATCGCCGGTAATTTTGTTCACGCCTGCGGACGCCCCATCCTGGGAGATGACGGTGATCTTATCTACCTTGGCCAGCGGGGAGGCGATTTTCTCAGCCAGCTCGGGCAGGATTTTCAGGAATTCCACGGTCAGGGCGGCTTGAGTGAACTGTTTGTACGCCTCAGCCTTCTTCTGCAGCGCTCCCGCTTCCGCCGCTCCGGCGAGCTGGACGATCTCCGCATTCGCCTTCCCTTTTGCCAATTCCGCCTCCGCTGTTGCCAGTCCGCGCTTGGTCGTCGTAGCGGCTTCGGCTTCCGCCTCCAGAATCTGCCGCTGCTTGGCGGCTTCCGCTCTCATGATCGTTGCTTGATTCTCTGCCTGGGCCGGCTTGATTACCGTCGCTTCCAGCTCCCGCTGTCTCAGCTCGACCTCGATCTCCCGGACTGTGCGGTTGGCTTCGGCCTCCATTTGAGTGATTTTCACCTGTTCGGTAACCAGCGACTGCTTGATCTTATTCTGCTGCAATTCGTACGCCAGATCCGCCTGTGCCTTCTTCACCTCGGTCTCCAGCTTGAAGTCCGCCTGCTTAATGTTCAGCTCCTTCTCGAACAGCGATTCCTTCGCACGGGCAGCGGTTCCTGCTTCAATCGTCGCCTGATGCGCATTGGCTTTGGCAATGGAGGATTCCTTCTCCGCCTCGGCCTGCTTGATCTGAATATCGCGTTCGGCTTCAGCCTTGGCGATGCTGGCATCACGGCGAATCCGCTCAATCTCAGGCACCCCCATATTGTCGATGTACCCTTTGTCGTCGGTAATTTTCTTGATGGTGAAGCTGACCACCTCCAGCCCCATCTTGTCTAGGTCCTCCGAGCAGGTCTCCCGCATCTTGCTGTTGATTTCGTCTGGGGTCTTGAGTATAGATTCTACACTGAGCTGCCCGATCAGGCCGCGCAGATGACCCTCCACCGAATGCAGAATAATCGTCTCACGGTCCTCTTCCGGCCGGTCAATGAACTGCTCGCTGGCTGTGAGAATAGCGGTTGGATCGCTTTTGATCTTAATCTGGGCGACCGCCTCCAGGTTCAGCTTGATGCCCTGGCGGGAAAACATGGCCTGCGCCGGGATCACATCGAAGCTCATCAGCATCATGGAGATGGTTTTATTGTTCTGGAAGCCGGGGATGACGAATGTCCCGCCGCCCTGAACCACTCTTTTGCCGCCGAGACCGTATACGATCATGGCCTGATTAGGCGGAACCTTTTTATACGCGGTCACAATACTGGTTAACGCCAGCAGAATCACAACAACAATAGCTCCGGTTACATATAAAATTAACATTTGCTCCGACACTCCCCGTTAGTTTTGTTCCATTTCCCTCTCGAACAAAGTGACCGTTGCGATCCCCTTATCCGTCTTCACAATAATCACCCGATCGCCCCGCAATAGCGACTGACCGGATTCGGCACGCACGCCGATGGAACGCATGGTCCCGTGCAGCACATACTTCATCTCTCCTACGGCCCCATCCGCTGCGGCGATGCTGATATAGCCGAGCTGGCCTGCCGGATCATAATCGAGTTCACTCATACTGCTGTCATAACGGGTCATCACCCGGGCCAGTACCGTGTAGAGCAGGATGCCCGGCAGCAGGGCGATCAAGGTACAGACCAGTACCACGGCGAGCAGCTGCATCCCGCTGTACTTGACAAGCATATACCCCGTGCCGCCCCAGACGGTGACAAACACCATCAGCGGAAGAATCGGGAGAAAGCCTGGCCCCCCGCCATCTCCTCCCCCTACATGCAGGTGGCCTACCAGACCGTGCCCATGAATGCTGCCGCTTAGGATAAGCACGAGGCCAACCCAGAAGCAGACGATAAATACAGTAGCGATGGGAACCCCCTCCTTTCAATGTAATATGGCTATAAGAAAACTGACTGTAGTGGAGATGCGGAAACTGACTATTGTGGTACATAAAAAGACTATTGCGGCATATAAATGACTAATCAGTGTTGTTATAAGATTAAATTGTGCTTCCACCTGTCACTATTGCCCCTAATTTCCACTTTAGGCTGCTTGGTTGTGTATGGCAGAGGCGCAATTGGATTCAAGGGCACTTGTGCTCTTCATTTCTGCATCCAGCCCATTTTCAGGGCATTCAGTGGGATTAATCCCCTTCCCTACACAGCAAAAAGACCACAGCAGCAGCAGGGCTCTCCGTGGTCGGTTACTCGATCATGGCGCTCATCCTCTCTCTTCGAGGCTTACGGGGTTAGCTGACGGATTCGGGCAGCGAGATTGCCCTACCTCACCAGAGCCATAGTAGCACACTGGCAAGGATTCACCCCGGGTACTCAGCAGCCTATCCTTAAGCCACCTGCACCAGTTGGTTCCCCCGTTCCCGTTACGGAATTCAGCCATTTCAAGAACAGTGTCATTTCATTCGGTTGTTGATTGAATCTTACGCCTGCAGCCATTTAATGTAAAACCTCACGGATGACAAAAGAAGTCAATAATGCTGTACCTTCTGGAATGAAGGCGCATTCTTCAGCTCTGCTCTTATCCGCCCGGGGATTTGCTCGCGCTATCGTCTGTTTACACCCATGTTACTCTTCCTCCCACGCGCTGCTCCTTTGCTCACCTAATCTCCTCCCACTCTCATACTCACTTATTCCCCTACTCTCCTTACCTACTCACTTACTCTCCTTCACTTACTCCCACACTAACTCTCACTTACCTACTCACTTACTCTCCTTCACTTACTCCCACTCCAGCTCTCGCTCCTCATCTACTCACTTACTTCCCACTCCCTTCCCCACGCCCTCCTAACTTAATCTCCTAACCCCGCACCTTTTTTTCTCAGCCCATTACTCCAAATTTAAAATATTCACATTTTCGTCACTCGATGCTCATTGTGCAATCTTTCCCTTTGAGCAATAATAGAACCTATAGATTCTCTAGAACTTATAGATATCAGGGAAAGGAGGAACATTTACTTTTGAATTCCAAACTGAATCTGCGGGACAAAAAAAAAGAAGCCACCGCCTATGCCTTAGCCGTAGCGGCCTTCGAGCTTGCGCTTGAGCATGGGATGGATGGCTTCATTGTGGATGATGTTGTTCAGAAGGCTGGATATTCCCGGCGGACTTTTGCGAATTACTTCTCCTGTAAGGAGGAGGCAGTCGCCGCCTATTTCATTGGCATTATTGCTGTCCAAGAGAAAGAGAATAACCCGCTGGCTGCTCTGCCGTCGGATGCTACACCGCTCGATGCCCTGTACAATCTGCTGAAGCTGCAATTCACCTCGGAGTTCCTGCATAAGCTGCGGCAGTTCGTCTCCCTGGCGAATCAATATCCGTCCCTGGAGCCTTACATTCTCAATGTCTTCCGGCATTTGCAGATCACCGCCCAGGAGACACTGGAGCAGTTCACCCGTGGACGGTATGCCGATGGATATACCCACCTGCTGGTAGGTGCCGTCTATGGGGCTTTCGTGCCTATCCTGGACGGACGGCTGAACGTCATGCTGCCGGGTGAGCAGCAGAGCGGGGACTCCGGGGCTATGCCGTTTCAACAATACCTGAATTCCATGTTTGCTTACTTACGTAACGGCTTCTAAATTCACAGATAAAGAGGAGAAACCACTACATGTCTACCTTTCTATACCGCTTAGGTAAATCGGCTTATGCCAAGCCCTGGGCCTTCATTGCAGTCTGGATCATTGTACTCGGAGTTGTAGGCACCCTGATTGGAGTCAATGGCATTCAATCCAGCTCCGAGATGAAAATTGAAGGCACAGAGTCGCAAAAGGTGCTGGATAAGCTGACAAAAGAGCTGCCCGCTGCGGCCGGAGGCCAGGCTAGTATCGCCTTCACTGTACCGGACGGGGAGCGTCTTGATACGCCTGAGCGTACAGCGCTGCTTCTAAAAGCTATTAATGATGTATACAACATGGAATATGTCATCAACCCTGCCGAACTGGCAGCACAAGCAGCGGCCGCCGCTGCCGGTCAAGCCGCTACTGATCCTTCCGCTGCGGCCGGTCAAGCCGCTACTGATCCTTCCGCTGCCACTGGTCAAGCCGCTGCCGATCCTTCCACCGCTGCTGGCCAAGCCGCTGCTGATCCTTCCGCTGCCGCTGGTCAAGCCGCTGCTGATCCTTCCGCTGCCGCGGGTCAAGCTGCTGCCGATCCTTCCGCCGCTGCTGGTCAAGCCGCTACCGATCCTTCCGCTGCCGCTGGTCAAGCCGCTGCTGCTCAGGCAGCACCGTTCGGTCCGCTGATTGCCCAAGGCGCTCCGGTTCCCGGCGTGATGCTGTCGGCTAACGGCAGCATTGCCCTGTTCCAGTTCCAGTTCACGGTTCAGCAGACATCTCTGCCATCGGAGGTGCCGGACAACATCATCGATGCCGTGACCAAAGTTGAACAGTCCGGTTCAGGCATAACCGCGATTCCAAGCGACTCGCTCAAAAGCATGCCGGCCATCGGCTCCACGGAAGCGATCGGCGTAGCCGTTGCGGCCATCGTATTGTTCATGACGCTGGGCTCAGTCGTTGCCGCCGGGCTGCCGCTGCTGACCGCACTTCTCGGAGTAGGCATTAGCGTCGGAGGTGCGTTTGCCCTCGGCAGCCTGATCCAGATGAACGATATTACACCGGTTCTTGCCGTGATGATTGGTCTCGCCGTGGGGATCGACTACTCGCTGTTCATTGTGAACCGCCAGCGCCGTCTGATCCTGGATGAGAAATTAAGCGCAGCCGAAGCAGCCAGCCGGGCACTGGGCACCGCAGGCAGCGCGGTATTCTTCGCCGGTCTGACCGTTATTATCGCCTTATGCGGTATGCTCGTTATCGGCATCGGCTTCTTGTCTACTATGGCCCTAGTTGCTGCGGCCAGCGTGCTGATCAATGTCCTGCTGGCCTTGTCCCTGCTGCCTGCGCTGCTCGGCCTGGTCGGTGAACGGATTGTAACCGCCAAAGCCCGGACCAAGCACAGCACCGCCGCCCAAAAATCACAGCACAGCTTCTCCCGCCGTTGGGCGAATGCCACAGTGAAATACCGCTGGGCCATCATTGTGCTGGTGGTGCTGGTGCTGGGCACAGCCGCCATTCCAGTTACCAAGATGGAGCTGGGTATTCCATCCGGCGCCTCGGCGAACCTGGATACTCCGGCCCGCCAGAGCTATGATGTCATCTCCAAAGGGTTCGGCGAAGGCTTCAACGGCCCGCTGCTGCTGGTTGCTGAGACAAAGAATCCGTCTGAGAAAATCTCCATGCCGATCCTGGGCAAGCTGGTTCAGGAGCTGCAAATGCACGATAATGTGACCCTGGTCTCTCCGCTCGGTGTCAGTCCCACCGGCGATATCGCCATTATCAGCCTAATTCCGAAGACAGGGCCCACAGATACCGCAACCAGAGACCTGGTACAGGAGCTGCGTGATCCAGCGTCCAGCCTGAGCACCGGCAACAATATTAATCTTGGCGTGACCGGCTTCACCGCCATCAATATTGATATGTCCTCGAAGCTGTCCGATGCCTTCCCTGTATACATCGGGATCATCGTTATCCTGTCGCTGATCATTCTGCTGCTGGTATTCCGGTCCATTATCGTACCTATCAAAGCAACCGTCGGCTTCGTGTTAAGTATTATTGCCACCTTCGGCGTAACCACCGCCGTCTATCAATGGGGCTGGCTGCATTCGCTGTTCGGCTTCGATACCGGCGGACCGCTGCTAAGCTTCATGCCGATCCTGGTCACCGGTATTCTGTACGGACTCGCCATGGATTATCAGGTCTTCCTGGTCAGCTCCATGCGTGAAGCTTATGTCCACGGCCGCCATGGCAAGGACAGTGTTATTCACGGCTATGATTTGGCCAGCCGGGTTGTACTGGCCGCAGGTGTGATCATGGTGTCCGTCTTCGCAGGCTTCATCTTCGCCCCTGATGCGATGATTAAGCAGATCGGCTTCGCCCTGGCCTTCGGCATCCTGATCGATGCCTTCATCATCCGGATGACGCTTGTTCCGGCCGTCATGGCCGTCTTCGGCGACAAAGCCTGGTGGCTGCCGAAATGGCTGGACCGCCTGCTGCCGAATCTCGATGTCGAAGGCGATAAGCTGATCGCCAAGCTGAATGCCGAGAACGGACACAAGCACTAAACTCGCCACACACAAAGCGGAGACCTGGCTTCGATGAATAGTCAGGTACTTTGCGGGACTCCAGGACATGTACATCTCCCCGGAATAACGGACGGCACTCCCGCCGTTCTCCATGTACAAATAGAGCCTGCGGCATCGTCCGCAGGCTCTATTTTGATATAATGGCTATAATTGAATTCAAATACTAAGGAGGAGTACCCATGAACATTATAGAACTGGATCTTGCTCAGAACCAGCAGGAAATCTCCCGCTTACTGGAGGAACACAGCCGCCGCATGGACAGCAACATTCCGCCCTATAAGCGCGAGGTGATCTCCCTGGCGGCCTATGAGAACGGCGTCTTCATCGGCGGCGTTACCGGGGATATGGTCTGGAATATTCTGAATGTGCACTTACTGGCCGTTGACCCCACCTACAGAGGCCATGGACTCGGCAAGGCCCTGCTGGAAGAGCTGGAGCACAGAGCCAGGCAACGCGGCTGTAAGGTAAGCGAGTTGACCACGATGAGCTGGCAGGCGCCGTTTTTTTATCAGAAGCAGGGGTATGAGATCTTCGGCGAGATCAAAGATTGTCCCCGCGAAGGCCAGACGAAATATTATCTTCAAAAAAAATTGCAGCCGTAATTCTCACTCTAAGCAAAAACGGTACCTCCTTTTGACAAGGACAGTACCGTTTCTGTAAGCAAAGCAAGGAGGATTGTTCAAGCCACACTGAAAATCACGTGCTTCCCGCCCGCCAGCGCCTTCCCGTAGAAGTCCAGCAGGCCTGCAAATTCACCCTTCAAAGCTGCCCTCAGCTCCTCCGCTACACCATCCGTCTTCAATTGATCGAAGTCCACCTGCTGCATCGCCGCAATAATGTCCTCCAATTCATCCTGCTCGGTGCACGCGAAGAACCCGTCCTCCTCTTCCACCTCAAACACATGGACCCCGACAACAGCTTCACTTAACGGATCGCCTTCGATAGGTTCACTGGCCGAGACTCCGGTTAGCGCGAGATGCAGCTCCTCCCACAGCTTGTCGATATCGTAATATTCACTTCCGCCTTCAATCAGCTTCTCCAGCGTATTCATCAGCTCTGAACCGTCCATCTCCATCATGCGCTCCAGTGTATCCTCATCCACCATGACATATTGACCCAGCATCCCCATCTGTCATTCCTCCCTCAATAAAATACAGCTGCCCGCGCTCCACTCTCCTTACAGAATAGGCGACAACAGCCGGGAAATCCCCTCTTTCAGCTTGATCACCAGCGAGCGCTGCGCATAACGTTCAACGGTCAGCTCAGAGCACAGTCTGACATCGTTCAGGAAAATGTCCTGGAGCTGTTCGGCAATCGCCCGGTCATACACAATGGCATTCACTTCGAAGTTCAGCCGGAAGCTGCGCGAATCGATATTCATCGTTCCGACAGAAGCAACCTCTCCGTCAGCGACAATCGTTTTGGCGTGCAGGAAGCCATTCTCGTAGAGCAGGATTTTGGCCCCGTAATTCAGCAGATCTCCGGCATACGCCCAGGTGGCCCAATACACGAACGGGTGGTCAGGCTTGTTAGGGATCATGATCTGCAGATCGACTCCGGAGAGCAGGGCGATTTTGCAGGCGTCCATGAAGCTGGTGTCCGGTATGAAGTACGGGGTCTGGATGTACACACTTTTTTTAGCCGATAAAATAAGCTTGATGTACATATTCTTCAGATGCTCAGTGGACGAATTGGGGCCGCTTGTAATAATCTGCACCGGGCTTGTCCCTGTATGGAGCTCCATGTTGAAGACAAATTCCCCGTAATCCCCGCGCTCATGCATCCCCGCCTGATGCCAGTCCAGGATGAATCTGCCCTGAATATGGCTGACAGCGTTACCGGTGATCCGGAGATGGGTGTCCCGCCAATAGCCGAATTTCTTGTCCAGCCCCAGGTACTCATCCCCCACATTGAAGCCGCCGATATAGGCGATGCTTCCGTCAATAATACACAGCTTGCGGTGATTCCTGTTGTTGATCCGGAAGTTCAGCGGCTTGATCAAGGACGGGAAGAACACTTCAACCTCGCCCCCTGCTGCACGTAATTCTCTGAAAAAATGCCGTGAAATCCGCTTCGAGCCGACTTCATCATATAACAGCCGCACCTTCACGCCTTCCATGGCCTTCACGATCAGCATATCCCTCAGCTCCCGGCCCAGACGGTCCGGCTGAATGATATAATACTGAATGTTGATCTCTGCGCGGGCAGTGCGGATATCCTCAAATAACGCGGCGAACTTCTGATGGCCGTCACTGTAAATAACAATCTCATTATCGCTGGACAACAGGCCATGCGACGAACGGATATTCATGTTGATGAGCTGGGCATAGTTCGTCAGCAGCTGCGACCTGTCATCCGCCCCTTCCGCGAAGGCTGCCAGCTGCTTGTCGGCTTCGGCCTGGACATATTCCTGCTCCTCGATGAAGAGCTTGTAGAAATTCTTTTTTTTGAGATTGCGTCCGAAGAAGATATACAAGACAAATCCCAGAATCGGGATGAAAAACAATACCATCAGCCAGGCCCAAGTGTACCCCGCCTCCCTGCGCTCAATGAACAGAAAGCCCAGGGCCAGAATGATGTTAATGAGGGTGACGACTGTGGTTAGACTTGCAAATTCCATGCTCTTTCCCCTTTTCTCTCTGTCTCTCTCTGCTGCCTAAAAGTCCTCCAGCACCTTGGACCTGTCGCCATGGATCCTGTCCAGATGCTCCTCTCCCCAGTAGCATAACAGGTCCAGCGCGGGCTTCAGCCCCCAGCCGTAGGCCGTCAGCTCATACTCCACTCTGGGTGGAATCTCCTGGTAGATGGTCCGCGAGATAATCTCATCGTTCTCCAGCCCTCTTAGCTGGGCAGTCAGCACTTTCTGGGTTAAGCCCGGAATGAGCCGCAGCAGCTCGGAGGTTCGCTTCTGTCCGGTCATAAGATGGTAGATAATTAACGGCTTCCACTTGCCGCCCATCACTTCCAGCGCCGCCTCTACGCCTACTTTGTACTTTTTGGGAACGCTATCGCCATTCTGTTCAGTCATTGCTTCTGCCTCCATTATGTAGGGTACCTCAATGTTCCTATGGAACATACACCTTCCTATAGAACAGCAAAGTGCGTACTTCCGGATTATTTTATTCCTGTTTATAATAGCATCAGCCAAGGAACATGGCTACAAACCTGCTATTAAGAAAGGTAGTGAAGATACAAGCATGAGCGTATTAATCGTCGTATCACACCCAAGACAAGATTCCCTGACCTTCCAGGTCGCCCGCCGTTTCGCAGAGGGATTGAGCCAGGCCGGCCATGATTATGAGATATTGGATTTGCATGGGATAGGATTTGACCCTGTTCTACAGGGGAGAGAGGAACTCAATATGACCGCAGGTGAACAGGAACAGCCCTATTCTCCTGAATTAGAGCGGGAAATGGAGCGGTTGCGGCAGCATGACGGCCTGGCATTTGTTTTTCCGCTGTGGTGGTGGCATCTGCCGGCCATGCTGAAGGGGTATATCGACCGGGTGCTGAACAACAGGGTTGCCTACGGCACAAGTAATCTGCATGATTATCGTGCGCTATGGCTGGCTCTGGCAGGCGTATCGGAGGAGCAGGTGAAGAAACGTAATTATGATGAGGCCACTACGCGTCTGCTGAACGTAGGAATTGCCGATTACTGCGGAATCACAGACTCCAAGGTTGAATTCTTTTACGAGACCCTGGATTCGCCGCCCGCGCATTATGAAGCGCTGCTGGAACAGGCCTATCAGGCGGGATTACATTATGGCAAGGGGGAGAACTGACACATCACAGGAATGAGGAAATCACAGCATCACATCAAATTCATTCACATAAACTGCATTGCCAGTCACTTCTATAGTGTTGCCGTTGTCCGACACGGACACCTGCACTCTACCGTCCCTGCCGATCTCAAGGCCCTGCTCAATTAGCAGCTCGAAGGAGGAGGCTTGTCCTTGTCCGCCGATGTACCTGGAATAATAAGCCCCCATCACCCCGGAGGCGGTGCCAGTCACCGGGTCCTCGGTGGTCCCAGAGAACGGGGAGGAGAAATGGCGGGCGTGCATATGCGCCTCAGGATCATACGTCTCCAGACAAAACGGGTGGATGGACGAGCGGGGCATCTCCTTCAGCACCTCAGGGAACCGCTGGTTGTCCGGCACCATCCGGGTGAAGGCGGCTAGGCTTGTAATCGGTACCAGTAAGGTCCAAGTTCCAGTGCTGCCGTACATGGTAGGCAGGGTCTGATCAATATCACCGGGTTCAAGGCCAATCGAGCGGGCCAGGTCCTCAAGTGATCCGTTAAAGGGTTGAAACTGCGGACTGGCCTGTCTCATCGTCATATAGAGGCTGCCGTGATCTTCTGTGAAACGGACGGGCAAGACTCCTGCTTTGGTCTCGATGGTCAGCTCGCTGGCGTTTCCAAGCAGACCCTTGGTCTTCATGGCATATAACAACGCCATGGTCCCGTGGCCGCAGAGATTAATCTCATGCCCCGGGGTAAAATAGCGGATTCTGAGATCCGCCAGGTTGGATTTTAACGGAAACGCCGTCTCATTGAAACCCACCTTCGCTGTGATCTCCTGCATTTGCTGCTCCGTGAGACCCTCGCCGTCCAGGACAACCCCTGCCGGGTTCCCCTTGTTCGGTATGCTGCTGAACGCATCGTAATGATAGACTTTGATGTTCTGCACACCTGCACCGCCTGTCTTTTTTGAGTAATATGATAGCATAAATGTATATAATGTGAATTTTAGATATTTAGGCATCATGATATGTTCGGTTTTCCGCATACATTCAGTTCATGGAAGCCGCGCGTGCCCAATGTGGTCGGTTTTTCGACTATATTGGGACCACACGCCTCCGTCACGCCCAATGTGGTCGGTTTTTCGACTACATTGGGACCACACGTCTCCACCACGCCCAATGTGGTCGGTTTTTCGATTACATTTGGACCACACGTCTCCACCACGCCCGATGTGGTCGGTTTTTCGACTACATTTGGACCACACGTCTCCACCATGCCCAATGTGGTCGGTTTTTCGACTACATTGGGACCACACGTCTCCGTCACGCCCAATGTGGTCGGTTTTTCGACTACATTGGGACCACACGTCTCCACCACGCCCGATGTGGTCGGTTTTTCGACTACATTGGGACCACACGTCTCCACCACGCCCGATGTGGTCGGTTTTTCGCATACATTTGGACCACACGCCTCCGTCACGCCCAATGTGGTCGGTTTTTCGACTACATTGGGACCACACGCCTCCGTCACGCCCAATGTGGTCGGTTTTTCGATTACATTTGGACCACACGTCTCCACCACGCCCAATGTGGTCGGTTTTTCGATTACATTTGGACCACACGTCTCCACCACGCCCAATGTGGTCGGTTTTTCGATTACATTTGGACCACACGCCTCCACCATGCCCAATGTGGTCGGTTTTTCGATTACATTTTTCCCATGAACCCCGCGCTAGGATGGCGTAAAGTAAGTTGTGTACCAAGATTTGGAGCCTAGTCAGGCACCAAAAAAGTAGGGTATCCTCGGGATTGCGAAACCACCAAGGAGGAACCCTACCAATGAATATTTTACCCGAAAGTTCGCTGAATAATCTATTTGAAAAACTTGTTAAAGATTTTGTGAAAGACAACATGGAACGCCTGTTGCGCGCCGAAATCCAGGGGTTTATGGAGAGTGAAGAAGCCGGCGCCAGCAATAGTCGCAATGGCTACTATACGCGAGACTTACACACGAAATACGGCCATATCGAGGATCTTCAGGTGCCCCGGGACCGCCAAAGCCTTTTCCAGACGCAGTTGTTTGAGCCGTACCAGCGGCGGGACGGATGGTTAGAAGAGGCCGTCATCCAAATGTATAAATCGGGCATGGGTACGCGGGATGTGGCCCGGTTCATTGAAAGTATGTTTGGCAGCCACTACTCCCCCACCACGGTCAGCAATATTACGGCTACGGTGCTAGACGATATCCACCAGTGGCAGAAACGGCCACTGAGCAAACGGTACTCCGTCATCTATTTAGATGGGCTGTACGTGAAGCTGAAACGGGGCACGGTTCGTGGTGAAGTGGTCTACTTTGCGATGGGAATTGACGAGGAGGGCCAGCGTCAAATTCTCGGGTTCTACGTGGGTGGCCAAGAGAGTTCGAATGGCTGGCGGGAGGTACTCAAAGACCTGTACGACCGCGGAGCGCAGGAAGTCCTGCTGGGTGTGTTTGACGGGCTACCGGGACTGGATGCGGCGTTTAAAGAGACCTATCCTCAGGCGGATGTACAGCATTGCGTAGTGCACAAAGTGCGGGCCACGTTTCATAAAATTCGGGTGGAGCACAAAACCGATGTCATGGAGGCGTTGAAAACCGTATATACGGCACCGGATGAAGTGGTCGCCCGGGCTAACTTTGATACGGTCAAAGCGAAGTGGAACAAGCTGTATCCGAAGGAAATGAGGTCCTGGGAGGAACAGTTATCCACACTCCTGACGTTCTACAACTATCCGCTGTCGATCCGTAAAGCGATCTACACGTCGAACCCCATCGAGCGGATGAACAAGGAAATCCGCAAGCGTCTGAAACCGATGAACAGTCTGACAAACATGGATGCCGCAGAGAAAATCGTGTACCTGGAGATGCTGGAATACAATGAACGTCATGCAGGGCGGGTCGCCCAAGGCTTTGGAGTGGATGCCGTTAAAAAGAAGCTAAAAGAGCTATTCGAAACACGCTACCCCTCTTTGCCCACACCGGAAGAGGCGTAACAGAGAAATCCAGTTTCTGGGAGTCGGGGTTCCCCCTCCCCCCAGAAACACTACATCCCAACCCGTAACCCGGGGGAGGCACTTCTACTCTTTTACACAAACTTCTTGACGCTACCCGCGCTAGCTCATTGTGTTCGGTTTTTCGCATTCACACACAAAAACAGCAACAGATCTCCCCCTAAAGAGGACGATATCCGTTGCTGCAATTATAGAAAACTATTCGATTTGTCTATTCACCCGCATCTTGCTTCCCCAACCAGGCTAACTCCGCCATTGCACGCAGCGGGCCGCGGAGGCTTGACGCCACTTCCGCTTCGGACTGTGCTTCCGGCTTGTCGCTCCAGATGGAGAAGGTAGTGCCGACCAGTTCACGCGGATAGGCTCCGGTATACTCCTGCTTAGCTTCCCCGGTACGGGCCGGGAACAGGCCGGGATGCCAGGAGGTGCGGATTTTCTCGCCTGTCGGATACTTATAGCCCGCATTTTCGCCCAGCACGTAGTACAAGTAGCCATCGTTATAGTTAATCACCTGATGTCCCTTGGCGAGAATGTCTTCCACCGGGGCCATCATCGGATGCCACTTCGTCCAATACGTGATTTGAATGGACGACTTGGGCGTGACCCGCTGAGTCTGATCCGCACGATAGAGGCCATCATTCCAGGCACGGACGGTCCAGCCCTTCGACTCCAGATGCTCAGCGACCTCGTTAAGGTAATCAATATACGTGTCCACGCCCGTGCCGCCGCTGATGTTCAGCACATTCCGGGCATACTCCGCGAGCTGCGGATACTTATCGAACTCCGCGAAGTTAATGAATTCATCCCCGCCGATATGAAAATAGCGGCTGCCCGCAAATAACTCCGCATATTCGTCAATCAAATCCAGCACGAACCGGCGGGCGGCCGGATTCGTAATATCAAGAGCCCCAGGAGCCGGAGTTCCCGCTGAATCCTTGAGCAGCCACTCGGGATGCGTGCGGAGAGCCTGCCCCAGATGTCCCGGCGAATCCAGTGAAGGAATGATATCCACATGATAACGCTGTGCCTCAAGGATAATCGCCTTCATTTCCTGTTTGGTTAAAGCTTGCTCCGACACCACCTCAGGATGGCTCTCACTCATCAGCCGGAAGCCTTCGTTCTCGGAGAAATGCAGCTGTAGCGTATTCAACCGCAGCCGGGACATCTCTCTGATCCGCTCCAGGAGCCAATCTTCGCTGTAGAATTTGCGGCCGATGTCGATATGCAGCGCCCGCTCCGGCATCACTGGATAATCGGTGATGGTGCCGCAAGGCACGGAGCCGTCATCGGTCAGCCGCTGGAGCAATGTCCACAGAGCATACATCACGGCACGTTCACTTGGCGCGGTGATCTTCGCATAAGTCCCGATATCAATGACGTAAG
Source organism: Paenibacillus sp. FSL P2-0136 (assembly GCF_037975325.1). Classification (NCBI taxonomy): domain Bacteria; kingdom Bacillati; phylum Bacillota; class Bacilli; order Caryophanales; family Paenibacillaceae; genus Paenibacillus; species Paenibacillus sp. FSL P2-0136. The sequence continues at coordinate 4,908,530 of NZ_CP150244.1, forward strand.
CTTCCTGGCTGTCCAGCTCTCCCGCTGCTTCAAGTTCTGTCAGTTCAATGACGATATCGCCCGAAGAGGGCGGCTCCGCGCCCCCGTGAACAAGCGTAATGATGTAGTCATCGGGGGTCAGAATGCCCGAGAATTGTCCCAGAACCATAAAGACTGTTTCATTCAAAACACTGTTATTATCCGACCTGGCATTGTCCACAATCCGGACCTTAGACCCGGCAGACAGCCGCCATGACTCCCCGGATGCCGCCGCTATCTGCTTCTGTACACCGGTAAGCGGGCCGTTATTGGCGGTGTGCCGCTCTAATGGTTCACCCATATTCATATCCGTATCCATACTTTTCCCACCTCTTCCTTCTTAGCGTGGATCAGCGCAGCCGGATGCCGACCGTTGAAATCTGATGTCCACCAAGCGGAAGCTTAAGCGAAGCCGTGCCTTCAGGCTGAAGCTCTTCACCTTTTGCTTCCAGTACATTCGAAGTATAGAAGGCGGCAACCGGCAGCACAGATTCCAGTTCCAGCTCGCAAGACTGTTCCGTAAGGTTGAACCAGCGAAGCAGCACATCGCCGCGCTCCTTGTTCAGCTTCATGGAGGAGAAGGCAGCGGTTCCGCCGCTCCAGCGGACGGCCGAATACACGGCAGGAATCGTTCCCGCGTGAACCTCTGCCTGCGCACAGGTCCAAGGAATCTGGAACTGGTAAGCAGCCGCAGCGGCACCGGAGGTTACAGCATCCCCGCTATGCGGCAGAAGCAGCATGTCTGCGGTCTGTTCACCCAGGCACTGGGCTTCCGGCGTAGGGAACCAGCCCCAATCGCCCATCTCGCCGACACTGCGGAGCAGCGTCAAGGCAATCGTATTGCGGCCATCCCGCATAATCTCGTATTCGTGTAATCCGAGGTTAGCAACCGTCAGGCCTGCATGCTCCCCGGCAACATCCACGAAGCACTGCTGATGCTGCGCATTGCTCGGGTTCTGCCATTCCGGTGCCGGCTCATTCGGACGTTCCGCCAGCTCGAACATCGAATCCACGCGGTGAGAGGCTGCGGCCAGATCCGCCGGGAACAGCATCCGCAGGCGGTGATCCTTAGCGGTATTACTGATGAAGCTTTTCACTTCCAGCCCTTTGCCGCTGCGCTCCAGTCTCAAGACCGTCCGCAGCTTAAGGGTTACTGTAGCGGCACTGCGCTGAGCCTGCCGCTCCGGATAATAGACCAGCGCACGCTGTTCTTCTTCCAGCAGGTCATCGGCCGAAGCCGGAATCTCCCAGGCATGGGTGATTTCGATGGAAGCCCGGTATGGCGTATCTTCAATAACAGCGATATCCGCGTTAAGGCCCAGAGTCGTCAGCGGCACTTCGCCCGCAGGCGCTCTGTACATATATTCATTCCCGATGTCACCGGTATTCTCGTAGACACCAAGGTCGCGATAGATCTTGCCGCTAGGCTTATGCTCCAGTGTGAAGGAGCCATCGGCCATAACCTCGACGCGCAGCGTGTCGTTCTCCAGCACACGTCCGCCGCGAACCAGCGATGAGGCTTCTTGAGCGGAAGCCGCCCCAACAGGGCGAACCCAGGCATAGGTGCGCAGCCCCAAGGCAGGCACATCCGCCGCCTCGAAGGTCAGCCGCACCCTACGGCAGCTATACGGCTGGCGGAACCGGTCATCCGGCAGATCATAGCCGAAGGAGAGACCCAGATCCTCCACCGTGCAAGGAATCGGCTGGCCTTGTTCATCGACCAGGATCCGTCCGGCCAGGTCCACAGCCTTCATAAGCCGGGCATTCTCTTCCAGCGGCAGTCCTTCGCGCAGATACTGGCGGGCCGCATCCAGCTCTATGGTCACGGTACCCGTGCGGCTCCAGCCGCTGGTATTGGTTACAATGAGCGGAAGTGCCTCTTCGCCGTAAGCGGCGAAGCCGGAGGTGTCCACCGCTGCGGTGATCGCCTGCATACTATCCGCCACGATGCCCTCAGCCGTGTGATAGCTTTTGTCGAAGCGGGTGACCATCTCGCGGTGCACCTCATCCACGCTGCAGCCGCAGATGGAATCATGCGGATGGTTCTGCAGCAGTGTCTTCCACGCATAATCCAGCAGATGATGCGGATACTCCCCGCCATGCTGCCCCGCGATAACCGCCAGCGGCTCAGCCACCTTTTCCAGCATGGCTTGTCCCCGTTGGTTGAGCTGCTTCAGGTACACGCGGGCGGAAGCGGTATTGACCAGCGTCCCCCAGCCGTCCGTGCGCTGGCTGCGCAGCTCACCCTTCACCGTGGACAGACTGCGGCCAGCCAGCGAAGCTTCCACAGCCTTGATGTAGTCCGGGAAGTTCGAGTGAACAAAGGAGACCTCCGGGTGCAGCTTCTCCGCCGTGCGGATTGCCTCCGGCAGGTCGGTCTGCAACGGCTGGTGATCGCAGCCGTTCATGAACAACAGCTGATCGGTCGCTGCATACTGCCGGGCATCGCCCAGCTTGCGCTCCCAGTAGCGGCGTGCCTCATCAAGCTCGACGGGAACCTCATTCCCGTTAGAATACCAGTTGGCGAACAGGATGCCCAGCACCTGCGAGCCGTCCGGCCCTTCCCAGACCAGCTCCGAGAACGAGGATTCATAGCCGTCATCTGAGACCATATTGTTGAAGCCCGTCGGCTTCACTCCGCGCCCGAAGAAGGCGTTAGTGATGCCGGCCTGCTGCATAAGCTGCGGAATCTGTCCGGTCAGGCCGAAGGTGTCCGGGAAATAGCCGATTTTGGACACTTCCCCATAGACTTCCGCATCCTGATGTCCTAGCTGTAAGTTACGTACATTGGCTTCCGGACTGGTGAGATAAGCATCCTGCAGAATGTACCAAGGTCCGATAAATATCCGTCCCTCACGGATATGCCGCGTGAGCCGCTCCCGGTTCTCCGGGCGGACCTGCAGATAATCCTCGATGATAATCGTCTGCCCGTCGAAGAAAAAGCTGCGGAAATCCGGGTTCTGCTCCAGCGTGTCCAGCAATGTGTCCACCAGTTGAATCAGCCGGATATGATGGCGCTCATAAGGCAGATACCATTCCCGGTCCCAATGCGTATGCGAGATAATATGTGCCGTCTGTTTAGTAGTCATAACCGGTTACCCCTCAATCTCCAGCGGATATTCATCCATATAGCTGATCAGTTCATCCACGGTCGTGAAGGCCAGTCCTGTCACTGTATCCGCACAGCCGTAGTAGATGGCAATCCGTCCGGTAGCCGCATCAGTCAATGCCGCGCAAGGGAACGTCACGTTCGGCACATCGCCGACACATTCATACAGCTCTTCCGGGCCGAGGATATAGTTGCGCGAGCGGGCTTTTACTTTCCAAGGCTGATCCAGATCCAGCAGCGCGACACCCATGCGGTAGACGAATCCGTTGCAGGTATTGATAACGCCGTGATAGATCAGCAGCCAGCCCTTGTCGGTTTCAATCGGAATCGGTCCGGGACCAATCTTCTTGGACTGCCAAGCAGAAGCGTCACCGTCCACCGTGCCCATCACATAGCGGTGCTTGCCCCAGAAGGTCAGGTCAGGACTCTCACTGTAAAAAATATCGCCAAACGGCGTATGCCCGGTATCACTCGGACGGCTGAGCATCGCATAATTGTCTCCGATTTTGCGCGGGAGCAGCACTCCGTTGCGGTTATACGGCAGGAAGGCATTCTCCAGCTGGTGGAAGGTTTTGAAATCAAACGTGTACGCCAGTCCAATCGTTGGGCCATGGTAGCCGTTGCACCAAGAGACATAATAACGGTCGTCAATCTTGCAGACACGCGGATCATAGCGGTACTCGCGCTTGGTGATCTCTTCATCGCCTTCAAATACGATCGGCTCATGGTTGATGTTCCAGTTCACGCCGTCTTCACTGAAGCCCGCGAAGATATCCATACTGACCGACCGCGAATCACAGCGGAACACACCAGCGAAGCCGCCCTCGAAGGGAATGACCGCCGAGTTGAACACACTGTTCGAGTTCGGAATGGCGTTGCGCGGAATGATCGGGTTGGCGGAATATCTCCACACCGGGGAATTCGTGCCCTCAGGCTTCTCCTGCCAAGGGATGTTCGGTAATGCTTCTCCAATAATTGTACTCATGCTCAGGTCTCCTTTATCTGTGAAAAATATTTAAATTGAACTTATGATTTTTATGTTATGGATTAGCCGTGACTCCAGAGAAGTTTTGGACTTCCGGCCACTGTTGTATGCAGATTTCTTGATTTTATACCGCTATTCGCGGTGGAAATCCGCATACAAAGGCGGACGCTATCGCTCCTCCAGTTCCAAAATTCTCCTCCGCCACTTTTCCCTAAACTTTAATGTTTTAGTTCAATATTTAGAGAATGTCTTCCTTCAGCGCCCGCAAAATCAGCTGCGAGAACAAGCTGTTCGACCAGGCGAACCACTTGCGGGTGAACACGGACGGATCGTCGGCGTGGAAGCCTTCATGCATGTAGCCGGTATCGGCATCGGTTGCTTCCAGCATAGCGATGACCGCCAGCCGCTCTTCCTTGCTGTCTGCGGTAATGCCCTGCATCGACAGCGCCATATGCCAGATATAACCCGGAGGGGTATGCGGGCTGCCGATTCCCTTGGCAGCTTTGCCCTCGAAGTAGAACGGATTCTCCTTGCTCAGCGCGAACCGTCTAGTATTCTGGTAGACCGGATCGTCATTGTTCAAATAGCCCAGGTACGGAATAGACATCAGGCCCGGTGTTCCGGCGTCGTCCATCAGGCTGTAATTGCCATACCCGTCTGTCTCGTAGGCGTAGATCGGTCCGAATTCGGGGTGGCGGTAGGTGCCGTACAGCTTGATGCCGTGATCGACCTCCTGCTCCAGTTCCTTCAGCTCAGCCAGGAAATCCAGATCCCGGAAGACCCACTCGGCAAAATCCTGCATCTGCCGCAGCGCCACCACGGCGAACATGTTCCCCGGAATGTTGTAGTGGAAATCGCAGGCGTCATCACTGGAACGGAAGCCGGACCAGATCATGCCGGTGTAATTCACGGGCATTCCCAGGCCGCCGTTACGGATGGAATCCTCCATAATCCCGTTGTTTCGCGTGAAGCGGTAAGGGGACTGCTCGGCATGATGCTGCTCGCGCTTGAACAGGTCGGTAATGACGCGGAGCATTTTTTTGAAATCGGCGGTGAAGAAATCGGTCTGCTTCGTCTCTTCCCAGTAAACATGGGCCAGCCGGATCACGAAGCACAGCGAGTCGATCTCGAATTTGCGCTCCCACACCCACGGCGACATCTCGGTCACATCGGCGGCATTCCAGTGCCAGTCATTGGCCGATTCATTGAACGCGTTGGCGTAAGGATCGATCAGCACATACTCTGTATGGCGCTTGATCAGTCCGCCGATAATCCGCTGCAGATCAGCATCTTCCGCAGCAAAAGGCACATAATGAATGACCTGCTCCACTGAATCGCGCAGCCAGCAGGCGGGGATGTCCCCCGTAATCACAAAGGTAGTTCCGTCATCAAGCAGCTTGGTGGTCGTCTCCAGTGTATTCGGGAAGCAGTTGCGGAACAGCCGTTGCAGCTTAGGCCGGTGGGCCAGCTTCGTTTCGGCGTCGGCCAGCACGGCCTGAATGGATGACGGCAGCGTAAGCTCCGGCATCTCGATGCGGGGAAGTCTGAATTGTTCCAAGGTAGTAGTCTCCTTCTTGCTTGATCTATTGTTTTGGAAGCTGAATTTCTTGATGGGAGTGGGAGTTGCGATAAGCTTAATTGTAATTGGTACAACTAAAACGCCTGATTGATCACCAATTTCACATTTAGTTGTACTTCGTACATTTAAACATCCGCCGAATCTTCCTTCTCCCGTTTTGGGGCAGTTTTAGTTGTACAGAATACACTTATACGATAAAAGAATGCATTTCCGCTGTTTTTAAGTGTACGTTCTGCAACTATCCGAGAACCTTACGCTCAGCCCCTCATTTGCCTCTATTCAGCATGAATAATCTTAATCGTCTTAATCTCGAACGGATGGAAGTCTATCGTCAACACGCCGTCTTCATCCGGCAGCAGCTCGGTCTCTTCCTCCAGCGCATTGGATAGGTAGATAGCAGCGTGCGGCAGCGGCCAGCTGATCCGCACGGTCTCGCGTCCACCAGCTGATTCGTACAGCCGAAGGATGCTGCCGCTTCCGTCTTCCGCCAGCTTGACCGTGTCCAACACTACCTGCTTCCCTTCGTAGGGAAGGAAGGAGCCAGTGGACGGATGCTGTCCCTCACTTGCCTCGCAGGCCACAGCATACGAAGCGTGATTCAACTCAGCGGCTTTGCGCTGGGTATGCGCCGAACGCCAGTCCCCGGTATGCGGGTAGAGCGAATAGGTGAATTCATGCTCTCCCTGATCGGCCGAATGATCCGGCCAGCGCGGGGCGCGCAGCAGGGACAGACGGATGGTGCTGCCCTGTGTGTCATAGCCGTATTTACAGTCGTTCAGCAGGCTGACCCCGTAGTCATGCTCCGACACATCGGCATACCGGTGCCCGCAGACCTCGTACTGTGCCTGCTCCCAGCTGGTGTTGCGGTGCGTAGTCCGCTCCAGTGCGCCGAACGGAATCTCATACGTGGCCTTGCTGGTCACCACATCAATCGGGAAGCCAACCTTCAGCAGCTTGTGGGCTTCCTGCCACTGCACCTTCGTCTTGAAGTCGATCCGCTTGTCAGCGTAGTACAGGATCAGCTCCTGCTGGATTTCCGACTCTCCGAGACTCCAGCGGAAGAACAGTACATCGCAGACAGGACCTGTGGACAACAGCCGCTTCTCCAGCAGTACCGCTGCTCCGGCGGGCTGCTCTTCATAACGGCTGTCGATATCCCAGGCATCCCAGAGAATCGGACGGTCATGGAAGAAATGCAGCCGGTTCAGCGCTTCGCCGCCGGACTTCACAATCTCACGCCCGGCTTCCTTGTCATACAAGCTGATGATCTCGCCCAACTCATTGAGCTGGAGCCGGTAGTAGCCGGTCTCCCAGCGATCCTCGAACGTAGCGAAGTTCGCGGCAGAAATTAAGTTATTGCCTGCATCCGATGCGTCTGCTCCCGGTTGCCCCTCTTCACTCAGCCATACTGTTGCATAACCGAATGCCGGAACCTCCGGCACCCGTACACGCAGCGCTGTTTGCTTTCCTGCTGTAGCCAACTCTGCCGGAAGCTGTGTTCCGTTCCCGTCATATACAGCCGGAGCGTTAAGCGCTGCTCCAGGAGCAACTGCAAGCTCGACCACCATATCCCGGGTCCAGCCCAGGCCGTTAAGAATGACATAAGGCTGTCCCTCTCCACGGGTATCAATATCCGCTACGGCAGCCTCCATGACGGACTTCAAGGTACTCTCCCCAAGGACAAAGATGTTCTTGTATTCCTTCTCCGAAGTCTCATAGACCTCGGGAATGGACGAGCCAGGGATAATATCATGGAACTGGTTCAGCAGAATCAGCTTCCAGCCTTCATGCAGGGCCTGGCCTACCTCTTCCCGCCGCTGCGGTGACAGCTGGTGTCCAGCCAGAGTCTGCCATAGCTCCGCTTCCCGGTACAGAATCTCGGCCTTGCGGTTATTGCGCTTGTTCCGTGCATGGGTCGTATAGGTTCCCCGGTGCAGCTCCAGGTAGAGATCGCCCTGCCAGACCGGCAGATCCGGTGCTGCCTGCTCGATGCCTGCGAAGAAATCCGCCGCCGTGCTGTAGTTAGAGGCAGGCTGACCTACCATCAGCTCCGAGCGCGACAGGTATTCCAGCATCTCCCGCGTCACGCCGCCGCCCCCGTCGCCGTGTCCGTAGAGCAGCATTTGCTCGCTGTGAACAGCTTTTTGGCGGTAGGACTGCCAGTGCTCGTGGATATCCTTCGGCAGCGTATTCTCATTCACGCCATGGTTCATATAAGATAATAGCGCTGTCCCGTCAATTCCGACCCAGTGGAACAGGTCATACGGGAACAGGTTGGTATCATTCCAGCCGAGCTTCGTGGTCATAAAGTAACGGACCTTGCCGTGCTTCAGGATCTGCGGCAGGGAGGCGCAATAGCCGAAGGTGTCCGGCAGCCATTCAATCTCGGACTGCTGTTCGAACTCCTCCTGGTAGAAGCGCTGCCCGTACAGCATCTGCCGCATCAGCGATTCCCCGCTCGGAATATTCAGATCCGGCTCGACCCACATGCCGCCGACCAGCTCCCAGCGGCCTTCCTGAATCCGCGCCTTCACCTTCGCGTACAGCTCAGGATCATTGTCCTTCAGATAAGCGAACAGCTGCGGCTGGCTCTGGGCATAGCGGTATTCCGGATACTCCTCCATCAGGGCATGTACCGTCGAGAAGGTCCGGCTGGTCTTGCGCACCGTCTCCCGGGTAGGCCATAACCAGGCGATGTCGATATGCGACTGCCCGATCATATGAATGAAGCCCTCGCTGTTGCCGCCGATGGCCCGCACTCTGGCGGCCAGCGCCTGCTCAATCGCCTCTATTACGTTACGATCGAGAGAATCGCCAGGCTCCAAATTCACATAAGCATCCATCGCCTGATGCAGCGCCTCCAGCATGCGGACACGCCGGAAATCCTGCTCCGGCAGCAGCAGCATCGAATCCCGGATGACGGTCACTGTGTACATCAGCGACTGCACCGGCAGGTTCACTCTGACAAGCGCTGCGGTAATGGACCGGACCGGCGGCTGAATAACCGCCTGCTTATTGAGCGGGTCATCCGGCTCAGGGATCGGATCATAGAGCTCAATCTCAATCTCCGGGTGTCTGCCGCCCGTTTCCGGGTTCAGGGAAGCATAGGTATGATTGCGGTCCATTCCCTGCCGCGAGGCTCCGTTCACACGCAGCAGCCCTTCGCCGCCGGAGTGGAAGATCAGCCCGGTGTCCGCATCGGTCCAGTCCGCCGGGATATCGAGAGTAGTGCGGAAGTAATAGGTGGTACCCTGCACGCTCGGAAACAATCCAAACGATTCGCTGCCCGAATAAGGCTGTGCTTCGTCATAGTGGCCCGGCTGCCGGTAGATAGTGGAGTAGACCTTCCAGTCATCAAGCACCCGGTATTCCAGCCACTGCTGCTGTGAGCATTCCCGAATGAACCGGTTAATCCGTTCGATGTTTATCTGCTCCATCTTTAGTCCTCCGTAACCGTAAGATCTATATTCAGCGTATCGTTCACATTCCTGCCGACCCCGATGCGGAAGCTTCCGGGCTCGACCACCAGCTTATAATCCGGCCCGATATAGTTCAGATGCTCTGCACTCAGCGTGAAGGTCACCTTCTGCTTCTCGCCCGGCTCCAGTACGATCTTGCGGAATCCCTTGAGTTCCTTGGCCGGTCTCGTTACCTTACTGACCAGATCGGAAATATATAGCTGCACGACCTCCGCACCAATGCGGGAGCCTGTATTCTCTACTTCCACTGTAACCTCAGCCGTTCCGTCTGCTGTGATTACTGCCGGCTCGACCTGGAGTCCGCTATAGCTGAATTCGGTGTAGCTGAGTCCAAAGCCGAACGGATAACGCGGCTGCGAATTCCCTTCCAGATAGCGCACTCCCCGGGAACGTTTGCCTAAGTAATACACTGGCAGCTGTCCTACATCCTCAGGGAGAGACAGGGTCAGCCTGCCGGACGGATTGACATCGCCGAACAGAATGTCGGCAATGGCGTGACCGCCCTCCTGACCCGGATACCAGGCTTCCAAAATAGCATCCGCCTGCTCATCGATCCACGGCTCGGCAATGGGACGGCCGTTGATGTATACGACGACTACCGGCTTGCCAAGCGCCTTCAGCTCCTTCATCAGCTCCAGCTGAACACCGGACAGATGAAGCGACATCCGGTCGATGCCTTCGCCGCAGTCCATATCGCTAAGCGCATTCTCTGTGACCTTCGAGGCTCCGGTCCGCAGATCGATGCTGCCTTCGCCGAAGTCACGGGCACTCGACCCGCCTAGAGCGAGCACAATGATATCCGCATCGGCTGCTACCTCACGCGCAAGCTCGAAGCCCTCGGTGGAGCTGTCTTTGATCCGGCAGCCCGGCGCATAAGCTACACGCTCCGGCTGCGCGGCAAGCTTGGCCCGTATCCCGGCCAGCACCGTAGTTACCCGGTCACGCGGCTGCGGCGAGGTGTAATCGCCGAGCTGATTGTAGCCAATATCGGCGTTCGGCCCGATTACCGCAACCTTTCCATGGGCCGCAGACAAGGGAAGCACTCCGTTATTCTTCAGCAGCACAATTCCCTCTGCCGCAACGCTCCGCGCCAGCTCTGCATGCTCTGCACTGCCGATGACCTGCTCTGCTGCATCAGGATCGGCATACGGCTGTTCAAACAGGCCCAGCCGGAACTTCAGCTCCAGCACACGCGCTGCCGCCTGATCCACCAGCTTCTCGTCGAGTCGCCCGGAGCGTAGCGCCTCCAGCAGATATCCGCCGAACATGACGCCAGACATCTCCATATCAATCCCAGCGGTGAGCGCCTGTACGGCTGCATCCTCCCCGCTGTCCGCTGTATCATGACCCGAGGCCAGCATATCGATCGCGCCGCAATCGGTAATCACCATGCCCTCGAAGCCCCATTCACCGCGCAGAATCTCTTCCAACAGCTCCCGGTTCGTGGTACAAGGCACGCCGTCAATCTCGTTATAAGCCGGCATGATGGAGACCGCACCCGCTTCCACCGCTTTGCGGAACGGGTACATATCGACTTCCAGCAGCTCCCGCTTGCCGATATGCGCCGGACCGGCATTCCGGCCGCCCTCCGAGCTGCCATAGGCTACGAAGTGCTTGAGGGTTGCCCCCACACTGGACGCGCTGTCAAGCCGGTCGCCCTGTAGTCCTTCCACAGACGCTACGGCATATTCGCCGATGAGATACGGATCTTCCCCGAAGCATTCCTCGGTCCGGCCCCAGCGCGGATCACGCACCACATCCAGCACAGGGGAATACGTCACGGCTCCGCCTTGAGCACGGGTCTCCCGCGCGACCGCCCGGGACATCTCCTTGTAGAGGTCCACATTCCAGGTGCTGCCGATCAGCAGCGGAACCGGGAATACCGTGGCCCCGATGGCCATATGCCCATGCGAGCATTCCTCGCCGATCAAGAGCGGAATGCCCAGCCTGGAATGCTCCAGCGCATAACGCTGAATCGCATTAACAGCCTCCGCTCCGGCCCGTGCATCCAGCCCGCTCTCCAGCGTAACTCCTGTCCAGGGATCGGCCCGCAGAGTTCCGTATAATGCGCCGACACCGCCTTCGCGGATCTGGCGCTTGAAGTCTTCTGTCAATTCAATCGTTCCATCTGTATGATCATAGGTCTGCCACCCGAACAGCTGCACCAGCTGGCCGACCTTCTCTTCCGGCGTCATCAGCCCAAGCAGATGCTTCGTCCGCTCCTTGACGGGCTGTGTACGGTCTCTATATAACATCCTGGCTCCACCCTCTCTCCTTTGATCTTAATCTATATATCCCTACTCCTTAACCGCCCCGACCGTAAGACCCTGAATGAAATAACGCTGGAAGAACGGATACGCGAAGATAATCGGTCCGGTTGCCAGCACCACCATCGCCATACGCGAGGTATCCTGCGGCATGTTGCGGAGGGCCTCCAGGCTTAATGAACTGTTCTGCGAATTCTGAAGAATGAACTGCATACTGGTCTCAATGCGCATCAGCATGGACTGCAGCGGCACCAGGTTCGGATTGTCAATATAGAGCAGGGCGTTGAACCAGTCATTCCAGTACCCGAGCGTGCTGAACAGACCAATTGTAGCGAGGCCCGGCAAGGACAGCGGCAGCACGATTTTCAGGAAGGTGCGGAACTCTCCGGCGCCGTCGATTTTGGCCGATTCGATCAGCGCATCCGGCACACTGGTAATATAGAAGGTACGCAGAATCATAATGTAAAAAGCATTCACCGCCAGCGGCAGAACCAGCGCCCAAATGCTGTCCTTCAGGCCCAGCATCTGAGTCACGACAATATAGGTCGGAACCAGCCCGCCGTTAAACAGCATGGTGAAGAAGGAAAAGAACGCGAAGAAATTGCGGTATTTGAAGCTTTTACGTGAAATGGCATAGGCATAAAGTGAAATAATCAGCAGGCTGACAATTGTACCAATGACGGTTACCGCAATGGTCACTCCGTAAGAACGGAGCAGCGTGTCCCCTGAGCTAAATACATATTTGTAGGCTTCCAGACTCCATTTGGCCGGAATTAACCGGTAGCCGTCCCGCGCAAGCGCCCCTTCGTCCGTGAACGAGATGAGGACAACGAACAGGAACGGGAAGATACACAGGATGGCAAAGCCTCCGGCGATACAGTTGAAGATGGTATTGAGCACCGGCGACAGCCGATGGAAATCGCGCGATTTCGCAGCATTAGCAGACATTTGGATGACCTCACTTTCCTTCATTTTCCCTAGAATAATGCACTGTCCTTATCGAATTTGCGCACGATGTAATTAGAGGTAAGAACCAGCACGAACCCGACCACTGATTGATACAAGCCCGCAGCCGTACTCATTCCGATCTCGCCGGTAGTCTTAAGTCCACGGTATACATAAGTATCGATGACGTTGGTCACACTGTAGAGCGTCCCCGAATCTCTCGGCACCTGATAGAACAGCCCGAAGTCGGCATAGAAAATCTTCCCGATCGCAAGCAGCGTCATAATGATAATGATCGGCTTCAGCATCGGCAGCGTGATACTGCGGATCTGCTGGAGCTTGCTGGCTCCGTCGATCATCGCTGCTTCGTAGAGAGACTTGTCTATGCCCATAATTGCGGCGAGATAGACCACGCTGTTATAGCCGACGGCCTTCCAGAGGAATACGAATATAATAATGAACGGCCAGTATTTCGATTCCGAGTACCAGGAGATATTGCTGCCGAACATGGCATTAAGCAGCCCCCGCTCCGAGCTAAGGAAGCTGAACGCGAAGTATCCCACAACAACCCAGGACAGAAAATACGGCAGGAACATGCCTGTCTGATAGAACTTGGCTAGTTTTTTATTGGCAATCTCGGACAGCACCACCGCCATCAGCACGGACAGAATCAGGCCCAGGCCAATGAAGGCTATATTATATAAAAGGGTATTGCGTGTGATCAGATAGGCATCATTGGTGCTGAACAGAAACTTGAAATTATCCCAGCCGACCCACTTGCTGTTGATGATGCTGGCCCAGAAGCCATCCCGGCTGAAGCGGTACTCCTTAAACGCAATAACCGTACCCACCATCGGCAGGTAAGAGAAGAATAAAAACCACAGTGTGCCCGGCAGAACCATAAACAGCAGCACTTTATTTCTTAATACATCTTTGGCGGACTTTCCTATTTTCCCCATACTCTTAGTTCCTCCTATGCCGGAAAATTCTTCCGTTAGTACAAAAAGATCGGGCCAAGTCTAATCACCCGCCCGATCCTCTAATAGAATGCTACTTATTATTCGCTGCTTTCCAGGCGTCGATCTGCGTTTGAGCTTCGGCAATAATTTTATCCAGACCGGCTGCTTTGAGTTTCTCGTTAGCCTTGGTCAGGTACTCTTCCGAATCTACAGATCCGGTCATCAGCGGTGCCCAGAATTCTTCCTTCACGTTCTGAACAGCGGCGATTTCATTCGTCACCTTGGACGTATCGAAGTTGAAGCCGAGCAGCGGTGCGTTGATACCGGCATCATTGAACTTCTTGAATTCTTCCCATTTGTTCTCTGGGTCGCCTTCATTCAGATAGTTGATCATGATGTTACCCAGGGAGAACGTAGGCATGTCGTAGTTCTTCGCATCCGGGAGGTTCTTGATCATGTTGTCGCTGACTTTCTCGTAATGTACGCCTTCAATCCCGGAGTCAATCATGTTGCGCAGCTTAGGATCGGTGTTGAGCAGGTTCAGGAATTCCATCGCTTTCTCAGGATACTCGGAGTTAGCGGAGATCGCCTGCATGGAGCCCATTACCGACCAGTTGTAGATATAAGGCTGGCTGGCTGGTGTGGACACGACCGGATATCCGTAGCTTGCAGACCACAGATTGTCGGCCATCGGCTGGGTGGATGCACGGTCAGTGAACCATTTGCCGGCTTTGTACAAGTCATCTACCGACGAGGTAGTTGCTACTTCAGGGGAGATATAACCCGCCTGATAGAATTTGCGGACCGTCTTAAGCGCTTCCTTGATCTCTGGAGTTTCCAGGATGTTAACTACTTTGTAGTCCTTGGTGTCCATATAGACCGCCATCGGCATCTTCTCGATCACATAGTCAAAAGGCATAATCGGCATGAAGTCCTTCACCATTGCGTAAGGAGTGACTCCAGGCTCGTTTTCCTTGATCGTTTTGAGCAGCGGCTCAAGATCGGCCATCGTCTTCACGCTGGTCAGATCCAGCTTGTATTTGTCGAGCAGCTCTTTATTGAAGCGGAACACCTCTTGAGCCGGAAGCTCTTTGTTCGCAGGAATCGCATAGTTATGACCGTCTACCTTGGAACCTTCCAGGAAGGCCGGATCAATCGTATCCACAATGCCCTTGCCCTGATTCTTCAGCAGATCATCGAGCTCCAGGAAGGCGCCCTTACGTGCATTCTGCACATAATCGAAGGCCCAGGAAGAGGTGAACAGGATATCCATCGGCTCACCGGAAGCTGCCATTACCTGCATTTTTTGCGTATAATCCCCGAAGTCGAGCATTTTGATATCGAGTGTGGCGTTGATTTTTTCAAGTGTGTATTTATTGACTTCTGTGAGGACCTTGTCCATATCCTTCTGCGGCGGCCCGATCGTGTACCAGATCAGTTCTACTGGCTTCTCGGTAGCCTCCGAGGCTTTGTTGCCGCCTGAAGCTGCTTCCCCGCCTGCATTGTTCTTACTGTTCCCCCCGCACGCCGTTAGCGCCAGTGAAACGGTTAAAAGCGTTGTCAACAACAAGGAGAAGTGTTTCTTTTTCTTACTCATTTGCCGTACCCCCTTTTAATTAGCTGTCCGGACCTTCGGCTTACCGGATCTATCCGGCTGCTGATTTCCTTGAGCTATACCTTAACTTTATAAGATGAAAGCAGTTTCAAATAGAAGAGAAACTATAGATTTTCAGGTATGAAATAAAGAAAATAAGCTTACCCGCAAAGGCAGGTTATTGATCTTTTACAAGGGCTGTAATGTTCTGGCGAGAAATCACTGAATCCGTTATCAACGTGAAACTTTTCTTTTCTGTAACGCCCAAGAGAGCCGCCTCACAGCAGCCCCTTGAATTCCGTCGGCGAAATGCCTACATATTTCTTGAACTGCTTGTAGAAGTATCCCATTTCCCAGTATCCCACGCTTCTTGCGATTTCATGCACCTTCAGGTTCGTCGAGCGGAGCTGTTCCTTAGCCTTATCAATCCGGTAACGGTTCATATACTCTGCAAAGGATTCACCGGTCGTCTTATGGAACAGCTGTCCCAGATATACCGGATGAATATTGAACATGAAGCCCAGCTTCTTCAGTGACAGGTCCTCACTGTATGATTTCTCAATATAATTCAGCACCTGGTTCACTACCGGACTCTTCAGCTCCCGGTCCAGCAGCCCGATGATGCCTGCCGAGGTCTGCCGGAGCGCAGCGGACAGTGCGGGCAGCGAATTCGCCCGGCGGATCGCCGTCAAGCCCTCGGCAATACACTCACGCTCCGTTTCACTGCGGATATCCTTGATCAGCACCCGGAAGAACAGCATCCATTCCAGCGAGATCTCCTCCAGCATCGCTGGCGTTAATCCATCCATTGCGGGGGCCGAGAAATAGAGCTCCAACTGCTCGGACAGCCCTGCCACATTCTTGGACATAATGAGCTTGGCGTAATCGCTCCAGTCTTCCGGCAGAACCGCCCCCAGATCCTCCTTACGGTCCCGCAGCTGCTCATAATAGATGATGCTGCGCTCCGGATGAATCTCCAGGAACTCCTGCGCCTGCTTCGCCTGCTCGTAGCTTGCGGGAGCGGCGTCCACTCCGTACACAGGCGAGCCTACGGCTGCGCGCAGCTTCTCACCGCCGGTGCATAAGCCGGTAATCTCCTCCAGCATGAACGCCATCTCCGCCGCTCCGGCGGAGGCTTCTTCGTAGTTATGTATCAGCACCAGATCATTGTCCGAATCCCAGAACATGAAGAACGAAGCCTCTGCCCCGGCGAGATCGGATACCCTCTTCCTGAAGGTATCCGTTGCCGGCTCTACCTGCAGCAGGGCAACCTGCACATAACGGCTGCTGAGCGGCAGGCCGATCAGATTCAGCCGTTCGGAGCGCTCCTGCGGATCAATCTGCCCCCGCAGCCAGCGCAGCAGCACATTATCCTTCAGCACGGAATTCGTATATTCCCACCACTGCATATCCAGCCTGGAGACATTCAGCTTCTCCACAATCGTCTCCAGCGTCTGCTGGAATTCCTCCAGATTAATCGGCTTCAGCAGATAGTTCTCGATCCCGAGCGACAGACCTTCCTTCACATACATGAATTCATCGAAGCCGCTCAGCACCACCACCTTCAGATCCGGGCGGAATTCCCGGACAGCGCGGATCAGCTCAAGGCCGGTCATCACCGGCATGGAGATATCGGTAATCAGAATATCAGCGGGGATCTCCCGCAGCTGCTCCAGCGCCTCCTGCCCGTTCTCCGCCTGCCCCGCAATCGTGAGGCCCAGCTCCTCCCAGTCCAATATATCCTGCAGGCCGCTAAGAATGAACGGCTCATCATCCACAATAAACACCTTATACATCTGCGTTCTCCTCCTTCGGCGGGTATGGAAAAGTAATCGTAACCACTGTTCCGCTGCCCTCTTCACTCTCCAGCTCTACGCCGTAAGACTTGCCGTACATCAGTCTCAGCCGCTCATGAATGCTACGCAGCCCGAACGACTCGGACCCGGACAATTCGCCGTGATCCTCCAGCACCTCGCGGAGCCGGGCCAGCCGCTCCTCCGCGATCCCTTTGCCGTTATCCGTAACAACCGCGCGGATATTCTCCGGCTCGGCTGTGATCACAATACGGATCACATTATCAGTCTGCCCTGTCCGCATGCCGTGCAGAACATAGTTCTCAATGACCGGCTGCAGCGACATTTTGAGCACAGGAAGCTCTTCCAGCTCTGGACTGCATTCGATGGTGTATGCGAACCTGTCCTTATAGCGGATACGGAATAATTCCAGGTACAGACGGCAGGCCTCCAGCTCATCCTTGAACGTATATTTCTGCTTCGGACGGACATACGACTTGAACAGCATGGACAGGCTGTAGATCATTTCCCCTACATCCTTCGCCCCGCTCGAAATCGCCCGCATCCGGATAACCTCTAATGTATTATACAGAAAATGCGGATTCACCCTGGCTTCCAGCGTAGCGATCTCCGTATGCTTCTGTTTGATTTCCGCCTTATAGACCTGGTCGATATACTGGTTCAGTTCATCCAGCATGCTGTTGAAGCTTTTGGCAATCTGGCCTAATTCATCTTCCTTACCGTCCACAATCCGGGTGTTCAGATCCCCGTTCTTGACTTTGCGGGTGAAGCGGATAATGCGGTGGGTCCGTTTGGCAAAATTAGAAATGAACATCGCCGGCAGCAGCACGGCAAACAGAATACAGACGAGTGCGATGGACACAATGGTGCTCCGCGCACTGCTGTAGGTCTCGGCCAGCTCCTGCTTAGAGATCAGGCTGATCACCGTATACCCCGCCTGACTCTGCGTCAGACTCGTGACAACCATTCCCTCTATCGTAAACTCCTCGCCAGCGTTAATCTCTTGCAGCTTCGGCAGCTTCCGGCCGTATCCCTTACCTGATGAATCGAAGATGACTTCATTCTGGGCCGAGAGCACGAGGATATCGCCTTTGAAATCCTGCTTATAGTTATTCATGGCCTGCCAGATCGCCTCGGAGTCGAAGTAGACCAGCAGCTGGCCGATATTGAGCAGTGAGGACTTATTGTTGATCGGCAGCTTCACCGAAAACAGCGGGGCTGTCGGCATCCCTATACTTTTCAGCACCCAAATGTTTGGAACAGAGACGACACTCTCCTCACCCAGAACCATCGAATCGGGGACGAAGGAATGCGCCGCATTGGTCGAGATCCGCTCGAACTGCCTGCGGTTGTCGTAATAATACATGACCTGCTGGTTGGCGCTGTACAGGATCAGGCTGCGGATATCGGGATCATCGTCAATCTTGTTCTGGAAATACTGGATGGCGTTCGAGGTGGACTGTTCTCCCAGCAGAAAGCGGTCCAGCCGGTGCTCAATATAATCGCTTAAGGGATTCTCCAGCAGGAAGGTCGTATTACTGGCCAGACTCGCGTCCCTGTACACATCACGGAGCATATCCTGAACGGATTGATATTTGTTCTCCACATAATTGCTGACGCTCTCCATACTCTTGCGCTGGATATCCATCTGGCGCTGCACCGCCGAATCCGAGATTAACAGCAGCACCAGATAAGAGAAGGCGATAATGGTGGCTATGAAGATACAGGACACGATCAGCGTGAAGCGCAGGAACATATTGTCTTTAAAATACTTGCGGTACAGCGAAAGGCTTCGCATCATTCACCTCCTAACATAGTTGCTAGCCTTGCAGGCGCGGCTAGCCGGGATACACAAGAAGCGCTCCCCCCTGCTAATTTTGCCAGAGGGTGAGCGCTTTGTGTATGTTGTGCAGAATGGGCGGTATCTATTCCCTAACGTGCCTTACGGCGTTGGTTGGCCTTTAAGGTATACAGGCTGCGACTTGTTGCCGTTGTAATCCTCCATGACCACTGTAACTACTGCTGCGGTAGAGGTGAAGCTCAGCGCAGCAGTAGTCGTGCGGCCGCGGATAATCATCGGCTTCATGCCCGCAGCACCGGACAGATAGGTGACCGGGAACGACCGGTTCTGGCCGTCTTCGTTAATGTACATATACCGCCAGTCCCGGGTGCTTGGCATCGGCAGGTTCAGCGTGTTGCCGTTCCAGGACCAGTTCTCTGCATAAGGCTCGGACACCTTGTCGGTGAACGTTCCGTTATAGGTTATTTTATCGGTATTTCCGGCTTGAACGGTAACCGTATACTCATCTCCGTTCACCGGCATATTCTGGAACAAGGCTGAGGTTGCCCCCTGCGGCACGGTCAATTCCTTCGATACCGGCTGCGGCGTGGTAGTCCAGTTCACCGACTTCACTGTTACCTTGATACTTCCCTGGGCAGCGGCGGGATTCGTCCACTTCACCAGGAATTCTCCATTCGCAGCGGATTCGGCAGTCACCTTGGATACCGCAGCATTCAGGTCGAAGGACAGCGTGGCCGGATCGCCCTCAAGCCCGTCTGCACCTACAGCCGCCACCTTCAACACGCCGGATTTGGCCGGAAGCTTCTTGATATAGAAGGTCTCATCATACTTCCCGCCCACATAGATATCATTCACATATACATTGTATTGCTTCACCTTGGAGTAATCGGTATCCATGCTCCACTTCACGATCATCTCATCCGTGCCGGACAGTGCCTGTGCAATGGAAAGACTAGTAGGAGCCGATGGCTTGACCGCCGAGCCGTCATGAATCCGCAGCTGGCCAATGTTCATCTGGTAATTAGCTGCTTGTGTGGCTCCAGGGGCGAACACCAGGCCGAAGGCTGCAATCTCCCGTCCCGCATAAGCACCAAGATTAAGCTCGGCTGTGGTCCAGCCCGTGGTATGCTTCCCGCTATTTGCAACAGGAACCTTCACCACTTGATTCGGGTTGTCGCGGAAGATAAGTCCTGCGCTAAGCACAGAGCCATCATCGGCAGACGGCTTGTTGTAGACAACGGACAGCTTGGAATTGGCCTTCACGGCAAGCTCGCTCTTGTAGAGACGCAAGAAGTTTTCGCTGTTCAGATTCCCGCTCACCGCCAGCGAGCTGCCGCCGTTATAACCGCCAAGCTGCTGGTAATTCATGCGCGAATTGGCGGTCTGGTCATAACCCGGACCATAATCGAAGTCCACGTTCAGGCGGTTGCCTGTAGTATCCTGCCACCATTGCCAGGTGACCGGAACATCCTGAAGGCTCATATTGGACCACTCCGCTGTGCTGGATACCGCTCCATCCTTGTAATAGGAGAGGCCATGGCCGATATTGAAGCTGGTATAGAAGTTGGCATCCTTCACCACCGAGCGCTCGGCAATGACCGAAGCGATCCCCGGCCAGTAGCGGTTATCGGCATACACATCGGCCACCGTATTATTGGAAGACACGGCTGTATTCTTCGGATTTATCCGTGGTCCTGACCACCATAGCTGCTCGCGCAGGTTCGTCATCCATTGGTATTTGTTATCCGTGCGGTTCGAGACCGGCCAGGACTGATTCATATCCTCATCCAGACCAGCATGGACAAAATCCGCGCCCAGTGTCGCCAGGCTGGTCCGTGGAATTCCCCCGGCCAGCTTGCTGCTCAAGGCTGTGCCTTGCACGCTCTTGAAGCGGTCGCGCCCGGCTTCAAGTCCCGCGAAGCCGGTCTCAAAGAGATTGTAGCTCGTCCCCTGGGCCGCATTGAAGGTATTCAAGTAATTCGCCGCCGAGGTAATCTGCGAGCTGCCCATACCGTAATCGAAGAAAAACGAATTCGACACCGGCTTGTTGGCCGCTTTATCGTAGAGCATAGAAATATTGTTATTATTGAAGGTTCTGGCGAAAACATTGGCTCCCGTGGCTGTATTCAGGGAATCATACCACTGCACATACAGCCCGCCATCCTGTAGCGCTTTCATAAAAGCAATATAATCGGGAATATCCGCTGTCGCCACATTCGGATTCTGCTCCTCCTGATTCAGGAAGTACCCGTCATACCCGAAGTATTCGGCCATTTCAATCATTTTCTCAGCTACCGGGAACTTCCCGGCTGCATCCTTGACGATCATCTGCTTATAGGTCTGCTGCCCCCGGTCATTGTTCGAGAAGAACACTCCGGCCAGCGACATAACCCCATTCTTATGCGCGGCATCGGTATAGGTAGGATTCGGAATGTTCAGCATGCCGAACTCGAACCATTTCTGCTGCCAGTCAGACTGGGCCAGATCGTCGTAATATTCCGGCGGTGTATACGCTGTCGCTGTTCCGTGCCAGTAGGAATAATAGTCAATGTACTGCCAGAAGTTGAAGTGGTACTGGGCGAACTTGTTGGTGTACGGGGCATTCTCGATAAAAGCATTGCCATAATCGCCCGCAACATTCATCATCTGCACCGCCGGATTCAGCGCCGGATTGGCCTGAGTCTGCTGGAAAGGTGCAATCCGCTGCTGCAACGGCACCCTGGAGCGCAGCAGCGCCGCGTCCTGATCTCTCTGCGGACTCCAGTCCGCAATGTGCTGGCTGGTATAGCCATGTACGCTGGGCTGATTTGCACCGTGTGCGCTTTCACCTTTGAACGGCCAGGTGTCTCCGGCCATGGCTGTCTGCGGCAGTAGGGTCACCAGCAGCGCTGTACCTAATACCGCTGAAGTCAGCTTACGAATTCTGTGTGTCCGGGATGTAGCTACCATTGTTCACTCTCCTCATTCTTCAGATTGATGAGAACGCATTCATAATAACCGGATGAATCTTCCTTATCGATAATAGTGATCAAGGTTACTATATAGCAGCTCATGCGGGGACTAATAGAAGCGAAATTAAAGATTCTCTGGTCAAATTAAAGAAAAGTTGTATTTGGTTTTTCGACTACAATCCGCCCGCGCGTCTCCGTCGCCACCATTGTATTCGGTTTTTCGCACACATCCGACCCACTCGCACCCGCACCTGTCCAATGTGTTCGCTTTTTCGTATACATTCAGCCCGAGCGCCCCGCACCAGCACATTGTGTTCGGTATTTCGCCTACATCTGCCTCACTCGCACCCTTGCCACGCCAAAAAGCAGCCCCTCTAGGAGCTGCTTCATGGTTACCTCATATGTTACTTGCCTTCATTAATTTATCCGCCAGCTTACTCCGCATCCGGATAAGGATTGATACTCTGGATCGTGCCGTCTTCGTTGTATTTCAGCTCGGTGTATTTCACGCAGCGCTTGTGGTTGACGCCTTCCGACAGGGAGCTGTCGTGATAGAACAGATACCATTTGTCTTCCACTTGAACAATGGAGTGGTGAGTCGTCCAGCCGATGACCGGGGACAGAATCTCACCCTTGAACGTGAACGGTCCCATCGGGTTCTTGCCGATTGCATACACGAGCTTATGCGTGGTTCCTGTAGAGTAGGACAGGTAGTAATCGCCGTTATATTTGTGCATCCACGGGCCTTCAAAATATCTGCGCTCTTCATCCCCGGCCAGAATCGGATTCCCGTCTTCATCGACAATCGAGATCTCGGCTGGCTTGCCCTGGAAGGATAGCATGTCATCGCTAAGCAGCGCAACTTGCGGTCCAAGCGCCGGCTGGTCGGCAGCCGGTCCTTCCGCATCCGGCACGAAGCTGCCGGTCTGCCATTTCTCCAGCTGGCCGCCCCAGAGTCCGCCGAAGTAGATATACGCCTGGTTGTCGTCATCTACCAGCACGGCCGGGTCAATACTGAAGCTGCCTTCCATATAATTCGGCTGCGGGGAGAACGGGCCTGCGGGAGACTCCGACGTTGCTACACCAAGACGGAAGATGCCGTCATGGTCGCGGGCCGGGAAGAACAGATAGTAGGTGTTGTTCTTATATGCGGCATCTGGAGCCCAGAGCTGCTTGGAGGCCCATGGAATATCTCTCACATGCAGCGCTTCGCCGTGATCGACCACCGGAGAATCGAAGCTGTCCATCGAGAGAACATGGTAGTCTTCCATTTTATACTGGTCGCCGTTATCATTGCTCGGCTCGTCATGATCTAGATCGTGGGAAGGATAGATATAGATTTTGCCTTCATAGACATGGGCGGACGGGTCCGCTGTATAGATGTGAGTTACGATCGGTTGGTTAGGCTTAGGGGGTTGTTGCTGATTCATAAGGCATCTCCTTTGATATTGGAATAATAGAATCCTTCATAGTAAGCAGGGCTGGCATTCTCTGTACCGTTGCCCGAGGCATGTACGCCGAGGCAGACACCGGTGAAGCCGCCGTTGACCTCCGGGGACAGGACCGATACATGAACCGTCTCCGGGACTTCATGCCAGGACACCCCATCTGCCGAATAGGAGCAGTGGTAGGAATGGCCGTCGCAGCGGAGGCGAAGCTGAACGGCACCTTCACCGTTTACCTCATACTGGTGAACCTGCCGCTCCTCACCGTTCTTCACTACAAGCTCCATCACCCGGCGGCCGCTGCGGCAAGTAAGTCCCCAGAAAAGATATCCACGGTTGTTAAGCCGCGCAGCCAGTCCGGCATGCTCGCCTTCGGTCACCGGTGTGAAGTCAAGGCTGACGCCTGTCTCCATCCGGTGATGCTGCTGGCGGAGGCACGCGAACACGGCGGGCGCCTCATCGTCCAGCGTGTAGCTGTTCCCGCGCACGGTGAGGCTTCCCGTGCGTTCAGTCCAGGAATACCGTTCCGCTTCATAAGCGCGGAGGAATGCCCACTCTGGCCCGAAGCCGCTCTCCGGCGTAAAGCGCTGCACCTGTTCCTCCAGGCTGGACTCATCGTCGGCTATAACGGTGCCTTCATTATTGTCAATCATCGGCCAGCCGTCCTCCGTCCAGGTGACCGGAGCCAGGAAGGTCTCCCGGCCCAGCGGGGAATACCGGCCTTCCACGGGACGCATGCCCAGGAAGACTGCCCACCACTGGCCGGACGTATCCTCGACCAGATCGGCATGTCCAAGGCATTGGACAGGGTGGTCCTTCAGTCCCCTGTGGGTCAGGATCGGCTCCGGCTTGTCCTCGAACGGGCCGTAAGGACTGCTGCTGCGGGCAATAATCTCCCGGTGATCACCCGCCGTGCCGCCGGAGGCGGTCATCAGGTAGTAGACGCCCTTGATCTTGTACAGATGCGGGCCTTCGACCCACGGGCCGTCATCTCCGCTCCAGATGTTGACCGGCTCCGACAGCACTTCGCCGGACAACGGATCAATCTCATACTGGATAATATGCGACTCATAGCCTGCACCGTTCTGCACCGTAACATAGGCGCGCCCGTCATCATCGAAGAACAGGGACGGATCAATGCCCCCGTGCGGCAGCAGAATCGGATCAGACCAGGGACCCTCGGGCTTGTCCGCAGTCACATAGAAATTGCCGATGCCCCGTACATCGGTGGTAATCATGTAGAATCGTTCGGCATGATAGCGGATGGTGGCGGCGTAGATACCGGACGAACTCTTGGTGGTCCGCAGATCCAGCTGGGACTGGCGGGTCAGCACATGCCCTATCGGGGTCCAGTCGATCAGGTCCCTGCTATGGAAGATAGGCACACCCGGAAAATATTCAAAGGTACTGTTAATCAGATAGAAATCTTCATTCACACGGACCACACTGGGGTCCGGATAATACCCGGCAATTACGGGATTCCGCACATTCATGGAATGCATCATACCCTCCTCTGGAATGAAAGCAAGCGTTTACAATCGCTAGTGTTATTTTACAAGCCCGAAATGAACTTTCCTATGCGCAGACTAAAGAACTTCCCCCGAAAAAATGTGCAATTTCCGCCTACAACCGATTGTACTGGAAAAACACACCGGTTGCTCGCCATTTTGCTTGGGTTAATGGTCATTTTTTGCGGAGTTTAACGGCTACCCTGTAGTGGTCTCAAAAGTTAACAAAAAGCCGTCCCCCAACCATAATCTGGCTGAGGGACGACCCTGATCTTGCTTATACAATGGTTATGTGATGCTTATACTTACGGATTAATCAGATTCGATTGAATCAGTAATCTTCGGATGGCAGCCGACGCCTCGGCGCGGGTAATATTCTCGTTCGGCGCAAGACGCTGTTCGTCTCTGCCCAGAATAATACCAGCTGCCAGATTCTGCTTCACATTAGCAATCGCCCATTTGGCTACCGAAGCGGAATCTGCGAAGGACTTCAGCAGTTGCTGAGTCTGCTCTTCGCTGCGCGAAGACTTCAGTTCTGTGATGCTCAAGGCTCTGCTGACAATTGCCATGGCCTCCTGTCTGGAGATATTGTTGTCCGGTCTGAAGGTTCCGTCAGGATAACCGGTGATCAGGCCGTTCTCGATGGCAACCTGAAGCTCCAGCCCGTACCATCCGCCTGCGGAGACATCGCTGAACGTAACAGGCTGCTCCCCATGGGTGACAATGCCGAGCGCTCTTGCCAGCATGGCAGTGAATTCAGCCCGTGTGATCGCCCGCTGCGGTTCAAAGACCGCTTCCTTCGTGCCGCTTACCACCAGTCTTGAGCCCATGTCATTGACATCCGGCTTACCCCAGTGCTTCGCTACATCCGGGAATTCCAGCGGATTCCAGATTAAGCCGAATTCTCCGCTCTCCAGGCTGTTGATCGTAGCGTAGTAACGTCCGTCTTTAACGGTTACATATGTCGGCTGATGATAGATTGCACCATCCCGGTATAATACGCCAGTGGTAATCTTCATATCTGCCGGTACTTCAAGCGTGTACTTCGCCCAGCCGTGGCTGGTTACCTGTACCGTCTGTCCCTGATACTTCGCCTTAATAGAGAAGTTCACCAGAGTGTTACCAGGCTGTACCTTCTGCTTCGCGGCCGCAAGCTTGAAGGCTTCCAGGCTGTCAGAAGAGGATGCTGCCAGCTCAGCTGTGATGACAATGCCACCCAGATTGTCATTCTTCAGTCCAAACTGCTTGCTGAGCGCTGCCAGATCGATAGCAGCTGCGTCAAGCTTAATCGTGCCCAGCTTCGACTCGATCACAATTTCACTGCCCTTATTCTGCAATTCCTTCACTTGATCTGCGGTCAGCTCTACACTGGCCGAAGGAACTGTCTCGCCTTTTACCCCAGGGACAGTTGCAGGTGCAGTTGTAGGTGCGGGTTCAGTTTCTTTAACAGGCTCCGCAGCCTTATCTGTAATCCGTACAATCTGGAAGGTACTGAATTTGTTAATCTGAATCTCCAGCGCTACAGGCTCGCCGCCCCGATTATACACAATTTCTGGCGTGTAGATTGTAATCTCGCCATCGCTGTGTTCAACGTACACCCGCAAGCTGTCCAGGAAGGCGTCGCGCACCCCGGAGCTTTGCAACGGAATCTGATCCGCGAACTCTGACAACGGAAGCTGAATCCGCGTATTGATCTTGTCATAGTTAGTCTCAATCTCCCGTGGTGACCCAAGATTCTGAAGTGTCTTGTCACTGGCCAGTGACAGCTTGGAAGAACCGTTCAGGATCGCGTTGCTCTGGACGTTCGCCTTCGCCTGCGGGTCCTTCACCGGTACAATCCGGAAATACAGGTCGGTAGCACTCGCATCAAGCTGTGCCAGGCTGGCTGCATCCAGATGGATCGAGCCGAGTGCAGTTACAATATCCAGTGAAGCCTTGCGCCCGGCAAGAATCGAAACGGCCGTTGATGGAATTTCAACTGCAATTTCATCCGCGCGCGCAGACAGATCATCCACATGGGTGATGGTTACACTCCGGTTGGCTGTATCCGGGTCATTCGGGTTCACGCCTTCCACAAGGTTATACACTTCGTTCTCATCAATCACAATGGTGTCAATCTTCGTTCCGTTAGACAGGTTCGTTCTTAGAATGGTCACGCCCTGCTCCAGCGGCTTGCCGTCATTAGAGGTAGACAGTCCGGCTGTTCTGGACGTTGCTTCACGAACGGCACCTTCCTTGACTACGCCTTTCGCCTTCACAATCAGCAGGTATTGCTTCACTGCACTCTTACCGTTCCGGGTGAAGGTAGCGGTCAGAATAACATTCGTATCCTGGACCGGAGGAGTTACATTTCCCTTGGCCTGGTCCGCATCCTGCTGGACGGCGATTACCGGAGTTTCACTGGAGGTCCAGGTGATCTTCGTATCGTATTTACCGGTCTGAAGCAACAGGAAGGCTTCAGTGACACTCTCCCAGGTATCACCAGGCGCGAAAGTGGCCGCCGTGTTGATTCCGGTGCTTCTTGCCGCATCCTCTGCGGCTTCCTGGTCGCTGAGCTTTTTGACAACAATTGTAAAGGTTTTGACCAGCATCTCGCCCGGACGGTCAGGGTCTGCCAGCTTCACAGTAAGTTCTACCGTCACATCCTGTTCATCTGGTCCCGGCCGCTTGATCCGTCCGGTATTCGTGAGAACATCCGGGTTACTGGAGGTCCAGGTCAGTACAGATCCGGTCTCTCCTGTCTTCGGCAGGAACAGATTCCGGGTCACCGACTCCTCTGAATCTCCCGGAGCATAGGTCACTTGAATATTCAATTCATCCTGAGGAAGATCGACCGTAGCCGTTCCTTTGACCGTAATATAGAAGTCCTGCTCCCGGAAGAAGCCTTCCTTGGTCACACGAGCTGTCAATCTTACCACCGTATCCTTCAGCGGACGCTGAACCTCACCGGTGATGCTGACAATATCGCTGCGGTGGCTCGTCCATACTACATCGGAATCATAGTAGCCCTTGGAGATCAACTCGACATTCTGCGTTACACTCTTGGCCGAATCTTGCCCCTGATAACCGATTCTCAGCAGTCTCATAGCTTCATCAAGCTGTTCATCGATGCTCTCACGCTTGGCCTTAACGGTCACTACGAACTCTTTCTGATAAGTCACACTGCCCTTGGTCACCGTTGCTGTCAGGGTAACCTTCTGGTCTCCATCTGCATAAGCGGGGCGCTTCACAACACCCTCCGGAGTAATAACTGATTCCTGGGAGGAGGTCCAGGTGATCGTGCTGCCGCTGGTACTTTCGGTAATCAAGTCAAGATCCGTCAGGACCTGCTCCTGCTCCTCGTTATCTTCCCGAATCATGTCCCAGTCCAGCTTGGCCAAGGTCTCATTTACAGATTCTTCATCTGTCATTGGACGCTTGATGACCGTAAGCACGAATTCTTTGGTCAGCACGCTGTCTCCCTTACGGATGACCGCTGTTAAGGTTACCGGCTTGTCCCCCTTTGAAAAGGAAGGTGGTGTTACCGTTCCGTCAGTGGCAATCACCTCTTCATCGGAAGAGGTCCAGGTGATCGTGCTGCCATTCGTCCCATTCTTCGGCAAATACACCGCAGAGGTTACGGATTCCTGCTTCACATTCTCCTCGCGGATCGTATTCCAGGTAAGCAGGTAAGTATCTTCGGTTACCGATTGTTTGTCGGTGCCGGCCTGCTTTTTGACAATCAGCTCGAAGGTCTTCGTTAGCTCGGATGCCCCATTCTTCAGCACCGCTGTCAATGTAACCGGCTGATCGCCTGTATTGAACGGCGGTCTTGTCACCGTCCCGTCTGTGGTAACGACCGTTCCATTGGTGGAGGTCCAGGTAATCGTGCTGCCGCCCGCTCCTTTTAGGGGTAAATCTAATCCGCTCAGCACAGAGCTCTGCAGGGTATTGTCCTTGCGGATCAACTCCCAGGTTAAGGCTTCCATATCGCGTTTCACCAACACACCAGCACCCGGTAACTGCAGATCAACGTTATTGGAGGTCACAGGCTTAACCCCGTCTACAATAATAGAAGGATCAACTGTGACTGAAGCAAAGGCAGAAGCCTCGTACTTTCCAGCCGCCTGACCGGTGAAATGAATCTCAAGTACCGTGCCGCTAACCCGCACCACGCTGAAGCTTAAGCCTTCAGGCATATTATTGACGTTTACGCCGCCTTCGACCTCTTCAGTAAATAATCCATTACGCAGAGTCACCGTCAACGTCTCTGCCGCTGAGCCGTCACCCGCATCGTGGATTACATCAGGAGACGCGGCAATCACTGCCGGAGGAGAGCGGAACAGAATAGCGAAGGTCCCCGACGGAATGCCTGCTAGCGTAACCGCTGCCCGGTTCACACTGTCAGCAGTCTTATGGCTGGCAGCCTGGCCGGTAATGGCCACCGTAATCTGGTTCGGAGAATCCACGGTAATCTTGCCCGGCGTAAGGCCCGGCGGCCAATTCACCGCTTCGATGGCATCCATAACCGACTCATCGAAAGAACCGTTCTTCAGTTCAAGAACAAGCACATCCCCGATCGTGCCATCATTCAGATCCGATTCATAGAGCTGCGGTGTCTTGACCACCAGATAAGGCTCTTTGTCCAAGAAATCGAATTTGAAGGTGTTCGTGCTTAAGTCCGCCGGGCTTCCGGCAAGCTTGCCGGAAGCTACGGTTACATAAGCTCCGTAGACATCGCTGGTCACCGTAGCTGCACCGGTGAACTGAAGCGTGAGCTCTGTGTCGGATACTCTTGTCACGCTAGTGCCAAGACCGGCTGGCAGACCATGCACCTGCACATCGGCTGCATCAATCGTTTCATTGAATTTGCCGCCAGTAATCGTCACGCCAAGCGTCTCAGTGATTTCACCCGAGCCATAGACCGCTTCGGATACAATCCCTTTATTCAGGCTAAGCGCCGCAGGATCTCTGAACGTTACACTGAAGGTCTTGGTCGTCAGACCGGAGGAGATCCCCAGCAGATTCTCCTTATCGACCGTAACGGACAGGTTCTTCGTTGTCGCATCCTTGCCGTGATCAACCGCCGCACCAGTCAGTGTGAAGTTAAGCTCCGTATCACTCAGCCGGGTTACTGCGAAATCAAGTCCTTCCGGCAGATTGTTGATACGGATATGGCTTGGATCAATAGATTCAGCAAGGGTCGCACCGACTATTTTCACCTTCTGGTTGCCGGTAACGGTTCCATCATTCGCCTTGGCTTCCACCAGCTCGGTGCTGGCACCTTCATCCAGCTCAATGTCAGAGATGACTTCACTGAAATCCCTCTCATCGAGACTCGTGTAATAGGTGAATTTCTTGCTTGCGTTCGGAGCCAGCGTACCAGAATCCCAGGTCATGGTAATCCCTGCATCAGCCTTGACTTCCACGTTCTTCGCCTTCGGACTGTTGTAAGCTTCCAGCGCATAAGGGTTAGTATTGGTAAACCCGAAGACGGAAGCCTTCGCCCGTTGATCACTGGAATAGAAGAAGATTGGGGCTCTTGAATTAAAGGCCTTGTACAGCGGATCATTATCAGCAATAGTACTCGCCTTCACGACTGCAGCACGATCTTCCTCAATGGTGTGGGTCACAATATTAGAGGTGACATATGCCCCTCCTTGATCCACCGTATTATCCGGGTCCATTGAGCGCATATACCGCGCCCCGTCCCAATTCTTATCTGTAAGATTGGTAATAGTCACATCATTGCGGTAGAATTTCTGGTTCTCCCCAAAGCTGATCACCTGCTTAATCTCCATAGTGTCAGTCCATGTAGATACCGTAGTCGCACTCAGAATTCCTTTATCCGTCTGCGAGGTATTTACAACGGTGGTCGGCATATCCATCGAGTGCATCTGCGCTGAATTGGACTTCGCATATGTATTTCCGGCGATCTGGTATCCTACCGCGAACCGTTCTTCAGGGGTACCCGGCAAATAATAATCGACTGGCAGATCTTTGCCTGTTCCATATCCGTCATGATCCGCACTCATTCCCAGATAAGGTCTGGAATTCGTTCCACGGAAATTAGCGGGCTTACTGCCCATCGTACCGAAATTCCCCCAGTTGCTTATCCCCAGTTCAATGAATTTGCCTCCCAGGAAAAGCTCTGTTCCGCCTTCCCCGCCATAGGCAGCCCTTGCTCCCCAATCTGCTGAATCTGCATGTACAGCCAGGGGCGCTGGAAACATAGACAGGATCATTGTGGGCACCATTAGCAGTGCGAGCAGCTTCTTACGCTTCATTGTCTCACTCCATTCTTCATCATTGAAATGCAAGCCTATCCCTAATAAAAGCAAATCATTCTCACAAAATTCTCACAAATAATCGAAAATTGTCGACAATTCCTACAAAAAGTCATAAAAAAGAAGCAGAACGCACGTTTATACGTGAACGCCCTGCCTTATGGTGCTTCATATTCAGCTATTTCAGGAATGCTCCCTCGCCTGCCTGTGCCTGACCGTTCACCGCCTAACCCTTCTGGCAAAATCCACAAACTGAAATTTGTCCAGCCGGTGCCGGGACTCGGTATATTGGAACAGCACGGTATTCTCAAGATACACATAGTTGCGCACTACGACAATATGCGTATATTGCTTCAGGTCCAGCAGGCGCTGATCCTCCCCGGTTGAGGGCTCAACGGAAATCAGCTTTTTGGCATAACTGATCTTAAGACCCAGCTCAGACTCCAGGTATTCATAAATAGAGCCTTCTGCAATCTCCTTGCTCAGAAATGGGACGATATCTGAGCGGAAATAGTCCTTGTCCAGAATAATCCGTTCGGCTTCAATCTCTCTGGCGCGGATCACCTTCCATACCGGCGTCTCTTCAGTAATGTGCAGTTGCCGGGCCAGCAGAGAGCCTGCCGGCTCCAGGACCGTCTCCTCTACCAGTGTCCGCGAGGTAACCCCGAGCGTCCCTGTCAGCTCCTGGAATGAGATCAGTCCGGTTACGGGAAAATCCATCCGCGTCATATCCAGCACAAAGGAGCCCCTGCCTTTGATTTTGTTGATATAGCCCTCACGGAACAGGAGATTCAGCGCCTTGCGCACCGTCTCCCGCGAAGTCTGGTAAGCCTCCGCCAGCTCACTCTCGGAGGGCAGCTTGCTTCCGGGCGCAAGCTGGCCGGAATGAATACGGTTGCTATATTCCGTATAGATCTGCAAAAATATATTCTCTCTCATCGATCATCACCGCCCTATATTGTAACATGCCCTGGCTGCAGGACAGAGTATATAATTCTATAATTGTAGAAAAACAGCCCCGCAGGGCTGTCCTCCATTCCTTATATTGTATGCCTGATCCGCTCAGATCAACCCTTCAGATGAACCGTCAGAATACTTGTCTGCTTCGCCGTTGCCGGTCCGGTCTTCTCCTCAATCCGCTCCACCATATCCTGCCCTGCGGGGATAATGATTGGAGTGATTAATGGATACCCTGCGGCGCGGATGGCCTCCATATCGAATTCCAGCAAAAGCTCGCCTGCCTTCACTTTATCGCCGATATTGGCACGTGTGGTGAAGCCGCTGCCCTTGAGCGACACGGTGTTGATCCCGACATGGATCAGCACCTGGACTCCGCTGGCATGCTCCAGAATCAGCGCATGCTTGCTCTTAATCACATGGGCCACTGTAGCATCAAACGGAGCATACACCTTACCCTCGGCGGGTTCAATGGCAATCCCTTCACCCATCTGCTTCTCGGCAAATGCAGGATCAGGAACCTGCGCAAGCGGCACTGCCGTTCCGCTGAGCGGCGACGCCAGCTCCAGAATATTTACGGGCTCCTGCTCCTGCGAGCCTTGAACCGAGCTGCGGCTGTTCAGTTCCCCGCTTTTGGACGCAGGCTTAGCATCCGTCAGATCTGTTGCCTCTGACGGGCTTTTCGCTGCACGCTGCACAACTGCCCGGCCATACAGCACCGTGGCAACAAACGGCACAATCAGTACGATCGCCATCCCGATGAAGAATACGCCCCACTGGTTAGGGAAGATCGACAGGAAGCCGGGAATCCCTCCTACCCCAATGGAAGTGGCCCGGACCTGATTCACGGTCAGCAGCACTCCGGCCATCGCGGAGCCGATCATTCCGAAGATGAACGGATAGCGGTAGCGGATATTCACCCCGAAGATCGCCGGCTCGGTGACTCCAAGGAAAGCCGAGACGGAGGAGGTAACAGCCAGCCCCTTCGTCTTCTGTTCTCTAATCACGAACATCATAGCCAGTGCGGCCGCACCCTGGGCAATGTTGGAGAGCGCCAGCATCGGCCAGAGGAACGTGCCTCCTTCGCTGCCGATTAGCTGAACATCCACGGCCAGGAAGGTGTGATGCATGCCCGTAATGACCAGCAGCGAATAGAATCCGCCGTAGATTAAGCCGCCGAGGATGGCGAAATGATCGAAAATATAGATCAGCCCGGAGGTAATGGCATTCGCAATGCCGAACGTAACCGGTCCGATGATGGTGAAGGCCAGGAACCCTGTAATCAGCAGAGTCACGGGTGCGACCACGAGCAATTTGATCGAATCATGGACCCGCTTATCCAGAAATTTCTCAATGCTGGCCAGAATATAGGCCGATACCAGGACCGGCAGGACCTGCCCCTGATAACCGATCCGCTCCAGATGCCAGCCGAACAGATTCCAGGTTGGAACCGTCCCTTCCGTAGAAGCGTTGGCATAGCTGTAAGCACTTAATAAGTCTGGATGAACCAGAATCAGACCCAGCACAATCCCGAGCAGCGGACTGCCCCCGAAGCGGGTCACGGCCGCCCAGCCGATCAGAGCCGGCAAGAAGGTAAACGCCGTACTGGCAATCGTATTGATAATCGCCGCAATATCCTTCCACTGCGGATAGACATCCACCAGTGACTGGCTGAAGAAGATCCCAGGGCCGGTCAGCAGGTTATTGATCCCCAGCAACAGACCCGCAGTTACGATGGCCGGAAGAATGGGAATAAAAATATCGGCCAGCGTCTTGATCGCCCGCTGAAGCGGGTTCTGCTTGCGGGCAGCGGCTGATTTCACCTCATCTTTGGAGGAACGCGCACCGCCGGTCAGCTGAATCATCTCATCATAGACTTTATCTACTGTTCCCGGTCCGATAACAATCTGGAATTGTCCCTGGGAAGAGAATTGTCCCTTCACAAGGTCGTTGCGGTCCAGCGCCGCCGAATCCACCTTGCTCTCGTCATAGAGTGAGAACCTCAGCCGGGTAACACAATGCGTTGCAACCTCAATATTTTCCTTGCCTCCAACCGCCCGGACGATATCTTCAACATTTTTGCGGTCTATAGCCATATTGTCACTCCTCGCGTAGTTGATGAATGCTTACCAGTTGTTGCTTCTCTTAGCGCGCGTTGCTTCTATATTTAAGTACATTTCTCTAGGGCCAGCTTCCTTTAGTCCCGGCTGATTAGCCACAGGTATGAAGCATACGGACTAAGCTGAAGCTCTTGAGTCAGTGAGGGATGCTCATCCGTATTGGCAAGCAGAAGCCTGTCCTTCCCGGCTACATTTAAGTCCGCCCAGTGCTCCTCCGGGAGCCGGAAGCTGACATCCTTGCCGCTGAAGTTCGAGACCACCACCAGCGCCTCGCCGTCCCCCATCCGTGTATAAGCGAATACCTCGGGATGTCCTTCGTCCAGTCTGCGGTAGATGCCGTCGGTGAAGACCGCATGCGCCTTGCGCAGAGCGATCAGCTTGCGGTAGTGATGGAAGATCGAATCCGGCCGCTCCCGCTCCTTCTGCACATTGATGTCCGGGTAACGTTCATCCACCTTCAGCCAAGGAGTACCAGTGGTGAAGCCTGCATTCGCGCTTGTATCCCACTGCATCGGCGTACGGGAGTTGTCCCTTGAACGTTCCTGCAGGATAGCGAGAGCCTCCCCGGGGCTTGCCCCCTGCTCACACAGAATCCGGTACATATTCAGCGACTCGATATCGCGGAACTCCTCAATGCTCTTCCACTTGGGATTCGGCATCCCGATCTCTTCTCCCTGATAGACATACGGCGTGCCTTGAAGTCCATGCAGGGTGGTTGCCAGCAGCTTGGCGCTCTCCTCGCGGTACGCCGTGTCGTCTGTGAACCGGGAGAGGGCGCGAGGCTGATCGTGATTGTTGAAAAATAAAGCGTTCCAGCCCCCGCCCTCCTGCATCCCCGT
This sequence comes from Paenibacillus sp. FSL P2-0136, assembly GCF_037975325.1. Taxonomy (NCBI): domain Bacteria; kingdom Bacillati; phylum Bacillota; class Bacilli; order Caryophanales; family Paenibacillaceae; genus Paenibacillus; species Paenibacillus sp. FSL P2-0136. The sequence continues at coordinate 4,943,166 of NZ_CP150244.1, forward strand.
CTGCCACTCCGAGAACAGCCGTTTCAGCGCCTCAAAATCATAAGGCATCAGCTCCCATTTCCGGCCGTTTGGATAATCCACCTTCAGATGGTGGAAGTTGAACGTCATTGAGAATTCCCGCCGCTCAGGATTGGAGTAACGGATGCAATGTTCAAGTGTTGTAGAGGACATCTCGCCAACCGTAATCAGCTCATGCAAGCCAAACACCTCATCATACATCGACCGGATGTATTCGTGGACCCGTGGACCGTCTGTATAGTACTTCCGCCCGTCTCCGGGCGGCACACTTCCGTCATCATCCGGGAAGCGCTGGTCCTTGGAGATCAGGTTGATGACATCCATCCGGAACCCGTCTACGCCTTTGCGGGCCCAGAACAGCATCATCTCGTTCACCGCGCTGCGGACCTGTCCGTTCTCCCAGTTCAGATCTGCCTGTGTCTTGTCGAACAGGGTAAGGTAGTATTGGCCTGACGCTTCATCCAGTTGCCACGCCGGGCCGCCGAACTTCGACTGCCAGTTGTTCGGTACTCCCCCGCCTGGCCCCGGGTCCTTCCAGATATAATAATCGCGGTAGGGATTCTCCCGGCTGGAGACCGCCTGCTTGAACCACTCATGTTCTGTCGAGGTATGGTTGACTACGATATCCGTCATCAGCTTCATGCCGCGCCGGTGCAGCTCCGCTACCAGCTCGTCGAAGTCCGCCATCGTACCGAATTCCGGGTTGATCCGCTCATAATCCGCCACATCGTAACCGTTATCATGGCCGGGCGAGACATACACCGGCTGCAACCAGACAATATCAATGCCAAGCTCCTGTAAATAATCCAACTTCTCCGTCAGGCCTCTTATATCTCCTGTTCCGCTACCTGTCGTATCCTTGAAGCTCTTCGGATACACCTGATACACGGTAGACCGTCGCCACCATTCTGAATGCCGGGCTTGGCTCAAAGTTAGCACCTCCATGTAGAATTTCTGTGTTGTCCTCAGCAAAAATCGCTTTATTGTCATTCATTACACTTGTATATACAAGTTCAAACACCTCACACAGTGTAAACCTGTATATACAGGTTGTCAATATGGGTTGGCCTAGTAGATGATTTAACGGGTAATTTAGTAATTTAGTAGTTGGAGTAGTAAATGGGTAGTGGGAAGATAGTCGGTGGGTGGGTAGATAGTGGGTGGGTAGGGTAGTTGATAGATAGTGGGTGCCGGGAAGCTCGCGGGTATAAGTAGTAGGTGGAAATTGTACATTTAAATTTCGTCAAATAGGCTTCGGAGGGCATTTAATTGGATAAACAGCATCTACTATGTTCCATTTCCCTGCCTCTGGACATTTCAGGCAGAATTAAATGTACTTTTTCCACTCGTTTTCCTACTTTTGTGATTCTGCATTACAGCAAGTGCCCTTTTTCCACTTGCTTCAAGCAGCAGCAACGGAGCGATGGCGCGGCGAGGGACGCAGCAGATTGCCCTCCCCCTTCTCCATTCGTCTACTTCTGGCGGCATTCGGCATAATGAGGAGCACTAGTGCTCCTCATTAGCATATTTAGCACGCGTCAGGTGAGATCGGGTGCACTCTCATAATTTCCTAAACAATAAAAAAACAGCGCCCCTCCCCGAATACCGGAGACAGGAACGCTGCCTATTACTAGTCCTCTTTACCTCACTGTACCTCTTTATACCTCTTTGAATCTCTCTGTATCTTTCTGTACCTCTTTTATCTCTCTTACTATTAATTATTCCAAATATCCCTTAATCAGTCCCAGCGGCAGCAGCTTCGGCTGCTCGCAGGTGGTGGTCAGCTCGGCATAGCGCTTCGAATCGGAGCTGGTGTGGAAGGCGTGCATGATCTCCAGCACATGATTCGCCAGCTCGCCGTTTGCGCGCGGGGTTTCACCAGTTCCGATGCAGCGGGCCATATCCGCCACGCCGATGCCCCGGCTGTTGCCCTCATAGCTATGGACCACCGGAATCTCCTTGAATTCGGAGCTATGCGCCGGACGCAGGAGGATCGGGCCGCCGAAGGTGTTCGGGTCCGGCACAATCAGGGTGCCCAGCGAGCCATAGATCTCGATGCGCGGCAGTGTGCTGTGCCAGACATCGAAGCTGGTAATCATCGTGGCAACCGCACCGCTGGCGAACTGGATTGTTCCGGCCACATGTGTAGGTACTTCAACCTCGACTACCTTGCCGAACTTCTTCTCACTCGTGATCGTCCGGGTAGGGAACGAGGTCTTTGTCATGCCGCATACCGTAGTTGCTGGGCCCAGCAAGGATACCAGAGCCGTCAGATAATACGGGCCCATATCGAACATCGGGCCGCCTCCGGCCTGATAGTAGAATTCAGGGTCCGGGTGCCAGCTCTCATGCCCGTGGCAGAGCATGAAGGCCGTCGCCGCCACCGGCTCTCCGATGTAGCCGTCCGCGATCAGCTTCGCGCAGGTCTGCAGACCACCCCCAAGGAAGGTGTCCGGTGCGCAGCCGATGAACAGATTCTTTTCTTTTGCCAATGCGACCAGCTCGGTTCCGTTCTCAAGCGACAACGACAGCGGCTTCTCCACATAGACATGCTTGCCTGCGAGCAGCGCCTGCTTACACACCTCGAAGTGATAATTTGGCGTCGTCAGATTCACAACAATCTCAATCTCATCCGAAGCCAGCAGCTCCGCTGTTGTCCAGACATTCGGCACTCCGTACTGCTCTGCCGCCTGCTGCGCCCGCTCCAGATTAAGATCCGAACAGGCGTAGACTTCCGTATTCTTGAAGGTTCCGGTCAAATTTTCAAAATAAATGCCGCTGATATTCCCGCAGCCAACAATCCCAACTTTAACTTTACGCACGCTGTATCCCACCTTGTCCTTCGTTTATTTAGCTGCCCACAAGAAGCCCCGGCGCATCAGTTCCTTGGCCTCCGGGATATCGAACACATCCGCATGATGTCCAAGCGCGTTATAGAATACCTTGCCCTGGCCCCATTTCTTCGTATAGACCACCGGCATCGTGATCACACCATTGGCCGAATGCTCGCCTTCGCTTATTCCAAAAGTGGTGGTAGCCAGTACATTCACCGCCGGATCGACATGCAGATAATACTGCTCAGACTTCACCATGAAGTCCTGCATACCTTCCACAATCGGGCTGGAGCCGGATTTCACGATGTTCACTTCATAATCCACTCCATCGTTGAAGGGATGCGCCACCCATTGCGACCCGGTCAAAAATTGCCATTCCGTATTGGTCCGGAAGGAATCGCACATCCCGCCGTGACAGCCCGCGATGCCTACGCCGGAAGCCACAGCCGCCAGAACCGCCGAGCACTGCTCCCCCTTGATTTCGCCCATGGTCCACACCGGTACAATCAGGTTCAGCGCCTTCAGCGCCTCCGCATCATTGAAGCTGTCCAGCGTATCAGAGACTTCAACCTCTAAGCCTTCATTCGTAAGGATATCTGCAAAAAGCGCCCCTACCTCATTCGGTTCATGCCCGTCCCATCCACCTTTTACAATCAATGCCTTCTTTGCCATATCAAGCCCTCCTTTTTGTCCTATTTATCCAAGTTTGGGTTATAGATTGATTCAGATCAGGTCTTCCTGAAGAAATTGTAATCCATTACGAGCCTTCTTGCTCGTCATTTTGCTTGTGGGAATGGTCATTTTTTGCTAAATTTAAGACTACATTATGCACAAAGCATCTAATCACTGAAACCGCTTCCTGCTGAAAATACGGGAAGGACGAGAACAGGAGTAACCATGAGAGCTTTTCACGAGAACCGGACGTATGGAACAGCGTTCCCCTTCACTGCCTTTGTGAGCCGCAATATCGATTTCCTGGCCCACTGGCACCATGATCTGGAGATTGTCTATGTACTGGAGGGTTCGATCCGGATGGGGATCAACTCCGAGACTCGGGTGCTGACCGCAGGAGATCTGGCCGTATGCAGCAGCGGAGATATTCATTATTATGACAGCAAGAACAGCGAGTCCATGCTGCTGCTGGTGATTTTCAATCCTTCACTGATCGGGTTTCCTGCGGGCTGGCCGCTGAATATGCGGCTTACCTCCCCTTTTGTAGACAAGACCCAATCTGACCCGGTTGAAGGCAACCCCCGGCTGCCCGCGATTATGCAGGAGCTGCTTAAGGAGCATCTGGAGAAGCTTCCGCATCACGAACAGCTGGTGACCGGCCTCCTGCACGAGCTGAGTGCGCTCATTCTGCGGCAGATGCCGCTGGACATCGTCAATCCGCACAAGGATAAACGGCGCATTACCAATATGAAGATTATGCAGGAGGTGCTGGAGTACCTGGATGTCCATTACATGCACCCCATCACCCTGGCCGATGCCGCCCGTCACGCCAATATGAGTCTGTTCTACTTCTCCCGCTTCTTCAAAAGCATCTCAGGCATGAGCTACGTAGCGTACCTGAACAGCATCCGCGTCAACCAGGCGGAACGGCTGCTGCTGGGCACCGATAAAAGCATTCTGGATATCGCCCTGGAATGCGGCTTCACCAATATCCGCACCTTCAACCGTGTATTCAAGCAGGTGAAGCAGCGGACACCGAGCGAGCTGCGATAGACTGAAATATCCGAAAGAGAAAATAACGGCCCAGCACAGGAGAGTATCCTTGCGGGACGTTTTTTTGGGTTAGTCTTGAACATTCTCAATTTGTGTACTGGAATACTATACCAATAGACTCATGTACGTTTCCATAAGGAACGCTGCGAATATATTGAATGGTCCACAATTATAAGGAGGTTGTATAATGTCTACCCCCAATATTCCAAACATCACTCCTTCGGTTACATTATCGAGGGATGATGCAGTCAATCTCCTATTCTCTTCTATTGCCATGGAAGAGCTTGGGCTAGCCCATATTCTCAACGCAGAAGGAGAGAAGATCCAGTACGCCCTGGGCACGCTGCCAGGGCTCACCGGACCTCCTGCCACACTTGCACAGCTATTGGATATCAATAACAGCGCCCGGTCCTTGCTGAATACCATCTCCCGGCAGGAGATGCTGCTGGATTCCAAGCTGTCGACCGCCGCCAGTCTTCCGACACTGGTTGGACCTACTGGACCTGTTGGTCCTAATGGAGCTGCCGGGGCTGTCACCAGTGTGAATGGCCTGACCGGCGATGTCGTGCTGGATGCCGAAGACGGGGTCTTTCCGATCAGCAATGATGAGTTTTCGGGTAGTAACCTCAATCAATTCAACCAGCCGGGGGTCTACAGCTCTGCAAACCCGTTCGGTCCAGATGCGCAGAACGGTCCGCCTGTCCTCCACAAAGCCGTCTGGACTATTTATGTCTCCCGCGTCGGAAACTTTGTTCAGCAGCTCTATATTTCCAATCCGTCACTGTACTACCGCAGCAGTCAGGATGGCGGAATCAGCTACCCGGATGGTTGGATTCCCATCGGTGAACAAGGACCCACGGGACCTACGGGGGCCGGAGCTACGGGAGGTACTGGACTCACCGGGGAGACCGGCGCCACTGGACTTACCGGGCAGACCGGCGCCACTGGGCTCACCGGGCAGACCGGCGCCACTGGACTCACCGGGCAGACCGGCGCCACTGGACTTACCGGGGAGACCGGCGCCACTGGACTTACCGGGGAGACCGGCGCCACTGGACTTACCGGGCAGACCGGCGCCACTGGACTTACCGGGCAGACCGGCGCCACTGGACTCACCGGGGAGACCGGCGCCACTGGACTTACCGGGCAGACCGGCGCCACTGGACTTACCGGGCAGACCGGCGCCACTGGGCTTACCGGGCAGACCGGCGCCACTGGACTTACCGGGCAGACCGGCGCCACTGGGCTTACCGGGCAGACCGGCGCCACTGGGCTTACCGGGCAGACCGGCGCCACTGGGCTTACCGGGCAGACCGGCGCCACTGGGCTTACCGGGCAGACCGGCGCCACTGGGCTTACCGGGCAGACCGGCGCCACTGGGCTTACCGGGCAGACCGGCGCCACTGGGCTTACCGGTGTTACAGGTTTAACAGGGACCTTGCATCCCCCAATGCTGTATGTAGGGTCTAATGGAACTAATAAATATGTGTCTGTCATTAACGCCTTAACGAACGAAATCGTTTCAAGTTTTGCAATTACGAGTACGTTCTATGGAAGTGCGACAATAGATACACAACGTCATCTTCTGTATTATTCTGATGCCGGCAACATTATTCAGTATGACGAAATAACAAACCAGATAACCGCCACTTACCCTGTTGGAGGACAGCCTCGCGGAATGGCCATTAATACCCTTACGAATAAGCTGTATGTAGTCAACTCCCAATCTGCATCCAATAATATTTGGCAAATAGATATCCCCTCAGGTGTAGTTACAACAATTGCTAATGTCGCAGCCTTTCCTGTTCAGATTGATATCAATCCACTTAACAATAGAATTTATATTGCCGGTAACTATGTTTCAGTTATTGATGGGAACAATAACTCAGTTATTACGACGTTCTCTCTTCCTTCTTCTGGCAGACCTCATGGAATTATAATCGACCCCTTGCGTGACCAGCTTTGGGTGGCAAATTATGCAGACCCTGGCATTGTAAATGTTATTAATTCGATCACCCATGCGATTGTGGGTACAACTACTGTTGGCAGGAATCTTTCAAATATTGCAGGGAACTTAGTGACCAACCGATTTTATATATCCAATTTCAGCACAACCTATGTTAGCGTCATAGACGGAACTACTCCTTATAATATAGTTGGTACGATTGCAACAGGAACCAATCAAGACTCTCCTGCTGTTAATCCATTCATTACATTATTGCTGAACAGTGTTCAATCTAATCTGGTCTATGCCAGCATTGGAGCGTCGAATGCCGTGGTCGTTATTGATCAGAATACCAATAAGGTGCTTGCTACCATTCCGGTTGGAAACACCCCTGTGTGGAGTGTTATTGATCCGTTCATGTCATAACGCAGGTTAAGAACGGATCTACAGTCTATGTCTACCATGCAACAAAGAGAGGTGCGCAAGCAGTAGCGTACCTCTCTTCTATGGAATGATGTACAGAATTCCGAAGAATAACAGCCTCAACCTCAAAGTCCACACCAATCCGCTAAGTTTGAATATTACTGTATTAATCATTAAGTATGCTGCTGACTGGAGTATTTCCGGTTATGTGCAGACTCCGCATGACGCATTATTACGCACATACTTGAACGAATCTAAATATACACACAGGAAGTGATCAAGTAATGGCCTTTTTATCAACAGGACCGATCGAAAATAACCCGGTAAGCGGAACGAGGCCTACTCAGCACGTTACCGTTAAAATCGATAACCGCAGCGCTGGCTTGGCTTTCTCAGTATCTATTCAGGGGTTTTATCTAAACGCGGGAACAAGGGTCTTGTATGTTAGTGAAGTCGTCCAGATTGCAGCAAATCAAGTCATTACGAAGGATTATTATGCTGATTTTAACGGATTTGAATTTATATTTGTTACACCTGAAAATGCAACTGAGTTGAGCGATTTCGTTCAAATTTCGGTGTGGGGCAAGAGCAGTACAGGTCAATTGGTAACCGCACACCGCCTGGTGTCTGAAGAACTGCTTGGAAAAAATAACGGCGGAGGAGGTGGCCCCACTGGAGCAATCGGTCCCACCGGACCCACCGGCGCAGGAGTGACGGGTCCCGGTGGAGTCACAGGTCCTCGCGGAGTAACAGGACCGACCGGTTCAGGGGCTGGGGCAACGGGTGCGACAGGAACAACCGGTCCTCGCGGAGTGACAGGACCGACCGGTTCAGGGGCTGGGGCAACGGGTGCGACAGGAACAACCGGTCCTCGTGGAGTGACAGGACCGACCGGTTCAGGGGCTGGGGCAACGGGTGCGACAGGAACAACCGGTCCTCGCGGAGTGACAGGACCGACCGGTTCAGGGGCTGGGGCAACGGGTGTAACTGGGACTACGGGACTTGACGGAGTTACCGGGACTACAGGGCCTGGCGGACCCACTGGGACTACAGGGCCTAGCGGACCTACCGGGACTACAGGGCCTAGCGGACCTACCGGGGCCACTGGACTTACCGGCGTTACCGGACCGACAGGCGTTACCGGGCTTACCGGAGTCACTGGAACTACGGGTGTACCTGGAACCTTGAATCCCCCAATGCTGTATGTAGGGACTAATGGGGGGAATGTGGCTAATAGAAATGTGTCTGTCATCAACGCCTTAACGAACGAAATTGTTACAAGCTTTGCAATTGCCGCTACGTACTTCGATAGTGCGGTGGTAGACACAGAACGGCACCTTCTCTATTTTTCTAACGGCACCGACATTATTCAGTATGACGAAATGACGAACCAGATTAGTGCCACTTATCCTGTAGGGGGAATGCCTCGCGGGATGTCCATCAATACCTTTACGAATACGCTATACGTCGCTAACACTGCAGTCGGTTCCACTAATATTTGGGCAATAGATATCCCGACGGGCGTGGTTACAACCATTTCTAACGTTGCAGCCAGACCTGTTAACATCGATATCAACCCGCTCAATAACATCATTTATATATCTTCAGATTATGTTTCAGTCCTCGATGGAAGTAACAATACAGTGATTACGACATTTGCCGCTGCTACCAGACCGCATGGAATTCTGATCGACCCTCTTCGTAGGCAGTTATGGGTTTCACATTATACGACCCCGGGTATCGTGAATGTTATTGATGCCACAAACTATGCCATTTTAGGTACCATAACCACCGGCAATAATCTTACGAACATTGCAGGGAATTTGTTGACAAACCGCTTTTATGTAACAAGCTATAGCGCTAACTATGTTAGTGTCATAGACGGAACCTCCCCTTACCCTATCGTCGGTACGATTACAACAGGAACCAATCAAGACTCTCCTGCTGTTAATCCATTTATCACTGTATTACGGAATACCGTTCAATCTAATCTGGTCTATGCCAGCATTGGAGCGTCGAATGCCGTGGTTGTTATTGATCAGAATACCAATACACTGCTTGCTACCATTCCGGTTGGAGACTCACCATTTTGGAGTGTTATTGATCCGTTTATGTCTTAACGCAGAGTTAGACCTAATCAACAGTCTGTGTCTCACATAACACAAGAGAGGTGCGTCTAGGCAGTCGCGCACCTCTCTTGTATGTAAAGAAGGACGAATCAGGAGGATAAGCTATGGCTACAATCAGTTTGTGTCTAATCGTCAAGAATGAAGAACAGAATCTGGATCACTGTCTCTCTTCCGTAGAAGGTATTCCGGATGAGATCATTATCGTCGATACCGGCTCAACGGACCACACCAAGGAGATTGCAGCGAAGTGGACGCAGCATATCTACGATTTCAAGTGGATCGACGATTTCTCTGCGGCCCGGAATGAATCCTTCAAATATGCTACCCAGGACTATATTCTGTGGCTGGATGCCGACGACATTTTGACTACTGAGAACAAGATCAAGCTGGAGCAGTTAAAGGAGACGCTTACGGAAGAAGTGGATGCAGTTTCTATGAATTACGAAATTCCGCAGGATAAAAGCCGGAATTTTATTAGTAACACCACAAGGCTGCGGCTTCTCAAACGTACCAAGGGCTTCATCTGGAAAGGAATCGTACACGAAGATATAACAATAGAGCATTCGTACCATCTAATCAAATCGGATATTACTGTTACTCATACCAAAACAGGAAATGCTCCTGACACCACACCTTCCAGGCGAAATCTGGACATCTATGAACGGCATCTGGCCAGAGGCTACTCCTTCAATGTATCCGATATGCTCAATTATGCCAGAGAATGCCACTCGCATAAGCAATATAAACAAGCCATTCATTATTATGAACAATGCAAGGACCATCCTGAAATACCCTTGGAGAACAGAGTGTTCATCCTTCACAAGCTGGCAACCTGTTATGTATACAACAACCAGCCGGAGAAAGAACTGGAGCTTACGCTTGAAGCTCTGACCACGGATGTCCCTTACCCCGCCTTCAGTTGCCGAATGGGGGAACATTTCCTGAAATTAGGCAATCTGGAGGCCGCTATATTCTGGTATCACTCGGCTTATTCATTCCCTCCGGGAGAACGGTATGCCTGGTCTGCTATTGACAACGTCTATCACACTTGGCTTCCGCATCAGCAGCTCTCTCTATGCTATCAGGCTCTGGGAGATATGGTTCAGGCGAAGCACCATCAGCAATGGGCTGAATTCTATCGTAAAGGATAGGGATGTATCCGATTCATTGATTTTTAGATTATTTCATAAAAAATTCATGCAAAGAAAACCGTTTGTTTTGGCTATCGGATTTCTTGTGCTTGAATCAATTTTACTACCGTAGATAGGTTCCTATAGGGCTCATCACAGTACTATTGAGAACATTATGGATTTATTAAAATTTAAGGAGGTTAACATCCCTTTCCATACATGTGAACACTGTCCATCAACCCTTTATTTAGATTAATCTCTATTTGTTATACTGGACAACTCGTAAGGTTTTCATTGTTACTGGATATCTATATTTAGGATAATATTTAATAGAAAGAGACAGATCCAGAAGCTTGAACCACTCCTGGAAATGTCTCTTTCTATTATCATCTGCCCTGTTATACCGGACTCAACCTCTAAGTCCACACCAAACCAGTAAGCCTGAATATTACTATATTAATCATTAAGTGTGCTGCTGATGGAACGAAATTCAATTATACGGACAGGAAGTGATCAAGCAATGGCCTTTTTATCAACAGGACCGATCGAAAATAACCCGGTTAGCGGAGTGAGGCCTACTCAGCAGGTTACCGTTAAAATCGATAATCGCAGCGTGAGCTCGGCGTTCTCTGTATCTATTCAGGGGTATTATCTGAATGCGGGAACAAGGGTCTTGTACGTTAGCGAAGTTGTCCAGCTTGCAGCAAATCAAGTCATTACGAAGAATTATTATGCTGATTTTAATGGTTTTGAATTTATATTTGTTACATCTGATAGTGTGACTGAGTTGAGCAATGTCGTTCAAATTTCGGTGTGGGGCAAGAGTAGTACTGGTCAACTGGTCACCGCTCACCGCTTAGTATCTGAAGAACTGCTTGGAGAACATAACGGTGGAGGGACCACGGGGCCAACCGGAGTGACCGGACCTACCGGTCCAGGGGGAGGGGCTACGGGGCCAGCCGGAGTGACCGGACCTACGGGGCCTGGGGGAGGGGCTACGGGGCCAGCCGGAGTGACCGGACCTACCGGTCCAGGGGGAGGGACCACGGGGCCAACCGGAGTGACCGGACCTACCGGTCCAGGGGGAGGGGCCACGGGGCCAACCGGAGTCACCGGACCTACTGGTCCAGGAGAAGGGGCAACAGGGCCGACCGGAGTCACCGGACCTACTGGTCCAGGAGAAGGGGCAACAGGGCCGACCGGAGTCAACGGAGTCACCGGATTCACTGGTGCTACCGGCCTTACCGGCGCTACCGGATTCACTGGCGCTACCGGCCTTACCGGCGCTACTGGCCTCACTGGGGCTACCGGCCTTACCGGCGCTACTGGCCTCACTGGGGCTACTGGAATCACAGGGCCGAATATATTGGCCACTCATGGACGATTTGTTCCGGTCAATAACACAGCAGTAACTAATGGCGTCCCGGTTAATATCCCGTTCAATACGGTATTTGCTCAGGGGATTACCCTTGGAGGTACCGGCGGTAACCAAAGTATAGTGATACCAGAAACAGGCATTTATTTTGTTGCCTACAACATTCGATTGTTTATTAGTGATACCTCTGCAAGTGCCGATATTATAACTGTTATACCTACTTTGAACGGTGCAATTACCCCCTTCCCCTCCTATCTGTATAAAGCTGCTGGAGGAACTACAGGCTCTGGCGGCCTGGCCCTGGCGGCCAGTGGTCTGATAAATGTAACTACGGCCAACACAGAGCTTATTTTCCCAGTCACGGCACAAGGGATTACGGGGTTAAACTTGCAAATCACAGGACAATCTGACACTTACAGTAATGTAAGCATATTTAGAATCTCTTAAATGTAGGGCTAAAAAATGAGCAAAGGCGGTTCAACCGGTCCAATTCCTCCAAATGCTCGTACACCGCAGGAAAGTTATCATCCCCTGCCTGTGCGGGCTTTCTTTATGTAGGGAGATTGAACAAGTAACCCTTGCCCTTTCACCGTAAAATAACTACAATACACGTATTCCAACACGCAATCTTCCAGGAGGCAATTTACCTTGAAAGCTCAGTCCCGCAACTCTGCAAGCAAACGCAATACCGTTTATATCATGCAACTTGTCACTATCTTCCTGGGCTTTGTCGTCTTCGGCATCTCCGAGAATATCAAAGGCCCCGCCATTCCGCGGATTCAGCTGTCCTTCAATCTGAATGAGGGTCAGCTCGGCACCCTGCTCTCGCTTAATGCGCTTGGCTATCTGATCGCCTGCTCCTTCACCGCTATTCTTGTCCGCAAATGGGGCATCAAGGCAGTCACCGTTATTTCGTTCGCCTCGATGGTGATCTCGGGCGTGCTGATCTTCCTGTCCCACAGCTATCCGCTGTTTGCTTCCTCTTACTTTCTGATGTACATAGGGAACGGGATGCTGGAGATCGGGCTGGCGATTCTGGGGGCACGCATATTCGTCAAAAACACGGGGATGATGATGAACCTATCCCACTTCTTCTATGGCCTAAGCTCAACTGTAGCGCCGCTGCTGGCAACCGGGGTGATGTCGCTGAGTGTATTCGGTCATACGCTGGACTGGCGGGGGATGTATCTGGTCATGCTATCGCTCTGCCTGCTGCCGATTCTGTCGGCGCTGCGCAGCACGTTTCCCGGGGATGATCTGCCGAATGAGGACCGCACCTCCTTCCGTACCCTGACGCGCGATCCCGCGCTCTGGATGATGGTGATGATTCTGTCCTTCGGCGTGGTCTCAGAGCTGGCTGTGGGCGGCTGGCTGGTTAACTTTCTGGAAAAAGCCTACGCCTGGGATACCGTCCGCGCTTCCGGCTTACTGTCAGCCTTCTTCCTGCTATTCTCCCTGGGACGGCTCTTGCTGGGTGCACTGACAGACCGGATCGGCTTCGTGCTCTCGCTGATTATCTTCTCCTGCTTCTCGGCGGTCTGCACCTTCGCCGCCTTGGCCGGCGGGGAGCGTCTCGCCTTTCTGTTCGCCCTGTCCGGGGCGGGGATCGCGATTATCTACCCTACCGTTATGGCCTTCATCGCCCGCCGTTACCCGAACGGAAGCGATACGGCGATTACTTTTGTAGTAACATTAATGGGCCTCGGCAGCGTCATCGGCAATTATATTATCGGCTGGGTCATTGAGACCGTCAAAAGAATGTACGGCAGCACAACAGAGCTCGGCCTGCTTCGCGGACTCCAGGCGGGGTACGGGTTCATCGGGCTGTGCGCTGCCATCTGCTCCGTCTCGGGCATCGTGCTGTACGTATATTTAAAGCGGCGGCGGGAATTGATCTGAGGGTTGTGAGCAGCAAGAGCAGCGCCTCTCCGGCTACCGGAAGACCGCTGCTCTTGCTGCGTGTGGCTGCTATAGGTATTTTTTCAGATTATCAAGAACCACTGAATACCCGTTAGCATACATATGAACTCCGTCCATCGTATACTCTTCCTTCAGATTCCCTTCGGCGTCCATCAATCCCTCATTCACATTGATGAACTCATACCCGTGCTTCCCGGCTAATTGTTCCACCGCGCTGTTCGCTTCCAATAGAGCCGCATTGGTTCTCGTTCTGAAGTAGTTCTCCCGCATCTCCTCATCCATTCCGGGGAATTCAGCCTTGGCATTCACCGGATAATACGCCATGACATACACCTTGCACTCCGGCAGCCTCTCTCTAATTCGGGTCAGAATCTCATTGTAATTCGCAAGCAGCTTCTCCAGCTTATACTCCCCGTCCGCTGAGCTGATGTCGTTGGTGCCGATATTAATGAACAGCTTCGAAGGCGCAAGCGCAAGCACGCATACCTCCAGCACTTCAAGCAATTCCCGGGTTACATAGCCTGCAATCCCGCGGTTATAAATCACCGTCAGCTTCTCCAGCGTCTGCTGTAATTCATTCACCGGAAAAAACTCCATTAGCGACGAGCCGGTCATCACGGTCTGCCCTTTTAGCGCCAAGGTATTCAGAATGCTATACTTCTTCACCTTCTCTTCTTTCTCTCTCTGCCACTGAATCTCCATCATCTCGTCAAATTCTTCCTGGGTCATTCTATTCTCCTCCACTTCTATTGCTCTATTATTCTACCATTGTTATCCTTTATCTCTCAGCTTGCAACCCTTGCCCAATTGTGTCGGAAATATGGAAATTGATCTCCATGTAAGGTTTATGTTCTATGCACACGTGTTCTGAATAGGTTAGATATCGGGTGCAGTCAGAGGTGCACATCTGGCTGGATTGCCCGCAAGGTACCGGTACGCCGGACCTCAATTCTACAGTTGAAGGGCGGAATGTTTTTGAAAAAGGTAGTTGGCTTGCTCCTGTCGGTTGCATTGTTGTCTTCGTTCTATGTTGCCAGTCCCCCCGAGGTATCAGCCGCATCGCCAATTGTGGTGAATTCGACGATTGTAGTGAAGGCCGGTGAGACGTATAACGGCAATGGCCAGACGTTCGTCGCCAATCCGAGCACGCTCGGAGACGGCAGCCAGGCAGAGAACCAGAAGCCCATCTTCCGGCTGGAAAAGAATGCTACACTCAAAAATGTAATTATCGGCGCTCCCGGCGCAGACGGGGTGCACTGTTACGGGAATGCTACCATCTCCAACGTAACCTGGCAGGATGTCGGCGAGGATGCCCTGACCCTGAAGGCCTCCGGCACCGTCAATATTACAGGCGGAGGTGCGTACAAAGCCTACGATAAAGTGTTTCAGGCGAATGCTGCGGGCACCATCAACATTAAGAATTTCAGAGCCGATGATATCGGCAAGCTGGCCCGCCAGAACGGCGGCACCTCCTACACGGTGAACTTCACACTGGACAACTCGGACATTTCGAACGTCAAGGATTCCATCTTCCGCACAGACAGCAGCAGCAGCGCAGCCCGGATTACCAATACCCGCTACCGCAATGTGCCCACCCTATTCAAGGGCTTTGCCTCGGGCAAGACCAGCCAATCGGGCAACACGCAATATTGAGATAAAATAAAGTCAGGGCAGCTCGTGTGAATACACCCGTCTGATGCCCGCAACATACCGCCGTTAACAGTAACCGCCTTCATTTCCGGCTCTTCCGGGATGGAGGCGATTTCAGTATATACGGAGGATAAGCACACATGAACACAAGCATACACGGCGAGGCGGGATTAGATTTATTTTGGACACATCTGCCTCTAGGAACTCTATCGACATAAGCTCACATGATATGCTATTATGATAGCCTGATAACGTATTAACGAACTAAAGCAACCGATGCGGCAGGCAATCTACTAGGGGGATTAGAGAGATGAAGAGACAGGGAATATGGGTTCTATTAACCATCATGGCTATTGTACTAATTACAGGCTGCTCAGGGTCCGGTTCAGGCGGCAAGGACGGGATGCTGGTGATCGGCATAGACGACAAGTTCGCCCCGATGGGCTTCCGGGATGACGACAATGAGCTTGTCGGCTTCGATATTGACTATGCGCGAGCGGCTGTCAAGAAGATGGGCAAGGAGGTTACCTTCCAGCCAATTGACTGGTCCGCCAAGGAGTCTGAGCTCAACAGCGGGCGCATCGATATGATCTGGAACGGATACACCATCACGGACGAGCGCAAGGAGAAGGTGCTGTTCACCAAGCCTTATCTGGAGAATAGCCAGGTGGTAGTCGTGCTGGCGGGTTCATCGCTGTCTGCGCTTAAGAATCTGGCCGGCAAAGAAGTCGGATTGCAAAGCCTCTCCTCTGCCGCCGATGCCCTGGATGCCAGTCCGGTCAAAGCCGAGCTTAAGGACGTGTCCGAATACCCCGACAATGTCCTGGCTCTGACAGACCTCAAGTCCGGCCGTGTGGATGGGGTAGTTATTGATGAGGTTGTCGCCAGATATTACATAGCCAAGGAGCCGGATACGTACAAGCTGATGGAAGAATCACTGGCTCCTGAGCAATATGGTATTGGAATCAAGAAGGGCAATGATGAACTGCTGACAGAGCTGCAGAAGGCGCTGGACGAGCTGAACAGTGACGGAACAGCCGCTGAAATCTCAACCAAGTGGTTCGGAGAGAATAAGGTATTGAACTAGATGCTATCGTTTAGGAGCCGGTTAAGCCATGGATATCGATTATATTATTAGAATTTCCGGACCGATGCTGGAAGGCGCCCGGACTACGGTGCTGCTGTTCCTGATCGTGATCGTATTGTCCATTCCGCTCGGGATGGTGGTCACTCTGATGGCCAAAAGCACGCTAAAGCCGCTGGCCTGGATCGCACACGCTTATATTTACGTCATGCGCGGAACGCCGCTCTTGCTGCAATTGTTCTTCTTCTGCTTCGGCCTGCCGCAGATTCCCGTGATCGGGGAATATCTCGTTATGGACCGCTTTGTAGCGGCCAGCCTGGGCTTTATTCTGAATTACGGCGCTTATTTCGCCGAGATTTTCCGGGGCGGGCTGCTCTCGATCGATAAAGGCCAGCATGAGGCCGCCAAGGTTCTGGGCTTAAGCCGGTGGCAGACGCTGCGCAAGGTGATTCTCGCCCAGATGTTCCGCGTGGCGCTGCCTGCGGTCGCCAATGAATCCATTACGCTGGTCAAGGATACCGCTCTGCTGTATGCCGTGGCGGTGCCTGAGCTGCTGAATTTCGCCAAGACGGCGGTGAACCGTGATTTTACCGTCACTCCTTTTGTCGTAGCGGGCGTCATTTATTTGCTGATGACACTGGTGCTGACCTTGTTCTTCAAGCTGCTGGAGAAACGTTTCAAATTTGAGTAGAAGGGCTGTATCGCTATGAGTAGCATGATTGAAGTACGTCAATTGAAGAAAGACTTCGGCAGCCTCAGTGTGCTGAACCAGATTAGCTTTGACGTGAAGCCCGGCGAAGTCGTTGCGGTGATCGGACCCTCGGGCTCCGGCAAAAGCACTATGCTGCGCAGTCTCGTGCATCTGGAGGAGGTCACCGGGGGCAGCATCTCAATCTGCGACAAAACGCTGGTTGAGAACGGACGCTACGCCAGTACGGCGGCAATTAGAGACATCACCTCAAGGATGGGGATGGTGTTTCAGCATTTTAATCTTTTTCCGCATCTCAGTGTGCAGGACAACCTGGAGCTTGCCCCGCGCACCCTGAAGCGGGAGAGTGTGCAGCAGATTACGGCCAAGAGCCGTGAGCTTCTCTCGAAGGTAGGCCTGGCCGACAAAGCCGACGTCTATCCCTCCACGCTATCCGGCGGGCAGAAGCAGCGGGTTGCCATCGCCAGAGCGATGATGCTGAGCCCGGATATTCTCCTGTTCGACGAGCCGACCTCGGCGCTTGATCCTGAATTAACTGGCGAAGTGCTGCGCGTCATCCGCCAGCTCGCCGAGGAGAACATGACGATGATGATCGTCACCCATGAGATGAGCTTCGCCCGCGATGTCGCCGACCGCGTGTTCTTCATGGACAACGGGGACATTGCCGAATCCGGCACACCGGAGGAGATCTTCGGCAGCCCGAAGCTGGAGCGGACGCGGACGTTTTTGATGCGGGAGTAGGCTTACTTCCGCATACATCCGCCCACGTGTCTTCTCGCGAGCACAATGTGATCGGTTTTTCGATTACATTTGCTCCGTGTGCCCTCGCCCAGCACTATGTGATCGGTTTTTCGATTACATTTGCTCCGTGCGCCCTCACCCAGCACAATGTGATCGGTTTTTCGATTACATTTGCTCCGTGCGCCCTCACCCAGCACAATGTAATCGGTTTTTCGATTACATTTGCTCCGCGTGCCCTCACCCAGCACATTGTGATCGGTTTTTCGATTACATTTGCTCCGCGTGCCCTCATCTAGCACAATGTGATCGGTTTTTCGATTACAATTGCTCCTCGTGCCCTCACCCAGCACAATGTGATCGGTTTTTCGATTACATCTGAACCACATGTCTTCACGCGAGCACCAGCATACTGTATCTCATCTTTGCAAACAAAGGACCGGAACGCCACTACGGCGGTTCCGGTCCTTTTCTGGCAGTTCACTGCCCTGTCAATCCCTCATGCCTCCGGCACCTGCTCCGGCTCTACCGGTCCCATCGGCGCTGCCGGCTCCGGCTCCTCCTCATCCCAGCGTTTGCGGAGGAAGAGCTGATAGAGCTTGACGATGATGATCTTGAGCATCATGTAGACCGGAATAATGACCAGGATGCCGATGATTCCGCCGAAATCGCCGCCGGCCAGGACGAGAATGATGGTGGTCAGCGGGTGGATATCCATGCTTTTGCCGAAGATATAAGGGGCCACGAGGTTATCCTGAATCTGCTGCGCAACGAGTACCACCACAATGGACCAGACCGCCGTAGACGGGGACTCAATCAGACCGATGATGAAGATTGGCACGGTAGACAGAATGGCTCCGATAAACGGGATAAAGTTCATCAGCACCGCCACCAGCGTCAGCAGCAGCGCATACGGCAGGCCGATGAACAGGAACCCGATGTACATGAGCACGCCGAGCGCCAGATTGACCAGCACTCTGCCGACGATGAAGCTGCCCATCACGTTATCAATCTCGGCAACCACCCCCGCGCCTTCCTCATGATACCGTTTGGGGAAGAAGCTCACGAGCTTATCGCCGAACTTCCCACCCTCCTTCAACATGTAGAACAGCAGGATCGGGAAGGTGAACAGCACAACTGCAAAATTAGAGACAAAGGAGAACAGCCCGGACACATAGCCCGTTGCCAGCGAGAAGCCTGTATTCAAATAGCCCATCAATTGGCTGGACAGGTTCATATTCTCGGGAATCAGTCCCGACAGCAGCTCAGTGTTCTCCAGCTTACTTAGCTGCTCCCCCACTGCTCTCAGCACACCCGGCATATTGTTGACCAGGTTCAGCAGCTGACTTTGCAACGATGGCCAGACGCCTACCGTGAAGCCCAGCAGCAGAACAGCAATGACCAGATAGACCAGCAGGATCGCCAGCGTCCGCTTCAATTTGCGCGAGGACAGGAAGTCGATCAGGGGCCGAAGCAGATAATAGAAGAATACGGCCAGCATTAACGGCACCATCACAACATTGAACAACGAGATAACAGGGGTAAAAATAAAGTCTACCAGTGAGCCGACATAGATAATGCCCAGCACCAGCAGCACGGCAATACACACGCGGATAAACAAATTCAATTTGGCCATAGTGGGCTCCCGTTCCGTTATTTTGAACAGCGTTTCTTGTTCACTTAAATATAGCCGGGGTTTCTTAATTCAGACTAAACCAAGTCTAAAGATAAGCTAAAGATTTGGTCTCCAGGCCGGAATACGGCTATGTTTAATTTCGTCATGAAACGGCTCTGAGATAGACGGGTATGATTTGCCGAAAAGAAAGCTGCCGTCCGCGCGGTTAGCCAATAGTTTCGACCACATTACCTTCCTGGTCTTTGATGTAGGTCTTGCGGATCTGCACCTTCAATTCCTTGGCGGCAGACAGCAGGAGCTCCCCTTCCTTAGGCTGGAGCTTCTCTTCCAATTCCAGGACCACCTCTTCCGTCAAGCCGATGCGGACAAAATCCTCGTTGACCACAGTCCCGTTAGCGGGCTTCCGCTCCAGCATCACTTGCCGCTGCTTGCTGGTCAGTGTCAGCGGCTTCCCCTTCAGCAGACGGCCGCGCAGCAGCTTGGCTATAGTCGGTGCCTGCCTTGCTCCTATGGTCAGGACAGCAGGTGCTGCACTGAACAGGCGGCTTGTACCCGGCTCATAATCCAGTTCATCTACATACAGAATGCCCGTCTGTGATCCGTCACGCTCAATGCCCTGACGTACCGCTTCCTGGATGACAGGTAGCCGGAGCAGCGAATCCCGGGAAAGATCGGTGATGCAGAGAGGGAGCACCTCCTGGCTGGCCTCCAGGAAGGCGTTGGTATTCCAGGACATCATCGTTTCCAGCTCATCCGCTGTGATTCCTACCATCTGCAGGAATTCCACACGGCCGTTGGGCGTATCTACAGCCGGAAGCTCCGGGTCATCGGTGAACGCCAGCGCCGTCAGCCGAGTATCCGCCCCCAGGCAAATCGGGCCATTGGCATCCAGGTGATGGCCGGAAGCAAAGATATTTCCGCTGGAGAATACATATCTGGCCATGTTCTGCAGCAGATTGATCGCCCAGGCTGGAGGCTCCTGCTCGCCTGCACTGCGTGCCAGACGGAAGGTCAGCTCGAAGCCGTATCCGCTGTACTCAGGATCTTCGGACTCCTTCTCGAACAGCTCGGAGAAGCCGAAGGTTACGAAATGCCAATGCGGATAAGGCTGCTCGGCTGCATAGGCGCTGATTCCGTTCAGCGGGTCATTGCCTCCCAGGCTATACGGCAGCATTGCCGCGTAATGCTTCGGCTCCTGTTGCCCGTACAGTCCCTTCATCTGATCTTCAATGGCATCCCAGCCGATAGCTTCCACTTCTTGCTCACTCATCTTGTTCCCTCCCGGTTCATATTTATGTACAGACGGAATTCCCGTATCCGGCCCAGAATCTCCCGTTCATTACCCCAATTCCATCATCACAAACCCCAAACCATATAAATTCCGCAAAAAACGGCAAGCTCATCTTACGAGCTTGCCGTTTGGTGTATCTTCATTAATATAGGTATCAGTTAATGCCGACCAGCAGGTCCTTGCGGGCTACGCCGCTCTTAGCTGCCGCTTCAGCTACAGCCATGCGGATTCTCTCTACTACACGCGGATCGAAGGCGTCTGGGATGATATATTTCTCATGCAGCTCAGACGGGTCAATCACTGAGGAGATCGCCTCTGCTGCCGCCAGCTTCATATCTTCATTGATATCCGTAGCTTCACAATCCAGCGCCCCTCTGAATATGCCCGGGAAGCACAGCACATTGTTAATCTGGTTCGGATAGTCGGAACGTCCGGTCGCCATGACTCTTACATGCGGCGCGGCAATCGCGGGATCAATCTCCGGCATCGGGTTCGCCATGGCGAACACAATCGGATCTGTGGCCATGTTCAGCACATCTTCCAGCTTCAGCACATCCGGTGCAGAGACTCCGATGAAGACATCTGCGCCTTTGATCACATCGGACAGACTTCCGGTTTCAAGATATGGGTTCGTAATCTGGGCGTAATCGCTCCAATGGCTGCGCTCATAATCCGCCAGCCGGTTAATAGCGCCCTCCCGGTCCACGCCGATGAGGTTGACCGCTCCGGCATGCAGCAGCATTTTGGAGACGGAGATGCCGGCTGCACCTATGCCGTTGACTACGATTTTGACATCCTTGATATTCTTGCCGCATACCTTAAGCGCGTTCAGTAGTCCCGCAGTAACCACAATCGCCGTCCCATGCTGATCATCATGGAAGACCGGAATGTCCAGCTCGGCTCTTAGTCTGGCTTCAATTTCGAAGCAGCGCGGAGAGGAGATGTCCTCCAGGTTAATGCCGCCGAACGTCGGGGCAAGCGCTTTTACAATCGCAATAATCTCTTCGGTATTCTTGGTGTCCAGGCATATCGGCACGGCGTCGACGTCTGCGAACTGCTTGAACAGCGCCGCTTTGCCCTCCATAACCGGCATGGCCGCCTTCGGCCCGATATCGCCAAGCCCCAGTACAGCCGTACCATCAGATACGACAGCTACGGTATTCTTCTTCGTGGTTAGCTCATAGGCCTGGGACTGATCGTCGGCAATCGCCTGACAGACCTTCGCCACACCCGGCGTGTAGACTTTGGACAGGTCGTCTTTGCACAGAATCGGATGCTTCAGGGTAGTTTCGAGCTTACCGCCTTTATGCAGCAGCATAATTTCTTCTAATAGTTCCATGAATAACTCCTCCATTCAACTGGTTAACCGTTTGCTTGCATCTATTCTCAGATCTTACTATATATAGCGGATATACCTGCATCCGGAACCGTACCAGACCCGTATGCAGGCCCGTCAACTCTGCATTTCATATACTCCCTTAGTCATTCTCCGCGATAATTATCGGATTGGCAAGATAAAAGCTGACACCTGAAAATTGTCCACGATTTAGACACGATTGGATACGATTTCATGTGATTCAGGCGCATCCTCTGCGGATTGAGCGCCTTGATCAGCCACCCCATACAGAGATGAGCAGCGTGGCTACAACTACTGTAATCGCACCGCCGATACGGGTGGAGATCTGTGCGAACGGCATCAGCTCCATGCGTCCCGAGGCAGACAGAATGGCTACATCGCCTGTTCCGCCAAGGCCGCCGCGGCAGCCGGTAACAATGGCCGCTTCAACCGGGTACATATTGACCCATTTGCCGGTAAAATAGCCGGTGATCGTCATCGCCACGATAACAGTAGCGCAGACAATAATATAAGGAAGCGAGATCAGGGCGGCGACATCCTTCAGCGGAATGTACAGCATCCCGAGGCCGACCATCAGCGGCCAGGTTAAAGTACCGGATACCAGCTTGTAGAGCTGATAAGCGCCCTGCTCGATTTTGGACGGGAGCAGCTTGGAAATCTTCAGTAATGCCGCTGCGAAGATCATCAGAATCGGACCCGGAATGCCGACAAACGGCGACAGCAGATGTCCGGTGATGAACAATCCGCAGGCGAACAGCAGGCCCGCGCCCATCAGCAGGAAGTCCGGCTTCGCGCTGTCATACGTGCTGCCCGCCAGCTTCTGGCCGTCCTTCGACTTCACCAGGACACCGTTCCCGGTGATGGACGGATTTTTGTCAGCCATCCGCTTGAGCAGGCCCGCTCCAATAATCGCAAACACGTTGCCGATCACCGCTGCCGGAATCATCTGGGCCACATAGGAGCCGGATTCCCCGCCGAGGATCTGCGAGAACGCGATCGACAACGGGAGAATCCCTTCACCGACACCGCCGCCGATAATAGGCACGATAATGTAGAATAGTGTCCGGTGTGCGCTATAACCAAGCAGCATCCCTACACCCAGGCCCGCAGCCACTGCGGCGAGGGTTCCGGCCATCATCGGAATGAAGATGCGAATGAAGCCGTTAATCAGCGTGGTCCGGTTCATCCCGGTAATACTTCCGGCTACCAGAATCGAGATGTACAGGTACAGGAAGTTCGAGGTCTTCATCAGCGTGTTGACCGATTCAAGCACCGAAGGATCAAGCACATTCCAGAACACCAGGAACGATGGAATCATTAGAGAGAGGATCGCAGGACCGCCGATATTCTTGAGAATCGGAAGCTTGAAGCCCAGATCACTGAGCAGCACCCCCAGTACAATAATTACTGCAAAGCCGCCGATCATGTCGTTTGGCAGTTCACCAAGCACAGAAGCCGCAAAAATAATAAGTGCAAATACCACATACAATGGGAGCGGAATAACGCCTACTTTTAAATGCAGAAGCTTCTGGACGAAACCCTGTTCTCCTTGCTTCAGTACAACAGGCTGCTGTTCCGGTACCGAAAGTGGGGGTTGAATTGCTTTTTGCATGTTAACCTTACCTCCTTAACTCTTTTACAAATTCATCATAGCTGCTTTGAAAGCGCTTTTGTTTTTATGAAAGTAATAAAGGGGTTTTGTAAATTATTAAAGTAAGCGCTATCAGGAGAGGGGCTGGGGGCGCTGGCATTGGTATAGAGGATTGGTACAGAGGATTAGTGAAGGGCAGTGGTAGAGGACATTGTTGGTAAATAATATTGGTAGAGCAGTCTACTTAGTCGATATAGGCGCCGGGGAGGGCGAGTGGTGGAATAGGTGAAGTCAGAAAGAGACAGGTAGTATCAGGGGGAGGCAGGTAACATTAGTTAGTATTAGGAGCTTTTGACGGAGCCAGGTTACTTCAGGTGCATTAGTGCTCTTCATTTGCGCTTACAGCCCACTTTCGGCCAATTCAAAGGGATTTATCCCTTTCCTTTCAGCATCCAGCCCACTTCCGCTGTCTGTGCAACACAAAAAGCTCCGCCGCAGGTTGCGTGGCAGGAGCTCCAATATTAGTTAGTTGTACTCAAATATACTTAGTAATCAATCCCTTACCATTCGGAGCGAGTCTGTATTTCTGTACTGGCCTGCCGATGCTCCCGTAGACCAGATCCATTTCCAGCACTCCCATCTCCGTTAGCCCGATCAGGTATTTGCCGGCGGAGACCCGGGAAATTCCGGATACCGCCGAGATCTCCTCAGCGGAGAACAATTCGCTGCCGCAGGCCTCCACCGCCCGCCAGATGGTCTGGAGCGTCTGACGGGTGAAGCCCTTGGCCAGTTCATGAGATGTCGTCCGTTCCTGCTTGAACCGGGACAGCCGGTCCAGCTCCGACTGGTTCAGCCGCTCCTGGCTGCGGAATAGCTTGTTCTGCTCCCGGTATCCATTAAGCGCCGCCCGGAGCCTGGAGAATTCAAACGGCTTAATCAAGTAGTCCACCGCTCCGTTCTGTAGCGCTTCCTGGATGCTCTCCTTGTCGCTTGCGGCCGAGATGACAATGACATCAATCTTCACGCCTCTGCGCCGGATCTCGGACAGCAGCTCCAGCCCGTTGCTCTCCTTCATGTAAATATCCAGCAGGATCAGGTCATAGGCCTGCTTCTCCAGCATCCCCAGCACTTCTTCCGCCGAGCTGGCCCAGCCATCTGCACGGAAGCCCTCCACCTGCTGCAGATAAAACTTGTTCATCTCCGACACCATGGGATCATCTTCAACGATAAGTACTTTTATCATAATGGCTTATCACCACTCTTCATGGGCTCTCCACCCTTTTCATGATTTATCTTAATTCTTTGCCAAATAAGGAATCTGCACCGTGAATTCAGTGCCTTCCCCTTCCCGGCTGTCATACGTAATCGTTCCGCCCAGCTTATCTACACTTCGCCGCACCAGATACAGCCCCACGCCCCGGTCGCCGCCTTTGGTCGAATAGCCCTGTTCAAACAGGTGGGCTCCATTCTCCGCAGCTATGCCTGTCCCGTTATCGCTAACCTTAAGGGTAAGCTGGTTGTCCTTATGCCTGAATCCAATCTCGATCTGCTTGTTGTCTGCGCCTTGCAGCGCCTCCAGCGCGTTGTCCAGCAGGTTGCCCGCTATCGTGACCAGCTCCCGCGCCACCTCATGATCCGCTACTTCAGGCAGCATACCGTCATCCCGGATCACCAGCCGCACATCGGCCTCCCTGATTCTGCTGAGCTTGCCGAGCAGGAAGCCAACCATCACCGGGTCTTTGACCTGCCGGACCACTGAGTCCGCCTCCGTCTGGATGCTCTGTACAATATCCGTGAGATATTCCTCAAGCCGGTCGTATCTGCGCATAGTATTCAGCCCCATGATGACATGCAGCTTGTTCATGAACTCATGCGTCTGCGCACGCAGTGCCTCGGCGTATAGGGAGATGCCGGAGAGCCGCTCCATCAGAATACTGATCTCGGTCTTGTCCCGGAACGTGGCAATCGCCCCTTCGATGATTCCGTTCACCCGGACCGGAACCACATTCACCAGCAGCGTGATGCCGCTCTGCTCCACTTCCTTATCCTGCAAGGCTTCCCCGGTCTCCAGCACCTTCTCCATCCGCAGCAGCGGCCAGAACTGCCCGGCCTGCCTGCCTACCGGTTCCTGGTTCAAGCCGACACTGCCCATCAGCCGCCGGGCCTCGGCATTCACCAGGGTAATCCGCGAGTCCTTGTCGACGGCCAGAATCCCTTCTTTGGTCGATTGCAGCATGGCGCTGCGCTCCTCCAGCAATTTGGCGATTTCTCCCGGCTCCATGCCGAACATCATCCGCTTGATTTTGCGGGCGAGCAGGATGGCACCGAATATCCCCATCAGCCCGCCGACCAGGATGCCTGAATAGATAATCCAGCGGTTCTGCTGAACGGCGGAACGGACGCTGCCAAGCGATATGCC
The DNA here is from genome assembly GCF_037975325.1 of Paenibacillus sp. FSL P2-0136. Classification (NCBI taxonomy): domain Bacteria; kingdom Bacillati; phylum Bacillota; class Bacilli; order Caryophanales; family Paenibacillaceae; genus Paenibacillus; species Paenibacillus sp. FSL P2-0136. Next base: position 4,969,140 of record NZ_CP150244.1, read on the forward strand.
TACAGCTACTGCTCCAACCTGCTTGCCGTCAGCGGCGAAGATCGGTGAGAACGCTCTCACAGAATAACCGAGCGAGCCTTCAGCCACGGATATGGTCTCCTTGCCATGCAGTGCATCGGTCTCATCCCCGCCCATGAAATGCTTGCCGATCAGGGCCGGATCAGGGTGGGAACGGCGAATGCCGCCCATATCCATCACCACCACAAATTGAACGTCATTAATAGCGCTGATATCGGTTGCATAACGCTGGATGCTGCCGAAATCAGACTCTGCAAGCAGCCCATCCACCACCCCCGGCGTGCGGGATACCGTCCGTGCAATGGTGATGGCCTTGTTCTCCAGAGAAGACCGGGCCTCTTCGGAGAATCGCATGCCGAACATTACATACACAATCAGCAGCACCAGCACGACGATCAGGCAGATCATCAGAGTAATGGTGGTTTGAAGGCGTAATCTTTTTGTACCAATTCTCACAATGCTCCACCTTCAGGAAATTTTTCTCGATTATAACGCAAAAGCCTTCAAAGCGCGATAATCACAATTCTAAGTAAATTCTGCTATGACTCCGTAATCACCGACTGGTTCCGCCCTCTGCTCTTCGCCAGATACAAGGCCTGATCCGCCTTCACGAGCAGTCCCGTAAAGTCCGCAGCATGCGAAGGATAGTGGGCGATCCCCTGTGAAATCGTAAGCTGCGCCGCAATCGGCGCCTGGCTCCGCTCGACAGCAAGACGGATTCGCTCAGCAGCGCTGAAGGCTTCCGCAGGTGTAGTCCGGGCCAGCAGGATAACGAATTCCTCCCCGCCGTAGCGGTAACAGACATCATCCGGGCGAAGCGAGGTCACAATAACCCGGACAACATGCTTTAGAACTTCATCGCCCAGCTTATGGCCGTACGTGTCATTGACAAGCTTGAACTTGTCTACATCCAGCATCACCAGTGAAAAAGGAATACCGGAGCTCATCCGCTGGCTGATCGTATGCTCAAGGGACCTGCGGTTCATCAGACCAGTCAGCACATCCGTTTCGGCTTCATGGGTCAACTGCTCGGTCTGCTGCTGGATATTGGCCAGGGCAAGCGACACGCCGTCTGTCAATAAATAGGCTTCCCTGCTCCAATACCGCTTCGCTTCCTGCAATTCTATCTGCTCCTTGCCCATCTTGCTCACAACATCTGCCAGATAGACGAAGGGGCGCGCAAACTTGCGTGCCAGAAGAATAACCCCCAGCAGCAGGACGATGAACGGCAGGGAGGAATACCCGATTAGGATACGAAAATGGCCCATCAGCTCCTTATGAATCTGGCTGATCGGGGAGACGACCACAATGCCCCAACCATTGGCGGGCACACTGGAGTATCCGGCCAGCATCTCGATGCCCCGGGTGTTCGTGACAGGCTGTTCTCCGCTTTGCTTATTCATCAGACGCTGCACAACCCCATTGCTGCTGACATCTGTGCCGATCCGCGCTTTATCCGGGTGATACACCAGATGTCCTTCGGAATCCACAATATAATAATAAGCCCCCGAATCATCCTCCTGCCCATTGTCAAAAATCTCAGACAGCACGTTATTCTCCTGAAGGTAGATGGTGCCGCTAAGCATTCCGGCGTAGGTACCCGCAGCATCGAAGATGGGCTGGCTCAAAAATACAATTAACCGCTTGGTATTGGCAGTCAGGTATGGAGAAGAGGTATACGGCTTACGGAGCGCTAATGCTTCCTTGCTATTCTCTGAGGTGATGTGCTTGCCTGTAGTCCCTATGCTGGCAGGTGAGACATGGCGGACGAATCCGCTGGCGTCGACCACGGTGATGGAATTGAAGAAATTGCTGCTACTGCGCATCAGATCCAGGGAATCATTCACTTGCTGAGCCGGCATAGCTTCTATGTCAGACAGCCTTGCGGCGTTGTATTTCAGACTCCCGCACATAGACTGAAATAATGAATCCATGGTCCTCGACATACGGTCAGCATTGATGTAATTCAAATGAAGCGTGGTCTCCATTAATGAACGTTTCTTAGACTCATAAGAACCCAGCAGAAGAATACTCGAAGTTAGGAGAACCACCAGTGTCACCAGACCCGTGAGCAGCGTGGTGAGACTCAGCTTTTTACTTTGACTAACCTTACTCTTTAACCCTTTAGACAAAACTGCAATCCTCCTTGGAGCAAGAAACGCAAAGATACACCCATCATACAGCAAATACTGATAATGTTCGACAGCGGATTTACGGCAGTACAGGCGGTGGATATCTCTCGGACATAGCAGAATAAGCCCGCACAAGCGAGGCTCATCTTCAAGCGATAAATCAGGTTCAGGTTAAGGTTAAGATCAGGTTGACCCTACGCCTGCAAAATCTCATCCACCCGTTCCTTGGCACCCTCCCAGGAGGTCATCAGCGGAAAAGAGTATTGCTCACGTGCTCTCAGATTCCACGGATGCGGGATGCAGAGCACCTTCTTCCCTGCCTGAACGGCGGGCAGCAGGTTATGCGGGCCGTCATCAATCAGCAGATCGTAGCCGATCAGATGCTTGCGCCTTGCGGTGAAGAAATTGTCGGCCGGGATATACGGCATATGCTTCTGCAGCCAGTTCCATTTCTCAGCCACCGACTTCGGCGAAGCCGCCGTAACAATGATGACATCATACGCATGGTGAAGCTTCTCCATCTCTTCCACTACATATTCATCGAACAGCTCCAGCTCCTCATATAAGCCGGGTCTCCCGAAAAAAAGCTCCATCGTGCTGTCCGGATGACGCAGGTGGTCCGTGTTCCAATCCATCATGTCCTCATAGCGGAGCGGGTGCGTAGGAAACTCAATGTTATTGTGGTATATCGCACGCTTCACGAGATGGCAGATGGTATCGTCCATATCGACGGCGATGATTGGTTTGCGCATTGAATCTCCTCCATATACATTTTCATTTATTATAGGCAACCGGGGAATAAGTGTCCAGACATCCGCCAGACTGCAAATGAGACACCTCCTTTTTGGTTTATGCGCATGATTTACGTACGACGCTCGGTGAGCACGCTCCGCAAACGGAATGTTGTTCCAATAAACCCTAATTCAAGTGCACTTCTGCTCTTCAATTACGTTCGCTGCCCACCTCCGACGAGATCAGGTGAACTAAACGCAGAATCCAATGTTATTCTTCCTTTCATGGCGGTGCTCCGCCTATCTCTTGCCAATTCTAAGCGTTATTTACTCACCCGCCGCTTGTAAGGGGTAGCATTGTTGCAATTCTTGCAGGATTTCAGCATAGACCGCTTCTATGAGGCACCATTGTTGCACTTCTTACAACAGACGTGAACTATAAATTCCCAAACAATAAAAAAGCACATGCCCTCCTACCGGAGCACATGCATTGCTGCCTAACGCAGCCACTGTGTATTGTGAACACTCAGGTTCACCATTCTGATCATTAGCCGTTATCTCCGCGACCGTCCCTTGACCAGGTTGATCACGAACAGGACCGCTGCGACAAACAGCAGAAGATGAATCATATTGCCCATGAAATTAAAGATGAGGCCTAACAGCCATACCACCACTACAAGTCCGATTAATCCCCACAGCATAAGCTTACCGCCTTTCTCTTCCGGTTTGATTTGTTTGTATTTTACCCTTGTGGAGGGGGATTTAAACGGCTAGTCCTTCAGATCCGGCTATGGAGATAGCTATTTTGAGCGCTCAGGACATTGCTTAATTGCGGCACAGGCTGTTATACTGTTTTTTAAATGATACAATTGTATTATATAAAAGGAGTCGAACCTAGTACCATGACCAACTCTTCCAGTCACCCGAAACCCGCTGCCCAAAAACTGCGGATCAGGCTGCTTAAGCTGCTGCTAATCCTTGTGTCCGCTGTCCTGCTTCTCGCAGGATCAGGGTTCCTGTATGAAGCCATCGCCTCTACCACTGACCGTAAAAACTATCCTGCACCGGGTCAACTGGTGGATGCCGGAGGTTATAACCTCCACATTCGCCAGATAGGAGCGGGAGCACCCACTATCATTCTGGAAGCAGGCAGCGGCGAAACCAGCCTGTCGTGGAGAGATATCCCTGAACAGTTAGCTGCACATGCCACCGTGGTCACTTACGAACGGGCCGGGTATGCCTGGAGCGAGCAGGCGGATACGGAACGCTCAGGCGCCAATATTGTGAACGAGCTGCACACCGCCCTTAAGAATGCAGACATTCCTGGCCCTTACCTGATGGTCGGCCACTCCCTCGGCGGCATGTACGCCCGGCTGTTCACTCAGACTTACCCGGAGGAAGTGACCGGACTGGTACTGATTGATGCCAGACCTGAGAATGACGATCGCGAGACGAAGCCGATTCTGGCCGCCGAGAAGTTTGCCGGCAACCCCAGTGCCTCCCTGCTGAGCCTGCTCAAGCGCTCCGGTGCGCTTCGGCTGTTCCAGAATCAGCTCCTGGAAGGCCTGGTTGCCGAGCAGGACCGCGGGGAATTCATTAACGTCATATCCACGCCAAGCTATTTTGCTGCCAAGGAGCAGGAAGCCGCCCTGGCCAGCTCAACCGAGGATGCAATCCGTGGACAGAGCTTCGGCTCGCTTCCGGTCAAGGTGATCGCCCGGGGCTTGCCCCAAGACTACGTCTCCTTCGGAGTATCCATTGATGCAGGCCGGCGACTGGAAGCGATCTGGCAGGCGGGCCAGCGCAGTATGCTGAGCCTATCTTCCAATAGTGAGCTTATAGTGGCGCAGAAGAGCGGACATATGGTCATTCACGATCAGCCGGAGCTGGTTGTGCAGACGATTCTGGAGATGCTTACAGATTAGCAGCGGGGTTAAGGATACAGCGGCTTGATTACATTCCAGTTAGCGTGCATGTGCAAGGTTACCGGGGAGCAGCCCTTGGGCATCAGAACGCCAAGTCCATAGCTATGCTCGAATTGTACTGCATAGTACTGCATCTGCAGATCTTCCCAGTAGCGGTATACGCCGAAATCGTCTTGCATAACCGCAATATCATGGAACAGAATAACGCCGTTATCCGCCAGCTTCGGCAGCCATGACTCATAATCATGCTTGACCGCCTCATAAGTATGAAGACCGTCAATATGCAAAAGGTCAATGCTTCGGTCTGCAAATTGAAGCAATGCCTCGTCGAAGGTCATGCGCAGCAGATGGGAGATCCCGGGGTAATAGGTGGCCGACGAGGATAGCACAGATTGATAACAGGATTCATCGTACAATCCCGAATGCTGGTCGCCTAGCCACGTATCGACTGCATAACATTCCGTTGCAAGCCCATAATCCTTGACGGCCTGGCAGAAGGCGAAGTGAGAAGCTCCATAATAAGTTCCTAACTCCACCACCCGGTTCGGCTGCATATGACAGACCAAGTCGTAGCCGAATCTGCGATGCCCTTCCCAAGCGGTATTCAGATGTATCCCCCGCTCATCCGTCTCAAACACAGGTCTATTGCTGTTCCATCCATTCACATAGGTGCCCTCCTAAGATCTCTGTCAGCTCTTGCTATGGTGATTTCTTATATAAGTTAGTCTATTCAGAGAGATACGGATTTGATTAAAGCTGATCCGCAAAATCCGTGAATTCCGCTCGCTTTCCGGCCGGAGCAAAAGTGTATTATTTTCACAGGATTGCGGGATAGCCGGCATTCGTATGTAAAAGAGCAAATAAGGCGCATCCCGCTTGGGACGCCCCTTATTTGCTGTATATAGCTTTCCTACCGCGCACGCTGGCGCAAAGGACTTCCTTTCTTCGCCAACGAATTCCGCTCTGTCCGGCCTTCCCCTTCGGAATCCTCCTTGCTGGGTCTTACCGCGAAGAAGCTCAACAGCCCGCCGACGGCTCCGACGCCCGCCATGGTGAAGAACAGAGTCCAATGTCCCCGGTTCATCAAGAGGGACACCACCGGCGGGCCCAGCGCGACCCCGATGAATCTCATACTGCTGTAGAGGGAAGTAATCGTGCCCCGGTTCTCCTTCTCGATGCCTTCGGTAATCAGCGCATCCATGCAGGGCAGGACCACCCCGATCCCGATTCCGCTTAGACTCAGGAACCCGACCATGTAATAGATGTTCTCATTGAAGCCGGTAATCAGCGTGGCAGCGGTCAGTAAAGCCATGCCTCCGAAGCCGAGCCATTTCATGAGCAGCTTGTTTTTGCCAATGATCTTGCCGCTTCCGTAAGAGGCCAGACATAGCAAAGCAAGCGGAATGGCCAGAACGAAGCCTTTGTAGGCACCGTGCAGGTTATATCTCGATTCGAGGATCTCTGACAAATAGAACAACACCCCGAAGGTGGCGAACATGCAGATGCCTCCGATGGCGAAGATGGCGTACAGCCAGCGGCCCTTCTCATGCAATACGCTCTTAATGCCGCCCAGGAATTCCTTAAGGCTGGTCTTCTCCGCTTCCTCCTCCGCCTTGGGCTTCTTAACAAGGAAGATCACAAGAATACAAGAGATCAGACACAGCACAGGAATGGCGATAAACGGCGCATACCATAGCAGCGTCCCCAGATAAGCACCCAGGATCGGGCTTACCACTTTTCCGAAGGTATTGGAGGTCTCAATAATTCCGAGCCCTTTGCTCACCTCCTTCTCATCCTTGAACAGATCACCCACGAAGGGAATGACAATGGGAAAAGCGCCTGCGGCACCGATCCCTTGGACGAAACGTCCGGCAAGAATGATCCAGTAAGCCGTCACTCCTGTGAAGAACCAGGCAGCGGCTACACATCCGGCACCGCCCAGGGCGGCCAGGATCAGGCTGGGCAGAATCACTTTTTTGCGCCCGAAGCGGTCCGATAAATAGCCGGCGATCGGAATCATCAGGATGGCGATCAGGCCATAGACCGTGATAATCATACTGACCCCAAAAGCGCTCACCCCCAGCTCCTTCGAGATCTGGGGCAGAATCGGCAACAGCATCGAATTGCCCAGTGTCATAATCAGCGGGATGGAGGCGAGCGCGATTAGCGCCCCTTTTGAACCCTTTTCCCCTTGGGATTCTTTTGACCCCTTCATGGACGAACCACCTTCTTTTATATTCGCATCCTGCTTATTGTCGGTCTAACGGCTGTATTTATACCCCTTGGGACCTGCCTTTAATCATCAGATACCAGCTGTAGCACAACGAACAGGCCAGTACATACGATATGGACGTCCAGCCCAGGTTCCAGCCGTGATCATACCTCACTTTGCCGCTAATGACCAAACAGAACTCAAACAAGGTTTTGCCGCACGTAAAGAGCAGGATCAGCAGCAGCGGATTCAGGGATGTCCTCCTCACCGTATAGATGAGCAGACAGGAGATCACCGGAAATACCCCCAGATTATATGGGAGATACGAAATAACTCCAGGTCCGGTCGGGGTGATACTCCACCACTTCATATGGTACCCGATCTCATCGAATGCAAAGGCGATTACACTGGCAATCGGTGCGATATGAAGGATGACTGCGCTGTCTTTTCTGAGAAAATAACTGCCGATACACCAGGGAATGATCCAGCCGATGATCACATTAATAAGCATAAGCCTCTATTCCTCCACCCTAACTTCACATCTGCTTATTATGGCATGACAGTCAGCCTTTTATCCGTGTAAACAAGTTCACAACTTCGCACTGTAATATCTCCGTTTCCTGCGGGACATGCTACTCCATGTTCAAATCCAACCGTAAAGGAGCTTACCTATGACAGGAATTCTAGGCGGCAACCCCAAGGAAGAGCCGATGCATTATGGAGAGATCTTTACCCTGTGGGAGACCTCAATGGCAGCAAAGGGTGCTTTATCCGGCTACAGAGCTCATATGTATCACGCCGGGGACAGCGACCTAAAAAAAATTCTGGCCGCCATGATCGACCAGGCGGAGCTGGAGATCAGCGAATGCGACTCGCTGCTTGCAGAGCAGGGCATTGCTGCTGCTCCGGCACTCCCGAACCGGCCTGAAGCGAGACTGGAGGATATTCCGGTGGGCGCACGGTTCACGGACCCTGAGATTGCAGCCATGGTTGCAGCCAGTCTGGCGGTTGGGATGGTAGCGTGCAGCCAGGCGATGGGTCAGTCCATCCGTGAGGATATCGGCGCATTGTTCGCCAAATATCATCTGACCAAGGCGGCCATCGGCCTGAAGAACCTGCATCTGCTGAAGAAAAAAGGCTGGCTGGTTCCCCCGCCGCTGCTGGTCAAGAGACCTGAAACGGTCCACGCGTAACGCAGCAGCTCCAGCATCTGTAAAGCAAGAGGCCCGCGATTCTTCGCGGGCCTTCTTCAGGTCTGGTTGTCCTATTATTGCCTTCTGCGGAATATGCTAATTATAAAAAGGAGGAGGACAACATTAACATATTCATAGGTTATATGGTTCTCGGGTTATCCCTGTCAGCCCCCATCGGGCCTATTAACGCCGCCCAATTGGACAAGGGGCTGCGCGGAGGCTTCCTGCCGGCATGGGTGGTGGGTCTTGGGGCCATCAGCGCCGATATTATCTACATGTTGCTTGTTTATTTCGGCATAATTCATCTGCTGGATGCCCCGTTCGTCAAGGCCTTCCTGTGGCTGTTCGGCTTCTTCGTGCTGGTCTACAGCGGCGTGGAGAGCATCATGCATTCGGGCGAACTCTCAGCAGCAGAGGTGCGCGGAAGCGGAGCTTCGCTGTCCAGATCCTTCGTGTCGGGATTCCTCATGTCGCTGTTTAATCCCCTCTCCATCCTGTTCTGGCTGGGAATCTATGGCTCTATCTTAGCCAAGGCCGTCAATGCGTATCCGATGCAGCAGTTATTGGTCTACAGCGGGGCCATTGTCCTCGGCATTGTGCTCTGGGATGTGACGATGGCGGCAGCCTCCAGCCTGTTCCGCACCTTCCTGACCCGGCGGGTACTGAAGGCGATCTCTGTCTTGTCCGGCCTGTCGCTGGTCGGCTTCGGCTTCTATTTCGGGATTCAGGCGGCCCGGCTGCTGTTCTCTCATTAGATCTTGTTCTTCCGCAGCCGGATGCCCTTAATCCGGAAGCCGGGTCCTCCCGGCAAGGAATGGAAGCTTCCCGTATGCGCTTCTGGGCGCTGTTCATCCCCTGCTCCCTCTTGCTTGTGCTTATTGCGGTAATGCTGGAGTATCCAGTCGCTTAGCGCAATTAAGACTACGATCAGCAGACTGATATAGAAGCCCGGACGGCTGAGCTTATGGAACAGCGTTCCGCTGACCGCAGCCAGAATCAGTACCAGCCCGCTCCAGCGCTTCACCCCACTTAGCGTACTTGGCTTCAGCAACTTGGCCGAGGAGAGCAGGATGAAGGCCCAGTTATAGAGAATCATCAGCCCGGCGGCGGTGGTGATGTATTCGTACACTTTTCCCGGCAGCAGCAGTGCCATAATTACAGCCCCCGTCAGACCGCCCGCGATCAGGCACAGCGCCAGCAGCGGATACTTGTCCTTCCACTTCCTGGAGAACACCTTGGGCGCATCCCCCTCCTGGGCCAGCGTAAGCATCATCGAGGTAATCGCATACAGCGACGCAGTCATCGTAGAGAACCCTGCAATGATCAGCACGCCGTTGAACAGATGGGGCACGAAGGCCAGATGGTCGCTGCGCAGGGCCAGCACAAACGGACTCTCCTTCGGGTTAAAAGCACTAAGCGGCACCATAATCACCGCCAGTCCAATGGACAAGATGTATACCGTTCCCAGCCCCAGCAGCATCACCTTCCCCGCCTTCGGCGCTTCCTCCGGCTTCTGGAGCCGGTAAGACATAATTCCCAGCACCTCGATCCCGCCATAGGCATAGAAGGCGAAGATGAAGGCGGACCATAACCCGATGCCCCCTGACGGGAACAATGCCTTATAGCTCATTGGCACCTTCGGAGTGAACTTGCCACCGCCAATCCAGCCTGCCAGAAGCAGGGCCGCAATCACCAGGAACATAAGAATAGCCGCCACCTTGATGACGGCCAGCACGTTCTCCACCCGGTCGAAGCCTTTGTTGCCGAAGAATACAATCCCCAGCGCGACCACCGCATACCCGGCTGCAAATATCCACATCGGCACGCCCGGGAACCAGAACCGCGAGAAGATCGACAGCGCCGTAAGCTGGCTGCCCATAATCAGCAGCTCCGAGAACCAGTATAACCAGCCGCTGCCGAACCCCGCCCAGTTGCCGAAGGCCTGCTTGGCATAGGAGCGGAAGGAGCCTTGCTCCGGCTGTGCCGCCGTCATCCGCGCCAGCGCATCGAAGACGGCATACGTTCCCGCCGCCGCAAGCAGATAAGCCAGCAGCACCGCCGGCCCGCCCATAGATATCGCCAGCCCCGAACCGAGGAAGTACCCCGTGCCAATCGTCCCCGCAATACCGAGCAGGCTGAGCTGCCACCACTTCAGTTTCTTCTCATTGCCCGTTGATTCAGAAGTCTGCTTCATGAATTCCGTCCTTATCGTGTTCAGAATTAGAGAGGTCTCTAAGAATTCTATAATTCCCTAAGGGCGGGAATTCATGAATTTAATTTCGGGACAGATGCCTGTAACCGGTCTGTATGCTCTGAAGTGAGGTGTAACGGGGCAGGTAGCCTATTTGGGTGGCACTATGGTTAAGTGAATAATAGTTATTCTTGGAGCCGGTTATCGAGTTATAGGAAGAGTTATCTTCTATTTCATACCTAAGCCCGTAGTGATCTGCAAAGTAATCCAGAATCTCAAACTTCGCCGCAGGCTTTAGTGAAAACACATCATATACCTCATTCCCTACCTCTTCCCTCATACACAGCTTGATAAGCTGGATCAAATCCTCGGGATGCACATAGTCCCTAACGATGTTGTCCGGTGAGGTGTGCAGTATCTCTCCCTTTCTAAGGTGGTGAATAATATCCGTCAGCAAATAACGGGAGTTCAAATCAATGAACGCGCTAAAAATACCGAAGACCCTTAAGTCCACAATGCGGTGCTGGCTCAGACTTCTGTGTTTGGCCTCCATGTTCAGCTTGGTAATCCCATAAAATTCCTGAGCGGACAGATGGTTGGGATCAAGCTTAAGCCATTTCCCGTCCGTAGCAGGCTGATCAAATTCAGACCCGTATACCGCCCCACTGCTCAGATTGATGTATATAGCAGCCGGATTCTTGTGCAGATAGTCCAGAATCAGATTGTCGTATTGCTCAGTAATCTGAAAGACCTGGAACGGATGTTGAACCAGGTTCTGCGGATCTCCAATTCCCACCCCGTTAATAATGACATCATAGTCCGCCGTTCGTGCAAATTCATTGTATTCACAGAGCTTAACACGCTCCTGAAGCTGGTTCTCCGTCAGGAAAAGGACCATTCTCTCCCTGGACCGTGAGAATAAATACAATTCATATTCCTGCGCCGCTGCAAGACCGAGAATCAGGTTCTTGGCGATATGACCCGTGGCTCCTAGAATGGCAATAGTCTTACGCTTATTGTTTATCATGGCCGCATCACCGAAATCTCCCGCAGCTTCAGCAGGCCATCCTCATAATAATCTTCATTCGCATAATAGTCCGTGTAATACTGCTCAAGGTTAGACACATCACTGGCAAATCTATTTCTAACAATTGTTCCGTACAACGGTAGAATCACATTGTAGAAGCGTTTCTTTTTTTCCTCTTGAATGGTCTCACTCTTCAAGGTACGGCCTTCATAATGGTGTAATGCATCCAGGAAATGTTTAATACATACCTCACCTACGTTGTATCCCTCCGGAATTATTCCTGCGTAAAGATAAAAATTACGATTGATAATGCAAAACTTAGGATCAAGAATTAGAATTTCATAGAACCAGTAGATTTGATTAATACTTGTATAAGCATATTTGCTTTTATCCTCAATTTGATCCCACACGGATTTTTTCATAGTATTCATGGAAATCTGCATTGCATTATTACTCGAATGAGCCAGGAATAAGTCACCGCCCTCTAAAGTATAAACCCGGTTATCAGGATGAAATGGCATCGTATGAATCAGCGCACAATCCAAATGCTCCAGAAGAATTCCGATGAAATCAATCAGCGCTCCATCCAGCCAGTAATCATCGTCTCCCTGTAGTTTAATGAAGCTGCCATTAGCCAGCGTACTGACATAAGCGATGTTCAAGTCGCCACCGATATTCTGTTCATTGCGGCTGTAACGAAAACTGGAGAATAGGTTAGTGTATACACGGCCTACCTCCTGTGTATTATCTGGCGATGCATTATCTGACACCACTACTTCAACTAGATCCTCATCGGAGACCTGATTATAGATGGATTGCAGATTATTGCCAAGATGATGTACGCGATTGTAGGTCGGAATCACGATCGACAGCAGTGGATGTTCTGTGCGGCGGGCAAGTGCGGACTCTCTCTCCGTATCACTGTTCACTTTAACCCACTCCAGTAACTCAGGAACGAATACTTGTGTAACAACAGCCGGATTACCCGAGACTCTGCAAAAGCTTGGAACATGATCCACAACAACACTGTTAGGCTCAATAATACTGAATTTCCCGATCTTGACCGGTCCGTCAATTACAGCGTGTGCACCGATTACGCTTCCATCGCCCACTATCAGTTCCCCGCTGGTTTTAAGAACATCTGTCGCTTGTGCCCAGCCTGGATAACCTGGTCTGACTGAAGCCGCTACAGAGTCCGTCAAGCTGACATAAGGCCCAATCATCACATTCCGGCCTATATGGACTTTATGGCTGCACTGCACATGCAAACCTGTCTCTAACCGGCTCCCATCCCTGATTGTAAGTTGGGGAGTATTGCCCGAAGCCGGTTCATGAATGTTCCAGTAATACCCGCCTTGCACCGTGACATTTCTACCTATTGAAACGCTGGATGGATTCGATATGTAACCCGTCTCCTTCAGAAGTGATGGTGGATTGTTCAAGAGAATAGCCCCTTTTTCATTAAGACATTTACATATACGTTATTCACTAACTGCACAAGTTATGAGTCCATCTGAACCGTCAGGTCCAGGAGAAAATCCGGATGAAGTGAATCTTATGGACCTATTCCCGCAAAATCCGCATATAAATAGGCTTATCAAGTCAAGTGAAGCCGGCATGCTATGGGTATGGCTGTGTTTCAGGAAGGAGGAAGCATAAATGAGAATGAGGGTTGCGGATTATATCACGCACTCTTTATATGATGAAGGCGGGGAGACCGTATTCCTGGTCACCGGGGGAATGATTATGCATCTGACCGATGCGCTCTACCAGCATGGCAAGCAGGAATATGTCTGCTGTCACCACGAGCAGGCTGCCGCAATGGCCGCTGAGGCTTACGGAAGGATGACCGGCAAGCTTGGCGTCGCTTACGTTACCGCAGGGCCTGGAGCGCTGAATACCATTACAGGCATAACCGGAGCTTATGTCGATTCTTCCCCAATGATTGTAGTTGGTGGGAATTCCAAGGTTGCGCTTGCCCAGGTGAAAGGACCGCGGCAATTCGCTCTGCAAGGCTTCGATTCTCTGGATATTTTTCGCCAGATTACCAAATATGCTGTCAGGCTGGAGGACCTCTCACAAGTCCGTTATGAAGTGGAGAAATGCATCTATCTCGCCAAGAACGGCCGGGTAGGTCCGGTCTATCTGGAGGTGCCGGTGGATCTGCAAGGCGCAGCCTTTGACCCGGATGACTTCCCGGGATTCACAGAACCAATAGCCAAGGTACACGAGATCACAGATGCTGAGCTTGATCAGGTTCTTGCTGCGCTGAAGCGCAGCAAGCGGCCTTGTCTGCTGGCAGGTGCAGGCGTCCGGCATGGAGATGCGGTGAAAGCGCTGCATGCATTCGCGGAAGCTACCGGCATTCCCGTACTGACCTCCCGTCTGGGAATGGACCTGATGGATCATGATCATCCCCTGTTTGTCGGCCGTCCCGGTACATACGGTGACCGGCCAGCGAATTTTACGGTACAGAATTGTGATCTTCTGCTAACCGTGGGCTGCCGGCTTGGGATCGGGCTGGTCGGTTATGATTTTGCCGACTTTGCCAAGAATGCCTTCAAAATCCATGTGGATATTGATGCCAGGGAATTGAATAAGCCCTCGGTTATTCCTGACATTCCGGTGCAGGGAGAAGCCCGCAATTTCTTCATAAGGCTCACTGCGTTATGGGACGGAGAAGCCTCTTATACCGGGTGGGTCCGGCAGACACAATACTGGAAGCAGCGTTACCCTGTTGACTTGCCTGAATATGACGATGACAGCAGCGGCATCAATTCCTACCGCTTCATGACCCGGTTCTCAGAGCTCGCACCAGAGGATGCCCTCTTCGTAGTTGACACCGGCTCCTGCTTCCATGTCCATGCCCAGGCCTTCAAAGTCAAAGCCGGGCAACGGCATATCATCACAGGCGGATTATCCACTATGGGTTATACGCCCGGTGCCATAGGTGCATCGGTAGCCGCTGGCCGAAGAGAGGTCTTCTGTATTACAGGTGACGGATCGTTTCAGATGAATCTGCAGGAATTGCAGACCATCCGTCATCATCGGCTGCCTGTGAAGTTCATTCTGATCAATAATGGCGGTTATCTGCTGATCCGCCATACCCAGTCCAACTTCATGGGCGGGCGTTATCTGGGGGAAGGACCGGATTCCGGGGTAAGCTTCGTTCCATTCGAGCGGCTTGCCGAGACGTTTGACTTAGGCTATCTGAGAATCTCACAGCTTGACCACCTGGATGATCAGCTTAACGAGCTGTTCCGCCACCCGGGGCCGATGATCTGTGAGATTATGACACCAACCGATCAACTGCTCATTCCGCGTGTATCCTCCCGTCAGCTGGAGGATGGAACGATGATATCTACAGCTTACGATGATATGTTCCCTTTTCTGCCGAGGGATGAATACCAATCTAATTGCTTGGAGTGACTGCCATGCGCACGAATCAGCTGAACGTTGCCATTCTGGGAAGCGGCAATATCGGGACAGACCTGCTTATCAAAGTTCTGCGCTCCGAGTCCTTGACATGTTCCCTCTTCTCAGGGAGAAACCCGGATTCCAGAGGACTTCAGCTTGCCAGGGAGCTTGGCGTACAGGTATCCGACAGAGGCATCAATGCCATTCTGGACAATCCCGGATGCTGCGACATTGTTATCGATGCTACCTCTGCCGCCGCCCACATCCGTCATTATCCCTTGCTGAAGGAACTGGGCAAGTTCGTGATCGATATGACACCCTCGCAGCTAGGGACAACGTGTATCCCGGCTGTGAATCTGCAGGAATGTCTGGACAGTAACGATGTAAATATGATCACCTGCGGCGGCCAGGCTTCCGTGCCGCTAGCCTATGCTATTGCCCAGTCCCAAAAGGAGTTATCGTATATAGAGGTTGTATCAAGCATCGCCTCTCTGAGCGCAGGACCTGCCACAAGAATTAACCTGGATGAATATATTGGAGCTACTGAGGATGCTCTCCGCAGCTATACCGGCTGCAGGCGGGCCAAGGCCATCCTTAATCTGAACCCTGCCATTCCCAGTATAGATATGCAGACTACACTCTTCGCCGTTGTTCCTGAACCAGATATGGATAGTCTTAGCAAGGCAGTAGAGGAAATGGTCACCCGAATTCAACACTATGTCCCAGGCTATCAGATTATTGTACCTCCGGTCATTGAGAACGGCAGAATCGCCATGATGGTCAAGGTCCAGGGACTTGGCGACTTCCTTCCCACCTATGCCGGAAATCTGGATATTATTAATTGCGCGGCGATCGCCCTGGCAGAAGAATATGCCAGACGCTCGCTTATTGTGTGCAAAGGAGAATGATCATGCTCCCACTTATCATTAGCGACCCTACGCTTAGGGACGGCTCCCATGCTGTGAAGCATCAGTTGACCCGGGAGAATCTGGATCTTTATTCCCGGATGGCAGAGAAGGCAGGGCTAGCAGTGCTGGAGGTCGGACATGGCAACGGCCTCGGTGCCTCCTCTCTTCAGCTTGGTGAAAGTCTGCTGTCTGATGAAGAGATGCTGTCCATCTGCAGAAGCAATCTCCGGCACACGCTGTTATCGATCCATGTCATTCCAGGGTTCGCTACAATTAACCGCGATCTGCGGGCTGCCCTGGATCTGGGAGTCGATATCGTGCGTGTCGCCTCCCATTGCACAGAGGCAGATCTGACAAAACGCCATATCGAATATGTGCGCGGACAGAACCGGACCGCTTACGGTGTTCTTATGATGTCTCATATGGCTCCCGCTGAGGTGCTGAGCATCGAAGCTCTTAAGATGCAGAGCTACGGAGCACAAGCCGTCATTCTGATGGATTCGGCAGGTGCTTATCTGCCCAAGGATGTCACCGGAAAGATTCAGTATTTGCGCAGCATCCTTGACATCCCTGTGGGCTTCCATGCTCATAACAATCTGGGCCTGGCAATCGGCAACTCACTGGCTGCCGCCGAGGCGGGAGCCTCCATCCTTGACGGCACAGCACGCGGTTTCGGCGCCGGGGCCGGCAATGCGCAGCTGGAGGTGCTGGTTGGAGCGCTTCATCAATCCGGCTGGGACACAGGAATTGAGCTCTATGCGCTGCTTGAGCTGGCAGAGCAAGCAGAGAGTGCCTTCGCCAAAGCGCCCAAACTCGGCAGCATGAGTATCGTAAGCGGTATGGCCGGTGTGTTCTCCGGCTTCGTGAAGCCGGTGGAACGGATTGCCAAGGAGTACAATGTTGATCCCAAGGCGGTCATGGTCGAGCTTGGACGCCGGAAGGTCGTGGCCGGTCAGGAGGATCTGATTCTTGAGGCAGCGCTGACCTTAGCGCGACATGACTTCCCTTGAGCTTCAATAAATACAATAAAGCAGGCAGTTGTAACCCACGGCTGCCTGCTTCTGCATTACTCTGACCTGCCCCGTCTTTCTTCCAGCACCTTCTGCAATTCGCTTCTTTGGCCAAGCAAGACCTGATTACCCGGCAGGTAAGCCAAGGCCTGCTCATTATGCTGCCAGGCCTGCTTCCATTCTCTTGCAGCGGCGCAGCAGCGGCTGACCAAGACATGAGGTAGCCAGGTATAATAAGCTTGGGAGACAGGACGGTTCCCCGGTCCTGCTGTCTGCCGGGCGATCGCCTGGAGATACCAGTAGATTGCACTCTCCCACTCTCTGCGCTCCTCGAAGAATCCGGCGACACCGCAGCAGACATCCGCCTGGGGTAGCCCGTAGCTGAAGGAGCGGAAGAGGCTATTCAGCCTGAGCCCCGCTTCCCCCAGCTCCCGGTAACATTCGGACAGCCGCAGACAAGCTGTAATCCGTTCATCTTTGCAGCCGTTTGGTTCCTTCAGCAACTCTTCATAGGAAGTCGCCGCAGCTTGATAGTCCCGTGTCTCGAAGCATTCATTCGCATAGTGAAAGAGCAGCCTTCCTTCAGCCTTGCCTTCCTCAGCGATCCAGCGCTTCAGAATCTGCAGGTTGCGTTCCGTATGAACAGCGGATGGACGATGGTCCATGTAAATATCCGTGTTCATGGAAGCGCCTGCTCCAATATCCAGTTCCTCGTGGACACGCCCATGCCACTGGAAATGCTGCCCGCTTCTGACAATCCGGGGACGATATTCCGAATGGACCACTACTAAAGCGGAACCCGCTTGGGAGGGCTGTGGAAATAGCCGGCTTCCCATCAAGATCACCTCTACACCGGCTTGTTCCTCCTTCAGTTGCCGTTTCAAGCGGGCCAGTTTCTCCGCTTCAGGTGCGGCCAGAAGCTCATCGGCATCCATCCAGAACACGTAAGGCATCGTCGCCTGTTCAAAGGAATAGTTGCGGGCCGCTGCGAAATCCTCATCCCACGGATAAGTGAACACCTTCTCTGTATACCAGCCTGCCACAGTGACAGTCCTGTCCGTCGATCCCGTATCCACAATAATGATCTCATCCATCAGGTCTCTGACCGAGTCCAGACAACGTCCTAACACAGCTTCTTCGTTCTTCACAATCATACACAGACTGAACAGACCTTCCTGTTCTGCTTCCATCTCCCCGCCTCCTGAGAATGATTCGATATACAAAAATATAAAAAAGAAACCATCCCGCAAAGGATGGCCCTTAAGCTCGCTGCAAAATAAAGCAGGTTCCTTTCAGGATCAGGTTAATCTGTGAACAGACCATACAACACCTGGATCTGTAGCACCTAAATCCAAATTAAGCGCCAATCCATCTGGCTGATAGATGAGGCTGATCACATCATTTGCCGCAAGCTCCACTTCACCTGCTAAGGTAACAGTACCGCTTCTAAGAAGTGTTCTAAGGGTTAAAGTTCCGGCGACAGCCACATCCAGTACCGGTAATAATCCGGTGACCAGATCTATAGCTGGAGCTGGCGTAGTTTTTTGGACCACTAATGACGGATTCACATCTGCACCTAACGCTGTGGTGACCGCAGCATCAAAAGCAAAGTTAATTGTAGCTTCAATAGAGTACCTACCTGCTTCTGGAACGGTGTATTCACCCAAAACTGCATCGAATGCCGCATTGCCGTAATACGGCGACGTTTCTTCCCAGCCAACAAACGTGGCCGTGGTGCCTGTCACCAAGGTTGGCAGAAATACCGAGAAGCCTTCACCTGCTAATACAGGACCAGTCGTTCCTGTGACTCCTGTCATTCCTGTAAGCCCTGTAGCTCCCGTTTCCCCGGTAAGACCCGTGACTCCGGTGGCTCCTGTGGCTCCCGTCTCCCCAGTAAGACCCGTGACTCCGGTAGCTCCTGTGGCTCCCGTTTCCCCAGTAAGACCCGTGACTCCGGTAGCTCCTGTAAGACCTGTGTCTCCCCGAGCTCCTCCTCCGGGCCCTGTGGTTCCTTGGGGGCCTTGGAATCCTGTAGTTCCTGTAGGTCCAGGTTCTCCTGTTGTTCCTGTAGGTCCTGAGGCTCCTGTGGCTCCTGTGGCTCCTGATTCTCCTCCCCCTTGCCCGGTAGGTCCTGTAGGTCCTGCTGGTCCAGCTTCTCCTGGCGCCCCTGGTAATCCTGCCGGGCCTCTCTCTCCTGCCGGGCCTGTTGCTCCCGCCGGACCTGTGGCTCCGCCGCCACTACCACCTCTGTCTGCCCCTAACAATTCTTCCGATACTAAACGGTGTGCCGTTACCAATTGACCCGCTGCGTTCTTGCCCCATAGCGAGATCTGCACCGGCTCAACTTCCTCCGATGAATTCGGTGAGGTAATAAATGTGAATTCATAAGCATTGACGTCGGCATAGTAATTCTTCGTGATTACCTGGTTCGCTGCAACATTGAGTAATTCGCTTACGTACATCACTCTCGTTCCGCCGGTCAATTGATAACCCTGAATGGTTAATGAGTACGCAGAAGCCTCGCTGCGGTTATCAATTTTGACTGTAACCTGCTGAGTAGGTCTCACTCCGTTCACAGGATTATTCTCAATAGGTCCTGTTGATAAAAAAGCCATTACATGGTCACATCCTTACAGATTTGGATTTCATTCCAGTATGCGCAGGGAATAATGCTCAACGGACAACCCCGGTCAGCAGCATACTTAATGATTAATATAGTAGTATTCAAGTGTACAGGTTTGGTGTGGACTTAGTGGATGAACTCATCAGAATGGGCTTCATCACCATCCACCAATTCTCCTCTGCTCTGTGAATACCAATATATGCTCCAAGTCCAGAATGTGTCCGTCAGTCAAGCTGGAACATTCTCTTCTGCGCTGTTCATGAATCTCAGCTACCCTCAACAAGAGATTCTTCTGCTATGCTGGACAAGTATTGTCCGTAGGTCAGCTTACGCAGCGGCCGGGCTAGCTCCAGCAGTTGCTCTCTGGTGATATAGCCTTTATTGAAGGCAATCTCTTCGATGCAGGCCACGTAGAGCCCTTGCCGCTTCTGGACGGTCTCGACCAGATTAGCGGCCTCCAGCAGCGAATCCGGCGTTCCGGTATCCAGCCAAGCCATCCCCCGGCCGAACACCTCCACATTGAGTTGCCCTCTGTTTAAATATTCCTGGTTAACATCCGTAATCTCGATTTCACCGCGCCGCGAAGGCTTAATGTGTCTTGCAATCTCCACGACCTGCCGGTCATAGAAGTACAAGCCCGGCACTGCATAATGAGAACGGGGATACAGCGGCTTCTCTTCCAGTGCAACCACTCGACCCATGTTATCAAATTCCACAACGCCGTAGGCGGAAGGATCCTGCACATGGCAGCCGAAGATCGTGGCACCTTCCCGCCGCCGGACGGTTCTCTCCAGAATAGAGCTGAAGCTCTGTCCATAGAAAATGTTATCCCCCAGAATCATACACACATGATCCGCACCAATGAATTCCTCCCCGATCAGGAATGCCTCTGCAAGCCCCCGCGGCTGTTCCTGCACCGCATATTGAAAGGATAGTCCGAGCTGTTCGCCGGTGCCCAGAAGGTCCTGGAATAATCGGACATCTCTTCCGGTCGAGATGATCAGAATCTCCCGGATGCCTGCCAGCATCAAGACAGATAGCGGATAGTAAATCATAGGTTTGTCGTACACCGGAAGGATCTGCTTGGAGATCGACTTCGTTAACGGATGCAGCCTCGTCCCCGAGCCGCCCGCCAGAATAATTCCTTTCATCTATCCACGCTCCCCAATTCTTAACATTTCTCCCCTTGTCCCCTTGTTATGGAGTGAAGATCAACACCTTGGTTTCCGGAACCGTATGGGTTGATCTTCATTTATGTTATTGAATTTGGACTACACTTCTATTTGCTCTGTGTCTTGTAATGTCCGCTAGAGAAACTGTAATATAGCGGTACGAGAGAAGGATCACTGTCCGGATTATAATTAATGGTCCGAATTGAGAAATCCGCCATGCTAATTATATAAATGTTCTCCCACCCGATATTAACTAGATATTGGCTATCGCCAGTGAAATTCAGTGCACCGAGTTTGAAGATATCTGTCATTGGAATAGTCTGTGTCGTCTGATTGCTGGTTGATATCAGCTTGAGCTCCTGGGTTCCCTGTACACACACCCATCGTTCATCCGGTGACAGAATGATCGTATACTGATTGATAGGCCCCCGCAAACTGTTTAATAAGTTACCATTAATGTCGATACGGCTAACATTCAATGGGATATGGTTGTCAGGAGTTTCCCCATTGTCCATGATATAGGCTTCGCCGGATTTTAACTGACGAATCCCCCACGTGCTGTTATGACCAGCTGCAGGCTTTAAGCCGGTGTTACTGAAATTTCCAATCTCTGCGTAGACGTATAAAGTGTTCTTCATGGACGGTGTCAGCCGCACTTCCATACTGTCAGGCGTAACCACGAGTGGATTGGAGTAAGCCGTTCTTTCCAATGCGACCGAATAAGCTCCAAAAATATTCTCGGTAAGCGTTCCCGTTGCAATCTCATACGCATGAACCGCCGGATTATACTGACCCCCAACGAGTAAGAAAAAAGCATAACGGCTGTCAGGAGACACCGCAGAGTATTGTACAACGGATGTCGTGGAGAAGGTATCAATAATACTTCCATTGACCAGATCAAAGACAATCGTCTGCACATTTCCAGTCGATATTCCAGTCGATAAAAAAAGATGGCGCTGATCAGGGGTTAATAGCAGATCTAATACTTGCGCACCCAGGTTTAAATCCACTGTCCAATCGAGGGCGCGGGATTGAATATTGAACCGGTACAATTTATCTACAACCGCATAGTAAATGTACTTGTCGTCTCCTGAGGCGGCATAAGCTACTTGCCCTAAGAGAAAGTTGATACTAGGATCCACAGGGATTATTTGAATGGTAGCCGACCGGGCATCCAGGATTCCAACCCCACCATCCTTCAGAAAATAAGCCGTTGCCTCGCTGACGACGTAAGGTGTCCCGCTGCCCATTACCTCTGCCGCCAGATACCGGTTCTCCATAATCAGAGAGAGCGCACTCGGAATATTTAAGTCAATTTGCACTTGAACAGAATAGACTCCCGGTCCGGCTTCGGGGATATGCGTCAGGCTGAACGGGAATTGCACACTGGCTCTTTTGCCGGGATCAGCTTCACCGCTGCCATAGCCTTGGACGATGGACCTGAATTCAAATGAGCGGATCACTGCATTATTGTAGAGAACATTGATTGAAAGAGGAATTCGAACAGCTTCTGCCAGCGGGAGATAGGAGACGCGGAGATCCCCTTGTAGTTGTACGCGTTGTCCGGCCTTCGTCTGCAATGTATCCAGGGTGAGAACCGTTTGTAGCTCAGAGGTCAATACCTGTGAATCAGCACGATATTGATATAAGGGAGAGGGCACGGATTCGCCTGTCGCTCCGGTTGCACCGGAAGAACCTGCCGGTCCCGTCGGGCCTTTGCTGCCGGTACCTGTCGGTCCAAGTGCGCCCCGCAGACCTTCCACCCCTTGTGAGCCTTGCGGTCCTTTGACACTATACCCTGTAGTCCCTGTTACGGCTATTCCGGTTGCACCGGTAGGACCAATTCCTGTGAGCCCTGTCATCCCGGTCAGACCAGTCGGACCGTAACCTGCTGTGCCTGTGAAGCTTGCGGGAAGCCCAGGTTCGCCTGTATCTCCTGTCGGACCGGTCACTCCGTACCCTGTTGCCCCTGTCACGCCCTTATTGCCGTAATCACCGCCGCCGCCCCTCGTACCTTGGGTGCCAGTCGTTCCAGTCGGGCCGGTCGGACCGGTATGCCCCGTGGCGGCTCTAACGGCATGAACAGAAGCTATCCCTGCAACGGCTCTGCCTATAGAAGGATCTGCCTTGACGTTAATATAGCTGACGACCCGGGCTCGTATAGTGTACGCATACGTTCCCGGATTCGCCGAATGGTTGACCGTAACTTGTAAGGTTCTGGTAGTCTCTCCCGTTCCGGTATGGGACAGCGTGACCAGTTGAGTCTGCAGTACACTGCCGGAGAGCATCGTTTCCAGCTCAATCCGCAGCAAGGATGGACCGGAAGTCACTGCCTGGAAGATAACAGGAATCTGGAACGTTACATGCGCCTTAGGCTGCGCTGCAACAATGTCAAGTGTCTCTGCCAGGTGAATAGCCGGTCCCGGTGTTCCCAGAGGGAGAGTGGTTAGATTCGACATCACTTCACCGCCTTTGATATTCTCTGCAACATCAGATGCTGTCAGGTATTACCGTTGAAGATAAGGTGCATTGATTAATATAGACATCCCTTTGATCTTGTTCCTCACCAACAACCAATATGGATAACGACAGGGTCGTTGCCGGGCCATCATACATAACGTAAAATGGTAAAACCTGTGCAGTTCGAAATAAATCCGTTTGTTTCTGCCAATAATCTGTATACATATACAATGTGTTCTGGGCAGTATCCGTAAGTGTAATTGTCATTTCCAATCCATTATTCTCTATAATTGAGTTACTCCAATATTCGATTTCTACCATCCCCTCTATTTGGCAACGGCTGCTTCCAGGATTCACCGGGAGAGATGCAATCAAGAAAGGCTCATTATAATTCACTGTGATGGAGGGACTGCTTCTTGTGTAAGTTAATGTTGGAATAAAAACTTCATTCGCTCCCGCTCCTGTAGGCCCTCTGGCACCTTCTGGCCCAGGATCTCCCTGCTCACTGCCTGCCCCGGGCGGACCCGTGAAGCCTGTAGGCCCAGTTCCACCGTCTGGCCCAGTGTCACCTGTTATTCCAGGACCGGTGGCTCCGACAGCCCCCATCCCTGTAACTCCTGTTGCTCCTGTGACTCCTATTCCGGTGGCACCGGTGGCTCCGGTAGGTCCATTGAGTGCTCCCATATAGGTTGTTGCCCCTGTGGGTCCTGTAGGACCTGTCAGGCCGGTCGGGCCTGTAAGCGAGACGCCATCCTCGCCCATTCTCCCCTCGCCACCAGATAGACCGGTACGTCCGGTTAGACCAGTGGGTCCTGTTGGGCCTGGAGGACCTATCGGACCGTTGAATATAACAGGCCCTGGTCCCGTCTGGACTAGAGGGGAGCCGACCCGAATATCCGAGGCGATGTTCTGAACATGCAGCAGTTTCATTCTCAGTTCGTATTGGTGAATACCTGCAGACAGTTCATCGGTGAATCTGACGGTGGCTTCAGTCTGAACAAGGCCAGCGGCCAAGGCTGTTGATTCTATCGATACACCCCGAGTTTCAGCAAGTGCATTAGCTCTCCATAGTTCAACATTTAAATGCAAATGATAATAACCAGGGGACCGTATATCCAGAAGCATTGGAATCGACAACTGCACTTGCGCAGATGCATACGGCTGTTCCACATCCGTCCGGATATCCGTAAGCACAAGCTCATTGCCGCTCTCAAGAGGAAGCGACGAATAGATGTCCATGTATATTCAACTCCTTTATTACTCAGATGCTGTTCTTCTGTACGATTCTTGAACAGATAGTTCAGTTCCCTCTTAGGAATACCTTCGCAGTTGCATTAAAGGATTCATAGCTGATAGTTGTGTTTGGAGTTATCGTACTAGCTGTAGCCGACAATGTGTAGCTGTGAAGACCTAATGGCGGATGATCATCAATGGCATAGAAGAACAGCGATTGTTCGGAAGGAATGGAATTAGATGATGGATCATTCGAATAATTATAGAACAACATCCAATTAAACAAAGCGCCTTCAGGAAGGTTGACTCCATCACGTTGTATCACATAAACAATATTATTGCTGTATTCGTAATCCGGGGGATTCCCGTAGCTGATCTGTAGAGTGCCAGCTACAACTACACATTGATCAGTCGAGGTAACCAGTACTGGCGGAAGTTGGCCTACAAGCTCACTCTCTTCTGGACTGCTCGACAGCAGAGCATCACTCACAACTACCGGCAATGCACGGCTGGGTCCGGTTACACCTGTGGGGCCAGTTGTCCCTGTATTACCGGTAAATCCTGAACCTGGACCTGTGTACCCGGTCTCCCCCCTTGCTCCGGTCGTTCCTGTCGGGCCCTGCAGTCCATACCCGGTCATACCCGTGGCTCCGATTCCTGTCATTCCGGTTGGACCGGCAGGTCCCACCCCGGTAGTTCCCGTAGGGCCCGTTGGTCCGGTTACGCTTCCCGATCCGGTTGCCACAACCACGCCCGTAGCTCCAGTGGGTCCCTTAGGTCCCTTCGTTCCCTTGATCCCAGGGCCGGTTGTACCGGTCGGACCGGTGCTCCCGGTCGGACCGTTAGGCCCACGTGTACCACGTGGACCTTGCGTACCCGTTGGTCCGGTCGGACCGATGTCATCCTCGTCAGCCGCGACTCCTTGTACAGAGACTGTAGGGAGGCCGGCCAGCGGATTCGCCGCAATATTCTGTGAAGACAGAACCCTCAGCTCCACTTCAAAGGATTGCTCCCATTGACCAAAGCTCCCTGTAATACTTGCATTCACATCCGCAATTAGCGCTTCCCCTGCGTTGCCGCTGCCGATATAAGGCTCGGTCAGAGTCTGAAGCATCGTTCCATCTTTCAGAACAGACAGCCCGACGATTAGGTGATAATTCCCGGTCTCCGCCGGCTTGAACGACAGAGGCACACTGAAATCAATTTGGAACGAGGGATGACTCTCTTCCAGCAATACCGGACTTGCCAGCCGGATTGCCGGTCCCGGACTTCCCAGTTGCACCGGAATTAATGATGACATGTGAACACAACCCTTCTGTCACTTTATAATTCGCCTTGTCCGCTTGATGTGAAAACAGATTAATCCCCGTAGTTTCAGAAACCACAGGGATTGACCTAAGCATAACTTGTGCAGCGCGCGTAACCTCGCTTTATTTACTCTGCGTTTTGTAAGCTCCGCTGGAGAGGGTGTAGTTCAGCGGCCGATTAGCTGGTTCTGGCGGAAGGCCAAAGGTTCGGATTGAACGATCCTCTAAGCTTATCGTGTAAATATTTTGAGTCCCTATAACAACTAGAAAACTACTGTCTCTTGTGAAGTTGACTCCTCCCCGGAAGGTTTGATCCGTTATTGCGGGGAATGAACTTCCTGCTAAAGTATTAGAATCAAGTACAGAGAGACCATATGCGCTTTGGATGCAAACAAACTGCTGATCCGGTGATAGAACCAGCGAGTATAATGGAACTCCAAATTGTACCAACAAATAATCTCCACTGGGTCTAAGAAGGTTGACATTAGCATACTGCACCGAATTATTTGGATCTACCCCGTTATCTATGGTTATACAATTTCCGTTATTTAACTGCACAATGCCCCATGACCCGTTACCGGATGTAGTTCTGAGACCCTTGTTATTGAAGTTACCAACCTCCGCGTGAGCATAAAAGACTTGTGCCAGACCTGGAGTAAACCTCACCTCGGTACTGTCAGGTGATACTACCAGCGGGTTGGAGTAGCCTGGATATAACTGAGGCTGAATAGGATACAATCCATTGAAGATATTCCGCTCCAGTGTTCCCAGGGCAATGTTGTAGGCATGAACCTCACCCGTATAGATATAGAAGAAGGCATAGCGGCTGTCTGGAGAAGCGGCGGAGAAGAGAACATTCGATTCCAGCGTCAGCGTTCGGACGGTAACACTGTTCACCAGATCATACACCTGCACCTGGGGACTGGCTTCATCCGAGATGAACAGATATCTCTGGTCAGGCGTAAGCAGCAGATCTGTTGCCTGCATATCCTGATTCAGATCGATTCCCCAGTTCACCACTTGGGCCTTTGTGTCGAACTGGTATAACCTGTCTTGTACCGCATAGTAAATGTCATCACCTGTTGAAGCGGCATAAGCTGCATTCGCGTTGAACTGGATATTGGGATCCATCGGAACCGATTGGGTGGGACCAACCAATGCATTGATGGTTTGCACCCCGCCCGCAGCCAGGAAATAAGCGTAACTGTTCGGGGAGGAGATGGTGCCGACATCGACTGCCTCTGCCACAAGATACCGGTTCTCCGCCGTCAGCGTCACATTATCCTGTGGATTAGAGTTCTGCGACAAAAATACAGTATATGTTCCTGTACCGGGTTCGGGGGCATGCGTCAGGCTAAAAGGAATCTGTACGCTGGCCCGTTGTCCGGGATCAGGCATATCGCTCCCATAGCCCTGGACTATTGTCTGAAAGTTAAACGAGTGGAAGAAGGAATTGATAGAAAAGTTATATGCAAAGCCAATAGTAACAGAAATTCTTGTAGCTACTGAGAGCGGGAGATACGTGATTCGGACATTACCCTGTAATAGAACGCGTTGTCCGGCCATAGTCTGCACGTTCGAGGTTAGAAAAACTCGCGGAGAATCAGTCAACACCATCGGATCAGTACGATATTGATATTGGGCAGGAGACAGCGGTTCGCCGGTTGAGCCGGTTGCACCAGTAGCGCCGGCTGGCCCTCTTGGGCCTGGACCCATCGTCCCTGTTGGTCCCGGCGCTCCTTGCAGACCTTCCTTCCCTGGTGCACCCTGCGTCCCCTTCACACTCGTACCTGTCGCACCTGTCACCGCATTACCGGTTGCACCTGTCGGACCTACTACGGTCAAGCCCGTCGCCCCTGTTGGACCAGTGGGCCCAGTGCCGATTCCGCCAGTGACGCTTGCGGGAGGGCCTGGTTCACCTGTATCTCCTGTCGGACCGGTCGCTCCATATCCTGTAGCTCCTGTCACGCCCTTGTTACCGTAACCGCCGCCGTCTCCCCTTTGGCCTTGGGTGCCGGTCGTTCCAGTAGGGCCGGTCGGACCGGTAATTCCTGTAGCAGCCCGAATTGCCTGAACAGAAGCTATCCCTGCAACAGCTCTGCCTATATAAGGATCGGCCTTGATGTTAATATAACTGACTACCCGAGCTCGTATAGTGTAGGCATACGTTCCCGGATAAGCCGGGTGGTTGACTGTAACTTGTATTGTTCTTGCAGTCTCCTCAGTTCCATTATTGGACAGCGTGACTAATTGAGTCTGCAGCACACTGCCGGAGAGCATCGTCTCCAGTTCAATCCGCAGCAGGGATTCGCCTGGAGAGCTGCTCTGGAAGATAACAGGGATATGAAAGGTCACATGCGCCTGAGGCTGAACTGCAGTGATTTCGAGCGTCTCTGCCAGGTGAATAGCCGGGCCCGGCGCTCCCAAAGGGAGAGTTGTTAGATTCGACATAATTTCACCGCCTTAGATATATTACGTAATGCTAGTTATTCGGAATTACCGTGGAAGTTAAGACAGCTGGAAGAATCACGATAATTAATCGTTCTTGATCATCACCGGTAATTACTTCAGTTAGCGTCAATGTAGTCGGTGGCCCGTCATACATAACGGTAAATGGAAATGTCTGAGCGAATTCAACATATTCAGGACCTTGTTTCTGCCAATAATCAGTATACTGATACAATGTATTTCCAACAGAATCAGTAAGTGTGATGGTTAACCGTATGCCAGAATTTAATCGAGGAGATGGTTTCCAAAACCATAAGCCTACAATCCCCTCTATTTGGCATCGTCCACTTCCAGGATCCACCTGGAGAGATGCAAGCAGTTCGGGCTTATTAATATACCCTACATCCCCTGGTGAAACTTTGTAAGTCAATATTGGAATAGATGCTCCATCCGCTAAGGTTCCTGTATGTCCCCTGGCACCTTGGGGTCCAGTTCCCCCCGTTTCGTTACCTGATCCGGGCGGACCGTTGAAGCCTGTGAGTCCTGTCGGACCATCTGGTCCGGTATCGCCAGTAATTGCTGTACCCGTTGCTCCGGCACTTCCCACACCCGTAGGTCCGGTTGCCCCTGTAACCCCTGTTCCGGTTGCTCCGGTTACACCGGTGGGTCCGGCAAAGTTTCCTACATAGCCGGTTGTCCCTGATGGACCCGTTGCTCCGGTTAGCCCGGTCGGGCCTGTAAGCGAGACGCCATCCTCTCCCATTCTCCCGGCGCCCCCAGATAGACCGGTACGTCCGGTTAGACCAGTGGGTCCTGTTGGACCTTGGGGACCTATAGGACCGTTGAATATGACGGGTCCCGGACCGGTCTGTAACCGGGGGGAGCCCACCCGGATATCCGAAGCGATATTCTGATAATGGAGCAGCTTCATTCTTAGCTCGTATTGATGAATGCCTGCGGGCAGTACATCATTGAATCTGACCGTTGATTCTGTCTGAACCAGTCCGGCAGACAGTGCTGTGGATTCTATGAATACATCACGTATCTCAACAAGAGCGTTAGCCCTCCATAGTTCAACATTTAGGTGCAGATGATAATAACCGGGGGACAGAATATCCAGCAGCAATGGAATCGACAACTGTAATTCCGCAGATGCATACGGCTGCTCCAAGTCTGCACGGATATCCGTGAGCACCAGCACATTGCCGGCTCCAAGGGGAAGCGACGAATAGATGTTCATGCATGTTTCAACTCCTTTATGTCTCAGTTGCCTCTTTGGAATACCTTTGCAGATGCATTGAAGGATCTATAGCTGATTGTTGTATTGTCAGACACATCATAGATATGAACGCGCAACGTATAGTTGTGAAGACCCGGGGGCGGATTCTCATCAATCGCATAGAAGGACAGTAATTCTTCAGAAGGATCGTAATTAGATGCCGGATTAATTGAATAATTGAATATTTTTGACCAAAAAAAGAAACCGTTAGTATCAAGTTCCTGACCATCTCGACGCACTTCATATAGAAGATTGTTATTGTAATGGTGATTAGAGGGATTCCCGTACATTATCTGAAGAGTACCCGATATGACTACACATTGATCTGTCGAATTGATCTGTACCGCCGAAAGTTGCCCCACAATTTCACTTTCGATGGGACTGCTCGACAGCAGAATATTGCTCACAACGAGTGGTAACGCCCGGCCTGGTCCGGTTACACCTGTGGGTCCTGTCGTCCCCGTGTCTCCAGTAATACTGGATCCGGGCCCCGGATTCCCGGTCATGCCAGTGCGTCCGGTCATTCCTGCCGGTCCAGGCACCCCATATCCGGTCATACCGGTGGCTCCAATTCCTGTCGCTCCCGTTGGCCCGGTTACTCCTATCCCGGCAAGACCTGTTGCGCCTGTAGCTCCGGTTCCGCTCCCCTCTCCCGTTGCCACCACTACACCCGTAGCCCCTGTGGGTCCCTTTGGTCCCTTCGTTCCCATGATGCCAGGGCCGGTTATCCCGATCGGACCGGTGGTGCCCGTTGGACCTTTCGTACCTTTCGTACCATAGGGACCTTGTGAACCGGTTGGTCCCGTCGGACCGAATTCATCAGCATCAGCCGCGGATCCTTGTACTGAGACTGCTGGAAGACCAACCAGCGGATTCGCCGCAATATTCTGTGAAGACAGAATACGCAGCTCCAGTTCAAAGGACTGCACGCCTTGCCCGAAGCTCCCCTTAATACTTGCATTCAGATCAGCAACCAGCGCTTCTCCGGCGTTGCTGTTGCCGATATAGGGTTCAGTAAGGCTATGGATGATATTTCCGTCTTTCAGAACAGATAACCCGATGATCAGGTGATAATTGCCGGACACTTCCGGCTTGAACGACAGAGGCACACTGAAATCAATTTGGAAGTAGGGATGACTCTCTTCCAGCAATACCGGACTTGACAGCCTGATTGCCGGTCCCGGACTTCCCAGTTGCACCGGAATTAATGATGACATGTAGACACAACCCTTCTTTCACTTTCATATTTGCTTGCCATTTGCGAACGGCAGAACTATTCAATCAACACCCCCAATACCAGTTTATGCTGCCTATAGATTGTCCAAGTCCATGCTATGCAGAATATTCATGGACCTCTCTGGTCCGGCAGCACATAGTATTCTATGCCGCTGAAGCCATGGGGTCTGGATTATTCGGCCACCAGCTCTAAAAAGGCGGATTCATTAGTCAATTATTAATATCCACACGCAGAAAAGCGCCAGAATTCAATTCTGGCGCATCTCGCTATAAAAAGATCATTTAATTAATCCTGATCAATTGGATGTTGGCATAGAAAGTGCCCTCACCTATAACGTCATTAGTATTATTAACTAACGCCACACCTTGTTCGGCTGTTGTCCCTATGATACCGGCTCCCGCTACGGTTGCAATTGCCGTATTGTTTAGTGTTGAGGATGCTATAGAACCAGTAACACCTTCTATTAGAGCTCCAGACGTCAGATCTACGGTCCACAATTGAAATTCCATGGTGTCCAGGCTATTATTCTGAGCATTGACATAGTATTGGACCAGGACTGTAGAATCAGCAGGCAAAGTAAAAAACTGATTTGTATCATTTATAGTAATAGCACCGCTTTCCGGTCCGGTTACGCTCCAGGTCACCATTTCATCAAACCCAACTTGAAACTCAGTAGAGATCGCAGAGAAGAAATCTGCGAAGAAGGCAAGACCCGTTAAGCCGGTCATCCCGGTCATGCCAGTCAGCCCGGTTAAGCCGGTTACACCGGTCAGCCCGGTTTCACCTGTTAAGCCGGTTAGCCCTGTAGCACCCGTTATGCCGGTGGCACCCGTTATACCGGTTACGCCAGTCTCTCCGGTTAAGCCTGTCAGTCCAGTCAGCCCGGTTAAGCCTGTGGCCCCCGTCTCCCCGGTTAGCCCCGTTAAGCCGGTTACTCCGGTTAGCCCGGTTAACCCCGTAGCTCCGGTTAGTCCAGTCTCTCCTGTCGGCCCCGTTAAGCCAGTCACTCCGGTCAATCCCGTCAGCCCCGTGGCTCCTGTCTCTCCCGTTTGACCAGTTATTCCTGCGGGACCTTGGATACCCTGAATGCCCTGCTCTCCTTGAGGTCCTGGAGGCCCGCCCGGATTCCCCGTAGCCCCCGTTGCACCCGTAGGCCCTACCATTATTGAAGCGTTCAGCACCGTCTCCAGCTTGTTGGTAAGAATGAATTCCTTCTTCACAATATCCCGCATCATATTTCTTACACTGTCGTTCATAGCCAGCACATCGCCAATGGTCGCTTCAGGAGCTGTAACTCCGGGTAAGGTACCCAGGATATATTGCAGCTTCTCTCCTTCGGCATTGATAATGTGGCTGAGTCCCAATTCTTCCATCGCAATGGAGGACAGCAGCAGGTTAACGGCATCATCCCTAGCAATGCTTATGGTTGGGGTGATGTTAGGCAGATTCGCCTGAGACATATGATCAACTCCTCTAGGTTAGTGGGCTTAGAACAATTTAAGAATAGATATCGAGGCATTAACATCTGTAATTGTACCGGCGCCGCTATTAATCATAACTAATGTATTCACTGCTTCACCAGTAACGGTGGGGAAAATACTCCCGCCCACTATAAGATTAGAAGTGGCAGCGACAGCTGTATGATACGATATTGCTTCGCTAGCTGGAAGGGTAGCCCCATTGAGCGTAAGGGCAACGCTAAAATTCTCCCCTGTCGGAGTAGAAGCATTAGCTGAATAATGAACGTAGTAGGTTGCCGGTTCCAAAACGCCTAGAACATCGTTATTTTGCAGATTGAAACCACCTATACTACGGCTGATATTGGAACCAGTGGAATAAGCATCGGCATCAAAGACTATTGGACCTCTTGGACCTATTGGACCTCCTGAAGTAAGGGTGGACAACCACCGGTCAATAGGCGGCTCACCTGTTCCTCCGGTTACTCCGGTCAAGCCGGTTACTCCTGTAACTCCTGTTAGACCCGTTAGGCCAGTAGCCCCCGTCTCTCCCGTTAGCCCCGTAACGCCAGTTACTCCCGTTACTCCTGTTAGTCCCGTGAGTCCGGTAGCTCCCGTCTCTCCGCTTTGCCCTGTTACGCCAGTCTCGCCTGTTTCTCCTGTCAGACCCGTTAACCCGATAGCCCCGGACTCCCCAGTGAGGCCAGTTGCCCCGGTCAATGCGGTCAATCCAGTGGCCCCAGTTATACCTGTAGCCCCTGTTGCCCCTGAAGGTCCCTCTATGCCTGGGAAGCCGCTAACTCCCGTGGTACCGCTCGGGCCATCGTCTCCAGTCTCTCCTATTTCGCCTTGCAGACCTCTTGGACCGATCGGACCCTCGTCTGGTCCTGTTACGCCTGTGGCTCCGATCCCGCCATAATCAACCGGTGCTGCAAGCAGACTCTCTAACTGGCTGGTCTGCAGCCAGGCGCTTTTCACCGTTTCCCCCAGCATACTACGGATACTATCAGTGATGTCCTGAAGATTGGAGATGTTCACCACCGGGGCAGTAACTCCAGGAAGAGTGCCGAGCGCGTACTGCATCTTCTCCCCTTCTGCATTAATTACATGGCTAAGTCCTAACTCTTCCATGGCGATGGCTGCCATCATCATGTTGATGGCATCGCTCCGGGTGAGTGTAATGGTTGGTGTAATGTTAGGCAGATTAGCTTGAGACAAATTAATCCTCTCCTTTCTGGTTTAGAATAGTCCATCATATGCCGCTCTGTACGATTGGTTCGGCAATTCGTCCAGGCTATGTAAGAAAAAACTGATATGTGTTACAGTTCTTATTATGTGAGAAAAGACCAGCCCAAATCAGGCTGGTCTTCATGAGAAACAAATTTAATAATTACAATCAAGGAAAATTCAGCTCAACTGAATTATAGTGACCTTGGCAGGGAAGAAGCCATAATAAACTCCATCCATATCAACAGTTAAAGCAGTCCCTTCATATACAAGCGCAAGTTGAATTGTTACTGGTTCATCCGCTTCTAAAATATAGGTTCCATTAAGATTAGAAGGCAGAGTGTTTATTGGAGCGGTAACTATTGATGTAGATTCTGGTGAACCATTATTAATCAATTCCAGACCTGCTGGTCTTGTATCAGAAGATAGGATGATGGCTTGATACATGATCAAATAATTTCCGGCTTCTACTACAAACTCATTAGTATCAGTAATTCCTGGCCCTATAGAAGTACCATTGCTGGATGTATAAACGATACTAAAGTGTGGAATAGGGAAATGATCACTTGTTGCCACCGTATTTCCCTCTGTGAGAACAAACTGGGCGTAATTCTGGGACAGAGCACCAGTCGGACCTACAAGACCAATACCCGTTGGTCCAGTCGCTCCCGTTAATCCAGTGACGCCAGTCGCTCCTGTTGCCCCTGTGAGACCTGTTGCTCCTGTCTCACCCGTAAGACCCGTTGCACCAGTTTCTCCCGTCAGGCCTGTTGTTCCTGTTGCTCCCGTTAACCCAGTGACGCCAGTCGATCCTGTTACCCCTGTGAGACCCGTTGCTCCGGTATCTCCAGTGAGTCCTGTTGCTCCCGTTGCCCCTGTTAATCCTGTAATCCCTGTTAAACCAGTGTTACCATCCTCACCTTTTGAACCTGGGCCTCCATTTATTCCGTCTTTACCTGCTTTCCCTGTTGTGCCCGTCACTCCCGTCATACCTGTTGGACCTGTTGGACCAGTCAGACCTGTTTGACCCGTCGCACCTGTTTCAACAACACTTAATCCAGTAACTCCTGTTGGACCAGTCACACCTGTAACTCCAGTGGCTCCAGTTTCACCAGTCAGCCCTGTCGCTCCGGTCTCTCCCGTGAGCCCCGTCGCCCCGGTCTCTCCCGTAAGACCCGTTGCTCCGGTTTCTCCCGTCAGCCCCGTCGCTCCGGTCTCACCAGTCAGTCCCGTCGCTCCGGTCTCTCCCGTGAGCCCCGTCGCCCCGGTCTCTCCCGTAAGCCCTGTTGCACCAGTCTCTCCCGTGAGCCCCGTTGCACCAGTCTCACCAGTCAGCCCCGTCGCCCCGGTCTCACCAGTGAGCCCCGTCGCCCCGGTCTCTCCCGTCAGCCCTGTCGCTCCAGTCTCTCCCGTGAGCCCTGTTGCACCAGTCTCACCTGTAAGCCCCGTCGCCCCAGTCTCACCAGTCAGCCCTGTCGCTCCGGTCTCTCCGGTCAGCCCTGTCGCTCCAGTCTCTCCCGTCAGCCCCGTCGCTCCGGTCTCTCCCGTCAGCCCCGTTGCTCCGGTCTCTCCCGTAAGCCCTGTTGCTCCGGTCTCTCCCGTAAGCCCTGTTGCACCAGTCTCACCAGTCAGCCCCGTTGCTCCAGTCTCTCCCGTGAGCCCCGTCGCTCCAGTCTCTCCCGTAAGCCCTGTTGCACCAGTCTCTCCTGTAAGCCCAGTTGCTCCGGTCTCTCCTGTAAGCCCTGTTGCACCAGTCTCTCCTGTAAGCCCCGTTGCACCAGTCTCTCCTGTAAGCCCTGTCGCTCCGGTTTCTCCCGTAAGCCCCGTTGCTCCAGTCTCTCCCGTGAGCCCCGTCGCTCCAGTCTCTCCGGTCAGCCCCGTCGCTCCAGTCTCACCAGTCAGTCCTGTCGCCCCAGTCTCTCCTGTGAGCCCCGTCGCCCCGGTTTCTCCTGTAAGCCCTGTTGCTCCAGTCTCTCCCGTAAGACCTGTTGCACCCGTTTCACCTGTGAGCCCTGTTGCTCCTGTCTCTCCTGTAAGCCCCGTTGCTCCGGTCTCTCCCGTCAGCCCAGTTGCACCAGTCTCACCTGTGAGCCCTGTCGCTCCAGTCTCTCCCGTAAGCCCAGTCGCCCCGGTCTCTCCCGTAAGACCCGTTGCTCCCGTTTCTCCAGTCAGCCCCGTCGCTCCGGTCTCACCAGTCAGCCCCGTTACTCCTGTTTCCCCGGTAAGCCCCGTTTCTCCTGTAAGCCCTGTCGCTCCAGTCTCTCCTGTAAGCCCCGTTGCTCCGGTCTCTCCCGTCAGCCCTGTCGCTCCAGTCTCTCCTGTAAGCCCCGTCGCTCCCGTTTCTCCCGTCAGCCCTGTCGCTCCCGTTTCTCCGGTCAGCCCTGTCGCTCCCGTTTCTCCGGTCAGCCCAGTCGCTCCAGTCTCACCTGTAAGCCCTGTTGCTCCGGTCTCTCCCGTCAGCCCTGTTGCTCCCGTTTCACCTGTGAGCCCTGTTGCTCCGGTTTCTCCCGTAAGCCCCGTCGCTCCAGTCTCACCCGTAAGCCCCGTCGCTCCAGTCTCACCCGTAAGCCCCGTCGCTCCAGTCTCGCCAGTCAGCCCCGTCGCACCAGTCTCTCCGGTGAGCCCCGTCGCTCCAGTCTCTCCCGTAAGCCCTGTTGCACCAGTCTCTCCTGTAAGCCCTGTTGCTCCGGTCTCTCCTGTAAGCCCTGTTGCACCAGTCTCTCCCGTAAGACCCGTTGCTCCGGTTTCTCCAGTCAGCCCCGTCGCTCCGGTCTCACCAGTCAGCCCCGTTGCTCCGGTCTCTCCTGTAAGCCCCGTCGCTCCCGTTTCTCCCGTCAGCCCTGTCGCCCCAGTCTCACCTGTAAGCCCTGTCGCTCCCGTTTCTCCGGTCAGCCCAGTCGCTCCAGTCTCACCTGTAAGCCCAGTTGCTCCGGTCTCTCCTGTAAGCCCTGTCGCCCCGGTCTCTCCCGTAAGACCCGTTGCTCCGGTCTCTCCCGTCAGCCCCGTCGCTCCGGTCTCTCCCGTCAGCCCCGTTGCTCCGGTTTCTCCCGTGAGTCCTGTCGCTCCGGTCTCACCAGTCAGCCCCGTCGCTCCGGTCTCTCCCGTCAGCCCCGTCGCCCCGGTCTCTCCAGTCAGCCCTGTCGCCCCGG
Organism: Paenibacillus sp. FSL P2-0136; assembly: GCF_037975325.1. Classification (NCBI taxonomy): domain Bacteria; kingdom Bacillati; phylum Bacillota; class Bacilli; order Caryophanales; family Paenibacillaceae; genus Paenibacillus; species Paenibacillus sp. FSL P2-0136. The sequence goes on from NZ_CP150244.1 coordinate 5,005,496, forward strand.
TCTCTCCCGTCAGCCCCGTTGCTCCGGTCTCTCCCGTGAGTCCTGTCGCTCCCGTTTCTCCTGTGAGCCCTGTCGCTCCAGTCAGTCCTGTCGCACCAGTCTCACCTGTAAGCCCTGTTGCTCCGGTTTCTCCCGTAAGCCCCGTTGCTCCAGTCTCTCCCGTGAGCCCCGTCGCTCCCGTTTCTCCGGTAAGCCCTGTCGCTCCAGTCAGTCCTGTTGCTCCCGTTTCACCTGTGAGCCCTGTTGCTCCGGTTTCTCCCGTAAGCCCCGTCGCTCCAGTCAGTCCTGTTGCTCCCGTTTCACCTGTGAGCCCTGTTGCACCAGTCTCACCAGTCAGCCCCGTTGCACCAGTCTCACCAGTCAGCCCTGTTGCTCCCGTTTCTCCCGTAAGCCCCGTTGCTCCAGTCTCTCCCGTAAGCCCCGTCGCTCCAGTCTCACCTGTAAGCCCCGTTGCTCCGGTCTCTCCTGTGAGCCCTGTTGCACCAGTCTCTCCGGTCAGCCCTGTCGCCCCGGTCTCTCCCGTCAGCCCTGTTGCTCCCGTTTCTCCCGTAAGCCCCGTTGCTCCAGTCTCACCCGTAAGCCCCGTCGCACCAGTCTCTCCTGTGAGCCCTGTCGCTCCCGTTTCTCCGGTAAGCCCCGTCGCACCAGTCTCACCCGTGAGCCCTGTCGCACCAGTCTCACCAGTCAGCCCTGTCGCCCCGGTCTCTCCCGTCAGCCCCGTTGCTCCAGTCTCGCCCGTGAGTCCTGTCGCTCCCGTTTCTCCCGTAAGCCCCGTCGCACCAGTCTCACCAGTTAGCCCTGTCGCTCCGGTCTCTCCAGTCAGCCCTGTCGCTCCCGTTTCTCCCGTAAGCCCCGTTGCTCCAGTCTCACCCGTAAGCCCCGTCGCTCCCGTTTCTCCGGTCAGCCCTGTTGCTCCAGTCTCTCCCGTGAGCCCGGTTGCTCCAGTCTCACCCGTGAGCCCTGTTGCTCCAGTCTCTCCCGTCAGCCCCGTCGCTCCGGTCTCTCCCGTCAGCCCCGTTGCTCCAGTCTCTCCCGTGAGTCCTGTCGCTCCCGTTTCTCCTGTGAGCCCTGTTGCACCAGTCTCGCCAGTCAGCCCCGTTGCTCCGGTCTCGCCCGTGAGCCCCGTCGCTCCCGTTTCTCCTGTCAGCCCTGTTGCTCCAGTCTCTCCCGTGAGCCCCGTTGCTCCAGTCTCACCCGTGAGCCCCGTCGCTCCCGTTTCTCCGGTCAGCCCCGTCGCTCCAGTCTCACCCGTGAGCCCCGTCGCTCCCGTTTCTCCGGTCAGCCCCGTCGCTCCAGTCTCACCTGTAAGCCCCGTTGCTCCGGTCTCTCCCGTCAGCCCTGTCGCACCAGTCTCGCCAGTCAGCCCCGTCGCTCCGGTCTCTCCCGTCAGCCCTGTCGCCCCAGTCTCTCCTGTGAGCCCTGTCGCTCCCGTTTCTCCGGTAAGCCCCGTCGCTCCAGTCTCACCCGTGAGCCCAGTCGCTCCAGTCTCACCTGTAAGCCCCGTTGCTCCGGTCTCTCCCGTCAGCCCTGTCGCACCAGTCTCACCAGTCAGCCCTGTCGCCCCGGTCTCTCCCGTCAGCCCCGTTGCTCCGGTCTCTCCCGTGAGTCCTGTCGCTCCCGTTTCTCCTGTGAGCCCTGTTGCACCAGTCTCGCCAGTCAGCCCCGTTGCTCCGGTCTCGCCCGTGAGCCCTGTTGCTCCCGTTTCTCCCGTAAGCCCTGTTGCTCCCGTTTCTCCCGTAAGCCCCGTCGCACCAGTCTCACCAGTTAGCCCTGTCGCTCCAGTCTCACCAGTCAGCCCCGTTGCTCCCGTTTCTCCCGTAAGCCCCGTTGCTCCAGTCTCTCCCGTGAGCCCCGTCGCTCCAGTCTCGCCAGTCAGCCCCGTTGCACCAGTCTCTCCCGTGAGCCCCGTTGCTCCGGTCTCTCCCGTAAGCCCCGTTGCTCCGGTCTCGCCAGTCAGCCCCGTCGCTCCAGTCTCTCCGGTCAGCCCTGTCGCTCCAGTCTCTCCCGTCAGCCCCGTTGCACCCGTTTCACCTGTGAGCCCTGTCGCCCCGGTCTCTCCCGTAAGACCCGTTGCTCCGGTTTCTCCCGTCAGCCCCGTCGCTCCGGTCTCACCAGTCAGCCCCGTCGCTCCAGTCTCTCCCGTAAGTCCCGTCGCTCCAGTCTCACCAGTCAGCCCCGTTGCTCCCGTTTCTCCCGTCAGCCCCGTTGCTCCAGTCTCTCCCGTGAGCCCCGTTGCTCCGGTCTCTCCCGTCAGCCCTGTCGCTCCGGTCTCTCCCGTCAGCCCCGTTGCTCCGGTCTCTCCCGTGAGTCCTGTCGCTCCGGTCTCTCCCGTGAGTCCTGTCGCTCCGGTCTCTCCCGTCAGTCCTGTCGCTCCGGTCTCTCCCGTCAGTCCTGTCGCACCGGTCTCGCCAGTCAGCCCTGTCGCACCGGTCTCTCCCGTCAGCCCCGTCGCTCCAGTCTCTCCCGTCAGCCCCGTCGCCCCGGTCTCACCTGTAAGACCTGTTGAACCAGTCTCACCCGTAAGACCTGTCGCTCCAGTCTCTCCTGTGAGTCCAGTACGACCGGTTTGCCCTGTGAAGCCTGTCGATCCAACGCTACCTCTTGTACCTTGACTTCCGCTCCTGCCAAGAGGCCCTGTGGTGCCTGTTGGTCCGGTTGGTCCTGTTACTCCGGTTGGTCCTGTAGCCATTAGTTGTCAACTCCTCGCTGTCATGAATTTCCAATGATATAATAAAATACTCTTAACCTTATTTCTAACTCCCAAGATAGTAAGAAACGGGTACACACCCTTAGATAAGGATGGTATCCGTTTCAAATTTTATTTACTTGAGAGGAAAGTACATTCCGCAATTACATTAAGGCCAAAATAGTCACAGAAGCAGCTACAAAACCATTCGGAGAATTAATAATATCCGTTGATATTCTTGTACCAGCTTCAACGAGTACTACCTGCATATTTTTAGGTCCGTCTAAAGCATCTATAATTACCACCGCAGACACCGGAGTAACGGGTCTGTTACTTCCTGGAACCTCAGCTCCTGAATAAAATACATGAAATGAATCAATACTGCCATCCAATGAAATCGCAATGCCAGGTGACACAGTACTCGTATATTGAACAGAAGCTTGAATTGAGACATGATACATATGCCCTCCAGGCAATGCAAAAGTATCGCCGCCCTGTAACCCGATTGATTCTGCAGGATCAGTTACTAACGCATTAAAAAATCCAATGGGAGTATTAGCGGTACTCGCAACAGTGTACCCATTAACTACATATGTTCCAAAAATAGAAGTGATTGAACCTGTAATCCCGGTCATCCCCGTTTGTCCTGTAACTCCAGTTAACCCGGTTAATCCCGTAACTCCAGTAAAACCGGTTAATCCCGTTAATCCCGTGTTTCCTGCTCCCGTTGCTCCAGTCATTCCCGTGTTCCCTGCTCCCGTTGCTCCAGTCATTCCCGTGTTCCCTGCTCCCGTTGCTCCGGTCATTCCCGTGTTCCCTGCTCCCGTTGCTCCGGTCATTCCCGTGTTCCCTGCTCCTGTTGCTCCGGTCATTCCCGTGTTCCCTGCTCCTGTTGCTCCGGTCATCCCCGTTAATCCCGTATTTCCTGCCCCCGTCGCTCCGGTCATCCCCGTTAATCCCGTATTTCCTGCCCCCGTCGCTCCGGTCATCCCCGTTAATCCCGTATTTCCTGCCCCCGTTGCTCCGGTCATCCCCGTGTTCCCTGCTCCCGTTGCTCCGGTATGACCCGTCACTCCAGTTACTCCGGTGCTTCCATCGCTACCTTTTGAACCAGGGCCTCCATTTATTCCACCCTTACCATCTTTCCCCGTAGTCCCTGTTGGTCCTGTTGGTCCTGTAACTCCTATAGGCATAATCTGTAATCCCCTTTCAAATTTCTTGGTTTAAATATCCGTTCCTTCTTGAAGGCTGTCTGTTCTTAAGTATAATAGTACTACTCCGGCTGACATCTCCAGGTAATGCTATAAGCTCTCCAATGACCGGATTGCAGCCAAGAACAGCCTCCCGTACCGCAAGACGATTCCTCTCTACCACCCAGTGTTCCTGTTCTACTTCACCAGCCTGCAAGCATAGATTAAGAGAGAACATGGAATACGGACTGGCTTGTGAAGTCTTCATTGCAGATAGTGCTTCCCTCTCCTCTTCCCTCACTTCTTCGTAGGGATTCAGCCATAGTACGTGGGAAGAGGTAAGGAGCCCTTCCAATCTTCCCCATAGCTGTGACTGTTCTTCCTCGGAGGGGAGAGGAAGAACATGTGCATTCAGTACACTGGCAAGCTTATCAGCGTCTGCGCCTATTCCACCGTCGAGCACGATCCATTGATCGGCGAACGGCTGCCACTTGGCTGCCCATTCCCGCAGAGCAGAGAACGGACCATCTCCCTTGCAGAGCATTACGATTACTGACCAGGCATTAGCAGGAGTCGTATTACAACGAAGGGAATTTTTCCGATGAGAAGGTACAGAGAAGCTGCGCACACCCGAAGGAACCTCTTCCACCGCTTGCAGATCATCTTCCAGATGAGCTAGCTTCTCCGCCGCTTCCTTGAATGAGGGGGAGTACTCCAGCGCTCTGCGGTACCAGACTCTGGATTCACCAGACATACCCCTTAGCTCATAACAGTTCCCGATATAATAACAGGGGTAAAAGGTTCCCGCACCCTTGAGAACCATATAATGAAGAGCATTCTCTCCAAGCGTCAGACAATGCTCGAAAGCGGAGATCGCAGCCTCTACCTGGTCGGTATGCATAAGAATGCAGCCCTTATACAGATGCAGGTCCACATAATCCGGGTAGAGACTGATGGCCTTGTCAATGCCGGGCCAGCCTTCCCTGAAGCTGCCCCTCGCCAACAGACAGCCATACTTGAGCTTGTAAAAAAGCGAGGGCGGCAATCTTCTCTGCCCCAGCGAAGCGGCAATGGCCTGATTAACCTGCTCGAAGGCAAGTGCATACTTCCCCACCCGCTGATACTCACTTGCTATATGATAAAGACTCCACGGATCGGGGTTCGGATTGTCTGTTACAGCTTCCTGCAGCAGCTTCAAATTGCGTTCATGTTTCGATTTAAGAGTAGTCACGGACTGGAGATATCCATAATGAAATAGCCGGACTGGAAGCTGGAACGGAGTGCTGGTATCCTCCCGGGTATAGGTGTCGGGCCAGCTCAATTGTTCATGAATGCCTCCAGTGAAATGAACCCCCTCTCCGTTACGGAACAAGCGGCACTGAGCCAGCCGGTAAGCTTCATCCGCCTGAGGCCGGAACAGACCATTGAAATGGATCGTTTCCACAGAGGCCAGTTTGTGTTCCTGAAGAGTGCTCACCATTCGAAGCTTCAGCGCATCATTCACAGCGAGCTCTTCGTCGGCATCCATCCATAGTATCCATTCCCCTGTTGCATGAATGAGGCTATAATTGCGGGCTTCCCCGAAGCTCTCCTTCCAGGGAAATTGAAGAATGGTTGCGCCGAAGCCGCGGGCAATGTCCATCGTCCTGTCACGGGAGCCCGTATCCACAATAATGATCTCATCTACCCCTGCGCGTACGCTTGACAGACAGCGTGCAATCCAGGGCTCTTCATCCTTGACGATCATGCACAGGGAGATTAGTGGGACGGTCGCCCTCGCTGTGTTCTGCCATAACGGGACTGCCTCCTTCCATAATGGATTTACCGGACTATGCGGACGAATCCGGTCAGGTGATACACATTGATTGACATCACCTCTTAACCTTATGACGGTTTCTGCCCGCATAGAACATTGTCGGATAAAGTCGGACAATCTAAATATGAAATCCTTGGGCGTTACCGGCATCAATCGCCGGGAATGTATTCCTTCCGTTTTTCCTGGTCCGATGCTGGAAGCAAATGCTTCAGATGATCTGCTGCATCTTTACGGGCAACCAGAATGCCCCCGGGACCCGCCGCTACGATCACATCATCCAGCCCGACAAGTATGACCGGAATATCCAGCTCGTTGACAATCTGGCAATTCAAGGAGTCCGCACTGATGTGGCCCCATCCCAGAACGGAGGAGGCCAATTCTTCAGAGAGCGTGTTCCAGGTCCCCAAGTCCTTCCATCCGTCGTGATAGGGCACACAGATCAGACGGTTGTTGCCTTCCAACACCTCAACATCGAAGCTGCTCTTGGGAAGGCGGTGGTATTGCCTCTGCAGCTCTGCATAATCCCTTGGGAAGCCTGCTGCTTCCAGCCGGTTGAGCTGATCGCATAACCGAAAAGCGAAGATGCCGCAATTCCACATCGCCTGCTGCTCTAGCAGTGCCTCTGCCGCCTGCCTGTCTGGCTTCTCCACGAAGCAATCGACATGCACATAGGCCGGATTCTCCTGCTTCCCTGCTGAAGAGACAGCGGATAGGGCTGGAACAATGTAACCATATTTCCCTGACGGGCCTTCTGGCCTCGCACCAAGCAAAGCAATTTCCGCACCGGAGTGGCGCAGCGCCTCATCCAGTTCTGTCAGCTTGAAGAAGAATTCGTCGCTCACGTAAGCATCTACCGGCAGCACAATAACCGTCTCCTCGGGTGATATCTTCTCCACCGAGTATAGATAGGCTGAGGCAAGACTGACTGCAGGAAAGGTATCCCTGCGCCGCGGTTCAATAATGACCTTCGGAGCTGTGCGAAGTTGCTTGCGGATCAATGTCTCTTGTCCGCTTGACGTTGCAATATAGACTTCATGGCCGAGGCCTGCAGCCGACAACTGCCGCCAGATCCGCTGAAGCATGGACTCGCGCCCGCCTCCCGGAGCAGGCAGCACCTGAAGGAACTGCTTGCTCCGGATACTGCTGGAGAGCGGCCATAAGCGTGTGCCGGAACCACCGGATAGAAGCACTAGCTTCATGGTTCATTCCTCCTTCCCCTACTGGAAGTCGTCTGCAGTCAGATTGACTGCGCTGAACTGCTCTTCTGTATCCCAAAAGGTCAGCATTCCGTACTTTTTGCGGTTATCCAGGTATTGAGGAATTCCCGCCTTTCTCAAACCGTCGCTCATAATGACATATTCGTAGCGGTTGGTGCCGTCACCGTACCGGACATGCTCCAGAATGTCACGGCGCATCACATAGGTGCAATGGATGACGTCAACCTGCACAAGACCTTTCACGCTCTGATATAAGTAATAGAAATACAAGTCGTTGCTCTTGAAGTAACCATCTTCATCCACCATATTATGATAGTTGGAATATAGACTTAACGGAGCCTCAGCCACAGTAAGCAGTGGCCCGACCACCGGCAGATTCGTAGAGAGCAGGCTCTCCAGCGTATCCGGGGCAATGAAATTATCGCAATCTGCTACAAAATAATGGGTATTTCTCGATTTAGCCCATTCAATTGACTCTTGGCGCAGCCTGCCGATTACTCTTAAGCGTTCATAAGTCCATTCATGCGGAGCATAGTCCTGTACAGGCTCTTCCACATCACTGGTATCCAAATGCACCTCATGGTATCTCTCGCCCACCCGTTCGACCCATTCTCTAAGGATCTCTTCAGTCCGGTCATTGTTGTTGTTGGTCCGAATGTACAGTTTGATCCTTGAGGCAGGATACGTCTGCCGCTCTATAAGTTCCAGATAGAGCGGCAGTACATGCGCCTTGTCCTTAGCTAATATAGCAACCGTTACCAGATCCTGTTCCATGATTGCCCTCCTGTTAAAATATTCTTCACCTTCTTATATTTCTATTGCCTGGACGCGGCAGTCTCTCGGTCTGCAGCAGTTAACCGGGTGCTGATGGTAGCATGGCTGACGATACCGAAGAATGGACTCTGCCTTGGCTGCTCAATATCCTCTGGATAGAGCTTGCCGCTATCCTGTCTGATCATATACCGGGCACCTTCCGCACAGCGGAGGGAGACCACTTGATATTGGTGAAAGAGGGACAGCTTAAGACCAATGAATCTCCGGCGCTCATCTACAGTGAGCACATCACCCTCCTGCAGCCAGAGAATGTAAGGCTCCGTTGCCATATGGACAATCCATTCCCGCAACATCCGCATGTCCAGCTCCCCCTTCACAGTGTAGACCTGCCGTGTATAGCGGGCGGCGGTTTGCGCGATGCGTTCATTGCCGGAAGGGTCCACGACAATTATTTGTTCTGTTACCTCTGCAAACGAAGCGAGTGTCTCTTCCAGTGCGGCTTCATTGCCGGATGCAATAATTCCCACGCATACGCGCACGGGTGGACTATAGATCAGGCTGTGAATATCCGCACCCCATTTCTGAAAAGCCTTCTTCTTGTTCTGCTGCAAAAGCGTTTGGAGATCGAAGGAAGGGGTCTGCCCCATACTGGCATGGCCGATATGGTGGATGAATGAATCCTCCGCAATCAGGAGCTTATAGCCATGCTGGATCGCCCGCAGGCACAGGTCGTCATCCTCGTAATTCCCCAGACCGTATCGTTCATCGAACCAGCCAATCTCATCCAGAACACTGCGCTTGACCAACAGACAGAAGCCGATCAGGCGGCGGACCTCCTGTACCTGCCCACGCTTTGCTTCACAGTACCCTGCCGCGAATGTCTCCATATCCTTAAGTTCACTGTAAGTCACCGGAATACGCTGATGTCCGCTGATATAATTCGTAACAGGTCCTGACATGCCGACCGCACTGTCACTGTTCAATGCATGGAGCATGGGAGCCAGCCACCCTGGGGGAACAACAGTATCATTGTTAATGAACAGAACTGCTTCGCCTTCCGACGCTTCTCCCCCTTGATTGCAGCCTTTGGCAAATCCCAGGTTCTCCTTGTTCTCAATCAGCTTCAGCTCAGGATAATGACTCTTCAGGAATGGCACGGTTTCGTCACTTGAGCCATTGTCAACAATAATAATCTCATGTTCTTCGGGAGTATTTCGCTTGATGCTCTCCAGACATTGAACTGTTAAAGACAACTGATTAAGGGTGAGAATGATAATGCTCGTCTTCACTGGACCAACTCCTTTTGTTCTTCTGGTACAGGGCAATTAAACTCTACATGCTTGCCTCCGAGCAGGTTCGTATAATAATCGCGGTTGTATATCGCACTGGGATTTGACGGATAGTGTGCGAAAGAAACCTCATTGCGATAGTCAGCGTATTGGTGGTCTCCCAGTTTATCGTAGCAGACACAGAGCTGCAGATTCGGGAGCCATGTACCGGCGGAATAAGCCTCCGTTCCCGGTTCACTGACCTTAGGGAGGGACGCTGCCATCTTGAACCAGTACACCGCCTGTTCATATTGTTGTAATTCCATGAAATAAAAGCCTATCTTACAGCAGGTTTCCGGACGCGGGAGATCATAGTCGAAAGTACGGCACATGGATAGCAGTTGCTCCTGTTTTTGCCCCAGCGCCGCATGGCTGTCTGCCAACCTCAAGCATGCCTGAATATTATCCTCGACCCAGCCTTCACCTTCTGACAAGAAGCGCTCATAGTTCTCCAGCGCCTCATGGTAGTAGCCATGATCGTATAGCTCATTAGAGTAATAGATCCGGTCTCTGGCGGTAAACGGCTTGCCCTTGGCTATCATTTTGCGGAAGATATCAAGGTTACGCTGCGTATATTCCTTGTCTTTCTTATGCGTAACGCATACGTCGCTCTCAAGCACAGGCGGGGTGACTTCAATATATTCATGAACAGCCCCGGTCCACCTGAACCCGCAATCGCGTCTGATCAGACGGTTGCGTCTGAAGCTGTAGAGCGATTTCCCATGTTCATCCGTTATGAGAATATAAGACATGGATACCGCATGATATTCGGAAGTCATTGTAGCCTTCAGAGTCTTGAACCGCTCCCGGTCGATCTCCTCAATGACATCATCTGCATCCAGCCACATGATATACTCACAGGCCGCTTGGGCGAATGCATAATTGCGGGCGGCTGCGAAATCATCGATCCACTCAAAATCATAGATTGTGGCGCCATATACGGCCGCAATCTCTTTGGTACGGTCTGTTGAGCCGGTGTCCACGATGACGATCTCATCCATAATATCCGCGACCGATGACAGGCATCGTCCCAAGCTCTTCTCTTCATTGCGTACAATCATACACAAGCTGATCGTCGGCAAGTCTTCTCCTCCTTCTTGCAGATTCTGAATATCCGGACTTACCGGATTTCTCATATATGTATATGCCGGCCCTGACGGATCATTCGGCCGGATTTGCCTGCATGAATTCCATTCCGGTTCATAAGCTAGTACAGACACCCCTGCAATGATCTTGTCACCCCGATTGAAGGAGGAGCATATGCATACGATTCCCCCCTCGCTCTACTATCGTTTATATCGTTACGGCACAGGCTGCAGGATTGCCTCGGACGGTGTGTTATCGTTACCGGAACAGACGGCAATCGGTACTAATGTGCTGGTGCGTGAGGGTTACCGTTGGGATATCCCCTCTCCCGCCAAGAATGGCTCACCCCGTATCGTGATCGGGGACCGTTGTGAATGCAGCCGGTTCCTGACGATCACGGCAACAGGTAGAGTAGAATTGAAGGCCGATGTGATCACAGGTCCGCATGTGTATATTAATGACGCCAGGCGAGATTGGGAGAAGGGAGGTAACCCTTCTGACACGTTAATAATCGGTGAAGGCTCATGGATCGGAGCGCACTCCTCTATTCTGGGCCCTGTGAAGATTGGCAAAGGCTGTGTAGTCGGTGCAGGCAGCGTAGTTCTTCGGGATGTGCCGGATTACTGTGTTGTTGCCGGCAACCCTGCTGAATTCCGCCGCATCTATGAGCCGTCTAGCGGAGAGTGGATCAGGGTAGATAGCGAGGCGGAGGCTCGTAGGGTATTGGACCACAGAAGCAGGGAACCTCTGCTATCCATTTGCATACCCGTACGTAATCAGGCTATAGAGCTAAGACGCTGTCTGGAGTCAATTTATGCACAGGTGGATGATGATGGATTAATCGAGGTCTGCGTTCTGGACGACGCTTCGTCCGAGGAGACCGCAGAGGTGGGGCACCACTATGGGCAACTGTACCGCAGCTTCCGGTATCACAGCGACCCAGATCTTGCAGCAGGAGGTTCTCTTGCAAGTCAGGCTGCGGATAGGGGGCGCGGGAAATTCATTATGCTGCATGAGCCGGGAGACTCCTTCATGCCTAACTCTCTTCTTCCTTTTCTGAACGTGCTGCATACTCATCCTGACTATGCGATCATCCTGATTCAGCCCGTGTTCATCCGCAGCACTCCACAGCCTGAACATCTGAAGGGACTATCTGAATTTGTCAGGCTTACAGCGTCCTCCTCGTCCCCTACTCTCCCTGTTGTTCTGAACCGAAAGGATTGGGAGCGCACTGCCGATTCGGTACAAGCCACAAATTTTCTGGACCCATGGGTATCCCGGCAACATGCATTATTGCAATTGAATCCGCAGTTCTGCCTGTGCCGGTATACCATGACCGAAGCCGGGCGGCACATCGGATCAGCTCCGTAATTACGGCTATTGCCAAAAAAAATGATCTTTGACCATTAACCGAATATATATAGACTATGAACAGGCAGAGATCTTAAGGCGTAAACTTCGGGTCCATGAAGTCCGGTAAATGACAGGGATGCCAGGTACTGAGGACAAAGGAGAGGATGTCAGCGACATGGATGAACGTAAAATTTGTTTTATCATGTGTGTGAATAATGAGGAATTAGCGGAACGCAGCCAGAAAAATCTTAAGCAATTACTCAAACCGGATGGATTCACCATAGATCTGCAAATCGTCAGGAATGCCTCCGGCCTGGCAGCGGGGTACGATCAGGCCATGCGCCAGTCAGATGCCAAGTATAAGGTGTATATTCATCAGGATGTCCATATTCTGAATCCCCAATTTCTTGAAGACATCGTCCGGCTGTTCTCCCGTTATCCGTCACTCGGCATGTTAGGAACCGTCGGCGCTAAGACGCTACCGTCTTCCGGTATATGGCAGGACGCATCACAGAAGTTCGGTAAAGTGATTGATAGCCATACAGGCGCACTTCAGCCTCTTGAATTGATGCAGCCAGCGGATGAATATGAAGCGGTGGAGACGCTCAGCGGACTGCTGATAGCAACACAGTACGACCTTCCATGGCGCAAGGATTTATTCACCGGCTCACACTTCTATGACGCTTCACACAGTCAGGAATTCATCAGCAGCGGCTATGAAGTAGGTGTTCCCAAGCAGCTTCTGCCCTGGTGTCTGCATAACTGCGGTATCCCGGACCGAACCACTGCTATGGAGAAGGCCCGGCACATTTTCCTTGAATATTACGGCTATGGCAAACATCACGGCCAGCACCGGTTCCACCGGCTCGGCAGCGGCTGCAGCATTCATCCATCCTGCGAATTGTCAGGTACGGCCGGAATTGCTCTGGGCAATGAAGTCAAGCTGCAGGCAGATTGCTCTCTTTCGCTCCCCTATAATAATATTGTCAGCGAACCGCGCATCCAGATTGGTGCCGGAAGCGAGATCGGACGCCGGTGCAGCCTGTCGGCAGTCCACCGGTTAATTATTGGCGCCCAGGTCGCCATATCACCTAATGTGCATATATCCGATCACAATCCTGCTTATGAGAATATTCATCTCCCCGTCATGAAGCAAGGGGTAAGCTCCTGGAGTCATACTGTGACCATTGGCTCCGGAAGCTGGATTGGAGCGAACACTATCATTGCCGGTCAGGTATCCATCGGTAAGGGCTGTGTCATAGGCGCGGGGTCAGTCGTTGTATCCGGCACGGTAATTCCTGACTACTGCGTAGCTGCGGGTACACCTGCCAGAGTAATCAAGCAATTTGATCCCGACTCCAGGAAGTGGCTGAAGACTAACGGATCGCCCAGGGAGGAAGCTGAGCGTCATGCAATAGAGACTGTTCCGCAACCGCTTATAAGTATTTGTATCCCTGCCTATAACTGCGAACAAGAGCTCGATCTTTGCCTGAAGAGTATTTACAGTCAGAATGCCAGACAGAAAGATTTCGAAGTCATCGTATCAGATGATGGCTCTACAGATCACACGGAAGAGCTGGTGCGGAAGTATCAGGCCAGCTATCCTAACCTTCACTACTACCGCAATGAACTTAATGAAGGAACTGACCGCAATACCCTGAAATGTGCAGGCTATGCCAAGGGCGAATTCATCAAGCTTCACAGCGGCGATGATTACTGGCTCCCCGGCTCGGTCGCAGCCTTGTATAACCTGATCGAACAGAACCGGAACTGTGGCCTGCTCTTCCTAGATATCCTTAGTAACACCGGAGTGATGAACCGGAGCTCGGGGATCAGCAAGTATGTTGAACAGGTCTCGATCTATAGTACATTTCTGTCAGGAATCATTATGCGCAGGAAGGAATTCGAACAGATTGCCACGCCTGAGCTTTTCATCGATTCGAATCTTATCCAGGTCTATCTGGAGCTCTCTATTCTAGAGATTACTCCAGATTATTGTGTGTATCACCGCAAGCTGCTGACCAGCAGCGACAAGATTGCAGGAGGTTACAGCTTCGCACAGACCTTCATTCAATCGTACCTGGGAATTCTTCATTACTTCCTGGACAACGGATTAGATGCAGCCGTATTGGCAGCCGAGAAGAAGCAAATCGCCCATACCTTCTTGCTCTGGTGGTACAACTACATGCTGGAGAAGAATCTTCAGCAGCTGCAGCCCGAAGATTTCCCGCAAATTTTTGTCGCAGCTTACCAGGATGAATCCTATTATCCGGAGCTGCATGAACGGCTGCACAAGATTCAGGTCAAGCATCTAAATATATGAGGCAATATAGCCGCCGGGCAGGCCGAAGCAGCAGGCTTGTCCGGTCCATTATAAGGAGGCGTCAGAGTATGGAAGGTATCAGCCCGGAATTTCAACAACGCTTCAGCACCTTCGGACCCGGCAGTCTGATCGTGCTTAAGACCGATATCAACTGTCCGGAGAAAGTCGCTATCGGCCGCAATGTGCTTATTCAGGAGAATAGCTGGTTCACGGTAGTTCATCCCGGTAAGGAAGAACCGCCGGCCATCTCGATTGGAGACGGCTGCAGCTGCAGCCGCAATCTGATCATTACCGCTGCGAACAGCGTGACTCTGGAAGATAATGTAATTGTCGGGCCGGATGTCTATATTGCCGACACTAACCATCAGTACCGCCAGATCGGCATTCCCATCCGCGACCAGTGGATCACCACTGCCAGCCATCAGGTGAGGATCGGTGCAGGCAGCGAGCTTGGTGCCCACTGCGTCGTTGTGGGTAACATAACGATTGGCAAGGGCTGCCGGGTTACACCTAACAGTGTGGTAACCCGGGATTTGCCGGATTACTGCATCGCGGCGGGCAATCCCGCCAGAGTGGTGAATGCCTATGATCCCGAAGCGGGAGTATGGCAGCTGCCCGGCGAGGGCTGATGTTGATCGTAGAATAAAAAGCACCTTATAGGGAGTACTTCAGGTTGGACGAGATTCTGATCCCCTGATAGTCAACGGACGGCTGGCTATTCATAGATTGCGTACTCTTCGGCTGCTGCCGTTCCACCGGCTTCTTCGGCTGCTGCCGTTCCGCCGTCTTCTTCGGCTGCTGCCGCTCCGACGCTTTCTTCGGCTGCTGCCACTCCGCTGCCTTCTTCGGCTGCTGCCACTCCGCTGCCTTCTTCGGCTGCTGCGGCTCCACTACCCTCTTTGGCTGCTGCGGCTGAATAGCAGGCTTCAGCTGTTGCCGCTGCTGCCGCTTGCGTTCGCTGGCTGCGCGCACTCCTACTGTCCGTCCTCGCTTCTTGTGGGACGTCCGCTTGCGCGTGGCCTGCGCGGAGCGCCGCTGGATGAACCGGACGGACTTACCCGTATTATAGAGATACTTGCCCCCGGATACATAGGCATCCGCAGGACGGATTGTCTGCTTGATAACGGTGGATACCTGCTCCCTATGCTCCGGTTCTTGCCTCTCAGCCTCCCGGCCTGTGGACTGAGCTCGTTCAAGCAGCCGTTCTGTCTCGCGCATGAACAGCGCCAGCTCGTCATCCGCATTGACCGAGAGCCGCAGACAGGCCTGCTTCAGCTGCTCCATCTGTCCCATTGTTTTATGAATCGCCTCTACCAATAGCTCATCCTCCGATTTCCGGGCTTCAGCCTTCATACCCATTTACCTCTCGCACCAGCCGTCTGCTGGTTTCCAGCGTCCGGCAGATCATGGCCTGATGCTGGGCCAGGGCCGTGATGATTCTGGCCACCGCCTCCTGCAGGGCGTCAAGCCCCCCCATCTCTAATTCTTCTTCCCAGCCGTATTCATCATCATACATATATTCCAGCTTGCGGATTTCAACTGCAATCAGAGCCGAGACCGCTTCTTCCTCCAGCGCCGCAGCCAGAATAATCGCTTTGATCAACCGTTCCCGCTGTAGCATCGCTTCATCCCCCCCGCTGCCTGCTTTGATTAGTTACTGTTATATATATGTGCTTTTGACTTGTCCCTATCACCATTTGTCCCAGGTATATCGGATTTGGCGGATTTCAGAGAATAACAGGAATAGGACAATCTGTGCCTGAAGTATACATAGCTATGACTAGATAATTAAGCGCAAAGCAACCTTTCACGTTTTGGAGGAGATCTGCATGTCAATGCCCCACATCCCCAATATAACTCCCGATATCTCGCTTACGCGGGAGGAAAGCATCTCTCTCCTGCTCACCTCTATCGCAATCAACGAGATGTCTTTGTCTCACATTATCAACGCAGAAGCAGAAGCGATGCAGGCCTTCGTGCTGTCTAATCCCGGAAATATGAACTTTGTCAACATGATCCAGTTGAATAATACAACCGCCAGATTGCTCGAAGAGATTACCAAGGGCCAGTGGCTTAGTCTCAGCAAGATGGACCGGATTCTGCGTTTGCTGAGTGACTCTGGTGCCTTGTCGGAGCGATTGCTGGAAGAAGAACTAACTACTGAAATTGAGGAAGATGAAGAATAGCGGGCAACCGTCATTCTTTCTCGCGGCTAGAAATGGACAAGCCCTGATCATGAAAGGAGCCGCTCGCAGAATTCTCCCAAGTTTGTGCAGCCTATTGCACCTTCCAGTGATTGAGATGATCCGCAATCCGGATCAGCTCATTGGCCAGGGAGGAGAGCGAGGCCACAAGCTGCTGCTGTCTGTCCGGCTCCGGGGCCTCGGTCATACGGTTTTCCGTTCGCTCTGGTACGGGAAGCTCTTGTTCACTTTTGCTGTACATCGGGAATCCCTCCTCGATCAGCAGGCGCACAATGGTGCTTAGATGGTAGCGTTCCATGCGCAGCTCACTGATCCTTTTTAGCAGTTTCAAAGTTTCATAGGGATAGAGTGTCTGATCTCCTTGCCGGGTCCCCGGTACGAAGTAAGAGAAATATTCCAGCCATCTCTTCACTGTGGTCGGAGGCAATTTCGATAAATTAATGATTTCCAGTTGGGTGTAATGGCGTACCATAACCTCACTCCTTTATTTTAGGTGGACTTATTTACTTTAATGGTATTCATGTGCCTCGCAATAAATGTGTAAAAATACCTATTTATCTAATTATCGTCCCGCAAAATAAATAGACAGGCCCGCTCCGGAGAACGTTGCCTGTCTATTATGCTGCCTTGGAAGCAGCAGATTACCTGCTTAAGAGACTTTAAATAATTCGCTGAAGGAATCACCCAGGAGTTCTTTATAATATTTCCGGTTATGCAGCATACTTGGGTGTGTAGGATAATAGAATAGTGCTGTCTCATTATGATAATTAGCCTTCATGTATTGACCCAGGCGGTCATAGCATACGCACAATTGCAGATGTGGCACCCAGGTGGTAGAGGTCATATCCTGAAGTCCCAGGGTAGATCTTCGCGGCAGCGTAATCGCCTGTTCGAACCAGTAGATCGCCCGCCCGAACTCTCCAGCTTCTACGAATTCACTTCCCAGGCGGCAGCAGAATTCGGAACGGGGGATATCATAGTTCAGGGTACGATACAACGCGCTCATTTTCCCGGACTTGTTGTTCAGATGCCCGTGGCATTCCGCCATCTTCAGGCAGGCCTGATAGTTATCCTCAACCCAGCCCTGGCCGGTCTGCAGGAACTTCTCGTAATATTCCAGCGCTTCTTCATGGATCGCATGATCTCGGAGCTCGTTCGCGAAGTAGTAGAGATCACGCGGCGAGAACTCCTCGCCCTTGGCCAGACGCCCGCGGTAGATTCGCAGGTTGCGGTCCGTATGAACCTTATCCTTCTTATGAGTAATACAGACATCGCTATCTATGGTATTGCCGGCAACCGCCAAATACTCATGCACCGGTCCGATCCACTGGAAGCCGCAGTCCCGGCGGACCAGCCGGTTGCGTCTCAGGCTTGAGGTTACTTTGCCCTCGCTGTCGAAGGCCAGATTGTAGGGCATAGTCACAGACTGGTACTGAGGAGATAATGTCTCCTTCAGCTTTTTGAAGCGCACCCGGTCAATTTCCTCAATGGTATCATCTGCATCCAGCCACAGAATATATTCCTTAGTCGCCTTGCTGAAGGCTTCGTTGCGTGCTGCCGCGAAATCGTCAATCCATTCAAAATCATAAATCACTGCACCATATTCCGCAGCAATCTCCTTAGTCCGGTCCGTGGAGCCTGTGTCGACAATGACGATTTCGTCCGCAATATCCTTCACACCATCCAGGCACCGGCCCAGGCCGTTCTCTTCATCGCGCACAATCATACATAGACTGATAGTAATCATTAGTGCCCTCCTATAGGTTCTGTGTCATATATTCGCGAATCTGCTGCTCGCTGATGTTCCGCATATCCTGCCCTGCATCCAGCGCTCTCTGCCATTCCACCGTCTTCTGCAGAGCCTGCTCAACACTCCAGCGGGAGCGCCAGCCCAGCAGGCGGCGGGCCTTGGTGCTGTCAAGCTGCAGTTCACCAGCCTCATGCAGCCCGGAGATACCGGCGATATCAATACCCGCTCCCTCTCCCCAGAGCGCTGCGAGCCGGACGGCCACCTTCTCGACACTGTGAACGCTCTGCTCCTCAGGGCCGAAATTCCAGGCGGCAGCATACTCCGCCCCCTCCTGCACCAGCTTCTCAGCCAGCAGCAAATAGCCGCTAAGCGGCTCAAGCACATGCTGCCAGGGTCGCGTCGCCGCCGGGCTGCGCAACAGCGGCCTCAAGCCAGCGGCGAATGACCGCAGGCAGTCCGGCACCAGCCGGTCCTGGGAATCATCGCCGCCCCCGATGACATTCCCCGCCCTGGCGGTAGCGACAGCCACGCCATGCTCGGCATAACGCGCCGGTTGGAAGTAGCTGTTGCGATAAGCCTGCGTCACCAGCTCGGAACACGCCTTGCTGGAAGAGTAAGGGTCATAGCCGCCCAGCGGATCGGTCTCGCGGTAACCCCAGATCCATTCACGGTTGTCATAGCACTTATCCGTCGTAACGTTAACGACTGCTTTGACAGGGATCCCGGAATCAACCGAGCTTGCGACCGCCTCCAGCAGATTCACTGTTCCCATCACATTCACCTCGAAGGTATCGGCCGGGAACTGGTAAGAGGTGCGGACCAGCGGCTGGGCAGCCAGATGGAATACCACCTCCGGGGCCGCTTCCCGCAGCGCTGCATCCAGGCGCTGCCGGTTCCGAACATCCCCCCAGACCGTATGGA
This sequence comes from Paenibacillus sp. FSL P2-0136, assembly GCF_037975325.1. NCBI lineage: Bacteria > Bacillati > Bacillota > Bacilli > Caryophanales > Paenibacillaceae > Paenibacillus > Paenibacillus sp. FSL P2-0136. The sequence goes on from NZ_CP150244.1 coordinate 5,024,144, forward strand.
CCTCAGGCGCAGCTCCGATCAGCGGGAAGAGCTTATACTCATCCCGGTCCCAGGCATAACCGCTGACGCTTGCGCCCAGCATCGTCAGCCACCGGGTGAGCCAGCTTCCCTTGAAGCCGGTGTGTCCGGTTACGAAGACACGCCGCCCCTTCCAGAATCTCGCCGCTGTCAGTTCGTTCTCATCCACGGGAGTCCTCCCTCCCGCCACAGCTCCTCCAGATAACGCTTGTCGCGGAGTGTATCCATCGGCTGCCAGAACCCATTATGCTTGTAAGCCCTTAGCTCATCCCGCGCTGCCAGCTCCCGGAGCGGCTCCTGCTCCCAGACGGTGCTGTCACTTTCGATTAGAGAGAATACCTCGGGCTCTAGTACGAAGAAGCCGCCGTTCACCCAGCCTTCGTCCCCTTTGGGCTTCTCTACGAATCCGGTTACCTTGGTATCCTCTGCTAGGTCCAGCGCACCGAAACGCCCCGACGGCTGAACAGCAGTCACAGTCGCCAACTTCCCGTGAGAGCGATGGAAATCCAGTAACTGCTGTATATTAATATCCGCAACACCATCCCCATAGGTCAGCATGAACGGTTCATTTCCGATGTATTTCTGGACTTGCCGGATTCTTCCGCCAGTCATCGCTTCTTTGCCTGTGTCCGCGAGCGTTACCTTCCAGTTTCGCAGCTGACGGTTATGGCGGGTGATCTGGTTGCCATTACCGAAATCGAAAGAAATATCCGAGCTCTGGAGATAGAAGTCGGAGAAATATTGTTTAATGACATGCCCCAAATATCCCAGGCAAATGACAAAATCATCGAAGCCGTAAGCAGCATAATTCTCCATAATATGCACCAGCAGCGGCTTGTCGCCGATCTCAATCATCGGCTTGGGCTTCACATCGGTCTCTTCACTGATCCGGGTCCCGTAGCCCCCGGCCAGAATGACTACCTTCATCTTGTTACCTCCTTACCTTTCAGCAAGCCCAGCAATACCTCGGCAGTATAATCCAGCATCTCTGTCGAAAGTCCCGGATAGATTCCCACCCAGAACGTATCGTTCATGATCCTGTCCGTCTGAATGAGCGGCGCGGCGACACGGTGCGCCACACCGGAGTAGGCAGGCTGCTTGAGCAGATTCCCGGCGAACAAGAGCCGGGTGCCAACCCGCGCCTTCTCCAGCCTGCGCACGATTTCATTGCGCGTGAGGGGCGCATCCTCCCTCACGGTCAGCGGGAAGCCGAACCAGCTCGGATCACTGCGCGGCGTCGCCTGTGGAAGAATAAGCCATTCCTCCGCAGGCTTCAGCGCTGCCTTCAAATAGTCAAAGTTACGTCTGCGTGCAGCATGGAACCCTTCCAGCTTCTCCAGTTGGGAGACTCCGATGGCAGCCTGCATATCGGTAGCCTTCAGATTGTAGCCAATGTGGCTATACGTATATTTGTGGTCGTATCCGGCAGGCAGGTCTCCCTTAGTCCAGTCAAACCGCTTGCCGCAGGTATTGTCGGTTCCCGGCTGGCACCAGCAGTCCCTGCCCCAGTCACGGAGCGATTCGACAATTTTTTTGAGCCTGGCACCGGAGGTGAGTACCGCACCGCCCTCGCCCATGGTCAAATGATGGGCAGGGAAGAAGCTGACCGTGGCCAGATCGCCGAAGGAACCTGCCGGCCGGCCTTCATACAGTGATCCGACAGCATCGCAGGTATCCTCAATCAGCCACAGTCCATGCCGGTCCGTGAATGCCTTAACACTGGCCAGATCGAAGGGATTGCCCAGTGTGTGCGCCAGCATGACCGCTTTGGTACGGGGGCTGAGCGCGGCGTCCAGCTGAGCTGTATTTATATTGTAGGTGGGCAGCTCCACATCGACGAATACTGGAATAAGTCCATGCTGTATCAGCGGATTGACCGTGGTCGGAAATCCGGCGGCAACGGTGATCACCTCATCGCCCGGACGCAGCCGGCGTTCGCCGAGCAGCGGCGAGGTAAGTGCTGCGACAGCAAGCAGATTCGCACTCGAACCCGAGTTAACCAGCAGGGTATGCTTTCTCTCCATAATCTGGGAGAACCTGCGCTCGAACTCGCCAGTATATCTGCCCGCTGTCAGGTGGAAATCAAGTGAAGCATCCACCAGACTCATCAATTCTTCGCCATCGAACACCTTGCCGCTTACCGGCACGTAATCGCGTCCAGGTACGAAGGACCGGCCGGGCCAACGAATGTCGTAATATTCTCCTGTCAGCTTCAGAATTTGCTCACGTAAGGTTGCAGCTTCTGTGGGCAAAAGCTCCCCTCCTTTAACTAATGGTTTTCATTTAGTGGTTTTGTCGGACTTGGTACATCATTTATATGCAGACCGGAGGTTAAATACGATTAAGAATTCAATGGAATTTAAATTCCATTTTTGTTCAGTTCTTGTCTATGGGGGTTCACTATAATGGGGCTTGACTTGAAACGAACCGTTATGGAGGGATGCATACATGGGAAGACTCAGAGCCATCAATGAAAGAAAATGCACTATGGACAACTGCAACAGAAGACACTATGCGAAAGGGCTGTGCAAACAGCACTATTGGCCCGCCTGGAAAGCAGGACAAAAGAACGAGTCTGATTCTGACACTAGCCGCCAGGATCATTCACAGAAGTCCCTTCGAATCGTCACAGAATTTATTTAATTTTTTTAGAGGTTCTGACTCTGGTTTGTCGAATTCTTACTGAATGATGAATAAAAATTCCAAATATTACATGAAGCATCTGACATTAATCGTGATATATATGACTCTGCTATTGGGTATGCAACGGGCATGGCAGCAGATCTTTGCGTTGCCGGAGCAGCCCGGCGCGGCGGCGGGCGTACTTGATTTACGGGGCTGGACCTTCAAGCATGCCCATTCGCTTGCCCTTGACGGGACATGGGACTTCTATCCTAACCGTCTGGTAAGCGAAAGTGATATCCGCTCCGGCACTGCCGGAGATGCTGTCCCTGTTCAGGTACCCGGCAACTGGAAGGGGGCCATGTCCGGTTCCTCCCTGGGCTATGGTACCTATGCCCTGCATATTCTGGTCGATCAGCCGCTGGATGAGCCCTACAGCTTCTGGGTCCAGCAGATCCAGGCTTCTTCCCGGATCGAGATTAACGGCCGCCCCCTTCAGGCTATGGGTCAACCCGCAGCGCGCAAGGAGCTGTACTATCCCATGGCCGTTCCCTATGCCGTTCACTACCTCCCCCCGGAAGGGACGAAGGACATGCTTGTCCTGATCCAGACTGCCAATTATGAGCATGGGGAGAAGGCAGGCATTTCCTATTCCATCCGTTTCGGCGCCCAGTCTATGGTTCAGAAGGAGCGCTGGTACTCTACCTCTTTTCAGTTAGCTACGATCATCATCCTTCTTCTGCACGCGCTGTATGTCTGTATTCTGTACCTGCTTGACAAAGAACACCCGTCTCTGCTCTTATTTGCGCTTATGCTGATCATCATAGCCGTCTCCATCGCAGCGGATAATGACGTCCTGCTGTTCCTTGTGCTGCCGCTGAACTATACTTGGGGAATCAAGGTCAAGCTGCTGTCTTATGTATGGATGGTCTTTTTCATGCTGCTGCTTACCTACAAATTCTACAGTGCCCAGGCAGTCAGCCGGGCCTTCAAGGTGTACAGCTTGCTTCTTCTGCTCTATACACTTTGCCTTTGCTTCCTTCCGATTCATATCGTTCTGTCCAATGCCACTATTTATTTCAGCCTCCTGTATATGATCCCCCCCTGCTGGATGTTTGTGCTATTCGGAATTATGGTCTATAAGCAAAAAAAAGACGTCGGGTTCCTTACCTTCATCGGCTCTTCGATTGTATCCGGGGTGATCTGGGGAACCACGGTGAATAGTTACCGGAAGAATCTGCCGTTCTACTCCATAGATATTCTGGCTGCTATCGCTGGATTCTCTGCCTATGCCCTGAAACAGTATATCCGGCGGTCCAATGAGAACAGGCAGCTCTATGAACAGCTGCTGCAAGCGGACAAGCAGAAGGACCGGTTCCTGATGAATACCTCGCATGAGCTGAGGACACCGCTGCACGGCATGATGAGCATTGCCCAGTCGGAATACGACAAGAAGCGGGCAGCCTCCCCGGATGAAGAAGCCGGAGACCTGGAGCTACTGGTACGCATCGGGCGGCAAATGTCCCAGCTGTTGGATGATCTGCTCGATCTCACCCTGTTGCGGGAGAACCGGATGGTCCTTCATCCTGCCCCGCTGTCCGTCCATACCATCGCAGCCGGGGCTGCGGATATGCTCCGTTACTTAACGGACGGCAAGAACCTGACGCTTCATGTAAGCGTATCCGCATCGCTGCCGCGTGTATGGGCCGATGAGAAGCGGCTGATCCAGATTCTCTTCAACCTGATACATAATGCCGTGAAATGGACCGAGCAGGGAAGTATCCTTGTGACTGCCGAAGAAGCGGACGGGAAGCTGCTGATCAGCGTGGCTGACACAGGTGCGGGGATGGAGGAAGAAGCGCTCGCGCGTATCTTCCTTCCTTATGAACAGGCAGGCGGACAGGACCGTGGTGGCCTGGGTCTGGGCCTCGGCATTACCCGGCAGCTGGTGGAGCTGCACGGGGGAAGGCTGACCGTGGAGTCCAGGCTTGGGGAAGGCTCGGTCTTCCGCTTCACCCTGCAGCTGGCTGACGAAGCCTTTTTCACGGATGAGCAGTTCGGCAGGATGGAAGCAGTGGAAGCGCCGGGCGCTGCATACACCGGCCGGAGTGTCCATGTGCGCAATAAGGACGAAGAGCCATTCCTTGCGGGAGTGCCTCCGTCCCCCTCCGGCTTGGATACGGAGGGAGCCGAACTGAAGATACTGGCTGTTGACGATGACCCGGTTAATCTCCGGGTGCTCGCGACCATTTTGCATGAGGATATCTATCAGTTGACCTCTGTGTTAAGCGGGGAGGAAGCCCTGATTCGGCTGGAGGAGGAATCATGGGATCTGCTGATTACCGATGTGATGATGCCCGGCATGTCCGGCTATGAGCTTACCCGCCGGGTAAGGGAGCGTTATCCGGTGTCAGAGTTACCGGTGCTGCTGCTGACGGCACGTGCTATGCGTGAGGAGATCTACTACGGATTTCAGCAGGGGGCTAATGATTATGTGACTAAGCCGGTAGACAGCCTGGAATTGAAATACCGGGTTACCGGGCTGGCGCGGCTGAAGCAGACCGTCGCTCACAGCCTGCGGCTGGAGATGGCTTACCTCCAGGCGCAGATCCGCCCTCATTTCCTTTTCAATGCCCTGAACTCCATCGCCACGCTCAGTACCATTGATCTCTGCCAGATGCAGCAGCTGATTGAAGCCTTCTCCTCCTACCTGCGCTCAAGCTTCGACCTGATGAATACCGGTACACTGATTCATTTGAAGCAGGAGCTATCGTTAGTGGAGGCCTATTTATATATCGAGAAGGTGCGGTTCGGCGAACGGCTGGAGGTCAAGTGGGAACGGAATTATACCGGACTGCTGCGGGTTCCCCCGCTGATCTTGCAACCGCTGGTAGAGAATGCTGTCCGTCACGGGCTGCTCAGTCTTATAGAGGGAGGCCTACTTACTATCCGCATTGAAGAGGAGGAGGAGCATGTCCGGCTTGCGGTGCAAGACAATGGCAGAGGCATGGAGCAGGCGCACATTAACCGCCTGCTGATGAAGCATAAAGACAAGAGCTCCGGTATCGGGATATGGAATACGAACCGGAGGCTGATTGAACGCTATGGGCAAGGCTTGTCCATTCAGAGCCGTCCCGGCTTTGGAACCACCGTCTCCTTTATGATTCCGCTCCGGCGTATCGAGTGAACCATTCTCCATCCGCTATATCCTGTACAAGGAGGTGCTACAATGCTTAGGGTAGTGCTGATCGATGATGAACGACTCGCCCTGATTCAGCTGGAATCGACGCTCAGGGCGCTGGGATCGACCATTGTAACGGCAACCTATACCAACCCCCAGCTGGCTATGAGCGAAGCGGCCGGCTGGGAGGCAGATATTATCTTTCTTGATATTGATATGCCGGGGCTGAACGGCATGGAGGCTGCGAAGCAGCTGGAGGAGAGCTGTCCCGGCTCAGCCATTGTATTCGTCTCCGCCCATAACAGCTTCGCGCTGGAAGCCTTCGAGGTCAGCGCGCAGGATTATCTGCTCAAGCCGGTCTCCAGGGAACGGCTGAGCCGGACCCTCCAGCGAATCAGGAGCCGGAAGATCAACCAGCTTCACACGGACAAGCCGGACTCGCTGCTGATCCGCTGCTTCAATGCCATCCAGTTCGAACGGGGAGGTGTTCCTATCCGGGATTTCCGCTGGCGGACCTCCAAAGCCCAGGAACTGTTCGCCTTCCTGCTGTATCATCATGACCGGATTGTCGTCAAGGACAAGCTGGTCGAGCTGCTCTGGCCCGAGGCATCATTCAAACGTGCCTCCACTCATCTGTATACGGCCATCTACCAGATCAGGCAATCGCTGAAACGGGCCGACATCGGCCTTGTGATCAGCAATGCGAGCGTAGGCGAGGGGTATATGCTGGAGAGCGGCGACGCGCAGATTGATGCGGTGCTGTGGGAGGAAGGTGTCGTCTCCCTGGACCCGGTGGATGATTATAACGCCGCTGAGCATGAGGAGCTACTGAAACTCTATACCGGCGATTACCTGGGGGATTATGATTATCTGTGGGCCGAGAGCGAGCGCCAGCGGCTGCGCAACCTCTCCCTGCAGCACGCCACCGAGCTGGGCGACTATTATACCGCTAAGGATAATATCACCAAGGCCGTCAGCACCTATCAGCGGATTGTCGAGATGCATCCCTACCATGAACCAGGCTATCTGGCGCTCATGGACTTCTACAACCGGCTGGGCGAGCTAAGCTTCGTACAGGAACAGTATGAGAAGCTCCGCAGCTTTCTCTGGCGGGACCTGAAGCTCACTCCGTCCGCCAAGGTCGAGCGCTGGTATGCGAACTGGAAGCGGCTATATACCTGATCCTGAGCCCGGCAATGAATTACAGATTCCATATAAAAACGGTATGCCGCCCCCCGGTCAGGGGTTAGGCATACCGTTTCTTGTTGCACCCGCAGCTTCCATTATAGCGGCAGGACCTGCGCATGCGCGCTGTCCTATCCTTTCAGTGAAAAGAGGCGGGACATGTGAATCCGCTGACATAACCGGTGTACACAGGTTCTCGTGCAGTAGCTACCCATGTCAGGCGGACCCTCACTCTTTCATTGTACCCGTTAGGGAGATCTTAAAACGCCCCTGCGCGAGGTTTAGAAATTCATGTATACCACCTCGTAATCAGAAAAAGGCTCCATCCATTTCACAATCGTCTTCGGCAGCTTGCTGGTGCCGGGAACATTCGTATAGAACCGGACATAGGGGTCAGCGATGTCTTCCAGTTCGTCGCCTTCATCCGAGTCGAGTACGGCTGCCCAGTAATGGCCCTGCTTGTCATACATGATGATGGCTTCCGTAAGGGTGAACAGCCCTCTCACGCCGCCCTGCACCACTCTTGACCCCTTACCATCCAGATCCTTCGGCTCATCCAGCAGTTGCATACTGTACAGGAACAGATCATAATCTTCCCCTACCAGCTTACGGAAGGCTTTGTCCTCCGCTGCCGTCTTGAAGACGCCGGTGTCCTTCAGCGTGTAGACCTTCTCGTTCGGATCTCTTGTATATTCGCCGGTGTAGGTCACATTAGCCCCGGCAGAATACACCGGCGAAGGACTGGTTACGTACAGCTTGCCGTTCAGCAGATAGAAGAAGACCACCGAACCGTCCTCTTCCTTATAGACGGCCATCCGTTTGCGGACCACTGCCGTTTCGTTCTCCAGTTGACCGGAATGGGCACCTTCGTAGGCATCCATAGAGAAAACCAGCTTATCGCTCTTCACATTGCTGAATTCCACATAAGAGCCGTAGAAGGGCGAATTACTTGCCATATACCATTCTCCGCTCCAATCAGCAGCTGCAGGAGCCTTGAGACTGGTTGTGGCTGTGGCCGAGAGCGCCTCTACCGGCAGCTGGCGGGTTCCGTCGGGGCTACTCCATACCCCGGCGAAGCCGGTGCCGGGAATCCACCAGCCCTGGAAATGGCCGGTCTCCTTGCCTTTGGCGTCATACTCATACATATGGGCGATTTTGCCGTTGACATTGCCGGTGAGCCTGATCGTCTGTTTATATTTGTCATAATAATAACTGCCGGTCAGCTTGCCGCCGCTCTCCACCTTAATGGACATATGAATCGGCAGATTTCCGTTGATCGCGCCGGTCAGCGGCACCAGCCCGTTCGTAGCCGGACTCTGGGCGACTGAAGCGGCAGCGGCAACCGTCCCGGCGGGCGCAGCCTTCGCCTGTGCCGGAGCAGCCTCTGCCCCCGGCAGCAACAGGATGGCAGGCAGCAGCAACGCGGCAACCAGCAGGGTACTTATTTTACGGGTAATTCTCACTATAACCCCTCCCTTTCGCAACCATCTATAACAGCTATGTTACACTGTATGCCATCAATTACCCTTTTACAAGCAGGTAGAAAATAGCCCCGCTATATTAATTGCAATTATAATTTCACCAATCGCAGGCTGAGGATATGCCATACCCAAATTATGGTACAAGCAGTATAGGTACGCTTAATTGTAATTCATACAACTAAATCGTCTGATATGCCGCCAAATCTCCGTTTAGCTGTATTTCGTACAACTAAAAGGCCTCTATACCTGGATTTTCGCCCTTTCGGGCAAATTTAGTTGTATAGACTACAATTAGAAGAGGGAGGCCTTCCGTTTCACCGTTTTTAGTTGCACAGAATACATTTATCCCTGTTTTTTCGCTACAAATGCAGGTCTACTAGTGCCGCCAAATGTTCAACTAGCTGTATTACGTTACAATTAAACTGCCAGCAATACCTGGGGTTCTCACCTTTTAACGAAATGTATTTTCACGAGATACACTACCAACCTTAGGGTAATTCTATATACATATACCAAAATTCACGTAGGAGATGATCCGCTATGCCAGAACATAACTCTACAGGCCGGGAGCAGGACGAATCTATAATTAAGCTCAGCTTCGAGCCGGATGGACTGCTGCCTAATAATCCTCAGCTTCCTGCTGTGCTGTATAAAGGGGTTCTCCGGGACCACCCGGAAGACACCGAACAGGTCTTCAATAACAACGGCTGGCTGAATAGCTGGGTGAATGGCGTCTTCCCCTACCACCACTATCACAGCAACGCGCATGAGGTGCTGGGGGCGATCTCCGGCAGTGCCAAGCTCCAGCTTGGCGGAGATGCCGGATACACAGCCAACGTGGAAGCCGGTGACGTTGTGGTGCTGCCTGCCGGGACGGCACACAAGAAGCTCACGGCCACGCCGGACTTCCGTATTGCAGGCGCATATCCCGGGGGCATGGACTATAACACCCGCCAGGCGGGCCCGGATGACTTCGCTGCAGCGCTCCCCGAGATCCGCGAAGTCCCGCTGCCGGAGCGTGATCCTGTCTATGGCGAGGCGGGGCCGCTGCTGCGGCTGTGGAAGTAGCAGTAGTTCCTAGTGGGCTAGTGGGCCTTTCTCTTAAACAGCGGAGCGGGCGGAATGACCCGCGTAAAAGCGTAACGTTCACAGTGATTGGAACAACGTTCCATTTGCGTAGCGTCCATCCAAGCAAACACGTTCATCCTTCTCCAAACCAAGGATTCGATTTTGCAGTCCAGGGATTAACTAATGCGTTTGGCCCCCTGATCTGCTCATTCCCCTGGACAATACTATATAATGTTGTGTACAAATATCTGCTTAGGCATTGAGCCGGAAGTGAAAGGGGGCCTTTGGATGTATCGGGTAGCGATATGTGAGGATGAAGAACAGCAGCGGGAGCGGGTGAAGAGGATTCTGGTCGGGTTATCCGTCAAGACGGATACCGAATTTGAAATCGAGCTGTTTTCTTCGGGAGAAGACCTAATCTCCCACTATGAACGGGGCGGAGCCCCCTTCCATATCCTGATTCTGGATGTGGAGATGGGCGGCATGAACGGGATTCAGGCGGCGCGCCGCTTGAGAAGCCAGAAGCATTTTGACGAACAGATCATATTCCTGACCAGCTATCCAGAATATATGGTGGAGAGCTTCGACGTGATTACCTTCCAGTATCTGATCAAGCCGGTCGCCCCGCAGCTCCTGGAGGAGAAGATCCTTAAGCTGTGTGATTACTTCCAGGTCCAGGATAAGAAATTCATGGTCATCAAGTCCGGTTATGAGGAAGTCGTCTTGCGGCATGATGATATTATCGGGATTGAGGCGGCCAAGAGTCTAACGGTCAAGAGCAAACTGCATGTGATTACCACCACGGGAATCTATGAGACTAGAGGAATTATTGCTGAATACGCTTCAGCCTTACGGGACAGCCATTTTCTGCATATCCACCGTTCGATTATTATCAACCTGCTGCATGTCCACAAGTTCGCGGGCGGCTCCGTGCTGATGTCGGGCGGGCAGGAGTTCCCCATCGGCCGGTCCAAAATCAAAGAGGTTAAGGACTTCTACACCAAATTCATGATCATGAAGGGTAGCTCGTATGACTCACTATAATCTGACCCTTATCGTCTGTGTGCTGCTGGTGATGTGTTTTCAGACCCAGTTCTTCTTCGCCTCGGTATTTGACAAAGCTGCCAGGAAGCCCAACCGGATCATATACTTCCTGATCTACGGGGTACTCTGCTTCCTCTACCTGGTCACCCCGCTGTCCCCTCTATTCTCCTCCGGCGTAGCTTTGCTGATGATCTTCAGTATGGCGCAAGCCTATAAGGTGGAGGTGAAGACCCAGGCGATCTTTTCCCTGCTCTACGCTGTGCTGATGACAGTGGTCAGCTTTATCTCGCTGTATATTTTCTCAATGATAGATTCGGTGGACTATACCAGCATGAACTCGGGTGCGGGGATTGACCGGCCGGCCTTCATCAAGGGGCTGATCCTTAGCTGCATTATTATGTTCCCGGTGATTCAGATCATCCGGCTGATCTCCAAGCGGCGAAGCGTCTCCCTGCCCTACCGGTATTATGTGATGTTCCTGCTCGTCCCGCTCATCAGCACCTATCAGATCAATGTCCTCACCGAAGACTCGAAGAAGGATATCTATTATTTCATTGCGATTCTCGGCTTCCTGTTCCTGAATGTGATGATCGTCTATATCTTCGATACCATTACCGACAAGTTCCAGTTCATGCATGAGAACGCCCAGCTCCAGCACCAGATGAACTATCAGGACGCCAACTATGAGAAGACGGTCCACAGCTTCAAGTCGATCAAAAGAATTATCCACGACACCCATCAGCAGTTCCTCTACATTGAAGAGTGTATCCGGCGGGATGATCCGGCTGCGGCTCTCGAACATATCAAGCTTACGCTGAATAAAGTGGAGGATGCCTACCAGCGGGTCAACACCGGCCATCTGGCGGTGGATGCGCTGGTCACGAACACGCTGAATATCGGACAAGCGAACGGCATCCGCATTGATACCCGGCTTAAGCTGCTGCCCGGTGAGCTTCACATCGACCGTTATGACCTGTGCGTCGTGCTGGGCAACATGCTGGACAATGCCATTGAAGCCTCCAAAAAAGTACGGCTCGCCGAGGACCGCTACATTCTGATCCAGATGCACTCCAGTGAATCCGCGCTGTTCATCCGCATTATGAATCATACCGTCCCGGAGACTGCCCCCTTGCAGAGCCGGAAGCCGGACCCTGAATACCACGGCATCGGCCTGACCAATATCTCCAGAATCTGCGAGAAGTACGGCGGGAATATGACAATTGAAGCCGGGCATCGGGAATTCAACAATATGGTGGTCCTCCCCTTCTCACGCGAAGCTTCTATATAAAATGCACTTTAGGGATCGTTATTAACGTTTCAGGGTTATTCGGGCCACACTCCTCTCTTCTGCCTGTATGATAACTTCAGGAAGATTATCTAAGAGACACAAGAGGAGGAGTTCAAGATGAACAAGTTAACTTCAGTCGTACTGACGGCCATGCTGGTGATCCCCGCAGCCCAGGCGTCTGCGCAGGAGAAGGAGAGCCCAGTGCAGGAAACGGCCCGCCTGCTGGGCTCGAAGATCGTATCCGACTACGGGGTAAGCGGCATGCAGTATGCTATCAGGGATCAAGGTAAAATTACGGTGTCCGGCGGCTTCGGTCTGTCCGATAAGGCAGCCGGGACTCCCGTCACGAAGGATACCATGTTCGGCATCGGCTCCATCAGCAAAATGCATGTCTCCGCAGCCACAATGATGCTTGCCGAAGATAAGGTGATTGACATCGATCAGCCGCTGACTACGTATCTGCCGCAGTTCAAGATGGCCGATGAGCGCTACAAGAAGATCACGCCGCGCATGTTAATGAACCATTCCTCGGGCCTGTACGGCAGCCACTACGGGAACAGCATTCTGATGGACGATAGCGATACACAGAATCATGATGACCTGCTGACAAGGCTTCAGTCTGAGCGGCTCAAATCCGATCCCGGCGCATATTCCGTATATTGCAATGACGGCTTTCAGCTGCTGGAGCTGATGATTGAGCAGGTGACCGGCAGCAGCTATACAAAGTTCCTGGAACAGCACATGAGCAGCCCGCTGAAGCTAAGCTCTACCAAGACGCCGCTGGATACCTTCAACCGACAGCAGCTTGCCAAAACTTACTTCCCGGGCCTTAAGCCAGCATTGCCTGCCGAGAACGCTAATATCCTCGGAGCGGGTGGTCTCTATTCCACAGCCGAAGATCTGACCACATTCGCCGAGATGCTGAACGGAAAGCATCCGGACATTCTGTCAAAAGCCTCTGCTACAGCGATGCAGCAGCCTGAATACAAGAACGGGCTCTGGGTGCCTGAGGAGAGAAACAGCTTCAATTACGGTCTGGGCTGGGATGCCGTAGATCTGGCACCCTTCGGTGATTACGGAATCAAGGCCTTATCCAAAGGCGGAGATACCATCATGTATCACGCTGACCTGATTACCCTGCCGGAATCGGATATATCCATCGCAGTGCTCTCGTCAGGCGGAAGCTCAATCTATAACACTATTTTCGCCACCAATGTGCTGCTGGCTTACCTGAAGGATACCGGGAAGATTAATAAGATTCTGCCGGACGCCACCTTCACTCCTCCAGTCAAAGCGGCTATGCCTGCCGAGTTGGAAGCCTATTCGGGATTATACGGGACTGTCGGCGCAACCACTGCCATAGCCATTAAGGACGGAGCGCTCAACCTGCCTGAGCTGGAGGGCGGACTCATTCCAGCGCAGAAGTATATTTATACCGGCAAGGGACAGTTCACAAGCCCGGACGGCAGTGCAGCCGTGAGCTTCGATCAGCAGAAGAACGGCAAGACTTATCTGAAGCTGAACACCCACTTGACTATCCCCGGTGTCGGTCAAATGCTGATGGTTACTTACGAGTATCAGAAGCTGGACGCAAATCCGCTGAATGCTTCTACGAAGCAGGCCTGGGCGCAGAGGGACGGGAAGCATTACTACGCTGTAGATGAGAAAATCAATTCCTTCTTCTACCTCTCCCCTTCCATCTTGACGAAGACTATTGAAGTTGAACAAGGCTACGCCACCGGGACGCGGATTGTGGACGGGAACACCGCCGTCAATGCGGCTGAAATCCCGGTCATGAACGGCAGAGACGCCTTCGATCTGACCTTCTCCAAGCAGAACGGTGCAGAATATCTAACCATCGACGGCAATGCGTATATCAGCGGCGATGCGGTGAAGCCGATCTACGGAGGCCCGGCCTCAACCAGCACCGTTCCTGCGGGCGGCCAGAGCGTATGGTTCAAGATTGACAAGAAAGCTGCCGGCAAAACCATGACCGTGACAGCTCCTCCAAGCGGCGGATTCGTTGTCTATGATGCCGACGGGATGATCGTAAGCCACTCCAGAGTGAGCAAAGATCCTTCAGTCCGGTTGCCGCAGGGCGGAATGGCCGTCTTCGGCGGGCAGGCGGGCGATGTGTTTAAGATTGAGCTGAAATAACGCTTTCATATTTTCATCCAAAATTTCTCCCTTCTCCCAAACTTGCTTAATGGTATATAGGTGTGTTTTAATGTTATCAAATTGAATAATACTCTTATCCAGAGTTCGGTGGAGGGCTTCGCCCGATGATACCGCTGTGACCGGCATGCTATAAGCAGAACGGGCACAGCACTAGAGGCATCCCGGATGCCTTGCAAAGATGAGAGGGTGCTGACAGTTGATGAGACTGCCCCCTTTAATTAGGGGGCTTTTTGTTTGAGAAGGGAGAGAAATGCATGACAGAATGGATCACGGAATTTATACTCTTTTTCAAAGATTTGTCGTATGCAGGCATCGTTATCGCCTTGTCGTTTGAATTCGTACCTGCCGAAATCGTGCTGCCGCTTGCCGGCTATTGGGTGTATCTGGGGGACATGAAGCTCATTCTTACGATTCTGGCCGGAACTGTTGGAGGCACCTTCGGTCCGCTGACATTGTACGCGCTGGGCCGGTTCGGGGGCAGACCTGCGATTGCTAAGTACGGGAAGTATTTTTTCATCCGTCCGCATCATCTGGAGGCCTCCGACCGTTTCTTTGATAAATACGGCAGCGGTGTAGCCTTCTACGGGCGCTTCATCCCCGGTGTGAGAACACTGATCTCCATCCCTTGCGGGATTGCCAAGATGAATGTGTTCAAATTCAGTCTGTACACTTTCCTTGCAATGCTTCCGATCACTTCGATCTATGTCTATCTGGGCTACAAGCTGGGCTCACAATGGGAGCATGTGGATGAGATCGTCAAGCCTTACATTCTTCCGGCGGCAACCCTGTTCCTGCTCGGCTTCGGGCTGTACGTCTTTTCCAAGCGGTACCGGAGACGGCAGGCTTAATTGGATAATTAAGATGTACTTATGACATTAACGGCAAGCGAAGAAGCGGAGGGGAAATTTGGAACTGTAGGAGCGGTAGCGTCCGCCTTTGTCAGCGGATTTCAACCGCCGAAGAGCGGATTAAATCAAGAAATCTGCTGACAACAGCGGCCGGAAGTCCAAATGTTCACCGCAGTGACGATTACGCTTCCAGTCTAAAACTTAAGTACATTTTAATATAGCGCTTCAACTTTAGGAGGAAATTATGGAATCTGTGTTCGATTGGCTGAAATACCTGCTGCTAGGCCTTGTACAGGGAGTGACGGAGCCAATCCCTGTCTCTTCCAGCGGGCACTTGATCATCGTACAACGTCTGCTCGGTATGAAGCAGAATGGACTCTCTTTTGAAATTTTGACGAATACGGCCTCATTGATCGCTATCTGCTTTATTTTCCGTAAAGATATCAAAGACTTGATCATAGGGTTCTTCCGTTACCTGCAAACGCGTGAACCCAAGTACCGGTCAGAGTTCATGTTCTGCATCTACATTGTGATCGGGACGATTCCCGCAGCCGTTGCTGCCGTGTTCTTCAAGGATACGATCGAACGCGTCTTCACCTCTGTACATACCGTATCCATCAGCCTACTTATTACCGGGGTAGCCCTCTGGCTGATCCGCAACCTGCGCGGCCAGAAAAGAGACGGCAACCTCACCGTAAGAGACGCGATCATCGTTGGGCTGGCTCAGGCGGTAGCACTGATTCCCGGCATCAGCCGTTCCGGTTCTACTGTGATTGCCTCCATTGCCGTCGGCATGAAGCAGGAGACCGCCTTGAAGTTCTCGTTCATGCTCTACATCCCGATCAGCATCGGGGGGCTAATCATGGGCGCATCCGATATCGTGCATGACCCTAACCGCGCCGCGCTGGCGATGCCTTACCTGATCGCCTTCCTCACCACGCTGGTCGCCACCTACTATGCCATGCGCTGGTTCATCGGCATTATGGCTAAGGGGAATCTGATTTACTTCTCGTACTACTGCTTCGTAGTGGGCACGCTGCTGCTGATCTTCCTGTAACAGAAACAGGTCGGGGAGAGGAAGGAGCTGGAAAGGTACCTCCTTTCTGCTCCTTCCTCTCCCCGTTCTCACTTAACTGCTATCCTTACTATTCACTCCAAGGCAACAGACGGGGATGCTCGTCAAGGATGGATTGATATTGCTCCTTCCAGCCGTACTTGCCATCCGGGTCCAGTTGCATATAACGTATATACTTCTCCAGCCGAAATTCCTGCTTCGACCAACCGAGATGCTTAATCCGCAGGTTGCTCAATTGATGAGGCAATTCCCAAATATTCTCTGGCAACCGCCCGGAGTGTTGCGGGAGATCATTCCAGAGATAGGTAAAGTCTTGGCGGTAGCGGACCAGGAACGGCCGGTATCTCAGGTGGGCCCGCCAGTACTTATCCTCGCGGTAATGGTTGTCATCCCAGAAATCGTAGAGGCGGAAGCAGAATAAGTCGCAGTCTTCCGTTCTCAGCAGGGAGTCCACTTCTTCGGCAAAACCGGATTCAAACATCTCATCCCCATCCAGATTAAGAATCCATTCCGGTCCGGTCTCAACCACCGCTTCCCACTGCTGCTTGCGCAGCTCGGATTCATTGTTGAAGCGGGAGACCGGATTATGAATCAACTTAAGCGGAATTCCCCCCAGAACCTCCTTAACTAATTCAGCTGTCTCATCTGTGCTGCCATCATCGATAATAACGGCCTCGTCGATATATTTGCGTTGCTCTTCCAGAATCTGCCGCAGGAACCTTGAGGCTTCATTCTTGACGATCATCGTGAGAGTCAGCTTGGGTCGGCGTTGTGCCGCTGCCAGGGTGGTGGCATGCGCCGCATCAGCAGCTTGCAGCTTAATCAGATTAGCTTCTTCGCTCCGCTCTAACTCTTCATCATTCCGTTTCCCGCCATGCTTCCTTGACTCTGTCTCAGACGTTGCTAATGACTCCCGTACGAACTCCTCTACTTTATCAAGATCACTGTCTCTGTATATATGCAACGCTGGATAATGGGTATCTACAAAGAGAGGAATATCAAGTGCCGCTGCACGGATACAGAAATGACGATCCTCTCCCCAATAGGAGAGATTTCGGACCTTCTTGTAACTGACACCGGACTTGATGGCCTTGATGCTGATCAGAGTGCAGGCGCCAAGTCCTCCGACTTCATAGATCCCCGGTTCCCGCATTTTAAGCAGAAATGCATGCAGGCGGCGCTTGATCTCTTCAGGTGAGAGTTTTTCTCCCGGTAGTGCTTCCCATTGGTTATACTCGTCATGCATCCACACCTGCGGCTGTTCCAGCTTGCCCGGCTGCCACTGGGTCCAGAACACTTCAGCGATAATGTCCTTGGCTGAACTGATCAGCTGTTCCAGCGTACTTGGATGAAGAATAAGATCAGAATCAACCAGAAACAGATAATCATAGCCGAAAGCTTCCGCACGCCGGATCATCTGATTTTTGAACTCGGCCACCTTCCAGACAAGGCTGATACGCCAGGCATGAGCATTGTCATCGCGTATATAGTCATCATGGTAGCCAGAGGATTCCAGGAAGACTGTTCTCCCGCTTTGGGCGAACTGCTGCAGAAGTTCACTGGAAGCTGTATCCCCATTATCATCAATCAGATAGTAATGCAGCTCAATATTGTTAAGGTTGAGCCGCTGCAGCGACTTCAGAAAATGCTCCAGAATCTCAGGTTTCTGATGGATCGGGCTGCCAAGCAGCACTCGTTTTATCTTCTGATTCATATGAGCCCACTCCAGAGTAAAGTCATCATTAATACAACACTCCTTAGATTTGAACAAAAGTGATATAGCATAGTATATTAAGAGTAGTATCCAGATAAGCCTATTTTCCTGAAATAACAATCTTAGGACCAGCCGGGTAAATCGACAAACACCCCTTAGAACGAATTTGTTCTAAGGGGTGTTTGCTAGTGGGGATCTATTGTTGTCCCATCAGTATCTTCGCATAAGGCGAATCGATCGGGATCATGATGACCGGCTCATTCTTCAGCGTGGTCACATAACTCTGCAGCGTGCGGTAAAAGCTATAGAACTGGGGAGATTTTCCATAGGCCAAGTTATAGATCTTGGCGGCTTCTCCTTCACCTTCGGCGATGATCTTCTTGGAGTCGGCTTCGGCCTGGGCCATCAGCTCTCTGGAGGCGCGGTCCGCCTTGGAGGTGATCTTCCTGGACTCCTCATCCCCTTCGGACAGATAACGCGCAGCAATGGACTGGCGGTCCGAGATCATCCGGTTGTACACACTCTGCTTGTTCTCTTCCGGCAGGTCGGTACGCTTGATCCGTACGTCAATGACTTCTATGCCGTAGTTATCACGGGTCAACGCAGCTACTACGTCCTTAGTAATCTCATCATTAATATTGCCCCGTCCGGTGTCCTCACTAATAATATTCTCATAATTGACCTCCGACAGCTTGCGGCGTACCGAGTTATATACCGCTTCATCAATACGCTGCACCCCGCCGCTTACCGATTGAACGGTTCTCAGAAACTGTGAGGCGTTGGTAATTCTCCAGACGGTATAGTTATCGACCACAATCGGCTTCTGGTCCTTGGTCAGAATGCTGGTCGGCGAGCTCTCGTACGTCATCTGATACTTGGGAAGCTCCGAGACATTCTCGACAAAAGGAAGCTTGAACTTCAGCCCCGGCTCCTCCACCGCACGCATCGCTTCACCGAAACGGAGAACGACCTTATATTCCCCTTCCTTCACAATATACATAGAGCCGGCCAGCAAAATAATCAGGACGATAGATGATATCAATAGGATGATCGGGTTTCTTTTCACTTGGCATCTCCTCCTTGCGGTGCAGCTGAAGGTGCCGGATTCACAGCGGCAGGAGCAGAGGGGCTATCCTTGGTGCTGCGCATCAGCTCATTCAGCGGCAGATAGTTCACAGTGTCACTGTTAGAGTTCGTAATGAATATTTTGGCGTTAGGCAGGATCGTCTCCAGTGTCTCCAGGACCAGCCGGCTCTCGGTGACGCTCTGATTATTGGCATATTCGGCAAAAATCGCATTGAACCGCGCCACATCCCCCTGCGCATTCAGGATACGTGACTTCTTCTCACCTTCGGCCCGCTCTAAGAGCGCCTGAGCTTCACCGCGCGCCTTAGGAATGATATCGTTCTCATACTTCTTGGCGTTGTTGATCTTCGTATTCTTCTCTTCACGGGCGTTCGTCACCTCGCGGAAGGCTTCCTCCACCTGACCGCTTGGCGGCTCAATATCCTGGAACTTGATATCGATGATCTGAATGCCGGTGTTGTATTTCTTCTGCAGATCCACCAACAGCACGCGGACCTTATCCTGAATGACCGTCTTCCCGTCGGTAATCGCATAATCCAGCTTCTCGGAACCAATGACCGCACGGATCGAGGAGCTGGCCGAGTTACGCAGGAATTTGTCCGGGTCATCAATGTTATACAGGTAATCACGGATATTGCTGATTTTCCACTGGACTACAGCATCGGCAGAGACAATGTTCTCGTCGCCCGTAATCATCATCGCTTCATCATCTACCGGGACAGCTCCGTCAGCCTCCTGGCGGTATCCGATATGAATCCGCTGGGTCAGCTCGGCAGGCACAGTAATGACATCCTGGATGGGATAAGGCCATTTGAAATGGAGTCCGGCCGAGCTCTCATTCGTATACTTGCCGAAGGTCAGAATTGCTGCACGTTCCTGCTCCTGCACCGTATAAAATGAGGTGGAGCCGATATACAGCAATACAGCCGCAGCGGCTACCCCCACCCCTATCCTTTTGTACATGCCCGGCTTCAACTTCGGCAGCTTGAACCCTGGGATATTATCGCCATTCTGGTTCATGAAATTCAAGATGCATCGCTCCTTTTGGCGTATTTTAGTCGTATTAAAGGTTTATATACGTGAATAAATCAAAAAAGTCGCAACTAATTCAGCTTTGTTCAAGCTTTCTGCATTTTGCTGCGATTCTCGCGGATTCGGCTGGATAGTTACTAATTCATCCTGATAAGTGAGTCACGCTGGTGCGTCCTTTATGCGGCACCCGGGTAATCAGAGATGTGATCGGTTTTTCGACTACATTCCACTCACACAAAAACCCCCGGAAAAGCGCAAACCTGCGCCCTCTCCGGGGGTTCTACTATAGTGCTCTTAAATACTCGATTTATTACGGAAATAATTCTGCAGGAATTCCTTGGCGCGCTCGGACTTCGGATGATTGAACACCTCGTCCGGCGTCCCCTCCTCGACGATTTTACCTTTGTCCAAGAACAGCACCTTGTTGGCCACCTCATACACAAAGCTCATCTCATGGGACACGAGAATCATCGTCTGACCGGTAGACGCGGTCTTCTTGATCGTCTGCAGCACCTCGCCCACCAGCTCAGGGTCAAGCGCTGAGGTAGGCTCGTCCAGCAGCAGCAGCTTCGGATTCATCGCCAGCGCGCGGGCAATGCCTACCCGCTGCTGCTGGCCGCCAGACAGATGCTTCGGATAATAATGAGCACGCTCAGCAAGACCTACCTGCTCTAGCTGTTTCTGTGCAATCTGCGCGGCCTCGCGGTCGTTCATCCGCTTCACAATCTTCAGGCCTTCCTTGACATTATCCAGTGCCGTCCGATGCTGGAACAGATTGAACTGCTGGAAGACCATCGCTGTCTGCTTCCGCAGCTCCAGCCGCTGCTTGTTCGTGATCGTGCTGAAATCGACCTTGAAGCCTTCGAGATCCAGCATTCCCTGATCTGCCTGCTCCAGGCAGTTGAGCGAACGCAGGAAGGTGGACTTACCCGCACCGGACGAACCGATGATGGCTACAACATCTCCCTTGTTAATCTCGACGGAGAGATCGTCCAGAATCAGATTACCGTGAAATGACTTGGATAAATTGCTTACCTTTATCATCAGATCTCTCTCCTTCCCCAAGAGAACCAGCCGCGGTTCATGGCCCCGGCAGCGGAGTCCGGAATGGAGAATCTTTTCTCCAGGAATCTCAGAATCTGCTCAATCAGAATTGTCATGATCCAGTAGATGATCGCCAATGCGAGATACACCTCGAAGAACCGGAAGTTGCTGCCGGAGATAATTTTCCCCTTAGCCGTCATTTCGATTACACCTGCTACGAAGGCTAGGGAGGTTCCCTTGAGCAATCCGATCAATGCATTGCCCAGCGGCGGAATCGCCACCACCAGCGCCTGCGGAACGATGACTCTTCTGAGCACCTGAAGATACGTCATCCCCAGGGATTCAGCAGCCTCGATCTGGCCCTTGTTCACCGATTGCAGCGCCGCACGGATCGTCTCCGAGTTGTACGCCGCTTCATTGAACGCGAAGGTGACCAGCACGAAGATCATCGCCGGAATGGCATTGATATTATAATCCGTCCCATACTGCTGATTAATGAATTTGAGTAACAACGGAATTCCGTTATAAGTCAGGTATAGCTGCACAATGATCGGCGTTCCACGGATGAACGAGATGAAGACTGTGACCAGCTGGCTTAACACGGGAATTCGGCGCATACGGATAATGGCAAATAACAGAGCAAACACAAGGCCGACGATCATCGAGATGACCGTA
This sequence comes from Paenibacillus sp. FSL P2-0136, assembly GCF_037975325.1. Taxonomy (NCBI): domain Bacteria; kingdom Bacillati; phylum Bacillota; class Bacilli; order Caryophanales; family Paenibacillaceae; genus Paenibacillus; species Paenibacillus sp. FSL P2-0136. Next base: position 5,045,683 of record NZ_CP150244.1, read on the forward strand.
ATCTGCAGACTCACAGGAAGGACCTCTAACAGGCGAGGAATCGCTGAGAACACCGCGTTGATATCAAAAATCTCTCCCATACCGATTGACTTCCTTCCACGTTCAATTTACAGGGCGACAGCCTAACACGGTCTCACGATTAACCGTCTGCCCTCATAGATAATTTCAGTATGATACCGTTCGTTGCTTACCGCGTTCAGCCGCTCCACCAGGGAGGCCGCCGCTTCATCGGATGCCAGTACAGGCAAGCCACGCTTGGTCACTGTCTCATGGGTAAGCCTGAGATCAATCGGAATCAGCTCATAGCTGAACCGCTTGTCCTCCACACTCAGATCAAACATGACCAGGAAGTTCTCCGAGAACTTGCGGTCGCTGTAGAAGCCCTGCCAGTTCCCTTCGCTGTCCTTGGTTCTGTTCTTGTGCAGAGTAGAAGGAGCTTCATTCTCTGCATATCCGTAGGCGGTGAACATCTCTGGAGATACAATTGACTCCCCTGCCTCGAACTCCATGAACAGACTGCCTATGTTATAAAAAATAGGTTGACCCTTGTACACCTCTACCCCTCTGGTGAAGTGGGCGCCATGTCCGAAGACACAGCTCGCCCCGGCATCCACCGCCCCCCGCGCGAAGGTCTCGATGAACTCTGCGGGATAATCGGAGTACCAGTTCTCATTCTCCCCTTCATGCGTGTGCAGACTGACAAAAACATAGTCACTGCGCTCTGCGGCATCCTGGATGCTGCGGTAGATTTCCTGCTGATCCTGTTCATGCGCTGCTGTCTTGACGCGGGACTGTTCACCCTTCTCGAAGGTTAAATAGCCTTCAAAAAATGAACCGAATTCATAGTAATTCTCCGATTTACTCTTGAAGGTCTCAATCCGCTTGCCTTCCTCCATGCTGGAAGCGATGCCGATGCGTTCACTGATCTCCTTCAAGGTGCTGAAGTCCTGATCATTCACGACATACGTACGCGACCAGCGCAGCGGGTTGACCCCCGGACGGGCCGGAACGCCGTTCCCCGGATTCGAGGCAGCGAACACCTCGCTTCTCGTCACATCGATAGTGATGATGGCAATCCGGCCGTCTGCCGTATCGACGAACACCGGCTTGCGCGCTTCATGCAGGCTCATGCCCACTCCAAGCGGGGTCAGACCACGGGCTTCTGCCTCTTCGATCGTATCCACAAGACCCTGGGTTCCGTAGTCCCCCGTATGATTATTCGCAAAGCTCACATAACGGATATTGAGCTTCCCGAATTCGTCCAGCGCCTTGGGGCGCACACTGGTCTGGTAGCCGCGGCCTGCCGCCGGAGCGGTATTCAAGCGCGGGGTCACGAACTCTGCATTGGTAAAAGCTTCATCGGCCCCTTGCAGCAATGCCAGCAGCTCCGGGTCCATCGTCTTATCTAAATTACTGCTGGAGAATAAGGCATCTCCCGAGACTAGAAATTTCATGCGATCACCTTCCTCCGGTTACTCCATTAGTTCTTTTTTAGGCAAATAGTCGCCGCCAAGCTGCTCTTGGCTAATCTTCAGCAGGGTGCCGTCCGCATACATTTCCTTGATTCTCTTGTTGACGGTATCCAGCAGGGTGCTGTCCGCAGACTTGGAGAGCAGGATATAGGATCCTGGATCGCTATTCTCTGTAGAGAAAGCAACCACCTTCAGGTTGGTCAACCCATGCTCCTTGATTGCCTTCTCAGCAGAGACACGGGAAATGATGCGCACATCGTATTTGCCGGCTTCAATACCTTCGAACTGCTTCACGAAATTCTCGTCGGTGTAGATAATCTCTGCTTTTGCATCCGGGTTCGCTTCATTATAATTCTCCAGCAGTGTGGCACCGGAGTTGCCTACTTCTGTTACGGCTTTATAGCCCTTCAGGTCTTCTACCGCCTTAAGGGTATTATCGTCCTTGCGGACTACGAATACATTCGCATTCTCAATAATCGGGAGTGAGAAATTGTACTTGCCGCGTCTCTCGGGGTTGGAGCTGAAATTGTTCGCCCCCAGCTGGAAACGTCCATTGTCCAGACCGGTCAGAATCCCTTCGAATTCAATCGCTTGAACCTCTAGCTTATATTCCGGAAGGTCTTTGAAGATCGCCTTCATTACTTCCACATCGTAACCTGTCAACTGCCCGTCCTTCTCGTAGCTAAAAGGGTTACTGACCCCGCTCGTAGCAGCAATAATGGTCTTCGTACCTGCTCCAGCACCATTTGTCTCAGCTGAGCCTGCGTTATTCTTATTTCCATTACCGCAGCCTGCAAGGACCAACCCGAGCAACACAATCAAAACGCCTGGCACAAATTTCTTCTTCATTATAACTTCCCCCTCATCTAGTAAAAGCTCTCTCTCGTTGTCCTATGATGTCCAACTTATCATAGTCATTTAGTCTGGAATTATTATGTCACGGGGTATACACTGTGTCAAGGTGAACGGCCAAAGGATTGACGAATGCTGACGAACGAAGTCGATTGATGGCTGGGGTGTGCTTGGTTGGTTACCTAATATAGGTATCCCCCCAGCTGCTGGGGAGTATTCCCCTGGCTGCTAAGAAGACCGCACCACTCTCTTCCGGCGCGCCGGAACCTTGACGCCCTCCTTCTGAAGCTTGCTCCAGTTGCCGGGATTGGTCAGGTCCGGGATACGCTGCTCCAGAATAGCCTGATATTGAAGGGCCTTCTCTTCCAGATGGGCAACACGCTGCTTGGCCTCTTCCAGCTGAAGGAGCGCCGCTTCCCTGTATTCCATCATCATAGCAAAGCGCTGTTCAATCGTCGAATCCCCTTCGAGGCAGAGATCGACGTAGGTTTTGATGCTTTCAATGGGGAGGCCGGTCTGCTTGAGGCACCTAATCCCGTACAGCCAGTTGATCGATTCATCGTCGAACAGCCGGATGTTGTTCTTATCACGCTGAATGCTCGGCACCAGCCCTTTATCCGTATAATAACGCACAGCATGTTCAGTTAGTCCCGTCATGGAAGCCGCTTCTTTGACTGTATACATGTTAATCCTCCTTAAAAAAAGATAATTAAGCTCCGATATCTTCACGGAAACAACTGACTATCTGGAAAATCCACAATGTCCAGCAAATCCGGTATTTTTCAGTATACTCATCATACTTTAGGAACCGGCCCCATATGAATTAGAAGACAGAGCAGCGGGTACGAATCCAGATTTGAAGTATGGAAGGAGAATCAGCCTTGGCCTTATACATTCCGCTTGAATTCTCTGAGCGATTTGCGCATTTCGGAAGCAACACCTTTGTTCAGCAGGGAGGCATATTTGAGTCTCCAGAGCTAATTTCTATAGGAAACAACGTCTCTATTCAAGCTCCATATGCTATCCAGCCGAAAGATGTGAATCACGGAATTTCTGGCGATAGTCCAGTTATCTCTATAGGAGACGGTTGTCAAATCAACAGAAGTGTCCAGATCACAGCTCACCCCAGGATTATCTTAGAGCCAAATGTTCTGATCCATTCCAACGTTCTAATGGAAGGGGATATTACCATTGGAGAAGGCTCCTGGATCGGAGCAAACTGCCGCCTATCCGGGAATATACGTATTGGAGCTGGGAGCGTAGTTAAGGCAAACAGCATGGTTTTGGACAATGTTCCCGACTATTGCGTGGTTTCAGGTAATCCCGCATCAATTGTGCAGATTTATGAGACTTCCTCCGGGAGCTGGGTGGATGTGTCTGCTCATGATCAGGCCCAGGCTATTCTTACTGCCCGAAGCCGCCTTCCCCTGTTATCAATCTGTATCCCAACTTACAACCGCGCGCCTTATCTTGACGCTTGCCTCCAGTCGATTTATGCTCAGATCGGAAATAATGAGCTGATCGAAGTGGTAGTATCCGATAACGCCTCCACAGATGCCACGCCAGCGATCATAGACAAGTATATGGCCCTGTACTCCAATATGAAGTCAGTACGCAATGACACGAACATTGGCGGAGATCCTAATATTCTTCATGTATTACAGCTGGGGAGAGGGAAATTTGTAAAAATGCAAGGCGATGATGATTATTTTCTGCCCGGCAAGCTTATGCCCCTGCTTCATGTACTGCACAGCCATCCGGAATGTGGAGTCTTCCATATTAGTCTAATTAACGGAAATAGGCCTCCCCGCCTGGAATCCGGCATGAGTAATTTCCTGGCCGCAACCACCCTTTATGCGGCTTTTATCAGTTCTGTTGTTCTAAGACGTGAGGATTTGGAGAAGATCGAGAACCCGGCGCTATTCATGACCTCTAAATTCAATCAGTTATATCTTCAATATTCTATATTAAAGGATAACCCGAACTTCTGCATCATGTACGATAGTATCTTCGGTTATGGTGGTGCTTACAATCCTAAATACAGTTTTGCTGAAGTTTTTTTTAACGGGTATCCGTCTATCCTTAGCCATTTCTTGGGCACTGGTTTGACTGCTGAAGAAATTTCCAGAGAGAAAAAACAAACATTTTATCACTATACCATTCCATGGTTTCGGAATAATAAGGCAACTGTGACTACTGATGAGTTTGAAGAGATCTACAAAAAATACTATCAAGATGAACCCTATTATGAGGATGGCCTTGCCATCATGAAAGCAATACGCCAATCCTAATTTAGGAAGGAAGTTAATGGGTTATGTCGCACTCTTTAGAGCCTAAACCAGTTTCTAGTTTCTTTTACTGTGGCAAAAGCACAGATATCTCTCCCATCGGACAATTTCATCATCCCGAGTTCGTTCTCATTGGCGACAGGGTAACAATCAAAGATGATTACTGCATACAGTCCACATTACAAGATTCTTTGCCTGTACCCAAAATTATTATAGGAGATGATTGCAGATGTGAGCAAGGACTCACTCTTCAAGCCCTAAACCGTATTGAAATCAAGCCTCGTGTCACTATTGGCAGTAATGTTAGTATATCAGACGCAAGGCATGAGTATCGTCAGGTAGGATTGCCGGTCTTAGCACAAGGATGGATGGACAGCACTGGAGAAGTTATCATCGGAGAAGGCACACAAATAGGTGATGGAACTGTTATTGCAGGTAATATCCGAATAGGCAAGCACTGTGTAATCCAGCCTGGAAGTGTTGTTGAGCAAGATCTTCCGGATTACTGTGTGGCAGGCGGATCTCCGGCACAAATTCTGCAGCAGGAGACGGCTAAGCTCCAACCGCGAACTGCGGGCTTGAGTTCCGGCACACCGGAATCTACTCCGCTTCTCTCCATTTGCATTCCGACTTATAACCGCGCAATCTACCTTGATCTCTGTCTTTCTTGCATATTCAGTCAATTACAGAACGATAGCCGGGTAGAAGTAATTGTCTGTGACAATGCCTCCACCGACGCTACTCCACAAGTGATTGCACGTTATGCCAGCCGTTATCCTAGCCTCAAATCCTTCAGAAACAGCACGAACATAGGGGGCGACCGCAATATATATCTTGTAGCCCAACTGGCAAGGGGCAAGTTTATAAAATGGCAGGGTGATGATGATTATTTTGTGGAGGATTCAATCCCTTCTCTACTTGATGTCATCCATGATCATATGCAGTGCGGAATTATATATTTGAATGTGCATAACCATGATGGCCAGGTTTATACTGCAGAAGGTGCACCCGCCTATCTTCGAACCTCAGGTATTATGTGTACCTTTATTTCCGGCATCATTCTACGAAGGGAAGATTTTGAACAAATTGAAAAGCCCTTCCGTTATATCGATTTATCGCTAAATCAAGCTTATATGCAGTACGAAATATTAACCAGAAACCCTAGCTTTTGCGTGGTGAACCGGAGAATGTTTAATTTTTCCGGAAATCCTCCTTCAGGATACAATCTCGGGGAAGTCGTCTTCCGTAGTTATCAGACTATTTTGCATCATTTCATTGGTAAAGGATTAAGCGAGGTAGATGTGCAGCAAGAGAAACTAGCTGCTCTCTACAATTACATTCTCCCTTGGTACACAGGAATCATGCGTGATCACGCCCCTGTTTTTACCGATGACTTTGAGGACCTCTTTAGAGAATTTTATGGAGAAGAGTCCTATTTCGAAGATGTCCTGCTGCGAATTGCAAGTATAAAAGCTCTGGCACAAAGCTAAGGAGGGATTTAGTATGCATAAACCGGACACACTTCAGGCAAACCATCAGCCAGATTCACAGGAATCTCAGATGTCCAATTTAATGAATTATGCCAACTTTCTATATAACCAGAAAAATTATGAGAACGCCGCTGTGTTCTATGAAAAGTTTCTTTTGGAAGCAAAGACGTTGAATGAAGAAACCTATGAGGCCTATGGGAGACTCTCGGATTGTTACATTGCTGCTGGGGATATAAATAAAGCCTTGTTAGCAGCATTCCAATCCTTTGCTTATGGAATTCCCCATCCCGTGATCTGTTACAAAATCGGCACTGCATTCATGCAGAAAAGCCAATTGAATATGGCTATTTTCTGGTTTGATATGGCTACCCAAGAAACCATTGCACATGAACACATAAACTATGATGCCTCTTTTGCCAACTGGCTCCCCCATTTACAATTATGTGTCTGTTATGAATCGTCAGGCGAACACGAGAAAGCCTTTCACCATCATAAAATAGCCCAAAAATATAATCCCGATCATCCAAGTATAGTATACAATCAAAAGTATTTTGAATCTTTGTTCCGCAGAATCGAAGCTCCCTCTTCGAAGGCTCACCCCGAGGCTGAAGTATTGGGGGGACACGACACAAATTCCATAGATATCAACTCCGAAATACTGAATACTGAACAAAACGATGTAATTTTCACAGGAGAACGGGTTGTCATTAACGATGCCGTCAAAAAGAATCACGGAGATGTGCTGGAAGAACATTTGAACAGATACAAATTAGCCCAAAAGTTCGTCAAGGATAAAAGGGTGCTGGATGCTGCCTGTGGGGCAGGGTATGGGAGTAAAATGCTGCAGGTGGCCGGTGCAAGTCATGTCCTTGGCGTAGATATCGATGAAGCCAGCTTATCTAATGCGCGCAAAACATATGGTCATGATCAGATTGATTATGCTTACGGAAATGTCAACAAGCTTGAACTTGAAGACAATAGCTTTGATGTCGTTGTTTCCTTTGAGACCATTGAGCACATCGATGATGGCAGTGTATGGATTAAAGAATCCGCCAGACTTCTCAAGGATGACGGAATCTTTATTGTCTCTACACCTAACCGCAGCATAGCGAACCCTGCTGGCTACTTCGTGGAACAGCCAAGAAATCATTATCACAAATATGAATATACGATTACTGAGCTTGTGGGGGAGTTACTGAAAGAATATGATATCCTGGAGTTGTACGGTCAAACCTTCGTCTCCGATTATTCAGCCTTCCAAGCCCAAGTTGTCAGAAATGCGAGAGCAATGCCTCCTACAACCACGCCTTATGACAATCCCGTCATTAACGGATACGAGCTAATGGATCTCGGAAGAGTTAAGGATATGAATCCTTTGTATGTGGTGGTCGTGTGCAGAAAAAAACGCCCCGTTTCCTTAGAATAGACAGATTAAAGATGGGCACAAATACAGGACCGGCCACTGGGGCTGGTCCTGTATTTGTTTTTGTATTTATTTGATGATGTTACTGCTCCCTGAAAAATATAATAACCCCTGCTTGACTTCGTGTTACACGAAGGCGTTAGGCTCATCATATCACTAAATCATCCTTAGGAGGACAAGACCATGCAGACTGTAACCTTGAATAATGGAGTAAAAATGCCGATCCTCGGCTTTGGTGTCTATCAGATTCCAGATGCTGAAGAATGTGAGAATGCGGTGTATGAAGCACTGAGCGCAGGCTATCGCCTGATCGATACCGCCTCCGGTTACTTGAATGAAGAGGCGGTAGGCCGCGCCATCAAGCGCAGCGGCATACCGCGCGAAGAGCTGTTCATCACCACCAAGCTCTGGATTCAGGATGCCGGATACGAGAGCGCCAAGCTCTCCTTCGCCAAGTCCCTGAAGAAGCTGGGGCTGGACTACTTAGATCTGTACCTCATTCACCAGCCGTTCGGCGACTACTATGGAGCCTGGCGTGCAATGGAAGAGCTGTACCACGAAGGCAAAATCAGAGCGATCGGGGTCAGCAACTTCCTCCCGGACCGCCTGATGGACCTCATCGTCCATAACAAGGTCGTTCCTGCTGTCAATCAGGTGGAGACACATCCGTTCTTTCAGCAGACGGATAACGCTGCTTTTATGAAGGAACAAGGTGTACAGATTGAATCATGGGGACCGTTTGCCGAAGGGCGCTACAACCTGTTCAGCAATGAAGTGTTAACAGGGATTGCCGCTAAGCATAACAAATCCGTCGCCCAGGTTGTGCTGCGCTGGCTGATCCAGCGTGATATCGTGGCGATTCCGAAGTCCGTGCGCAAAGAGCGGATTGTGGAGAACTTTGATATTTTCAACTTTGAGCTGAGTGCAGACGATATGACTCAGATTGCCCTACTCGATACGGGCGAGAGCCTGTTCTTCTCCCACCGGGACCCGGAAATCGCCAAACGGCTGGGGAATTGGCGGGTTGAGCTGTAAGCCGGAGGCGAACTTGCAAGTGAATGTCGAAGAAAGGCCCATGCACAGTTGCATGGGCCTCTTTGTCTGCTAAGGATTCCGCACCCACCTCACCGCATCGGCCGCGACATATCCGGTCGTTCCATTATTACGGATGGTCACACTCCCGGAGGTGCCTGCCGTGAAGGAATAGGTGCCAATCAGATTCCAGGCTCCCCCGTTCGCAGTCTGGTCTATATTCAGCGTTGCCGTCCCTCCGGAATGAACGACTTCCAGCGGAATTGCAGTCGACCGGTTGAAATGCTGCGGCCACATCATATAGACGCTATAGGTAGCCGTAGCGGGCAGGTCGGGGGTAAAGGTTATACTTTTGCTGCCTTTGCCGCTGTTGTCATCATGCAGATAGTTGACACCGTACCGGTCAGTCTGCACCGCAGCGGTCTTCCAGCTTCCTGTCTTCAGCACTCCGGTGGTGTCATTATTGTCCACAATCACCTCTTCACCAGGCAGGGTCGGCGGCGTGCCGCTGCCCAGGTCAAAGGAAACCTTGAACGTCTTGCCCTTGGCCGCGCTGACATTCACCGTTAATCGGATGGTCGGGCTGAGCTGCGTTACAGTAACCCCGGAATCTGCTGTGTACCCGCTTGCTGAACGGTCCAGCTCCACCTCAATCACGCCCGTGCCCGCTTGGGTCGGATCACTGACAGACAGCTCCAAGGTATCTCCGGCTTCCCGGGTCATAACCGCCGCTTTCTTGTTAACGGTAATCAGATCGGCAGAGCTTGCCCCATCCTCCCAGAAATTCGCTCCGATGATGCCGAGCTTCGTTTCTTTTACCGCCTGGACACTGGATGAATTCGCAAGCACTTCAATGTCTGGAGCAACAGCATAAGCGGCTACTTGAGCGGCTGTCTTGCCCGGCAGCAGGACATATTGATATTCGCCGTTACTCGGATTGACACCATGATCCAGCCATAAGGTCATATAATTGCGGGTGATCGGCGTGGAAGGTGTGACCGGACGGGGGTTGATCTGCTTCCAGTTGCCTGTTCTGGCTTCTCTCTTAGCAGCAAGCGATACCGTCTGCGGAAAATAATATCCGGTATCCGCACCCGCCGTGCTGCCGGACAGATGTGCCCACTCCACCTGCTTCAGGGTCGATGCCCCGCCCAAAGTGGCAGGCTGCACTTCACCGTTCACAGTAAGCGTATTGCTGCCCGCCGTGTTCAGCTTCCGGTTCTCTACAATCGTCTCCACAGCAATATTATCCGTGCTGCTGATGCCTGCACCAAGAGCCACGATTTCATCGTCGAACATGAACCATGATTTTCTCGCGCTCAGGTCATGATCCCCGTACTTCAGCTCCATGCCAGAGACGCCGTACAGATTCTGCATATCGGTGCCGCCGGTCCACTGCCTCGTACTGGTGTGGCTGCCGGAAGAGGTCTGCGACAGCACCGTTGTTCCCGGCAGGCGGTAATTATCCACAGTGGGCCAGTAGCCATCGCTGTATTGTCCGAGATCACTGTTATATAAGCTGGTCATACCGGCTGAGGTATACCAGGCTTTGGCGTTCTCACTGTTGATCGCTTCATAGCTGCTGATCCGGCTGGAATACATCGCAAGGCCGAAGCTGTAGCCCGGCCGGTGCTGGACGGCCCGGTCCATCGCTGCGAACTGCTTGTAGACAAGAAGCTCTGCCGAAGGCACTACCGCCGGGTCACTATTAATACTTTTAGCCAGAGCAATAGCTGGAACGGGTGCATCTTCATAAAAAGACTTGAAGGTGTCTGAAAGCATCCAGCCTTTCAGCATCTGCTTAAAATCGCCTGCTTGCGCGGGTGGCGCAATTCGGGATAAGTTCAAAATGCCCTGCATCACCCGATGACCTGCATCGTGATCCTGGCTGTAGTTTCTAGAGATCTCCCTGCCGCGGACCATGTCCATGATAGCGCCCTTGTACATCACCGGCTGGTAAGCGTTATACACCCACTCCCATACATTGGACTGCTTGGGATCACTCACCTGCCAGGAAGAGCCGTGAAGCATCCCCATCAGATCACTGACGGCCAACAGCAAGTCAATGCCATAACCTCCGGTGTAGGGAATGTTGTTATGCTGAATGAATGAACCGTCCCGGTAGAAGCCGTCTCCGCTGAGCGTATAATTGAAGACGGAGGACAGTCCGTCGCGGGCGGCGGCGACCTTGGTGCCATCTTTGACCAGGATGCCCCGCTCGCCTACCACCATCGCCTTCCAGGTGCGGTTAGCTCCTGTCAGGGTAACAGCGGGCGAGAAGCGTTCCACGGCTGTCATATAATTCGTAACCTCTGCCGGGGTTAAGGAGTCATACAGCAGCACCGTTATATCGTTAAGCTGCAAGGGAATGCCGATTTGCCAATCCCACCAGTTGCTCGTTCCGCTGGCTGTCGGCGTTACCGCCTCGTGATATCGGGTGGTGTACATATAATCGAGTGCAGCCGCGATATCGCTCCCGAGCTGACTATTCTCATGCAGCGCCGTGCCGGTAGTGGCATACGCGAGCGCCATCGTCTTCAGCCGTTCATAGGTCACCCGGATATGAATCGAGTTCCCGATGCCCGGGTTATCGCTCCACAGATAGGTGCGGGCGGGCGAGGTATTCATTGTCTGCCAATAGCCGCTGGCTTCATTCCCTAGCTTGGTAAGGGCTGCGGCAATATCGGCGTCCGCCGTATTCAGGGAGGGCCCTCCTGTAAGCATTACCTTCCGGTTCTCCCGCATCCCGTCGAATTCATCCGCAGCACGGGCACGTTCGGCTACTCCTCCCAAGCCGCTGACCAGCAGCAGTAGCACTAACGCCATCAAACCGCTTTTCATGAGTAACCTTCTCATTAACGTTCCTCTCATTAGCAACCTTCTCATCCATAATCCCCCTTGTCGCCGTATTCAACCTTTGCACAAAACAGATAGTCTGGCTTTCCAGCACACGCAAGCTTGCTGTTGCTGCGCTCATCTTGCGGCTCCCCTTCATACAAGCTTGCTTCTCTGCACCAATGTTCCAGCATTCCCCACTCATAAATCCGTTCGTTGTAAAGCGCTTTCATTTAATATTATAGATAGAGCCCGGTAGTGAAAGAAACTACATGCATTCGAGAAAAGGTATGATATTTCGAGCGTTCCGGCAAAGATGCTCCTCATTCACGCCTGCCGCCCACTTTCGGTCTACTCAAAGGGATTTATCCCTCTGAATCTCCCAAAAAAGCCGCAAAACCTTGCGGCCTGCGGCGTACAGCTTGCGACATACCGCCTACAGCTTGCGGCGTGCGGCCAGCAGCTTGCGGTTACGGGTTACGGTTTATAGCCTACAGTTTACTGCCTACTCCTTGCGCTTTGCAGCCCGCGGGTTACAGCCTGCGGCTTACCAGCTTAGTACATTTCATAACTAAGCTGGTCGGCCAGCTCACCTTCATGGTCAAATGCTGCATAGATGCAGAGCTGACCGGCCGGTGTATCCCCGGCATCGTAGCCGATACGGAAGGAGTGGTCTTCGGCAAACGTCAAGTCGGCCAGCACCAGCTCATTCACATCTTCATCAGGATGAGCGTCCGCAATTAGCTGCAATACCCGGTCAAGCAGCCCCTCCAGCTCGGCCCACACCTTTTGAATCTGTGAAGTCAAGCCTCTCATTGCGACCTTGGTGGGAACTTCCGCTGTAACGGCAAGCTCACTCCCCCTGATTTGAAGCTGCGCCTTATAACAGGTAAAGGTAGTATCATATTGAAAAATCCCTACTCCCTCTACCCTATGATCCGGCTGCGTAATGAGGTTATTGGCAACATCCAGTTGTACAAGCTGCGAATGAAGATTCGTATCCAGTACCGTAAGTTTGTTCTCAGAGCAATACAGTTCGGTCAACTGCAGATTGTGACTGAGGTCCAGACTCGTGAGATGATTATTGAAGCATCGCAGACTCGTAAGTGAAGGATTGCCACTGGTGTCCAGACGGGTTAAATGATTATGGTTACAGCGAATTTCCGTCAGCTCTGTACAGCTTGCCATATCCAGCTCAATGATATAGTTGCTGCCGCAATCGACCCGCTCCAGCGCCGTATTGTCACTAAGCTTCAATTCATGCAGCGAGTTATAACTGCAATTCAGTACCTTGAGCCGGGGATTGCTGCTTAACTCCAAGTTGGACAACATATTCTCATGACACTCCACCGTCTCCAGCGCAGGATTCTGGCTAAGGTCCAGAGTACGGATATGATTCCTGCTACAGTCCAGTTCCTTCAAAAGCCGATTAGGCTGAGTATTCAGCTCAATCAGCCGGTTGCTCCGGCAGTTCACAGTAACGAGTTCCGCATTCTGGCTAAGGTCAAGCACGGTTAACTCATTATACGAACAATCCAGCTCCTGAAGCGCCGTAAATTGTTCGATTCCCTGTAGACTTGAGAGCTTGCAGCCCTCAAGCTTCAGCGTAGTCACCGTGTCAAGATCGCTCCTGAAGACGGATTCACGGCCACCGCAGAAGTGATCCCTTACGAACTGCAGGAAACGTTCATCTGCGAAATCATCGGTAATTGAAATCTGCATGGTACTCCCCCTCTAAAATCATTGGGATTATTCTACCATACTCCGCAGAGTCATTCACTTGAAGCGCATATTCATAGATTCGCCTCAGGTCCCCAGTTCCACCTGGAACGAGGCGCCCCCGGCACCGTCAGGGTCGAACACCAGTCTAACCTTTCTGGGGTTTCCAGGGGCCCCGGTGTCTCCAGAATCACTAGGTTCACCTGAATCACCTGCGTCACTTGGGTCACCCGGGCCACTAAGTTCACCAGATCCCCCCAGGTCAACCGTGATCCGCTCAGACTTGTGGATCACCCTAGTAACAGGCCGATCGAGTTCAAGCTCCACTTTGATTGGACGGCGCTGCAGTTGTGTCGGATCAGCTATAGCTAGACTCCAGCCTGCCGGATTCCTACGCAGCACAATAGAGGCTTGACCGCTGCAAGTAATCCCCCCGCTTCTATACCAGCCTGGCTGCCAGAAATGCACAGCTAGCAGCCCCGATTCCGAATCCTCCACCGCGTGCACCCGGTGATTCAATTCCACAATCCGTATACTTGAAGCCCCGGCGAACCCGGCCGTTGCTTCTTCACTCCAGCCGGGCAGCAGCACATAGGCATAGGTATCCCCCTGCGGCGCTGCTCCATGATCGAACCAGAGTGTCTGATAGAATCGCTCGATTACCGCAGAGGAACCGGCGTCGTTGATTGCCCTCCAGCTCCCTTGCCGGGCCTCGCGCAAGGCATGGACGCAGCAGCGTTCAGGCAAATAAATCCCCACATCCGCGCCCCCGGTACTTCCCGCCATATGAATCCACTTAGGCTGAAGGGTATCTGTGAGTCCCAGCGTCCGGCAAATCTCTGTTCCGTCTGCTGTAATCGTATGGTCTCCTGCCGGGTTCCATTGCCGGTTTTCTATAATCGTTTCCACTCTGGCGGAAGTACAGCTCTTAATATCCGAACCTAAGGCAACAATACGGTTACCGAACAAAAACCAGCTTTTGAGCGCGGTCAGTCCATCGGCTTCGTTAACAACATCCTGAAGCTCCATCGCAATGGCGCCGTATTGGTTATGAAGCACAGCCCCGCCAACATAAGCCCTGTTGCTTAATTGGCCCTGCCCGGCTCCATCCTCTTGCAATGTCTTCGTTACCGTGGTTCCAGGCAGGCGGTATGGATCAACGGTCGGCCAGTAGGCATCCGCATATTGCCCCAAGTCACTATTGTACAGGTGGCTCATGCCATACGCTGTATACCAGCCCTTCAGATGCTCTCTGTTGATAGATTCATAGGTGAAGGTCCGGCTGGAGAACATACTGATCGAGTAGGCAAAACCCGGACCTTGCAGCACCACCCTGTCCATATGGGCAAACAGCTTGCAGCAACTCGCTTCCGGAGCGGGCTGCACAAGTTCATCGTCCAGCAGCGCTCCAGTCTCAGCTGCGGTATCCGGCGGCGCTTCGGCGATGTACGATTTATACGTATCTGCCAACACCCACCCCTTCACCCTGGAGAGCAGCCGTGCCTGATCCGCCTCACCCAGTATGCGCGAGAAACGCAGGCAGGCCGTGATCACGGAATGTCCACTCTCATGATTCTGCGAATCCTCCCGTGAGACTTCTCTGCCGCTCACCATATCCAGCATAGATCCCCTGAACATAAGAGGCACGAATGAATCCTTAATCCACCCGGCCGTCAAACCCCGAGCTTCATCAGGCAATTCCCAGGGGGTACCGTGAAGCCATACCATCAGGCGGACCACATCATGCAGCAGTGAAACCCCATATCCCCCGGTGTAGGCATACTTGTCATGCTGAATAAAGGAGCCGTCTTCATAGAAGCCGTCCCCTTCACTGGCATTCCTGAACAGCGGAAGCAGCGCATTCCGGGCTGCAAGGAGCTTCTGCCAGTCGCCCCGGATAACGGCCGTCAGGGCAGCCGCCGTAGATTTCCAGACCAGATTCGCTCCCGTTGAAGGCGGAGCCTGAGCCACGAACCACTGCGCATGAAACGCCGGATCGCCCACATATTTGTCTACGGGAAGAAGCAGAGACTCTATGAACTCCTTATCCAGCAGTTCCTCCATGAGCAGAAGGGTCTCCACCAGCGCGATTGGCACGCCAATCTCCCAATACCACCAGTTGCCATAGGGCTGACAGGTTTCGTTGTATCTATGCTCAGACAGCCATTCTAATCCATAAATGATCCTTAGCCTTAATGAATAGTCCATATAATAGGTACATTTGGGAGACTTCAGCGCGATGGCCATCTCCTTCAAACGGAGAATGATCTGAAATACATCCGCCGCATTCTCCTGAAACGGGATATCCGCCCAAAGCAGCTCCTGATGATAAAGCATCTTATCCCGGGCATCGCGGACCCGTTTCAGCGATTCCGGACGAAGCGTATCTCCCACGAGATATTGCAGCCATTTGTTTTTTAAACTCTGCATGGACATTCTCTCCTTGAGCCTACTGCCCTACCTTGACAGTTGTTTGCCTTGCTCCCGCTCCGCGAGCGGAGAAGGTGGAATAAGGCTTCCCCACTCCCCGGGTTTAGCGCCCAGCTCCAGAACAAGCGTGCCTCCTCCGGCGATTTCTTCATGGCGGACCCATGCACGGTCCAGCTCCTGACCGTTGAGCGAAGCGGACAAAATATAACTTTTGCCGGACCCGCTGCCTGCTCCTTGTGTCTCAATCGTCAGAGGAACCGGATTCGCCTGTGCGCCCAGCAGCAGCGTCACCTTATTGAAAACCGGAGGAACGAGGAAATAGAGGTCCTGACCCATCAACGGATACAAGCCCATCGCTGAACAGATGTAAAAGGCACTCTGGCAGCCCATATCCTCGTTATCCCCCAACCCGTCACGCTCAGCCCGGAAGTATTGCTCCAGGCATTCCCGTACCCGGTCAGCCGCCCGGTCCGGCCTGCCCGCATAGATATATAGATAAGGAATATGCAGCATCGTTTCCTTGGAGTTATAGAAGCCCCCGTCAAAAAAATAATCTAAATGACGGACAAAGGCCTCCGCTCCCCCATGCCGTTCAACAAGTCCATGAAAATCATGCTGGGTGCTGAACGACCATTGCAGACTGGTGCCCTCGTAGAAATACGGATCATTCCATGAATCCGGCAGACAGGATTCCGGGTCAAATGACGTTACCCATTCCCCGCCGGACAGCCGGGGCGCAAAACACTTCAGATCCTCGCGCCACAGATTCCATAGCTTCTCCGAGCTTGTATAATAGTCCTCTGCCGTCTCCTCCTGCCCAAGCTCCTCGGCCAGACGGCCGATGCACCAGTCCTGATAAGCATATTCCATATGGCGTGACACACAGTTCTTCTTCACATCCGTGGACAAGTAGCCTAAGGAATGGTAATCCTGCAGATGACGGCCATAGAGCCAGGTATCCGGGGACTGCACCTCATTATTCTTACGCATCTGCTTGAGGGCCTTCGCGTAGTCGATGCCCTCAAGCTTCTTCAGCGCCGCTTCACAGAACAGAATATCGGCAGAGCTTCCGCCTTGAATCATGGCGCTATGCCCCATGATCCAGGCGTCCGGCAGCCAGCCGGTATGGTCCGCGATGTCCAGCAGACAATTCAGGATATCCGCTTCAAGCTGCGGGTCGAGCAGTGTAATCAACGAATTGGCATTCCGCACACTGTCCCAGAGCGCGTACAGGTCGGTATAATGCCGGACCCCTGATTCCCAGGCGAAGTTCTCATCATCTACTCCGAGGTCACTCGGCATACAGAACAGACGGGTCATCAGGGTATAGAACAGCCGGGTATGCTCCACGCTGCCCCCTTTCACTGTGACCCGGCTGAGCTTATCCTCCCAGATGTCGCTGGCCGCCTGGCGGATGTCATCGAATCCGGCGGACGCTTCCCGGTCTACACTGGCCCTGGCCTTGCCGACACTAACATATGAGATGCCAGTCTTCGCCACCAGGACTCTGCAATCGCCGAAGCTAAGGGAAGCCTTGCAGTTCGCGCCATCTACAGACGGCCCTTGGCGTACTCCGCCTGCATCCATCAGCATATGGCTCTGTATTGGCTGATCGAAGCGGATATAGAAGTACACGGAATAAGGGAATTCGTGTCCCCAGCCCCCGCGCAGGTCGCAGCGGCCTGCCAGCTCATATTCGGACAGAACTTCAATATATCCCCCGGTCGATACTCCGGTGGTCTTCCCCGGTTCATCCCCGCCCACCTGAATGACCGCTCCGGCATCAATCAGCAGACCCGCCAATTCATTCCCCGGATAGGTGTAACGGTGGACTCCGGTCCGCATCGTGCTGGTCAATTCAGCCTGGATGGCGGCAGGCAGCAGCTTCACGCTGTAATATCCGGCTTCGGCATGTTCATCCCCCTTCTCATAAGGGTCCAACTGAAACCTCGGCATTCCGGTATAGGGGGTGAAGCCGACATTGCCATAACGCCCGCCGCCCCCGGTTCCGCTGACATGCGTATGACTGAACCGGATAATCGGCCGCGAGCTGTCGTAACCGTGGGATAGCTGCGGCGGCAGGGTATCCGGTCCAAGCCTTACGATACTGTTCGGCAGATAAGGCCCGCACAGGCAGTTATTCTCCCCGTCCACGCCGATGAACGGATCGACATGGTCCACTCTTCTTTTACTCAAATCAGGTCCTCCTTCCTTGCCATGAATCTGTTCCCTCTACCAAAAGATTTCATTCTCGCCCTTGAGCTTCAGCAAGGCTTCCAGGAAGAAATAGTCGCCGTAAATGATCGGCACCTCGACTTCGGCACCAGCCGGGAAGCTGCCGGTTCCCTTGGTAATGAGCGCCTCTTCCGCCGGATCTTCCGGCGCGTAGTGGCGGAACAGCGATTCTGTAATGGCACTTCCGAGCTTCCGGTACCGGTCGGCTTCTTCGCCCTCCAGCAGGTAAGCTATCTCCAGCATTCCGCTGGCCGCGCAGGCAGCAGCCGTTGAATCTTTGGCCCATAGCTGATCGGTAGGCGCGCGGAAATCCCAGGGAGGCACCAGATCCTCCGGCAGCGCAGCAACGAAGTAATCCGCTGCCGCTCTAGCGGCATTCATGAACCGGATATCACCTGTATACCGGTACCCGATCGCGAATCCGTAGATCGCCCAGGCTGATCCGCGCGACCAGGCGGAATCCGGACTATACCCTTGTCCGCCCAGCGCCTCAATCCGCTCTCCCGTCTCGGGATCGAAGCGGACGATATGATGCACCGAGCCGTCCTCCCGGATGAATTCCCGCAGCGCCATCTCCGAATGGGCGACAGCGATGTGACGATACCGCGGGTCCTGTAGTTCCCCGCTGGCCCAGTACAGCAGTCCAAGGTTCATCATGCAGTCGATGATCGCCAGACCTTCACTGCCTTCATGCAGCCAGGCACGGATGAAATTCCCCTTGAGATTGAACCGGCTGGCCAGATGACTGGCAGCGATCAGCCCTCTTCTCCGGGACAGCATGTTACCGGTGAGCTTATAATCGGCAACCGCTGACAGACTCCAGAGGAAGCCGTTATCGTGATGGAGCTGTTCATATTCCTGAAGCGGCGTGTCCAGTTGCTCCTCGCAGCTCTCGGCAATGCGCCGGTATTCCTCATCGCCTGTGTTCCGGTAAGCCAGCCACAGAATGCCTGGCCAGAATCCGTTGGTCCAGCAATCGGGGTCACGCGCATCATATTGTCCTCCGTAGGTGGCATTCGGGAAGGTGGCTCCG
The DNA here is from genome assembly GCF_037975325.1 of Paenibacillus sp. FSL P2-0136. NCBI lineage: Bacteria > Bacillati > Bacillota > Bacilli > Caryophanales > Paenibacillaceae > Paenibacillus > Paenibacillus sp. FSL P2-0136. The sequence goes on from NZ_CP150244.1 coordinate 5,064,492, forward strand.
ATCCGGCTCCGTGTACGGCTTAATTTGTGCTGGGCATAGTCCCAGGCTTCGTTGATCCAAGTCTCCATAATCTCCAGGTCTTCCTTTCTCGTCTACAAATTAGAGGGCAGGACGCCCGGAAATAACGGACCTCCTGCCATCTTTTCCACTTGTCAGTTATTGCGCGGCTTTCCAGGCATCAATCTGGGTCTGCAGTTCAGTCTTGACCTTCTCAATGCCAGCTTTCTTCAATTTTTCATTGCGTTCCGCAAGCATTTTGGCAGGGTCAGGAATAGCACCCGTGCTTGCGGCCCGGTATTCACCGATGACCGAGGTAAGCTGGGTAATCTCGTTCTTCACCGGCGATTCGTCGAAGACGAAGCCCAACAATGGCGAACGTTTAGCCTCATCATTGAATTGCTTCCAGCTTGTATACAGATCATCCGGCTGGCCCGGCTTCAGATAATTGATCAGCTGATTGCCGACCACCCAGAACAGGGCAGAGCTGCCATACCCGGAATCGGCAATCGGCTCGATCCGGTTCTCGCTGATCTTCTTGTAATGGGTGCCTTCGATGCCGTTAACGAACAGGTTCACAGCATACGGATCAGTATGCAGCGCATTCAAGACCATCATAGCCCGCTCGGGGTCCTTGGAGGTGCGGGAGATGGAGAACATGGATCCGGCCGCAAGATCCGTAGTGACGATAGGCTCCTCAATTACCTTGGATACGAAATCATATTTATTGTCCGAGGCGATTTTCAACTCAATATCCGCGCCCGGCTTCCAGACCGCCTGCTGCATCCAGATCTTGCCCTGCTTGCGCAAGTCGCCGATCTCCGTCGTTGTAGTCGCCGCATCGCTGTTGATGTAGCCCTTCTCGTAATAACTGCGGTTCAGCTCATACTCCGCTTGGGCAATGGATGAAATCTCCGGATCAACGACTGACTTAATCTGGATGTTATCTGTATTTGTGTAGTCATAGAGGAATAAAGGAATCTTGTTCGGCGTCGGCCCGATGGCGCGGAAGTTCGAACGGGTCTCATACATCATCCCTTCGCCCGACTCCTTAATGAAGTCCAGGATCAGCCCCGGCTCCTTCTCCTTCAGCAGCTTGAACCAGGGTTCAAAGTCTGACATTGTCTTAATATCCTCAATCGGAATATTATATTTGTCGATGATATCCTTGCGGTACGTGTAGGCCTTGCCTTGGGTAATCTCTTTGTTGGTTGGAATGCCGTACAGCTTGCCTTTGTAGCGCGGAGCCTCCAGATAGATCGGATTCAGGTTCTCCGTAATCCCCTGCCCGTATTTGGCCAGCAGGTCATCGAGATCCAGGAACGCACCCTTGGCCACGTTGCCGAAGAAATTAAGCCAGGACGCGGTGAATACCAGGTCCATCGGTTCTCCGGCATTGAGCATCAGCTCGGTCTTCTGCTTGTATTCGCTGGAGGCAATCGGCTGCAGATCCACGGTGGCATTGAATTTCTCTTTGAAATATTCACTCAGCTTAGCTTCGACCAGTGCGTCATCCCGCTGCGGCGCACCGAAGTAGATGATCGAGACCTCGTAAGGCTTCAGTGCTTCCGCACCACCCGCAGGCTCCGCACTGCTCGTGCTGTTCGTAGCGGCCGCGCCGCTTGAAGCTGAAGGTTCGGCAGAACCCCCGTTGTTACCGCCTGAGCACGCTTGCAAGGATAACGCCAGAACCAGAAGAATCGCCGTGAATAGCGGTCTGCGCCCTTTTAACTTTGTCATATTAACCCTCCCCTAGATGATTATGCTTCTATATAGAACGGCAGGCAGCCTGTGCTGATGCCGGTTCCACCACGCTTTAGCCTTTTACTGCCCCGACCGTCAGGCCTTTGACAAAATACTTCTGAAAGAACGGATACGCAATCAGAATGGGTCCCATCCCGATCACCGCCATCGCCATCTGCAGGGATTCGTTCGGAAGATTCTTCATCATATTGGGATTCTGGGCAGCCAGCTCCACATTATTGCGCAGGTACTGCACATCGTTGAGGACACGCATCATCAGATACTGCAGCGGATACTTATCCTCGCTGGTTATATACAGCAGTGCATTGAACCAGTCGTTCCAATAGCCGATGGTGCTGAACAAGGCCATGGTCGCCAGGACCGGCAACGAGAGCGGCAGCACGATCCGCAGGAAGATTCTCAGCTCCCCCGCACCGTCAATTCTGGCCGATTCGATCACCGCCGGATGAATGGTCGTCTGGAAGAAGGTCCGCATAATAATGACGTTGAACGGCACAATCAGCATGGGCAGAATCAGCGCCATATACGAATCCTTGATATGCAGCGCTTGTGTATAGATCAGATATCTGCTGACCATTCCTCCATTGAACAGCATCGTGAAGAACAGGAAGAAGGTAAACACATTACGGAACGGATAATCCGCACGCGAGATGGGATAAGCATACATTGCCATGAGCAGCACGCTAAGCGCTGTACCTGTAATAGTGATGGTGAAACTCACGCGATATCCCGACACAATCGTCATCCAGTCCTTGAAGATCGACTCATAGGCAATGAAAGACCACTTATTCGGAATGAAGCTGTACCCCTGAGTCAGAATGGACTGCCCGTCTGTGAAGGAGACAATGATCACAAGCAGAACAGGCAAAAAGCAAAGGAGTGAGAGGATCACAAAGGCCAGATTTAAAAGTACATTTGACAATGCGGAGTTTCCGCCGATCGGGCTGCTGGTGTCATTCGCCATGATGATTCTCCTTTGATTAGAATAGTGCCTGTTCCCGGTCAATCCGTCTGACCATACTGTTGGTGGCAATGACCATAATGAAGCCCACCACCGATTGGACCAGCGCCGTTGCCGAGGACATCCCGATATCATTCAATTGCATCAGGGCGCGGTAGACATACGTATCCACGGTATCCGTTACAGGATACAAAGCCCCTGAATTCATGGGCACCTGGAAGAACAGTCCGAAGTCGGAGCTGAAGATGCTGCCCATGGACAGAATCGTCATAATAATGATGACCGGCCGGATAAAAGGGAGCGTGATATGCGTAATCTGCTTCCACTTGGAAGCCCCGTCAATCAGCGCCGCCTCGTAATATTCCGGATCGATTCCGGCAATCGCCGCGATATAGATCACTGCGCCGAAGCCCGCATGCTTCCAGGCGTTGACAAACACCAGAATGTAAGGCCAATATTCCTTCTCCGAGTACCAGAAGACAGGGTCTTGCCCGAAGGCCTTAAGCACTGTGGCATTGATGAAGCCGTGATCCGGCTGCAGGAAAGCGTATACGAGATAACTCACCACCACCATGGACAGGAAGTGCGGCAGGATGATGAAGCTCTGATACACCTTCGCCAGCAGCCGCCGCCGGATCTCATTGATGGCTACCGCAATCGATACCGACAGCACCAGGTTCATAATCATGAAGGTCAAGCTGTACAGAAGTGTGTTTCTTACAATTCTCCACATATCCCCCGAGGAGAACAGGAACTGGAAATTATCGAAGCCTACCCAGGGACTGCCCCAAATCCCGTCCAGATAATTCACATTCTTGAAGGCAATAAAGATGCCGAACATCGGCAGATAGCTGTGCGCCAGCAGGACAAGCACCGCTGGCAGCAGCATCAGCGTCAGCGCCTTGTACTTCCACATGGCATGGATAAAGCTTGAGAATCCGGTGGTTCTACTCATGTCCATTACTCCTTTCATGGACTCATTATAGAACCATCCTGCCACCGCTTCGATGATGGATTCCTGTAAAAACGTGATCTTTTATCACTCAGTTGCCGGCAGGTTCGGTCTTCGTCCGGCGCAGCGGCAAGGTAATGATCGCCCGTGTCCACCCCACCCCGGTTCGCTCATAGGTTAATCCGTAGGCCTCGCCGTAATGGAGCTGGATCCGCTGGTGCACGTTGCGGATGCCGTAGCCTCTTGCACTATGCTCTTCCCTCAGGATGGCGGCAAGCTCCTCCAGATCTACCGGCAGATGCCCGTTGTCCTCGACGACGAAGCGGAGTGTTCCTTCCGCTTGAACAGCAGATACCCGGATTCCTCCTTCTCCGTCCATCCCGCGTACGCCGTGAAGAATGGCATTCTCGATCAGCGGCTGGATAATGACCTTGGGCGTCTCATAGTCCCTCAAGGTATCATCAATCTGCCAACAGACCTCAAAGGTACCCGGATAACGTTTGGTTTGCAGCCGGGTGTACGCCTGGGCATGCTCCAGTTCTTCCCCGGCCGTAATCATGGTCCGGCCCCGGCTAAGTCCGATGCGCAGCAGCATGGACAAGTCCCTGACCATCTCTCCCACCTCGCCGTTTCCGCTATCCAGCGCATACCAGTAAATCGAGTCCAGGGTATTGTACAGATAATGGGGGGTAATCTGGGATTGGAGCATCAGCAGCTCATATTCCTTCTGCTTCAGCTTCATCCCGTAATTTTCTTCAATCGAATGATCCAGCCTGCGGGTCATTTTCACGAATGATCCCTGCAGAATGCCGAATTCATCATGCCGGAGCGGCTCCTCGGATAACGGCAGCTTGATGCCGGGCTCATAAATTTTCATCACAGAGACGAGCTTCACGACCGGCTTGACGACAAGTCTTACCAGATAGAGAACAAACATCAGGACAAAAGCCAGAAAAACAAAGGAGATGAGCACCAGCAGCTTTTGAAACCAGACTTGCTTGCCGGTAATGGATGCCAGCGGGATTTTGTACAGTAACCGGGTGTGGAATCTGGAGCTGTCCGAATACGCATAGAGCCACTCCTCCCCGCCTTCCTGGGCGAAGGTATAGCCGTAAGCGGCGTCCGGTTCGGTGCTCTTGCCGATCTCGGCCGCAGAAATGCTGCCTGACCCGGTGGACATCAGCAGCTCCCCGTTATCATTGAATAAGAAGGCGCCGGCCGCAGCAGGCAGCTCCACCGAGACCATATCCCGGGTCAGCATCACCTCAACCTTATGGACGACCAGCAGCCCGATCACCTCGTTATAATTCCGGGGGTTCAGAATACTGCGCATGAAGGAGACCGTCCGCTCGCCCGTCGCTGAAGGAATGACGCGCAGCGCCCCTGCCCCGCTGACATCCATCTGCTTGACCATCACGTCCGGCAATCCGCTGTTCACCTGGTCCAGATATTTGAACCCTTTGGTCTTGTGAGACAGATCGAACGGCGTATCCCTGCGCTCAATGTTCTTCATATATATCGCATATTCCGTGCCGCCGGTAGACCAGCTCTCCAGAATGTTGTCGGCCTGCTGGATTTCATTCAGGGTATCAATTCCCGTCCAGAAGCTGTACCCTGCCGGATTGCTGAAAAAATGATTATCCAGCAGCGTGATCGTCCGGTCATTGATCGCCGATATCGTTTTGTCCAGCGTGACATGATTCTGCTTCACCAGTTGCAGGGTTGTACTGCCGACCTCTTCCTTGATCGTGTGAAGCGCCACATACGCTGAAATCCAGCCCACCACCAGGAACGGGAGCACAATGCAGAGCAGGAAGGCAAGGATGACTTTATGTTTGAGCTTGAGTTTAAGTTTCAGCTTCAGCCCGGTCCCCTCCTCTGGCCTGTTTGCGGAATTCTGCCGGAGTGAGGCCCAGCACCCGCTTGAACATCCGGCTGAAGTGCTCCGGTGATTCGTACCCTACCGCATAGGCAACCTCATACCGTTTCTTGTCGGTAGCAATCATAAGGCGCTTGGCCTCCTCCATTCGCAGTGCGGTCACATAGTCCCAGAGGTTGGTTTTCATATCACGCTTGAAAATATAACCCAGATGGGCGGCGCTGAAATGCACCTCCTCGGAAATATCCTGGATCTTCAGCGCCGGATTCCGGTAATGGTTCTGGATGTAGCTTGTAATCCGTGAGATTACACTCGGGTCTCCGGCCGGGTCCTGCTGCGGCGGCTGTTGCGCGGAATCCGGTGGCTGCTGCCCTCTGCTGAGATGCTCCTGCATGGCGATATCGCCATAATAGAACACCTTTTGCCCGGGATGAATGCTGCTCCGCCCGGCAGCCGTATCCGCTTCTTCCAGCAGTCCCGGAAGCGTAGAGACACCCCCGCCAAGTGTGCTGAGTCCGATGATCGCCTCCGCATTCAAATGCTGCTTCAGGTTCATGGCGATCATCTGCCCGATCATCTGGATCTGGGAGTGCACTCTAACCTGGGGGTCACCCATATCTTCAGCGGACAACTGGATGATGCTGATGATCGAATGGCCGAAGCCGTTGAAGGTGATGCCATCCCATTCGGCTAACGTTTCGTTCATAATATTGAGAGCCGCATATTTCAGCAGCTTGCGGTCATGCAGCGTAACCTGCTGGCGGCTGAATCCGGCCTGGCTGTAATCTATACGGATGGAGATCACTCCGAAATAGGGCCCTTGCAGCAGGCCGCCCAATTCGCCGGTGATCTCTTCAATATCCTGCGGCGACAGATTCCGCTCGGTGACCAGCTCCATCAGCCACTCCTCGCGCCGGGAATGCTCCTGGATGTGCTTGTGCTCCCCCTGCGCGCTTTTCCCCGGAAGCTCCTTCTGGGTTAATGCTTTGCGGACTACCCGCAGCAGTTCCGTCCGCTCCACCGGCTTCACCAGATAATCCTTGGCTCCCAGCCGGAGCGATTTTTTGGCGAAATCAAACTTCTCATGGGCCGAAATGACAATCACCGGAACATTCCACTGCTCCATATAGATATTCTCCATTAATTCAATGCCACTCATCCGGCCCATCTGGATATCGGTCAGCACCAGATCGAAATGGTCCATCCGCAAGTAGTCAATCGCTTCAAAGCCATTGATGGCCGTCTCCACCTCCGTGATGTTCAACTCCGAAGTGAGCAGGAAGTTTCGGATCCCTGCACTCACTCTCGGCTCATCATCCACAACGAGAATTTTATACATGATGTCCCCCTCTTTCGATTGCCAATTCATCGCCAGGCAGCTTCAGGTTCTTCTGTGTACCACAGTACACTTGCAATAAATAAGCGTAGATGATCTATTTCCGCTTTTCTGTGATCTATTTCCGCATGTTGTGCTGCCAGCTTCTATTCGTCCCCCGTTTCATAGATATAGCCCCTCTACACCCCTAGTATAGATCACATATTTCCTGTAATTCATCATGGATAAGTGATAGTAACTCTTTTATGCTACCTTTGCAAGCGTTTTCATATAAAAGAAAGGAGAGCCGGGTTAACGATATTTCATTATGAGGAGGTTCTACGATGTTCATCCGAAGTCCATTCCCCCAGAGGTTTAACAAGTTCGTATCTGTAAGCCTCAGTCTGTTGTTAATTCTATGCAGTGTTGCTCTGTCCCCCCGGCCTGCCGCCGCTGCTGTCGCTCCCTTGCCGGGTCCCGCTCACCCTCTCTTGTACGATAATTTCGCCGGCGGAGGCGTGTTCAAGCAGAACTGGACCAACTGGTTCAATCAGAGCGGCGGCAGCGGAACCTTCACCAAGACCACCCAAGGCACCCGCACCATTGGAAAATTCACACAAACCCCAAGCTCCTCCTCCTCCTGGGCCAAGTTTCAGCCAATGAACGAGACCTTCGACCTCTCAGGCTACCGTTATATGAATCTGTCGCTGAACAATGCAGGGTATGCCCAGTCCCTCATTCGTGTCGTGATCAGCGACGGGATTACCAATTACAATCTGACCGGGGGTTATGTTCCCGCCACGGCTGCCTGGACCGATCTGCAGTTCGATCTCGATGCCTTGTCGCCCAAGATTCAGAAGAAGAAGGTGAAGCTGGAAATCTGGCTGCGACAAGGCGGCGGGACTTACGGCGAGATGCTGGTCGATGATATTGTGTTCACTACAGCATCCAGCGGGTCCGCTCCCCAGCTAAGCCCGGCAGGGATGACAGCCAATACGGACGGCAGCTACAACCAGAATACGGATTTTACCTTTGAAGCCGTCTATACCGATGCAGATAATGAAGCCCCCTTCGCTGTTCAGGTCATTATCGATGATACCGCCTATGTAATGCGTGAATCCGACCCAGCAGATGTAACCTATACGGACGGCAAAAAATATAGCTTCCTAACGAAGCTGCCGGCAGGCGCTCATACCTACTATTTTCGCACCACCGATACAACCTCCGATGAAGTCGCTACCAGTGTCCAGGCGCTGAGTGTTGTCCAGGTCTCCTCCGTAATTGATATTGCTGTGAGTCAGGCCGGATATAGCGCAGGTGATATCAAGAACGCGAAATTCATCTCGGACACCACGGTCACAGATGCCACTTATGAAATACTGGATGGAACTAACGTAGTCTACTCCGGCACGATGACCTATGAGGGTCTGCACTGGAACAAGCATGTCTACGCTATCGGCTTCACCCCGCTCACAGCTTCCGGGAACAATTATAGAGTACGGAGCAATCAGGTGTATTCTTATCCTTTTGAGATCGCTCCGAACCTGTGGGATCAATATAAGGATGAGATGACCGCCTTCTACCGGCTGCTGCGCGCCTCGGTCGCGACCAGCGATGCTTATCCTGCGGGGTACAGCAGTGTAGCGCCTTCAGCCAAGCTCTACCACGGGGCAGGCCATCTGGATGATGCGCAGTCTGCGGACGGCCTGACTCATTATGATCTGACCGGCAGCTGGTATGACGCTGGAGATTACGGCAAATACGGCGGCAACCAGTGGGTCGGCGCGGAGATCGCCCTGGCCTATATCCGTTATGCTGACCATAACAGTGTAAAGTATGATAACGACAGCAACGGGATTCCTGACCTGGTGGACGAAGCCGTCTTCGGCAGTGAATATCTGATCAAGTTCGCGGATCAGCTCGGCGGAGAGATGTACAATCTCAGGAATAACGCCTCATTCGTCCATCCTGAGAAATCCACCGACAATGTCTCCGGCACCGCCGATGACCGCAAGCTGACGGACCTGAGTGTCGGCGGCTCGGCCAAGTCAGCAGGTACGCTTGCCGCCACCGCACGCGCGATCCGTACAGCGATTGACGAAGGAGATATCGCATCCGCTCAACTTGCAGAGCTAACGGAATTCGCTGAACAATGTGAGAGCGCGGCGGTAATCTTTTATGAATATGTGGTTGCCCATCCTGACGGACCTATCGGCTCTTATTCCACGAGAGGCGGGATTCCCAATTCCAAGCTGCTGGCGGATGTTGAGCTCTACCTGCTGACCGGCGAAGCCAAATACAAGAATGCTGCCACCGCTACAATTAGCGCACTGACCCTGGGCGACATCTCCTCCACTAACTACTGGGATATGAGTCCGATGTCCATGGCTGAGTTCTATCCGGTTGCCGATGCCGCCACACAATCTCATATTCATAGCCTGCTGAAGGGGCAAGCGGATTACTTCCTCTCCATGACCGATGATACCCCGTACGGGGTGCTGAACCAGTTCAAAAACTTCGGGGTGAACGAGCCTCATGCCTCTTACCTGGGCGATCTGCTGCGGTACTATGAATTATTCGGTGATCCGGCAGCGCTGCAAGGGGTGCTGAAGGGGATGTACTGGGTGTTCGGAGAGAATCCGTGGAATATCAGCTGGGTCTCCGGCATCGGCACCCATCATGTGATGTTCCCGCATACCCGCTACAATGAGGAATCCAATACGCCGGGAGACACCGGGATTATTCTTCCGGGAGCGATGGTCAGCGGGCCTAATATGAAGGACCCCAAGAACAAGAGCAGCATAAGCCCGTGGTATCAGGACCGCTCCCTCTACCTGGATGATACGAACCAGTGGCGGTATAACGAGTTCAGCATCAGCATTCAGGCCGGATTACTCTACACTGTTATGGGCTTGAGCGCTACTCCGGGAACAGGTGCGGATGTTGCCTCTGTGCCGCCGGCCCTGCCGGTCCTCTCGCCTGTGATTGGAGAATGGGTGCGCGGCAATGTAACGGTATTCGCGCGTGCGGGCGAGGAGCTGAGTCAGGTCGAATATGCGGCTACCGGCTTGCCCTATCAGCCGATGACGGTCTCCGGTAACGTGTATTCCACAGTGAGTGGCGCGGTCTACGCTGCGGTCATTGATGAGAGCCAATCCTTGCCTTACACGAATAAAAGAGTCGATGTCCGCGCCAAAGACCCATCCGGCGGGTACACCTACAGCTCCACACATTACACTGTAGCTCCGGCGCTGCCGGACCCTTCCACTCCGCTGCTCTATGATGATTTCGGAGGCGGCGGCTTCTGGGGCGGTTCAGCGGCCAACACCACCTGGGTCAACTGGTATAATCAAAATGGCGGCACGGGAACGTTCACCAAGCTTACTGCCGACGGACGCTCTGCGGGCCAATTCGCCCAGACGCCGGCCAGTGTGAATTCTGCGGCCAAGTTCCAGCCTTGGAACGATGTGGTCGATCTGAGCGGCTATCAATATCTGAATATTACGCTGAAGAATCCTGCCTCTCCTGATCTCAGGACCCGGATTGAGCTCAGTGACGGCAAACGAACCTACAATCTGACCGGCGGCTGGTTCGAGGTTCCATCCACTTGGAGTGATCTGCAATTCGATCTCAATGCCCTGACACCTGCCATCGATAAACGGACGCTCAAGATGTCCATCTGGCTGAAACAAAACACCGTCACTCCAGGCCAAATGCTGGTTGACGAGATTAAAGCGACCAACAAAATCAGCGGAAGCGCACCCACCCTGACCGCAGGCGGCGTAAATCACACTACCGGCACCACACAGACGGACTATACCTTCACTGTCACTTATACGGATGCCGACAATCAGGCCCCGTTCGCTATGGAGTTGATTCTGGACGGCGTCGTCCGCACCATGCAGCCTGCCAATCCAAGTGACAATAATTATGTGGACGGCCGAATCTATCAATATACTACCAAGCTGTCCCCGGGCCAGCATTCCTATTATTTCCACACCACCGACACCTTCACCGATGCAGTAAGCACCGGGGTGCAGAGTGGTCCTGAGGTTAGTGAAGGACAGTAGGAGTTGCGGGGTTCCGCGGAATTAGCGGAGAGCTGTAGGATTAGCGATGAGTACAGATTTAGCGAAGAGCCGTAAGGATATCCCACGCTTCAGCGGGAGAAAATATGCGAGTTTGAAGGCAGAATAGAGAAAGGATATACTATATTCATGTACAGCGGTGCAGTCTGACAGCGAAGTTACCAGGGTGCATCGCTGTAACATCGGGGCTATCACAGCTATAACCCGCAGACTGTTGGCAGGATGTCGGAGATTGGGACGATAGCGGATGAACGGAGGGAGTTCTACTATGGGCGATAAAGATATCATGTGGCTGACTGTTGATGATCCGCTGGCGAAGTCTGTTGTGCAGGCAATTCGTACAGGCGATGTGCCGGGGTTGACTCAATTACTTGCCGGAAAACCGGGGCTGGCTACAGCCCGAATTGCCGGGACTGAAGAGGGACGTGCAAGTAATGAAGGGACCGGCAGCGGGGAGACTAGTGATACTGGGAATAGTAACAGGGGCTTGGGTAACGCTGAGACAGGCGGTGAGGACGTTAGTAACACTGGGGCTGGCGGCGGGAAAACTAGCGAGGCTGGAACTAGTAGCGTGAGCCTTGGTGTTGCTGATAGTGGAGACGCTGGGACAAACGGCGAGAATACTGGCGGAGGCAACGATTGCGGGGACGCTGGGACAAACGGCGATAACACTGACGGCGGTACTAATCGCGGAGACTCTGAGGCAAACGGCCACAACTCTGGCGACGGTACTACTCGCGGAGACGCTGGGGCAAACGGTAAGAACACTGGCGGCGGCACTGATCGCGGGATGTCCCGCACGCTCCTGCATATTGCTACCGACTGGCCGGGGCATTATCCCAACAATGCAGCGGTTGTTACCGCGCTGATTGAGGCAGGCGCGGAGGTAAATGCGCAGTTCAGCGGTCCGCACAGCGAGACGCCGCTGCACTGGGCAGCGAGCTGCGATGACGTCGAGGTACTGGACCTGCTGCTCGATGCCGGGGCCGACATCGAGGCATCGGGTGCGGTTATCGCTGGCGGGACCCCGCTGGACGATGCCGTGGCGTTCGCACAATGGCGGGCGGCGCAGCGGCTGGTGGAACGCGGTGCGCAGCCTGCACTCTGGCACGCGGCGGCACTCGGTCTGCTAGATGCGATGGAGGCACACTTCGCCGGACATCCGCTTCCGCGCCGCTACCCCTGGGGTGCAAGCTCCGCTTCAGCAGCACCGGACGAGATAAACGTAGCGTTCTGGTGCGCCTGCCACGGCGGACAACGCGCCGCCGCCGAATGCCTGTTCGCCCGGGGCGCCGAGTTGAACTGGCCTTCCCCATGGGACGGCCTCACTCCCCTGGACGCCGCGATGCGCAGCCATGCCACGGAACTGGCCGCATGGCTGGAGGGCCTGGGCGCTAAGTCTGCACAACAGTAAGTTGCACTGGGCGGAATCAGGTGCACTTATGCTCCTCATTTGCTCACCTACGTTTGAGCACAATGTATGCTGTTTTTCACATACATTCAGGCCATATGCCTGCGTACCAGCACAATGTATGCTGTTTTCCACATACATTCGGGCCATCACCTACGTTTGAGCACAATGTATGCTGTTTTTCACATACATTCGGGCCATATACCTGCGTACCAGCACAATGTATGCTGTTTTCCACATACATTCAGGCCATATACCTGCGTACCAGCACAATGAATGTATGCTGTTTTTCACATACATTCGGGCCATCACCTACGTTTGAGCACAATGTATGCTGTTTTCCACATACATTCGGGCCATATACCTGCTTACCAGCACAATGTATGCTGTTTTCCACATACATTCGGGCCATATGCCTGGTGCTCAATCCGCCAACTATTTTTGAAATCAGGTGTACTTATGCACCTCATGCCCGCCAACAGCCCGCTTCCCGCAACATCTGGAGCGCCAGAACCAAACAGGACCGGCCCAAGGCCGGTCCTGTCACTCATTATCAAGGTAGCTGCCCGTTGGGACAGTCCCCCCCAAATATCCCTTACTTTCCCCCATCCCCAGCCTGCGCCGACAGCTGGCTCACGATCTGATTGATCGGGTTCGTGAACAACGCATACAAGATCGCTGCATTCTCCTTCTTGCTCAGCGCGGCTTTGGACTTGTAATCCATAGCGCCCTTAGCATCCGGCTTGAAGTCTGGTCCATACAGGCCCAGAGCGACCGCCATCTTCACGGCCGGAACGGCCCATTTGTCTGTATTGCCGGATAGCTTCACGTTCTGGAACGCTTTATCCGGATATTGCTTATTATACATTCTCCAGATCATGACTGCCGCCTCCTGGCGGGAGATGACCCGGTCCGGCTGGAACTCTCCGCTGGCCGTTCCTTCAATCATTCCAATCTCAACAGCCTGCTGAATGTAAGCGGCATCGGGATGGCCCTGCAGATCCGGGAAGGCCAGCTTCTCAGTAGTGCTTCCCTTAAGTCCGCTGCTCTCCATCATCAGGCGAACATACTGGGCGCGCGTAATACCCGAGTCAGGCTGGAAGCTCAGCGTGGCATCGTTCGGCAGATACCCTAGCGACTGGAGCATCTGTACCGGAGTGGCATAAGGATGGCTCGCGGGAACATCGGCATAACCAACGCCATCCGGTCCCTTTTGCCCGTAGCTGAACGGATTGAGGTAAGGCTCCTTCAGATAAGCGCTTCCTCCGTCATCCTTCATGGTGAAGCCTGTAAATTTGCCGGTCAGCTCATCCGTGAACAGATTATCATCTACCTGAATCAGCTTGCGGGAACCCAGCAAAGCGTCATTAATCATTAGCGCACCATTCTGCACGGAGACTGTAGACACCAGACTCTTCATACGAAGATCCGCATAGTAGCCGGTGAATGCCTTCAGCGCTTCAGCGCTCATCGGCTTGTAGGCATCCAGCTTCACTGGTGCGGCATATTGCGGGAAGAATGTCTGGATAAAGGCCGGATAGAACAGCTCCCGCAGTGCACTTTGCTGATTATAGCCAATGAACACCCCAGTGTTCTGCTCGGGAATAAGGAACATATACGAACTGAAGCCGATCAAATCACCGGCCTTGGTGATAATCTTGGAGCTGCTGCCAGCTCCGGGAAGCTGGAACGGCGCTTCAAAGCCGTAGGTAGTGTTCGGCAGCAAAGGATGAATTGTGGAGCGGTATTCCTCCATAGACTTTACAGTGTCTTCCTTAAGAATACGGTTATTGTCAACGGCTCCCCCGTTCAGAAAAGCCGTCATGAACTTGGCAACATCATCGCCAGTAGACAACATGCCGCCATGCGGCATCACGGTTGGCGTCACGTTGTAGAGATCAACCTCTTTGCCCGTGGCGTCATAGGCTGTAGCAAGATTGTCCTTCAGCTTGCCTTCCAGCAGGAAACCGCTTGAATCCATCTTCAGCGGGGCGAAGACATGCTGCTGCATATAATCCTCATAAGGCATGCCGCTGGCCTTCTCCACCACCAGACCGAGCAGCAGTGAAGCGAAATTGTCATACATGTAGGAAGTGCCCGGCTCACGCACCACCGGAGGCATATGCTTCACCACATAATCCTCAATGGACACCTTGGTGGTGAAGTCCTGATTGATGTCTTCCGGCAGCGGGTCTTGAATGCGGAAGCCGGTGGTGTGGGTCAGCAGATCCCCCACAGTTACCGGAAACCCGAAGGGGTTGTCGAAGGCCATCGGACCGGTATAGACTTGAAAATCCGCTTTCAAATCTAGTTTGCCTTGCTCAAAGAGCTGCATGGCGGCAGTCGCAGTGAAGGTTTTGGATACCGAGGCCAGACGGAAGACTGTTTTGTCAGGGTCTACCTTACTTTTGGCATCCTTATCCGCGAATCCGAAGCCTTCTTCAATAACCGTCTTGCCATCCTTCACCACCACAACAACCGCACCGGATAGCTGCGCTTTCACCGCATCCGAACTGAAGAATTGCTTGAGGAAGGCCGCAGCATTCTCTGTTGTCAGCGGCTTGGCCGCTGCATTGGCAGCTGCCGGAGCGGTAGAAGCAGGGGGAACGGCGGCGGCCTGAACAGCCGGAGCCGTAAGTGTCAGAACCAGTGCAGCCGAAAGCACGGTCCTCGTCCAAAAGGCAGAGCGGCGGCGCAATATTGACAATTTCATTCACTTCACTCCATTTCCATAGTTTAATAGGCATAGTAGTTAATACGCCTTAACCTGGAGAATGGTTCATTTAATTCTGCAGCACCTCGTCCATCTTCTTCAGCTTTCTGTAAATCACCGACCTGTCCACACTTAATTTCTTGGCCGCCTCCGTCCCGTTTCCGGCACAATCCTGCAGCACTTTTTTGATATAATGGCCCTCCGCTACAGCAGTGAAATCCTTCAGACTTGCGAGCTGATGCTTATTCTTCTCAATGAAGTGGTCGAGAGAGAACCAGTCGCCAATCTGCTCCTCTTCCTGTATGCTCTGGCCCACATGCTCGGTTACCACCAGCCGCTCGATGTAATTCCTTAATTCTCTAACATTCCCATGCCAGGGCTGGTTCAGCATCTTATCGAATTCTTCGGCACTCAGCACATATTTCTTGCCGTACATCTCATTGAAGCTGGTGATGAAGTTGGAGATTAACCCTACCAGGTCCAGCTTCCGGTTACGCAGCGGCGGAATATGAATCGGAATCACATTAATCCGGTAATACAGATCTTCGCGGAACAGCCCCTTCTTGACCAGACTCCACAGATCCCGGTTGGTAGCTGCAATCACGCGGCAATGGACCGGAATATTGGTAATGCCGCCCACGCGCCTTACTTCATTATTTTCAAGCACCCGCAGTAATTTGGCCTGCATCTCCATCGGCAGATCGGCAATCTCATCGAGGAACAGCACGCCGCCATTCGCAATTTCGATCATACCGGCCTTGACCTCCGTCTGCCCCTCAAGCACACCCTTCTCGTACCCGAATAATTCGTATTCAAAAAGAGCCGGAGCAATCGCAGCACAGTTAATCGGAATGAACGGTCCCTTCCACTTCTCGCTCTTCAGATGGATATACTTGGCGATCACCTCTTTGCCCGTCCCGGATTCGCCGTAGATCAGCACCTTGCTGTCGTAAGAAGCAATCTGGTTGCAGACCTTGATAATCTGCTTCATCGCCAGACTCTCAGCCACGATGCCCTTCTTCTTCTCTGCCGCCATACCGCCTAACTGCTTATGGATCTGCTGGGCGACAGGCACATTTGCTTCATAATAGTTCTGCTCCTGGCTGAATTCGTTGGAGGTGGTAACGACCAGTTGTACCTCCCCGTCCTTATCCAGAATGGGAATCGCCGACGAGAAGACATGGAAGCCTCTGGAGGTATTGACGGTTTTGGATACCTTCTGCTTGGTCGCAATAGCCTCCATAGTAATAGAGTGAGCGTAATAGCCCGCCTTGACCAGATCCTGAACGTTCGCCTTAAGCAGCTCCTCCAGATGGATACCAATGGTTAGCGCGGTAAATTCATTGGAGATTAAGATATTCCCGTTCTGATCGGTAACAAATAATGTTGACGGATATTCTTCCACGAGTTCTTCGAAAGCGGGTTTACCTGTATTTTTATTTTTTTTGGTCACCTTCATCAGTCCTAACCCATGAGATTAACGCTTACATTCCACCTAGACAAAAAGCCAAACCGCATCATTATATAAATGATACCATTTGGCTAATGGTTAGCAAAACCTTAATTAGGCATGTGCTACAGCTTCAAAGCTTACTTTGCCCATCTTGTCCATGACTTCCTGCGCCTCAGCGAACATGGTGGTAATCATCTCTTCCACGGTGGTAATTTTGTTAACCATCCCGCAGATCTGTCCGGCCATCACGGACCCGGTATCGGTATCCCCTTCAAACACAGCTCTGCGCAGCGAGCCCAGGCTTAAGCTCTCCAGCTCCTCACGCGATGCCTTCTCATTCTCCATTCTGAGGAATTCGGCAATCATGCTGTTCTTGATGCTTCTTACCGGACCGCCAAGGCTGCGGCCAGTTACGGTTGTGCTAGTATCATCGGCGTTGATAACCGCCAGCTTGAAGTTCTCGTGTGTCGGGCATTCCACAGTCGCGAGGAACCGGGTTCCCACCTGAACACCCTGTGCTCCGAGGGCAAAAGCAGCGGCAATCCCGCGTCCATCGGCAATTCCGCCGGCCCCGATTACCGGAATCGATACCGCGCTGGCGACTTGCGGCAGCAAGGCCATAGTCGTTGTTTCACCTACATGTCCGCCCGCTTCAGTACCTTCAGCAACAATGGCGTCAACTCCGAGTGCTTCCATCTTCTTGGCGATTTTGACCGAAGGGACTACCGGAATCACGATAATGCCATGTTCCTTCAGAATCGGCATATAGGGAGCTGGTGTGCCTGCGCCTGTGGTTACAATCTTCACGCCTTCTTCAATAATAACCTGGATCAGCTCAGGGATATTGTTCATCATCAGCATCAGGTTGACGGCAAAAGGCTTGTCAGTGCTTGCTTTGGCCTTGCGGATCTCGTCACGGAGCCGGTCGGCGGTGAAGCCGCCGGAGCCGATAATGCCCAGCCCGCCCGCGTTGGACACAGCGCCTACCAGTGGAGACACAGCAATCTGAGCCATACCGCCCTGGAAAATCGGATATTTAATTCCTAACAGTTGTGTAATCGACATTATAATGACCTCCATATATTAATTAATGTTGTGAACATTTGAACGTCCGGCCTTTCCTTAAGCCGCCTTAGCCACTTCCGGCCCGGGCTTCTGCTTGTTCTCCATCGCTTTGTAGACGAAGGTTAAGGCGAAGCCGACCAGGGAGATGACCAGCGCGATGTAAAAAGCATTCGTGAAGTTGCCGTCATTGGCTGCTGCTACACTACCGGCAATTCTCGGTCCGAAGAAGGCGGCTCCCGAGTAGCCGATGAAGGTGACCCCGTAGTTCACGCCGTAATATTTCATGCCGAATTTCTCACCGACAATGGACGGGAAGATGCCCATCGTTCCGCCGAAGCATAGGCCGATGCCAGCAATGGCGACAGCAAATCCGGCTACAGAAGAGGATAGAGCAATCGTAAGCATCATCGCCGAAATGACGAGATAAATCATGAGCAGGCATTTCACGCGGCCGATTCTATCGGACACTGCGCCCCAGAACACACGGCCTAGACAGTTGCTCAGTGAGTACAAGCTGACATACAGCGCTGCGGCGGCGGCGGTTAAGCCGAACATTTTTTGACCGATTACCGATGCGTTCGCGGTTACCATCATACCAGACAGGGCACCGATCAGGAACAGGCAGGCAATCACATAGAATAATGGCTTCTTAATCATTTCATTCCAAGGTACATTCACAGAAGCCTTGGCTGCTCCGGTTACCGGAGGGGTCCAGCCTTCAGGAGCATAACCGGCCGGGGCGGGTTTGACGAGCAGGCCAAGCCCTAGAATAATCACCAGGAAAACCACACCGAGTGTAATTAAGGCAGACTGTACACCATTGCTGGTGATCAGCGCATTAGCGATAGGAGCGATAGCGATGGTGCCGCCGCCATATCCGGCTGTAACGATCCCCGCTGCCAGACCTCTTTTATCCGGAAAGAGCTTCACGCTGTTGCCAATGGTCGAGGAATACACAATTCCCTGGCCAATCCCGGTAATGACACCATAGGTGATATACAGCATCCAAGGTGCAGTAGCCAGGCCCGAGAGAATGAAGCCAATCCCGAACATCGCACCGCCGATGAAGACCGCCTTCCTCGCTCCCCCTTTATCCACCAGCTTACCGCCCAGGATCATCGGAATCGGGGAAATCGCTGCATTGATGGTAAAAGCAATCATAATATCCGGCATGCTCACGCTGAAAACCTTCGTTAATGGCAATGCGAAAATACTGAAAGCATAAATGGCGCCTACACAGATATTAATGATCGTTGAGGCAATCAAGATCCTCCAGCGGTTCAACTGTACGTTCATGGTATCATCCCTCTTTTAGTTGGTTTATAAGTTCAGCTTACGGTATTTACATTAACTACACTTCCTGCAGCACCCGGTTCTTATCGGCGATAATCGACTTCAGCATGCCCCAGTTCTCTTGGAACATAGCCGCGTCCATTTCCTTCAGGTCCGGTGAAATGACGGGCTTGAAGTCCATCTGATCCAGAATCTCTGTCTGCAGGTCGATGCCTGGCGCGATTTCGGTTAAGGTCATTTTACCGTTCAGCAGTTCAAAGACGGCGCGTTCCGTAACATACACAACCGGCTGCTTTACCTTGGCGGCATAGGATCCGCTGAAGGTGATCTGCTGTACCTTTGAGATGAATTTCTTGGCTTTGCCCTCTTGAATGATGTGCAGCTTGCCGTTCTCTACCTTAATCTGCAGCCCGCCCGCTGTAAAAGTACCCGCGAACACCAGCTTTTTCGCCGCCTGAGAGATATTGATGAATCCGCCGCAGCCCGCTACGCGTGTGCCGAATTTGCTGACATTCACATTCCCCGACTCATCTGTCTGGGCCAGGCCAAGTACGGACAGGTCAATACCGCCGCCGTCATAGAAGTCAAACTGTGCATCATGATCTACAATCGCCTCGGAGTTGTACGCATGGCCAAAGTCCTTCAGTCCTGCGGGAACTCCGCCGATCGAGCCTGCCTCTGTCGTCAGAATCAGCTGGTCGTCCACGCCCTCTTCAGCGGCAATGTTCGCTACATTCACCGGGATGCCGACTCCAAGATTTAGAATGGTATTCGGCTGAAGCTCTACGGCTGTGCGGCGGGAGATGATTTTGCGCTCATCCAGCGGCAGGATTTCAATCGACTCGACCGGCACTTTGACATGACCCGAGAACGCCGGATTATACTGCGTATTCTCGGTCTGGTAATGATTCTCCGGGGTGGACACGACGAGGTAATCTACCAGAATGCCCGGAACCTTCACATCCTTCGGATTCAAGGTGCCGTTCTTAGCCACCGTCTCTACCTGGGCGATCACGATACCGCCGGAATTGCGGACGGCCTGGGCGATCGGCAGAACCTCCATGTGCAGGCCTTCTTTTTCCAGCGTCAGATTGCCGTTCTCGTCCGCTACGGTGCCACGGATCAGGGCGATCTGAATCGGGAAGGTCTTGTAGA
The DNA here is from genome assembly GCF_037975325.1 of Paenibacillus sp. FSL P2-0136. Lineage (NCBI taxonomy): Bacteria > Bacillati > Bacillota > Bacilli > Caryophanales > Paenibacillaceae > Paenibacillus > Paenibacillus sp. FSL P2-0136. The sequence goes on from NZ_CP150244.1 coordinate 5,084,538, forward strand.
ACAGCCACTCTTCACCTTCAAGTTCAATCACCTTCACAATGTCCTCCTTGGTAGACGGGGACATCTTGCCGCCCTCCACGCGGGGATCGACGAAGGTCTCCATACCCACCTTGGTAATCACACCCGGGCGCTTGGCGGCAATCTCGCGGTAGAGCTGGGTAATCACACCCTGAGGCAGGTTGTAGGCTTCGCATTTATCCTCTTCAATCAGCTTGGCCAATCCCGGGGAAGCGATCGCGATACCGCCAATCCAGCGTTTGATGAGGCCTTCATGGCCCAGGTGGCTCATGCCCTTGTCGCGGCGGTTGCCGACGGCACTGGCGTGCATCACGGTCAGATTCTTCGGGTGTCCGGTCTGTACGAAGCGCTCTTCAATGGCGATCCCCATCTCTTCTGCCCAGCAGGATAATCCAAATCCGCTTGCCGCTACCGTGTCTCCGTCCTTGATGAGTTCCGCTGCTTTGGCGGCTGAAATTACTTTTGTCATTTCATCTGCTCCTCTTTATGTGAATTATTTCACTACAGTTGTTAAAAAAAATAATGGCCCTTCTGTGTGTGTCTCTCTTCCTGCTGCGTGTCTCTATCATCCTGCTGTGTCTCTCATTATTGCTGCTCTGTGCTGCCTCGTTTTGTTTGTGAAATATTTCTCAAGGTCATCGTAATACAGAAAAAAGCACCGGTCAATAGGGCGGAAATGGCTTAAAATCAAGGTTTTTTTGTGTTGTAAATTTGCGACTGGCTCCGCTGGACCGTCTGAAATACCTGCCGTAATGTTCGTCAAAAATTCACAAGCTTGCCCGCATCGCCCCCTGCTCTACACCGAATTCCCCCTGAATCGGAAGACGGTCAAGCGTTGCAAAATATCCACACTATTTGCTTGCGCCCGGCTTGGGCGTTATCCAGACAACCCGCAGGCACCCTTCACCAAGCTGCAAATAGTGCAAACCCGTGAAGAACATAGTGCAGACCCGGGAATCTGGCAGAAAAAAATTTTATTTTATTTCTCAGCAGGCAGAATTCGCAGATTTGCAACAGTATATTAGGGCCAAATCAGCCTATATAGGGACAACGTTCGCTGGGTGGGATTGGAAGAGTTGTATAAATTCAACCTCCTATGCTATATTCGGTTCAACTACATATGGGAGAGAGAGGTAGCTCTATCATGGGGAATTCTTCTAAGAAAGAAACGATTGAGCGGGGAGACACTTCGCTGGGCATTGAACTGGGGTCCACCCGGATCAAGGCGGTGCTGATTGACCGGCATTACGAGGTTATAGCATCCGGTACCTATGAATGGGAGAATCAATTGATCGGAGGATACTGGACTTACGATCTGAAGGAAATGCTTCAGGGCGTGCAGGCAGCCTATGAGCAGTTGAAGCTGGAGGTTCAGGAGCGTTATAGCGTAACTCTGCAAAAAATCGGCTCCATCGGCTGCTCGGCCATGATGCAGGGGTATATTGTGCTGGACCAGTACGGCGAACTGCTGGTTCCCTTCCGTACCTGGCGCAATGCCACCACAAGCGCTGCTGCTGCGGAGCTAAGCGGGACATTCCAGTTCAAAATTCCAGAGCGCTGGAGTATCGCCCACTTGTATCAGGCTATTTTGAACGGTGAAGAGCATGTGGCCAGAATAGATTATCTTACGACGCTATCGGGTTACGTTCACTTGCTGCTGACGGGCCGCAGGGCTATCGGGATCGGGGATGCCTCCGGGATGTTCCCCATCGACGAAGTAACGAAGCAGTACAATGAAGAGATGGTGAAGCAGTTCACCACTCTAACTGCCGGCAGGGGTTATCCTTGGAAGCTGCAAGATATCCTGCCTACAGTGTATACGGCCGGTAAGCATGCAGGAAATCTCAGTGAAGCAGGTGCCCGGCTGATCGACCCGTCAGGCCGTTTGCAGGCCGGTATTCCGCTATGCCCGCCGGAGGGCGATGCCGGAACAGGTATGGTGGCTACAGGTAGTGTTAGGAAACGAACTGGCAATATTTCCGTAGGGACGTCGGTCTTTGCTATGTTTGTGCTGGAGCAGAATCTAAGTGCGGTCCACCCTGAGATTGATATCGTGAATACACCGGAAGGCAGCCCGGTTGCTATGGTTCTTGCCAACAACTGCTCCAGCGATCTGAATGCCTGGATCGGCTTGTTCCGTGAATTTCATGAAGCCATGGGGCTGAAGCCCGACATGAACCAGTTATTCAGCGTCCTGCTGAGCCAGGTGCTGGAAGCGGATGCGGATGGCGGCGGCTTGTTGAGCTACGGCTACTATTCAGGCGAGAATATCACCGGCTTTGCCCAAGGGCGTCCGCTGTTCGTCCGTTCGCCGCAGAGCCGCTTCACGCTGGCTAACTTCATGAGAGTTCATCTGTATGGCGCTTTCGCTGCGTTAAGACTCGGAATGGAGATTCTGACCGGGCAGGAACGGGTAACGATTGACCGTATTTCAGCGCACGGCGGATTGTTCCGCACCCCGCAGGTCGGCCAGCGGATCTGTGCCGCTGCACTGAATGTTCCGGTCTCAGTCTTGTCTACGGCTGGTGAAGGCGGAGCATGGGGAATAGCCATTCTGGCCTCTTATATGATACATAAGGAGCCGAACGAGAGCCTGGCGGATTACTTGACCTCTAAGGTGTTCTGTGACATGGAAGGACAGGAGGTAACGCCTGACCCTACTGATGTGGACGGCTTTGCTCTCTATATGGAGCGTTACACCAAGGGGCTGACCATCGAGCAGGCGGCGATAGATCATTTACTGGAGAACCGGAAGAGAGGAGAACTCGGATGAAAATAGATATGGGCAGGCTTACGGTATTGCTTACCTCCCTGCTGCTGATAGCCTCCGCCCCTTCGGCTTATGCTAAAGCGCCGGATGCCAAGGCACTGCTCAAGCAGAAGTTCCCGGGAGAAACGGTACGGTTGCTGAAGACCGCAGACCTGAATAACGATCAGAAGCCGGAGAGCTTCCTGCTCACGGAGTCGGGCAATTTGTATCTAGTCAACTCCAAGGGTGTAGCAGTACTAATTGATAAGCAGATTATGGAGTTCGAAGAGGATGAAGCGGATATGCAAATCTTCGCTGTCTCCCCTACGGAGAAGCATCTGGCAGTTACCGTGGATTATCTGCCCTCGAACACCCAGGTCTCGGTCTACCGCCTGAACTATGGCACTCTGACCAAGAAGCTTCAGTTCATGGGGGATCAAGGAGCCGAGATCGATAAGAAGGGACGCCTGCATCAATACTGGAAGGACTTCAAAGACGAGGGCGGCGGCTGGGACCTGGCCGAGGGGATCTTCACCTGGGATGCCAAGGCAGGGAAGTACAGAGCTACGGGCAATTACGTCTTGCAGTAGTATAAAAGGCAGCCATACTCCCGGTAGCGGAGATGGCTGCCTTTGATTTATGCCAGGCTTGCGGCATAACTGGTCTGGGCTAGGCCGAGCATCATTTGCATTTGACTCTGCGGGATCTGCCCAGCGGACTGAGAGGCGCTTATTCTGCCCAAAAGCCGCTTTTTACGCAGGTTACGGACTCCATGGCCCTTATTGGTGGTAATACCACCGATTAACATCACTTAGTGGACGAATAAGCGCATCTCAGTCCGATAAGCGGTGTAAAAGTAGGTTTTTCCTCAAAATAAGGGCTCTCCAGTCCGTTAGAAGCAGGCCGGAGGGGTCCGGGGGCCACCCGAGGTCAGAATCATTTCACGGAACGATTGTAACTCGCTCCATCCTCACCTCACAAATACACAAACGGCTCCCTCGCATCCACGAATGTAACCGGAACCCCGTCCACCAGCGGCGCCAGCCACTCGGCCATATACTTCATGCCCCATTCCTCGGAGCGCTCGTGACCGATCACGATCATCGCCTTGTTCATGCCCAGCATGGCGGCATCATTGATGTAAGCACATAAGGTCCACTCGGTAATGTCGCCGCAGACCATCACATCCAGACCCTTCTCCTGCATCAGCTCCATCGGCATCTGCTCCCGGCCGAGGCCCAGACTGCCGCCGCCGACAAGGATGCCGATACGGGAGCAGGGCGCTTCCGGGTTGCCGACGATCTGAATCACCTTCATCCCCAGACGCTGCTTCAGGAAGCCGGCCAGCTCACCCACGGTAGTCTCCTCGATCAGATATCCCCAGGCGTCCTTGTCGTCCAGCTTTTTATCTGCCCAATCCAGCTCCTTCAGCAGTCCGTCATAGATCCGGTCCGTATCCGCCAGATGCATATGGTCATGGAAGCGCCAGATCGTAATGCCGTGCTCCTCGATCAGCTTTTTTTTCGCCAGATATACCGGGTCCTGCTGCAGCCAATCCAGCGAATCTCTTCCGGTAAAATAAGTCGGCTCATGGGTAATGATCAGGTTGGCCCCAGCCGCAACGGCTTCCTTGATGACCTCCACCGTCGCCATAAACGTTGTGACAATCCCTGTGACCTCCATCTCTTCACTGCCGCTCGCCAGCACATCACAGGTCTGCTCCAGCCTCCGTCCCCCGCAGCAATCGAGCAGAATCCGGTCAATCACCTCTTGCACTTTCATACGCTCATCTCCTATCATATTTAGCCTTTGACAGCTCCGATAACCACGCCGCGGGTCAGGTACTTCTGCATGAACGGCAGGACGAACAGCACCGGCACAATGCCCAGCACCGCCATCGCCATCCGCACCGCTGTACTTGGCAGCGATACCGTGTCGGCTCCGAGTACATTCCCGGCTTGGCCGGAATTAAGGAACTGGATGTTGCTCATAAGCTGCATCAGCAGATTCTGAATACCGTACAATTGCGGCTTAGATACAAAATATAACGCATTGATCCAGTCATTCCAATAGGCCAGGCCCATAAACATCCCGACCGTTGCCATGACCGGCATGGACAGCGGAAGCATGATGCGGAAGAAGGTCCGCAGCTCCGAGGCACCGTCGATCTGAGCGGCTTCTATAATCTCCAGCGGCACATTATTCTTGAAGTAGTTACGGACCAGCAGGACGTTGAACCCGTTCGCCAGCAGGTTGGGCAGGATTAGCGCCCACAGCGTGTTTTTGATATGGAAGTACTGGGTCCACATGATGTATGAAGGCACAATCCCCCCGCTGAACAGCATGGTGAAGAAGACGACAAACGCCAGCGTATTATGATACTTGAAATCAGACCGGGACATCGGATAAGCAAGCATGCTTGTTATCAGCAGTCCAATCGCGGTTCCCAGGATCGTCACCAGAAAGGACACGCCATAGGCTCTAATGAAAATGTACGCCGAGGACTTAATATACCGGTACGCGTCTAGACTTAGATGCTCCGGGAAAAAGCTGTACCCGTTGCGGATCAGGGTCGTCTCATTGGTGAACGAAGCGATCACAATCAGCAGGAAGGGCAAAAAAGCAAAAACCGTCAGCAGGATCATCACGACCGCAGAAAACACCGTAAACGTTCGTTCTCCTCTTGTTTGGATCATCCGAATTTCCTCCTAGAACAAAGCGTTTTCTGGATTGACCTTCTTGACGATGGCATTGACCGTAAGCACAAGGGCAAAGCCGACCAGCGACTGATACAGACCGGCGGCTGCCGACATTCCAATATCATTGAGCTGCATCAAGGCGCGGTAGACATACGTATCAATCGTCTGGGTAGTGCTGTATAGTGCACCAGAGTTCATTGGAACCTGATAGAACAGGCCGAAGTCAGAGTTGAAAATCCGGCCCATCGACATCAGCACCAGCACAATAATGGTCGGCTTCAGCAGCGGCAGAGTAATCATGCGGATCTGCTTGAGCTTCCCGGCACCGTCGATTTTGGCCGACTCATAGATGCTCTTGTCAATGCCGGCAATCGAGGCAAAATAGACAATTGAGCCGTAGCCTGCCGTCTTCCAGATCTGAATGAGGACCAGCAGGTACGGCCAATATTTCGCCTCCGAATACCAGTTGATCTCCGGTATCCCCAGCGGCCGCAAAATCGAATGATTGACGAACCCGCTGTCGGCGTTCAGAAAGGCGAAGACGAGCAGCGAAAGCACGATCATCGAGATCAGGTTCGGCAGAATCAGTCCGGTCATGAACAGCTTCGAGTACAGCTTGTTCAGCAGCTCCGACATCAGAATGGCAATGATGATCGAAACTACGGTTCCCAGCGCGATAAACGTCAGATTGTACAGCAGGGTGTTGCGGGTCATAATCCAGGCATCACTGGTCTGGAACAGAAAGGTGAAGTTCTTGAAGCCGATCCAGTCGCTGCCGAAGATGCCTTTGGCATAATTGACATCCTTGAACGCGATGAACACCCCGAACATGGGGAAGTAGCTGTTAATGAGAAAATACAGCAGTCCCGGACCCGCGAGAATTAATAAAGGAAGTGTTTTTTTGAGTGGCTTGGATTTAGGTTTGGCAGTCATGCCGGATTCACCTCCATTGCCGGGGGGCAGAGCCTCCATTAGCGGCTCTACCCTCAGCAGGCTTATTCAAATTATTGTTTTTGCGCGGCAAGCCATTGATCCAGTTGTTGCTGCTTGCTGTCTATAATGTCCTGTGCACCCGCATCCTTCAGCGCACTGTTGAATTTCGCAATAATGCTCTCAGGATCTACCGATCCGCTGACCAGTGCCGGCAGGAATTGATTCACTACGTTGTTCACAGCACTCATCTGCGTCTTCACTTGACCCTGGTCGAAGATAAAGCCGAAATACGGCGATCTTTCGGTATCCTTATTCTCCTTCAGCTTCAGTTCCACATCCGACCAGTTGATTCCCTCCATCTGATACTGAAGCGATTCGGAGCCGACGATCCCGGAGCTGAGCATGGAGGTATAAGGTACCGTATTTGCGTCCATGCCCTCAGGGAATTTCACATGATGCTCATCTACCTTGATGTAATCCTCCCCTTCAATTCCGAACAGAATGGTGTTGATCAGCTCTTTGTCGGTGTAGAGCAGGTTCAGGAACTTCACAGCGGCTTCCGTCTCCTTCGAAGTACTAGAGACCATCCAGGTCACCGAGTTCACGGCACTTGTATCGAAATAGAACGGGGCGATGCGCTTGGTCTCAATGTTTTTGCCGACCTGTGCACTCAGCTGCTTGCCAACCTCCATGCCGCTGTAGCCGCCCAGGAAGGAGAAGCCACGCCCCGAGGATACCATCTCCATCGCTGTAATCGTAGTGGTTGCAGTATCCTTCTGCAGATACCCGGCCTCGAACCAGTCTCTCATCATCTGAATTCCGTTCTTGAAGACATCCGATTCATAGAAGTTAACGACCTTGCCGTTGTCACCGATCACGACACCGACTCCGGTGGTATCGGTCAGGTAATCCACCTTGCTCGCACCCTTCATCCAGTTCACAAGTCCGGTATCTGTCGGATTCACATTAATCGGGCCAAACGGAACTACATCCGGCAGCTTCTGCTTCACTGCGCCGAACACCGCAGGCAGATCCTCTACCGATTGGATGGAGTCTGCTGCTACGCCCGCCTCTGCGAGCATATCCGCGTTGTAGATGATATTGGTCGGCAGCGCCATCCCTTTATTCACAGGAATGCCGTAGATATGCCCGTCCATCGTGGTGGTTTTGAGAATATCCGGCCCGAAATCCTTGTCCAGAATGGCTGTCAGCTCTTTGCCGTGTTCGGTAAGCAGCTCTTCGAGCGGAGCCACCTGGCTCTTGGATACATAGTTGGAGAATTGTCCGAGGGTGGTGAAGATATCCATCTTCTCCCCGCTCTGGAGCGCAAGATTGACCTTCTGGGCATAATCTGCCGGGCCGAAGAGTCGGAAGTCCACCTTCACCCCGATTTTCTCCGTTGTGATGGCGTTGATCGCATTCGTCACCTTGCTCAGATCATCGGGAATCCGGTTGAAGGAGGGCAGTGCGAATACAATCTCAGCCACCTTGGCCTTCGCTTCCGTATCCCCGGAATTCTTGGACGATGTATTGGAATTGCCGCCGCAGGCGGAGAGCAGCGAACCGCAGATTACCATGGACAACAGCAGTGAACCTAACCCCTTTTTATTCTTCATGATCATGCCTCCTGTTCTATATTTACATTCTCATTGTACTTGCCCTGGAGGGGGGCGGGCTTTCAATAATACGGGCTGTTTTTATAAAAAAACGTACTCAGTAAGAAGCTCCGCTTCTCTCTTCGAAAAGCGGAGCTTCCTGCTATAGAGCGGATTTGTGCTTGGAACGGTAGGCTGCCGGGGTTTCGCCTGTCCATTTTTTGAAGACGGTGGAGAAATAGGAAAGGGTATCAAAGCCGGTATCCATGGCAATCTCCCCGATGCTCGCCGTGCTCTCCACCAGCCTCTGCTTCGCCGCTCTGATCCGGCAGTCGTTCAGGTACTCCTTCACGCTCTGGCCGGTCCCGTGCTTGAACACCTTGGCCAGATAATCCGCGGTCAGATATACGCTTGCGGCAACATCCTCCCGGCTGAGGTCCTGGGTATAGTGCTCCTGAATGAACCGTTTGGCCCGCTCGACCACCCCTTCGGACTGCAGCACCTCCTTAATGGAATCCAGCGTCTTATCCGTCAGCGTCTGCGCCCATTTCATGAAGTCGAACACGCTGCTCTCGGCATCCTGGGCCAATTGCTGGCTGAGCTCGCCCTCGAAGAGGCGGTGGGCTTGAATGTGGTGCCGCGCGAGCAGCGAATAGACCACCTGAAGCAGGTCCTCTCGTATCGAATGGAGCGTTGCCGCATCAAGCTTGTTCAGACTCGTCAGCAGCTCCAGTTCTTTCTTGAGCCGGTTCACAATCTGCGCCTTCTCCTTCTGGACGAACAGCAGGGTGAACAGCTCCGTATCCAGGGTGAAGCGCTCGGTCAGATCTACCTGGAAGGGCTTATTCGGCAAATGCAGCTTCCCCCGGAAAATAATATTCGCTTCGTCCGCCTGCTCCAGCTCCGTCTTAAGCTGCGCCAGGCGGGAGATCGCCGCAGGCTCACTGAAGTAACAGGTAGCCGTACATTTCAGATACTGTCTGGACAGCCGGATGATCTCTCCGGCGCTCACCTCCAGCTCCTGCATATCCGCCGGACTCTCCACAATGATCGCATTGTAGAATACTTTATCGACCTGATAGGCAATCATCCGGCCGATTCCCACCCGGCTGCTGAGAATTTCAGAGACCAGGTTCGAGAGGGCATAATGGAAGATGCTCTCATCCCATTCCCGTTCAATCTGGGAGCGGGGAACACTTACCAGCAGCAGCCTGTATTCTGCATGCACCGGGATGGACAGCTCCCGCTTCTGCACCTCACTCTGGATCAGCTGTGGCCGGGGAGAGATTGTCGCCGTCAGCACATCGCTCCAGAAGCTGCGTTCTATCAGATCCTGGTTCTTCAGCCACGCATGGCCCAGCTTGCTGTATTCGCCTAACATGATTTTGTTCTTCAGCGTATCCATCGACTTGCGCAGCGCCGCTTCCAGCTCCTGCTTGTCCAGCGGCTTGACCAGATACGAGTCTGCGTCATATGAGATCGCCTGGGAGGCGAAGGTGAAGCTCTCATGACAGGTCAGGAAGATGAATCCGCCTTCATATTGACGCTCTCTGGCCCATTTGATCAACTCAATGCCCGAGCCGCGCGGCATTTCAATATCGCAAATCATCAGATCCGGCTCGCCGTGCTCGAAGAGTTGCTTCGCATCCTGTATATTATGAGCGGTTAGCACTTCCGTAATTCCGAATTCCTCCCAGTTCACAATACCGCGCAACGCTTCAATTGTAGGAATATCATCGTCAATCAGCATACAACGCATATTATCCTCCCTCTAAGCCAGGCTGGCTCCATTCGAGTGGCTTCACAGGAATCCACAGCTCAACCCTCGCACCTGTAGTCTCGATATTCGACAGCTTAAGCAGATCTTCCCGTTTGTAGAGCAGTCTGAGGGTCTTGCGGATATTGGCAATGCCCACTCTGCCTCCGTCCTCCCCTGCCTCTTCGCGCTCCGGCTGATCCAGCCATTCAGAAGCGAAGCCCGCCCCGTTATCTTCAATGACAATGCTGACAAATGGACTATCGTCCCGCCGCTCCATCCGCACCCTGATGAAAATAGACAGCAGCTCCTGAACGAACATAGCATGCTTGAACGTATTCTCCACAAAGGTCTGAATCATGAATTGGGGAACCGGCACCTGCCGCGCTTCCTCCTGCATCTCGATCATGAAAAAAATCTGCTCAGGATAACGGATCTCCTGCATCCGGATATAATTCTCAGTGTGCCGGATCTCCTCCTCCATCGTCACTTCCATCAGCCCTCCTCTGAACATATACCGGAGATGCTCGGAGAGGCAGTGGATCAGGCGGCGGATCTCCTCGTTTTTATTCTGATAGGTTAGGCTGGTGATCGTTGAGATCGCATTCAGGAAAAAATGGGGCCGGATCTGCATCTGCAGATACTTGATCTCGGCGCGGCTGATTTCGATCTGTTCTTCATAGGACTGAATCTTCAGATCCTTGATCTCACTGACCATGGACTCCAGCGCATGGAACAGCTTCAGGAATTCCAGGGAATACGGGGTATTCTGCGGAATCTGGTATTCCAGCTGCCCCTGCTCGACCGCCTTCGCCGCCTTCACCAGCTCCAGAATCGGCCTCAGCACATCTCTCGTCAGGAATCTCAGCACCAGCGGTACCACGATGACCGAGAGAACCGCCAGCAGGGCGATCCCCCACTGAATCAGCTTCAGGCCTGAGAACAGACTGCCCTTGGCAACCATTTGAGTCATCTGCCCGAACTCGCCGATCGGTTCAGATACAATCAGGTAATCCCGCTGATACTGCCTGCTTAAGCTCTCAAGCGTCGTATCCCCTTCATTAAGAGAGATATTATTCGCTGCCAGGATCATTCCCTCCGAGTCACTCAGCACATAACGGTTCTTATCATTGCCTCCCCTATCAACCATAGCCAGCAGCGTGTCCGCTTTCACCAGCGTTCCGAAGCTGACCTCTGAATAAGTAATGTATTTGAACAAGTAGGACTCGCCGTGGATCTGGAAGACTTTCCATTCCCCGCTTGGTGCTGCCGGAGCCGTACTGAATTTATGCATATTGATAAAATCCACCAGAGCCAGCTTATCCTCCGATTGAATCCGGCGGTTGAACTGCTCCAGCACCAGCTCATCCGAGAGCCTGATGAACATGCCGTCGCTCGAATTATCGCCTGCTATTTTTGCCTGCAGGCTATTCTTGAGCTGCTGGACCTTGAAATACCGGCTGTTCTCATCCATCCCCGCCGAATTCACCGCAGTATCCACGTTATGGTCGAACACCTCAATGAGGTCCTTGGAGAAATTGTTGAAGTTATTATGAATATTGGCCTGATAGAGGGCCAGTGTATTACGCGAGCTGGTCAGTGCATTGCTCCGCACCACCTCCAGGGAGTAGATGTTACTCAGAACAAGGATGGACAGCAGGATCGCAAGAATCACTGTCATCTGCAACGCAAATTTGAACACGATACTGTTGGTTCGGATCATCCCCGCCTCTTCCTTTCCCCGGAATTCAGCACGCCCCTGAGCCGATACCTTCTTAGGCCGGACCCAGGGGCGTATAAGTATGCAATTTGCGATTGAGTACGTGAAAATTATTAGTATTGGGATAGCCGTGACTCCAGAGAAGTTTTGGACTTCCGGCCGCTGTTGTGTTTGAATTTCCTGAATTAAACCGCACTATGCGGTAGAAATTCAAACACAAAGGCGGACGCTACCGCTCCTACAGTTCCAAAATTCCCTTCCGCCACTTTTCCCAATTATTAATCAGCTCACAGGAGCAGCCGCCCAATCCAGCGCAGCTTCAATATGCTTATCCCAGTACACCCAGTTATGATCGCCAGGGCCTTCTTCATAGTAATGGGCGGCCTGCTCGCCTTCCAGGAACTGATGGAACCGGCGGTTCACATCCAGCAGCATATCCTCGGTTCCGCATGCCATATACAGCTCTGGCAGGGCAAGTCCCTGCGCCTTCACATCACGCACCAGCTGCTCAGGGTCTTTGTCGCTGCCAAGCAGCCTACTCAGATCGCCGAAGACGCTGGCATAGTAGGAATAACTGGCAATTCCGTCTTTATAGTCTGGGGAAATATTGGCAACTCTATACGGAATTAAGGCCGAGGATAAGGCGATGATCCGGCCGAAGCGCTCCGCGTATTTCAGGCCGTTGCGGATTGCCCCGTAGCCGCCCATGGATAAGCCGCCGATCCAGGTATCCTCTCTGGCTGCTGATAGCGGGAACAGCTTGCGGGTGAAGTCTACCAGCTCCCTGCCGATATACTCACCGTAATATTCTTCCCGGAGTTCATCGTTTACATAGAAGCGGTTCTCCCCGGCCGGCATGAATACTGCCACCTGATGCCTGTCTGCCAGCTCCCTGATCCTGGAGAAGTTCAGCCAGTCGTTCTGGCTGCCGGAGAAGCCGTGCAGCAGATAGAGCGATCTCAAGGGCTGGCCCGACCAAGCCGGCAATCCCCAGCCCTCCGGCAGATCCACCGGCAATATGGCCTGGATCGTGACCTCCCGCTTCAGACTTGCCGAGAACAGGCTGATTTGCATTGTAGCCATCATCATTCCCCCTTAATGAATTAGAATCAGACCCAGTATACCGCTTCTTGTCCCTGCTGATCTATATATTCGATAACAGTCTTATAATTCTGCAGGTTAATATGCAGCCGGCAATATGCTGTTCCCTGCTCCCACATCAGCCTGATTTCATCCGCCTCTGCCTCAAGCACCCGGAAGGTTCCATGGAAGGCGCTATATTCATTCCGGAAGCGGATCAGCTTCATCAGACGCTGCACGACCTCCCGCTCACTCTCCGTTTCAATTTCCTCTAGCGTATAGTTATGGCGGTTAATCTCCCGGCCTTCCCCCGTCAGGGCGACCTGCTCCAGATCATTTCGGCCAGCCAGCAAGCCTACATAATAGACCTGCGGAATACCCGGTGCGAAGAATTGAATCGCCCTTGCTGCCAGGTACGCATCGTCATCCTCATTCAGTGCGCTGTAATAGGTGCAGCGGATCTGATGGACATCGAAGCCATCCGGGGCCTTATGCTCCTCGGACAGAATCAGGCTCAGGTTCGCTCCGCGCTCCACGCAGAGATCCACCAGCTCCCGGGCTTCCTTGGTATCGATCAGATCATCCAGGTCGGGCTTCACCGGAACACCGTCATGACAGTCCAGCATCGTGAACTGCTTAGGCGAACGGGTCCGCAGATAGTCGTACAGCGCCGTATTGGATCTGCCGGTAAGCGCCTCAAGCACGCGGTAAGGCAGAATGAAATCATAGATCCAGCAGCCGTATTCCGATAGCTTGGTCTGGATACTGTGATGCGCATGTACCTCCGGCAGCAGCTCTATATCCAGCGAGTCGGCCATCTCTTTGATCCAGTCCAGGAATTCATAGATCTCCGGCTCCACATAGAAACAACTGGTGCCCAGCTTCTTGATCACGTACCCGACCGCATCCAGCCTGACAATCTTGACATTCTGCTCTTTGAAGTTCAGGAAGAACTGCCGCAGCAGGTCGCGGGTGAGCGGAGAATGGATATCCAGATCAATCTGCTCGGAAGGATCCGTTTTGCCAAAAGTGGTCCAGACCTTCTCTTCCACCCCTCCGGAGGTAGTGAACGTAGAATAAGGCAGCGGCCGCCGCAGGAACATCTTCTCGATATCCGTACGCACAGGCTCGCCATTCTCCCAGATCTTGTCCAGGGTGATGAACAGATCCGCATATTCCGAAGCCCGGCCATGCTCCAGGAAGTCCTGGAAATACGGCGATTGCCTGGAGATATGATTGACCATCAGATCCACCAGCACATCGAATTCTTCCCCGATGCTGCGGATGTCCTCCCAGCTGCCGAATTCCGGCTCGATCTCCAGATAAGTCAGCGGCGCAAAGCCGCGGTCCCCCGAAGAAGGAAAGGGCGGAAGGATGTGAATCCCCCCGGCAAACAGCCCGGCGAAGGGACCGCGCAGCACCTGATGGAGCTGCTTCAGGTCTCCGCCCAGGGAATCGGGATAGGTAATTAACTGTACTTGATTCTTCAGTGTCATCTTAAGAAGCCTCCTACAGGTTGAATTGTTGCTTAATGACCGCAAGCGCAGGCAGATCGACTACCGCACCGGTGAATTTCAGTTTGTACGCGCTGACAGCAGATCCAAGCTCCAGCGCTTCTGTGAGCGTATACCCTTTGATAATAGCTGTATAGAATCCGGACCAGAAGGCGTCTCCTGCTCCCGTCGTATCTTCAATCTGCGTCGCCTTGGTCGCAAAGGACATCGTTTCGCTGCCGGTGGAGACGAGTGCCCCGTCCTTGCCCAGCGTCAGAATGACCAGCTTCGCGCCAAGCGCAAGGAATCTGGCGATCTGCTCCTCCGGCGTGCCGGGACCGAACAGACGCTCAGCGTCATCCTCGGAAGGCTTGATGATATCCACCTTCGGGATGATGCTTTTGACATAGGCTACCCCGTCCTCCCCCTTCTGCCAGATCGAGGGATGATAGTTGGGATCGAAGCCGATCAGCACCTTATGCTTCCGCGCCGTCTGGATCACCCGCTCCACCGCCCTACGGGACGGGGTCCTGGAGATCGGCCAGCAGGAGAAGTGGACAATTCTGGAATGAATCAAGGCTTGCTCCAGCGCCTCATTGTACTCCAGCCGGTAATCCGCTGCACGGTAAAAGATCGGAACCGGCGTAGCCTGACTCTTGGTAATCACCACCATACTGGTAGAATCATCGACCTGCTGGATGCCGCTTGTTGCCATTCCGGCGCTCTGCAGCCGGTTGATCAGATAGTTGCCCAGGCTATCCCTGCCCACCGCCGAAGCCACATGCGACCGGATGCCCAGCTTCCCCGCATTAATGGCAATATTTGAAGGCGATCCGCCAAAATAACGGGTATATCCATCACCTACCGTATCCTCGCCGTACTCATTGGAGATCATATCCACGAGCAGCTCGCCCACTGTTAACACATCGTTCGCCTTATCTTCAAATGGTATTGTCTCTCCGAGTTTAAACACCCGCACTCCCCCTTGGTACTCCAGTATCCTTGTGTCATATCCATTCTATGGTCTCTGTGTACACAATACTTTCAAAAACCCGTCCTCTTTTTACAATTTAAGAGTTCAAGGCTCTTGCCAGGGCATGGATGTATCCCTCTCTGGCTCTGCGGCTGACTTCGGCTGCAGGGACAACATGCTCGAAGCCATGATAGCCCCCCGGGTAGAGATGAAATTCCACTTCTACACCGGCCTGTGCCAGCCGGGCCACATAGTCAATCGTCTCATCACGGAACGGGTCGAGCTGTCCGACGCAGATATAGGCGGGCGGAAGTCCCGCCAGTTGATCCGCACGGCCGGGTGCCGCATACGGGGAGGTGTCTGCGCCTCCGGCAGGGCCGCCCAGGTACATCTCCCACGCCACCAGGTTGTTCGCCCGGTTCCACACCGCCGGGTGTGTGACCTCATAACTCGAAGGTGTAATGTTGCGGTCATCCAGCATCGGATACAGCGGAAGCTGGAAGCAGAGGGCAGGACCGCCCTTGTCTCTCGCCATCAGGGCCAGAGCCGCTGCCAGACCGCCGCCTGCACTCGCTCCGCCCACGGCAATCCGGGCCAAATCGATGCTCAGCCCATTGTTGATATCGGCCAGCCACACAAGCGCTGCATAAGAGTCCTCAATGGCTGCCGGGTACGGATGCTCCGGCGCAAGGCGGTAATCGGGCGACACGACCACACAGTTGGCCGCGAGGACGAAGCTCTCGCATAACGCATCGTCACCGCTCGGCTGGCCCAGAATATAGCCGCCGCCATGGGTCCAGAGCAGGGCAGGCAGCTTATGTTCACTTCGCTGAGCCGGTTCATAAATTCTGACCCGAACTGGCCCGGAACCGGCAATCAGAACCCGTTCCGTAATGCGGACGCAGTCCGACTGTTCTGTAGGCAACGGGATATTATTCCGGGCTGCGGCCAGATCCTCCGGCAAATGCAGCGGCGGCAGGCCAGCGATCCCTTCCCGTAATTCCGGGGCTACGCGGTAAATGAAATCCATATATATTTCCTCCATATCGTTCGAATGTGAATGAATCCTGCGTGCTTCAAGTGGTCCCCTTCTCCGATAACCGGACGGGAAGAATCGTCTCCAGCGGAACCGGCTCGCCGGCAATCTGCTGAAGCAGATATTGAACAGCCAGCTCGCCCATCTTCTTGATCGGCTGGACGATAGTAGTCAGATCCTCCGCCTCCAAGGCAGCAATTCCGTCATAGCCTACGACCTTGACTTGACCGGGCACGGCTCTGCCCAGCCTTCTGCACTGCTTCAGCACCTGTAGCGCCAGCATATCGCTGCTCGCGAATACGCCGTCCAGCTCAGGGCGTTCCTCAAAAAGACTGCTGACCAGCTTCTCGTAATCCTTATACTTAAATCCGTTCAGATCGGTTTGCCGGACTGTATACTCCACATCTTGCCTCTTGACCTGCTCCAGGAAGGCGTCATGCCTTTGCTTGGCCAGCAGATTGAGGCGCAGATTCCCGCTGAGATAGGCGATGCTCCGGCATTTTTTGCGCAGCAGCAGCCGGGTGGCCAGCACTCCCCCCTGATAGTTATCCGAGGCAATGAACGGAATCGACTTAGAAATCTGCCGGTCCAGCGACACCAGCGGCAGGCTGATTGACTTATAATCGTTCACGCTCATCGTATGACTGCCCATGATAATGCCGTCAACCCGGCTGGCCCGCAGCAGATCGATGTATTCCTTTTCTTTTTTCTTGTGATGCAGGGAATTGCACAGCATAAGCTTATAGCCTTGTTCATAGGCATAGGCCTCAATATGCTTGGTTACCTCTCCGAAGAACGGATGGGAGATATCCGGCAGAATCAGGCCGATCATATTGGACTTCTTGCGCAGCAAGGAGCGTGCCACCTCACTCGGATGGTAATTCAGCTCCTCCATGGCATCGTTCACCTTTTGCTTCAGACTCTCACTGAGGTATCCCCGGTTATTCAGCACACGGGAGACGGTAGTGACGGAGACGCCGACCTTCTCGGCAACATCTTTGATGGTTACAGCCATCCGTACCTCCTGACCCGGGTCAGCCTTCTTCCTCTGTTCAGCAGAACAAGGCAAGGTTCTATGTTAACCGGTTGATATAATAGGGCAGCAGCAGCTTCAAAACTGTAAGAATGGCTTAATTGCAATCTGTACAGCTAAATCGCCGGATATACTGGCGAATCTCAGTTTAGCTGTATTCCGTGCAATTAAAATACCTCTATACCTGGATTTTCGCCCATTCCAGCAAATTTAGTTGTATGAAATACAGTTAGGAGAGGAATACCTTCCTTTTCACTGTTTTTAGTTGCACCGAATACACTTATCTCTGATTATGCGAAAAACCGAACCTAATAGGTTAGGTGATTTCCTCTTAATGATCCAATCCATAAATTTAAACCTGACGCTCTATTAAGGCAGACACTGGCAGAGAAACTGCCAGTCCTGAGTATCAGGTCGTGCCACGCTCCACAGCCGTTACCGGGAACGTGTTCACCATCGCCACCGCCTGGCCCTCGATCTGCCGGACCGCCAGCTCCATAATGGCTTCGCTCATCTCTTGAATCGGCTGCCGTACAGTGCTTAGACGCGGTGAGATCATAGAAGCCAGCTGCACATCATCATAGCCCACAATGCGCATCGCTGAAGGAATCTCCTTGCCGAGCAGGTTGCAGGCATGAATGACCTCGGCGGCAATCACATCACTGCTGGCAAATACGCCGTCGATCTCAGGATGCTCCTGGAGGTAGGCGGCAATGGCGGTGTCCCCTCCGGTATAGCTCCCCTCATTGACCTCCAGCTGCAAGTACAGCGGCGCAAGCCCGGCGCTCTTCAGCTCTTCTTCGTACCCCTGCCTTCTCAGGCCGGCCAGCATGAAGTGATGCTGGGGACCGTCGATCCCCCGCTGGATATAGACCGTGTGCCGGCAGCCCTGGCCGGTTAATAACCGGGCAGCCAGCCGGCCGCCCTCCAGATTATCCGAGGTGACCACGGGGATATCCTCCGAGATTACACGGTCGAAGGAGACGATCGGCAGGTCCAGGTGAAGATAATGCTGCACATCCAGCACGGCACTGCCCATGATGATGGCGTCAACCTGATTTTTTTTGAGCATCTCGATATAATCCACTTCCTTGGAGACGTTGCGGTTGGAATTGCAGAGCAGCAGCTTGTAGCCCTTAAGGTCTGCGTAATATTCGAGATAGGCGGTCAGCTCGGCAAAAAAAGGATGGGAAATCGCCGGGATGATCAGCCCGATCATATTGGATTTTTTGCGGAACAGGGCCCGGGCCATTTCATTCGGCTGATAGTTCATTTCCTTCATCACCCGGTAGACCTTCTCCTTCGTCTTGTCACTGATATACCCTCTATTGTTAAGGACTCTGGACACTGTATTCACAGAAAGTCCTGCCTGCTTCGCAACATCCTTCAGATTCGCCATAGAAACCACCTTGCTTTTTAGTTCCAATTATAGATGAATTTCGCATGGATTTCAGCTATTGAAGCGTAATCGTCACTGCGGTGTACATTGGGACTTCCCCGCTCCCCCTTACTTCAGCGCCCCTTCTGTGATCCCTTTGATGATCTGTTTTTGCAGGAACAGGTAGATGATCAGCACGGGAATGATCGTCATAATCAGCCCGGCCATCAGCGGCGCATAGTCCACAGAATAGGAGGAGAAGAAGGTATACGTGGACAGCGGCAGTGTCTTCTGATCCGGTGACAGCAGCACCAGGCTGGGCAGAAGATAGTCATTCCAGATCCAGAGCACATCGAGTACCAGCAGGGTGACGAACACCGGCTTCAGCAAGGGCAGCACAATACTGAAAAACGTCCGCAGCGTACTGCTCCCTTCGATAAACGCCGATTCTTCCAGCTCATAAGGAATCCCTTTGATAAAGCCGTGGAACGTGAAGACGCCAAACGGCACTCCGAAGCCGAGATACATGAACAAAAGCGTTAGCTTGGTATTCAGCAGCCCCATATTTCCGTACAGCATGACCATTGGAATCATCAGCACCTGGAAGGGCAGAGCCATGGAGGCCAGCATGAGGAAGAAGAGGATGGAATTCACCTTCCATTTGTAACGGACGAATAAGTACCCGGTCATCGCCGAGAAAATAATAATGATAGTAACGGAAATCCCCGTAATGATCAGCGAGTTCATGAACCCCTGCATAAAGTCCATATTGTCAAAAGCGCTGGCATAGTTCTTGAAATTAATCGTTGTCGGCAGCGACAGCGGGCTCTCGAAGAATTGCTGGGTGGTCTTGAAGGAGTTCATAATAATCAGCAGGAACGGTGTTAAAAAGGCCAACAGCAGCAGGTACAGGAATCCTGTCCGCAGGCCCGGGAGGATACGCCGGTTAGCATTCATTAAGATTCCACCTCCAGCTTCTTCAGCAGATAGGATTGCGTCAGGGCGATAATCGCGACGACAGCGAACAGAACGACTGCCTCTGCCTGGCCGACACCGTATTGATTGGACAGGAAGGCTTTTTGCACGATATGGTAGGTGGCCAGCTCCGTTGAATTGAACGGTCCGCCCTTGGTTAACGCCAGGTTGATGTCATACGTTAAGAAGGATCGGGACAGGGAGATGAAAATACAGATGACGATCGCAGGAACCGTCAGCGGCAGGATGATTCTACGGATCACTGAAGTCCGCCCCGCTCCGTCAATGCTCGCCGCCTCCAGTACATCATTCGGAACGCCTGTGAAGCCCGCGATATAAATGATCATCAGATACCCGACCAGCTGCCAGGCGGTCGCAATGATCAGCGCCCAGAATGCCGTCCCCGTATTCGTCAGCCATGAGGTCTGAAACAGCTCCCAGCCGTATTTAGCGCCAAGGTAAGGCAGCACCTGTGAGAAAAGCGTCTGCCACAGGTAGCCGAGTACGATCCCGCCGACCAGATTGGGTGTGAAGAACCCTGTCCGCAGCCATTGTTCCCCTCTCCCGCCTCTCGTCAGGGCGAGTGCGATGAAGAAAGCGAACACATTGGCAATCACCACGGTGAAGAAGACATACTTCAGTGTGAACCACAGCTGCTGAAGGAACACCTTATCCCGGAACACCTCCAGATAATTCGTGAAGCCGATCAGGCTGCTGTCGCCTGTCCGGACATCCCAGTTCGTGAAGGTCAAATATAAGCCGACGATGAACGGTATAATCACAACGGCGGCAAAAGCGAAGATAGAGGGACCTCCGAAGACCAGAAACGTCCCCGCATTCTTCAGTGATAGCTTTTTGTTCATAGTGCTGCCCCCTTTCCTCTTAACAGGCTGAACTGGAGAATTTTTTATGTTTTGGGATTAGCCGCGACTCCAGAGAAGTTTTGGACTTCCGGCCGCTGCCCTTCTGCAGATTTCTTGATTTTAAACCGTTGTTAATGGTTGAAATCCGCACCAAGCATATGCTTCCGATGCGAGCTTTCCTACGGAAAGCTTTCAGGCGGTCGCTATCGCTCCTTCAGTTCCAAAATTCCCCTCCGCCACTTTTCCCTTAACTTAAGTCTTCAAGTTCAATAAATAGAGATTCTCTATTTCCCTGCATACGATTTCCAGTAATCCTGAACCTCCTGCGCCAGCCCCTGGCGGTCGATATTGCCTACCAGATACTTCTGCATCGCAGCGCCGGTCTTGGCCCAATAATCCTGCGGCAGGTAATTGATGACACCGATGTTGATAATCTTCCCTTGCTTCACGTATTCGCTGACAGCGTTAGACATGACGTTCGTGCTCTTCGCCTTAAGATCCTTGTACGGCATGGACAGCCCCATATCGGTAATAATGGCCTTTTGCCCGTCCTCGCTGCTGACCATCCATTCGATGAACGCTTTAGCGGCTTCCTGCTGCTCAGGCGTTGACTTCGAATCATCGATGGCGAACAGCTTAGGCTCGCTGTAGGCGACTTGCGCGTTGCCGAAATCCTCTGGATTATTGCTAATAGGCAGCGGCAGGATACCGAAGTCGGCATCGCGGCCTTCCAGTGTTCCGATGACCGCCCAGCTCCAGTCTCCCATGAAGTAGAAGGCGGCAGCTCCCTTGGCGAAATCCGCGCTGTCGCGGTTATAATCGGCAACGAGCGGGTCACTCTTACGCGCGTTGTATTTTTTCAGCAGATCGAAGGTATCCATCAGTCCGGTGAACTGCGGATTCTCCGTCAGTTGAACCTGCCCGTTCTTCAGCTCCTCCACGAACTTCCGGTTGTCCTCCACCTTCTGCGACCGCAGGGAATACGTCAGTCCCAGATAGTGGGCGCCAAGCGACCAGTCTGCTCCGTGAA
This sequence comes from Paenibacillus sp. FSL P2-0136, assembly GCF_037975325.1. NCBI lineage: Bacteria > Bacillati > Bacillota > Bacilli > Caryophanales > Paenibacillaceae > Paenibacillus > Paenibacillus sp. FSL P2-0136. Next base: position 5,105,869 of record NZ_CP150244.1, read on the forward strand.
GCATGACCGGTGCTTTGCCGGAGGCTTCGATCTTCTTGAAAATCGCTTCGAGATCATCACGGGTCTTCACCGATGCAGGATCAAAAGCACCGCCGATACCCTCTTCTACCGCACGCTTGTTGTACAGCAGACCGTAGCCTTGGGCAGTCCAAGGAATACCCAGGAATTGTCCGTCCAGCAATGCGCCATCGATGGCTCCCGGATTGGTCAGCGCTTCATACTTCGCCTTCTCCGGCTCTAAATCCAGAAAATCATCCTTATATTGAAGTATGGTGCCTGCATCCAAGTTCACGATTGTCGCCGGATTGCCGGAGGCCAGCAGGGATTGGAACTTCTCAAGCTGCGCGCCGCCGATCGGTGTAGGAATCAGTTCAATCGTCACCTGCGGATTCTGCTCATGATACTTCTTGAACAGCTCCTCGAACACTGTGTTCACTTCTGCGGAGGTATTGAAGAACGTGAGCTTAACGTCCTTGGAGGCTTGCTCTGTTTGTTTTCCCTCATTCCCCTTGTCTTCCTTGCCAGCATTGGTTGCTGAATTCCCTTTGGAGCAGCCTGCCAGTAACCCGGTGACCACCGTCAGAGCGATAGCGAAGCTTGCAGCTTTTCTCAATTTCAACTGAATTCCCCCCATACTTATAATTGTTTTGAATGCGCATACATTTCGGATGCAATTTTATGATAACCGGTTAACATATTTATGTCAATCGGTTATCATATTTAAATTTTAGCTAATCAAGAGGAGTCAATATGGCTCTTGCAGCGGGAAAAAAGCATCGGGCCTATACGCCCACATGGCTGCTGATTGTATTCGGTTTTTCGCATACATTTCGCCCTCAGCCCCCGCAGCCGCCGATTGTATTCGGTTTTTGGTATACATCCGGCCCGCGCACCGCTTCCGGTCCAATTGTGGTCGGTTTTTCGATTACATTTAGTCCCCACGCCGCTTCCAGTCCAATTGTAATCGGTTTTTCGACCACATTCCGCCCACGCGTCTCCGCCGCGCCCAATGTAATCGGTTTTTCGACCACATCCGGCCCACGCACCTCCGCCGCGCCCAATGTGGTCGGTTTTTCGATTACATCCGGCCCACGCACCTCCCCCGCTCCAATTGTAATCGGTTTTTCGATTACATTCCGCCCCCCCCAGCGCTCGCCGCTGCCTATTGTGTTTGGTTCTAGCAGGCCAGCAGCAAAAAAGGCCCCAGCCCAAATTGAGCCGAAGCCTTTCCCCCTACAATTTCCCCCGGTAATCCTGCGGCGTCATGCCGAACTGCTCCTTGAACACTTTGATGAAATATTGGCTGTTGGCGTAGCCTAGCTGCTCGGAGATCTCATAGATCTTCAGCTCGGAGTTGCGGAGGCTGGCCACGGCCTGCTCCATCTTCCTATTCAGGATATACTCGCTGATGCTGATCCCGCTGACCTGCTTGAACAGTCTGGAGACATATGCCGGATGAAGCGAGACCGCGTCCGCAACGAATTGCTGGCTGGCCTCTGCCAGATTAGACGCGATACAGCTCTGCATCTCCTTGACGATGCCCATCCGGTTATTCTGTGTATCCCGTTCGAGCTTGCCCTGCAGGGTATCCACCAGCGCCTCACCCCAGCTGACCAGTTGGGACACGGAACGGAAGAGGGTCTTATCCAGCAGCTCCCGCCCGACCAGATCGGACAGCAGGCTATGATTCTTATGGGCAATATAGTGAAAGGAGCCGAGAATCATAGTACGGATCTCCTCAATATATTCTTCGTTATACGACGGCAGGTTGTTGCTGAATTCTCTCAACTGCTGCAGCCGTTCCTTATACCCCTGCCACTGGCCGGTCTCCAGCAGATGCATCAGTGTCGGGGAAGCATATAAGTCCTTGAGCGGCTGGACCGGCGAGCTCTTCTGCTTGTCCGTCAAGGAGATGAAATAGCCCTGGTCATTGCCCACTTGCTGTCTTAACGCCGACTGGGAATCCTCATACATGGCGCGGATATCCAGCGGGAATTCCCCCGGGTAGGACAGAATAACCGAGATTCCGCCATTCAGATATTCATTCACACTGCTGTGCAGCTGATGGGTATTATGGGTTAGCTGCTTGAGAATCTTGTCCGGGTCAACCGCCCCCGCTTCACTGCTCTTCACAATAAACACCAGGTTCTCGTAAGCATCCCGGCCATGCCACAGCTCGAAGCCCGGGCCCAGCAGCTCGCAGGCAATGTTCGTCACCGCGTATTCAAAGAGCAATTGGCTGTCCGGCCCGAAGTTCGTGAAATGCTCCTCCAGACGGATCAGAATCAGGAAGACCCGGTCGTTCAGCTGAAAATCAATCTGATATCCGCTAAGCTTGTCCTTCAGCCATTCCTGCGGATAGGATTTGCCCTGAATCAGCTCGGCCAGCAGCTTATCCTTCAGCGCCGGGAGATGCTCCCGGAAGGCCAGCATCGCCTGCTCATAAGATGCCGTCCGGTCGATTTCCTTCTTAATCGTCTTAATCGTGCTCTCCAGAGCAGCACGCAGCTTCTGGTGATCCAGCGGCTTAACAAGATACTCTGCCACCCCATACTGAAGGGCTTCCCTGGCATATTCGAACTCGGCGTAGCCGGTTAGCAGAATACACTTGATTCTCCGGTGGGTCTTCCGCACCTGCTTCACCAGCTCCAGCCCGCTCATCCCGGGCATGGCGATATCCGTAATGACTATATCAACCGGGTATTGCCCGATCATCTGCAACGCCTGGGCGCCGGAGTAGGCTTTATATACTTTTTCAATCCCGAAGTCCTGCCATGGAAAAGCAAGCTCCAGATCATCTACGACATATTGTTCATCATCTACCAGCAGAATTTGCAGAATGAGCTTCTCCCTCCTTTTCAATCCGAATCCGGTAACAGGTGCCTTCGGACAGCACGGAGTCTACGGATAACCCGGAGTCCTTGCCAAAATACAATCGCAGCCGCTGATTCACATTCCTTAGCCCCGTTCCGAGCTGTTCATTGCTGATAATATTATCCTCGATATGGCGGCGGACCGCGCCGAGCCGTTCTTCCGTCATGCCGATTCCGTTATCCTTCACGGTAATCAGAAGATACGAATCATCTTCCTCGGCGGCAACCGAGATGATGCCGGGCCTCAGGCCCGGTTCAATGCCATGCTTAATGCAGTTCTCCACGAGCGGCTGCAGAATCATCCTTGGCAACCGGTATCTGCCCGCCTCCGCTGTGACACCGAATTCGAAGGTGATCTCTCTTTTGCGCAGGTGGACCATGTGCAGATAATGCTCGACGAAATCCAGTTCATCCTGGAGCGTAGAATCCAGCTGTTCAATCTTATGAATGTACCGGCAGTAGGAAGCCAGATGCAGCGTCATCGCGGTGACCGCATGATAATCTTCGATGCTTGCTTTGCTCTGAATGAAATTCAGGCAGTTATAGAGAAAATGCGGATTAATCTGCGCCTGATACTGCTTCAGCTTCGCTTCCTTCACTTCAAGCTCGCCCAGCAGAACCTGCTCGATCAGTGTCTGGGTATTCTCCGCCATCCGGTTAAAGGAATTGCCCAGCACCTTGAACTCATTGACCTGCAGATCGACGGCACGGCTGGAAAAGTCGCCCCGGTCGAACCGGTCGATCGCCTTGCGCAGCATAATCACCGGCTTCTGCACCTGACGGCGAAGAAGCAGCGTGTAGAACATAATACCCACCAGCACCACCAGTACCGCATAGAGGAACAGCCGGTTATTGCGGTTAATCGGTTCGATATACTGGCGCTTGGGATAGGCGTCTATGAAATACAAATCCAGCATGTCCGACTTCATATAGTTAATCAGATACTCTGCACGATTCTCTGTAGCGGAGATGGTTCCCCTGTTCCCGTTAATCCCAGGACTGATCGACTGTAACAGCTCCTGCGGAAATGCTGCCCCCGGCTGAATAAAGGCCCGCTCAGAGGCATCGTACAGCAGCGGCATACCGGAGACATACTGATCCATCATTTTCACCAGATTATCCAGCGAAATCCTGACTTCAATTAACAGCGAGCTGATATGACTGCGCATGATATTGGAGTAATATCCCTTGCCTTCCTTATCCATGTGCAGCACCCAGCGGTTCCGCGCCTGCTCCGGGGGGCTGAAGGTGCTGAAGGAGAAGGAGGAATCAGAGGATACCGTCTCTTTCTCATCCTCATAGTACAGAATAACCGTATTCTTCCAGGAGGTAGAGGCGGTGTTCAGGGCGAGCTTATCGATGATGGTCAGCTTCATCTCATATTTGGAATATTGATCCCCGAACTTCAGAATATAAGGATATCCACGCACAGACTGGTCCTGTGACAAAGTAATGGTATTTGTCAGCACCTGTTCAAATTGCGTGGATAGCTGGGAGGTCATGAATTCAACCTCGTACATTTTATTTTTTCTCAGCTCATTCTGAATGTCCTTCACGTTCAGCCGGTAGATGAGCCAAAACGCACCTACGATAATCAGCAGCATCAGCATCAGAACAAACGACAGCCACTGAAAGATAGACAGACGATATTTCACATTGCCCTCCTCCAAATGAAAGGACGGCCTGGGGGCCGCCCTGATTCTCCGTATCTTTACTTCGATAGAGATTGATACCATTCATTGACCTCTGTGGTCACTTTATCACCGCCTGTAGTTTTCCATTTCTCTACAAAGGTATCGAATTCGTCTACCGGCGCTTTGTCATAAATAATTTTGTTCAGAATTTCCTTCTCCAGCTTCTCCAGCATATCTCCACGGGAGAGCTGAGTTTCAGTAGGCGTACCTGTGAACATCTCAGGCATTACACTGTCCTTCTGATCGACGATGATTTTGGCTGCTAAGATCTGCTCAGGAATACGCTCGGACAGATTCTTCTCATACTGGTTAGCAGGCTCAGCGCCGCCGGCCAGCTTGGCCAGTGTATTCATCATCAGGTTAGGAATAATGGCTCCATCGTAAGTCAGGGTATAACGGATCGCATCCACCCAGCCGCCTGGAATCTTATCCGTATCCTGCTCTTTCAGGACGGTTCCGTCTTCAGCGATATCATAATCGTAGCCTTTGGCGAAGCCGTTCACGAAGGTTGTACTGTCCGGGTTAGCCCAGTTATCAAACAGATAGTTCTGGTAGACGAAGAATGCGTCTTTATGCTCCATATCCTTGTTGATCAATACAGCACCTGAGGCGATCTTCGTGCCGTGTCTGCCTACCTTGCCATCCGGGCCTGCCGGAAGCGGATAAGCCTTATGCACTGCACCTGGAACGTTCTTCTGCAGATCCGGCAGCGGCCAGCCTGTCATCCAGTAAGGGCCGACAATGATACCGGCTTTGCCTGCTGTAAAAGCTTCTGTTGCTTTGTTCTCATCATACAGACCGGATTCGGAGGAGATATAGCCTTCTTTCATCCATTTCTGCATCGTTGCCAGGCCTTCCTTCATCTCCGGCTGGACAGAGCCGTAAGCGAGCTGGTTGTCCGCCGTCTTGTTCCACTGGTTAGGCATGGCGCCGAACATCCCGAAGACCCATCCGGCTTCCGACATCCATGTGTTCAGGTTGTTTTTGAAGCCCACAGCCAGTCCCGTTGTATCCTTCTTGCCGTTGCCGTCAGGGTCCTGGTTCGTGAACGCATCGAGCACGGTTTCCAGCTCAGCCAGATTCGTCGGAGCCTTAAGGTTCAGCTTCTTCAGCCAATCCTCACGGATATACATAACCGGGTCATTATTATAAGCGTTTTCCAGAATCGGGATCCCCATCCGCTTGCCGTCTCTCATGTAGGGATTCCATACGGTTGGCTCTTCGGCCATCGCTTTTTTGTAGATATCGGAAGCATATTTGTCGAACAATTCGCCTGCATCGGTGAACTGGCCGCTGTCAATCAGATCAGAGATCAGGGAAGGGCTTCCACGGAAAGAGATGATGTCCGGCATTTTTTCACCTGAGGTCAGCATCAGGCGCAGCTTGGTTTCATAGGCGTTGTTCTGGTCACTTACGGTCCAGAGATACTTGATATCAATGCCCAGCGTATCCTTGGCCCATTTGGTGTGCACGTTATTTTCAATATTTTCGCCATTCTTGAATTTCAGGCTGCTTGCGATGGGAAATACGGTTGAGATGGTTACCGGTTCTGTATATTTGCCATTCTCAAAGGGAGCCGAATACATAGCGTCTTCGCTTGCCGCCGGCTTGTTGTCCCCTTCCGCCTTCTTGTTGTCAGCATTTCCGCCGCATCCGGCCAGCAAGCTGCCCAGCATGACTGTGGATAACACTGCCGCCGCAGAGAATTTCATTTTCTTTATCATTTAATCTTGCACCCCTTTAATTAAAATTTAATCATATTAATTATATGAGTCAATCTTTTTCAGCTTTCAGCGCGTGCATCACCCCCTTTAATAGGAAGGACGGCTATTCCTTAACCGCCCCGAGGACAATTCCCTTCACGAAGAAACGCTGCAGGAATGGGTACACGATGAGGATCGGTGCCATCCCGATAAAGATCTGAGCGGCTTTGACCGTTCTTTGCGAGATATTCTCCAGATCCTCCGGCCGTACAGTCACCTTACTGAAGTCCTGCTGGACAATGACTGACTGCAGGAAGGTCGCCAGCGGATAGTTGCGGTGATCCGTCATATACAGCAGGCCGTCGAACCAGGAGTTCCAGTGACCGACAATCGTGAACAGCGACAGTGTAGCAATAGCCGGCATAGATACCGGGAGATACACGCTGAACAGTGTTCTGAAATGACCTGCGCCGTCGATGAAGGCGGCTTCTTCCATTTCTTTGGGCACGGCCCGGAAGAAGTTAAGCAGCAGAATGATATTCCATACCGAGACGGCTCCCGGCAGAATCAGCACCCATAAGGAGTTCATCAGGTGCAGCTTCTGAATCAGAATGTACATCGGTACCAGACCGCCGCTGAACAGCATGGTGAAGACCAGCAGCCAGATATACATGTTCCGGCGTCTGAACCGGGCGTTCTCTTTGGACAGCGCATAGGCAGCCAGAATGACTACCCCCATGCTGAACAGCGTTCCCAGCACCGTGCGCTGCAGCGTCACCCAGATGGACCGGGTGAAATTCTCATTGGCTACAGTCTTGGTGTAGGCGTCCACTGTGAAATCTACCGGCCACAGACCCACCAGATTGGCATTGGCTGCCGATTTCCCGCTGAATGATACAGCAAGAACGTGAATCAGAGGGACAACACACATAATTGAAACTGCGATCATCAGGATATAGTTGAACACGGTGAAAATGCGGTAAGGTTTTGTTTTATGATACATGCCCTATTAGCCTCCATTCTAGAAAATACGGTAGTTAGCAAATTTATACGAAAGGCGGTAAGCTGTTACGATCAAGACAAAGCTGACAACGGATTTGAACAATCCGACCGCTGTGGAGAAGCTGAACTTACCGTCAACAATTCCTAGTCTGTAGACAAATGTATCGATGATGTCCCCTTTATCGAAGACAAGCGCGTTATACAGGTTAAAGATCTGGTCAAAGCCTCCGTTAAGCACGTTACCCAGCGCCAGTGTTCCTACCACGATGGTAATCGGCAGCATGGCCGGCATCGTAATCGACCAGGTCTGCTGCCAGCGTCCTGCTCCGTCTACCTCAGCCGCTTCATAGAGTGCCGGGTTAATTCCCGCCAGGGAGGCCAGGAAGACGATGGTGTTGAAGCCGAACTCTTTCCAGACATCACTCACTACAACGACAAACCGGAACCAGTTCCCGTCACCCAGGAAGAAAATCGGCTGGATGCCGAATACACTGACCAGCACCTGGTTGATCAAGCCGCCGTCTCTGGCCAGCAGGTCGGAGAGAATACCGCCTAGGATCACCCATGAAAGGAAGTGGGGCATATAGACAATGGTTTGTACCATTTTTTTGAATGCCATCTTGCGGATCTCATTCAGCAGCAGTGCGAATAAGAAAGGAACGATCAGGTTGGCGATCATTTTCAGACCGGCAATAATCAGTGTGTTCCAGATGATCTGAACGTTCTCGGGAATACTGAACAGATATTCAAAATGCTCCAGCCCCACCCACTTGGAGGCGCTAAAGCCTAAGCCCGGCTTGTAATTCTTGAAGGCAATCGCAAGGCCCGTCATTGGAATATAGGCGAAGATCACGGTTAGGATCAAAGCCGGCAGAACCATCAGATCGAGACTAAGGTTCTTGGTCCATTTCGATTTTTTTCGGGGACTCCCCGCATTGACATCCAGTTTCTCGCCTTTTACGCTGGCTGGCGTAACCATGTTTTTCATGCTTCTGCTCCCCTTTGCTGGTCAACGTGTATCCGTTTACTTTGTTTATAAATTAATCATACCTAGCCGGACATGACAGATACATGATAAATACAAAGCATTGATAACAAAATGATAACCATGTTAAATTACTCCCATCACAAAAAGCAGCGGCCCCCTTACCTGGGAGAACCGCTGCTCGAATCAATGCTATAGACTTGCGGACACTACTCTACTAATTGAGACTGATTATCCGGTATACTACCAAGGCAGCCTGCTCCTTGGTCATCTGGGCCTTCGGCAGGAAGTTGCCGTTCTGTGCGCCTTGGATGACTCCGGCAGCCCGCAGCTTCTCTATTGCGCCTGAAGCTTCCGCGCTCAACTGGTTCAGATCCTTGAAGCTGTGAACAGCAGCGGAATCGTCCTTCAGTATGATTTGCTCTAGCTGGACGAGCCGGTTCAGCATGACCGCCATTTCCTGACGGCTGAGTGTAGCGTTAGGACTGTAGAGCCCATCTGCTCTACCTTTTACAATACCTAAGGCTCCTGTAATGTTAATAGCCTCGGCATATGGGGAATCCGTACTGACATCCTTGAAGCCTGGAGCGGCTGTTGCAGCCTGAAGGTCAAAAGCATCGACCAGCAGCTGGGCAAATTCCGCCCGGCTCATCAATACCCCCGTCTCATAGGAAGCCTCTGCTCCCAGAGGAAGTATTCCTTTTGCAGCCAGAGCTTCAACACTCTCGGCTGCCCATTTGCTGCTCTTGTGATCTGGCAGCTTCACCGTGGCAACCACATATTGTCCAAGCTCCTTGGTCTTGAAGGAGACATAGCCTGTAGCCGGATCATACTGACGATCCTTCACAACCACAAGCCGCCCATTCTCCAGCACCTGATATACCACAAGCTGGTGCGCCCGCTCGCCTGACTTAAGTTCATAAGGCAGCAGCAGGGTAAGCGCCGTTGCGTCAACTGCTGTAATCTTGGCTCCATGGATAGTGAGCGAGAAGTCCAGTACAGCCGCTCCATTCAAGCGGGCCTTCACCGCTGCCGGCCATCCGTCCTGGGCCACACGCTTCACTTGAAGCTGTAGAACATCTCCTGCCTGTGTATCCTGCAATTTCAGCAGCTGGGTGTTCAGGCTCAGAACCGCCCCGAAGCCGCTCTCAATCTGAATCTCCTTAATCTTCGGCTGTGCGGCCAGACTCTGAAGCGGAAGCCCGAGCTGTAGCATTTCGGCTCCTGCCGCAGGTTTAACGGCGATCTTCAGAATGCCGCTGTCCAGCGACTGAAGCACCGCCTGGCGGACGGCCTCAGGCATGAGATTCACATGCAGAATTCCTGCCTTATCCGGGGAAGCCTGAACAGTCAGCTTACCGTCTGCGAAGACCGCTGCCGGAGCAGGTGCCTGGGACGATGGAGCAGAGCCAGACGATGGGGACGGGGATGTACCTTCAGTTCCCGCTTGCGGTCCCTCTGCTGGTGCCACAAAGGTCAAGATCCCGAAATTCGAGGTATCCCGCCAGGTATCCTCTCCCCTGTCATTCCACTTACTCGTACTGCGGGTGCCGTCGCCCCGATCATCATTGATCTGCAGATCAAGCCCGATGGAGCTTCCCGCCTTTGCCTTGATCATTCCGAAATTAATCTTGGCTTCTACGCGGTACCCGGTGTCCGTATGGACTACCGCGCTGGTCAATCTGCTATCCGAGGCGCCTCCGCCAAAGGACGCCACATTATTAATATTAATCCGGTATTGACCATCATCCCCCTCGTAATAAGGGGTTCTGTTGAAATTCTCATCGATGAAGATTTCCACGGAGTCCTGGTCCCATGGATTCACGGCATCCGCCTTCAGTAAGGCGTCCTTCACATCAACGATCAGGTAGAGGCTGTCCTCCGACCACATTGATCTGGCTTCTGCGGTGGTGCTGTAAGGAGAGGAAGCCAATTTAACTTCAAAAGGCTTCGCCTGCTCCCATACCGCATCCATCTGCCCGTCAATCTGCACCTGACCCTTCACTGACTCCGCTGAATTAGGCATTGCAGAGAGCTGGAGGACTCCGTAACGGCTGGTATCCGTATCCTGGGAGCTGCTTCTGTCATTCCAGTAGGCAGGAACAGAACCCGGAACACTCGCGTCACTGACACGGATATCAAGACCCAACTCCGCGCCTGCGGAACCTTTAACGGTTATAAGCGGAATTCTCGCTTCAATGATATAACCGCCCTCACGTTCTGTGCTGGTGAAGCTGACTCCTTCGGTCCCGGAGCCCGAACGCGGTAAGCTGATCTTGCGGTCATCCGGCTGATAAGCCGTAGTCTTCCCATTGTTCTCATCCAGGAAAAGCTCAACCTTGTCTTCCGCGTTCCGACTAGCATCGGTAACGTCTGCCTTCACATACAGATTGTTCGTATCCCACAGCGTATGAACCTTGGCAGTTACTGTACTGCCCTGTTCCAGCGGAATCCCTGCTGTTTTGCTCCACAGGGCTTGCCCGGCTTCGCCTGCCTGAGGTGTACCCTCAAGAGCCACGGCTACATTGTGAATGGCCGGCAACTTGGATGGGTCAACTGCCCCCCAGTAAGCAGGCTTTGCCTTCAGCTGCTCATCGAACAACATGGCATGGTTATTGTAGCTTTTCTCATCCTGCACGCCCCAGATGGAGACTGAGGAGATTGTGTCCTTGTATTTCTTGTATAGCTCAAACAGATCATTATAGCGTTTGCCCTGCCGCGCAGCGATATCTGGAGGCAGCGGGGAGGACGGGCTAATGCCCGAATCGACATCCAGCTCGGTGATCTGAATGTCCAGCCCAAGCTGCGAGAATTGCTGAATCGTCTTTTCAATCTCCGAAATGGATGGGGAGAACAGTCCGTGATGAGACTGGAGGCCCACGCCGTCTATCAGATTCTTCGCCTTGAGCGTCTTCAGCAGCTTATAGATATGCTCACGCTTTTCCGGTACCTCTGTGTAATAATCATTGTAATAGAGCTTCGCTTCCGGGTCCGCCGCACGCGCGAATTCAAACGCCTTCTCAATGTAATCCGGCCCGATCAGGGTATACCAAGGCGTGATTCTCATGCCGTCCGGACCGCCGCCATTGTCGGCAATCGCTTCGTTCACTACATCCCAGGCATAGATTTTGCCATTATAACGGTGCATAACGGTCTCAATATAACTCTGTAGACGCGTAAGCAGCAGCTCTCTGCTGGCCGGCTGGCCGTCAGGACCCGTGAACATCCACTCCGCAGCATCGACGTGCCAGAGCAGTGCGTGTCCGCGAAGTCCCATCCCGTTTGCCTGGGCAAACTCCACATATTTATCCGCACCGTCGAAGACATAGGTGCCTTCGGAAGGCGCAAGGAACTTGGGCTTCATTTCATAGGTGGCTGTGATGCTGTTGAAATGCTTTTTCAGCAGCTCTCCGTAGACCCCTTCCATTTGCCAGGAATACGCTGCGGCTCCGATGGCGAAGTCACCAGCGTAGATGTCTTTTAACGACGGAATATCCTGTTCAATGCTCAGCTCTGTAGCAGGCTGGGCGGTTACATCATCCACATAGAAGGATAAGGTATCGACGGTATCCTCTGTAATATAAGGCGTCTCCACGAACAGGTTCAGCTCGGACGGCTGGTCGCTGTACTGGAAATTCCCCTTCAGCAGATGCCATTGATCCCACTCATCAGCCTTAATGCTAACCTTATCGATCGCATTCCAGCTCTCGGAGCCGGCCTTCTTATACACTGTCATTTGCAGGCTTTTGTCGGCCTCCGGCTTCTCCTTCAGGCGGACATACAGCGAGAACTGGTAGCTCTTGCCCGGCCGCAGATGCTCCTTCACACTCAGGCTTGGCCCGTAGAAACTGCGCTCTCTTCCCTCGACCAGCATACTGTGAGTTCCCGTATTAGCCGTATCCTGACTCACCGACAACGACTCCGGACCAATCCGGTTCTTCCAGCCCTGAAGCGTTCCGTCTTCAAAATCCGTGCGCAGCCCTTCCTCCCCGTCCGGGACTTCAACCGCAGCGGCGGTAATCTTGATATCATCCAAGTAGAATGCAGTTCCTGCTGCGGCTTCCGCATAAATCTCCGTGAAGCCTACCTTATCGCCTGTAATATAAGTACCTTCCAGATAAGTCCATTCCTCAGACCATTGCCCGCCGTTCAATTCCGCTACAGCCTTCCAATCCTCGGCTTCGCCGATTTTGGTATGTACCGTGAATTTGACCGGCGCCGGAGATTTCACCCATGCTCCCACGGTGTAGGCTGTATTCGGAGTCATCTGGTCCGATAGCAACTGATTGGGCCCTTCCCAATCCTTGGTCCGTCCATCCACATACAGACTGTAGGAGCCTCCATGATAGACTTCCTTCGTTACCGTAAGCTGTTCGTCGCCTTTCTTGGTCCAGCCCTGCGCGGTGCCGTCTTCATAGTCCGAAGCGAGAACAACGGCCGGGCCTCCCTCGGCCGCCGCATGAGCCGGTGTGCGCATAGGCAGCACCGAGGCTGCGAGGACGACCAGCGCCAGCGTGAGGCTCATTATTCGTTTAGGCTTGAGCATCTGTACCCTCCTAAGAATCATCTTTATAAAGCGCTTACACAAAGAATTATAGCCGATTGGAAATCGTTTACAAATAACAATTTGATAGGATTGATAACAAAATGATAAGCGGGGCTGGGGAAATTAGCGGTTTTCCGCATACACCCGGCTCCCCCTCGCGCCAGCACATGTTTCGGACCACGCGCCTCCCCTCTGCACAATGTAATCGGTTTTTCGATTACACTTAGTCCGTATGGCACCCTCCGGCGCAATGTGGTCGGTTTTTCGATTACATTTAGTCCGTATGGCACCGTCCGGCGCAATGTAATCGGTTTTTCGATTACATTTAGTCCGTATGGCACCGTCCGGCGCAATGTAATCGGTTTTTTGATTACATTTAGTCCGTATGGCACCATCCGGCGCAATGTGATCGGTTTTTCGATTACATTCGCCCCGCGCACTACCCAAACAACGCAAAAACAGCACACTCCACAATCTGAAGCGTGCTGCAATTTGCATAACTATTATTCACTTGCCTTATCTGCTAAGCATACCGTACAACGACACGTTCCCCCGCCTGCAGTTCAATACTCACCAGACCGTCCGAATCCGGCTCCACCAATAGGCGGTCTTCTCCGCGCATAATCTCCAGAGGCCTTTCTGCCAGAACCCGGCAGACTCCACCAAGATGAGCGGTAACCTCCGCTTGTCCGAGAACGCCAGCGCTCCAGGTCAGGTTCACCTCATAGCCGCCGCGTGCCCGCAGCCCCTTTACTCTTCCTTCGCTCCAGCTTGAAGGCAGGGCGGGCAGAAGCTCCAGATAACCCTGGTGGGATTGCAGCAGCATCTCGGCAATTCCGGCTGTAGCCGCGAAGTTTCCGTCAATCTGGAACGGCGGATGCGCGTCGAACAGATTCGGATAGACACCGCCGCGTTCATTGTTAACGGCCTCCGGCTGAACCAGCGTCAGCAGGTTCGTGATCAGTTGCTTGGCGCGGTCACCCTGTCTGAATCTGGCCCATAGTCCGATTTTCCAGCCCAAGCTCCAGCCGGTTCCGCCGTCTCCGCGAATCTCAAGCGAGGTTCTGGCTGCTTCATACAGCTCAGGAACTAACTTCTCCGTGATCGATCTGCCCGGGTAGACCCCGACCAGATGGGAGACATGGCGGTGATGCACATCCTCATCCTCCACATCTGCCGACCACTCCTGAAGCCGGCCTCCGGCACCAATCTGCAGTGGCAGCAGCCGCACGCGGGCGGCCTCCAGCTCGGCCGCGAACTCCCCGTCCAGCCCAAGCAATCCGGCAGCAAGGCTGCAGTTCGTGAACAGCTCCGCGATCAGCGACAGATCCATGGTTGCCGCTTCGCTGACGGCATACTTCTTGCCGCCGTCTACGATTTTGTGCTCAGGAGAAGTGGATGGTGAGGTAATCAGGTACCCGTCCGGGTTCTCGATCAGCCAATCCTGGCAGAACAAGGCCGCTTCCTTCATCACAGGATACGCGGTCTCCCGCAGATAGGACAGATCGCCGCTGAAGGCATAATGCTCCCACAGATGCTGGGTAAGCCATACCCCCCCCATCGCCCAGGATGCCCAGACCGGATCTCCGTCGCCGTAGCCGCCAACGGGAGCCGACTGCGCCCAGAGATCGGCGTTATGATGGGCTACCCAGCCGCGTGCGCCATAGTTAATCCGGGCCGTCTCGCTGCCGTTGAGCGCCAGCCTCCGGGTATAGTCAATCAGCGGCTGATGCAGCTCGGACAGATTGCAGATCTCTGCCGGCCAATAATTCATCTCCGCATTGATATTCAGCGTGTAATTGCTGCTCCACGGTGCCCGGGTATCCTGATTCCAGATGCCCTGGAGGTTTGCCGGCTGTGTGCCGGGGCGGGAGCTGGCAATCAGCAGATAACGGCCGTAATGGAACAGAAGCTCTACCAGCCCCGGATCATTGCTGCCGTAGGCGGCAATTCTCTGATCTGTCGGCATGCCCTCCGGAGCCAGGCTCTCTCCCAGATGCAGCTCTACCCGGTCAAACAGCTCCCGGTGGTCGTCAACATGACGGCCAAGCAGCCCGGCATAAGGCTCAATAATGATACGCTGTACCGTTTGCGCAGTCTGCTGCCGCACATCGTAATTCGCCTTCACTGTGCCCGATTCCGCATCGAACGAGGTCGCCGCACTGAAGTATAGAACCGCTTCCGTTGCGCCGGTAACTTGGATACCGTCAGCAGTAGCTTCCAGGCGGCCTCCAGTCTGGACCGCAGCCAGACGGCCGTGGAACTCCAGACTCCGGGGGGACTCTCCACCGTAACGGACCGGCTGATCGACTTCGTAATAATTCGGTGCCACATATTCAGGAGCATGTCCGGTAATCGTGTAGTGCTCCCCGTCTGCTTCCGAACGGTGGCGGAGCGGACTGTCCAGCTTCGCCCGGAAGCTGAGCCGGTGCTCCTCACTGGCCGTTAAACGGACAATGATCGCCTGGTCCGGGTGAGAGGCGAAGACCTCCCGGGTATAGCGGACACCGCCGATTACATAGGAGACGGTACCAACACCCGTGGACAAGTCCAGCTTCCGGCTATATTCCCCGTCTATGGTCTGCCCGTGCTCCATCGTAAGCAGCAGATCCCCGAAGGGCAGGTAGGACTGGGCGTAGGGGCCCATCATTTTTTTGCATAGCTGATCCGCTTCTTCATTCCTGCCTTCTGCAATCAGCGCCCTGACCTCAGGGAGAACCTCGCGGGCCTCCGGATTATTCCAGTCTGTCTTGTACCCGGACCACAGTGTGTCCTCATTCAGCGCCAGACGTTCCTTCTCGATGCCGCCAAAAATCATAGCCCCCAGCCGTCCGTTGCCGACTGGAAGCGCCTCCACCCAATAAGTGGCGGGGGTATTAAATGAAATATTCATTGCGCAGCTTACCTCCATACACCGTAATTTCTAATCTGGCTGAACCCTTAAGTCCTGATAAATCCTGATAACCCTTTCATTATATAGGCATCTGTCAGGAAAGACGAATCCGCAGGCTATATTCCAGAGGAGTGATGAGTGTTACGATGACTTTCTGGCAGCCTTCGGGATAGCTCATCCCGCGGATATCGGCCAGGTGATGCTCATGACAGCCCTGCTCAAGCTCCATCCAGTCCTCCCCTGCACTATAGCGGAGTGTTCCGGCGGTCCAGAAGGAAGCCTTGCTCATCCCCGGCACCGGCGTCAGCGCGGAGCCCTCAAGTCTGCCCTCGCTGCCGAAGAGCAGGACGATCTGGGTCAGCACATCTGCCGGAGACAGCGCTGAGAAATGCAGATCCCAGCCAGCTTCCCACTCGCTTACCTTCACGCAGACACTGCTCGTCTGGTTATGGGTAAGCGGCCGCTCTCCATGAGGCAGCAGATACCACGGGCTGCAAGGCAAGCCGGTCCGGGATGGCAGCTTGTCCGCCGGAATGGTGCCGTAATAGCCCTTTCCGGCTACAGACTCCAGACGATAGCCGCCCGAAATCTCCGTCAGCGTATCCATCGTAATCAGTCCAGGCTCGAAGCTTGAAGCCAGCTGAACCCCAAGCAGCCTTGCCCGGCCATGCCGCAGCGAGAACAGCGAGGAAGCCTCGGTCATCACGCTTACACTGGTCTCTCCGCTGCGCACACGGGCAACAGGAGCGCCGAATTCCGTATGCTGCTTGCTGTGGCGGACAGGCCCGCCGTAGCCGTCCTGACCGATTCGGCCCATCAGCTCCTGACGATTAAACGTGCCATTGATCACCTTGCGGTAGCTGTCCGGCAATTCTCCCGGCGAGACTGAAGCCGCCTGCATCTGCGGATAGAGCAGGAACCCCAGCATAATCTGATTGGGCAGCGAACCCGGATGGATAACCGAGCGGCCTGCCAGCTCCGCAAGAGCAGCGAATTCCGGGTCTCGGTCATGCTCAGCCATCAGCTGGTAGCACAGATAATAGTCAGCCAGCGAGTAGACACTGCCGAAATCCTGCCGCCCAGAGTAATCGGTGACCACCTCACCATCCGGGTGAACCAGGTATTTCATCATCCGCAGATTCTGGCGGACCGGCTCCAGCAGCTCTGGACAGTTCAGATCCTGCGCGGCGTAATAGAGCATAATGTCACTGACCGTATTGTAGATTCCGTTACTCCGCTCCGTCCATTCGCCGTCCGGCGTAATGTCCATCCCCTCCTGAAGCCATTCCCCGGCTCTCGCCTGTAATTCCTCCAGGGCAAATATCCGGTATAAAGACCCCAGCGCGGCAGTCAGCACCCAGCGGTGATTGGGGGTATGCACACCCCCGGTCAGCATCGCCGGAATCGTCCGCACAAGGAAGGCTCGAATCTGATCCGTCACCGGCTGCAGCGGCGGCCAGCTCTGCCGCTCCAGCAGCGTGAGGATATTGGCTAATCCGACCACGACGAACGCCGTATCCGGCGGGGAATGATAATTCGTCCAGCCCGGCGAGATCGTGCCGTCCTCATGCTGGAAGCGCAGCATGAATGCCATCCCCTCATGCAGCTGCTCCAGGAGGACCAGATCCCGGTAGTACCGGGACTGCGGATTCACCAGGGCTGCCGCCCATGCCGCCAGATACTGGGCCGTGCCGGTATGATTCGGCCAGGCTACACCGCTCAGCGGATCACGCACGCCCCCGAAGTACCGGCTCTCCCGGTCACGGATCTGCAGCTCCATAGATTCCTCTGTCCATTTGTCATTAATGTCCGTTATCTTCTTGAACATCTGTCTGCTCACCCTTTCACCGCCCCGGTCATTACACCCGAGACGAAGTATCTTTGCAGCCATGGATAGACGAGCAGAATAGGAACTGTGGCGAACATTACAGTAGCCGCCTTCAGACTCTCCGGCACAACCGTGCTGACCGCGTTCCCCTCCATTCTCATCAGATCGGATACCTGGCTGTTCTGGATCATATGATAGAGCTTAAGCTGGAGCGGATACAGCTCCGGCTTCGTGATATACATCAGCGTATCCTGAAATCCGTTCCATCTGCCGACGGCATAGAACAGGCTTAGGGTAGCAAGCACCGGCATGGATAACGGCAGAATGATACGGATCAGCGTCCCGAACTGGCTGCTGCCGTCAATCTCAGCAGATTCCTTGAGCGCGTCAGGAATACCTGCCAGAAAAGAAATCAGGATAATCATATAGAAGGGGCTAATAAGTCCAGGGAGAACCAGCGCCCAGATCGTATTGAGCAAATGCAGCTCCCGTGTCAGAATATACTCTGGAATAATACCGCCGCTGAAGAACATGGTGACGACAATGAGGAACATGAAGATTTTACGGCCTTTCAGATCCTTCTTCGACAGGGCATAGCCCGCCGCAACCGTCATCATCATGCACAGCGCTGTGAACAGCACCGTCAGGAATATCGTGAAGCCCAGCGAGCGGATCATCGCGGCATCACTGAACACTTTTTTATACGCCTCAATATTGAAGTCCATAGGGAACAGAGTGACTCTGCCCGAAGCAATCGGGACCGTTCCGCTGAAGGAGACCGCGAGAATATGCACGAACGGAATCAGACATGCCAGCACCGATAAGGTTAAGCAGATCACAATCCATGTATCAAACGCCTTGTTAGCTGCTCTTTCATTCATAATGTACACTCCCGATCCAAAGGTTGATTATAGGATACTCTCGTCTGTAAGCTTCTTGGAGATATAGTTCGCCACCAGCAGGAACAGAAGTCCGACCACCGCCTGGAACAATCCAACCACCGTAGCCAGCGTATACTGCCCCGATTCCAGACCGATCCGGTAGACAAAGGTACTCAGCACATCCGAGTATTCCATAACCGCAAGGTTACCGATCACGAACGGCCGCTCGAAGCCAATCGAGATCATGTTGCCCAGATTAATGATCAGCAGCGTAACAATCGTCGGCTTGATCCCCGGAATCGTAATATGCAGAATGCGCTTGATTCTTCCGGCCCCATCGACCTCCGCCGCTTCGAACAGCTCTTTATTAATGCCCGCGAGTGCCGCCAGATAGAGAATCGTCCCCCAGCCTGCGCTCTGCCAGACACCAGTCAGCAGGTACGTGATCAGCCAATAATTTTTGTCAGAGAGAAAAGGAATGGCATCCAGCCCCAGGCTCGTTAACAGGTTGTTAATCATCCCGGACTGCTGGCCAAAGAGCTGGTACACAATCCCGCCGATGATTACCCAGGAAATAAAATGCGGAATATACAGAATCGTCTGAGACAGCTTCTTGAACCAGACCACCTTCAGCTCAAATAGCATAATGGCAATAATCAAGGGGGCGGGAAAAGAAACAATCAAATCCAGAAAGTTCAGCATCAACGTGTTGCGTAAGGTTATATAAAAGTCCTGATTCGCAAATACCTCGCGGAATCCGTCAAGACCAATCCATTCACTGCCACCAATGCCTTTGAAAAAGTTGAAGTCCTTGAACGCAATCTGCACACCATACATTGGACCGTATTTGAAAATAATAAAGAACAGCATGGGTAAGACCAGCAATGCGTACATCTGCCAATTTCTGCGGAAATAACGGGTGTATCCCACAACAATTCCTCCTCCACTGTGCCCTTGAGGCTGTAAGGGGAAGCAGCCAAGACCGGCAGCCCTGCCGCTCCCCTCCCTCACGGACCTCGAATTCAATTATTTCTGCTCGCTGTAGGCAGCCTTCCGTTCATCCAGAATGGCCTGTCCGCCGCTCGACATGTAGTCCTTCAGCATACTCTCATAGGTGACTTCGAATTCACCAGGGGGGACCATTGTAGCTTTCACCATTAGCTGCTTGATTTTATCGCTAAGTGTCGTGCCGTATTTGCTCTCGGCCTCAATCGGACGGCTGGTGAACACCGGCTCAATCGGGTTAGTGGTGGAAATCGTCAGTGATTTCGCGATGATGTCCTGATACTGGGTGCGGAAGCTCTTCACGAAGGCCTCATTATTCTTCTCCTGGCTCTCAAAAATCCGTCCGTTCGCAATAATCCCGATATCCCCGCCGCCAGACAGCTTGTTCGAGGATTCGACAGACAGATCCGGAATGGAGACCGGCACGCCGTCTTCCAGCTTGTAATGCTCGCCTTCAATCCCGTTCTGGATATATTGCAGATGACCATCTGCAGACATCCAGTCCAGATACTTCATAGCTTCCACCGCATGCTTGCTGGACTTCGGAATCATGATATACATCCCGTTCGGAGCAGATACCGGCTTGGCCGTCTTCCCCTCGCTGTTCGTGAACGGATCAATGGCGCTCAGCACAGCCTTCGGGTTATTCTTCGTCAGAACATCATAAGTACCGTCAGGGTAGAAGATCGCATCGTTATCATCGCTGAATGCGCCCACAAGCCCGTTCCCGATATTCTGTGTAAGGGTCTCTTTATTCTCATCCAGGGCAAAGTCCTTGCTGATCAGCCCTTCGTTATACAGCTTGTTCATATATTGAATGGCATCCTTGAATCCGGGCAGCAGAATCGGGTAGTCCCGGGAGCTGAGATTCTGCGTAAGCTCAAAGCGCTCCTGCTCAGTAACCGGCTTGATGAAGGACCAGACCAGCGAATCATACTGCGCCGCTGCAATCGTCATGCCCAGAGGAATCACCTTGCCGCCGGTTTCACCCGGATCTTTGGTCTTGAAGGCGGTCAGTGTATTATATAGCTCCTCTGAGGTAGCCGGAACGGGAAGCCCCAGCTTATCCAGCCAATCCTGACGGATGAAGGAAGCATATTTACCTATCGTAGAGCGTTTGGCGGGAATGCTATACTGGACGCCATCGTATTGACCGTAGCGCAAAGTATCCTCGCCAAGGAACTTGGTCAGGTTCTGTCCGTGTTCTTGCAGCAGCGGAGTCAGATCCGTCAGCCCGCCTTGCTCGGCATATTTGTTGAAGGTCCCGGAATCATAGGTGAAGACGATATCAGGAACATCGGTTCCGCTGGCCATCAGGACATTAAGCTTAGTCACTTCTTCCGAGCGGGGGATAGGAACGAATTCCACATTAATATTGTTAGCCTTTCCGAAATTCTCTTTAACATAATTGGTGAGGAAATTATCGGATGCCGTAACACCGGCCGGCGCATTACCACGGTCAAAAATTTCGATCTTCAAGCTGCCGGCTGGCGCTGCACCGTTGCCGCTTGCTTCACTGGAATCTTTAGACGAGCATGCAGACAATACCATGGATGACATAAGAACCGCTGAGAGACCGAGAGCCAACCTTCTTTTACCGTTATCATTTGTCATATTCCCTATCACCTATCCCTTTCGATTTCTGATTTCAATCAGCCTGTTGTCTCTGTATGATGCTTACGGCTTGACCATGTGATGAATTATTACATCGTTTGCGGAATTCGACAATATACATGTTTCTTATTGATTTTTCATGAAAAACCCAATGAAATTGCAGCATTTTTCATTCTGAATATACAATTATCGCAGGAATGCTTCACGAAAATCGTATTCATTAACCTAAATATCTAACTCATATATAACTAATCATGTTATGTATTTACCACCCATTGCACCAGACCTCCCACAATAATCAAAAAAAGCGCAAACCCGGAATCTGTTGAAGCCGGATTTACGCAGTGCTTATTCATCTTTATGGAGCTTCGATTTGCGGTAATCCCCCGGGGTCATGCCCGTAATACGCTTGAAGACCCGTCCGAAGGTAATGGAATTAGCATATCCAATCTGCAGGGCAATATCCTGTATGCTCTCTGAAGTCGTCTCCAGCAGTTCCTTGGCCTTCATCAGCCGCAGCTCTGCGAGAAAGTCCACAAACTTCATATTGAATTCTTCCTTGAACAGGTAGCTGGCGTATTTCGCAGAGATCTGGAACCGCTCGCTCAGATGATTCAAGGACAGATCAGGATTCGCATAATGCTCTTCTATATAATGCTTAACCTCGGTAATCATCACCCGGTGGCTCTTCAGCTCATTGACCGACACATAGACATGGTAGGTTTCATTCAGCCAGCCGGTCAGCAGCTCCCGGATCTCTTCAAGATTGGTGCTGCCCCGGATGCGTTCCCGCAGACCGCCGCTCCATGCTGCCGCGAGCTGACGGTCCAGCGTCTCCGCTATCCCCTTAAGCTCCTGCTCCAGCGCCTGGAGCAGTACTTCCAGCAGCATATAGATCTCTTCGTCCTTCAGGCGGTCCTTGCGGAAGGAATCGAAGATTTCGTCCAGCCGGATTCGCCAGTTCTCGCCCGACAGGCGGAATTCACGGACCAGCTGGGTGAAGCTTCCGAAGTATTTATAGCTCTGCAATCCGGAATCGTCCTGCTGATCCATTTGGACTGCAGCAATATCTGTTCCCAAGGCCAGCCTGTGACTGAGCACCTCAGCCGCTGCCGCGTAAGAATCACGGATCTCCCGCCAGTCCCGGACGACCGTACCCACTCCGAAGGTCAAGGATACCCGCAGATTATCCATAATCCAGCGGTGGCAGTCTCTTGCCAGCTCCAGCATCGTATCACTGTCATCCTTCACCGGCTGGAACCGGAAGCCAATAATCATCCCCAGCCGCTCCCCGCTGATCCATTCGGCCCAGGCCTGAAGCTGCTTATCTGCCATCAGATCCCCCAGTACATTGGTTAAAGCGAATTTCAGCAGGTTCTGATCCTGAGCAGGCAGCGCATGCCAGTCCTTCTCCCGGTTCAGCTCGGCTGTGAATACAACGAACGCTTCGAACTCCCTGGTGCCCTCGAAAGGGTCCAGCGTCTCCAGCCGCTCTGCCGCATCCTCCAGCCTCTGCCCGCTGAGGAAATCCAGGAATAGCTCCCGGCGCTGAATAACCAGATTCTCATAACGTTCCCGCTCATAGTCGGTAGTGATCTGCACCAGCCGGTCCAGCGCGTTATGCATCAGGGCCAGCTCATCGGAAGCTACGCCAGGAGCGGCGTCCTGGGCCGCAGGCTGAAGTCCTTGAATCCGCACCATCAGTTGATGGATGGGCCGGTAATTCCGCCGGGTGATGTAGATGATATACACTACGCCCAGCGCAATCGTCAGCAGCCCGAGAATGAACCAGACGTAGGAGATCACCGAGATCCAATCGAATAAGCGCCCGGCCCGGAGTCCGCTCTCGAAGGTCCACCCCAGATTCTTCGCCTCGACCTTCGAGAGCGTTCTGTTATTCTCGCCGTCTGCGGCCGGAGCAGAATCATAGATCGGTGTCCCCGAGACATCCTTGATCCGCAGGAAGGACAGTTCTCCACTCGTCAAGCTGTCCACTAGACGCTCTACGCGGTACACACTGACATTAATAACAATATAACCGTCGGAGCCCCATGGAATCGGCAGCCTGCTGGCCAGGCTGATCACCGGGCGCAAGTCCTTAGAGTTCCTGGGCTGAACCATCCGTACAGCGCTCCACCCCTGTTGCTGCTTATTCTTATTCGCAGAGAGCTGCTGCAAATATTCTGCCTCCAGCCCTTGGCCCTGCCCCGGATTCACGTATCCGCTCTGGCCCAGCATCAGCTTGTCCTTGTTACGGTAGACATAGATTGAATCAATCAGGCTGAAGCGTTCGGATAGACGGTTCATACTTTGCACAATTTCATACGAGCTGCCTGCCGGTGAGTCCGTGCCGGAGGGCGCATCCAGGAAGTCATTATAGGAATAGTTATTTCCGATCTCCTGCAGCACCCCCAGCTCTATCTCATTCAAGGTCCGCTCCACCGTATCCGCCACATAGCTGGTGGATACGTAGTTAGCCTTCTCCGTCTCGCTGCGGGACAGCTCCGTAATGACCATGAAGGCCAGGAAGATTAGAACAGTGACTACAAGCAGGAAGACAGGGAAGTATGAGAATAGCATCCGACTATACCAACTGCGCTTCATAGAGCTTCCCCCTTCTTCTTATTCAGACTGCTGCTTACTTGAAATTGAGCTTACCTTGTACAGCAGCAATGCGCCGAGCGCGGCGCTGACCGTACAGGAGAAATACATCAGTCCCGGTCCGCCGGTCTCCAGCAGATACCCGTTCAGCAGATTCCCGGCAATGCCACCAAGACCGACAAACACCATATTGAACAGACTTTGTCCTGTGGCTTGCAGCTCTTTACCCGTAATGGAGGCCACATATTCTACGGCTGCAATGTAGAAGAAACCAAAAGACATGCCGTGCAGCGTCTGGACACCTATCATAACACCGGGAACAGGAATGAGCCATTGGATCGCCCAGCGGAGCATGTAGACAACGGAGGCCAGCATCAATGTTTTCTCATAGCCGTGCTTCTTCAGGACTCTTGCGGCCACGAGCATTGCCGGAACACTGGTAATGGAAGCAATCATCAGGGCGATGCCTGACCACGCGAAGCTCCCGCCCGCCATCTGGAAGGTCAGCACAAAGAAGGAGTTGAAGGCCGTAAGCGTCTGGTTCACCAGAAAACAACCGGCGAGAAATAGCAGAAAGACCCGGTTACCCAGCAGTTGCCTGATTCCGCTGGTGAACGTTACATGCTGCGCCCGCCGCTCCACATTCACGGGAATGGTCATCACGAGGATAAGAGCAAGCAGATTGAAGAGCAGGAAGGGAATCCACAGCTCGGTGACCCCCATCCAGTTCAGATACAGTCCGCCGAAGTACCCTCCCAGCGCCGTGCCGATACTGCCGAACAGCCGGATGGTCCCGAACGAGGTGCCTGCGGCTGAAGCTGCATTCACTGCATAAGCGTCGGCAATCGGCGTCTGGGTGCTCTGAAAAATCGTATACAAGCTGTATACCAGCACAATGACGACAAGCCATTTTACATTGTAGAGATAGACTATGGTGCCGGGAACAATCAGGGTAAGCATCAGTACCAGTCTTGTTCGTTGATAGCGGTCCACCAGAATTCCCCATAACGGCTGAAACAGAATCGCCAGCAAGGTGCCGAATGCCATCATCACTCCAATCCTCTGGCTCGTCATGCCCTGATGAACCAGAAGAGAGGTGACATACGGGTTGAAGCTGCCCCCGGCCAGACCTGTGAACAGATACAGACCGCGCATCTTCAGCAGGACCTCGCTCTCCTTGCTGCCTACAGAGAATCTCATTATACTTGTTCCGCGTCTCATATTCATAGCCTCAATTCTGCCCGGTTCCTGCGCTCAGCCTGCTTCGGGCCGCCGCCGCAGCACCTATCGCTCCCGCCTGATTGCCGAGCACCGCCTGCCGGATAGTTAAGGATTGCTCAGGAGTATACCGGCTGACCCGCGCTGCAACCTCCTGCACATAGCCCGGGTTCTTCTCCACAACACCACCGCCGAGAATGACCAGCTCCAGATCCAGCGTAATCGCTATATTCTTGACCGCCGCCGCCATCTGTTCATACGCATGATCCAGCAGCGCCAGTGCCGTCTCATCCTGCTGCTGCGCGGCTGCAAATACATGCTCCGCCCGGACCGCATCGCCCTGCGCCAGCTCCCGGATCAATGAACTGCTGTTATTCCCGTGCAGCCTGGCCGCCGCCTTCGCCCCGATTCCCGTGCCGGATACCTCCATCTCAAACGGGCCGAACTCACTGTACTCCGGATCGGCAGCAGCATGAACCGCTCCCGGCTCAACGATGAGATAGCCAATCTCACCCGCAGCGAAGCTGGCTCCCCGGTAGAGCTGGCCGTTCAGGAACAAGGCGCTGCCCACACCAGTACCGACCGTGATCATAATGAAATGCTCAGATCCGGCAGCCGAGCCTGCTGCATACTCGCCCATAGCTGCCATATTCACATCATTGTCCAGCACCACCAGTCCGGGATAATAAGCGGCAATTACCGGACGAATATCCATGGTTGCAGGCCAATTGAGCGCCGGTGCGCTGGTCAGTGTGCCGGTACGTTCATTCATGACTCCAGGGAACCCGATGCCCACTCCCTTCAGAGAAGCGAGCGTAGTGCCGTTACGCTTGCAGAGCTGCTCCAGTTCGGCGAATAACCAGCGGAAGAACACCTCCGGCTCCCGGCTCAGCTGCGTTTCCACCTTGTACTGTTCAAGCACCGTTCCTACTTCATCTGTGAGGCATAGCAGTGTCTTGGTGCCGCCAACATCAATTCCGGCAGTTAACATATTCATCTAGGATTCCCCCGTCATTCTATAAAATATAAGCTTATGCTCCTTATGCCCGCATCTCACGAAAAGCCAATTGGACCGCGGTCTGGACCGCTCCAAGTACCACATCCTTGTCCCCGTGGCTGGAAGCAGCCAGCCGGGGCTTCCGGTGAAGCCCCCCGAGCCGGGATTCCAGCCTCTCCAGCAGGATATCCCCATGGCTGCCCAGTTCGCCTCCAAGGACCACAGTCGTTGGAGCCATCACGGTACAAATGCTGCCCACCGCCTCTGCAAGCAGATTGCAGTAGGCCTCGATAATAGCCAGTGCAAGAGGCTCGCCTCTGCGCACTGCATCCCATATCTGTGCTGCCGTTCCTCCAGGTGTAGACAGCAGATGCGCTGTATCACCTGCGCCTGTATATTCTTTTGCCATCTGGTTGGCCAGTTGCCTTAATCCGTCTGTAGACAACACATCCTCCAGCCTGCCTGCGCTCAGCATCAGATTGGCTAGTTCGCCTGCACCGCCGCCAAGCCCCCGGTAGATCTCCCCATGAATAATGAGGCCGCCCCCGGTTCCTGCGCCGATGGAGAAGTACAGCAGAGAGCCGCTTGCCGCCATCCCCGAAGAGGTATACTCTGCCAGAGCGGCGAGGTTGACATCATTCTCCGTCACGACAGGCACGGGGATCAGCCGGGCCAGATTAGCCCTCGCGAGCACCGCTTCACACCCGTGCAGCGGGGCAACCAGGTCAGACACGCTACCATCTGCCGGGTCCACCACGCCTGGAATGCCGAAGGCCGCCGCCCGCAGCTTCTCCCGGGAGATCCCGGAATCCGCAAGCAGTCCCTCTATACTCTGAACCAGGAAGTCTTGACACACCGCCACTGTCAGCCCGCTATCCGGCATAGACAGCTGCTTGTAATAGCAGATCTCTCCACTCATATCCGCAAGTGCTATCCGCAGGCTGCTCCCCCCCACCTCTGCCCCTAGGGTATAGAAGCATTTCGGGTTGAATTCCACCAGAGTCGCTTTGCGGCCCTGGGTGTTCTCCGCTCTGCCGGTCTCTCTGACCAGTCCCCGTTCTATAAGATGAGCAATGGCCGAGGATACCGTAGGCTTGCTTAAGCCGGTATACCGGCTAAGATCCGCTCTGGATTGCGGTCCGCCACCGATGATCCGGTCCAGAATCAGAAATTCATTCAGATTGCGCATGACCTTGGGGGTCCCGGCCGTTTGAATTCTCACGATTCATACTCCGTTCTATATATAGTTAATTAAGTTTACTAACTTAATGTATAGTCTAATATACAGTCTTTCGGGCGATTTATCCAGCCCCTCTTTCCTCATCTCCCCCTCTCCCAAAACACGAAAATTCCCGATCCTCCTGCGGATCGGGAATGAGTGCCGGGCTAATTCAGCATTTTCTCCATATGCAGCACTTTGTGGAAGCCGGCCTGAGCGGAGAACAAGCGGGTATTCTGTACCTTGAAGGTCCGGAAGCCCACCCGCTCATACAGCTTCTTCGCCAGCGGATTCGTATCGACAACCTCCAGCATCACCTTACTGCGGTCCGCCTCCCGGGACCACGCGAAGACGGCCTCCAGCAGCCGGGTTCCGACGCCCAGCCCTCTGGCCTGCTCGGACACTACAAGCGGATCGATATGCACTGCATTAGAGGGGGTATTGCCATTGAGCAGGCGGTAGAAGCCATAAGCTGCGTAACGCCAAGCGCCGCCGAGCACACCGAAGGTCTGTCTGAGCGAACGGTAGCTCAGCATCATGAAGAAGCCATCGCCTGTCTCCAGACCGGCAAAGCCTACGACCCTTCCCTCATACACCGCGTACAGGGCGTTGTCATAACGCAGGCAGCGGCTCAGCACCTCCACAATATCCTGCTCTTCACGGGAGAAGATCCATATTCCACTGAATTTCAAGGTGAAAGCCTGATAGTATAGCCTGGCGACCTCACGTTTCTGTTCTTCATCCAAGCGGTCTACGATCTCTACTTGCAGTGTTGACATACAGGTTCCTCCTTATTGTTCCACTCCAGATTCTATCCACCTTAGGGAACCAGCCCGCTTCACGGTTACCTGCTGTCCCCTTGCCCTGTTCTGCCAAAGCCTTGGAGGACTGTATTTACCAGAAGCTTCGGAGCGTCATTCTTCGCCAGATTCCCCTTCTGGATCTCCTGCCAGGCAACGAACAACAGATTATACATGACCGTGATGATCCAGTGGGCGGGCATTCCGGTATTCAGCAGACCGCGTGCCTGCCAGCCCTCCACCGCTTCACGCAGCGGCTGCTTGATCCGTGCTTCCTCGGCTACAATATGCGGATTCTCGTCCACTGAGGCTGCAGAGCTGAGAAAAGACACCTTGCCGCCCAAA
The DNA here is from genome assembly GCF_037975325.1 of Paenibacillus sp. FSL P2-0136. Classification (NCBI taxonomy): domain Bacteria; kingdom Bacillati; phylum Bacillota; class Bacilli; order Caryophanales; family Paenibacillaceae; genus Paenibacillus; species Paenibacillus sp. FSL P2-0136. The sequence goes on from NZ_CP150244.1 coordinate 5,134,073, forward strand.
GGAATCAGCACCTCGAACACTTCCGTCAGGAACGGGAGCATATCATGCTCCTCTGCGGTAACTCCCCCGAGCGCTTCTTCCACCAGCCCGATCGCATTCAGCGCCAGCGCATCCAGCAGCAGCTCCCTGGTAGAGAAATACCGGTGCAGCGTCGCAATACCGATCCCTGCGTGATCCGCGATCTCCTGCAGCGTAGCCGTCGGCTTCATCGCCAGCAGCTCCGTCGATGCATCCAGAATGGCCTTCCGTTTGGTATCTTTAACACTGGTTTTCATGAATATAGGCCTGCCTCTGCTGTAGGATGAGTGATATTTCAGTTAACATAATGATACTTTAATTATTATAATGAGATGTTTATCTATCATTTAAGTTTATTTTATACCGGGAGGTGGGTGGTGTCAAATTGTTCAAGGCCAAAGTAAAAACCCCCTCAAGAAAAGCTGAACGCTTCGTAAGGAGGTGACTTTTTCCTCCACAGGGGAGGTTTGTTATCTATGGATTATCTTCTTTCATTCACACCGAGCTGTTCCTTCAATGCATCCTGCAGAATCCGTGAGTAATTCACGTTATTTGTTGCTGCGAGGTCATCCAGCCATTTGGGAATAGTTAGTGTCTTTTTCACGGAACGTTCTGATATGGAACTCCGGTAAGGTGGCATGAACACCTCGATTAGAGCAGCCATTTTCCCCGTTCCTGCTGTGAGTTTATTGAGCGCATCAATACCAGAGGGAGCAGGAATCAAGTCGCCGTCTTCCTCCATCCCAAATAGGTGCAGCGCGAGACAATCTTTGGCCATTTGGAACGCTTCGTCTATATTTTGACCGCAAGTAATTGCACCAGGAAGATCAGGGAATTCTACAGTAATTCCATCTTCGTCTTGTTCAAAGGTCGCAAAATAACGGTAAAATTTTACTTTATCCTTCATTTGAATGATCTCCTTTCGCTGGAACTATTGAAGTCCTGCCTGCTTGAGGATACTTATGATGGTTTTCTTCGGCAGATCTTTGTTGGGATGTGGAATGGTAACCTTGCCCGACTTGACTGGATGTTTGTATTGATAGTGGTCGCCAGTCGCCCGGATATAATACCACCCGTCTGCTTCGATCATTTTTATCATTTCTCTTGAAGAATAACCCTTCATAGTATAACCATCCTCCTTCATCAAGGATAATACGTATGAAAGCACGTGTCAATGGATGAATATAAGCCTTAATCATATTTAAAAACCCCTTAAAAAGCTCATTAATCTTCTTAAGAGGTTTGATTGTACCACACAGGTTACTTCTCTTGGCACTCCATCCGCAGCACATGGAACGACTTGGGCTCAAGCTCATACACCATCGAGTTCGCGGTCTCAAGCGGCACACTAGAAGGAGCGATGTTGCGCGGAGCCTCAATAGAGTTCACTTCCGCTTCCTGTCCCTGCATGACATAAGCCACTCCGCTTCCGGTCAAGGACAATGCTGTCTCCAGCTCCACCTGAACGGTACGGTCCTGCGTGTTCACCAGCTTCACGTACAGGACTTGCTGCCCCTCATCATAAGAAACAGTGTAAGGAATCTCCTCCTGGTCATGTACGGTCTGCAGCACCTTTGTTCCCATCAGCGTACTGTACATCTGCTGGACATAGTAGCTTGGTGTACCGTAGCTGTTCTCGCCATCGAACCAGATCATATCCGGCGACCACTGGGCGTAGCCAAGTCTGGCGAACAACGGAGCATAAGAGGCCAGCACGACGATGTCGGCATTGCGCTCAAGTCCTGTCAGGAATGCGGCTTCTGCCAGCGCAGCGCCCCAGCTGTTGAAGTGCGGCGAATTCATCCCGTTGCCATAGTGACCCGCATATTCTCCAGCGAACACCTTGATCTCCCTCGGATACTCATCATAGAAATGCACATTCTCGCACAGCCATTCCGGCTTCACATAATAATGCTCATCGATAGCGTAGACGAAGTTCGGATTACCCGCAGCCCGCTTACGGTAATACTCCCACGCCCGGGTATAGTTGTCCGAGCTGACATCCGGCCCCGCAGACCCGATTAGCTGCACAGATGGATACTTGGCATGAATCGCCTGCTCGAACAGATCGTACCGGGTGAAAAAGTCTGCATGCTCCGTCTCCCACTGCTCATTGCCGATTCCAATCATCTCCAGACCGAACGGCTCTGGGTGACCCATCTCACTCCGCAAGTGGCCCCACGGTGAATCCACCGGTCCGTTGGCGAATTCCAGCAGGTCCAGCGCATCCTGGATATACTCCTGGAAATCTTCATCGTGTACGCCCACATGCTCAGTAGACTGGAACTGGCAAGCCAGCCCGACATTCAGCACCGGAATCGGCCGCGCTCCCAGATATTCACACAGCAGAAAATACTCATAAAACCCGATCCCCAGACTCTGATTATAGTGGCTGTACTCGCTCGTGTACTGATTCTCTTCATGATTGCCGTGCAGCGCCCAGCGGCTGCTGTTATTCTTGCGCTGCTCGGCAGCGCCCACACTCCGCTTCCATTGGTAGCGGTTCTCCAGGGTATAGCCCTCAACAATACACCCTCCGGGGAACCGCAGGAAGCCTGGCTTCATCTCCTCCAGCAGCCCGACCAGATCCCGGCGGAACAGACCCAGCACCGCGTCGGAGGGAATCATGGAGACGAAGTCGAAGCAGACCGTACCCGGAGCATCCAGCCGGATGACGAAATCCCCATACGACACAGGCTCATTGCAGCTAAGCTGCGCTGTATAGCGTGTCCACTCTTCCCCTACCGCTGTCGCGATGACAGCCTGCGCCATAACCGTACTATTTTGCTCAACCGAAACTTCAATGCCGCCTGCATAACCCTCCGCTCTGGCATAGAAGGATACCTCATACGATAGTCCCTGCTTCAGAGAGACTCCATCATAGGCCTTATTGGTAAAAGCGTTCTGCATCTCCCCGGCGGTAAACGCCAGGTAATGAGGATTCACCTCATTCTGCGGATGCTCCATCTCAATCTTCAGCGTGGCCCCGCTGGCCTCTGCAGGATATGCCGTCCAGCCGTAGAGGCCGTTATAGCTCTCGCTGTAGCTCCCCCTGTCGCCCTGCGCCTTCATGAACTCAAAGGAACGGTTCTCAATCATCTCGGCATGCAGCCCGCCGTCCAGACCATAGTTGATATCCTCGAAGAACAGCCCAATCATCCCCTTGGATATCGATACAGCGGGCTTATCTGTAATTTGTAGTTTCATTTATTTCCCCTCCGCCACTTTCCCTTGTCTGTATTTCTTCCAGTTCTCTCTATCCACGCCTACAAATAAGAAATAATCTCAGACGTAATGCTGCTGTCGTAGCGGTCGGAGATGCCGAAGTCCATCTTTTTATATGTCCATGCGGCCCGGCCGATCTTGTATTGCTCGAACACTCCATGTACATCCTTATACCAGTTCACCACGCTCTGCGAAGGAGCTTGCTCAATGACGCCGTATTCCCCGCAGTATAGATAGACGTTCCGCTCAGCGGCGACATCGATAGCGTTCTGAATCAGGCTGGTCATGTATCCTGGACCCATCTCGCTGATACCCTCTGCATGAAGCCCCGAGCCAAAAGCGCCAATGGCCGCCGAAGTGCTGCGGTAGTTCTCCAGGTCACCCGGATAGTCCTTGCTGCTCTTTGGCATCTGCTCCACCCAAGCCGCACGCTGGTGTGTGAACAGGAACGGCTCATAGAAGTGGAAGGTGTAGACGATATTCTCATCAAAAGGCTGATCCAGCAGCTCCAGCGTATGCACGCTGTTCCACTGGATGCCGCCGATGACGATTTTGGTCTCCGGTGCATGCTTGCGGATCTCCGTAATCGTCCGGTGGGCCAGCGCATTCCAACGGCTGCTGTCCTTCTCCACAATCTCATTCAACAATTCAAAAGCCACAGTATCCTTATAACCGGCATACCGGCTGGCAATCGATGTCCACAGATTCAGGAACCGCTGCTGGAGCGCCGGATCATCGAACAGGGAATTCTCGGCCACGCTGTTGAAGGAGAAGCCCGGCGTCTTATGCAGATCAATAATAAGATTCAGCCCATTAGCAGCACACCAGCGGATACAGTTGTCGATATGCTTGAACCCGGCGTAAGCCTCTGCATTCCCTGTATCCTCTATCACTTCATAATCCACCGGCAGCCGGACATGGTCCAGGCCCCAGGAAGCAATGGTCTCGATATCCTTCTCCGTAATGAAGCTCTCATAATGGGCATGCTGATACGGACACTGGGACAGCCAGCCTCCTAGATTCACACCTCTGGTATAACCCGTCCATTCTTTCATCACGATCATCCTCTCCGGCCTCAGCCTTCATTGTAAGCTCTTACTTCTACCTGTCTTAAGCATAGATAAACCCTGGCCGCAGAACAATTACACATCGTGCGTAAGTACTAACATATTGTGCAATCTCCCTTTGCAAGGCAGCCTGTTTGCTTTTACAATAGATCTATCTGCTATGCGGGAGGCTCCTATGAACATACACAATATCGGCTACAACCACAGCCATGACGCGGACTTCATCATTAACCGGCCCCAGGGCTCGGGAGACTATATGCTATTGCTGCTGAAGACCCCGGCCATCTTCACTTTGAAGGGAGAGAGCCGGGTGACAGGGCCGGACTCCTTCATCCTGTACAGCGAGCATACTCCTCAGCTCTACCGGGCATACGGGCCGCAGTTTACCAATGACTGGTTCCATTTCCGGCTGGACAATTCTAGCGATGAAGCCCTGCTGGAGCGGCTGGCGATCCCCAGGGATGAAGTCATCCCGATTGGCGACCTGAATGAATTGTCGATCATCATTAACCATTTGTGCTATGAGGTGTATTCCGAGAACCCGCATAAGAACGAGACCATCGAATTATATCTGCGCTTATTCTTCATTAAGCTGAGCAACCGGATTCATTCTACCCAGAAGGAAGTCGGCAACACGCACTTCAACAAGATGTCCGTCATCCGCACCAAAATCTTCAACCAGCCCTTCCTGAACTGGACCATCGATGGGCTGTCCCACGAGTTGACCATGAGCCGCTCCTGCTTCCAGCACCTGTATAAAGATTACTTCGGCGTAAGCCCGATGGCCGACGTTATTGCCAGCCGGATCGAACATGCCAAATACCTGCTCACCACCACAGACATGTCCGTCAAAAAAATCGCAGAAATGAGCGGCTACGCCAGCGAGATCCACTTCATGCGCCAGTTCAAGCAGCAGTTGGGCCAGACGCCCACCCAGTACAGGGAGCACAAAATAAAGCCAGACCGCTGATAAGCAGTCTGGCTTTATTTTTAGTGATATTCCAAGAACTCAAGACGATTCCCAAAAGGGTCGTTTACATAGAAGCGCTTAACGCCTTCATCCGCCCTCGCTTCATCATTCGTGACTTGAATGTTATTCTGCAGCAGGTACTCACACAACTCATTCAAGTGCTGTACATGAAATGCCGGATGCGCTTTGGTTGCGGGAACAAAATCCCGTTGCACCCCGATATGTACTTGATGCGTCCCACATTGGAACCAAACCCCGCCACGCTTTTGCAGCAATTCCGGTTTGGGAATCTCCGTCCAGCCTAACAACCCATTGAAGAATCTCCGGGCCTCCGCTTCACAGCCTTCCGGGGCTGCCAGTTGTACATGGTCTAGACCATAAAAATTGTAAGCCATACCTCTTCCTCCTCAAAAGTTTCATCTAATGAAACTTAATTTCATAATATAATTCTATATTATAGTAATTCGCAATATAAATCTATAAAAAACAGCCCCCTCTAAGGCGGACTGCTTCATAACTTAAAGCTTATAGATAGCAGAAGTATAGCGCACAGATAATTTAAATCTTATATAAAGTAACTTCATAGTCTGCAAAAACCTTCCCGATCATCTCCTCCACCACACTCCACTCCCCGTTCGCCAGCCCGCAGCCAATGTTGTAAGGGAGAGCTACAGACAGCCCCTTGGCCTGCGCTTCGGTCTTCAGTGTGGTTAGCGCTTGCTCCAGCGCAGCATAATCGGTATACCGGATTTTGCTTCTTCCATAGTTAAGCTGGCCGAACAGATTCGCCGTGTACTTCGCGCCCGTCTGCACCAGCTGGCAGTGTCCAAGCAGCTCGTCAGGCGTGTACTGGTCACAGTATTTTTTATACTCAGGATATAAGTTCGGATAGCGGTCCCGCAGAATCTTCGCAATCCCCGACCCCATCACCCCCTGACAATTCACCTGGTGCCCTAGAATATCTTCACTGGCCTCTAATAGATCGCCGTTTACGATTTGGATGGTCATGGTTCTCTCCTTGTTGTTGTGACTTTGGTGTTTGGCAGATAGATTGAACTTAAGGATGTCCGTTCCGGGATAGTCGTGACTCCAGAGAATGTTTGGCCTTCCGGCCGCTGTTGTCCCCGGATTTCTTAATTTGAACTATATTAGCAGTAGAAATCCGGTGACAAAGGCGGACGCTACCGCTCCTCCAGCTCCAAAATTCTCCTCCGTCACTCTTCCCTATCCGAATAGTTTCAAGTTCAATCTATCTCATTCTTGTATTTAGAATTATATCAGTTCCTTCTATATGAATCCTCCGCCCCCTACTACACATACCACTTCCGTTGCGCCTCATACATCGTCCGGTACTCGCCCTCTATGCTCATTAGCTGCTCATGCGTGCCGTCCTGCACGATCCTTCCAGCCTTCATCACGAGGATTCGATCCGCGAGCTTCACGGAGCCTAACCGGTGGGACACGAGGACTGCGGTTTTATCCCGGCACAGGGCGGCGAAGTCGTTATACAGACGGGTCTCCTCCAGGGGATCTATGGCCGCCGTAGGTTCATCCAAGATCATATAATCGCTGTCGCGGAACAATCCGCGCGCAATCGCTACACGCTGCCACTGGCCGCCGGATAGATCCGTGCCCCCGAACTCGCGTCCCAGCATCGTATCTAGCCCTCTCTTAACCCCTTCACCGGATAAAAGCACCCCGGCCTCCTCGCACACGGATACTATTGCGGAATCATCTGCTAGTTTAGAATATTGGCTGATCCGCACATTCTCCCGGAAGGTCTCATTATACTTGCGATAATGTTGAAAAACAGCCGACGTTCGCTCATAGCTAACCCGCGAAGCCTCCACGTTCCCGTACCACACTTCCCCTTCCGTAGGCGGGTATAATCCCAGAATGATGCGGCACAGCGTGGTCTTCCCGCTTCCATTCTCGCCTACAATCGCCAGCGTCTGCTTGTTCGGAATGATCAGGTCGATCTCCTCAACCGCATTTCGGGTTGCCAGCGGATAGCGGAACCGGACAGCTTTTAGCTCAATATCACTGTCTGCAGGCCTTGGTATGTTGTTGGTCCTCTGAACAGGTTCGTCGATGAAATCCAGAAAATTCTCAGTAGACCCGATATTCTCCGTAGCCCAGGCGATTCTCTCGGTGATCAGCTTGTTCATGAACCGGTATAGACTGCCAATCGAAGCCAGCACCGCCGCAAAAGCTCCAATCGAAATCTCCTGCCTCATCACAGACACAAACAGCATATACACAATCAGGCCGTAGCCCATAACCGTCACTATATTCAGAATGAGCTGCACGAGATGCTTGCGTACCTGCGTCCGAAGTACAATAGCGTTCAACCGTTGCAGGGCAGAGGTATACAGATTCTCGAAAAATGCAGTAGCCCCCAGCAACCGGGTCTCTGAGAGATACGCTTTGTCCGTCAAGCACCGTTCATAGTAGTCACTTTCCCGCCGGATCGGGGCAGATGCCGCCTCCAGATTCTTGAATGCTGACATCAGCACCCATTGAGAGAGCATCACCGGAACGAATACGACGACAATACTTAGCGCAAGCACTGGCTTGAGCGTGAACAGATACCACCCGATGAACACGAAATAAGTCGTATAGTAGAACAGAATGTCCAGTAAGGTCGTCCCGATCCAGATCAGCTTGCCGCTCCCGTTCACAGCCTTGTGGATATAATCCAGCCGCTTCGTGTCCTCGAATTCAGAGACCTGTAACGAATCTACTCTCTTAAAAATCATCAGATTCAGGTGCTTGCCCACGCTTAGCCCGTAAATCTCCTCATAACAGTTCCCTAGTCCATCCATGACATGATAGAACAGATACACAAGCGCCAGAATGCCCAAGGAAAAGAGAATCATTTTGAAGTCTATTCGATCTGTAGCATAAGCAGCAGCCGCATCCAGAAACCTCTGCATAAATAACACCTGAAGCACCCAGGAGACCGCCTGGAGCAAGGCAATGCCGATATACGTATAAGACATCCCGGGATTCACCTGGAATAAAAGCCGCAGGCATCTGACCCCGTTCCTCAGGAACCCCTGCCCCTGTATTCTATCCATGCTGCACCTTACTCTCTGCCTCATACCACGACTTCTGGCTGGCGAACATCTTCCGGTATATCCCGTCCGGCTGTTCCAGCAATTGCTCATGGGAGCCCTGCTCCGCAATCCGCCCGCTACGCACCACCAGGATCTCATCCGAGATTCTCGCAGCGCCCAGCCTGTGGGTGATGTATATGGTGAACCGGTCTGCGCGGATGCTGCTGAACATTTCATATAGTCTGCTCTCTTCTATCGGGTCCAGGGCAGCCGTAGGCTCGTCCATGATATGGATGGCAGAATTAGAATACAACAGTCTGGCTATCGCCAACCGTTGCCACTGTCCGCCGGAGAGGTCCAGGCTGTTCTTTTGGATTTTGCCAACATAAGTATTGAGACCGGATTCCAGCCCCTGGACCATCTCACCCAGATTCATCTTGCTTATACTGTGACTGATTCGCTCTTCATCCTTCTTCAAGATATTCCCCAACCGGACATTATCCTGGATCGTCAGCGCGTACCTGGCGTAATTCTGGAAGACCACTACGATGATGCTTTTCAGCTCCGGATAGCTGTACTCCCGCAGATTCTTATGATTAATGAATATTTCGCCCTCGTAGTTATCGTACATCCCCGTGAGCAGTTTGATCAGGGTGGACTTACCGGCCCCGTTCTCCCCGACAATGGCATAGCTCTTCCCGCTAAACATGGTGAACGAGCATTGATTCAATATGTATCTCTCCGTATCCGGGTAGCGGAAGCTCACCTGCCTGAATTCCAGCGATTGAAAAACGAAGCCGCCCAACTCCACAGGTAGAGCAGCAGCATCCTTCTTCTCACTGAGTCCGGCAAAAACAGAGAAGTCCTGCAGATACTCCTTCATCCGCGCATGCTCCTGCATCGTCTCGGCTAACTGCCAGGACATCCTCTGCACGAGACTGAAGATCGCGGTCACCAGCGAGATGTACAGGCCAATCGTTAGCTCACCCAAGTGCAGTGCAGGTAACAGCAAGGCCACTATAATGATGCCGATCAGCAGGGCGATGATCGAGCCGCTTTTCAGATGAATGAAGCTTCGGATCTGTATCTTCTTCTCCACCGCGTACGTCTGATCATACAGCTTGTCGTACCGGTCCCTGAGCGCCGGACTATACCCGAATAAACTGCGCTCCTCCGCATCCTCCCGGCTGGTCAAAATATTGGCTATATCCGCACTCCTCCTCCGTATCCGCTGCGCATCCATCCCCAGCACATAATTCGCCTTGCCCGTCTTCATGGCGATATAGAACAAAGGCACCGCAACCAGCACAATCACAATCCCCGTAATGAACGTGGACGACATAACAATCACAAGCAGCGAAGCGGTTCCGATCAGCAGATTCAGTCCACTCATCATATTGTTGAACCCGCCCATGAAATGACCCACCGGATCTCCGCACACCCTATGGATTAACTCCGAGGTCTCCTTATTCTCAATATGCTGGTACGCAAGCCGCGCCTGCTTCAGCACCATCTCCCGCTTTAGCCGCACATTCAGCCGATTGCGCCCCGTCAGCTCAACCAGCTGCATCAGGCTGGGAAGCAGATGAGTGACGATCACATAACCCATAATCAGCGCAAGCGGCCTATAGATGAACGAATACTCCGCCCGGCCATTCACAATATCGGTCGCCGTATTAATGAAATAAGCCATCACCAGCGTCTGATAAGCAGGCATCAGAGCATCCACCAGCATATACCCCACCGCCGCCACCGTCTGCACCGGAATCACCCGAAGCGGAATCCCGATCAGATCGAATACTGTATATTTTCTTGAAGTAAGCATGTGATCTCCTTGTTGGAATGAATGATATTAGGGACGAATCACAATAGGAAAACTCGCAAAGCGTGCCCTAATTCATAGTATCATTTCCATACGGGAGGAATAACCTGTCAGATTATAGGGGTTAGTCTTTCAAACTAATGCAAAGAGCTGCCGGGAATCTCCCGACAGCCTAAGTACTCACTCCCTCCTCCATCTACAACGTAGAATAATAGAGAAGATTAAGGCCATTATACACAATATGCACCACGACTCCCGGCCAGATGGAGCCTGTCTTGCGGAACAGGTATGCCACCAGAACGCCGACCATGAATGCGTCTAACAGGATCACGGTGAATCCATGAACCACGCCGAAGATTGCAGCGCTGCCTACGATTCCGGCCCATGGGCCATAACGGTTCAGGGCATTGGCAATGACGCCGCGGAAGACAAATTCCTCGCTGAGCGGCGTGAGGATGGCCCCGGTGATAATCAGAATGAAGAGCGAGAGCGGACCGCCTTGCGCTGCTGTCTGGAAGTCTGCCTGGGTGTTGATCTCGGTAATAAAGTGATAATAGATCCCTTCGATCACAAAACATCCCCCGAACGCGGCAATCCCGATGACGACCGCCACCAGCAGCCATTTCCGCTCCGTCCTCCGAAACCCGAAAGCACGTAAATTGCGAATCCGCAGGGCGTAGGCTGCAAACAGAGCCAGGAAGCCAATCAGACCATTGCCCGCCCCACCGATATTAATACGCAAGATGGCTTGCTCATCAGGAATTTGAAGCATCCAGACACCAAGGAATACGACGCCGATCATATAGAGGGACAGTGCAGTTAGAATCTCCGGCCAGCCGGGCCGGGTGTGAGTCATTTCAGACATGGAAGGGCTGCTCATTGCCATTCCCCCAGATCGTGACCATTTATACACATACTATTTTCCTCCTACTCTTCTCATCGAAGCTCTATTGTGCTGCTCAGACCTATCCTACCAACCCCGCCGGAACGGAACTTAAACGAAACGCTGAATTTTGGCTTAATTTTGTCCCCGCTGTTTAGGTTCTGTTAAGATAACTATGCTATTTTGAACTAGGGTGACAAAATGCCAAATCTATCCGCGATTAAAATCGCGATCATTGACGACGAACCTTCGATCATCACCATGCTGCAAATGGTGCTTCGCCGCGAAGGTTTTCAACAACTATATGGGGCTTCCACTTGTGCTGAAGCTATCAGCCTGGTGCAACGCGTGGTCCCCGATATCGTCCTGCTCGACATCATGCTTCCCGACGGCAGTGGGCTGGAGCTCTGCTCCAAGATCCGCGAATACGGGAATCCTTATATCCTGTTCCTGACAGCCAAGGCCACTGATCTCGATATTCTACGAGGCTTCGCCATGGGCGGGGATGATTATATCACCAAGCCCTTCAACCCCCTGGAGGTGGCCGCAAGAATTCAAGCGCGCATACGCCGGTTGGAGCCGGAAGTCCTGGCGTCCGCTGCTGCGAAGGTTCCCGATGCAGGAATTTACCGGTTCGGCCGTTTCACCGTTAACGAGGCGGAGGGTGAGTTGACTGTAGAGGGACAGCCTATTCCTTGCCCTGCACAGGTCTTCCAGCTATTACTGCACTTCTGCCGGCATCCCGGAATCGTCTTCTCCAAAACCCAGCTCTACGACAAGGTATGGGGCATCAACGGCCAGGGCGATGATTCGACCGTGATGGTGCATATCCGCCGCATCCGGGAGCGGATCGAAATCGATCCCGGCGACCCGAAGCTGCTGCTTACGGTACGCGGACTCGGCTACAAGCTGGTGAAGGAGCCGGGGGATCGATGAAAATCCAGCAGCGCATGGCCTTCCATTTCACGTATCAGTTGATTTTCTATGCTCTAGCGATTGTGACCCTTGCCTTGGCTGCCTGCATCATGTTATTCCAGAACATGACCAGCAATGAGATCCGCCGGAACTTTCCGGTTGGCGTCCTGGAGCAGATTGCCCAAGAAGCCCAGTACAAAGACGGGAAGCTTCACATCTTCTCCCAGTGGAACAAGCTTATTGAGGAGAAAGAGATGTGGCTGCAGGTAGTTAGTGCCGAAGGAGAGGTCGTCTACAGTATCAATACAACTCCCTACCCTGCACTCCCTGCCTCCTACTCCACTGCTCAATTGCTCAATATCCAGGAGACACGGCGACTGGGAGCTTATGCTGTGCAGACACAACTGAACTTCTCGTTTCAGGACCCGCTTCTATATGTACTCGGCTATCCAACCCCTGACCTGGACCAGCTCACGGCGTGGTTCAACGCTTACGGACAGCAAGGAAGGATAAGAAGTGAAGCCGTTCCCCTCTTGGAACAGCAGCTTCGGGAGACTGGCAGTTATCTGCAAGTGATTGATTCTGAGAGTAACACCGTACAAGGCATTGGTGATCAGACGTATGCACCAAAAGCATATCGGCCCCTGGACATTCTCGCCATCCAGCAATCTCCAGACAACTATGACGCGGGGATTGCGGCCCACCGGGACGAGCTGAGCGGAATGACCTGGATCGTCTACACGCCCCATGCAGCAGGACTCCCCCTGAAGCATCCTGTATTGGAAAATGTAACGCCGAGACTCATCTGGACTGCCGTGCTGATCCTGATCCTCGCGCTGTCGGTCTCCATCTGGCATGGCTACCGCTTCGGGCGGCCCCTGATTCTGTTCGCAGGCTGGTTCGAACGGATGGGCCAGGGCCAGTACGATGAGGTGCTGACCGCCAAGGACAAGCGCAAGGTCTTCCGCCGTAATGGCACTATGCGAACCCGCAACAGGCTCTATCAGGAAGTGATTCAAGCCTTTTATCAGATGACTCATCAATTGGCGCAAATCGAGAGGGACCGCAAGAGGCTGGAGAAGGAGCAAGCGGAGTGGATGTCAGGGATCTCCCATGATCTGCGCACACCCCTGGCCACGATTCAAGGCTACGGGTATATGCTGGAGAAGCTGCCTGAGCAATGGAGCCAAGAGGAAATGCGGATCATGGGCGCGACCATCCGGGAAAAAGGGGATTACATGCTGGAGCTGATCTCCGACTTCTCCCTGATCCATCAGCTTAAGCAGAGCGATTCCATCATGGTGCGCCGGGAGACAGATCTGACAGAATTGGTGCGCCGCTCCGTATTAAAGTACGTCAATGACGCCACTATGTCTGAGTATCTATTTCAGTACACCGGGGAAGAGAATTCCCTGCTCATACAGGCAGACGTAACCTGGTTACAGCGGCTGATGGACAATCTGCTGTCCAATGCCGTCAAGCATAATCCGCCCGGCACAACTATTACCGTCACTCTTGCCCGCGTCAACGATAAAGCTTGCATTCGGGTACTCGATAATGGAAAAGGGATGGACGAGGAAACACTGCATCATCTATTCAACCGCTACTACCGCGGAACCAACACCGAGGAATCCACCGACGGCTCCGGCCTCGGCATGAGCATCGCCAAGACCATCGTGGAGGCACACGGCGGGGAAATTAAGGTACATTCGACAATCGGGCAGGGCACGGAGTTTGAGATTGTTTTGCCATGCTAAAATAAGGGCACCAGTTCTAATGAACTGGTGCCCTTATTCCCGTTAAGGCTGAATACTAACCTTGGTCGCGTACCACTTCCCGGATTTTAATTTCAGCGTTAACTGAACAGGTTCTTTGAATGCAAAATTATTATCTTCATATTTCTGAGTTACATATACCTTTGAACCTGCGAAGAAGTGCAGCGGCAATACAAAGCCGATATGATGAGAGCTTGAATGATACTCAAAAGCATCAGATGTCATCCCGCGTTCAACAGGATTTATTTTGCTGTATACTGAAGGACTCATGTAGATCATATCAGCGTCCTTCTTCATCGCTTCTTCTAATATGATTTTGGTATCATGCGATATCCATGCCCCAAACGCGATGTAGGCAATAACAAATAGAAGAATGAATGAAAGGAGTAGGTTTCTCTTATTCATGGGTACCTCCGTTTAAAAATACTGATGTTGAAAGATTCAGAAAACAATTCCATCCTTCTGTAGAGTATACTCTGTAGATATACCAGTTTATATCTTTTATTGTTGAACACAAAGTACTTTAACAATGAAGGAGATGAGCAAGTGGATAGTATTCTAGAGAGCCTGTATCACGGCAACTTGCATCCCGATGAAAATATCATACCCGATGCCCCACAGTACTCCATTTTAAGAAAAAGAACATATGACATCATAGAGGTTTGGAAGAAGCGGCTTTCAGCGGAAGAATTCGACGAATTAGAAGCGCTGTTAGACTTGTATGGCCAAACTCATGGCATGGAGTTGGCGGCTAGTTTCAAGCATGGATTTCGCTTGGGAGCGGGGATTATGGTGGAGGTATTATCGGGGGAGGGGGCCTGCTGGCAGGTTGAGTGCATTTCCAGACAAAGCTAAGAGTAGTTAACAGGATATTGGTCCCAGAATCCGATGCATTTATAGTCACATTTCCATTTTAAAGCCATCCCTGTTTCCTCACACTTTTATATTCATTTAAATCCTGCTTCTCCTTATCAGATCTATGATCTAGCTAAAAATCCAGCCATAGAACATGACTGGATTTTTATTTTATTGTAATTGATTAATTTATGTGGGCCTTTGGTTGCCACAGGCCACCAATCCGCATCACTTACAACTGTCATTGTAATTTCCCCTTTATAGGATGCTCCTGGACCTCCAATAGAACCAGGCGTCAGTCTGTGACCTACATGAACACCTCTAGGAATTCTATACATACCGTTATCTTCAATGTAAGCGTGTATATCTGCCCCTCCTTTGGTGTTATGGTCGGCATCAATATGTGTGTTGAAATCCACTACTACTGTACCATTTGGAGCCTTCAGATCTTCCCCATAGTTTTTTCCGCCAGTGCCTGGATCACGATGGAAATCCCAACTTGCAGTTGCTTCGTGAAGCTTACTTTGATCAAAATCAGATTTATCCGGGAAGCCTGGAACTTTATCACTCACTTCAATCAACCTCCTTAGTTAAATGCAAATGTAGTATTAATTCTAAAATGTGAATTTATTCACAACTTATCGAGGAGTTATTTCAAAAAAAGAAAATCACAGGAAAGATAGCCCGCTTTTCTTGCAAGAAAGCTAACCTAACCTGACCTTCTGTCATAATTCTCATCTGAATTACAACATTGTTCGACTACTGCTTTTGTTAACCTTGGGGTCCATGACCGAATCCCGAGTACCTCAATTTCCGCTGTGTTCGTTGCCTGACTTTATCCGGATATATAATTTCTATTGTTTGACCGGTTCTCATCCTCATGACCGATATTCTTCAAATCCAAAAAAGAACATTTGTTTGCATTTAAATCAAACAAATGCTCTCTAAATAATCCTGATTATATGCGTTAACTCCCATAATTATGTACTTTTAATGTCTTCAATCTATATATCCCAAATATAAGAATTAATGTTTAGACGAATTACATTTTTCGTCTTAGGATAGTCAAGCAACATTACAACATTAATACATATTTTTCAATGAAAGGAGAAAAGAAACTATCAAGTTGTCGGATACATAAATGGTTATAGAAATAACTTATGAAAAACATTATGTGAGGAGATTAATATGAAAAAAATCATTATGTTCTTAACAATATTCATGTGCTTTGTAGCAACTACTGCATTTGCTTCTCCGTCAATTACTGGTTTACAATTTGATGGAACAGTATACAGTGGCACCACTACTGTTCGCAATTACGACACTAATGAGCTCATTGCATCTGAGCCTATTAATGCAAGTTCAATCAAGCTACAAGGTGCAGGAGGATCATACACTGGTAGTGACGGTTCTCCTAATGTAGTTAATGTAAGTATTATTACTGATTCTGGGACTTATCCTATAGGTACCGTGGGATACAATAATGTAATATCAGTGGGTTCGTATCAAAATATCAATAAAATAATATTAACTGGTACTAATAGAGCAAGTTCTGTTAATGTCTTCATAACTATAACGCCGGCGGAAACATCAACGCCAACGCCTACACCAACGGCCACACCGACACCAACACCAACGGTAGCACCAGAACCTACATCAAACCCTACTCCAACACCAGCATTGAAACCAACTCTTGATGTAAATATTGCTCCAGAAAAAATCGGTTTAGGCAAGGAGTTCACTGCAGATATATCACTAAAAAACGTGAAGGATATTTATGCTGAAGATTTTGAAGTGAAGTATGACAAGGAGCATTTAGAGTATCTCGGATTTGAAGAGATAAATGGTTATAAAGTATACAATAAACCCATAGATCAAAACGGCGCCGTCCGCTTTGTAGTAGCCAGTCAAGGCGAAGAATACGGCATAAACAAAGACACAGTTGTCGTAAAGCTCAAGTTTAAGGCCAAATCCAAAGGCACAGCCATTATCGATGCAACTAAAGCGAGGATTGCGGATACCGAAGAGGAATATGACTTGGAGAGAGATAACTGCCTGGAAGACAGTGTCATCATTGAGGCAACGGACGTCAACAAGTCAGGTACTTACACCCTTGTTGACCTTGCAATTGATGCCAGATACTTCAAGTATTTCGCCCCCGATGTTGATCCGGTAAAGTATAATGCTCAGCAAGCCGGTGATGAATATGTGAATGATGATGACCTGCTATTTATTGTTGATCAGCTTTTGAATAATCCGGATTACTTACCTAATACCTAAAGAACGCTAACAAAATGTATATGAGGGGTGTAATAATTGAGAAAGTTAAAACTATTGTTAGCTTTAGTGTTAATGTTTGCTGCTTTGCCTGTACAAGGTGTTTTTGCAAGTGTTGGTCCAGGTACGGTATATATTGATTTTGGTAGTAATGGACAAGATATAGCTAATTTTAAATTCACCGGTACAGGTACTGGAACAGATCTTAAATTTTTTGATATTAATGGGAAGCTATTTTTCGGTACTCCAGTTGGTTCGCCCGTGCCTTTAAGTGGTAGTTTTATAAATGCGCATTCGATATATGTTATGCGATACATGCAAGTAACACTTAATGCAGGAGCTACTCTTACAAATGTGTCGTGGACTAGCTCAACAGGAAGCACTGGAAACACTACGAACATTTCGACTACCAACCCCCTTCTAGACCCATCGCCGACACCAACGGCAACACCGACAGCTACGCCTGAACCAACAGTTTCTCCTACACCTAGTCCTTCACCGACAGCTACTCCGGAGCCTACTGCAACAGTAACACCAACGCCTTCAGCAACGCCGGTGCTGACTGCAACGCCAAAGCCAACTACGACACCAGAACAACCATCAAGTGACCGAGCGCTGCTTACAGTTACGTTTATCAACGGCACCGAAAAGGAATACGACCTTCCATTCGCTGAAGTTGAAGCATTCGTAAACTGGTATGATGCCCGTGATGCAGGCAGAGGCCCAGGCTCGTTTGCAATTGATAAGCACACGAATAACAAAGGCCCTTTCAAAAAACGTAAAGATTATGTAGTTTTCGACAAAATCCTAACCTTTGAAGTAAGTGAGTATACAACAACCTAATAAGTAGTCCCAACACTTACCTCCTCTATCCAAAGTAGCCAAGAGCTATAATTGGATAGAGGAGTTTTTTGTTTGAACACGCCATTTAATGATTATCATAAAGGCATCTATGTTTGGAGGTGGATAACATGTGTGGACGCTTTACAATCACAATAACCCTGGAAGAGATACTATCCCATTACCTAATAGATGATAGCAAAACAGCTACCCTTCAGCCAAACTATAATGTCGCACCTATGCATAACATCCCAGCAGTGATCGCGACTAACGATGGCAAACGTCTTGAGGAGCTTCGTTGGGGGCTTGTACCTTTCTGGGCCAAGGATGACGAGGTCGGCAGCAAGATGATTAATGCTCGAGCTGAGACCGTTGCGCAGAAGCCTGCTTTCAAACGTTTGTTGAAGTCCAAACGCTGCATCATACCAGCGGATGGATTTTACGAGTGGAAAAAGGACGGTTCCACCAAACAGCCCTACCGAATTTTAATGAGTGATGGCAACATATTCTCCTTTGCCGGATTGTATGACACATGGGAAGATCCGGAAGGCAAGAAAATCAGCACATGTACCATCATCACCACAACCCCAAACAGTTTGATGGCAGATATACATGACCGTATGCCAGTGATCCTCTGGTCGGAGGATGAAGCCGATTGGCTGGAGAGAGATAATGACGATATCGAATCCTTATTAAAGCTGCTGAGGCCATATGATGCCTCAAAAATACGGGTTTATAAAGTCCCTTCGGCTGAAGGTAATGTGCGAAATAACTCTGAAGAATTACTTGAGGATATCGGATAAAAACAAGCCCGCCGGGCATGTGCCTGACGGGTTATTTTAAGTAGGCTCTGAATTCAAATCAATCTCGTCTGAACCAGCTTCCGGCGATCTTAATCAGGGTATTATATAAGCAATAAAGTAATGTCTTTTAGGTTCTATTCAATTTTTTCAGCAAACTCAGTAATTGGCAAACTCCCGTAAATACCAATTCGTTTAATTTGGTAATTCCCTTCAGAATCATTAGTACTAATATATTTACCATTATCAGTTGTAACCGCATATAAGTAGCCAGTATTTTTTATGGTATCAATAACATTTGAATTGTACCCACCTACTGGATATGCCATTACGTTGACAGGCTTATTCGTTATCGAAAATATTTTTTGTGCTGATGTCGTATACTCCAGACCTTCATCTACATCTGTTCTTCGAAGATCGATATGGTTGTAAGTATGACTTTGAAAAGAAATAATCCCGCTATCACTCATATTTTTCATTTGACTAACAGATAAATAATTAACATTTGGATTATCAATATACGAGCCAATCATAAAAATTGTAGCTTTTGGATTGAAAGAACTCGTTTGCATTCCTTGTAATATTTGATATGCCTGCATATTATTTGCGTAACCATCATCAAGCGTTATAATGATGGGCTTCTCATAATTTTTATAGTTAGCAATTTGATCAAAAGTTAACATGGTATATCCATTATCTTTAAGGTACTGCATCTGTTTTTCGAAATCCGTTGCCGATACAGCCCCAGTACTGGGATCACCAATTTCATGGTACATCAAGACAGGAACCTGTTTTGCTAACATATTAATCTTAACTTGACCAAGTAAAATTGAAGTTCCATCCACTAACTCACCATAAACAATTACATGATAAATTCCATCTCGATTGCTGAAGTCTGAAATATTGACCGTTGAATTCCAACGATTATTTACATTATCATATGTCATATCGTACCACTTAGAATTATCTATTCCATCATCATCTTTCCAAACAGCAAAATAAGCGCTTGTTAAATTAGGGTTAATCTTATACGCATATACAGGAAATGAATTCCCATTAATAGTTTCGTTGCTAGAAGTTGCAGGGTTTACATTAACTTTCGTATTTGAAATGAGATTGTTTGATCCATCTTCATTAGTCTTAAATATATTAATTTGATATTCACCCATTTTATAATCAAAATTTTGTATATCAATATTATCTACATACTGACCACTGGAATCTTTTGTCATCCCAAACCATTTCGCTGTATTTATTCCATCTTCAGTTCTCCAGACAGCATAAAATACCCCTTGAACATTTGGGAAATTTCTCGCATATAGGTCGAAATTAGATTTATATGTATTTGTTTCACTAGTCCTGACATCTAAATAATTAACCTTAAGCTCGCCGAGAAAATACTCTGCTTTCACGCTCGTTTGTCCTGGATAATTCGCGATTCCATTTTGATAAACAGTTATTGTGTATTCACCTGTGGCGTTAGAAAAATCGTTAAAATATACTTTTGAAGACCAGCGATACACATTACTACTATCTTTTTGCATTGAGTACCACTTTGCCGAATTTGACCCTTCCGAGGTTTTATAAACAGCAAAATAAGGACCAGTATCAATAGAATTATCCGCTTTATGCCACCCCATATACCATATATCACTCGCCGATACTTCAAAATAATCTTTTGTTGTATTGGTACTATCAACAACTAATTTTCCATTGCTAGTAATAGTATTAACTTGAGCCTGTGCTGAAAATGAAAATATACTCATACAAAACGTTAGTAATAAAAATGACAAGCATATTCTTTTTGTCATATTAAGATTCCTCCCACAAGTTAAGAAAACAGATTCAGCAAATACAGATGTAACTATCATTATATTTGTAATGGAACATTATGTATATGTAGGTAAGGAAAATTTTCCTTAATGCAAAAAAACACCCTGCCATTACTGACAGGATTAAATATGAGAAAAGTTATTCTGCTGAATATTCATCCACGCTGAACGTGAGGATCTTATCAAAGATTACATAATCTTTACGGGCGCTAAAGGGTCCTTTATTATTGTTATGTTTGTTGATCGCGTACTTGGCTGGCCCTGTTCCAGTATCTCTTGCATCATACCAATTCAAGAAAGCACTGACCTCTTCAGCCGAAAGATCATATTCTTTATCAAGACCAGTTGTTAGTGTAATAGTAAGTATAGCTCGTTCTCCTGAAGGTTCTGGATCGGGATGATTAACCTTTTGCGGGGTAGCCGATGCTTCATTTGAATTCAGACTTTCACTATTTCCATCCGTTGCTGTTACTACGTAATAATAAGTCATACCATTGATAACAGTATTATCCGTGTATGAGTTACCTGTAACATTGGAAGCGATTGAAGTGTATGGTCCTCCTGTATCGGTAGCACGCTTTACATTGTAACCAGTTGCACCTGTAACAGGTGACCATGTGAGATCAACCATCTTATTTTTCCCTACTGCAACTAGATCTAATGGAGCCTCTTGTTTAGAGCCGATTAACTCCATCTCACCTACCATAATACAATAGCTGTTATTTCCAATATTATTGATCAATTGGACTCTCCAATATCTGAAACTACCAGTAGGTTTCCATACAAATTCTTGAATAGTATCAATTCCTATTGCGGTACCTGAGTATTGTGTTTCCCAGTTCGAATTATCATTTGAGGCTTGCACAACAAAATCCTTCAAATCATATGCGTATTCGTATGATATATCAGCCTTATACTTCAACTTTGAAATGGATTGTTCCTTACCGAAATCAACAGCTATCCATTCGTTTTTTATCGTATTAGTAGAGAATCCAGCATTATTTTCGATCCAAACATTATCAAATGCTTTCTCAGGGCCAAAGTTCCGGGTATCGCCCGGTCTATTCCAAACACTACTTGCTGAAAACGCAGAATTTGGTAACCCATCCGTTAAATCTACTTCTCCAGCAGCATCAGCAAACGCATGATTTTGAAATACAAACATTGATAGTACCAAAGTGAAAGATATTACCGTCTTGATCATTACACTTTTCCAACGTTTCAAAAAATCCATCTCCTTTAATATGTATGCATCAAGCCTACACCATATTAAGGCGAACAAACAGTCTGTTTCTCTACAGAAATTTACAATAAACTTAAGAGTTATTGAGGTAAATTGTGGAATTGAACAAGAGATCAACCAACAAAAATGCACGAATTTAGTACATTGGTAAATTTGAAAGGAGTTATGATGGCAATTATTCCAGAACTAAAGGATGTTCATGTTTTTGCTGAAGGAGATGTGACCGGAGATTTTTGCGTATCCTTAGTTTTAGACATTGGTCCTGCAGATTTAACTGGTGCTGATCAATTCTATGCTACAATTGGGACTGCTCAAGGGATCGCGGATTTTCTAAGTACCAGACCATTTATAATTTGTAGAGGATTTGTGGTAGTTCCTGAATTCAACTTAAAAGCCATTAAAGATTGTATTCAAGTTAGTATTTTGGAATGTGCTAAGGATGACTGGGAACAAACTGCATTGTCAATTAACAGGCTTTTTCCTTGGGAATATGATGAAATGAAGAACTACAAACATTTTTCGCAAAATTAATAAAACCAAAAGTACCCGTGAGCCTTTATATTTAATGCTCATTTTAAAATGCATAGTATTATCCCTCTTATTCTGATAGACTATTTTTGCTAATTATTATCAGAATAAGGGGCTGTTCATAATGATGTTATTTATTTGGGGATTTATTGTAGTTCTCATTATCGGTATTATTTTTGCAGCAAAAAAAGGAATTAAACAAGGGAATGAGCTAAAAGAACAAACCCAAAGCATCGGAGCGTTACAGGGGGTATTCGCAGAACATGTGGAGGGACTTGGCATTGGAAGTGTCGAGTGCAAAATTTTTAGATTTTCTGATCGTGTGCTTATTGATTCAGGCAGACAAAGATTTGAAATATATCTGGCGCAATTCAGAGCCGCTGAAGTTAAAAGTGAGCAAGAATTGATCGATAAAAGCAAAAGCGTTGTGGGTCGTGCAATGATTGGAACGCTTATTGTACCTGGGTTAGGAACAATTGTCGGTGGAATGTCCGGAATAGGAAATAAAAAGAAAACTAGTCACTATATGATATTTAACTTTATAGATGCTCATGGTGAGTTGTCAGCTGTAACTTTTCAAGACACTTTTGCATTTGGTATGAAGGACTTCTGCCAAGGCTTAAATCATTCTCTGCCGACCGGCGAGTCCAGTGTCGTAAGACTGTAACCCATAGCCCGCCGACCAGTTAAGGTTGACGGGCTTCGGCCTATACTTTCGGACTGAACGCCCGGCCCTACTTTCAATCCACCACTAACACCCGCGGCGAAGCACTCTGAATAGACTTGGATGCTGCCCAGCAGCCCAGGCCTGCGGCGATGACACTTAACGGAATCATCGAGGCTATACCTCCCCCGTTCATGATCAGCGGAACTTTAACAATCCCGTAATCCGACAGGATAACGTTCAGCAGTGGTGGCAGGCCTAATAAGCCTAAAGGTATCCCTACCAAAGCTCCGATCCCCGATACGACCAGGATTCCGGTGGTTTCCGACAGTCGGATCTGGCGGGAGGTCATGCCGATGGACTTGTAGATGCCGTAGGTGCGGCTCTCTTTCTTCATATTAATCCGGCAGATACTGTAGATGATTACGAACGTAATGATGATGAATAGCAGCGCCATAACGGATACTGGCAGCACGATGATTTTGACCGCTTGGGAGAATACCTCATCCACCAGCGAAGCCTGACTGGCGATTCCGATTACACTGCCGTACCGCTCTTGCAATTCATTCACGAATGAATCGGTTGAAGTCCCCTCATGCAGATTCATGAAAGTGGTGTTCGTCGCACTTCCATAGTCCGGATTACTCGTTCTGATGACGTCAGCCGTAATCCGCCCCGTATTGGACATGTTTGCAATCGCCTGGTAGATACCGGTGACGGTCAGCGTATGCTTTGTCCCTTCAATATAAATGTCCATTGTATCCCCTGCTTGAATACCCAGCGTTCTAGCGACATTCACTCCAACCGAGATTTCATTGGCAGACACAGGGTTACGGCCGTCCACATTCTCATAGCCTATCTCATCATAGTTCCCGTCCGCCACTGTCAACAAGATCCCCATCGTATCCTGTTTCACGGCAGCCCCGTCCTTCATAGGAATCGGCACCACCGCATTGGCATCCCCGTACCGCGAGTAATTCTTCACCCTTGGATCAGAGAGGACTTCTTCTTGCAGCTGTTCAAAAGTCATTTTAGCCGGGTTATCGATTCTGATGGACAGATCGGCCGAATCATACCCCCATTTGGCAATGGTTCCATGGATAGAAGCAATGCTGTATACGAACAGGAACCCGAAGACGAGTACAGCGGTGGACAACGCCGAGATCAGCACAATCAGCAGCGAACCCCGGATATTCTTGGTGACACTTCTTAGCCCGATAATCATTGAAGTCGGAAGAGCGCCCAGTTGCAGGAGCTTTCTTTTCCATGTTCCAGTTCCTCCTGATTGGTGGGAGTACTCCTTCTCGGACATGCCGTAACGAACGGCTTGGGCAGGCTCCACATGACGCGCCTTATTCGCGAACAGCAGGGCCGAGAGGAGAATAACCACAACGACAGCCGCGCCAGTCCACAGACCTGTACCTGAAAATACATCGTTCATCCCTAATGAACCTGTGTTGAGATAAGCCATAGAACCCGCAACAATGGTGCCGGAGAGGATATTGCTGACCAGCATCCCCGGGATGACCGAGACGAGTGCCAGGAAGGTATATTGCGCAACATAAGCCATAATGACTTTACGGGAGGATAATCCGACAGATTTGATAATCCCGATCGTTCTGTAGTTAGAGAGAATGGCATCGGCAATCGTGAATCCCAAGGTATACAAGGCTACACAGATCATGACAGCAGCCAGAAAAATCATCACGAAGCTGATCACCTGGTTCGCAATCATATAATAGGAAGACAAGCTCTCGAAGTCTTTGACCGACTCCAGATAGGGGGTCCCCAGATACTGTTCGAATCTCTCCCAGTAGGCTCTCTGTTGACTGTAATCCTCAAACCGTAGTCCGGTCATATACTTATCTTCGCCCGGCAAAAGGGTCATATGCTTAGTATAATCCTCATGATTCAGCCAGATTCTCCCGCTCGTCGCAAATGGCGAACAGTAGGAAATATCCACGACGACGGCCGCAACGTTCAACCGGATGGTCCCTTCATCTGTCTTGAATTCAACTGAATCGCCCACATGAATATCATTGGGATACGCCAGCGAGGTGGGAATCCAGGCAGTTCCTGCTTCCGGTGTGCTCTGTTCTTCCCCTTCCACGAACTGCAGCCGGTCCACGGGAAAAGGTCCTGTTGGCGCATCCATCATGAACAAGTCCACATTGGGGATCTCTTTCAAGGCGTGAGACATACTAGACAGATAGCGGTAGCGCATCAAATCCGAGACCGTTACGCCTTGCTCCTCCTCCCACCATTTATGTACCTCGACCGGATCATGGAGGCCATTCTCCATCTGTAATATTTGATGAGCGCCACGGGACTGTTCATGCATACTCTCATACATCCGGTTGGTGTTGTTCAGAACGGATATGGCGGTTGAGAGGAGCAGGGCTGCCAGCATGATGATGATCGCAATGAAGCTGTTTTGTACTTTTTTATGCTTCAGGTTCGTCCAGCATAGTTTCCATACCGCATACATCCGCTACCTCTCCTCCCCTGACATGAACATGAAAATTTGGTTTTCTCTCGCTTTCAACTGATCCGGTGCATATTTGCCTAGCTCCAGAATTCCGTCGATTGTGCCGTCTTTGACCAGGATTAACCGGTCCGCCCTGCACGCAGCCTGGATATCATGCGTCACCATAACGATCGATTGATCATTCTGGTTCATCTCCGTCAACAGATCCAGAATCACTGCGCCCTGCTCCTGGCTTAATGCCCCTGTAGGCTCATCCGCAAAAATCACCTCCGGCGAATTGATGAGCGCCCTGGCAATCGCCGCTCTCTGCTGTTGTCCTCCAGATACCTGGGACGGCAGGCGTCCGGCTTGTGCCCCGATCCCCATCTGGTGCAGCAGGCTTAATGCCTGCTCGTTCACCCCGCTTTTGCTGCGGCCAGCCACGTACCCCGGGAAAGCCACATTCTCCAGCAAAGTGAAATCAGGAACCAGATTGATCGATTGATATACATAGCCGATTTTGTTGGACCGGAAATCCGTAAGTTCCTTCTCTGTGTATGCATCAATTCGCTGTCCCTTGAACATCACTTCTCCGGAAGTGATCCCGTCCAGACCGCTGAGGAGGTAGAGCAACGTAGATTTCCCCGAGCCTGAGCTGCCCATAATCACCGTAAAGTCACTTTGGTATACTTTGAGATTAATGCTTTTGGCGGCGAGATATTGTTCATGGCCTGAGGAGTAAACTTTGCATAGATCAACAGTCTTGATTAAGACTTCTTTCCTGGGATTCTGTGTTATCACACAAGGCCGCCTCCTAAAATCAATCTTATTCTTCTTCCTGCTCTTCACCTAAATACTGTTACTGTTCGATCCTAAGATTGCCAGTGTCAGAGATAAGCTTGACAAGTGGCCCTCCTTCACCGATATAACCGTCCTTATAACCCGGAAGCGTCACCTGAACGGTTCCAGAATCCGCAGAGAATTGAGTACGGAGCGCTTGAGGCGCTTCTGTTGTCTGGATGGTAATATCTCCAGTATCTGAGGTAGCATGGATATCTTGAAGGATGCGCTCAAGCGAGGCGGTGATTTCACCAGTATCCGTTTCCGCATGAATGATCCCCTCCTCTATCTCCAGCTTGATAGAACCCGAGTCGCTTACCACCCGGTATTCCTTCGCCAGGACGGGGCCGACATCAATTCTTCCGGAGTCCGTTACCACCTGCAGCTGGTCTAGCCGGGTCGCAGGAACCCCAACCGTGAGCTTAAGCTCCGTATAGATGTCAAAAAAGCGGAAGCGGTTATCCTGAACAACCTTAATGCTGGTTTGTCCCCGATCCTGAGTGATGTGCAGCTTGTAATCCTTCATTAATGCCTTGGTCGTCTTCCCGCCTAAGGTTGCCTTGATTTCATCTCCCTGAATGGGAACCACATCAATCGTTCCAATCTCGTTTTGAAGAAGAACGCTGGTGGTCTGGTCCATCCGCACAGGTTGTTCAACCGATAGCTCATGCAAATTAAATGGTGAATTGCCTAACAGATACAGCACTACATTTCCAATGACTCCGGCAGCAATCAGGAGCAGAGCAAGTCTGGTTACGTTCCGGGATCTATTTTTCAAAAGAGGTCACATCCTTCTTAATAACTGTCAGATTATACTTCAGGTACCGGATCACAAGATGGTAATACAGCCGGGTGAGCTTTAGTGTTCCAAGGGCTACTAGCAGTCCCACACCAACCAGGCCCAGCATCAGAAAAATGCTATTGATAGACAACGTGACCGACTGATACTGAAGAATTAAAAGAATCGGAGAAATAAGCAGGCAAATGGCAAAGACGAACACCCCGGCAATCACAGTCAAAGAAGTGATAAAAGGCAGCAGAACGATAACTAAGTTGAACAATCCTAAGCTCACCGTTGCCATAACCGCTCTCGTAACGCTTAAGAGCGTTGGGGATTTGTCCGCTCTCTCAATTTGCGACTGGGTCAGTAGTTCACGGGCGATCAACCGGGGATGGCCCAGCTTGGAGATCACTTCTGCTTCAGACCGCCCGCTTAGTTGGGCAAACTCGAAATGCTCCCGGAATTCACCCATAAGATCGGCACATTCCTCAGGAGGAAGCAGCTTCAGATAACGTGCCAATTCATTCAGATAGGCCTCTTTATTCAATCCGATCCCCCCCAATGATCTCCTGCACTCCTATGGCAAAAGCATTCCATTCCTCTATCATGTCGTTCATGACTCTCCTTCCCTCATCGGTAATCTTATAGTACTTCCGGGGCGGCCCCTCGCCCGATTCAGATAAATAGGTGGAAAATAACCCTTCCGTAGCCAGTCTTCTTAATAACGGATAGATCGTGCCCTCCGCTATGGCGAATTTCTGCGAGATCTGCTCCACAAGCTCATATCCGTAACGGTCCTTCTGCGATGTTAAAACAAGAACACAAAGCTCCAGCACACCCTTCTTGAACTGAACATTCAATACTTATCACCACGCTTTATTTAGTACTGTGTAATACACAGTAGTTACTAATACAAAGATTACCATCCACTACTGTTTAATGCAAGGTAGTTGGAGGTAATAGTTGTATTTCACGTTTACTCATAATTTTCTCACTCCTTAACATTAATCCTTCATATGATTTTTTTAAGCTATGGGCATATGCCGTGATGGATATAGGTTATAGTCCATAGACTGTTGACGAGATAGTATTTGAGGAGGTTTACCCATGGAAACGAATTATCAACAAGTTGCCTGGAATTGTATGAATAAATATGTTGGTATTACTACAAGCGATGGTCAGTCTCACGACGGGTTTGTTGCTCATATCGATCAGAACTATATTACACTTGCCATTCCCACCAATGAAATGGTGGGCCAGATGAACGGAATGCCTGCTAACGCAACAACCTACAGACAATTCGGATACTATCCGGGTTTCTACCCGCGCCGCCGCTTTTATCCAAGACCGATCCCCTTTGGTGCCATTACAGCTTTGTACTTGCTTCCATTTTTTATTTAATAATGATTAGGGAATTCGTTATTGCATGGGCATCCGCCCAGTTCTTTATGTGGGCATTAGCATAGGATGATGTATAACCATTCGGGAGGTAACAAAGTGCTGAATAATCAAATGTATCCAATGCAGCAACAAATGCCGCAAGCAATCATGGTATATCCTATTGACCCCTACGTAGTCGAAACCTTAATGTCTGTAAAAGGTAAACAGGTAGTGCTCGAAACCACTCGCGGAGGGATTAGCGGCTGCTTAGTGGAAGTTAAGCCAGACCACGTTGTATTGGATACCAGGGGCCGGAAGTTTTTCGTACGAATCTGCGAGATTGTCTGGATCATGCCAGAATAGATTTCTGTGAAGGAGCTACGATAGTAGAGATCCCCTCAGTGTTACCCTAGCTGGGCGAGGATGGCAGCCGCCTTATGATCAGACATGCGCTTGAGGCAGGAATCAACTTATTCGATACCGCTAATTTGTATTCGCACGGAACCAGCGAGGAAAGTGTCAGCAGGGCGCCTCCACCATGAGAACTTGGCAGTTCGCCAAGGCCCTGCATCTCCAGAAACAGAACGGTTGGACCCGCTTCATCTCCATGCAACACAACTACAACTTAATCGCCCGCGAAGAAGAAAACGAGATGATCCCGCTCTGTGCCGACGAGGGGATTCAGACCATGGTCTTCAGTCCGCTGTCGCGTGGGGTCCTGGCCCGGCCTTGGGGTGCAAAAACTGCCCGCATGGCCGCAACCGTTGGACATGAGGTTGCGATTCCGGGTGGGGGGAAGTGAATTGAACGGAGCAAGAGGCCCATGCGGGGTTGCATGGGCCTCTTGCTCCGTTCTCTTTAATTAGGGGTCCTGACCCTTGAAGACCGATCCGATTACATTCAAGAAGCTTGCGTCGCATACAATCGTGCATAAATGCCGCCGCTACGCAGCAGTTCCTCATGCGTACCCGTCTCGGCAATCTCTGTGCCCTCCAGCACGACGATCTGGTCGGCATGACGGACCGTGGATAGCCGATGGGCAATCACCAGTGTTGTGCGATCCTTCGATATTTCGTCCAGCGCCTGCTGAATCTCTTGCTCGGTCTTGGTATCCAGCGCTGATGTCGCTTCATCCAGAATGAGAATCGGTGCATTGCGAAGAATTGCCCGTGCGATCGAAATCCGCTGCTTCTGCCCTCCTGACAATCGTACACCGCGTTCACCAATCACCGTATCGTAGCCTTGCTCCATCTGTGCTATGAAATCATGCGCTTTCGCCGCCTTCGCTGCGGCCATCACATCTTTCCCGGTCGCGTCTGCCCATCCATAAGCGATATTGTCATACACCGTGCCGTCAAACAGGAAGGTATCCTGCAGCACCATCGAGATATTGTCACGCAGGCTGGAGAGGGTCACATCCCGAATGTCGATGCCATCCACTTGAATCGAACCGGTCTGCGGGTCGTAGAACCGGTTAACGAGACTGGCTAATGTCGTCTTTCCTACTCCGGTTGTACCTACAATCGCCACCGTCTTTCCAGGCTCAATCGTCAGGTTCAGCCCTTCTAGTACAGGAGCACCATCCGGATATACGAATGTGACATTTTGAAAGGATATCTGTCCTTGGATACGAGGCAAATGGACTGCATTTCGCTTCTCCTGTATGTCTTCCTCTTCTTCCAGCACATCATATACCCGTTTAAGGCCAGCAGCGGCTCTCCCCGACATTTCCACCAAGCTGGAAAAGGACTTCACCGGTTGATAAAACATACCAAGGTAGGCGATGAATCCAATGATATCAGCAATACTTACCTCGCCTGTTGCCATCAATCTGCCGCCTAGTATCACGACAAGCACGGTACCCAGCGCGGTCACAAATGCCAGCAACGGCACAGAGGTCTCATAGAACAGACTGGCACGCAAATAGGTCTTCGTATGTTTCATAGCCAGACGGGAAACGTTGCCCCGCTCCTCCTCCTGCCGATTGAAAATTTGGATTTCCTTCATACCCGACAAGTTCTCCTGCACCTTGCCAGCAATCTCTCCCCGCGCCTTGGAATTCTCTCCCCATAGCGGTGACAAGCGTTTGCTTTGCCATACCGTGATTGCAAGCAGCAACGGAATTGTGATCAGACTGATCAGTGCCAGCTTCACATTGATCGTCAAGAGAAGAATGCCTACTCCGATAAAGGTCAGTGCGTTGATGATAAAGTCAGGAATAGCATGGGCAATGAAAATTTCTGCCTCCATCGCATCATTCACAACGCGCCCGGTCAAGTCACCCGTCCGGCTTCGGTGGAAATAGCGCAAGCTCATCTGCTGATATTTGCTATACAATCTTGTTCTTAAATCTGCTACATAATGAAGTGCCGCATAATGGTTCATATAGCCGGCCAGTGATGTTCCGATGGCTTGCAGACAAGTGGCTCCAAGCAGCAACAGACCAATCTTCAGCGCTTCCGCGGCAAACCGGCTGCTACCTTCGGTCGCCAATTGTGTCAACGAGCGGAGCGCCCAGGGCAAATAAAACCCGGCAATCGTGGCCATCACGATACCGGCAAATCCAATGCCTAACTGCAGCCAGTATTTCCGTGCGCCCAGCAGGACACGCCATGCGGTTCTCATGTGGCAATCGACTCCTTCTGTTCCTCAGCTTGCAGGAATCCTTGATCTGCTTCTTGGTCTCTACGCTTATCACGCAATAGCTCGTACGTCACATACACCGGCCGCCCTGTTCGCGGTTCCAGCATAATCTCGGCATCAATGGCAAACACCTCACGCAGCGTCTGTACCGTCATTACACGCTCTGGCGAGCCATGCTCCACCACCTGGCCCTCACGAATCGCCACCATATAGTCGGAGAAACGCGCTGCCAGATTCAGGTCATGCAGCACCATCACAATCGTCACCTGCTGACTGCGATTCAGTTCATAGAGCAGTTCCAGCACTTCGAGCTGATGCGCCAGGTCCAGATAGGTGGTGGGTTCATCCAGCAGGATCAGATCGGTCTGCTGGGTGAGCGCCATCGCAATCCATACGCGCTGACGCTGACCGCCAGAGAGCGTATCCACCTCACGATGCTCAAACGCTGTAAGCTGTGTAACCGATAGCGCCCAGGTGACTACTTGCTTATCCTCTTTGGAGAGCTTGCCGAAACCCCGTTGATGAGGAAAACGCCCATAGGCGACTAATTGGCCGACCGTCAAGCC
Source organism: Paenibacillus sp. FSL P2-0136 (assembly GCF_037975325.1). Classification (NCBI taxonomy): domain Bacteria; kingdom Bacillati; phylum Bacillota; class Bacilli; order Caryophanales; family Paenibacillaceae; genus Paenibacillus; species Paenibacillus sp. FSL P2-0136. The sequence continues at coordinate 5,165,523 of NZ_CP150244.1, forward strand.
GCTCGGTGCGGTTGGCGTCTGCGGCAGAATCGCCATCTGCTTGGCGACTTCCTTGGTGGACAGTGTGCGGATATCGGCACCATTCAGATAGACCGTACCATTATTCGTCTTGAGCAGCCGGCCGACTGCCTTGAGTACGGTTGATTTGCCGCATCCATTGGGACCAATAATCGAGGTGATCTGTCCACGCGGAATCTGCAAATCCAGTTCTTTGACGATAAGCGTGTCATTATAGGCAATATCAATTTGCTCTGCTGTAATACTTTCCATGACGTCCTCCTAATTGGCCTTCGCTAGTAAATAAAGAAAGTACGGAACACTGATGACCGTAATGACGATTCCCGTCGGCACATCTCCCCCCAGGTTAACCGTACGCGTAATCGTGTCCGCCAGCACCACGACTAATCCGCCGGTCAGGCTGGCAGCTGGAATGAGCAATTTGTGGTCGGGCCCGACCAGTTTTCTTGCCATATGCGGAGCGATCAAGCCAACGAAGAAGAAGCTTCCGCCAACAGCCACACTGCCAGAGGATAAAGCAACAGCAGCGATCGACAACCCCAAAAACTGCCGCTTCACAGAAAGTCCCAGCCCTTCTGCCGTCTGATAGCCCAGATGGAGGGTGTTCAGCATCCGGGACTTGTAGAAAATATAGCCGATTAAAATCAAGACCCATGGTGCCAGTACGGCAATATAGCGCCAATCAGCGCCCCACAAGCTCCCCGCCAGCCAATTCAGCATGAAGTCCATCTGCGAATCGTCCAGCTTGAGTGTCAGAAAGGTGGTCAGCGCCCCATACCCGCTTCCGAGTGCGACCCCGGTTAAGATCAGACCGATTGGCGAGAGGTTTCGCCCACGGTGATACGATAATAAGAAGATCAATCCCGCCGCCAGCAGGCCGCCAACAAAGGCCAGCAGCGGCAGGGCAATGAAGGAACTTTTTCCTGCCGATGCGATGAATACTACGAAGAACAGGACAAACAAACCCGATCCTGAACTAATCCCCAGTGTCCCCGGACTAGCCATGTCATTACGCAGCAAACTCTGCATCACGATCCCAGCCGCTCCCATTCCCAGACCTACCAAGATCGACAGTACGATTCGTGGCATTCGAAAATCGAACAGGATCAGATTTTGCTTACCGGTGCCGTTACCCAGGAGAACGTTCAGCACTTCCTGCGGTGAAAGATTCATCTTGCCGGAATTCATGCTAATGACAGCAAATATAAGGATGAGCACTAAAAGCACTACATTGACGAGGATCCCCCGTTGCACCGTATAACGCTGCTTGATCATTCGAATTCCCTCCTTTGCCTACGGGCCAGGAAGAGAAAGTACGGCACACCAATGATAGAAAAAATAATACCAATCGGTGTTTCGAACGGCCTATTGATTAAACGGCCAGCCAGATCGGCCGATACGGTCAGCAACGCACCATATAGCGCAGCAGCCGGAATAATGTACCTGTAGTCGACACCGACCATGTATCGTACAATATGCGGGGTAATCAGACCCACAAAACCGATTGGGCCAACCACGACAACAGCCAATCCAGTCAGCACGAGCACGATAATCGTCGATAGCCCCTTGACCAGTCCACTGCGAATACCGAGTCCACTTGCCACATCATCTCCCAGACTAAGCAGTGTAACAGAAGGAGCCAGCGCCAACGCCAGCAGTACACCACCAACAAATAGAGGGGAGATAATCAGTAATTCCTCCCACTTGGCCCCGGCTGTACTGCCTGCGGTCCAGAATGCCAAGGCCCGGCCCAGGTTGTAATTGATCGCCAAATACTGACTGAGTGCGCCAAACAGCATGGAGATGGACAGTCCTGCCAGCACCAGCCGCTGAGGTGTCATCCCGCGCTTGCCCAGTGACGCAATGAAGTATGTGATCCCGGTCGCAAGTGCTGCTCCCAGACAAGCAAACAGCATCATCTGCCCATACGAATACCCCGGTAGAAAGGCCAGGCACAGCGCAATCGCGAATGCTGCCCCGGAGCTGATCCCCATCAGCCCGGAGTCGGCCAGCGGATTACGCGTTGTCCCCTGCATGATCGCACCACAAACCGCAAGGCTACATCCGACGATCAGATCGGCTACGGTACGCGGAAGACGTAGGGTTTGAATAATTTGATGTTCAGTGAGCGTTGGATCAAATCGGAAAATAGCCTCCCATGCAGTCGCTAACCTCATGTCAGCGGCACCAAAGCTAATCGACGCCGCTGACATGAGAACCGTTAATCCAAGCCCTACCACCATGTACATGGTGAAGTTCACCGCCCCACGGCGATTTTGTTCAGGCTTGTTTTTCATCGTATTTCCAGATCCCCTTATTTAGCTAATGCCAGCAATTGATTAACAATATGATCAATCAACGCACTGGAAGTCATTATATCCGTGGACCAAGATAGCGATGAACCCACCGTTACGATCCGGTTATGTTGCACAGCGGGTAGTGATTTCCAAACCGCATGATCAGCAGGAACTTCCGTATCTCCTAAGGCGATCAAATAATCCCCCATGTAAGCGGGCAAGACCTCCATAGAGATCTGTCCCCAATATTTATCTGCGTCAATAATATCAGATTGGACTTTTGACGGTGCCTTCATTTGAAGCTGATTATACACAAGCTCGCCAACCGCATGCTTGGCTCCAGCGATGGAGTTCGTTTTATCACCGAATTCTCCCATCGTAATCGTCACTTCCGCAAGGCCGGCATTCTTAAGGGATAGCTTCGCTTCTTCGATTTTATTAGCATAAGCACTCAAAACAGCCTCAGCCTCTTTCGGCTTATTCAGAACATTGCCAATAAAATGGATACGCTCTTCTGTAGTCATATCACCATAAGGGACATAAATGGTCGGGGCAATTTTGGATAAATCCTCATAATTCTCTTCGCCCCATGCTAATATGATCAGATCAGGCTCAAGAGCCATGACATCTTCCGGCTCCATTTTTATGTTAATTGAATCTTTAATCTCGTTAGAATACACCGCCTCTGTCTCACCCTTTGTCGCTCTCGCCACACCAAGAGGAGTTACACCCAAAGCTACCACATCACCAACCAGATAATCGACTACAACACGCTGAGGGTTGCCAGGCACCTCAACATCACCCTTTACTGTAGATATCGTTCTGGTCTGCGAGACTGCTTCTGAAGCCTTCGTCTCCTGTACTTCCGGTTGTGTCGTCTGCCCGGTCTCCGCAGGCGGATTCACCGTTCCCCTATTATTCGCTGGCGTCCCCGACGTACATGCCGTCAGCAACAGCATCAGGCTCATCGCCGCCACAAAGATCATTTCTTTACTTCGTACTTGTCCAAACATGCATGATTCCCCATCTCTATAAGACTTGACTAGACTCGCCAGTTCCCTCTCATTGTAATGAAGATGAGAATCATTATCAATACCATCAACCTGCATGGATGGTGCGTTTATTTTCCGGTAATCACTCGGCGTCATCTTGTAATACTTCTTAAACATCCGAAACAGGTTCTTCTCATCAGCAAATCCAGATCCTGTTGCTATCTCTTTAATGGTTGCCTCTGTATACTTCAAGTCATGACAGGCAGCTTCAATCCTTCTCTGAATGAGGTACTCCTGTAAGCTCATCCCTTCCTTCTTTTTGAACAACCGCGTTAATTGTCCGCCACTGATCCCAAACATAGCGGCAATATCCTGGAACATAATCGGCTCCCGGTAATGTTTATCAAGATATATTTTGGCAGAACTGGCTGGAAAGGGCTGGAGATAGCGAATCTCGCCACCCTCAAAATCTCTGTACACCCTATGAATCAATTGATATAGAAAACTCTTGGCCTGAAGCTGATCCATCGCCTTGCCGCGGTTCCAGTCATTCAACATTTGTTGAAACCAGTCGAGCAGCAAGATAGGATTACTTGGTGTATAACCAAACTGTTGAACAAATGGATTGACTTGCTCCAGTAATTGCTGCAGGTGCTTTTTGTGGAAAAGAGGGGATTCCGCTTTATAAAAGACCATAAAGGTCTTCACACTCTCCCTTTTAGGCCAAATACTGAGCAGGCTCCCCTTCCCGCCATGAACTAGACCGAAACGTTCCATTCCGAATGTCGTTTCATTCAGTTGAATTTGCGCCTCACCCCCACAGGCATAGATAAACATGCTGCTAGGCATTTTATACTGCTCCAAAGGGTATGCGGACGCTATATTCTGAAAGCGTACATCTATTAATGTAATGACCGAACATGTCCAAATGCGGGCCATCGTATCGATCATCTCTGGTGTAAATACCTGGCTTGCTTCTGCTTCTTCTTGCATCTATCCGCGCTCCCTCATCTCACTTGTTCCAATTTATATACCGATCATAAAATGATTTTGATTATCATTATCATATTACTCAAGGTAAGTATATCATCATTAAGTGACATTGGGGGAGCAGACAACGGACGTTATGCTTTGGATTCCAAAGCATCTCAGATAGCTCTGGCGAATTGTTACAAAAGAAATATCCATTTTGTCTACAAATATCCAAATGTTTAAATTGATCGTAATTTGTATTACTGGTAATGTTTGGAGAGAAAGGAGGACATTCTGTTTGTTCTTTATAAGCGCTTAACTAAATAATGAATGAAATGAAGGAGGATTACTCGAATGCATGCGAATGAATGGAAAAGAGCTAAAACACCCTTTATTCTGTTTCTGTCCCTTCTGCTGATTGTTCTGTCCTATGGAGGATCTGCTTCCAAGAGCTATGCCGCTCCGCTCAGTCTCCTTAACGGGATTCAGTTCAAGGATACTTCAGGCAATCCGGTTAATGCGCATGGCGGTGGAATGATCAAGTCTGGCAGCTATTATTATTGGGTTGGGGAGAACCGGGATGGAACGAACTATGTATCACTTTACCGTTCAACAGACCTGAAGAACTGGGAATTCCGCGCGAATATACTATCCAAGAGCAGCGCCTCAGAGCTTGCAACCGCCAATATTGAACGCCCCAAGCTTCTTTATAATGCGGCAACCGGAAAATATGTGCTATGGGCGCATAAAGAAAACGGGGTAGATTACGGAGAAGCAAAAGTCGCTGTTGCCTCAGCCTCCAATATCGAAGGTCCGTATACGTATCAAGGCAGCTTCAGGCCTCTTGACTACGATTCCCGTGATATGACGGTATATAACGATAACGGCACCGCTTATCTGATATCAGCCACAAGGGTGAATGCCGATCTTAACATTTATCGTCTGACACCGGATTTTCTGGGCGTGGAATCACTGGTCCAGACCCTGTGGGCAGGCTCATACCGTGAAGCTCCTGCTATGTTCAAGAGGGGCTCTACCTACTTCCTGATCACTTCCGGCGCAACAGGCTGGACTCCTAACCAGCAGAAATACGCAACCGCTTCCAGCATAAACGGAACCTGGAGCGCCCTCTCCAATTTCGGAGATTCACGCGCTTCCGAGTCACAAGCCGCCTATATCATTCCTGTTGAGGGTAGCTCATCCACGTCCTATCTATATATGGGTGACCGCTGGGCCGGAGCCTGGGAGCGTCCCGCCAATGAATCCAAATACGTATGGCTGCCGTTGACATTCCCTTCATCGACCACCCTCTCCATGTCATGGTACCCGCAGCTTAACATCGATAGTGCAGCAGGAACGGTCACAGGAACTCCTTTCACGGTAGACAGCAGCCTCACTTATGAGCTGATTAACCGCAAAAGCGAAAAGGCTTTGAACATTAGAGCGAGTGCAACAGCAAATGGTGCAGATGCCGAACAATGGACCGATACTAACTTACCGAGTGAACGTTGGATGCTGATCGACGCTGGCGACGGGTACTATAAGCTTAAGAACACCAACAGCGGATTGATTCTTGGCCCTGAGAATGGCACTACGACCGATGGAACAGTCATCGAACAGTGGTCAGACGGGGGTTGGACCAGCCAGCATTGGCAGCTGATAGATGCGGGCGGCGGCTTCTTCAAGCTGAAGAACCGCGCTACCGGCAAATTGATAGACGTCTCCTCCGGCGCACTCACCGACGGTGCCAATGTGATTCAATGGAGTGACAACAACGGCTTGAATCAACAATGGCAAATCGTCGTGGCCAATTAATAAATGGTGCTGCTTCCTTCTCCAAGCGTTGTGGTCACTATGATTGATCGCGTGGTAGCGTTCACGGAGCGTCCATTCAAGTCCATTCGTTGATCTTTCTCAAAAAAAGGAGGCGTCACAGAAGCCATTACATGGCTTTTGGGACAGCCTCTTCTTTTATTAAATCCCTATTACTATAGCCCTATACGGTTCGTGGAAAAGCCTTCTGTGGACTCGCTGTTACTGCTTTATCTTTTTGCTCTGCTCCAAAAATTTCTGTTTGCGCCCAGAGATCAGGCTGGCGACTAACCCAAAGCCGTAGACTACCGCTCCGAATCCATAAGCCACTCCGTAGCCACCGAGATGATCAATCATCCACCCTGTCATTCCCGGACCCAGCATTTGACCTACCGCATAGAATATTGAGATAAATCCGATGGCAGTTGGAACATACCGGGGATTGACTTGTTTCGCAGCCTTCAGCTGAATTAATGTAACCAGACCACCAATACTGGAGCCCCAAAGTACTGATGATAAGACGAACCCCGGAATACTGTGATTCAGAAGCGGGATGATATCCCCTGCCGCCGCGCAAGCCCAAACCAGTATAAACATCCGGTTTACACCAAATCGGTCGGACAGACTGCCCCAGACAGGGCCGCCTGCAATGCTGAAGATGCCAGCTATGGCGTACACCAGACCGGCAGCGCGGTCCGAAATCCCTTCAGCCAGCATATAACCAGATTGATATAGATTGGGGACAAGATATGCTATACCCACTAGAAAATAGAGTACAGCCACCTGCATTAATGCTTTATTTTTTAACCACTTCGGTTTGTCTGTCTCCTTCACGCTCCCTACAATCTCGGGGTTTCTCAGGATCAATAAAGCCGCGATTAGCACAACAAGTGAGATGATACCGAACCCTAACCAGACCGCACGCCAGCCTAGAACGGGGAATTGAGCGGTTAGTAAGGGTACTAAAAATCCGCTTAACAGCATCCCGATACCTGCACCACTTAGCAACATCCCGAGGACGATTCCCTTCTTGTCCGGGAACTGGCCCAGCATAAGGGACATGAGCGGAGTGAACACCAGTGCACTGCCCCCTCCGGCCAGGAACATGAACAGAGCCACCCAAATGAACGAATATGATCCGGAAAGGCCAAACATGCTGATGACAACAGCACAACCTCCTGCCATAAGAACAGCTTTGCTACCCCAGCGGACAGCGAGTATACCCGATAACCCGACCGAAGCCAGGTAGCCTAGAAACATGATCGTGCCAAGCATCCCTCCCTGTGAAATTGACAATCCGAGTCCGGCCTGCATATAAGGCAAAACTAGCCCGTAGGCCATTCGCGCAAACCCTGTCGTGGTCACAATCATCAACATCCCGGTCAGTACAAACGGCCAGAAAGATGGAAGAGAAGCTGAATTGAAATTGGAATCAGAACTGTATTTCGAGCGCACCTAGGCACTCTCCCTTCTATGATAAAAGTAAAAACAACTATTCCTTTATTATGTTTTTTTCTGACGGCACCCTCTACCCCAAGGTGGATTAAAATCCCCGTTTCACGGAATCCTTAAGATTCTCTGCAATTTAACCATCCGATTTCATGAAAAAGCCCTTCAGTGGGTTCTGAAGGGCTTTTTCTATGCCTAGCAAGTTCAGTTGCTTGTGAAGAGAGAGTTAACCGGTAAGTTGACGGTCCGTTCTAAATAAAAGTCTGTCATTACCATGTTATATCCGGGAAGAATTTTCACGTAGTAATGCGCTGGGATTTACTCCGAATTTCTTGCGGAACGCCTCGGCAAAATGGCTTGGATTCGAGTAGCCCACTGCGCAAGCCACTTCAATGACGTTGGACTTGCCCGCTTGCAGTAGCTTTAAAGCCTGCTCCATCCTCTTCTCTCGCAGGTATCCAAAGATGGTGTTACCATACATTTCCTTGAAGCCCACCTTGAGCTTGTAATCATTCAAACCGACCCTACGCGACAGCTGCAACAATGATGGAGGATTATCCATCTGCTCCAGGATTATTCGGCGCGCTTCGCCAACGCGCAACTGGGTCTCTTGGCTAAGCCCTGTCCGTTCCTCTTTTCCTTCGAGAAAAGTGCGGAGTGCCCGTTCCAGGAGTTCTAACACTGTGTACTCCAGCTCAATATTATTCATCGTTCCATCTCTTAGGCTTGCTGCAATGTGGTGAAGCGAAGCACTGGCGGAAGCTGGCGGCTTCTCCTGAAGCAACCGATACGACTTTCCTCCAAGAAGGCTGTTAAAGTCAGCCTTTTGCACTCCCCCGATGGAGGTCATAAAATGATGAAACACGCCGACAGACATCCCGATGCCTAACATTCGAAAGGATTGTGCTTGGCCCAGCTCCAATCTCGCTTCCGGGGTATTAATCAGTTGCAAACTCCAATTGGCAGGCATGAACTCCTGACGAGCGCCAGGTACACTTATCTCCCTGCTACCCTCATAACAATACCCAAACTCTACCATTGGCGCGAGTGAATCTAGGCGTATATCATGGTTCTGGTACAGCTTATAGTCTGACATAACCATCTCCAACTCAGAGCGTGGGTACAACCGAAGTACCTGTCCTATTCCTGTCGTAGGATGAAGCATATAGCTTGAACTTCCGGCTTGATGACCTCCTTCAAACTTTTCAAAGAAATGATTGAAATTATATTGAATCGAATTGTTCATAATTAAGCACTCCATGTGTTCTGTATATGATAATCATTCTCATTGTAATGAATAATTATCATTTTGTCGAACTCCCATTCAGAATCTCGAAGTGATGTACGAATCAACCGCATCTTACTTCCTATCCAATATTTCGCTGGCAATCTGCTCTAATACTGCAGGCCTGCCCAACTGTACATTTTCCTGTTTTTTATCCTGTACGCTGTTTCTAACCTGTATGTATAAAAAAGACGCATTCAATTGAATGCGTCTTTCACTACTACTCGTATGCCGAGGACGGGGGTCGAACCCGTACGGTATTTCTACCGCAGGATTTTAAGTCTTGAAGTAGTGCTTTTAGAACCTCTTCTATGTTACTGGAAGATCGAGCATAAAGCCTTTAGCCATGCGGGTTTAAGGCTCTTTTTTATGTTCCATACTCTCTACGTTCAGAGATTTGGATATGCAGCCATGTTAGCAAAAGTGTTAGCAAAAAGGTTTGAGTAGGAGGCTTATGTCCTTTCTCTCTTTATGTCCACTCAATCCAACAAGTAATTGATAAATTTTATCCTAAGTGTTTTAGTTAGTGCTGACATAGTAGAAAATGAGCATTGAGGCATCAGCTCATCCAGAGCCAGCAAGTTATTTACTACTTATAATCACTTGTAAATTAAAACGCTTATAATGCAATGTTCTTTATTTCATTTAATAATAATTTTAGATCAGGATGAACTGTATCATCGGATAAAGAATTAATAATATCTAAGACGAAATTTTTAGCACTTGGTGTATTTTTAACAATCAATTTAGTTCTTAAGGCATTTAAAATTTCCTTGCCAGATAGTAATGCACTTTGATTCTGACTTTCAACATAGGAAGTTGCTTCGTCCCAAAATTCTAAGAAGTACTCTTTACTAGGAATTATATCTTTAAATTTTTCTCCTGTTGCTTTTTCAAGCTCTTCTTTTCTTAATTGACTTAATGTTTTAGCAAACTCAAAAATAATACTAATCTTAGAATCTTTATATATTTCATCAACGATATTAGTTATATCATCAATACTCACGTGATTATTCTGAGGATATTTAGTATTTATTAAATCCATAATAATTTCAGGGATGAAAAAATAGTTCTCTAATTCTTTTAACTTCCATTCAATCACAGAAAATCCTTTCTTCCTTAGCTTCTTTGCATCAGCATTTTGCTGATTCTCAAAGCGATAATCTTTATCAAAAATAGCTAATTTTTTAAAATCACTTAAATCTTCGATATTACCAAGAAATTTATCAAGGTGATTTGAGATAACATTATCTCGCCCTCCAAGAGGAATAAAATTAATTAGATTATAATTGCTATTTCCATGATCAAATGTAAACTTTTCATATAGTTTTTTTATGTAGAGTGAGTCATCTACACCTTCAACTAAAACAACTCTTTTACCTATATTTAAGCCTATTAGTTCCTCTGTAGTAGCTCCTAAATTTCTAATAGTACCTATGAACCCATCCATGTCATCAATTGATGTTAAAACGTTATCTTCGCTAAAAGTAAGAACTTGTCTTGGATTTACATTGTTTATTATATCCTTTGAGTGAGTAGCAACAATGAATTTAACATTATATTTCTCTGAAAACTCTTTGAGCAAGTCAATAATTCTGACTTGCAGTTTCGTATGGAGATGAGCATCTGGCTCATCCAGCATAATAATCCTTGGTGCACCTGATAAAACCTGAGTTACTACTTGGATAAATTGTAATGTCCCCATTCCCAGGGTTGAAATGTCTAATCTTTCTTGCTTATCATCGTTAGTAGTACCCACTTGATAAGTTGCTGTTATAAATTCGTCCTCATCAGGATTAAACCTAACATCTAAATCTTTTATCCCAAAAACATCATCAATAATCTGTTGAAGTTCAGAGAATTTATATAATTGCGGCGGGGTTTTAGAACTTTCCATTTCTATTTCATCTGGATTTTCAAAAGTATTTTTCTTATCTTCCTTTAAATCATATAATAGATTTCTGAATAACTGATTATAGTTTCCTGTTTTTAAAAGACTATTGTACCTTCCCGGAGATTTCCGTTCTTCGTTAGTTACCACATTAAAAAAACTAGGAATAAGCGTGATCGGTCTTTCAATAAAATCCGCTATTGCATTCTTAGAAATTTGATCAGAACAATCGGAGATATACACTGAGAAGACATCTCCAACTATACGCCCACTGATAGAAATAGATAGATCGTTTTGAAATATAAATTTAAACAATTGGACTCCCTTTGATACACTATTTTTTGAGTTCTTATTAAATAAATCAAAAGGGCTACCCAAAAGAAAGGGAAATTTGTCAATTCTAGCAGATGGAAAGAGATCGTGTTGAAGATTAATAGAGCCATTTTTCCTAAAACGGATTCGATTCTCCTTTAACAACGTAAACAATGCTTGGTAAGCAAGAAGAATCCCTTGTATAAATGAAGATTTTCCTGCATTATTCATCCCTACAATAATATTTAATTCATTTTTTAAATCAATAGTAGCAGTGGTGATTTTTTTGAAGTTCTTTATTTTTATACTTTTTAGTTCTAGCAGTATATCAGGAATTTTAGTCCTATTTTTAATATATGTATCAATAATTTGTTTCAACTCAATTATATCTTTTTTGAAAGATTCAATACTTTCACTATTCCCATAATATTTTTTTTTCAAAAAAACGTTTTCCCAATTAGAGTCTAATTCATCAGTTAAATCTTGGATTCTACGAGTATCAATCTCCGTTCTTCTGATTTTTTCTATAGTTATAATTGCATAATCCGCATGTTTATTGTCTACTTCAATGTAAATTTTAAACAATCCTATATTTTCATAATACACATTGGCTCTAGTATCGATACTATTATTACTGTAATAGTAATAGGTAGGTTCATCGCTTATATAAAATTCCATTTTTTCAAGAATATTTATAACTTCAATCAATTTTTCATTATTTTCCATTCCTAAAAAAGCGTTATCTGTGAAGAACTGCGATTTTATGTTTTGAATCCAGAACCTTGAGTGCATCATTAATAAACAAACTCCTTTTATTTAAAAGTATTAATCTTTTTCAGGCCACCCCAACGGAATTAACCCATCAATCCCTTTTTTCCACTTTTTCTTCACCGCGTTAACATATTCAGGATAATTTTTGAAATATGCATGTTCAATAACAATAATCTGTAATGATTCTCCACGCTCAACTTCTTTAAAAAGGAGGTCAAAATACTGTAAGAGCGCCTCTCTATCTCTGTCCATTTCTTCATCAGCTATTTCAACCATTGAAGGCTCTTTATCTGAAGGAAAATATGGTCGACTAAGTTGATCGATCAGTAATACTCCAGGAACAGGACGATCTCGTTCAAAAAAGTGTCTATGTAAAGCAAGAAGTATAGATACATGCAGACTTAAATAGTTTTCATCTGATCCTACATCTCTCATGTACTCTATGCGAGAGGGAAGTGATACGCCTGCTTTAAAATCTCTTAAGTTTAAATAAAGAGGGTTGCCTTTATATCTTTGCTCAAAGGGTAATTTCAATATTATAGTTTTTGCAATATCAGCTATCCTTCTTTCGGCATTTTCAAGGGCCTCTTTTCTTGCGTCAATATTAAGTTCTTCGCCTAGAGAGTCAATTCTTTCTTTCAATCCAGGAATGTTTGTTTTAAATCCTTGAGTTTTCTTAGATGCAACTTGACGCACAGAGTTTAGGTACAATTCTATTTTACCGATCAGACGATTTCTTCGATCATTTAAACCTAACCCCAATTCGTAGGAGTCATTATCTTTGATGAGAGCTGAAATTTCAGCTTGTATAACACTCATATTTTCTTCTGCAACGGTTAGAGATTCCTTTAACCAATTAATGTAATCATCGAGTTTAGGCCGTTCTTTTTCGATGGAACTTATATCTGAGCGAACCTTCTCAACAGATTCAATAATTCTTTTAATGGATTCGTTTTTTCTTTCCAAAGCTTGGTCACATAATGGGCAGGACTCTGGTTCAACAGGATTTTTAAAAATATTGATTATTTCAAGTCTTTGTTTTTGACTATGTGTTGTGTTTTTAAAATGTGAAGCTGCATCAATAGATTTTCTTGCATAATTAATGCGTCTTTTGATGGAAATAATCTCACTCTGAGATTGTGAAAGCTGATCATATAAAGATGAAAGGGTGTCTTCTGCTTCTGTGCTTGGAGACAATGGAGTCCATTTACTGACCTCTTCAAGCATCTCGTTAATCATTACCTCGGACATACCTAAATTAGGTAATGAACTTAAACCGAGTTCTGCAGCTTCATATAGAAATGTATTAGCTTTTAAACTACTTGATATTCGTTCATCTTCAGAGCTGTTTTTTTCTAGACGGCGAAGTTCTTTTTGTAGACTCTTTAACTCAACTTCTTTTGCCATTGTTTCTTCATTAATCAACCCGAGATAGTAAGGTAAGGCATCAATAATCGTCTGCCGTTTCTCGTAATCCTCGGTTCCACGAATCAATATAGTTTTATTAATGATAATATTGTCATCCTGTAACAAATATGGGACTGCACTTCTCAAGCTAATTGTTTTACTGTCTCTATCACTATCATAAATTTCACTTTTCACGTCTCCAATTCCTAAAAGACGTTCAAACTGCCTAAGTGCACCTTCTAAATTGGTTGATTCTGGTATACTATCTGCTGTATCTGGGATGGTCAAGTTCTTTCCCTTTAAGCAATGCATAGTAACGGAAGATTTCTGAGGTGCACGAGGAACCTTTCTAAACATTGCAAATTGGGTTTCATTTTTTCTCCAAAGCACTCCAACCCAAGAGACACTTCGTCTCACATAGGATGGAATGTGACATTCTTTTGAACCCAAAACGTAGTCAATAATCTCAGGCAGGGCGGATTTCCCCGTCTGCGAATCCCCGGTAATGATATTTACCTTTTCTAAATCAAAGGTTATTTCACTTCGTCTGTTATCATGACTATATAAAAATACTCCCTGAATGTTCCATCTTTTCATAAAATAACCCCAGACTAATTAAGATACTTGATGAAGATTCCATTTGAGACATCCAATTACCAAGTTTTTTTGAGGCTGATGCTATTTCTTTAAGTTCGTCAGAAAGACTATTCACTTTTTTCATGATGAGTCCTTTATTAACCGTAGTTAAAGTACCGTCAGCTTGGAACTGTAAGATTTTATTGCTTACTCCAAAAATAATAGCTTCTTTTGAGATCGAACTTGTCTTTTCCACTCTCTCGCTGAAACGCAGTAATGTTTTTTGATTTCTAGAAACCCATGTATGTAATCCCGTAGCTGAATTAGTCCCTCTGAAGTCTTTACGTATGCTTTCTGACAACATCAAAGGAAGGGGAAGAAAAAGCAAGAGATATGGACAACCTTGCTTATTATTGCTCTCATATCCCTGTAAAAAAGACCACAATACAAATGAACCTAATGCCGGATTAGTGATTGAATAAGTATCCGAGGAGATCATTGTTCATCACTCAACATTTCTTTGAATTTGGGGTGCCACCCCACCTTTAACTCCTCAGCCATCTGTTGATATGATCCATGAATTAAAAAGTGCTGTTTCCATTCACTTCGAATTGGATTGATATGTAGATGTGCATCAGAATGCACCCATTCTAACAGTTCTAATCCCTTCTTCTTACATAAGGATTCAGATTCTTCCAATAAGTCATCCTGCATAGGGCCATACCTATCAGACCAGGCTTCCTGTAAGACACTATCGTATTCATCAAGTTCGAAAACATTTAAAATGTCATCCGTAATCCATTTTTCTCTTTGATTCCTTGCCCTCCATCTTGCAAGTGCAGCACGCTTTTTTCGACTGAACCCTCCATTAACAAGGTCAATCTGTTTTTCCATAAAACCACCAAATTCGGGTTCAAGGCTGATAGGTGTTTGCTTAGAATAATCATCAGGTAGATTATTATCCTGAAATTGTCCTATCAAACTTTGCAACTGAAATAATAATTCAGCTTTACGAATAGGTTGTTTGGGATCTAAAGACCTCATGTCCCACCATTCTAGTAATCGATTAGCTATTTTCGATCTTAACTTATTTCCTACCATATCTTCTAATTTTTTAATAACTTCGCTGTAAACCTGAAAAATGTGAAAATTATTTGAGCGAATTGTTATTCTATCAATTAAAGAGAGACGATCTTCCGGAGATAAACCCATAAAGGATTGACACCCATGTATCTTTGTCTCAAACGATAGGGTCTCAGCCTTAGCTAAAACTGCGGCCTCTCTTATATCGATAACTCGTTGTGCTTCCTCAGCCATCAAATCAACAATATCCTGTCTTTGTCCTTTACCTTTTACTAATTTCTCTAATGGACTATCAACAGAAACTGTATCATTCGTTACAAAAAACAACTCATGTTTGTCTATAGAAGCAAATTGAGACCAAATTCTTATTGTTTTCCAGAAACCATCATTTTTGATTGTAAGAGAAGAAGGACGATTCGTTGAATGTTTTAACTGATATAGCTTTGTAGTATCTCTTCCTTTCAAAACAATATCATCATCAGCTTCTACATAGACCTCATCCAAATCATCTACTGATTCATTCCATAACACAATTAAGGCATAAAACGGCTCAAAACGATAACCTAAGTAAGGGGCTTGAGCAGAGTGAATACTTGTTGACAGGTTAGCCACCTCCTAAAGAACCATGTATAGACTTTAGAACTAAGTCAAAATACATAATTCGCCAATAAACCTACCATCTCCTTCCAAACGCGTGTTCTATTTAAGGGAATTATGTAAAAATACGCAATTTAAATTCTAAACTCTATTCATTTACACAATTGGCAGAATACAAATTTGTCTCAGAGCAAATTAATAATTCAAGGAATATAATTAGGAGATATTTAAAACGTATCAGTTTTAGTCACATAAGTGAATTTTTCTGTAAAAACAAAAAAGAGTACCCACAAAGGCACTCTTCCACTTACTTACTCCCTAATTACACCCTACTCCCCCGGCACATACTCAACCAACTCCGACAGCCTACACTGGAACGTATCGCATAACCTGACCAGCGTCTCCAGCTTAACGGTCTCCAAGTCGGTCTCCCGATACAGTTTGTTAATCGAATTCCGGCTTAGGCCTGATTTCTCCATTAGCTCGGTGATGTCGTCGATCCGGTGTTTGGCCATAAGGATTCTTAAGTTGCTTCTCAACATGAGGCGTAGCTCCCCTCTAGTTATTATGTATGTATAGTTATGCTCCACTTTCCATTATCCTTATAGAGTTAATTTTTAACTTTACAATATCAATCATAGGGTTATATAATAACCTTATAAGGTTAACGACAGGGAGGTGTATGCTGTGTATAAATCTTTAGAAGCTTTAACCGATCCCTTGATTCGTATCCGGCTGGAAGCGATGTACCGGGAACTGCTGGATACAGATCCTACATATAAAATGCTGCTGCAAGAAAGTGATCAGTACTTCCACCAGCTTAGGAACGCCCTACCCGAGGACCAGCAGGATTCTGCTTTCCAGTATGAAGACACGCAGTTCTCTCTTCAAGTCATTACCGAACGCGCCATCTACCTGCAAGGCTTCAAGGATGCGCTTTATCTCTCCAATGAGCTGCGAAGTTCCTCTACTGCATAATTCTATATTAGTTGCACAATTTCCTGTCTCTATCGTGAACTCTGTTTCTATCCTAAATTCCGTTTTTATCCTGTTTTCTTGTTTTCGATATCAGTATGTATAGAAAAGACGCATTCAGCAGAATGCGTCTTTCTCTACTACTATATGTGCCGAGGACGGGGGTCGAACCCGTACGGTATTTCTACCGCAGGATTTTAAGTCCTGTGCGTCTGCCTGTTCCGCCACCCCGGCATGTTGTGTGTGCGTTCTTACGCGACAAGAAATATAATATCATGTATCCGGGGGATACGCAATTCCTTTTTTTAATATTGCTGCAGACGCAGCAAACAGCCCGCTCAGCCGAGACTGACACGGGCCTTTTGCTCGTCTTACCGAATCGGATCTGGTCAGATCCGTTCTGCCCTGCGCTGCTCAGACTAGTGGCGATCACGCTCACCGGTTCTGCTGCGCATGCCGGCCAGACCTAGGAGGCCGACGAGACCGAGCCAGCCCCAGTTGGAGCCGTTTCGGGTGTTGCTTGTGGTGGTTGTGCTCTGTGCCCGGTAGCGGCCCGTTGTGTTATTGTTGGACAGCGGGGAGACGGAGCTGTTGTCGCCGGTACGGATTTTGTCCTTCATGATGGATTCGGTCTTGTGCATCGAATCTCTGGTCTCATTCATCATGGTATTGCCCCGGCTGTCCATCATACGGTCATCCAGATTGCCCATATTTCCCATGTTGCCCATTCGGCCGTCAGTCGTTGTGCTGTGCATGCCCGGAGCGGTTGTGCTCATAACGCCCGGAGTCGTAGTTGTCATACCGCCCGGCGCTGCTGCGGAGATGTCACCTGCTCCGAGCAGACTCATGGACAGGACCGTACCGCAGGCAAGACTTGTGATCAGCTTGTTCAAAATGTTGTGCCCCCTTCATGGATGTGGTTAATCGCTGATAATTTCCCCATCCGGGACAGCATCTATGCAGAGAAGTTATTCCTTCACAATGTTCACGGTCTTGCTGGACGCATTATACGTGACCTTGGCTCCAAGTGCTTCCGCAATCGCTCGTACAGGCGCATAGGTTACCGCATCGTCCATGACGCCGGTCGTCAGCTTCTTTCCATTGAGCGTAATATTTACCGGGATATCCTTGTTCACCTCTGGCTCACCTCCGGTTATACGGCTTAGTGCGGCTGCACTCTGCTGGGCAGTAGGCCGTCTGCCCGCTTTCAGGTCCTGGATGCTAAGGCCGAAGCTCATCTGCAGATGAGCGTAATCCTTGAAGGAGGTCCAGTCCCCGCCCCATTCGAATCCCAGCTTCTTCCCCTCCTGCACCACCTCTTGCCAGTCTGCCACCTTGTCGCCATCCCCGTCACGTTTCATATCCCAGGACACATTCCTGCCATCCGGCAGGAGCAGCGCAAAATCTATTGCCAGTCCGTAATTATGGTAGCTGTCGCCTCCCCGGGCATTCGTTACAATGTCGCCCTTCTTGGTTCGCCCTTGAGCATATAGCTCATTCTGCTGCGCTATCGTGCGCATGCCCTGCGTAATGAGGATTGGTACCCCCCGGTTATAGCTCCGTCTAATCAGCTCGTTCGCCCCAGCCAGTACGGCCGGATGCAGCTTCGCCAGCCTTGCGGCGGATTTCTGCTTGACCTGCTCCAAAGTAAGCATCTACTCACCCCCTGGTATAGTAAATGCCCGCTTAGGCCGGATTGCTTGCACAAATGACCGTTTTTTCACAAAATAAGCTGTGCAGCGTCCTATCTCCCCGGATGAACTATGCGCCTACAGGCCAGAATAAGAATGCAGACCGCAAGTCAGGTCATTCTAACGGAAAGGGGGATGAACATGGAGATACACAGCGACAGCTACAGAATAGCCCCGCTTAGCGACCAGGAGGATGTGGTGGAGGTAATCCGCCAGGCGGAATCGGAGATTGCCCGGATGACCGGGAACCCGGAAGTCACGCTGATTGCCTATGAGAAGACGGATGGACACCGCAGCAAGTAAATGAGGCGTGCCCGTGCTGATCCCAGGCAAAGAGCTTACCTTTTAGACAATATAAGCCTCCACAATGTCATCTACAAGCAGCCACTTCCATTCCTCCGCCCACTGCAGCTTGAATTCCCGCGAGTGGGTGTGAATGGAGGTCACGAACCCGCTCAGCTTCACCTGCTCCTGAGGATCATACAGCACCAGCGTTACCCGCACATGACTCCGCAGCGATAAGGCCAGCGTATGCTCAATCTCCTCCAGCTTCTGCTCATCCAGAACCGGCCTCAGGCTATGCCAGGTCTCCCGTTCGTCCCTCCTGATCCCGCCCTTATGCTCCGTCAACATGCTTCGGCTGCTCTCCCGCAGACCGCCCGCTTCAAGCTTCTTGCCCATTGCTATTCCCCCACTCTGATGTTTATAACCCGGACTACATCATCTTTCCGCTCATAAACCGAACGTATGTTTGTATTATATCCGCGATTCAGCTTGTTAAGCAAGCAGAAATTAATGTCAGGCCAAGGACGCAGAAGGAGGGCTTTAACTGATCATTACAAAGGGTTGAGCTAGCACCACACCTGCATTGAAACAGCCATACTGTGGTTCTAGTAATTTCGCTAATCTGATGCCATCATTAGGGGAAAGGGGTAGAAAGGACGGAGATGATATTTATGATTAGAGCAGCAAATGTGGAGGATCGAGAGGGTATTTCCAGACTATTGACGCAGTTAGGTTATCCGGATACCGAGCTTTATATGAAAGAGAATATAGAAAGACTTCTTGCTGACCCCAATAAGGAGTTAATGGTCTATGAAGCGGAAGGAGGTGTTATCGCCTGTCTTTCCCTGCATTATATCCCGCAACTGGGCATGAGAGGAGATATCGCCTCCATTAGTTATCTGGTTGTGGACTCCTCAGCTAGAAGTAAGGGAATTGGACAGGAATTAGTGGAATCCGCTTCAGCTTCCGCCACCCGAAGAGGATGTGCCAGTATCCAGGTTCATTGCCATGCCAGAAGAATAGCGGCTCATACATTTTATGAAAGACAAGGTTTCAGGGAAGCCCCTAAGTACTTCTCAAAAAGATTGGACCAATAATTCAATCGGCAGCAAAAAGACGCCTACAGTAATGCTGTACAGCGTCTTCATCTGAATCCTTTGGCTTATAACAAGTCTTGTCTCTGCTTATTTCACTGACGAAGTCCCTGCGCTTCCAGCACCCGGTTCCTGCTTGGCATCTGTGCCTGCATCTGATACGGTTCCTGGTACGGCTTGCTCCGGTTCAATCAGTCCGGCGGCTTCTCTGGCTTCATTCAGCTTGGAGATGCCGTAGAGCATCGCTATGTCCGCCTGCTCATTCATCGTGTTGAATTCCTCAGCGGTCACATCGGGCGATACTGCGCCCTTGGAAGCCTTCTCCTTGATCTGATAGGCACTCTGGAAAGCGATCACCGAATCTCTAAGCAGCTTCTCGATCGTATCCGGCAGGCCACCCGCAATCTTGATATCGTTCACATGATCTGCAAGCTGAGATGCGGTATCCTGGAAGCTGTCCACAGCCTTCTCGAATTCTTTGTCTGTCGCTTGTCCGGTGGAATAAGAGGTTAGCGTGGTGTTGAAGTTCTCTAGCGAGGATTTGCCCATTTCGTCGAATTTCGACATTTCATTGTAAAAGTTCTGTACCGTCTCCTGTACCTCTTCCGGGGACGCCGGTTCAGCACTGTTATTGCCGCAGGCACTGAGTATCATGACGGCCACTAGCAGTCCTGCAAGTAAAGCTTGTCTCATAGTTAATATCCCTCCACTTAACAGAATAATATCGATTTTTGTTAAGTGCAAATGAAATTAATGTAAAATTCGGCGTAATGAAACATATGTCAGCGGTTAAGCGTATTCATAGGGAGAAACGGCGGTCCATAACCCGTTGATGACTGGCAATTCCTGTTATACTATAATGAATTCATCTGTTCAAGGAGAGGAAGATTATCATGGCTTATTGCACAGCATGTGGTGCGGAATACAAGGAAGGTGCCAAATTCTGCGGGGAATGCGGGGCAGGTACAGAAGAGGCCGGTTCTCCGGCAGCAGCACGCCGTCCGGCGGCTGGCCATAGCTCCGGTCCCGAAAAAGAATTATGGCAGGGCAAGCCTGCCGGCATCTCCGACCGTCTCAAGGGGCTGATCGGACTGAATACCACCAAGTATACGATTACGTCCCAGCGGATTATGGTGAAGAGCGGACTGATCGGCAAGGATGTCGAAGAAATCGAGCTGCTGCGGGTCAATGATTTCTCTGTCACTCAGTCGGTTATGCAGCGTATGCTGGGCATCGGGACGCTGATCATTTTGTCGGATGATGCTTCATCTCCACAGCTCCCCTTCTATAGAATCCGTAAGGTTCAAGCTGTCAAGGATATCCTGCGCCAAGCCGTCCGTGACGAGAAAATCGCCAACAACATCAGCTACCGCGAGCATATCTGACACTTCGCTACACTTGGTTATGGAAGGTAGAGGGCTCCTGCCGGAATTACGCCTTTGGATTGGCTGGGGCTCTCCCACATCAGTACCGCACGCGCGTCCCCCTGGTTCTCATAGTACTCCACCTTCAGCTCATGCAGCTTCCCTGCAATCAGACTCACTGTGCCTTGCCGCTCCTGCCCGCTCTGCTTAATCCAGCTGTCAATAACCAGCTTCCCGTCGATCCATATCCGGATTCCGTCATCTGAATACGAATAGATCGTATAGGTCTCACTGTAGGCAGCGCTTATTTGGCCGCTCCAGCGTACCGAGAACAGATCTGCGTGAACAGCCGGATCAGGCGCCGCCTGCCTCCAGGCGAAGTTAATATTGGCATCTGTCCGGGTGAGGGCAGGCGTGCCGCTAAGTGTAATATTGTTATAATACTGCCCATAGAGGCCCGGCTTAGGGAGTACCCCTCCTGAAGAAGCATACGCCGCCGCCTTGGCCGAATAATCATCTCTGGAGAACACGGCACTATTCTTCATAAAAGCCTGAATTACTGCATCCTTATTGCGCTCGTACAGCATCTTGCCCCAGGTCATCTGGTAGCTCCATTTGTTCTGCGTGCCCGCCAGCACAGCTGGCGGAGGAAGCTCCCCGTTCTCGCCGATGGCGATCAGCTTGCCGCGCCCCAGGTCCCACAGCGTATCATGATGGCTTACCTTGTAATCCCCCTCGAAAATATCTGCTGCCAGCACATCCACTCTGCCGCTGCCCGGATAATACTTCGCCGGCTCCTCACTATTCTTGTTCTTGGCATTCGGACTCCATACCCACAACAGATTGTGCAGCTGATGATAGACTGTGTACCGCTGGAACATGATCTCCCAGAGGGTGACGAAGGAGGACTTCTGCCCCCACCAGAACCAGCCGCCGTTCATCTCGTGGTAAGGTCTCCAGAGTACGGGGACACCGGCGTCATTTAGCTTTTTCAGGAAAACAGCTACCTTATCGAGCTCCGCAATCATTGCCGTATACTCTGGCGTTCCCGGTGTGATGTACTTGCTGAAATTAGCTTCGCTGAGGCTCATGGAGACATTCGTCCAGGCTGGAGCGCTGCCCGGCAGGTTGGCATGATAGGTCATCGCTACGATGCCCCCGGCCTTATGCCAACGGATCGCACTGTCGGTTACGCCCTGCCGCTGGCTGCTGATGAGCTTCTCCGTCTGGTTGCTGATCGGTCCCATCTCATAGCCGTGCAGTCCGGCATAGCTGCCAGCCGTATTCTTCAGCTTGTTGTTGATATCATCCGGGCTCTCCAGGTAATCATGCTGACCGCTGATCATTCCCTGGCCCTGCAGCCAGTACAGCGTCTCCAGCAGCTTCCGTGCGGGCGCCCCCAGCTCCGCGTCAGCGGGAGACATCTGTATTTTGCGAAAAGCCGCTTGCCACTGCACATCACCTATCAGCCGCGAGGCTGAATCCAGCAGGTCCCTGAGGTTGCGCTGTTCCACATTTTCCACCATCCTTTTCCTTGTGTTTGTACATATTATGACGAATTGTGGAACTTCAGCACGGCAAATGCACAGAATTCGGACTGTCGCAATCCGGTATTCTTACGCTATACTATTCAGGGCACAGGCATTATACCCATACCCACTTACAAAGGAGCAGATATGAAAGCCAAAAAATCCATCATCAGTCTCATCATTATCGCCCTGCTCAGTCTTGCCGCCTACCTGCTGGAGGAGAACGGGCAATGGCTGCCGCAGACCCCTTCTGCGAATCCTTCGGAGGTCGTGAAGCTGAAGTTCCCGGCAGACCGCTACCCGGAGACCGCGAGGCACATCCAGAAGGCCATCCGTAAGGGAGAGTCGGCCATCTGCACGATCAACCGCAAGGAGGCGGAAGAGAACCGCAAGGCTTCTCTGAAGGGAGTCCCCACGAAGAAAGGCTATGACCGGGACGAATGGCCGATGGCCATGTGTGATGAAGGCGGAGCCGGGGCGCATATTGAGTACATAACACCCAGTGATAACCGCGGAGCGGGAAGCTGGGTAGGCAATCAGCTGGAGGCGTTCGCAGACGGTACGCGTGTGGAGTTTATTTTCAAATAAGCCGGCCTGTGGGGGATGTTGTTCAATTTCACTGCGATAAAGCGTAGAATGAAATGGGATAATATAACTTAGATGGAGAGCCGGAAGTGTTCTATATCTGTTATCGGGGCAAACGGCTGTACGGCCCTATGTCCGAAGCTGAAGCCTTACAGGAATGGTTCGCGCTTGCAGGAACAGTCAAGGAGCTCTATATCATTGAAACCGATGCAGCTACAGGCAGAATCAAACGCCAGATCGGGCCAACGGTCCGTGCTCATAAGAAGAAAAAGAAATAGCCCTATCCGGCACAGGCCGGACAGGGCTACACTGGCTATAGGCGGTTCTAGAACAAACAGGCTTTAGTGATGATAACCAGCAGAATGAACAGAACCAGAATGGCACCTGTCGAAGTCCAAGGGCTTACTACCGGAACGATTGGAGGTCCCTGATTCACTCCACCTACGTTATTTCCACAACCGCAACCATACTCTGCTCCCATAATTAATTCCTCCTCTTGAATATTGAATACAGCACAGAATATGTGGAATTCCGCCCCGTTGCATGGGCCAATTGGCAAAGAAATGCCTTTCACCTAACGGACAGGCGTCCAGTAGTCGATATAGAGTATGAAGCAATAGCTTCACAACAAATGAAGGGAGGAATGCCGGATGGATATTGCTGCATTATCCGTAGTGATGAGCCAGTCATCCTTACAGCAGGCCGCAGGGCTGCAGGTGATGAGCCTTGCCAAGGAGCAGGCGCAGAGCAGCGCCCAGGATATGGTTCAGATGCTGAGTCAGGCCACGCACCCCACCTTGGGAAAAACACTTGATATTCGGGCGTAATTCCTTTATGCTTACATACATAGGAACACCCGTTCCATATTTCAGCCGTTGAAGAGTACGTGCTGAACTGCTGCTTAGCCCTTAAGGGCTTTTCTTTTGGCCAATAACACGAACATACGATCTTATATATGGGGTGATTGATTATGCAAGGCTATTATCAGATGACCGCTTTGGAGAAATGGACAGAGGATCTATACCAGCGCATTGGCGTCCGCAAGCCGGCCGATATCTCCATTGATTACATAGCGAAGCAGCTCAATATCTGGGTACACTATCTGGATGTCAGAAGCAAGGCGATTGAGGCTGCGGCCGGAATGTACAGTATGTTCATCGACAACCGCCTCCCTCCCGAGCTGCAGCGGCTGGAATTCCTCCACGAGCTCTGTCATCTGCTGCGGCATGCCGGCAAGTCTACGCTTATGCCCGGAGTGTTCACGCAGGCGCAGAGAGATGAATCCGACCGGTTCATTCTGTATGCCTCCATGCCCTATAGTATGATTTCCGCGAATACGCTGCCCGAGCTTCGTGAGGATGCCGTTGCCGAGCTGGCTGTAGCGTTCCAGGTTCCCGTTCCCCTCGCGCTGCAGCGGATCGACCAGATCCAGAGACGGATTTTCCAGGGGCAATTAATGGCTGTTATGGAACGTAACGAAGACAGAAATATCATCCACAGACATATTCGCTAAGCGCTGCGGGGATAATACGCTATAGACCCGGAGGGCGGAGATTCCCCTCTATAACAGGGTTAGATTCTACTGTAAAGGGGATCAAGATCAACGTGGAAGCCTTGAAAGTCATTCAATTATTGCTGACTCACCCTGAATATAGCGTGGATGCCGTTCATCCTGAAATTCCGGATTTTGTGGGTATCGAGACGATTGAAGTGGACCACGTTACCCAGACCTTCTCCATCCTGCTGCAGGAGCCTAAGGAATACGGCTGAAAGCAGGATTTTACAGTATAACAATTACATAGAACAGCCCCGCTAACACGAACCGGTACAGCGCGAACCACTCCAGGCGGAGCCGCTTAATCAGCTTGATGAACGTGACTACAGCAATCATGGCTACCAGGAAGGACGTCACGAACCCGATTAGCATCAGGGTCAGCGTATCTGAACTGAGTAGATCCCTGCTGTCATACAGGTCCAGGAGGCTTGCTCCGAACATCACCGGCACGGAGATCAGGAAGGTGAAGTCCGCAGCGGCTTTCTGGCTGGTTCCCAGCAGCAGACCGCCTGAGATCGTTGAACCGGATCTTGAGAAGCCGGGCCACAGCGCCAGACACTGGAACAGCCCGATGCCGAAGGCTTGCTTGTAGTTTATCCCGTCTACCGTCTCTGACGTTACGGATCTCCTGCTGCGTGCAGCGAAGATCATCAATAGGCCACCGGCAATCAGACCAATTAAGACCGGCTTGGGGCCGAATAACTGGCTCTTGATCGTGTCTTTGAAGAGCAGATACACCACTAGTGCCGGAACCATAGCCAGGAGCATGTGGATGGCGTTCAGCCCCTTGCTCTTGGAGAAATCCAGCTTCAGCATATTCATCCCGATGTTCACATACTTCTTCCAATACAGCAACAGCACGGCCATTACCGCACCTAGCTGGATCACGATTTTGAAGGTAACGGCAGCCTCCCCCTCGAACTCCAGCAAATCCCCTGCCAGGATAAGGTGCCCGGTAGACGAGACCGGCAAGAATTCAGTCAACCCCTCAATAATCCCTAATATAATTGCTTTGATAGCTTCAGTCACTGGTGAATAGCCCCTCTCGGAAGTGAATAAATATATTTCCAGTATAAGAGGCTTAGATGGAATTCCCCATCGAATGAGCTAACAATATGGGAGTTAGTGTGACATAAATGTCATGTGGTTTATTGTGATCAGAACAAAAAAGCCACCAAGCTACTGGTGGCAAAATTTCATTATGCTCTATTCATAAAATAGCCGCTACGCTAATTGTGTAATAACAAGATGTGCTGAAACGGGTCTTGTTCCTCCGGCAAGAGGAGTAATCGTAAGTGCAGTGGAGTTTCCGGCAGGATTACGAACGGTCAGTATGCTGTTAATGACCGTTGTTTGGACAATAGCCATTTCTACGATTTGTGAGGTACCTGTTGCCCGCCCAACTACGGTATAAGCGAGATCTGCACCATTTAAAGTCAAGATTAGTTGTCCGGCTTCGGTCACGCTAACCTGAAACAGCACCTGATACGTCCCAATGGCCGCTAAATTAAAAGAACTCGGCCCGATCCGGGTAATCGTTGTCCCGCTGGTAGGGCCATCTTGAGGAAAGCTTACATCTGTGCCCGGCGCTACCGTTGCCGCATTATCAGGAGGCATCAGGGCAAAGAAATCGGCAAATCCTAATACCCCTCCCGCCGTTCCTGTTGCCCCGGTTGCTCCTGTTGCCCCGGTCGCTCCTGCGGCTCCTGCAGCTCCTGCGGCTCCGGCTGGCCCAGTGGCTCCTGTGGCTCCAGCCGGCCCTGCAGCTCCTGCAGCTCCTGCCGGACCAGTAGCTCCGGCAATGCCTTGCGGCCCAATCGCTCCCGCCGGACCAGGTTCACCCTGCGGGCCCTGGGGACCTATGAGGCCCTGTGCTCCCGGAACTCCCTGCGCCCCTTGAGGGCCAGCGGGCCCCGCTGCTCCCTGGGGGCCTATCGCTCCCGACGGCCCGGGCACACCTTGGGGGCCTTGGGGCCCTGGAGGGCCACCGGCAGGTCCCGGAGGACCTTCTGTTCCCTGGGGGCCTCTTGCCCCCGGGATTCCCGGTATGCCTGGGGAGCCCTGTGCTCCTTGGGGCCCTGTGGGACCAATGACGGTTGGAGTAGTGACATTGACTTCAGGCGGTGGACAGGTTACTTTAACCACCTTTTTAATCACTTTTTTAACAACTTTCCGATGTTCTTTTCTTTTTCTTTTTGAAGGAACGAGGGTGACGATTTTTTTAGGATGACATTTTTTATCGTCTGGACAACTCAATACGGACACCTCCCTAATAAGATAGTGTAGTGTACGCATCCCATCCGATTTAGAAATGGACGAACAACTAGTTTTTACTAGTCAGCAACCTAATTCCAAAAAAACGGGCGTTAGCCATAGTAGTTACGCCCTTGAATACATCACAATGTCCCACACCAAATTTTATTATTTTTCGTATTTTAGGATTGGACAACTGATACTTCCCTGTCAGATCCGAATTTCTAATTCGGGTCTGTTTTTTGGTTATTCTCCTTCAAACTCATGCTACATCAATGAAGCTGACGTTATAAAAGATGTGCAACTTCAGATGCACAATTCACGTAAAACTGATAAAGGAGTTGGTAAAAATGGTTGTCTTTGCTATTCTATTTGCACTGATTGCAATCCTGAATATCTTCTTCCCGGCCATGGGCTGGTATATGCGTTATGGTTGGATGGTAAAGGGCGATTCCGAACCAAGTGAGGCTTATCTCATGATGAGCAGAATAAGCAGCGTTATTGTACTTATAATCTTTTTCTTGTTCTTCTTACCTTCGATGTTTGGTTAGGGATAACAATAAAACAGGAGCTGCTGGCGCTTCCCTGCCAACCACTCCTGTTTTTATTTTTATTTTTATTTTTTAGCCCTGTTAAGGAATAGCAATGAGCGCATGGGGAAGGCCAGACGATTGTCGATACAATAATATTTTCAACGGTTCCGTGGATAACTATAAAATAATGTATGGGAAAGGTAAAATAATGAAAAATACTACTAAATCGTTTGTTTACATATGTTGGTTCGGGGCGCTTGCTATAAATATTCGGTTGTTAATAAGATCATTTTCAAACAATGAGCCTGTATTCTCTAATATAGTAGGTGTTGCTTTATTGGTAATTGCTATTATTAGCTTACATTTCAGTGAGAAAGCTAAAGAACAAAAGAATGGAAGTAACAAGTAATAAAATTAAACCCTAAGAAATCAGAACATATTTATTGAGTATTTGAAAAAGCTATAAAATAAAACTCGCCTGGCTTAATGCCAGACGGATTTATTATTTGTACAGACTCAATCATGGTAAAACTTCTATAATATATTTGTTAACATGGAATACAGCAGCGGGTTGCATATTAAAAACCCCCTTGCTAGGCAAGGGGGTTAAGTGAAGTGGGCCCTACAGGACTCGAACCTGTGACCAATCGGTTATGAGCCGACCGCTCTAACCAACTGAGCTAAGGGCCCGGACTAGGATATCCGTATTATACAAGTGCTGTCCGGTGTAATAAGGTAATTGCGGGGGCAGGATTTGAACCTGCGGCCTTCGGGTTATGAGCCCGACGAGCTACCGGGCTGCTCCACCCCGCGTCAGTTAATAATTATTTAAACAGCGACAATAGATAATATACAATATAGCCATGGATAAAGTCAAGGATGATTTTGGTTTTTCTGGCTAAGGCAGAAAACGAACTCCATAACGGCCCTTGCGCGAACGGTATATTTCGACAAAACGCGGATCATGATACCCATAGATCCAGCCGTCCTGCTCCAGTCTTTTGGCAAGGCAGCCCGCTTGAAATCTGGTCCTGAACAACTTGGCAAAATAGATCCAATTCATGATACCCTCTTCTCCTTCATCGCAATAATATATGTCCCGGTGCTATTTATCATGCCCAGTTTTGCAAGAAAATTAGAGGATTGCTCAGCGGAGCGGATGGCAATTTCTGCCCGTATGCAGCTAATTGTAATGAGCCGTTGAGGGGAAATAGTTGGATTTTATACATTTGCTTGGGCGGAAATCGCCTCTTCAAAGGAAATAAGTGGATTAAGGACATTTAGTTCTGGCAGTATCTGCGTTATTGTCCATTTCAGGTTTCAACAAGTGTATTTTTTCCAACTAAAGCCTCTATAAGTGTGCTGGGCCAGTGAATAGATGCTGTTTTTCCACTTCTTTTCCCTAAGAGCCCAAAAACTAATTAAAGCATTAAAAAAGAAGCCCCATCCCCCGGCAAAGGGGACAAAGCTTCTTCTATGCATTCTATACGCTATACGCTCTACGTTTACGCTTTATGTTTACGCTCTACGTACTCTTTACGTACCCTCTACTCATTTCCTGCGTCTTCTCCTAGCCCCTACACGCCGAAGGCGGCAGGGTCCTTGCGCCAGGATTGCAGCAGCGCTACATCGCTCTCAGCAATCTTGCCTTGAGCCAGCGCTACGTCAATGAGCGTGCTGTAGTTGGACAGACTCTGGAGCGGAAGCTCCGCCGCAGCGAAGGCTTCTACGGCACGGTCCAGCTCGTAGCTGAAGATGGCCAGCACGGCCAGCGGGAGGCCGCCTGCTTCCTGTACGGCCTGTGCGGCTTTGATGGAGCTGCCGCCAGTGGAGATCAGGTCCTCGATCACGACCACCTTCTGGCCGGGCTTGATGAGTCCTTCGATCTGGTTCTGTTTGCCGTGGCCCTTGGCCTTGTCCCGGATGTAAGCCATCGGCAGACCGAGCTTATCGGCCACCCAGGCCGCGT
The DNA here is from genome assembly GCF_037975325.1 of Paenibacillus sp. FSL P2-0136. Lineage (NCBI taxonomy): Bacteria > Bacillati > Bacillota > Bacilli > Caryophanales > Paenibacillaceae > Paenibacillus > Paenibacillus sp. FSL P2-0136. The sequence continues at coordinate 5,194,818 of NZ_CP150244.1, forward strand.
GCGGAATACCGGCGGTTGCTGTCCCGGCAATCACCTCAGCGTCCGGGTAGCTGGTTCTGATCAGCTCTGCGAAGGCCTCCGCAATGTAGTTGCGGACAGCCGGGAAGGCCATGGTCAGACGGTTGTCGCAGTAGATCGGCGATTTGATGCCGGAGGTCCAGGTGAACGGCTCCTGCGGGCGCAGGGCTACAGCTCCGATCTCCAGCAAATGACTGGCGACCTGTTCACTTCGATTCTCTAATATGCTCATGCTTGGCTCATCTCCTCAATAATAGTCAGTGCTGCTGCTCGCGGATCTGCCGCTGCTGTAATCGGCCGGCCTACTACCAGGTAGTGGCTGCCTTGGCGGATAGCCTGTCCGGGAGTCATGACCCGGGACTGGTCGTCCAGGGATGCCCCGGCGGGCCGTATACCCGGGGTAACCGTGCGGAACTCCGGTCCGCAGGCTTCGGCAATCACCACGGATTCCTGCGGGGAGGCTACGACTCCATGCAGGCCTGCTTCCGCGGCAAGCTTGGCGTAACGCACCACTGCATCGGCCACTGTTCCAGCTATGCCGATTTCGCGGTTCATCACTTCCTGACTGGTGCTGGTAAGCTGGGTTACCGCAATGATCAGCGGCATGTGCAACGAGGGCTTCAGGCTGACCGCCTGGGCCGCTCCTTCCACGGCAGCAGCCATCATGGCAGCTCCTCCGGCGGCATGTACGTTGAACATATCAACGCCAAGCAGAGTCAAGCTCTCTGCCCCGCCCTTTACGGTGTTGGGGATATCGTGCATTTTAACATCGAGGAATACCGAATATCCGCGCTCCTTCAGTTCCCGGATGAAATCAGGTCCGGCTGCATAGAACAGCTGCATTCCCACCTTCATATAACAGGGAATGCCTTCGAGCTGTTCGATCAGCGCCCGCGCCTGGTCTGCATTCGGATAATCCAAGGCGACCATCAGGCGTCCGGCCATTTCATTACGCTTCTCTACCTGTCCGATGTTCTCATGTTCATGCTGCTGTGCTGCTGAAGTCTGCTCCACAAAGTCAACCCTCTCTCATTGTTATCTGGCAACATTCCAGGTCCCGGGCATAGGTGAACGGTCTGCGCTAACGCAAACCGTTCCTGTAGCAGCCTCTAACAGCTGCCTCACCCTCTATCTTATTGTCCGACAAAAGCAGGCATCGACTGGGACGAGAAGTTAATCGTCTGCAGCATTCTCAGCAGCGCCGTTACCGTATCGAGCGAGGTCATACATACGACGCCGTTCTCTACCGCTTCACGGCGGATGCGGAATCCGTCACGCTCAGGCGTTTTGCCCTTGGTCAGTGTATTGAAGACGAAGTTCGCTTGACCGCCGCGGATCAGATCCAGGATGGTCGGCTCGCCTTCATCCAGCTTGTTAACGTTCATCACGTTCAGCCCGGCCTGCTCCAGCGCAGCTGCCGTACCGCCGGTGGCGATGATTTTGTAGCCCATGGCATGGAAGCCCTTCATCAGCTCAACCGCTTCAGCCTTGTCTTTGTCGGCTACAGTTACAATGATTGCCCCGGTAGCCGGGATCTTCATGCCTGCGCCGATCAGGCCCTTGTAGAGCGCCTTGGCATACAGCTTATCGCGGCCCATGACCTCACCGGTGGATTTCATCTCCGGTCCGAGCGTAGGCTCGACTCTGCGCAGCTTGGCAAAAGAGAACACCGGCACTTTGACCGACACATAATCGCTCTCCGGCCACAGGCCTTCAGTGTACCCGTCTTCCTTCAGCTTGCCGCCGAGAATGATCTTGGTCGCCAGGTTCGCCATCGGAATACCGGTCACCTTGCTCAGGAACGGAACCGTACGCGAGGAGCGCGGATTCACTTCAATGACATAGACCTCGTTCTGATAAATGACGAACTGGATGTTCACCAGCCCGATGGTCTTGAGCTCTTTGGCAATCTTGATCGTGATCTCGGCAATCTTCTGCTTCAGACCTTCATCCAGATATTGCGGCGGGTAGACAGCGATGGAGTCGCCGGAGTGAACCCCTGCGCGTTCCACATGCTCCATGATGCCCGGAATGACAACCGTCTCTCCGTCGCAGATAGCGTCCACTTCCACTTCCTTGCCAAGCATGTAACGGTCGATCAGCACCGGATGCTCCGGATTCACTTTTACCGCTTCAACCATGTAGCTCAGCAGCTCTGTGTCGTTGTAGACAATCTCCATGGCGCGTCCGCCCAGGACATACGATGGTCGAACCAGCACCGGATAGCCCAGCGCCTGCGCCGTTTCGACAGCCTCATCAATATTGATTACGGTCTTGCCTTTAGGTTGTGCGATATCCAGACGGGCCAGCAGCGCTTCGAACTTCTTGCGGTTCTCAGCTTCGTCGATGCTCGCAAGGCTGGTACCCAGAATGTTCACGCCCGCAGCAGCAAGCGGTGCAGCCAGGTTAATCGCGGTCTGTCCACCGAACTGTACGATGACTCCGATCGGATTCTCCTGGGCAATCACGTTCATGACATCCTCGAAGAACAGCGGCTCAAAGTACAGACGGTCCGAGGTATTGAAATCCGTCGATACGGTCTCTGGATTGTTATTGATAATTACAGCTTCGTAGCCAGCCTTCTGTATGGCCCATACCGCATGTACCGTAGAGTAGTCGAACTCAATTCCCTGGCCGATACGGATCGGACCCGAGCCGAGTACAATGACCTTCTGCTTATCGGAATGAATGACCTCATTCTCGGTCTCATAGGTGGAGTAATAGTATGGCGTTGAAGCCTCAAATTCTGCGGCGCAGGTATCGACCATTTTGAAGACCGGAACCAGCCCTTGCTGCAGACGCAGCACACGCACTTCCGCCTCCTTGGTGAATGCCCCGCCTGGACGGCCTTCGGCACGGATCTCGGCAATCGCCCGGTCTGTGAAGCCCTTACGCTTGGCCTGATACAGTATGTCAGCAGACAGTGTCTCTTCGGCACGGATCTCGTCCTCGAAGCTCACGAGCCCTTCGATCTTGGAGAGGAACCACCAGTCCACATTCGTAATATCCTGAATCTCCTGCAGCTCATAGCCGCGGCGGAAGGCTTCCGCGATCAGGAACAGGCGCTCATCATCCGGCTTGGCAAGTCTATAGCGCAGCACACTCTCTTCAAGCAGTTCCGCTCCCGGCAGACGGAAACGGTGGACACCGATCTCCAGTGAGCGGATGGCCTTGTGAATCGACTCTTCAAAGGTACGGCCGATCGCCATCACTTCACCGGTCGCCTTCATCTGCGTACCCAGCTTGCGGTTCGCCGAGATGAACTTGTCGAACGGCCAGCGCGGGATTTTGCTGACGATATAGTCCAGTGTAGGCTCGAAGCAGGCGTAGGTCTGTCCGGTCACCGGATTGACGATTTCGTCCAGCGTGTAGCCTAGTGCGATCTTCGCGGCCATCTTAGCAATCGGATAGCCGGTCGCCTTCGACGCCAGCGCCGAGGAGCGGCTGACACGCGGATTCACTTCGATCACATAATACTGGTAGCTCTGCGGGTCCAGGGCGAACTGAACGTTACAGCCGCCTTCAATATTCAGCGCGCGGATAATCTTCAAGGAAGCGCTGCGCAGCATCTGATATTCACGGTCAGACAGCGTCTGGCTCGGGGCCACTACGATACTGTCGCCCGTATGTACGCCCACCGGATCAAAGTTCTCCATGTTGCAGACCACGATACAGTTGTCGTTCGCATCACGCATAACCTCATATTCGACTTCCTTCATGCCGGCGATGCTCTTCTCGACCAGACACTGGCCGATCGGGCTGTAGCGGATACCGGCCTTGACGGTCTCACGCAGCTCTTCTTCGTTGTCGCAGATTCCGCCCCCTGTTCCGCCCAGCGTGTAGGCAGGACGGACGATCAGCGGATAGCCGATTCCTGCGGCGAAGCCCAGAGCTTCTTCCACACTGGTAATAATCGCACTTTCCGGCACCGGCTGATCCAGCTCGCGCATCAGCTCGCGGAACAAATCGCGGTCCTCCGCTTTCTCGATGGATTCAAGCTGTGTACCCAGCAGCTTCACTTTCTCTTGCTCTAGGACTCCGGCACGGGCCAGCTCTACAGCCATGTTCAGGCCGGTCTGTCCGCCGAGTGTCGGCAGCAGCCCGTCTGGACGCTCCTGACGGATAATGCCAGTCACGAATTCCAGCGTAATCGGCTCGATGTATACTTTGTCAGCCATATTGGTATCGGTCATAATCGTCGCCGGGTTGCTGTTGATCAGCACGACCTCGACGCCCTCTTCCTTAAGGGCCTGGCAGGCCTGAGTGCCTGCATAGTCGAATTCGGCAGCTTGACCAATAACGATCGGTCCGGAGCCGATAACCAGAATTTTTTTGAGTTTGTTGTTCTTAGGCATGTTAGAGAGCTCCTTTCACGGCTTCAAGCTGGGGTGCGGTTGATTTCGGTGCCGTGATTCTGGCATTCGCTGCAAGCTGCGCCTGACGCGATCCGGCCGGCCGCTGCGCCTTGTGGTCTGCAATCAGCTGCAGGAAGCGGTCGAACAGATAACTGCTGTCATGCGGTCCCGGCGCCGCTTCCGGATGGTACTGCACCGAAAAAGCGGGGTAGCGGGTATGTTTCAGTCCTTCAACGGTCTTGTCATTGTTATTGATATGGGTAACTTCCAGGTCTGTACTGGCAATGGATTCCTCATTCACAGTGTATCCATGGTTCTGGGAGGTGATGAAGCAGCGTCCGCTCTCCAGCTCTTTCACCGGATGGTTCCCGCCGCGATGGCCGAACTTGAGCTTCTCAGTGTCGGCGCCGCAGGCCAGGGCGAACAGTTGGTGTCCCAGGCAGATGCCGAAGATCGGGTATTCGCCGAGCAGCTCGGAGATCGTCTGTACCGCATAAGGCACATCCTTCGGGTCTCCAGGGCCATTCGAGAGCTGAATGCCGTCAGGGTTCAGGCGGCGGATCTCGTCTGCGGTGACATCATGAGGGACAACCACCACATCACAGCCACGGTTGTTCAGCTCGCGCAGAATACCGGTCTTAGCGCCGTAATCGACCAGCACGATGCGTTCTTTGGTGCCCGGGCTGCTGTAGGCTGCTGTAGTTGAGGTACGTGCAACCTGATTGCGCAGCTCTTCAATGGTCGTGTCACCCATCATCTCCATCAATTCTTCCACACGCTTGTTCGAAGTGGTGAGGATTGCCTTCATGGTGCCATAGTGGCGGATAATGCGGGTAAGCATACGGGTATCAATCTCGCTGATGCCGGGAATGTCATATTCCTTCAGCAGATCGTCTACACTGTATTCAGCACGCCAGTTGCTGGGTACGGATTCGTGACGCCGCACCACAAAGCCGTGTACAAAAGGGCGAACGGACTCGAAGTCATCACGGGTAATACCGTAATTCCCGATCAGCGGATACGTCATGGTAACGATCTGCCCACAGTACGAAGGGTCCGATAGTACCTCCTGATAGCCTGTAATTCCTGTGTTAAAAACAACCTCGCCCGTTTTCTCGCCTTCCGCGCCAAATGCGGTGCCTGTAAACAGTGTTCCGTCCTGAAGCAGCAATCTCGCCTGCATGCCTTCCACTCCTTCTTGTTTCTGTAGTCTGATTCTTATGTCACAGCCATGCAGCCGGGCTGCATGGGCTACTGCTTACTTCTGTTAAGCCTCACTCCATACGGCTCTGCCGTCTACCCAGGTCTTCACCGGCCAGCCCTTAAGCTTCCATCCGGTAAAAGGTGTATTGCGACCCTTGCTCGCAAACGTGGCCGGGTCTACTTCCTTCTCTTCATTCAAGTCAATCAGGGTCAGATCGGCAGGCGCCCCAACGGTAAGGCTGCCTGTATTCAGTCTGAACACCCGGGCCGGATCAGCGGTCATCCGCTGCACCAGCAGGGACAGATCCCATTTGCCTGTGGCCACAAAAGCGGTATACAGCAGCGGGAACGCCGTCTCAAAGCCGACGATGCCAAACGGTGCAAGCTGCATGCCTTTGGCTTTCTCTTCCTCGCTGTGCGGGGCATGGTCGGTCACGATGATATCCAGCGTGCCGTCCAGCAGCCCTTCAATGCAGGCCTCAACGTCACGGCGCGAGCGCAGCGGCGGGTTCATTTTCCAATTGGCGTCCATGCCCGGAATATCCTCCTCCGAGAGCAGCAGATGATGCGGGCACACCTCGGCGGTCACCTTAATGCCGATTTGCTTCGCCTGGCGGATCAGCCGGACCGATTGCTCGGTGCTGACATGGCACACATGATAGTGAACACCCGTTGTTTCAGACAGCAGAATGTCACGGCCTACATGAATGGCTTCCGACTCGTTCGGAATTCCCTTCAGGCCATGCTTGTCGGCAAAAGTGCCTTCGGCTACCGGCGCTCCTTCCACCAGCGAGTTATCCTCACAGTGGGCAATCACCGGCATATCCAGTCCCTTCGCCAGCTTCATTGCATCCTTCATCATCTGCGCGCTCTGTACGCCTACGCCGTCATCGGTGAAGCCGATCGCTCCCGCTTCCTTCAGTGCCGCAAAATCCGTCAGCTCGCGTCCCAGCTCATTCTTGGTAATGGCCGCATAAGGCAGCACCTTCACAAGCCCTGCTTCACGTGCCTTGTCCTTCACGAGCTGTACGATCTCTGCACTGTCAGTTACCGGGCGTGTATTCGGCATGCAGGCAATCGTTGTGAATCCGCCTTTGGCTGCCGAACGTGCACCGGTCTCAATCGTTTCCTTATGCTCGAACCCCGGTTCACGTAAGTGCACATGCATATCGATCAGTCCCGGAATCAGCAGCTTACCTTCCGCTTCAACGATCTCTCCGGCTTCTTCTACCGCCTCGGCAGCATCCTGAATCTTCGAGATAACTCCGTCCTGCACAACAATATGCTTGCGCTCCAGCACGCCTTCTTCGTTCAGTACACTGGCATTTTTGATGATCACGGTTAGGATTCTCCTTTGTGCCTTCCGGCCGCAGCCGTAAGCTCTGTAGTTATTATATAATAAAAATTCATCTTTGTGTATATTTATTAATACGCTTATGTGAGGTTTTTTTCTGCTACTGCAGCGCCCGCTCCATGACAGCCATCCGTACCGGCACTCCGTTCGCCATCTGCGGGAAAATCCGGGACTGGCTGCTCTCCACCACCGCATCGTCGATCTCCACATTGCGGTTGACCGGCGCCGGGTGCATGATAATCGTTGCCGGGTCCAGCCTCGATGCCCGTTCCTCGGTCAGCCCAAAGTGCTCCCGGTACTGCTCGGCCGATAAAATAATGCCCGAAGCATGCCGCTCCAGCTGCACCCTCAGCATCATGACCACATCCGCTTTCAGCGCTTCTTCCATAGACACATATGGAGCGTAGGCCGCAAGCTCAGGAGCCTGCATATTTGCCGGTGCGCAGAACTGCACGCTTGCCCCCATTTTGGTGAGTGCCCAGAGATTGGACCGCGCTACCCGGCTGTGCATAATATCCCCGATAATCGAGACCTTCAGGCCCTTCAATCCGCCAAAATGCTTGCGCATCGTGTACAGGTCCAGCAGCGCCTGCGTCGGATGCTCGTTGTTGCCGTCCCCGGCATTGATCAGCGGAACGCCTACCTTCTCGGCAAGCTGCTGCAGTACCCCGGCTGGCTTCAGCCGGACCACTCCGGCATCGATGCCCATCGACTCTAGTGTGCGCACTGTGTCGTAGATGGACTCGCCCTTCTCGACACTGGAGGCCGCAGCCGTGAAGTTCAGTACTTGCACACCCAGGCGTTTCTCGGCCATTTCGAAGGAAAAGCGGGTTCTCGTACTATTCTCGAAGAACATATTGGCAACAAAATGTGCTCTCAGCACCGGCGTGAGCTTCTCGCTCTGATTATCCCAGTAGGCTGTTCTGTCTAACAGCTGGGTAATCTCCGACTCCGCCAGCTCCTTCATCCCCAGCAGACTGCGTTCCTTCACCTTAGTTGCCGTCATCATTGTTATCGTTCCTCCCGGTTTGAAATAATGTACACCTCGTCCTTGCCGTCGTATTCGCTCAGGGACACTTCAATCTGCTCATGCCTGGAGGTGGGTACGTTCTTGCCGATATAGTCGGGGCGGATCGGCAGCTCCCGGTGGCCGCGGTCAGCCAGTACCGCCAGCTGGATCATCCGGGGCCGTCCGCAATCCATCAGCGCATCCATTGCCGCGCGGATGGTTCTTCCGGTGTACAGTACATCGTCGAACAGGATCACTTTCTTGTCCCGGGTGCCGCTGGTGCCCGGAGGCAGGATCAGGTTGCTGTTGACAACCGTCTTGTCCATCGCTTCCCGGTTGTTCCCGCCGCCTTCGCGGTCATCGCGGTAATGGGTAATGTCCAGCTCCCCGTAAGGGATGTCTACGCCCTCAATTTCCTTAATGCGCTCCGCGATCCGCTGAGCCAGGTAGATCCCCCGGGTCCGGATGCCGACCAGCAGGCAATTCTCGATACCCTTGTTTTTCTCCAAAATCTCATGTGCAATGCGTGACAGTGCCCGGCGAATCGCCGTTTCGTCCATAATGACATTTTTTTCAGTAACCATCCTCTTTGCCATCCCCCTGCTTGATCGCCTGTTCAGGTTCCCCGGATAAACTAAAAAACTCCTTGCCCAAAGCAGGCAAGGAGTGAAATCCGCAGATTCAAAAAGATGGCGTGTCCGCGCGCATAAAAAGACCCTCCGTACTCCTACGGATTTCTTCTTTCATGACGCGAACCTCGATTCACGTTACCTTGCCAGCCTCACGGGACTGAATTAAAGGCGCTATTCAACTATAGGGAATTATGACAGATGGATGGGGGGATGTCAAATTATATTCGTGGACGTGGTGAGGGGGAGCGGCGGGAGCAGGCTACATTTAGGTGAAGTGCGCAGCTGCGGTGATTTTGGACTTTCGGCCGCTGTTATGTTTGGATTTCCTGATTATTACCGCAGCAGCGGTAGAAATCCAAACATAAAGGCGGACGCTCCGCTCCTGCAGTTCCAAAATCCCCTCCGCCGCTTCCACCTAAACGGTGCAAGGGACAAGGACTTGCCATCCCCCTTGGGGGAGGGGCAGGCAGAAGGGGCACTATGGCGCTGCGCTGATAGTGCGGATTACACGACTGCGGAATACAGGAATTGCACTAATGGCACAAGCCACCGCATCAGCGGGAATATGCCGGCTCATTTAAAAAAAGTGACCGCCACAATCAAACTTAGTAACAACACGGGGATACCGTAGACAATCATGTATCCTATATATTTCACGGCTCCGGGAAGGCTGGATAGATCAACTCGCCGAAAAGGCCCCCCGCCTTCGATCAGCTGCTGAGGCAGCAATTGTTCATCAATATAACCGGTACTGCCTTCAGCAATATCAGCTTTCTTACGGGTTTCAGCTTGTGCGGGTGTTGTTTTCATCTTCTCTCTCCTAATGGAAATATAATCTCATACAAAATCCAATAGCCCAAGAGTCTGATCATTTAGTTCTGCTATTATACCATTTTTTTACACATACATTCTACCCTGATTTCGTTCCAGCCCCTGCTCTGTTATGATAAAACTGGAATGAAGCTGGAGGCGAATACAATCATGAACATGGAGTTTATTACTATAGAAGAATGGGATGAAGCGTGGTGGGGGCGGATGGAGCAGGTCTACCATGGGGCTTTTCCGAGCGGGGCTAAGACTAAGGGGATACTGCGCAGTATGCTGAACCGGGGGATTGGTTACTTACATGCGGGGATGCATAAAGGGGTGGTTGTCGCGATGTCTGTTACGGGTATTGTGGGACAAGCTGCGGACAAGATCCTGATTATCGATTACCTGGCGGTGGATAAGGCATTGCGCGGAGAGGGAACGGGGACCTGGATGCTGGAGCAGATCAAAGCTTGGGCTGTGCAGGAACACGGCATCCGGGGATTCATCATCGAAGCAGAATCGGGGGCTACAGCGTCGCATAAGGAACGTATTCATTTCTGGGAGCGGAACGGGTTCGTCCTGACCTCTTATGTGCATCAATATCGAATGGTACCGGAGCCTTATCAGGCCATGATGCTGCCACTGGGTGAACCGGGGAATGTGCCGGATGACGGCGAAGCGCTGTTTCGTTACATTAATGCTTTCCATCGGGTTGCTTACCGGAAGGGTTAGACAGGCGGCACTATTCCCCTAATGTTGCACATTATGCAGGAATTCTTCCGCTTAACTAAGCTGCTGGGCCAATTGTTGCAGTTTTTGCAGGATTCATGCCAAAGATTCATCATAACCGAATGGAATGTTGTAAAAAGTGCAGGATTTGCGTGTCCGGGCTTGGTTTGAGCGGTGCGAGGTTGCAATTTGTGCAACAAATTGGGGCGGGTGGCCGGGACAGGTCGGGCGATCACCATAGTATATAGACGGCGACCAAGTGGAAACGGCATTGCCGTCCTTTTAAAGGACGGTACCGTTTCAGCGAGAAATAGAAGGATAAGTTATCGTGTGCAACATATAAATCCTCGCTTATATTTAAATAAAAACCGCCGCAGATTTCTCCGCAGCGGCTCCCATTCAAACCAAAACTTAAAATTCAAATTCAACGTCGCTCAGACGTCTTTGGATTTCGGAGATGACACGCTTCTCCTCTTCCTCACCCTTGGCCACGAAGGTCACGGAGAAACGCACGAACGCGCCGGCATCATCCCAAGGCACGGTGGAGATGAGCTTCTCGCGGATCAGGAACTGTGAGAAATCCTCGCCGGATTCGAAGCGGCGTCCGCCCTTGACGCCCTTAGGTGCGGCTACATAGAGGAAGAAGGAGCCCTTCGGCTTCTCGGCCTTGAAGCCCAGGCTGTTCAGCGCATCCACCAGCATGTTGTGGCGGCGGGAGTATTTGGCGGCAATCGCTTCGGTAATCTCAGGACGAGAGAGGCCGTAAGCGGCAGCTTTTTGAATGGCGATGAACTGGCCGGAATCATTGTTGTCCTTCACATCACTGAACGCCTTCACGATCAGCGGGTTGCCGGCCACGAAGCCGATTCTCCAGCCGGTCATGTTGTAGGACTTGGACAGGGAATGCAGCTCAACGCCAACATCCTTGGCACCAGGCACGGACAGGAAGCTCAGCGGCTTCACGCCGTCATACGTTAGTGCAGCATAAGGTGCGTCATGGATGACGACTACATCATATTTTTTGGCCCAGGCCACTACTTCGCTGAAGAATTCAGGGGTGGCGCTTGCGCCGGTAGGGTTGTTCGGATAGTTGAGGTAGAGCAGCTTCGCCTTACGGGCAACCTCTTCAGGAATGGAGCTCAGATCAGGCAGGAAGTTGTTCTCCTTCTTCAGCTCCACAGAGTAGACTTGTCCTCCCAGATACTTGGTATGGGTGCCCAGTACCGGATAACCCGGAATGGTCATGATCGTGATATCGCCCGGATTAATGAATACGGATGGCAGCATAGCCAGCGCAGGCTTCGAACCGATGGAATGCACGATTTCCGTTACAGGGTCAATTCCGTCCACCTGAAAAACTTCCTTAAGATACACAGCCGCAGCCGCCTTAAATTCAGGAATACCGTTATCGGAGTAACCGCGGTTCTCTTCCTTAGCCGCTTCCAGCGCAAGTCTGGACACAATGCCTTCATCTGCCATTTCGTCCGGCTCACCGACGCCCATGTCGATCAGTTCAGTGTTCGGAAAATCCTGCTTCGCCGAAGCTTTGGCGCGTTTGATTTTCTCAAATTTGTAGATGGAGGTGTCCTTGCCGTATCCTTCGCCGCCGATGCGGTCTGCAAAATTCGTCTGAATGAATGTCGCCTGATATTGTTCAATGCTCATAATCTTCTATTCATCTCCTGGGCCTATATTGTGAAGCTATGCTCTTAATATGACGCAAATCCGGCCTGTGTACCATGGATTTATAATCTATTGATTTGTACTTATCTGCTGCGCAACGTAAATAGAAGCTCTTCCATATCCGCCGGAATCGGTGCGCTGAACTCCTTGTACTCGCCTGTAGAAGGATGTACAAAACCGAGTACCGCTGCATGAAGGGCTTGTCCGTTCATAGTAGTTCCCTTGCTGCGCCCGTAGACCGGATCACCCACCAGCGGATGGCCGATGAATTTCATGTGAACACGGATCTGGTGCGTGCGTCCTGTCTCAAGCTGAAGCTCCAGCAGTGTGCAGTCACCGAACCGCTCCAGCACGGTAAAATGCGTCACGGAGCGCTTGCTGTTCTTCTCGGTTACGGTATACAGCTTGCGGTCATGCGGATCACGGCCGATTGGAGCATCTACGGTTCCCTTGTCATGAGACAGATTGCCGTGCACCACTGCGATATAGCGGCGGGTCACGCTGTGCTCCTTAAGCTGGGCGGACAGCGAAGCATGACTGGCGTCATTTTTGGCCGCCATAATCAGACCAGAGGTATCCTTGTCGATCCGGTGGACAATGCCTGGACGAATCTCGCCGTTAATACCCGACAGATCCTTGCAGTGATACATCAGCGCATTGACCAGAGTGCCGGAGGGATGCCCTACTGCCGGATGCACGACCATGCCGCGCGCCTTGTTCACCACAATCACATCACTGTCTTCATAAGCCACTTCAATTGGAATATCCTGTGCGATCAGGTCCGTAACCTCGGGTTCCGGCACCGTAACGGTTACCTTATCGCCTTCATTCAGCTTGTAGTTCGCTTTGATCGGCGAGCCGTTTACCACAACATGGCCGCTGCCGATCCATAGCTGAACCTGAGAGCGCGAGATCTCGTCTTCCAAGGCCTCTGTAACGTATTTATCAATCCGCTCCCGCGCATTGCCCTCGGCAACGATCCATTCGGTGACGTCTCTTTCTTCCTCGAGGGCGCCTGAATCCGCCAGCTCTGTGACGTCTTTGTTCAAATCATTCATTCCCTTCTTTGACTTCCTGTGATTCCTTCACCTCGGTGACTTCCTGTTCGCCCTTCACTTCCAGCAGCGTGTCCAGAATAATCAGACCCACCCCGACCACGATACAGGAATCGGCCACGTTGAAGATCGGGAACGTATAGCTTCCGAAATTGAACATGAGGAAATCCACAACCTCACCGTTAAGAATCCGGTCCAGGAAGTTGCCGATCGCTCCGCCAAGGACAAGCGCCAGCGCGGTAGGCAGCAGCTTGCGGGTCTTGCGGGCCTTGTTCAGGTACCAGACGATTCCGCATACAACGATTACTGTAATCACAATGAAGAACCACTGCTGCCCCTCCAGAATTCCGAAGGCGGCTCCACGATTGCGGTGTGACGTAATAATGAAGAAATCCTTGATTACCGGAATTTGCTCTGCGAGCTCCAGCCGGGTGGCAATCAGATATTTGGTACCCTGGTCAATCAGAAATACAATTAGCGCAATCAGAAAGTACACCACAGAAGTTGTCACTCCGTTCTTATTTTTCCCGCGGCTACGCGGTACGAATACTGTATAAAGACTTGTATATTGTAGCACAGGCCTCAAGAACCCGTCTATTGCATGACCAGGTAAGCCGGTTAAGGCAGGGCACTATTTGCCATCGCTAAAAAAGGGCCCCGGAGGCCAAGCTATCCGTACAAGCGGAACCGGCTTTGCCATCCTTTTAAAGGACGGTACCGTTTCAGCGATTAGCTACCGAAAGGAGCTCACAGCAATGAGCCATCTGACACCACAGCAGCTCTCCGGGCTGCGTACTGCTCTCCTGCAGCAGCAGGAGGATATCAAGCACAGGCTAAGCAATAGCGGACAATACGGACTGCAGGAGGCTATGCGGGACAACACCGGCGAGCTGTCCGAAATCGATAACCATCCCGGCGATGCTGCCACAGAGCTGTATAACCGTTCCATGGATATCTCCCTGCTGGAGCGCGATGAGCATGAGCTGGACGATATTGAATCCGCCCTGCGGGCGATGGACGAAGGAACCTACGGCATCTGCATCGCCAGCGGCGAACCGATTCCTTATGAGCGCCTGGCCGCCCTTCCCTCCACCCGCTACACGAAAGAGCATGCTCCCCGCCAGAGTGCTCCATTCACCCGTCCGGCCGAGGAAGAGCTGCTGTCTCCGCCGTTTGGCCGCACCAGTCTGGATGAGCGGGACGACCAGAACGGCTTCGATGGCGAGGATGCCTGGCAGATCGTGGAGAGCTGGGGCAACTCGGATTCACCGGCCATGGGAGAAGGGAACAACATCGGCTCCTACAATGATATGGAGATCGAAGCGGACGAAACCGAGGGCTTCGTGGAGCCCTGGGAGAATTTCGTGGCCACCGACATTTCGGGCAATCATCTGATGATTATCAAGGGCAACAGCTACCGTCATTACATGGACGACGAGGAAGGCGACTACCTGCTTGACCCGACTCGAAAAGAACGGAAGTAGCAAAGCTGGGAATGATCCGATGAGAGAGTTGGAGAGGCTTAATTGCACTTTGTACAACTAAAACATCTGATTCATACGCGATATCCCGTTTAGTTGCATTCCGTACATTTAAAAAGCCTTGTACTCTAAGTTCGGGTCTCTTTAGGCAAATTTAGTTGTACAGATTACAGTTATCCGTTTAAAACAGGCTATTTTGCTGCATTTAGGTGTACATTTTACAACTATCCCTGTGCTTGTCTTGGAACCCTGCTTCACTTCCTACTAATCGCAAAACCCCACCATTGTGGGGTTATTTCAGGTTCAGCGCCGCTCAGAACGTCTTCAGCTCCAGCTGATGCTGGACAATCCGTACAATGTCTGCGATATAATCGCCGATGATCGGCAGATTCAGCGCACCCAGCACCTGAAGCACATAAATAATCGTCGCTGCAAAAAAAGTGAACCCGAGCGCAATCCCCAGCCCCCTGGCCGTTCCGGAGAGAATGTTCAGCCAGATCAGCCGGAACGGGGAATGCAGCAGCTCGGTATATTCCGAGATTCGTGACTTCTCCATCTGTTGAGCCAGACTCGTGGTTATCCGGTACAGGGCGTTCAGCTTCTCTTCCGGGGGAAGATCGGCCGGATCGACGGCTGCTGTGACAGTCACTGTAGGCTTAGGATCGGAAGAAGCAGCTGGCTGACTTTTCTCAGGATATTCTGCGCCCGGATCTGTCTTGCCCGATGGTTGGCCTGCTCCAGAATGCGTGGGCTGCTGCTCATGCTGTGCTTCCTCCCTGTTATTCCCTCTGTCCGTGGTTCTGATCGAAATTCTTCCCGGCCCTTCCGGCTGCTTCGGCTGCTCCGCAGGAATCTTCCCGTTGTTCGATCCGCCCATGCCCCTGCACCTCCTGTTGTCTATAAGCCGCAAAACAAACGAGCCCGGTCAAAGAGAATTCTCTCTTCAAGCACAGGGCTCGTCATTTGCATTCTAACCCGTGGAAACTTTTCCTTTGCGGCTAGTATATGCCATACATGGACAAGTAATGCAGGAAATGCGCGGCCGCTCCGGAGTTAAGCGCCGATATGAATACCGATGCTCTTGCCGCCGGCATCCACGGTCTCATAGGTATAATCTCCGTCAAAATCAACCGTAGTCACTAGTACATTCTCACGCAGCACATGCTCGAATGCGGTCACCGCCGCCTTCAGCTCGTCATCGACATGCAGGGTCAACGCAACCCGCTTGTCGATCGGCAGATCCAGACGTTTGCGGTAATCCTGCACCGCACGTACGACTTCGCGTACCCAGCCTTCCTGTACCAGCTCCGGCGTGATTTCCGTGTTCAAGGCCACTGTCAGTCCATAGCCGGAAGCGGAGGCAAAGCCTGGTTTGGCCTGCTTCTCAACCAGCAGCTCCTCGGACGTAATCTGCAGCTCTTCTCCGTCCGGTGACACAATGGCGATAACGCCTTCTTGCACTGCTTTGCGGGTAGCGTCACTATCCATCGCTTTGAGGAAGCCCTGCAGGAAGCCAACGCTCTTGCCGTATTTCTTACCTGCCACCTTCAGGTTCAGCTTCAGGGTGAAGTCTACGAAGCCGCTGTCGCTGTGCTCGATGACGATATTCTTGACGTTGATCTCTTCTTTGATCAGCTCTTCATAATCCGCCACGTTGAAGTCGTCCGGAGTGGAGGCAATCAGCTCGGACAACGGCTGGCGGGTCTTGATGCCGCTCTCGTTGCGGACGTTACGGGCCAGCTCGACGATGCCGCGGGCATACTCCATATCTTTTTCCAGAGCAAGGTCGATCAGGTTCTCATCCGCTGCCGGATAGTCTGCCAGATGCACACTCTCTCCGCCGCCCAGGTTCGTGAAGATATCCTCGGACAGCATCGGGGTGAATGGAGCCATCAGCTTGGCAGTGGTCAGCAGGACATGCGTAAGGGTGCGGTAAGCATCCAGCTTCTCTTCGCCCAGCCCGCTGCCCCAGAACCGGTCACGGGAACGGCGGATGTACCAGTTGCTCAGCTCATCCACGAAGTTCTCAATAGCCTTGGAGGTATTCACGAAGTCGTTCACGGCCAGCCCTTTATCCACCAGCACGATCAGGCTGTTCAGGCGGGACAGAATCCAGCGGTCTAGCTTATGCTCTGACACCTTGAACGGATGATCCGCAGGATCATAGCCGTCGATTCCGGCATACAGCGTAAGGAAGGCATGCGTGTTCACCAGAGTGTCCACTACCTTGGACTTCGTCTCCCCGACCAGACCGCGCGAGAACCGCTTGTTGTTCCACGGCGCACTGTCAGACAGAATGGCCCAGCGGAAGGCATCCGTTCCGTATTCGTTCATGATCTCCCAAGGGTCGATGACATTGCCTTTGGATTTGGACATCTTCTGGCCGTTCTCATCGAAAATATGGCCATGGGCGATAACCGCCTTGTACGGCGCCTTCCCTGTGAACAGGGTCGATACTGCCAGCAGGCTGTAGAACCAGCCGCGCGTCTGGTCGATCCCTTCGCAGATCATATCTGCCGGATACTGGTCCTCGAACCGGTCTTGATTCTCGAACGGGTAATGACTCTGGGCGAACGGCATCGAGCCGCTGTCGAACCAGACGTCGATCACTTCCGGGGTGCGGACCATGACGCCGCCTTCGCTGAACGGGCTGCGCAGCTGGATATTATCCACATACGGCTTATGCAGCTCGATATCCTCAGCGACCTCGCCGATGGCCATCGCTCTCAGCTCGGCGATGCTGTGCGGTGCGAATTCCTTGCCGGTATCCTGGCAGACCCATACGTTAAGCGGTGTACCCCAGTAGCGGTTACGGCTGATATTCCAGTCCACCAGCTCCTCCAGGAACTTGCCGAAGCGGCCTTCGCGCACATGGTCCGGGTACCAGTCCACACTGTTATTGTTGGCAATCAGCTGATCCTTGATTGCTGTCGTCTGGATGAACCAGCTGTCTGTTGCGTAATAGAGCAGCGGGGTGTCGCAGCGCCAGCAGAACGGATAGCTGTGCTCGTATTTCTCTTTGTGGTAGAGCAGGCCGCGTTCAGACAGCACCTTCACGATATCAAGGTCACAGTCCTTCACGAACCGTCCGGCAAAATCACTCACTACATCCGTGTATTTCCCGGAAGCATCCACTACATTCACGAAGCTGATCCCATTCTCGCGGCAGCTCTTATAGTCGTCTTCCCCGTGAGCCGGAGCCATATGTACGATCCCGGTACCGCTGGAGTCCGTTACAAAAGAGGCTCCGACAATCACATTATGCTTCTCTGCCTTGATATAACCGAACGGCGGTGTGTAGCTCTGGCCGATAAAGTCAGCGCCTGTGTGTGTAGACAGGATGGTGTACTCGCCCTTCAATACTTCGTCCACCAGATTCTTAGCCAGTACATACACGCCGTCTTCCTGCTGCGCACGCACATATTCCATAGCCGGATTCATCGCCAGCGCCATGTGCGCCGGAAGCGTCCAAGGCGTAGTCGTCCAGGCCAGCACATAGTCGCCGCTGCCGTCCAGCTTGAACTTGGCGGTGGCACTCAGATCCTTAACGGTCTTATACCCCTGGGCTACTTCATGGGAGCTGAGGGTCGTCTGGCAGCTCGGGCAGTACGGGCTAACGCGGTGACCCCGGTACATCAGGCCTTTTTCATGAACCGTAGCCAGGATGTTCCACACGCTCTCGATATACGTATTGTCCAGCGTTACATACGGATGATCCAGATCTGTCCAGTAGCCGATCGCTTCCGTGAACTCGCGCCACTGCTTCTCATAGCCGAATACACTTTCCTTACATTCCTTGATGAACTTCTCCACACCATATTCTTCGATATCCTGCTTGCCGGAGATGCCGAGCTTCTTCTGCACCCCGAGCTCTACCGGCAGGCCGTGCGTATCCCAGCCCGCTTTGCGGATGACGCGGAAGCCCTTCATGGTCTGATAGCGGCCGATAAAATCCTTGATGACCCGGCCCAGCACGTGCCCGATATGCGGCACCCCGTTCGCGGTCGGCGGCCCTTCATAGAACACATAGTTCGGGCGTCCCTCGCGGTTCTCCATCGAGCGGCGGAATGTGTCCTCCTCACTCCACTTTTTCAAGATCCGGACATCTCTTGCCCGGGCTTTTTCTTTGACGTCTACCTTATGCATGATGGTCAATCCCTTCGTTTAGTCTTAAACTGTATCGGATTACATCCGAGCCTTCTTCTTCTTAAAAGATTTTAAAGCTTGCAAGCGTAAACCGTTGCGAGATTTTAAAGATTTTCGATCCCTCCCAAACCCTCCCTTCGCCAAGGGAGGGCCCCAAGGGCGCTGCCCTCTGGACACCCGAAATAAGTGCATCGTGCGAGGAGCAGGCTCAGTGGACGGGAAGGATTACTTCGGCGGAGTCCTCGGCCCTTCTTAGGCTGCCCTACGGGTACGCCTGCGGGGCCTTAACTGCACCTGCACTAATGCAGCATGAATCTTTAATCCAGGCCCACTGAAGGTTGGATGAAAAGAAGCCACACCAACCGAGTAGGTCAGTCCTAGCGGACCGCAGAGCCGTTATATTCAAGAAAACAGCACTTTTGGCGAGCTAACGGACCCAGTCGACCTTATTGTCCTGCTAAGAACCATCTAGAAGCGAATTTTCCGGTAATAAGGGCTGTGGGGTCCTTTACTTGCCCTAATAGTAGCTTTCTTCCAGAATAAGGGCTCCTCAGTCGTTACTCCCGTCCGCGCTGTGCCTGGGGTTCTTGCCGGGGGCTCTTGGCCCCTTGCTCGGGGCGCAGTTGAGGCCCCGCAGGCGTACCCGATAGGGCAGCCTAAGAAGGGCCAGTCCTACGCCGAACAAATCCCCCCCCTTCCGCGGACGCCTCTCCAACCTCGATAAGCACTTGCCTGCGGGTGTCCAGAGGGCGGCCAGCCCTTGGGGTCCCCCTTGGAAGGGGGATTTAGGGGGATCTCTGACGATTTAGGGGGATGCCCACCACACAAAAAGGCGCCGCCCCGCCCCCAAAGGGGCGAGACAGCGCTCGCGATACCACCCTAATTTGTACTGCACGCACATCCTAAGGGTGTGGATTCAGTACAATCTCAGTCCGCAGGCAATAGACAACCTGGCGGGTCCGGGATAACGTCCGGCAGACGGCGGAGCCTACGCACGTATACACGCTTCAGCTTAGCTTCTAGGGGAGGATCTTCGGGTAAGGCGTGAACGATCGGCTCGCAGCAAGCACCGACTCTCTGGAGAACGTTACCTTATCGTACTTGTCCCGTCATCGAATTTAGATTCAATGGATACAGATATGTTCTAGTTATAGACGTTTTCTCCCCAATTGTCAAGGCGGATTACAACAGCAGGTCCCAGCTCAGCGGGGTGCCGACGGGCAGATCGGTTCTGAGGCGTTTGCCGAGGAGCAGATCATAGTATTTGGGCGCAAGGCCGTAGCCGGGGCGGATGACTTTGATGTTATCCGCAGTGAGCAGGTCTCCGGCCTTGATGTCCTTGGAGGTATAGACAGACCGTCTGAATTGCAGGGATTTCTCTTCTTCGGGGGTGGGACCGATGGAGATACCCCCGAGTGCCCTCCAGGCCGTATCCGTCTCCCGGACTAGGGAAGCGAATTCTGCCGGCTCCAGGGAGAATGCAGCATCCACCCCGCCTTCCGCACGGTTCAGGGTGAAATGCTTTTCGATCACCGTACTGCCCAGCGCCACGCTTGCCACAGCGGCCCCTACGCCCAGGGTATGGTCGGACAGGCCCACCTGAGCACGGAAGATGTCGCGGAGATACGGAATGGTATTGAGGTTGGTATTCCCGGGCGAAGCCGGATAGCTGCTGGTGCATTTGAGCAGTATATATTCCTGGCAGCCTGCCCCGGTAATGGTGTGGACAGCCTGTTCAATATCGCCAAGCGAGGCCATCCCGGTGGATATAATCATCGGCTTCCCTTTGGAGGCCACCTTCCGCAATAAGGGAATATCATTATTTTCGAAAGAAGCAATCTTGTAGCAGTCGACACCGAGGGTCTCCAGGAATTCGAGCGAGGACTCATCGAACGGGGTACTGAACGGAATCATCCCGAGCGCCCTGCACGAAGCAAAGATAGGCTCATGCCACTCCCATGGTGTATACGCCTCAGCATACAACTCATACAGCGATTTTCCCTTCCACAGTCCGTTCGAATCCCCAATCATGAAATCCTTATTCTGCAGATTAAGCGTCATGGTGTCCGGCGTATAGGTCTGGATTTTGAACGCATGTGCGCCAGCCCGGGCGGCGGCCTTAACGATGTCGAGCGCGCGGTCCAGGGACTTATTATGATTACCGGACATCTCCGCGATGACAAAAGGCGGATGCCCGCTGCCGATGGTGCGGTTACCGATCCTGATTTCCTTCATGGCCTGTCGTTGCCTCCTCTGTCAGCCGTAGACTGTGCTTCTCCCATTGCTCCCGGAACAGGGCCATCAAGACCACATCCACAGGCTGATGATTTCTGATCCGTTGCCTGCCTAGCCTGCCTTCCTCTATGAAGCCTAGCTTGCGGTGATAGGACAAGCTCCGCTGATTGAAATCCAGGATTTGCGCGCACACCTTATTTAGCTGCTCCACCTGGAAAATATGCTCCAGCGCCAAGATTCCCATCATGGTGCCGGAGCCGGGGGGACAGCTCTTGTCCCCTATATAAAAGCCCCATTCACAGGTCTTATGGACCCTGTCAATCTGTGAGAACTGCACGAAGCCTGCCGGTGTGTCCAGATAGTAACAGATTCGGACCACCCGGCTGGTATCCTCCCCTATAGCATGCATCCAGTTAAGATGCTCTTCCAGCGCAATGATCCCGTCATGATTCATATAAGGCCTGATGTGATCGGCATTGCGCCATTCCCATATGAGCCGGCTATGCTCTTGGCCCAGCTTCTCAAGCCTGTAGTCCCTTAGGTCTGCCATAGTCCCCTCCCATAATCCTGTCTATGACCTCATTCCATTTATCCTCGCCCATCAGGCGGAGCGCCTGCTTAGACATGGCCTGTACCTTGGACGGGTCGGCCAGCATAGCCTTAAGCCCCTGCTCAATGGCTTGAGCGGTCACCTCATTACTCTTCCCCAGGCAAAGTGCAGCCCCCTGCGCATGAACCAAGGCCGTGATCTCCCGCTGATTATCCGCCGTAATAATACACAGTGAAGGCAGGCCCAAGTAACAGCGCTCCCAGGTCGTACTTCCGCCTGCTCCGATGGAGAGGTCTGCCTTCTGCATCAAGTCTGCCATGTAATCAATCTGACAATGGAAGCTGGCCTGTGGCATCGAGTCACATAACGCTGCGATGTCATTCTTGCGGCAGTTCATTCCGCCTACTACGACATCCAGCTGCAGGTTAGCGAAGGCGGGACTTTGCAGGGCCTGTAAGGCTTTGAGGGTCTCACCCGTAGGATCTGTGCCGCCAAAAAACACCAGAACCCGGTTTATGCCTCCGTCCCGTTCAGCCAGCCCCAGCTTAGCCGCGCGGAATTCCGGCCGCAGCAGCGTATAGCAGGTGCCTGTCAATTTCATGCAGTAGGCGGGAAGCAGCGCCTGGTAGCGGTCCCGGGCAGCGGATGGATTGGGGTCCAGCAGCAGATCACACTCATGCGGGCGGTCCGCCAAATCGTCGATGGCCACGATCTTCTTCGCTTTTCCCTGTACCCATGCTTCCCACCGCTTATCAATCCCGTAATGGTCAACAATGAGGCAATCTATAGGAGCAGCTCCCTCCAGCCGCTGAACTGTCTGCAAGGCATCGGTCCGCCAATCCACCTGAAGCCAGAATGCGGCGTACGACGGATCATCCGGCGGCGGCAGCAGCTCCACCGCATAGCCCTGGCCCCTGATATAGTCGGCCAGATTCCCTGGCAGCTCGCGGCAAATGAACGAGACCTTCCCGCCCTTGGCGGCAAGCCCTCCCGCAAGTGTCAGGCAGCGCATGATATGGCCCGTGCCCATAGAATACGAGGAATCGGCCCGGATCCATATATTCATTGGATTAGCTGCTGTGCTTACCATGCGGTCCAGCCTCCGTCAACAGAGATATTCTCACCTGTAACATAGCTTGAAGCGGCAGAAGCCAGGAATACCATGACTCCCTTCAAATCTTCAGGAGTGCCGATCCTACCCAGCGGATTCTTCCTCTCCAGCTGCCGGATGAACTGCGGGTCGGCTTGAACCGCTGCATTTGGAAAAGGCCCAGGCGATACCGTATTCGCTCTGATTCCATGTTGCCCGAAGTGGCAGGCAATGTAACGGGTAAACTGGCCAATCGCCGCTTTACCGGCCCCGTAATTGGCGGGATTATCCATCCCGCTCTCTCCGTAGACCTCCGGGTTCGGCGAGACCAGCCCATACATCGAGGAGACGTTAATGATGGAGCCTCCTTTTTGTTCGACCATATAGGGCAGGACGGACTTGACACATCTGAAGGTTCCGTTGATCGTCCCGTCCAGCCCGGCCAGCCACTGTTCTTCACTCATGACGGCCAGCTTGGCCGCTGAGCTGAACGCGGCATTATTCACCAGGATATCGATGCTTCCGGCCGCTTCGGCGATGCTCTGAATACATGCTCTGACTGATGCTTCATCCCGGATATCCATTGCCTTGCCGAAGCAGGCTGCTCCGGTGGTGCGGGCGATCGCCTCAGCGGTCTCCTTGCAGCGCTGACCACTTGAGCTTACCAGATAGACTGACGCGCCAGCCTCAGCCAGCCCCTCTGCTATAGCTGTGCCCAGATAACCAGCCCCTCCGGTCACAACCGCTGTCCGGCCTTGAAGATTGAATAATTCTTGAAGAGTACGCATCCGGTTACTTCCACCTCCTGGGGTCAATGATCTCTACAGGAATATCCGTAAAGGATTCACCAAGCTTCTGCCTCACTGCCCGGCTTAGAGGGGGCAATGCCATCATCCGCAGGTTCTCCTGCACCTGTTCCACCGTCTCGCAACCAATCACGATCCCGGATATCCCCGGAAGATCCCTCACATAGAGGAAGCACAGCTCTTTAACCGGTATCCCGGTTTCCTCGCTGTATCTGATTAATCGTAACAACGGCTGCTCCGCTTGCTTCAGCCCCGCCGGAAGCTGCTCCGGTGCCATCAGCAGCAGGCCTTGCAGATAGACACTGCGGACGAAGATTTCTGTTCCCCTCCGGGCGAGCCGCTCCAGCATTCCATTCGCCAGCCACCTCTGGTCCAGTATATTCAGCGGAATTTGAATGCTGTCCAGCCCCTCCACGCGCATAAAATTCGCAATATCCTCCGCATCATACACCGATACGCCGATTCTGCGGATCAGCTGCTGCTGCTTCAGCTCCTGCAGCATTCGCAGAATTTCGCCGCCCTGGTAAGTCAGGTCCAGCGGATCATGCAAGAGACAGACATCCAGCGCAGAGCACTTCAGCTGGTTCAGGGAAGAACGGACGGAAGAGGTGACGAACCTCCTCCGCGCTTCCTCCGTGTGCACTCCTAACCGCTGGACGGAAGGGAGCTTCGTCACAATCTGCGGCCGGCTCTGCGGATCTGCACCTTCCAGGCAATCTCCGATGATAGACTCGCTGTCCCCGTATCCCGGTGCGGTATCCAAATAACCGATCCCCGAAGAGAGGGCATATTGGAGCAGCTCATTCCTCTGATGCACAGAGAAATTGACAGCTGCATTCGCAATCCCGTAATTTCCGCCTAACTGGGCTGTACCCAGCACAAACCTGGCTTTATTCATCATCTTCCGAAGCCTCGCTAACGTTAGGGTCTCTTCTTCAGGGTGGTTGCTTCATTCAGCTCCTTGACCAGCTCCGTATCATCCCGCCATTTCACCTGAATGCCCCTGTTGCGCTCAGCCATCTCAGGGTGGCCCTGCAGGAATGCCTTCAATTCTTCGAAGTACAGCGGTCTTGCCCCCACATCCAGTGCCTGGTAGATCGCCTCGAACAGCTCCAGATCCTGAAGCTCATCCATGGTTAACCGCCACTCGGGATGCACCCACTCCGCAGGAAGATCCACAGCATTGATCTTGAAGAGCGTCGGGTTGTTGAAAAAGTAAAAGGAAAGATACTCTGCATGCGTAAGCGGATTGGAATAGTGCAGCAGCCTGCTCAGCGCTTCAACGGTAAACACATCCCCCACCGTCCCCATGGTCGACTCCTTGGCGTAGGTAAAGTCCGCACCGCTTGCCAGATGCCGGTCTATCAGCAACTGAAGCATCTCCGGGGAGATCGCCGGATTGTCGCCGGTGACCCGGACTACAATATCTGCCTGGGCCGCTTCAGCCACGCTCAGCATTCTGGCAGCCACATTGTCCGGGTCGCCGGTTACCACCTTCACCTGATGGTTCAGGGTGAACGTTGTAAGGGGCTGGTCGTCCGGCAGATCCGAGGTGGCCAGCACCACCTCATAGCCGCCCGGCACAGCCAGACAATTCATCAGGCATCTCTCGATGGCTGGAATGCCGTGAATCTCGCGCAGCGCCTTGCGGCGGAGCCGGGTAGATTTCAATCTACAGATGACGGCGATGCAGATTTTGGGTGCTTTTACCTTCCCGGGCGTGATGGGTGTGTTCGCTGGTATTGCTGCCGTTGCAATCACAGGGAATTGCACCGAAGCATTGCGCGCCATGAGGGCATCCGGCATAGAGGAACGCTTATAGCATATATTTGCAGGCGTGATCATTTCACCCGGGCGCAGCTCCGTACGGGAGACGATCTTCAGAGAGGAATCCTCCAGATACCTTCTTTCCGATTCCTTAATTTCGAGGCTGCCCAGTACACACTCTGCCCGGCGCAGCTTATCCACCATCCGCCCAAATTCCTCCGGCTCCAGCGCGGAATAATAGTCAATGCCCTTCTCCGCACGGTTCAGGGTGATATGCTTCTCAATGACACTGGCCCCCAGCAGATAGGCATAGACCGGAAGATCGACCGCCATTTCATGATCAGCATCCTCATGGTCCGCGAAGCCCACCTCCAGCTGATAGGTTTGCTTAATATGGGCGATCCGGCTCAGATTGGAATCCTCCGTCCGGGTCGGATAGCCCTGGAAGCCGTGCATCAGCACGATGGGACCTTTGAAATGACCCCGGATGTAGGCTAATTGGGAATCCATCTCTTCCTCCAGCCAGCCGCTTACACCGATGAGTAACGGCTTATCGAACCTGTGCAGGGCTTCTATCAAGGGGAGCGACTGTAAGACGGTTGTGGGTAATTTCAAGCCGTCTACCTGCGATTCAAGCTCCGCGAGAAGCCCGACACCCCATTCATCATAGAGATCTACCCAGACCTCCAGCCCCGCAGCCTTGGCAAGCTGTACCGCCTCCGCCCATTGCTGCTTGCCGATGAACAAATCGATATACGTCTGATAATGGATGAAATCCGGCACCGCTAGGCTGTCGTAATGGAACCATTGAAATTTCACCCCATCAGCGCCGCTGCGTGCGGCTGCGAGGATCAGCTCCCGCAGCCGGCCGGGGTCGCCCATATGGGCATTGGCAATCTCGGCAATCACCTTCACTTTGGCCACATTAATCACTCCCTTCTCTATTTTCACTTGGAGTAGTGGCGGATCACCTTCTTGACCGCGGCGACCACATCCATCACATCTTCGGGGTCCATGCCCGCATATAACGGGAGTGTAATGAATTCCTCGTAGCAGCTTTCAGCAACCGGACAGATTCCCTTCCGGAACCCCAAGCTTTCGTAGTACGGATGGAGATAGGCGGGAATGTAATGGACGTTTACTCCGATGTTTTCCTTTTGCAGCGCCTGAAAGACCGTCTTGCGGGTGGCCTTCAGCTTCGATAGCTGAAGTCTGACAATGAACAGGTGCCAGCTCGACTCCGCCTCCGGAAGCTGATGCGGCAGAATAAGCTCTTCAGTCCCGCTCAGCTCTTGCAGATACAAGGCTGCAAGCTGCTTGCGCTTCTCGATGAAGCCCCCGATTCTGCGCAGCTGGGAGATGCCGAGTGAGGTCTGTATATCTGTAATCCGGTAATTGTACCCGAGGAATTGCATCTCATAATACCAGGGTCCGTGGTTCTCCCTTAACTTGCGCTCATCCCTGGTGATGCCGTGGGTGCGGAACTGCAGCAGCTTCTCATAATACACCGGGTTATTGGTCGTAATCATTCCGCCTTCTCCCGTTGTTATATGCTTTACAGGATGGAAGCTGAACATGGTCATGTCCCCGATAGCCCCAATGCTTGTATTCTTATATCTTGCACCAAGCGCATGGGCGGCATCTTCGATCACGATCAGATTATGCTCCCGGGCAATCTGCAGAATCTCATCAAGCTGCGCCGGCTGGCCAGTGAAGTGAACCGGGATAATCGCTTTCGTTCTTGCGGTAATTCTCTCCCTGATCCGCTGCGGATCAAGGTTATACGTCCGCGGATCGATATCGGCGAATACCGGTACGCCCCCCTGATACAGCACACAGTTCGCCGTGGCGGCAAACGTCATGGGAGTCGTAATCACCTCGTCCCCTTCGCCGATCCCGGCGGCATAACAGGCCCCGTGCAGTGCCGCAGTTCCGCTGGAGAAGGCCACTGCATATTTTGCCCCAGTAAACGCTGCGATCTCCGCTTCAAATTGCTCAATGGCCGGCCCGCTGGTCAAGTAATCACTTTGCAGCACCTTGACCACGGACTCAATATCCTCGTCATCGATCATCTGTCTCCCATACGGCAAGTAGTGGGCACGTACAGGCTTCCCGCCGTCAATGGCCAGTTTGCTTTTTCTCATGACTGGTTCGGCTCCTTTCGGTGAAAGGTCTCAAGAATCCATTGCTCTGTCCGCCGGATGCCCTCTTGAATGGTAACCTTAGGCGTCCAGGACAATTGCTTCTCCGCCTTATTGTAATTGCATAACAGCTTCTGGATCTCACTCTGCGGGTGAATATGCGGAACGTGATGGATGGGGGCCTGCCCGTCTGCAATAAGCTCGGCCAATTGATTGACGGTGATATCCTCACCCGTGCCTGCATTGACAATTTCTCCATGCAACTTATCGCTGTAGCCCGCCTCCACCACGAAATCTGCACAGTCCCCCACGTATAATAGATCCCGTGATTGGGTGCCGTCTCCGTAGATATTCAGCGGCTCGCCTTTTAATTTGCTGTGAATGAAGATCGCCACGACGCCGCCTTCGCCCCCGGTTTTCTGATAGGGACCATAGGTGTTGAACGGTCTTACAACGACCACCGGCAGATCATAAGCGTAGAAATAGGACAGGACCATATTCTCCGCTGCAATCTTGGCACCGGCGTAAGGCGAGGCTGGCTTGATGGGGGATTGCTCGTCAATTCCCTGCTCATCCGTAGCTCTGGCATAGACCATGCAGGTACTCATGAAGACCATCTTCACCTGCTGCTTGCGGCATTCCTCGAGCAGATAGAAGGTGGCCAGCGTATCATTATTGAACGTGGTTTCAGGATCATCAATGCTGTCTTGCACGTTTATGCTTGCCGCCAGGTGGTAGCACAACTCGAAGGAGGTCTCGCGGAAAAGCTCCTTCAAGGCTGCTCTGTCCTTGAGGTCCATGATCTGCACCTTCTGCAAATGCTCGTTATCCTCATACTCTTTCAGATTATCCAGGGATGAGTTCGCCAGATTATCGATCACCCAGACACTTTGTCCATCCTTTAACAAACGTCCAACCACCCATCTGCCGATGAACCCTGTACCTCCGGTTACGAGTATATTCATAGTAGCCTCCACTAGATTAGATTTTGTTCCAATGCCAGCTTCCTTACCTGCTCCTTGGTCAGCGGGATCTCTCCTTCGGAGCTGTAGGTACCCGGCTTCGGCCTGCTTGCTTCCCGGTAGGACTGCGGTGCAGCATAGGGGGAAGGGACAATGTATACATCCTTTAATTCATAAGCGGTTAAGGATTCCTCGTGGGTCATCAGCTCTTCGTACCTCTTCTCACCCGGCTTCAGGCCAATCTCCAGAATCTTCACCGCAGACGGGCGGGTCCCGTATTTCTTCGGCGCCTCTTCGGCTACAACTTCAGCCAGATCCTTCAGCCTGATCACCGGCATCTTCAGAATAAAAGTCTCACCACCCTTCGCCAGCTGCAGGGACTGAACGGTGAGCCGGGTCGCCTGCTCCAGGGTCATCATGAACCTTGTCATGGACAGATCTGTTACGGTGATCGCTCTGCCTTCTCTCGCCTGCTTCACAAACAAGGGAATGACAGACCCTCTGGAGCCCATCACATTCCCGAACCGCACAGTGCAGAACACCGTTTGGCCAGGGGCTCCCGAGGTGACGGCAGAGGAAATCAGCTTCTCAGCAGACAGTTTGGTGGCCCCGTAGTTGTTGGTCGGCGAAATGGCCTTATCTGTACTTGTAAAAACGACCTTGCGTACCTTCTGCTGCTTCGCTGCCTGAATCACGTTATGAGTGCCGATAATATTCGTAAGTACAGCCTCGAACGGGTTATATTCACAGAAGGATACATGCTTCATAGCTGCGGTATGGAAAACATAATCTATCCCCTCCATCGCAGCCAGCACACGGTCATAATTACGAACATCGCCAATCAGGTAGCGCAGCCTTGGATTTCCGTTCAGTTCATTCTGCAGCTCAAATTGTTTATATTCATCTCTGCTGAGAATCCGGATGACTTCAGGCTCCTGCTCTGCGATAAGCCTCACAATGCTTTTCCCGATGGTGCCGGTTCCGCCAATGACCAGAATTTTCTTGTTCCTAAAGAACATCTCCTCCTCCCCCCTGTTCATAGCTTGGGTCTTCCCTGGATCAGGCGGTCCATTAATTCGGCAAGTCTCCGGCCGGATTGCTCAATCTGATAGGATTGCTGCAAGAACTTATCCTTCACAGCCTTGTAGTTTACTTTCTCTTTATTGCTGGAGAAATAATGGGCCACCATTCGGGTCAGATCAGCCGGCTCTTTTTGAATATAGGGATCAAGGGCATCATAGTAATCATATTCACGGTTGGCCTGAATGAATTTGTAGACAAATACGGGCTTATCGAACAAAAGGCCTTCGAGGGCAACCGTGGAGAGGGTGGCGACCACAGCGTCCGATTTCATAATCAGCTCACGGGTATCAGCCTTTCTGTCGGTAACCACATGAACATTGCTATATTCTTCTTCATACTCGGTATACAGCGAGATCAGCTTCTTGGACAGCTCCCAGGGATGGGGCTTAATAATCAACTGGAATTGCGGATGTGAGGCCAACTGGGTAAGCAGGGTGCGGATCTTGTATTCATCGAGCGTTGGTCCGGTAGCGATTAGTAAGGTGACTTTATGAGGGTCAAGCTGGTAGGTCTCCCGGAACGAATCTTTGGGGGTATGCGGTGCCGTAAAGATATCATCATAACGCGGGTGGCCGGTGATCACAATTCGCTCCGATTCAAGCCCTCTTCTCGTATACCAGTCGTGTTCGTATTGCCCATAGATTCCGACATGGCTGGAGAATACAGGAATGAATGCTTCCTCTCCCATCAGAATTCCGTGCTGCAGACATACGCTGGGAATCCCCTTAATCCCTGCAACGACGGCAAGTGTCCGGCTGGCAACATCTTCTGTCGTACCTACCATTACAGCGGCTACCGGCAGGTCATTGTAGAGATTAAACACCATTTCAATAGTATCTACAATGGTAGGAATCCGGCTTAGGAAGGTCTGGGTGAAAAATCCATTGCTGAACGCAGGATGTCCTTCGGCCTTAGCGAAGAGGTCTGCCGCCCGCTGGACCAGCTCTTCCGCAGCAGCTTTGGTGTCCTGCTTGTAGCCCAGGCTGTATACATTGGGGATGCCAAATAGCTCATCCGCTCTGGAGCGGGATAGAATCATGGCCGAATCTCCGCTGAAATGCTCGCTGATCGTTTGCTCCGACATTCTGATATAGTCCAAATTAATCAGTATTTTGCCCTTCAGATTGGACTTCACAGACTGATAGAGCGGCGCAACCATCGTTTCAAAAAAAGGCTGAATCTGATCCTGTTCATGAATACCGGAATGCTCCAGCTTCAGCTTAAAATCACTGCTTCCCATCTCGCTTCTAAGCTCATCATTGATTTGCTGATAGAAGTTCGTCATCAGGGCCAGAGGGATATTCCTGTACTTCAGCTCCTGTGCAGCATGGATAAATTCACTGTAGAGCGACCAGTAATTGGACAGATAGATAGACAATCTGTTTCCTCCTTCTTCATGCACCGGTTTTGGCAGCTTTTTTATTTCTTCTGCTGCATTAATTTCAGCTCTTCTCTCAGCTCCTTGCAGGTTCGCTGCGGGGGAAGCATCTGGATGAACTGGCTCTTCTCCTGGTGCTGCAATTGAAAGTGAATGGACAGCTCGGTGATATAGTTATCATCCAGAACCTCATCCACCGGGTAGAAGTCCCAGAACTGGTTGAGCCGCCAGAAGAACCGGCCGTCGCCAATTCTATAGAACTCCGGATTCTCATCCCAGTAGGACCCGAACTTGTCATGAATGACAGGAAGAATGGAGCTTCTGTGCAGGATGGAGCAATGATCGATGACGCAAGGGGCCACCGAAACGATTTTTTTGGCCGGTCTTAACTGGCTGCGGGTCACTTCATTGTGTTCATTCAAGTAGTTGACCAGCGATGCAGAGTAGGCAATCATGACCTCGGGGTTCTCCTCCAGATAGTCCACCATCTGCTCAAGTCTAGTATTTCTGTAACAGTTGTCATCCGTAGCATAGGAAATATACTCTCCCTTTGCTTGATACAGGGCTTGATTAATCAGCGCGGAATATCTGACCTTCTCCACCCTCTGCTGCAGGGTTTCTGTATCGCTTCTGAAGAATTTGATTCTCTTATCCTTGAGATAGGGCTCAATTACTTTCAGAGTTTCTTCATTCGAGTTATCATCCATCAGGTAGAATTCAAAATCTGTAAGCGTCTGATCCAGAATGGATTCAATGGATTTTGCGACATATGCGGCCTTATTGTAGCTGGTCATAATGATCGTAACTTTTGGCAATCGAATACCTCCCTCGCTGTTTACTTGCTATCATATGTATCCTTCTTCGAAACGGTATAGGTTAGAAGACTAAATTTTCAAATGGAGGACAGAATGCTTCTCTGGATCTATGGGCAACCTGAATAAACGCCTAACAGAATAACTGTAAGGCGTCAATCAGGTCCGGTAAATCCGTCTATCAAGCTTGCACGTTCATTAACAAATCATGCACCCGGTGTTCAAAAGTATGGGCGGCCAGCACCTGCTGCCTCGCTGCTTCAGCTATCCGCTTGCGCTCATCGTCATGTGCCATATAGTAATGGATCTTCTGCAGTAAATCATGCTTATCCTGATACGAAACCACCTGTTTTCCTTCCTCAAATTGATGACTGAGCCCGCTTCTATAGTCTGTAAGCTGAAACGCTTCACAGCTGGCCGCGTCGAAAGTGCGGTTGTTGATGCTTGTTGCGATGATCCCCGCCCGGTTCCGGTTGTACTTCTCAGCGGAGGGCCGGTGGATATTCAGAACGATCTTAGCGCCATTATAATAATTCACGGCTGTTTCGGGCTTCACCCAGGCGTTCACCAGCTCTATAGTCTGGCCGGGCTGCTTCACCCATTCATTGTAATACCTGCCCCACCCTCTCCCCACAATTTGAATCCGGTAATCGGTTCTCTGGAGTAAGAATTCGATAAGCTCTATGCGGTTACTGTAGGGTACACCTACTAAACAAATATCACTTTCATACTCTTCAGAGACCTCTGAGGGATGAAACAGGCAGGGATCTGTGCCCAGTGGCAGATGATTGACATGGGGATGACCAAGCTGTCTGTACTGTTCCAATGCGGCTTGATCGATGGTGAAGATGTAATCAAAATAAGGGATGAGCGAAACCGTCCAATCCATATAATAAGGGTCCTCGGTCAGCCATATAGCTGACTTCCCTTTGGTTTGTTGTATGAATTCCAGCACAGGTGTCGTGATTTTGAGGCCGGCCAGGACCAGAATCAGATCCGGCTGCAGGGACTGCTGCTTAAGCTTTAGCGCATCCAAGCCACTCTTTAGCGTGAAAGATTCACAACGATGGCCGGCCTTCGAAAATGCTTCTATTATACTCTGCTCAAAAAAGTAATAGACGGCCCGGAAACCTGAGGTAATAAATAGAATATTCAAATATATTCCTCCCTTATAAACTCCCAATTTTCCAAAGAATAGGATGTCGCCCCAAGCATAATATCCATGAAAACCATATGATGTGATTATGATCAAATTGGAGGTGAAAATATGGCGCAAACATTAGTTGAATATGCAAGAAGTTTCCATACCAATCTAAGCACCGGAGTTATTATGATTCCAGTCCCTGCCACACCAACTCTGATATTAGAATTCGGTATGGCAATTCCTCCTGCTCCAAGCAATTATGTAGAACTCACTACTACCGTTGGCTGGGAGGTAACGAACGTATTTGCTACTCCGCCCGATCAACCCAAGCTCCTGCTTGAAGTCCTTGTAGATGGCATCCTGGTCGGCAGTGCCCAGCAGTCCTCCATCTCGAACGATGAAGACGAACCACTGCGGATGACCACCATGTTCCAGACCATTCTTACCGATCTTCCCGAAGGATATTATGCGATTCAGGTATTTGCTACTAACCTGGAGGATCTTCAAGGAGATATCACCTTAAGAGGCCCTATCCTCATCACCGGAAAGGTAATCGCCACTGTATAAAGGCTATACAAAAAAACTCCTTGGTAGAAGTCTTATTTGCACTAAGCAAACAAGATTAACTTCTACTAAGGAGTTTTTGTATGCATCTGAGCGGTTACCTGCTCAGAGCGCGTTCTCACTAACCTCACGACTCTCCAGCGCATTCCAGTCATCCTGGGACAGCAGCTCCAGCTGGGCTTCCAGCAGCGTCCGGAACCGGGTACGGTAGATCGAAGCCTGCTTGCGCAGCTCCTCGGTCTCGATCGCCACCTTGCGGGATTTGGACAACGCTTCGTTGATAATCCGGTCGGCGTTCTTCTCCGCTTCCTTGAGGATCAGCTGGGATTCCTTCTTGGAGTTGTTCTTCACATCATCCGCAGCCTCCTGGGCTACAAGAATGGTCTTGGACAGACTTTCTTCAATATTGACGAAATGATCCAGGCGTTCCTGAAGAGTTAACAGCTGGTTGTGCAGTTCCTTGTTCTCCCGGATCACACTCTCGTAATCCTTAATCACCTGATCCAGAAATTCATTGACCTCATCTTCGTCATAACCGCGGATTCTCCGGGAGAATTCCTTGTTATGTATATCGAGCGGTGTTAATGGCATGCTGTGCACCTCCTAGAAATTTCGGTGAAGATTATAGATGAAAGACAATTACCGGCGCACGGCCTGCTAAATGTCCATATTTCCCTGAGATTATCAATTTCGACAAGCACAGCTGTAATCCTGCAAAGACTTCAGACAAATTTGCCTACCAAAATCCGGTAACGGCCCTTCTTCGTCAAGCTGCCGATCTCCAGCACCTTGAACCGTCCGAAGCCCTGGATAGAGACCATGTCCCCGTCCTTCAGCGAACAGGACGGATCTTCCTCGACCTTCCAGTTCACCCGGACGCGCCCGGCCTTGATCGGGGCCAGAATCTTGCTCCGGCTGAGCCGCGTGACATCCGCTGCAATCCCGTCAAGCCGGAGGGAAGCCACTGTGAACTCCATCTTCTCCAGCTTGACTTCACTGCTGCGCAGACCCGATAACGGCAGGATCTCGGTACTGACATTAATCCGGTGTACACCGGTCAAATGGATGGACAGGTAATCCGCGATGTCAGCAGCCACCACTACGTGACAGCCGTCTTCCAGCACATGAATATCACCGATCTTGCCTCTTTTGATGCCAAGTCCCAGGATTGCCCCCATATAATCCCCATGCATAAGCGAGAGAAATTTCTGTTCGCCGGAGGTGACATTCAGCACGCTTAACTCCATATCCTCATCTGTGAGGTCACGATAATCCGGAGCCACCAGCCCCCGCTTCCGTTCGGCATCCGAAGAACCGCCCTCCCAACGCACAATCACATCGGGATGGCGGTTCACCAGACTCTGCAGAATATAGGCCTGACGGGGGTCCAGGAATTCGGTCAGCTTCGTCTCATGATACTCTCCGGCATTCGTAACCCACTCCCAGGCCTTGTCCACAAACGGCCGCTCATCCGGGTGGAAATGCCCGTAGATTTCATTCTTCATCGGATTAGCCGAAGACCGAGGCTACGATAGAGTGAAGCCCGACTGCGGCAAAGCGCAGCATGATAATCGCGACAATCGGGGAAATATCCAGCGTTCCAAATAGCGGAGGAATAATCCTCCGGAACGGTGCCAGATACGGCTCCACCAGCTTGCCCAGCAGCTCACCGATAAAGTTCTCACGCAGATTCGGCAGCCAGGACATCAGAATGTATACGAGGATCATGTAATAGTAAATCTGAAATAGGATGTCTATAATTGAAGATATTTCATTCAAACCCTGCTCACCTCATTCGATTGTAGTCTTGCTCGTCACCCAGGATCTCGGTAATGGAGCCTTGAATCTCCACGGTGTCCGGTGTGCACATAAATATATTGCCCCCAATTTTGGATATTCCTCCACCCAGAGCATAAACAGTTCCGCTGAGAAAATCGATAATCCGCATCGCCTGGTCATTGCGCACCCGCTGCAGGTTAATTACTACCGTGCGGTGTGAACGCAGATGGTCGGCAATCTCCTGCGCCTCATCATACGAACGCGGCTCGTAGAGCACAACCTTCACATTTTTTTGGGAATGAATGCTGACGACGTTGGCCCTCTGATTCTTGCGTGTTTCTACAGGGGCGGGTTCGTATTCATCCTCATCACGGGAGATTTGCTCCCGTTCCACAATCTCCTCTTCCTCCTGCAAGCCCAAGAAACTCATAAATCGGTTCATCACGCCCATCATTCTCCCTCCTCATGACCTACTAATACCGTTCCCAGGCGTACCCGGGTGGCTCCTTCCTGTATCGCCACTTCAAAGTCATTCGACATGCCCATCGACAGCTCTTCTATTGGCTCAGGTGTCAAGCCCAGGAGATTCAGGTGGTCACGCAGCTCGCGGAGTCCGCGGAATACCGGCCGGGTCGCCTCGGGGTCTTCCTCGTGAGGGGCCATCGTCATCAGGCCGATGACCTTCACCCGGTCAAGCGGGGCGATCTCCCTCAGGAAGTCCTCCACCGCTTCCGGCGCCAGGCCGAACTTGGTATCCTCGCCTGAAATATTCACCTGCAGGAACACCTTCACTTCAAGTCCCGCAGCTTCCGCCTTCTTATGCAGCTCCCTGGCCAGCGACAGCCGGTCCAGAGAGTGAATATATTGAAATTTACCGATAACGTCCTTCACCTTATTCGTCTGCAAATGCCCGATAAAGTGCCAGATTCCCTTATGTCCAAGCGCATTCCATTTCGGCTCCGCATCCTGCCAGCGGCTCTCGGCGATCTCCTCAAGACCTGCCTCCAGCACAGCGGCAACCGTATTCAGCGATACGTATTTCGTTACCGCAATCAGCTTGACTTCATTGGCATCCCGGCCGCTGGCCGCGCAGGCCCGTGCGACACGTTCCCGGGTAGTGGCTATTCTTTCTTGTAGCGAGGCCAAAATGTCAACTCTCCTTTATTCCGATCCAGCTCGTCATTCTCCCAGTGACCCCGTTTTCCTTCCGGTACGAAAAGAACAGATCACTGTTACAGCTTGTACACCAAGTTGTACATTCGATATGAGTCGGCAATATTCCTGCTTTTATCATAATGCGTTGATTCAATTCTTTCAAGTTCAGCATCATTTTGCTGCTGTCTGTCTCCGATGGTCTATATACAGCCCGTGCGCCTTCCGCCGCATCCGGCAGGTTCAGCCTGGCCTCCAGCCGGCGGACAGGGTCCATCACGTAATCATCCACCTCATAGCAGCAGTCTCCGATGGAAGGCCCTATAGCGGCCTGTATGTCCTCTGGACGGGTCCCGTACGTCTGTCCCATGCGCTCCACCATCGCCGCCGCGATTTCCGCCACGGTCCCCTTCCAGCCTGCATGCGCCAGCCCTACCACGTGGTTCAGCGGATCATGGAAGAACAGCGGCACACAATCAGCGTAAAAAGAAGTCAGCAGCACCCCGGGCACATTCGTCAGCAGCCCGTCAGTGGCCTGAAAGGCAGAGGCCCGGTCCAGGCTGCCCCGGCCGCGTTCCTGTTCTGTAATGACTGCGATCTCTTTGCCGTGGGTCTGTTCCCCGCAGGTCCAGTCGGCCAGCCGGAATCCCAGACTCGCAGCCAGCAGGCTGCGGTTGGCCAGCACATCCGCCGGATCATCGCCTACATGAAAAGCACAATTGAAGCTGTCATAGGGCTTCGTTCCGCTGCCGCCTGCTCTGCCGGTGAAGCCTGCAGTAATGCTCCTATACGGCTCACGCCACGGCTCCAGATGCAGCAGCATGGGCGCTGTACCATTTTGCATAAACGGTTCCATCTCTTCACCTCCGCTTAAGTGTAACACACTCAGCCCCACAAAGTGGCGCAGCGCTCCGAAGCCTACTCAGGTACTTTGCGGGGGCCCCGAAAACATTCTCCTATGACTTTACCCATATCCGCAGAAAAAAGACGCACCTCATTAATAAGTGCGCCGTTCACTGCGGTCCGGCCGATCCAGGTACATCATCTCGCGGTCTTCCTGTCCCTGCGGCATGCGGGGCTCCTCCAGCTTCACGAGCACGACATCCGCACCGATCTTCACGATATTCCGCCACGGAATCACCAGATCAGCACCGCCGCCGAACAGCCCCATGAATCTGGTGTACCCCGGGACAATCACAGCGTCAATGACACCTCTACGCAAATCAAGCTCCAGATCGCTGATCTGGCCCAGCCGTTTACCGTCAACAATATTGATTACATCTTTGGTTTGAAAATCGGAGATTTTCATCTTTTTACCTGAAGCTGACGTTTCCTCAATCATCCTGCCACCCCTGTACATTCAGACCTATAGCTTCAGTATATGTCCTTAGGGCTTGGCCGCATGACTGTATTCCAGAGCCTCAGCGCCACGGACATATAAAAGGATATTCCGGCTAGCCGCTAGTTGCCGCCATCCGGAATATCCTCCGCTCATTTATAGATTGTGGTCAGGACTTTACATGCTTTTGCATTTGCTGGATCGCTGATTTCTCAAGCCGTGAGACCTGGGCCTGTGAGATGCCAATCTCGTCGGCGACCTCCATCTGGGTCTTGCCTTCGAAGAAGCGCATCGACAGAATGCGTTTCTCCCGCTGCCCCAGCCGCTGCATGGCCTCCCGGAGTGCAATCTCCTCAATCCACGAGACATCCTTATTCTTGTCGTCACTGATCTGATCCATCACATAGATCGGGTCCCCGCCGTCATGATAGATCGGCTCGAACAGGGATACCGGGTCCTGAATCGCATCAAGGGCGAAGACAACATCCTCCTTCGGAACGCCGAGCGCTTCAGATATTTCGAAGATCGTCGGCTCCCGCGAATTCTGGTTCGTCAGGCTGTCACGCACCTGCAGCGCCTTATAGGCAATGTCGCGCAGGGAGCGGGATACCCGGATCGGGTTGTTATCCCGCAAGTAGCGGCGGATCTCTCCGATGATCATCGGCACCGCATAGGTGGAGAACTTGACATTCTGCGATAAATCGAAATTATCGATGGCTTTCATGAGTCCGATGCAGCCTACCTGAAACAAATCATCCACGAACTCTCCACGATTATTGAACCTTTGAATCACGCTTAGCACAAGCCTGAGGTTGCCATTTACCAATTTCTCTCTGGCGGATCGCTCGCCCTGCTGCTGCAGCGAAGTGAACAATGCCCGCATTTCCACGTTCGTGAGAACAGGCAGCTTGGCGGTGTCCACACCGCAAATCTCGACTTTATTTCGGGTCATGATGATTAACCTCCCAAGGAGAAACATTACTGTACATTATCTCCCCGGTCCGGCATTTTATTCCTCAGCTTTCATCACTTACACCATCTTGTTGAACTCCTTGCGCAGCCGCTTGATAATTCGTTTCTCCAGGCGCGAAATATAGGATTGGGAGATGCCCAGCAGATCGGCCACATCCTTTTGCGTTTTTTCCTCGCCGCCCCGCAGTCCGAACCGCAGCTCCATAATCAGCCGTTCCCGCTCGCTGAGCTTCTCCAGCGCCTTCTGCAGCAGCTTACGGTCCACCTGCTCTTCGATGTTCCGGTAGATGGTATCGTTCTCCGTGCCCAGCACATCCGAGAGCAGCAGCTCGTTGCCGTCCCAGTCAATATTCAGCGGTTCATCAAAAGAAACCTCGCTTCTGGTCTTACTGTTCCGCCGCAGATACATCAGAATCTCATTCTCGATGCAGCGCGAGGCGTAGGTGGCCAGCTTGATTTTTTTCTCCGGATCAAAGGTGTTGACCGCCTTAATGAGTCCAATCGCGCCAATAGATACCAGATCCTCGATGTTAATGCCGGTGTTCTCGAATTTCCGGGCGATGTAGACCACCAGCCGCAGGTTGCGCTCAATCAGCATGGCCCGGACGGCCGCATCCCCGCTGGAGAGCCGCTGGAGCAGAAATTCCTCCTCCTCGCGTGTCAGCGGCGGCGGCAGCGCTTCACTTCCCCCGATATAATAAATCTCCTGGCTCTTCAGACCGAGCAGAAACAGCATGCGGTAATACTGCAGTTGCAGCACAAGCTTGAATTTGACCATTATTGTTCCTCCTATAGGTTACTTAGCCCATCACCTTGTCAGCCGGTGCTTCTGGAGCACTCTCTTTATGGGTCAGGTCAGGATGTATGACCGCCCGGTACGCGCCGTCTCCCGACAGTGTCCCGCCATCCAGCCCGATGAGTACCCTTGTGCTGCAAAAGGTATCACCGCCAAGCTCTATCCTCACCTTATCCGGCTTCAGCGCGAGCATGAAGGATGCCCCGCGGTTGACGCCTCTGTACGGCACCAGCCGCACTCTGTCCTGCCAGGCGAACGACTGCCCGTCCGTTTCCAGTACAAGTGTATCTGCACCCGTCTGGGTCAGCCTCCCTTTCCAGGAAGCCGGCAAATGGCCCTCCCACAGCGAGGCTTCCATCACCATCACCGGAATCCTCGTCAGCGGATCGCTGAGCCGGTTCCCGGTATCCAGCAGTCCGGGGCAGGTAACCGACACTCCGTCGATCTCCACCGTCACTTCGCCGATATAGGAATCCAGCTGCTCTCTGTGCCGGCGGGAGGACTGGATCAGCTTGAAGAGCAGCAGCACCAGCGGAAGCAGGGCAAGCACGAACCAGAACCCGATCTTCAGCCGGTAAGCTTGGCCTCCCGATGAGGTGAAGATCATGCCCTTCCAGAGGTCACCAGAGCTTTGCAGCAGATAATGAACGCCTATGATCCCTCCCGCCGCCGCAAAATTAATGATATAAAACGCCCCAAATGCCCGAAGATAGCTTTGCAGACTTCTAAATCCAAAGGCTATCCAGATCATCAAAACCGATAAACCGAATTTGACGAGAAAGGTATACAGAAAGGACAGCTCCGGTACGAACATCATGACGACATAGAGTGCACCCGCCAGCGCTGAGAGAGTCAGGCGCCACCAGGATACCTTGTGCTTCACCAGCCAGCTTGTCAGCCACAGCAGGACTCCGTCGATCAGCAGATTGGCGGCAAAAATCAAGTCAATATACACAACCATCGCTCTCACCTGCCTGCAAGCGGATATCTATCCGGAGGCCGGGGTGCAGGCTCTCTTTTTAGACGATAAGATTAGTATAGAAACTCCCGCATCCAAAGTCTGTCTAAACATGGGGGGCGTTCTTGCAGTTTTTTTGTCGAGTTATGGGCCTTGAGAGGAACTTCAGCGCACAACAAAAGCCAGCCTTAAGCGGCTGGCTTCAGACGTGCCGGATTTAATTGTTGATAGATTTCAACTCTTCTTCGGAGAGTCCGGTTGCCTTCTGCACTGAAGGACAATCCATTCCCATAGACAGGAGATTCTTTGCTATTACCCGTTTGGCTTCTAGTTCACCTGCCGCTGTACCCTTGGCGAAGCCTTCCCTAAGCGCACCATCCCGCTGCGAGGCTTCGTCCATCAGAAACTTCTGGCGGTCCTCATATTTACGGCGGGCTTCTGAATCCTGGCTCAGAAATTCCAGCGTCTCCATCGCCTTCTTCAAGGCTGGCTCGTTCATTTGCAGCACCTCCCAATCAGAGTAGTCAATCCCTTTTAGAAATAACAGCCAGTTCACAAGGCCGCCCTCGCCGGGTATAAGCGGCTGGTTCAACTTGGGCAGCTCCAGGAAATGAATCTCGATATCGTCTGTCAGCGGCGCTCCGCTGCTGTCCTCCCGCAAATGAAATACACTATGGGTATGTTCATTGGGCAGCACCTTATAATTCAGAATGTTGATCGTCACGCACTTCTTGAGATCAATATATTTGCCGTTGACCTGAAGCTGGCCGGCATACCGTTTGCTCCAATAATACAACGTGCGTTTCTCAATATCATATTTGTTGAAAAGCTGCATCTCGATGTTGATTAGCTTGCCGTCAACCGTCTTCGCCCATATATCAAATATCGCCTGCTTATCCAGCGGATCATCCTTATCCGTATAAGGATTAAGCAGCACTACTTCCTCCAGCGGAAGATCGCCCGCATCCAAGAATATCCGGTTCAGAAAAGCGAGCAGTACATCCTTGTTGCCCTCGCTTGCAAATATCCGCTTAAATACAAAATCCACCCGGGGGTCCAGCATTTCCATGGTATCGTCTCCCGTTAACGTTATTATACAGCCTGAAAAGCAAAAAAACACCATACCCCGCAGTTCAAAGCTGCGTGATACGGTGCTTCCGTAACAGTCAAAGCTATAATCGCTATTAATGGCCCTTAATCATTATTGCCGCGTGTCCGGTTGCGCAGGAAGGTCGGAATATCCAGCTGATCAGAGCTTGTCTGATTCCCGAATGGACGAAGATTCTCACTCTTGCTCTTATTATCAGCAGATGGTTCGCTGTTTGCCGCAGGACGGCGTACAGGAGCTATGGGAGAAGGCTTGTGTTCAAAACCGGTCGCAATAACCGTAACCTTGATCTCGTCCTTCATGCTCTCTTCGATAATGGCACCGAAGATCATATTCACTTCAGGGTCCGAAGCAGAGGTAACAATCTCGGCGGCTTCATTCACTTCGTACAGGGAGAGGTTAGAGCCGCCTGTAATATTCATAATGACGCCGCGCGCACCTTCGATGGAGGTTTCAAGCAGCGGGCTCATAATCGCCTTGCGGGCCGCCTCAGATGCCCGGTTCTCGCCGGTGGCAATCCCGATGCCCATAAGCGCTGAACCGCGCTCCGTCATAATCGTCTTTACATCGGCAAAGTCAAGGTTGATCAGGCCGGGAACCTGAATAAGGTCGGAGATGCCTTGTACCGCCTGACGGAGTACATTGTCCGCTTCACGGAAGGCTTCGAGCATTGGAGTCTTCTTATCCACAATTTCCAGGAGGCGGTCATTCGGAATCACAATCAGCGTATCAACCTTTTCCTTGAGCGCTTCGATTCCAAGCTCTGCCTGGTTGGCACGTTTTCTGCCTTCAAAAGTGAACGGGCGGGTCACGACGCCTACCGTCAATGCTCCGCATTCTCTGGCGATTTCGGCAATGACAGGCGCTGCGCCTGTTCCGGTACCGCCGCCCATGCCTGCGGTAACGAAGACCATATCCGCGCCCTTCAGCGTATTCGAGATCAGATCGCGGGATTCCTCTGCCGCCTTCTTGCCGACCTCAGGATTCGCTCCTGCGCCAAGTCCGCGGGTCAATTTATCTCCGATTTGTAATTTATGCTCCGATTTGGCCATATGCAGCGCTTGGGCGTCTGTATTAACCGTGATGAACTCAACACCCTGAACGCCATTTTCAATCATCCGGTTCACAGCGTTGCTTCCGCCGCCGCCGACGCCGATGACTTTTATTTGCGCCAAACTCTCCATTTCAAAATCAAATTCCAACATATTGTTTCCATCTCCCCCTCGAGTAGTGCTTGGATGGCCAGTCCAAGTATATCTGGATTACACTTATATGAACTCGCTAAACATATTCTTTAGTCGTTCCACCAGACCCGGCTTCTTGGAAGAATCCTGAACCGGCGCTGCGCTCTGCTTGCTGCGGTTAACGGTCTTCTTGTTGGCACTTCCGCCGCTGCTCCGTCCGCGGTAGTTACGTACCACATTATGAAGAATGCCTACGCCGCCGGTGAAGCCGGGGTCGCGTACTCCAATATAATCCGGAACAGCGATCCGTACGGAGGCTGCCAGCTCGTTCTGGGCTACCTTAAGCACCCCAGGCATCGATACTGTGCCACCCGTAAGTATATAACCTCCCGGGAGCTCCGTATAACCAAGCCGCTTCACTTCCTGGCGGATCAGGTGGAAGATTTCCTGGACTCTCGGCTCGATAATCGCAGCCAGATCTTCCTGGTTGAATTCCTTCTCTACATTGCTGCCGATACGCAGGACCTTGAAGACGACCTCCGAAGCGGCATCGTCGATCCAGGCACAGCCGTATTTCAGCTTGACCTTCTCGGCCTGGTCGGTAAGTGTCCGAAGTCCATACGCAATATCATTGGTTATGAATTCTCCTCCGATCGGAATCGTGGAGGTTGCACTAAGGGAACCTTCTTCATATACGGCTATCGTGGCTTGTCCGGCACCTATATCCACCAGTACAGCACCCATCGATTTCTCATCTTTGGAGAGCGCTAATCCGCCAGCCCCGAGAGACATAAGGACAAGATCTTTAACCTTCAGACCTGATTTCTCCACGCAGCGGAGCAGATTATGTATGGGGGTTTTGGCACCGGTAATGATCGTGGCCTCCACTTCCAGGCGGACGCCAATCATTCCGCGCGGGTCCTGAATGCCTTCTAGGCCGTCGACGATATACTGCTTGGCGACAACATCAATGACCTCGCGTTCCGGCGGGAGTGCAATAACCTCCGCTGCCTTGATTACGCGGTCGATGTCATCTTCGCCGATCTCACGGTCCTCATTCTGAACGGCAACTACGCCGTGGCTGGATTGCAGGCCGATATGATTGCCGGATATGCCGACATACACCTCGGATATTTGAATACCGACCATTTGCTCCGCATGCTCTACGGCACTCCTGATCGATTGCACAGTCTGATCGATGTCTACAATCGCACCCTTGCGTATCCCTTCCGAATCAGCAGATCCAACGCCAATAATATTGAAGGTTCCACTAGTAACTTCCCCGATTATTGCCCGAACTTTGGATGTACCGATGTCCAAACTAACAATGATGTCATTGTTGCTCAAGCCCTATGGCACCTCCTGTTATAATCATAATAAACATGTCTTTGATCCCGGTCGCGGGAAACATCTCTGTACATATTCAACATCCCTAATCCTTTCCCTCTTTTTTCAACAAATTTTTTGAGAGGAATAATATGACAAGGTATTCACGTGCAGGCAGACGCTCTCCGCTTAGCGGGATCAGCACCTGACATTCAAACAAGTGGAAACGGCATTGTCGTCCGTTTAAGGACGATACCGTTTCAGCGAGAAATAGAAGGATAATGAATAGCGTGAAACCTATACATTCTTATATTTTAAGAAAAACAAGAGAACAGCGGCTATATCCTGGATTGCATCTCAAAAAATCCGCAGAAAAAAGAGGGATATTGCTTATTACCCGTAAAACAGATTGTAGCATTTATTCCGCTCTATTAGTAGGGACTATTTACTCTTGTGCATCTGCGTCTTCTCCGGTGTCCCCAGCTTCAGAATGGAAGGGAACATAGGAATCAGCCTCCAGCATTTTGATCAGTCCCGGCTCCTCCGTCTGAATCACCTGATTCAAATAGCCTACTTTATCCTTCAGCAGTGAAATGGCCGTTATGACCTCAAAGCGTGAACGTGTGTAGAGCTTGATCCGGTCAGGAAAAGATAACGTCGGAGAAGGTACAATCTCCGATATATCACTGGTCAGCTCATTCGGAATGCCGGCCAGCGCCTGGCACAGCTTGGTCTTATAAGGATCGTCAGCCTTCCAGTTAGTCAATATCGGCTTCTC
Organism: Paenibacillus sp. FSL P2-0136; assembly: GCF_037975325.1. NCBI lineage: Bacteria > Bacillati > Bacillota > Bacilli > Caryophanales > Paenibacillaceae > Paenibacillus > Paenibacillus sp. FSL P2-0136. The sequence goes on from NZ_CP150244.1 coordinate 5,239,217, forward strand.
TACAGCAATTCCGGTATCCGTCACAGAGACGGCGGCTCCGCTTGACAGAATAGCCTCCAGCACGCCTGCCTGGTCCAGTTCATAAGCAACCGCCGGGTACTCCTTCACAGTGATCGTAACCACACCGGGGAACTTCTTGCTGACCTGCGCCTCCTGAACCGTATTCAGCTTCTCCAGTGCCTCCCCCACGGAATCTCCGGAGACTGCGAAGAACTGTCCTCCGATCTTCAGGCCGCTTGCAGCCAGCAGCTGCTCACGGGACGTATATTTATCCCCCTGCATTTCAATGGCTGTAATCTTGCTGATCGACGAACGGAAGAAGATTACAGCCAGCAGCGCAGTAAACAGCAGTGCCAGGATGATGATGATTTTACGGTTTTTTCTCTTGCTAGGCTTGTCCTCTTTCAAAAGAGGTATTCGCGTTTTTGGCATTCTCATATCTCCGTAATAAGGCCCTGTCTCCTTCCTCACGGCTACGCCGAAGGAGACAGGGAGCTTTAATTGGCCAAATCCAGCGGGTCAGGCACCGGCACCTTGCGGCTAATGCGCGCCCCCAGCTTTTGAAACAATAATTCGATGCCGTCATATCCCCGGTCAATATGATGCGCCTGCTCTACAATAGTCGTTCCCTGAGCAGCCAGCCCGGCGATTACAAGGGCTGCTCCTGCCCGCAGGTCAGTAGCCTCAACCGTTGCCCCATACAACCTCTTAACGCCGCGTATGAATGCCCTGTTCAGATCAATGGAGATATCGGCTCCCATCCGGGCCATCTCCTCCACATGCTTGAAGCGCCCTTCGAAGACCGTTTCTTTAATCACACTGAATCCTTCCGCCAGGGACAATAGAACCATAACCTGAGACTGCAGGTCCGTAGGAAAGGACGGATACGGAGAGGTAACAATTCGCTCAACCGCACGGGGACGTCCCATACAGCTGATATTAATTATATCATTGCACACTGTAATTTGAACACCGGCGCGCCTCAGGATGTGGATCAGGGAGGTCAAATGTCCTGCATTGGTGTGTGTCAGCGTCACATTGCCCCGCGTGGCGGCGGCGGCGATCATCACGGTTCCGGCAACAATCCGGTCGGGGATCACCTCATAGCTGCAGGCATGGAGCTTGCGGACACCCTGAATGGTGATCGTATCCGTCCCTGCGCCGATAATCTGTGCCCCCATCGCATTGAGGAAGTTCTGCAGGTCCTGGATTTCCGGCTCTCTCGCTGCCCCGGAGACGGTGGTCGTGCCCTCGGCCATGGCGGCGGCCATCATGATATTCTCCGTGGCGCCCACGCTGGGATAATCCAGATGGATATCACAGCCTCTCAAGCTAGCAGCCCGGCAGCAGATCCGGCCGCCCGTCTCCTCAATCTCTGCCCCGAGCAGCTTCAGGCCCTGCAGGTGGAGGTCGATCTTGCGCTCCCCGATGGCACAGCCCCCCGGCTGATAGATCGTCACTTCCCCGAACTTGGCCAAAAGCGGGCCCATCAGGAATATGGAGGATCTCATCTGCCGCATCAGGTCCTCCGGAACATGAGAGGTCAGGAGAAAGGACGTATCGACGGTGACCGTCTCCTCTTCATGTACTGTCCTGCAGCCCAGCCGCTGCAGAATATGCAGCATCGTTTCGATGTCCAGCAGCTTCGGCACATTATGCAGTGAGTGAACTCCTTCGGCCAGCAGGCTGGCTGCCAGAATCGGCAGTGCCGCATTTTTTGCTCCATGGATACGTATGGTGCCTGACAGGGGGTTTCCGCCCTCAATCACCAATTTGTCCAATGTATCACCTCCGAGATTACCGCTCACCCACCGTAAGCACTTCCTGCACCACGGTCCTGCAGAATCGGCCGGAACGAACTCCGTTTCCGAATCTCAGACATCAAGAAGCGCTCTGGGTGATTGTCACGATTATAGGATCATCCTATGTTCGGAGCTCCGTGTGTGTGACAATGTCAGCCCGGATTCTAGCGTCCCCGTCCTGCAGCCAGCCTGCGGAGCTCGCTGACAACCAAGGAGGCGGAATCTCTTTTACCGAGGCGTCTAGAGGCCTCCGACATGCTGTGACGCAGCGTATCCGCTCCGATGATCTTCTGAACCGCTGTGAACAGTGCCTCGCCGCTTAAGTCCTTCTCCAGCAGTACCACTGCCGCACCTTCACCTTCCAGCGCTCTGGCGTTGGCTTCCTGATGATTGTTCGTTACATTGGGAGACGGAATGAGGACAGAGGGTATGCCAAGCGCGGTAATCTCTGCGAGAAAAGAGGCGCCTGCCCGGTTCACGATCAGGGAAGTGCAGGCCAGCACCTCAGGCATATTGTGAATGTAAGGGAGGACATGCAGCCAGTTCGGAATACCGCCCAGCTGCTCGCGTACTGCTTTGCGGGTATCCTCGAAGTAAGACTCTCCGGTGACATACACATAGTGAACACCATTACCCTTACCCACAAAGGGTGCCATTTCAATCATGGCACGGTTAATCGCCTTGGCTCCCCCGCTTCCTCCCACAACCAGTACCACCGTGCTTCCTTCGGGGATACCGAGTGAAGCGAAGCCGCGTTGCGGATTAGCCGTCATGACCGTAGTGGCCCGGGGATTGCCTGTATAGATTACATTCTTGGCCCCGGGAAAAGCCGGCTCTGTGCCTTCAAAGCTCACCGCGACCGTGCTGGCATACCGGCTGAGAAAGCGGTTGGTCAGTCCCGGAATCGCGTTCTGTTCATGGATCAGCGTCGGGATGCCTAGCCGGGAGGCTGCATACACCACAGGTCCGCAGACATAACCCCCGGTGCCGACAACCACATCAGGCTTGAACTCGCGCAACATAGCTTTGGAGGCTTTTACCCCCTTCAGGAACCGCATGACCGTCTTCACATTATCCATCGACAGCTTGCGGCGGAAGCCTGTAATATCAATGGACTGGAAAGGCAGATTCTCCTGGGGAACCAGCTTGCTCTCCAGACCTCGCTTGCCTCCTATATACAGGAAGACAGAATCCGCATCTTCGGATTCCAGTTGTCTGGCTACGGCTACGGCAGGATAGATATGTCCTCCTGTGCCGCCGCCGCTAAGTACAATACGCATGTCTTTCACCTCGCATAACGGGATAAATTAAGCAGAATGCCAAGAGCTGTGAGCATCAGGGTGAGCGAAGAGCCGCCATAGCTGATGAGCGGAAGCGTGATGCCGGTTACCGGAATCAGGCCGATTACCACACCGATGTTGATGACGACCTGAACCGCCACCATACAGACGATTCCTACGGCAAGATAGCTGCCGAAGCGGTCCGGCAGGCTCATGGCTACCTTCATTCCGCGCCAGATCAGCAGCAGGAACAGCAGCAGCACAGCCAGCCCCCCGATGAATCCCAGCTCCTCGGCCAATATGGAGAAAATAAAATCAGTCTGCGGCTCCGGGACATAGCTGTATTTTTGCCGGCTCATCCCGAAGCCCAGTCCGCCCAGCCCGCCGGGACCCACCGCGTAGAGCGACTGAATGATCTGATAACCCGCGCCCAGCGGATCGGACCACGGGTCCAGGAAGGCGGTGATCCGCTGCAGCCGGTAAGGCGCAGCGGCAATGAGTCCGGCGAACCCGGCCAGCCCCAGCGCACCGAGGGAAAGCAGATGCTTCATCCGCGCCCCCGCTGTGAAGACCATCATCATAGCCGCGCCGAACATGACAGTGCCTGTGCCGAGATCCGGCTGAAGCATAATCAATGCGAACGCGGAGCCGATCAGCGCCAGCGGCGGAAGCAGCCCGCGCATGAAGCTGGAGATGTCGTACTCCTCGGTTCCAAGCCACTTGGCCAGGAAGAGGATCATTCCCATTTTCATGAATTCCGAGGGCTGAATGCCGAAGGAGCTGATGCCGAGCCAGCTGCGCGCACCTCCGCGAACCACTCCGATGCCTGGAATCAGCACCAGCACCAGCAGGGCGAAGCACATGAGCAGGAGCGGCCGGGCGAATCTCTTCAGCACCAGGTAATCGGTGTTCGCCGTAATGAACATCGCGATGAGGCCCAGGCCTGCGAACAGCATTTGTCTTTTGACAAAATAAAACGAATCGCCATAATTGCGGAAGCCCAGAACGGACCCGGCACTGTATACCATTACCATACCGATAGCCAGTAAAGCCAGTATCGGAAGCAGCAGCCAGATATCGGGCGCATGACGGGATTTGTTCATCAGGAGCACACCTCTTGCATCCGTAGTAGGGGCTTATCCACCCCCCTACTTAAAGGTTATGCACCGCCTCTTTAAAAATACGCCCGCGCTCCTCATAGGAGGTAAACATATCCCAACTCGCGCAGGCAGGGGACAGGAGAACCACATCCCCCGCTTCCGCCAGGGTGGAAGCCTCCCGCACAGCCTGCTCCAGCACGGCAGCGGCACTCTCCCCATTATCGACGGAGATGACCGTCTTTACTCCTGCCTGCCGGGCTACAGACGCCAGCTTGTCCCGGGTCTGCCCAAGCGCTATCAGCGCTTTGACATTCCCCCCCAGGACAGGCAGCAGCTCCATATAATCCGAGCCGCGGTCCAGGCCTCCGGCGATAAGAATGACCGGCTTCCGGAAGGAGTCCAGTGCCATGGAGGTCGCTTTGGAATTGGTAGCCTTGGAATTGTTGTAATAGGCGGCCCCTGCCTTGTCTGCTACATACTCCAGCCTGTGCTCCACCCCGCGGAAGGAAGCCAGCACCGGACCCAGCACCGCCGGGTCCGCCCCTGCGGCAATGGCAATGCCGCAGGCAGCCAGCGCATTCCCTACATTGAAGCGGCCGGGAAGTCCGATAGAATCGACAGCGGCTATTTCGGTCTCGCTTCCGCTGGAATCGCGGTAGATAATAACGCGCTTCAGTTCATCAACCCTATCCGCCACATAGGACGGGCGGACGAAGATACCCTGCACCAGCTCCTCGTTCATGGAGAAGGGCATAATTTCCGCCTTCAGATAGGGCACCAGCTCGCGGCAGACCGGATCATCCCAGTTCAGCACAGCGGTGTCCTCCGGTCCCTGATTGGCGAACAGCTTGGATTTGGAGGCTACATAATCCTCCATGCCTCCATGGTAGTCCAGGTGGGTCTCAGCGACATTCAGCAAGGCAGCAATCTTGGGCCGGAACGCTTCCGTGCCCTTCAGCTGGAAGCTGCTTAGCTCGACCACCATCCAGTTGTCCGCGTCAGCCTCCTGTGCGGCCTGTGAGAGCGGCGTTCCTATGTTCCCGGCCACAATGGGGCGCATCCCTGCTGCCTCCAGCATATGACCCACCCAGGTCGTTGTAGTGGTCTTGCCGTTGGAACCGGTGATGCCGATCATCGGGGCAGCGCAGAGATGATAAGCTACCTCTACCTCGGTCACCACCTCAATTCCCAGCTCCAGCGCCTGCTGCACCGGAGCGACCGAATAAGGAATCCCCGGATTCTTCACAACCAGCTGCACACCCTCGTGGATCAGGTTCTCCGGATGCCCGCCGCATAGAACAGAAATTCCCAAAGATTCCAGTTCGGAAGCTTCGGGACTCTGATCTCTTTCCTTTTTATCATTGACCGTCACCACAGCGCCGTGTTCATGCAGCACCTTGGCCACCTGGACGCCGCTTTTGGCGAGCCCCAGGACGACCACCTCTTGACCACGGTACAGATCCGGATGTTTCATTCGTTACAACCCCTTGATGAGATATAGTCCAGCTGCCGCCAGCACGAGGCCCACCGCCCAGAAGGAGACGACTACACGCCACTCCGACCAGCCGCCCAGCTCAAAGTGATGATGGATCGGGCTCATTCTGAATACCCGTTTGCCGCGCGTCTTAAACGAAGCGACCTGAATAATTACGGACAGCATTTCAACCACGAAGACTCCGCCAATCACCACAAAGAGCAGCTCGGTCTTGGTGACAATAGCAATCGCGCCAATCGCCCCGCCGATCCCGAAGGAGCCAAAATCGCCCATGAACACCTTGGCAGGATGGGCATTGAATACGAGAAAGCCAAGCACTGCGCCAATCATCGCAGCGGCACAGACACCAGCGGCAATCGAGGTTGCCTGCATCGCTACCACCGCGAAGGCAGCGAGCGCAATTGCGCTTACGCCTGATAACAGACCATCCACACCGTCCGTGAAGTTAACGGCATTCGTGACCGCCATCATCATCAGCACAATGAACGGATAATAGAACCAGGGGCCCCAGTCGAAGCTGAAGGAGGTTCCCGGAACGCTGATATTCGTACTATGCCCGGCCGAGATCAGCAGGACGCTGAGCACGACACCGACCAGCAGCTGGCCCAGCAGCTTCTGGCGCGCCGTAAGGCCGAGGGAGCGCTTGAACACAATTTTGATATAATCATCCAGGAATCCAATGAGTCCATAACCCAGTGTAGCGGCCAGCAGTACATAGAAATCCGAATTAATGACCGAGAATTTCAGAAAAGACAGCGTGAACGCGACCATGATAATTACGCCGCCCATGGTAGGGGTTCCCGCCTTTTTCAAATGAGTCTGGGGCCCGTCGTCACGAACCTGCTGTCCCAGCTTAAGCCGGCGCAGCAGCGGTATGATCAGCGGAGCGGCAATGACCGCAAGGATAAAGGACACAGCAATAGTCAGCAGAAGTAATTGATAATCCATGGGTACACCCCTCCTTAGTTAGCATTCGCTTCAGAATGTTCTTTCAAGCGGTGGAGCACTTCTTCCAGCCGCATCCCTCTGGATGCTTTGAACAACACAACATCATCATTGCCGCACATCGCAGTCAAGGCATTGATCAAGGCTTCTTTATCTGTAAAAGCATAGATATGCCCGGCCTCGAACCGCTCCGAGGCCGCCGCCGCAAGCTGCGCCGACAGCGGCCCGAAGGTGAATACATCATCCGTCAGCTCCGGGTCGAGATAGCTGCCGATCTGCCGGTGGAACTGAAGCTCCTCCGGCCCGAGTTCCAGCATGTCCCCCAGCACCGCGATTCTGCGGCCGCTGCATTTCATGGACTGCAGCACATCAATCGCCGCTCTCATGGACGTAGGGCTGGCATTATAGGCATCATTCAAGAGCACCAGCCCGCTTGCCGCCTGAATAACCTCAATCCGCATACCGGTCAGCTTGAGGCCGCTTAGTCCTTCTGCCATATTCTCATCGGTCACCTTATAATGACGCGCCACTGCAAGCGCAGCGAGCGCATTAATTACATTATGCTGCCCCGGCAGCGGAAGGGTGAAGGCACGCTCCCCATGCTGCAGCGAGGTGAAGGTCATTCCCCCGCTGTGGGTCATCAGGCCGGTCGGATAATCATCATTGTCATCCGACTGCCCGAAGCGGAAGGTTAGCAGCCCTTCAGGCGTGCGGAAGCCTGGCTCTGCCAGAACCTCGGCAAGCAGCGGCTCATCCCCGTTATAGATCAGCAGCCCGCCCGGCTGAAGTCCGTCCACAATCTCCAGCTTAGCTCTGGCAATCTCCTTGCGGGAGCCAAGCTGAAGCAGATGGGATTCGCCGACATTGGTAATTACCGCTACGTCAGGAGAAGCGAGCAGAGACAGCAGGGCGATCTCTCCCCGTGAGCTCATGCCCATCTCCAGCACAGCGATCTCAACATCGCTGTCCATGGAGAGAATCGTAAGCGGCAGGCCGATATGATTGTTGAAGTTCCCTTGGGTCTTGTGTACCTTGTACTGCACTTCCAGCAATGCCGTAATCATATCCTTGGTCGTCGTCTTGCCGTTGCTTCCCGTTACGGCAACCACCTGGGGGGCCACCTCGGCCAAATAGGCGGAGGACAGCTTCTGAAGTGCCGCTAAAGTGTCCTCTACCAGAATAACCCCGCCGCCTGCGGGTGCAGGCCCCTTATCCCTCTGCCAGAGGGTAGCGGCAGCTCCTGCCGCCAGCGAAGCGGCCGCATAGTGATGGCCGTCGAAGTTCTCTCCAACGAGCGGGACGAACAGGCAGTCCTGCGATATTTTGCGCGAGTCGGTTACGACTCCCTTAATCTCTATATCCTTAGCTTCGGACGAGGACAGCTCTCCTCCGCACATTTCCGCGACGTTATGCAATGTTCTAATAATCAATAGCTTCGGCCCCTTATCACTTCTTTGGCAACGATGCGGTCATCGAAGTCATGAACGACTCCCTTGATCAGCTGATAGGTCTCATGACCTTTCCCCGCAATCAATACTACATCGCCGGGGCTTGCCATTTCAATAGCTTTTGTGATGGCTTCCCTCCGGTCCGGAATCATCTCATAGCGCTCACGCGCCACGCCATCCTCACGCAGGCCCGCCTCAATATCAGCCAGAATCTGCAGCGGTTCCTCCGTCCGCGGGTTGTCGGAGGTGACTAGCACATGGTCGCTGTATTTCGCAGCTATTTTGCCCATGAGCGGCCGTTTGGTCGTATCGCGGTCCCCGCCGCAGCCGAAGACAGTAAGCACCTTGCCCGCAGCGAATTCACATACCGCCTTCAGCACATTCTCCAGACCGTCCGGCGTATGCGCATAGTCAACGATTACCGCGAAATCCTGCCCGGCATCCACCGATTCGACACGGCCGTCCACGCCGGCAACCGACTCCAGACTGGCCTTGATGTCCGCAAGCGGCACATCCTCCAGCAGCGCAGCCGTAATAGCCGCAAGCGCATTATAGACGTTGAACTTGCCGACCATGCGAAGCGAAATATCCGTCTCACCCTTAAACGTCTCCACGTGGAAAAAAGTTCCTTTGGCGGTGATCGATATTTGCGAGGCCCGGACATTAGCAGCCTTGTCGATACCATATGTAATGACCTCCGCTGCGGTCTGGGCGGCAAAATAGGCGCTGGCTTCATCGTCGGCATTCAGCACGGCATACTTGCGTTCTTCCTTCCACGGAGAGATCACGTTGCCGAGCCGCGAGAAGAACAAGCCCTTCACAGCACGATACTCCTCCATCGTATGGTGGTAATCCAGGTGATCCTGGGTCAGATTCGTAAAGATCGCGGTGCGGTAGTCAGTCCCTTTCACCCGGCCCTGCTGGAGTGCATGGGAGGATACTTCCATTACACAGCACTGCACGCCCTTAAGCGCCATATGATTCAGGCTGCGCTGAAGCTCCAGCGACTCCTGTGTCGTACCGGACATCGGATAGCTCTGACCGTCATACCGCATCTGGATTGTACCGATCAGGCCGGTCTTCACCCCATGATCCTGCATGATCCGTTCAATCAGATACGTAGTCGTGGTCTTGCCGTTGGTACCGGTGATGCCGATCAGCTTCATCCGGCTGCTCGGTGAACCGAAGAAGGCATTGGACAGCACAGACATGGCATACCGGCAGTCATCCACCACGATCTGCGGCAGGTCAATGTCCAGCTTCCGTTCGCAGACCAGGGCAGCCGCGCCCTTGGTAGCAGCCTGAGGTGCGTAATCATGTCCGTCCACTGTATGTCCGGGCAGACAGATGAACAGATCGCCCGGACCCACCTTGCGTGAATCGGCCTGCAAATCCGAAATTTCTATGTCTCCGTCCCCATATAGATGGGCAGCGGCCAGACAAGAAGAGAGTTCTTTAATTAACATACCTATCCCTCACTCTGCATTTGTACTTGTAAGTTTTTCAGTATGGGATTACCGTGACTCCAGAGAAGTTTTGGGCTTCCGGCCGCTGTTGTCCCCAGATTTCTCTTAATCAAACCGCTGCTTGCGGTAGAAATCCGGTGACAAAGGCGGACGCTACCGCTCCTACAGCTCCAAAATTCCCTTCCGCCACTTTTCCCTGTCTGTATATTTTCAAGTTCAATTTTTTTAAATCATTATATAACAAATTTCAGGGTTCACTTGGCGTACCCATGTAAATCCGGATCGTAGAGCCCTGCTGCACTCTTGCCCCCGCCTTCGGAGCCTGATTGATCACGGTGTTGCCGGTGCCGGAACGGACCAGCATGAAATTCATATTCAAATCCTCATAGATATCCTGAACGGTGGCTCCCGTAAGATCAGGAACCGTCACTATCGGGGTCTCGCCGTATTTATAGGTTCTTGGCAGCTGATCCTTACGCTCTGGAACCTTCAGATACAGAAGAGAATCCTCAAGAATATTCTGGACAATCGGAGCGGCTACTACACCCCCGAACTGAATTCCCTTCGGGTTATCGACTGCCGTATAGACCACGATCTGCGGATCATCCGCCGGGGCGAAGCCGATAAAGGAAACGATATGCTCCGTTGGAGAATACCGGCCGTTGATTACTTTCTGTGCTGTCCCTGTTTTGCCGCCCACACGGTAGCCGTCAATAAATGCCGGTCGGCCTGTGCCTTTGGCAACCACGCTCTCAAGGGCAGCCCGCACTTTCTTCGAGGTCTCCTCCGAGATCACCTGCCGCACTTCCTCCGGCTCAGTCTCGGAGACAACATTCCCGGTGTCCGGGTTAATCCAGGCCTTGGCCACATGCGGAGTATACAGCTTGCCGCCATTGATGGCTGCCGATACCGCAGCAATCTGCTGGATTGGCGTGACGGATACCCCCTGGCCGAATGCAGTAGTCGCCAGCTCCACCGGGCCCACCTGGGCCGGCTTGAACAGAATTCCGTTCGCTTCACCGTTCAAATCAATGCCCGTCTTGCTCCCGAAGCCGAAATCCCGGATGTACTTGAACAGCGTATCCTTACCCAGACGCTGTCCCAAGGCTACAAATCCCGGGTTGCAGGAGTTCTCGACCACTTCAAGGAAGGTCTGGCTTCCGTGTCCGCCCTTCTTCCAGCAGCGCAGCTTAGCTCCGCCAACCTCAATGTAGCCCGGATCAAAAAAATGCTCATGCTGCAGATCCACCTTCCCCTCCTGCAAGGCCGCAGCCAGCGTGATGATCTTGAAGGTGGAACCCGGCTCATACGTCATCCAGATCGGAAGATTCCGGTTATATACTTCGGCATCGTATTCCTGGTAAGCGCCCGGCTCATACCCCGGCCGGCTGGCCATCGCCAGAATCTCGCCATTGCGGGGGTCCATGGCAATAGACCAGGCCCCCTGCGCCTGATATTTCACCATGGCCTGATCCAGCTCGCGTTCCATTATAGATTGAATCTGCTTGTCGATAGTCAGCTGCAGGCTAAGTCCATCCTGCGGCTCGGTGTACTTCTCGGAGGACCCGGGCATCAGCCGGCCTCCCGCATCGGAGAGATAGGAGATATTGCCCGCGCTCCCCTGAAGCAGCTTATCATAGATGCTCTCAATTCCGGTAATCCCCTGATTGTCAATTCCGGTGAAGCCCAGAATATGTGCGGCCAGATCCCCGAAGGGATAATACCGTTTGTTATCCTCAGCGACAACGATGCCCGGCAGCTGCAAATTACGGATGCTCGCGGCAAGCTCCATCGTAATTTTGCGGCCGCCGGGCTGCAGTTTCACTGAGGCCTTCTTTTGGGTCAGCAGCTGAACCAGCTTCTCCTCGGTCATGCCGAGCAGCGGAGCCAGCTGCTTCGCGGTCTGTTCCTTCTCCTTCACCTGTACAGGAATGGCATAAATCGTAGGTGAGCTGATGTTGTAAGCCAGCGCCACCCCCTCCCTGTCCAGGATCTCGCCGCGCTTGGCGGTGAAGGGGATGTTCCGCCGCCATAAATCCTCGGCCCTCTCGCTCAGCTTCTCACCCTGGGTTAATTGTACATAGGCAAGACGCACAGCCAGCGCGCCGAACAACACGGCCAGTCCCAGCAGCGTCCACAGCATTCTCCGCCGGCTAACGACTTTCGATACCTTCATTGTGTTCTCCCCGCTTTCACTCATAGACATGATCTCTTACCTTCATGACTATTCGGGACAAACAGGGGTTAGAACAAGCCTATATGGGTGTTATTCTGCAGCTTCTTCTTTCTCTGCATCGCCCGCTAAAGCAACAGGAATATTCTCGCCATATTCATTGAGAGGGCTAAGCTTCAGCGCTACCTGCGTTTTTCCCTTATTCTTGGCCTGGCTCTGTTCTGTGACATAGCCTTCTCCCTCAACGGAGATTCCCACCTTCAGCAGGTTCAGAATCTCCAGGGCATCGCGCAGAGACTGGCCGCGCAGATCAGGAAGCGTCACATTCTCTCCCTGCTCGCTTAACAGATAGATCCGCTGCCCGGCGGTCAGGGCGGTGCCTTTCTCAGGGTACTGACTGACCACATTTGCCCCTTGGCCTACAGCTTCGAAATCAAAGCCCTGATTAATGAGCAGCTGTCTCGCCGCCTTCACCGTCTTGCCGGTCAGATCCGGCGCTTTGCGCTGGGTGGCAGCCTCGGCCTTCACCGTCTTCTTGTCGGCAGGACCTGTGACATCCCCCGCTTTGGGCACGCCCATATAAGGAAGCGCCTGGGAGACGATATCTTTGAAGACCGGACCCGCCGCAGCACCGCCGCCGGCCGCATCGGCAGGTTCGTCAATAATGACGAAGACTGCGATCTTAGGGTCATTGGCTGGTGCATAACCGAGGAAGGAGGAGCGAACCTTATCGCGGTCATACCCGCCCTTACCATCCGGCTTAATCGCCGTACCTGTCTTACCTGCTACCCGGTATCCCTCAATGTAGGCATGCCGGCCGGTTCCGTGCTGCTGATCTGCCACTACCTGCTCCAGATAGCTGCCCGTCTCCCTTGCACTTGCTTCGGAGAGCACCTGCCGCACAACCTCCGGTTGGGTGACCGTGGTCTTGCCGGTGTTCGGATCGGTAACCTCCTTCACCACATGCGGCACCAGCAGCTTGCCGCCGTTCGCAATCGCAGCGACGGCTGTGAGCTGTTGAATCGGAGTCACCAGCAGCTTACCGTGTCCATAGGCAAGCGTCGCATTCTCTACCGCCCTGTTCGGATCAGGGTTGACAATACCCTTAACCTCTCCCGGGAGGTCAATGCCTGTCTTTTCCGTGAACCCGAAATCCGTGATATACTGCAGCAGCTTCTCCTTGCCCAGCATCTCATAACCGAGCTTGACGAACGCAACGTTACTCGACCGCTTAACTCCTTCGAGGAAACTAATGGTTCCGTAACCGGCTCTGTTCATATCATAGATAGGCTTGCTGTATCCCTTAATTCGGACGGAACCAGACTTGAAGCTGGCATTCGGATTGAACAGCTTCTCCTGCACGGCACCCGCCAGCGGTACAATCTTGAACGTTGAACCCGGCTCGAATCTCGTCATAATAGCATGGTTAAAGAAGCCGGCCGCATCCTGATTCAGATCATAATACTCATTCGGGTTAAAGGTCGGCATATTCGCCAGACCCAGAATTTCCATCGTCTTCGGGTCGGCCGCAATAACACTGATCGACTTCGGCTTATACTCCGCATACGCCTTTTTCATAGCCTCTTCAATGTAGAACTGAATCGTGCTGTCAATCGTCAGCTTGTAGTTGCTTCCATTCACCACAGGCTTGAACGTATCCTTCGAATCGGGCAGCTTGATGCCCCTGCCGTCACTCTGGTAATTCAGCTGGCCGTCCGTACCGGAGAGCTGTTTGTTCAGGAGCTTTTCCAGTCCCATCATCGCTTTGCCGTCCCTGTCGGTATATCCCAGAATATGTGCAGCGAGCGAACCCTTCGGATAATAGCGCTTCTGCTCCCGGACGAGTCCGACTCCGGTCTCCAGCGTATTATGCTCCTTCTTGAGCTTCTCAACGAAAGCCGTCACTTTATCTTTCATTTCCTCATCGATTTTCCAGCCCTCATTACGGATTTCCCGGTTCGTCAGATATTTCCCTTTTTCATTCTTGGCCTCCACCAGCTTCTTCAGCTCATCCACCGGCTTACCAAGCAGCTCATGCAGGCCTTGAATCACCTCTTCACCGATCTTTTTCTCGGCAATGACCTCTGGGTTAACCACCACCGTGTAGGCCGGCACATCGCTGGCCAGAACATTGCCGTTACGGTCTTCGATCACCCCGCGGACAGCCTTGATGGTTGAAGTATGAGCCCACTGCTTAGCTGCGGTCTCCTGCCACTCCTTGCCTTGCAGAACCTGGATCCAGAATACTCTGGCGACTAAAACAAGAAAAAAGAGGGTAATACACCCTCCTATAAACAGCGTGCGAAGTTTGATTCTCTTAACCATAAGGTACCTCACAACCTCTATTATTGCGATTGCCGTTCATCGCTATTTTTTACCGGCTTTGTCAGTAGCCTGGCTGCTAAGCGGAACATAGATAGTAGACTCCTCAGAAGGGACCACAAAGCCCATTTCCTTCGCCCGCGGGACGATTGTCTGCTCCAGCGTCTGCTTCTCCATCTGATAGGTGGCAATTTGCTTTTTGTTCTTAGCGATTTCGCTGTCCAGCTTCTGGGCCTGCATATTCAAATCGTAAATATGGACGTAACGCCAGATCAGGGAGGCTGCTACCAGAATAAAGGCTCCCAGCGTCAGCATGTACAAAAGCTTCTCTTGCAGCGGCAGCACTCTGCGCCTGGTGACAACTTTCGTTTTCTCACGGTACAGCGGGTTTGCCTCTTCTTTTCTCTTTGGTTGAACTGCTAAATTTCCGCGGGTATAAGCCATCTCTGATTCTCCTTTATCGTCATCTACAATTTCTCTGCGACACGCAGCTTGGCTGAACGGGCACGCGAGTTAAGCTCCAGCTCTTCTTCCCCCGGCACAATTGGCTTGCGGTTAATTAGCTTCAGGGTGCCTTCGGCACCGCATACACAGTACGGCAGGTCAGGCGGACAAGTGCAACGGCTTAGATAGCTGCTGAAGATCTGCTTGCAGATCCGGTCCTCCAGCGAGTGAAAGGTAATAACGGATACCCTGCCCTCAGGCGCCAGGCAACGTACAGCAGCATGCAGGCCTTCCTCAAAAGCTCCCAGCTCATCATTGACGGCAATCCGCAGCCCCTGAAAGCTCCGCTTCGCCGGATGTCCCCCGGTCCTTCTTGCCGCCGCAGGAATGCCTTCTTTAATCAGTTCGGCCAGCTCTCCGGTGGTCTCCACCGGGCGTTCTTCCCTGCGCTCTACAATCTTCCGGGCAATCCGCCGTGAGAATTTCTCTTCTCCATATTGGAAAAGCACCCTGGCAATGTCCTGCTCACTCCAGGTGTTAATGATATCCGCCGCGCTCAGCTGCGCCGACTGGTCCATCCGCATATCCAGCGGGGCATCATGATTGTAGCTGAAGCCTCGTTCCCCTTCATCAAACTGCGGAGAGGATACACCCAGATCAAAGAGAATCCCGTCTACTTGGGGAACTCCGTCCTTTTGCGGAACAAACGGCAGTCCCTTCAGCACCTGCTCCAGATCGCGGAAGTTGGTCTTGACGGTCACCACCTTGTCGCCGTATCCGGATAATTTCTCCTTCGCATTGTTCAGCGCCCAGTCGTCCTGATCCAGACAGATCAGCCGTCCCCCGCCGCTAAGCTTGGATGCGATAAGGGCGCTGTGCCCGGCTCCCCCGAGCGTACAATCTACATATAGGCCATCCTTCTTGATGTGCAGCCCTTCTGTCGCTTCTTCTTTTAGTACCGTGATGTGGTGAAACAAGCTGCATCCCTCCAAGGCAGTAATTCGAAATGTTATGTTTTATAGATCAAAATTGAAATCCACCAATTTCTCGGCGATTTCGTTGAACGATTCCTCTGACTGTTCGAAGTACTGCTCCCATAGCTCTTTGTTCCAGATCTCCACCCGGTTCGAAACGCCCAGAATAACACAGTCCTTGTCCAGCTTGGCATATTGCCGCAAGTTTCCCGGCAGATTCACTCTGCCTTGCTTGTCCCATACACACTCAGTCGCTCCCGAGAAAAAAAAGCGGCTGAAGGCACGGGCATCCGATTTCATCAGTGAAAGGCTTTTAAGCTTTTGCTCCATGATTCCCCATTCTTCCATGGGATAAACAAACAGGCAGGAGTCCAGGCCGCGGGTCGCCACGAAGGAGGTTCCGAGCATGTCACGGAATTTGGCCGGGATAATGATCCGTCCTTTATCGTCAATGGTATGCTGGTATTCCCCCATAAACATGATCTATTCCCACCTCTACATCCCGATTCCCCACTTTGCCCCACTTTTCACCACCTAAGCATAATAGATTCGCCATTAAAAATCAAAAACCTTTTTCCGGAGCAAGGTAATTTTTTCTTATTTGTCAAGAGGCTATTCTTGCATCCCCTGCGGACACGTAAAAGCCCGGGCCAATGTGATTGGCTCCGGGCTCGTGCAGATCCATATCCTTAGTCGTTCAGATTCCAGCTGTCCAGATACTCGACTTGCGCCTGTGTCAGGCTGTCGATGGATATCCCCAGACTTTCCAGCTTGTAACGCGCTACCTGCTCATCCAGCTCATAGGGAACATTCTCCACTTTGACACCAATGCTCTTATAATTGTCATTCACATATTTAAGGGACAATGCCTGAAGTGCGAAGGTGGTATCCATAATCTCTGCCGGATGACCATCAGCTGCGCCAAGATTCACCAGACGTCCTTCGGCCAGGAGGTACAGCTTGCGTCCGTCCTTCAGCTGATACTCTTCGATATTCTTGCGTACCGTCCGCTGCGACAGGGAGCGCTCGGCCAGCTCCGGCTTGTTGACTTCCACATCGAAATGTCCGGCATTGCAGAGAATCGCGCCATCCTTCATCACATCATAATGCTCACCACGGATCACATAACGGTTACCTGTGACTGTAACGAAGAAATCACCCTGCTTCGCAGCTTCCAGCATCGGCATGACATGGAACCCGTCCATGTGGGCTTCTACCGCCTTGATCGCATCCACTTCCGTTACAATCACATTCGCTCCAAGACCCTTGGCCCGCATTGCTACACCTTTACCGCACCAGCCGTAGCCCACCACAACCACGGTCTTGCCGGCCACAATCAGGTTGGTGGTGCGGACGATACCGTCCCATGCCGACTGTCCTGTACCGTAACGGTTATCGAACAAATATTTGCAATAAGCGTCATTTACCGCCACCATCGGGAATTTCAGCATGCCCTGCTTCTGCAGCGCCTTCAGGCGGATAATGCCGGTCGTTGTCTCCTCAGCTCCCCCGCGGATATTCTCCATCAGGTCGGGGCGCTCGGAGTGCAGCAGTGTGGCGAAATCGCCGCCGTCATCGATAATGAGATCCGGCTTGCTCTCCAGTGCCTGGATGTTCAGTGCCTTGAACTCTTCCGGAGAAGGATTGTACTTGGCAAATACGGTAATGCCGTCCTCCACAAGCGCAGCACACACATCGTCCTGGGTAGATAACGGGTTGGAGCCGGTAATCGTGACCTCAGCGCCACCAGCCTGCACTACTTTGGCCAGATAAGCGGTCTTGGCTTCCAGATGAAGGGTGATCGATACCTTGAGCCCCTTGAACGGCTGCTCTGCTTCGAACTGCTCACGGATACGGTTCAGTACCGGCATATGCTGGCGAACCCAGTCGATTTTGAGATGCCCCTCGGGTGCAAGCGACATATCGGCAACAATACTGTTTTGCTTGGATAATGAACTCATGGTAGGACCCCCTAGAATAATTTGCTTACATATAAATAATACGGTGTGTTCCGCTGTAGTCAGCAGGCACAGCCATCAATTCCTCCAGCCATTCCAGCCCATACCGGTTCAGATAATACATCATATTATAGACACGCTCCTGAAGCTTACCCAGCGGCATTAGCGATAGCTCGATCCGTTCCCACTGGCGAAGTGCAGCCTCATTCTGCTTCTCCATCGCATCCAGAGCTTTGCCCTGCAGGAAGGAGATCTGGTCAATAATCTTATCCTTGTTATTGCCGCCCAGCTTCAGCAGACCTGCCTGAATGCTGCCAAGCTGCTCGATCAGCGGCTCATACATCCCGGAGAATACTGTCTTAATCTCTTCGAATTTGTCTTCGAGCTTCAGCTCATCCTGAGCGCTCAGCCACGCTTTACGTTTATCATCCAGACCCGTCTGCACATCCGTGAAGGACAAGCCGTATTTATCCATATGCTTGCGAAGCGTTCCCTCAATCACTGTAAAAGACATACGCGGAATAATCAGCGGCATCTGTCCGTCCAGCACCCTGAAGGCTTGATGCGGAATCGCCCAGTAAGCCATTTCCCCTTGTCCGAGCACCGTAGCGAGTACAGGAAGTACATAATCCTGCATCAGCGGACGGGTTAGCACATTGTTGCTGAACCGTTCGGGATGGCTCTCCAGCAGCTCCAGCAGCTCGGAACGGGAGAACGAGACAGTAGCTTTCCGGTCTGAGAACCGTCCCTCCACCTTATGGAGCAGAAGCCGTGCACCTTCATGGATATAGAAAAGATTCGCATTGCCGGGCGTCACATCCGCCTGCAGCTCATATCCGCTGGCCGTAATCCGTTCAGCTGCTGCAAGATAAGCTGCCTCCAGCTCGTCATTCCGCTCAATTATGGAAGCGAACATGGGCGCTTCCAGCCTGCGCAGAGCAGGATCGGCCGAATCCAGCAGAATCAGTCCGAATTTGCCGAACAAAGACCCCATTAGCTTCGCAAACGCCTCCGTCATATTCCCGGCACCTGTGGATGCAGCCGTAACCAGCTCCATCAGCAGCGGTTTGAATTCACTGTCCTGCAATAAGCCGTCCAGCTGCGTAACCGCCTGAAGCCAGCTCTCGGCATCTACCTGGATCTCGCTGACCGAGGACCGGGGACCTTCGCCTTTATCCAGCTTAATCCGGGTAATTTCGCCTGTCCGGTTCAGCACATACGTATGATTGACCTCATCCCAGTCATGATCCTCACCCGCAATCCAGAACAGCGGAACGACCGGCCGGCCAAGCTGGGCCGCTGCCTCCCGGGCCGCCTGAATGGTAGTAATGGCCTTATAGACCACGAATAGAGGCCCTGTGAACAAGCCGCTCTGCTGGCCACCTGTCACCACCAGGGTATCCGGCTGTTCCAGCAATTCTATCGAGCGGAGGACGGCTTCATGGGTATTGTGTTTCCCGTTGTAGCTGCGCAGGTACGATACAACCTCTGCGCGGTCTGCCCGCAAGCTTCCTGTACGATCAAGCCACGCTGCGCGTTCAGCCCGGCTCTCCGGGCTGCGGAAGTCCCCGCCATACAAATGTCCTACTGTTTCGTATTGATGTATATAGTCACTGGCGAGCGCAGATCCGCCCGGCAGTGGTTCCGGTACAACATTCATCGATAATGGCCTCCTTGTTCTGCAATAACCCGCTGCTATATGTAATTCATAAATCGGTAAACCCTTTATGATTGTATCCAAAGTTGGGTGCGGCGTCAAAGTAATATACGCCATCCTTATGAAGGATATCCGTAAATCGAAAGAATAGGCGAGAGCTGAATGCTCCCGCCTACGTTCTACTTGCCCTTTTAAGTTTAGGCAAATTGCTTGGCTACGAAATGTCCCTTGGACACTTCAACCAGTTCATAATCGCTGTCATTTGTTTTCTCGCCGGCCGCATAAATCGGGCTGCCCAGCTCATCATGCAGATGAATGCGTTTTTTGTTCGCTTCAACCTCTGGGTCTGGAACCGGAATCGCCGAGAGCAGAGATTTGGTATATGGATGGATCGGATTAGCATACAACTCTTCGCTTTCCGCCAGCTCTACCATTTTGCCCAGGTACATAACGGCCACACGGTCACTGATATGCTTAACCATGGACAAGTCATGCGCGATGAAGAGATAAGTAAGTCCAAGACGATCCTGCAGCTCCTTCAGCAGGTTAACGACCTGCGCCTGGATGGATACGTCGAGTGCCGAGATCGGCTCGTCACAGACGATGAACTTAGGGTTCACGGCGAGCGAACGGGCAATCCCGATACGCTGACGTTGTCCGCCGGAGAACTCATGCGGATAACGGGTGGCATGGTCATGGTTAAGTCCAACCATATCCAGCAGCTCTTCAATCCGCTTCTTGCGTTCCTGCCGGCTTCCAGCCAGATTGTGAATATCCAGTGCTTCACCGATGATATCAGACACCGTGAACCGCGGGTTAAGCGAGGCATACGGGTCCTGGAAAATCATTTGCATATCACGGCGCATAGCCTTCATCTTGCCGCCGGACAATTTGTAGATATCTGTACCATTGTATTTCACGCTTCCCGCAGTCGGTTCATACAAGCGGAGAACTGTGCGGCCGGCAGTAGTCTTGCCGCAGCCGGACTCCCCTACCATCCCCAGGGTTTCGCCTTCACGGATCGAGAAGCTAATATTATCAACTGCCTTAAGAACTCTTCCTTTGCCCACATTGAAATATTTCTTAAGACCTTCTACTTCAATCAGATTCTTGCTCAGATTCTTACTCAAACGAACTGCACCTCCTTGGCCATCGAATGCAGATTCCAGCAGCGCGCTATAAGCGTATCACTGAACTCTGTGATGCCGGGATCAATCAACTCCTTCACAGGAGGCACTGCTTCGCTGCAGTACGCTGTGAACGGATAACCGACCGGCGGCTTAATCAGATCCGGGGAAGCTGAAGTGATCGGAATCACCTGCTCGCCCTTCTTCGGGTCTTGTGCTGCCATGCCGCACAAGACCCTTGGTGTATTACGATAACCGTCCCGGCAACTACGCCGGGGTTCAGTGTATTCAGGATGATGGAGATCCCAAGCGAATTGCTGCACTTCGCCGGAGAATTCGTGGGGATATTGGTTAAAGCGAGCCTACGCTTTCATAATGCCTACTAGCTTCAGCATTTCAACAGCTTAATGATTCGCTTCGGCCGCTAGCATATTCTGATGTTAATCAAAACTTCGGTTATCTGATTGCCCACTTGGATCATTGGGTTCAAAGAAGTCATCGGGTCTTGAAATATCATGCCAATATCTTTGCCGCATGGGTTCCACCATTGTTAATATCTATTTCTTCAGCTTAGGATCAAGCGCATCACGCAGGCCGTCACCAAAAATATTAAAGGAAAGCATCGTTAAACTGATAAGAATCGCAGGGAACAGGAAACGCCACGGATAGTAAAGCCAGCCGGTCAGCGAGTCATTGATCATCGAACCGAGTGAAGCTACCGGGGCCTGTACACCAAGACCGAGGAAGCTCAGGAACGCTTCGGCAAAGATGGCATTCGGCACGGACAGCGTAATCGTTACAATAATCGGTCCTACAGCATTCGGCAAAAGATGCTTGAACAGCAGACGCTTGGACCCTGCACCCATCGAACGCGAAGCCAATACGAACTCACGGTTCTTCAGCTGCATAATCTCCCCGCGCACAATCCAGGACATCGTAATCCAGCCCGTTATCGTCAGCGCCAGGATAATGGTACCAAGGCTTGGTTCAAGTACGACCAGCAGCAGGATAACTACCAGCAGGTATGGAATGGAGTACAGAATTTCAGAGATCTTATTCATGATATTGTCTACACGGCCACCGAAGTAACCCATGATTCCGCCGTAGATGACCCCAATGAAAAGGTCAATGGCAGCAGCGGCAAGGCCGACAATCAGTGAGATTCGTGCGCCGTACCAGGTACGGACAAAGATATCGCGTCCCAGATCATCTGTACCGAACCAGTGGTCGGATGATGGGGGCTTATTCGTGTTGAGCAAATCGTTAGAGTAGTAATTGAACTTTGAGAAGAACGGCGCAATTATTGCAGCCAGTACAATCAGTCCAAGAACCCCCAGAGCTGTCATTGCCATTTTATTCTGGCGCAGACGTTCCCAGGAATCCCGCCAGGCGGACAGACTTTCGCGCTGAATGACTTCAGCCTGCCGTTCATCAACTCCGACCTTACGGAAATCTTCCGGTTTCAGGTTCGCATCCTGCGATACCAAGTTTTTATCAGAAGCCACTCGTTAGCCCTCCTTTCCGCCAGATAGTTTGATACGCGGATCTATAAACACATAAGCAATGTCAGTGATAAACCGCGCTACCATAAGCAGTACACCATAGAAGATGGTAATCCCCATAATAACGGTATAATCACGGACGCCAATCGCTTCGACAAATTGCTTGCCGATCCCGCCGACACCGAAGATCTGCTCAATAACGACCGAACCGGTTACGATGTTAGCCGTCATAGGTCCCATATAGGTTACCACCGGCAGAATTCCGTTACGCAGCACGTGGCGGCTCAAGATGGCTGCCCAGCTTAGGCCTTTCGCCTTAGCTGTCTTGATGTAATCTGCATGCAGGACCTCCAGCATACTGGAGCGCGTCAGCCTCGCTATGAAGGCTATAGGCTGCGCCGATAACGCGGTTACAGGCAAGACATAATACATCGGCCCTTTGAACCCGGAGACCGGGAACATATGAAATTTGTAGGCGAACACATACTGCAGCAGCGAGGCGACTACAAAGCTCGGAACCGCAATCCCCAGCACCGCCAGCACCATTGCTGCACTGTCAATAAACTTGCGGTGATAGAGTGCCGCCATCATGCCGAGGAAGACTCCGACAATAACCGACACAAGAATTGCGATAAGCCCCAGCTTCAGAGACGCCGAGAATGTCTGACCGATCAGATGTGTTACATCCTGATTCAGACGCTTCATGGATACACCCAGATCGCCCTGGGCGATTTCACCCAAATACTTAAAATATTGATGATAGAGCGGCTTGTCCAATCCATATTGCTCGTATAAACGCGCTTTTATTTCTGGTGGAATCTTCTTTTCAGAAGTAAACGGGTCCCCCGGAATAGCTTTCATCAGAAAAAAGGTCGCTGAAATCAGCACAAACAGCGAGACAAGCATATAGAAAAACTTATTGGCAATATAACGAACCATCCCCATCAACACCTCCTTTGACTTTTTTTAAGACACATAATTAGATTTTATGAAAAAAATGGCCATTTGTCTAATTTCTTATTTTGTAAGTTCGTGAAATGTTTAACAAAATGCCCGAAATGCAAAAAAAAGGGATATATATGGAATTCCACATATATATCCCGAAGTGTAAAGCTCCCTTCAGACTATCACTATTCAGTTATATAAGCTGAAGGTTCTGTCATTCTTAGTGCTCGAGCAGGTAAGCGCGAGTGAAGTCAATTGCACCGCTGAAGTCAAGAGTTACACCTTTGAGGTACTCTTTAGTCAGGGAGTTGTTGGTGTAGTAGTAGAACGGAATCAGGATCATGTCATCCTGAATGATCATTTTCTCAGCCTTAGCAAACAATTCTTGGCGTTTTGCCAGATCAGAGCTTGTTTTGGCTTCTTGGATCAGCTTATCGTACTCAGGGTTAGCATAACCAGTATCATTGTTACCGCCGCCTGTTACCCACATATCCAGGAAGGTCATTGGATCATTGTAATCCGCAGTCCAGCCGGCACGTGCGATCTGGTAGTTCAGGTTCTGACGGTTGTCGATGAATACTGCCCACTCCTGGTTCACCGTGTTAACAGTGATATCCAGAGCTTTTTTCCACATATCAGCTACAGCCAAAGCAATTTTCTTGTGGCCTTCACTTGTGTTGTAAGACAATTCAACCGGTGGCAGTGCAGTCAGGCCTTCTTCAGCAAGACCTTCTGCCAGCAATTTTTTAGCTTCTTCTGTATCTTCTTTGAAGTAATCGTCTTTAACTGCAGTACGGTATTCACCGTCAGCGCCCGCGATACCTGGAGGTACATACCCGAATGCCGGAAGTTGTCCGCCCTGTGCTACGTTGTCAATCAGCGATTGACGGTTAACAGTCATAGCCAATGCTTTACGGATTTTAACGTTATTGAAAGGTTTTTCAGTGATGTTGAATTCATAGTAGTAGGTACTTGCGATACCTTTTCTCTGGAATTCGTTAGGAAGCTCTTTCTGTACGATTGGCACCTGTTCTTGCGGGATTTCACCGTGAGGTGCACCAGCGCGGTCAAGCTCGCCGTTCTTGTAGCTCAAGAGTTCAGTTGCTCCACTGTTAACCAGGGAGAAGTCGATTTTAGCCAGCTTGATGTTGGCAGCATCCCAGTATTTATCGTTCTTGCTTACTTGCAGGGATTGGCCGGTAGTCCACTCAGTCAGTGTGAACGCGCCGTTAGTGATCATAGTGTCTTTGCTTGTAGCCCATTTAGCATTACCCTCAACGGATTTGTGTACAGGGTAATAAGTATAGAAGGACAGAAGTCCAAGGAAGTAAGGAGTTGGAGCTTTCAGCGTAACTTCAAGAGTTTTCGCATCTACAGCTTTTACGCCCACTTGACTGAAATCTGTAATTTTCTTTCCATAATATTCTTCAGCGTTCTTCAGGTAGTACAATTGATAAGCGTAAGGTGCAGTAGGATCTGTGTTAGGGTCGAGCACGATTTTCCATGCGCGAACGAAGTCAGCAGCCTCTACAGGGTCACCGTTGCTCCACTGCGCATCACGCAGGTGGAACGTATATACCAGTCCGTCAGCGGAAATATCCCACTTCTCGGCAATACCTGGCTCAGCTTGGCCAGTTTCATCATTCATGCGGGTCAAGCCTTCATACATTGTCTTCAGGACGGTGTTGGCTTGGCTGTCCTGAGCTTGTGCAGGGTTAAACGTAGGTGGTTCTGCAGTCAGGTTGACTCTAAGTGTCTGGTCAGCAGCCAGCTTCTCGTCACCTGTTGTTCCTGTGTTCGTGCTGCCCTCTGGTGCAGTCGTCGCCGCTGCATTGGTGCCGCTGTTCGCATTGTTCTTGTTTCCGCCGCAGCCAGCAAGCACTGTGCCGATCACCAGAACTATTGCAATCATGAGCAATAGACTTTTACTCTTCTTCATCTAGCAGTTCCCCCTAAATAGAATGTGGTATATGGTTTATGATTATACAACCAGTGGTCAAAAAAATCTAGAGCAATATTTTCTGAAAACGAGTTTTTTTTAATTCTTTAAAATTTTGTGACGTTGACGCTTCACCGGAGCAATGGAACGTTACATCGCTTGTGATATGTATTGAATGAGGCCTACCACCATAAATAATACGTAACCTACGCCCAGGAAAAAGAAAGAAAGCCGCCACACAGCACGAAGTAACCGTTTTCCGTCCACCCCTCCTTTGAGGCGGTTTTGCGCGCCGCCAATCAGTCCGGCGGATATTAATACAATAAGTAGTATAAGAAAGAATCCAAAGGTTGAGTCAAAAATAATATTAAACAGTCCCGAAACTGACAGCAATAAAAATAAAGTAGTTACGTCCATCGCCAGCATCATCGTTTTCCTCTTATCATGCCTCAGCCCGATTCCTGCGAAATACACAATCAAAAAAGGAACAATCGGAATAACGCTTAACACGCCGAACGAATTCCGGAGAAATTCCAAACAGCCTCACCCCTCCCTCACAGTCATGCCTTCTACCAGTCCGCAGATCCAGCGGTGCAGCGGAGCCTGAACGCCCTGCCGCAGCCCCATATCTACAATGCTTCCGTTAATCCAGCGGATTTCCGTCTCCCTTGCAGCAAGTACATCAGCAAGCATCGATGATGTATTGCCCGAGGTCGCGCGGCACACTTCAAGAATGGCCTCCCAGGCACCGTGCTCCAGGGAAATCCCGCAGGCCTCTAATATCCCGGCTGCCTCTGTATACAGTTCCTTCATAAGCTGTACACGTGCAGCGGAGGCCAGTAATTCGCCGTTCCGGACCCGCCAAATGGCGGTTAGAGGATTAATGACAGCATTGATCAGAAGCTTCCGGTAAATGATGGTATCCACTTCTTTCGACAGAGAAGCGTGAAATCCTGCTGAGGCAAGAGCTTCTATGAAACTAATTATCGCCGCAGGCTCAGATGCCTGCCGGTCAGTTTCATGAATATTTATAGGAGAGCTGCTCTTCCCTATACATATTTCCCCTTTGCCGGCATGAATAACCTCTGTTAATGTTTTCCTCTTTGCCGCCTCTGTCGTTACAGCCGCCCAGAGGGATGATTGCGGCAGCAGCCCCCTGAGCAATTCCAGATGTCCGCAGCCGTTCTGAAAGCCTATGATTACAAGCTCTCTGTCTCTGAGCGGCAGGAGAATCTCAGGCAGAGCCTCATGAAGCACCTTCTGCTTGACCGTTAACAGCGTAACCTCCCCGGGCTCGGCGAGCTGACGCTGTGTATATTCTTCTACCGGTGCAGCGGAGAAACTCCCGCCTGGAAGCTGTGTTGCCTCCCTGCCATCTTCATAGCTGACAGTCAGCCCCCGTTCGGATAGTGCCCTGCTCTGCTCTTCCCCCCTGCACCATATCCGTACTTCAGCCCCACCGGCGATCAGCCGCCCTGCAAGCAGCAGCCCCAGTGACCCCGCACCTATCACATCTATTCTCACTAACCCTGCCCCCTGCCATGCTAAGCTCCAATAATTTTCCTAATTATATCCTGCTTGTCTCTGCAAAAGCAAAACAAAAAGCCCTGCTAATCCGTTGCTGTTACGCACTCGGACGCAGGGCTTGCTGCATAAATCTTCTATTCAATCCGTTCCAGGTTTCCGTTCGCATCCATTTTGAATCGGGGCTTCTCTTCATCCTCTTCATTAAGAAAAGCCAGCCTGCGGGCACGGTCCATAATCTGGATCAGTGCCTTGTAATCATCATTGACCACACGGTAATCGCTCTGGGCAAGATTAACCTCTCTGGATAAGCGTTCATTCTCCACTCTCAGCTCTGAAAGCTCTTCTTCCTTCTCCCGCAGATCGCGCTCCAGCATCTTAAGCTGTCTTCCAGCCTCCTGAAACGTTCCTTTCCATTGCCGCAAAAAGCGGATGACGGCATCGATGGACAAGCTGTTCTCGCTTAATCCTTCGCTGCGGCTGTAGTCTTCCTCAATGTCACCAAGAATCAGTCCGGCTACCTGCGCCCCGCGCGAAGCAGGCTGTTTTTTCAGATAGCTCCGTTTCTGGCGCTGGCCTTTAGCAATACCGATGGCATCCTCGTAGCTTTTGCGCACGCAGCTGTTCCAGCGGAAACCGCAGGCAGCCGACGTTCTGCCGATTTTTTCACCCACCTCTTCAAAAGCAGCAAGCTGTGTGCTGCCCTCGCGGATATGACGCAGCGTTATTTCTGCCAATATCAGATCATCTTCTGCACTCCAAGCATCCTGTCTAACGGCTGTCATAAAGCCTAACCCTCCTAACAACATCATGAAATAACCATCTTCAGAACCGGCAGCTCCGCCGGGTAGTGAATAGGGATAAAAGCTGCTTACTCCATTTCTATGCCTCTATTAGAGTTCATAGAATCTATTTGATACTAATTTGTATTGCCAATTTGTCTGCACCTCATACTACCTTTGCTATAAATTCTCTTTTTCGAAACAAAAGGCTTGTGTCAATAATAAAAATCATATTTTTTATGAAATTTTGTATTTTTTCAATGAATTCGTTTACAGTGTTTTGGAGAGCCGTTATAATAAAGTTAAAGCAGCTGTTAGCCGGATTCATATTGGAAGGGGGACCCTCTCTTGGACCGCATGTTTCGCGTATTGGGATTTTTTACACTTACCATCGGACTTATGGCTTTTGCCGGCAATCTCACGGAAATGGCCCTGTTATTCTTTTTGCAAACCGCTTTTTTTGTGATTTTGGGGTACATGAAGTTTACGGAAAAGACCTACATCCTGCTCTTTTGGGGGTATATGATCCTGACGTTTACGGGCTTCAGCTATTGGACGATATTTGAGATGGAATTGCCGCTCTAACGCATATATATAGAAATGAACGGATATGGCTTCTTGCTTTAAGGGAGCATTTCCGTTCTTTTTGTTTGCAAAATTGTAGTTCGGGGAGACGCAAAACAGGGTATGATATTTTAACAGGCTGAAACATATTAATAGTACATACCTGTCTAACTCTGTTCAAGGTGGTGGTGCAAGTGTTATCCCGTAATACGGTTCGCCGGTTATTCGCAGCAATATTGATCCTCACCTGCATCGCTATGCCGCCGGCTTCTCCGGTCTATCTGTCCGCCGGTTCCGGCTCCGCTTCAGGAGTCAGCGCTCCGCCGCCCTCTATGCCGGATGATGAAGAGACGCGCAAGCTGCTGGAGCAGACGCTGTCCTCCGCAGAGCTTGAACGTGAGATTGCCCGGATTACTGCAGAGCAACAGACGCTGGAGCACAAAGCCGCCGAGCTGGAGGAGCAAGCTGCTGCCAAGCAGAGTAATATCGCGGATCAGCAGGAACGGGCAGGTGCTGTTGTGCGGGCCTATTATATGGGGGAACGGGATGGACTTCTTACCGCATTCCTCTCCGCCAAAAGCATCAGCAGGCTAATCGCTCTATTCGATTATTATGAGATTATTATGGGGCAAGACCGGAAGACGCTCACAGAATATGAGACCCAGTACAAGGATTTGAAAAGCACACTCACGGCCGCCCGGCGCAGCAGTCAGGAGCTGGCAGAGCTCAAAACGGCGCTCGAAGAGCAGCAGAAGCGTGTGCTTGCCTTAGATAAGGAGATTGCTGGCGGGATTCAGGCCAGTACAGATCCTCAGAGTATGGAGCGGCTGCTGGAGGAGTTCAGTAAATATTGGGAGAATATCGGACTGCATGAGGTGCGGAAGTATTTCAAAGCGCTGGCTTCTGCGATGAAGCAGCTGCCGGAGTTCGTTCAGAGCCGGGATGGCGTGCTGGTGCGCAAGGGGATGACCTATAATCTGGCCCTGTCCGAAAAGGATCTGAATGAGTTCCTGGTAACCCAGAACCCGCTGTTCCAGGATTTCCGGTTTGCGTTCAAGGACAATTCAGTCTCGGCAACGGGTAAAAGCGGGGGCTTGTCGCTGTCGCTGACCGGCCGCTATACCATACAGCAGGAGCCTGTCAACGGCTTGATGTTCCATGTTGATCATGTGGTATTCAATGGCCTGGAGCTGCCGGATACCACCCGCCAGGCTCTGGAGGAAGAATTCGATCTCGGCTTCTATCCGGCGAAGATCGTCTCCTTCCTGCAGGCCACCGAGGTCTCAAGCTCTGACGGCATCCTGCATGTGAAGCTGTCCCTCTCATTCTAAAGGAGGCTGTACCACCGCTTCATAAGCGGCGGCATTCAGCTTGCCGGTTAACAAACCAAGCGCCGCCTCCGCCTTCCGGCTCCACTCTGCCTCAGAGCCGGGACCGGGGGTGTTATCCTCTGCAAGGAACCATCCGGCTTCCATTGGCAGCTTCCCAATCTTGGGCTGAGCGGAGCGGTACAGCTCATCCAGTGCCGGTAGACGGTCCGTGTTCTCCAGCCATTCCAGCTGGGCCGTGCTTGAAGTCACGTAGGCAAGCCATTTGACCGCAGCTTCCGGACTGCCGGATTGTGCAGGAAGGGCAAAAAAGCGGCTGTGAATAACCTCGTAGCTCGGTATACCCTCCTGCTTCTTCGGCATCTGCACCGCCAGCGTCGAATTCCCGTGCTTCTCCCACTCCGAGAGCGGCACAGCCGCCACCGCAAGCTTCCCATCCTGCAGCAGTTCCCAGATCTCCTTATTGAACCGGCTGGTCAGATACAAATAGCTGCGCGCCGCTTCTGTCCACTGAGCCTGCTCAAGACTGGCGGAGCGCAAACTGCTGCCCATGCTATGCAGCACGGCGGCATAGCCGTACGGATTCTGCGTATCCATAGCCAGCAGATAACGTTTCTTCTCCGGGTCCTCCTTCAGCCGGCCTAGCAGCATATTCCACTGCTCCAGGCTTGCGGGCACCTCCGTAAAACCCATTCCGGCAAGCCGCTCCGGCGAATAGACAAGGACATAGGGATCGATATCCAGCGGCACTCCCCAGTTATATCCGTTCCACTGCATCTGCGGAATCAGCATCGTAAGCGGCGTGCTCCCGGGAACACTTTGGTAGATATCTACAGGCAGCAAATAGCCCCGGGTCGCCAGATCATAAATGCTGTGGCCGTCCAGCATCACGATATCCGGGCTTGTCCCAATGGTTAGCTCATCACGCACCTGTGCTCCCCCGTCTTCCGCCTCTACATTCTTAAGGATCACGCTGACTCCGCTGGATAAAGCGTACTCTTTGCTAATCTGCTCCAATACGCTGAACTCCTCCGTACTGAGTGAGACGCGGATCTGGAGGCTCTCGATTTCTCCTGCTTCCCCTGAAGGAGGACGCTCTGATTGGTCCAACGGCTGTCTGGGCTGATAGCTTCTATGATCCGTATTCAGCTCCATGCTGGGTGACAGGCTTGTCAGCGCCAGCAGCAGAACTGCAAACAGCAGCCAGTAATTTTTGCGTTTCAGCACATGCGCTCTCTCCTTCAGCGTTTCTTATTCCTCATTTTAGCAGAGATGCAGACACTTGTCTTGGGTTGTGAAACCGTTCTCTTATATAGAAGGAAAAGGCGGGATTGTTCAGTGCAGGTCTAAACCCAGGTGCGCAAGACGCTGCGTGTGCGGATTATTCTTCCGATCGCTGTTAAAGCCAGATTTCTTATCAGATAACCATTAGAGGTAAAAATCCGTCTTTAAAGGCGAACGCTACGCTTCTCCAGAACAATTCCGCTCCCTCCGCTGAACGCACCTTTTAACTGCACAAAAACTCTCCCGCCCCTTCCGGGGGCGGGCAGGCAAAAGCCGGGAGTGGTGATCTCCCGGCTGGAATAAGGTTTGTTGGGTGTTGTTTAGCGGGTTACAGCAGATCGGCAGCCAGCTGCGCCAGATGCGAACGCTCACCCTTCTCAAGAGTAATATGTCCGCTAATCCCCTGCTGCTTGAATTTCTCCACGATATAGCTGAGGCCGTTACTCGCCGCATCCAGATAAGGGTGGTCAATCTGCTCGGGGTCACCCATCAGGATCACCTTGCTGCCCTCGCCGGCCCGGGAGACAATCGTCTTCACTTCGTGGCGGGACAGGTTCTGCGCCTCATCAATGATAATGAATTGCGACGGGATGGAGCGGCCGCGGATATAGGTCAGCGCCTCAACCTGGATACTTCCCAGACCCATCAATATTTTATCGATATCCCCTGCCTTCTTCGTGTCGAACAGGAATTCGAGGTTATCATAAATCGGCTGCATCCATGGACGGAGCTTCTCATCCTTCTCTCCCGGCAGATAACCGATATCCTTACCCATCGGAACCACCGGGCGGGCAATCAGCAGCTTCTTGTATTTGTGTTCATCCTCTACCTTGAACAATCCGGCCGCTAACGCCAGCAGCGTCTTACCTGTTCCCGCTTTGCCGGTAATGGTCACCAGCGGAATATCATCATTCAGCAGAAGCTCAAGCGCCATCCGCTGCTGCGCATTCCGGGCGCTAATGCCCCATACCGCATCATTGCCCAGATAGAGCGGCTCCAGGCGGGAAGCATCGCTGTTGACCTTCAGCAGCGCTGATTTGCCGCTGCCGATCTCATCCTTCAGAATGACGAATTCATGCGGATACAGCGGATAGGAAAGCGCCAGCTGCTTCGTGGGCAGGAACCGGTGACTGTAATATTCATCAATCAGTGAAGGATGGGCCATCAGCGACTGGCAGCCGGAGTAGAGCTCATTCAGATCGCCGGTGCGGTCAGACAAATAATCCTCCGGCGTTATACCAAGCACATCCGCTTTAATGCGGACGAGAACATCTTTACTTACAAGTACCACAGGACTCGGGTCAGCCTTCTCATTCTCCTCATGGAGATAATTGAGCGCTACAGCGAGTATCCGGTTGTCATTGGAGACTTCGCCGAACATCTCCTGTACCTTGACGAAGCTGCGGTGGTTAAGCTCCACCTTCAGCGTGCCTCCGTGGTCCAGTACCACCCCGCTGTGCAGGTGGCCCAGCTCCCGGAGCCCGTCTAACAGACGCGATACGGTGCGGGCGTTGCGGCCGATTTCATCGGCATTACGCTTCTTGGAGTCGATTTCTTCCAGGACTACAGCAGGAATGACCACCTCATTCGCCTTGAAAGCAAAAATCGAATTGGGGTCGTGCAACAGCACGTTAGTGTCCAGTACGAATATCTTTTTCATGTTATCCCCTCCACAGCGCCTGGTTTGATTGATCATACATAACTCTTTTCAGCAAGGGCAAGATAAGGTAAATCACTAATTCTCAGGCTGAAAGGAGTACGCACATATGAGAAAATCAATGTGTCTGTTGCTGGTACTGCTGCTGCTGACAAGCTGCGGTATCGCTAATAAAGAGACATCACCCTCTCCTCAGGATAAACAGTCGGCTGAAGCGGTGCACAGCCAGGGGAACCGCGGAGTGCGGACTTTGTCGGAAGATGGTACAGCCGTACAGGAGCCCACCCCGGATTCGGGACAACCTTCAGCAGGCAAGCGCGACAGCGATGTGGCACTCAAGGATCATTTTGAACAATTAGCGCGAAGAGTCCCAGGTGTAGAAGGCGTCCACTGTGTCGTCATGAACAACCTTGCCGTGGTCGGCATTGATGTGGACGGCGCCCTTACCCGTTCGCGGGTCGGAAGCGTGAAATATTCGGTAGCTGAAGCGATCCGCAAGGACCCGAGGGGCGTAAGAGTCCTGGTGACTGCCGACATGGACCTCAGCAGCAGGCTGGCCGAGATGGGCAAGCATATCTCCAAGGGCAACCCGGTCTCGGGCTTCGCCTCCGAGATGGCCGATATTATCGGCCGGATCATTCCGCAGCTGCCGGAGGATATAGAGCCGCAAGGCAATACCCGGTAGGAGCTAATTTCAAAAAAAGCCTAGTGATAGCACACTAGGCTTTTTGCATGGCGGCAAACACTTGTCCGTCCAGCTTCTCGGCCGCACGTGCATCGTATACCTTCGCATATTTCGGAGCAGATTCCAGGTGCGCACCATAGAACAGCGCATTGCGGACCGCTTCAATCTCAATATCAAAACAACACATCTTAAACGGAACATCCGGCAACGGGTCCAGCCGAACCGCAGCATGACCGTTAATGGCATGCACCGTCCCTTCGCCAAACACAGTAATCGTTACCCTCGGGTTAACCTTCATATTGTTCACCAGTCTGGAGCGGTGGTCCACAGCCAGCCGGACAATGGAAGGGCTCACAGCATAGATCCAGGAGATCGCAGTCGACGTAGGTCCGCCGGATTCTGCATCCACAGTGTTAAGAAGAACAAACGTCTCCGATTGCAGCATAGCTAGCAGAGTTTCATTGAGCTGAGCAACGGCTTCAGACATAGTTACAGGCCCCCTATGCGGCAAGAATACATTCAATTTATTATATTATAGCACAGGACGAAACTTGCATTCAATTTACAGATTGTACCCTGCCTGCTGCTCAAGGCTGGCCTGAGACCACTGCAGCGGACACTCCGGATATCCGGTCCTGAAGGCTTTTCTTGGCTGCGTCCAGCTCCTTATCGTTAATATATACATAGGGGCTGCGCCAGGTTCCGGTTACCGGTACATATTCGACACTCTCCTTGGAAATATCCCAATACGTAGCGATCAGGCTCTTAATCTGCGCATTCTCAATATCGCTCTCCAGATTATCGTCCACCGCATCCAGCACCCGGCCGATTTTGAGAACACCGCCCAGCGACTGCATCTGAGAGATTAATGAAGTCAGTACCTCGTTCTGGCGCTTATTGCGTTCAAAATCATCCGAAGGCTTCGTCGCCGGCTTGCAGTTGGACTTGCGGTAACGCACATAATCCAGCGCTTTATCTCCGTTTAGCTTGGCTTCGCCTTTTTTAAGATTAATATTGGTGCCGTCCACACTGTCCGTGTAACACATATTGGCACTAATATTAACGTCTACGCCGCCGAACTCATCCACAATATCCCGGAAGCCCTGGAAATCCAGTACGGTTGCGTAATCGACCTTAATGTCCAGATATTTGCCCATCATCTTCTTCATCTCATCCTCGGCCAGAGTCCCGGAGGTCTTCTCCTTGCTCTTGAAGCGGGAGTAAAAGGCATTGATCTTCGTCTTCTTGTATCCGCCAAGCTCGACATATGTATCACGGGGTAATGAGACCACCGTAGCTGATTTGGTCTCCGGGTTCAAGGCCGCGACCATGATCACATCCGTCAGGTTGGACGGGTGCTTCGGACGGTTGTCCGTTCCAAGCAGCAGCATCGTCAGCGGCTTCTCCGAGGCGGATTGTCCTGCCGCAACCGGCTGGTCCACGCCGAATCCTCCGTGGTCCACCTTCCAGTACAAATATCCTGCGTAACCTAATGCTGCTATAACAGCAATCAGGAGAATGATGAGCAGCACCCTCATCAGCCGGGCGAAGAATCCGCGCTTTTTCGGTTTCCGCGCTTTTTTCTTTGCAGTTGTAGCTGAAGCAGCAGACCTCGGCTGCTGCCGGTTAGTAGTGGTGCTTCCTTGCTGGCTGTTCCTTCTGGGTGGCAAATTGCCCTTGCTTGTATTCATAATCCTTTTAGTTCCTTTTCATTCAACTGGAGTTGAAGTAGATAACTTCGTAATAACTTAGACGAGCCCTGTCATCAAAAGTTGCGCCTACTGCCGTTTTGCAGCCGCTGCAGCCTTCCGCTTCTGCCGGGCCTCCACCAGGTAGCGGACCCGCACAAGCAGCATCAGCCCGACCGCTACCAGCAGGCACTGGATGATCGGCAGCTTGTCATGCTGGAAGATCAGAAGCATGCCTGAGCCTGCCGCCATCATCACATACAGTACGATCTCTTTGCCGATCGGCAGCTTCTGATTGACGCGGAATACTCGGTTATACACATAAGTGAGTAAGATAAAAATGACAATGTAAGCGATAACTGGATGCTCAGCGAACCAGCTTTGCATAGCCCGTCACTCCTTCCGGATCATAAGTTACGCTTACATTATATCACCCGCAGCCGTTTTATACTGCTATTAATCCCTGCAATTTGAAAGATCCCCGCCTGTAAAATGAGAAAAGCCGCCGGAATAATCCGGCGGCTTCATTGTTATCAGCTTACGCTTGGCTGGCTTGCGCCGCCTTACGCTGCTTCTCTACACGCTCGCGCTCGCCCTTATTCAGGATCTTTTTGCGCAGACGTACAGATTTAGGAGTGATCTCACAATATTCATCATCATTCAAGTATTCAAGCGCGCCTTCCAAAGAGAAGGTACGTGGGGTCTTCATTTTTACAGTATCATCTTTGCCTGAGGTACGCATGTTGGTAAGTGCTTTTTCTTTACAAATGTTAACGATAATATCGTTATCACGGGTATGCTCGCCAACAATCATACCTTCATAAATTTCTGTACCTGCATCCAGGAAGAGAATACCACGATCCTCAACACCCACGATTCCGTATTGGGTTGTTGTGCCACTTTCACTTGCTACAAGCACACCCTGATGACGTCCGCCAACTTGGCCGCCAACCAGTGGAGCATAGCTGTCGAAGGCATGGTTCATTACACCGTAGCCGCGTGTCAGCGTCAGGAAATGTGTGTTATAGCCGATCAGGCCGCGTGCCGGAATCAGGAATTCCAGACGGACTTGGCCGGTACCGTGGTTGATCATGTTGACCATCTCGGCTTTACGGCTGCCCAGACTTTCCATAACGGAGCCCATGCTTTCTTCCGGAATGTCAATCATGAGGCGCTCAAGCGGCTCGGATCTGACACCATCGATGTCTTTAATGATTACTTGCGGTTTAGACACTTGCATCTCATAACCTTCACGACGCATATTCTCGATCAGAATACCAAGGTGAAGCTCACCGCGTCCAGAAACGATAAACGCATCAGGACTGTCTGTCTCATCTACACGCAAGCTCACATCCGTTTCCAGTTCTTTGAACAGACGCTCACGAAGCTTACGGGAAGTTACCCATTTACCTTCTTTACCGGCAAAAGGACTGTTATTCACAAGGAAAGTCATTTGCATCGTTGGCTCGTCAATCTTAAGAACAGGCAATGCTTCAGGGTGCTGCGGATCAGCAATCGTCTCACCGATGTTGATGTCCTTGATACCGGCAATAGCCACGATGTCGCCTGCTCCGGCCTCTTCTGTCTCCACACGCTTCAGACCCTGGAAGCCGAACAACTTCTCGATACGGGCAGTCTTGCTCTTGCCGTCACGCATGATGACTGTAACGGACTGGCCTTGCTTGATTACACCGCGGTTCACGCGGCCAATGGCGATACGGCCCAAGTATTCGTTGTAGTCCATCAGTGTTACCAGGAACTGCAGCGGTTCTTCAACCTTCTCGGTTGGAGCCGGGATATGCTCAACGATTGTTTCGTATAGTGAAAGCATGGTCTCATCCTGCTTCTCAGCATTCATGCTCGATGTGCCGTTAAGCGCAGAAGCATAGACTACAGGGAATTCAAGCTGATCGTCACTGGCTTCAAGCTCAATGAACAAGTCCAGCACTTCATCAATAACTTCCTTCGGACGTGCAGCCGGACGGTCAATCTTGTTCACGACTACGATTGGGGTCAGGTGCTGTTCCAGCGCCTTGCGGAGTACGAATTTGGTCTGCGGCATGCAGCCTTCATATGCGTCAACAACGAGCAGTACGCCGTCAACCATCTTCATGATCCGTTCTACTTCGCCGCCGAAGTCAGCGTGTCCAGGTGTATCTACGATGTTAATCAGGAACTCTTTATAAGTGATTGCTGTATTTTTAGCTAGGATTGTAATTCCACGTTCCCGTTCGATATCGTTAGAGTCCATGGCGCGTTCTTGAACGTGCTCGTGCGCGCTGAAAATCCCGGACTGCTGAAGAAGCTGATCGACGAGTGTTGTTTTACCATGGTCAACGTGGGCAATGATCGCAATGTTACGGATATCTTTTCTTGAATGCATGATTTGTATCCAAATCCTCTCATTTATCAAATTAAAACTGTTTAAATTCTTAGCATGTCACGGCAGTCTCACAAAAGAAGCGCCAGGCAGAAAGCCGACGCTCCAACATTCCTTAATTTTATAGTGAAAGTACTATGAAAAGCAAGTCTTTTTCTGAAAAAAAACGTTGCCAAGTCCGCTTAAATTTTCTAATTTTGCTTCATGTCCGGCTCAGCGGTCTTGAATTGTCCTATCAGGGCGTGTAGACGACCTGTCCTACCAGCCACCGTTCCACTTCTTGCGGCTTCCCGGTCTGCCTCTTCCCAGCATCAGCCACAGTCCCGCAGCAACCAGCACAGCGCCGAGCAGATAAAGCGCACCAGTACCCAGCAGGGTGAAGATAACCAGCACTACACTAAGCAATCCAAGGATCACAGCGGCTGTAGTTAACCCTCCGGTTCTGCCTGAAGCATACAGCGAATATTCGTACAGTCCCACTGCGATCCCCAGCAGAAGAACAGGCCATAAGTATCTCATGAGGTCCCAGCCCCAGGTATTGCATAAGCCGAAGAGCAAGCCGTACACCGATAGTATGCCCGCAGGAATGAGTACAGATGCAGAAGCGCGGCGGGTGAAAAAGAGCACATGCAGGAACAGGCCCGGAACCAGAATGATGAGCGGCCATAAGGCCCGTCCCAGAAAACCGAACACCCCCAGCTTGCCCAGCAGAATCACGAGCCCGGCGGCGGCGATGAACACACCCAGTTTCATGTCATTTTTGGAAGACATCTTTCACCTATCCCTTCAAAATTTCGTGTCTTTTCACCGGTCGGTGCCCCTTCAGCAGGCAAATCCGGCGACAGGTTTTCCTTTATTTTATCTGATAAACGCATAAAACACCATCATTCTTCACGCATCCCGGCGGGGCATTCTCGAAAAAAAAGAAATAAGGCTGCACCAAAGCCTTCCAGCTTTTGGTACAGCCTTATTATTGCCGGTTATCAGCCTGCGGATACTTTCCTGTGCTTCAGCATGCCCGTGACAACCACAATAATGCCCAGCAGCATTGGCAGTATGGTATGAAGCGTCGGCAGCAGGAACGAAATCACCGGGCCGAATTTGGCATCCTGCAGCAGCATGTTCCCGGCGGTATACGCCAGAATATAGGCACCGATGAAGATCAGCACCGGGAAGCGGTGCAGCCAGCCCACGATGATGCCGCTCCCCCAGACGACAATCGGAATGCTGATCGCAATCCCGATCACAATCAGTGCCAGATCCCCTTTGGCCAGCCCGGCAATCGCCAGTACATTATCCAGGCTCATGATAAAGTCCGCCAGCAGGATGGTGCGCACCGACTTCCAAACGCTAGGGCTTCCCTCAATTCTCAGCTCTTCCTCGTCCTCGAGCAGCAGTTTGAAGGAAATCCAGAGCAGCAACATGGCCCCTCCGGCTTCAATATACGGAATCTTGAGCAGCAGCACTGCGGCGAAGGTCAGGATACAGCGCAGCGCGACTGCTCCAGCGGCCCCCCACCAGACTGCCAGCTTCCTGTGCTTCTCCGGCAGATTCTTGCTGGCCATTGCAATGACCATGGCATTGTCTCCGCTGAGCACCAGATTAATCATTAGAATTTCACCAAGCAGCAATAATGAATCCATCCACCTCAGCCTCCCTGAACTCCATGTATCTACATGTATGCCGGGGGGCGACAAGCTATGCTTCTTGTCCCGCTATTTTAGAAACTGCGCATGTACGGCCGGATTGCAGCGTATATCTATAGTCTCCGGCCAGAATGGCCGCAAGGGGAATGCAAGCCACCAAACCTATAGGAGTGACCCGGGATGAATACATCCGCTGCGGATTTCATATTATCTCTGCTGAATATCGTGTTCCTTGATCTTATTCTGGCGGGCGACAATGCCATCGTCATCGGCCTGGCCGCGCGGAACCTGCAAGGACAACGGCAGAAGCAGGCAATTCTTCTTGGCACAGGCGGAGCGGTAATCTTGCGGATCATCGCCACGATTCTTGTGGTGTGGCTGCTAAAGATTCCATGGCTGCTGGCCATCGGCGGGCTGCTGCTGATCCTTATTGCTTATAAGCTGCTGTCCGGCGGCAGTGCAGAGACGGATATTCAGGCCGGCGGAACGCTGTGGGCGGCTGTTAGGACAATTATTATAGCCGACGCAGCCATGGGACTGGACAACGTCATTGCTGTTGCCGGTGCAGCGAATCATAATATTACGCTGGTCGTACTGGGACTACTGATCAGTGTGCCTATTGTGGTCTGGGGAAGCACCCTGTTTATCCGGTTGATCAACAGATATCCATGGATTATCTATCTCGGGTCAGGCGTACTCGGCTTCACAGCCTCCAGCATGATTTCCGGCGAGAAGGTCATTGCCCCGTACTTCAAGTCACATCCGCTGCTGCATGTTCTGTTCATCGCCGCAGTCATTGCCGGTATTCTGGCTGCGGGACACTGGAAGCGCCGCCGGACACAACTCGCTGTTCAGAACCATTCTTCCTGAAGGCCTGCCTGCGCCGGTACCAAGTCCTCCGGCTTCTCGTTGCCATAAGGTGTAATGAGTACGGTCTCGGTTCCGGCAACCGCCGTATCGAGTAAGGCCTGATAGCCCGGCAGCGTCGCTTCAATCTTGTCTACAATCCGCAGGTTCGGATTCGTCGTCGGTGATTTGGGCACGAACAGTGTACAGCAATCCTCGTATGGCAGGATGGACAAGTCATACGTACCGATGGTCTTGGAGAGCTCCACAATCTCACTCTTGTCCATCATCACCAGCGGACGCAGCAGCGGCAGAGCCGTTGCACGCCCGATCACATTCATACTTGGCAGGGTCTGGCTGGCCACCTGGCCCAGACTATCGCCGGTAATCAGCGCAAGCGCCCCCTCCTTCTCCGCAAGTGCGGTAGCAATCCGCAGCATAGCCCGGCGCATGAGTGTAATAATCAGATTATCCTGCCCGATTCCGGTAAAAGAGGTCTGCACCTCCGTAAACGGAACCAGATGCAGCTTGATCACACCAGCATAACGTGACAAGATACGGGTCAAATCTACAACCTTCTGGCGGGCAAGCTCGCTCGTATAAGGATAGCTGTAAAAGTGAACACACTCTACCTCCAGCCCCCTGCGCATGGATGACCAGCCCGCAACCGGACTGTCGATCCCGCCGGAGAGCAGCAGCATCGCTTTGCCGTTCGTTCCCAGCGGGAAGCCGCCGACTCCGGCAATATTCTCACAGAAAATAAGAGTATGACCTTCCCGAATCTCAATCTTCAGCTCCAGATCGGGAGACTTCACATCTACCAGCAGCCCCGGATAACCCTGGAGCAGCGGTGTAGCTATAAGCTTATTCATCTCTATAGAGCCGTAAGGGAAGCCCTTCCACACCCGGCGCGCGCTAACCTTGAAGCTGGTTCCCGCCGCCGGAGCAATAAGGTGGAGGAAGGTCCGGCTGGCCGCAAGAATATCGCCGAATTCCGGCCGGGAGACCTTTACCGGGCTAATCGAGGCGATCCCGAATACTTTTACTAGCGCCTCTGTTAATTCTCCTGCCGGTTCACCGTTCAATTCGACGTAGATCCGCCCGAATTCCCGGGTCAGCTTCACGTTCGGATAAGGCTTCACCATCTCCTTCACATGCCGCAGTACGGTCTTCTCGAACCGGCTGCGGTTCTTCCCTTTCAGAATGAACTCCCCGAAGCGCAGCAGGAGCATATCGGCATAGTCCATGCTGCTTCCGTATCCGCCATTCTGTGCTCCGCTACCTGTCTCTGTTGTTGTCATTGGTTATTTCATGCCTCCTTCTGCAATCTTCAAGGATTGAACGGCTGCCAGCAGCGCCTGCTCCAGCCGGCTCACATCCTGCTGCGTATGACTGTCCCCCAGGCTGATCCGTATGCCGCCAAGCGCAGCAGCGGTATCCCTGCCCATGGACAGCAGAATCCGGCTCGGCTCGGCCAGTCGCGAGGAACAGGCGGAGCGTGTGGCGACCGCCATCCCGAGCTCTTCCAGCCTGCGGGCCAAGACCTCCCCCTTCATGCCGGGGTAAGAGAAGTGGACAATATGCGGCGCCCCGTCCTCCATGCTGTTCAGTACAAGCTCCGGTATCCCTGCTATATAATTCTCCAACTGCGCCTTGAGCGGACGAATTCGGGCGCTGAAGGCCTCCCGCTGTTCTCCGCTCATCCGCATGGCCTTGGCTGAAGCTACAATATTCGGCACATTCTCTGTCCCGGCGCGCTTGCCCTGTTCCTGGGAACCGCCAGTCAACAAGGGAAACAGCGTGACGCCTTCTCTGACATAGAGAATTCCCGTCCCGCGCGGCCCGCGTAATTTATGCGCGGACAGGCTGTACAGATCTGCCTGCCAGTCCTTCAGTGGAGCCTCAAGCTTCCCGTAGCCCTGCACGCCGTCTACATGGAAGAGCGTCCGGCGGTTCACCGCCTTGACCAGTTGTCCGATCTCACGCAGCGGCTGTACCGTGCCGATCTCATTATTCACATGCATCACACTGACCAGCACCGTATCCGGCCGGACCGCAGCGGCAATCCGCGAGGGTTCGACCACCCCCTGAGGGTCAGGGGCTACGAAGGTAACCTCCCAGCCCAGCTTCTGCAGCTGAAGACAGCTCTCGTAGACCGAAGGGTGCTCCAGCTCCGTGGTCACAATATGCCGCCCTCTGCTCTGATACTGCAGCGCAGCTCCTTTGACCGCCAGATTGTTGCTCTCGGTAGCACCCGAGGTGAATATAATTTCCTGCGGCATCACATCAAGCGCAGCTGCGCACACCTCACGCGCCCGCTTGATCAGCTTGTCCGCCTCTTCTCCCGCCCGGTGCAGGGAAGAGGGGTTGGCGAAGTGCTTCCTCATCACCTGCTCCAGTGTCTGCACAACCTCCTCATAGGGAGGGGCAGCAGCGGCATAATCCCAATACAGCATATATCTGCGTTCTCCTTTGTTGATCAGAATTCATAACTGCTTATATGTTGCAAAAAGGATCAAACGGCCTGCCTCCCAAAAGAAGCAGGGGGCAGATTCCGTTTGATCCTTATATTATACCGCGAATTGCGCGCGGGCGCGTTCTATTTTGGCAATGTAGGCCTGTGTCTCCTTCGGAAGCCCGGAGAGATTCGCCATAAGCTCAGCATCGCTGCTGACTCCAAGCTTGTTCACCCGGCCCGGTCCGGCATTATAGGCGGCCAGCGCCATCTTCTCCTGTCCGTCATACCGCTTAAGCTGGTACGAGAGGTATCGTACGCCGCCGTCAATGCTCTGAGCAGGATCGAAGGGATCAGAGACACCCAGTCCGTTAGCCGTTCCGTCCATTAACTGCATCAGTCCCTTGGCACCGGCAGAAGATACAACATTCGGATTGAAGGAGGATTCCGTATCAATAACCGCCTTGATCAGATCAACCGGAACACCATATTTCGCGCTGGCAGTCTGAATCAGCTGTTCATAATCCGTCGGCACGGTCTGCGTTATTTCCCCGGAAATGCCGCTATTCGCCCCTGCTGCTTCCCCAAGCTGCTGCCAGAGCAGATTATCCATCGAAGAGGTACCTGCAAGAGCAACGTATGTGCTTTTATTGCTGCTGTCAGTGGCTTGAGACGTCCCGGCTGCCTGATGAAGCATTGCAGTGAACGCCGCTGCCGAGGCACCGGTCACTCCGGGGTTCGATTTGGTATCCTCACGCTTCATGCTTGAGCTTCTCAGGTCTACCCATTTCAACTGACCGCTTGGCGCAGCGGCATTGATTGACATGCATTCATTCCCTCTTTCACGCGAAGTCTTATATTTGAACTTTACTATTTATTCACAGCAATTACTATATGCCTAAGCGAAAAAACAGACCTCAGACCTGCATAGTTAGGTCTGATAGCCTGTTTTGAAAATCGGATGTGCAGATTCAGCCGGCGCTAACGGGCAAAAGGAATTAAGACAAAATAGCTTAAAGTGGATACAATCCCCAGCCCCATCGACCAGGCCCCGGCTGATTTTTGTCCTCTGGCATACGCATAATACCCCAGAACAGCGGCGATCGGCCCCAATATAATGGACCAGATGAATAAGGATACTACACCGAAGCCCAGGCCGATATAGCCAATACTCCTGTCCTCTCCCTCTCTTACACGGCCTGATGTCCGCTGAGCTTCGCCGCTCCGTTCCATAGTGTTCTGAAGCTGCGAGGGGAGCGGACTGAGCTCGGCGGCATACTCCTCATTGTGGCTTCGGTCCCGGCGGGGGTAATCGACTCTGCTGCGCGGGCGCAGGATCACCTTTCGGCGGGCGGAACGGTCCACTTTGGGTTCATCATTCGGATTATCCATAAGGGCCTCCTTCTCAGGCGTTCGGCTTGAACGTCAGACAACAGGTTGCGGACGAGGTTCCGGCATGATCATGATGATTACCCGCCGTCAGCTCCTCTGCGTATTCCTCCATGTAACGGCTGCCTGCATGCTGATCGATCTCAATGACAATTTCCTCGGCACGGCACAGGTTCTGTTCTCCCCAAAAATGACAGTTGCTTACACTACACTTCACAAGCGGTTTAGCGTTTGTCATAATGATCACCTCGTCATGTATTATGCCCGCTGGTGAAATCGGCTATGCGGCTGAAGGCTGCTCACCTGAACACACAAGTGGAAACGGCTTTGCCGTCCTTTTAAAGGCTGTTACCGTTTCGGCGAGAAATTGATTTATTGCGTGAAACACATAAATGCTTATATTTACAAAAAAAAGACCGCCCCAACCAGCCATATCGGCAGTTTGGACAGTCTTTTACAGAAATAAGATGATAGACCGGACAATGGATTACACCTGATTCTGCATCCGCTTCTCTGTCAAATAATCATTCTCATAATAAGTCAGATCATCACGCAATTCTTCATAGACCTTGGTGATCTCCATAATGATATCGCGTGCCGGACGCACAGGCTTCTTAC
The DNA here is from genome assembly GCF_037975325.1 of Paenibacillus sp. FSL P2-0136. Taxonomy (NCBI): domain Bacteria; kingdom Bacillati; phylum Bacillota; class Bacilli; order Caryophanales; family Paenibacillaceae; genus Paenibacillus; species Paenibacillus sp. FSL P2-0136. Next base: position 5,282,640 of record NZ_CP150244.1, read on the forward strand.
GGAAACGGATCGCATCCTGCCCGGTATAGGCGTAACGTCCATCCTCCGAATAACTCTCATTCTTAGGATAGAAGAAGTTATTAACTCCTAGATGATATACATTATATAGCGCTTTTTGCGCGAAAGGTTCATCGAAGGTAGCGCGGCGCAATGCAAGCCCAAGCTTCTCATAAGACATTTCCGAGAACACCAGCAGATGGCGGAGATCAGACAGGAACCCCCGATAGAAATGCAGCGTTTCTTCATCCTCTTCGGTAACAAGCTGCGGAAGCGCATGCTCATTCAGGAACAGTTCCATTTTGTCGATAACGGATTTAAGCTTCTCTCTCGTCGATTCACACAATTTCTGCACACTTACTGCTGACATGGCGGTTGCTCCCCCTTATTGTTCCTTGCATTAGTAGTTGTTAATGACACTTAGACATTGCAGTTGTACTCTCTTGATAGTATCACAAAATCTCCTAAGCCTCCACCGTACGGATACCGGAAAAGAATCCTTCTTCTAAAAAGAAAAGTACAAGCCCCGGAAGGCGCTTTCTTTTTGATATTAACATAAAACCAAGGACGGCGGTAGCCTTTTCGTAAGATGAATAAAACCAGCTTCAGCTCCGAACCCTAACAGGTATATGAAACGACAAGGAAGGAGCGGAAATCATGTCACGTAAAAATCTAACCGTCGCCGGTATAGTCACTGCCGCGCTGACCGTACTGCTGCTCACCTTCGCCCTGCGGCCGGAAGGCAGCGGCGGCACCCTTCGGCAAGCGTCTGTGCCTAAACCCTCTCAGGAAAAAGCGATCAAAAAAACCACCCTTGTGCAGGATGTATCGGCCACTGACAAATTGAACCGAGTCGATGTGCACAGACATCTGAGCACACTGCTGGCCGATATGCATCATGCTTCCCCTGAAGCTATCTCAGCTTATGCCGAGAGCCTTCAGCAGGGGCACGGGCATATTACCATGCTGATGATGGTTGATTTCAACACCCGTAAGACAACCACCTTCAAATCTTCACTGCCGGAAGGAACCGACCAGGAGAATAAGCAGCTGCTTCATTATCTGAACACCGCCAAAGCTGCGATTAAAGGCCACCAATCCTATGAATCCCCCTCGTTCATCATCGGCGACAAAAAGTATTATTTCGTAGCCCAGCGAAACCGGGAGGGACAAGTGGCTGTCATCGCTCTAATTAACCAGAAGATTCTGGACCGCGTTGCGCTGCATCAGCTGAAGAATCTGCGGCTCATTCCGTACCCGAAGGAAGGCAAGTACCGGGTAGAATCCGTCCATGCCGATACCTTGAAGGACATCACGGTCAAGACCGGACATGACAATGAGAATGCCAGCCATTACTACGAGAATGAGATTGTCGTCCGCTTCCCGAATGGACATCCCACGGCGGCACAGCTTCAGATCATCGCTGCCGATATCCGCTGCAAGGAGCCGCGCAAGCTGGGGTATGCCTTTATTTTCCGGTCAGACAAGATGAGTTACTCCCAGCTCAAGACTTACTTCGCCAATAAGTGGCATCCGCTGTACGCAGAGCCTCACTATATGTACTTAACCAATGATACGGTCAGTGAAAATACGGGAGCTAATGTGATTACCCCTAACGACCTGCTCTTCTCAACTTACCAGTGGAATCTGCCGGCGATTGAAACCCCGCAAGGCTGGAATCTGTCCAAGGGCAGCAAGGAGGTCGTAATCGCCGTTGTGGATACCGGTGTTCAAGCGAACCACCCGGATCTGAAGGGGCAGCTGCTCAAGGGCTACAATGCGATTACCAGCGGCAGCACGCCGGATGACGATGTTGGACATGGCACTCATGTGGCCGGCATCATTGGAGCGTTAACCAATAATGAAGAAGGGGTCGCCGGCATCAGCTGGTACAACAAGATCCTTCCGGTAAAAGCGCTGGATAATTCCGGGGCGGGCACCACCTATTCGGTAGCCGAGGGCATTATCTGGGCGGCAGACCAGGGGGCCAAGGTGATTAATCTCAGCCTGGGCAACTATGCCGATTCGCAGTTTCTGCATGATGCGATTAAGTATGCCTATGACCGGGATGTAGTGATTGTCTCCGCTTCCGGCAATGACAATACGGAGCGGCCGGGATATCCCGCAGCCTATGAAGAGGTGATTGCAGTCGCCGCAACGAATGCGGCGGGAGAGCGTGCTTCCTTCTCCAATTACGGGGATTACATCGATGTGGCTGCACCCGGGGAGAGCATTGCCAGCACCTATCCCGATAATCAGTATGCGGCGTTATCCGGCACCTCGATGGCCAGTCCCCATGTAGCGGCGCTGGCCGGACTGGTGCGCTCCTTGAACCCTGCGCTGACGAACAAGGAAGTGACCGCGCTCTTGACCTCTAATGCCATCGATCTGGGCACCGCCGGCCATGATAAGTATTACGGCTGGGGCCAGGTGGATATCTACCGTACCCTGCAGGCGGCAGGAGGAGGGCAGGTTCCGCTCCAGCTGTTCCCGCAGCAGGTCGGCAAACAGCTCGATTCTATACAATAAGCTGCGGCCGTTAGCGGTTAAGAGCGCAGATGCCGTTCCAGCAGCAGCAGGAACCGGCGGAGTCCGCGCTCCATCCCCTCCTGCGTCAGCTGCGAATAGCTCAGCCGGATATGCCTGGAGGGGATATCCCCGGCATAGCAGACATCGCCCGGCAGGAAGAAGATCCCTTCCTGCTCGGCCAGAGCATGCAGCTGCTCAATCCCGGGGGATTCCGGCAGCTGCAGCCACAGATTTAGCCCGCCCCCCGGCAGCTGCCAGGTTACCCCGGCCGGAGCATTCTGCTTCAGCAGCCTCGCTGCCGCCTCCTGGCGGGCACGCAATGCTGACCGCAGCTTCGCTGCGTACTCGTCATACTGGCGCTCGATGAAGGGCAGCACTGCCCGCTGGGTCAGCAGCGGACTGCCCAGATCACTGGCCGACTTGGCGGCGATCAGCCGGGAGAGAATATTGCCCTCAGCGGCGACACAGGCGATCCGGCAGCCGGGGGCGAGGACTTTGCTGAAGCTCTTCATGTAGACTACATGCCCGGCGGTATCCAGCGATTTAATGGACGCCGGGGGCGGCTGATGGAAATACAGGTCACTGAACGGATCATCCTCCACAATGAGACAGCGGTAGCTGCGGGCAAGCTCCAGCAGACGCTGTCTTCTTGGCATGCTCATCGTGACCCCGCTCGGATTCTGGAAGGTCGGATTGGTATAGATGAGCTTAGGCGGCCTCCGGTCACACATCGCTGTAAGCCGGTCCACCCGCATGCCCTCCCCGTCCATCGGAACGAAGATCATCTCAGCCCCCCGCCCGGCAAAAACATCAATCGCCCCCGTATAGCTGGGCGCCTCCAGATACACCGTATCCCCCGGACCGACAAAGGTCCGGGCGACCAGATCGATCCCCTGCTGGGCGCCGCTTGTGATCATCAAATCATCCGCGCCCAGCTGGATTCCCCGGTTCTGCAGGTGCCTGCGCATCACCTCGCGCAGCTCCGGGTCACCCTGGAAATTACCATAGGTGGCCATCAGCTCAGGCTGCTCCTTCACAAGTGCAGCCATGGTCGTGCCAATCGGCCCGAGCGGAAGCAGGCTGCTGTGAATGGAGGCCAGATGAAAGGGATAGTCCACCTCAGAATAATCGAAGTTACGCCAGAGCTGGGCCCGTGGCAGATAGTCATCATAACCGTCCTGCCACCTTGCTTCTGCCCCTTGCCTGCTCCGGTCCCGTTCTGCCACATAGCAGCCCTTCCCCTGGCTGCAAAGAATATGTCCGCGCAGCTCCAGGTCAGCATAAGCCTTGCTTACCGTTACCTGGCTTACCTTCAAGGAGGAAGACAGACCTCTAACGGACGGCAGCCGCGTGCCCGGCTGGAGCAGTCCCGAGGTGATACGCTGCGCGATCGTCTCACTGATCTGCCGGGGCAGCGATTTGTCACCGCTGCGGAGTAAATCAATATGCATGGTCCGTCTCCTCCCAACTGTTATATTTATCGCTTTACTGTTATACCGCTATACCGTTATGATACTACAAAATTCAGAATAGCAGGGAGCATGAATATGAAGATCAACTATGCGGATATGACGAACCATCTGGGGTCCTCCGCAGTCCGCGATATCCTTAAGATCACACAGGGTAAGGACATCATCTCGCTTGCTGGCGGGCTGCCTGCCGAAGAACTGTTTCCGGCAGAAGCGATCCGGGAAGCTTACAGCCGAGTTCTGAGCGGCGACAGTTCTGCGCTGCAATACGGACTGACAGAAGGCTATCTTCCGCTGCGTGAACAGATTGCCGCCAGACTGGGGCAACAGGGCATCCCTGTCTCCTCCGATGAAATGATCCTCACTACCGGCTCCCAGCAGGCCATAGATCTGCTCTGCAGAATTCTGCTTGATCCGGGAGACACCGTACTTGTAGAGGCACCGACCTATCTCGCCGCCTTGCAGGTACTGGGCTCTTACCGGGCAGACATCCAGGTTGTAAAGAGCGATGAGGAAGGGCTGCTGCCGGAGCATCTCGAAGAGCAGCTTCGAGTGCACCGCCCTAAGCTGTTGTATGCCGTCCCCACTTTCAACAACCCGTCAGGCGCAACCTGGAGCAAGGTACGCCGTGAACAAGTGGTGGAGTTATGCCGGAAATACGGCGTGCTGATGCTAGAGGATAATCCGTACGGAGAGATTAGGTTCGATGAATCCCCGGAAGCGTACCCGCCAACCCTCGCAGCCATCGACAGGAATCTGGGCGGGGATACCTGTGTGGTCTATACAGGTACCTTCTCCAAGATCGTAGCTCCGGGACTGCGGACAGGCTGGATCATTGGCCCCGCCGGGCTGGTCAGAGTGATCGCCAGAGCCAAGCAAGCCGCCGATTTGCACTCCAGTACCATCGATCAGCGCGCCCTGCATGAGCTGCTGCTGTCCTTCGACCTTGAAGCCCATATCCGGCTGGTCTCCCGGGAATACAAGTCACGGATGAAGCTGCTATCAGCAGAGTTGGCTTCACAGAACTGGCAGGATACATCCTTCCTGGAGCCGCGCGGCGGCATGTTCCTGTGGCTAAGCCTGCCTGCCCGGATACATACCGCCGAGCTGCTGCCGCTTGCTGTGGAGCAAGGAGTTGCCTTCGTTCCGGGCGAAGTCTTCTATTCGGAGCAGCCCATGAAGAACACGATGCGCCTGAATTTCACCCATACCCGGCCGGAGCTGCTCCCGCTCGCAGTGCAGCGCTTGTCCACCGCGCTGTCCCGGTATGAGGAGCGTTTATTGCCTCTGTAACTCCATCCGCCCGCAGCAATTGAAGTATCCATACTCTCGTTCAATGCTCCGGATAACCCAACATTTTCTCACAAAAAGGCGGCCCCCATCAGGAGGCCGCCGTCTTATTGTTCATATAGTGTGATTAGTGCAAGGTCTTGTTAAAGTTGTCAGTTAGGAAAGTTTGCCGTAAGCCGGGTTCTGTGCTCGTTGTGGTTCAGCCGGGAACTACCCTCCCACCATAAGCGACAATCATCTATCTAGGCCATACATTACTGCACAGCTCCAGCGACCAACCTAGACACGCCTCAGGCGAAGGCTGCGGCTTCCGTGAAGAAGACGCTGCGTCTCATTAGGTCTTGCTCCAGATGGGGTTTACCAGGAACGAAGTCACCAGCGTTCCTCGGGGTCTCTTACACCTCGGTTCCATCCTTGCCTGTGCCGCCCGAAAGCGGCCATCGGCGGTCCATTTCTGTGGCACTATCCTTCAGCTCGCGCCGACTGGACGTTATCCAGCACCCTGCCTTGTGGAGCCCGGACTTTCCTCCCGCATACGCTCTCACGCATACCGGCGATTGTCTGTCAAACTTTCCGAAACAACATTGTATATTATACAGATATGCCGCCCAGCGCACAAGTGTAAATAATAACAGCCTACAGGAATGTAAAAGGCTCGGTATCCGGCTGCGAGGCATGCACCGCCGTGCCGTACTTATGCTCCGTCAGCTTGCCGGCCAGAAACTCCGCTACCTTCACCTTCATGATCTTCTCCGCATTATGGCCCGGATCGATCAGGGCGATTCCCGCGAGGTGCGCATCCTGTGCGGTATGGTAATCGATATCGCCGGTCACCAGCACATCCGCTCCCTTGAAGATAGCGCTGCTGTAGTACTTGGCACCGGACCCGCCCATGACTGCCGCCTTGCGGACCTTGCGGTCCAGATCTCCAACTACCCGCACGCTCTCCACATCCAGCCCGCGTTTGACCGTATCAATGAACTCACCAAGCGTTGTTGGCTCCTTAAGCTTCCCTACTCTTCCAAGTCCAAGGCTGCGTCCCTTGAGGTCCATGGAATACAGATCATAAGCCACCTCTTCATACGGATGAGCCTTCAGCATGGCCTGTACCACCTTGTTACGGATCGTATGCGGCACAATCGTCTCGATACGGACCTCCTCAGCCCGCTCCAGCTTGCCAGGCGTGCCGAGGTACGGGTCCGTGCCCTCCTGCGGAATGAAGGTGCCATAGCCTTCGATATTGAAGCTGCAATGGCTGTAATTGCCGATCCAGCCCGCTCCGGCGTTCAGGATGGCATCCAGCACCTTCTGGTGATGATCCTTCGGCACGAATACCACCAGCTTGGACAGCTGCTCGGTATGAATATCCTTGATCGGTGCACCGTTCTCAATGCCCAGCGCCTCGGCCATCCAGTCGTTCATTCCGCCTTCGGCCACATCCAGATTCGTATGGCTGATATACACGGCAATGTCGTTTTTGATCAGCTTCTCATATAAGCGGCCCGCCGGGGTATCTGTCAGAATCCCTTTGATCGGCCGGAAAATCACCGCATGATGGGCAATAATCAGATTACAGCCCTTCGCAATCGCTTCGTCCACAATGCTCTCATTGACATCCAGCGCCACCAGCACCCCGGTGATTTCCTTCTGGAGACTGCCGACCTGAAGCCCGACATTATCCCATTCCTCAGCCAGATGCTTCGGAGCAAGCTGCTCCATGTATCCAATTACGGTCTGTCCTTTGGCAAACATTCCAGCACCTCCGCAATCCGTTTAATCTGAAGCTTGATTCTGCTGCGCTTCTCCTCAGCTGCCTCCAGCTCCGAACGTGCGAGCGAGGCCAGAATGCTCTCCAGCTTGGAGATTTCACCCTGCCATTTGGCAGCGAATACTTCATTCGGCGCTTGTAGCAGCAGCGGTCCCATCTCCAGCAGCAGCGCCTGATCAAGGGCTACCTTTCCTCCGGTAAGCAGACGTCCGCTGTACAGCTCTTCATTCGTCCCCGCCGCTTCAGCGCCCTCTGGGACAGCGGTCAGGATCTCGTAGATTTTGCCGTCTTCCTCCAAAATATGCTCCGAGACCAGCACCCAGCTGTTAGCCAGCAGCCAGCGGCGCAGAATATCCTCGCCTACATTGGGCTGCAGCGCGAGCGTCTTCACCCCGGCCAGCTTGCCGAGCTTCTGCCCGCGGTCCAGAATCGCCGCGATCAGTGAGCCGCCCATCCCGGCAATGGTAATGCAGTCCGTTTCCCCCGGCTCCAGCACCTCCAGCCCGTCTCCGCGCCGTACAGCGATCTTAGCACCGAGTCCTGCTTCCGCAACACCACGACGCGCCGCTTCAAAGGGTCCCGGATTTACTTCTCCGGCAATAGCTGAAGGCACCCGGCCGCTTTTCACAGCGGCAACAGGCAGCAGGGCATGATCTGAGCCGATATCGGCAAGTCTGCTGCCCGCAGGGACCTGCTCCAGCAGCAGCTGAAGCCGGTCAGATAATTTTACGTTGTTCATGAGGCCACCCACGTTATCCATTTTTTTCTGAAGAGGAACAGCAGCGCAAGGCCCACTGCAATCTTCAGTATTAATATCAGCGAGGTCCATTCCGGGAATCCCGCTCTGAGCCATAGCGCATCCACCTCCGGCATCAGCCAGAGGGCAGCACCCGCCCCCAGGTACACCCCAGAGACCCCGCTAACCTTGTGATACATCAACCAGCTCATCCAGATCATAAGCACACACAGCGGAAGCCAGAGCAGCTCCAGCTCCAGAAGAGAGGCGTCCGGCCGGACATGTCCGAAGAATCCTGCATAGAGCAGAGCCCAGAAGGCATATCCGCAGAAATGAAGCAGTCCGATGCGCAGAAAAAAACCAAGCACACACCACAGCAGCCCGCAGGCCGCAATCAGCAGCGGTGTCCAAAAATCAGCATCCAGCTTATGCAGCTCAATCAGCCACAGTCCGAATCCCAGCGTTAAAATGCTGCCGATTCCCGCCAGCATCAGACTGATTGTCTTGTTGCGGTTCAGGTAAATCGCTGAATATCCATAACAAATAATTAGGACGCTGAGCGCTGTAGCAAGTTGCAAAGGCCAGGGAAAAACGCTAAAATAAAGACTAATCAAGAAAATCAAGGAAATAATTCCAAAACCAAACAGCCAAATTTTGATGCTTCCCTGCTGGAGATTCCGTAACGATACCGGGTTGCTGTCCTTCACCTCTGCCTGATCATCATACAGGTTAGTCAGGAAGTCACAATATTGCTCGGGCAACAGCTTGCTTCTTCTCCAGTATTGAATTTCTCTTAATATAGTATCACGTTTCTCCAGGTTCAACCGGCATCCCTCTTTCCAGAACTTGCCTTCACTTTCATTATAAGCTCCCGCACACGGCGGGGCTCCAGCATTGGTGAATCCCCTTGACAACATAATAGGACCTCCTGCCACCGTGCAGCAGAAGGTCCCGGTTGTACGGTCTATTCGAGGAAATCCTTCAGCCGCTTACTGCGGCTGGGGTGACGCAGCTTACGAAGCGCTTTGGCTTCGATCTGGCGAATCCGCTCACGGGTTACGCCGAACACCTTGCCCACTTCCTCAAGTGTTCTCGTCCGTCCGTCATCCAGTCCGAAGCGCAGACGGAGCACATTCTCTTCACGCTCAGTCAGCGTGTCCAGCACATCCTCCAGCTGTTCCTTCAGCAGCTCATATGCCGCTGCATCCGCAGGCGCCAGCGCCTCCTGGTCCTCAATGAAATCTCCCAGATGCGAATCATCTTCCTCACCAATCGGTGTCTCCAGCGATACCGGCTCCTGGGCAATCTTCATGATCTCTCTAACCTTCTCAACGGTAAGCTCCATCTCCGCTGCAATCTCTTCAGGCGATGGCTCGCGTCCCAGCTCCTGCAGCAATTGGCGGGAGACCCGGATCAGCTTGTTGATGGTTTCAACCATATGCACCGGAATACGGATCGTACGCGCCTGGTCGGCAATTGCACGCGTAATCGCCTGACGAATCCACCAGGTTGCATAAGTACTGAATTTGAAGCCTTTGTTATGGTCAAACTTCTCAACGGCCTTGATCAGACCCATGTTTCCTTCCTGAATCAGATCCAGGAACAGCATGCCGCGTCCGACATAACGCTTGGCGATACTGACCACGAGCCGCAGATTCGCTTCTGCCAGTCTCCGCTTCGCTTCCTCATCACCATTCTTGATCCGCATCGCCAGTTCCACTTCATCGTCAGCCGATAACAGCGGCACGCGGCCGATTTCCTTCAGATACATCCGGACGGGATCGTTGATCTTGATCCCCGGAGGCAGCGACAGATCATCGTCAAAGCTGAAGTCGTCTCCTTCTTTGTCCTCATTGTCTTCGCTTGGACGGAGGCTGTTCACCTCTTCATCGTTCTCATTGACAACCTCGATCCCCAGATCGCTCAGCTGCTCGTAGAATTCCTCCATCTGCTCGGGGTCTTGATCGAATGGCGACAATTTCTCCATGATATCTTTGTAATTAAGTGATGATCTTTTCTTCCCGTGATCAATAAGCTGATCCTTAACCTGATCCAGAGTAAATTCCGCTTCCAGTTCAGTGTGCTGATCGTTCGCCATAATTCGACTCCCTCCTCCCTAGGTACATCCTGTCAACAGCTCATTGTCTCTCTAGGGCTAAAATTTCACTTGCTATTTGTGCTGCACGCAAAAAGTCACCGGATTTCTCCGCCTGAATCATCTCTTCACGCTTGGGTTCAATTTTGCGCTGCAGAGGATACTTCCGCACTTCACGAATACAATCGTCCAGAACCTGGGTATTCCAGTCTGGAGGGGTATCCATCATGGAGATGGCCGTTGCGGTCTTCTCCAGACGGTCGTCCTGAAGCGATGATAGAAACCGGCTGATGCCGGGTGGTTTGCCTTGCGCATAATAAGCATATAGATAAGCGGCGATTGCCGCATGATCATCAATATTGAACTCTTCCCCGAGCCGTTCACCCACATAGGCCGCTGCTTCCGGGTCTTGAATCATCAATGATAACAGGCGCCGTTCCGCAACATGGTAAGCAGGCAGTAAGGTAGGTGTCTGCACTTGCCCTTTTTTATGCCTACCATTATTCCACCTATTATCGTTATTATCCCCTTCGGGGTTGTTTTTTTGCATGGAAGCCCGAAGTAAATTGCAATCCTGCTTCAGACTGTCGTAGGACAGCTCAAGCTCGGAGGCGATTTCCCGCAGGTACACCTCCCGCTCCGTTGAAGAAGGGAGCCCGGCGATAATCTCCAGAGCCTCCTTGACATAGGCAATTTTGCCGTCTTCCTCTAGGAGTATATGGTTTTTTTTCAGATATATAAGCTTAAATTTGATGGATGACACGGCAGAGTCAATCACCTGTTCCCTGAATCTGTCCCCGCCATGCCGGGAGATGAATTCATCCGGGTCGAGGCCGCTTGGAAGCAGGGCTACCTTGACCCGCAAACCGCTGGCTTCCAGGATAGGAATGGCCTTAAGGGCGGCAGCTTGTCCAGCCTTATCTCCATCATAGGCAAGCACAATCTCATCTCCAAGGCTCTTCATCAGGCCCACGTGACCCTCGGTGAGCGAGGTTCCCATCGTGGCTACCCCGTTCTGTACACCTGCCTCCCAAGCCGAAATGACATCACCGTATCCCTCGAACAGGACGATTTGCCGCGTTTTGCGGATGGATGCTTTGGACTGGTGCAGATTGTACAGAATGCGGCTTTTGTTGAATAAACGGCTCTCGGGAGAGTTCAAATACTTCGGCTGCCCCTCCCCGAGAATACGTCCGGCGAAGGCGATCGTCTTACCCATGCGGTTCGCAATCGGAAAAATAACCCGGCCGCGGAAGCGGTCCAGATAGCCTTTGCCTTCCCCTCTGGCAGACAATAGTCCGCCCTTCTCCATCTCGGCGAGATCGAAGCTGCGCTTCTCCAGAAACTGCAGCAGCGTATCCCAGCGGTCCGGCGCGTAGCCGATCTGGAACTGGTCAATCATTTTGTCGCTGAAACCCCGGGTTCTTAAGTAATCCATGGCGGCAGTGCCGTATTCCGTGTTCTTCAGCAAAAAATGATAAAACTTCGCCGATAATTCATACGCCTGAATCAGCCGGTCCCGCTCAGGATCGGGGGCAGCAAGCGCCCCGCCTCTCCCCTCAGGAACAGGGATATCACTCTCTTCCGCCATGATTCTGACTGCTTCGGGGAAGGATAATCCTTCGATTTCCATCCTGAATTTGATGGCATTTCCGCCCATACCGCAGCCAAAACAATGAAAGACTCCCCGGTCAGGGGTGACAGTGAAGGAAGGGGACTTCTCCGAATGGAACGGGCAGAGGCCCCATAAATATTTACCCTGCTTGGACAAATGGACAACCTTGCTGACTGTATCGACAATATCATGCCGCGCCAGCACGTTCTCGATAACCTCTTCGGGAATAGGACCATGTCCGCTAGCCACTTCAACCACCTTCATCTCTTAACAGTTAAATATAATTCGCTATAGCTGGACATTCTCCTGCAAAATTGTTAAAAGTTTTGTCAGTTTATGTTGAAAAAGATTTTTTTCCTCTGCGGTAATCGCTTTGGGACCCTTGGAATAGTGGCCGCGCCTGCGTTCAACCGCCTTGGCATGCCTGCTCTCCAGCATAAAATCCATGGTAGAATTCTCATATTCCTGGCCCCGGTTCGAAAGTGCAAGGCAGCGTTTGCCCAGCGCCAGCGCAGCCAGTCCATAATCCTGCGTAATTACGACATCTCCTGCAGAAATATGATTGGCGATATAGAGGTCGGCACTGTCTGCCCCGCGGTCCACCTGAACCACCGTAACGCCTTCTTCCGCCCGCAGCACATGATCATAGGAAGAGACCATCAGCACCGGAAGCCCGAACCTGCGCGCCACGGTAATAATTTCCTGCTTAACCGGACAAGCATCACCGTCCACAACAATCTTCCTTAGCCGGAAAGTTCCCAAGCTCACCCTCACCAAATTCCTGTGTAATATATATTACGCTCTAACCGTTCAAAAATCCTTCTTTGGTAAAGCATAAATACGGAACGAATGTCAACTTACGCATTGGCACCGTTCCGTATATTTATACCCTAAACCCTCGATCTATACCATAAAATCGCAAACATTACTTAAAACCTGCCTGAATTACCACACCAGCTTGCCAAAATCGGCAAACAGTTTGGAATCCGCATGAATGCCGGCCAGCAGCGCCAGACGGGTCGAGCGGACAGCTTCGTCTTCAGCCATAACCATAACCGAATCGAAGAATCCGGTAACGGCTGCTTCGAGTCCCGACAGAATCTGCAGGGCTTCAGCGGCATGTCTGGAAGCAAGGGCTGCGCGGTAAGGCTCATGAATACTCTGCCAGGTCGCGTACAGCTTCTGTTCCGCTTCTTCCTTAAGCAGAGCCGGGTCGATAACTGCACCTTCCGGAGCTTTAGCGGCCAGATTGCTGACACGGGTCAATGAATCCACGGTGATTTTGAAATCAGCCAGATCCGTCACGGCATTCATCAAGGCAAGACTTCTGCTTACTACATCAACGATGTCATCGAATCCTGCGGCAAGCGCTGCATCCACAACATCATAGCGTACATTGTTGTCGGCTAACAGGCGTTTGACACGCAGACCGAAGAACTCGTACAGAGTTATACGCAGTTCAGGTGTGAAATGTTTCTCTGTACGGAAACTTTCATGGACTTCCAGTGCTGCTGCAAAAATCTCCTGCAGACTTAGGCTCAGCTGATGCTCCAGCACGATCTGGACAATACCTGCCGCCTGGCGGCGCAGGGCATACGGGTCCTGGGAGCCGGTTGGAATAATTCCGATGGAGAAGCAGCCGACAATCGTATCGATTTTATCAGCAAGACTGACTACAAGACCTGCCTGTGTAGAAGGAACGGCATCTCCGGAGAAGCGCGGCTGATAATGCTCGAAGACCGCTTTGGACACCTGCTCTGCTTCCCCGGCCTTGCGGGCATAATCCTCACCCATCGTGCCTTGCAGCTCAGGAAACTCACCCACCATCTGGGTCACCAGATCGAATTTGCAAATATCCGCTGTACGGCTCACTTCCGCAGCAGCCTCTGAAGACAGCTCAAGCTTCACAGCCAAGCGGTCAGCGATGGCACGGATGCGGCGCACTTTGTCACCCACACTGCCCAGCTCTTCATGGTAGACGATATTCTCCAGCTTGGCCAGAGCATCGTTAATCTGCAGCTTCTGGTCTTCTTCATAAAAGAATTTGGCATCCGACAAGCGGGCGCGCAGCACCTTCTCGTTCCCCTTGGCGATGACATCCAGCGATACCGCATTCCCGTTACGTACCGTTACGAAGAACGGCAACAGCTTGCCGTCTTCACCAAATACCGGGAAATAACGCTGATGCTCACGCATCGAGGTGATCAGCACCTCCTGCGGAATATTCAGGAAGGCCGGATCAAAGGTACCGAACAGCACTGTCGGCGTCTCTACCAGGAACAGGACCTCTTCCAGCAGATCCTCCTTGATCGCAATCTTCCAGCCCTTCTCTTCCGCAAGCTTATGAATACCGCTTAGAATCAGCTCTTCGCGCTCCTTCACATCCACGAGCACATGCTGGCTGCGCAGAGCTTCAACGTATGCAGCAGGCTCTGCGATCACAGCTTCTTCACCGAGGAAACGGTGGCCACGGCTTACATTGCCCGCCTTAACTCCGGTGATTGTAAGGTCAATGATCTCCTGGCCGAAGAGAGCTACCATCCAGCGGATCGGACGGACGAACTTGAAATCATAAGCGCCCCAGCGCATGTTTTTCGGGAAGGTCATACTGCTCACAATGCCTGCAAGGCCTTCGGAGAGAAGTGAGGCTGTCTCGATGCCGGTGCTGTTCTTAGTCACATAGATATACTCTACGCCTGCCAGTTCCTTGAACGTGAACTGCTCCGGCGTGGCGCCCTGACTGCGGGCAAAGCCCAGTGCCGCCTTGCTCCATTCGCCGCTGGCATCCAGCGCGATTTTGCGTGACGGGCCTTTGACCTCTTCGCTTACATCCTCCTGCCGCTCAGCGGCATCCTTCACCAGTACGGCAAGGCGGCGCGGTGTTGCATATGCGCTAACGCCCTGATGACTGATCCGCGAGGCTTCCAGCCATTTCGCCGTTCTGTCCTTCAGTTGCTCCATCGCCGCCCGGATAAAGCGTGCAGGGATTTCCTCCAGACCGATCTCGAACAGAATATCCTTAGACATGGTCAGCACCTTCTTTCTTCAGCAGCGGGAAGCCCAGCTTCTCGCGTTCCTCCAGATATGTCGCCGCTACGGTGCGGGCCAAATTGCGAACTCTCGTGATGAAGCCTGTGCGTTCCGTTACGCTGATTGCGCCGCGCGCATCCAGCAGGTTGAAGGAATGCGAGCATTTCAGCACGTAATCATACGCCGGGAAAACCAAATGATTCTCCATCGCCCGGCGTGCTTCCTCTTCGTAGGTATTGAACAGAGTGAACAGCATTTTGACATCCGAGACTTCAAAGGTGTAGGTGGAATGCTCAACCTCCGGCTGATGGAATACATCTCCGTACGTCATGCCGTCTACCCACTCCAGGTCAAAGACATTTTCCTTATCCTGAATATAGGAGGCCAGACGCTCCATCCCATAAGTAATTTCCACCGCTACCGGACTTGCTTCAATTCCTCCGACCTGCTGGAAGTAGGTGAACTGGGTAATTTCCATACCATCCAGCCAGACTTCCCAGCCGAGACCCGCGCAGCCCAGGGACGGATTCTCCCAGTTGTCTTCGACAAACCGCACATCATGCAGCAGGGGATCTACGCCAAGTGCCTTCAGACTGTCCAGGTACAGCTCCTGAATATTGTCCGGGGACGGCTTGATAATCACCTGGAACTGGTGATGCTGGTACAGGCGGTTCGGGTTCTCCCCGTAACGGCCGTCGGACGGACGGCGTGAAGGCTCCACATAAGCAACCTTCCACGGCTCCGGACCCAGGGACCGCAAAAAAGTCATAGGGTTCATTGTGCCCGCCCCTTTTTCCGTATCATACGGCTGGACGAGAATACAGTTCTGGGCGGCCCAGAATTGCTGCAGGGTCAGAATCATCTGCTGAAAGTTCATAACTACCGGCTCCTTCGCTTTACAAGTGTGGTACTGCCTCTTGCGTATGACTGGCTCTTGCTGCTGCGCGATGGAGGCGGCACCCGCTTCTATGTACCTGCGGTCTGTGATGGAAGATGATCTCCCGCACAGCCACAAGCCAAAAAGCTCCCGCCCCCATGCCTGATGAACAGACATAGGGACGAGAGCTCAAATATGTTCTCCCGCGGTTCCACCCTACTTGATTACGCAAAAATCACGAAATCCACTTTTCATGCTGCCGCTTCCGTACTCCCGGGTGCCCTGTTCATGAACGTCGTCCCGCCAGGCTTCCACTACCCCCGGCTCGCTGCTGCGACAATACCGCCCACTACTTTCCCGATCCACGCACTCTCTCCAGTTCTGGAGCAAACACGGCAATCTTATAAAAGAAACTGAACTTATAGTAACGGATAATTCGTGATTCGTCAAATATTGTATTTATCAAGCTGGTCCAGGAAGCTCTGGGTCTTCAGTCTGAGTCCCAGCTGCATATCCATGAATCCCCGCATAACGGTCTTCAGCTCCGCACGGGTCTCCGGCTTCACATCCACATTTCCCAGCCTGGTCAGATCCAGCGCCGCGAAGATCCGCAGCAGCTTCAAGGCACGCGGGGAAATCTCCATGGCCGGAGGATCGTTATGCCGGCAACTGCGGCAGAGAACTCCCCCCAGACGGGGACTGATTCTAAGCTCCTCATCCGGCTTGTCCTTGCCGCAGACGATACAGGCATCGAGCTGAGGCCCATAACCGGCAGCTTGCAGCACCTTCATTTCAAATACATTATTGATAATGCCGGGCTCTTTGTCTTCCTCCAGTGCATTCAGGCAGGCGGTCAGCTGGCGGTACCAGAAGCTGCCTGTCTCTTCATCATGCAGCACCCGGTCCAGCAGCTCGCAGGCATAGGATGCATAAGCCGCCTTGACCAGATCCTCGCGCAGCGGATGATGGGACTTCGTGATCTCCCCGGCATTGAGTGTTCCCAGTCCGCCGTTGTTACGGAAGAACACGAACTCACCTGTTGTGAACAGCTGGATCAGGGCAGCATGACGGCTTTTGACCTTCTTGGCGCCCCGCACCAGAACCCCTACTTTACCCGCGTTCTCGGTGCAAAGCGTAATAATGGCGTTCCCTTCACCGTAGTCCATGCTGCGGATGACGATCCCTTCCACCCTGTATAGCATGCCTCTTCCCCCAACCACTCGGCAAGCAACCAGTCCTTATTGTGCTTCTTCATCGATGGCCATCTCTTCCTCCGCCGGCAGCGGTCCGCTGCCCTCGGGCGAATCCCCAGCTTCCCTGTACAGCAAATACGCATCGAGATCTCCAGTCATTGCAAAATACTTCCACGAAAAATTCCGCATTCGTATTCATCCTTTCTTCGGAAACACGATGTCTCTTCAGATGTAGGATGTGCGATGCCCCAGGATCTATCCGTGCAATTCCTGCCATGTTGAGGCGGCGTGAGAGGTGATCATTCTTTATGGAAGCCCAAATCCCGCAGGACGCGGTCCTGGTTACGCCAGTCTTTTTTCACCTTCACCCATAATTCCAGGAAAATCTTCGAGCCCAGCAGGTTCTCAATATCCGTCCGCGCCCGGCGTCCGACTTCCTTCAGCAGCGCTCCCTGCTTACCGATAATGATCCCCTTCTGGGAATCGCGCTCAACAAAGATAACCGCCGAAATATGCACAACCCCATTCGGTTCCACGCTCATATCCTCAATCGCCACTGCGATGGAATGCGGCACCTCTTCACGGGTCAGATGCAGAATCTTCTCGCGGATCAGCTCCGCGCAGACGAACTGCTCGGGGTGATCGGTAATCTGGTCGTCCGGGTAATACTGCGGGCCTTCCGGCAGGTATTTCTGCACCTGCTCCAGCAGCGTGTTGACGTTATTGCCCATTTTGGCAGAAATTGGTACGATTTCGGCGAACTCATGCAGCTTGTTGTATTCCGTAATCATCGGCAGCAGCGCTTCCGGCTCAATCTTGTCAATCTTGTTCATGACCAGAATGACCGGGGTCTTAATGCTGCCAAGCTGTTCCGCGATAAAACGGTCGCCGCCGCCCATACCCTCAGAGGCATCCACGAGGAACAATACCGCTTCCACTTCATGCAGAGTGCTCATCGCCGTCTGATTCATGTAATCACCCAGCTTGGATTGTCTTTTATGGATACCCGGTGTGTCCAGGAATACGATCTGTGAGTTATTTGCCGTGTATACTCCGTGAATTTTGTTGCGGGTGGTCTGCGGCTTGTCCGACATAATGGCAATCTTCTGGCCGATTACCTGGTTCATGAGTGTTGATTTGCCTACGTTTGGTCTGCCGATAATGGCGACAAACCCTGATTTGAATTTCATATGATCCTCCTATTTATCTTACAACTTGGTCAAAAGCGTTTCGGTCAAAAGCGTTCACCCTTAAAAGCGTTCACCCTTAAAAGCGTTTCGATCCCCCTAAATCCCCCTTCGCCAAAGGGGACCCCAAGGGCCCCGGCCCTCTGGACACCCGGAACTGGCGTGGGCGCAGCACTTGGCGCGGTAAGAGACTTTGGAAGTATGAGCGCTGTTCGTTCCCTGCGGGAACACGCTTGACTGCGGCGCGGTTGATTGGCGGTGACCAGCATGCGGCGCGGGACAGGGAGCTGTGGAGCACGAGCGCTTTTCGTTCCCTGCGGGAACACGCTTGACTGCGGCGCAGTAAGAAACTGGTTACTTTGAACCAAAAAATCGAACGGCCTTGGTAACTATACACCCGATAACATTTTTTAGTTGTATTTTGTACACTTATTCTGCTCAAAATCAGAGGTTTTTGCAGTTTAGATGTAATTTGTACATCTATTTTCCTCAGCAAAGTCACTTTTGGCAATATACCGTGAATTTAGATGTACATTTTACACTTAAACCTTATTTCACCTATCCTCACGGAAATATAGTTGTACCATATACACTTAAAGCCGGCTCATACGGTATGCATTTACGATCCTGCTACCGTACAGCAACCGTCTTTACAAGCTTGCCGTTTACTCCGGAGCCTGCCCCTGCGTAAGATCCGCAGGACCGAAGGCGCCGGGGAGCAGGTCACGGACCGTAGTCTCCATAATATCGCCCTTCAGGTTGCCGAGAATGACTGGCATATCGGGGCCGCATAGCTCGACCATCACCTGGCGGCAGACGCCGCAAGGCGATACGGGGCCGTCTGTGTCGGCCACGACTGCGATAGCTTTGAAGGTACCGGGCTTATGGCCGTCCGCAATGGCGCGGAACATGGCCGTCCGCTCGCCGCAGTTGGTGGGACCGTAAGCGGCGTTCTCGATGTTGCAGCCGTGGTGGACTTTTCCGTCCTGATCCAGAAGGGCTGCCCCTACCCCGAAGCGGGAATACGGTATATATGCATTGGCTCTTGCCTTGATCGCTTCCTGAAGAAGTAGCGCATAATCCATAATTGTCCTCCTAAAAGTTTTATCAAGCATCCTCTTCATTGAAATCCCTTCGAGATAAAACTCACTTCGTAAGCATAAGCCTAGTTTTATTGAGCAATCCTCTTCATCGAATCCCTTCGAGATAAAACTCGCTTCGTAAGCATATCCTTAGTTTTGGGAGCATGGATCGAAAATATTATCCTAATTAAAGATGACGGAGCGCGCAAAGCGGGTCCGCCTCTTCCACCACCTGAAGTTGTAAACTGATTATGACATAATACCTGTGATCCAGTCCATCACGGGATGATAAAAAACATAGATTCCGGCAATCACGGCAAACACCGCCGTAAGCAGCACGGCGCCTGCGGCGGTATCTTTGGCCTTCTTGGCCAAGGGGTGAACCTCAGGCGAAACCAGATCAATCGTTGCTTCAATCGCCGTGTTCAGCAGCTCGGCTGTCAGCACCAGCGTAATGGCCAGCAGCAGCAGCATCCAGCTTGACAAAGGAAGCCTGAAAACAGCTGCGGCAATCACAACGATAACCGCAAGGCCGCTATGCACCTTCATGTTCAGCTCCGACCGGAATGCTGCCGCAATGCCGTGTGCGGCGAAGCGAAAGGAGTGCCAGAATTTTTTGTGGCCCACCGCCGTATTCTTGACCATTAGCGTGTCAACCCGACCTGAGCCAGAGCCTGCTCCTGCTTGGACATCATTTCGGCCTCAGCCTCCGGCTCCTGATGATCGTAGCCCAGCAAATGCAGGAACCCGTGCACGAACAGGAAGCCCAGCTCCCGCTCCAGCGAATGGCCGTATTCCTCAGCCTGCTCCTGCGCCCGGGTAACCGAGATGATAATATCCCCAAGCACATTCGGTATTTCCTCCAGCTCATCGTCCTCATCTGCCAGGCCGTACCGGATCTCCAGCTCATCTTCTCCGGCTTCATTCATCGCGAAGGAGAGCACATCGGTCGGACGGTCAATGCCGCGGTACTCGAGATTCAGCTCATGAATGCGTTCGTTATTGACGAAGGTCAGATCTACTTCCCCCGAGTCAATCCCTTCTGCTTCCCCTGCTGTCTGCAGAAGCCTCTCCAGCAGTTCGATCAGATCGCCGTTAATTTCATGTTCATCCTGTTCATTGTTCCAAACGACGCTCAGGCTCATTTTTGATGGCCCCTTCCTCTTTTTTGGGCTTGCGCACATCCTCGGGGTATTCAATCCGGGAATGGAATATGCCCATTACCGTCTCTTTCAGTGTCCGCGAAATAATATCCAGCTCCTTGAGCGTCAGGTCGCATTCATCGAACTGATGGTCATCCAGCCGGCTTTTGATAATTTTCTCAATCATGGTCTCGACCTGCACCACGGTTGGCTTGCGGAGCGAACGGACTGCAGCCTCCACACTGTCGGCGATCCCGACAACTGCGGATTCCTTCGACTGCGCCTTCGGGCCGGGATAACGGAAATCCTCCTCCGTGAAGTCCGGCTCTACACCCTTGTCCTCTGCAAGCTTCAATGCCTTATGATAAAAATAATGCAGGAACGTCGTGCCATGATGCTGCTCGGCAATATCGCGGATCGGCTTCGGCAGCTTGTATTCCTTCTGCATCTCCACCCCGTCCCGGGCGTGGGCCACAATGATCGACTTGCTCAGCTTCGGCTCAATCGTATCATGCGGATTCTCCATATTGTTCTGGTTCTCTATGAAATAGAACGGGCGCTTCGTCTTGCCGATGTCATGATAATATGAGCCTACCCGGCACAGCAGACCGTCCGCACCAATCGCTTCGGCCGCAGCCTCGGACAGATTGCCTACCATCACGCTATGGTGATAGGTTCCCGGCGTCTCTGTAAGCAGCTTGCGCAGCAGCGGATGGTTCGGGTTAGACAGCTCTACGAGCTTCAGGGCCGACAGAATGCCGAACGTTACCTCGAAGAACGGCATCAATCCGATGACCAGCACTGCAGTAAGCAGCCCCCCGGCAAAGGAGAAACCCAGAGCATATAACGTATTCGTCTCGTTCCATACGCCGCCGCTCAGCATGGTCAGTATGGCTACGGTCAGGCAGCCGAGCAGAGACACCATAATACCACCCTTCAGCAGCGTTGAGCGCTGTCCGGCGCGGTGCGTCGAGAAGATGGCAACATAACTTACGATTAGGGCAAAGAAGCCGAAGGTGAAATCAAATATCGTATTCTGCTGGACATTCAGCAGGATACTGGCCAGAATGCTGAACAGAATGGAACAGAAATAAGCTAAGGTCATGTCCAGCAGCATGGAGATCAGCATCGCGCCGAGAGCCACAGGTGCCAGATAGCCTATATATGTCCTCACATCCGTTTGCAGGAAGGCCGTCAGCTTCATCATAACGATGGTAATGATAAAGACCAGCACCAGCATAAGCAGCTGGGAGTTATTGTATTTGAAGCCTGAGGCTCCGCCATTGTAGCGGATGAAGGTCATCAGGCCAAAGGACAGCAGTGCAGAGAGCAGCAGCAAGCCGAGCTGCGGCCAGTAATTAATCTCTTTGCTGAGCAGCCCGTTCTCATCCAGCAGCTTATACAGCTCAGGGGTAATCTCCTGATTCTTGGCGACCAGCACATCCCCCTGCTCGATGAATACATCCGGTGTATTCTGACGGGCCTGCACCTTCGCTTCCTTGGTCGCATCCTCGTCATAGAATTTGTTGGCGGTGATCACCAGCCGTACCAGCTCCTGCACCACCTCGCGGGCGGTCCGCTGGCCCAGTGAACTGACACTGACCTGCTCGGCCACTTTGGCGCGCGCGCTCTGGGCGTCGGTAATCTGGTCATTCATCAGCTTCGTCACAATATCCCGGGCCACCGGCTTCATTTCGATGATATCCTGTGAAGTCAGGCGCGGGATCTTGATATAGGTCTCTTCCGGAATGACGTAGGCCTGATCCTTAATGACGGACTGCATCTCATTCAGCAGATGCTCGGAGTAAGTCCCCGCCTTTTGGCTGGCAGCCACAAAATTAAGGATAAAATCATTGGCCCGCCGCGGAATCTCTTCCCGGTAAATCTCAGTCTTCTCACTCTGTGAAATCGTATCATCCTGATTCAGCCCGCCGATCCGGTCCAGCAGCAGAGTTACTAGATTCTCCGCCCGGATAGGAATAATGGCATAACGGTTGGTCACATTCTCTGCAGCAGTCTCCTGGGCCTTGAGCTTGGCGTTGGTGTCCAGGATTTGCTTGGGAGCTGTAATCTCCTTGGCACTGCGGGTTCCCTCTTTGATATCATACCTTTTGGGCAGCAGATCAGAGGACAGGCTGAGGTAGAAAACAACCGCGAGTAACAGGAAAAGAGCATAGCGCGACACCGCGCTATACTTCCATCCGCTGCTGCTGTATACAAATCCGCTTAATTTCGATGGTTGCTTTGAGGCCATGAAGACAATCCCCTTTTTTATTGGAGGTTTTCGGCAGAGCGGTCATAGGCAACGATAATTTTCTGCACAAGGGAATGACGGACAACGTCCTGCTCAGCGAAGTAGACAAAGCCAAGCTCCTCAATACCGGAAAGAATCGTTTTGGCTTCGATCAGCCCTGACTTCTTGCCGCGCGGCAAATCGATCTGGGTCACATCGCCCGTGATGACCATCTTGGAGCCGAAGCCCAGACGGGTGAGGAACATTTTCATTTGTTCGGGTGTGGTATTCTGCGCTTCATCAAGGATGATAAAAGCATCCTCCAGCGTACGTCCGCGCATATAGGCAAGCGGTGCAATCTCGATCAGCCCGCGCTCCAGCGCCTTCGCCACCTGATCAGGCCCCATAACGTCGTACAAGGCGTCGTAGAGCGGCCGCAGATACGGATCTACCTTCTCCTGCAAATCTCCCGGGAGGAAGCCCAGGTTCTCCCCGGCCTCTACAGCCGGACGCGTAAGCACGATCCGTTTGACCGAGCCTTCCTTCAGCGCCGTCACCGCGAGGACCACAGCCAGATAGGTCTTGCCGGTGCCCGCCGGGCCGATGCCGAAGACGATATCGCGCTTTTTGATGGTGCTCACATAATGCTTCTGGCCAATCGTTTTGACACGGATCGGCTTGCCGCGGAATGTTGTCGTGATCTCGCCCTTGAACAGGTCCAGCAGCTGGTCGGCACGGAAATCCTTCGCCAGCTCCACGGCGTACTGCACATCGCGTTCGCTCAATATATAACCCCCGCGTACGAGTGACAGCAGCACGTTGAAGAGCTGGCCCAGCATGTCCACTTCCCGCTCCGTACCGCGAATCGTAATTTCGGCCTCGCGTGAATTAATAACTGCCGGAATTTCTTTCTCGATGATTTTCAGGAATCCATCCTGCGGGCCGAACAGGGATTGCGCTTCTCCCGCATTGTGCAAAGATATTTGAATGCTTGCAGTCTGTTCTGACAAGTAGCCTCATTCTCCTCAATTGTTTACTATCGGAAGCTCTTCCGCGATTCTCTCTTCCACCTCAAACAGCACTTTCATATAAACTTTACCATTCTCTTTCTTCTCATGCAAAATTTTTTGACTTTTGATGACGCTATCAGCGCCGTAACGCGCGAAAATATCGCTCTTGGCCCGTGTCAGCCCTTCTGCACGCGCGGCCTCCGAAG
This sequence comes from Paenibacillus sp. FSL P2-0136, assembly GCF_037975325.1. Classification (NCBI taxonomy): domain Bacteria; kingdom Bacillati; phylum Bacillota; class Bacilli; order Caryophanales; family Paenibacillaceae; genus Paenibacillus; species Paenibacillus sp. FSL P2-0136. The sequence goes on from NZ_CP150244.1 coordinate 5,306,099, forward strand.
TAAGCGCTTCAGTGGTGTATTTAATCTCCAGTTCCTTCTCGGTCATCAGGCCCAGCGGCAGCTGAAAAGAGCGCCACGACAGCATGTCGGGCTCTGAAAGTGTACGTGACTTCGCAAACCCGGAGTCCCCGTAGCCCCACAGTTGAATCGCCCATTTGCCAAGAACGAGATAGGTGCGGTCCTTGCGTTCTCCTGTATACGCACTGCCCGTTCTTTTGAGCGGTACCTCCAGATTATATTCATGCCATACAAGGCCTTTAACCATGCCTTTAGCGACAACGAACTCTGTATTCTCCTCGTCACCCAGCGCACCGGAGATGAGGATGTCCCCTTTTTTAACCCGCGAATTCCGGCTGACCACCGGTCTGCCCTGCTCCGCATAGATTTCGGTCACCACCGCATCGGTCCGGCTGATGAGATGGCGCTGGCTGAGCAGCGGTTTGTTATCCGGGCGGTCAGCTTCGACGACCTGTATGGTAATGCTCGTCCCATTCCGGTGGAACCCGGCCCAAGTTAAGCCCGGAACCAGGGTGGTCAGCTCCCGGGACAGCTCGTCCGACTCCTGCATGCGCCAAATCCACTGAAACGGATAGACGCCCTCCTTGCGTGCGGCTTCCAGGATGTCCTCGGTCGGAATGCGGGTATTCCCTTCAACCTTGACGCTCCAGATCATCGAGGAGAGCAGCAGCAGGGCTACACCGAAGATCAGTATACCTGCGGCAAAAAACTTCCGTCTCCACAAGCGCGCGAGGCGAAACGGAAGTCCGTGCCTGGCTGTAACATGCATACGGCAGCCTGTCTTTTTGAGGAGCGGGCGAAGCCGGAAAAAGTCATCCAGCAGCAGATTCAAAGAAGCGCCGTCCCCGGCAGGCCTCACATCCCAGATGATGATGCCCGCTCCAGTTACAGCATTAATGAATTTCTCCACCTGCGGTCCGCTCACATGCAGTGTAACGAACCCCCGCAGTGATGACAGAGGCGGTTCTTTCATGGATTCTCCCCACTTTCCTTATATCTGATTTCACCGATTACTCCAATGACGGCAAGCTCCTGGCCCAGAATATTGCGGATGACCAGTCCTTCACCGGAAATCTCCAGCACCCCTTGGGTTAATGCCAGCCTGAGCTGCTCCGAAGAGAAGTGCAGCACGCCGCGGTGGTTCTCAATATACAGCTCCTTATTGCCGATCAGGGTGATCCGGGGCATCTCCTGCAGCACATCCTGCGGAAGATCCAGTATCCCGTTTGTCCATCCCCGCAGCCTGCGGCCGATACGGGTCATAAGTAGACGCTCCCCCTTCCTGCCTTCTGTACACCTTATGCGGCGGGGCAGCTGTTTATGAGAAGAACTCACACCCTTCTGCCAGGGAAAACAGCAAAAAAGCCTGAATCCCTTCCGGTTAGGGAATGGATTCAGGCTTATGTGCAGTATTACATGTTGCTCGGGAGGCGGAGGCAAGGTCTTAGCGCCGTGTGGAATGCGGCTGGCGGGCGCGGGGCGGACCCAGCACCTCCGCCCATACCAGACCGCTGCGCAGCGCGTCAGGGTCGCCTGTGAGCGGATGGACAGCATATGCCGGCGATGCTGCATCTGCGTCCTCCCCGTCTGCGTCGGAGCCCGCAGACGGGACCGCAGCCGCCATTCCGTCGAAGGCAGCCTTCAGCTTCTCCAGCTCTTGCTGCATGCGTTCTGTGCGGGCCTCCACGCTGTCCAGATCATCGGCCTGTTCCAGAGACACACCTTCGCCTGTCTCATCACCGGGAGCCGGCTGCCCAGCTTCAGCCCATGCTGGCGAAGACGGGGCCTCCTGAGCATCCGGCGGCGGGGCAGGCTGGTTTGGGGCCGTCCTTGTCCCGGCAGGCGCCGGAAATCCGCTGCCCTGCTGTTCAACGCGTCCGGCCTTCTGGCGGCGGGGCAGCGGATTGCCGATATCTCCCCCGCCGCCCCCAAAGGTAGGCATCCCCCCGCGCGGGGCCTGTTTGTCTTTGCCCCTCTGTTTGTTCAGATTGGTGATGATCGCTATGGCCGCCAGCACCAGGAAATAGATCACGCCGCTCATGGGAGCTCACATCCCTTTATTTGTGGGGCGGACGGCTGCTGTCGTCCCCATCGTTTAGTTTGCCGAGGGAACCGCGCATCTGCGTATCTGCCTCGATGTTTTTAAGATTCATATAATCCATCACACCAAGCTTGCCGGAGCGCAGGGCTTCGGCCATCGCCAGCGGAACCTGGGATTCAGATTCAACGACCAGCGCCTTCATCTCAACCACGCGTGCCTTCATCTCCTGCTCATGGGCAACCGCCATGGCCCGGCGTTCTTCAGCCTTCGCCTGGGCGATGCGCTTATCCGCTTCCGCCTGCTCGGTCTGCAGGTACGCACCAATGTTCTTGCCTACATCCACATCCGCAATATCAATGGACAGAATTTCAAAAGCAGTCCCTGAGTCCAGACCCTTGGATAATACGGTCCGGGAGATGGAATCCGGATTCTCAAGCACATCCTTATGCGAATTACTGGAGCCGACTGTGGTTACAATCCCCTCGCCGACACGGGCAATAATCGTCTCTTCGCCCGCACCCCCGACCAGCCGGTCGATATTGGCCCGCACCGTTACCCGTGCCTTGACCTTGACTTCAATCCCGTTCTTGGCTACAGCCGCAACAATCGGCGTCTCAATGACACGCGGGTTAACGCTCATCTGAACCGCCAGCAGCACATCGCGTCCGGCCAGATCGATGGCGGCGGCACGTGTGAATTCCAGCGGAATATCCGCTCTCTGGGCGGCAATCAGCGCGTTCACTACCCGGTCCACATTCCCTCCGGCCAGATAATGGCTCTCCAGCTGATTGATATTCAGCCCCAGCCCGGCCTTGGTTGCCTTAATGAGCGGGTTGACAATCCGGCTCGGCGTTACCCGGCGCAGACGCATCGCTACCAGCGTGATAATGCTGATTTTGACCCCCGAGGCCCAGGCAGATACCCACAGCATTACCGGGAAGAAGCTGAAGAAGACGCTTAGTACAATAATCACGGCTACCGCGATCAGCAAAAAAGTAATCATAGATGCTTCTAACATACGCTTACCTACCTCCGATATTTTGATAGACAAAAATTATTTCGCAGCTTCCTTCACTACCACACGGCCGCCCTCAACCTTCACCACGGACACGGCCGTCTGCGCCTCGATGAACCCGCCTTCTGTCACCACATCTATCCGTTCGCCGCCAAAGGTGGCGGTTCCGGCCGGACGCAGCGGGGTAACACTGATGCCGGAGGCCCCGATCAGACGCAGCTTCTCCGGGACAGGCACGAATCCCTTCTCTCTGGTAAGGCTATCCTGAAGGATGAACCGGTTCCAGATGCCCCGCTCCTTGAAGACTACGGCTACAATCACAATAACCACAGCCGCCGCCGAAAAAGCAATACCAAGGCTGAAAAGGGCATGTGTAAAGCTGTAAGCAGCCCTTACAACACCCGCTACCAGACTGATAGACCCGAGGATTCCCAGAATACCGAAGCTCGGCACGAACAGCTCCAGAATCAGCATCACCAGTCCCAGAATGAACAGCAGCAGCGTCTCCGCCCCGGCGAAGCCGGCCACATAGTTGCCGAAGAAGTAGAGGGCAAATGCCAGCGTACCGACAATTCCGGGCACCCCAAAGCCGGGCACCAGCAGCTCGATGAACACACCGGCTATGCCCACAAAGAGCAGAATCGTCATGACTACCGGATGAGTCAGAAATTGCGACATTTTCTCCGCACCGGTATGCTCAATGCGAAAAATGTCGTCTGTCGAGTAGCCCAGCCAGGTAATCGCCTCCTGCTCTGTTCCAGCAATCCGGTCGGCGTAACCGGCCTGAAGCGCCTCATTGCTGCTCAGAGCGATAATCTCGCCAGCCTGCTTGTTCACACCCAGCTCCGGGCGGTTAACTACCAGATGGACATCCATCATGCCGGCCGCCACTTCAGGATCACGCCCATTCAGCGTGGCAGCCCCGATCATTTTGGATTTCCAATAGGATACCATCTTGGCATCTTCCACGCTCTTCCCGTTCATGTCCACCAGCGAAGCGGCCCCTATCATGCTGCCCGGCTTCATGATAATGGCGTCCGCGCTCAGCGCAATGTAGCTGCCTGCGGAAGCGGCGTTGCCTTTGATATAGGCTACTACCGGGATCTTGCTGTCTCTGACCAGAGTGCCGATTCGTTCGGCAGAATCCACCCGTCCTCCAGGTGTATCGATCTCCAGAACAATCAGAACTGCGCCGTAATTCGCCGCTTCCTGAAAGCCCCGTTCCAGAAAGCTCTGCAGACCCCGCTCAATCTCCTGATCCACCGGAATAATGAAGACGGGTCCGTTGACCACTGTACCTGAGGCCGCTCCCGGTGCGCGGACCGCTTCATTATCCGCCTGAACCGTCCCCGCCAATGGCAGGAACAGAAGAACCATTAAGGCCGCGATACAGGAAAATATGATGGTGCGTAACTTATTCAAGCCTGCGCCCCCCTTTTGTACGTGAACCATTTGCATTCTCAACTTATCATTGTATGTAAGTCTGCATATAATTCTTAGTATACCTTATACGCAGGTCTATCCAAAAAGCTCCACATAATGAAAAACACCCCTTATAAAAGGGGTGCTAGCGTTATATTATTGCAGAAACTGCTGAACCGCCTGGTTCACAAGTTTACCATCGGCGCGACCTTTGACCTTAGGCATCAGTGCGCTCATCACCTTACCCATTTCACTTTTCGAAGAAGCACCGGTTTCCTGGATGGTCTGTTGTACAATTACTTTAATTTCTTCTTCGGTAAGCTGCTCGGGAAGATATTTAATGATAATCTCGATTTCTGCCTTAGTACTCGCGGCAAGCTCATCGCGACCCGCTGCTTCAAATTCTTGGAGGGCATCTTTGCGCTGTTTGATCTCACGACTAAGGATATCAAGCACTTCGTTGTCGTCTAATGTTCTCTTCAAATCTATTTCAAGATACTTTATTGTAGAACGAACCATTCGAATGGTGGAGAGTGTGAACTTGTCCTTACTCTTCATCGCTTGCTTCATATCTTCGTTCAATCGTTCGCTAAGATTCATGCGTGGGTAATCCTCCTAAAACTTTCTCTTACGAGCAGCCTCAGACTTCTTCTTGCGCTTTACGCTTGGCTTCTCATAATGCTTGCGTTTCTTCACCTCAGCCAAGACACCATCCTTAGCAATGGAACGTTTAAAGCGACGAAGTGCAGCATCAATTGTCTCGTTTTTGCGAACTTTCGTTTCAGACACCAGTTTTCCCTCCCTCCGACCAGACCGTCCAAGAGCATAACAACACGGTTCATCACCTTTCATTATAGGTCAAACCTAAATAAGGTGTCAACCTTCGCGTTATTCTTTTTTTAGCCGGGCTGTACATAGTTGCATTGCTTAATTAGGCATGAGAACTGGAGTTCCCCGTAAGGGCACCAAGCTTGGCTCCACCCAGCAGATGATAATGCAGATGCGGCACTGCCATCCCGCTGTCCGGACCGCAATTATTAATCAGCCGGTAGCCGGTATCGGCAATTCCGAGCTCTGCAGCAAGCTGCTGTGCTACGGCATGAATCTCGCCAATCAGCGGCAGATCCTCAGGCGTAACCTCGTTCATAGAAGCGATGTATTTCTTCGGGATAATCAGCACATGCACAGGGGCGGCAGGCTCAATATCGTGGAACGCCAGAATCCGCTCATTCTCGAACACCTTTTTGGACGGGATTACACCTTCGATAATTTTGCTGAATACAGTTTCCATACCACGCTTCCTCCCAAAAAATTTGTAATGCAGAAGCTTGCATCCGGCACTTTCCGCAGCAGAGGCTGAGATAACAGACACGAACCTAACTCTTATTCGTACAACGGCCACCCGCTACTCACAGGCAATGACCGTCAATACAGCTAGAGCTCTGCGGGGCGCACACGCCTGAAGATCATCGGGCTTCCGGCCTGATCGGCTTCGCGACAAATTTCAATTTATGGAACTAATCATACAGGATGTTGAGCAATTACGAAAGGCGGAAGGCTATATTCTGGTGAAATCAGATGTTCGGCGCGGCTTATGCTGGGATTGTGAGGGAAAGTGGGCGGGCGGCGATGTATGGGGGAGCTGGGGTGGGGGCAGCAGGGAGTATGGGAGCAGGTAAACAGGCAGGGATCAGGGAATAGGGATCAGGATATCAGGTGGGGGCGGATCAGGGGAGCAGGGGTGGAAGTGTCACGCGAACAGGGCGTTAATATCAGGGGCAGGGAGTGGAGGATCACAATAACAGGGGGTGTAGGTAGGGCAGACTGTATTATAACAGGGTGGCGGCACAATAAATTCGGTTTATCGTGTACATTTGGTCCGGGCGTACCTCCACTAGCACAATTGGCCCTCTTACCCTTGCTGTGGCATAATGTATTCGGTTTCCGCAAACATATGGTCCTGGAACACGTTCAATAGCACAACTGCTCCTCTAACCCTCGCTGTGGCACAATGTATTCGCTTTTTCGCATATATTTGGCTATTTACACGCCTACTAGCTCATTGTGTTCGGTTTTCCGCATACATTTTGTTCGATTGCCTTAAAGGAGGGTGCTCCCTCCTTGGGGTAGGACCGTTGCTAGTTTTGAGCGTGGACCCAAAAAAAGACAAAAAAAAGAAACACCCTTCACAGCTCATATGAGCTGCTTCGGCGGCGGACGTATGAGAAGGAGTTCATTCCCTGTCATACGTCCGCCGAGGTGTTTCAAATAATGTCGGCTTAGCTGTATTATAACAGGGGGTTGGAGGTGTATCTGTGATTCTCATCACAACCAACCCCGTCTTTCACATTTTTTCCAAAAGAATGGTTGAACCCCCGCCGCCCTGCTCTGCAGGAACCACAATCAGCTTGCGCGGCAGGCGGGCCCGAAGCTCAGGAACATGGCTGATGATGCCCACAGACAATTGGTCATTATGCAGTCTCTCCAGTGAAGTGATAACGGTGTCGAGCAGATCCGGGTCCAGGGTGCCAAAGCCCTCATCCAGGAAAAAGAATTGCAGCGGGTATTGTCCGCGCAGCTGAATCTGGGCTGACAGGGCAAGCGCCAGCGACAGGGAGGTCAGGAAGGTCTCTCCCCCGGATAACGTGGACACAGGACGTCTAACGCCGCCGTTCCCGTCATCCCGGATGACGAAGCCCCCGCCTGAATCCACCTCCAATGCATAACGCTGCTTGCTCAGGAACCGCAGACGCTGTGACGCAGCCTGGCATACCTGCATCAGCTGCTCCTCTGCAATATACTCCACAAAGGCGTTGCCGCGCAGTACGGTCTGCAGCTTGGATAAACGCTCCTGCATCGCCGCATGTCCGGCCCGCTTGTCCTCCAGCTCTACCCAGCGGATATGGCGCTGCTGCAGATCCTCCAGATCCCGTTCTGCCCGTGCACGGGCCTGAAGCGAGGCTTCATCCTCCTCTTTGCACCTCAGCAGCGTTTCCTGGCTCTCCTGCCATTCTTCACTGCTGAGCACAGCTCCAGCCAGCTTCTCTTCAATACTCCGCAGCTGCAGCAGGCACTCCGCCTCTTCTTCGCGGTAGGACTTCACACGTTCGGCAGCTTCTGCCCGTTCTCCGGTCTCCAGCGATGAGGCCTCCACTTCTGCGGCCGAAGCGAACGGCGAAGACTGCAGACTCTCCTCCCACTGGGCGGCGGCGGCGGTATAATGCTCCTGCGCCGATTCTGCCGCCTGGCGGGCTACCGCAGCTTCACGGGTCTGCTGCTGCGCCTTGTCTGCTGCCCGGCGGTGTTCCTGCCGGCTGCGCTCCAGCGCAGTCTGCAGCTCCAGCAATCTGCGTTCACACCCGGCCAGCAGTTCCCCGGCAGGCCGGCCGCCGGTCCCTTCGCGAAGGCGCTGCTCTTTATCGCGGGCAAGCGCCTCTTTGCCTTCAAGCTGCGCATCCCACTGCGCCAGCTCCTTGTCCAGCCCGGCCAGCTGCTCGTTCAGCGTCTGCACGGTGAGGCTTTTCTCGTCCAGGAACTTGACGCTGATCTCCAGCCGGCTGCGGATCTCCTCGGCGCGTTCATCCTTGCCAAGCATCTCCTGATACGTTCTCTCCGCTTTCTCCGGGGCAAGCTCCGGGAAGAGACGGCTCCATTCCTCCCTTAGCTTGCCGGCTGAAGCAGCCAGCTCCTCTGCCTTGGCAGACAGTCCCTGCAGCCAGGTCTTCTCCGCTTCGGCACCTGCCGCTTCCTTGTGATACACCTGCTCCAGCTCCTGCAGGGAACGCTGCCAGTCCGAAGCCGCGCGGCGCAGCTCTGCGGAGCGTCCTCGCAGTGCGGCCAGCTGATCATTCAAGGCAGACAACCGGCCATCCAGCGCGGATAAGGCTTGTTCATCCGGGAGCTGCGCGGTTGCCTGAGAGTCGGGAGACTCCGAGGCGTTTAACGAATCAGGTGCGGCGTGTGAACCCGAACTGTTCAGAGAGTCAGATGCTGCATAAGAGCCGGAACTGCTTGAGAGCTTGGAAGCCTCAAGAGACTCCGAAGGGCTCAAGGAATCAGAAGCGTTGTGAGACTCAGAATTGCTGAGAGTGAGAGATCCGGCATCCGAACCGGAACTGCCTGAGAGCTTGGGTGCGGGTGCGGCGTAGGAAGTAATGCTTGCCGTCTTGTTCGCAGCCGCCTCTGCCCCGGCGGCGCCAGCGGCGGACTGGTGCAGCGCCTCTTCGGACGCGGCTCCCGCTAGCCCAGCGAGCCACGAGCTGTCCTGCTCCAGCAGGCTGCGCAGCAGATGGCGCGTCTCCAGCGCCTGCCGGGCCTGAGCGCGGACATGGCGGAGCCTATTGTCCAGCTCCCCAGGGTCCCCCTGCTTCTGAACAAGCGCAGGGGAGGGGTGATGCTCGCTGCCGCATACCGGGCAGGGAACACCTTCCTGGAGTTCACCGGCGAGTGCCTGCGAGAGCCGGTGAACCTCCTGCTCCTTCAGCGCAGCCTCCAGCGCGCTGATGTGCCCCTCCAGGCGGCCGGCAGCGTCTCCCGCTGCCCCTTCGGCCGTCCGCAGCTCTTCCTGGTGCAGGGCGGCGGCGGCCAGCAGCTCTCCGCGCCCGGCATCCAGCGCCTGCCGCCGGGACCCGGCGGCGGCCAGCCGCACTTCCGCCGCTGCGAGCACAGCCGCGCGGCTCTGGCGCTCACGTTCTGCCGATTCCCGCTGGGCCTCGGCAGAACGCAGTCCCTGCAGTCTCTGCATGGCTTCCTGCAGAGACTGCCGCTCCTGGGAGCGGACCGCCAGTGGCTGCAGGCTCTGCTGCAGCTCGTGCTGTTTCTTTTGGCCGCGGGCCAAAAGCTCACGCTCCCGGGCCAGGCTCTCCCGCCCGGCGGCCAGGCCCCGGGCGGCTTCCTCGCGGCGCACCTGCAGCGCCGCCCGCTCGCTGTGCAGTGCGCCGAGCTCGGCCTCCAGCTCGAGCGCGCGCCGGTACCGGCCCTCCTCCTCGCGGAGGGCCGGCTCGCCTGCGGACAGCGCGGCCTGGGCCGCTGCTTCCGCTTCCGCCCCGGCTGCCGCCTCCTGCACGGCGGCGGCGGCCAAGGCCTCAAGGCCCCCGGCGCGTGCCGCCCGGGCCTTCCAGGCCTCCTCCGCGCTGCGCCAGGCCTTCAGCGCGGGCAATCTCCGCTCGGCCTCGTCCGCCTTGCCGAGCTTCTGCTCCAGGAGGAGGATCTGCTCCTCCTGGGCCAGCAGAGCCTGCCGCTGCGACTCGCGGCGGGCCCGTTCCTCCTGCAGCTCGCGGATGCGGGCGAAGCGCTCGGCGCGCTCCGCAGCCTCCGTGAGCCGCCCCCGGCAATCCGCCGCATGACGGATCGCCTCCTGCACACGGACGGCGGCCGCTTCCACATCTGCCTTGCCCGCGCTGCCCAGCCCCTGCTGCTCGGCCTCCAGAGCGCGCAGTGCCGCCTCGTTCTCCTTGACGCGGCGGCTCAGCTTCAGTGCCAGCCCGTCGCCGTACTGTTCCAGATGGAACAGACGCTGGAGCATCTGCCTGCGGTCCACGCCCCGCAGCGACAGGAACTCGGCGAATTTGCCCTGCGGCAGCACAACGGCCCGGGTGAAGTCGTCCATCTTCAGCCCGATGTGCTCTTCGACACAGCGCGTAACGTCCGCCAGCTTGTCGGCCATCACAAGATCCCCGTCCGCCTTGACCTCGATGAACCGGCTGATCGTATTGCTGACCGACTGCTCCCCGGTGCGTTTGAACTTCCGTTCTACGCGATAGCGACGCGTTCCGGAAGAGGAGTTCAGCTCGAAGGTGAAGGCCACGCTGAGCTGGTCCTCGGAATGGTTCATAATCCCCTGGGTTCCGTTCACGGCGCGCTCCACTTTGCCGTACATCGCCAGTGTAATCGCGTCCAGCAGACTGGATTTGCCGCTGCCCGTCGGACCGAAGATCCCGAACAGCCCCGTCTCGGTCAGGCTGGCAAAATCAATCTCCTGCTGCGCCCGGTAACTCTGCAGCCCGGATAATTTCAACAATATCGGCTTCAAATCAGTTCTCCTCCCCTTCCGCAGCTTGATGCCGCTCTTCTTCCGCCAGCTCCAGGAACAGCTCAATCAGGCTGTCATCCGGCTCCGCACCGCCGGTCTGGCGCTGATAGAACCTGCGGAACAGCTCCTGTACCGGCATGCGGGAGCGGGACATCTCTTCCAGCTCCTGCTCCATCTGCGGATAGACCGGCCGGATATGGACGATGCCTTCCCGTGACTTGCGCAGCCGCTGGATATCATTCATGGACATGGCCTCGGTTAAGCGCAGCTCCAGATCAATGAATGCTCCCTCATCCCTGCCCTCATCCAGCCAGCCGTAGACCTCCTGCAATCCGCCCGCAGATCTCCAGTTCACCAGCGGCCGCCCGCAGGAGAGATAGATTTCCTCGAACACCGGCTCCCCGCCGGGTGCGACATTAATCATGGCCACCGACTTGGCCTGGCCTGCCTCAGAGAAGCTGTATGCCAGCGGGGAGCCGCTGTAGCGGATCATCCCATCGCCTTTGACCCGCTGGGCGCGGTGAAGATGTCCAAGTGCCGTATATTGCGCGCCGCAAGAGAGTGCCGAAGGATCAACGGTATAAGCGCCGCCGACCTGAATCGGCCGTTCAGAGTCACTCTCCACGCCGCCCAGCACATAGATATGGCTCATCGCCAGATTGACGGTCTGCGGGGTGAACTCGCGTCCAAGCAGATTCATCAGCCGCCCCACCCGGGCGCTGTAAGCCAGCCTCAGCTCAGCCTCCCCGCTATCCCCCGCGAGCAGCTCGCCGAGACGGGCTTCGGAGGGGTAAGGGAGCGCAGCGATTTTGGCAACCTCGCCGGTTCTGGCCGCATGCACCGTGACCGGTTCCGAAGTCGGCATTCCGACGAGCGTAATCCCTTGTCTGCGGACAAGCGGGGACACGGAAGCTACGCGCTCCGGCTGGTCGTGATTGCCCGAAATCACCACCAGCGGACGTCCGCCTGCCGTCAGTCTGGCCGCAGCGTCATAGAACAACTGCTCCGCCGCAGCCGGAGGATTGACTGAATCATAGACATCCCCCGCCATCAGAATCAGATCCGCCCCGGAGGAGTCGGCTATCATAACCAGCTCATCCACGAACTGCTCCTGCTCCTTCTGCCGGCTTCGGCCCTCCAGCGTCCGCCCCAGATGCCAGTCTCCCGTATGCAATATGCGCATTTCCGCCCTCTTTTCCCCGCCTGTCTGCGGCAATTATAGATTCAAAGAATGTATGCTGTTTTTCGCATATATTCGGACCATTCACCTGCGTGCGAGCACCATGTATACTGTTTTTCACATACATTCGGTTCATATGCCTGCGCGCAAGCACCATGTATACTGTTTTTCACATACATTCGGTTCATATGCCTGCGCGCAAGCACAATGTATGCTGTTTTTCGCATATATTCGGACCATTCACCTGCGTGCAAGCACCATGTATGTTGTTTTTTAGATACATTCGGGCCATATCTCGCTGTTCCAGCCGGTTGCATTCGGCTTATAGCATACATTCAGCCTTTAACCGATGAGATTAGATACACTCTTGCTCTTCCCGGCGATCCTTCAGCCACATTCAGCCAGCAAAGCCACTCTACAAATCATTCATAGAACTCTTATCCATAAATATCATTTCAGTCGACAGCCAACGCACTCAGACCGCAAGCATGTATTAGTCTAAAATACCGCGTAGCACCCTAGATCCGCCTCATCCTCATCCGCTGCAGCTACGCAATCCTTCCCCGCCAATCACAATCTCACAGCATGTCCGCCGTCGAAAAAGTACAGCCATATCTCGCTGACCGGCTCGCCCAGAATATCCAGCAGCGCCTTGCTGTACAGCTCCAACTGGAAACGGTATTTGTCCGACAGCTGTGTAAGCCCGTCTCCGTGCGGAGGGATATGATCTGTTTTGTAATCCAGCAGAATCAGCCGCCCCTCTTCCCGGAACAGGCAGTCGATCACCCCTTGAATCAGTACCGTCTCTGCAAAATCACCGCCGCCGCGTTCATCCGCAAGTCCGGCAGCCGCTTCGTCCAGATAGTCAAGCCCCCGGTAGGCTTCACCGGCTGGCATCGTGTAACTGAAGGGCTGCTCTCTGGTCTTCCAGGCAGAATGGAACAGTCTGTGTCCCAGCTCACTCCGGCAGAACTGCTCAACTTCCTCCAGCACCACCGCATCCGCCTGTTCCTTGCTAAGGATAGCAAGCCTTTCAAGACGCGCAAGCGTAGCCTCCAGCACAGACCGGTCTACCGGCTCATCCAGGGGGATATGCTGCATCACCGTGTGATAAGCCGTTCCGCGCTCGGCAGGGGTAAGTCCCCGCTGCTCCATGAATTTCGGCCGCTGGAGATGCAGGCTGTCCCTATACCCGCGTTCGTTCCGTTCGTCCGGTCCACCCGGGAGCTTCCGCTCCTCCAGCTGGTCGTAAGACGGCTGCTCCTGCATCGATAATAATCCCTTGAGCTCGGTAACCGAGGTCTTAGCAGGGATGCTTGACGCTGCCGCATACCGGTAAGTCCAGCCCAGTCTCTCTGCAATCTGCGCAGCTGCCGGGGTCTCAGGTGTTGACACCGTCTTGCCCCTGCGGAGCGCCTCCAGCATCACCCGGCGTTGTTCGTTTTTGTCCTGATCGCCGTCCCCGGCAAGAAAAGCGCCAGGGCTAAGCTCCGCTGCACCAGTCACCGTAATGCTCCAGTTCGACTCATCGCCATGTAGCACCGTGGATACCGGTCCCTCACTGCCTGCCAGCTTGCGCAGAATAGCAGCGGCAGGGTGGCGGATCAGCGCCGGTCCCACCCAGTCCAGATAGCTGCGGCCCCGGGCCAGCAGGTGATCCGCCAGCAGCAGCTCCTCGCGGCCCTGCATTGCGGCCCAGCCGGACACCGTGCGCGGCAGATCCCTGACCGTGCCGACCAGAATCATTTTGTCGCGCGGACGGGTCAGTCCGACATAGAGCACACGCATCTCCTCAGCGAGCAGCTCCAGCCGCGAACGGCGGTTAATCGCCAGATAGGGCAGTGTCGGGTAGCTGACCCGGGTCTCCCGCTCCACGAAGCGCGGCCCGAAGCCAAGCTCCTTATGCATCAGGAACGGGGAGTGCAGGTCCTGACGGTTGAACATTTTGGCCATACCTGCCAGGAAAACAACAGGGAACTCCAGACCCTTGGATTTGTGGATCGTCATAATTCTGACGCCCCCGGCCTCCTCGCTGCTTCCTCCGGCAACCCCCAGATCGCCGCCATTCTCTCTCAGCCGTGAGATGAACACCAGGAAGCGGAACAGCCCTCTGGCCGAGGTCTCGTTCTCGAATTGAACAGCCCGGTCATACAGCGCCTTCAGATTGTTCTGGCGCTGAAAGCCTCCGGGAAGCCCTCCGACCCACTCCAGATACCCGCTCTCCCGGTAGATCCTCCAGATCAGCTCGCTTAAGCTTCCTTGCCGGGCAGCATTTCTCCAGTTCTCCAGCCTATCCAGAAAGGACTTAAGCTTACGCTGCAGCGTAAGCGGAATATCCCGCAGCGCCGCCGAAGCATCGGTTCCGTCAGTTATACCTTCCTGTACACTCTCATTTCCTGACGATGGCGTAAGCTCTGACGCGGCGGCTGTCTCTCCGGCTGTGTCACCGGTACCGGCCCCCTGCCCCGCCAGCAGCGCGGCCTCCCAGAACAGATCCGGCGGATTGTCCCGCAGTGCCTCCCCTGCTTCAGAGGCCGCAACCAGCGCATCGTAGAACGTCCCTCTGCTGCACAGCCGCACCTTCGCCAGCTCCTCCTCGCGAAGATTCACTACCGGTGAGCGCAGCACTCCGGCCAGGGGAATGTCCTGGCGTGGATTATCGACAATCTGCAGCAGGGAGAGGGCAATCTCTACCTCGGTAGCCTGAAAATAACCCTTGTTCTGGTCCCCGTACGCCGGAATACCCTCACCCCGCAGCTCCTCAATCATCAGCGGCGTCCATACCCGGGCCGAACGCAGCAGAATGACAATGTCGCCGTATACTACGGGACGCATGATCCGCAGTCCTTTATCATAGATCAGCAGCGGCTCGCCGCCGGTCATTCCCGTCATCTGTGAGATACGCCGGGCAATGGCCCGTGCTTCCAGCTGCGCAGTCTCACTCTCGGCAGCCTCCAGCTCCAGAAGGGGCAGCTCATCGCCCTCTGCCGCTTCGTCCGCCGGACCCGGGGCTGAGGCTCCCTTGTCGATCAGCAGCAGCTCCGGCGCAAAATAAGTATCCAGACCTTTCTCCGCAGCTCCCGGAAAGTTCGCTCCGTACACCAGCTCTGCCCGCTCATCATAACTGATCTCCGCGACATTGCTATCCATGATCTGCCGGAAGACCATATTCACCGCATTCACCACTTCCAGCCTGCTGCGGAAATTGCGGGCCAGATCGATGACGAGACCATCTTCCCGTTCCTCCTGTCCCGGATCAGCCCCCGCCCGGCCATCTGCCTCAAAGACATGCAGGGTGCTACCTGCACTGTCTCCGTAGGAAGGATCATTACTGAACCTGCGGTATTTATCCAGGAACAGTCCCGGCTCCGCCAGGCGGAACCGGTATATACTCTGCTTCATATCCCCGACCATGAAGCGGTTGCCGGGGAATTCCCTGGAGATCAGCCGGACAATCTCCTCTTGCACACTGTTGGTATCCTGATATTCATCCAGCAGCACTTCGTCGAACTGGCTGCGGTACTCCATCGCCGCATCCGACGGTAGCGAATGCCCCGGCTGTGAGTCCGGATGGCGCAGAATCTGCAGGCAGTAATGCTCCAGATCACTGAAGTCCACCAGCCCCCGGCCCGCCTTCTCCAGCCTGTAGCGCTCGCCGAACGCGATTACGGTCTCCGCCAGCTCCTGCATCAGCGGAGCCGCCGTATGTAGTTCATTCAGGAAGGATTCCGACGGACGGCCGAACAGGGATTTTTGCAGCTCGAGCAGGCTCTTCTTCACCTGATCCCGGATTGCCTTCACGCTCTCCTGAAGCAGCGGATCAGTGGCATCCTTCTTGCAGGGCTTCAGCTTCCCGAAGGAGATCTCCATGAAGATATCATACAATCCGGCCCAGGGCTGCGAGTCCACCGCGTCCAGCAGGCCTTGCGCCATCTCCAGATCGGCAGCAAGATTCTCCGCGTAAGGCGCCGGACCGCCGGGTTGAAGCGCAATGTCACGCCCCTGCTCCAGCTGGCTGATCGCCCCCTTCAGCGTCAGCCTGGCTTCGGCAAGAATGCTCTGCACCCAAGGCGTATGGCTCAGAGCCTCAGCATCCGGCAGCGCAAAGTCGGCTGCGGTATCCCGCAGCCACTGCGCAGGCCAGGGATGGCTGCGCGCGAAATCATGCAGCCGCTGAATCAGCGAATGCACCGCATCATCGCTCCGTTCACCGCTAAACCAGTCTGCGAGCTGCACGAATAGGGTATCTTCCCCGTCCTCAGCAACCTCGCCGTATTTCTCTTCCAGCAACTCTTCCAGCAGCTCCTGACGCATCATCTCCGCCTCATGCTCATTCAGGATACGGAAGCCGGGATCGATCGGGATCATCTGGTAATACCGGCGGATTACTTCAAGGCAGAAGGAATGCAGAGTGGTAATGGAAGCTCTGCCCAGGAGGGCAAGCTGGCGGCGCAGATATTCATTCCCGCCCTCACTGTCCTCCTCCAGCTTACGCTCCAGCGCTTCCCGGATACGCTGGCGCATCTCGGAGGCGGCAGCCTTGGTAAATGTTGCCACCAGCAGCCGGTCCACACTGAAGCCCGCTTCCTCATTGCTGATTTTGCGGATAATCCGCTCGACAAGGACCGCCGTTTTGCCGGAACCGGCTGCCGCTGCCACGAGAATATCGCTGCCGCTCTCGGCAATGGCGCGCCACTGGTCGTCACTCCACAGACTGCCTTCCGGCTTCGTTTCGGGTACAGGTCTTGTACTCACAGCTTCTCTCCTCCTTTGCGGGACAGCAGATCCCAGATCACTTCTTTGCCCGGCTTACTTAGAATGTTATAGCTATTGCCCTCCACCGCTTCATCGAACTGGCAGACGGGACGGAAGGAGCAGAAGGTACAGGCTGTTTCCTGCTGAATGCGGTAAGGCTGTATTGCCACATCCCCCTCTGTAATGCTAGTCCCGATCTCCGAGATCGTGCTGCGCACTGAGGACCGCAGCTGCCCCCACTGTTCTGGGGTAGCTACGGATGCGCTGCTGTAGAAGCTGCCGTCACTCTTCAGCGCTACCGGAACAATAGAGGAATACCCTTTGTCGAGTGTGGTATCCATCAGCGATACTACCTCACGGTCGGCGGTCAGCAGGCCCTTCATCTTGAAGCGCTTCATCAGCTCCTGCTCCGCTTGCTCCCGGTTCATTCCGTTGGCTGAGGTCAGGAGCGGATCATGAACGTGGAAATAGAGCGCCCCGGCAGGCAGTGCTTCCTGGCCCAGCCATTGCTCGGAATAGGTCAGCAGCACATCAAGGTAAGTCAGCATCTGTAGCGACAATCCATAGTAGACCTCATGCAGCTTGAGATCCTTCTGGCTTGATTTGTAGTCGATCACCCGCAGCAGAATCCCCTGCTCCCCTTCAGCCTTATCCACCCGGTCAATCCGGCCGACCACCTCCATCACACAGCCGTTCGGCAGTGTGATTCTCAGCGGAGGCAGCTCCTGGCCCGGGCCAAAATCCAGCTCCAGCCCGACCGGCTCAAAACTCCCGCGCCGCGAATGCTCCCCGAGGATGACCGAAGCGCGGCCGACAATATTCTTCAGCTTGCGCGAGATATAGCCGTAGCGCTTGCTGCTCATCAAAATCTCTCCCTGTAACAGCGGAGACAGCTTGTCTACGGTCTTCCCCGCCTCCGTGCGGCATTCCTCCGCAGTCATGCTGCCCCAGCTGCGGCCTTGCTCCTGCAGCCGCTTCGCCATTTCACTAAGGGCCGCATGGAAAAGCTGCCCGATATCCGGAGCTTGGAGCTTATAGAGCTGTCGCTCCTTCAGCCTCAGCCCGTAGGAAGCGAAATGAGAGAAGGAGCAGGCAACGAACCGCTCCATCCGTGACACGCTGCCGCGCAGCGTAGAGCCGCCATACAGGCGCAGGCTGGTCTCCTTCTTCAGCCGTATGCCTTCATTGCGGTAGAACAGCGAGCCGAGCAGCCGCTCCAGCTTCAGCTTCATGGACAGATCCGCATGGCGGTATTCCGCTGCCTGTTCACCCGCAGGCTTGTCTGCGCCCTGCTCCGCCGCAAACCAGTTATAGACCTCCCACCACATGCCGGGGATCTCTGCCCCTTGACGCCACTGGCGGAGCTGAAACAGCAGCATGCGGAGCGTCTGCTCAGGATGGCCGATGAAGTCCATATGGACAGCGTCGTCATCATTGCCGCTCTGCGGGAAGCCGGAGAGGAATTGTTCATCTAACTGCTGCGGGAACATTCCCTGCAGCTGGCGGATGACCTCCGAAGGTAGCAGCGCTTTGCCCTCATCGTCAGCTACGGCATAGCTGATCCACAGCTTTTTGCTGGCCGTCGTAAGCGCATTGTAGATCAGGAAACGTTCATCCAGCAGCTTCCGGGATGAGCCCGGCGCAAGCTCCATACCGGACTTCTCCAGCATAAGCCGTTCCCCTTCGGACAGAATGCCGTCTTCCTTGAACTGTGCCGGAACCACTCCTTCGTTGAAACCGAGCAGGAAGGCGTACTTCACCCCCGACACTCGGGTACGGTCCATCGTACCTACCAGCACCTGGTCAAGTGCGGGCGGGACGAGCCCCATTTTAAGCTCAGCCAGCCCGGTCTCCAGCACCCCGGCGAACAGGCTGAAATCTATCCGTTCCTTGCCCATCATCTCGGCAATCTGGTCCAGCAGACCCAGAACAGCGCCCCAGAGCTGGCTATGCTCCCGGGCGGCTTCCGGGCGGCCTTGCTTCAGTGACTCCGCTCCCATCCCTTCGAGCTTCCGTGCCGCTTCCGTATCCTCCAGCAGCAGATATACCGCCCGGCATAGCTCCAGACCGCTGCGGCTGGCTTTGATTCTCTGCTCAAATGCCTGCAGCGGTCCTGTAATCGCACTCCGGCAGGCTTCCATTCTGGATAGCATGGCTTCATCTACAGCCTCACTGCCCTCCAGGGAGAGGCGCGGAATCCCCTTCCAGGAGCGCCCGTCCGTCCAGCGATAGCCGTGAATGCCGCAGGCCAACACATAGTTCTCCAACTCATCCATATCGGCACGGGTAATGTTTCCGTCCAGCGGGAGCAGCAGCTCTGTCTTCACGCAGCGGAACACATCTTCATAACGCCAGCGGCGGCGGACGACATCGAGAGCGGAGCGGATGAATTCCACCAGCGGATGATGCAGCTCACTCTGCTTCTGGTCCAGGAAGAACGGAACGCCGAAGTCCTGAAATAACGGGGCAATCAGCGGCTCATAATCAGCCATATTGCGCATGAATACCGCCATTTCCCCATATTTGGCCCCCGATTCTCTGGCCAGGGCCTGCATCTCGCGCAGCACGCCCTCCACCTCGGTGCGGCGTGAAGCCCCAGCCCGGATGCTGATGGCTTCCTTCACCTGTTCAGCCGGTCCCGTCCAGGGATGCCGGCGCTGTAATCCGCGCTCCAGATGAGCGAGTACGGGACTGTCCTTGAACCTTGGCAGGACGGGCGGAGCCAGCAGCTCATCCCATACGGTAAGTCCCATCTCCTCCGCTATTCCCCGCAGCTTAATGTAAGTAACCGCCGCCGGATGGAACAGCTCCAGCTCATGAGGGGCAACGCCCGGCGGATGGATCCGGTCCAGTGTGAGCGCAATGGTCATTGTGTCCGCGTACTGCATCAGCTCACGCAAGACAATGAATTCCTGGTTGCTGAAGCCGTGGAAGCCGTCCACCCAGATCTCGGCGCCGCGGATATAGGCAGAGTCCGCAATATGCTCAGCCAGTTCGGCCAGTCTGTCCTCTTCATCTATATAGAGCTGTGACATCTCCTGGTCCAGCTCGCTGAAGACGAGATGCAGATCATCCAGCTTCCCGGCCAGAATAGGGCTGCCCAGCGTGGCATCCCGCATTCTGCCGATCTGCTCCTCCAGGTCTCCGGCTCCAAGACAGCAGCGCTTAAGCTCCGTGTGCAGACTGCTGAGCCGCTCCACAAATCCCGGCCGGTCCGAGGAAGCCCCGAACAGCTTCAGCTCCTCCTTGCGCTTGCTGATAATCTTGAAGATCAGCATCTTCTTGCCTTCTTCACTGATAGGCAGACTTGCGCTGCCGCCGGTCTCCTGCTTCACCCGGTAGGCAAGCCGCGAGAAGCTAAGCGTCTGGGCACGCAGACTCCCCTTCACGCCGCCCGCCGCCAGCAGTCCCCGTTCCGCTCCGAACGATCCCTGCTCGGGAACAAGTATAATGATCGGGGCCCCCAGCGGCTCTGCCTTCAGCCTGGAGGATACCCGCTCCCATATTGTAGTCGTCTTGCCGCTGCCCGAGCGGCCGATGATGAAGTTAACCGTCATTTCAGCAGACTCCTTCCGTTGAACCCTGGCACTCTATGCGACACCAGAATCTATGAAACTTCTCGTCTCAATAGTATAGCATACCTCCACCGCCCGCTCCAGAACGTACGTTTGCCATTGTTTGCAAATGCAGAAATAAAGAAGACTCTCCCGGAGCCGCGCAAACGGCGGGCGGAAGAGTCTGAATAAATGCATGTAAATTAGGTTCAAGGCTAACAATTACTGCTGCAACTCCTCCCAAGTGAAGCACAAGACCCTTATTCCTTCCGCTCCGTCCAGCCCAGGGTGTCCGGGCCGATTACAATGGTGCCGATCGCATCTCCGTATACATAGGACAGCTCGACCCGCCGCCGCTCCGCGTCCACCATGCAAGTGTTCACGTGCAGCGGACCGCTGTTGTCCGCCGCATCGCCGGGTAGACACAGGGTCAGAATTCCAGCCTTACCGGCCCAAGCCGCCCGGCCCTCGATTACCGGAATCTCCGATTTAGAGCCGTAGACCTCCGATACCCAGCCCTGCTCCTTATTCACCGTGAACTGTTCATCCTTCAGGCCGCTTGTCATCCAGCTCATATTCAGCTTCACTGTAGAGCCGGGATAGACCACGGTTGCTGTAGGCTGTGCGGCGACGGCAAATCCTCCAGCTGCGTCTCCTCCGGTTCCAATAACGGCTGTTTCAGCTTCAACTTCAGCTTCTCCGGTCACTGCTTCTCCAGCCGCTCCGGCTTCGGAAAACAGCTCCAGCACCGCCTCCGGGTGCAGATGGAACCGCTGCTCCAGCTCATGCTCGCCATCCGCCTCCAGCCAGTCGGCAATCAGTAGCAGCGGCACCTCCACGCCCAGCAGCACCCAGCGCCGGTGCATTACCGGACCGGGAAGACGGATGTATCCGTCATGCGCGGCATCAATGAAGTGGTAACGGCTGTTGCTCTCCCAGCGGAAGGTGCTGGCCTTAGCCACAGGCTCGCCCCATTGCTGGGTAGAGATATACGGCGTCTGATCCAACCCGTCTATGGTAATAGTGTTGTGTGCCCGGGTGCTTTTGAAATAACGGCGCCATTCCCCTTCCTCATAGGTGTACCTCCCGGTATCGGTGAAGAGCAATTGCCCGTTCCACATCCACTCCAGATTCAGCGCATCGGCATGACCGTGCGCTCCGCCCATCTCTGCGGCATCGAAGAACAGATACTGCTGCGGGTCCCGCATCACATAATACCCGGTCTGCACAAAAGCCACGCTGCTCACCGAAGGCGCAGACTCCGCCTGAAGCTGCACACACCGCTCATACGCCTCGGCTCCCAGCAGCCAGAGGCATTCTGCATTGCCCGTGCCGCGTCCGATCAGCGCATCATCCTTCAGAATGGCGCCCAGCAGCGTCAGCCGCTGCCGGCCGCTGCTGATCCAGTCGGAATCGCCGATCCCCGTGGACTGGTGATCCGGGCGGACCAGCGCTTCGGTGAACGCGGCCATCTTGCGGAGCTGCCCGCCGTACCAGGAGGAGAACGGGTGGCCGGATAACGCGCCCAGCAGATAAGGCGTCCCGAACATCTCAATGGCGGCATCATGGTAATGGGTGGTCAGCTCGATCTGTATCCCTTCCGGCCCGACCTGATGCAACAGACACAGCTCCAGGCGCTCCCCGGCCAGCTGCCGCCAATACGGTGCGCGCGGATGCTCATGATGGAAGACAGCAATCATGTAGAGGCCCTGCATATGCATAATCGCATGATTGATCTCCGTGCTGCCCAGGTAGCGGGTCAGAAATTCAGCATGCTCCGCAAGCCCCTCCAGCAGCTCACTGCGGAAGTGTCCATCCAGCAGCGGGCTGTCCTCCATATATTTGTACGCAGAGATCCAGGACTGCACCCGCAGGCCGGTCTCCAGCAGACGCCATGGACCCAGCTTCTGGAAAAAGACCGCTTCCTCATACGACGGAATCACAGGAACCGGGTTCTGCTCGCGCCAGCAACGGAAATGCTGCATAAAGGTCGTAACGTATTCCTGCTTGCCATTCATCAGATAGGCCTTGCCCAGATCCAGCATATGCCAGTGGCGGTTGATGCCCCAGGTGAATTCGGGGTCGTTCGTAGGATTATGCAGCCAGTCCGCCACCGGCTTGCCCAGCGGAATCCAGCGGCTCAGATCGCCGGTATAAGGAATAATGAATTCATTATTCACGGCATGCTCGGCAATCTGGACCGAGTTCTGCGCCTCGATGGGGAAATGACGGGCATAATAAGCGGCAGCGCTGCGCAGCTCAGATGCGTTCAGATAATAATCCTTCATTCCTGCTTCTCCAGGAAGTCCTCACGAAACGGATTGAACACATCCAGAATCACGGAATCCTCCAGCGCCTTCACACCATGCGGAATATTGTAGCCGGCATAGAAGCTGTCGCCCGCCTTCAGAATACGCGTCTCCTCCCCGACCTTGACCTCAAAGCTGCCCTTCACAATGTAGCTGATCTGCTCATGCGCATCATGGGAATGAACCTCTCCGATGCCGCCTTTGGCGAAGGTGACCTCCACCATCATCATCGAGCCCCCCTTTGCAAGCAGGGTGCGGGAACTGCTCTCATTAAGAACCGTCTTTGCTGCTTCGCTGTTCTCTAAAATCATTTCGGATCTGCTCCTCTCTCAATATGCAAGAAAGCGGCCGAATCTATCATGCATCGGCCGCCACCTGAACCTTACCTCTTATTCCTCGGTGGATAATTTACCCTGCAGCTTCGATGCGTCAAAGCTTGGATCGGCCACAATATCCGTTGCGCCGGAGGCTCTTGCTTTCTCTAATGAGACATTATACCGGGTATCCAGGTCTTTGATAATGCTGTCCACATCGCCGCCGGTGAAGACGAATGCCGAGAACGCATCGCTCCATTTGCTGCCTTCCAGTGACCCTTCTGTAATGGTCAGCGGGTTCGCCGGATAAATCGCGTCATAACGCTTCGGCAGGAAGCCTTCAATGCCGGGAATGCTTGGTTTTTTGCCGGAGCTGATGACTGTAGGGATCAGGGAGATGCCGTAGCCTTTTTCATAATACTCGCTTTGCAGGCTGTCGCTGTACACATACTCCATGAACTTCCACGCTGCTTCCTTGTGCGTGCTGTCTGCGCTGATGCCGATGTAGGAGCCGCCGATGATCTGCGATGCACCCTTAATCGTTCCGTCCGTAGTCGGTACAGCAACGGCAGCCCAATTAGCGGTGGTCGGGAACTGGTCTTTGTAGACGCCGGGCTCTGCCGAGTGGTTAATGTACATGCCGATTTTGCCTTGGGCGAACTGCGCGCGCAGCGGATCAATGTCCAGACTCTCTACGCCAGGCAGCATGCTGCCGTCTTCGTTCATCTGACGCAGGGCCAGCGCAATATCCTTGTACATGCTGAAATCAAATTGGCCGGTCTTGTAATTGTAGCCGTCAATGCCGGTATTGTTGCTCGCGCCAGCTACGGTATTGGATGCACGCCAGAAGCCGCTTGAGCTCTTGAACGGGCTGGCAAAGCCATATATGCCGTCCTTTTTGCCGGTTTCGGTAATCTTTTTGGCGGCAGCAACCATCTCGTCCAGAGTTTTTGGCGGATTCTCAATGCCCGCTTGCTTGAAGATATCTTTATTATAGATCAGTCTCCAGATCTGTCCGGTGTTGGGCAGGGTATAGGTCTTGCCGTCCACGGTATTCTTGTTCTCCAGCAGGCTGTCCTTGAAGGTCTCCTTCATCTCACTGCTCATATAATCATTGATCGGGGCCATGTAGCCTTTTTTGTAATAGGTCTGGAAGTCGTTGATCTGAAGCACATCAGGAGCCTGCTTACTGGCAAAAGCGATATCTACCGCCTGCGGATAATTGTCCCCCATCACGGTCATTTCCACTTCGATGTTATCCTTATTCGTCTTGTTGAATTCATCAATCTTGGATTTCATGAAATCGGCGTCGTGACGGTCG
Organism: Paenibacillus sp. FSL P2-0136; assembly: GCF_037975325.1. Lineage (NCBI taxonomy): Bacteria > Bacillati > Bacillota > Bacilli > Caryophanales > Paenibacillaceae > Paenibacillus > Paenibacillus sp. FSL P2-0136. The sequence goes on from NZ_CP150244.1 coordinate 5,330,059, forward strand.
GGTGTCCAGTAGAGGATTTTGGTTTTGCCGCCGCTTGCTGCTCCGTTATCTCCCTTGGCGTCCGCCGGTTTGCTGTTACTTGCCGCGGGCTCCTTATTGCTGTCGGCAGCGCAGCCGGCCAGACTCAGTGCCAGAACTGTACTCATTGTTGCAACAACCCATTTTTTATCCATCGTTATGCCCCCTTGTGCTTGTCCTGACAGCCTGCAATCGGCTATCTGTTAACGTAATCATAATGGTTCCGCTTTCAGTGGGGTGAGGGACATTCTAACTTTGTAAGGGGGAAAAAATGCTTGTCCCTGTTCCTTCAGCTCCTGCTTATTTCAGGTATTTCTGCCGGAATGCTGTGGGCGTAAGTCCGCAGTATTTTTTGAACAGGCCGCTGAAATACGGGCGGTCCTCATAGCCGAGCATCAGGGAAATCTCCTGCACCTGCGCCCCGGCAATCAGCAGCTCCTTCGCCCGCTCCATCCGCAGCTTGGTAATATACTGAATCAGCGTCATGCCGGTCTCCTTCTTGAAGGCGCCTGCGAAATAGCTCGGGCTCAGATGGACGGCCTGCGCGCAGCTGTTCAGAGTCAGATTCTCCTCCAGATGCAGCCGGATATATTCTCTGGCCCGGTTAATGGACTGTGTTACATCGCGGAACTGCTTGCTATCGACGAATTCACAGCCCATGCTGGCGAAGTGATTGATATAGCTTTTCCAGCCGCCAAAGGTTAAAGAACGGTTCTCCTCCAGCGCCGTCAGGTCAGCCTCCAGCTGTATGCGCTCCTCTTCCGTGATTTCATCACAGAACGCCCGGTACATAGCGAAAGTCAGCCCGGACAAGAGACGGACCATCGACAGCGGATCAGGATATCTGCCGGAGAGGGTCCACTGCCGGAAGATCTCGCCGATGATCTCATGACAGCCTTCTTCATTGCCGGATTTGAGCGCGTACAGCAGCTCCTTCACCTTCTCCTCAGGATAGTCCGGGGCTGCGCGGTTCTCCGGGTCCAGCTCTGTGAAGCGGAAGATACAATTCCCCTCACTGTAAAAGCGGTAGGCCAGCGCTTTGGCCGCATGCACGAAGGAGGCCCTGATCTCACGCGGTCCCCGTGCCGCTGTGCCAAGGCCGATCGAAACGGTATTCTTGCTGTATTTCTCCACATTCTCACGGCACAGCTCCAGCAGCTCTACCGTATCCATGGCCTCCGGCGGATTAAAGATCGCGGCCAGCCGCTGTCTGCTCTCGCGCAGTACAACGCCGCGCGTGTGCATTTTCAGCGTCTCGTCCAGTATGTTCTTGATCGCAAAAGGAATGATCTCACTGTCATCCAGATGCAGAGTGTACCCGTATTCGGTATAACAGTCCAGCTCAATAGCCATCACCAGCAGATTGCCGGCGTCCAGGTCGATGCCGAGCTCCTGCCAGCGGCTGTCACTCAGGCTGATATTGGTCTCCTGGCGCAGCAGAGCGGTGAGATAATCCTGGCGCAGCTGCGCATGGCTGGCCATCATCTTCTGCTCCATTTGCTGTATCTGCTCTGCTCTCGCCCGCTCTTCTTCAATAGTCTGCTTCACCTTCAGCACAGCGTCCACAATCTCCGGCTGGGTGAACGGCTTCAGCAAATAGTTGGAGGCGCCCAGCTTGATCGCCTCCTGCGCATAGCTGAAATCCGAATACCCGCTGATGAATATGAATTTGGCCCGCAGCTTCGCTTCGGCAGCCCGTTTCATGAGCTCAAGACCGCTGAGCTTCGGCATACGGATATCGCTGATAACGATGTCGGGGTCCTTCTCCAACAGCAGCTCCCAGCCCTGCTCACCGTTGCCGGCGGTCCCCGCCACCTCCATTCCATGATCCGCCCACGGGATCGTTGAAGCAATTCCTTTGACGACAGTCTGAATATCATCCATTACGCACAGGGTCAACGGGTTCATGGCAGCCTCCTAAAGGATCGGTATCGTGACGGTTACAGTTGTGGCAATATCGGGAATGCTGCTGAAGGCAATCGATGCGGATTCACCGTAGTGCAGGCTGAGCCTGCTGCGCAGGTTGGACAAAGCATATCCCCTGCGCTCCGCTTCGGTGCCGTTCACCGCATTCGCAAGCTGAGCGGCATCCATGCCGCAGCCGTTGTCCGTGACCCGCAGGATCAGGAATCCGGCAGCGCGGTAGATGCGGATCTCAATTCTGCCTAGCTCCGCTTTGTCGCGGAAGCCATGCAGAATTGAATTTTCCACTAGTGGCTGAAGCAGAATCTTCAACATCCGGACGGACAGATAGGCGTCATCCTCCACCTCTATCGTATAGGTGAACAGATTCTCATAGCACTTCTGCTGGAGCTGCAAATACTGCCGGACATGCTGGACCTCCTGCTGGAGGGTCGTAATATCATTCCCGTTGTTCAGCCCCAGGCGGAACAGGAGCGACAAGGCCACGATCATCTCGCTGACATCGCTTTTCTCGCCATTCTCGCTTTTCCAGAAGATCGTATTCAGCGTATTGTATAAGAAATGAGGGTCCACCTGCGCCTGTAGCGCCTTGACCTCCGACTTGCGCTTCTCCTGCTCCGAGGTCCGCACCTCCTGAATCAGAACCTGAATCTGGTCCAGCATCCGGTTGAACTTATGGCCGACGGCGCTGACCTCATCCTCATAGCGGCTCTGAAACCGCACATCTAGATCGTTATACTCTACCTCTACCATCAGACGCTGCAGCTTGTTGAGCGGCTTCAGCAGTGCAGAGGCGAGCAGGTTGGACAAGGCCAGCGCCACCACGGTGCAGATTAGCATAATCCAGAAGATCAGCCAGCGGATCTGCTTCAGCGGCTGCAGCAGGTCTGCTTTGGACTGAATGCTGACCATAACCCAGTCCTCATTCATCGACAGCGTGCTGTAATTGACGAGCAGCTCCTCGCCTGAGACATTGATATAGTTGAAATCTCCTGCCGTCCCTTGGTTGAACCGGCTGACGAAATTCTGCTCCGTATTGAACGCGTAAGTCTGCGTCTCCGGCCGGATGACCATCGATCCATCCTTTTGCAGCAAAAAGAGCTGAACCTGATTATTCATCAGATCCTGCTCCAGGATGGACCTCATCGCCTCCTCCTTCATGTTCACAACCATATAGACGTCCGGGAAATTATGATTGTCAATTACCGTTGGCTTCAGCAGCAACGAGAGCACCCGGCCCTTCGATTGAAACAGCTCGCTCTGATGCGCCCCCAGCCACAGGGTATTCCAGCCCGGCCGCTCCAGATAGCTCCCGTACTTCTCCATGAAGTTGGTCTTCCGGTCGGGGAAATCCTTAGTGGAGTAAAAATCGCCAATCGGCGTACTAAGATAGGTCGCATCGATCAGCGGCTCCACCAGCTTAAGCTGGTCAAAAGAAGTCTGCAGCAGCGACAGATTCTGATAATAATGAGCGGAATTATTGTTGCTGACATCTTTCATCACTTGACCAAAGCTTTCGCCCAGCATCAGGGAAAAGGAAGAAACCACGATATGCCGGAGATGCTCGTCCATCACCTGAACGGATTTGTTCAGAATGCCTTGCTTCAGCTCAAGTGCACTGCCCTGAATGCTGCGCGCCGCGAAGAGATACGAACCGACTCCGGTTACACTGATACAAAGAATGGCGAGGAAGATGTACAGCACCTGAATTCTTTTCTTCAAAGACTGCTTGTAGAAACCGAGTTTCATCCGTGAACCACTCCTTGCCACCCATTGTAACAACAGTGCGGGCGGAACACTACTCTTTCCGGGACTACCCTTTGACGGCGCCGAGTGTTACCTGCATGAAGGATTTATTGGCGAACACATAGACCACCAGCAGCGGCAAAATGGACAGGCACGCGCCGGCCATCATCAGCTGCACCTCTGACGCCGCTCCGATTCCGTAGCGCAGATTCGCCAGCCCGACCGGAAGCGTCTGGAGCTGGGGATTGCTCATCGTGAAGACCAGCGGCAGAATATATTCATTCCAGGACCCCTGGAACGCCCCCAGTCCGGCAACCGCCAGCGCAGGCCGCAGCAGTGGCAAGATGATACGCAGGTAGACAGAGTAGAAGTTGCAGCCATCGATCATCGCCGCTTCGTCCAGGTCGCGCGGAATGCTCTGGAAGAAGCCGATTAAGATGAAATAACAGGTGGCATGGGCGCTGATCAGGATAATAATGACGCCCCAGAGCGTCTTGTTCAGGCCGAGCATGACCATCAGGTCAAATTGCGGACGCAGCACCACGGCCCCGATAGAGATGAACAGCGTGGAGGCCATGAGCAGAGAGTACGCTTTTTTGCCGATAAAAGAGACCCGGTTTACCGCATAGGCAGACATCGAAGCCACCAGCAAAGTGCCGACAGTGGTGACCACGCTTACAAATATACTGTTCAGCGTATAGCGGGAGAAGTTGGCGTTCTTCCACGCTTCCAGGTAGTTCGAGAAATGCCAGCTTGACGGCCAGATGGTTGCACTGCCGGTCAGCTCCTGGTTCGTCTTGAACGAGCCCAGCACGACCATGATGATCGGGAACAAGGCCAGCAGGGCGGCCGCAATCAGAAAGATCCAGAGCACAGCCTTGCCGAGCAAGCGGGTCAGCAGCGGGGACATGACGGGACGGGTATGGGTATGAGTACGGGTGTTATTCATTCTGCTCTCCTCCTGTCGGTTCTAGTACACATCGTTTAATTTCTTGGAGATCCGGAAGTAGACCAGCGTCACGCCGCCCACAATGACCGCAGTGGTGAAGCCGACTGCGCTGCCATAGCCGAGCTGCTGGATGGACTGCGCTTCCGCCGAGACCGGGAACAGGAGCTTGAACAGGTACAGGTACATGACTTCTGTTTTGCCGTACGGCCCGCCTTCGGTCAGCACCATAATACTCTCATAACCCTTCAGCGAGATGGTGATCGCCAGCATGATAATCATCTGCATCACCGGTCCCAGCAGCGGGATGGTCACATTCTTCAGCTTCTGGAATTCATTCGCCCCGTCCAGCGAGGCCGCTTCGTACAGATCATTCGGAATGCCTTGGAGTCCGGCGAGGAACAACAGCATATAGTTACCGACGGCACCCCAGATAGCAATAATGATTGTGGTCATCATCGCATGGTCGGCGCTGAGCCAGCCAACCGGTTCGTTGATGATCTGGAAGCGGATCAGCAGCTGATTCAAGATCCCGTTATAGGAGTTGAAAATAATGAAGAAGACAATCGCCATCACCGAGGCGCTGAAGATCGTAGGCAGATAATAAATCGCCCGCAGGAAGGAACGCCCCTTCATTTTGCGGTTCAGGATAATCGCCAGCAGCAGCGACATCGGAATCGTCACCACGAGCTTGCCGAGCGCATAGATCCCGGTATTGCCGACAGCGGACCAGAACTGATGGTCGCGCATTACCCGCCCGAAGTTATCGAGGCCGATAAATACAGGCGTCCCAAACCCCTGATAGTCATAGAACATATACCGCAAGGCCCACAGCAGAGGATAAATGCCGAACACCAGGGTCAGGAACAAGCTGGGAAATACGAAGACGTAGGCATGTATTTTTTTCTGTTTCATAAACGGCCCCCCTTAGAATCTGTACCTTGATTATAGAGGGAACATCTAAGCGGCCGGGATAGGGAAATCAACTATTGAAAGGGGAGGATGTTACTGAGCTGGGGCGGCGGGGAGGGCCGGAGGGCAAGTCGATGGTGAATGGGGCGGGCGGCGAGAGGTGGGTGCGGCGGGCGGCGGGACTCCGGCGGGCGGAGTGAGACGGGCACAGCGTTGGCGGGACTCCGGCGGGCGGCGTGAGACGGGTACGGCGGGGGCGGGACTCCGGCGGGCGGCGTGAGACGGGTACGGCGTTGGCGGGACTCCGGCGGGCGGCGTGAGACGGGCACAGCGTTGGCGGGACTCCGGCGGGCGGCGTGAGGTGGGTGCGGCGGGGGCGGGACTGGGGCGAGTTTTGTGTTTTAGGTAGCTTTAGGTGTATTTGGTACAACTAAAAGCGGCCAAAATGGCTCGTTAACAGGTTTAAGTGTATTCTCTGCAACTAAAAATCAGATTTTCATCTCCACAGTTACTCCGAGCCGATTTTAATTGTACAGAATACACCTATCTCAGCTATTCTGGTTTTGGGCGGTCTTTTAACTGTACCAAATACATCTATTTGTATTAGTGCTAACGACCGTTTCCCTCCTCACACAGAACATTTTCCACCCTTCCCTTCCCCCACTTGCATACTCGTCCCTTAGCCCTCCTCTCCGGACCCATTGTGTTCGGTTTTTCGCTATTCGGTTTCTCGCACACATTCGGCCGGTCGACTTTTGCGGCGTGGGCCAATAGACTACTTTCTTATTCCCCTGCCCAGCCTCACCACGGGGTGTCCACGTATGGTTGATGAAGATAGGAAAACTGCTGATTTTGAGTCTGAACCCTATAAAAAAAGAGCCTCTATAAAAGAGACTCTTCCCGCAAAACCGGCTGGCCCGCCGGGTCTGAAACTTCTATTTGCTGTGCACCTCAAAGATGGCGAACTTCAGATAATGCCCCTCGTCCACCCCGAGAATCTGCGGATGGTCCTTGCCTGCGGCCCGCCATTCGATCAGTCTCAGCACCTTGCCGGCATCCTTGGCCGCTTCCATGATCGTGTCAAGGAACAGCTGCGGCTGCATGTGGTATGAACAACTGGCCGTGACCAGATATCCCCCGTCATTCACCAGCTTCATACCCTGCAGATTGATGTCCTTGTACCCGCGTACGGCACCTGCCACTGCGCTTTTGGTCTTGGCAAAAGCGGGCGGGTCCAGAATCACGACATCCCATGTGCGTCCGCCCCCGGCGGTCATCGGCTTCGCGGTATCTGCCTTGGCAGCCGGTTTGCTTCCGCTTGTCCCTTCTGCCGCCGCGCCGCCCGTAGCACGCTCGGTGCGTTCCTCCTGACCCTTGACCTGATTGCGCAGGAAGGCAAATGCATCATCTACCACGAATTCCACCCGGTCGCTGAATCCGTTGATCTCCACATTGGCCTTCGCACTCTCAATGGCATGCGCAGACACATCCAGGCAAGTTACCTTCTTGGCGCCATACTTGCAGGCATGCAGTGTGAAGCTTCCCGTATGCGCAAAGCATTCCAGCACAGTTGCACCATCCCAGTACGGGAAGGTGACAGGCTTGCCGCTTTTGTTGACCGGCAGCATCTGGAGTGAACCATCCTCGGCAGCTACATTCTGCAGTGTAATTCCGCTGCTCCCGCCCCAGCCCTTCATCAGCGGAGCAATCGATGCTCTATTCTCCCGCTGATCGAAGAAGTAGCCGGTCTTCTGTCCCTCTTCAATGTCAACGATGACCTTCAGCCCGTTCTCACTTACGGTAATGTGGCGCGGGCATTCGCCGTAGAGCACACCCGTGGTCTGTTCCAGTCCCTCCAGCTCCCGCACACTGACATCGCTGCGCTCGTAGATGCCACGCGGCGCCATCACCTGCACCAGTGCCTCCACAATCTCGGAGCGGTGCTGATCCATAGCCAGTGTCAGCAGCTGCACCACAAGGACTTCACCGAAGCGGTCAATGATCAGCCCCGGCAGAAAATCTGCTTCCCCATAAACCAGACGGTAAGCATCCGCCCCCGGCAGGAAGCGTTCCCTGTGCCGCAGACAGTCCGCGAACCGCTCGACAAAAAACGCCGTGTCCATAGCCGCCAGCTTATGCTGCGACAGAATTCTCACCCGAATCTGTGAAGCCGGATTATAATACCCGGTAGCCAAGTACCGCCCCTGATGGGTCAGAACATCCACCAGTCCGCCTGGCTGCGGATCTCCGTCTACAGATGCTACTTCACTGGCGAAGACCCATGGATGGCCCTGCTCCAGTCTTTTTTTACGGTTTCGTTCCAGAATTACTGATGCCAATACCTTCAACTCCCTATTCTTGTTGCCAGATTAATATACATGTCCTATGCCTGGCGTTCATATATTGGTACAACCCCCGTTCAAAAAGGAGCCTGTCCTTATGATCCGTGAACTGTTATTCCCTGTCCTCTACGGTCTTGTCATATTCCTCGCCGGCATGAAGGTGATGGAAGCCTCGTTGTCGCGGCTGGCCGGTCCTCTGCTGAAGCGCAGCCTGCACAAGGCTACCTCCACACCAGCCAAAGGCCTGATCGTCAGCGCCCTGCTATCGGCGCTGCTGCAGAGCAGCACCGCTGTAACGGTGCTGACCATCGGCATGGTCAATGCCGGGCTGCTGACCTATGCCCGCACGCTTGGCATTATTCTCGGCAGCAACATCGGCACCTGCCTGACAACGGAGCTGATCAGCCTGCAGATCAGCATGCTGGCCGCGCCGCTGCTGATCGCGGCGCTCTGCCTGTGGGCCGCCGCCGTGATGGCCGGCGAGCTGGCCCCGCAGTCCTGGCGGCTGCTTGAGGCCTGCCGCCGGATCTCGGGACCGCTGCAGTTCATCTGCCTCGCGGTCACCGGCTTTGCGCTCGTCCTGTGGGGCATCGCGGTCATGCAGTCCATCGGCCCCGCCCTGGAAGGCAGCCCCCTGTTCCGCTGGTTCCTCGGGCATGCCGCAACCAGCGCACTCTGGGGGCTGGCCGCCGGGGCTGTGCTGACGGCGATGGTGCACAGCAGCGCCGCAGTCATCGGCATGGCGATGGGCCTCGCCGCCAGCGGCGTGATGCCGCCTGCGCTTGGCATCGCCATCGTCCTCGGCGCGAATATCGGCACCTGCGTCACTGCTGTCATTGCCGCCATTGGCAGTACGCCTTCCGGCGTATTCGTCGCCTGGTCGCATGTGGCACTGAATGTCGGCGGCGCCTTACTCTTCCTGCCCTTCATCCAGCCTCTGCAATCCCTGTCCGCCTGGATCGGCGGCGGACCTGCCGCCCAGCTCGCCCATGCCCAGACTATTTTCAACGTCGTCTGTTCGCTTGGTGTACTGCCGTTATGCTATCTGCGCGTCTGGTCCAGGCTGGAGCAACGGCTGCAGTCCTGAGTCTTCCAAGAATCGTAATCGCAGTCCTCATTATACTTCAAATCCGCCCTGCAGTACTAATCCAAAGCTTTATTGCATAAGAAATTTATCCTTTATTGATTTTATGGGATTTATACGCATAATTGTAACTAAGGGAGATGATTTCAAGGTTGAGTAAACAAAATATCAGCACAACAGTTTCAGGAGATTTAATTGTTACCCATCTAATTGGAAAGATTAACACAGATGATGTGAATGAATGGTTCCATGGATTCGAGCATGCTTGCCAACAATTCATTTCCGAGAATCGGAAATACAAATTGCTGGTGGACCGAAAAGGATACACGCCAGATCATTTTTCTGTTCAAAAAGCATGGAAAGATAAGTTCTTCAATGAAACCCTATTGAATCACAGCAAGGCAATTGCGTTTCTCCTTGAGGAAGGGGAGATCATGAATTATTTACAACAATCCAACACCAAAAAATCCGTGAATTTTTTTGATAATTATGAACAAGCATTGATTTGGTTAAATGAGTATTCAATATAAAGCCTTACAAATTTCCAGTTCATTGTGAGTCAGCGCTCTGTCATAGCAACAATTTTATAGAATTACAGAAAAGATCCTAAAAAAAGACCCAGGGCCACCGATATTGGCTCCGGGTCTATATTTACATCAGCTTCTTAATCTTATCCAGCGGCAATTCAACAGCCTTAGAGACCGCTTCGGGAGAAAATCCATTAAGCAGCAATTTACGGATGAGCTCCGCCTGACCTTCTTCTTTTCCTTCCGCTTTTCCTTCAGCTTTGCCTTCCTCAATACCTTCCGCTTTGCCCTCTTCGTATCCCCAACGCTTCCAGGCTGGCATCAATTCCATTATGACTTCTCCCTCCTCCCTCCTTATTAATCTTGAGCATTCCGATTCCTCACCATAAACAAAAAAACCTGCACACCGTCCATATAGACGAATGTGCAGGTCTTGTTGCCGCTCAAACCGCAAGCAGTATTACACTATTTCACGCTAACAGATACCGAGACTGTCTTAGTCCCCAGTTTTCCTTTAATAGATGCGGTTCCCTTGCTCACTGCTGTAATCATCCCAGTGGCATTCACCTTGGCGACAGCAGGCTTGGAGCTGGTCCAGACCATGCTTCCTGTGACAACTGCAGTGCGGCCGGTATCATACAGCGCGGTTACCACTACGTTTTTGCCTGCGCCCGGTGCAAGACTCAGCCGGTTCTCACTGACTGTAAGCTTCATCAGCTTGGGAACAACCGTTATCTTAACCGTCGCCTGAATGCCCTGGTAGGAACCGGTCAGGGTAGTTGTACCCTCAGCCAATGCTTTGACGGAAGTTCCCTTAATAGTAGCCACAGCCGGGTTCGAAGATTCCCAGTTCATTACCCCTGAGAAGTTGGCAGATTTGCCGTTTGAAAAATATCCGGTGGCCTTAATGGACTTGGACGCCTTGATGTTCATTTCCAGCGTTGCCGGGTCCACCACCAGCTTCACGACCTTCTGTTCAATCGTTACCGGAACACTGATGGTCTTGTTGGAGTAGGTTCCCTTCAGGGTTGCCGTACCTTTGACCAGTCCCTTGATGGTCTTGGCGGCAGTTGTCTGCTTAAGAACCGCATTGCTGCCGCTCAGCTCCCATTTGATGCTTCCCGACACATCCAGCTCGTCGCCATTCTCCAGCACAGCCTGGACAGCGGGCAGTGGCAGCTCTTCACCAATTACTACTCCCAGAGCAGCATCGGGTCCGATCAGGACAAGCACTTTATTCTGAACCGTTACGTTAAACTGAACGCTCTTGGAGCGGATCGTTGCAGCCGAAGCGGAGGTCACTTCGCCAGTCTTGAGCTTCCCGGTCAGGATGGCCGTACCTGCCTTGCCGCCGACAAACTTCCCGTCCTTGATGGAGACAATCTCTTCATTCGCAGAGGTCCACTCCATCTCATCGCTGATATCCAGTTTGGTGCCGTCATACTTGGTTCCGGTCACCTTCGGCAGGCTTACTGCATCCGCCGTGTAGATTTCCTGCTCCGTCTTCTCCAGGCCCAGCTCCGTCAGGGTTGGATAGACGGTGATCTTGAAGCTTTTGCTGATGCCCAGATAGCTGGCCTTAATGATTGAAGTTCCTACCGCTTTACCCGTAACAGTGGCATAAGCGTTGCTTGCATCCGCCGAATTGGCGGTTACTGTAGCATTCATCAGGTTATCCGAGGTCCAAACGGCGGACGCTGTTTCGTTCGAGGTTGAATTGACAGCATTCCGCATTGCTGCGGTTACATTCAGACTCTCCCCCAGGAAAAGCGACTGGTCGCCGGAAGGCGTCAGCAGCAGCGCTTCATAAGGCGCACGCACATAGACATCCACCGACTGGGTAACACCCAGATAGCTTGCGGTGATGACCGTTTTACCCACGCCCAGGATGGTAATCTCACCGTCTTTAACAGTAGCTACGCTCTCGCTGGAGCTGCTCCATTCCACCTCATTGCCCAGGGTAATCTCCGGACTTGCCGAAGTGGCTTTGGTCTTGGCGGTCAGCTTGGCCGGATGGTCCCCGACCAGCATTTCCATTTCCTTGACGATGGTGTCATTCTTGTCTTTCAGCACGATAGCGGCATAAGGAAGCTCTACCACCGCTTTGATCGTTTCGGTTAATCCTTTGTACTTGGCGGTAATGGTAGCCTTACCTTCACCGACCAGCGTAATCTTGCCTGCAGCAATGGTCAGCACGCCTGTATTCGAGCTGCTCCATTCCGTGTCCTTCGTGACATCCTTCTCCGCAGTGGCCGATGTTCCGCCGATGGCGGTGGCCGTAACAGACAGCAATTCCTCTTTGTCGCCTAATTTATAGCTGCCCTCTGTGCTGCGGGTCAATTTCAGTTCCTTAAAGGCATGGGTGACCGACACCTCTACAGAGGCTATCGCATTATTGAGAGTTGCTGTAATTACCGCCGTTCCGGAATTCACCGGTGTAAGCTGGCCATTTAATACTGTAACTACTTCTTTCTTGGAAGAGGTCCATGTTGCGGCTGCCGTCACATCCCGTTTGGAAGCGGAGCCCTCTACATTGGCATATAGCTTAAGCTGCTTCGGTGACTGGCCCACGGTAAGCTCTACCTTGGCTGAGCTGTCGAATTCAATAGAGATAGTGTCTCCAGCAGCGGCAAAGACGTTTACCGGAAAAGCGGCCACAACGAGCAATATCATAATGAGGAGCGTTTTTGTCATTTTCCTGTACACGGTCATCTGTTCTCTCCTTAGACGGTCTGATTATCGGTGGACTTTTTGCCACTCTCTTCCACTATATCGACAAATCCGGCCCAAGTCTTTACCCCATTTTCCATATTTCACGATTCCCGGGCAAATTCAGGTCTTTGTAACTATGAAATCACAGTCCGGCAAAAAAGGATGCCTAATCGCCTTCATCGGCTAAGTAGACATCCTTTCATTCGCAAGCACCTGTCCTAGCGGACGCTTTCGCGCAGTCCAGCTGCCGTCCGGCTAACACTGACAAGCTCGCCCCGGCATTCATTCACGCCGGCTTCGGTTACCTTCACCTGGCACAGCTCGCCCTGCAGTGAATCGTCGCCGTTAAACAGCACCTGGAGATAGTTGTCGCTGAAGCCGTGCTGTACGCTGCGTCCCGCCGAGCCTTTGGCAGCCCGTTCTGGAATGACGGACAGCGTCTTGCCGACGAACCGCCGGGCATAAGCTAGCTGCATCTCTTCAGAGAGGTCAATCAGCTCCTGCACACGCGCATTCTTGATCTCCTCATCGACCTGATTCAGCATCCGCGCAGCCGGGGTTCCGGTCCGTTTGGAATACGGGAAGACATGCATCTCCGAATAGTTGACCGCCTTCATGAAGTCGTAGCCTGCCCGGAACATCTCATCCGTCTCGCCCGGGAAGCCGACGATCACATCCGTTGTGATCCCCACATCCGGCATAGCCTCTCGGATCAGCTGCATTTTGGCAAAATACTCTTCCGTGGTATACTTCCGGCGCATCGCCTTCAGCACCTCGTTATGGCCCGCCTGGAGCGGAATATGCAGATGGCGGCACATCTTGGTGCTGCGGTTCAGCACCTCCAGCAGCTTCTCATCAATCTGGCTCGCTTCAATGGAGCTGATGCGGACACGCTCCAGCCCGTCCACCTTATCCAGCTCCCAGAGCAGGTCAGCGAGGCGGTAGTTGTCCAGATCATCCCCGTACCCGCCAGTATGGATGCCGGTCAGCACGAATTCCTTGTATCCGGCCTCCACCAGCTGATGCGCCTGGGCGACAATCGATTTCGGATCACGGCTGCGCGACAGACCGCGCGACCAGGGAATAATGCAGAAGGTACAGAAGTTGTTGCAGCCGTCCTGTATCTTCATGAACGCCCGCGTCCGGTCAGCGAACCCGGGCACATCCATCTCCTCGAACTCACGCGTCTTCATAATGTTGCGGACCGCATTCACGGGCTGGCGTGACTCCTGAATATTCTTTACATGCGTCATAATCTGTTCACGGTCCTGGTTGCCGATCACCAGATCGACTCCGGGAATATCGAGAATCTCTCCAGGTGAGGTCTGCGCGTAGCAGCCGGTAACCGCTACGATGGCGTCTGGATTGCGGCGGACCGCCCGGCGGATCATCTGCCGGCTTTTTTTGTCGCCCGTATTGGTCACTGTACAGGTGTTAATCAGATAGACATCGGCGGCCCCCTCGAAATCTACCTGCTCGTATCCATCATTCTTAAAGAGCTGCCAGATGGCCTCGGTATCATAGAAATTGACTTTGCAGCCCAGTGTATAAAAAGCTACAGATGGCATGGTTTAAGCTCCTCCCATTTCTCCGGATTCATATAAAATGCAGGCGGCGGCAACCATGCCTGCGGTTTCACAGCGCAAAATACGCGGCCCCAGCCCGACAGAGACGGCTCCGGCCTCCTCAGCCAGTCGGCATTCCTCCGTACTGAAGCCGCCCTCCGGCCCTACAACAATCATCACTTTAGCCGCAGCTTCCTGCGGAAGCGATGCCAGCCATGGCGCGGCTGCGCTGCGGAGCTGGAGTCCCTCTTCCTTCTCATAGCAGAAATAGACGGCATCATAGCCGTTGAAGCTCTGGAGCAGCTGCTTCCAGCTGAGCGGTGAATGCACCTGCGGAACAATATTCCGGTGCGCCTGTTCGGCGGCCTCCTTACAGATTTTGCGCCAACGCTCTAGCCGCTTACTCTCCTTGCGCTCATCGTAATGCACAATCGTCCGCTCTGAGAGGAACGGCGTGAAGGCTACAGCCCCGATCTCCGTGCATTTCTGAATGACTGTCTCCAGCTTGTCCCCTTTGGGCAGGCTCTGGGCGACAGTAATCTGAATGCGCGCTTCATGAGTCATAGCCAGAGGCTCCAGTATGTTCACGGTGACGAGGCCAATCTCTATGTCAGCAATCTCGGCCAGCGCCTCGCGGGCCACGCCGTCGCTGACGATCAGCTTGTCCCCGGCCTTGCCGCGCATGACCTTCGCGATATGGCGGGCGTCTTCACCGTCAATGCTAACCTTGTCTTGTCCGAACTGTGCCGGAGTTACGAAATAACGCTGCATCTCTCATCCTCATCCTGTCCGTTATTCAGCGTAAAAGCGGCGTAGTCCCCGCCAAATCAGGTCCCGGCCGCCGCTTCACACGTATCATTCATCTACTTAATAATCACATTATATTCTACAACGTTTGCCATGCACTGAACAGTCCCTGTCAGTACTGCTCTGCTCAGACCCCGAACATTTTTAGGAACAGCTGGAAGAAATCATTACCCGTACGTGTCGCCCAGTAGCTAAGCGGTTCTATCGTATAGGCGCGCAGACCCGGAATGAAGATGATCAGCAGGAAAAGGAAAACCGTATACTGCTCATACTGCTGAAGTCTTCCACGGATCGGACGCGGTGCGATATCCTCTACAATCCGGTAACCGTCCAGCGGCGGCAGCGGAATCAGGTTAAATACGAAGAGGAAAAAGTTGAAGTGAATGAACATCCCGAAGAACCAGATCAGCGCCCGGAGCACCTGCTCGTTCTTAATCGAATCCATCGTGCCCGTTCCCACAAGAATCGCATAGATCAGCGCGCCCAGAATACCGAGCAGCAGATTGCTGATTGGCCCGGCGGCTGAGACAATGACACCCATCAGACGGGGACGGCGGAAGTTATCCCGGTTCACGGGAACCGGACGCGCCCAGCCGAAGCCGGCAATCAGCAGCAGAATGATGCCGAAGAGGTCAAAGTGCACCGCCGGATTCAAGGTCATACGGCCCAGCAGGCGTGCTGTAGGGTCCCCGAATTTATTGGCAAAATAGGCGTGGGCGAATTCATGCACCGTAAACGCAATAACAATCGTAATCAGAAAAAACGGAAGCTGCTGTAAAGGATATACTAAAAATTGATCCAGGGAACCCATGTCTACCTCTTTCCGGCTGTGAACGCCACCCAATCTTCTTCGCGGGTTACTTCTAAAATCTCGAAACCGGAGGACTTCAGCGCTTCCGCGACCAGCCCTTCCTTATCCTTATAAATCCCCGAGGTAATATAGATCCCCTCCGGCTGAAGCGCACGGTAGACATCGTCCGTGAACAGCACAATAATCTCGGCCAGAATATTCGCCACGACCACACGGACCGGCAGAGTCACTCCCAGCCCGTCTGCCGCCGCGGCAACAACAGGAACGGCCTCTTGGTCAGCCGTATTGCTTGGCCGGGCTGAAGGCCACATCTCTCCGGCTGCGGTATCCGCCGCCCCCTCACCGCCCAGCAGCGAGAGCAGATCGCTCTCCTTCACGGTGATTGCTGACTCCAGCCGGTTCAGCGCCACATTCTCACGGGCACTCTCTACGGCGACCGGGTCCAGATCCAGCGCCAGGACAGAGGCGGCACCGAGCAGCATCGCTCCGACAGCAAGGATGCCGGAGCCCGTACCTACATCGATGACCTCGTCACCGCTGACAATATGCTTCTCAAGAGCGCGAAGGCACAGCGCCGTTGTCGGATGCGTCCCGGTTCCGAAGGCCATGCCGGGGTCGATCTCAATAATTTTTTCATCCGCAGAGGCCGGAGTATATTCTTCCCATGTCGGCTTAATAGTCAGCCGCTCCGAGACGCGCAGCGGCTTGAAGTACTGCTTCCAGGCATGAGCCCAATCCTCCTCATCCACCGTCTTCCAGGAGATCTGTGCCAGCCCGGGGTCGATGCCGAATTCTCTCAGCTCTTCCACCCTTGGCGTCACCTCGGACACAACCGCGTCCATGTCCACCGATTCCGCATAATATCCTTTAATGACCGCTTCCCCTTCGGGGATGTCATTGAGCGGTTCATCGTATAGTTCACCGTAACGTGTATCCCGGTTTTTATTCAGCGTCCCGGATTCTTCAATAGAGACTCCGCCCGCTCCGGCCTCAACCAGCAGATTGGAGATCATCTCCTGTGCTTCCTCGGTTGTATGTACCGTCAATTCTTGCCATAGCATGGTAATGAATCCTCCTAAAAGTTTGTGAGCGTTACTTCTCTCGATTCTGCTTCGAACAAACTTACTTCGGAAGCATAGACTCAGTTTTGGGAGCATAATGTCCCTCGAAGCTTATCTTAGCTAGTATAGCATTTCTTACCCGTTCAGCGCCAAACTGCGTTCAACTCTCTACGGCAGACGGGGTGCTGCGGCAAAAACAATCCAGCGCATGGTCATCTACCATCCCGGACGCCTGCATAAAAGCGTAACAGATCGTCGAGCCGACAAACTTCATCCCCTTGCGCTTGAGCGCCTTGCTCATCAGATCGGACTGTGGGGTCGTCGCGGGAACCTCGGCTCTGTTCTTCCAATGATTCACCACCGGCGTCCCGCCGACAAAGCTCCACAGATAACCGGCAAAGCCACCCTCTTCCTCCCGGCAGATCTGCTGGTACACCTGTGCATTGGAAATCACTCCCTTAATCTTCAGACGGTTGCGCACAATCCCCACATTTTGCATCAGCTCTTCGACCTTGTCCTCCCCATACAGCACGATTTTCTCCGGATCAAAGCCGTCAAAAGCCTCGCGGAAGCCCTCCCGCTTCTTCAGCACCGTATACCAGCTTAGTCCGGCCTGCATGCCCTCCAGCATCAGCAGCTCGAACAGCTTCAGGTCATCAACCAGCGGCTTGCCCCATTCTTCATCATGATAAGCTATATATACCGGGTCCGAGTTTACCCAGTCGCAGCGCTTAATTTCCATAGTTACTCTCTCCTTTGTCTTATAATTCTGGCAGCTATTCATAGCCATATCTTCTAACTGTATACGAAAAAAAGAGAAGAACACAAGGTTCTTCCCGTTAAAATAATGAAATAATGTTATTATTGTCCTTGCAGCTGTACCCGCGTCTCTTTGTCCGGCTCATTTGTAGTGTAATAGAACATGTATATTGAAGCTTCTGTTCCCTTGAAGTTCTCATAAACATCAATGCTCCGGTTATTTCCGTCTCCGCGGAATTTCGTTGAAACGATCTTACTTACGATCCGGTCCTTACCGGTACCGATATGAGTCTGGTTCACGCCGCCAAACTTCGGATCATCGCTCCTCGTCTCCACATAGAGATCCTCACCCTGCATATAGTAGGTCCACTGTACCGGATAACCGCCGGTCTCCCGGATCACCGTCTGCTTCTCGCTGGAGATGTTGGTTAATTGAAGCGGCTTCTTATCATCCCCATGCCGGATAACCTTATAATTACCTACAAGCGTCATTGGCGTGTCTTTGGTAATCTCCAGGTCCGACGGCCGCTCGAAGCGCACTGCAATCAGCTCTTTGTCCTCAGACATGGAATACCATAATCCGCCTTCCAGCGTCCGGCCGCCCACCTCGAGAGAATAATTGACATACGGCAATTCAGAGAACGGCTTAGCTTTGCTGCGAACCGATACACGGACCTGCGTAGGTGTCACAACCATCTGCTCAATACGATTATCTGTATTTCCTGCTTCCAGGGGCAGATCCAGCGCAGTTTTGATTGTCGCGCCCGCCATCTTCTTCTTGCTCAGTTCAAAATCAAACGCCCAAGGACCGTCGATGTTCCTTTCAAGCTTCGTGTAATCCAGCTTATAGACGGTTTGATCCTTCGGCACATCGGCAGGTTTGTAATACTGAACCGAGGTGTATTCTCCGTTATCTCCCGGCTTACCCATTGCTCCTGCCCGGGAGTTCTTTACAAGCTGCCCTCCCCGATAAGCAGTGATTTGCGGAAAGGCCCAGTTCTTGGCTTCCGGATCATCGAAGATGGCGGCAGTGGAGAGCATCAGATGGTCAGTACCTTCCTTAAAGGGCTGTACGCTGAAGGATTCCAGTCCATCCCGGTTCACAGGAAAGCTCTGCCGCTCCGGCGAGTCCGTATCCAGCTTCAAGTCTACCTCCTGCTGCGAGTACAATTGAATCCGCTCAGCCGTCAGACTTACCTTGGCCGTCTCTTGATCCGGCGTCCAGTCCGTCTCGAAATAACCGTTGTACCGCTTGTTCTTCTCGTCCCACTGCTGATTGTTGAATTCCTGGTTGCCGCTGCGTCCCGGGCCATCCTTGAGAGTCATTCCATTGATGTTCCACAGCTTGCCGTCGCCCCCGTCCGGACCCACATCCAGACTATACAGAATCACTGTCCGGTTCTCATCGGTGAGCGCTGTATGCAGCGTCAACGTTACTCCATCCTTGGTGATCGTCTGGCCCAGCGGCTGGCCCAGGTTCTGTGACAGCGCCGCCTCCACCCCGCTCCGGTGGTCCAGCAGGCTGCCCCAATCATATTGCACAGCGGCATACACAGGAACAGCCATCAGCACTACGCTGAAGGAGGCTGCGACAGTGATCTTTTGCCAGTTGCGGTGGCGGACCGGGCTGCCTGCTCCCGCACGGCTGCCGCCTTTGGATGATGCATATCCGGTCTGCTCCATTCTGCCCCACATTTGCTCGAAATCAGGATAATTCAGCTCCTGATCCTCATTTAAGCGACGCTTTAACTGCGCTTCGGTTCTGTCCATATTCATCGTCCTCCTTCGTTATGGGCTGAACGCCCGCTTCTTCCAGAATCCTCTTCATCATCCGTAGCCCCTTATGCTGTCTGGACTTCACAGTTCCCAGCGGGATATCCAGCATCTTGCGGATTTCCTCCAGACTGAAATCATGCATATACCGCAGGGTCAGCACCGCCCTGATCTTCGCCGGGAGCCGGGACATGTATCCCGCCCATTCCAGCTTCGTTTCCTTCTGCTCCACCAGCTTGTCTACCAGCGGCTGCGGATTCTCCCTGAACATATGGAGATGGGCCGTCAGCTTCTGCTGCAGGCTGTTCCTGCGCTTCAGGTGGTTCAGGCAGGTGTTGACGGTGATTTTCATAATCCAAGCCTTCAGATATTCAATGCCCTGCCACTCGCTGCGGAAGAGAGTGATGAATACCTCCTGACACAGATCCTCAGCATCGGCAGCATCGTGCACCATATAATAGCAGGTACGATATACCTCCTTGCTGTAGGTTTGGAATAATTCCCTGTTGCCCACTTGAGCATGCCCTCCTTTCTTGTTTGAATTACCTTTATAACAACCCCGGGCTTCAAAAGGTTCATTTTCAGCAGCATATCCAGCTATATGTACTAAAAAAGCAGCATGTCCACCTGAAAAGCACAGGCTGCATACTGCTTACAATAGATTGTCCGGGAATAACTGCTCAACTTCAGAGCAAGCACAGCTTAGATAATATTCATGACCTCGCGCGCCTGGTTGTCCAGTTCCTGTGCAGAGGTAGCGATCAGCGTGAATTCATCCAGCGCCACTTGAATCTGCCGCTGGCTGAGCTGCACATTATCCTGCACCTGGTTCAATCCCGTTGATATTCTGCCTACCTCTTCCGTAATGGCCTGGACACTGTCCCGGACTTCGGTAATCTGATCCTGCACCATCGCAGACAGCTTTCTTACCTCCTTGGCCACCACATCGAATCCCCGGCCGAATTCTCCGGCATGTGCAGCCTCAATCGCTGCATTCAGGGCAAGCAGATGAGTCTGGGAAGCAATATCACGGATGGTCTGCACTACGCCGCGGATCGCCGCAGCCTGCTTTTGCAGACTTAGCAGTGTTTCGGTATTCTCAGTCGAAACCTCGGCAATCCTGTCAATACTCTGCAGCAGCTCCTGACTCCGCTCAATTCCTTTGTCCGCACGCTGATTAAGGCTATCCGCCATGCCCTGCATTAGCTCCACGACATGGCTCATGTTGTTTTGTCTCTCCGTAATGTTAGTGGCCACCTTGGATACGCCGATGACATGGGTATTTGTCTCATCAAACACCGGCATATATGTAGCTTCCAGCCAGACCGAATTCCCCTCTGCGTCCATCCGCTCAATTTTGTCCTGGAAGCTCCGGCCAGCCATTAAATTCTGCCAGAACACCTCATAATCCGGACTGTTCACGAATGAGGGGAAGCACAGCTGGCTGTGCTGCATGCCGTACATGTCCTCCGCTTTGTATTTCACTGACTGGGCAAAGATCTCATTGACATAGGCGACACGCCGATCCAGATCAAAGCGGATCATGGCAAGGTTTTTTTCCAAGGCTTTGACAACCAGTTCGTCTGTAACTGCTTGGTCTGCTAGATTTTCCATGTTGACTGCTCCCTATACATCTCAATTTTTAACTGATATACGGACGACTCTCGCTTATTTCACTTTACTCTTATTAACGGCTGTTCCAGCGCTTTGGATGATATCAATTAATAATGAGTCTAAACAACTTAGCCTATTCAGAGCAAGGATGGTTAGTCCCCTATTTACATCAGACTACTTCCTGGGGCCATAGTCCCCCATCTTAATTCCCCACACGCTGTCCTTCCGGTAGGCAGCCGCTTCCTGCAGCTCTGGAAGTCTCGTATCCTGCGGATAATGCCGCTCCAGATACTGGACGAAGGCCTGGCGCAAGCCGATCTCCTTATCCAGCTTGTTGAATTCGTTCGGATGGTTCTCCATCTCGGCAAACGATGCTTCCCAGCTCTCCAGATCTCCCGCCTCCGACTGCTCTGCTCGAACCTTTTCAGCAAGCATTCTTAGCTCCCGGTAAGCTCGTTTCACTTTCGAGGAATAGACCTGCTTCTGGTTCATGAAGGTCAACAGCGCCACCAGCAGCGCCAGCCCTACCCACATTATCACTGTATTCACTTATGTATCCTCCCGGACTCGCATATCACTCCATTATACACGCCAAAACACAAAAATACCCCACTTACGCAGGGTATCCGTAGCAACAATTCGTCTGCTCATCTCTTCTTGACTTCACCGAATTATTCTTTCTTCATAATCTCTCCCAGCTGCCGCTTATCAGCCTCACGGGAACGGTCCATGGCCTCTATATCATCCTGATCTGCTTCAGCTGCTGAGAATTCAACATCCTCGGCCTTCGCCTCATAGAGCATTTTCATTTTTTCGGTTTTGGAAAAGATCTTCGAGTTCTCTCTGTCCATAGCTTGCCATCAGCCTCCAATGTACTTAATCTGGTTGTCTTAGCTTCAAATCATTCCGCCGGCTTCCTCAATCAGTGACATCGCCTGACCATGAATAGCTGCATCTACAATAACCGTCAGCAGAATATTTCTGCCTGTAGGCCCGCCATCCCCGCCATGGCTCATTCCGCTCCCGCTCGTATGCGCCGCAGCTAATATGCCCGTATGGTCACTGACTGCCCTCATCGAATCCATGCTCGCCAAATTGCCGGTAACCGGATTTACTCCCGGCTCCTGCCCGCTTCCCCCAAACCTGCTAAACCGGTCAATGGAAATCTCCTCTGCACGCAGTGCCTGCAGCTTACGGGAGACCCCTTCCGCTTCCTCCGGGGTTTTGAAGTAGGCCAGTATACTTTTTTCAGACATGGGAATTCCCCGCTTTCTGCCTGGTATTCATTCGTACAAGCTTACTTGGCTATTTTGGATTTCCGGACAGGAATTTATACATTTAGGGTTGGCTGTGACTCCAGCGAAGTTTTGGACTTTCACCCGCTGTTGTCCGCTGATTTCATTATCCAGAAGCCACACTTCTAAATTTCAGCGCTGTTTTTCCAACCATCATTCATGTCAGTATTCATGACGATAATTGTTTTTTTCTCTGTTATTTTGTATTTTTTTGTCTTTTAATTTCTTCGTAGTAGTTTTAAAAGTCTATTTGTGTCATATAACATTCCGCAGGAAATGAAAACATTCTCAAAACTCTATAAATTTTGTGTAGATTTTACAAATAACCAGTGGTAAAATCTTCTTAATATTTTTCCTAGTAATCTTGACGGAAATAAACCGGATTAATAGAAAAGGAGAATCCGGCTACTGTCTGTAGCAGGAGAGATGTAAGCCAGAACCAACATCATATTGTGGAGGGGATTACATTTGGAGTGGACAAAATTACCTCGTAAGCTATCATTACTAACTTTATCATTGGGTGTGGCTGCAAGTATGATTCCGGGCGCAGCCTTCGCCGCCAGCAGCTTGAAGACACCCGTATCAGGCAATCATCTTCCAGCCTTGATTCCAGCGAATCAGCCTTATATTTCTCCACAGATTAACACCAAATCCTCAAATCTTGTCCGGGTTATCGTTCAGCTCAGCGGCCAGCCTGCTGCCGTCGGCAAGTATGCTGCCAGACAAGGAATTACAGCACTCGCCAATACAGCGACTGAAGCTGCAGTGAACAGCCAACAGGAAGAAGTACTGGATAAGGCTGAAGCCAAGAAGATTGACCTGACCGTCAATTACAAGTACGACACGATTCTGAACGGCTTTGAAGTCACCGTTCCGGCTGACAAAATCCCTGAGCTGGCGAAGATCTCCGGCGTGTCTTCCATTTATCCGAACAGCACCTGGTATGCTCTCCCTGATCAGACAGTGACCGAAGTGACTTACAGAAACGACAATGCTCCCCTGAAGCAGATTCATGCCGATTGGGCGGCTGACCAAGGCCTCACCGGGGCCGGACTGAAGGTCGGTGTAATTGATACCGGTGTGGACTATACGCACCCGGATATTGCCCCGGCTTATAAGGGCGGCTATGACTCCTTCTATCAGGATAATGATCCTTATGAAGAAGTTCCGCTGACTCCTGAAGAAGATACCGAGTATGGCGTAGGCTATGCGGGAACTTACCACGGTACGCATGTAGCCGGAACGATCATCGGTCAGTATGCAGCTAAAGGCGATGTGGCTCAGAAGGGTGTCGCTCCCGGGGCTGACCTGTATGTCTACAAAGTATTGGGCCGTAATATTGATAAGCCGAACACTTCCTCCGGATCTTCCGCTCAAGTCATTGACGGAATTGAACGTGCGGTCAAGGACGGCATGGATGTCATCAACCTGTCGCTCGGCTCCGATTCGGAGAAGGATGTGAACTCCCCGGATTCCATCGCTATTAATAATGCGGTTCTCTCTGGAGTAACTGCTGTCATTGCAAATGGGAATAATGGAGAAGCAGGTTATTTTTCCATGGGTTCTCCTGCTGCCTCCCAACTCGGAATTTCGGTAGGTGCCGTTAATAGCCCTATCAAAGCGTTCTCCGGTGAGTTCAAGGCAGAGATTACGGGTTCAGTCACTTCAGTGACTTATGACACCTATAATCCGTTCCATGTCATGGCCTATGAATTGGGTCAAACAGACTTTGCCGATATTATTGGAACAGAGCCGGTTAAAGTGTTCTACGCTAATTTAGGCGCAAATGAAGATTACCCGGAAGGAAATTTCAGTGAGAAAACTGTTGTTCTGGTATCCCGTGGCGATCTAGCCTTTGTAGACAAGATTGCTAATGCCAAAGCTCACGGTGCCAAAGCTATTGTGATCTTCAATGGTAATTTCCAGACAGTAGACGGTAAGAAAGTAGCTATTCTGGATGAGAGCTATACTGACCGTTCTGACTTTATCGGTTCCAACCTTGGCGATGGATATGACAACATCCCTACGCTGGACCTGAAGGGCTCCCAAGGCCGCGCTTTAGCCAGAGCCATTGTTGCTAACGGCAACAAACCTGCTTACTTTACTTTCAGCTCCGAATATCCGATGGATATGACCGCCGGCGATGAAGTGACCAGCTTTTCCTCACTAGGACCGAACTTCGACGGTAAATTAAGCATTAAGCCGGACATCGTAGCTCCTGGTGACGGAGTGCTGTCTACGTGGCCTGCTTATGGCAAAGGTCATCCAGGAACTGATTATTCCAAAGCATACAATCGTATTAGTGGTACAAGTATGGCAACACCGCATGTAGCAGGCTTGGCACTGCTGATCAAGCAGGCACATCCAACTTATACACCATTAGACATTCGTGCCGCTCTGGCCAACACAGCAGATCCTGTGTTCTACCAGGATGCACCTGAAGATTTCTATCTTCAAGGTCCTGGACGCGCCAATGTAGAAAATGCCATCATCACTCCGGCCTTGCTGCAATCGATAGAGCCGATCTCTATTCTGGACAAGAACTTTATCCCGCAGAATGTAATCAACTACAATCCGTCTACAAGCTTTGGCACCCTGCTTCCCGGTTCTGAAGCTAGCCAAGTGCTGCAATTAAAGAATATGAGCGATACTGCGCTTACCTATTCTGCTTCCGTGGAATGGAACTATGGTGATCCCAAGCATGTATCTGCGACGCTCGACAAATCATCGGTAACTGCCGCCGAAAAAGTTGCCTCCACGTTCAACCTGAAGGTTACCGTCGCTGCTGATACCGTGCCGCAAATGCTGCAAGGTAATGTCGTCCTGGAAGCAGCAGGACAGCCAACTCTGCACTTGCCGTTTGCAATCAATGTAGATAAGACGACCGAACAACCTGATTGGGGCACAGGCATTCAGGAAGCTGCACTGAGCCAGCCGATCGTCTACACCAATTCAAGTGCTATTCTGAACTACAAGCTGAAAGCAAAAGATATTAACTACTATGAAGTGAATCTGATTGGCTTGGATGATATCAAGAAAGGCTCCTTCCAGGTATCCACGACCGGTGCGCCGGATAAGTTCTTCGAGCCTGGGAACTATAGCACGGTTGTATCATCCACCTATCACCCATATGACCACAATGGTGATCCAATCTTGGATGCTTACGGCAACCCTGCGGTGGCCGGTCTGACCGATGGAGTCTACAAGCTTGAGGTTATCGGCATTAAAGCCAAAGATAACACCAAACCGATCAAGATTGACTATAACAATGATGAATACTACAGTACCTACACCTCATTCCGCTTTATCACTGTCTCTGACAGTGGAAACAATGGCGGCGGCGGTGGTGGAGGTGGCGGTACAGTAGTTACGCCAACACCTGTGGTGGTTCCAGAACCTGTGAAGTCCCTTGTTGAAGAAGGCGTTCAGCAAGTAACGGTAACACCTCTAACCGCATCGAAGGATGGTGTAACGACAGTAACCGTGAGCGACAGCGATCTGAAGGCCGCTCTGGCCAAAGCCGCTACTGTCAAGACAGCCGTTGTTATCTCTCTGATCAGCATCTCAGATAAGTCTGCTGAACTGAGCCTGACTGCTGATCAGGTGAAATTACTGTCCGCCATTCAAGCAGGCAGCACCCTTATCGTGAATGTTGGCGGATCTGCTGTAGCCTTGCCGGTATCCTTATTAGCCGCTTCCCCTGCAGGCCAGAGCTTGAAGCTAGTAATTAAGCAAGAGCCAGACGCAGCCAGCAAGCTGATTGCAGGTACTCCGGGTGCCCAGGTTATTGGAACCCCGGTATCCTATGAAGCTTCATGGACTACAGTTACAGGCAGCACTTACTTGAACGTTCCAACCAACGTGTTCATCAAGCGCACCTTTACTGTACCTGGCAAGATTGAATCCAAGACCGCAGGCGTACTGTTTGAGAAAGACGGACTGGTGACCCCGGTTGCTTCTGTCTTCACACCGCAAGCCGATGGAACAACCCTTGTGACCGTAAGCCGTCCAGGCTTCTCCGTGTATGCAGCAGTCAGCAAACCGGCAGCAGCCTTCACAGACATCGCGAATTCCAAATCAGCGGTTGCGATCCAGACGTTGGCCGACAAACTGATTATCCAGGGAACCTCGGCAACAACTTTTGCGCCGCAGAGCAATCTGACCCGCGCTGAGTTCACAGCACTCTTAACCCGTGCACTGGGTCTGCGTACCGATGCTGGCGTAACCTTCTCCGATGTGAAATCAACGGACTGGTACGCCAAGGATGTCGCCGCAGCCTCCAAGTCTGGTCTGATTCTGGGCATAGGCAACGGCAAGTTTGCACCTACGCAAAAAGTAACCCGTCAGGAGCTCGCCGTCATTCTGGACAGAGCGCTGAAGCTGACAGGCACTGAACTGAAGGCTGTAGCCAATCCTTCGTTCACAACCTACTCCGATAGCGCTAAGGTAGCTCCTTACGCCAAGGACAGTCTGCAAGCCCTGACCAAAGCCGGCATCTTCGCCAGCGAAACGGGCATTGCCTTCAATCCAACAGCTCCGGCAACCCGTGAGACAGCAGCCGCTGCACTCTATGAATTGCTGAGCAAGATCGGATTGATCGAGTAGTAGAATAAGCTTAAAAGGCTGTCCCAGTAGTTGTTACATGACTACTCAGGACAGCCTTTTTTGTTTGGTTGAGACCCGTTTGAGCACTTGAGCAGACGCTGTTGCACATAATGTGCATACTACCTCTGATTGCATTTACTACATTAGAATCCCCTTTAATTCGTCCCAAAGGAGATTCTGTTGTATTTCATACATTTGATTCTTAGATATCTGTTTAAAAATGACCATTTAAAGAATTTCTACTGTACGTTGTGCAACAGATTCTCTTTTTGGTGAATTTCAAAAGCATTCTGTTGTAGCAAATACAACAGAACCACAAAGACAATAAAACCAGCAAAAAACAGCGCCCCGCCTCCACTTAATGGAGATGGGGCGCTGTTTTACAAGCTCTTCCATCCTTATTTCATATTACCTAAAAGTTCAGTCTCCCCGGAACGCCTTTTTCACGCGATCAAAGAAAGACTGTTCCTGCTCATGCGTGTTCTCTCCGTTGTAGGAGGCGAACTGGCGGAGCAGGTCCTTCTGCTCATCGCTGAGCTTGCTAGGTGTGACTACGATGACGCGGACATGCTGGTCGCCGACGCCGTTGCCGCGCAGATGCGGAACCCCTTTGCCTTTGAGGCGGAAGAAGGTACCGGTCTGGGTGCCTGCCGGGATCTTGAGCTTCACCTTCTCGGTCAGCGTTGGGATCTCAATCTCGTCACCCAGTGCCGCCTGAGCGAACGTCAAGGGAACCTCGCACATAATATCGTTGTTCTCGCGCTCGAAGAAATCATGATTCTTCACACGGATCACAATGTACAGATCTCCGGCCGGGCCGCCGCGTGTGCCGCCTTCGCCTTCACCAGTCATGCGCAGCTGTGCGCCGTCATCGACACCGGCAGGGATACGCACATGGATCTTGCGCTGTCTCTTCACCTTGCCCTGGCCTGCGCAGGTGGTGCATTTCTCTTTGATGATTTTGCCTGTGCCGCTGCAATGGGAGCAGGGACGGCGGTTACGCATCTGTCCAAGCGGTGTATTCTGCACGAATTCCTGCTGTCCGCTGCCGTGGCAGACGGAACAGGTCTCCGGCTTCGTACCCGGCTTGGCTCCGGAGCCGAAGCAGGTATCGCAGGTCTCCGTGCGCGGAATGGTAATATCGGTCTCTTTGCCGAACACCGCTTCCTTGAACTCAATGGTCATCGTATACTGCAAATCGCCGCCGCGCTGTGGGGCATTCGGATCACGCCGTCCACCGCCTCCGCCGAAGAACATATCGAAGATATCACCAAGACCGCCGAAATCTCCGCCACCGCCGCCAAAGCCGCCGCCCATTCCCTGATTAGGGTCAATATGCCCATATTGGTCATACCGCGCCCGCTGTTGTCCGTCACTCAGGACATCATAGGCTTCCTTAACCTCTTTGAACTTGGCCTCAGCATCACTGGCCTTATTCACATCGGGATGGTACTGGCGCGCCAGCTTGCGGTAGGCCTTCTTCACTTCGTCTTCTGAAGCATCTCTTCCGAGGCCCAGAACCTCATAATAATCACGTTTATCTGCCACTGCTTTCACCTCCGTACATCGTTAATTCTCCCCATTTACAAGGTAAAAGGAAAGCCAAAACCCGGGATGCCCCGGTCTTGACCTTCCCTCTCACCACCATAGAACTTATCGTCTAAGGTTACCCTTGATTCTTCTCATCGTCAACCACTTCGTAATCCGCATCTACCACGTTATCCTTCTTGGCATTGCCTTCAGAAGCATCCTGGCCCGCTTCAGCGCCCTGCTGCTCCTGTGCAGCCTGCTCATACAGCTTCACGGACAACTGTTGCACAATCTCATTCAGCGCCTCTGTAGCGGCAGTGATTTCTTCCAGGTTGTCGGTTTCAAGTGCAGCCTTCACCTTGTCCTTGGCTTCATTCGCTTTGTCGATCTCGGAAGCATCGACCTTGTCACCCAGATCCTTAATTACTTTATCTGTGGAGTATACGAGCTGGTCAGCACCGTTCTTGGCTTCGACCAGTTCTTTACGCTTGCGGTCTTCCTCAGCGTGCAGCTCGGCATCCTTCATCATCTGTTCCACTTCTGCGTCGCTCAGACCGCTGGAAGAAGTGATGGTGATCTTCTGGCTTTTGTTGGTGCCTTTATCTGTAGCAGAGACGTTAACGATACCGTTGGCATCGATGTCGAAGGTAACCTCGATCTGAGGTACGCCGCGCGGTGCCGGTGGAATCTCGTTCAGCATGAAGCGTCCCAGTGTCTTGTTGCCGTTCGCCATCTCGCGTTCACCCTGCAATACGTGGATTTCCACGCTAGGCTGGCTGTCTGCGAAGGTCGAGAACACCTGCGATTTGCTTGTAGGGATCGTAGTGTTGCGCTCAATCATCTTCGTGAACACGCCGCCTGCAGTTTCAATACCGAGGGACAGCGGAGTGACGTCGAGCAGAACTACGTCTTTTACATCACCAGTCAGTACGCCCGCTTGAACAGCAGCACCCAGGGCTACTACTTCATCCGGGTTAACGCCCTTGTGAGGCTCTTTGCCGGTAAGCTTCTTGATCGCATCCTGTACGGCAGGAATACGGGTGGAGCCGCCGACCAGTACGATTCTGTTCAGATCCGCAGGGGTCATTCCGGCATCCTTCAGCGCTTGACGTGTAGGTCCCAGCGTGCGCTCAACCAGGCTTGCAGTCAGCTCGTCGAACTTGGCACGGGTCAGGTTGATCTCCAAGTGCTGAGGCACTCCGTCAACTACCGTGATGAACGGAAGCGATACTGTAGTTGTAAGTACGCCGGACAGCTCTTTCTTTGCTTTTTCTGCAGCATCCTTCAGACGTTGAACAGCAGCCTTGTCCTTGCTCAGGTCAATGCCCTGCTCTTTCTTGAACTCAGCTACGAGGTAATCCATCACCAGTTGGTCAAAATCATCTCCGCCCAGACGGTTGTCACCGCTGGTAGCCTTCACTTCAAAGAAGCCGTCGCCCAGCTCAAGGATGGATACGTCGAAGGTACCGCCGCCAAGGTCATAGACCAGGATGGTGTGATCTTCCGATTTCTCCAGACCGTAAGCAAGAGCTGCTGCTGTTGGCTCGTTGACGATACGCAGCACTTCAAGGCCGGCGATTTTGCCTGCATCCTTAGTAGCTTGACGCTGGCTGTCATTGAAATAAGCAGGAACTGTAATAACCGCCTGAGTTACAGTCTGGCCCAGATAAGCTTCAGCATCGGATTTCAGCTTCTGAAGAATCATTGCCGAGATTTCCTGTGCAGAATAGTCTTTGCCGTCAATGCTTTCTTTGTGGCCTGTACCCATGTGGCGTTTGATCGAAGCGATCGTACGGTCCGGGTTCGTGATAGCCTGGCGTTTTGCCGTTTCACCGACGATGCGCTCGCCGTCCTTCTTGAAGCCTACAACCGATGGGGTTGTACGCGCGCCTTCCGGATTCGGGATAACGACGGCTTCGCCGCCTTCCATAACGGCAACGCAAGAGTTCGTGGTTCCTAAGTCAATACCGATAACTTTACTCACAGTAATGTGCCTCCTCAGAAATAATGTGAAGCCCGGGGCTTCATCCATATTTATTATCTTATATAGAACAGATCTACATGCTGACTTTGACCATGGCCGGACGAAGAACCTTATCCTTCAGGAGATAGCCCTTCTGGACCTCTTCCGTCACGATGCCTTCCTCGTACTCCTCGCTCTCCACCTGCATGATCGCCTGATGATATTCAGGGTTAAAAGGCTGCCCTACCACTTCCATAGCTGTAAGCCCTTCAGTCTTAAGGACTCCCTCCAGCTGACGGAAAATCATATTCACGCCTTTGATGAACGCTTCAGCGTCTGCACCTGCTGCAGGAGTCGCCAGTGCGCGTTCAAAGTTATCCATTACCGGGAGCAGCTCAGTTACGAGCTTAGATGTTGCGTACTGCGCCAGCTCTTCCTTTTCTTTCTGGGTCCGGCGGCGGAAGTTATCGAAATCAGCCTGCACACGCAAGGTACGCGCCTGATGTTCATCTGCAAGCTCCTGCAGCTTTCTGTATTCCTCATTGCCTGAAGCCGCCTCGCCGGCCTCTTCAGCCGTGAATGAACCGCTGTCTGCTGTGGTATCAGTCTCTTCAGCCGCAAGATTGTCATTCATCGAGGGGTCATTCTTCTCATTCATTTCCTGAACCTCTTCCTCTTTCAAGTTGTCTTCACCTCCTTAGTATCATTCGCGATGGACTAGTACACTCTGTTCACTTATACCAGTGTGCCAGCATCGCTGTCAAATCCCGGGACAAAATCCCCAGAATACCCATTACACGTGCGTACTCCATACGGGTCGGACCCAGGATGCCGATGCTCCCCAGCGGCTTGCCGTCCAGTGAATAAGTGGCGGTAATCAGACTGCAGTTGGCAAAAGCCTCATGCTTATTCTCTGTACCAATGCGCACCTGCATTCCTGCTTCGCTGCTGGCCGGGGTGAGCATCTTGAGCAGCGTAGGCGTCTCCTCCAGCAGATCGAGAATCGTCTTCACCTTGTCGACGTCCTTGAACTCCGGCTGGGTCAGCATATTCGTGGCTCCGCTTAAGTAAATCCGCTGATCATGGTCGCTTTCCAGCGCCTTATCCAGCACCTGCATTAATTCTTCATAATGGGAGATGTGGCGCTGCATTTCTTCGCCCAGCTCGGAATAGAGCTGACTCTTCAGCTTGTAGAGCGGTACATTGACCAGCTTGCTGTTCAGCAGATTCACGACCTTCTCCATCTCGGAGACAGATATCTCCGGAGGAAGACTCACGGTTCGGTTCTCTACCTGCCCGGTGCTGGTAACGATAATCGCCACAGCGGTCTTGTCATCGAGCGGGAGCAGCTGGAAATGGCGCAATGAAGTATGAAAAACCTCCGGTCCCAGCAGGATGGAAGTATAATTCGTCATATTGGACAGGATCATTGCCGCATGTTGGATAACCTGCTCTGTAGCATTCAGCTTCTCGGCGAAAAAAGCGCGGATCGTGCCCAGTTCGGCCGTTTCGGCGGAATTCCACGGTACCAGATGATCCACATAATAGCGGTAGCCCTTATGGGACGGGATTCTCCCTGCCGACGTATGAGGTTGCTCCAGATAACCCAGATCCTCCAGATCGGCCATTTCGTTGCGGATCGTGGCTGGACTGTAGCCCACATCCCCGCGTTTCGAGATACTGCGCGAGCCTACCGGCTCAGCGGAAGAAATATAGTCATCGACAATGGCATTCAGTATCATTCTCTGGCGTTCAGTTAACATGTTATTCCCTCCTATCCGGCTGTGGCTCCGATTCGTTAGCACTCTAGTGAGATGAGTGCTAACCACTAATACAAAAATACCAAACTGACCTCGGCATTGTCAAGTGAGTTCAGCAACTTGATTGCGCCTATTTTAGTCAAAGCAAGATTTTGTATATTTCACCGCAACCATTTCCCGGACAATGCCGTCCAATACTCAGGGAGTGATAAAAATGCGTTTCAAGAAAACAGCATTATGGGCTATAATCGCAGGCCTCTTAACTGCATTAGCACTTACGGGCTGTACAGGTAAAATCTTACCGGTCAAGTGCATCGGTGTGGATGCGGATTATATATCCATCCTGCAATGGGACGGCGTGATGTACTACGATGATACCGGTCCTGACCCCGCCCCACTGGGCAAAGGCAAGGAGATCGGCAAAATTACCTACAGCAAATCCGAGCAGAAGTGTCCGCACGCTGGGCTGCAGGATGGAGATGCGACAACTCTTAAGACAGGCACACTGCTCTACGAGGTAGAAGGCTATAAGACATCGGCGAGACTCTGGGCGGGAGACCGGCTGTATGAAGCACGCAACAACCCTGACGCCAACACCCTTAACGATCTGCTGGATATCGAGGGAAAAATACAAACCGTCCGTTTTGTGAGCGGCAATGACGGTTCTGACCTGATGGACTTTACTCCGGAGGCCAACGCCGTGTTCATCCGCGAATTCCCCAAGCTGGAATACCTCCCGTTCGAGCAGCTCTACAAGCAGACCAAGGGTTGGGTGGGAGACAAATACTGGCTGGAGATTGAGATGACGGACGGGTCCAGCATCGGAATTACTTATAATACACTATCCCCTTCCTTTAACCCTTCCGCATATGCTACACCGGAGCTTGCCGAACTGGTAGAGCAACAGCGCAAGCTTATCTACGCACAATAAACCTGTATCCGCAAAAAACCACTGTCACCCTGAAGCAGCAGCGTCCGGGTGAACAGTGGTTTCTTATTATATAGTTTATTACCGGGGGCTAGAGCCCGCCGGATTAGTCCAGTCTCTTCAGCACGGCGATCTCGTCGCAGGCATGCTGCTTCTTGCAGTTCACACAATCGGTCCAGACCTTCTCGGGGAAAATCTCCTTCTGCACCACATCGAAGCCGTTCTTAAGGAAGAAGTCCACAGCATAGGTCAGGGCCATAATCTTCGGAATCTGCTGGCGTCTCGCTTCTTCAACCAGCTTCTCCAGGATCATCGTTCCTACACCTTTGCCCTTGCCAGCATCATTCAGGCCAATCGAACGGACCTCAACAAGGTCATTTCCGAGCCGGAACAAGGAACCGCAGCCGACAAACTTGCCGCCGATCTCGGCGATCACGAACTGGTCGATCTGGCGGGTCAGTGCTTGCCTTGAACGGGGCAGCATAATCCCCTGCCTGGCATACTCCTCTATCATCAGATACAGCGGCTCTACATCCTCCACCGTAGCATTTCTGCATATCACTTGCTGCTCTCCTGCTGGAGAAGCCTCTTGGAAATGATCCGTTTTGACAAGCACCTTGACTCACCCCTTGTTGTTAATATGAATAAATATACAACAAGGTGAATTACAATTCAAGAGGTATTTCAAAATTAAACCTCTGTCAAAGCACCGACAAATTCCCCGAAAACATCGTTGCCGAACAGGATTCCCTGCTTGCTCAGACGATAGGTTTCCCCGGCCTGCTCCAGCAGCCCGGCCTTCAGCATTTTATGCAGCGGTCCTGCAAAAACAGCCTCCAGCGGCTTTCCGAATTGTGAACGGAACGCCGCATCCGACACCCCTTCGCGCATCCGTAGGCCAACCATCATGAAATCCTCCATCGCCTCCTGCTCGGAGATCTCAAAGCTGTCCAAACGCGGCAGCCCGCTGCGCGAAGCCTCGTTATACGGGTTCACGCCCTTGATATTCATGTGCCGCTGCCGGCCCACATATCCGTGCGCCCCTGCGCCCAGGCCGTAATAATCCTCGTTGCGCCAGTACGTGATGTTGTGGCGGCTCTCCAGCCCCGGCTTGGCAAAATTACTGATCTCATATTGCGTATACCCCGCAGCCTCCATGGTAGACATAAGCAGCAGGTACATCGCCAGCTCATCCTCTTCATTCGGCAGCGGAAGCTTGTTCTTGTTGAACAGGGTGTGGAACAGCGTATTCTCCTCCACCTTCAGACTGTAGATGGAATAATGGGGAAGATCTAGCGCCAGCGCCTTGTCGATACTCTCTCTGAGCATATCCACCGTCTGGTTTGGCAGGCCGAACATCAGATCCAGCGACAGGTTATTAAGCCCGACCGCACGGGCATTCTCCAGACTGCGGTATACGTCATTCACATCATGAATCCGGCCGATTCCGCTCAGCAGCTCATTCTGGAACGCCTGCACCCCGAAGCTGACCCGGTTGACGCCGCCTTCCTTCATGACTCTGAGCTTATCAATATCGGTAGTTCCGGGGTTAGCTTCCATAGAGAACTCAATATTCTCGTCCCACTGCGGGAAATGCCTGCGGACCGATTCCAGGAAATAAGCCATCTCATCAGGCTTGAGGACAGTAGGCGTACCCCCGCCGACAAAAATCGTCTTGATCACACCCGGAGGCGTGTGCTGCACGGTCAGCTCCATCTCGCGGTCAAGCGCATGGAGATAGTCCATCACCGGCTGGTCCTTCAGCACGTAAGAATTGAAATCACAATAGAAGCATTTATTGGTGCAGAACGGGATGTGAATATATACGGCCTCAGGGGGACGGCCATGGTGTGCAGTGCTCGTAGCTGTATTCATTAGCTGTCTCCTTTGTTCTATTAATATACAGGCCTGCCACACTACCTGCTGCTAAAAAGCAAGAAGAAACGGCTGCACCGCCCTGCGTAGGACGGCACCCGTTTCTGCGATAAACCGAAAGCTCCGGGGGAGCTTATATGCTGCTACTCAATCTGAAGCACGGCCATGAACGCTTCCTGCGGCACCTCGACGCTGCCGACCTGCTTCATGCGCTTCTTCCCTTCCTTCTGCTTCTCCAGCAGCTTCCGCTTACGCGAGATATCGCCGCCGTAGCATTTGGCTAATACGTTCTTGCGCATGGCCTTAACGGTCTCACGCGCAACCACCTTCGTGCCGACGGAAGCCTGAATCGGCACCTCGAACATCTGGCGGGGGATAATACCGCGTAGCTTCTCACAGATGACCCGACCGCGGTTATAAGCGCGGTCGCGGTGAACGATGAAGGACAGCGCATCGACCTGCTCATTGTTCAGCAGGATATCCATCTTCACGAGATTGGACTGGCGGTAACCGGAGATCTCGTAATCGTAGGATGCATAACCCTTCGTGCCGGATTTCAACTGGTCGAAGAAGTCGTAGACGATCTCGGACAATGGAATCTCGTACGTAATGGTTACACGGTTGCTGTCCAGATACTCCATGTTGACGAATTCGCCGCGTTTGTTCTGGCACAGCTCCATAACGGTTCCCACGAAGTCGTTAGGCACGATAATGGCTGCTTTGACATACGGCTCTTCGATGAAGTCAATCGTCCCGATCTCCGGATAATGCGACGGATTGTCGATCTGAATGGTCTCCCCGTTCGTCAGCTTAATGCGGTAAATAACGCTCGGCGCGGTAGTAATCAGCGGCAGATTGAACTCGCGTTCGATCCGCTCCTGAATAATCTCCATATGCAGCAGCCCCAGGAAGCCGCACCGGAAGCCAAAGCCAAGGGCGCTGGAGCTCTCCGGCTCGAAGCTCAGGGAAGCATCGTTCAGCTGCAGCTTCTCCAGCGCTTCACGAAGGTCATTATAATCAGAGGTCTCAATAGGATAGAGACCGCAATAGACCATCGGATTAATTCTGCGATAACCCGGCAGCGGCTCAGCAGTCGGACGCTTGGCATCCGTCACGGTATCACCGACACGAGTGTCGCCCACATGCTTAATCCCGGCCACAATGAAGCCGACATCGCCGATGTTCAGCTCGGGTACAATGGTCATACGCGGCATGAATGCCCCCACCTCAATAACCTCAAAGGTTTTATCAGTGGCCATCATTCTGATCTTGGAACCGGCACGGATACTGCCATCCATTACGCGGACATAGACGATTACGCCCTTGTACGGGTCATAATGGGAGTCGAAGATCAGCGCCTTAAGCGGTTCTTCCGAGTTTCCAGTCGGCGCCGGAACCTGCTTCACGACCTGCTCCAGAATCTCCTTGATGCCGATGCCTGCCTTAGCGGAAGCCAGAACGGCTTCGCTGGCATCCAGCCCGATGACATCCTCAATCTCCTGCTTCACCCGTTCAGGATCTGCATTCGGAAGATCGATCTTGTTGAGTACCGGAAGAATCTCCAGATTGTTGTCAAGCGCCAGATACACGTTGGCCAGCGTCTGGGCCTCAATCCCCTGAGCAGCATCCACTACCAGAAGAGCGCCTTCACAGGCAGCCAGACTGCGGGATACCTCATAGGTGAAATCGACATGCCCCGGTGTGTCAATCAGATTCAAATAATATTCCTGGCCGTCATCGGCACGGTACGTCAGGCGTACGGCCTGCAGCTTGATGGTGATGCCCCGCTCGCGTTCCAGATCCATCTGATCCAGAACCTGCTCCTGCATTTCACGCGAAGTCAGCGCACCCGTATACTCCAGAATGCGGTCAGCCAATGTCGATTTGCCATGGTCTATATGTGCAATAATCGAGAAATTGCGAATTTGTTGTTGTCGTTTCTGAACGTCAGTCATTCCTTACCCCCACAGACAGCCTAATGTTAATCCACTTATTATAACAGTACGGGCTTCACCCATCAATCCCGCCGGACGCTGGAAAAGAAAGAAACCGCCTGAACCCTCTGCAATCGCAGGGTGAATCCTGCAAAAAAACACAAAAACGAGTGCGGACTTCCATCATCCGCAGCCGCTTTTGTCCTCAACCTCATTGCAGCCCGGGAGGTTCCGGGCAGTTCCTGCTCACTCCTCCGAGGAGTCGAAGAGGGAGACCACCCAGCGGATGCCCTTCTGCGAAGCCTGCTGGAGCAGGCCAGCGGTCTTATCCGCCAGCACATCCACAGTCGGCTTCTGCTCCTCCGGGATCAGAATCTGCTCAGGACTGAGCGCAGAGTAGTCCTTCACCTCCTGTTGCGGGAGGCTGCCCGTGCCGCCAGCCGTCTGCGCCTGTGTACCTGCAACCGGCTGCTTCATGGGCAGCATGGTGTAAGCGCCCGTTACGGGATCAATAGTCACGGGCACATATACATAAGCCTGGCCGCCCGTGGCTGTACTGGCAGCCGGAACGTACGCAGTTCCGGCCGGAACGTTCTGTCCAGGCGCGCTGCTCCCGGCTGGCTTACTCCAGTCCGGCAGTATACCGGAGACTCCCGAACCGCCGCCGCCGAACTGCAGTCCGATCAGCAGCCCCACGCCCGCCCATATTCCGACCATTACCAGCTTTTTACCGAACCGTGTCATATTCTCCGCTCCTTTTCAGCTATAATCCGTTCAGGAACCTGTTGATGTCTCTGCCCCGGTGCCTCCAGATTGCGTACTGCCCTGATCTGGCGCAGCTGCCTTCTCGGCATCCCGGCTGCTCCAGTACACATCAGCGATGGCATCCGCCAGAATATCCGCCGTCCGCTTCAGCTCATCGGCGCTGTTGTCAATTCCGCCTACCTCAATCAGCACACTGTTCGGGGACAACGTCTGGTTATATTCCCCATTATTCCCGTTTCCGGACGATTTCCCCCATATCCCGCGTGAAATTCCAGGATAATTTTTCTCCAGCAGCTGATGGATTTTATTGGCGAAGGCCTCGTTTTGTTTCCAGTTTTTATTCGCATGCCCCAAAATAAAATATACCTGGGCATAATTTTTCCCGTTAATCAAGGCTGTTGTTTTGCCGTGCCGCTGCGAATCACGGTGAATGTCAATCAGCTCACTCATATTCTGATTGGAGGCCATGGCCGATTTCACAGTCATACGTGAATATTTATAAGAGAAGTTCCAGTTGTAGCCCGGTACCTCTGTAGCATAGTCCTCCTGGGCATGGACAGTTCCGATCCCCCGCTCTTCCAGCCTCTTGGCAATATAGGAGCCTACCAGCATGACATTCTTGGAAGGGACTGCCGAGCTGGGGTTGTCGCTCTGTGCGCCAAGCAGCGGATTATAGGCCTCCCGGGGATGGGAATGATAAACGAGAATACGCTTGACCGAAGTATCTCCTGTGCCATTCTCCGCATCTCCGCTTCCGGAGTAGCCCTCGTCAGGTTCTGTACCGGACGGGTCAGGGACAGGCGAAGCCTCGGGCTCTACCACGCCTTCCCCCGGGCTGTCATGGCCATTATCAGTCTCAGTACCGTTCCCTGAATCCGGCGGGGCTCCAGGATCGCTCCCTGCTCCGGGATCTTCCCCGGTGGCCAGTTCATCGCCCCCCGGATGATAATCGGCCGGTGCTCCTGTACTTCCCCCTGAGCCTTGCCGCAGCAGGAAGGGATCATCGGCAGCAAGTCCGGGCATCTCACGGGAGACCAGACTCTTGGGATCACCAGGATCAACACTGGTAAGCAGCCGGAATACGAAGGAGGTCACCTTGTCCCCGGAGAAGGCTGAAGGCTCCTCGCCCTTCGGCAGATGGGGGACCTCCATGCCCAGCAGCTCCATGAAGAATCCACTGGAGAGCGAAGCCGCCAGACCTTTCATGGAAGGAATGGGCGAAGAATTCAGCTTCTGCCCGGCCAATCCGCCAGCTCCAAGCAGCATGAACAACACAAGCGAACCTCCGGCCAGCAGCAGCATCGTCCTTCCCAGCGACAGAATATCCATCAGCCGTCCGCGCAGCCGCCCTATATTCCATAGCTGAAACCATTTTCTGTTCATGATTGTTATGTCCTCCTCTAAGCCCTCTGTAATCTCTCATACTCCAAATCTATGAGCGGAAGGGTTGTGCTAGAACCACAGAATGAGAGATAGCAGGGAGCAATAGATAGAGAAGTGAAGCGGCAGCATTGCAAAAAGCCCGCCACCAGTTCTGCGTTATAGCAGACGGTGCGGGCGAGGTGATAAGTGACAGATCAGTGAGTGTAAGCTCCGACATTGCCCGGATCTACCGCTTCATGGAGTGCAGCATTCAGTCCGCTTGCCACAATGTTGGCGATCTCTTCAATGAATTCATCGATCTCTTTGGGGGTCACAATCAGGTCATGTCCCAGCGGCTCAAGCACTTCCTTCACCAGGGCGAGACGCTCCTGCTCAGATATATCGTCAAGGAGACCCATAATTTCTTTGGTGTGAGCACCGCCGTCCGCCATCTGCCCGAAATGGGTCCGCATCATTTCCAGCACATTGTTGACAATGGTGGAAGCATAGCAGACCGTCGGGACGCCGATGGCGATGCAGGGCACGCCCAGCACCTCTTTGGTCAGCCCTCTGCGCTTGTTCCCGATCCCTGAGCCGGGATGAATGCCGATGTCCGCAATCTGGATGGTGGTATTGATTCTCTCCAGTGAACGGGAGGCCAGCGCATCAATAGCTATAATGACATCCGGGCTGGTGCGGTCCACAATCCCCTGTACCACTTCGCTGGATTCAATCCCCGTCAGGCCGAGCACTCCGGGAGCAATAGCACTGACATTCCGGTACCCGGGCGAAATCTGGTCGGGCACCAGCTCATAGAACTGGCGGGTAATCAGCGCATTCTCAACGACCAGCGGGCCGAGCGAGTCGGGCGTCACATTCCAGTTGCCCAAGCCTACGATAAGGACCTTGGAATCGCGGTCAATGCCGATTTTATCCAGAAAGTGCTCGAATTCCCGGGCAAACACTGTGGAGACCTTCTGCTGCAGCCCGGTGTCCCCTCCGCGCAGCCCAGGCACCTCCAGGGTCACGTAATTGCCGATAGCCCGTCCAATCGCCTGAGAACCGGCAAGATCTGCTACAGCAAGTCTCGTGACCTTGATACCGTCCGCTTCTTCCACTTCCTCATTGACACCCGGGATCGGCGTATTGGCGTGCCGCTCTGCCATTTCCTTCGCTTCCACCGCCAAGTCCGTACGTACCGAATACAGCTGAAGATCCAGTTCCATTCTTAGTTCAGCCTCCTTTTGCATATTGCTGATAGTGTGCGAGAGAAAGCCTCCGTTTATACAAACCGCTCTAAGGGAATTACAAAGCTTTTTATCTTGCTTTTTGCTACCCTTCATGCTAAACTATTTTAAGTTGTGAATCATTTGTTGATTTCGAATGTCTTTCAGGAGGTGAATGCAATGCCAAATATCAAATCCGCGATAAAACGCGTCAAGACGATCGAGAAACGCCGTGCACTGAACGCTTCCCAGAAGTCCGCTCTTCGTACAGCTGTGAAAACTGCTGATGTAGCAGTGACTGGTACGGAAGTTGAAGTAGCTCAGGCTGCTTTCCAAGCGGCTTCCAAAAAGCTGGACAAGGCTGTAACTAAAGGCCTGGTTCATAAAAATGCGGCTGCCCGCAAAAAATCCCGCTTGGCTAAGAAATTGAACGCTCTCAAGGCTCAAGCCTAAGCCAAGGGCGACAATCATAACGAGCACTGAAGAACCTGACCGCTATGCTGCATACGGTTAGGTTTTTTTATGCTCGTTAACTTCCTTCATTAATACCGCTGTACAATCAAAGAGCCTGTCCATCCCATGATACACGCGGGTGGACAGGCTCTTTGATTCGTTCCATGTAAGGCCGCTCTATTCAGGCTCCAAGGCGCAGCATGAACATCTCCAGCCCCAGCACCTTATCGACAGCTCCCGTCTTCATCTGATAGTCCAGATCCGCCAGAATACTCAGGATCTGCCGCAGCCGCTGGCTTCCGAACTTATGAGCCTGCTCTCCGGCAAGCTTCACTGCATACGGATGCAGTCCGAGCTGGGAGGCAATCTGTCCCTGCGAATAGCTAAGGGCTGACAGATCCTTGACCTGCAGGATGATTCTGAACTGCCGGGCAATCAGCGAAGCGATCTTGATCGGCTCCTCCCGCTGCTTGAGCAGCTCATAGAGCGTATTCAGTGCCTTGTCCAGGCGCAGATTCGCGATATCCTCCACCAGTGTGAAGATGTTCTGCTCCGTCCCCCGGTGGACCAGACTCTCCACCGCTGCCGCATCCACCCGCCCGCCAGTACCGGCGAACAGACACAGCTTGTCCATCTCTGCAGACAGACCCTGGAGTCCGGTTCCGCTGCTTGCAATCAGAACCTCCGCTGTCCCCGGCGCAAGGGAGCAGCCGCGTTCGCGGAAGCCCTTCTCCACCCAGCGCAGCAGCTCCTCCGCACCCAGGGGATTGAAGGCCAGCACGGTGCCGGCGGTCTTGATGCTTTTGACGATTTTTTTACGTTCATCCAGCTTGTCGCCGTTCACCATAAATACAATCACACTGAACTCGGCAGGGTG
The DNA here is from genome assembly GCF_037975325.1 of Paenibacillus sp. FSL P2-0136. Lineage (NCBI taxonomy): Bacteria > Bacillati > Bacillota > Bacilli > Caryophanales > Paenibacillaceae > Paenibacillus > Paenibacillus sp. FSL P2-0136. The sequence goes on from NZ_CP150244.1 coordinate 5,371,232, forward strand.
CTGCATATATTCGCTCAGCATCTCCACGTTATGTTCCAGCTTCGCCTTCTCCTTGCCTGCCGTGAACAGAGCCGCATCCCGCACCAGCAGGAGCTTGCGTTCTACCATGAACGGAACCGTCTCCGCCTCTTCAATGACCGCCTGAACCGGAGTTTCGGAGAGATCGAACGGGATCACGGCGAAATCGCGGTCTTCTTTGGGGATCAGGTGTTCCTCCAGCATGGCCGCGAATTCATTCATCCGGAACTTCTCACTGCCGTACAGCAGGTACAGCGGAGAGACCTTTCCTTGCTTGATGTCTTTGGCCGCCGTTTTGGCATCCATCCCGCCACTTCCTTTTTCATTTACTTGCCTGGTCCGTATCAGACACATACATTCGTACATTTTAACAAAAAAACGGCTGAAAACATAGGTATCACCATTATCACTTTGTCCTGACCGGGGCGCAAGCCAAAACGGAGCAACCTCGGCAGCCAGGGCCAAAGTTACTCCGTTTCAGCGGCGCATCTATATAAACGACGGAGGGAGCAGCTCTAGAAACTCTCCCGGCCGCCGGTCATACCGATGATACTCGCATAGCCTGTAATTCATGTCCTCTTGCCTTAGCATATTCCGCAGGCCGGAAGAACGTTCCGGTTATTTATCGGACGTTGCCGCGTCCGGGGTAATAGCCGGGCTGGTGACCGGTGAAGCAGACGCCGCCGGAGAAGCGGTAGGCGCTGAAGAGTTGGCAGGAGCCGGAGAAGCGGATGGAGCAGGTGTTGCGCTCTCTGCCGGAACCGTGTATACCTTCGTCGTCTGCGTACCGTCCTCAAGCTGTAGCACATAAGTGAACTGGGTGCCGTCTTCCGACCACACACCGGAGACCCAGTTCCCCTCCAAAGGAAGCGAAGTTAATACTGTCCGTTGTTGTTCTTCTCCTTCTGCGGTTAAGCTATAGATTACAACATGCTGGCCAGTCATCTCAGCCATATGCTGCCCGTCGGGTGAAGTCCACGAGGCCTGCGCAGCCATCAGTGACAAGGCTCCTTCTGTAGGGGCTGAAGTCGGCGCCATCCGCTCATCCCCCGCAGCCGCCTTATCGTCCGCTATATTCTCTTGTGTTGGCGCACTCGACGTCGTGCTTTGGGGCTCCGCCGACCGGCTATCCGCTTTCTTGGTGCTCTTGGGGCGGTCCGCCGGAGGCGCAGTAGCGGCGCGGTTGCTGATCGGAGCTTCGCTTACCGCAGGCACCTTGTCTGAAGCCATACCACCGCCGGCTGCGGCTGGTTGATCAGCACCCTCACTGGGAGCAGGCGGTGCAGATTTCAAATTAACGTCTGCAGATTCACTAGGCGTGGCCTGGTCCATCTTATTAAGATCACTGCTGCTGCCGCTGTTATTCTGTCCGTCCGCCTGCGGGGCGTCTGCACTGCTCTCCGTACTCATGCTGGAGTTCGCCGCTCCGCCGCTCATTAGCTTAGATGACATATCCAAGTCTGCGCCTGGCAGACTCTTCGGCATATTGAATACGGCGATGAGCAGAATCACCGCTGCCGCCGCAGCACCAATGCCTGTCCGCGCAGCCAGTGAAGGGCCCTTGGACTTCTTGCCCCGGTTATTTGCACGGGAGAAGGGAATAACCTTCGGATCTTCCGGCTCCATTACGGCAGGCTCTTCCGGGACACCGCGGTCCAGCTGATCAAGCTGAGGCAGGATAGAGTCAACCAGACTGAAGGGGGGCTTCACATCCGGAAGCTGCTCCAGCTGCTGGGAGAGCAGCGTCAGCCGGTCCAAGACTTCCGCGCAGGAAGGACAATCGTCGATATGACGGAACATTTCAAGCATTTCTTCCTGACTGAGATCATGATCTAAATAGCGGTGCATCCATTCCATCACCTCCGCGCACTTCATCCTGACACACCACCTTTCTGATACTCCTGAAGTCTATTCTGCAGCTGCTGCCGCGCCCGGAACAGGTACGATTTGACCGTGTTCAGAGGCAGATCCAGACAGTCTGCAATCTCGTTGTAAGAAAAATCCTGTAAATAGCGAAGCACGATTACCGTCCGGTGATGCTCCGGAAGCTGGTCGATGGCCTCGCGGATATCCTCCGCCAGATAACCCGACATCACTTCGCGCTCTACGTTATGTTTTTTATCCTGGAACACCATTTCGTGTTCATCGATAGAAACGGTAGGCTTCGTTCTCCGGAATTTGTCTATACATATGTTGGTTACTATTCGCTGAACCCATGTTTTGAACTGCGCCTTCTCCTCATAGGAGCCGATCTTGGTGTACACCCGGATCAACGCTTCCTGGGAGGCATCCAGAGCATCCTGTTCATTATGCAGAATGTAGAAGGCCGTCTTATATACATGCCCTTCAATTTCTCGCAATAGGGTGATTAGAGCGTCGCGATCGCCCGCTTGAGCGGCTCTGATGAGTCCCTGCTCCACCACGAAGGTTCCCCCTCTCTATGCAATCTTACTGACGCGCAAGACTGCGAATTTGTTGCAAGCCTGTAATGATTATTTTAAAAGATAAAAACGATATGCTTCGCGCATAAATGTTCCTTATCTTTCCCGCTGAAACGGTACCGTCCTAAAAAAGGACGGCAAAGCCGTTTCTACTTGTAGTCCACAATCCCTACTAAGCATACAAGGGATGCTGCTATCATTCAAATACTCTTTTTATAGAAGTTAGTTACAGAAATGACATGAGAAGCAGACCGTCCCGTACCTGACTTACGCTACGACCGAGACGGCTCCTCTAATGTATATAATGTAGTTGCGCACACCAGGAGCACAGCATAATTCTCCCTGGAGTCATCATCAAGCACATATACTTCCCCCTGCTCAAAAAGTTGCGGATGATTATAGTTACGATACAGTTTATAGATGGCTCCCGCGCTCACCCTGCAGCCGTGGACTGCAGTTCGAATCTCCACATAATCGGCTTCTTCCACTACCAGTGTCGGGTACAGCTTGCTGCGAAGATCGTCGCCAGTCATGGCATCACCTTTCAGGTATACTTCTCAATGTCCGCAGGCGCCTCTGCACTCTGCCTCTATTATAAGTATTGCCCGAAGCGGCAGCAATTCCATCATTTAGGCATATCTACATTCAACAAAAAAATGCCCTGCCCCATAGGGGCAAGACATTTCTGTTGTACATGTATTTTACTTGCCTTGAATCTCCTTGAACTTCGCTACATACTGAGCAGCCAGCTCTGTGATCTGGTCATAGCGGCCTTCCTTGGCCGGTGCGGTCAGGTTGCCGCCGATGCCGACAGCGATGCAGCCGTTCTTGATCCATTTCTCCATATTGTTCAGATCCACGCCGCCGGTAGGCATAATGTTGACATGCGGCATTGGCCCCTTAACCGCCTTGACATAGTCCGGTCCGAACGCACTGCCAGGGAACAGCTTCAGCACATCCACACCCAGCTTCAGGGCTTCCTTCATCTCATTCAGCGTCATGCAGCCCGGCATGTAAGGAATGCCGTACAGATTACACATCTTAGCAGTATCCTCTTCAAAAGACGGGCTGACCACAAATTCCGAACCAGCCAGAATAGCTATTCTTGCCGTCAGCGGATCAAGTACAGTACCGGCACCAATCACGGCGCGGCCTCCGTATTCTTCCACCAAGCGCTTAATCGCTACTTCGGCTCCCGGAGTCGTGAAGGTCACTTCGATATTGTTCAGTCCGCCCTCGATACAAGCCACCGACATGGCATAAGCATCATCGGCATTATCCGCGCGGATAACGGCTACTACGCCAACAGAGGTGATATTCTGCAATACTTTAATTTTCTTCATGGTTGTTACTTCCTCTCTGGTTATATATTCATAAGAATAATAATTTAGATAAACTAATTTATCTATTTTACTAACATCAGGCTTTATCCTTCTAAGAAAATAGTAATAACATTGCCGCTAACAGTCAATATATATTTATTCAGGAAGCGTTATCAATCCTTCGAAAATATTCAAAAACGCTTATGTATCAAGGACAAACGAATGTATCCCCCTGTTTCCTATACAAAATAAGCCCGCAGAATGAGCATTGCTATATTGTACAAAACCGTTTTATGTGATAATTTCAACTTATATTCTATTCCAAACCATAAACTAGGATCTAATTATACCCCTGCTATGCTTCCGAAGCGAGTTTTGCGAAGAAGACGCAAGGAGTGTATGCTATCAAAACTTTTAGGAGGAACTATTCATGAATAAACAGCTGGATGCAGTCACCTTCGGGGAGCCGATGGCTATGTTCTACGCCAATGAAGCCGGCCCCCTGCATGAGGTCACTTCCTTCTCCAAGGCGCTGGCAGGTGCGGAGAGCAATGTAGCCACCGGATTATCACGCCTGGAGCATCTGACCGGTTATGTGACCAAGCTTGGCGAAGACAACTTTGGCCAGTTCATCACCTCGGCGCTGAACAAGGAGAAGATCGATACCGCGAGCATCACAACGACCAAGGAATTCTCCACGGGCATGCTGATCAAATCCAAGGTACTCACTGGAGATCCCAAGGTGGAGTATTTCCGCAAAAATTCCGCCGCCTCCAAGCTGAGTCTCGCCGACTTCGATGAAGATTACTTCGCTTCCGCAGGCCATCTGCATGTGACCAGCATCTCTTCCGCACTCTCGGCTTCGTGTCACGAGTTCTCGCTGCATGCCATGGAGTTCATGAAGCAGCGCGGCAAGACCGTATCACTGGACCCGAATCTGCGCCCGACCCTGTGGCCAGACACCGAAACTATGGTTAATACGATCAACGATCTGGCTACCCGCTGCGACTGGTTCCTGCCCGGACACGGAGAAGGCAAGATTCTCACCGGTCTTGAGACTCCGGAGGAGATTGCCGGGTACTATCTGGAGCGCGGCGTATCCCTTGTAGTGATTAAGCTCGGTCCTGAGGGCGCTTACTACAAGACCTCCGCTGGTGAAGAGGGTTATGTGGACGGCTTCAAGGTCGAGCAGGTTGTCGATACGGTCGGTGCCGGAGACGGCTTCGCGGTTGGGGTGATCAGCGCTATGCTGGAGAAGCTCAGCGTAGCAGAAGCCGTGAAGCGCGGCAATGCGATCGGCGCACTCGCCGTGATGTCGCCTGGCGATATGGATGGCCTTCCCACCCGTGCCCGGCTGGAGGAGTTCATGAGCGCAGGCGTATAGCCAAAGAGCAGGTGCTCTGCTGCCGGCAGAGCCAGGCTTCAGCATGAACACACATTAGCACAGCAAAAAGGGTGTCCCTGAGCCGACAGACGGCTGGGACACCCTTTTGTATATGTTATTGACTTACGGACCGGAGAGCCGTTATTTGGGGAATTGCTGCACTATAGCAAGCCTAACGGACTCAGATGACTTTAAGCCGCACTTCGCGGGCATCTAGCGCCCTAAATAGCAATTTAACGGCTCCTGAGTCCGTAAAACTTACAAAACCCTTCTTTTCCGCACAATAACGGCCCATGGGTCCGTAAAGCCGTGGATTCCTGAGCAGATTTCCTATATGTTGTCACCACGATGGACCTTTCGCCGCCCCGACCTGCTCTATTCCGGCTTAACCGGCGGCTGCACCGACTCCCCCTGCTGCAAGGAAGGCGGGAACCTGTAGGTGATGGGCATCGCGCTGTCCGCATCGTTGATCAAAGAGAGCATGATCTTGGCCGCCTGCATCCCCATCTCGTAAGCCGGCTGGCGGATCGTTGTAATATCAGGATTATAGATCCGGGCGAATTCGGCATCGTCAATGCCGATGACCGACAACTGGCCGGGGATCGCAATGGCATTGCGGTTCGCATATTTAAGAATTTCGCCCAGCACCAGATCATTGGCGGCAAGCAGCGCTGTTGGAGGCTCGGGAAGCTGCAGCAGCTCGTCCATTGCAGATGCGATGTCTTCGCGTGACACACTTCGCATATACGAACCCAGCAGCGGCAGACCCGCTTCCTCCATCGCTTTTTTGTACCCGCTCATTCGCTCCTTGCGCGGGGTAATCGCATGTACGCCAAGCGGTAGGGATAGAATAGCAATCGCTTCATGGCCGTGGCCGGTCAGCTCCCGGATAGCAGTCTTCACCGCCATCTCGTTATCCAGCAGCAGGCTCTGGGTCGTGATCCCGTCAACCAGCCGGTCCATGAAGACCAGCGGATATTCCGCTTCAATTAATCTGGTATAAGGCGCAGGCTGATCTCCCGCCGGAAAAATAATCAGGCCATCCACCTGACGGGCGACCAGCGTCTCCACATAAGTATTCTCCTTATCGGCATTCTCGTCCGAGTTACAGATGATCACCTGAATCCCATGGCGCTGCAGCTCATTCTCGATCGCCCGGATACACTGGATGGATAGCGAATAATCAATATTGGCCACAATAATGCCAACCATATGCGTGCGGTTCTGCTTGAGACTGCGGGCAAGTCCGTTGGGCTGGTAATTCAGCTCATCGATAACCTCGGCAATGCGGTTTTTGGTCGCCTCACTCATATACTTGAACCGTTTATTCAAAAATTGCGAGACTGTGCTTTTCGATACGCCCGCTTTCTTAGCCACATCCTCAATAGTCAGCTTCTTCATTGATCCCGCTCCACTCTTCGATATCGAACTCCAGAAGTAAACACAAATCACGTTTACTTAGAGATATTATCAAAAAGTATAGCTTTTTTTTAGTAAATTATCTATAGGGAATGGAATGAAGCAGCAGACAGAAAAAGAGAACCCCGTAGCCTCACCAGGATTCCTCTATTAGATGCTGCAAACACTGAACGCTCACTTCCCTGTCTTAGCGGGATCAATCTGCTGTCCGTGTTCCTGATAAAACCAATCATAATACCACTGCTGGCCGAGGAGCAAGACAACATCCGCTCTACGCTTCTTCCCGTTCACTTCATAAATTGCCGTCTGCAGCTGGCCTTGAACGTCGATACTGATTTTGCTGCTTATATTCTGTATCGCTCCAGTAGCAATATCATATAATGCACCATGCATATCATAACCGTTATTACCATTCTTCGTATAATATACAAGCAGCATCTCGCTGTTAAATTTGTCAAAAGCAATTAAAGATCTGTACACGGTATATTTGTCATCTAAGCTGCTTAAATCCAGCAGTTCCTGCGGGGTTACTGTTTCACCTGCTGCGGCTGATTTTAAATTCAGAACAGATAACTTTTCAGGTGTCATTCCTATGCCCTTCCCCAAGGTGATCGTTCCGATACCCAGCACTACATAGTCACCTCCGTCACAGATCCCCGTAAGTTCATAATAACGCTGCGAGCCGCCGGCATATAGCGGTAAGGTATAAATCCGTTTAGCAGTAGCTTCAGATAGCTCAGACTGGCCTATTGGAGACAGATACAATGTGTAAGGCTCCGTAGGATGGGTGTATTTGGGCTTGCTGTAATTGACCATCGGCGGCGGCGGCGACCAGACAATCCCGGCGTTAGTCTTAACAGCACGCGCGCGCGTCTTGTCTCTGTTCATCGGCAGGGGCATGTAATACTTCATTCCGCCAAGCTCGAACTCCGCAGAACCAACCGGCGGGCTGTAGGATTGCGGTGACGCTGAAGAAGCTGCGTTCGGAGATGCCGAAGGCTGGACCACAGCCGCTCCCGAGCCAGGCTTAAAGACCGCTGCCAGCCTCCCTGCAGGATCGAGCCCGTCCCCTGGGCCAAACGGCCAGATCAGCGTGACGAGCAGCAGGATGGCTGCCAATCCCCCAAGGGCGGCCACCCGCCCGAACGGGCGGCGTAGTCCGCTTTTGCCCGATGAGCCTTCTGCCGCAGCTTCTTCAATCCGCGCCATGAGCTGTGGCGTGAATCCAGGCTCTGCAAGCGGGTTCCGCCCGGCTTGCTTATACCAGTCCTTCTCCCCGCTCATCACCTTCACTTGCTCTTGCTCTTGTTTTGTCTTCACAGGTCTTCCTCCTTTATCGCCGTTCTCACTTTCTCTCTGGCCCGTCCGAGCCGGGATTTGACCGTTCCCTGCGCGATCCCGAGCAGAGCGGACATCTCTGCCACCGGCAGGTCCTGCTGAATATCCAGTACCAGCACCTCCCGGTACTTGTCCGGCAGCTCCATGATAATCTCCCAGATGCGGTTAGCGTATTGATTACCGATGGCCTCTTTCTCCGCAGACAGGGAGGCCCGGGTGTCCTCATGTTTACCCAGCGGAGCGAACCTCCGCCAGAAGCTGTTACGCCTTAAGCTGAATGCGGTATTGCGTGTGATGGTCAGCAGCCAGGTTTTTAGAGTAGCCTGTCCCCGGTACTTGCCGATGCTCTTGTATGCCTTAAGAAATACCTCCTGGCTGATATCGCTGGCCTGCTCCCGGCTGCGGGTTAAGAAAAAAGCATAATTCCATACATCCTGTCCGTAAGTCTCCATCATCTCGCGAAGCGATACCGATGAGGCACAGGTCATGCTATACGTTAGTTCTTTACTCTGCATGTTCTCTCCCCTCTCACCTAATAAGACTCCTGCCGGCGGATATGGTTCCCTGTTATTGTAAAACTGAATATGCGGATTGCACTTTCTGCAATAGAATTGCCGATATTTGCCGTTAATCTCCATTCTATTGTATTTCCTGCATTAGAATTTCGAGAATCTGCTCATTTAGCCCCTGTTAGCTGAAATCGAGTGTACAAAATACAACGGATCTGATTCCCCTCCTGAATTTAAGGAGCATCTAATGTATAAAGTGCAATGAAATTCATATCCCCCGGAGGCTAAACGCTTTCAAAAATCACAGCCGTTTCCCCTTCCCTGGAGCCCCTGTCTGCATCATTCCACAGCCCCGCAAATTGCTTAAAAAAAATACTAATTAATTATAAGAGAATAGAATGCAGGCGGGGCGTGGGATTGGAGGTTTTAAGCTCTGTTTGGAGGGGCCGCAGAGGTCTGTCTGTCTCTTGACTTTTCAATATATGGTATATAAAATGATTAAGCATTACTAAATATAGTGTATATAAGAGCTAAGCCCATAAATCTAGTGATTTCGCCCAAGTTCATTTGTCAAGTAGAAAGAGCTGTAGAATGGGCAACATGTTATAGGAGGTTAGGAGCCATGTTGATTGCTTACGATTCCAAGACCGGCAACGTCAGAAGATTCATTAATAAACTGAAGCTTCCGGCGGTTCAAATCGAAGAGCATATGACGATCGACGAGCCTTACGTGCTTGTTACATACACTACCGGATTTGGACAGATTCCAGAGAAGGTGTCAACATTCCTTGAACGAAACCATTCCAGGCTCAAGGGCATCGCCGCGAGCGGCAACAAAAACTGGGGCGAGCTATACGCGCACAGCGCAGACTTAATTGCACAGCGTTACAACGTACCGGTGGTCGGCAAGTTTGAATTGTCGGGAACCTTCGGGGATGTACAGCGCATAAAACAGGAGGTGGACCGGGTTGCGGCATATTGAATTGAACAACATGTTGATGAAGAGAGACGAAAGCGGCTTTTTCCAATTGGATAAGGACCAGGAGGCAGTAGCCGAGTTCATGCAGGATGTGGAGCGGCGTAGCCTGACCTTCACGGATACGAAAGCCAAGATTGATTATATGATTGCCAATGACTACTACGAGGACCTGTACGACCGCTACTCCGCTGCTGAGATGGAGGATGTCTACCGGATCGCCCATGAATATAATTTCCGCTTCCCTTCCTATATGGCGGCTTCCAAGTTCTATACCGACTATGCCGTCAAAACCAATGACCGTAAGCAGTACCTGGAGCATTATCCGGACCGCGTAGCGGTAGTGGCTCTGCATCTGGGACGGGGTAACGTAGAGACTGCCCGTACACTGGCCCGCTCGATGATGGAACAGCGCCTGCAGCCGGCGACACCAACCTTCCTCAATGCCGGTAAAAGCCGCCGCGGCGAGATGGTCTCCTGCTTCCTGCTGGAGATGGATGACTCGCTCAATTCAATCAACTATGTGCTGAATACCTGCATGCAGCTGTCGAAAATCGGGGGCGGCGTTGCGGTCAATCTGTCCAAGCTGCGCTCGCGCGGCGAGACCATTAAGGGTGTAGAGGATGCGGCCAAAGGCATTATGCCTGTCCTGAAGCTCATGGAAGACGGCTTCTCCTATGCGGACCAGATGGGCCAGCGTAAGGGTTCGGGTGCGGCTTATTATAATATTTTTGGCTGGGACGTACTTGAATTCCTGGACAGCAAGAAGATTAACGCCGACGAACGGACACGCCTGAAGACGTTGTCTATCGGCCTGATCGTGCCTAACCGCTTCTACAAGCTCGCGCAGGACAATCAGCCGCTGCATGTGTTCGCTCCTTACACAGTCTATCAGGCGTACGGTACGCACTTGGATGACATGGATCTGGACGTCATGTATGACACCCTCCTTGCTGATCCGCGCGTGAAGAAAAGAATCGCCATGAGCGCACGCGACATGCTGACCAAGATCGCCATGATCCAGCTTGAATCGGGCTATCCGTATATTATGAATAAGAGTAATGCCAATAACGCGCATGCCCTGCGTAATGTGGGCCAGATCAAGATGTCCAACCTGTGCACCGAGATTTTCCAGTTGCAGGAGACTTCAGAGATTAACGACTACGGTCAGCAGGACGAGATCCGCCGCGATATCAGCTGCAACCTGGCTTCCCTCAACATCGTGAACGTGATGGAGCACGGCAAGATCCGTGAATCCGTACATGAGGGCATGCTGGCACTGACGGCTGTCAGCGATATGACTACTGTCTCCAACGCTCCGGGCGTAGCTAAAGCGAACAAGGAAATGCACTCCGTAGGTCTGGGTGTAATGAACCTGCACGGCTATTTCGCCAAGAACAAGGTGGCTTATGAGAGTGAGCAGGCCCGTGATTTCGCACGCACCTTCTTCATGACTATGAACTATCACTCGATTGAGAAAAGTATGGAGATTGCCGCTGAGACCGACGAGACCTTCTATGGCTTCGAGCAGTCGGACTATGCGAGTGGCGTGTATTTCGACCGTTATATAACTACAGACTACCGTCCGGTTACGACAAAAGCACAGGAACTGTTCGAAGGGATCTACATTCCTACAACTGAGGACTGGAAGCAGCTGCGTGACCAAGTGATGAAGCACGGCCTGTACCATGCTTACCGTCTGGCAATTGCGCCGACCGCAAGCATCTCGTACATCCAGAATGCGACCTCCAGCGTCATGCCGATTGTAGAGCAGATCGAGACCCGCACGTATGCTAACTCGACCACCTACTATCCGATGCCTTACCTGCGTCCGGACAATGTGTTCTATTATAAATCCGCCTACCAGATGGACCAGTTCAAGGTGATTGATCTGATTGCGGAGATTCAGCCTCATATCGACCAGGGTATCTCAACGGTTCTGCATGTGAACAGTGATGTTACAACCCGTGAGCTGGCCCGCTCTTACCTGTATGCGGCGCACAAAGGGCTGAAATCCCTGTACTACACCCGGACCAACAAATTGTCTGTCGAGGAATGCCTGGCCTGCTCCATCTAAGAGGGGCACAGGTACAGAAAGGGAGAATATACGATTATGAGCGCAATCCAAGCCGTGAACTGGAACCGTCCCGACGACGATTTCTCGCTGATGTTCTGGAACCAGAATATTATGCAGTTCTGGACCGACGACGAAATTCCATTATCCGATGACAAAATGTCCTGGCTCACGCTGAGTGAGATTGAAAAGGACTCTTATATGAAGGTGCTGGGCGGACTGACCCTGCTGGATACGATCCAGGGCGGTGTAGGGATGCCACAGATTATGGAGCATGTGGACGGCTTGCAGCGCAAGGCGGTCCTCGGCTTCATGGGCATGATGGAGCAGATTCATGCGAAGTCATACAGCAGCATTTTCACCACACTGGCTTCGACTGAGCAGATTGACGGGATTTTCCGCTGGGTGGAGGACAATACGTTCCTGCAGTTCAAGGCGGAGACGATCTCGGAGTATTATCAAAAGATTGAGACCAAGAAAGACCTCTATCTGGCGATGTCCGCATCGGTTCTACTGGAGAGCTACCTGTTCTATAGCGGCTTCTTCTACCCGCTCTATCTGGCCGGACAAGGCAAAATGACCTGCAGCGGCGAGATCATCGACCTGATCCTGCGTGATGAGAGCATCCACGGCGTCTATGTCGGCGTGCTGGCCCAGGAGATTTTCGAAGAGCTGTCCGAAGAAGACCAGAGCGATGTCTACGAGACACTGGTCGGCCTGCTTCGTCTGCTCCACGCGAACGAGGAGCAATACACCGAGCAGATCTACGCACCGATCGGTCTGGTGGATGAAGTGAAGACCTTCCTGCGCTACAATGCCAACAAGGCGATGATGAACCTCGGCCATGATCCGCTGTTCGATGAGGAAGAGATTAACCCGATCGTCCAGAACGGAATCAGCACCCACACGAAGCAGCATGACTTCTTCTCGAAGAAGGGGAACGGGTATGTGCGGGCTATGAATGTGGAGCCTTTGCGGGATGAAGACTTTAAGTTTTAAGGGGTAGATTAAACTTGTAGTCTCTTTATCTTGGGATAGTCGTGACTCCAGAGAATATTTGGACTTCCGGCCGCTGTTGTATACAGATTTCCTTGATTAGACCGCTGTTCGCGGTAGAAATCCGTATACAAAGGCGGACGCTATCGCTCCTACAGTTCCAAAATTCCCTTCCGCCATTCATCCCTTAATTTGTATATTACAAGTTCAATCTATTTGATGGTATGTAGAATAAGTACCCGGTCGCTTGGACAAGCTGCCGGGGCTTTTTTTGTGATACACCTTTTCAGTTCCCTCAAAGGTTCTGAATAAACATCGAAACCCAAGCTTCACTTTTCATTGAAACGGTACCGTCCCGAAAAGGAAGACAAAGCCGGTTCTACTTATGAGACCATATTGTTACTGGGACGTAGGAGTAGGAGTGGCTATTTTACAAGAAAGAGGTGTAACGGGATGGCGATACATATTCAGGAGTACGGAGACCCGGATGGGGCTTGTCTGATGGTCTTCCTGCATGGCGGGGGTGTGAGCGGGTGGATGTGGGAGAAGCAGGTGGCGGCGTTCGCCGGGTATCATTGTCTGGTCCCGGACCTGCCGGGGCACGGGTTCAGCCGGGAGGATACGGAGTTCACGATCCGCAGCAGTGCGGAGGAGCTTCTGTTGCTCATTGAGGAGCGGGCTCAGGGACGAAAGATCGTTGTCACCGGCTTCTCGCTGGGCGCACAGGTGTTGGTTCAGATGCTGGGGTTAAGACCGGAGCTGATCGATTATGCCATCATCAACAGCGCGTTAGTGCGGCCCATTCCCTCCGCCAGCAAGCTGATCGGGCCGGCGGTCAGACTGTCTTTTCCGCTGATTAAGTACAGATGGTTCGCGAAGCTACAGGCTAAGACGCTCTATCTGGGCGAGGAGTACCTGGAACGGTATGTTGAAGAGAGCCGGCAGATGGAGCTGAAGACGCTGATCCGGGTGCTGGAAGAGAATATGTCGTTCCGCATTCCAGCCGGGTTCAGTGAGGCCACAGGCAAGATACTGGTTACTGTAGGTGAACGTGAGAAATCTGTCATGAAGCAATCCGCCCGGGACCTTGTAGCTGTGAATCCCCGCTGCATGGGCGTGGTGATTCCCCTGATGGGACATGGCCTCTCTCTGGCGAAGCCGGAGCTGTTCAATAAGCTGGTCGATGCCTGGATTCAGGGCGGGGAGCTGCCCGGGGAATGCAGAAGAATCTGATTCCCTCAGGCGCGAAGTGACGCTAGTTCAGATCCTCCCTGATTTTGTAGCGGACAGCAAGATAGCTTAGTATTAGAATCGCCGCAACCGCTACTCCGAATGTATGAATCAGGTCGGCCGTGCTGCCTAGATCCTTGACCCGTACGAGCGTGTTGATCAGCAGATATTGCGTCAGATGAGTGCCTGTGAACTGATTCTCCAGCGCCCCCAGTACCATCCCGATCACATTCAGGGCCAGAACGAAGCCGGCGCTCAAGCTGATGAGCAGGTTCTTAGTCATCATAGCAATGCAGAGAACAAGCAGTGAGAACGCCCAATGCAGCAAGAATTGGCTGGCCAGCAGAGTAATGAGCGTACCTGGATCTCCCATATCCGTCTGGTCAAAGAACATCCTTCTCCCGATCCCATCCGCAATTAACAGCGTCAGGAATAGCATTGCCACGAATAGGGCGAGAATCGCCATTTTGGAGAAGACGGAGTGGATTCTTGCCTGTCTCATGGAGATATAGTTCTTGTGGAAGCCGGAATTCCATTCGCTCATATAGAAATAGATCGTGAATACGGCGATATAGATCAGCATCCAGGAAGGCGGCTGTGAGATCGTGTACTGGATGAAGTCTATCTCCGTTAAATTTCCGATCTGAACACCGCCTTCCTCCACAGGCTGCGCGTATTGCTTCATCATATAGATGCCGAAGATCTGAAAGGCACAGAACAAAAGCAGCAGCAAGTACATAATCTTGTTTCGCGTGAAGCGGTACAGGTCCATCCGCAACAGATTAATCATGGCGTTCACCTGCACTTTCCGTGCGTTCCAGGAAATACTGCTCCAGGCTCTGCTTATGTCTTGAGATGGAATCTACCATTATCCCATGCTGCGCCAGCTCCTGGACGATCTGCCGGATGCGGATATGCTCGTCGTATACATACACCGTACGGCTGTCCACCACTTTATATTGTGTAATCTTCAGCTCGCGCTCCAGCACCGGGAGAGCCTCCCGGGCTTCCTCCACGCTAATCTCGATCCGTTCCTCACAGCGCTGCTGTAATTCTTCCTTGGAGATTACCTCGGCGAATTCCCCCTGATGGATAATGGCATACTTGGTGGCGATTTTGGAGAGTTCCTCCAGAATGTGGCTGGAGATCAGAATCGTCAGACCCGTTGCGTTCAGCTCCAGAATGAGCTCTCTAATCTCTACAATCCCTTGCGGATCAAGCCCGTTAATCGGCTCATCCAGAATTAGCACATCGGGACTTCCAAGCAAAGCCACCGCGATTCCCAGCCGCTGCTTCATGCCCATGGAATAGCTTTTAACTTTGGCGGTATTCTTAGGGTCCAGTCCTACGAGCCTCAGCAATTTCTCTATCGTGGTCTCCCTGTCACTTAGACCATATGCGATGGCGAGCAGCTTCAGGTTCTCATAAGCCGAGATATTCAGATATAACCCGGGCTGCTCAATCAGTACCCCCATCCGCTCAAAAAAAGACTGCTCCCCCGCCGCCGCACGGTTGAAAAAATGTAGCTCTCCCGAGGTCGGATATACGTGTCCGCTGATCATTTTGAGCAGCGTGGATTTGCCCGCACCGTTCTTGCCGATGATGCCGACAATCTCTCCTCTGTAGATTTTGAGATTGGCATTCCTCACCGCTGCTTTCGATCGGTACATCTTGGTCACTCCGCATAGTTCAATGATGCAATCTGTCATGTCTGCCACCTCCTTACCCTAAGTTAACAGGATGAAGACTAATAGTTCGCCAACAAAAGGTTAAGAAAGTTCAAAGTTCATCATGGACTCAACCGGAAGCCGATGCCCCAGACCGTATCGATATAGGCTTCGCTGTCGTGCGCTTTGATTTTATTGCGGATATTGCTGACATGTACCGTTATCGTCTTGTCCTCGCCCAGATAGATCTCCTCCCAGGCCAGCTCATAGAGATCCTGCTTCGTGAACACGCGTGAGGGATTCCTGACCAGCAGCTCGACAATCCGGTATTCCTGGCGGGTCAGAGCGAGCACGCTGCTATGAATTCTGACACTGTAGGCCGTGCAGTCCAGTACCAGATTTTTATGCCTGAACTCCTTCACCGGCTCACCGGCAGCTGTCCGCTGGATATGGACATGGATGCGGGCGATCAGCTCCTCCAGCTCAAAGGGCTTGGTCACATAATCATCAGCGCCCAGCGTGAACAGATCCAGCTTATGATCCAGCTGATCCTTTGCCGAGAGGACAATAACCGGAATCCGGGACTTCAGCTCCTCACGCAAACGATGCATAAATGCCTCGCCGGACAATCCGGGCAGCATCAGGTCCAGGACAATGAGGTGGTACTCCTGCTCTGCCAGATTCAGCATCCCTTCACTGCCCGAATAGGCCCGGGTACACTGAAAGCCTGCGGCGGTAAGCCCGTCATGCAGAATTGCGTTAATATGCTCGTCATCCTCAACGATGAGAATTCTTTTGCTGTTACTATTGAGAGGGATGCCCATGGGGGTGCTCCTTTCCCGCTTTTGCGAATTCGATATCAATGCTGAAGATACCGCTGGCGGAATTGGCCGATGCGTCGCCGTTCATTTTCTCCATCAGCGCCTTCACAATCGAGAGTCCAAGACCTGAGGAATGCCGGGTACGCGACGGATCTTCTCTGTAAAAGCGGGTAAAGATCTTCTCCGTATCCACACTGCTGCCTGGCTTAAGCCGATTGGTGAAGCGTATACACAGCATCTCCTGCCTGTCTTCAACCTCTACGGTCCACGGGCCTTCGCCGTGGATGAAATAGTTGCCGATGATATTGGTAAAGATTCGTTCCAGCGCATGGATATCCCCCATCACCCGGGGAGAACGCTCCGGCAGCCGAAGCTCAGGCTCATTCCCGGACCGGGTAAAATCATCAATGAACGTAAACAGGTTCCGCTTCAACACCTCCATAACGTCCAAGGGCTGCAGCTCCAGACTGTATTCGGGATTCTGCAGCTTGGTATAGAGGAACAGCTCGTCCACCAGCTTAATAATCTGCTGTATTCTCGACTGGGCAAGCGCTACGTACCGCCCCTTCTCCTGCTCCGCCTCTGTCTGCAGCGCCAGCTGAAGGTAACCATCCAGTGAAGTGAGCGGCGTGCGGATATCATGCGACAGACTGGTAATCGCCAGATTCATCTCCTGATTCTTGCGGCTGAACTGTTCTCCCATCGCTTGCTGGCGGCTTAACAGGTTATTGCACTCCCACACCAGCCTGCCGATCTCCTTTGGCTTCAACTGGGTCGCTACCAGCTTACGGGATTGATGCTCCACGATAAAAGACAGCTGGCTGCTAATCTGACCAACCTGTCTCCGGTAGTTCAGCATGTACACAGTCTGGGCAATCAGCAGCAGCAGGAGTCCTGCCAGAACAATAAGGATACGATCAACTCCTCTCATATGGTTTTATTATATACGATTACAGAGTCTTAGTCCGGGGTGGGGGTGCGCTTGTGGCGTATAGAGATTCCCTCCTTGCTCACTCTAAGCTGAATCTCCCCCTGCTGATCGGTCCGGTAGATCTCAGTATTTGCGTCAGCCAACCGGTCCAGTACACCGCCATTGGGATGCCCGTACATGTTATTCACACCGGCTGAGATTACAGCGGCCCCGGGGTTCCAGAAAGCGAGCCAATCTGCACTGGTGGCGGTTTTGCTGCCGTGATGGGCGACCTTGAGGGCATCGATGGGTCTGCCTTGCCGAATCCCGGATTGACTTGCGGAATGTAGGATGGCCTCCTCTGCAGCCTGATCCATATCTCCTGTGAAAAGAAAGCTCCGGCCGTTCATCTCCAGCCGGAACACCACCGATTCGTGGTTCTGGTCCTCCACTTCCTCTGGCAGGATCTGTCCATCCGCTCGCGGCTCCGGCCAGAGGAAGTTCAGCCGCGTGGCCTCGTCCGGAGCCAGCGACATGCCCTGCTGCACCGGATACAGCCGGACACCCGCGTCCAATGCGGTCGTCATCAGCTTGGTGTACGGCTCTGTGTCGGCTAATGTTCCGTTGAACAGCAGCGCCGATACCGGCATCCCTTCCAGCACCGCCTGGAGCCCTCCGGCATGGTCCTGATCGCCATGCGTCAGAATAACCGCGTCCAGCCGGTGGATACCCCGCTGCTTCAGGAGCGGCAGCAGCGTCTTCGCCCCGACCTCGAACGGGCTGCGGCGGATGCGCCATTCCTCCCGGTTGCCGAAGCTCACAGTACCGCCGCCGTCCACCAGGATATGCGTTCCACCTGGCGTGGTAATCAGACTGCTGTCCCCCTGGCCTATATCCAGGAAGCTGATGGAACCGGAGCCGTCGCGTATAGCCTTGGCGTTATAGCCTTTGTAGAGCAGAATGGTCAGGCCTACAGCGCACAGTATCGCTGCGGGATTGCTCCAACGCGTAGCTCCAGTCGGCGGATAGGCTTGAAAGGCCAGCGCGGCTCTTCTACTGTTCGCAATGGATAGCAAATCTGGCTGGTTGGTGGTGTTGATAGGGTTACCCGGCCTCTCCAGTTCCGCCAGCGGACGGGTCTCATCATCCATGAACTGGGGAACAAGCCTAGCTTCAGTCCTCCGCTTCAACGCAAGTAACAGACCGTACAGTAGCCCGTAGTAGAGACAAATCCACAGAAAGGAAGGGGAAGCCCAGATCAGCACCCCGGCGGTGAATCCGTTCACCCACTCCACTGCTGCAAAAGTGATATTATTCAGTATCTCTGCAAGCTGTGCCAGCAAAAGTGCTGCTGTATTCCAGATCCGCCCAAGGAGCAGTGCCAGTGTCCCCAGGGGCAGTACCAGGAAGGTGATGAAGGGAACCAGCAGTAGATTGGCGGCAACCGACAACAATGAGAATTGGTTGAAATAATAAATCGTCAGCGGAAACGAGACCAGCTGAGCAATAATCGTTACAGAGAGACTGCTGCCCAGCCAACCCAGTAACCGCCTGAATAGCGGCGCAGCGAGTGGCGTGTACACCATGAGTCCTGCCGTCACCAGAAAAGACAGCTGAAAACTGATACTAAGCAGCAGATAAGGGTTCCAGACCAACATCATCAGAGCGGATGCAGCCAGAATGTTCAGTCCATCCTTGAGCATGCCCAGCCTTGCCGCCAGCAGGGCAATCATGCTCATGATCCCGGCGCGGATCACGGACGGTCCGGCCCCGGACAGCAGCACATAGACCGGCACCAGCAGCAGGGTCACCGTCAGTGCGGTTTCTCTGGTTAAGCGGCAGCGGCGCAAGAGAACAAGGATCACTCCGACGTACACCGCCACATGCATCCCCGAGATGGCCAGGATATGGGTAAGCCCGAGCTGCGAGAACTGTCTGAAGGTCTCCGGGTCCAGTTCCTTTTGGATACCAATGACGAGGCCCTTCATATAACCCGCATGAGGCTCCTGAAATAAGCGGCTCATTTCTGCACCGAGCATTGAGCGTGCCCGATCATTCCAGCGTAGAATAGTGGACGGCTCCCACGAGACTTGGGGGTTAACCGTTACACTGGCTGTTCCCGTTCCTTTGAGCAGCCAGTGAATCTTTTGGGTGAGCAGATAGGCACGGTAGTCGAATCCGCCGAAGTTGCGCGCTATCTGCGGTTGTATCAATTCCCCCTCAATGACCACCCGGTCTCCCCGCTGCCACAAGGCAGCCTCAGCGATCTCACTCTCCTCCTGGAGCTTGATTTGTACGGTTACACGTTCACCTTCAGCACTCCTCTCCAACGCACGCTCTGCGCCTGTCTTTGCCGTATCACCCGAATTCACTTCGGCCTGCACTTCGCCTTCCGTTCCCGCTGCGGCGGCCAGCTCCCCCTGATGCAGCCTGATCCCAGACAGCTTCACGACAAAATCAACCCGGTCCCCGTCCCGCTCTACCGGAGAAGCGATAACGCCTGCGGCTGTTATATATGCTTCATTCAGTTCGCTCACCGGTTGCCCCAACACCTCAGGCAGCAGACTCACATTGCGTACCTCGCTGTATTTCCAGTATAAGGCTGCCACAATCAGTGCTGTCACCAACACCCCAGCCGTCCTCCAGCGTATTCCGCCGCTCACCGCCCAGACTACAGGCAGCAACAATAGCCCTGTGAGGCAGAACAGCAGACTGCGGCCAGAGAACAAACATCCTGCGGCACTTCCCGCTACCCAGCAGACCGTAAAGCTTAAGAGCGGCCTTCTGTTCATAATCATCTCTCCTTCCTAATTAGCACTAGACGCCAAAGAACCCCTGCATACGCATACAAATGCGTGTACAGAGGTTCTTCCCCTGAAGCCCGTCACTATTCTTTTCGCGTCTCGTTCAGCCAACTATGTTAAGCCCGTCAGCCCATCCGTAGGTGCTGCTTATTCAGATACCGAAATCATCGTTTCTTTAGGCGGCTCATAGTTCTCCAGTTGACGGAACACAATGCCTTTGGAGGAGAGCATCGCCTGTACCTTTTCCATGTCTTTCTTGTAAGGACGCAGGTAGACAATCTCCACGATCCCGCTGTTAGCCAGCATATTGGCACAGGTCCAGCAGGGTTCATCCGTCACATAGACTGTACTGCCTTCCCGGTCGCTCCGGTCTGTGAACAGCAGCAGATTCTGCTCGGCATGGATCGTGCGGATGCAGCGCTGCTTTTTGACCATTGTCTCTACACCGTCTATCATCTCACGCTCGTATTGCTCAGAGACCATACAGCCTGCTTCCGAGCAGTCAGGAACGCCCATCGGCGCACCGTTATAGGCCGTACCCAGCAGCTTCTTCCCCTGCACCAGCACCGCGCCGACATGGCGGCGGGGACAGCGCGAACGGGTGGAGACCATGCAGGCAATATCCATGAAGTATGTATCCCAGTTCTTGCGGTAAGCCACAGTCATCAGTAATCTCCACTTTCTCTTCAATAGTTGTTCATTATTGTAGCATACCCGGCTGCGTTTTCACTAGGATATTGATAGCCCGCAACAACCTACATTTCGCCTATCTCTCGCTTAGATCTCCCGTCCCGCCACTTCTACACCTCATTTGTTCATCCGTAGAGTGGGGTGTGATTGCACTTCATACAGTAGAAATTGCATTCTCAGCGCCTAAGTAACGTTCTGCTGCACTTCATACAATTGATTCTTTCATTTAGTCTCCAAAGAACCTCTTTTGCAAAATTCTAATGTACGAAGTGCAGCAGCTTCAGTTATCAGGCGGATTGTGGGCTAATCTAATGTACTGAGTGCAATTGCAGCTTACTGTGCCTCTGTCCATGCTCAGTATGGAGCCCGCTAAGTGGAAAAACTACAACTGTTACTGGTAAAAGCGCCGAATGTAAGCTAGTAGTTGGAAAAACGACACTTAATTCGTTACAAATCGCTGATTCAGCGCATTCGGACCAAATTAGATGCCCTAAATCCACTTACTGTTCGTCAAGGTAGCATTTAAGATTTATTAAGTGGAGGAAATCCAACTGCTTCCCCGACAGACGGGTTGTTCGGAGACGGAGACATTCGGGACGGCGGCCTTAAAATGCCACCAGCGGCTTCAGCTTCTCCAGCAGCTTGGGGCCGATGCCCTTCACCTTGCCCAACTCCTTCACGCTGCGGAAGGCTCCCTTACTAGTGCGGTAGTCGATAATTGCCTGTGCTTTCTTCTCCCCGATGCCCGGCAGATCCATAAGGGCTTTGGCATCGGCTTTATTCACATTGATCCGGCCGTCAGCCGCTGCCGGGGCTGCAGTGCCAGCGGCTCCACCAGTTCCAGCTGTTCCATCACCGGTGGCCGCACCGCCAATAACTCCGCTACCCGCTTCGCCTACAACATTCGCACCAGCAACTCCATTA
Source organism: Paenibacillus sp. FSL P2-0136 (assembly GCF_037975325.1). Taxonomy (NCBI): domain Bacteria; kingdom Bacillati; phylum Bacillota; class Bacilli; order Caryophanales; family Paenibacillaceae; genus Paenibacillus; species Paenibacillus sp. FSL P2-0136. The sequence goes on from NZ_CP150244.1 coordinate 5,392,755, forward strand.
CCAGTCACACTCCCGCCAGCTCCTGTGTCCACTGTTGCACCACCCGTGACTGCGTTGCCAGTTACTCCACTACCCGCCGTACCGCCACCAGCTACCTCGCCACCTGCCTCTCCACTACCCGCCGCACCTGCAACACTCCAGCCAACTGCCCCGTCCCCCGCCGCACTCCCTCCAGTTACTCCACTCCCTGCCGTACCGCCACCCGGTACCTCGCCACCTTCCGCTCTGCTCCCTGCCGCACCAACCGTACTCCCGTCATTAGCCCCGGCGGCTGCACTGCCACCCTCACCTTCAGCCGCTACACCCAGCGCCTGCGCCATTCCGGCGTTCAGTGTAGACCATCCGGCAATGCCGGCGTCCTGTGCTCTATGGTCTGCGGCCCATACCAGGCCGCCGCCCAGCAGCGCGGCGGTGATGGCGCAGATGATCAATCTTTTATCCATCAGGTTGTCCTCCCTCAATAAACTGGAATTTTATTCAAAACTGTGATGAATACCTGTCATGTGTCCAAGTCTGGCCTGCATACATATAACGAAGAGTATCACTGTAAGCCAGCAGCATAAGAAAGGAGGTACCACAGGATGAAAGTGGGATTTATCGGAACAGGCAGCATGGGAAGTCTGCTGATCGACACCTTCCTTCGGTCGGGAGCCCTTGAGCCATGTGATGTGATGGCCAGCAACCGCAGCCCGGGCAGGCTGATGGAGCTGAAGAAGCTTCATCCCGGAATTACGATATGCTCCGGCAACATCGAAGCCGCCTCGGAGAGCGACCTGGTGTTCCTGTGTGTCAAGCCTTTGCAGTTCAAGCGGGTAACCGATGAGATCGCCCCTTATCTGCGCAGCGACCAGATCGTTGTATCGATTACAAGCCCTGTGCAGCTCTACCATCTGGAATCGGCCCTGCCCTCCAAGGTCGCCAAAATCATTCCCAGCATCACCCATTCCGTCCGAGGCGGGAGCTCGCTGTGCATCTTCGGTAGCCGATTAAATAAAAAAGACAGGCTGCTGCTGCTCCAGTTATTCTCCTGCATTGGTGTTCCGGAGGAAATTCCTGAGAATCATACGCGGATTGCCTCGGATTTCTCCAGCTGCGGTCCGGCCTTTCTGAGCTATTTCCTGGAGCGGTGGATTGAAGCGGCTGTAGAAGCAACCGGCATCGACGAAGCCCTGGTCACCCGGCTCGCAGGGGAGATGCTGCTGGGTACGGGTAAGCTGTTGACCGAAGGCTCGTTCACCCCGCAGGAGCTGCAGGAACGGGTAGCCGTCCGTGGGGGTATTACCGCGCAAGCCCTGAATCACTTGCAGACCAGTCTGGAGGGGGTATTCGAACGCCTGATCACTACCACACACGACAAATACGATGAGGATGTGGAAAAGCTCGACGAGCTGTTCGGACTCGGCAGCATTGCCCAGAGCCGGATAGACCGCTAAGGCATCCTGCCCCCTGCCTTGGCCCTGTCCCTTCCCATGCTGGCAGTCGTCACGCTTCACAGGCCGCCCTGAAACCAAGAAAGCCCGCAGCACGGAAACCTCCGTTGCTGCGGGCAGAATTGCGTTCTTCGCTTAACCCACTACGATATTTACCAGCTTGCCGGGAACGGCAATGATTTTGCGTACGGTTTTGCCTTCGACGGCCGCCTTCACATTCGGCAGGGCCAGGGCGTGGTCCTGCATCTCCTGCTGGCCCATATCCGCCGGAATCAGCGCGCGCTGGACGATTTTACCGTTGACCTGCACCACGATCTCAACCTCAGCATCTACGGTCCAAGCTTCATCATAGGATGGCCAGGCGACATAGCTGATACTTCCTTCATGGCCCAGCAGCTCCCACAGCTCTTCGGCAATATGCGGTGCCAGCGGGGACAGCATCTGTACGAACTGTTCTGCCGCTTCCTTAGACAGGCTCTCCTGCTTGTAAGCGTCATTGATGAAAATCATCAGCTGGCTGATTGCCGTATTGAAACGCAGATGCTCGAAGTCTTCGGTTACCTTCTTCAGCGTCTTGTGCCAGGTGCGTTTGAATTCATCCGTGCCGCCGCCCTCTGTAATCTTCGCGCTGAGGCTGCCGTCTTCATTCACGAACAGGCGCCATACGCGGGAGAGGAAGCGGTGAATGCCTTCGACACCCTTCTCGTTCCAAGGCTTGGTGGCCTCCAGCGGCCCCATGAACATCTCATAGACGCGCAGGGTATCTGCCCCGTAAGCTTCCACGATCTCATCCGGGTTAATGACATTACCGCGCGATTTACTCATCTTCTCGTTGTTGTTCCCCAGGATCATTCCCTGGTTGACCAGCTTGTGGAACGGCTCCTTGGTATCGACTACGCCGATATCATAGAGTACCTTATGCCAGAAGCGGGCATACAGCAGGTGAAGCACCGCATGCTCGGCTCCGCCGATGTACAGGTCAACCGGCAGCCATTCCTTCTGCTTCTCCGGTGAACACAGCTCCTGATCGTTGTGCGGATCGATATAACGCAGGTAGTACCAGCAGCTGCCGGCCCATTGCGGCATGGTGTTGGTCTCGCGGCGGGCTTTCATGCCGGTCTCGGGATCAACCGTCTCGACCCACTCGGTCACATTTGCCAGCGGAGATTCCCCGGTGCCCGAAGGCTTGATAGCATCCACATCCGGCAGAACCAGCGGCAGCTGATCCACAGGCACAGTCTTCATCGTGCCGTCTTCCAGGTGCAGAATCGGAATCGGCTCGCCCCAGTAACGCTGGCGGCTGAACAGCCAGTCCCGCAGGCGGTAGGTTACTTTGCCCTTACCGCTGCCCTTCTCTTCCAGCCAGGCGATCATCTGAGCCATCGCTTCAGTATTGGACAGACCGTCGAGGAATCCCGAATTGACATGCGGACCGTCGCCGGAGTAGGCTTCTTCTTCGATATTGCCGCCCTGCACCACTTCGATGATGTTCAGGCCGAACTGCTTGGCGAATTCCCAGTCGCGGGCATCATGGCCCGGAACGGCCATAATTGCTCCGGTTCCGTAGCCGGCCAGCACGTAGTCGGCAATCCAGATCGGCACCTGCGCACCGTTCACCGGATTAATTGCATACGCGCCGGTGAATACACCGCTTTTCTCCTTAGCCAGATCCGTGCGTTCCAGATCGCTCTTGCGGGAAGCCTTGTCGCGGTATTCGGCAACGGCTGCCTTCTGCTCATCCGTGGTGATGGCATCCACCAGCTTATGCTCCGGTGCCAGTACGCAATAGCTTGCTCCGAACAGGGTATCGGGACGGGTAGTGAACACTTCAAGCACAGCCTCATGCCCCTCAATCGCAAAGGTCACCTCAGCACCGGTCGATTTGCCGATCCAGTTGCGCTGCATATCCTTGATGCTCTCTTCCCAGTCCAGCTCCTCCAGATCCTCCAGCAGGCGGTCGGCGTATTCGGTAATCTTCAGAATCCACTGGCGCATTGGTCTGCGGACCACGGGATGGCCGCCGCGCTCGCTTTTGCCGTCGATGACTTCTTCATTCGCCAGAACGGTTCCCAGCGCCTCGCACCAGTTCACCGATACTTCGGCCACATAAGCCAGTCCACGATTGTACAGCTGGATGAAAATCCACTGCGTCCACTTGTAGTACCCCGGATCGGTCGTACTGATCTCACGGTCCCAGTCGTAGGAGAAGCCCAGCGACTTGATCTGGCGGCGGAAATTGTCAATGTTCTTGAAGGTAATGTCACGCGGATGCTGGCCGGTATCCATTGCATACTGCTCTGCCGGAAGTCCGAAGGCATCCCAGCCCATCGGGTGCAGCACGTTGTAGCCGCGCATCCGTTTGAAGCGGGACACGATGTCGGTGGCGGTATAGCCTTCCGGATGGCCTACGTGCAGCCCTGCGCCGGAAGGATACGGGAACATATCCAGGGCGTAGAATTTCGGCTTGCCTGATTCTTCACTTGTCTTAAAGGTCTTGTTCTCGTCCCAGAATTTCTGCCATTTCGGCTCGATGGTCTGGGCGCGGTATCCAATATTGTCGCTCATCTTGTGCTCCTCCTTGGAGTGTTGCTGTATTAGGTAACTCTATTGTAAAAAAATACTGTAAATAAGGGTCACTGCAGAAAGTTTTGGGCTTCCGCCCGCTGTTATACTCGGATTTCTGAATTATAAGCTTCCAGGTAGAAATCCGAGTATAAAGGCGGCCACTAACGTTGCTACAGCTCCAAAATTTCTTTCCGTTCCTTTATATTTACATAAATCTGTAATAACCAATTCACTTGCCCAGTGCAACAGCAAAACCCAAGAGCCGCCCATGATTCGCCGGGCCGTAAAAGCCACGGCAAGGCCATGTACCCGCCCATGATTCGCCGGGCCGGGAGCCGGAGCGAGTCAACATAATCGCTCGGGCCAGCTCAGGACACGCCGTTCCCCCAGGTTAACCACAAAAAAACCTCCCATCCCTAGCGTATAATCGCTAGGGACGAGAGGTATGAATTCCCGTGGTACCACCCTAGTTAGCGGCGGACATTCTTTGTCCGGCACTCACTTTGACACCCTGTATCGGGGGTGAGGCGACGGCGGTTCACTCGCCGGTCCCTCTAAGGAACCTGCGGCTCGCGCCATTACTCGGAGGTGAGTTCACTGCGGTCCGTTAACCGGCTCGCACCTGGGGTGCCGGCTCTCTGCAATAACGGTCTCACGAATTAATACTCCTCTTCATCGCACTGCTATGATGACTCTTCTTATCGTAATATTCACCACATTATAACCAAAAGATACATGTACCGTCAATCCTTTCACCCGAAGTAGCCGCAAGTCCCCTTGTTCCTGCATGTGACGGGATGAATTACGGCTGCTTTATGCCGGCCTTCTGCGGATATAATAGCCGATGATATGCTGAATGACCACCTTGGCGGCAGCGAAGAAAGGAACGGCCAGAATCAGTCCGATCATTCCGGCAATCTCCCCGCCGACCAGCAGCGCGAAGATGATCAGCAGCGGATGCAGATGCAGCTTCCGCCCTACAACCTGCGGAGAGATCACGTTGCTCTCCAGCATTTGGCACAGGGTATTCACCACCGCCACCAGCAGGACAAGGCGCCACGACAAGGTTGAGGCCATTATAATGGCCGGGGCCGCCCCCAGAAACGGACCCATATAAGGAATAATGTTGAATACTGCGACAACACAGGCGAACAACAGCGCATAAGGCATGCCGATAATCGCGTAGCCGATATAAGCGAGCACGCCGATGATGATGCAGACGAGAAACTGCCCGCGGATATAGTTGCCGAGCGCTTCATCAATGTCTTTTAACAGCATCACAATCGACTTGCGGCGCGAACGGGGCAGACAGGATACCACCATCCGTTCGAATACCTCGAAGTCCTTCAGAATATAGAACACGAGAAAAGGCACAATGAATGCGTTGAACAGCACGCCAATGGTCGAAGCGATATTATTAAGGAAGTGGGAGATGCCTTCGGCCAGGCGGTTCTCCAGCTGATAGAACCAGTTATTCATTCCCGTCTCCACCCCGGGCGGAATCAGTCTGGAATTCATGCCCTTCATCAGCCCCTGCGCGTGCAGCGTCATCTCCGGCAAATGCTCGTTAAGCTCCTCCAGCTGTTCAATGAACATCGGGATCAGATTGATCAGAATCACCGCAAGCGAGGTCAGAAACACCGCATAGATCAGCAGGACGGCTACGCTGCGCGGCATTTTTCTCCGGGAGAGCATAGTGACCACCGGATTCAGTACATATGAGATAATCATGGCAGCCAGGAACGGGGCCAGGATCGCTTTTAGAAACAGGAATACCCCATTCAGCATCGGACGGAGCAGCCAGACGAAATATAGAATAATCAGTGAGAGCAGCACGCCGATCATCCAGCGGAGCCATTTACTGCGGAACCACTCCTCCATAATCTCCCTCCTGAACGTGTACAGCCCTTAACCATCATGCATATTAGTATGTGTGGGAGGGGAATGAAATACTCCGCTCTGCAAAAAATTGGTTTTTTGTTATTTCAGTTCGCAGGTTGGTATAGTGGCCGGGCTCAAGGTTCGCTACAATCATAGTGTAAAACGCTTACATTATTGAGGAGGGTATTGTATATGAGGAGAACGCTACACAAGCTATTCGGTGCAGGGATGACCCTGCTGCTTGCCGGTCTGCTGACAGGAGCTCCGTCCGTTTCGGCGGCCACCGTCTTTGATGAGCCACTGACCTACTTCAACCCCGCAACCTGGCAAAAAGCAGACGGCTACTCGAATGGCTCCATGTTCAACTGTACCTGGCGTGCGAATAACATCTCTTTCACCAGTGGCGGACAGCTTCGTCTGGCCCTGACCAGTCCCAGCAATAATAAATTTGACGGCGCGGAGTACCGCTCTGTGTACAAGTACGGCTACGGCAAATACGAGGTCAGTATGAAGCCGGCCAAGAACAGCGGGATTGTCTCCTCCTTCTTCACCTACACCGGGCCTTCAGACGGCACGCCTTGGGACGAGATCGATATTGAGTTCCTCGGCAAGGACACCACCAAGGTCCAGTTCAACTATTACACCAATGGTGTTGGCGGTCACGAGAAGATTGTCAATCTCGGCTTCGATGCTTCCCAGAGCTATCATACGTACGCCTTCGACTGGCAGCCGGGTTATATTAAATGGTATGTAGACGGGGTCTTGAAGCATACGGCCACCAGCAACATCCCCTCCCGGCCCGGTAAAATCATGATGAACCTCTGGAACGGAACGGGTGTGGATTCCTGGCTCGGTTCCTATAACGGGGCAAACCCGCTGTACGCCTATTACGATTGGCTGAAATTCACAGGCAACTAACTTGCAGGCAGGAGATGGACCCCGGCGGTGCGCAAGCGGCATCCGCCGGGGTCCTTTTGTCTATGCGGACCATGGCGGCTCATCTTCAATATTTGTTATTCCAATCGCCACATTGGTATGGCGGCTGCTGCCGTCCTTCTGTACGATATATAGCAAGAATACAGCACAGGAGGAACAGATTCGGGTGGGGCCGCCGCCAGGCAAATAGGCAGAAGCACCCAAGCGTATCTACGACAAGAAACCGCCTTATTATAGAGGCGGTTTCTTGTCCCTGCGGTATTTAGCGGCTGCTGCGGTCCCAGGCATTGACTTCCATGGTTTCGGTAAGTCCGCCGTAGGTGTTCCACTTGTGCACGAATTCGTCGAATTCTTCAAGCGGGCTGTCCGCGAAGATAATTTTGATGAAGCTTTTCTGCTCCAGCTTCTTCAGCAGCTCGCCGTCACGCTTCATCGTCGCTGTCGGAGGTCCCGTGAACTGCTCCTTTCGGGAAGCCTCCTTCTGGCCCAGCAGCACAGGGGCAATGTCCTTCGGAATCTCCCGGATGACCCCGGAGGGAATCCGGGCCCCGTCGAAGGTTAGCGTGTACGAGGCTACCCGGATGCCGCCCAGCGGCAGCGCCGAAGATTGGGCGCTCGGCTGGCCGCCCGCCATGGACCAGTCATAGCCCTCTGCAAGGCCATGGGCGAACTCGCCGGTCGAGGTAGCGTATGAATCGAACAAATAATTCTGATACGTAAAAAAGATTTCAGGGTGCTTCATCTGCTTATTAATCAGAATGGCACCATTGACAGGCAGGGTCCCTCTTCTCATGGTGAGCCCACCTGGCCCCGAAGGGATGGCAATTGCCCGGATGTGCGCCTCAGCGTCACTCTTGGTCAGGGAGGACAGCGGCCAGCCGCGCATCCAGTAGGGTCCGGCAATGATGCCTGCCTTGCCGGAGATGAACTGGTTCGCTGCTCCCTCTTCGTCCAGCCAAGCGCTGTCAGCGCTCAGATAACCGCGCTGTACCCATTGCTTCATGAGATGGACAGCCTTCCTTGCCCCGGGCTGGATGGAGCCGTATTCCAGAGTGCCGTCACTCCGGCGGTTCCACTGCTCAGGAACCGTACCGTAGGCGCCGAACACCCAGCTGCTGTCTCCCATCCAAGTGCTGGGGCCGTTGCGGAATCCGACCGACAGGCCGTAGGTATCCTTGATTCCGTTGCCGTCCGGGTCCCGGTTGACGAAGGCATCCATGACCTGCTCCAGCTCATCCAGGGTCTGCGGGGCTTTCAGATGAAGCTTGTCCAGCCAATCCTGGCGGACCCAGAGCAGCGGATCGGAGTTATATTCATAATCCATAATGGGAATGGCATACCGGTGCGCGCCGCGCATGAAGGGGTTCCATGCCGAAGCATCCTCGGCAACAGCCTTCTTCCACACCTCGGACGCATGCTGCTCGAACAGGTCGCCAACTTCCATGAATTGCCCTGAATCAATCAGCTCCTGGATAATAGCGGCATCTCTGGTCGTTACGATGTCGGGCATATTGCCCTTGGCCAGCTCCAGCCTCAGCTTGTTGGCGTAAGTCTCTGAGGTCCCGGAGATCGTCCAGAGATAACGGATGCGGATGCCAAGCCGCTTCTCGGCCCAGGCCGTATGTACGTTATGCTCCAGGCTCTCCCCTTTGATAAAGTTCAGATTGGGGTTCACGGAGCCTACGGTATACAGGTCTACCGGAGGATCATATTTGCCTTCCTTAACATCGAAGTAAGGGGCTGTACTCTGCGGTGAAGCGGGCGGCTGACTATATTCGGTGCTGTCCCAGGAGCAGCCCGACAACATCAGGAGCATCAGGAGCAGCAGGAACAGCGGTGAACGGACTTTCATGTAACCACCTGCTTTTCGTAGAGTTCATAATCTTATGATACACTTCTCCATATTACAGCAAATGTCTTGCAAAGGATGATCTTTATGGTGGCATGGCGTCCCAACCTGTTCATTAAAATGGTGGCAATCCTGCTCTCGCTGATTGCCGCCACACTCTTATTCTACGGATCATCCTACCGTAAGGATGTCGGAGTCATTACAAGTCAGATCAAAACCACCGACCTGAATCATCTGGAATTTCTGACCCAGCAGATGGATAACAACATCAACCAGCTGGCAGGCAGCATGTATGCCCTGCAGCGAGACCCCACCATCCGCGATTATGAGCAGATTACGCAGCTGGGCCATCTTATTGATCCCGCCCAGACGATTATGACGGTGCTTGAGAAGCTGTCCCTCCAGACCAGCTCCAGTACGTGGGAGAACCGGATTGTCTTGTACAAGCCCTTCAGCGGGGAGACCTTGGGCTCGGATTCCTCGCTGTCCTTCGATGTCTCTGTCCTGCACAAGCCGCTCCCGGCGGGCTGGGAGTATATCTCGGAGGATCGGGCCGGCGCGGAGGCAGGCTTCCGGCTGCTCTTATCGGACCCTGCCCAGGCAACAAGCCAGCCGCGCGAGGCGCAGCTGCTGATGTCCATGTATTTACCAGTCTCCAATATTGAACGGATGTTCGATGCCTACCAGTCGCAGAACACGGGGGACACCTTCCTGTACCATCCGTCATTCGGCGTCATCCTCTCGCGGAGTTCGGACCGGCAGATGGCGGAGCAGGTCACCGCGGCACTGAATATCACGGCCGGGAAGAGTACCTCCGACATCTTCGATCTTAAGCAGGGCAGCTTCCTGGTCAGCTCGGTGCCCTCCTCGGCCATCGACTGGCAGGTCGTGCATTATTCACCGCTGAAGGAGATTCTTGAGCCGATCCGCAGCAGCCGCTCTTCCTTCCTGACAGGATCGGCTATCCTGCTGGTGATGAGCCTGCTTTTCTCCTTGCAGCTCTACCGCCAGGTGCAGCGTCCGGTGAGCCTTCTGCTGCGTTCGCTCAACCGGATGAAGGAAGGGCGCTGGTCTACCCGTATCCATACCCGGACCAACCCGGAGTTCACGCTGCTTAATGAAGAATTTAATGACATGGCCGAGAAAATTCAGTCGCTGATCGAGCAGGTCTATCTGGAGCAGCTCCGGGCCAAGGATGCCCATCTGAAGCAGCTTCAATCACAGATCAATCCGCATTTCCTTTACAACTGCCTGTTCTTCATCAAGAGCAAGGCTGCCATAGGAGATACCGAGTCCGTGGAGGCGATGGCACTCAGCTTAGGCGAATATTACCGCTATATCACCAGGGTCGATCATTCCCTCACCACCCTTCAGGATGAGCTGAAGCTGCTGGAGAATTACCTGAAGATCCAGAACCTGCGGAAGCAGCGTATCTGCTACGAGATGGATATGGAGAGCGAACTGCTGGACCTGCACATTCCGCGGCTGCTGATTCAGCCGCTAGTAGAGAATAGTATCATTCATGGCATTGAGCGAAAAATCGGCCCGGGCTCCATCCGGATCACCGGCCGCCATACCGAGGAAGCCATTCTCATTACCGTCGAGGACAACGGCGCCGGGATGACAGAGGAAGCCATTGCCGCACTTCAGGCGCGTATCAACGAAACTACGCGTGAGGATGGAGGCTGCGGGCTATGGAATGTCCAGCAGCGTCTCAAATTACATTACGGCGAGGCTTCCGGCCTGATGATTGCCCCTTCACCGGAAGGCGGTCTAATAACAACTCTCCGTATGGAGAAGAAAGAGGAACCTGATGCACCAAATTCTATTGGTTGACGATGAACCCTATGTGGTCGATGATCTGTCCATTTCGATTCCCTGGGCGGAGATGGGCTTCGGACAGGTCCACAAGGCTTATTCCGGGTATGAGGCGCTGGAGCTGCTCCAGCGTCATCCCATCGATATTGTAGTCACAGATATCAATATGCCGGAGCTGTCCGGCACCGAGCTGATTGCCGCCATCCGCAAGCGCTGGAAGCATATCCGGGTGGTCATGCTGACCGGCTATGCGGAGTTTGAATATGCCCGCAAGGCCATTGAGGAGCAGGCCAGTGCCTATCTGCTTAAGCCGATAGCCAATGACCAGCTGATCGCCGTCATCGGTAAGCTGCAGGAGAAGCTGCGCAGTGACTGGGAGGCCTGGTCCTCCCACCAGCGGACGATGCAGACCTTCCGCGAGCATCTGCCCATTCTGCGGGACCGCCTGCTCGGGGAGCTGCTGCAGGGACGGAAGCTGCCCGGGCCGCAGCTTCAGGAGCGGCTGGACCAGTTCGACCTGCCGTTCAGGGCCGGACAGCCGGTCTGTCTGGCCGTGGTCCGTCCCGAGGAATTCTTCCGCCGCCAGGATATGCACAGCATGCTGCTGTTTGAATATGCAATCATTAATATCGCCCAGGAGCTGTTCCAGGACCGGTTCCTGATCTGGTCCTGCAAGGATGTGCATGACTATCTCGTATTCCTGCTGCAGCCCAGGGAGGATCTTGAACATGGCGGCAATCCGGGAAATGAGGTGGCCCAGGCTGCCTATCAGCTGCAGAATCATGTCAGTACCCTGATGGGAGGCGGCCTGTCCGTGGTGACCACCGGCTGGGGAGACTTCCCGGATCAGGTCTACACTCTCTATCAATCCGCCATCTCGGCCATCCGCCAGCATATCGGGAGCGAGACCGGCATCTATCTCGATACTACGGATAACAGCAGCTCCCAGCCCGTGGAGATTCTCCAGCCGCTGTATGAGCCTCCGCTGCTGTTCCACATGTTCGAAGCGAACAACTGGCAGGGCATTGAAGATAAGCTGAACGCTATCGTATCGGAGCTGATCCACAGTCCCGAGCGGTCACTGGAGCATATCCAGGAAGCCCGTCTGCACTTGGAGACGGCCTTCTATTACTTCGCCCACAAGAATAACAAGCTGCTGAGCGAGATTGTCGGCAATCCGCTGCTGGAGCAGGCTCCCTTTCAGACGCCGGACAAGCTGCGGGAGTGGGCCATGGAGGTTATCCTTCTGCTGAGAGAGCATACGGATTCCGAACGGCGGAACAGCCGGACCGTGCTGATCCGCAAGGTACATGAGTATATCAACCGCAATCTGCACTATGTCTCCCTACAGGCCATCGCCGACCATGTCCAGATGCATCCGGTCTATCTCTCCAAAATGTACAAGCTGGAGACCGGCAAGCGGATCAGCGACTACATCAGTCAGGTAAAGATGGAAAAAGCGGCGTATCTGCTTATCCATACGCCGCTCAAAATTTATGAAGTTTCCTCGGAGCTCGGGTACTCCAACGCCCACTATTTCATCAAGCTCTTCAAGGAATATGCGGGGATGACCCCGCATGAATACCGTGACCGGGCGCTGTAATTCCGTCAGCCTGCGAAGGTAAGCTCTACCTCATGGGCGAAGCCGTCATCTACGGCCGGTACCAAGCCGTCCTCCAGTACCCGGCCGTCCAGCATCAGGCGGGCCGCCCCATCCTGCATGCGGTGGAAGCCCTCCGGCTTAAGGACCTGAATCCTGTAGGAGGAGCTGCCAAGCTTCAAGGTGTAGGTAAGCTCCGTCTGCTCTTCCCGCAGCACCGGACTCAGGGCTATGCCCTGCTCCGTATATTCAATACCCAGCGCTTCCATCAGCGAGAGGGTGAGCCAGGTCGAGGTGCCGCTAAGCATCGGACCGATGTTCTCACCAGTCTCGCTGTTGTTGTATTGGGTGCAGAACCGCGGATTCCCGCAGACGGCAAACGGATCATCCATCGTCTTGAACGGCATAATCCGGTCCAGCAGCCAGTAACCCAGGCGGCAGAGCTCTGCTGCCAGATCCGGGCTGGATACTTCCTTGGCCCCCTTGAACATAGCCGCAGCAGCCATCATGCAGGCATGCTTGAATACGCCGCCGTTCTCACGGTCACCCGGGAAGTATTCATCCGATGCCGTGTGCGTGGATACCCGGCCCAGCGCCACCGGCGAGACCAGCTTCATGCCGTAAGGCGTCATCAGATGCGCCTTCATGGTGTCCAGCATCACCGCGATCTGATTCTCATCTGCACAGCCCGCCAGAATGCTCCAGCTGAACGAATTCAGGAAGTACGAGCCGTCCTTCGCAGGATCGGAGGACATCCCGTCCCCGGCAGCGCCGAGATACGTGTATTCTCCGTTCGCATAGCGGTTAAACAGCACACGGGCGAAGAAATCCCCCTTCCAGGCATGCTCCTGGATGCGTGCGCGCAGCTTGACTCCGAAGCCGGTCAGCTCATCTGCATACGCCTGCTCGCCTTTGCGGGCGGCCAGGGCGGACAATTCATCGACCGCCACCTTCAGCAGGAAGGCATTCATGACGCTCTCGGAATAATCACTCTCCAGCGAATCCCCGAAGACACCGCCAGCCTCCAGCTGCTTCCGGTAGAGTGCTTCCTTGGCCGGGCCGTTCAGGTAGGTGTCATCGAGCTTCAGACAGTCGTTCCAGTCTGCGAAGTCGAGCAGCGGCAGGCCGTGGCGTCCGATCGAGATCTGTCCGGAATAGACAATAATGGCCCTCAGGGTCTCGAATACCGGCCGTTCTGTGTCCGTGCCTGCTACCGGACAAGACTCATCGAGGAACTCCGAATCTCCGGTCAGCATGACATAACGGTAGACAGCCTGGATCAGCCATAGCGCATCATCGGACCATTTGCCCGGCTCTTTGCCGGCCCAGAAGAAATTGTGATACGCATACCCCAGCTCGAAGACCATGCTGGTCCATTCTTTCAGCAGGCTCTTGACGAGACCGCCCCGGCCCATCCCGACGAAATAATACATCGAGGCATACATATCCTGAATTTCACGGAAGCCGATCTCCCGGTAGCCCTTCTGGGTCTGACAGAAAGAACGGGAGACAAAGCTCTGGTAGAGCACCTGAAAAGGCAGATTACGGTTCACGAACTGGTCGAAATCCGCGTCCCCGGAGGATACCTGCAGGAACCTGGAGTAATTCCGCACGAACTTCAGGGATTGCGCCAAGGCATCTTCCGCCGAGCTGCGGCTTGTGAAGCGGGCGATCAGCGCACCTACCTCTTCCTCCAGTACCGTATCGCTCCAGGATGCACCGCTCTTGTCGGAGACAAGGCCCGTCAGCTGGTCAACTGCTGCCGTGGCTCCGGCAGCAACCTGAATCTCCCCCGCTACCGCGAAGAAGCCCGGCCCCTTGCGGTGCAGAATGCTGCTTAGCTTCAGCGCGCCGGATGGGCGGTGAAGCGAGCCGGTGCCGACGAACTCATTGTAGCTGACGCAATATTCGCGGGGCAGCACCGGTCCGTCTTCCCCGTGGATGATCATCGTGTGGAAGCGCAGATCATGACGCCCGCCTTCCGGGTAGTAGTCAGGGCTGATTGCAGCCACGGCACCATCAGCGTCCTGCAATACGCCGCCTTGCATAATAACATTGCTATACAGCACATCCTCGAACAGAGCGCCCGGTGCTGCCGAACCGAACATGCCCGTGTACACCAGACGAAGCTGGCGGCTGCTCTCTCCATGGTTCGTAATCGTAACGCGCTGCAGCTCGGTCGCCAGCGGCAGACCCTCAGCATGCGGCAGAATGAAGATGGTGCGCGTAATCTCAAGTCCGCCGTACAGGCGGTACGTGATGATGGTTACATTCTGTGAATGGCGGCAGACCGCCGATTCAATGCCTTCTCCGCCCGGATCAGCGGAATAGAAGATCTGCTTCCCGTCCTCGAACAGATAGAATTGACGGTTGGCCGGGAAACCGTTCTCCTCCTGGCGCATATCCCAGCGGGTCGCCAGCACCTGGGTAGCCGCATGGGAACGGAAGCTGCCGCCGCCAAGGCGGTCTACCACGCTCTTCGGTGTAGTCTGGAGCGGATGAGGGAACTCCAGCCGGTTGCCCAGCAGCAGATTGACCGCGAAGTGCGGACCCGGAACGGGGGAACGCAGGTCAATCACATGCTCGCCTTCAGCGTTAAGGGCACCAGCCCAGCCCGGTGCAGCCTGAAGCTGCACCAGTGCCGCGTTTGCAGCCGCCTCCGGTATAGCTATTGCCTGTTCCTGTCTTCCGGCATGGCGGATATGCAGGGATAGCTCCGTACCTGTATCATTCACGGTGAACAGCGCCGATGCGCCAGTCTCCTTCGGCAGCAGCGCTGCCACCTCCGGGAGCTTAAGCAGCTCCTGAATGGCAGGCAGCCGAAGCGGAAGGCCCGCTACGCCAACAGCCCCGATGCACCTGGAATCCGTGAAGACGGCGCTTAGCTGGCCGCCCTCGTCTATCCGGTCTGCGAATGCCTGTCTCAGGATATCTTCAGGCGAAGCAGCCGCTGCTCTTGCGGTATTGAATTTCAGCATCATGAATGGTTCTCCTCTTTTCCTGTTTTCTATTGGATGATACTCATTCCCTGTTATGTATACTCATTGGGCCGAAGAATTGGGGAAGGTTCTGGACAAGCATGAAGAACGGTTGCCCGTTCTCCATGTAATGATTATAGAAGTGTATGCGGCCAGTCTAAATACCAAATCGTAAGCCTGAATAACAAAATCCAAAGCATGTTCAAGGTGCTTAAGGTGCAGCTGCTGTCCCGTTATTCGTGAGCACAATATCATCCACGTCCACCGTCAGATGCCCGGTGCCGCCATCCTTGATATCCCCCAGCTCGAAGGAAATGCGGCCGATGGAGGTGCTGCCTCCGGCAACATCGAATTCTACGGTATATTCCTGATATTCACTGCCCAGATCAACAATTTTGCTCGTATACCCGTGCCAGTTGTAATTGTCTGCTACATCCAGCCAGCCGATGCTGATATTCATTTTGCGTTCAGCCGATGCCTTGGCCTTGAAGGTAAGTGTATAATGATTACCTTCGTTGTAAGCGACTCCCTCATAAAAGACCTGCCGGTCCCAGGTGTTCGTGCCGGTGGAGCCCACCTTGATCTGCAGCGCTCCATCCACATTGTCAATGGCTAACTCCCCGTTGTCGGAGGAGTAGCTGCTCCAGCCCTTAAGCGGCTCTGAGAAATCTCCGTTTGGAATCAGATTCTCCCCGTAAGCCTCACCATCCAGCACCGGGCTTACCTGAAGCAAGGAGATATGGCTCAGGTTGACCGTATGCGCTCCCAGCTCTTCGGTGATCTTGCCCAGACTGAACTGGAGCACCGCTGCGGGATCCGTTGCCGGGGCAGTGAACAGATATTCATAGTGTCCGCCGTCTTGGCTGAGTCTCAGCTCCTGTTCCAGATAAGGAGTCCAGTTGCCATCGTCAGTCCCGTCATGCTGAACCAGCGCTTTAATATCCCGGCCTACCGAAGCATCCGCATCGAAGCGCAGCAGATATTTCTTGCCCTGCTCTACCGGGATGCCCGGTTGCTTCACCTGTGCATGCCAAGCCTCCGTTCCAGTTCCGCCGAGGCTAACCTGCAGTTCTCCATACACAGCCTTCATTACAGTGCTCTTCCCCGGGTCATTGTCATCCCAGTCCTTCTTGTATAGCGTCCAGTTGTCGGTGGAAGCGTCCTTGAAGCTGCCGTTCACCACCAGCTCGCGGGACAGATCCAGCCAGGCCAGATTGTAGCCGCTGCCGCCAAGACGGATGTAATAGCTTCCCGCAGGCAACTCCAGTGGTGCTCCAACGATCGCCCGGTAGGACTGAAGCCCTCCGGTATCGCCTACTGCCGTGCTGTAGACAGATTCCGTCACCACATTCTGCTTGCCGGCATCCAATACGGACAGGGTAAGCTCCGAATCCGCGCGCACACTGGATACACGGGTTACCGGAACAATGCTGCCTGCCTGTGGCAGTACCACCTTGTATTCCACATAGTCGCCCTTATCCATATCCGTGATATCCTTGCCTCCTTCACCGCTCGGAATCAGGCCGGTTCCTGAGGCGCTCCAGAACTGGTCTCCGCGCAGATGCAGGTAGTTAGTGAGCACTGGCGGATCGGTCATCCGTACCAGACGCACATTGTCAAGCTCGGTCTGTCCCGCAGCCGCGCCCAGAAGGAACGATAATGCAGCTTCCGTACCGGACCCGCCGGACAGCTCAATTTCTGCTGTATAACTCTTCCACTCCGGTGTCAACGTGAAGGTGGTTCCGTCAGGATAGACCGTCTGTCCACCGCTGCTTGCCAGCTTAATGCCAAGCGGCTGCGCCTCGGCCGATCTCGCATCGAAGGCAAGCTGGTAGACGGCTGCCGCCGACACAGGAATTCCTGCCTGGGTCAGCGTCACATCCTCCGGCGATCCTCCGGCCTTCTGCACGTCCGCCCGGAATTCCCGCTTCATCATCGGCAGGGCAAGTGTATTGGTTACATTGGCCTTCGCCGCTGCTTCCGAGCCCTGCCTAACGGCAAAGCTCCAATATCCGAGCCGCGCTTCTCCCAGATCGAAGCCTCCGTTATAGATCAGGTTGCCGTCAGCAAGCGGGGTGCGTACTACCGGCGGTGCTTCTGTCTCTACCACTCTTACATTCGCGAAGTAGGCGGAAATGTTGTTCAGACCCAGATTGAATTCAAAGCGGGCATTATTGTCCGAAGCCTTGGCCATTGTGAAGCTGTACTCATACGGCTGCCAGTCCGGTGTAAGCTGGAAATTGCGCTCCCCGGAGTAAGCCGTCCATCCGCCGCCGAATTCGGTCAGCTTGCTCATCAGCGGCCGGGCTGCATCCGCTTTGGCATCGAAGGTTACCTTATAGGCTTTGCCCCGCTCCAGCAGCAGCGGCTTCTGCGCAAGCTGAATGGAATAATTCTGTTTGCCGGCCTCATGGACGGCAACCTTCACCGCCTTTCCCTTATCCTGATCATCAATGACGGAGGCTGTTCCGCTCCCGCCTTCATTCTCAATTAATTCCCAATATTCCGGCTGACCCTGGGCTGCTACAGTACCCTTGAAGTCCCCGTTGTAGATCTGATTCCCGTCTGCCAGGGCAGGACGCTGCGGGGCCGAGTGCCCCGGATCGATCGGCCGCTTGCCTGTTACATCCGGCCATTGGTCCAGGTTCTTGTACTTGTAGACCCTTACATAGTCCACATACATCTTATCCGACTTGAAGTCGGCCTTCGGATCACCCGGCCAGTCGCCGCCCACGGCCAGATTCAGAATCATATAGAACGGCCGGTCAAACGGAGCAGGGTACGTATAGTAATCCGGCTGGCCTTTGGCCATCGTTCCCCAGTCTTTGGTTTCAAAATACATTTCATCGTCCACATAATACCGGATCAGGCCCGGAAGCCATTCCAGCGTGAAGTCGTGATAATCATCCGCGAAGGTCTGGCCCTCCGGCAGTACATAGGTTTTGGTCTGGGATGCGTGCGGAATGTCGTAGTGAATCGAGCCATGGACCGTTCTTGGATAGAGATCCGCCTCTGCCTTGCCGGCAACCGGTCCCGTCAATTCCATAATGTCCATCTCGCCGCTTCCCGGCCAAGGTCCATACTGCGTCTCGTCATCGGTTGGCATCATCCAGATGGCTGGCCACATGCCCTGCTGAACCGGCAGCTTGGCCCGCACGGTAAATTTGCCGTAGGTCCAGTCGCCCTTCATCTTCGAGGTCAGCTTGGCTGAAGTATAATTCTTCCCGCCGTAAGCCTGCTTCCGGGCTTCCAGCTCCAGTACGCTCTGCCCGCTCTCTGTCGTAAGCGAAGCGTTGTCCGGGTGATAATATTCCAGCTCGTTATTGTACACCGTGCCGGTATCCTGTACATTCCATTTGCCCTCATCAATGGCCTGGCCGTCGAATTCGTCATTCCACACCAGCTCCCATGGATTGTTCTGGGTTGGCGGAGTCGGGGCCGGCGTTGGGGTTGGTGTGGTAGCAGGCGCCGCTGTCGGCACCGGCGTCGCTGGTGAAGGTGTTGAGCTTGGCGCTGGTGTGACACCGCCTGCACTTCCGCCGCCCGCTTGGGCCGGGGCAGTGGTAGCCTTGGCACTTGCCTGCGCTGTAGCTCCCGTGCCGGACAAGTCCCGAAGCGTCTCGCCGGACTTGAGTGCCTGGCCGTTGAGCAGCACACGATCTGCCTGGTTCTCAAGCCGGCCGATCTGCCCCCGGCTCACGATCTCTGATCCTGCAGCGCCTGCGCCAATGAGCACAGTCTCTGCGCGTGAGCCCGCTCCGATCTCCACCTTCGCCGGCTTAAGCAATTCAATGCGCGCTGCGGTGCTGCCATCCTCCAGTACCATCCTTACCAGGGTGGTAAGCTTATTCAGCTTGATCTGTCCCAGGGTAGATTGGCGGAACACCACCGAATGGTCACCGCCTCCTGAGATATGTGCCGTTCCCTGCACCTTAATGCCCGAGAACGAGACTTCCCCTTCCCCTGCTCCGGCTGTGACGTAGAGATTGCCGCTGACCGGGCCGCCTTCGAGCTGCACATTCGCCCGGTTGACAATCACATTGCCGGACACGGCTCCAAGCTTCTGGCTTCCCTCGCCTGAGCTGATCCACCCGACCATCCGGCTCAGCAGCTCGGCCAGCTCGGCCCGGGTCATCTGCGCCTTGGGATTCAGCTTGCCGTCCGCATCGCCGCGCAGGTAACCGGCGTCCAGCATCGCACTCACGGCTTCCCGGGCATAGCCGCTGACCACTGCCGCATCTGACTGTGCAGCCAGCGCACCCGGGGAGCCCGCCTCCAGCGTGAACGCCCGGCTCAGCATGGTTACAGCTTCCTGGCGGGTGACCGCCGATCCCGGCTGGAACCGGCCGTCCGCGTAGCCTTGAATAACGCCTGCGGCATTCACGCGGCTTACATCCTTGCCATACCAGGAAGAAGCGCTTACATCACTGAACACAGTGCTGCCCGAATCCGAATAACGGAACACGCGGCTGATGATGGCGGCCATCTCTGCCCGTGAGACCGCTTTTCCCGGTCTGAATTGTCCTGCCTCGTCCCCTTGCAGAATTCCTGCGGCTGACAGCTTGTTCACTGCAGCCGACGCCCAGTGCTGTTTCATATCGGTGAACCCTGCCGCCCGGGCTGCATCTGCCTGTCCTGTACATGCAGACAGCCTGTCTGCGTCTTTCCCGTTATCTGCCTGCGCTATTCCTGTAGTTCCCGGAAGCTGAATTCCTGACAGCAGCAATCCGGCAATCAGAAGCTTCGATATTCCTTTGCGGTACATCTGAATATTCCCCCTCGTGTAGAACCTTGTTGAATTCTGGCCCCGTGCCAGTCGATTTCAGTATAGGGTCCGTGTCCCGGAGACGACATACCAATTCCTTAGCCCTTATAACAAAGATGCAACTTTCGTAGTGTTGTTTTGCAGACGGCAAAAAGCCCAAATACCGGACGGCTTCAAGAGCCGCCCGGTATTTGGGCACGGCGAATCTATGTAACTGTTAGCCGGTTATGAATCAGGCAATGCTCAAGAGGAGGCGTGGATTTGCGGGAAATCCTGTGCAACCTCTTCACCCGAGAACAGATCGTCAAGCGAGCTGAGCGTGCCATCCTCTTCAACCTGATACACCGACATTTTCTCGCCGTTGACCGTTAGTTCGATGAAACAGCCCCAGCAATAGAACTGGTGGGAGCCGATCTTGCCGATATCCTTGGAGTTGCAGTTTGGACACTTCATATAATACATTCCACCTATCCGTTAACAATATTAATGGCATTTTGGAGCCGTTCTTCACTCATCGCGGGAACCAGTACAGAATCCTCTCCGATAGTCATCTCTTCAGAACAAGGCAGCCATTTGCGGCCTTCGATCAAATCAGTTACAAGCCCGTCACTGATTTCCAGCGCTACTATTGTGTTTCCCAACTTTTGGTCAAAATAAACATCCGATATTCGCCCAAGCACCGTTCCCGATGCTGTAAGCACCTGCCTGTCCTTCAATTTGTTCTTTCCCAAGAGGAAAGTGTAGGATATATGGTCAGCGTCAACCTTAACAATCGACTCTTTATTGCGGATCATGACAGCATCTTCGCCATAAGCGGCAATATTATCCCATGCCACAACTTTCACAAGCCTTCCAAAAAAAGATTTACTTTCCAGTTCAATACCCGTAATATTCCAGTTTGAATCCAGTCCAATGTCGATTATTTCACCGACTTCCGTACCTTCTTCAACTTCATATACAGTGAGGCCAATCATATCTTGAAGCTTCATGGTATCCAAAGTCCCCTCACCTTAAGTATTGCATACGGGTCCCATGGGCCAAAGACCTCCCGAACGTCTGCCAGACTGCACGAAAACCTAGTCTTTTGTACGCAGCCGGTTCAAAACGGTTCCAACTTTCTGGGCCACAACCTGCATTTCTTCATTAGTATTACCCAAACCTGTACTAAAGCGAATCGCAGAGTTCAAAAGTTCTTCCGGAAGCTTCATCGCCTGCAGAACATGCGAGATTTCCAGAGATCCTGATGTACAGGCTGAGCCGCTGGCTGCCGCAATCCGTTCCATGTCCAGGTTCATCAGCAGCACATCTGTCTTGGCCCCGGGGAAGCTGATATTCAGAATTCCAGGCACCGTATGCTGTTCATTTCCGTTGACGACATATCTCTCTGCTCCGACCTGCTTGTCCAGCTCTTCCAGCAGTGTTCTGCGGAGCTCCAGAGCCTGCTCATGATGACCCGGCAGCCCTTGTACAACCAGTTCAACGGCTCTGGCGAACCCGGCGGTATGAGCCAGACTCTCCGTGCCCGCCCGCCGGCCGCGCTCCTGAAGTCCGCCATGCTGTCTTGGCATAAGCGGCGCCCCCCGCCGGACGTACAAGCCTCCAATCCCCTGCGGACCTCCGATCTTGTGGGCCGAGAAGCTCATATAGTCTACCGGCAGATCGCGGAGCACCAGGGGCAGCGTTCCCAGAGCTTGTACAGCATCTACATGCACAAGCACACCCCGTTCGGCCGCTAATCTGCCAATCTCTTCTATAGGCTGTACAGTTCCCACTTCATTATTCACATACATTATGCTAATCAGTACTGTATCCTCGCGCAGAGCCGATTCTACATCCTCCAAAGAGACACGGCCGGTAGAATCGACAGGAAGATAGGTGACCTCGAAGCCCTGCCCTTCCAGTTCCGCGCAGGTATGCAGCACTGCATGATGCTCAACCGCTGTAGTAATGATATGTCTACCCTTGGAAGCAGAAGCATAGGCCGCCCCGAACAGGGCGAGATTATCGCTCTCCGTGCCGCCGCTTGTGAACACCCACTCCTCAGGGGAACAGCCCAAAAAGCCCGCGATTCTATCGCGCGCCCCATTTATAATTCTCTTGGCAGACCGTCCGAACTGGTGCACACTGGACGCATTGCCGTACTCGTTCAACAGCATATGATACATAACCGCTGCCACCTCCGGATGAACCGGTGTTGAGGCGGCGTGGTCCAAATAGATGGGTTTCATAACGAAATTCTCCACTTCTTGAAATTCAGGATTTTCTTACAGGACTACTAGATTATACTGCTGAACTGCCTGTTTTACCACCTGTTAATAAACACAATATTGTAACATTTGTCCATGGTTGGCGCTCCCGATCAGCCCTCTAATTCCGGCAACCGCGCGGCAAGCTGCTCCTCGGAGATCACTTCAATACCATGCAGCCGCAAGAGGGCTGTGGTCACCCCTTCTCCGGGGATTTTCCCGCCCGCAAATTCTCCGTTATAGATCCTTGAGCTGCCGCAGGAAGGGCTGTTCTCCTTAAGGACAACAAGCGTGGCAGCTAAGCTGCGTGCCTGCTCCAGCGCGGCATGCGCGCCTTCTATATACATTGCGGTTACATCATTCCCTGTTCTGTCAACCACCCGGGCCTGCCCCTCCAGCACATCTCTGCCGCTGCCGCCTATAATCTCTGCCGGTTCTCTTGGGGTAGAGAAGCCGCCCAGCAGCTCGGGGCATACTGCAACCGCCTGCCGGCTGTCCAGCAATTGCCGGATGCCCTGCTCCAGACAATCGGTTCCATTATATCTGACCTTCATTCCTGCCAAGCAGGAGCTTACGATAATCATGTGCTGCCGTCCCCCTTCGCAATCTTCAGTCTCATCTTATATAATTCTAATATAATGCTAAGACAAGCTGTTCAGTCTGTAAACCGTTAACTACCCAGGGAGGCATAGATAAAATGTGCGGAAGATATACGATTACGGTAACGCTGGAGGAGCTGATCGCCAAGTATTTCATCCGGGAGCATCCGCTCATCCAATATGCGCCAAGGTATAACGCGGCTCCGATGCAGCATATTGCTGCGGTTATTCATGACGGCACACAGAATAAGCTCGGAGAACTCCGCTGGGGGCTGCTCCCTTCCTGGTCCAAGGAGGACAAGAACGCTGCCAAGCTAATCAATGCACGCAGTGAGACGCTGCTGGAGAAGGCTTCATTCAAAGGGCTGGTGGCCTCCCGCCGCTGTGTGATTCCCGCAGACGGCTTCTATGACTGGAAGGCCCTGGAAGGCGGCAAGCAGCCGATGCGGATCACGATGCGGGACGGTAAGCTGTTCTCCATGGCTGCACTGTATGATATCTGGACCAGTCCGGACGGCGGCAGAATCTCCACCTGCACGATCATCACCACCGCTCCGAACACTCTCATGAAAGACATCCATGACCGGATGCCGGTCATTCTGGATGCAGACGGGGAAGCGCAGTGGCTGGAGCGCAACAACCGGAATATTCCCTACCTGATGAAGCTGCTGCGGCCTTACGATGCGGAACAGATGATGGCTTATCCCGTCTCCCCAGCCGTGGGCAATGCTCGGAGTGACTACCCGGAGCTGATCCGCAGAGCCGGGCCGGAGCCGGTGCAGGGCACCCTATTTTGACTGCTGCCTGGTGAAATATCTGCTGTTTGAAACCTCCGGTCCCAGGGTATTAACTAAAGCTCATACCTCATAATATCCATCCACAATACGTATCCCAGGAGGAATTTCATATGGCTCCCAGCAGACAAGCAGTGTCCTTAAGCGCATCCGGCGCCTCCATCGAGCTGGAATGTCTCTATCATTCAACGCAGGGGCGATGGGCGTATGCCTATAACAAGGACACCTACCACTTAAGAATCCGCAGCAAAAAAAACAATGTAGACCGGGTATTTGCCCTGATCGGCGATAAATACGACTGGGAGCAGCATCATCAGGAGCTGAGCATGCGCAAGGTGGCTACCGACAGCTTCTTCGATTATTGGGAAGCAGAGATCTTCCCCGAATTCAAACGTTTCTCCTATGGCTTCCGGCTGGAAACCGATCAGGAAACCGTATGGATGCTAGAATCCGGCTTCTTTACAGACGGGCTGCCCGAGCCTGCCGGAGGCTACTACGAAATGCCTTACCTTCATGAGGCCGACCTGCTCCAGGTTCCCGAATGGGCGAAATCTGCGGTCTTCTATCAGATTATGCCGGACCGCTTCGCTAACGGAGATCCGGCGAATGACCCCGAAGGGACGCTCGAATGGGGGGCACCGCCCACCCACGACAGCTATTTTGGCGGAGACTTGCAGGGGATGATTGACCATCTGGATTATATTGCCGAGCTTGGCGTAACGGCGCTGTATCTGACCCCGATCTTCCAGGCTCCCAGCAACCATAAATATGACACCGTTGACTACGGAACGATTGACGCCAGCTTCGGGGATCTTGATAAGCTCAAGCAACTGGTTGATCTCGCCCATTCCAAAGGGCTTAAGGTGGTCCTCGATGCCGTCTTCAATCATACCAGCTCCGAGTTCGCACCGTTCAAGGATGTGCTGGAGCATGGAGCGGATTCCAAATACGCAGGCTGGTTCCATGTCCATGATTATCCCGTTCAGGTGCTGGACGGCAAGGCCAACTATGATACCTTCGGCTTCTTCAGCGGAATGCCCAAGCTCAACACTGCCCATCCGGAAGCCAGAGATTATCTGCTGGATATCACCAAATTCTGGCTCAAGGAGGTACACATCGACGGCTGGCGGCTGGATGTAGCCAATGAGGTGGACCATGTATTCTGGCGGGATTTCCGCAAGGCGGTCAAAGAAATTAACCCGGAAGCGTTCATCATCGGCGAGGTGTGGAGCGACTCCCTCAGCTGGCTGCAGGGCGACCAGTTCGATTCGGTAATGAACTATCCCTTCTCTGACCGGCTGCTGAAGTTCTTCGGGACCGACGAGGAGGTTGATCCCGGAACCTTCGCTGCTCAAATCTACGGGCTGCTCATGCGTTATCCCCGGCAGGCGAATGAGGTGCTGTTCAATCTTCTGGCGAGCCATGATACCCCGAGAGTGCTTAACCGGCTCGGCGGGGACAAGGGGCGGCTGAAGCTTGCGGTCACCTTCCTCTTCACCTTCACCGGGACGCCGTGCATCTTCTATGGGGACGAGATCGGACTTACCGGCGGAGACGACCCGGACTGCCGCAAATGTATGATCTGGGAAGAGGACCGGCAGGACCGTGAGCTGCTGCGCTTTTATCAGAGCCTCATTGCCCTGCGCAAAGAGCACGAGGTGCTGCGCACCGGCCAGTTCCGCTTCCTGCGGAGTGATCCGGGCAGCCGGGCCCTAGTGTATGAACGCTGGAATGAGCACACCCGCTTCACAGTCTGGATGAATAATTCCGCTGAACCGCTGACGCTTACGCAATCACTGAGCGGCGGAGCTTGGCAGGATGCCTTTAGCGGTGAGCCGGCCAAGATGAACGGAGATCAGATCCGCCTGACGCTGGAGCCGCTGGAATACCGGATTCTGTATAGCGGACAAGCTGGCGGCGAAGCCTGATTACCTGCGCACCAGCACAATGTATGCTGTTTTTGGCATACATTCGGGCCAATCAAAAACAAAGACAAGCCCCGGGAAGGGGCTTGTTTGTTTATAGCTGTTTGTTACACCGAACCAGACAACCAGAGGTGGTAGACTTTTGTAAGGACAATCGTTCTTCACACACTATACAATGACAGGAGAATCGCCCTATGAACATGAGAACCGCAACTGAAGCCGATTATGATTATCTCGCAAGCCGTGACCGCCATATCCTGAACTCACTTCTTCTCTCTAAAATAAACCAGCAGGAGATTTACATACTGAGCGAGGGTAGCCTGGACATTGGCTGGCTGCGGTACGGGTATTTCTGGGACCAGATCCCCTTCATGAATCTGCTGTGGATTGATGAGCCTTATCGCGGCGCAGGCTTTGGCAGACAGGCGGTGCAGCACTGGGAGCAAGCGATGCAGGCCATGGGCCATAAGCAGGTTATGACCTCCTCGATGGCGAGTGAAGAGGCACAGCATTTCTACCGGAAACTGGGCTACCGGGACTCAGGCTGCCTGCTGCCGGATAATGAGCCGCTGGAGATTTTCTTCACCAAAGCGCTATAGCTGATACTAACTGCTCAAATGCTGGTTTTTCAGACCGGCTCCAAGCTCCGCCGTGTACCTGGTCAGCCGCAGGCTGATCTCGGTGCGCATCACATCCCGGGTAAGTCCGAAGCGTTCCTGATAGCCCCGGCAAAAGATTTTGTAATACACCAGGAACTCCTCCTGCTCATCGGCCAGCACCCGGATATTATGCTGCTTCAGCTCTTTCTGGAGCTGGTAGGTATCCTGCATAATACGCTGCTGAATCGCCTGGCCGGCGAGCATGAAAGCCCGCTTAAGAATACTATTGGACAGCTCAAGCTCCTTCAGACTTTTGCTGACCATCGTATCCAGGTAAGGAAGCAGAATGAGGTCACGCACCATCGTCCGCTCCTCTACCGTAATCATTTTCCTGCCCTCTGTCCCCTGCTTCTGCTCATACTGCTGGACATGCTCTGTCATTAACATTTTGGATTTCCACCGCTCATTTCCGTCTAGCTTGCTCATTTATAGTGCCCCCCAATCTGCTGCGCCCGTTCCAGAGCAACCCCAGACTCCAGCAAAGAAGACGCGCGGATCAGCGCCCCGCTTCCGTACCGGTTCTTGATCTGATCAATAGCCCGTTCTCTGCTACTGCTCCGCATCCGGTCGTCGAACAAGGTCAGCTGCATCACGCTGTCATCTGTCAGCTGGGATATGGAGATAGTCAACCGGCTAATCGGCAAGCCGCTCCAATGATCCACGAATAGCCGGTAGGCTGCCGCTGCCACCTCATGGGTTAACGACGAAGGCTCCGGCAGTGTCGTCTGCCGGCTGTAGGCATTCGAGGTGTTGCCGTCTGTCTCTACTACCGCAACAGACACTACCGCCCCCATGTACCGGTACTTCCGCGCCCGCCGGCAGACCTCAATCACCAGCTCCAGCAGCACCACCTCAATCTCCGGCAGCCGGGTATACAGATTCCAGCGCAGCGCTTTTCCATGGCCGACAGACTTCATCTCATGGCGTATCCCGGTGACCACCGGGCTGGGATCGATGCCGCGTGCGGTCTGCCAATAATATTCCGCTTGAATATCGCTCTGCTTGCCCAGGGTGCTGCGCATTCTCCGCTTCAGCTCGCCCAGCTCCATCCGGGCAATATCTCCAATGGTCGTAATGCCCATACGATAGAAATTCTTGGTCATCCGGCCCGCCACCATGAACATTTCATGCACCGGGCGCGGCCATAGCTCTGTGTCCAGATTATCGTAATCCAGCCGGAAGGTTCCGCCTGCCTTCTTCTTGGCGAAATTATTGGCCATTTTAGCGAGGATTTTGGACGGGCCGATGCCCACCCGGGTCCACACTCCGGTAGATAACAGAACATGCTGCTGGATCGAGTAAATCAGCTCCGGCAAATCCCCTCCGAACACGCGCAGAGAACCGGTCACATCCAGGAACTGCTCATCAATGCTGAACGCCTCCACCAGATCGGTATACCCCTGGTAGATCTCTGAGATCAGCAGCGAGACCTGAATATACGTCCCCATCCGCGGCCGGATGACCACGAGATCCCGGCATTTCGTCAGGGCTTCGCCCACGCGTGATGCGGTAGTTACGCCATAGGATTTCGCAAGCGGGCAGGCGGCCAGCACAATCCCGTTCATCCGCGACGGATCACCCACAGCGACAGGCTGATCCGCATATTCGGGATGGGCCGCCTTCTCGACGCTGGCATAGAAGGACTGGCAGTCCGAGAGCAGAATAATCCGGTCCTTAGGCATACCTCCGCCCCCGTACCGGATGCCACGACAGAATATTGGCGGTTAGGAATACACGGGGCTGGCCGGTACTCAGACAGGTGGCACGTATGCGGCCGTCACGAATGCCGCGCACTTCAATTTTCCGCTGCGTAATCTGGCCCGCTTTGTCCAGGTATATGATTTCTATGGTTTGGCCGATGCTCATCTTCATGACTAATCGCCTCCGAGCTTAAGTAAGAACATTTGTTTGTATTATAACCAGGATTAAGATTTTTAAGCAATGGTAAAATAGAACAAATGTTCCCGTTAAGATAAGGGTATGCTGAGTCGGGGATAGTTAGAACCGGGAAGGAACATTTAGAGATAGAGAAAAGCTGGAACAAACAGGAATTCCACCGCATTCCCTAGATGGAACTGAAACCCAAAAGGAGGAAATATTGAATAATCTCATACCCCTTCAAAGGAGAACGTCCATGCTTCTAAAAGCGAGTCTCCAATCGACTCTCATTTTCGTTTTTTTGTTAGCCCTGGCCGCCTGTAGCAAGGGGGATAATGTTTTAAAAGGGAAGGTACACACAGTAGATGTAGAGAATACAAGGATCTTGGTAATCGCTCAGTTGAAAGAAGAAGACTTGAATAAGAATTACAAGGAAGTTCTAGAAACTAATATGTATTCTCAAGCCATTTGGGTAAATGGAGTTTCACCTTCTAAATATAAAAAGGGTGAAGAAATTGAAGTGTTCTATCAAACAAGTGATGATTCGTTTCCGGCACAAGTTACCGCCAGCAAAATTGTAAAATCAAAAATTGAGCAATGAAGCCTGCAAGCCAAGCAAGGGGCCCCGAGCTACTTCGGTTCCTTACGGACCAGAGAGCCGTTAATTTGAAGAAACAGGAACTTCTTGCGGAGTAACGGACCGAGTGGACC
Organism: Paenibacillus sp. FSL P2-0136; assembly: GCF_037975325.1. NCBI lineage: Bacteria > Bacillati > Bacillota > Bacilli > Caryophanales > Paenibacillaceae > Paenibacillus > Paenibacillus sp. FSL P2-0136. The sequence continues at coordinate 5,421,389 of NZ_CP150244.1, forward strand.
TTATTGTCTCTCTAAAGAACGTTTAGGAGCGGAATATTCGTTAATAAGGGCCGTGGTGTCCGCAACTTGCCCAAGTTGTGACTCTCCTTCGAAATAAGCGCGTCTCAGTCCGTAACGCCGAGCCGACCGTCCCATTAAGACCGAACCCCGTCGGAGTATGAGCATACACTGATCAAGGAGAATAGAGGATGAATGGATTGATCTAGTATAAAAAATCCCGCCGGCCAATTAAGGCTGACAGGTTTTTTTTCTTTTATCCAGTCGAAACGCCGGAAAAGGTCACGGGTCCGGTAACACTGGCAGTATTGAGCAGAACATTGGTGCTGTTATTGGCCACACCCAAAGAATAGGCATTGGATGGATTGCAAGTACGATTAACACATTAATGTGTGTGGATAGAGGAAGCTCGATTACTGAGGGGCTGGACTGCAACTGTCCGCCTTGCTTGGGCTAACGAAGATAGCTTATACTTCCTTTGTCCTCTGCAAGGGACATAAACTACCGGTAAAGAGAGGTTAACCATCATGCTTCAAGGCAAAACGAGGACGGCCGTTTGGACCGGTTTGGTTCTGTACACGGGTCTCACTCTGTTTTTCTTATTTGTCGGCTTCAACCGCTCATCGGCTCTGCCGGAGACAGGCTTACGGTATCACCTGTCTTTTGACGGGATTCCGTTGATATTTCCGGGCTATGGTTATTCGGAGCTTTGGGTCTTCAGCCTGGGTAACTATCTGGCCTTCGTACCGTTCGGGCTATTCATTCCGCTACTGGTCCGCTCCCGGTTCCTGCCGTTCCTCTTGGTCTTCATAGCAGCCATCACCGGGGTAGAGCTGATTCAGATGGTGACCCATTTGGGTGCGTTCGACATTAACGACATCGTCGTTAATACGCTCGGTGCAGCTGTCGGCTACGGCGCCCAGCGGCTGATCCGCCGCGACCGGTGGGCGCCAATAGGTATGCTCAAGCTCCTGTCCTCAGGCGCGGTCTTGACACTACTTGTCTACTCCGCCGTGAGCGGTATCAATTATTATCTGGAGCATGGCCGCGGGGAGATCAGGGCGCTGGATCAGCTCCCTGTTGAACGTGGTAAAATACAGTGGGAACAAAGGCTCAACAGCTTCACTATGGCCCAAGAACAGATCGAACCAGCTATCAATCTGTACAGCCCTAATCATCCGGGACTCCACGAGTTCTCACTGCGCCTGGATGGACAGTATAAGGAGTTAACCGGGAATTTCGGCGTCCCTGACGATGCTATCCCTGCTAAGGGCAGCGGCACCAGCAGCGTCATGATCAGCGCCGACGGAGAAGAGCTTTACTCCCTGGATGTGAATATCGCACCAGGCGAGAATCAGCCGCTGTCTTTTCAGGTGCCGCTTGAAGGCAAACAGGAGCTGACCCTTACAGTCAAAACTGATGCTGCCGACCCTCGAACCCATGCGGTATTGTGGGACCTTACGCTCGTAGAGGCCAATGCCGGCCAAAAGCTGGCAACGCGGCTTCAGCGGCTGTTGGGCGGGGGATAAAATAAATAGGCCCGCTAGCCAGATAGCTCCTGCAGATAGAAACTTATGCGTGCCCCTTCCAAGCCGTGGATGGCCCGAGGGGTCTTTTTCGCATTTGTGAATGAGATTATTTAAGCGCTTCGTTAAACGCACTTTCGATTTGCTCCGCATTCTTGGAGACCGTAAACAAAATATATGGGCCTTTGACCTTTAATATATGCTTTTCGACGAGGTAAAATTGCTCAGGACGGTAGTCCTTCAGCTTGACCTTTTGAGCCTCAATTCTTTTCATGATTTTCTCCTTAACGCTTTCCGCCTGATTCTCTTGCTTCACCCTGATCACGGCCAGCTCATTTGCTTCGACGTTCGATTCTGCCGTATAGAGCACAAAATCCTGAACTTCCTCTACATTAAAATGATAGAGCTTCTTAAGCCTGTTCATATCCCCTTTTTCCATGGCTTCCATAGAAGCCGCTTGCTTGATACGCTCCTCAATGGTATGGACAGGAACATCCTTGGCGTCTTCCTTCTTACTGGAGCATCCGATCAGAATGCCACATAAGCTCATGACTGCAGCCAGGACAACTAAGTATTTCATTCTCTTTCCCGGAAACATCGTTACTCAACCCCTTTATGGATTATTCCACAGAATCTGCTAATGATGTAATAGATGGATCTTCAACAAATGTGGTGATGTTATACAAAATCAGCATGTCGCGGATTTGCCGTTCTTCCGTAAGCTTCAGTAGATCCCCATCATAATAACGGAGGTCTACCACATCAATTTCACTGAAATGCGATGTTAAAAAAGGGATCAGGCTGTTGGCATACGAATCTTTAACAATAAGCAGTCTCCGCCCTTCCGTATGTCCGGTTGTTATGCGGATCAGGCTATGATTCCCATTGAAAAAAACAGTGTATTTATCCTTCTTTGTGAGGTTTTCCATAACGTACATCGAATCCGCACTTTGCTGTTCGTGGGCATAATCCACGGACAGGGCCGCCGGTCTCTTGGGATAATACAGCTCTATAGAATCCGGCTGTACGTGCCTGAATCCGCTTTTCGAATACAAAGATCCGTAGAACTGACCGGGGACCTCACGAATGTTGAAATCGTCTTCGTTCTTGGGGGTAAAACTTATGGATGCACCCAGCTCCCGATAGGCTAGAAAAGTGCCTTTGGTCGTCCAGTGATGGTCAGTTTTGTAATAGAGCGGCTGCTCCTTGTTCGCCTCCAGCGCGGGGAAAACATCGATCCAGTGAATATTCCCGAGATCAGAAGCCTTTATCTTGTTCCAATAGACCCTCTCACCGCCCCCGGAAGCATAAGGCGGCAATTTATCCTCAAGTATGGAAGCTGCCGTCGGCACCAGCATCATATATTTGCGCAGACCAGGCGTAGCCTGATCAAAGGCTTGAATGGCTTTCACCTTGTCTTCCAACTCTCCTTCCCCGGGAGGAGTAAATTTTTGAATTAAGTATCCGTCCTTGCCGATGTAAACCCCGTTGCTCTCTTTCCTTCCCAATCCCCGGTCCGCGTCAGATTTCAGTCCAATCCAAAAGTCCCTCTCCATAAACTGATCCGATAGATACGCTTCAAATTCGGAAGTAAACTTGCCTGATTCTAAGGCTTGAAGCGAGAAGGCCGGGAGCTGCTGCAGCATCCGGTTCTCTGATTCGGAAAATACCTTTCCCGGGGTCAGAATATTGACAACCAATACCGCCCCGGTAAACATAAGCAGTACAATGGCGAGTGCGCGGTAATAGACTTGGTCGTATTTCTTCAATCAAATCACCTCCAGCAAAAACATCAAAAACGAAAGTATAAGAATGGATTGTACGTTGCATTGACCAGATACGCTGTTGAGGCCACGATGAAAATGCAGTAGATGACAAGCGTGGCAATCGTGCCGGACCGGGCAAATCTGGTTCGGATACGGGCCAAGGCTTTGCCGGGTAACGGAGTGGCACAAACCGTGAGGATCAGCAGCAGCAGGGCATTCCCCGACAGATCGTAGAGCGCCCGGTTGTCAGCGAATCCATGTGTTCCGGCACCAAACATCGTTCCGATGAAGGTCAGGGCTGCGGGCAATTGTTCAAATTCGAAAAATACCCAGCCGATGATCACGATCATCAGGGTGTAGACATGGCTTACCAAGACAGGCAAGCGCTGAAGCTGTTTCAAGAGAATTAGCTTTTCAAGTGTGACAAAGAGACCGAAATATAAGCCCCAAATGATAAAATTCCAGCTCGCTCCATGCCACAATCCGGTTATAAACCATACCACCGCCAAGTTTCGGAGCTGTTTCAGCTTACCCGCCCGGTTCCCGCCGAGCGGGATGTAGATATATTCACGGAACCAGGCACCGAGCGAAATATGCCATCTCCGCCAAAATTCCGTAATGCTCCTGGAAATATAAGGATAGTCAAAGTTCTTCATAAATTCGAACCCGAACATTCTACCCAGACCACGTGCCATATCCGAATACCCGCTAAAATCGAAATAAATTTGAAACGTGAAGGCGACAATGCCGAGCCATGCAGAAAGAACCGACAGCTCCCCCGCAGGCACCGCTTTGACGCTTGTCCACAGCAAACCGATATTGTTGGCAAGCAATACTTTTTTAGCAAGCCCCCTAATAAATAGTTCCGCTCCTTCGCCAAAACGCTCCAACGTCACTGTGCGCTTAGCGAGCTGTCCCGCGATATCTTCATATTTAACAATCGGTCCCGCCACAAGCTGCGGAAACATCGTTACGTAGGCGCCGAAGGAGATCAGGTTCTTCTGAACACTCACTTTCCCCCGATAAATGTCGATTACGTAAGACATCGTCTGGAACGTGTAGAACGATATGCCCACCGGAAGCGGAAGATCTGCTGCCTGCAAATGCAGGTTAAAGAGCGAATTGATATTATCGAACACGAAGCCCGCGTATTTAAAGAAGCCAAGAATCCCCAGGCTGCCCATCATGGACAGGATCAACACTCCGCGTGCAATCACTTTACGATGCCTGTATCTATCGATCAGAACCCCGTTCACATAGTCGAATATCGTCGAGAAGATCATCAGGAAAATGTAGACGGGCTCGCCCCATGCATAGAAGATCAGGCTTGCGGCGAGCAGAACAGCATTTCTAATCCTCATAGGCGAGATATAGTAGATCAGCAGGGTGACCGGCAGAAAGAGAAATACAAATATAAGGCTGCTAAAAACCAATCCCCGTCACCTCCAGAGCTTCACCTGGCTGCATGTTATTTCACCCGATCTTTCAGCAAATCGAGCATACGTGTATAGAATTCCGGTTTAAAATGAATGCCGTCCGAGCTATACAAATGTTGGCCGTCATCAAAGATCGAAGATAAATCGGCAAATCCAACCTGCTGCTTGTCCGCCAGCTCTTGTAAGCCTTGGTTGTAATCGCTGATATTTTTGTAACGTGGCTCCACTTGTTCAGCCTCTGGCGTGACCGGAGTGACCGGCAAAACCGTTATGGATGCCTCCGGAAGCTTCTCCCTGATACTGTCGATCAATTCGGCGTAAAACTTCAGCGAATACTGCTTCGGGTTATCGGTAATTTGGGGCGGCAACAGGATATCATCGGACCCCAGCATGATAAATACATATTGCGGCTTCCGCTCTGCCAGCTTGTCCACATCTCCACTCATCAGAGATAGCTCGGTAGTCTTTCCGGCACCTGCCACTACATTGAACTCGTCCAGAATGTCATGGTAAGATAGTGCCTCTGTAATCGAATCTCCCAGAAATACGCTGTTCTTAAATATCGTTTTATAGGAAGTCTGGTTTGACTTCTCCACCTGAGCTGTGTCATTGGCTTGCGGCTGAGACGTCGCGCTTTGCGGGTTTTGTCCACTCCCGCATGCTGCCAGGGTGAGTACGGTGCTGCCTATAACTAGCGTTGAAATGATTTTTTTTAACATGAACATGGTCCTCTCTTTATATAAAATTAGGTAAAGATAGTAAGGCTCTTGCCCCTCTCTGATAGAAAGAGTAACAGGGAGAGATGCAGAACAAGTGCAGAGGATATCAAGGCGGTATCAAAAAAGAACAAAAGAAAAAGCGCAGAACCAAGGTCTGCACTTTCTTCCGTATTGCTACGCCTTTTTATTCAATTGAAAATAAAAAATCACTCCATCGGAGGTATTGTTCACGCCGTAAGGCACATCGTGCATCTCCAAAATTTTCTTGGATATGGCAAGACCAAGACCCGTCCCACCAGTAGACCGGTGGCGGGAGGTTTCACCGCGGTAGAAACGGTCCCATACTTTCTCCAGCTGCTCATCGGGGATATGGGCGCCTTTATTTTCGATACAAATTAGAATGGTGTCCCTCTCTTCCGAAGCGTTGACATATATAGATTCTTGCTCCGGCGTATACGAAATCGCATTGGTCAGGAAATTGACGATGACCTGCTCTATACGGCGCTCGTTCCCCTGGACTTGGGCAGGGATAAGTGAAGTGTGGAGAAGTAGCTGCTTGGCTGCAAAATCCGGCGTTAATTTAGTACACACCCGGTTGATGACTGCATCGATAGAGAACGAGCCGGTGTCCATTTTATAAGTATCCGATTCATATTTGGCCAATTCCAGCATATCGTCAATCAGCACATTCATCCGGCCGACCTCGTCTTCCATCGCCGCAAAATAATGCTCCCGCTTATGGCTTGCAACCCCGTCATTCAAAATGGCAAGGCAGCTCTGAATGACGCTTAACGGAGTCTTCAGCTCATGCGATACGCCGGATATAAATTCTTTCCGCGTATGCTCCAGCTGCTTTTCCTTCTCGATGTCCTGCTCCAGCTGGAGAATATGCGAGTGCAGGCGCTCGGAAAGCTCGTTAATGTTGCCCGACAAGTCTCCGATTTCATCCTTCGTGGTGACGGGAATTTTCTCCGAAAAATCGAGCTCTGCCATTTGCCGGGTGGTACGGCTGATACGCAGCAACGGGCGGGCAATCTGACGGGAGTAGTAAAACGATGTCAGCAGTACAAGCAGCAAGGCCGCAATAATGATATACACATAGTAGTCGTTGATGATCCCAGCGGCTTCATTAACCGGCTGCAGCGATGTCATCGCAAACAGGTATGCCGGATTTCCGTCGCGATCCCGGGTGTGGTCCACGATAATTTTGTAGTTCACGTGATTTTCTTCAACATCTATAACCTGTTTTGCGTTCGCGGCATCCTTCAAGTCACCGTACAACAGATCCGCCTGAAAAGCTTTGATGCGGTCCAGAAACAGGTGATTGGTGTAACGCGAGACCCCAGCCCCTTCCGGCACCCGGACTTTCGTAATCGTTCCTGTGACCAGAAAGGTGGAATATTGCTCACGATATTGGACCGCACCCAATCGGCCCAGTACCTCGTACTCTTTGCTCACCATCTGATGATTCTCCAGCCGGCTCTCATCTCTCAGATTGGCACGAATCCTTCCCATCCGCTGGATCACTGGCTGATTGTTGATGATTAAGCCTTCCATGGCGATCATTCCCCCTTCTTCAATCCAGGGAGTGAGGAACGTTTGATTGCTGCTGAAGTCCTCTACGTTAATAAAACTGTATAGCGGCACGGTTATCGTTGTATCAGCAAGCGCCGGTTCGTCCGAATGATCCAGCTTAATGTCCATGAAGAAATCATCTGCAAACTTTAAATTTCCGCGGGAGTCCAAAGCCGTGATCCAGGTGTTATGCTTTTGAAAAAAGTCTTGCTCCAGCTTGGCCATCTCCTGCGTGTTCGAGCCATGATCCAGGTAGTCTTGTTCATAAGCCTGAAGTGCCGCGTTAACGTCTTTTATTTTCTGATGAACGTAGAACTGTTTGAAAAATACGGTCTGCAAGATGAAAATAACGGCGATCAGGAACAGGCACAATCCTGCTGTCAGCAGGAACAGTTTAAGCACAATCCCCTTTTTCATAGCTCTTCCTCAAATTTATATCCTGAACGCACAACCGTAACAATCTGCCTGGCATGCTCCCCCAGCTTGGAACGCAAATTGCGGATATGACTGTTAACCGTACGATCATCGCCCGCGAAATCATATCCCCAAATTTTCGTAATCAGCTGCTCTCTGCTGATAATGATCCCTTTGTTTTGCAGTAGATAGGCTAATATTTCGAATTCCGTATGCGTTAGATCAGAGCTTTTGCCGTCAACCGAAACGGTCCGGGATGGAAAATGGATTGAAATGCCTCCGCCGGACACCCTGTCGCTTTCATGCTCATGCGTATGCCTGCTCTCCAGCAGCCGCTTGGCCCGGGCCAACAGAATGAGCGGGCGGTAAGGCTTGGTCACGTAGTCGTCAGCGCCAAGCTCGAACCCCAGCAACGTATCGTCCTCATCCGAACGGGCCGTCAATATGATAATCGGCACATTCGACGTCTTGCGGATTCGCCTGCATACGGACCATCCATCCAATTCCGGCAACATGATGTCCAGCAAAATCAAGTCCACCTCATGCTCCTGAAATAACGAGATTGCCTGCTTTCCGTCAATGGCTTCAATCACGCGATATCCCTCTTCCAGCAGATAATCTTTCATAATTTCACGTAGAATATTTTCATCTTCCACAATCAATATTGTTTTTGACATATGATAACCTCACCCTTTTTTTGTAGAACCAGGAACATAAAACGCATAGAACTACCAAAGTATACAATAAGGTTACCCTATACAGATAAAGATCATATGCAGATGAACTGCAGATCAAATAAAAAGACAGCGAGATAAAAAAAGATCCTCCCCAAGTTTCTTGAGAAGGACGATTTAAAGACATTTTTATATATAAAACATGTAATTATCCGCCTGGCTCTCTTCCTTGAAGTTGATCAGGTCGGACAAGGTGGTGGAGTCCAGCACATCGGCGATGCTGTCGCGGATGCGCAGCCAGAGGTCGCGCTTGGCCGGGTCGTCTTCTTCGGTGAAGTCTACCGGGGAGATCGGGCCTTCCAGGACGCGGATGATATCTCCGGCGGTAATGGTGTTGGTCTCGCGGGACAGAATATAACCGCCGTAAGCTCCGCGGATGCTCTTCACCAGGCCTGCATTGCGCAGCGGGGCGATGAGCTGCTCCAGGTAATGCTCGGAGAGTCCGTTTTTCTCGGCGATGCTCTTAAGTGATGTAGGCCCCTCGCCGAATTTCAGGGCAAGCTCCATCATAATGGTTAATCCGTAACGTCCTTTGGTTGAGATTTTCAAAGGGGCACCTCTTTCGGTTTAGTTGCATATCAATGTATTCCGATGTCTGCTCTCAGCTTATGTTATCATATCTATGGACACATTTGAAACAGCAAACGGCAATAATTCACGATTTTGTTCTCCACTGGTGGACAAATTGTCAATTTCGGACCGTTTTTCGCTATATTTCATAGCAGTAGTGTCCTCGTTTGGGGTAGACAGGTATGTTATAATACACAATGAGCCGGGTGTTCAGTGAGAACGCCGGTATTTTGTGTACAGAAAATGGTGATCACGATGACAAAAGCTAATCAGGATATCCGGGTCGTCGTCGGGATGTCGGGCGGAGTGGATTCCTCTGTTACAGCGCTGCTGCTGAAGCAGCAGGGATATGACGTCATCGGCATCTTCATGAAGAATTGGGATGATACCGACGAGTTCGGCGTATGTACGGCCGAGACCGATGCCGAGGATGTGCGCCGCGTCTGCGAGCAGATCGATATTCCTTACTATACCGTTAATTTCGAGAAGGAATACTTTGATAAAGTCTTTTCCTATTTCCTTGAAGAATATAAGGCTGGCCGGACCCCGAATCCGGATGTGATGTGCAACCGCGAGATCAAGTTCGGCGAATTCCTGAACAAAGCACTGCAGCTTGGCGCAGATTATGTCGCTACGGGGCATTACGCCCGGGTCGTGGAAGAAGACGGCCTGTTCAAGCTGCTGCGCGGTGTGGACAACAACAAGGACCAGACGTATTTCCTAAATGCGCTGAACCAGTACCAGCTCTCGAAGGCCATGTTCCCGATCGGACATCTGCCGAAGCCGGAGGTACGCCGGATTGCCGAGGAAGCCGGACTCTATACCGCGAAGAAAAAAGACAGCACCGGCGTCTGCTTCATCGGAGAGCGCAATTTCCGCGAATTCCTCAGCCAATACCTGCCTGCACAGTCAGGCAATATGGTCGATATCGCTACGGGCGAAGTGAAGGGCCGGCATGACGGCCTCATGTACTACACGCTGGGCCAGCGCCAGGGGCTTGGTATCGGCGGCTCGGGGACAGGTGAACCCTGGTTCGTGGCCGAGAAGGATCTGGCAAGCAATACCCTGTATGTGGTGCAAGGTGAGAAGCACATCAGCCTGTACTCGACCAGTCTTATAGCTTCAGGGGTGAACTGGATTGATCCGGACACCCTTGGTGATGAGCCGCTGAAATGTACTGCCAAGTTCCGCTACCGCCAGCCGGATCAGGGCGTTACGCTGACGAAGCAGGCCGATGGAACCGTCCATGTGGCCTTTGACGTTCAGCAGAAGGCGATTACGCCCGGACAAGCCGTGGTCTTCTATCTGGGCGAGACCTGTCTTGGCGGCGGAACCATCGAGACGGCCGACAAAGTCGCGCCACTGGCGCAGGTCTGATTGCACCCCAGCCAGAGAGCTACCCTACTAAAGAAAAACTTTCTAACGGGTGAACAGTGCTGGTGCCTACCCCATTATGTTCGGTTTTTCGCATACAGTTTCTTATTTCGCTTAAAAAAGAACCTTCAACACCACAGCGCGTGGAGTTGAAGGTTCTTCGTCATTGATGGGTCAGGACACGGAGTCACGCCGGGGCTGACTCACAAGGCTTCAGCCTTATTCCGGCTGAACGCCCCAGACCAGCACACCGTTCAGATACAGCGGCACCCGGTTCCAGTCTGTGAAAGACGTTTTGGTTGCATCATAGGAGTAATCGTCAGCCTCATTGTAATTGCTCCAGTCGTTCTTGTTAACGCGCAGTTGAATCTCGCCGGTATTCGCACCCGGAGCAAGACTGCCCGCGCCCGCACTAAAGGAAATCTCCACATAGTGGTCCGCTCCTGTAACTGCAGGCTCAAGCTTCACGAAGCTGCCCAGCACATTGCTGCCGCCGAGAGCCGCATAATCGACATTGAACTGCTGTGCCCGCTCGCCGTCAATCGTGTAGTAATACCGTACCTTAACCTTGCTGAGGTCTACCGCTGTGGTCCCGTTATTGACAATCCGCAGCTGCGGACGGAACTGCGGGTCTGTGGCGTTCGTATCCGTTGTACGGTATTGAACAACCAGATTCCCTACGGCAGGCGTAGCGGTTGGTGCGACTGTCGGTGTAGCCGTTGGCACTGTTGTCGGTGTAGCGGTTGGCACTGTTGTCGGTGTAGCTGTCGGTGCGACTGTCGGTGTGGCTGTTGGCACTGTTGTCGGTGTAGCTGTCGGTGTAGCCGTTGGCGTGGTTGTAGGGGTAGCTGTTGGCATAGGGCCGCTGCCGTTATTAATCAGCCGGTCATACTCGGCATAGGCCGTAGCCATGTCCACCTGAGACCAGAAGCGGTGATAGGTGAACTCAGGTGCGCCACCCTCCCAAGTCTTGGTGGTTTTGTTGTAGGAGGTATTGTATTTGTCTTCAAGATAACTCCACTTGGGATCATTTTTGATATCTGGATACACATCGGTGTAGCTCGCATACACTCCGTTTCCACCCTTGGCCGGATCAGAAGGTACGGTAGCGTTGCCCGGTATGGTATTTCCTTGGCCGAAGGTACCTGTCCAGCCCGCTGGGAAGTATACCTCTTTGGTGAAGAAACGGAAATAATCCGCACGCTTCTCAAGTGTCGTAATGCCCACCCCGTCATTGTAGCCCCAGGCCGTATCCAGCAAGGATTTGGCCAATTGTGAAGCGGTTCCGCCGAGCGCAGTATTGTTGCCATGCTCTGCTTTGTTCCCTGCGGCGAAGAAGGTGAGGGCTTTGATATAGCTGCCCAGTACGCCGGTATCCTGCCCCGGGTCTTTGGTCACTGCCTTCAGGCTGCTGTTACCGTTAAAAGAGCTGAAGCTGCTCCAGGTATTCGGCTGGCCGGACCACTCCACATTGCCTGGAAGCCAGAACTCGCCAGGTGCGGGAACAGTGGCAACCTGCGCATTGGTTCCGCCCAGAATCCGGTTGCCCTGCTGATCCAGATAATAGCCCGCAGCATCCGATACCGGACGGCTGTCTGCAAAGACATAATCCTTGGACCAGTTAATCCAGTTCTCAATGACCCGTTTGGCCATTTTGAAATTGTCTGAGCTGGTATCCCCGCTGGAAGCCAGGATGTAGTACAGCTCAGCCATCCGCTCCATACTCCAGGACTGCATCCCGAACCAGTTGTTGGACGGCGGGTCATGATACACAGGGGCCTCTTCGTAGGCCATGCCGTAGAAGGTGCTTTTACCGGCCGGATAAGCGCTATACGAGCCGCCGTAGCTGTTGGTGGCCCCGCCCGCAATCGCCCCTTCGGCGGATTGCAGCCAGTTGTAGAATTCCAGCTGGCGGGTCAGTGATTTGCCCCAGTCCGTTCCGGCTGTCGCCGAAGACGGAATCAGCCCTCCGGCTGCGGTGGACAGCGCATAGGCTGCAACCACATTCTGATACCCCTGGTGCGCATGGCTGGCGCCAATTCTCCAGGCCCAGTCCCCGCCGGTTCCGAGACCACCGCCCCAGGCCGTATACCAGGCCAGGAGGTATTGGCTGGAATCCTTACCGGTTCCCGGCTGCGGCGAACCGTTAGCAGCACTGCCGATCTTTTGGAAATACTTGTCGTACATGCCGTAACGCAGGAAATCGCCCATTTTTTTGGCTTTGTTCAGATAGACCGTATTGGTATAGCCAAGATCCTTAGCCCAATACATGGCTTGCACAGCGCGTGCATCGGCATCCGTAGCGTTAGTGTAACGCCATTGTGCTGAAGGTACGCTATTTTCCTTGGTGAACAAGCTCATAAAGCCTTCATTGGCTTTACCGAACGTTTTGTTATCCTGTGAGGGGTGGCCTACTGCTTCCCAGACCGATTCCTGCACTCCGCGCTGGAAGGTGTTCACATAACTGGCGGTATGGGTAGGGTTCAGCAGGTTGCCGAAGCCATACCAGTTGTCCACATCCACCAGCCAGTGCATCAGATAAGTCTGGTTATTGCCATAGGTGGACTTCAGCTCTGCATCGAGCGGGTCCTTCCCCGGGGTATACTTGCCGTTCAGCGCGCTTGGATACTGATCCGGCTGAGGGAGCTCCGAGGCGTAGGTGGCCGGGCTGTTCGGGTTGTAGCTGCTCATGGTCGGCTGCTCCTGCACGCCGTCGCCTTCATTAATCGGAATAATGTATTTCTCCATGTTGTCCCAGGCTGATTCGAGCTTGCTCCAGTCCCCGGTGTTATGGCCGTACAGCACTTCAAGCCACATCCAGTAGCTATAGGCCTCGGAGGTAGTCATATGCCCATAGTTGGGCGCCTCGCTGAGCAGGGTCTCTACCGCATGATACGGGATGCCTTCAGCCGAGAAATACCCGCTGGCCGGGTCCTTCAGCTGGTCATACAATTGCAGGAATCTGGTCTTCTCCACCGATTCCGCCTTGGCGGTTCCCGGATGGAAATTGATGATCCCGCTGGTGAGAGACAAGGTGAGGACAGCACTCAGCGCGATAGAAAGCGGTTTCTTGAATGAACTTAGCTTCATCATTTCGGCATACTTCCTCTCTGGTATGGTTTAGGGTTCGAGGCCCCAGACAAGTGTTCCTGCACGGTACAGCGTGACTTTATCCCAATCCGCGAAGCTTGCTTGGCTTCCTCCATACGAATAGTCGTTGCTCTCATTGTAATTGGTCCAATCCGACTTGTTGAAGCGCACCTGAATCTCCCCGCTGTCTGCTCCCGGAGCCAAACTTCCTGCCCCTGCGGCAAAAGAAATCTCCAAATACGAATCGGCCAGTGCCACAGGCGTACTCAGCTTCCCAAAGGTTCCGCTCACATTGCCGCTGCCGACTTGGGCGTAATCACAGTGGAATTCCTGCGGCTTGTCCCCGTCCACGGTGTAATAATAGCGCAGCTTAAGGCCGCTGAGCGGAATGGCCTCGGTTCCCGTATTGACAATCCGGAACTGGCTGCGGATCTGGGAATCCCCGGGACTTGTGTCATTGGTGCGGTACTGCACACGCAGAGCGCCGGCAGGCACAGTAATCTCGCGCGGCTTGGCAGTCACCTGGGCAGACGCTGTACTCTCGCCTACACTGTTCGTTGCAGTCACCACATAATAATAGTCCACACCATTGGTCAGCCCGCTGTCATTGTAGACCGCTGCGGTTGCCGTACCCACTGTAGTGTACGGTCCGCCGCTCACCAGAGAGCGCTTGACCGTATAACTGGAAGCACCGCTGACCGGAGTCCAGCTCAAGGCTACACTTGCATTGCCGGGCACGGCCTGCAGGCCGGACGGACGGGCCGGAACCTGCGGTTCACCCGGTGTTCCGCCGCCGGAAGGCAGCTCGCCGTACACTTTGACACCTGCATCGTATACCGGGATATACGGGTTCTTCGTTGCCGCTGAAGCATTCGCAGCCACTCCCTTGAAGGAGAAGTCATTGCTGTTGTCCCAGAAGGTAGTATTCAGCGGTCCTGCAATCCGGAACTGTACTTCCTTGCGGTAAGCAGACTGTCCGCCCGGATAGATCGGGGTGCCGGAGAAATCTACTTTGGTATAGTAGATATGGTTCGCTTCATCGTAAGGCAGCAGCTGCGAGACGGTGGCTCCCTGGTTATAGCCGCCTGCCTTGACGGTGATATCGCCGGGGCCATATCCTGCGGCAACAGCCTCACTGATGTCCAGATAGTAGTTGAAGGACAGCTGGCTGCTGGAGCGGGCAGGCCATGCCGAACGGTTATTGAGAACCGCGCGGATCTCCACAAAATTGCTGCCGCTGGCATTCACAGAAGTCTCCGTGAACATCTCATCCTCACGCGTTTCGGCCGGCGGGAAGTTCGCAAGCGGGCTCTGCCCCTGCCCGTGGAGCATCATCATCCGGGCCAGAGAGCCGGTAAAGGCTGAATTGTAATCGGTTGCAACTTCGTTTGAAACATAATCGCTGATCGCATCGGTATAAGCATCGGTCTTGGAGGGGCCGCCAACGAGTGCGCCGTAGAGCACATGCCGGTGGTTGGCCGGAGTGGTCTGGCTGTCGCTCCAGGAGCCGTGTGAGGTACGGTGGTGAGGATGCTCAGGTGCATTCGCGCCGAAGCCGATGACATAGCTGCTATTACGCGGATTATCGCCCAGCATATAGTTAATCTGGCGCTCTGCGAAGGCCTGGGCGGTATTTTTTTTCACCGGATCAGTAACCCAGTCTGCATAGACAAAAGCAAGAAAAGCATGGTTGGCTGCATACCGCAGCGCCCCCCATTGATCCAGATGGGCCAGCCCGCCTGGAGTATACGCTACCCGGTCAGAGGTGCCGTTCACCCCGGTCGTCCAGAACTGCATATTGCGTTCCGTGGACTGGATAAACTTCGGGTCCTCGGTGATGCGGGACAGCAGGAGCTGCGCACCATAATGCTTGTCATCCCAGGATTGGGTCCATTGGTAGCCCCAGTCACCAGCCTGGTTGGTGCCCCACAGATCACTGGCGGCAATCGCCTTATCGAGATAGGTCTGCTCACCGGTCGCCAGGTATAGCCAGATACCGCCCCAGCTTAACTCATCCGCGTAACTACTCCACGAATTGTAATACTGCTTGGCGTCAGTGATGGTATCGGAGTAAGCTCCCCGGTACGTATCGGCAAAATTGTATAATTGCTTGGCATGCAGCAGGAGCTTGTCCGCATAGGCGGCATCTGAATCCCTGAAAATAATGGAAGCCGAGGCAAGGGCGGCGGCAGTCTCACCAGCCAGGTCCGAGCCGGGATGTGCAGCATCAATCTTGTAAGCCGGGCGCGCCATAGGCATGACCTCCGCCGGTCCCCACCAGTTATGGTCCGCCGTACCGTTACCCACCTGGCCCCACAGCTCATTCGGTGCAGTATGCGCTTTCACAAAATAGTCTGTGGCCCAGCGGATATTGTCCAGAATCTCCTCCAGCTGTCCGGACTGCACGTAACCATCCTTGTATTCATAGACCGACCATGCCAGCATAGTCGCGGTGTACGCCATCGGAAATCCGAATTTGACATGATCCCCTGCGTCATACCAGCCACCCGTCAGGTCATGGCCGACATCAGCACCATCCTGCAGCCCCGAGTCGCCTCTCCATTCCACGCGGTTGTCCGCCGGCAGCTCACCCGAACGCTGGGCCTCGTAGAAATAAATCGATTTCTGCAGTGCCTCTGCATAATTAAATCCGGCGGTTGCCGCTTCGGTGACAGACGGGCGGACAGCCGTCCCTGATACAATGGTGAAGGCTAACATCAGACTTAGTGAAGCGATACAGCCGGTCTTCCGTTTACTTTGACTCATCCTTACTCATCTCCCTTCGTTTTCTTGCTTGTTCAGTCCTTCAGGACTCAGGCACGCACAAATACCTCCCCAGTGTCCATAATTAGACATAGTATTTGAGCACGTTCCATTTACCACCTCCATATTACAAATTAAGGTAAAATACCCCCACCTACACATATACCACATACAGTAAATTAATTCTATATATTTACATTATATTTTTCTGAGAATACCGGTTTTTTGTCAAAATATTTCCATTTTTATCATATTTACAGCGTCAAAAAGAGCAGCCTCCTCCAGTTATGGAGAATGACTGCTCTCTGTTTGTAAAATGTACAGTTGGCTGGAACAGACGGCACGAACTATCATCGAAGCCCTATTGCCCGCGCCGCAGCTGCTGGTTATGGCGGATCTTGGCCTCGTTGCCCTGCTCGGTGGCCTGATAGAAGATCTTGCGGGAGATGGCCTTCGGCAGATAGTCCTGCTTCACATAATGGCCGGGAAAATTATGCGGGTACTGGTAGCCCTCATGGCCCAGCTGGGCCGCACCTTTATAGTGTGTATCCCGCAAATGCAGCGGCACCTCGGCCGACTTCAGATCCTCCAGACTGTTCATGACGTTGGCGATAGCGGTCACTACCCCGTCTGATTTTGGGCTCTCTACGGCGAACAGAATCGCCTGCGCGATATTCAGCTTTGCCTCCGGCCAGCCGTTATTGCGGTAGGCATCCAGCGCACTGACCGCCTGGACCATCGCCTGCGGGTTGGCCAGGCCGATATCCTCGCTGCTGGCCGCGATCAGGCGGCGGATGAAGGTCATCGGGTCCATTCCCAGCTTCTCCACCGCGTAGAGGAACCAGAACAGGGCGGCGTCGCTGGAGCCGCGGATGCTTTTGTGAAAAGCGGACAGCACATCGTACTGTGTTGACTCGTCCGCTTTGACAATCGGGCGGCGGATCGACTCCTCCGCTACCTCCAGCGTAATATGCACGCTGCCGTCACGCTCAGGGGCCGTAGTCATCGCCGCCAGCTCCAGGGCGTTCAAGGCCCGGCGGATATCGCCGTTCGCCATCGCGGCGATATGCAGCAGCGCGTCTTCGTCTGCCTTCAGATCCATGAAGCCGAGGCCCTTCTGCTCGTCAGCAAGCGCCCGCTTCATCGCAATCAGGCTATGCCCGCTGGTCAGGGACTCCAGCTGGAACAAGGTCGAGCGGCTCATCAAGGCCCCGTTCACATAATGGAACGGATTCTCTGTGGTCGCACCGATGAAGGTAATCGTCCCCTTCTCCACGGCCGGCAGCAGCGCATCCTGGCGGGAGCTGTTGAAGCGGTGTACCTCGTCCAGGAACAGAATCGTCTTCGAGCCGTACAGCGCCTTATTGCTCTGTGCGCGTTCAATGACCTCCCGCACATCCTTAACCGAAGCCTCCACTGCATTCAGCCGCACGAATTCACCTTGGGTGTGATGCGATATGATATGGGCCAGAGTGGTTTTGCCGCAGCCCGGAGGCCCGTACAGCAGGATCGAAGAGACCTGGTCCGCTTCAATCGCTCTGCGCAGCAGCTTGCCCTTGCCTACAATATGCTCCTGTCCGATATATTCATCCAGATTGCCGGGCCGCATCCGGTCTGCAAGCAGCCGTCCGCTCCCGTTGTCTTCACCCTGCGAGAATAAATCCATCCTTACACTTCCTTGCTATCATCTAAGATTTCAATAGAATACATACACTTCTCCTATCATACCATACCTGTCCCAAACGCAAGTAGAAACGGCTTTGCCGTCCTTTTAAAGGACGGTACCGTTTCAGCGAGAAATAGAAGGATAAGTTATCGTGTGCAACCTATAAATTCTTTTATTTTTAAAAAGAGCATGACCCCGCCGCCACCGGCGGGAGCCATGCTCTTTGTTCTATAATTAGAACTCATATCCGTTCCAGACTAGCGGTTCATCGCCAGCCGCGTTTGCCGCATTTTTGAAATGATCTTGCGGATGCTTTCTTCGGATAAGTGATATCTCTTCTGCAGCTCGTTCACCGAGCAGCCGCTGCTGTGACTACAGAAGATCTCTTCGTTGCGGGCAGCAATCTCTTGCCGGGAGCCGCTGTTCTCGCCCCATCTTACCCGTTCTTCCGCTTTCTTCGGGATGTATAACAGCTCACCCTGTATGTAACCCTGCAGCTCTTCGAGCAGCCCCGGGGGGAGCACATCCTTTCCATTGACGTAACTCACGTTCAATTTCCTCCTTCAACAGGTGTATTCCGTTCAGTCCGATCACTGTACTGTTCTGAATAATCATTCCACCTGCCTCCTTTCTTCTCCTCAAATTTGGTAAATCACCTAAATTCATTATATTAAACCCTACGGTTATCGTCTACATTCATTATGGATCAGCGGTCTGTCAGTGGTTGGTCAGTGTCATTCTTTATATTGTAGTAACCGGAATTACATATCCGCTCGTGTTCGCTCATTATACATAAGGAGGCCTCGCGGCCTCCCGTTTAACAGGTCTCCGTCTTAGACGGAAACCACCTCGTATTCTGAAAACATATCTTCAGCCTCCTTCCAGAAGTAATCTTGCCCGGCCGGACACTTATTATTAAGCCACAGGCCGCCCCGGGTTACAAGTTCAAGAATAGTTATAATCGTTCTCCACCTGAAGGCTGGCACGCGAACTCCTTTGGAAAGAGGGAGAATTGCAGAAATATTGGAGTACATTTTTTGACGAAAAACTAATTATTTAGTCGATCCCTGTCGAAATATATATTAAAATATCTAGTTACTTCGAGATATGGAAATAAATTTTAACGTCCATCCATTCAGAAATTCAGGAGGAACTTCCATGCCAACACCGAAAAACCCCCTAAAGCGCCTATTCCGTATCACGAAGCTCAGAACTGAACTGATGCTGCTTATCATTACAGCCATTGTACTGCCCTCGCTCGCTCTGGTGGCCATATCGACACAAACCTCAGAATCGGCTCTGCGCTCCAAAATGGAAGACACCACACGCTCCAGCATCCACCTTCTGGATAAAACACTGTCGCAGCTGATTCTGCTGGAGAGCGCCGGAGTGAATGAGCTGGCATACGAGATGAGCAGCGCGGGGCTAACGAACAATTCTCCACAGCTGCGCAAGCTGATCGACAACTTCAAGCTGGAGCATCCTGAGGTAGATATCGTGGCAATAGGCAACGAGGACGGGAAATACATGTTCGCGCCGGATTCCAAGCTGGACAATTATGATCCCCGCATACGCGACTGGTACATAGATGCACTTAAGACCCCGGAGACAACATCGGTGATCGATCCCATTTTCTCCAAAGTAACGAACAGCTACATTCTGCCGATCTCTAAGGCTTTTCCGGACGGTAAAGGTGCGGTTACGATCAGCATCAGCATGAAGGAGCTTATGGAGCTGGCGAAGAATGTCAGTCTGGGCGATAGCGGATATGTCTTCATCCTGGACGGCAATAACAAGGTGATCTACCACCCTGCCATGGAGATTGCATCGGAAGCCACAGGCGCAATGACAGCAGGAATTAAGCAAGGACCGGCGGGTAAAATCTCCTACAAGGATGCTGCAGCCGATACGCAAATGGACGGATACTACATTACCAATGAGCTGACCGGCTTCACCTTGGCCGGAGTGCTTCCAGAGAGTGAATATACGAAGGCGGTCTACCCGATTCTGTACAAATCAGCTATCGTTCTCGTGGTTGCGCTGCTGCTCGCTGCAGTAATTACCTTCCTGATTATCCGCCGGATAACCGGGCCGGTAGAACGCCTGAACCGTTCGGCCAAGCGGGTAAGCGAAGGGTATCTGGATGAATTCGTCCAGACCAGCCGCAGGGACGAGATCGGTCAGCTTGCCGGCAATTATAATGAAATGGTCTCTTCGCTGCGCACCATGGTGCAGGAGGTTGCCGAGACCTCCGGCCAGCTCGCCGCTGCCAGTGAACAGCTCACAGCCAGCACGGCCGAGAACAGCAAGGCAGTCGAGTATGTGACGGAGCTGGTGGAGGAATCCACCCGGGGCGTGGAGACCCAGGCGTATGCTTCCGCCGAAGTCGCTACAACGATGGAGGAGATGTCCATCGGCATCCAGAAAATCGCTTCTGCTTCAGAGGCGATTGTGAGCGCCGCTATACTTACGGAAACGGATGTCTCGACCGGCAGCTCCAGAATGCAGGAGGTGGGGGAGCAGATGAAAACGATCCGCGAATCGGTACAGCAGTCCGGCACCCTGATCGCTGAGCTTAACGGCTTAAGCACCAGAGTCGCTGAGACCAGCACGGCGATCTCCGCCATTGCCAAGCAGACCAATCTCCTGTCGCTGAATGCCGGCATCGAGGCGGCCCGGGCCGGAGAACACGGCCGAGGCTTCGCCGTAGTGGCGGGTGAAGTGCGCAAGCTCTCGGAGGCTACGAATAGCAGTGCCGGGCAGATTCAGGAGACCATCTCCGAGATGGTGGGGCTGATCGCCAGCGCTTATGATGTGATGAAGCATAAGGTGGCAGAGGATGTGGAGCAGGGCATGGCGCTTACTCTGGAGGCAGGTGAAGCCTTCCGGCAGATTGAGCAGTCCACCCGGCAGGTCGGCGAGCAGATCCATGAGGTCTCCGCCATTACGGAACAAATGTCGGCCAGCAGCTCCGAAGTAGCCGCTTCCGTCCAGGAGATGGCCACCATCGCCCGGGCGGCGCTCGACTCCTTCCAGAGCGTAACCGCAGCTACCGAGGAGCAGCTTGCTTCGATGGAGGAGATCACCTCCTCCGCTGCGGCACTCTCCGGTATGGCTGCGGACATGCAGGGACAGGTGGAGCGCTTCCAGTTCGATGCGAAGGATAAGGCTTAAGCTTAGGCCCAGGGGGATGATATGTGGTAGATAGTATCCGGCGGCTTGGATAAATGTTTGGATAGGCGCTTGGAGGACAAATAGATAGCTTAGAGAGGCGGCTTGGGCGGGCGCTTGGGGGACATTCCGCTGTTTAAGCGGGAGAATTCACTCAATCTTAATCCATGATGGAAGAAACTATGCGACCCGTGCATCCTTTAGACAACCTCCCATCCTCCATCTTTCATTCGCCTTTCGCCTACCTTTGTCGGCATCTGGCGTAGTAAGGTGCACTTATGCTCTTCATTCCCTCATTTGGGTAGCGTCCAGTGAATTCAGGTGCACTATTGCTCCACATTTCCTCATTTGGCCCGTGTCCAGTGAATTCAGGTGCACTATTGCTCCTCATTCGCTCATTTTGGCCCGCGTCCAGTGAATTCAGGTGCACTATTGCTCCCCATTCGCTCATTTGGCCCGCGTCCAGTGAATTCAGGTGCACTTATGCTCTTCATTCCCTCATTTGGCCCGTGCCCAATGAATTCAGGTGCATTTTCCCTCTTATCTCACCACCTGGCCCGATTTCAGCAGAATCAGAGGGATTTTTCCCTCTAATCTCACCGTCTAGCCCGATTTCAGCAGAATCAAAGGGATTTTTCCCTTTAATCTCACCGTCTAGCCCGATTTCAACAGAATCAAAGGGATTTTTCCCTTTAATCTCACCACCTAGCCCGATTTCAGCAGAATCAGAGGGATTTTTCCCTCTAATCTCACCACCTAGCCTGATCTCAGCAGAATCAGAGGGATTTTTCCCTTTAATCTCACCAGCTAGCCTGCTCTAACCATGCAGTCAACTTCCGGTGTACAAAAGAAACCTCTCCTTTGAAATGGCGGATTCCATTTCTTGAAAGAGAGGTTTCTTGCGTTTTTTAAGATTGCACTAAGCCTTAATTCCCTTCAGGCTCCGGCCAGCCGGAGACGCTCTCCTCTGCGTTCAGTTGAACGTAAGGCGGCAATTCGCCGCCCCGCAGCAGCCATAGCTCATGCAGGGCACGTGTGCAGCCCACATACATCAGCTTCGCATCCCAGGCCGCCGCTCCATAATGGGCGCTGTCTGCGTCTGCAAGAATGACGGCATCGAACTCCAGTCCCTTGGACAAGTAGACGGGGAGAATCGACAAGCCGCCGCGATATTCCGTGATGCTGCCGTCAATCAGATGAAGATCCTCGAACTGCGTGGCGAGCTCAGCGTACAGTAGAGAGGCTTCCCGCAGGCTGCGGGTCAATACCGCCACCGTGCGGTATTCGCGCCCGGAGAGCTGCGCCAGCGCGCTCTTGACCGCGCTGAGCCGCTGATCCGCCGATGCAGCCGCCGCCGCTCCCGGCAGCACATCCTCCTCATAGGAGATCAGCCGCACAGGATTCCCGCTGCGGAAGACCGGCACAGCCAGCAGCTCGCTGCCGACGCCCGCAGACAGAATGCCATTGGCAAACTCGATGATCTCCATCGTTGATCGGTAGCTTCGGGTCAGTGCATGGTATGCGGTGTATTCTTCGGCGAACAGCGTCTGCATCTCTCTCCAGGCATGTACTCCCTTGTAGGCGTGGATGCCCTGCGACAGGTCACCCAGAATGGTGAAGGAATGCCCCTTCACATACAGATCCAGTACGGCAATCTGGAACGGCGAGAAATCCTGCGCTTCATCAATCACGATATGGTCAAAGCGTTCCGTACCCTCATTGCCGTTCAGCAGATAATGAATATAGAGCAGCGGAGGAAGATCCTCCTCGCGCAGAATCCCCTTCTTCAGCTCTTTGACGGTCTCCTTCAGCACGGATGGCGGAATCTCCTCCGGTGCTGCCGCCGGCCAGTCCTCCGGCACTTTCGCCGCCCGGAAGATCTGCTTATAGATGGCGAGCGGCTCGTATTTCGGCCACTTGGCGCTGTAGGCCTTCTCGCGGGCCGCGCCCTTCTTCTTGCGCTCCTTCAGCGCAGCCGCTGAAGGGCTCTTCTTCAGCTCCATCTCGATCCAGCGGTGAAGCCGCGCCATGACGCGCTCCTTGCGCTTCGCCGGAGGATACGGTGCGTATTCCTCATTGTGCCAGCGCAGAATCACCTGGCGGCTCAGCACCGCCCCGTCCCAAGGACTGAAATCGCCCTCCGGCACAGCACTGGTCTCCAGCAGCTTGACGCTGGATTCAATGACGCTCATCAGCACCGTTGAGCCTTTGAAGCGCCCGGGGGTCTCTTCCGTGATGGCCGGCATTGCTCCCGCCGTCTCGAACCAGCGGCTCATGACCTCCGAAGCATCCTGCTCCGGCAGCGTGACATCAAGCACTCCGGCCGCCCAGTCCGGGAACGTGCTCTGGGCAATATTGCCGACGCCCAGCTCCGGCAGCACATCCGAAATATAGTCCAGGAACATGCGGTTCGGGGCGAAAATAATCATTTTCTCCGCCGAGACCTGCTCCTTGTATTGATACAATAAGAACGCCAGCCGGTGCAGCGCAACGGTGGTCTTGCCGCTTCCTGCGACCCCCTGGATGATCAGCGCCGTATTCTTGGCCGCCCGGATAATCTTGTCCTGCTCCTCCTGAATCGTGGAGACGATGTCCCGCAGCCGGTTATCCTTGTTCTCCCCCAGCCGGTAGACCAGGAATTCATCCGATACCGCCGGTGCGTCGCTGTCACGGTTATAGGTATCCGCCACCCGCTCCAGGATCTGCTTGCGGATCACCACGTTGCGCTTGAGATAGACCAGCCCTTCGATCAGCCCCTCCGGCGCTTCATACGAGGCGGCTTCCGTTCCTCCGGTAAAAGAATAGAACAGGCTTGCCACCGGTGCCCGCCAGTCAATGACAAGCGGACGGTCGCTAACCTGCTCGCGGTCTACGCCGATTTTGCCGATATACAGTGCCTTGCGGTCTTCCTCGTCATTGCCCTGAAAATCAAGCCGTCCGAAATAAGGCTCCTGCCTAAGCTTGGCAAGATCTTTGCGCTTCTGTTCCCTTGAATCCTCCAGCACCTGCTCGGTATAATCGTGTC
The DNA here is from genome assembly GCF_037975325.1 of Paenibacillus sp. FSL P2-0136. NCBI lineage: Bacteria > Bacillati > Bacillota > Bacilli > Caryophanales > Paenibacillaceae > Paenibacillus > Paenibacillus sp. FSL P2-0136. Next base: position 5,445,215 of record NZ_CP150244.1, read on the forward strand.
CTGTGTACACCGGTGTTGAACGCAATCGCTCAAGGGTGGAGTCAATCTCTGTCAGCACGTGGTTCAGCCTGTCTTCTTCCTCTTGATAGGCACTTTGAAAGTTGTCTTCCAATTTCAGTTACCTCCTAAAAGTTTTGCGGGCATTAGCTTCCTGAATCTCTCCAAGCAAAACTCGCTTCGGAAGCATGCACCTCAATTGATGTGAGCTGTACATCATAACACAGCAGAGCGGGGAAAGCCATATTTTTCAAACTGCCCTCCACGCGGGGGACAAGCGGATGAGAGAAGGGGTGCTTCCCCCTTCCGCCTTTGCTGTTAGCCCATCAGCGCATGCAGCACGAAGTTCGCAATGAACAGTCCGGCAATACCATACAAGGCAGGAGGAACCTCCTTGCCTTTGCCGGTAGCCAGCTTCACCAGCGGATAGGTGATGAAGCCAAACGCCATGCCGTCCACGATGCTGTAGGTGAAGGGAATCATCACCATGACCAGGAACGCCGGGAACAGCTCCGTCATGTCGCCGAGATCCATCTCGCGCACACTCTGCACCATCAGCCCGCCGATCACGATCAGAATCGGCGCAATCGCGCTGTCCGGCACATAAGCCAGCAGCGGGATGAACAGGAAGGTCGCGCCGAACAGCAGGCCGGTGACGAGTGAAGTTAAGCCGGAGCGTCCCCCTGCCGCAATCCCGGCGGTGGATTCGGCAGCGGCGACCACCGGGCTGCTGCCGAACAGACCTGCCGCGATGTTGGCGAGCGAGAGCGCCCGCAGACTGCTTTTGAAGCGTTCCGGGCGTCCTGCCATCAGTGTCTGGGAAGAGATCAGGCCGATATTCTCAAACACCACAATCAGCAGCAGCAGGAAGACGGCAATCCAGAAGACGAGGCTGACGAATCCGCCCCAGTCCATACTGGCGAACACGCTGCCATAACCGCTGAACACATGTCCCGGCTCGGTATTCTTCGGCGCATGAGCGGCCCCCAGCAGATAGGCAAGCCCTGTGCCCACGAGCATACTGATCAGCAGACCGCCGCGTGTGCCGCGGATGAACAGCACCAGCGCCAGCAGCAGCGTCACCACCGAGGTAATGACCGCAGGATCACTGAAATGCCCGATGGCGACGAAGGTGGTGGCGTGAGCAATGACAATCCCGCTTTTTTGCAGGCCGATGAAGGTCAGGAACAGCCCGATGCCAACTGTGATCGCATGCTGCAGATTATGGGGAATCGCATCGCTGAGAATGCGGTAGAGCGAGGTGAAGGCCACAATGGTAAACAGCACCCCGGTCACCACTACCACGGCCAGCGCCTCACGCCAGTCCAGCTTCATGGAATGCACCAGCGTATAGGTGAAAAAGGCATTGATCCCCATGCCCGGGACCACGATAATCGGCGTTTTGCCGCCAAACGCCATGAGCAGGCAGCCTGTGATGGCTGTCAGCAGCGTAGCAACCATCCCGGCCCGCAGCGGCATGCCTGCATCTGCCAGGATCGCCGCGTTAACCATTACAATATATACCGAAGCGAAATACGACAGGATGCCGGCCGCCCATTCCTGTTTCCAGTTGTCGCCCGGCTCCATTCCCACACTATTCCGCCAAATATTCGATTTCATGTAACAACCTCCACTTAAGTTCTTCTCATAGGATGTCAAGTGTCTCTCCACAAAACATACCGTAAAAATATCCCCGCAAAGTGAGGGTTTGCTTCGATGTTTACTCAGGTACTTTGCGGGGGGCCACAAAACATACCGTAATAAAAGGGCATATAGCCGGAAGCCGGCTACACACCCTTTTACCTGATAGAATTCATTCAAATGTAATGCCGCCCGTTTCGAGCAAATCCCGTACCGTTACACTGACCATAATCAGGCCGACTACAGGGGGGACAAAAGAAGTACTGGCCGGAGGCTGCTTCGCCTTGCGCCGATCCGGCGCATTCGCAGGCACAATCTGCTCCGTCACATCTTCGCGCGGCTTCACAGGCTTCTCGGTAGAGAAGACCACCTTCACGCCCTTCTTGATGCCTTCCTTACGCAGTCTGGTGCGGATCACCCGGGCAATCGGGTCCATGGTAGTCTTGGAGATGTCGGCGACCTGGAAGCGGGTCGGGTCCATCTTGTTGGCCGCTCCCATGCTGGAGATCAGCGGGATCTTCCGGGCCAGACATTCCTTGATCAGGTGAATCTTATAGATAATCGTATCCGAAGCGTCAATCACATAGTCCAGCTTGTATTTGAACAGCTCCTCATACGTCTCTTCGGTGTAGAACATATTCAGCGCAATCGCTTCGCAATCCGGATTAATCAGCTTGATGCGGTCCACCATCAGATCGGTTTTGTTCTGGCCGATGGTCGTGGTCAGCGCATGGAGCTGGCGGTTGATGTTGGTAATATCGACCGAATCCTTATCAATCAGGATAATGCGGCCGATTCCGGTCCGGGCCAACGCTTCCGCTGCCATAGCGCCAACTCCGCCGATTCCCAGCACAGCTACTGTGCTGTTCTTCATGATCGCCAGGCCTTCCGGCCCGATCGCCAGCTCCGTACGCGAGAACTGATTCAGCATGATGTCAGCCTCCTTAGGCAAGGCTTCCGGGACGTCCCTCTGCTCTCCTGGAGCGCCCCGTCAGTCCATAGTTAATTTATTTCTTTTCTTTCTCCGGTTTCGGTGCCAGCTTGATGTGCAGCTGCTCCAGTTGTCCGGCATCCACCGGGGATGGGGCATCCATCAGCAGGTCCGTTGCACTTGCCGTCTTAGGGAAGGCAATGGTCTCACGCAGGTTCGTGCGGCCCGCCAGCAGCATAATCAGACGGTCGAAGCCAAACGCGATGCCGCCATGCGGAGGCGTGCCGTATTCAAAGGCATCCATCAGATAGCCGAATTTCTCATAGGCCAGCTCCTGCGAGAAGCCGAGTGCATTGAACATTTTCTCCTGAACTTCACGCTTGTAGATACGCTGGGAACCGCCGCCCACCTCGTAGCCGTTAAGCACCAGGTCATACGCCTGTGCGCGGATGGCGCCAGGATCGGTATCGAAGAGGTGCAGGTCTTCGTCCATCGGACGTGTGAACGGGTGATGCTCAGCCACATAACGCTTCTGGTCCTCATCGTAGCCGAGAAGCGGGAATTCCGTTACCCAGGCGAATTTGAACACACTGTCGTCGATCAGACCAAGCTGGCGGCCGATCTTCAGACGCAAGGCGCCAAGTACATCGGCTACCACTTTCTTGGTATCCGCGGAGAACAGCAGCAGGTCGCCTTCTTCGGCACCTGTGCGCTCCTTCACGGCAGCGATTTCTTCCTCGGAGAAGAACTTCACAATCGGTCCCTTGAACTCGCCGTCTTTGACCTGAATCCAGGCCAGACCCTTGGCGCCGTAGCGTGCAGCGTATGGTCCAAGATCGTCAATCTCCTTACGTGTCCAGGTGCCACAGCCCTTGGCGTTCAGACATTTCACTTCCCCGCCCTTCTCGATCACGGAAGCGAATACCTTCACGCCGCTCTCAGCAACGATATCATTCATCTCTACCAGCTCCAGGCCAAACCGCAGGTCCGGCTTGTCCGAGCCGTATTTGCCGATCGCTTCGGCATAGGTCAGCCGCTGGAACGGTGCGGATACCTCAACCCCAACCGTCTCCTTCAGCAGACGCTGCATGAGCTTCTCCATCATCGACAGCAGCTCATCCTGCGGCATGAACGAGGTCTCGATATCGAACTGCGTGAATTCCGGCTGGCGGTCAGCACGCAGATCCTCATCGCGGAAGCAGCGGGCCATCTGGTAATAACGCTCGATGCCGCCGACCATCAGCAGCTGCTTGTAGATCTGCGGTGACTGTGGAAGCGCGAAGAATTCCCCTTCATGCACACGGCTTGGCACGAGATAGTCACGTGCGCCTTCCGGCGAGCTTTTGGTCAGGATCGGCGTTTCCACATCGATAAAGCCTTCGTTGTCGAGGAAATCGCGGAAGATCTTCGCTGCCTTGGAACGGAGCAGCAGCGTCTTGTGCATCTCCGGACGGCGCAGATCCAGGTAACGGTATTTCATACGCAGGGATTCGTCTACTTCCACTCCGTCTTCGATGAAGAATGGAGGCGTCTTGGCTGCATTCAGCACTTCGATGTCTGTAATCTGCACTTCGATCTCACCGGTCGGCAGGTTGCGGTTAACGGTCTCCTCATCGCGCTTAACCACCGTACCTGTCACGGACAGCACGTATTCACTGCGGACCTTATCGGCAATCTGCAGCGCTTCTCCGGAATAGTCAGGGTTGAATACAATCTGTACAATCCCTGTCCGGTCGCGCAGATCAATGAACAGCACCCCTCCAAGGTCACGGCGGGTCTGCACCCAACCGTTCAATGTTACTGTCTCACCGATGCTCGCTGTCGTTAATTGTCCACAGTTATGGCTTCTGGTCATCTTTTATCCTACCCCTTCATGATTAAAATTACATATACTCGCCTTTTCGCCTAATTCTGAATCAGCGCCTCTGCCAGTTCGTCCAGCTTCACAGTCCGCTGCTCGCCGGTCTCCATCGACTTCAGTGCGATGACGCCGCTATTCAGCTCGTCTTCACCGAGAATCGCCGTATACCGGGCTGACATACGGTCCGCCGACTTCATCTGCGCCTTCATCTTGCGTCCCAGGTAATCGCGCTCCGCAGAGAATCCAAGACTGCGCAGACGGAACAGCTGCTTCGTGATCTCCAGATCTGCTGCTTCACCTAATGCGACGAAGTACACATCCAGCGGCTTCGCCGCTTCCAGCTCCACACCCTGATTCTCCAGAATCAGCAGAATCCGCTCCAGTCCAATCCCGAACCCGATGCCCGGCTGATCCGGTCCGCCGATCTCCTCGACCAGACCATTGTACCGGCCGCCGCCGCCCACCGTGTCGATGGAGCCAATGCCTGCCGCTTTATACTCAAACGCTGTATGCGTGTAATAATCAAGGCCGCGCACCAGGCGGGGGTTGATGCTGTATTCCACACCCATCACATCCAGGTGCCCCTTCACCTTGGCAAAATGCTCTGTACACTCTTCATCCAGACTGTCCAGAATAGAAGGCGCTCCGCCGAACTTGTCCTGATCAACCTTGCAGTCCAGCACGCGCAGCGGGTTGCGTTCCATCCGCCGCTGGCAGTCGCTGCACAGGCTCTCTCTCATCGGTCTCAGGAAATCCAGCAGCTTCTCGCGGTAAGCCGCACGGCTCGGCGCATTGCCGACCGAATTCAGCTCTACCCGCACATCCTTCAGCCCCAGATCAATGTAGAACTGGTACCCTAGCGAGATGACTTCAGCATCAATCGCCGGGTCCACCGCGCCGAAGGCTTCGATGCCGAACTGATGGAACTGGCGGTATCTGCCGGCCTGCGGACGCTCATAACGGAACATCGGTCCGATGTAATACAGCTTGCTGACATCCGGCTCCCCGTACAGCTTGTTCTGGACATACGCGCGTACCACGCCTGCTGTCCCTTCGGGACGCAGCGCCAGATCGCGGTCGCCCTTATCCTTGAAGGTATACATCTCACCTTCTACAATATCCGTTGTTTCGCCGACTCCGCGCTCGAACAGCCCGGTGTGCTCGAAGAGCGGGGTGCGAATCTCCCGGTAATTGAAGCGGCGGCACAGCTCTCTGGCCTTAGCCTCCACAACCTGCCATTTCTCTACTGCACCCGGCAGCACATCCTGTGTACCTGTTGGTTTCTCGAATCTTTCTTTAGCCACAGTCTATCCCTCCTGAAAATAACCCCTTAAAACAGCAAAAAACCCCTCATCCCTGTTAAATTACAAACAGGGACGAGGGATTATCATAACCAATAATTCACCCGTGGTACCACCCACATTCCGGGCTTAGCAACTTGCTCTGCGTAAGCTCCGCTCTAAGCGGTTAACGCCCGCCTACGCGCAATCGGCTACTGACTATAGGCAATCCTGCTGCCTGCGTTCGCCGTGCGTTCTCGGGGAGGTCATTCGTCCGTTCATCAACAGAATCCTTACAGCCTTGCGGATCAGCGTGCGGTCCTCCTTACCTGGACGACAGCCATGATCTGCGGGATTCCTCTCTGGGGTTGTGGGTTACGGATTACTTGGTCCCGTCATCAAAACAATATAAACTTACCGTATACTGTTAGATTCTACTGAACCACTGCGCTAAAGTCAAGGATTGAATAAAATAAGCTGCCACCAGCGTTCCTTCCGCCAAGTGGACAGAGATTCCGCTATTGCGGCAAAAACTCAACATTCTCAGCTTAAGCGGACTCAGATTCCGTTATGTGCCTACATCTGCCTCGTTAATCGCTCAAATCAACCTAATAACGGAATGTCAGTCCGCGTCTGCCTCAAAATAACGGTTCTTGGACAAATAGGCGCTTCTCAGTCCGCTTCACTCTGCTGGCACTCACTCTAATGACACTCCATGTTGCTTATAATCCCCTAAAAACAAAAAAGTGACCTGCAGCCGATTGCTGCAGGTCCATCATCATATATTATAAAAAAGGGGGTCATGCTTCTATTATAAACACGCTATATTAAGGAATCATGAATGTAGTGTTACAGTTGCATTACAGAAAAGAAAGCGTTTCACCAAGCCGTCCAAATCCCCGCTGTCATGCTAATCCATAGGTTACACCATCCCTCAGCTCCTGTCTAGATCTATGACGCTGTCCTCCCTTTTATGCTGCATATAAAACAGCTCCAGCCTCTCCATAACGGAGGGCTGGAGCTGAAATGTATACCGGCGGGAACCGCGGTCCCTTTTAATCAAAAATCTCCACATAGGCCTGCTTGCCGCGCAGAACCTCTACAACCTCGTTGTAATGATTCTCGGCTACCTTGAGATCCATCACATAATGCAAGTGCTCCAGGTCACTGCTTGTCAGCTCTTGCCCTCTATGCACTTCGCCCTCCGTGCGTACTTCATCGGCGCGTACTTCATCCGTACGTTTCAGATCATCCTCTGCCGCAACTGCCGGAACAATGGCCGCTCCCGAGCCCATACCAGTCGCACCTCCAGCAGCGTACACGCCCCCGGCACCTGTTGAAGCGGTATTCGTGGAGCCCAGCGGTATTAGAATGTTGCGCCGGTTATTTACTCCATTATCCAAAGGGTCCGTTAAAGCCGATACCTCAATCCCCTCTACACCGTAAGGAATCAAAGAAGTCTTAGCACCTTCCGCTGCATCTTCTGTACTGAAATAGGCTTGGATTCTTCTAGTCATTGTAAATCCCTCCCATAAAGTTGTATTATGCCAAACGGGTTATGCATGTATTTCTTGTATTACAACACCTTAAGCAGCTCACGCACAAAAGCGGGCTCATCCTTGGGTGTGCGTGAAGTAATGTAATTGCCGTCTACGACGACCTCTTCATCCTTGAACTCCGCACCGGCATTGATCAGATCATCCTTCAGCGGCGGATAGGAGGTAAGCGTGCGGCCTTGCAGCAATTCAGCGCTGATCAGAATCTGCGGGCCGTGGCAGATCGCGGCAATCGGCTTGCCTGCACGGTCAGCATCCTTCACGAATTGCAGAATATCCGGGTCAAGACGAAGATTCTCCGGCGAAGATCCGCCCGGAATGACTATCGCATCATACTCTGCGGCTGTGACCTCGCTGATCGCTTTATCGGCGGTATAGGATACGCTTCCTTGTTTGCCGAGCAGGGTCTCATTTTTCTTCAGACCGATGATTTCTGCCTGATGTCCTGCCTGTAAAACTTCTTCGTAAGGAACCTTCATTTCAGAATCTTCAAAGTCATTGGCGAGCAGAAAAGCTACTTTACTCATGAGATCCATATCTCCTCTCTAGGCTGCTGTCGTCTCGTCAATCTATTACCCTCATTCCCCCGCTTTATAACGAAGCCTAAGCAGTTCCCGTAAATTCTGTTCCGTACGTACTGCCTACGCGCCAAGTGGAAACGGCTTTGCCGTCCTTTTAAAGGACCGTACCGTTTCAGCGAGAAATAGAAGGATAATGGATCTCCCCGCATACCTTCGCTCCAGTTAGGTACGCGGCAAAAGACCGCGGCCTCTACGCTGGAGTCCCTGCGGTTCCTTCGGGTCCCCGGCTTCCTTGGCTGTCGCTGAGGCTTCGGTCATCGACCCGGCCACGTGGGCCTGAATCATGTTCCACATCCATGCTTTTGGTGCTTGTCTCATTCTGCTTGCTCCCCGCACTTGAATAATGGTGCATCATTCATAGTCTATCCAGCCAGGGCTGCTGCTATCCCGCTTGGTTAACTAGAAGCAAAAAAGACCCCACCTTGTGGAGTCCCGTGATGTATCTTATCAAGTGGAAACGGCTTTGCCGTCCTTTATAGCGGCGTCTGCCCGCTCTAATCCTAACCCTTGCTGTCCAGCAGCAGCGTAACCGGTCCCCAGTTGGTCAGGGCGACATCCATCATCGCTCCGAACACGCCGGTCTCAACCTGTAGCCCTCCGGCACGCAGCACCTGGTTGAAGTAGTCGTAGAGCCGCTCTGCCTCAGCCGGAGCCGCTGCCGCCATGAAGTTGGGGCGTCTGCCCTTGCGGCAGTCCCCGTACAGCGTGAACTGTGAGACGGACAGAATGGCCCCGCCGGCCTCCGTCACACTATGGTTCATTTTACCGGCCGCATCCTCAAAAATCCGCAGTCCGGCAACCTTGTCAGCCAAATACTTGGCGTCCTTCTCCGTATCCTCATGGGTTACGCCGACCAGCAGCAGCAGGCCCTCTCCAATCGCTCCGGTCACTGCTCCGTCCACCGTCACACTGGAGTTCCTGCAGCGCTGCACAACGACTCTCATCTATCCTTCAGCTCCTTGCCTTAGTACCTTATTGCATGATGCGGTTAACGGTATATACATCCTTGACCCGCTTCACTTTGTCGACCACAGACTGCAGGTGATCGGTATTGCGGATCAGAATCGTCATATGGATCATCGCCATCTTGTTCTTGTCGGAGCGCCCGGTGACCGCTGAAATATTGGTCTTGCTCTCCGATACCGCCTGCAGCACTTCATTCAGCAGCCCGTTGCGGTCATGGCCGGTAATCTCAATATCGACGCTGTAATTAGCCTCCATACTGCCTTCCCACTCCACTTCAATCACGCGCGCTGCTTCCTCCCCGTCCATCTCGTTCGGAATGTTCGGACAATCCTCACGGTGTACCGATACGCCCCGTCCACGGGTCACATATCCGATGATATCGTCGCCCGGCACAGGATTACAACATCGTGCGAAGCGTACCAGCAGATTGTCGATCCCCTTGACACGGACCCCGTTGGTCGGCTGGTTGCGCTTCTCTCCGCTGGATTTGATCGCCTTCATCTCGGAGGTAAGCTCCAGATGGCCTGCGGCCTCCTCCTGGTCCTTACGCAGCTTCTCAGTCAGCTTGGAGGCGATCTGCGCTGCGGTAATCCCGCCGAAGCCGACCGCTGACAGCATATCCTCCACATCATTGAAAGCGAACTTCTTCGCAGCCTCGGACAATTTGTCCTCCGTCAGCCAGTCAGAGACCTCCACGTTCAGGCGCTTCAGCTCGCGTTCGATGGCCTCCCGGCCCTTCTCCACGTTCTCCTCGCGCTTCTCCTTCTTGAACCACTGCTTGATCTTGCTCCGCGCATGTGAGGACTGGGCAATCTTCAGCCAATCGCGGCTCGGACCGTAAGAATTCTTCGAGGTCAGAATCTCCACGATATCCCCGGTCTTCAGCTTATGGTCAAGCGGAACAATACGCCCGTTCACCTTGGAGCCGATTGTCCGGTTCCCGACCTCGGTATGAATGCGGAACGCGAAATCCAGCGGCACCGAGCCGGCAGGCAGCTCCACTACCTCACCCTTAGGCGTGAATACGAAGACCAGATCAGAGAAAAAGTCCATCTTCAGCGATTCTACAAATTCTTCGGCATCCTTGGCTTCGTGCTGCAGCTCCAGAATCTCGCGGAAGAACGGCATCCGGTTCTCGGGATTGACGTTGTTGTTGCTGCCTTCCTTATACGCCCAGTGGGCGGCGATCCCGAATTCGGCCGTGCGGTGCATCTCCCAGGTGCGGATCTGAACCTCCGTCGGCTCTCCTCCCGGACCTACTACGGTTGTATGCAAAGACTGATACATGTTCGCCTTGGGCATAGCAATATAGTCCTTGAAACGGCCAGGCATCGGCTTCCAAAGCGTATGAATAATGCCCAAAGTGGCATAACAATCCTTAATATTGTCGACGATAATGCGGATAGCCAGCAGATCATAGATCTCGTTGAACTGCTTGTTCTTCGTGTTCATCTTGTTATAGACACTGTAGATATGCTTCGGGCGTCCCGAGAGATCGCCTTCGATGCCCATTTCATCCAGCTTGGCGCGGATGCGGCCGATGACACTGTCAATGAACTGCTCGCGTTCTGCCCGCTTCTTGTGTACAAGATTCGCAATCCGGTAGTACTGCTGCGGGTTCAGGTAACGGAGTGCAATATCCTCCATCTCCCACTTGATCGCAGAGATCCCCAGCCGGTCCGCAATGGGACAAAAGATCTCCAGCGTCTCATAAGAAATCCGGCGCTGACTCTCTTCAGACTGGTATTTGAGCGTACGCATATTATGCAGACGGTCCGCCAGCTTAATCACGATCACCCGGATATCCTGGGCCATAGCGATGAACATCTTGCGGTAGTTCTCGTTCTGCTGCTCTTCCTTGGAGCGGAAGCGGATGCGTTCCAGCTTGGTCAGGCCGTCTACCAGCATGGCGCAGGTATCGCCAAATTTCGTGCGGATCTGCTCCAGGGACACCGTCGTATCTTCCACAACATCATGCAGCAGCGCAGCAATGATGGATATGACATCCATTTGCATATTGACGACAATATCTGCGACCGCCAGCGGATGCAGAATGTATGGCTCCCCCGACTTCCGTACCTGCCCGTGATGAGCCTGATCGGCGAATTCATAAGCTTCACGGATGCGGAGAAGATCTTTTTCTTTTATATAGGCGCCAGCCTTTTCGGTTAGTTGCTCTATGCCCATTCTCGTCGTATCCGTTTCCCTTCTATAATAAAATGAACCTGCAAGCATGCAGAATTTGCAGGTTCCATACGTTCCCGGCTGCATTGCGCTCAGGTTAAAGTTGTCTATAATTATGACGCTTACGAAGGATTCCGTCAACACTTGCCATAGCGTGGTATTCCTGTCAGGGAAAGGGTCAAGAAAAGACAATTTTGTGGCACGGATAAAAATGTTGTTGTAAAAACCCGCTGTTCTATTTAATCTAGTAAAGGCGGTTTTTTAAAAGATAAGAATTGTCAAATCAAATTAGATCAGAAAGAGAAGTGAACTCCATTGCAACGCGAAATTCAAGTTAACGAAAGACTCCCTTGGGGCCCGGGCTTCCTCCTGAGTCTTCAGCATCTGTTCGCCATGTTCGGCAGCACCGTGCTTGTTCCCAACCTGTTCGGGGTAGATCCCGGCATGATCCTGCTGATGAACGGTATCGGCACCTTGCTCTACATTCTGATCTGCCGCGGCAAAATCCCCGCCTATTTGGGTTCAAGCTTTGCCTTCATCTCTCCGGTGCTGCTTGTGCTGAAAGAGCATGCCGGCGATCATGAGCGCGGATATTCGCTTGCACTGGGCGCTTTTATCGTGACTGGTGTTATCTTCATTCTTGTGGCCTTAATTGTACGTTATGCCGGTACCGGCTGGATTGATATTGTATTCCCTCCGGCAGTTATGGGAGCGATAGTTGCCACGATTGGACTGGAGCTTGTGCCTGTAGCCGCACGGATGGCCGGACTGATTGCTCCAGATGGTGTGGCCACCGCCGACTGGACTCCTGACGGCAAAGCCATTACCCTGTCGCTCGTCACGCTTGGTGTTACCGTGCTCGGCTCCGTGCTGTTCCGCGGCTTCCCCAAAATCATTCATATCCTCATCGGTATTGTTACCGGCTATGTACTCGCTTATATCTTGGGTGAGGTGAATACTGGTGCCATCTCTCAAGCAAGCTTCCTCTCGCATCCCACGATCATTACTCCATCCTTCAACTGGCAGGTCATTCTGACTATTATTCCTGTATCGCTTGTGGTCATTGTGGAGCATATCGGCCATTTGCTGGTCACCAGCAATATCGTGGGCAAGGATCTGACCAAGGACCCGGGACTGGACCGCTCACTGATGGGTAACGGGATTTCAACAGTACTCTCCGGGTTCCTGGGGTCTACGCCTAATACAACCTATGGTGAGAATATCGGCGTTATGGCTCTGACCAAGGTGTACTCGGTATATGTTATCGCGGGCGCTGCTGTAATCGCCATCGTGCTGTCGTTCTCCGGAACGTTCTCCTCGGTCATTGCCAACATTCCGCTGCCGGTTATGGGCGGTGTATCCCTGCTGCTGTTCGGTGTTATTGCGGCGTCGGGTCTGCGTATCTTCGTGGAACAGAAAGTCGATTTCTCCAAAGCCACCAACATGATTCTGGCTACGCTTGTCCTGGTGGTCGGCATCAGCGGCATTTCGCTGAAGCTTGGCGGTGTAGAGCTGAAAGGCATGGCACTGGCCACTATCGTAGGTATGGTCCTCGCCCTGCTCTTCAAGCTGATCGAGGTTCTGGGCCTGTCCAATGAACAGGAAGCTGACAAATCGGCACATTAAATAACTCACATCTGTTATTATCCACCCAGCGCATCAACAAAAAGCGGACTGCTGTCGTCATTCGACAGCAGTCCGCTTTATATTTCCCGGGAAAAGTTGCCGGGCACGACGATTAATCCTCGTAAGTCAACAAGGTAACCACTTCAATATCCGACAGCTTGTCCCGTCCGGCCAGAGCCGTCAGCTCGATCAGGAATGCAGCGCCGACCACTTGTCCGCCAAGCTGTTCCACCAGGTTTACCGACGTAGCAATCGTCCCTCCGGTAGCCAGCAGATCATCCGCAATCAGCACCTTCTGGCCGGGCTTGATCGCATCGGTATGCACAGCGAGGGTATCCTTGCCGTATTCCAGATCATAGCCCACTTCGATTGTCTCATAAGGAAGCTTGCCGCTTTTGCGGATCGGCACGAAGCCTACACCCAGCGCGTAAGCCAGCGGTGCGCCCACTACAAAGCCACGCGCCTCCGGTCCGGCAATGACATCGATCTCCAGGTGGGCCACGAGAGCTTTAAGCTCATCGATGGCTGCACGGTACGCAGCGCCGTCCTTCAGCAGTGTAGTAATATCTTTGAAGCTGATTCCAGCCTGGGGGAAATCCGGAATTACGCGAATATTGTTTTTGAAATCCAACATCATCATCTCCTAAAAGTAAGCGGGGATCACCCCCGCTGAAGTTACTCAAACCAAATGACCGTGACAGCATGTGTAGCTGTTATGAGGCCCCTAAACGCCGTGACAGCATGAATTCCTGCAATTCACTGCGGCTGCCTTCCATGAAATACTGCTCCATCTCCGCCGTCTTGCCCAGTCTGACGAAATGCTCTGATGTGCTCAGACTCTTGGCGGCAGGCTGCGGGACAAAGGTGATCTTGCCGCCGCTGCGCTCAATGAAGTCAAGCTCATCGAACACATCCAGCATTCTGCTCACCATACGCACGCCAAGCGCCGACTGGCGGCTGAGCCGCAGCAGCACTTCTTGCTCAGGAGTTGGAGATGCAGCGATTGCGGCAATCCATTGATATAACGATTTGAAATGATCACGGGTGGGAACCTGCAGCCGGTCACGCCCGTCACGGATTGAATGCAGCAGGGCAATGTTCTCCGCCCCCGGAAAAGCAGTGAACAGTGCTTCCAGCTGCTCCGGAGACTCCGGCATATCAAGCACACAGAGCAGTGACAATCCCTCTTCGTCACGCGTGCCCTCCGGCTGATGTACAGCCGAGATCCCGGCAGACTCATCGTATACCCAGAGGGACATGTCCTTCAGATCACGCAGCGGCGTTGTCCGGCTGTTCTGGAAGACCGCTGCACTCCGGCCGGGACTGCTGCCGCTATAGGTGCGGAGCAGCTCCTGAATATGCGCCGCCTGCTTGACGGCATCGGCCGCGCCGCGCAGATCGAACAGCTGCGCCTTCGGCACCGCAAGATCCTGCAGCATTAGCTGAGGCTTGCGCGAGCCGTTCCATTCATTGACGGACAGCTCTGCCAGAACATCCACGACTGTACCATCCGGAAGCAGATCAGCCAGCGGCCCCTTGCCGAAGGCTACAGCTTCAATCGTCAGCTTGTCCTGCTGGAGCACAAGCTTCAGGTGCTTGCCCTCCTGGCCCATCTTCCGTGTCTCCTTCACAACTGCTCCGCGCAGAATGAATCTCGGCAGCGGATTGGCCATGCCGAACGGCGCAAGCCGCTCCAGCTCAAGCGCAGCCTGGAGGGTCAGATCGGCAATGGATACCTCCCCGTCCGCAGCCGTAACAGCTACGAAGTCCTCCGGTGTCAGAACAGACGAAGCATAGCTATTCAACGCCGCATCGAAGGCTTCCAGCTTGCCCTGCGGCACACTCATCCCGGCAGCGGCCGGATGTCCTCCGAAGTGGTCCATCAATTCGGCGCATGAGGATAAGGCTGCATAGATATCCAGACCCGGGATGGAACGGGCAGAGCCCTTGCACATCCCGGTCTCCGGATGAATGTCCAGAATAATAACCGGACGGTAATACCGCTCGAGCAGCTTGGAGGCCACAATGCCGACTACGCCGACATTCCAGCCCTGGTCCGCCAGCACTATAATATCCGGCAGTCCGCTCCGGCTGATTCTCTCCTCCAGCTTAGCTGTGGCTTCGGTGACAATTCGCTCGACAACCAGTTGGCGTTCCTTGTTCAGCAGATCCAGCTCTCCGGCAAATTGCTCAGCTTCTGCCGCATCTTCCGTGGTCAGCAGTGTAACCGCCCGGCCAGCATGATCCAGTCTTCCGCTGGCATTAATACGCGGCGCCATCCCGAAGGCGATATTCACCGCACTGACGGTGTTCATCGCAATACCGCCCACCGAGAGCAGCGCACGGATGCCCGGGAACGACGAATTCCGCATGCTGCTGAGGCCTCTGCGCACCAGACTGCGGTTCTCGCCCAGCAGCGGCATCAGATCAGCAACGGTACCTATAGCGGCAATCTCACACCATTCCTCAGGCACTTCACTGCCAAGTAGCGCCTCAGCCAGCTTGTAAGCCACCCCCACTCCAGCCAGACCCTTGAAGGGATACGGGCAGTCCGGCAGCTTCGGGTTAATCAGGGCATACGCCTCGGGCAGCAGCTCGGGCGGCTCATGATGATCCGTGACAATAACATCAATGCCCAGCTCCGAGGCATAGGCAATCTGATGATAGGCACTGATACCAGTATCCACCGTAATGACGAGAGATACACCCTGCTGGACCGCCCAGTCCAGCGCATGATTATGAAGTCCATAGCCTTCATTGGAGCGATGGGGAATATAAATATCAAAAGAGGCCCCAAGATGACGCAGAAGGTAGATCATCAGCGCAGTGCTGGAAACCCCGTCCGCATCATAATCACCATACACCAGAATATGTTCTTCCTCTTGCAGTGCCTTCTGTATCCGCGGCACCGCTTCAGCCATTCCTTTAAGCAGGAATGGATCATGTCTATCTTCCGCTCCTGAATCCATGAATACCCGTGCCTTGTCGGCGGTATCCATCCCTCTTTGCACCAGCAGTGAAGAAAGGAGCGGAGAAATAGAAAGGCTCCGGGCCAGTTCCGAAATACGCTCGGAATTGGCTGCCGGAGATTGCCAGCTTGTTTTAGAATGAAGCAA
This sequence comes from Paenibacillus sp. FSL P2-0136, assembly GCF_037975325.1. NCBI lineage: Bacteria > Bacillati > Bacillota > Bacilli > Caryophanales > Paenibacillaceae > Paenibacillus > Paenibacillus sp. FSL P2-0136. The sequence goes on from NZ_CP150244.1 coordinate 5,460,954, forward strand.
TACAGTTCACCTTTCTCTCACCTTGCAGACTACTGAAGCAGCGTGGGAATATCGTTGTCCACAAGCTCGTGATTGCTTTTATAAGGATAACCCGGATCATACGGCACAACATCCATATGAACCTCGCCTACATGAACGAATCGGTGCTGCAGCAGCTTGCGGGCACATTCTGAAATATCCTGGGCCTCCATCACGCTGATCCGCGGATTCACACTAATCTTCACATGCAGATTCACATAACTGCCTTCCTCCAGCGCCCGGAGCTGCTCCACCCGGATGACTCCATGCACCCGCTGAACCGTCTCAATGAAGCTGGCAGCTTCCTCGGAAGGAAGCTCCTGAATCTTCTTGCTGTATACAGAGGAAGCAATTAACGAATAGCCTTTGCGGAGAATCAGACATCCGGTCAGCAGAGCTGCAATGGGGTCCATGTAGAGCAGAGGATGCCAGTTCAAGTATCCTCCAGTTATGGCCAGGGCAATTCCGATAAATACAGTTATAGAGGTGTACAGGCTGAACCGGTGGCTATCGGCATAAGCAGCATGACTGCCGTCACCCTTTTTTTTGAAATAACGGTACTGGTATTGAAATACAGCCTCTTTGAACACAATGCACAGCAGGACAGCAACAAGCGCTGACTCCTCCGGTGCCGACAGATGTCCCCTTGTCAAATCACGGATAGCCGAGAAAGCAACCTGCAGCCCGCCCATAATAATCAGCACAGAGAACAGAATAGCCGCCATCGGCTCCTTGCTTCCTTGCGCAGCCCGGCCGCGTTCCGCTGAGCCTTCTGCCTTGTGGCTCTGCTTCAGGTTCCACGGAATCACCCCCGCCAGTCTGGCAGCGGCATCGGCTCCGGAATAGATTGCATCCCCCAACAATGCCTTGCTGCCTGACAGATAACCGATACTACCCTTGGCTAGAGCGAGTAGAACATCACTAAGGATTCCGGTCCAGGCAACAGTTTGTTTCCGGGGTAATGGTTTGTCATTCATAACGAGGCCCTCCTTACCACTAGCAGGTAAACTCATGATGATGAAATCAAGCAAGACGCCCTGACCCGAAGATTCCGAAAAGCCGCGTCGCTACAGACGCGGCTTACAGAATAACCGGGTGTTAGGCTTTGGCCGGGGTCTTCGCCGCAGGCTTCTGGTTCTTTTTCAGGAGCAGCCAGAGCGGACTTGCGATGAAGATCGATGAATACGCTCCGAAGAGCAGACCGATAACCATAGCAAGCGAGAACATACGGATCGACTCCCCGCCCATAATCAGCAGGAAGAATGCGGCAATAAATACGGTGAAGGCTGTATAAAGAGAACGCATGAGTGTCTGCATTACACTTTTGTTAACCAGGTGCTTCAGATCCTCATAAGACTTCTGCTTGCCGAAGCGCAGATTCTCGCGTATCCGGTCAAAGATAACGATGGTATCGTTAATCGAGTAACCGATAATGGTCAGCACCGCGACAATGAAGGTGATGTCTACCTCCAGACGGAAGATCGAGAAGACCGCCACTACCATGAATGCGTCATGAAGCAGCGCCACAATGGAAGCCAGCGCAAAACGCCATTCAAAACGGATACTTACATAGATGATAATCCCGATACTGGATAACAGCACGGAATAGATCGCATTGCGGGCCAGTTCCTTAGCCATCTCAGTATCTACGGTATTGATTTCAAAAGACGCCTTGTCATCAATCTTGTTGATTGACTTCTTGAGGGTCTCACTTTGTGCATCACTCAGCTCTTGATCATAGCGGATGTTGACCCGCTTGTCGCCGATGGTAACGGTTGGTTCATGCTCGATGCCCGCATCCTTCAGAGCCGGCTGCAGCTCAGCCAGCGTGACACTCTTAGAAAGCGCTACGTCCACATTGGACCCGGCCTTGAAGTCAACGCTGTAGTTCAGGCCGAAGGTTGCCAGAAAGACGAGCCCCGCCACAGTAAGGGCAATCGAGAAGATATAGAAGAATTTACTTAAATGTACGAAATCAAGCTCTTTCTTAAAGCGCACTGATGTCACTCTCCTTTACCCCAAATTGCTTCGGCTTGTTGAGTGCGCCGGCTTTAACCAGCACAGTCAGCAGCCAGTGGGCAAAATAAAGGTTTGTTACAATACTAAGTACAATTTCCACGATCAGAATCAGTGCGAAGCCTTTAACCGCACCCGTACCGAAGGCGAACATGACAGCCGCTACGATAATAGTAGTTACATTCGCATCCATAACTGTACGGAAGGAGGTCTTGTTCCCTGCTTTGACGGAAGACATAATGCCCTTCCCGCTGCGCATTTCTTCCCTGATCCGTTCATTGGTAATGATATTGGCATCGACGGCCATCCCTATACCGAGGATGAACGCGGCGATTCCGGGAAGGGTCAGTGTAAAGTCTGCAAGGACAAATACCAGAATCAGCAGCCAGGTGTGCAGGATCAGCGCAAAGCTGGCCAGTACGCCCGGAAGACGGTACATAAGCAGCATGAAGATCAAAATAATCACAGAACCGACAATCCCGGCTCTGACGGTCTCATCCAAGGATTGCTTACCCAGTGTAGCCCCTACGCTCTGGGAATATTTCTCTGTCAGCTTCAGCGGCAAAGCACCGAGGTTGATTGTATCGGCAATCTCACGGGCTTCATCCAGTGTATATCCCCCGGAAATCGAAGCCTTACCATCGGTCAGGACAGCTCGTACCGTTGGAGGCGAAGATAACAGGTTCTCATCCAGATAGATGGCGAGTTCCTTACCCAACAGGCGCTCGGTAATCTCTGCGAATTTCTTCTTGTCTTTGATGGAGATGCTGATTTCGGGACGGTTCAGTTGATCGCGTTGAACCTCTGCCGCACCTTCAACAAAGTCACTGCCTACAAGCTCAATCTTGCTGTACACCCCGGGAGCATCCCCTTCATTGGCACTGCGGAAGGTCAGAACTGCGGGTTCTTTCATTTTCTTGCGGACCTCTGCTTCGTCGGTTACACCTGCGATCTTCAGACGGATGCGGTCCGTACCTTCGGTGGTCACCTCAGGCTCGCTGGTTCCGAGTGCATTCGCCCGCTTCTCGAGGCTCTCTGCAGTCTTCTGCAGCGAAGCGCGGGTCAGAGTTCCTCCCGTATCCATTGGCTCGGCGTGGTACAGAATTTCGAATCCGCCCTTGAGGTCAAGACCCAGACGGACTCTGTCCAGCAGCCCGGGAGTAGTAAATACCATGACGCCCGTTAGAACGACCACGGTAATGATAAAGCTCAACATTCTCTTCATGCTCTAGCTAGTTCCCCTTTCATTACTTCAATATTCCTATTATAGCTACGTGCGAAATGACCGTCAATTCAGAAGGAATGACGGTGTCTTGATTCACACAAAGAAACGGCAGGTTCTGCTGCAAAGCGTGGATACCTCCGTTTGATAGGACAAGTCTGAACACTCTTTACTTACTTTACTGCTTCCTGTACCCGTTTGCAAAAGAAAATCGTTCCTTTTGGCAAATCCCCCCGTTAATTCAATCCCCGGTAGGCCGCCAAGGTCAGATAAGTCATATAACTGCCTGACTTGAGTGAATAAATGTCATTGACCAGCCTGTGCAGGGGAGGTCTTCCCTCTTTGGCATAATTGCGGCTGATGCAATCCCAAATATCCTTACCGGTCACATATTCATAGCCGAGGAGCCGGAATTCCTCCGCTTTGCTGATGCACATGGCTTCGATATCTTCACTAAGCTCGTCATATCTCCATTGTTCCGATTCCACGTGCAGGCACCTCCAAAGATTCCTCAATTACGTATGCTCAGTGGTACGTATTCGACCCTGCGCTCATACTTTCCTGCTTCTGGCCAAAAAACTTGTCTATGGAATGCTTGTCATGGAGTAGGCCTGTACCGGCATATCCTTATACAAGCCTGGCTTGGTTATGGCGGTAATTCACCTGCAGTTTCATCTCATATGTAGGAAGAAGGAGTGCCCTGTGAGGAAACAGACCTTTATACAAGGAACGATCATCCTGCTGCTAGCCGGTATCATTAACCGGATGCTTGGCTTCATTCCCCGGATTGCCCTGCCCCGGATCATCGGCGCTGAGGGGGTGGGTCTGTATCAGCTCGGATACCCGTTTTTCATTGTGCTCATTACGGTAATTACGGGGGGAATCCCGCTGGCGATTGCCAAGCTGGTTGCCGAAGCCGAAGGGGAAAACCGCCCGGAGCAGTCGCGCAAAATCCTGCAAACCGGCCTCGCTCTCAGCCTGTCGCTGGGCATTGTGTTCACCTTCGTCGCCCTGTTCAGCGCCTCCTGGGTATCCAGCGTTCTTCTGACGGACCAGCGTGTCTATTATACCTTCGTCAGCATGACCCCCATGATCGCCATCGTCGCCGTTTCATCCATCTACCGGGGATACTTTCAAGGCAGGCAGAACATGATTCCCTCGGCCTTCTCCTCCGTGCTGGAATCGGTCATCCGGATCTTCTTCATGCTGTGGTTCTCCTGGATGCTGCTGCCGAAGGGCATCGCCTTTGCGGCCGCGGGTGCCATGCTTGGCGTGACTGTGGGGGAGATCGCCGGAATGCTGGCCCTGCTGGGGCAATATTATTTTAACGACAAAAAAGACAGGTCTGAACTCCCGCCTAACGTGGAACCTATGGTTCAGGATACGCAGGGCAGTGCGGGACGCGAACCCGCGCAGACAACTACACCTGTCTTCAAGCGTCTCATCGGCATTTCAATACCGGTAACTGCCGGACGACTGATCGGCTCATTCTCTTACCTTCTGGAATCGATTATTACCGTGCGCAGCCTCGCGCTTGCCGGAATCGCAGCCGCAGCCGCAACCGCACAATATGGTTCCTTGCAGGGAATGGTGATTCCGCTGCTGCTGCTGCCGGGTGTGCTCAGCTCCTCGCTGGCCGTCTCCCTTGTCCCTTCCTTATCCGAGGCCGCCGCCCGCAACGATTTGCCTACGATTCACAAAAGAATGCACCAGGCTCTGCGGCTGGCCATGGTGACCGGTGCCCCGTTTGCTGCTGTTATGTATATTCTTGCCGTACCGCTCTGTACGCTAATGTACGGCAATGCGGCGGATACGGCCCCTATGCTTAGGATGATGGCCCCGTTCGCTGTGTTTCTCTATGTCCAGGCCCCGCTGCAGGCTGCCCTTCAGGCCATGGACCGCCCAGGCAAGGCACTGATCAATACGCTGATAGGAGCCGTTGTCAAAATTCTGCTGATTCTCCTGCTGGCCTCCCGGCCCGAGTACGGCATTCTGGGCGCCATCATCGCCATTATGGTCAACAGCTTACTTGTCACGCTTCTGCACGGCTACAGTGTAGTCAAGCTCACCGCCATGTCCTTGCGCTGGTCGGACCCGCTCAAAATCCTGGCCGCTACGGTCATCATGGCCGCCGGGATGTCGTATGTGTATACGTCCGTTCCGATCTCCCCGTCGCATTGGATACAATTCTTAGCCGCTGCCTTCTGCGGCATGGCCATCTATCTGAGCATCTGCCTGTTATCCGGGCTGATCTCCAGACGTGACCTGGAACGGGTGCCCTTTTTCAGACGCTGGCGCAGTTAGGTTGGCTTCCCCTTATCCGGGCTGATCGGGGCAATATAGAGTTCTCCCTTATGATCCACGGAGCACAGGAAAACATCCCGGAAATCAGAGACACCCTTCTGCCGGATCTGGGTTCTAAGCCAGAACCGGTTCTTGCCGATCATCTCAAGATTGCCGTCCTGCACCTTCCCGTCCATAATCAGCGGAATCGGCAGTCCTTCATAACGGATCTTATGCTTCGGCAGCTTCACCGAAGCAGAGTCACCGCCGGATGATTCAGCATCGCCGGAGTCCTTCTGGCTATCGCCGTTCTTCTCCTTCCGCTCTGCGCCGGAGCTGCTGTTGCCCGACTGATTGGATGAGGTGACGTTGGCATTCTTCTCAATCACCGTTAACTGCCCGCTTGTCTCCAGGATAGCGAACTCCACATCTGCCGGACTGACAATATTCTGCCCGCGGAGCTGCAGCAGCAGATCATCAATATTATACCGCTGCCTGCGCATTTCGCCCCGGTGAATCTTCCCGTCCGAGATCAGAATGCTGGGCCTGCCATCCACCATTAAGCGCAGCTTCCGGCTCTTCAAGCTGAGCTGTGCGACCAGCACTTGAATCAGCACCAGAGTCGCCATAGGAACAACACCATCATAGATGGGGCGCTCGATATCCTCAATTACAAAGACAGCAATCTCGGCAATCATGATGGAAATGGTCAGGTCAAATACAGACAGCTTGCCGATTTCACGTTTGCCCATGATGCGCATGCTCAGGAAAATGAAGATATACATCAGCACGGTCAGAAAGATATGGGTCGTAATATGCTGGAACATATTCTCTTCGCTCCCCTTCCGCTACTCCCCCATACTGGCGGATTAATGTACCCCTATTCTGACCTGACCGTAAAGGGAACATTCGGAAAGCTGCTGATTAATTACTGGTAAAAGTCATACCGCCTATTCTTGTACTATTGGGGCAAGCCTCCCCATACAATAATTAGTATCCGGTTAACAAACTTTTAGGGGGTTTTACCATGTCTCTGATCAGGCGTCTATTCTCATGGAAAATATCTAGTCCGGTATTATCGGGTTTAATCCGCTCGTTCCTGTGGATGATGCTGGGTGCGTTCATCCTCTCCCTCCTGCTCTGGGGCAGCGGACTGCAGGAACAGGATCTCACCATGTACACCTACATTGTGCACGGCGTCGCTGCCGCATTCGGAGGCTTGACCGCAGGCAGCAGGGCCGTCCGCAGAGGCTGGTACCAAGGAGCACTCACAGGCATGTTATACGGACTGGCTGTACTGCTGATCGGATTTTTGGCGCTTGACAGTTCACCCGGAGGAATGGACTTCCTGTGGGTTCTGGCGGCTGCAGGCATTAGCGCACTTGGAGGAATGTTTGGAGTTAATTTACAAAAATCCTAATTAATATAATTTTCAAAAATTGAAACCTTCCCTTGAAAATATGGTACACTACCTATGTCTGACTTCATATGAGCGATTATCAAGGAGGCTTCGAATGCTTTGCTGTATCAGTCCATGAATCTTGTAGTTGTATATACCGTTGCCATTGTTGTGATCTTAATCTGGATCGGCGCACGGCGCAATCCGCTGATGGCCTTAGTTGAAATCGGGAGAGAGCTGCTGAGATCCTATAAATTCACACTCATTATTATAGGCATGTTCAGCATTCTTGCCCTGAATAAATATGAGCTGCAGATCGAAGAAAAGATGCGGCTGACCGCAGATTACACAGGTTTTATCTTCGGCCTGGAGGGGCATTTCGTCCGGATGGTTCAAGAGCTGTTCTACGCTCCCTGGCTGACACCGGTGATTGTCTTCTTCTATATCTTCATGCTGCAGGCCGTGCTGGCAGCCTCACTGGGGATCTATCTGCTGGACAAAAACCGTGTGATCCTCTATGCGACCTGCTACACCATTATTTTAACCTATGCTATCGCTATTCCGTTCTATCTGTACTTTCCGGTCAATGAGGTGTGGTCCTATGCGCCTGCCGGGGTTCGGTTCATCATGCTGGATGTTTTCCCGAAGTTTGAACAGGAATACCGGCCGCTATCCGGCCTCAATAACTGCTTCCCGAGCCTACATACCGCTATCTCCGTATCCATGGCTCTGCTCGCTTACCGCTCAGGCAACCGCCGCTGGATGGTGATCAGTACAATCTCGGCCGTTATTATCGTGTTTGGAATCTTCTATCTCGGCATTCACTGGCTGACCGACATGATTGGCGGCACCCTGCTGGCTGTACTGTCCACGGCTATCGCCGTACCCCTTGCCAAGCTTACCCTGCGCAGCGGGGAACAGGGCTTGAGAGTGCGGGGCCGGGTCACCAATACACGTTAAGGCCCTCAATTCCGTATATGACGTATAAAAAAATCGGCGTTCTCTCGTAAGAGAAACGCCGATTTTTATGTAATTTAGCAGAGAGACTATTACATCTTGTCTTCTACTTCCACAACTGCGTGACTGATCGAGCCCCGGTCAAACGTCAATCGGGTTACATCATTAACCCGCAGAATAACGATGTCATCCGAAATCTCCATGATCGTTCCGTGCAGACCGCCAATGGTAACTACCTTATCGCCCTTCTTCAGCGCTTTGAGCATTCCGTTGCGTGCCTTGGTCTTCTTCTGCTGCGGACGAATCAGCAGGAAGTAGAACACAACAAACATCAGTACAAACGGACCTACCAGACCCAGTATGCTGCCTCCGCCGCCTGTACCTGCTGCCATATAAAACTGTGACATATCATTTCCCCCCTTTCAAGAATAAACATGAACACTCCGTACTCTCTAGAAGCCTTTTAGATTATCATATAATCCGTATTGTGCAAAAAACTCATCGCGAAAATCAAGCAGCCGATCTTCCATGATGGCTTCACGCACTTTACGCATCAATTCCAGCAGGAAGTGTAAGTTATGGTACGTTGTCAGCCGCAAGCCGAAGGTTTCGTCGGCCTTAATCAGATGACGCAGATAAGCACGGGAATAGTTCCGGCAGGTGTAACAGGTACACTCCGGGTCCAGCGGCCCGAAATCACGGGCATACTGGGCGTTACGCACTACGAGTCTTCCCTGACTGGTCATCGTTGTTCCATTACGGGCAATACGGGTAGGCAGAACGCAGTCGAACATGTCTATTCCGCGGATTGAACCTTCCAGCAGCGCATCCGGTGAACCTACGCCCATCAAATAGCGCGGTTTCCCTTGCGGCAGCAGCGGAACCGTGTAATCCAGCACCTCATACATAAGCTGCTTGGACTCTCCGACGCTGAGTCCCCCAATAGCATACCCCGGGAAATCCATGGAAGTCAAATCAGCCGCGCTCTGGCGGCGGAGATCCTCATGCATGCCTCCCTGTACGATAGCGAACAGTCCCTGGTCATTCGGACGGGCATGGCTTTTGAGGCAGCGTTCGGCCCAGCGGGTGGTACGTTCGAGCGATTTTTTCACATACTCATATTCAGCCGGATAAGGCGGGCATTCATCGAAGGCCATCATAATATCGGAACCGAGCGCATTCTGGATCTCCATAGCGACTTCGGGAGACAGAAACTTCTTGTCCCCGTTCAGATGGGAGCGGAAATGAACCCCTTCTTCGGTGATCTTACGCATGTCGCTCAGGGAGAATACCTGGAAGCCGCCGCTGTCGGTCAAGATCGGGCGGTCCCAGTTCATGAACTTATGCAGGCCGCCCGCTTCGCCGATGATCTCATGACCCGGACGAAGGAACAGATGGTACGTATTACTCAGAATAATCTGTGCTTCCATCTGCTTAAGCTCTTCAGGACTCATCGTCTTGACAGTAGCCTGGGTGCCTACAGGCATGAAGGTCGGTGTCTCAATAATTCCGTGCGGGGTGTGGACTCTTCCGAGCCGTGCCCCGGATTGCTTACAGGTCTTAATGTGTTCGTAAGTGATTGCTGCCATTGGTTTAACCCTTCCTCTTGCTTAATAAATGAACATTGCATCGCCAAAGCTGAAGAACCGGTACTGCTGCTTAATCGCTTCTTCATATGCGGCGAGAATCAGCTCCCGGCCAGCCAAAGCGCTTACTAGCATGACCAAGGTTGACTTGGGCAGATGGAAATTGGTGATCAGTGCATTAACGACAGTAAATTCATAACCCGGATAGATAAAAATATCCGTCCAGCCGCTGCAAGCCTCAATCGGCCCGCCCTGGCATTGTCTGCCTACGGTCTCCAGGGTCCGGCATGAGGTTGTGCCTACAGCTATTATTCTTCCGCCCCTTGCTCTGGCTTCATTAAGCACATCCGCCGCTGCCTGGGACAGCTCGAAATATTCGGCATGCATGACATGCTCTTCCACAGTCTCGACAGACATGGGACGGAAGGTCCCGAGACCAACATGAAGTGTGACATAGACGATATTCACACCGATGGCTGCAATCTGCTCCAGCAGCTCGGTGGTGAAATGCAGTCCGGCTGTCGGTGCTGCCGCCGAGCCTTCATGCCGGGCATACACGGTCTGATACCGCTCACGGTCATCCAGAGCTTCCTTGATATAAGGAGGAAGCGGCATGGAGCCGAGCCTGTCCAGAATCTCCTGGAAAATCCCCTGATAGATGAAGCGGAGTGTCCGCCCGCCCATATCTGCTTCATCTTCAATCACGGCACGAAGCTCTTCACTGAATACAATGACCGCGCCGGTCTTCAGCTTCTTGCCGGGCTTCACCAGCGCCTCCCAGCGGTCCCCTTCGAGATTCTTAAGCAGCAGGACCTCCGCCTTGGCTCCGGTATCTTCCTTGACTCCGAACAGTCTGGCGGGAATAACCCGTGTATCATTAAGTACAAGCGTATCGCCCGGGCGGAACTGCCCCAGTATATCCGTGAAATGACCGTGGTCCAGTTGCCCGTTCTCCTTGTCTACCAGCAGCAGTCTGGATGAACTGCGGTCGGCAAGCGGAGTCTGGGCAATCAGCTCCTCCGGCAGATTGAAATCATAAAGTTCAACATTCATAATAGGATCTTCATTCCTTAATTCTTAATTATAGTAACGTTATTAAAATAGTGTTGCAATATTTGCTTATAATCATACCCTTTGTCGGCCATTCCCTTCACGCCCCATTGAGACATGCCGAGTCCGTGCCCGTAACCCCAGCCGATGAAATAGAAGCCCGGACTGCCGGTCACGACTCTTGCGGTCTGATCCGCGCCCATCACGACCGTACCGCTGCCGCTGGACGTCACTTGGCCCGAGGCAGACAGCACTCCGGCCGGGCTGGTGCTGCCGATAGCAGCTGTAGAGCCGTCAGCGCCTAATACAGTATAACTTCCGGCAGGTACAATATCAAACAAGGTGCTAGGCAATCCTCCGAAGGAGGAACGGAACAGATCCGGGTACTTCACCTGCAGGATCTGGCCGTTCGCCTTGACCTCCACTGCTCTTCCTGATGGCCCGCGCCGGGTAACCTCCAGAGTGGTTATAGAAGAGGGCAGAGTGCCGCTGGTCTTGCCGGCCAGGCTCTTCAGCAGTTCGGCTGAAGAATACGGACCTTTGATCCAGCTGTAGCTGCCGGATTCATAGACCTGATTCAGCACTACGGCGTTCTGTCCGGGATTCAGCTTGCCTGCCGGAGCAGCACTGCTGTCAACGACAGGCAGCGGCCGGATATTCACATCCTTGGCAGTGGCTGTGGCAATGGGGAGCCCTGCGGCTGTCTTGCTGCCTGTTAATTTGATGTTATCTTCCCGGGCATAGCCGGAGACGCCGCTGTCCAGCAGTACATAGTACCACTTCTTAGCAGAGCCCACCGCAGCCACATCCTCTGCGCTGGCCACACTGGCATAGTTGCCGCCGCTGTTCCATACTTCCGACGGGTCAGCCGTAACGCCGCCGCTGTTCGAGGAGAATACCGCCTCTACGACCTTGCCGCCGCTCTGCAGCACTTCACCTGCAGTGGCATCGACCGCCTTGATGATTGTGGGTGCTTCGGCACCGATTCCGTTATAGACCTGACTGAGCGTTGTATCCACCACATTGGCAACATCGAAGCGGTTCCCTTGGGACAGCGCGTAGCTGCGCGCCGCTACAGCCTGGGCCTTCAGCGCTTCCTCCGGCCAGCCGGAGGATACCTCTCCCCCCACTACCGCATACAGATATTGCTCCAGCGGAACCACGTTAATGACAGACAATGAACCATTCAGATTTCCAAGCTCCATATCGCCGCGATAGATCCGTTTGGATCGCTCGGTTAGCATAATTCCCTTCTCATTGCCGGACAAGATGAACTTTGCGTCACTTCCGGATAACAGATAATGAAAGGCCTGGACTTCGCTGTTGAAATCGAGCCCTGCGTCCATACGGATCATTACTCCGGGTGTACCCGGAGCCACAGGCGTCAGAGCAAGCTGAGGAAGCAGCGCAGCTGCCGAAGCAGAGACCGCCGCAAGCTCGCTGTCACTTGACGCCTCGCCTACCCATACCTCGGTACGCGCACTGCCGCCCTCACCGGATATGAATACCGGCCAGGCATCTAAGCCGGCAGTGGTCAGGCTGCCCACTACCGCCTGGGCTTCCTCGAGTGTAGCGTAGGAGCCCGCAGACAGATGCTTGGTTCCGGCCACCGCAGGGGTCTGCCCCTCAGGAATTGCCAGACCGGCCTTGAGGACTGCGTTCAGCCCGTTATTGGCTGCACTCTCACTGGCATAGCCTCCAGTGTATAGCTGATATACCTTGGCTCCGCCTCTCGCAGCCATAAAAATCTGCGGCTTATTGGAAGAAGACTGGAGCTTCTTCGCCGCATCCGCAGCGGTCTGCCAGCTTGGCGTCTCCAGCACCTTCACCCGGTACCCGTCTAGACTGACACGGACCTTGTTCTGGGCCGGAACCGACAATAACGGGCTGCCGCCGGCTGCCGGAAGCAGGCTGAAGCTCTGCTCGGACTGCAGGGTTACCAGCGGTACGGTAGATTTATATTTGCTGCCAATATCGGCATACAGTGCAACCCGGATCGACCCGCCGGAATCGGCGCGGGCGTGATCTGCCGGGATGAGCAGACTGCCTGCTGCAAGCAATGCAGCCAGCGCCCCCCGGCCCAGCAGCCCGATTCCTGTTGTTGTCCACTTCGCAAGTTTCATTGTAGGCCTCCTATAAATATTAATGATATAAACACGCACTTAAGATTTGAACTTGCAGCTTGGTCGTCGTTGCGGTGAAGTTTTGGCTTTCCGCAGGATTCTCAGTAATCAGTTCTGCTGCGGGGGAAGCGGAAGGCCAAGATGATGATACGCTGCAGGCGTAACAATGCGCCCGCGAGGCGTGCGCTGCAGGAAACCGATCTGCAGCAGATAAGGCTCGTATACATCCTCAATGGTCTGGCTCTCTTCGCCTATCGTAGCGGCGATGGTATCCAGTCCGACAGGCCCGCCCCGGAAGGAGCTGATCATGGATTGCAGCATCTTATGGTCAATGCTGTCCAGTCCCCGGGGGTCCACCTGGAGCATCTTCAGCGATTCAGCAGCAATCTCAGGGGTGATGATTCCGTCGGCCCGGACCTGGGCATAATCGCGTACCCGCTTCAGAAGACGGTTGGCAATCCGCGGTGTCCCCCGGGCCCGCAGGGCAATCTCTTCCGCTGCATCGCCCAGAATCTCGATGCCCAGCAGTTCAGCGTTGCGCGCCACGATGAAGCTCAGTTCATCGATGGTGTAATACTCCAGCCGGCTGACCACTCCGAAGCGGTCACGCAGCGGAGCAGACAGCAGTCCCGCACGTGTCGTCGCCCCAATAAGCGTGAAGGGCGGCAGGTCCAGCCGGACTGACCGTGCGCTTGGCCCCTTGCCGATCATGATATCCAGCGCGAAATCCTCCATTGCCGGATACATGACCTCCTCCACCGTCCGGTGCAGACGGTGAATCTCGTCAATGAACAGCACATCGCCTTCCTGAAGGTTCGTCAGCAGTGCTGCCAGATCGCCGGGCCGTTCAATCGCCGGACCGGAGGTGGTCCGCAGATTGACACCCAGCTCGTTGGCAATAATATTGGCCAGCGTCGTCTTGCCGAGACCCGGAGGCCCGTACAGCAGGACATGATCCAGTGCTTCACTGCGCATCTTGGCCGCTTCTATATATATTTTCAGGTTCTCTTTCACCTGGTTCTGGCCGATATATTCACCCAGATAACGGGGACGCAGACTTAATTCCACCGCCTGCTCGTCCATCATCAGATTAGCCGATATAATCCGGTCATCCATTCTTCCTCACTCCGTTCTTCAGGGACCTATTTGGCGGTATACAGCAGCCCCAGCGCCTTCTTCATCAGCACATCCACCGGTCCGGTATCCGTGCCTTCCTGCTTCATCTTCAGATGCACCCTGTCCAGCTCGGCATCGGTATAACCGAGCGCCTTCAGCGCATCCCTGGCTTCTTCCCACGGCAGCGCCTCCGCCTTGCTCTGCGCTTCAGCCGCTACTGCGAACAATCCCGTCTGCAGGGCTGCCCCGCCGAAGCCGTCCAGCTTGTCCTTCAGATCCAGAATCATCCGCTGCGCCGTCTTCTTGCCAATCCCCGGCAGCTTCGTCAGGAAGGTGATATTCTCCTGATAGATGGCCGCGATCAGCTGATCCGGCGTTCCGCCGGTCAGAATGCCCAGCGCAACGCGCGGGCCGATGCCCGATACCTCAATCAGCTTGCGGAACAGGCGCTGCTCCTCGCGTGAAGGGAATCCGAACAGAAGCGTAGCATCCTCGCGGGTCTGATAATGAATGAACACAGTCACCGGACCCTCAGTCTTGGCAAAAGCGTACGGATTCGGGCAGAATACCCGGTACCCCACGCCCTGCACATCCAGCACAACGTATTCCGGCTCCAAATGTGCAACCGGTCCTCTAAGAAAATCTATCATTTTCGCAATACCTCATTTAATTTGGAATTAAGACTCACGGAATGGGCATGGCATACCGCCACCGCCAGCGCATCCGCCACATCATCGGGCTTCGGCACAGCCGTCAGCTTCAGCAGCAGCTTAACCATCTCCTGCACCTGCTTCTTCTCCGCCTTGCCGTAACCGACTACAGCCTGCTTCACCATCATCGGGGTGTATTCTGCCACGGGAAGCCCGCGCTGCACGGCTGCCAGAATCAGTACCCCGCGTGCCTGCGCCACCGGTAAGGCTGTAGTCACATTGCGGCTGAAGAACAGCTTCTCTACCGCTACTGCGTCCGGCTTATATTTATCAATCAGCTGCACCATGCCTTCATAGACATGCAGCAGACGCTCTTCTTCCGGGGTATGTGCCTCTGTCTGGATGCAGCCGTATTGGACCGGTGTTAATTTGTTGCCAACCTTATCTACGAAGCCAAAGCCGACAATCGCCAGCCCCGGATCAATCCCCAAAATACGCAAAGTCCTTCTCTCTCCTCTATGCCCGGGCGGATACTTTCGGATAGATACCGGGGCAGAATAACCCTGCGGGTACAAGCCCTCTGCATCCATCCGTCCGGCCCTAAAGCGAACATATGTATTCCTTCCACCCATTATAGCAAAAAAAATTCCCCGGGAGACAAAAAGTTTGTCCGGGGAAATGAAACGGTATTGTATGTCTGCCAGTCAGGCTCAGGAGATTCAGGGGCACTATGCTGTTAGTGTTAACCGTGGACACCCGTTAAGAGAATAGAGATAATAAGCTTAACGAGGAGGTGTCCCCATGAGTGGAACACGGAGAAGCTACAATGAAGAATACAAAAGACAGACCGTAAAGTACATCCAGGAGCAGACGAAAACGGTGGCGGAACTGGCCCTGGAACTGGATGTCCCCGCCAAAACGTTGCATAAATGGCTAGGACAGTACCGGCAGTTTGAGAATGAGCCCATCGTGACTCCAGACAAATACAGAGAGCTGGAACGTCAACTGAAGGAGCGGGAGCAACAACTCGCAGAGCTGACAGAGGAGATGGCAATCCTAAAAAAAGCCGTGCACATCTTCAGCAATCCAAAGAACTGAGATTTCAGTTTATTGAAGATCATCGCTCCGAGTTCCGCGTGGAGAAGATGTGCAATGTCTTTCAGGTGTCCCGGAGCGGGTACTACAAATGGAGAACAGCAAAGCCCAGCCCTCAAGCCAGCCGCAAAACCTTGTTGCTGAAGCGGATTGCCTATCATTTTCATGACTCTAAGGGTCGCTATGGCAGCCCCAAAATCAAGGTTCTCCTAGAGCGTGAAGGGCACCAGGTCAGTGAACGCACGGTAGGCAAGTACATGAAAGAACTGGGTCTGCGCTCTTGTGTCGCAAAGAGATTTCGCGTATGCACCACCGACTCCAACCATCCGTTACCCATTGCCCCCAACCTGTTAAACCAGCAATTTCACACGGAAAAGCCGAACCAGACGTGGGTGGCGGATATCACCTACATTCCCTGCCGGGAAGGACGAATGTACTTGGCGAGTGTGCTGGACCTGTGTACCCGGGAGATTGTCGGCTGGCGGCTTAGCGACCGGATGACCACTGACCTCGTACAAGGCGCTCTGGACGCTGCCTACAAGGCCAAACGCCCCGGGAAGGGCTTAATTCACCATTCGGATCGAGGCTCCCAGTACGCCTCGGAAGACTACCGGGAACGCCTAAAGACGTACCAGATGACGGCAAGCATGAGCCGCAAAGGGAACTGTTATGATAACGCCTGTATCGAATCTTTTCACAGCCTCTTAAAAAAAGAGTTGGTGTACTGGAATCGATTTAAAACGAAGCAACAGGCGTATGATGCCATTTTCCAGTACATTGAATTTTTCTACAACCGCAAACGAATCCATGGGGCGCTCGGTTACGTTTCTCCGGTTCAGTTTGCAGCCACATTTAAGCGAACAACGATGTAGTTGCTGTCTACTTTCTTGACAGGAGTCCATTAATGCTCCTCATTTGCTCAGTTGGCCCGCTTTCGTTGAATTCAGGGGCATTAATGCTCCTCACTACGTTCATTTAGCCGCACTTGGCGCCACCCTATGGGATTTATACCTTTAAATTTCACGTTTGCCCACTTTCAGCCGAACCTATGGGATTTATCCCCTTCATTTACTTATCCGCCCCACTTCCCGCATCACCAATGGGATTTTTCCCTTTCATTCCCCGCACAAAAAGACCCGCAGGCCACTTGCACGCCCCGAGTCTTCTATAGTCTCTCCCTCACTCCGCATGCATCACCTGTTCAGAGGAATCACGAGCATAGTCGCTGAAGGTGGAGAGCACGCTGTTGTACTCCTCCAGATCCTGCACCCGGATGCCCTGATGAAGCTGCTCCCAGATGCCCTTGGGCAGAGAGGATTTGATGGAGCCCATGTCCATCTGGAAAAAGGTCTTCATGACCCGCTCCGCTTCGGGCGGGCCTTGGAACAAGGTCAGATTGCCCTGCTCGTCCACCCCGAAGTAGGCTTCTTTTTTGGTCAGCGGCGACAGATCATTGACCCGCTGCTCCAGCCACAGGTCCCCTTCCCGGCTGAGCCAGCCGCTCCAGCCTGCATGCCGGACAATCAGCTCGCTAAGCTGAGCCGGAGTCTGCTTGCCGGGCAGGGTCTGCACCTCTTCACCGGCTACATAGAGGGTCTTAAGATGCACCGTTCTGCTGATGGCTTCCTTGCCCACAGCCTTCAGCAGCTCTTGACTGTTCATCACGGCGGCATCCTCTTCAGCATCATCGTCTGTATGGTTATATACGGCGGCTACAGCCGGTAAGCTGCTTCCGGGTTCCAGATTCTGCACTGCGCTTCCGCTCAGGAATGACGAAGATTTAAGCAGCGTACTGATCTCTTCCGGAACCTGCATGCCGCGCCAGGCGAGCAACGTCAGCACGAGGCATGCCGCACCTACCCAGGGAGCTTTTTTCCAGCGTCTCCACCGCCGCCACAGTTGTTTTTTCAGGCGAAAAGCATTCACGTTAATCCCTTCATTCTGGTTTTTTCCTATTGTGACCTGTGAAGGGATCATTTATGCGTAAATGCTTGAAATTCATCCCAGCATGGATTCAATCCGTACGATGGGGATTCTCAATGGCCCCAAGGAACAGCACGACTCCGCTCTGCGTGTCCCGGATCATGAACAGGAAGGGCCGATTGACGTTCATTTCAAAGGGCGGGTCTACAGGGGGCGCCGATCCGGCACGCATAGCAATTACAGTGGAAGCCGCTGCCTCCGTTCCCCGCTCGTTCACATCGATATAGGTTTTGTGGATGACCTGTTCAAAATAGATCGGGCTGTCCAGATCCGACATAAGAGAGAAATCACCATGGCTCGGATCAAAAGCAAGCTTCACCCCCAGCGCCTGCAGCGCCTTGGAGAGCTCTGTACCATAGCTGGCCGTGAACCTTGGCAGCAGCAGCATCCCCCGGGAACTGGAGAAACCCTTATCCAGCAGCAGGGTCCCCTGCTCCAGTTGACCCACAAGCTCCGCGAGCGACGATTGCTCACCCGGAAGGACCACTACCATCTCCATCTGTCCCTCTCCGTAGGGAAGCTTTACCGCCTGCCAATCCTCATGGACGGCATACTCGAACATACCGCTCCGCTTCATCATCATCACCTGCACTGCCGGTCCGTCCGGAGGATAAAAGTCCGCCTGCTTCGTAGCCTGTTCCTCGAACACATCTCTCCAGGCACCTTGGAAATACAGCGCATTGACAAGGACGGCAACAGCCTGAGGTCCGGGCGGCTCCGTGAGCATCTCCGGAATCTTGTTCCCCGTATGGTCAGCCACCCATCCGTTAATCTCCTTCACAGACTTCTGTGCCGTCAGGTCCGTAGTCTTAATCTGCGCATCATAGAAATCCTTACCGGTCTTGAGATAGTCCCTGCGCAGCGGCAGGCCCTTCATACCCCAGACTGAATTCGCGATCTTCAGCTGCACGCCTGCTCCTCCATCATTCAAGAGCTTCATTAATGACTGCTGGCCGGTATTCAGCTGCTGCCGTTCGTCCGGCGCATAGCCCAGCAGTTTTCCGAGCTCCTCAGCCGTCTCTCCGGCACTGCCGTTATAGGCCAGGGCCAGAGCGGCAGCGGCACTGTACGGGGATATCGTCAGGTTCCCGCTCCCCTGCTTCCATAACTGGCTGAACAGCTTCACGCCCAGCCCGTTGCTGCTGTCAGCCAGACCCGAATCGAGCCCTGCTGCCGCAGCCTGTCTCTCCGCGTAATTCATGCCCGAACCTCCTTCACTGCAGCCGCCCAAGAGCAGTACGGCCAGTATAAGTGTCGATAATCTTTTGCCCATGCCAATCTCCTCCCTGAATCCGTCAGCAACCTCTCTACCCACTGACGCTGCGGATTGGGAAAAGTTGCAAATTCATAGCGGCAGGCATACAAAATTGCTATTCATTATATTGAAGGCTTATCTTTCTATGCCATCATTTGCTATACTCTATATTAACGAAAAAAGTTAAAAACTAAAACAAAGGGGATATCCTTGATGATTATTCAGCCAAAAACACGCGGCTTTATCTGCACAACAGCTCACCCGGAGGGATGTGCCGGACAAATACAGGAACAGATCGATTATGTACGGTCCCAAAAGAAGCTTACCGGCCCGGTGAACGTGCTGGTCATCGGCGCTTCCACAGGCTATGGACTGGCTTCGCGGATTGCCGCTGCCTTTGGCGCAGGCGCGAACACCATCGGCGTCTTCTTTGACAAGGCTGCTGAAGGCACCCGCACCGCTTCCGCAGGCTGGTACAATTCTGCTGCCTTTGAACGTGAAGCGGCCAAGCAGGGGCTGAAATCCTTCAGCATCGTCGGCGATGCCTTCTCGAATGAAATCAAGACCAAAACAATCGAGCTGATCAAGGCCGAATTTGGCACCGTTGATCTGGTCGTGTACAGCGTAGCCTCCCCGCGCCGCACCCATCCGGTAACCGGAGAAGTGTTCTCCTCGGTGATTAAGCCGGTAGGCCAAGCCTATTCGAACAAGACGATGAACTTCCATACCGGAGAAGTCTCCACCGTTACCATTGAACCGGCTACAGAGGATGAAGTCCGCCAGACCATCGCCGTGATGGGCGGGGAAGACTGGGGCATGTGGATCAGCCAGATGCAGGAGGCCGGTGTGCTTGCTGAGGGAGCAACTACCGTAGCGTACTCTTATATCGGACCCAAGATTACGCATCCTATCTACAAGGACGGAACTATCGGCCAGGCGAAGAACCATCTGGAGCAGACCGCCATTGCCTTGAACGAGCAGCTATCCGACACCGGCGGCCGGGCCTTCGTATCCGTGAATAAGGCACTGGTTACCCAGTCCAGCTCTGCGATCCCGGTGGTGCCGCTGTATATCTCCGCCCTGTACAGAGTTATGAAGGAGAAGGAGCTGCACGAGAACTGCATCCAGCAGATGTACCGTCTGTTCGCAGACCATCTGTATAACGGCGGTGAAGCGGCTGCGGACGGCAGCCACCTGATCCGCATTGACGACTGGGAGATGCGCGAGGATGTGCAGATCGAGGTCATGAGACGCTGGAATGAGTTGGAGACGGATAATGTGCCTGAGCTGGCGGATCTGGCAGGCTATCAGGACGACTTCTTCCATCTGTTCGGCTTCCGTACCGAAGGCGTAGACTATGAAGCTGAGACAGACCCTGCCGTAGAGATTCCTAATATGGTATAAAAGCTTGACGCTCGCTGTACGCACGCGGAACAAAATCATCCTAACGGATGAATAAGATTACCTGCGTGCGTGCAGAATGTATGCTGTTTTTCGCATACATTCGGGCTATGTGCCTGCATCTGAGCACAATGTATGCTGTTTTTCACATACATTTAGCCTATGCGCCTGCATCTGAGCACAATGTATGCTGTTTTTCGCATACATTCGAGCCACGCGCCTGCATCTGAGCACAATGTATGCTGTTTTCGGCATACATTCGGGCCATGCGCCTTCATTTGAACACAATGTATACTGTTTTCCGCATACATTCGGGCCATGCGCCTTCATTTGAGCACAATGTATGCTGTTTTCCGCATACATTCGTGCCATGCGCCTGCATGCGAACACAATGTATGCTGTTTTTCACATACATTCGGGCCATGCACCTGCATGCGAGCACAATGTATGCTGTTTTCCGCATACATTCGGGCCATGCACCTGCGCAATTCCTGTACACCAAGAAAGCCGCTCCTTCCGGAGCGGCTATTTAGCCTTCTGCCCGGCTGTAAGGACAGCCCGCGCCACGAATTGTCACAGCCCCGCCAGCCTATTCGTCCCGGAGCCGCTTCTGGTACAGCACCACAGACACAAGGGTCAGCACGGCTGTCCACGCCGCAATAATTAGAAGAGACGGCCACACCTCTCCCGCCGAATAACCGGCTGGGCTTAGGTTCAGCAAGTGCACCAGCTGGCTGCTTGGCATGTAATCCAGCACCCCGAACACCGGATAATTCTTCGCCAGTACGGCACCCCAAGGTGCGCCCATGAAGATGAAGGCTACCGGGATGATCGATAAGGACGCATCCAGTAAGGTTTTGGAATAGAGACCGCAGATCGTCCCGGCTGCCGTGTAGAGAACAATGGAAAGAACGATCGCGGCTACGAATACCCCTATATTTGCAGGCTCATAGCCAAACAATAGTGTAGAAATGGCGAGAACCACCGTCGACATGACAAAGACCAGACTGCTTTTACCCATCAGCACATCCATTGTTGTAGCCGGTGTCAGCATGAGTGTACGCAGCGTGTTGCGCTCCTTCTCTTCCGCAATCAGGCAAGCTTGGGCGAAGCAGGTCAGTAGAACAAACGAGCTGTTGAACAGAAATCCGGCAGCTCCCGGCAAGGATGCACCTGCGCTTTTGAACAGCACCGCAAACAGAATCGGAAACAGCAGCATAATGGACAGCGCATAATTGCGCGAGAATTCCTTATAATCCTTCACAAAGATCGCGCTGGCCCGCTTATAGGAGATGTTCATAGCAGCTCACTTCCCGTCATTTTGATAAAAATATCACCCAGGCTAGGTTCCTTCGTCTCTACCCGTTCAATGAGTCCCCGCTTCATCCAATCCGCGATCCGGTCCGCCGTGTCCCCATCCACCGGAAGCTCACAAGCCTCTCCGCTGGTCAGCTCCACCCGGATCAGGTTCTCGCGGTGCTGCCGCTTCAGCTCCCTTGGTGAGCCGATGGTCTGGATGCGTCCCTGATAGAGAATTGCTACACGGTTACAGAGCAGCTCCGCCTCCGCCATATCATGCGTGGTGATGAAGATGGTGGTCCCCTTCTCATTCAGATAACGTAAACCTTTATAGATATGCGCTGAATTCACAGGGTCCAGTGCCGAGGTCGGCTCATCCAGGAACAACAGCTCCGGCTCATGGATAATGGCGCAGGCCAGCATCACCCGCTGACGCATCCCTTTGGACAGCGTATTTGTTTTCTTCTTGCGCTCACTGCTTAAATTAACGAACTGCAGCACCTGCTCCACCGCAGAGCGGGGAAGATCGTACAGCTTCCGGTACAGCTCCAGATTCTCCTCGATGGACAACCGCTCGTACAAGCCGCTGTTATCGGTCAGAATGCCAAAACGCATCTTCTGGGCCGACTGCTGCATCGCCTCCGCCGGCTGATCGAATACTTTGGCCACTCCGCCTGTCGGCTTCAGCTGTGCAGTCAGAATCTTAATCAAGGTGGTTTTGCCTGCACCACTCGGACCGAGGAACCCGAAAATCTCCCCTTTTGGAATACTGAAGGACACCTCTGTCAGCGCATCTCTCGCCCCGAAGGTCTTGCGGACCTGTTCTACCTGAATAACCGCCATCTCACCACATCCTTATGTTGTTGATGACTTAACGTTATCCAGAATTCAGCCTTTCAGCCACCAAAACCGGGTGAATTGTACCCATTCCGGCCTGAACGGTACCTTTTACAGCTTAAGCAGCGCCTTAAGTTCCTGCAATTTGGAGCGGGATAACGGAACCACGGCCTCCTTGCCGGTGTTCAGCCGCAGACTGTAGCTGTTCTTCGTCCAGGTAATGATCTCACGTACCTTTTGCAGATTGACGATGTAGGACCGGTGGCACCGGAAGAAGCCGAAATTCAGCAGCCGCGCTTCAAGCTGGGTCAAGGTCAGGGCACAGTCATAATGCTCACCGCCGACATGTACCAGGATAGAGCCTTCTACACTTTCAATAAAATCAATCTCGGGCGGATCAAATAAAATCACCTTATCCTCCCGTTTGGTCGAGACCTTCTGCAAGGTGATGTTGGCCTCATCCTGCTTCACTGCCTCCTGCTTCTCCTCTTCCGAATCGCGGATATCCAGCTGATGAAGCCCGGACCCGCTCAGCCGGTAAATGACATCACAGGAGATCAGCGCATCCTCCAGATTCGAGGTCAGAATGAGTATCCTTTTCTGCTGCGACAGGTCATCCAGTATCCGCTTCAGCTGGCGGCGGTCCTGCTCCTCCAGATAGAAATACGGCTCCTCCAATACGAGCGTGGACTGATGGGCGAAAAAGGCCCGCAGCAGGGTCACATACACCCTTTTCGAAGAGCTGAGCTGCATCAATCTGACCTTACGTTCCTCCTTCAGCGCAAAATAATCAGTTAACACAGCCGCCCGCTCCTCCCGTCCCGACATTCGGATCAGAAACGAGATTAGCTCCTCTACCGTCAACCGCATATATTCGTTCTGCCCGGCCCACGACAAATAATTGCCGGATTCCCGGGACAATTGCTCCATTAATAACTGCTTGCGCCTCAAATCTGTGATAATACCAACCGAAGGGCTCGCAGACAGATCAAGCTCAAGCTTCGGCATAATTAATTCTCCGTCTTCATATATAGGTTGAAATTGCATATCTTCCTCCCGCTCCAGACTCTCTAGGATATATAATGCAATTATAGAGTTATGCTATGTATTTGTCAGGTACGGCCACTATCAATGCTCAGGAAGGCGGATTTCTGCGATGGGATTGCATGCTCAAGGTTTTATCATCTCTTTACTCGTATTACTGCCGAATCTACTATTCATATTCTTCCCGCCCAGGAGTGTTCCCGGCTCCCTGGACTCCGTCCCGCTGGTCTTCACGCTCCTGGAGCGGGCAGGTCAGATCACCTGCTTCATGATGCCCATTCTTTTCGGCCGAATGATTGCTGCTGAGCCCCTGGGAGTATCCGCCATACTGATGGCACTCTGCATGCTGGTGTACTATGGCTGCTGGGTGCGCTATTACCGGAGCGGGAGAGCTTTTGCGGTGCTGTTCAAGCCCTGGCTGGGTATCCCCGTTCCGATGGCCGTCTTCCCGGCCCTCTACTTCCTGCTGCTTGGCGTATGGCTCCAGTCCTGGTTATTCGTTGTTCCGGCCTGTCTGTTCGCCGCCGGTCATTTAGTCAACAGCTGGAGCGTCTACGGGCAGGTCCGTTCATAGCAGATCCGCAATATAACTATAGTTTTGCGCAACAAACCTACAGCTTAACCGGCTTATAATATGGTTAAGCACACTATAGCGATATGATGGAGGTTATGGCGGGTATGATGAACTGGGAGCAGGCGATTGAGCAGACGCTTACGACTACGCGGCTTAATGTGAAGCGATTTGGGAAGAGCTTTCCGATCGTAAGTATGGGGAACGGCAAATACCATCTGACAGACCACACCAACTGGACGGAGGGCTTCTGGTCCGGCATTCTGTGGCTAAGCTATGAATACAGCCAGGACCCGGAGATTCATGCCGCCGCCATCCAGGCGACAGATTCCTTCCGCCAGCGCATGCTGGACGGGCAGGCGCTGGATCACCACGATATCGGCTTCCTGTACTCGCTCTCGGCCAAGGCCCGCTGGATTGCAGACAAGGATGAAGCCTCGCGTCTGCTCGCTCTTCAGGCAGCGGACCAGCTGATGAAGCGCTGGCGCCCCGGTCCGCAGCTGTTTCAGGCTTGGGGACCCGAGGGCGATGAAGACAACGGCGGGCGAATCATCATCGACTGCCTGATGAATCTTCCGCTCCTCTGCTGGGCCAGCGAACAGACCGGCGACCCGAGCTATGCCAGGGCTGCCCGTATTCACGCCGAGACAAGCCGCCGCTTCCTGGTGAGGGGCGACGACTCTTCTTACCATACCTTTTATTTCGACCAGCAGACGGGGGATGCCCTTCGCGGGGGGACGGCGCAGGGGTATCAGGACGGCTCCACCTGGACACGGGGCCAGGCTTGGGGCGTCTACGGCTTCGCTCTCGCTTACCGCAGCTTCCAAGATCCGCATTATCTTGAAACCTCCAAAAGAATGGCCCGCTACTTCGTGGAGCATCTCCCCGCCGATCATGTCGCCTATTGGGATTTCGATGCCCCGCAGCAGGAAGGCACCCCGCGCGACAGCTCCGCTTCCGCTATCACAGCATGCGGACTCTTGGAGCTGCTGGAGCATCTGCCGGAGAATGATCCGGACCGGGACTATTTCAGGGACGCCGTGAACAAATCCATGGACTTGCTGATCAATCACTACTTCACCGCAGGCCACCCATTAGAAGAGGGATTTCTGCGGCACGGCTCCTATTCCGTCAGAGGCAACGCCTCCCCGGATGACTTCATGATCTGGGGCGATTACTTCTTCCTGGAGGCGCTGCTGCGTCTTGCGCGTGGTGTACCGGGGTATTGGTATGAGCGGGGGGACAGAGTGAAATAATATACTATCTAGATTTTAAGAGGACGAATTAAGAACAAAATCATCCTGCGGCATCCCCATTGTGATCGGTTTTTCGACCACATTCGGCCCACACGCCTCTGCCGCACCGAATGTAGTCGGTTTTCCGACCATATCCCGCCCACACGCCTCTGCCGCACCGAATGTGGTCGGTTTTTCGACCATATTCGGCCCACACGCCTCTGCCGCACCGAATGTAGTCGGTTTTTCGACCATATCCGGCCCACACGCCTCTGCCGCACCGAATGTGGTCGGTTTTTTGACCATATCCGGCTATTCGGTGAAATCAGCGAAGTCATTCCTATTACTGATCCAGAATATAGTCATCCTGCCGATGCTCCAAGACACTTACCCCCAACTTTATGCACAACTTATCCATATCGGACGCAAATCACAATTTCCTAATCAAGAACAAAATCACCCTGCGGGTGAACGATGCTAATGCCTTTCTCACCGGCCGCTTTTAAGGAGCAGTATTATTGCATTTTTTGGCAGGATTCTTCTTCAAATTGAACCGTTCGTAAGCTCTGCGAATATCACCAATTAAACGGAAATCAAATGAAAATCCAGAAAAATATTGTCTAGCGGACTCTTGTAGCGTATAGTATATTCCCATGTTGGAAGGGAGAGATTACTATGCTGAACAGGATTGAATCATTTCAAGGCTCCAGGCATTTCCGTCTGCAATATGTTGCAGATAGCACCGTTGCAGCGGTTGCGGTTCCAGGCACAGGCTCACTCGCAAACGCAGCCATTATTGATCTGGGGGGACTCACTCTGGTGGTGGATACATACGCTACGCTGGAGGCGGCTCAGGATTTGAAGGCTGCTGCTGAGCATCTCACAGGGAACCCTGTATCCTATGTAATCAACACACACTGGCATAGCGATCATACCACTGGCAATCAGGTGTTTGTGCCTGACGCTCAGCTGATTGCAACATTGGGCACACATGAGACGATGAATACATTTGCCAGAGACCGGGTAGCCCAGTACCAGAACAACAGAGAGAAGATGCTAGAGGCGATCGGAGAAGCTGAATTGCAATGCGAGCAGGAGACGGATACTAAGCTGCAGCAGGAAATGGCCTGGGAGAATGCAACGGACCGTGAATTTGTGAATATGCTGCCGCAGCTGGTGCATACGGTGCCGACGATAACTTTTGACCGGCAAATGACCATTCACGGCAGCAACCGCAGCGCGCAGCTCATTACATATGGCGGAGGACACACACAAAGTGATGCCATTGTGTACCTCCCGGAAGATAAAATTGTCATCATCGGGGACCTCGTGCTCTCAAACCACCATCCGGTTCTGGCCAATGCCAACCCTCAGGAGTGGCTGCATATTCTGGAGCAGATTGAGCGGTTGGATGTGGAGACGATTATACCGGGGCATGGTGAGGTCTGCTCCCTGCAACAGCTTCATGAGGTGAAGGGATACATAAGCAGAATGATCGCCATCGTGACCGAAGCCGTTCAGAATCAGCAGAGTATTGAAGAGATTGAAATACCCGAAGAATACCGGGCTTGGTACTTCACAACCTATTTCAAGACAAATTTGAATAAGCTGTATGACCTGATTACTGCATCAGGGGAGTAACAGAGAGTATTCGATGTAGATCTTATAACCAGACGAGGCAAGAAAAGAGAGCATATCTCTTCTTTTCTTGCTTTTCTCTATGCAGGCTGTGCCTTCCTAAGTACAAAACATAGCGTGTCTGCTCCCCCCGTATACGGACTCCCGCAACTATCATCGTAAACACTGTCCAGTTGAAATCCCCAAGGCAACACTTCATCCGCAAGGGTCTCCTGTGTAAACACCGTGTTCCAGATCAAATAATGATGAAGCTCATGATCGGTAAGTATGACGGTCTGACGGGCCTCCACGGTATGCCCCTCGAAGAAATAAGACGCTTCGAGACATACATGCGGTTCAGCATTCCAAAAACCTCCGTCTGGATACACCCTCCACGAGGTACTATCCTGCTTACTCCAATTCGTCTTCTGCGTGAACACATCGAAGATAAACAGACCGCCTGGCTTTAAGGCAAGGTATACCTTAGACAGTAGGGTGTTTCGCTCACTTAGTGTAAGCGCGCCGTAATCACAATAAATCAAGGTGATGCTATCGAACGCTTCGGTATAATTCAGCTCCAAATAATTCTGATAGATATACCGGCTCCGCGTATCATGCTCTTGGGCATAGGCGATTGAACGTCTTGAGAAATCAAGTCCCGTTACATTATACCCCTGTTCAGAGAGACGCTTGGTATAGAGTCCCGGTCCACAGCCAAGGTCAAGAATACGGCTCCCCGGCGGGATCAGACGGCTAAGCCACTTCACTGAACAGTCAATATCGCTGTGCCTGCGGCTCGCCGCTTCCCAGTCCGGATTCAGATGAGCTTCCAGCATTTGCTTCGAGATATGCCCGTCATTCCAAAAGGGTTCAACGCTTCGTTGCCAGAGTGCAGGTTGTCTAGCAAGTGAAAACAGGTGATTAATCATATGGTTTCCTTTCATAAAAAGCTTTC
This sequence comes from Paenibacillus sp. FSL P2-0136, assembly GCF_037975325.1. Classification (NCBI taxonomy): domain Bacteria; kingdom Bacillati; phylum Bacillota; class Bacilli; order Caryophanales; family Paenibacillaceae; genus Paenibacillus; species Paenibacillus sp. FSL P2-0136. The sequence continues at coordinate 5,488,666 of NZ_CP150244.1, forward strand.
GGGCCGTTATACTCTCATTAACTCCCCGTACCTAAATGGTATGCGATCCTCTATGTCTGTCTCCAGGCATAGAATGATTAAAATAAAAGTTGCTGCTGCGAGGTAGTGTGCCTAATCGTATAGCACTTCCACCCTTTATGACTTCCAACCATCCTCCCCGCTAGCTTCCCTTACACCTCCACCCGTGTTATATATGTACTTAACTGAACAAGACAAGGAGACCCATGAAGATGTCCAGAATCATGATTGTGGAAGATGATCCGAAGATTGCAGATCTGCTGCACTCGGCTATTGAGAAATATGGATATGAGGCCGTAAGGGTCAGGGACTTTCGCCTGGTGCTGCAGGAATTCGAGGAGATGAGACCGGAGCTGGTTCTGCTTGATGTGAATCTGCCCAGCTATGACGGGTATTACTGGTGCCGGCAGATCCGCAGGGTCTCCACCTGTCCTGTGCTGTTCATCTCGGCGCGCGACGGTGAGATGGACCAGATCATGGCGCTTGAGAACGGCGGGGATGATTATATCACCAAGCCGTTCCATTCCGGAATTGTGCTCGCTAAGATCCACAGCCATCTCCGGCGGGCCTACGGGGAATATGCGGCTAAACGCGAGGAGCTGGTGCTCGAGAAGGAAGGGCTGATGCTGTATCCTGAAAGGCTTGAACTGCAGTACGGGCAGGCGGTCGTGCCCCTTACCCGCAAGGAATCGGATCTCATCGAGAGTCTGATGGAGCGTTACCCGAGGGTTGCCAGCCGGGAAGCGCTGCTGGAGAAGCTATGGGACCCGCAGGCTTTTGTGGATGAGAATACGCTGAATGTGAATATCGCACGGGTGCGCAAGAAATTCCAGGAGCTGGGGATGGAGGATGCCGTGCTTACCGTCAGGGGTTCGGGATACCGGCTCAACAACAGCTGGTCAGAGGGGGAGTCATGAGGCTGTTTCTCCGTGAGCATGCGTTGTTATTGGCTGTGCAGATCGTGCAATTCGGCGCTATGCTGTCCATTTACTGGCTGGACGGCTACCGCGATCTGCCGACCGCGCTCTATGCGGTCTTCATAGGCTTCTTCTTCCTCAGCTGCTACTTAATCTACCAATATATCAGCAGGCGCCGTTATTATCTCCGCCTCAGCAGACCTCTGGAGACACTGGACGAATCCTTTCAGAAGCTGGAGAACCACCCTGTATCCACTGCGCTGGAGCAGCTGCTGCACACCCAGTACGGCTACTATCAGCAGCAGCTGACGGCGGTGAAGCAGCAGCAGGAGCAGCATCTGACTTTCATCGACCAATGGGTCCATCAGATGAAGACGCCGTTGTCGGTCATAGAGCTGACCGTGCAGAATATGGACGAGCCGGAGTTTGCCAGCATCCGCGAGGAGCTGGAGCGTATGCGCAGCGGACTGCATACCGTGCTGTATATGGCCAGGCTGCGGGCTTTTGAGAAGGATTTCCACATCAAGCCTGTCGTCCTGCCGAAGCTGGTGAACGAGGTTGTCCATGATCACAGACGCCTGTTCATCCGCAGCCATATCTACCCCGAGGTCCGCGCCTCCGCTCCGGACATTACCGCCCAGACGGATGAGAAATGGCTGTTCTTCATGCTGTCGCAGATTATGAACAATGCCATCAAATATTCAGCGGCGGCTAACACGGAGAACGGCCGGAAAATCACTGTAGACTGTTATCTCAGAGGAACGGATGCGGTCATTGAGGTCAAGGACCGGGGAATCGGGATTCAGGCGTCTGATCTCAAACGAGTATTCGACCCTTTCTTCACCGGCGACAACGGGCGCGGACTGCGGGAGTCTACCGGAATGGGGCTGTATCTGACGAAGGAGTCCGCAGACCGTCTCGGACACCGGCTTGAGCTGGAATCGGCGACCTGCGAGGGAACGGTGGTGCGGATTATTTTGACGGCGAATCCTTAGCTTAGCTTACAGGCATGTAATAAAAGTGAAATCTAAATCGATGGCTGAGCTGCTGCCGTCTCCGGTATATTGGTTACAGAACAAGTGTGTTGCACACATAGAGGGGGAGTACAGCCATATGCTGGAGGTAAAAAAGGTCAGTAAAATCTATGAAGGAAACGTCGCCTACCGGGCATTGACCGACATTGATTTAACCATTGCAGCCGGAGAATTCGTGGGGATAATGGGACCCTCGGGCAGCGGAAAAACCACTCTGCTGAATCTGATTGCCACAGTGGACGTTCCGACTACCGGAAGCATTAGGATTGATAACAAGGACACGGGCAAGCTGGACAAAAATGAGCTGGCGGTCTTCCGCCGCCGGGAGCTGGGGTTTGTGTTTCAGGATTTCAATCTGCTGAACACCCTGACTGTGGAGGAGAATATCGTGCTTCCGCTGACACTGGATGGAACCCGGGTCAGTGAAATGAAGCATAAGGCCCGGGAGATTGCCGGTAAGCTGGGGATCAGCGCCATTATGAAAAAACGCACCTACGAGATCTCCGGCGGACAGGCCCAGCGGACAGCAATCGCCAGAGCCATGATTCATTCGCCGAAGCTGCTGCTGGCGGATGAACCTACCGGCAATCTCGATTCCAAAGCCGCCAGGGATGTGATGGATCTGCTGGAAACGCTCAACCGTGAGCAGTCCGCGACGATGATGCTTGTTACCCATGATGCTGTAGCCGCCAGCTATTGTCACCGGGTCGTCTTCATTAAGGATGGCAGATTCTATACGGAGATTCACTGCGGGGATAACCGCCAGAGCTTTTTCCAGAAAATCATCGACACACTTTCGCTGTTAGGGGGATATAGCCATGACATTCCGCCAGTTCGCATTCCGTAATGTCACCCGGAACATGAGGCTATACACCGCCTATTTTCTCAGCAGCATGTTTACCGTGATGGTCTTCTTTACCTTTTCCATCTTTGCCTACCATCCGGTGCTGAGCGGGGACAATATTCAATCCAGTGCGGCTCTTGCGCTCTCGGTCTCCAAATGGGTGATCTATGTGTTCTCCTTCTTCTTCGTGCTCTATTCCATGAGTGCATTTCTGCAATCGCGGAAACGGGAATTCGGGCTGATGATGATGCATGGCATGACGGTCCGGCAGCTCCGGCGGATGATCTTTCTGGAGAATATGATCGTCGGGTCAGGCGCCACGCTCAGCGGCATCGGACTCGGCGTTATTTTTGCCAAGGGGATTCTGCTTGCCGGGGAGAATGTGCTTGCGCTGAACGAGCCGCTGCAATTCTATTTCCCCTTCAAGGCGATAGTGCTGACGCTGATCTCCTTCCTGCTGCTGTTCGTCCTGATCTCCCTGTTCATCTCTACGGTGCTGCGCAGCGGCAAGCTGATCACGCTCATCCATTCCAACCGTCAGCCCAAGCCGGAGCCGAAGGCCTCGCTTCTACTGTCGTTGCTGGTGGTAACACTGCTGGGAATCAGCTACTTCCTGTCTCTTCGGGCGAGCGGTCTGAGTGTGGTGCTGCTGCTCGCGCCGGTGGTCATTATGGTGTCAATCGGAACCTATCTGCTGTTCACACAGCTCAGTGTGTACCTGATCCGTAAGCTGAAGGCGCGTGAGCAGCTATTCTGGCGCAGAACCAATATGCTGCTGCTCTCTGATCTGGCCTACCGGATGAAGGACAACGCGCGTTCCTTTTTCCTGGTCGCGATCATCTCTACTGTGTCCTTCAGCGCGATAGGAGCCTTATACGGCTTCCAGTCGATGATCAACGGAGCGCTGACACAGAAGAATCCCTATCTGTTCACCTATCAGTCCTTGGATGGAGACAGCAAGGTACAGGCCCATATACAGCTGATTGACGAGAGCCTGGGCAGAGCCGGGATTGCCGCCGAGAAAACAGGTCTGGAGCTTAACTACTATAAGGCTATGGAGGGCCGGACAATGGTTCTGGTGAAGCAATCCGAATATAACCATGTAGCCGAGCTGCTGGGGCTAAATCCCATCCGGCTTACCGCAGGGAAAGCAGCCGTTGTAGATTTCGGCCTGTCCCGCGAGGGAGAAGAAATGCTCAACCAGCCAGTCGAGCTGCAGTCAGGAATCATCATCGAGGCGGACCAGGCTATCGTATCTTGGGCGGTGCGGGGAGTCAGCGGTTATTACGTCGTCCCCGATGAATGGATCGGCAAGCTTGGACAGCCGCTCAAAGTGAGCCGGTATTATGCATGGCACGGAGCGATTGGACAGCCGGGTGCAGAGAAGGCAGGAGCAAAGCTGACGAATGAGCTTCCCTATGATGAGCAGTATACTTTCTATGCACTCGAGTATTTAACCTCCAAGACGAATGACGGCTTTGGCCCCGTGATGTTCATCGGTTTTTTTGTCGGGATCGTATTTTTTGTCTCTGCCGGCAGCTTTCTCTATTTCCGGCTGTACAGCGATCTGGATGAGGACAAACAGAAGTTCAGGGCCATCTCCAAGCTGGGGCTAAGTGACAAAGAGCTTCGCCGGATATTGAACCGCCAGCTCAGCCTGCTCTTCTTCGCGCCGATCGTGGTCGCCCTTATCCATGGAGCCGTTGCCCTTACAGCGTTGTCGAATATGTTCCAGTACTCCATATTCAGGGAGTCCCTGCTTGTGCTGGGCCTGTTCTTCGTCATTCAGGTAATCTACTTCTTCATTGTCCGCCTGTTCTACACGAGGCAGATCCGGTCCGCGCTGGCCGGATAAGACCGGTAGCGCAAGGCAAAGAAGCCGCCCCGTAAGGGAGCGGCTTCTTGCTGTATACATGGTCTATTCCAGCTGGACCCGTGGTTATTCTAACTGCACCCGTTCGGATTCTGCGCAAGCAGCGCCCGCCCTCCGTTACGGCAGAACCGAGAAGGTGATATCGTCGAACAGCATATAAGCGAAGCCGCTGGTATAGAAGCCGACCTTGCCGGACGGGCGGTGGTTCGGATCGCTGCCGGAGAGCCTTGGCGAACCATTCACAGATACGGCGATATCTCCGCCTCTCACCGTTACCTTCACATCATATTCCGTATCCGGCAGCAGGTCATGCCCCGGCAGTACACTCTCGGTAAGCTTCTGCCACGCTGTATCATACAGGATCCAGGAGGAAGATCCGTCTGCCCGGGTCCGGTAGCCGATCCGGGTGGAGCCGGAGCTGTCCTGGCGGTCGAAGATGTACAGGATGCCGTTATCCGGCATCACGGACGGCGTCTTCAGCTTGAACTCCAGCTGATAATCCGTGAAGCTGCGGTCCAGCAGGCCTGACGCGCCGTTCAGCAGCTTATAGCGGCGGTTGCCGTCCGGATCAGCGGCGATGCTGCGGTTAGGGTCCACCGGCCAGCCGTTGCCCCCGTTCTCGAAGTCCGTCTCATGCATAATATTAGAGACGGTGACGGTAATATCCGCCTTGATGAGCGGATTCACCGTAGACACCGCCGAGATGACCGTCTGCCCCTCGTATACGGCATGCACAACGCCCGTATTGTCCACCGTAGCGACCGCCGGGTTGGCCGACTGCCAGGTCACGCCTGTATCCGGCGTATCCGCAGGGTCGAAGGCCACCTGCAACGGCCGCTGCTCCCCTGCGGCCAGACGCACCGCGCTCTCCGCCGGAATAATCCCGGTCAGCGTAGTCGTCAGAGCCTTGAACTGAATGTCATCGAAGTGCATCTGGCTGACATTGCTGACGTAGAAGCCGACTTTGCCCTCTGCATTGTGTCCCGGATCATTGCCCTTCAAGCGGAAGGCTCCGTCCAGATAGACGCTGATATCGCCGCCCTTCACAAGCATTTTGACACTGTATTCTGTATCCGGCTGCAGGTCATGCCCCGGCAGCTTGACTTCCTTCAGCACCGTCCAGGCCGAATTGTACAGCAGCCACGCAGAGCTGCCGTCCGCCCGGGTCTTGTAGCCGACCCGGCTGGAGCCGCTCCCGGCCTGACGGTCGAAGATATACAGGGTCGCATTATTCCCCATCACCTCCGGCGTCTTCAGCCTGAAGCTCAGCTCATAGTCGGAGAAGGTCTTGGCACTGAGCGATGAGGCCCCGTTCAGTACCTTGTACCAGCGGTTCGTGCCAATCTTCTCAATGCTGCGGTTGGCATCCTGCAGCCAGCCGTTCGCACCGGATTCAAAGTCCGTGAAATCCATCACGCCGTCGCCGGCCTCCACATGAACCGTGACCGTGGCGGTCAGCAGCGGATTCTCTGCCGAGGCTACCGTAATGACCGTGCTGCCGACCGACTGGCCAGTAACATTACCTGCGCCGTCCACTGCCGCGATGGCGGGATCAGCCGAAGTGAAGGTCAGGGCGGGATGATCCGCATTCCACGGAAGCACTGCCGTGCGCAGCTTCACCGTTTTCCAGCGGTCCACGGTTATTTCATTGTCATAGACGGCAACTCCCTGCACGGGATAGCTGTCCGGACTGGTTGTCGTGCCCGCCCTGCCGTCAACGCCGATATCGTTAAACGGAATGTCAGGGAAGCCGGGAATGGCACCAAAGACATCCGCATCCGGCCGCAGCGACAGATCGCCTCCCGCCAGGTCGGTGAAGCCGGGATCTGCGACAGTCACCCAGTTACTCGCATACTGGACCAGTCCGAACTTGTCGTAGGCCCCGTACACATTGGTCGTTACGCTGCGCGGAACCGACGGGTTGTAGACGACATTCCCCTGGAACGTATTGGTGTCGGGATAATACCGGTTCTCCGTGAAGAAATCCGCCAGCTCGGGATACTTGGTCATATAAGGGGTGCCGGTGAAATTATTGTTCGCCGCGAACAGCGCCTGCCACTTCGGCATGTAGTTGAGCGGCACCTGATCATCCGGCTCGTCGCCCAGGAACATATCCGCATAATCATAAGGAAGCTTGCTGTCGATGAAGATATTGTTGCGGGTCAGGATATGGGATCCGCCGTTATTTTTAATCGCCGAATTGCCCATCTTGTAGAAAATATTCTCGTCAATGGTCAGTCCCATCGTGAAGTTGTCAGGGTATACCCCTTCTACTCCGGCCTTGCTCTCGCCGATGTTATGGAAATAATTGCGCCGGATGACCGTCCCCCGCTCATGGGGCTGCTCGCCCGCATTCATATAGATCGCGCCGAGATCCGAGAAGGTGGTGCATACGTCATAGATCTCGTTATACTCCACGGTATGGTCATTGCCGAAGATCAGCACGCCGGGATGGGGCGCGTCATGCAGCTCATTGTTCGACATGCGGTTACCGACGCCGGATAGCAGTACACCGGGATTATAGGCTTTGTGATAGTAGGCAAAATCGTGGATATGCGAATTCTCCACCACATTGTTCCCGGGCGCAAGCGTTGTCTTGTTCCCTCCTGTCAGCGTGACGGCAGTGCCGCCGATATGATGGATATGGCTGCTGATAATGGCATGGTCCGTACCCGGCGCCCCTTCGAAATTGTTGTAGTAGAACCGGCTCTGCGTATTGACCAGCACCCCGCTGTTGGTGAAGTTACGGATCTCGCTGTTCAGGATACGCATATGACTGCCGCCCATGAATACGGCTGCCGAATCACGGCCGTTCTCCAGAATAAGCTCGGAGAAGTCGATGTACGAAGCATTCAGTGCGTTAATCATCGGACTCTTCAGCATTGTGACTTCAATATCGGGATTCGCGGCAGCGAACTCGGCATTCGGCAGAAAATAGAGCTTGCCGGCCGGGCGGTCGATATAATATTCGCCGGGCATATCGATTTCCTCCAGCAGATTCTGCGCGAAGTGGAAGTCAGGATACCAGTTCTTGAAGATACCGCTCATCTCCCCGTAGCGGAGGGTGATGCTCTTAGCGGCCGTATCGATGGAAGCAATCTTATTGTACGACCATTCCCAGCTGTAGCCGAAAATCCCGTCCAGCCAGATATCGTCTGCCTGCGTCCAGTACTGGGGCCGGTCATACGTATAGGTGAAGGTGCCCCCGCGCGTATGCACTTCCCCGTTCGGGTCCTTCCGGGTCGGACCGGGATCAAGGATTTCATCCATCTGGACGGTGCTCTCATTGGGCCAGCGGGCCAGGGTCATGCCCTGCCCGGCCACATACAGCTCCATCGGCGGCACCTCGCTGAGATCATTGGCCAGATAATAGCCGTGGCGGCTGAGCTGGCCGTAATCGGTGATGCCCAGTGCTCCCAGATCTGCGGCCAGCACCTTCGTTCTCGCCTCCGGGCTGATGATCCGGCCGAGAATGGCCGGATCCGTGACCGGAACGAATGCCGATTTGGCCAGCTGGCGGGAGCCTGACAGCGTAACCGACTCCCCCGGATAGGCCGTATACGTGACCGGCTTGCCGGCTTCGCCCGAATCCTGCTCCCGCAGCTCGAAGCTGGACGTCCGTTCATACCTGCCTTCACGCAGATACACCGTAACGCCGCCTTCCGGCAGTCCCTCCTCCGCTTTGAACGTCCGGATCGTATCGCGTGCTTTCTCAAGCGTCAGAAATGGGGCATTCAGCGTTCCGGCATTGGAATCGCTTCCATTATTAGCCACATAAAATGCGGTCCCGGACAACACCTCCTCCGCATGTACAGGGGACGCAAACGGAGTAGAGGGATTGAGCGTGAACAGCAGACTGGCCGCAAGTGCCGCAAGCAAACGTTTTTTCACCAAGGCTCCTCTTCCTTTCAACGTGGGATGTAGGGGCTTACTTCTTCAGACCTTTATCCTTAAGGAATTGTTCAAATTGTTTGGTGACTTCAGCCACGTATTTCTCTTCGCCCGCTTCCTTCAGCTTGCCGTACAGCGCAGGCCAGGTTTCTTCGAAATCAAGCGTTCCGGTCACGAGTCCGCGTTTGTATTCTCCCCACACGGCATTCAGGTTGGCAATCTCCGTATTCACCGGCTCGGAATTGAATTTGAAGGCACCTACAGGATTAACCTCGGAACTCGAGTTGATCTTCTTGGTCTCCTCCCAGACATTCTCCGGCTGTCCTTCCTTCAGATACGAGTTGAATACGCTGCCGAACACCCAGTCCATATTCGGCAGATAACGGGAGTCCGCTTTGGCCTTGATGTACTCCCCGTCCAACTTGTCATAGTGTTCTCCGGCAATGCCGTTGCAGAGCAGATTGTACAGCTCCTTGTCGGTATTGACCAGATTCAGCAGCATCATGGCACGCTCCGGATTAGGGGCAGTACGGCTGATCGACTGGTTGGTGGTCGCCGAATAGCCGTTGGAGAACCAGTCGCTGAGCGGAACCGTAATGACCTCGTTGCCGCCGTTTTTGGCCTTGACCTCCGCTTCCACGCCCGGCTTCAGCGTCACGTTGAAATCGACGGCAATTTGGCCTTTGGCGAGGTAATCATTCGCTTTTTCGGTAGCGGCATCCTTGTAAATATAGCCCTCCTTATACCATTTGCTGGCCAGCCGGAAATTGTCCAGCTCTTCTTCCGGATAGCGCTGGAGCGTATACGTAGGATCATCGGTTTTGATATAGAAATGGTCATCCAGACCCGGAACTACCCAGTACTTGTCGTCATGCGACTGCGGATTGATGAAGGAAGTGCCGAATATGCCAAACGGAATGATATCCGGCTCGTTCTGCTTAATCTGGGCCAGGAACGGCTCGATGTCTTCTATTTTTTTGATGGAAGCGGTATCAAGATTATACTTGTCGGCAAAACGCTTCTGGATGATAAATCCGTAACGGGAGCCGTTGATCTGCTGGTTCGGGATACCGTAAATCTCCCCGTCCACCGAGAGGCCGTCCCACATCACCTGCGGCACCTCCGCCTTCAGCTCCGGAGCGTATTCCTCCAGCAGCTTATCCATCGGCTGAATCGCGCCCTTGCGCACCAGCTCTTCCGGCTTCAGCATGTAGCCGGTCCAGAGAATGTCGAACTTCTCGCCTGCTGCAAGCACCGTGTTCATCTTCTGCACATAATCCCCGATCGCTACAGGCATCAGCTTGACGGTGGCATTGATCTTCGCCTTCGTAATCTTGTTGACTTCCTCCTGCACCTTATCCTGGTCTGCCTGAAGCTGGGACAGCGGATAATACCAGGTCAGCTCGACCGGCTTCAGCTCGCCATCCTTCCCGCCTTCCGCAGCCGCACTTTGCGTTGCCTCCGCTCCGCTTCCTTCCGTACCTTTAGCGGCATTACCATTGCCGCCGTTATTGTTCCCTCCGCAGCCTGACAGCACGGATGCAGCCAGCAATACGGATGCCAAAACGCCAACCAGCCCTTTTTTCATGTAAGTGACCTCCTGTACTTAGTACATGTAATGTATGTTAACCCTTTAGGGAGCCAACCGTAAGCCCTTTGACGAAAAACCGCTGAAAGAACGGGAAGATGACCAGCATCGGTCCGCCGGCCAGTACGGCAATCGCCATCCGCGCGGAGCTGTTGGGGAAGCTGCTCAGATCAATGCCAAGCTGCCCGGTAAATTCAGAGTTCGTCGTGAGAAACTCGATGCTGTTGAGCGTCCGCACCAGCAGAAGCTGCAGCGGCACCTTGTTCGGATCATCAATGTAGAGCATCGCGTTAAACCATTCGTTCCAGTAGGTGAAGGAAATCAGCAGGCCCAGAGTAGCCAGCGCAGGCGTTGAGAGCGGCAGGATGATCCGGAAGAAAATACGGAATTCCCGTGCGCCGTCGATTTTGGCCGATTCGATGATCTCCAGCGGGATCTTGGACATGAAGCCCTTCATGACCATAATGTTGAACGGCGACAGCAGGATGGGCAGAATCAGCGCCAGCAGGCTGTCCTTCAGATGCAGATATTGCGTAATCAGAATGTAGGAAGGAACGAGCCCCCCGCTGAACAGCATGGTGAAAAATACATAAAAGGTCGTCGCCCGGTTATACCGATAATCCTGCCTTGAAATCACGTACGCGGTCATCGCGGTCAGCAGCAGTCCGGTCAGCGCGCCGATGATGGTTATCGTGAAGGTCACGCCATAGGCCCGGAGCAGGATGTCAGGCGCGTCCAGCAGATAGCGGTAGGCATCCAGACTGAAGGACTCGGGGATGAACTGGTACCCGTTTGCAGTCAGCGACTTTTCATCCGTCAGCGAGACTGCGATGACCAGTACAAACGGCAGAATGACCACCAGCGACAGCACCGTAAACAGCAGATTAATGAACAGCTTGGAAAATTCGAATGTTTTGCCCATGCTCAGGGCACCTCCTTACCACAGGGAATTATCGGGATCGACCTTGCGCACAATTCCGTTGGCCGTCAGCACCAGCACCAGACCGACCACCGACTGGTAGAAGCCTGTAGCCGCAGACATGCTTACATTGCCGACTTCACGCAGCGCGCGGTACACATAGGTATCAATGATGTCGGTAGAGCCGTAGAGAAAGCCCGAGTTGTTCGGGATGAAATAATGCAGGCCGAAGTCGCCGCGGAACATATTGCCGATAGACAGGATCAGCATAATGATGATGATCGGGGCCATCAGGGGAATCGTGATTTTGAAGGCCATCTGCCGCTTGGTCGCCCCGTCGATCCGCGCCGCTTCGTAATATTCGCTGTTAATGCCGATAATGCCGGCAAAATAAATCAGCGTGTTGAACCCCACCACCTTCCATAGCTGGACCAGAATAAGTATCACCGGCCACGGCCCGGCATCCTGGTACCAGCTCACCGGGTTCAGCCCGAAGGATTCGAGGGTGCGGTTGATAAATCCGTCCGAATGGTTCAGGAAGGCGTACGCCACATAACCTACAAGCACCCAGGACAGGAAATGCGGCAGAAACAGGGCCGTCTGGTAGAACTTGCTCCATTTCGCCTTGATTTCGTTCATCAGAATCGCCAGCAGCAGCGCTGCCGAGGTCCCCACCAGAATGTACGCGGTATTATATAGAACCGTATTACGGGTGATCCGCCACGCCGTATCCGTAGTGAATAAGTAACGGAAATTGTCCAGTCCCACCCACTTGCTGCCGAAGATCCCGAGATCGTACCTGTAGTTCTTGAAGGCGATAATCAGGCCGATCATTGGAATATAGGCAAAAATCAATTTGTACAGCAGTCCCGGCAGCGAGAGCAGAAACAGCTCCCGGTTGTTCCGGAAATGGTGAAGCTCCCTTCCGATCCAGGTCTTTTTACGCGTTGCCGCAGGCGCACCCGGACTTGCTTGTTGTTCCGCCAGTGGAACCTTATTCAACATAACCAAAGCCCCTTCCTTTCCTTCCTTAGCTGCAGCTGTCTGCCTGTGTCCCAGGCTTTGCACGACTAACATAGCGCAGAACCAGGCCACTGCGTTACTGTACAATTGCAAGATTGCTGTAGATCCGGGCTGTATTGTTGCCAGATTCCTGCTCCGGCCGGGCCGTGGCATGCATCGCGCAGCAAAAAGCCCGCTATAGGAACAATGTCCATTAGCGGGCCTGGCTTAAGGCTGAAAACCCTGTTTATTGGCTTTGTTTATTTGCTGCGGTCAATGGCCGATTTCAGGCGGTATTCCTTCGGCGTGGTGCCGTAGCGGCGTTTGAACAGGCGGTAGAAATAGCTTTCATTCCCGAACCCGACCTTCTCCATAATCTCTGTCACGGTCAGGTCCTTCTGCTCCAGATACTCTCTGGCGCAGGCCAGGCGGGCTGCGTTGATCTGATCAACCACCGTCGTTCCTTCCTGCGCCTTAAATACCTGGCCCAGATAGACGGAGCTCATCTTGAGCATGTCGGCGATGCGCTGCACATTAAGGTCAGGATCGGCGTAATGCTTATCAATAATTTCCTTCACGGTCTCCGCCAGCAGCCTGTTCTTGTCCTCGCGCCCGCTCCGCCGCTGCTCAGCGACCTCACGCACCACCTCCAGGAGCACAGCCTCGATCTCATCCAGCGTTTCCTTTTCCAGAATACGGCGGTTGACGGCCTGCAGGTTGACCGAGACCGGGTTGACGTTGCGGCTGTTCATCTCGCCAAGCGTGTTGCTTAGCGTAACTGCAAGATGAAGCACCGCAGAGAACATATTCTCGTAGCTGAAGCTGCCCAGCAGCTCTCTCCATTTGCGGATCGTCTGCTCCGTCTCTGCCAGATCCCCGCCCTTCAGTCCCTCCGTCAGCTGCCGTTCCAGCTCCTGTGGGATACGAAGGGATTCATTTGCCTCATTCTCCCGGAGCATCCCCGGCTCAAGCACTGCCCCCTTGCCGTAGATCATCCGGTAGCCGGAGTGGCGGATGGCCAGATTGTAATGCCGGGTGATGTCGCGGTAATCCGTGAAGACCTCGCTTAGCGTGACTGTAAAAGTAATATGATAATAGTTTCCGATCGTCTGCTGAAGCTCCCTGAACCGTTCCTCCAGCTTCGCCAGTTCCCTGTCGTCACTCCCGGCAATAAAGACCAGATGACCGCTCTTCATATCGGCCGCTTCACAAGTGCCTTCCAGCCGCAGCTGCTCCTGGCCGATGTTAGCAATGGCGAAATACAGCAGGGACTCCATCGGCAGCCCCGGTTCGGCGGCCAGCCCCTGCAGATTATCAATCTGCACCAGCGCCAGACGGAGCGGAGACGGATAAGCGATGTCAATGCCATGCTGCTCCCTGAGCTGCCTGAAGGCAGCCTCATCCATGCTGTGGCTGGACCCGATCAGGCTGCGCAGCTGATAGAGCTTGGCAATATTCGACTGCGAGGCCCGCTCCAGCTCAAGCCCCTTCAGCTTGCTGATCATCTCGGTCACATTGGCCGCAATCAGCGACAGCTCATCCTTCGCCTGCGGAGTGCCGTGCGCCTCCTGCGGCACCAGCGTCAGCAGCTGGCCGACCGGCTTATACAGCCGCACCGCAAAGAACACGGACAACAGCACGGCCAGCAGAACAACAGACAGCGTAACCGCGATTTCCGTCCATTTCATCTGCCGGACGCTGCCCAGCACAACATCGTAATCCTGCATGCTGACAATCTGCCAGTTGTTCAGCGCTTTGCTCAGATAAGTGACCTTATACTTCCTGTCTTCATGTGTATAATTGAAGGAATTCAGCGGCTTGCCCGAGGCGCTGATCCGCGGCAGCAGCTCACCCCTGATATTCAGCCCGGCAGGAAGCAGGCCGTCCGTAGAAATAAGCACCTCACCCTCGCTGTCCGTTACGAACAGGACATCATTCTGCCGCTCGGCCACCTGGTTAAGCGCTTTCATATTATCCAGCATCCACCCCGGCTTCACCGTCAATATCAGCACGTTGTCATTGATTGAACCCAGCGACTCCCCGTCATACAGGAAGAAGGCAAAGACGTCTATGCCCCCGCCCTTTCCGTCAAGGTCCAGGGGAATCAGCTGCAGCTTGGGCAGATCCGCCCGGGAGCCCATGTAACCCTTCAGGGAATCGTACAGAACGCGGTTATCAATCTCATGATTCAGCGACGAGAAGAACCGGTGCTGGGCGCCGTTATAGAACACGGCAGCGTGCAGATAAGGGGAAGCCGCCACGGTATGATTCAGGCGCTCGATCTTGAGAATGCTCTGCCTGTAATCCGCACCTGACTTCAGGGCCAGCAGCTCCTCATCATTGTATAGAGATACGGCCAAATCCTTAACGATGCCGTTCATGTTCTCTATGTTGTAATTAATCTGGGTCAGCAGCTTGCGGTCTGCCTCGTTCTGCAGGCTAAGCACCTTGCTGCGGGCACCCGAGTTCACAAACAGCGAGGCCGCCGCCAGTGTGGCGACAACAAGCATGAAGCTGAGCAGAATCCGCTGTAAATATTTGCGCGAGCGGATTGTCTGAAGTATATTCATGGTCCTCTCTCCCGGCTCTTAGGGTGACACTACTATAATCCCGCGCTATTTTGCTTGTCAATCAGGGGTTCAGGAACAGGGCTGCTCCCGGAGTCCGTCCGGATCCTGGCGGAATAACTCCCGCAGCAGCACCTGCGCCATGATCCGGTGACCGGACAGATCCGGGTGGATACCGTCCCCGTAGCGGTAAGAGTCATGAAGCAGCCGCTCATGCCGGATATGCTCCAGCAGCGGTGTACGTATGTCGATGACACCGTCTGCAGGACAGCCGCCGGAGATCAACCAGTCCGCATAACGCTCCAATACACGGTCATAATCCCGGTAAGGCGCGAGATAGCTGAAATCAGCCGCCTCTGCGGGCTGCAGCGGACCGTCCATCGAGGCGGCGTGAAACGGCGGCGGTGTCAGCAGCACGGCAGCGGCTCCTGCTTCACGGATAAGAGCGCTCAGACGCTTCATCCCGGACTGATAGGCTGCAAAGCGCGCTTCCGAGAAGGGATGATAGATCCCGTCATTCATCCCGTAACAGGCAACGGCCACATCGGGACTGACCGCCGCCAGCTCGCCTGCCAGCCGGTCATGGACACAGGGCCGCGGAAATGGATGCGCGGCTTCGCTGAGTCCCGAGACGGTCTCGCTGGGAACCCCGCACGCAAGCAGTTCCACCTCCAGCTCCGGGCGGTGCCTGCTTAAGCCTTCCCGGACCAGGCTGATATACCGGCCGTCTGCCGTAATGCTGTCCCCGAGGAACAGTATCCGGAGATTTCCGGTACTTGGTTTTTCTTTATGATTCAGTACGTTGTGATTTAGTAAATGAAGCATTCTTTTCCCCTCCTGACCATTACGCAGGTCTCCCCGGCTGTCCCCAGCCAGGCAAATATGCCCGCAATCTAATGGTAGCGCCGCCCGCCGTTCTCCGCCTTGACGATCCCGACCTTCTTTAGCATAATATTGCCATGACAACCAAAATACTAGCGCGGGACATTGGACTTGAGCCCGGCTTCACCTTCAGAATCCAGAAGTGCCCGCTGACCCATGATTACTACGTCCACAGCCATGACTTCTCCGAGCTGGTCGTCATCCTGTCGGGAAACGCCGTGCATATCATTGAAGGGAGAGAGTATCCGGTTACCGCCGGCCAGGTTTTTCTGATCCACAGCAACGTTTCCCATGGCTACAAGAATGTCGAGGGCATCGAATACGTCAATGTGATGTTCCAGCCTGAACAGCTGCTCCAGCAGTCCGAGCTCAGACTGCTGCCGGGGTTCCAGGCATTATTCTATATCGAGCCGTTCTACCGGAAGGAGATGTACTTCAAGGGCATGCTCTCCCTGGAAGCCGGGCAGCTCCGGGAGGCGACGCGGCTGCTGGATGACATTCTGGAAGAGCATGACCGTCAGCCTGAAGGATACCGGCTGATGATCCGCACCTATTTCACCGCCTTGGTAGGCATGCTCTCTCGTTATTATCAGAACAGCAGCGGCCACGAGGATAACAAGGCGCTGCGGATCGGTGAGACGGTCACCTATATCGAGGAGCATTTCCTGCAGCCGGTCACCCTCCAGTCCATGGCGGATATGGCCTATATGTCCACCCGCCAGTTCCTGAGAGTGTTCACCCGCAACTACCAGACCACGCCGATGGATTATGTAATCCGCAAGCGGCTGGATTATTCCTGCACGCTGCTGCGCAGCCCCGGCCTGAGCGTCTCCCAGGTGGCGATGGACAGCGGCTTCCATGACCAGAATTACTACTCACGCCAGTTCCGCAAAGTATTCAACTGCACCCCCACCCAGTACCGCGAGCGAATCCTGAATTCCTGACCTTATCCCCGGCCATCGCTCAGATTTCCTCCGTATCGGCGGCAGCCTCATCCCGCATGCGCAGCCGCCGCCGGTATGCCCCGGGGGTGACACCGAACCTCATGCTGAACAGGCGTGTCATATAGTTCGGGTCCTGAATACCGACCCGTTCGGCAATTTCAGCAATGTCCAGCACCGTACCGCCAAGCAGCTTCTTCGCTTCCTCCAGGCGCCGCTGCAGCACATACTGCAGCGGCGTCGTGCTGATATGCTGCTTCATGCACCTCGTAATATAATCCGCCTGGAAATGCAGCTCCTCCGCAAGCCCGGCCAGATGAAACGGCTGTCTCCAGTGGACATCCAGATAGGCAGCGGCAGCCCGGGCCAGCCGGGCCGCCGGCTCCGGCTGGCCCGTCCGCTGGCATTCCGCCTGCAGCGCTACCAGCAGACCGGCCAGCAGCAGCTGGAGCCGGAGTGCGTTCTCTGCGCTCAGCCGGCTGTGAATCTCGTTCATCTCCTGCAATACCGGCTCCAATGCCTCTATATCAACCGGGGCGAATTTGGGCAGGTACAGGCGCTGCTGCACAGACGGTTCCTCATCCTCCACCGTTCCCTTAGCCAGCAGTGAAGACCAGGGAATCTCCCCGCGCCGGATATATCCCGGCTTATGCTCATGGATGAAGTGCACCCAGTAAATTTCCGTATCCTCCGCACAGGCCCGGTACCCGTCATGCGGCCTTCCCGCCTCCAGCACCAGGAGTTGTCCCGCACCCACTGCGTATTCCTTGCCTTCCTCTGCCATATAGAGCGTTCCCCGCTTGACCAGCAGCAGATCGTACACACCGAACGTGCGGGCGAAATGCCGGTCCCCCGGAGACCAGACCGCATGTCCCACCGTAACCAGCTGCGGCAGCGGGGGAATCGCAAATTCCAGGCACAGCATCATAGCTCCCCCTTGTCTCAGGTCGATTTTGTGCTATTCAAAGTCTATATTATCACTGGCTGCCACGGCGGAAAAGAGGTACATTGACTGGGAATCCGCTTTTCATCCAATTCTCTAAGGGGTTGTGTATCCATGCGTTTCCGTCAGGTTCATCTTGATTTCCATACTTCTGAAGCCATTCCCGGCATCGGGCAGGCCTTCTCCAAATCCCAGTTCCAGTCCATGCTGCGCTCAGGTCACGTAGACTCGGTCACCGTATTCTCCAAATGCCATCACGGCTGGGCCTATCATCCCAGCGACGCCAATGAGATTCATCCCGGCCTCTCCTTTGACCTGCTGGGCGAGATGATTGAAGCCGCTCATGAAATCGGGGTCAAGACTCCGGTCTATCTGTCAGCCGGTCTTGATGAGAAGCTGGCCCGCCGTCATCCGGAGTGGCTGATCCGCGATGCCGAGGACCGTACACGCTGGGTAAAAGACTTCATGACCCCGGGCTACCATGAGTTCTGCCTGAACACGCCTTACCTGGACATCCTGCTGGCCCAGATTCATGAAGCCGTCTCCCGGTACGAGGCAGACGGTATCTTCCTCGACATTGTCGGCGTCCGCAAGTGCCGCTGTCAATACTGCGTCGCCGCCCTGCGGGCAGCCGGCCGGGACCCCCGCGATGAAGCAGCCGTCATCGCCCTCGGCGAGCAGACCTACCTGAATTATGCCCGCCGTGTGCGGGAGACGATTGATGCCGTGAAGCCCGGCCTGCCGGTCTATCACAACAACGGCCATCAGCAGCGGGGACGCCGCGATCTGGTGCAGGTCAACAGCCATCTGGAGCTGGAGTCGCTTCCTACCGGAGGCTGGGGGTATGACCATTTCCCGCTGTCGGCACGCTACGCCCAGACGCTCGGCATGGAATTCCTCGGCATGACCGGCAAATTCCATACCTCCTGGGGCGAATTCGGCGGGTATAAGCATCCGAACGCGCTGCGGTTCGAAGCCGCACTCAGCCTCGCCCATGGCGCCCGATGCTCCATCGGCGACCAGCTTCACCCTTCCGGCTGGATGGATGAAGCGACCTATGCCCTGATCGGCGCCGCCTACAGCGAGGTGGAGGCGAAGGAGGAGTGGTGCAGCGGGGTTACGTCCGTTGCAGATATTGCCGTCCTGTCCCTGGAGGCTGCACGTGAAGCCAGCCCCGGCGGACAGGCACGCAGGGGGGAACGCAATCTAGCGGATGCCGGTGCGGTACGCATACTGACAGAAGGCCACTACCTGTATGACATCGTAGATACGTTCAGCGACTTCACCGCCTACAAAGTGCTGGTGCTGCCCGATGAGGTGCCCGTATGGCCGGAGCTGGCCGACGCGATCGGGTCCTTTACCGCCGGAGGCGGCAAAGTGCTGGCCACCGGACGCTCCGGCCTGAATCCGGAAGGCGATGCTTTTGCACTGAACCTGGGGATCAGCTCGCTGGGGGCCAACCCTTACCGGCCGTCTTACTTCAAGCCCCATTTCACGCCCGGCGCCCTGCTGTCCGCATCCTATGTAATGTACGGCGAGGGTCAGCTGGTGGAACTCTTGGAAGGACAATCGCTCGGTCATCTGGAGAATCCTTATTTCAACCGCGATGTCTTCACCTTCTGCTCGCACCAGCATACGCCGGGTGCACAGGAAGACAATGGGCCGGGGATGGTGGAGAGCAGCAGCGGGATCTATATTGCCTGGGATGTATTCAGCGAGTATGCGGATGCCGGCCATCTTATCCTGAAGGAAATGGTGCTGCATGCACTGTCGCGGCTGCTTCCGCTTCCTTCCCTTCGCACTAATCTGCCGGCCCGGGGCATAACGACCCTGCAGTACCAGCAGGCAGAGCAGCGCTATGTGCACCATCTGCTCTACGCCGCTCCCGCCCTCAAAGGCCGGATCGAAGTCATCGAGGATATTGTGCCGCTGCGGGACATTTCCGTCAGCCTGCGCCTCCCCTCCTCTGACCCCGTCCACCGGGTCTATCTGGCCCCGTCGATGACAGAGCTGCCGTTCACCGTCAGCAGCGGGGGCGGGATCACCTACACGATTCCTTACTTGGAGAATCATCAGATAGCGGTAGTCGAGCTGGTGTAGCCGGAAGAACGGCCGTTACTCCGCCCTGCCAGTCATGCCAGACAGGCCTGTAAGTTGCCCGGACGCAGCTTGCAGGCCTGTTTCTGCTTCCCGGTCCAGGCAGTCAAAATAACATAAGAAACCTAAAAAAAATGCAAGCCGTCCGGCTTCCTATCCCGCAGACTTCTCCAGTCCTGACAATCCCTCAAAATATCGCAAAACATGATGCGGAAAAACAGTTCCACTTTTAATTTATAATGATTGCGTAGCGCTACACATTTAAGTAAGCGGTTTCAAATCATTAGTCCTTAGCTTCAGAGGAAAATTGAACAGATAAGGAGATTATTATGAGGAAAAAAAGTTTGGTGATGTTACCCTTTGTGATTCTGCTGTCCTTCATGCTGGCAGGCATCTCCAGTGCAGAGGTAACCTCTAATTTTGTCAATCCGCTTATGGGAGGTGCTGATCCCACCATCGCCAGGGCTGCAGACGGCTATTACTATTCAGCCTTTTCAGGCGATAACAATATCACCCTGAAGAGGCATGAGACCATTCTCGGCGTATCTGTTGCCAAAAGCAAAGTCGTCTGGAAAAAGCCGAATAACTTTGGATACGTATGGGGTCCTTATATCTATAGGCTGGAGGGCAAATGGTACCTGTACTTCTCTTCCGGCCCGGAGAATGATTACGGTTATGGTCATCCCAGCTCATATGTCCTGGAGAATGCATCTCCCGATCCTTTTGAAGGAACCTGGGAGCTTAAGGGCGAATCCGCCAATGCAGACAGCGACGGGCAGGTTACGCTCAAGCAAGGGCTGCTGAACACGGAGAGCTTCGGTTTGGCCTGCGGAGTGGTATCCATTCAAGGAGAAACCTACTTCACCTATACCAAATACTTCTATTATCCTGACCCGAACGACCCGGCAAAGACGAAATTTGACGAGAGCCCAACCATTGTCAAAATGAAGAACCCTTGGACCCTGGAAGGTCCGGAAGGCACTGTGGCCCGGCCGCAATATGACTGGGAGAAGCAGCACGACAATATCAATGAGGGCGCGGCAGTAGTGGAACGCAATGGCAAAACCTATTTCGCTTACTCTGCAAGCAGCTTTATGAATGATAACTATTCTGTGGGAGTATCCGTGGCGGATGCCGGCTCCGATGTGATGCAGGCAGCGTCCTGGGTGAAGCATCCCGAGCCGGTCATGAAAAGATCGGATGAGAACAGCTCCTACGGACCGGGATCGCCCCTGTTCCTGAAGTCCGAGGACGACACCGAGGATTGGATCATGTATCATGGCATACCGACTCATGGACAAGGCGGCGGGAACCGGGGCATCAGAGCCCAGAGCTTCCACTGGGATGATCATGATTTCATCAATCTTGGAATCCCTTCCAATCCCGGCACTGTCCTGAACAGACCCTCCGGCGAGGAAAAAAGCGAAATCTACGAAGCCGAAGATGCAAGCCTGTCAGGTGTGAACAGAATCGTCGGCAAAAGCGGTTATGCTTCAGGCGGGCTGTATGAGAAATTCAGTAACAGCAGCGACAATAACTATGTAGAGTTTACAGTGAACACCAACGCACCGGGAACCTACTCTCTGGATTTCAGATACAACAACAATACGCCAGGCACGGTTAACATGAAATTAAAGGTCAACGGGGAGGCAGCCCGGAATGTCTCTTTTGCCTCCAATGCAGGCTTTGATGCCAACTTCGATATCCATTCCGTTCATAATATTCAGCTGAATGCCGGAAGCAACACGATCCGGTTATCCGGCAGAAGCGAGCTGGCCCTGGATGCGATGATTATCAAACGAAGCAGCCTGTACGAGGCCGAAGATGCCATTCTGTCCGGGAATGCTCAGATTGACAGAAACCACGCGGGATATAGCGGAACCGGATTTGCCGGCGGCTTATGGGTTACCGATTCTGCGGTCACCTTCAAGGTTAATGCCGGCAGTGCAGGCAGCTATTCGGTTAATCTGGGCTACAGCTTAGGGTTTCCGGATGACCGGACTCTGACTATGTATGTGAACGGGCAAAAAATTAAGCGGGTCGATTTCTTCAGCCTGGGGAGCTGGGACCGCTGGGCCGACCGTTATGATAATGTTTTCCTCAGAGAAGGGGAAAATACGATCATGTACAAATATGACGCCGGTGATACCGCCAATGTCAATCTGGACTATATCACGGTCACCGAAGCCACCACCTGGCATTATGGCGCGGAGGATGCGAAGCTGACCGGTGGCGCTGACACTTCAGTCGTGTACGCCAAAGACGGCAACATGGGGACCGGTTATGTGACCGGGCTATCCGCTGCGAACTCCTCGGTAGAGTTTGCTGTAAATGTTGAGAATGCGGCGTCCTATGATGTGAAATTGAGATATGCAAAAGCTGATGCGGGCAAAACTCTGGCCTTCTACTTAAACGGCACCCGGATCAAGAGCATCACCCTCCCTGCTACCGGAGGGCCTGCGGTCTGGAAGGAGCAGCTTGAGACGCTGAGCCTGAAGCAGGGCAAGAACACGATTACTTATAAGAACGAAACGGACCATTCCGGCATCATCAATATGGACAGCATTCATCTGACCAAGCGCACGCCCTGGCGATATCAGGCAGAAGAAGCAAGCCGCTCGGGCAGTTTAAAGGCCGCTACAGACCATCTGTGGTATGAAGGCAACGGATTTGTCGGCGGCTTCGAGCAAACGGGCGATTCCCTGAAATTCGAGGTCAACGTGTCCAATACGGCAGCCTATACGTCAACCCTGCGCTATTCCGGTGCACAGAGCACCAACATAACGATGTCCATGTACGTTAACGGGCAGCGAATCAAGCAAGTCTCCCTGACTCCGACCGCCAACTGGGAGATGTGGGCCAACAGCACCGAGTCTGTGAATCTGAATGCGGGCAACAACACGATTGAATTCATCCGTGAACAAGGCGATACCGGAAGATTCAATATCGACAGTCTCACCATTGATAAGACAAGCGGCGGATTTATGAGCTCCATTGCCAAGAAGATCATTCCTGAAAAAATGGTCAAAATCCAGCCGAAGCACAGCGGAAAAGCGCTGGATGTGGACCGGGTGTCCAGTGATCCGCTGGCAGTCATTAACCAATGGGCTAATGGTGACGGCAATAATCAGCTATGGAGATTCCTGGATCTCGGCACGGGATATTATCAGATCCAGTCGGTTCATAGCGGCCTGGTTATTGATATTCTTCCCGGCTCCGCGACACAGCAGATCTGTCAGAATACGATGGCCAAGGGAACGATCCCGGATAGCCAGCAGTGGAAGCTGGTGAAGGACGGGGACTATTACAAGATCGTGAACAAAAGCAATAATAAAGTCATTACTGTAAACGGAGCATCCAATAGTAACGGTGCGTCAATAATCGTAGCGGATGACCAGGCGAAGGATAATCAGCGCATGCGGATTGAAGTCCGCAATCTCAGCAACAGTGAGATCAGCGCCTTAAGCGAGCCGGGAGGCCGCCATGAGGTTACCTTTAACGCGAGTGGCGGAAGTCCGGAGCAGACGGTTGTTCAGGCTGTATATGGGGAAAAACTGACACCTCCGGCGGTCACGAAGGCAGGCTATGAGCTGGAGGGCTGGTACAACGAGGCCGGGAAATGGGATTTTGCAGCAGGGACAGTGCCAGGCGCACTAACGCTGACGGCGAAATGGGAGCTTAAAGCGCCGGAGGTGCAGATTGTCAGTGAAGGCTCGATGCGTGCAGGCTCAGACGGAGTGCTCCGCGCCGCAGGCCAAGGTACAGGAACGCTGTCCTACACCTGGTATGTGAACACGGGTGAAGGCTATGGCGAGCCGGTCGGCTATGGCGACAAGCTGGTGCTTCCGGAGCTGTCCGAAGCGATGAGCGGCTACCGGTACAAGGCCGTGGTGACCGGCGAAGGCGGCTTAACCGGGGAGCAGGAATACATCCTGCAGGTGCTTCCGGCGGATGCCGAATGGACCCCTCCGGCATTCGGCATAGATCTGCCGGCCGGACTGGAGACAGTGGCGGGTGAACCGTTGACGCTGCTGGTTGAGACTACCGGAGATGTCGAATCCATAGCGTGGGAGATGAAGCGCCCGGACGGCGGAGACTGGCTGGCGGCCAGTGTTACCGGAGCGGTATACAGCTTCACTCCTGGAGTGGAGGATGACGGAACACAGTACCGTGTCGTGCTGACAGGCACAACCGAGGTGAATTCGGTACGAGTTACCGGAACGGAGCTTACCCTCAAGGTATATCCGGCGCATGAGCTGCCGTCTATCCAGTCGTTCGCAGCGACAGCTAACCCGGTAACCGAGGGAGATTCCGTTACCTTTACCGTTGTAGCCAGCTCGGTTTATGGCGAGCTGAGCTACCGCTGGCTGAAGAATGACCTTGTGCTGAACGGCGTCACCGGCAGCAGTCTGACTGTTGAGAAGGCCGGGGCTGATGATGCAGGAGCCTACAAGGCAGAGATCAGCAACACCCGTAACATCGGCAACCGTTCCTATACGGATACAGCCTTTACGGAGAACATTGATCTGACCGTACGTCCGGCGGTAACACCAACGGACCCTCCGGTAACCCCGGTAGACCCGCCGGTATCAACGGCAACTCCTAAGCCCACACCGCAGCCAACCGCAACGCCGGGTCCTGCGGCTGCAGTCATTACAGCAGCTCAGCTAAGCGGCCTAGGGACAGACGGAGTGGTTACGGTGCAGGTGGGGCAAGCGGCTGTAGTGGAGCTTCCGGTGAATGCCGGGGAGCTGCTGGGAACCCGTTCCCTGCGTGTGCAGGGAGACGGAATCGGGCTTGTGCTGGCGCCGGAGCTGCTGAATCAGCTGGCGGAAGCCGTGCCTGCGGGCGGGCGCAGCGGTGCCAGGCTCCTGCTGACCGCAGCGCAGAAGACGCTGGACGAAGCGGCGCTGAAGACCGGAGCAGGCGTCACGCTTAAGGGCAAGCTGCTGAGCTATGACCTCAGTCTGACCGGGGCGGACGGCAAGATCCACCGGCTGGACAAATATCCGGTTCCGGTAAGCCTCAGCTGGCCGGCCGCTGGACTTGATCCGAAGCTGCTCGGCCTGTACCGTGTGGAGAGTGACGGTACGCTCACCTACCTGGGCGGTGCTGTCGAAGGCAGCGGATTGAAGGGACTTCTTGACGGCAGCGGCACCTACGCGCTGCTGGAGTATTCCAAGCAATTCAGTGATGTTCCGGCCACACACTGGGCCTTTGACGCGCTGCGTGAGCTGTCTGCGAAGCATCTGATCCGGGGCATCTCGGAGCAGGCTTATCAGCCGGGTCGGAATATTACCCGGGCTGAATTCGCACAGCTCCTGGCGAACACGCTGCAGCTAAGCGGCAGCGGCACCACTAGCTTCACCGATGTGCCGCAAAGCGCCTGGTATCAGAAGGCACTCTCCGGCATGGTCGAGGCCGGCCTGATTACCGGACGGACCGCAGAGTCCTTCCAGCCGAATGCAGAGATCAGCCGGGAAGAGATGACCGTCATTCTGCTGCGGGCGTATCAGCTCCGGCAGGGAACCGCGCTTCCGGCTGCTCCTCTCAGTCCATCCCTTAAGGATGCCGACAGCATCTCCGGCTGGGCAGCGGAACAAGTGGCCGCAGCGGCTTCCCTCGGCCTCGTGAAAGGCCGGGCTGACGGCACCTTCGCTCCGAAGGCTCCCGCCACCCGTGCCGAAGCTGCACAGCTCCTGCTGAATTACTTGAAGAAATAAGCCATGCCAGGACACGGTTATCACCTGTTCTGCAAGGCATAATTAAGGCGCTCCCCCGAAACCGTTTCCGGGGGAGCGCCTCTTGCTGTGCTCTCGCTTTAATATCCAGTTACCCGCACATTTCAACCAACTAATTGTATTTCCTGCAATAGAAATCTCATATTGTTCTGCGAAATGGGATTCTACTGTATTTCGTACAATAGAAGGTTGCATTTCAGATGAAAAATGGCCTTTACTCGAAATTCAACTGTACAGAATACAATAGAGTCTACGTTTATTGCCTTTTTCACAGCATTCTAATGTACAAAATGCATTTGCCATTGCTCTATCTAATACAGTATCAGATTCAATGAAAAGAATTGGGGCAAATCCCTTAGTCCTTCAGGCATCATAACGCCCCAGCCGCCCGTTTAAGTCTGACGCTCTTCTAATACTGTCACACTAATCTCTCAATTCCTGCCCAAAATATAAGCGTGTTGATTTCCCAAAAAAAGGGACAAGAAAGGCCGCCATTTCGGGTAATGGTAAGTACGACCAAACCAAACCGAAATGAGGCGACCTCATGAATAATAATACCCCATTCCTGGCCGTGTTCAAACAAGTATTAACTCCGGAAGAAGTCGAAATGGTGACTGGGCAAACCAAGAACTACGAGGATACAGGAATCAAAATGACTGTCGGTGTGTTGTTCGACTACTTTATCCAAGCCTGCTACCACAAATGGGATGGCTTTCGTCAAAGTGCTCGGGTGGGCTCGAACTACGATTTGCCCAAGGTTCATTACTCCACTCTTTCGGGCAAAGCCGGTGAAGTGCCTTACGATATCTTCAAGCGTTTGTTTCAAATGCTCGTCCAGAAATGTAACCGGCAAACCCGGCGGCACCTGAATCTGCCTAAAGATCTTCTGCTTATTGACTCTACGACGGTTACGGCGGCAAACTCCCGTATGTCTTGGGCTCCGTATAAAAAATTCAGAGGAGGTATCAAGCTGCATGTGGCCTTCTCGCATGGACAGCATTCACCCGTGAAGGTGGTCGAATCGATTGCCCGGCGCAATGACGCTCCATTTGGAGAAGTCTTGGCCGATAAGGACTACCTTCTAGTCCAGGATCGGGCATATGGAAAAATCGGTCGATTGGATCAATATGTGCAGCAAGGTCAGTCCTTTGTGATTCGTTTGAAAGACAATCTCCACTTGGTGTTGCCGCGAAAACGTCAGCGACCGGCAGAGGGAGACAGCAAAATTGTACGCGATATCACCTGTTATATCGGTCAAGGGAAACACCGATCCGCCCAGCGCCACCGCGTCGTTGAATTTGAAAATGACCGGGGCGAAGTCGTACGGGTCGTCACTGATTTGAGAAAAGAGTCCGCTCACGTGATTGCTGAAATTTACAAAGCACGCTGGGAGATTGAAGTCTTTTTCCGCTGGGTGAAACAGCATTTGAATGTCCCTTGTCTGTTTGGAACCACCGAAAATGCAGTGTATAGCCAATTGTTTGTGGCCCTTACCGCGTATGTGCTTCTGAAATACATTTTTGATGAAATTCATCCGAAGGTACCGGTCTTTGCTAAGCTGACTCTATGGGAATTTATGCAGTACTGGCGTATATTTAATCTTCCGCTGGAGTGGCAGGTTCAGCTTAATCAGCTCAGGCGTAAAGAACATTTAGGTGTTTTTGTCATCCCATAATATGGGTAATCAACACGCCTGCCCAAAATACAACATTTCCCTCACAAACTCGGCCCCGCCCGGCAATTGTTGTACGAATGTCATCATTTCCCTGCCTCCCTGCATCAATACGGAGCAAATCCTGCATTTCGTGCAGGAATCCGGCTTACATGCCGGTAATTTGAGAGTCTAGGCTGCATAATGTGCAACATTTCCGCCTTGGCCTCTTGTGCCTGGCCTTCTTATGTCTGCCGGATAACTTCTGTCCCCCGTGTAATTTCTGTCCGCCGGATAATCCCATTCTCTGCAATAAAAACACCTTCAAGATTGTAGCCCTGTCTTACGGTAGGGTCCATTCTCTTGAAGGTGTTTGGATGGTGTTTGGATGGGTCTCACTTTATGGGGCTGCTCCGGCACCCATCACTTTGCTGCACTTCGGATCAAGCCGATAAGGGCTGCAATCTCTGCTGGATCACGGCTTGCCCCCAGAATGATCCAGCCGCTGCACTGGCTGCGCGGCCCGAGATAGACCGTTTCACCGTCTATCGTTTTTTGCTGCATGGAATTGGGCCGCGTTTTACATGGCTCCAGAGCATACATGCAGTCGCTGATCGCCCGTTTGGCGATCAGCGAACGGGGATAGCATTGCAGAGAACGGATGACATAGGCTGCAGTATCCTGTCCTGCGTTCACCACCATCTCGGCGGTCAAGCCCCGGCTTCCCCCTGCAGCAGCAGGATAACATCGGACCTGCGGCAGCCCGGCCAGTCCCTCCACGGGCTCAGGGACGTATTGATAACAGCGGATCGGGTCCAGCCGGGTCCCGGCATCGTAGACAACCAACGGGTCCGCTTCCGGCGGGGCAGAGTCGCGGAGCAGCATTTTCTCAGGCAGAACCGGCAGGATATAACTCCCCCCGCCCGCCATGAAGGCTCCCGCCAGCTGGATATGGTATCCGTCATCAACGGGTTGGACGGAATCTGTTACATTTTGCACCGTATCCTCACGGAACAGGTCAGCCGCCCCGTAACGGGTAATGATACGGACTGTTTTATGATACACAGGCGATATTCCATACCCTCTCACCGGAATGTCACCCTCCAGGCAGATTTGCTGCTCATCCCAGCTCAGCCGCACCGATTCCGGCAGCGCCGGGGAATAGGAACCCGTCCCGTGGACGGTTCTGACTTCATCCGGGGTGCCGAAGATCTCAGGGCCTATAGCAGCTACAGCCGCATAGAACCCTGAATCCCAGCCCGAATGCTCATTATCGGTCAGATCTACATGATCCGGATGAAGCAGATACCGCTCATCCCGCTCCCAGCTGATCTTCTCGGCCTCCAGCCAGATTTCCCCGATATCCATCCCCCGCTCCAAAATCACGGTGAAGAGCAGCCGTCCATTGGAGATCGTCAACTTGTTCATTTGCGAGCCGAAGCGGTCTGTAACCAGCACCAGACTGACATAGCCGCCTTCCGGCAGCGCTAGTGGAAGGTCCGGCTGCAGCTCGGCCAGCGTCAAATTACCAATTTGCTCAGTGTTCATCCAAATGCTCCTTCCGTCCGCCCCTCTGCCAACCCGCCATTCATCCCCGTCCGCCTCTCAGCCTCCCGGCCATTCATCCCCGTCCGCCCATCAGCCATCCAGCCGTTCCCCCCGGACCGCCCAATGTTCATCCGGGCGTTCTTCCCCTCCGGTATGACCGGCTATGCCGATATGGCTAAGCAGATATACAGGTTCCAGCTGTTCGAAGCTGATGACGGTAAGGTGGGCGCGGGCCAGCAGTCCGCTGTCTCCGATGCCGACCACGCGCATGCCTGCCCGGACCGCACCTTCTACACCCGCAGCCGCATCCTCAAAGACTATACAGGCAGCAGGCTCCGCAGTAAGTAACCGGGCGGCCTGTAGGAACACCTCCGGGTCCGGCTTCGCCCGGGCGGTGCTGTTTCCGTCCACCACCGCATCAAACAGCGGCCGGATGTTCACCTTCTCCAGAATCAGTGGCGCGTTCTTGCTGGCCGAGGCAATCGCCGTTCTGATTCCGCGGGAGTGTAACCGCCCAAGAAAGCGCCTTACACCCGGTAATACATCGTCCGGGGTAAGCGTCTCAAGCAGCTCCTTGTACCACTCATTTTTGCGGGAGGCCAGAGCCTCCTTCTGCTCTGCTGTCAGATCCGTAATTCCGCCGGCCCGCAGCAGAAGCTCAAGCGACTCCATGCGGCTGACACCCTTCAGCTGCTCATTCTCTCTTTCGCTGAACGCGAAGCCCAGCTCACCGGCAAGACGCTTCCAGGCCGTATAGTGAAACTTCGCGGTATCGACAATGACACCGTCCAGGTCGAAGATTGCTGCCTCAAACGGTTGTGCCCGCAACAAGATTCCCTCCATTCAGCTGCTGTACTTCACAAGTATCTGGATTAACGGTGATCTGGTAGCGCACTCCCCGCCAGGCCAGCGTGAAGCTCAGCTCCTCCCAGCCCTCGGGCAGCCGGGGCTCCAGCTCAATACTCTCACTCCACATCGCACTCTTCAGCCCGGCGAACCCGTATACGATCAGCTGCCACAGGCCGCCGCAATTGGCGATGTGAATCCCCTCGGCAGCACCTTTCTTCTCTGTCGAGAGATCGATATCCATCACCCGCTGCAGGAAAGCCCCCGCAGCCTCCTTCTGGCCGAGCCAGGAAGCCACAATGCCGTGAACTGCCGCTGACAAAGAGGAATCATGAGTCGTAATCGGCTCATAATAGGCATAGGATGCCTTCAGCTGCGCCCGGGTGAATTCCTGCGGGAACAGCATCATTAATTCCAGCACATCCGCCTGCTTCAGCGCCTTGGAGCGGTAATTGCGCTCCTGGGAGATGAAATGGCCGAAGGGGCGGGACCTGTCGGTCCAGACACTGGCAAAATCCACCTCTGCATAGGAGTCGAAATCATCGGATTGCGGAACAATATCGCTCCGGCTGTCATACGGCAGCCTCAGCTTCTCCGCCGTGTGCCGGAAGCGCTCCCGTTCACCTGGACGGATATCCAGCCGCGCAGCCGCAGCCGCATAGCTGTCCCGCTTACCGTCTTCCAGACTGTCCAGACAGGCAACGGTCTGCTCCAGACTGAATTTGACCATACGGTTGGTGAAGGCATTGTTGCGGGTAAAAGGCAGATATTCATCCGGTCCCATCACGCCGAGCAGCCCGCCCTCCCCCTCCCGGCTCCAATCCACCCGGTCACACCAATAACGGGCCGTCTCCACAAGAATATCTACGGCATAGCGCTCCAAGAATTCATCGTCGCCCGTAGCCCTCACGTAATGATATAGCGCGTACACAATATCCGCTGTTATATGAATTTCATGATCCGCATACTGCCAGTTGGCACATTGCTCTTCCCCGCTTATAGACGACTCCCAGGCATACCTTGCTCCCCGGTATCCATATTTCTGCGCGTTGCGTCTGGCTCCATCCAGCGTATTGTAGCGGAATAGAAGCAGATTGCGGGCTGCCTGTGGATTGGTGTGCAGGAAGAAGGGCAGCAGGTTAATCTCCGTGTCCCAGAAATATCTGCCGAAATAAGCTTCGCCGGCATATCCCTTGGCACAGATGGCCACCCTGTCATCCTTCTCCGCATTCGCACGGATGAGATGATAGAGTGAGGCGCGAACGCTTAATTGTGCCGCATCATCTCCCTTGATACGGATATCAGCGGCCTGCCATTTGCGCTTCCAGCAGTCTGCATGCCGGTTATACAGCTGCTCCCCGCCCAATTTACGTGCGCGGCTAAGCTGTGCCATTGCCCGGCCGCGGACCGTTCCTTCCTCCCTGTCCCGGTCGGTTGTCACTGCAGTCAGCTTGCTGACGGTCAGACGGTCACCTGTCTTCAGCCAGCGCTCCCCGCGAAGCGCAGCCATCACCGGGGTGTGGCCGGCCTGCCAGTTCACCGCTTCAGAGGCTTCCAGCGCAGACAGCATAAAGATCCGGTTGCCCTCCTCTGTCAGTGTCTCAAGCGATATACAGTCCCCGGATTCCGCCGAAGGAACTACCCGGGCAAAATGATTCATCCCGTTCGTCCGCACATCTCCCCGCAGAGTCGCCGCCAGCTCCAGCCGGCCTTCACCCGCCAGCACCTCCAGCTGGACCTGCTGGATGCACAGATGGGTATCCGCCATACTCAGATAGCGGCTATGGGTACACTTAAGCTGCATTCCCTCTTTCGTCTCCCACAGGAACGAGCGGTGAAGCCTGCCATCCCGCAGATCCAGCCGGCGGCTGTAGCCGCTGATCTGGCAGCGGTCCATATCCAGAGCCTCGTCTCCCGACCGGAATTCAAGCCCCAGCATATAAGGGAGATTGACAATCTCCTCCTTCAGCAGCGGATGCTGCGCAACAATGCCCGGGACGAAGGTTCCCTGCTTGGACTTGGGATGACGCGGCTTTTCGAGCGTAACATTGTCGGGAAAGCGCAGATATTCCTCATCCTGCGGCGCGTCGCTGCACCCTTCCTCGAAGCTTCCGCGGACATGCATATAGCCGTTCCCTTGGGTGAAAAGCCCTTCATAATGCTTATGCAGCCGGGCTTCATACCCGTCTTCCTTCAGCCACCACAGGTTATCCTCATTCATCTGCAACCCTCACTTCTCCGATATCTTTCACTGGCATTTCCGTCCGCCCGGTCATCCCTTCACCGCGCCCGCAGCAAGGCCGGATACGACCTGCTCCTGCAGCAGAATATACACCACAATACTCGGGATGATCACGACCATCGTGGCCGCGAACATGACGCCGTAATCACTGGCAAACTGGCTTTTGAAATAATAGAGCGCCAGCGGCAGTGTGCGGCTCTGATTCCCCGTCGTCAGAATAATGGCGAACTGAAATTCATTCCAGCAGAGCAGGAACTGCATTACACCGGCCGTGCCGAAGCCCGGCTTCGAGATGGGCAGAATAATCCGGAAGAACGTCTGGATGAAGCTGGCCCCATCCAGATAAGCCGATTCCTCCATTTCCTTCGGAATGGTCAGGAAATAGCTGGATAGAATGTAGAGCGAGACCGGCAACCCGAAGCCGGTGTATACAATAATAAGTCCAATCAGCTTGTCGTACAGCCCGAGCGTGTTCACCGTCAGGTACAGCGGCTGCAGCATCGCCGCGCCCGGAATCAGAAGCGACAAGGAGAAGGCTCCCATCAGCAGCTTCTTGCCGCGAAATTTAAAGCGCGCCAGAACATAGGCTGCCATTCCCAGCAGCAGCAGATTGAGCAGAGTTCCGAAGATCCCCACGATTACGCTGTTGATGTAGAACCGGGAGATCGGCGCTATTTGGAAGGCCTTCGTGTAATTAGAGAAGCGGAAGCTGCTTGGCCAGCCCAGCGAATTGGTCAGAATCTCGGCATTGGTCTTAAACGAAGCGAGCAGCACCCACAGGAACGGACCCAGGGACAACAGAACAATCAACAGCACAAAACCATATTTAAGAACAGCCATACCCTTTTTCAACATTCTCACCCCATCCGCTCCATTCAGTTTTGGGAGCTGCCTATTCTGAACAGATTTCGGCACAGCAGGACAAAGATCAAGCCAAAGCCGATTAAGAAGACGCCCACTGAATTGGAGTAACCGAAGTTATTGTCCATGAGTGCAGTCTTGTAAATATAGATAGGCAGGTTCATCGTCTCATTGCCGGGTCCGCCGCCTGTTGTCATCAGAATAATATCCATCTTCTGCAGCATGCTGGTTCCGGACAGAATGACGCAGGTCCCGATAATGTTGCGCAGCATGGGAATAACAATGTACCAATTGATCTTGAAGGTGCTGGCCCCGTCGATCCGCGCCGATTCATACAGGCTTTCCGGAATGGCTGCGATCTCCGCCAGAATCAGGATCGTGACAACCGCCGCATAAGGCAGCCAGGTCATCGTGACAGAGAAGAAGGCCGTGGCATAATCCATGAACCAGTTCTGCGAGAAATCCGCATTCCCGAACATGCGGGCGATACTGTTCACCGCACCAAAGTCAGGATTGAGCATACACAGGAACAGCATCCCTACGGCTGCACCCGAGATAATATTCGGAAACATGTAGACCGTGCGTGCGAACTTCCAGTAGAATTCCTTCATACTGAGAATAATGGCGAACAGGGTCCCGATGACAACGTGGATCGTAGACTGGAGCAGGACCCAGATGCCTGTATTCAGTGAGCTTTGGCGAAAATCGGCATCGTCGGTGAACAGCTTCACATAGTTAGCGAGACCGATAAACGCCGGGCTGCGTCCGGCCGACCATTCGGTAAACGAGGTGCCGAACAGAATGACCAGCGAGACAGCATAGACAAGAATAAACAATATTACAGTCGGTAACAGGAAAAGCGTGATATACCCTCTATTTTTCCTAACCATCCATATGGTCCTCCCCAATCCTCAGCTTACATTACTGCTTTATTTATTCTTAGCAGCAATTTCCGTCAGTTCCTTAGCGACTTCTTCTGCTGTTGCCTTGCCGGCAACCAGCTTCGGATACTGGTTCTTCCAGGCATCCGTTACGTTCGGATACACGATGGAGTCGAGGGTCCGGTAATGAAGCTGTGTTTTTTGAGCGACTGTGATCGATTCGACCATGATCGGATATTTCTCTTTAAGGGCATCAGACGGCTGAACCTCACTCGATACCGGCATTACATTCCCGTATTCAAGCGCGATGGTTTGCCCTTCAAGCCCTGTTTTGAACTTGATGAATTTCTCGGCGGCATCGCGGGTTTCCGGCGTCTTGGCTCCGATCATATAGCCAACCTCATAGGTGGAGATCAGACTGTTATTCGGATAAGCCGCGACTCCCACTTTTTTATCGAAGCCTTCACCGGATTTGGTCGGATCGCTGAAATCTCCAATCATCCATGGACCATTGGCAATCATAGCGGCCTTGCCCTGGCTGAACGCGTTCGCTGCATTGGCATATCCCGCTCCAAGCGCATCCTTCGTGGTATACTTCTCCAGCAGCTCCTTCATCATGTTCAGCGCCTGAATCATTTCCGGCGTATTGAAGTCGGTAGGGTGAAGGGTGTTCATGAACGCTTTCCCGTTCTCCCCGTTAGTGCCGATCATCGCGGCAAGAATCAGATTGGACGTCCAGGCATTCTCCCCGGTCATCAGTGCGAGGGGAACGAAGCCTGCCGCCTTCAGCTTCTCGTTGTTGCTCATGAATTCATCCCAGGTCTCCGCCGGTTTGATTCCTGCCTTCTCGAACATTTCTTTATTGTAAAAGTAACCGATGTTCTGCTTCTGATCACTGATCGACCAGATCTTGCCGTCCCGTGTATTGGAAGCGAGAGCATCTTCACCGATGGCTGCCTTCCATTCCGCATCTTTATCCAGATATTCATTGAAAGGGGTTGCAAGATTGCCTTTGATCAGAACATCGTTAATTCCGTCCTTGCCCATGACAACATCCGGCACATCCCCGGAGGCGGCGAGAATCTTGATCTTGTCAACGTATGCGGCATCACTTGGAATCTCTTCAACCACAACCTCCACTTCATTGCCGTACTTGGCATTGAACTGCTTGATCTGTTCTTCCTCCATCTTGGCGGACGCATGTGTGCCTACCCGGAAGGTAAGATAGGATATTTTGACCGGCGCTTTGGCCGCAGGTGCCGTATTTTTCGAGCCCGCTGCCCCGTCAGCCCCGCCCTTATCCGCTGAATTCTCTGTTCCACAAGCTGAAATGGACATAGCCAGCAGCAGAGCGCTTGCCAGAGTAATGCCTGTTTTAACCCTCGATCTTTTCAAATGAAATCCCCCTTAATAATGATGGCCTTATGCAAAAGCGTAATCCTGCAGCCGTTGCAGTTTGTTACAGCTCTCATTGTAGAACAAAGAAAACGGCGAATGAATTCGTTTTTCCGTATACTCTTTTATAATATCTTGAGCAAATAGGGAAAGGCAGCAGCAGAGCTGAAAGGGCTTTCAGATTTCTTTAACTCTTCTTCGTTTTCTTTACCACATTGGCCAAAACGGCCTGTTTTCCCCCTGTCCGGCTATTCGCCATCCGCCAAAAATTATATAATACCTTTAATCATATGAATCATCACCAAGGAGCAGTCTGCATGTCCAACAAGCTTATCCTGCGATGGCTCAGCCTTCGCCCGGTTTCCGGATTATTCACCCGTATTCCCGTCAGGAATAAAATTGTAATTATCATCGTTCTTCTGATTCTTCTGCCGATGACCTTCGCCGGCTGCTATTTCTACTGGAACATCTCCCAGATTCTAACCAGGAACGCCAATGCTAATCTGTCTCTTCTGATCCGCCAGACCAACGATAATATTGAGAAATCCTTTCAGATTATCGATAACACCTCCCTGCATTTTCTCTCTAACAAAATGTTAAGAAACTGGTTAATCGACGATATGTCGCTGAGCGATGATTTCTACAAGAAATTCGTCAACAAAACCGAAATGGAAGAGGACCTGAAGTATAGCCTCATGTTCAACAATGCCTGGAATATCAGCCTGTTATCAACGGCTTTTGTATTTTTTGATAGCGATAACTATGTATCCGTTCTGAAGACACCGCCCAATATTGAACAGACCAATAAGAACAATCTCGCTGTCTATCAATCGGTGAATGGCAGAATGGTCAGAGGCAAGGAGATTCTGAAGCCAAGCCCCGGTGACCCCACCATTTATTTCACACGCGTCATGTCCAATATCAATCTTCCCCGGCAGCGTCTGGTGCTGATCTTTGGCACGAATGAGGCTGATTTGGCCGAGGAGTATTCCGGCCTGCTCGCCTTCACAGGCGCTATGGCCTACATCATTGATGGCCGGGGAACCATCTATTCCAGTGCCGGCAAGCAGGAGCTGGGTTCCGTCGTTTCACCGGATATATTAGCGCTCAAAGACAATACCGATGTAAGTGAAGTCAAGCTGGGCCAGGAGACTTACCTGGCTGCCTCCCGCAGCATCGGCACCACCGGGCTTACTTTTATTGCAGGCATTCCGAAGAAGCAGGTGCTCTCCAGACTATCCGGAAGCATGCATAACTACATATGGATTATTATGCTGATTGCCTTCGTCTCCCTTGCAGCAGGAATTGTAATTTCCTTACGTTTTACCCGGGTGGTCCGCGATCTGCTGCGCAATATCCGCAAAGTGCAGAAGGGGAATTACAACACAAGGATGCCGGCGTACAAGGATGCTGAGCTTAACCAGCTCAGTGCCACCTTCAACAATATGACGGATGAGATCAATTATCTCATTAAGGAAGTGTACGAGAAGCACCTGCTGATCAAGGAGTCGGAGATCAAATTTTTGCAAGCCCAGATGAATCCCCATTTCCTGTTCAATACGCTCATTACGATCGGCTACAAAGCCAAAATGTCCCGAGATGAGACCGTTTACAGAATGGTCTCCTCCCTTACGGAGCTGCTGCAGGCGAGTATTTATTCGAACAGCCTGGCCAAGATTCCAATTCGTCAGGAGCTGGATTTCATCAAATTTTATCTCTATCTGCAGAAGGAGCGATTCGAAGATAAGCTGGAGTATACGATTCAGATCGAGGATGATGCCTTGCTGGATCTGCTGCTGCCCAAGCTGAGTGTCCAGCCGCTGGTAGAGAATGCGGTGGTGCACGGTGTGGAGAAAAAGCTGGGCAAGGGTATGATCCATATTCATATCTACCGCCGGAACGACTCCGTCTTTTTTGAAATCACGGATAATGGCAACGGATTTGACCAGATTCCGCAGGATTGGAACAATTACGAGAACCTCACGATACGCAAACAGGGCCACAACAACATTGGTCTGATTAATACACATAAGCGGGTCAAGCTGATTTACGGCGAGCCGTATGGAATTGAGGTCGAGAGCGAGCCGGGGGCAGGCTCCAGGGTTACCCTTCACATACCGACAGATTTGGGGGAATGATCGCATGTATAATGTCATGATTGTAGATGATGAGCCTGTTATCAAAAAAGGGCTGCAATGCTTTATTGACTGGAGCCTGCTCCATTGCGAGGTTAGCTGTGAGGCCTCCAACGGGATGGAAGCCGTAGAGCTGCTGGGCTATTATGAGATCGATATTATCGTTACCGATGTCCGTATGCCAGGGATGGATGGCCTTGCCCTATCGGACTATGTGCACCGGAATTTCCCGCAGATCAAGGTGATCATTCTGACAGCCTTCGCAGATTTCTCCTATGCCCAGACGGCTATTCAATATGAGGTGGTCGATTTTGTCATCAAGACCAATCCAACGGAGCAGATTCCCCGGGCCATTGAAAAAGCAACGCGGCTGCTGGAAAAGGAAAGAGAGCAGAAGCAGAAGGTAAGGCAGCTGGAGAGCAAGATTCATGACAATCTGTCTGAAATCAGCGAGAAATTTCTAAAGGAGGCCGTCGAAGGCCTGATCAGCGATGAAGCCGGTTTATTCAGCCGCTCCAGAGAACTGGGACTGCAGCTGGAGAACTATTTCGGGGTCTATATGGAAGTTAAGGATATGCCCGGCCCCCATGCCTCTGCTGGAGCACAGACCAATGATCATCACCGGTTCCTGGCCTCCATCCGCCAGTTCCTTACACTGGCGTTCGCGGAACGCCCCTTTTATATTCTGAATATGGAGAAAAACGCTCTTCTGGCGATTGTCTCCATGGGCAGCGGCAATGCACCCGTCTCCACCCAGACCCTGCTCACGATCAGCAATGAAATTCTGGCCATGGCGGAGCACTTCCGGCAATACCATGTCAATATCGGTATCAGCCTGCTGCACCGGGATGTGCTGACCCTGCCCGCAGCTTACCAGGAGGCCCGCGAGGCGCTGCAGGGCAGCTTTTATAACGATAATTATGTCGCCGTGTATATGCCTCATGCGAGCCAGACCCTTACTCCCGGTGCTCCTCCCCATCATGCTGCCGAGCAGATTGCCGAATATCTGCAGCAAGGACAGAGCGATCAGGCGGTCAAGCAGCTGGATCAGCTGCTCAAGAGCTACCGGAGCCACCAAGAGCCGATTGAGAATGTAAAAGTAGCTTGCCTGCTTATCGCGTCCTACTGCTTCCGCCTGCTGAGTGCCAGCCAGCCCTTCGAACCGGAGATGGATGAGAACCAGTCGGCGGTGTACAAGCAAATTCAGGAGAGCAAGAGCATTCAGCTGCTCGCAGATATCCTCATGCGACTCATACAGAGCTGCTCGAAGGCCATTGCGCAGAATGACAACCAGCCTAATTACATCGTCATCGAATGCCAAAAATATATACGGGAGCATTACAACCAGAACCTGAATCTGCAGATCATTGCCGACCATATTCACATCAACAGCAGCTACCTCAGCCGCCTGTACAAAAAAGTGACCGGCGAGTCCATCATCGACGTCATCAATAAATACCGGATTGAAATGGCCAAGAAGCTGCTGCGCAACCCTGCCAGCAAAGTCTTCGAAGTCGCCGAAGCCGTCGGCATCGAGACCCCGGCCTATTTCACCCATGTCTTCTCCAAATACACCGGGATGAGCCCCAAGGAATACAAGCTGAATTATTCGCAGCTGAATTAACGGCAAAAGCTGCAAGACCATCATCAGCGGCGTATGGCGGCAAGCCAGATCACTGGTGTCCAAATCTAATTTGCAGATAGTTATCAAGAATCTGAAGGGGCTCGTGTAACGCCTGGTTTGGAAACTTATGAGTTACCTTATAGCCTACTCTGGGGGGCACTGACACCGCCAGCTTCTGAAGAACAAATTCTCCCATCCCCTTCATATGGACGCCAATCGAAGCGGGCACAATTGTCCATTGTCTGGCATTCGTCAAAAAAGTAGTGATGAGTCCCGCTGAGTCCAGATGTACACGGGACGGACACAGCGGGTCCCACCACTGGTCATGTCTGAATTGAAACTCCCGATTCCAATTGACGAGGACTTCATGCTCTGCCGCCAATTCTTCCATTTCCACCGTATCTCCAGCCTGCCGCCCTGGTACAGCCAAGCGCAACAGTACCATTTCTTCAGTGAAAAACGGTTGAACAGTAACGCTAGGCGAAACAATTTCCCGTACCACAAACGCCACATCCATCTCACGCCGCTCAATACTATCAAAAGCCTCCTGAGTATGCTGCGTACGAATCTGCAATCGGATGGACGGAGTATGCTGATTAAGCATTCTATATACCGGAGGCAAGACAAAGTGGCTTATACTTTCGGCAGCGCTTATGGCCAGACTTAACTGCGAACCATTCGCCTTTAAAATTTGCGTTTCCCTCCAGAGCGCCTCCCATCTTTCCGCAATACTAAAAAAGTTCTCCCCTTTTGGGGTCAGGCTGATTTTGGCTGCCCCTTTTCTTCGCTCCACCAACAGGCCGCCCATCCCTTGCTCTAATGTCTTTAAGCGGTAACTTACCGTTGCTTGTGACAGATGCAGCAGATCGGCCGCTTTACTTATACTCCCAGTCCGTACGATAGCTAAAAACGCTTCTATCCCAGGAAAATACATAGAATACCTCCTCAATATATAGAAAATATTAATATAGTTCACAAAATATTTGCGTTTTACAACATTATTCTTTATGTCTAAAATTATCATTAACACAGACAAGGGGTCAAATAGTCCAGGTTATGAAAAGGTGGTTTAGCTATGAAGGTTCTCATCGTTGGTCATTTTAACGAAACTGCACAATCAAAGATTACCGGGTATTTTCCGCAAGACTGGAACGTTATCATTGTCCCGCCCGGACAAGATATGCAGCATCATATTGAAGATTGCCAGGTCCTCATTCCTGAACATATCCAAGTGGACCCTAGCCTGCTGGCTAGCGCCAAAAAATTAAAATTGGTACAGACAGGTGCAGGTTATGATAATGTCGATATCCCCGCCTGTACACAGCTCGGCATTTGGGTGGCCAATGCGGCAGGAGTGAATGCTCAGGCCGTGGCCGAGCACGTAATGGCACTAATGCTGGCTTATTATAAAAACATTCCGTTTCTTGATCATTTCATGAAAAACAGGATGGATGAACATCATTTGGAGTACACAGGAAGTGAATTAGAGGGCAAAACCATGGGGATTATCGGGCTGGGCGCTATCGGAAAAAAGGTAGCTGCGTTTTGCAGCGCTTTTGATATGAATGTGTTGGCTTATGCGAGAAGTACCGAAGTGCCATCGGACGGCATAGTGAAAATGACCGATTTCGATACACTCCTAAGCACATCCGACATCGTCAGTGTTCACGTACCCTTGACTGAGCAAACCAAGCACCTGATGAACCAAGAAGTCTTCAAGAAAATGAAGGATACTGCTATTTTTATCAATACCGCCCGCGGGGGGATTGTCAACGAAAGAGACTTGCTGGACGCATTAAAAAACGGAGATATTTCCGGAGCCTGCCTGGATGTGTATGAATCCGAACCGCTTCCTATAGACAGTGAGCTCCACACTCTGGATAATGTGATCCTTACTCCCCATACCGCAGGAATGCCTGACGGCCGGAAATTCCACCAAAAAAGATATGATTTCTTCATAAAGAATATAAAACGTGTACAAAACGGGGAAGAGCCTGAAAGCAGGCTAAATCAGTTATTATAGTTTCAGTGCAATAAAAACAAA
The DNA here is from genome assembly GCF_037975325.1 of Paenibacillus sp. FSL P2-0136. Taxonomy (NCBI): domain Bacteria; kingdom Bacillati; phylum Bacillota; class Bacilli; order Caryophanales; family Paenibacillaceae; genus Paenibacillus; species Paenibacillus sp. FSL P2-0136. The sequence continues at coordinate 5,529,150 of NZ_CP150244.1, forward strand.
AAAGGTTTATGACATTGTCCAAAATACAATGTCATAAACCTTTTGGTAGTACCGGCGAGAGGACTCGAACCTCCACGGTTTCCCACTCGATTTTGAGTCGAGCGCGTCTGCCATTCCGCCACGCCGGCTTAATATCATATATATCCATCATGGATAATTAAATTTAAGATGAAAAACATTCAATAAAATAGTAATGGCGCGCCCTGAGAGATTCGAACTCCCGGCCTTTTGATTCGTAGTCAAACGCTCTATCCAGCTGAGCTAAGGGCGCAAAATATGGAGCGGACGACGGGAATCGAACCCGCGACCCTCGCCTTGGCAAGGCGATGCTCTACCGCTGAGCCACGTCCGCACACGGTATGTATTCAACTGCTTTAATGAAAATGGCGGAACCGACGGGATTCGAACCCGCGATCTCCTGCGTGACAGGCAGGCATGTTAGGCCAACTACACCACGGTTCCAAGATAATATTGCGGGGGCAGGATTTGAACCTGCGGCCTTCGGGTTATGAGCCCGACGAGCTACCGGGCTGCTCCACCCCGCGTCAGTAAAAAAATATTCTCTTCTAGCTTGCAAAGTCTGCATGGTGGAGGCTGAGGGGTTCGAACCCCCGACCCTCTGCTTGTAAGGCAGATGCTCTCCCAGCTGAGCTAAGCCTCCATCGAAGAAGCAACTTAATGATCATAACACATTTCCATAAGATATACAACCATTAATTTTATTAAAGATGAAAGTGGTGACTCGTATGGGATTCGAACCCATGTTACCTCCGTGAAAGGGAGGTGTCTTAACCCCTTGACCAACGAGCCAGATAAGCAAACAATCTTTCGACAACAAAAGATATTATATCAAATAAAACAGTATAATACAATAGAAATATTAATATTGTATATGGTCAGTATCTACATCACATGCAATGAGCTTATTCTCATGCCCTCTAAGACATCTCTCCATCTGTAAAGCGCCCCAGGGACTCCTGCCTTCATCACGGCTCTCCAGTCAACAGTATAGAGTCTCAGAGGAAGCAGACAAGGTTAAATTGACGAACATCTCGTCCCTCGCGTCTCAGCCTGCCCACAATCTCTATGAAATACGCTTCTTCCACTAGTACTGCATCAGATTAAAAATAGTGGAGCAGACGCAATTCCTCTTCAAATTACTTCTTTTTTCCAATCGGGAGTTGTTCTTCAGGGGCGTTTGGCTTAGCGTAACGGACTGAGGTGCTCTTATTTGGGAAGAAAGTCGTCAATTGGGCGAGTAACGGACTCCACAAGCCTTATCCTTTGCACTTCAGCTCCGAAACATCTCATAGAGAGACGATAAGGTCCACTGAGTCCGTTAAGCTGCAAAAAGTGGCGTTTTCGCGGGGATAAGATCTCTCCGGTCCGTTAGATTTTGGGTTGATAAGGTTTAACAAGCTTATTCATCCTTTTCATCCTTTTAGATCTGATGAGGTACTAGTGTCATAGGTAATGCTTCCGCCATAGCCTGAATCCAGGTATACCAGCATCGAATAGATAAAGTCACGCAACAAAAAACCACCATTGATAATCAACAGTGGTCTTAAGTGCTTGGCAACGTCCTACTCTCCCAGGACCCTTCGGTCCAAGTACCATCGGCGCTGGAGGGCTTAACGGTCGTGTTCGGGATGGGTACGTGTGGAACCCCTCCGCTATCGCCACCAAACGGGCATTTGAATATCAAATGCTATTATTCAGGTTTCAGCATCGCCAAATGCTGAAAACAAATCTTCTTTACAGAGCTACTTGAGCTCCATAAATTACAATTTGATTCCTGAAAACTGAATCCGAAACGAATTTGCGCTCGCCCTTCTTACGGGGCCCCCGGAAAGTATTCGGAATCCGCTTCGTCAGCTTCATCTTCACTTTTTGGGGTAGTTCTTGGATAAGCCCTCGACCGATTAGTATTGGTCAGCTCCATGCATTGCTGCACTTCCACCTCCAACCTATCTACCTCGTCGTCTTCAAGGGGTCTTACATACTGGGAAATCTCATCTTGAGGGGGGCTTCACGCTTAGATGCTTTCAGCGCTTATCCCGTCCGTACGTAGCTACTCAGCCATGCTCCTGGCGGAACAACTGATGCACCAGCGGTACGTCCATCCCGGTCCTCTCGTACTAAGGACAGCTCCTCTCAAATTTCCTGCGCCCACGACAGATAGGGACCGAACTGTCTCACGACGTTCTGAACCCAGCTCGCGTACCGCTTTAATGGGCGAACAGCCCAACCCTTGGGACCTACTTCAGCCCCAGGATGCGATGAGCCGACATCGAGGTGCCAAACCTCCCCGTCGATGTGGACTCTTGGGGGAGATAAGCCTGTTATCCCCAGGGTAGCTTTTATCCGTTGAGCGATGGCCCTTCCATGCGGTACCACCGGATCACTAAGTCCGACTTTCGTCCCTGCTCGACTTGTAGGTCTCGCAGTCAAGCTCCCTTATGCCTTTGCACTCTGCGAATGATTTCCAACCATTCTGAGGGAACCTTTGAACGCCTCCGTTACTCTTTAGGAGGCGACCGCCCCAGTCAAACTGCCCGCCTGACACGGTCCCCGTACCCGATAAGGGCACTAGGTTAGAACCTAGATACGATCAGGGTGGTATCCCAACGGCGCCTCCGCAGAAGCTTGCGCTCCTGCCTCCACGGCTCCCACCTATCCTGTACAGATCGTACCCAAATTCAATATCAAGCTGCAGTAAAGCTCCATGGGGTCTTTCCGTCTTGTCGCGGGTAACCTGCATCTTCACAGGTATTAAAATTTCACCGGATCTCTCGTTGAGACAGCGCCCAAGTCGTTACGCCATTCGTGCGGGTCAGAATTTACCTGACAAGGAATTTCGCTACCTTAGGACCGTTATAGTTACGGCCGCCGTTTACTGGGGCTTCGGTTCACAGCTTCGGATTGCTCCTAACCGCTCCCCTTAACCTTCCAGCACCGGGCAGGCGTCAGCCCGTATACTTCGCCTTGCGGCTTCGCACAGACCTGTGTTTTTGCTAAACAGTCGCTTGGGCCTTTTCACTGCGGCCCCCTCGGGCTATTCACCCTACCGAGGCACCCCTTCTCCCGAAGTTACGGGGTCATTTTGCCGAGTTCCTTAACGAGAGTTCTTCCGCGCGCCTTAGAATTCTCTTCTCGCCTACCTGTGTCGGTTTGCGGTACGGGCACCTTCTCCTGGCTAGAGGCTTTTCTTGGCAGTGTGAGATCATGACCTTCGCTACTATAATTTTCGCTCCCCATCACAGCCCAGCCTTAATGATGTGCGGATTTGCCTGCACACCAGCCTCACTGCTTAGACGGACATCCATCAGTCCGCGTCACTACCCTCCTGCGTCACCCCATCGCTCATAGCGGATTACGGTGGTACAGTAATTTCAAACTGTTGTCCTTCGACTACGCCTGTCGGCCTCGCCTTAGGTCCCGACTTACCCTGAGCGGACGAGCCTTCCTCAGGAAACCTTGGGCTTTCGGCGGATCAGATTCTCACTGATCTTTTCGTTACTCATACCGGCATTCTCACTTGTATGCTGTCCAGCGCTCCTTACGGTACACCTTCAACCCACATACAACGCTCCCCTACCCCAGATGCAAAGCATCTAGCCATAGCTTCGGTGGTGTGTTTAGCCCCGTTACATTTTCGGCGCAGAGTCACTCGACCAGTGAGCTATTACGCACTCTTTCAATGGTGGCTGCTTCTAAGCCAACATCCTGGTTGTCTGTGCAACTCCACATCCTTTCCCACTTAACACACACTTGGGGACCTTAGCTGATGGTCTGGGCTGTTTCCCTTTTGACAATGGATCTTAGCACTCACTGTCTGACTCCCGGCAAGAAGTAAATGGCATTCGGAGTTTGACTGAGCTTGGTAACCCTTGCGGGCCCCGCACCCAATCAGTGCTCTACCTCCACCACTCCATTCACCGAGGCTAGCCCTAAAGCTATTTCGGGGAGAACCAGCTATCTCCGAGTTCGATTGGAATTTCTCCGCTACCCCCACCTCATCCCCGCATTTTTCAACATGCGTGGGTTCGGGCCTCCAGTGCGTGTTACCGCACCTTCACCCTGGACAGGGGTAGATCACACGGTTTCGGGTCTACGTCCACATACTCAATCGCCCTATTCAGACTCGCTTTCGCTGCGGCTCCGGCTTCTCACCTTAACCTTGCATGTTAAACGTAACTCGCCGGTTCATTCTACAAAAGGCACGCCATCACCCATAGAAAGGGCTCTGACTTTTTGTAAGCACACGGTTTCAGGTTCTATTTCACTCCCCTTCCGGGGTGCTTTTCACCTTTCCCTCACGGTACTGTTTCACTATCGGTCGCCAGGTAGTATTTAGCCTTAGCAGATGGTCCTGCTGGATTCATACGGGGTTTCACGTGCCCCGCACTACTCGGGATCCGTCTCGGAGAGAACACAGTTTAGGCTACAGGGCTTTTACCTCTATCGCGGGCCTTTCCAGACCTCTTCGCCTACCATATTCCTTTGTAACTCCATGTGAGACGTCCCACAACCCCAAGAGGCAAGCCTCTTGGTTTAGGCTGTTCCGCGTTCGCTCGCCGCTACTGACGGAATCACTATTGTTTTCTCTTCCTCAGGGTACTTAGATGTTTCAGTTCCCCTGGTCTGCCTCTGCGTATCCTATGTATTCAGATACGAGTAACTGCGAATTACCACAGCTGGGTTTCCCCATTCGGACACCCCCGGATCAAAGCTTGCTTACAGCTCCCCGAGGCAGTTTCGTTGTTCGCCACGTCCTTCGTCGGCTCCTGGCGCCTAGGCATCCTCCGTGTGCTCTTAGTAGCTTAACCAATGCGTTTTCCCTAAGAAAAATCGCTAGTATCGCCATTAATATGAAACTTGTGTAAACAAGTTCAGCTTAAAGGAATGTTCTAAAACGCAAATTCGTTTCGGTATCCAGTTTTCAAGGATCAAGTTAAAGATGAGAGCTTAAACTCTCAAAACTGACCAACGAGTGAGTATTCGAACCCAAGGGTTCTATTGTGGAAGCAAAGCTTCCGATTTGAATGTTTCCGTTGCAGGAAACGATTCTCCATAGAAAGGAGGTGATCCAGCCGCACCTTCCGATACGGCTACCTTGTTACGACTTCACCCCAATCATCTACCCCACCTTCGGCGGCTGGCTCCCTTGCGGGTTACCCCACCGACTTCGGGTGTTGTAAACTCTCGTGGTGTGACGGGCGGTGTGTACAAGACCCGGGAACGTATTCACCGCGGCATGCTGATCCGCGATTACTAGCAATTCCGACTTCATGCAGGCGAGTTGCAGCCTGCAATCCGAACTGAGACCGGCTTTGCTGGGATTGGCTCCACCTCGCGGCTTCGCTTCCCGTTGTACCGGCCATTGTAGTACGTGTGTAGCCCAGGTCATAAGGGGCATGATGATTTGACGTCATCCCCACCTTCCTCCGGTTTGTCACCGGCAGTCACTCTAGAGTGCCCAGCTTCACCTGCTGGCAACTAAAGTCAAGGGTTGCGCTCGTTGCGGGACTTAACCCAACATCTCACGACACGAGCTGACGACAACCATGCACCACCTGTCTCAACTTTCCCCGAAGGGCACCTGATGCATCTCTGCTTCGTTAGTTGGATGTCAAGACCTGGTAAGGTTCTTCGCGTTGCTTCGAATTAAACCACATACTCCACTGCTTGTGCGGGTCCCCGTCAATTCCTTTGAGTTTCAGTCTTGCGACCGTACTCCCCAGGCGGAGTGCTTACTGTGTTAACTTCGGCACCAAGGGTATCGAAACCCCTAACACCTAGCACTCATCGTTTACGGCGTGGACTACCAGGGTATCTAATCCTGTTTGCTCCCCACGCTTTCGCGCCTCAGCGTCAGTTACAGCCCAGAAAGTCGCCTTCGCCACTGGTGTTCCTCCACATATCTACGCATTTCACCGCTACACGTGGAATTCCACTTTCCTCTTCTGTACTCAAGTCACCCAGTTTCCAGTGCGACCTCAGGTTGAGCCCAAGGTTTAAACACCAGACTTAAATAACCGCCTGCGCGCGCTTTACGCCCAATAATTCCGGACAACGCTTGCCCCCTACGTATTACCGCGGCTGCTGGCACGTAGTTAGCCGGGGCTTTCTTCTCAGGTACCGTCACTCCGGCAGCAGTTACTCTACCGGACGTTCTTCCCTGGCAACAGAGCTTTACGATCCGAAAACCTTCATCACTCACGCGGCATTGCTCCGTCAGGCTTGCGCCCATTGCGGAAGATTCCCTACTGCTGCCTCCCGTAGGAGTCTGGGCCGTGTCTCAGTCCCAGTGTGGCCGTTCACCCTCTCAGGTCGGCTACGCATCGTCGCCTTGGTGGGCCGTTACCCCACCAACTAGCTAATGCGCCGCAGGCCCATCCCCAAGCAGCAGATTGCTCCGCCTTTCATTCTTCTCTCAGGAGAAAAAAGAAATTATCCGGTATTAGCTACCGTTTCCGGTAGTTATCCCAGGCTTGAGGGCAGGTTGCCTACGTGTTACTCACCCGTCCGCCGCTAAGTCTGAAAGGAAGCAAGCTTCCTCTCAAACTCCGCTCGACTTGCATGTATTAGGCATGCCGCCAGCGTTCGTCCTGAGCCAGGATCAAACTCTCCAAATTGGTATTTAGAAAGAGCGATTGCTCATTTTGAAACATCTGACGAGAATTTACATTCTCATTTTTGGATCTCACCGAAGTGATCTCCAGATACTCACTCGTTGTTCAGTTTTCAAAGATCAAGCTCGTTGTTAGTGTCGATTATCTCGTCACCAGCAACTCTTATAATATAACATGTTCTTCTTCTGAATGCAACACTTATTTTCGATGAAGCAAAGTGTGTATTCATCAGAGCAACATGTCCAACCTTGTGCAAGGCACCCGCCTTGCGATTGGATATATAATATAACATTATATATCCCTGCTAACAACCCTTAATTTCTACTATTTTCGAGATAGTACTATAGACTTTCATAGATATCCTATACAAGCCTCTGTACCTGTATAACCATGCCCCAAAAGCACATGCCGGCCCTCATATCTAGCAGGACCTGCATGTGCAACTCTCATCTTAGGGACTATCCTCTTAATTGGGAATCCAAGGAGTCTGATTCTTCTTATCTGTACTTGAACGTCCGCTTGAGCTCGAACGCGGCTTGGAGTGGGCCTTATCCTTGGCGGCAGAGTTCTGGCTGGAGGTTTTCGCTTTTGCCGCTGCCGGTTTGGATTTCCCTGGTTTTGTATCCTTTGCTGTTGTGGCCTCAGTGCGCCCCTTATCCGGCACCTCCTCCGCTTCCTCCACTACAGGCTCAGGAATCTGAATCTCGGGTACGCGGTTGTGGGCGAAATTCTCCATGCCCGGATAAGCCGGATATGGCGGAATATTCGATAGCATAGGCTGTTCATACATCGGTGACACCGCGTTAGGCATGGCATTCATTCCTCCAGCATAAGGAGAAACCATCCCCATCTGCGGCATGCCGTACACCGGATACCCGTTATACATCGGCTGCTCATAAGGATAGGGCTGAATCGACATTGCGCCGCATCCGCAGGAAGGCCACGGAAGATTAACCTGCTCACTCTGGTACTGCGGAGCAAACGCAGCATTGTCACTGACAGGGCTGACTGCTGACATATTCACATTGTTATAATCCGGTTCTGCATTAGGATACCATGCTCCGGGGTATTGTCCAGGCGGACAAGGATTAACCGGCTGAGCATAGAACGGCGGGCATTCCGGCATAAACGCTGCAGGCTGAACATAACTTGGAGCGTTATTCATATTGTTCATATTCATATTGTTCATATTCATATTGGCCATTGGCTCATATACGGGATACACGGGTGCATAATTCATAAAATACGGATTCTCGCTAAGGCCGGGATAGCCATCGCTCTTTCCCAAGGGCGAGGTTTTACCCTCATCCCAGGCGGCAGGCTGAACCTCTGACTTATGATGCACTTCTTTGGTTTTCTCTTCCTGCGCGGGAACAGAGATTTGCACATACAAGCTTTGTTTCTCATAGACGGCTTCCTGAACGGGCTTGACTTCCGGCGCTTTGTTAGGTGCAGGGTTAGGTGCAGGAACCGCCAACGGAATAGGGACTGCTTCTGCAGCAGGTGCAGGAATTGGCGCTGGTGCGGGAGCCGGCTTTTCGATGACACCAGTGTAGGTTTTACCGCCAATCGCCGTTTTATCGACCACTGCCGGAGCGGTGGACTGAGCCTGAATTGGGGTCGTATTAGCTTTTACCGGATCGATGGATTGGGCCTGGATTGGAGAGGTACTGACTTTCTTAGGGATATTCACGACTTCACCCGTCATCAGTGCATTAGGGTTCTTAAGCTGCGGGTTGGCATCAATCATATCCTTGAGTGTAACTCCCCAAGCCTTGGAGAGCTTCCATAAGGTATCGCCTTGCTTGACTGTATGCTTATAGTAGATATCGTTGTTGTCCGGAACAGGCAGAGCTACGGGCGCAGCCGGGATCTTGACCTTGTCTCCTACAGCAAGCACATCTGGATTGGTGATTTGCGGATTGGCCTCGATTATTTTTTGCAGCGGCACTCCATACTTCTGTGATAACGCGAACAGCGAATCACCTTGCTTAACAATGTGTATTTTCACGCAGCATTTACCTCCTAAAAGTATCTATTGATCGGCACTGCACCCCGGTTCAGGGATGATAGCCCTCCAGATTCGGTAGTTGCGGTACAGCCGCCTCCTTCGTTACTACATCTTATGCAGCCCATGGGCGAATGACATCCCTATATGCAAAAAAAATCCTTCCATGCTTGGCATGAAAGGATTTTTCTCTATTCGCTCACGCGAAATTTCTGTACTATTCCCAAACCTTATATCCGTCTTTATCAACCACATTGCGGAATTCTTCCAGCAATTGCAGGGTAATCGGCCCGGCCTGGCCGGAACCAATGACTCTGCCGTCGATCTCACGGGCAGCAATAACTTCAGCCGCTGTTCCGGTGAAGAAGACTTCATCGGCAATATAGACATCATGCATGGTGAACGGCTCTTCCTTCAGCGGCAGTCCCAGCTTCTCACACAGCTCAATGATCGCCAGACGGGTGATTCCCTCCAGGGCACCCAGGTAACAAGGCGGTGTATAGACTACCCCTCTTTTGATAATGAAGATATTATCGCCGGAGCCTTCGGTTACATATCCTTGAGCGTTCATCATGATCGCTTCATCGGCTTCCGCCAGATTCGACTGAATCTTCACCAGAATATTGTTGAGATAGTTCAGCGATTTGATCTTCGGATTCAGCGCATCCGGGATATTGCGGCGCTGGGACACCGAAACGGCACGAAGTCCGTTCAGATAAGCCTGTTCCGGGTAGATCGCGAGCTGCTCAACAATGATGATCACACTTGCTTTGGGGCAGCGGCGCGGATCAAGACCCAGGTTGCCGGGACCGCGTGATACGATCAGCCGGATGTAGCCGTCCCTCATTTCGTTCAGGCGGATTGTCTCGGCCATGGCCTCCAGCATCTCATCATAGGCCAGCGGAATGTCCAGCATAATCGACTTCGCCGAATCATACAGCCTGTCCAGATGCTCCTTGCACTTGAAGATGTTGCCGTTATAAATACGGATACCTTCAAAAATTCCGTCTCCATATAAAAAACCGTGATCGAATACGGACACCATTGCCTTGTCCTTCGTTACATGTTGTCCATCCAGATAGATCCATTGCTCAGCCATGAACTTACTGCACCTCCGCTTTCTCTTCCTCATAGGTGTATGTGGGATAGGACCCCAGAATCCGTACCTGACAGCCCAAGGCTTTGATCTCTTCAATCGCACCCGGGAGCAGTACCGATTCTATCGGTTCCAGCACATCAATATAGAAATAATAAGTACCCAGCTTCTTCTTCGTCGGCCGTGATTCAATACGGGACAAGTTCAGCTTACGCCAGGCAAAAGCAGCCAGCACCTGATGCAGTGCACCAGGGAAATCCTCGGGCAGCGTAACAAGAATACTCGTCTTGTCTCCACTGCTCTTCTGTGGAAGCTCCAGCTTCTGCGGACCAACCAGCACGAACCGTGTGTAATTGTTATTATGGTCTGTAATCTGGCGTTCCACAACCTCCAGCCCGTGCGTAGCGGCTCCAAGCGCGGTACCGATGGCAGCCCAGCCTTTGCCGGGATTGCCCTTCACAATCTCCACCGCTTCAGAGGTGCTTCCCACAGACTCCAGCTCAGCCCAGGGCATAGCCTTACGGATGAACTGCGTGCATTGCGCCATAGCCACCGGATGGGACAGGATCTTGACAATCTTGGTATAATCCTTGTCCCCGTTCTCCTTCGTGAATTCCTGCGGACAGCTGATCAGATTCTGTATCGACGGGAAAATCCACTCCGCCTGCATCGGCAGATTCACTTCATTAATGAGCCAGTCGATATGCAGGCTGACCGAGCCCTCTATCGTGTTCTCAATCGGAATGACACTGTAATCGGTGACTCCGCCAGCCGTGGACAGAAAGACATCGGATATGAGCTTATGATGCTCCAGTTGAACAGGGTTACCGCCAAATAAATGCAGCAGCGCTTCATGCGAGACGGAGCCCTGAGGCAATAACGCTATTGATTTCATGACTGTAATTCTCCTTTTATCATATCCAAAAATGATTCGTTTTGCATCCCGTTTCTTTCAAGCAGCTCTGCCGTGACACCTGTGGTGCATGGGGACAGCCATACGGTACGGGCAGAGATTCCGTTCTCCTGCATGGTCTCTGTCAAAAACAGCTCCAGCTCCTGCTTCCGCGCCTCCTTGCGGTCCACCATGCACAGCAATGTCGGGCCTGCACCACTAAGCGCAATGCCCAGCGCACCATGGCCGGGCGCTTCCGCCAGCAGCTTCTCCATCCCCGGCACCAGCGGTGCACGGTAGGGCTGATGCAGCCGGTCCTGCATCGCGGTGCCAATCAGGTCCAGCCGTCCTGCGGCTAACGCTGCGGTAAGCAGCGAGGTATGGCTGATGTTGTGAACCGCATCGCTCACCGTTACCTCCGCAGGCAGCGCCTCTCTGGCCTTGACGGTCTCCAGCTCGAATTCAGGAATGACTACCAGGAATTCCAGCTCCTGCGGCGGCTCAATGCGGATGTAATCGGCATGTTCGCCGTCCCACACGGCCGTAATAATTCCCCCGAAAAGCGAGGCTCCGACATTATCGGGATGCTTCTCGATCGCTGTAGCCATATCGAACAGCTTCGCCTGACTCAGCGGTGAACCTATCATAGCATTCGCCGCAGCCAGCGCGCCAATAATGGCCGAAGCACTGCTGCCCAGCCCGCGGGTGAGCGGGATTTCCGAATACATGGAGATGGACAACTCCGGAACCTGGACCCCGGCCTCTGCAAATACCATTTGCGCAACCTTGTAGAGCAGATTGCTTTTGTCCCGGGGAAGACCGGCCATCTCATCTCCATACAGATGAAACACCGTTTCAGCGGCTTCCTCCATTTCAATCCAGGCATACAGCGACAGAGCCATGCCCAGCGTATCGAAGCCCGGACCGAGGTTGGCCGTGCTCGCAGGAACCTTCACTCTAGACCTTCCGTAAATACTCATGGCGGGTAAATCTCCTTCATTATATTTGCGCGCAAGCCCTGTGTTCCATGGACACCTGCGATAGTTAGCCTTCTACACGGTAATGGCTTTTGATGCGGTGAATGACATTCAGTTGCTCCAGATGGCGCAGCACTTTGTTCATACTCGCTCTGCTGGCGTTATGTGTGACAATGATAATTTCGGCATCAGGATTATTAGGATTGGCCTGTTGCACAACGGAATCCAGACTCACATCATATTCGGCAAACACCTGGGTAATCTTCGCCAGTACACCCGCCTTGTCATCGACATGAAGCAGCAGGAAGTTCTTGTAATAAATATCCTCGTCGCTCTTCAGCTTCTTCTGCTTGTACGGCACAATCTGCTTAAGCCCGTTGACCCCCAGCTTCAGGTTCTTGATGACCGCTACCAGATCCGCCACAATCGAGGTTGCCGTAGGCATCGCCCCTGCCCCCGCACCGTAGAACATCGTCTCCCCTACAGCCTCACCATATACATATACCGCATTAAAGACGCCGTTCACGGAGGCAATCGGGTGGTTCGTACGGATCATTGTAGGCTGGACGCTAATACTGAATTCTTCATCCTGGCGTTCTGCAATCCCGAGCAGCTTCATCTCGTACCCCAGCCGTTTGGCAAAAGCCATATCCTCCTTGCTGACGCCGGAAATCCCGCTTACACTGACGTCGCTCAGCTCTACATTGGTCCGGAAGCCCAGCGTGCCCAGAATGGCCATCTTGCGGGCTGCATCCAGTCCCTCCACATCGGACGTCGGATCAGACTCGGCATATCCCAGCTCCTGCGCTTCCTGCAGTGCGTCGAGGTAAGATGCGCCTTCCTGGCTCATTTTGCTGAGGATGTAGTTGGTTGTCCCGTTCACAATCCCCATAATCTTCATAATCTTATCCGAGGAAAAGCCTTCGATCAGCGTGCGGATAATCGGTATGCCTCCCGCCACGCTTGCTTCATAGAACACATCGCACTGCTTCTCCTGTGCCTTGGCCAGAATCTCCGAGCCGTGCAGGGCCATCAGGTCCTTGTTGGCTGTTACGATATGCTTGCCGCGCTCCAGTGCCTCCAGAATGTACTCCTTCGTCCCGGCGACCCCGCCCATGACCTCAACAATGACATCAATCTCCGGGTCGCGGATAACGGCCCATGGATCATCGGTAATCTTGGACGGGTCCACTTCGATATCACGCGGCTTCTCCGTATTCTTCACGGCAATCCGTTCAATCAGGATCGGCGAGCCGACCTGGCTGCTCAAATCCTCCTGATTTCCTTCCACAATACGGACAACGCCCGTACCCACAGTACCCAGACCCAGCAGACCTACTTTAACCGGCTTCATTCGTATTCTCACCCCTGACCAATAATTAACGCACGCTTCACACCGGGAATTGCCTTGAGACTGTCCAGCAAGTCGCCCAGCTCTTCATTCAGATGGGAGATCTCGACAGAGATCACCACGTTCGCCCGTCCTTGCAGCGGGATACTCTGATGGATTGTCAGCACATTCGCCCCGTGAACAGCCACCGAACCGAGCACCTTGGACAACATGCCCGACTCGTGCTCCAGATCAATCGAGATCGTCACAATGCGCTCGCGCTCCAGCTGATGAATTAAGTGTATCCCATCTTTGTATTTATAAAAAGCACTGCGGCTAAGCCCGACCTGTTCCACGCCCTCGTGTACGGTTTTGGCATCTCCTGCTTCCAGCAGCTGCTTGACCTGCATGGTCTTCAGCACCGCATCGGGCAAAATGTCCTCCCGGACCAAATAATAGCGTTCTTTCACGAACGTCCTCACCCCAAAGACTTTTGTATGTACATAGTGGACATTATACGGGATTGAAGGCTTTTATTGCAATAACTTTCTGCAAACATGCGGAAAAGGCTGTTCCCCTATCAGCTAGGAGGAACAGCCTTCACCTGCAGAACCCGGTCAGCTGTAGGCAATGGTCGTCCCGCAGTAATCACAGCTGGTAGACTGGCCCGGAGCGACCGTATTCTGTGCCCCGCAGCCGGGACAGCGCACAGATTTCGGAAGCTGCTGCGTTCTCGGCTGCTGATAGGACGGCTGCCCTGCAGGCGGCGTGAAGGGCGATGCTGCTGCTGCCTGCCCCGCCTGGGCCTGCGGCGCTGCATCCGCTCCCTCATGGAAGAGAAGCCCGGAGTCTAGCACCCCGTACTTCTGCATATAGAGAAGGTCTCTATTCACATCCCCTTCACTTTGCCCGGTACGGTCCGCCAGATTCCCGGTATAACGGACTCTCTCCACCGTGATCAGATGTACATACTGATTGGCGAGCTGCGAGAAGCGGAATCTGGCTTTGGCTGCGCTTCTGGCAAATACGGCCGCAGGCAGAAGCGTTATCAATGAGAACATAATTAACATTCCAATTAACGTACCAGTATCAACGGCGACTTCACTGAAGATGGAATTGACGACAATTCCCATCAACTGCACGAAGCCGCCCACAAATACATGGAACAACAGACTAAAATTGACGGGCTTGCGGTAATTTTTATAATGGGTGCTCAGCATGCGTACCAGCGCAAGCGCAAGTCCCAACGGCATAAACAAATATCCGGCGCCGATAGTTACAATATCAAAAGTAGTCCGCTCATACTTAGGCAGACTATCAGAGGGCTGTCCTTCCCGGCCCGGCAACAGTCCCCCCAGCTCATTCCCTATCCCCATTACTGTCTATTCCTCCTATTTAAGCGCCGCCAGCTCCAGATTACGCCGCTGGAGCGTGCCGGCAATACTCTCCGTTAATTCCTCTGTCTCCGTGTCCCAGCGGGCCGGCAGCTCCTTCAGGACAAGCAGCAGCGCCACATGGTCATGCAGCAGAGAGATCTGCTGCCTAATGATGTCTTCCGTGGCATACAATCCCGGTCTCGATACCGGGTCACTGTAGCGGAATTTCTCCTCCAGAGAATCAATCAGTTCTACCAGCCTGCTTGCCTCAGAATGCTTCCAGGTGCCGGCAATCCCTCTGATCTCCTGCAGCTCCTGCATGTGAGTACGCAGACTCCGCGAAGCGTCCGCAGCTCTGCGCTCCCCGGATGCGGCATTCCGCCCATATCCCCCTGTAGCCACAAGTACGATGGAAGCTACAATCAGGATCAGCAGCTGCTCTCCCGCATACCAGAGCGGACTCAGCTCCAGAAGCCAGTCCAGCAGAATAGCCGAAGCAAGTACCGCAGCCAGATAGAATGCTATAATTACAGCTCCGCTTATGAATACCGGTGAAGTCCGGCCCGCTTCAGGAGCACTGCGCAGCCAGAGCATGCAATATACATAGACCACAGTCTCTGCCATACCTACAGCAAGCAGAGTCACTACGAAGCGCAGCAGCGATTCCGAGAATCCAAACGTGAAGAAGGTACCCGCAGTAACTGCCAGAACAGCAACATAAATGCCAGTAACGAGACCCGTATATGACCTCTGCCTCTGCATCCCGCTCACCCGTTAGCCGCTCTGGTACCGCACTCTGGACAGAATTTCTGTCCAGGCTTCAGCTCATGCCCGCAGCCCGTACACTTCAGGATCAGGCCCTCTCCACAATGCGGACAGAATTTGGCACCTGGGATGACCGCCTTACCGCAGCTATGACATACCTTATCCTCCACCGCCGGCGGGGATTGCAGACTGCGGCCGCAGCCGGTACAGAAGCGTGCATCTGCCGGATTAAGGGTTCGACAGTCCGAGCAAGATTTAGAAGCAGCAGGAGGTGCCGGCTGGCTGCCCGTACTGCCGTCCAGAGACATGCTACGGGTCATCCGGGTAGCTATCTCAGCGGCAGGCCCGGCCAGCCCAAAGCCCATGCCGAGCCCCAGCCCCGCATTCATCATGCCCACGCCTGCATTGCCCGGATTGCCTGCTGCCTCCTCCATAGCATCGAAGCTTCGTTCCTGCTGGTAGGTGAAGCCGATAATGTCCATCTCCGCTTTTTTGGCCAAGGCTTCCTTGAGACGCTGGGTTGCCGGATCATCATCGGGAATATTGATCGAATCAATATAGAAATTATTAAGTTCAATACCGCTGTCCAGGAACGAGGAGGACAAGCGCCCCTGAATATGCTTGGAGATTTCAACCACGTAGGCGTTGATCTCCAGGATGCTGATTTTTTTGTGCACCAGATAAGAAGAAATAAGTTCGTTAATATTAGACATCAGCAGACCGCGGAAATAATTAATCATCGTATCCTGATCGAAGACCGGCAGCGTCCCTACCAGCTTCAGCAGGAATTTACGGGGATCTTCGATCCGCACGCCAAACTGACCGAAGGCCCGGACCGCTACCATGATCTTGTACTTAGGGTCCTGCAGCTGCAGCGGTGCACTGGTCCCCCACTTCACATTCATGGAGTTCAGCTTGTTCACAAACCATATCTCTGCGGTGAACGGAGACTTGCCGCCGAACGGCAGGTTCACCACATTCGACAGAATCGGAATATTCGCTGTGCTTAAGGTATGGCGTCCGGCTGTGAAGGAATCCAGCGCCTCTCCACCCTTGAACAGAATCGCTTCCTGGGATTCATTCACAATCAGCTGTGTCCAGGTCCCCAGCTCCTGATTCGGATACTTCCAGGCGAAGACACCCGGAGGTCCGTCATATTTGACTACTTCAATAATTGCCATCTGTCCATTCCCTCTTTCCTGACAGGTATGTATGATATACGCAGATTACACCCTTTGGATTCAACTTAACGTCACTTATATAATGATTGTAGTAAATTAATTCAGATATATAAAGAAAACTTTATTAGCAAAAATAGCTTTGCCACCTGTTATGCAATAAAAAAAGGCCGCATCCCCCTCTCGGAAGATACAGCCGGTAACCTTGCTTCTCTATTAATAGTAGCTGCTGTTCTCGACAAATTCGAATTCAAAATCAGCAATGCGCACGATCGTACCTTCCACAGCGCCGCGTCTGCGCAGCTCGGCATCCACACCCATGTGACGCAAAGTACGGGCCAGCCTGAGAATGGCATCATGTGTGCTTAGCTGCATCCTCTTAATCATCCGCTCAATCCTCGGACTGTTGACTACAAAGGCCTCGTTGTCACGGGTAATCGTGAATGAGTTATCCTCTTCCGCTTCCAGCTTATACACCTTGCGCTCTTTGCCGGCCACTTCTTCCACCACCGGAGCCACAGGAATACTGTCAAGAATATCTGTAGCACGGTAGAGCAGCTCCTGAACGCCCTGACGGGTCAGTGAAGAGATCGGCATAATCTCAAGGTCCGGGCGAAGCTCCGCGACACGCTCACGGAAGGAAGCCAGGTTCTCCTCGGAATCAGGCATATCCATCTTGTTCGCGGCCACGATCTGCGGACGGTCAATCAGCGCCGCATTGTACTGCCTCAGCTCATCGTTAATCAGTACCCAGTCTTCAAAAGGATCGCGGCCTTCCGAGCCGGACATATCCACGACATGAATGATGATACGCGTGCGTTCAACGTGGCGCAGGAACTCATGCCCCAGGCCCACTCCTTCACTCGCGCCTTCAATCAGTCCAGGCAGATCCGCCATGACAAAGCTGCGGCCGTCTCCGACATCCACTACACCCAGATTCGGGGTAATGGTGGTAAAGTGGTACGCTCCGATCTTCGGCTGGGCAGCAGACACGACCGACAGCAGCGTAGATTTACCCACGCTAGGGAAGCCTACAAGGCCTACGTCGGCCATGACCTTCAGCTCCATTACGATGTAACGCTCCTGACCCTCTTCCCCATTCTCAGCCAGCTCCGGTGCCGTATTGTTCGCCGTCGCAAACCGGGTATTCCCCCGGCCGCCACGGCCGCCACGGGCCACTACAACCTGTTGTCCATGACGGGTTAGATCGGCAAGGATCTCCTGGGTATCATCATCAATCAACACGGTTCCAGGTGGAATCCGCACGATCATATGATCGGCGTTGGCCCCGTGCTGGCTCTTGTTACGCCCCTTAATTCCCTTATCAGCCTTGAAGTGCCGCTGATAACGGAAATCCATCAAGGTCCGTAAGCCTTCATCCACGCGGAAGATCACATCTCCCCCGCGGCCGCCATCTCCGCCGGCAGGACCGCCATCCGGCACATACTTCTCCCGGCGAAATGCTACGAGACCATCTCCGCCGTCTCCGCCTTTTACATAAACCTTAGCCTTATCTACGAACATAAATGTTCACCTTCCTTACATCTCCAGCGGTAACCGCAGTTCCACATTACCCTTGGCAGGCTGAACCTGCTCCGCCTTCATGATTTTTCCTTGTACTATATTATAAATTTGCCCCTGAAGCAGTTCGGGATTGTCTTGCTCTCCCTCACCTTTGAAAGAGATCAGAATGTCTCTTCCCTCCTGTGAAAAGCTGAGCTCAAGCTTCCGCGTGTCTCCATGCTGTGTTATTCCGCTGTACTGGTACGCTCTAACCGTCTGCATAACTACCGAAGTCAGCTCAGCTCCTGCCTCTGGACTCAGCTTGTCCTCCAGCTGGAGCCCTTCCTCTACCTGTATGTCCAGCTCCAGACTGCTTCTGAACGTACGGAAGGATTGCAAATAGAACACCAGGGAAGGTACTCCCAATTTGGCAATACGGCTGTCCAGCGCAATACGCTCCTTTATTCTTTCCACACATTGTACGGATTTATCAGGCTTGCCCAGCTGGATATATCCGTAAAGCACCTGCAGATCATTCATCCAGTCATGACGATGATGATTCAGTGTCCGGTTTGCCGCCTGCTGCAGAGTATTCTCCTGTATACGCAGTTCCTCTTCATATTGACGCCGGTTGTAAACAAAGCTGAATGCAAGCACTGCCGCTACCCAGACTCCGAGCAGCAGGCATGTGAAAAGGGAGGTTTGCCAATACACGAGACCTAAAGGAAACACTGCGGATAACATGACTGCCCAGACCTTACTTTTCCAGGATTTCATTCTTTCTCCCCGTCCCTTGGTTCGCAAAATTGATTCCAATGTAAGCACTGCTTATCTTGCTTCATATTCACCATTTCCCAGTATAACACAGGCTTTCTCCGCAATCACCAGAATCCCACCACAAAGTGAGGCTTAAGCTTCGATGCTTACTCAGGTACTTTGCGGGACCCCGAAACAATTTCAAAAAAAGCCCCCGGCACTGATGCCGGAGGCTTCTCATCTTCATAGGTTCCGTAAGCTTACGCTTCCAGTGCCGCTGCTACCGGAGCGACATCCACCGGATACACGCTCACTTTTTTGCGGTCGCGTCCCCAACGTTCGAACTTCACTACGCCGTCCACAAGTGCGAACAGTGTGTCATCTTTACCGATGCCCACGTTCGTGCCCGGGTGGATTTTGGTTCCGCGTTGACGAACCAAGATGTTGCCGCCGGTTACTGCTTGACCGTCAGCCCGTTTCACGCCAAGACGCTTAGAATGGGAATCACGTCCGTTCTTTGTGGAACCAACACCTTTTTTCGATGCGAATAATTGAAGATCCAATTTCAACATGTTGTCAACCTCCTTCTTCAAATGATGACTTCCTGTATCTGAATATATTTCCTGTAGGATTTAGCAATATCCTTGAGCATCAGCACCATGGATTCCAGCAAGAGCTGCACCTTGGCGGAGACTTCGGGATCATTCACGGGAACCAGGGTTCCGCTTAAGAATCCATCCTTCATCGAAGTATCCAGAACAACTCCGGTCAGGCTTTCAATCGCATTCACAGTTCCAACGGTAACCGTCGAAACACCCGCGCAGACGATATCCTTGCCATTCCTTGCGTATTCCGCATGCCCCTTGACGGCAAAACCGACAATGACACCTTGAGCAGAAGCCCGTGTAATCCGCACGTTAATCATTAACGCACCTTCTTACGCTTGAATCTTCTCGATAGTTACTTTGGTGTACGGTTGACGATGGCCTTGTTTCTTGTGGTAGTTCTTCTTAGGTTTGTATTTGTAAACTACAACCTTATGACCCTTACCATGCTTCTCGACTTTGGCTGTTACAGACGCGCCGCTTACCAGCGGAGTTCCTGCAGTCAAACCACCTTCGTTAGAAACAGCCAAGACACGGTCAAACGTTACGCTTGCGCCGTCTTCAGCTTCCAGCTTCTCAATGAACAAAACATCGCCCTCTTGGACTTTGTATTGTTTACCGCCAGTTTCGATAATTGCATACATTGTACTTGCACCTCCTCATGTCTCAGACTCGCCTAGTCAAGGTGGCAATCCCCGTAGGAATTACGCTTCATCTACCCGATCGGAGCGGTTACAGCATGTGCAGGAATGGAACAACCAAACACATACTTGAAGATATTATCATACATATGATCCCTAGTCAATATCCCCTTACAAAACATATACAACCTGACCATCTCTTCCCTACTCCAGCCACGTCCCAACCTTGCCTGTACCGCCGCAGCACTGGCAGATCACCGGGGCAAACCCGGCGGAATCATGTCTGGCCTTCTTACGGGTCATCTCCAGCAGACCGAGATGGGTCCAGCCGAGAATATGCGTCTTGGTCCGGTCCCGGCTGATAATGCTCTCCAGCTTGTCCGTCACCTGCCTGCGGTGCTCTTCCCGCTCCATATCAATGAAATCAACAATAATAATACCGCCCGTATCCCGGAGCCGGACAAGCCGCCCGATCTCCTCCGCAGCCAGCAGGTTGGTCCGCGTTACCGTATCCTCAAGGTTCGTCCCGCCAGTGTACTGCGCTGTGTTGACGTCAATCACAGTCAAGGCCTCTGTCTCATCCCAGATGAGCGTAGCCCCGCCTTCGAGGATGATTTTACGGCTGAAGCTCTTGTGCAGTTGATCTGTCACCCCGTAAGCAGAGAAAATGGACTCCTGCCCCCTGTAGAATCCCACAGGCTTGTACCCTTCAGGAGCCATATCCGTCAGGAAGGCTTCCGCCTCCTTAACCGCCTTGGCCGAATCAATCAGCAGCTCATCACGCTGCGGATTGAAGGCATCCCGGATGAACCGCTGGACGATACTCAGATCGCAGTGCAGCAGAGCGGGTGCCTCCACTTCCTTGGAACGCCGGGTAATCATTTCCCACTGCGCCCGCAGAAAAGCCAGATCTCCCTCCACGGCATCCAGCGGCTCGTCCTCGGAGACGGTGCGCATAATGAGTCCTTCCTCACCCTGGCGCAGCCGCTCACCGATACCTTTGAGCCGGCTGCGCTCCGATTCCCGGCTTATTTTCTTGGAGACCCCGACATATTCGGCAAAGGGCATGTACACCATCCAGCGTCCGGGCAGTGTATAATGCGTGGTTACCCGCGCGCCCTTGCCGCCCCGCGGTTCTTTTCTCACCTGGACGACAATCTCCTGACCGGGCTGCAGCAGCATCTCAATCGAAGGCTTGACGGCCGGCTGCTTGTCCAGATGGGGATGCAATACATCATCTACGTATAGGAACGCATTCTTTTTCTGTCCGATATCTACAAAGGCCGCCTGCATACCAGGCAGCACATTCATTACCCGGCCTTTATAATAACTCCCGACCAGACCTTGCTGCTGATCGCGTTCAGCCGCATATTCCACCAGCCTCCCGTTCTCCAGAAGTGCCATGCGGGTAATATGCTGTGTACAGTGAACGATCATTTGTTTCATGGCTTCACCTCTGGTTTGAATCGTTACTCGCTTGTTACTTTCCGAAATACGAAGCAATCAGACGCTGCTCCGGCACAACGGCTACGATATCTCTGTCGTTATTCATCACATAGATATAATGATAATGGTTACGTTTAAATAGACGCAATATCTCATCCAAAGGTTTCGCGAGCGAGGCAACTATTGGGCGGGCAATGTTCTCCGCCACTAGATACCGCTCATAAATCCGCTCACGGTTCATCAAAAAACCAACAAACCGGTACGGCAAATTGCGCTGATCCGTCCAATTAGAATAGAGCAGAAACGCTCCGATCATCAGCAGGTTAAGGCGGAGGCCGTCCCCGTTCCCAAGCGGAAGCAGGGCGTACCCTATCACAAGCAGGCTGGCCGCAATACTGACTCTGCCGGTCCACAGCAGCGTGTAATAATACGGAAGCAGCAGACTCAGGGCTGCCTGAAGGATTTTGCCACCGTCCAGCGGAAGCACCGGCAGCAGATTGAACAGAGCGATCATGGCGTTGGCTCCGATAAAATAATCCAGATAGGCGATATTTCCATACTCCACCTGCTTAAGCGCCAGCGCCATCAGAATCATAATTCCGTTCTGCAGCGGACCGGCCAGGGCAATCCCGATCTCACGGACAGCCGTAAGCCGCCCATGATCCTCTATAACCGCAACGCCGCCGAATGGCAGCAGCTTCACCGATCTCACGTTAATTCCGGCCAGCAGCGCCGCACATACATGTCCAAGCTCATGAATGAATACGATCAGGAACAAGGTTAGCAGCTCCAGGAACTGTCCGGTAAGCACGGATACCATGAGAATCAGCACAAAGAGCGGATGCAGTGACAATTCAATGCCGCAGACCCTAATCAAACGATACCACTTCGGCCGGATCAATATAAGTCTTGTCTTTCATAACTGCAAAAAACAGCAACGGAACCCGGGCATCCTCCGTCCCCTGAATCCAGCCTATTTCGTCTCCGCTCTGTACCCAGTCATCCACCGCGAGCCGTGTCCCGCTCAAATGACCGTATTCTGCCGTGATCTCCCCGGTATGCCGGACCGTAATACGGATGCCTCCCCGGGCTTCTTTTGAAACGGCCAGCACACGGCCCGTATCTACACTTTTCACCGTGACACTGGCACTTGAATCGTCTGCCGGGATAATTTCAATGCCATTAAGCGAAGTGGCAAAAGGACGCACAATACTTCCCGCAAGCGGAGCGCTAAGCTCATGGGCGGCTGTCACCTTCTCCGCCGGTACCTGTTCATCTCCGAAAATCGGAATAAAGGACGGGGCTCCATTGAAATGTTCCTCGTACCACACCTGTGCTGCTGCAAAATCCATATCATTGCTAAGGATGTCTGTAATAAAGTACTGTGCCTTCACGGCCCATGGCTCCTGCACGGCAAAAATGCCCCATACTGCGCCGAAGACCAGAAGACTGGCCACCGTCCGCCGCAGCAGACCAGCACGGAAGCCCTGCCCCGGTCCCCTCCCGTCTTCCTCTTCCCAGTGGTTACGCTGCTGCTTCCACACCGTCTCGGGGTCAGGCTCAGGGGAAGAGGCCAATTCATTCCTGTCCCCAGCCCCCCATTCTCTGAAGGAGGGAGGACTGTCAGACAGCCGGAACCGCTCTGGTGCTGGTGCTGCTCCGGCTGCCGGCTTCTCCTCCAGCAGATTTTGTATACGCTTCTTGCGGCGGTTCTTGGACTCTCTCGGGTATTCCATAATGATCCCTCCGGCGGGCTTGTTTTACTTCCATTTTATGAGTGGCGGAAGCCGCTTTAGAACAAGCCCTGTCCAAGTTACTGCACAACAAAAATAAACCCGCTGCTGATGTCTCAGCAGCGGGCTCTTAACAGAAGATAGCCGTGTATAAGTGCGTGGCCGGGATTCAGCCCATTCCAAAAAATTTCTTGAGCTTCTTAAAGGCGCCCGTCTTCTGGTCAAGCTGCATCAGCGGCACCGCATCGCCAAGAATACGCCGGGCAATATTACGGTAGGCGATCGCTGCTAAGGAGTCCGGGTTCATCACGGTAGGCTCCCCGTTGTTCGCCGCCCGGATGACCTGTTCATCATCGGGTACAATCCCGATCAGATCAATATTAAGCACCTGCAGAATATCCTCGATATCAAGCATATCCCCGGACTTGATCAAGCCCTGACGAATCCGGTTGACCACCAGCTTCGGAGATTCTACCGATGACTGCTCCAGGAGACCGATAATCCGGTCCGCATCCCGCACCGCAGCATGCTCCGGAGTGGTAACTACAATTGCTTTGTCAGCACCGGCAATTGCATTGCGGAAGCCGTGCTCAATTCCCGCCGGACAATCGATCAGAACATATTCGTACTCCTTCTTAAGCTCAAGAATGATATCCCTAACCTGCTCCGGTGTAACGGCTGTCTTGTCCTTGGTCTGGGCTGCGGGCAGCATGTACAGCTCATCAAAGCGCTTGTCCTTGACCAGCGCCTGATTCAGCCGGCAGCGGCCTTCCGCCACATCGACCAGATCATAGATGATCCGGTTTTCCAGCCCCATGACAACATCCAGATTCCGCAGTCCAATGTCGGTATCCACCAGACATACTTTTTTGCCCTGCAAGGCGAGTGCGGTACCAATGTTGGCTGTTGTGGTTGTCTTGCCAACTCCGCCTTTGCCCGAGGTTACGACAATCGCTTCTCCCATGGAGGCTACACCCCTTTAAACACATTTAAATCCTGACGTAACTTCACTATATTATGAATTTTGTCGATTTGCATAGCACCGCCTGATAAGTAGGCAAATTCCATGCTGCTCTCCCGGGTTCCCCATTCATCCGGAGGCCTGCTGATAATCTCAGCAATCCGGAGCTGGGTAGGCGCGAGCAGCGAAGCGGCAATAATGGCCTCCTGATTACCGTTGATTCCGGCGTGTGCCATCCCTTTGAGTGCTCCAAGAATATAGATATCCCCTGAACAGGTAATGGTCCCTCCCGGATTCACATCCCCGAGGAACAGCAGATTGCCCTCATGATGCAGCACCTGGCCCGAGCGGAGCATTCCGCTCATCATGAACAAGGCTTCCGTATCCTTCTCTTCAGGATCTTCAATAGCTTCAACCGAACGGATTAACAGATTCCCCTGACTCTTGAGGATCTCCAGTACCGCCTCTTTATCTTCTTCAGTAACAGCACGGTTGCCCAGCTTAATATCCACATGCACAATCGGTCCGGTCAGAATATTTTGATGGCTGTGCTCCAGCTTGTAGCGAAGCTCGCTTAAGAGATCTTCAAAGGGACACTTGTCGTCTAGCAGGAATACCAGGCCATCCTTGATGCCCTTAATCCTTACGTGCTTGGATTTAACTGTCATATGCCTGTCCCCCTATCCTCATTCATTCGTGCCGGGCCGGGCAAACTCCTTCTTTGGGTGATAAGAAAATGCTGCTGCAGCTTAGGCAGCCTCCTCATCGATAGTCTCTTTCTTCAGCAGCTCCAGCTGGCGCCGGAGCGGAACGTAGAGAAGCAGGCCTGCAGCAAAATGAATGAGCATGGTAGGCAGCATATGATGCAAGAGTGCCCAATTATATGGCTCCTGGCTTAGATTAAACACATTATAGATAGCAAAAAGAATACTGTCTTCCAGCAAACTGCCCAGCAGCACCACTGTCATCATGAGCGGCAGCGGAGCACGGGGAATCTGGAATATCAGCCCGATCAGGTACGCAGATAAACCCATAGCGAAGGAATGAGCACCCAGTATGCGGCCATAGAAGACCACATCATGCAGCATTCCGAACGACAAGCCCAGAATAAGTGCTGTATGCCGGTGATGGTATACCGTTACGAACAGAATGACGATGAAGACGAGATTAGGAATAATCCGCATCTGCCAGCCGTCAGGAATCAGCCAGGGAAGCACTGTGCCTTCCAGAACAAATAAAAAGAATAACAAAAGTATCAGGACAGGTCTGCGCATCCTCACTATTCTACACGCTCCTCCGTATAGACAACGAAGAGTTCCTTCCAGTCCTGGAATTCTGCCGCCGGCTTGATAATCGCTGTAGAGGTTAATCCGAACTGTCCGATCTTCACTTCTTCCACCGTGCCGATAGGCATACCGCGCGGATAACGTCCGCCAATCCCAGAGGAGATAATGATATCATCCTTGGCAATCGGATCGCCTACGGGGATTTTGTTCATCAGCAGCATTCCGGTCTGCTGGTCATAGCTCTCAATCATTCCAAAGGTTTTGCCTTCCTTGTTAACAGCGGTTGCTGCTATAGGAGGCTGTGAGTTGGGGTCGTTGATATCCATCATCGTCATCAGCTTCACGGTAGAGGTGAAGTTACTCACATTGCTTACAACTCCTACAAGCCCCTCAATAGAAGTTACGGACATATTCAGCCTGATGCCATCTTTTGCACCTAGATCAATAACAAGTGTATTATTGCCCGGTTCTGTCGTTACACTGACCACATTAGAGATAAGATATTCATAATTATATATGTTTTTTTGGGCTTCCGTGAATTTAAGATCCTTTTGGTAGCGCTCATTCTCAGCTTTAATAAAATTTAACTGCGCCTTATCCCGGGCATACTGCGCAGCCAGAATCTTAAGCTGCTTGTTCTCTTCGGCCAGCTCATTCAGAGTCCCGATATCTTGGAAGAAGCCCGCTACGTATCCAGCGGGCTTGTAGAACAATTTCTGCACGAATCCGGTCGTATCTCTGAGGAAGTTCTCCGGCCAGGACAGGGTCTTCCTCTGCCCCAGGCTGAAGCCCATCAGAACGATAAACGTAACCAGTGTAATCAGCAATATAAACAGTCGTTTATTGTTAAACAGCTTGAACAATCTCGAGCACCCTCTAATAACCGTATTTCTCCAACCTCAGGGGTTGACGTTCACAGTCCGCATGATCCTAGCGTTTGGAGCGGAGGCCCGAACTGCTGCGGCTCTTGAATAAGTGGATATTCTCCAGCGCCTTGCCTGTGCCGATTGCAACACAGTCCAGCGGATTCTCGGCTACAATCACCGGCATTCCGGTCTCACGCGCCAGCAGCTTGTCCAGGTTGCGCAGAAGTGCGCCGCCGCCTGTAAGCACAATGCCGCGGTCCATAATATCGGCAGCCAGCTCCGGCGGACATTTCTCCAG
Source organism: Paenibacillus sp. FSL P2-0136 (assembly GCF_037975325.1). Lineage (NCBI taxonomy): Bacteria > Bacillati > Bacillota > Bacilli > Caryophanales > Paenibacillaceae > Paenibacillus > Paenibacillus sp. FSL P2-0136. The sequence goes on from NZ_CP150244.1 coordinate 5,555,502, forward strand.
CGTAACCTTCACGGCTTCAACAATTGCATTCACAGTATCGGACAGAGCTTCACAGATTTCATCGGAGGTAATGGTCAGCGTCTTCGGCAGACCGGTTACCAGATCGCGTCCGCGGATCTCCATCGTCTCAGCCTTCTCAAGCGGCAGGGCAGAGCCCACATCCATCTTGAGCTGCTCGGAGGTACGTTCACCGATCATAAGGTTATACTGGCGCTTGATGTATTGGATGATAGACTCATCTGCATCATCCCCTGCCACACGTACAGAACGGCTGGTAACAATACCGCCGAGTGAGATTACCGCCACCTCGGTAGTTCCGCCGCCGATATCTACAACCATACTTCCGGTTGGCTCCCATACAGGAAGATCTGCACCGATGGCAGCAGCAAAAGGCTCCTCGATAATGTAAGCTTCCCGCGCTCCGGCCTGCTTCGTAGCATCCTCTACCGCACGCTGTTCAACGGCTGTAATTCCGGAGGGCACACACACCATGACATTCGGATGGCGCTGGAACATCGAGCGCTGCTTCTGGGCCTGGCGGATGAAATATTTGATCATAGTTGCTGTAGTATCGAAATCAGCGATGACCCCGTCCTTCATTGGACGGATGGCACGGATGTTGCCCGGTGTGCGTCCGATCATTTTTTTGGCGGATTCCCCTACTGCTTCTATCGTCTTAGTATCGGTATTAATAGCAACCACGGACGGCTCTCTGACAACAATTCCTTTACCGCGCACGTAGACAAGCGTATTCGCTGTCCCCAAGTCAATTCCTAAGTCTTTCGTAAAACCACCTAACATCTTGTATGCTCCTTTTCCATGTGAATCTAGACAATTGTATTACATGTAGCCTTTCTCTTTCAAACTTACGTAGCTGCTGTCTCCGATCACCAGATGATCCAGCACATCAATGCCGACAATCTCGCCTGCCTGCATCAGCCTGGAAGTCAGTGAGATGTCTTCAGGGCTTGGTGTAGGATCACCGCTCGGATGATTATGTGCGCATATAATTGCTGCGCTGCTGCATTTCATGGCTGCCCGGAACACCTCGCGGGGATGCACAATGGAGGCATTAAGGCTACCCATGGACAATGTTTCCTGCGCAATAACATGATTCTTCGTATTCAGGAACAGACAGATAAAATGCTCCTTCTGCAAATAACGCAGCTGCTCAGTCAGAATCTCCGCCGCGTCCTGGGGACTGCGGATAATGACCGGTTCGGTAAGCCGGGAATTCGCCATACGTCTTCCCAGCTCTATGCCTGCTTTGAGTTGCACGGCCTTGGCAGGGCCGATGCCGTTAATTGTTGTCAATTCTTCAATGCTCAGATCCGCCAGTCCGCGGAGACCGCCTGCATGGCTCAAGAGCCGCTGGGCGATAAGAAGGGCTGATTCACGGTGCGCACCTGTGCGCAGCAGGATAGCCAGAAGCTCCGCTTGACTTAATGATTCCGCCCCATAATGCATCATGCGCTCTCGTGGTCGTTCTTCATGGGGGAGGTCACGCAGCATAAATGATTGCGACTCCATCCCTAACCTTCTTTCTTCGGCTACCCTTACCGGTTCAGCACCGAAATGCCAAACCCGGACAACATACCGCTCAGCAGTGACAACGGCAGACCGACCACGTTAAAATAGCAGCCTTCAATTTCTTCCACCAGGGTGGCGCCCAGTCCTTGTATCGCGTAAGAGCCGGCTTTGTCGGCAGGCTCCCCGGTCGCTATGTAAGCGGAGATTTCCTCTTCGCTCATTGCTCTCATAGTTACAGAGGTTACCCTATGATCTACCAGGGTACGTCCCTCTGCGGAACCGATGCAGGCCACCCCGGTGTATACCTGATGCGTCCGGCCTTGCAGCATGCCCAGCATTCTGGCGCTGTCCTGCTCGTCCGCCGGCTTGCCGAGCACCATTTCGTCAAGCACAACGATCGTATCGCTGCCGATAATAACGGCATCCCGGTCTCCTGCAACAGGAATCACAGCTTCTGCCTTACGCAGCGCCAGATTCCGTACAATAGCTTCAGGGCTCCATTCAGGCGGCGTACTCTCATCAGCATCGCTGGACAGCACCTCAAAGGGCAGGCCAAGCGAGGCTAACAGCTCACGCCGCCGCGGCGAACCTGAGGCCAGAATAATATGCCGCGAATTGTCATGCTCCACTGTAACTAACGTCCCTTCTTGATGCTGCCAGCTAAGGCTACAGCCTGCGGTACAGCCACACGGCTGTAATAATCCCGGCAAGACTGAGCAGGCACAGTTTCAAATGGATTGTGATGTCATAGGTTATGATGTCTAAATCGGCTTGCGGCGACCACTTGAGAACAGTCGAAGCTGTAAGAAAAGACAGAGCTTGTACAGGTTCCAGCAGCTTGGCAATCCAGGCTCCGGCCAGCCAGCCCAGAATAAGAAATAACAGCAGTGTTCCTACATTTTTCTTCTTCATTCAAGTCTTCCCTCGCCATTTTTTGACACCCTAATTATTATACGGTGAAACGGAGTGCAATACAAACTCAAAATCCATCCAGGGAATGTTTACCACGTAAGCAGCCTGCGGATCTTATCACACCGCAGGATTACGTCTGGAAATACAGCAATCCCCCGCCGGGCAAACGCCTGGTACGGGGGATCATTTATTTAGCCTATAGTCAGCAGTGAAGTAGGCCTCAGCTGTCAGCTCATGGCGGACAACAGGCTTTTCTGGCCGGTCAGGAAGCTCATCATGGCCTCCTGCACCTCCCAGAGCAGCCCCTCCGCCTTATTCTTATTGTATTCGTTCAGGGCGGCTATCCCCTGGCTCATGGATTTCTCCAGCCCGTCAGCGATTCTCTGCCCTTCCGGTGTGAGGCCCGGCTCCAGTGTTTTGACTGCCTGGGTCCACTGCATATGGAGATCGCTTACCGCTCCGCCAGCGTTCCCGCTGTCCACCCCGCCAAGCAGGGAAGCAGACAAGCTGCTGAGCTCGCTTAACAGCTGGCTGCTAAGCTTGAAGTAGCTGTCCACCGCCGCCGCCGTTCCGGTATAGCGGACCTGGTTCACCGCTGGCAGGGCCACTTCTCTCACGTACAGCTCGATGCCCTGCCCCTTAAGGCCATTGCTGAGCAGCTTGGCCTGCTCACGGTCAGGAGACAATCCGGCGTATACACGGTTGCCGTCTGCCGGGTCAAGACCTGCGGCAAGGCCGGCGGTCAGCAGCTCCTGCCGGGCCTGCTCCGCTCCTGCCGGTGTACTGAAGACGCCATATTGCAGCAGATAATAGCTCTGCGGCGCAACCTGAACCGGAATCTGCGTGCTCACCGCTTCTCCCGTCTGCTCAGGAGGCACGCCCGTAATGTCTGACGCGTTACCGCTGTTTGCCGCCTTCTGCCCTTGAGTAATCCCTGTCTTAACCGCTGCATTGCCGGGAGCTTTAGCAGTCTCCCCCGTCCCTCCTGTGATGAACGACAGGGCTGCGTATCCGAGCAGAATTCCCGTTCCCAGCGCTCCAGTGATGGACAGTGCGAACTTCCACCAATACGAGGGACGGCGGGTATGATAAGAGCCGCCGTAGCTATTCCCTTGAGCTCCGGATGGATCATGACTGTCTGTAGCGGATTCACGGTTATCTTCATACAGCGGGTAGTACTCATCTGCTGAATGCAGACCTTCTTCATCTACCCCTCCATAGAAGGATTGATCCTCCGAATCTTCACTCTGTTCCCATAGATGCCTTGCAGAAGCAGGACGGACAACAGAATACAGCCCCAAATCATAGTTATCCTCAGGAGCTTTCGGTTTCCGGCGGCCGGAGCCCGGGGGCTTCAAGTAAGCTGCCTCTACAGGCCGGGGCAACTCCACCTTCTCCAGATCCACAATATATTCATCAGCCTTGGAATAGGAGGATGGCTTAATTTCCCCGCGCTGCACCTTGTCAGTGTCCTTATTCTCCAGAACCACACCGGTTTCGTTCACTGCCCGGCGCTCTGCCGTCTCTGTCCGCTGTCTTCCCTGGTTCCCGTCGAAGCGGAATGTCATTCTTCCGTTATTCAATACCCTCACCTCGCGATCTTCAGTTCTATACTGAAAGATATGAAAGATGCGAGAGAGATATGCTATTTTAATATATTTACACCAGACTAAGCAGCTTCGCCTTCACGCCGTCTGCTGCATAATGCCTGCTCAGTGTCCGGTAGGCCTGATCTGCAATAATGGAGCCAAGCTCCGGCGTGGTCAGCAGCCTGATCAGATGATCCGCAGTGTCAGCCGTCGTTCCTGCCAGCAGGATATTCCGTCCCGGCTCGCAGAGCAGCTCCTCCGAGCCCTTCAGGCTGCTGACCACCGGCGTGCGGAGGGCCCAGGCCTCCAGAATGCTGCTTTGAGCGCCGCAGTCCTCGCAGCATGAGGCAACCACAGCTCTTGCCCTGCGGATATAATCGGCTGTCTGTATAGCTTCACTAATAATTAAAATAGAAGAGTCCTTCCGGACGGCAGCTGCGACCTCTGCGTGCACCTCTCTGCTAATAATGCAGCAGCGGATATCCGGCACCGCCGCCCGAATCAGCGGATATACCTTCTTGAAGAACAGCAGCGCTGCATTCTTGCCGTCAGTGGAATACATGTTCCAGTGCAGAACGATGGAGTTATCCTTGGCAGTATCTCCCGCAGCTGCATAAGGGGGGGCACTCAGATTAATGTACGGCGGAACAACATGCACCTTGCCTGCATCGGCAAAGGATAGCGCCTTAAAGGACAGCGCCTCATCTTCTGAAGCAGCCAGCAGCAGGCTGGTCTTGTTCATTAACCGGCGCTCTTCGCGGCGGATCAGCGCATCATTCAGCTTGCGGTAGCCTGTACTTATTCCCCGCTTGCCAGCCGCCCGGCTCTGCACCCGTATGCCACCGGCACGGCGGGCGTCGGTGACGATAACAGCCCCGGGAAGCAGCGAGGCGACCAGATCCAGCCCATTGCCGAGCATGGCATATGAGACAAACACATGGCTGTAGGCATGCTGGCTGCACATCTCGGTTATTACCGCCCGCAGCGACTTGTCATTGCCGATCATCGAGGCATCCTTGCGGAGCCTGTTCAGCGGAAACAGCAGGCTTCTGCGGGTGGACGCAGGCCGCTTCACCTGATGCACGGTCAGGGCAGGACTGCGCAGAATCTGCGTCTCGCGGCGGTGGTAGCAATACTCCAGCAGATCAATATCAAACCGCTCCAGCAGCATATTAAGGAAATTCTCTGTTCTGATGTCTCCTTCCCGGTCTCCCGGTGTGTGATTACGGGCAGAAAGGAACAGCATTCTCTCTCTCATGGCTATAGCTCCTTGGTTCTATGTAAATGTGTATGAATATGTACGAAACAAAAAAGGCCGGATGACATCCAGCCCAGAAATGTGAAACTTTCGATGTAGATCTATAGTAACGCAATCCCCCTGAGAAGGTTGTCGATTTATGGGGAAAAATAATTTTTTCACCTTCCACATCCCTTCAGACCAGACGAAGCAGCTTATCCTTGACACTTTGCGCCTCATAATTCGCCAGCAGAATCTCGTATGCACGGTCCGCAAGCACTACTCCTCTTTCATGATCCTGAAGCAGCAGTGTCACACTATCGGCAAAGGAAACCGGGTCATCGGCAATCATAATATTCTGCGAATGCTCATAGAGCAGCCCTTCTGCCCCCTTGGAACTGGATACGACAGGAGTCCTCAGCGCCCAGGCTTCCAGAATTTTCAGCCTTGTCCCGCTGCCTTCCAGGAGCGGAGCTACGACCACCTGCGCCTTGCGTATATAATCCGCCACACTGTCCACATACCCGGTGATGACGATAGAGGAATCCTTCAAGGCCAGTGCCGCTACCTCCGGATGCACATCCCGTCCGACAATATACCACTTAATGTCCGGTACCCTCGCCTTAACCAGAGGATATACCTCACGGTAGAAGTAGAGGGCTGCGTTAATATTAGGGAAGTAGTTCATATTACCCGGAAGAATAATCCACTGCTCCTTGGACAGCAACGTCTTGGTCCGGTAATCCTCCATGCGTATGAAATTGGGAATGACATGAACCTTCTGCGACCGGCTTGGAGCCAGTGCCTTGAAGGCCAGAGCATCCTCTTCCGAAGTAGTCAGCAGCAGATGGGTCTTGTCCATCAGCTTCAGCTCATCCCTGCGCGTCCATATAGCATTAAGGAAATAGTAGGCCTTGGCGATCCCCTTTTTACCGCCTGCCAGCTGTGCAGACAGTCCGCTCTCGAAATTATGCGCATCGGTAATGATCACAATGTCAGGCAAGCAGCGCTGTACAATGTCGATGCAGCAGCCCAGCAGGCTGTGCGAAATAAATACATGACCGTAGGAATTCCGGCTGCAGAGCTCTATAATCTTGGCCTTCATGTCCACATCAACATGGCTCATATACGAGCAGTTCCGCCAGGTATAGAGGGAACGGAGAAGCGCTCTGCGGTAGCTGACCGTACGCTCTACTTCATGCACTGTAAGTGACGGAAGTCCCTCCGGCATCCCTGTCTTCCGGGGATTGGCATAGGTGATAAGCTCTACCTCATATTTGGCGAGCAGAAGCTTCAGAATATTGCCTGTTCTCAGCTTGCCCCCGCTATCCTGCGGATATGGATTCTCTGCGGAAATGAATAGCAACGATTCCTTCATGGCCTCTTCTCCTACTCTCCAATGATCAATTCGCCCTGGACTGCCCGGGACATCTAGGATCTATTACCCAAGTTCGGGTGCTTGACCACGCAGTTCCTTCCCCGCTGCCGAGCTGGCGCTCAATCCTGCGATTCTATGGGGAATATAGTAACTTCGTATGCAAAAAACGGCCCTACACTCCCTATTAAAGGAATGTAGAGCCGTTTCTGTAATCAATGCGATGCTATCTTACCGGTTCTTCAGGCTGTCTGCCAGCGCATAACCGACCTTCCAGATATCGCCTGCACCCATGGTGATGACCAGATCACCGGGAGCGATCCGGTTCTGCAGATCTGCCAGCACAGCTTCCTTCGTCGGCAGATGCCGCGCACCGGCGTTGCTGTTCTGTACGATCAGCTCTACCAGCTTGGCGGAGGTGACGCCCTCAATCTGCTTCTCACCCGCAGGGGAGTAGATATCGGTAATAATCACTTCGTCCGCCTCGCTGAACGCACGGCTGAACGCATCCAGCAGGAAGAAGGTACGCGTGTAGCGCTGCGGCTGGAACACGGCGATAATGCGTTTGCCGGTTGCCTTGGCGGCGCTGATCGTAGCCTGAATCTCTGTGGGATGATGCGCATAATCATCAATGACGAGAATCTCGTCAACCTCGCCCAGCACCTGGAAGCGCCGTTTGGCGCCATGGAACTTCACAATCGCAGCCGCAATGGCTTCAAAGGCAATGCCCGATTTCAGACAAGAAATCACTGCCGCCATGGAGTTATACAGATTGTATTGTCCCGGAATAGAGAGCTCAATCCGGCCTAGCACCTCAGTTCCATGGTTCATCGTATAGGATACCTGCCGGTCGCCGAGAACAATATCAGTCGCTGTATAATCAGCCGTCTCTGATTCGATCCCATAGCTGATCACTGTACCTTTTACCTTAGGCAGCAGGGATTTCAGATTCTCATCATCCGCACATACGATAGCTGTCCCGTCCTCGCGCAGCTGATTCATGAACTGAACATAAGCATCCTTCAGCTTGCCGAAGTCGCCGCCGTAGTTCTCCAGATGGTCAGCTTCTATGTTCGTAACGATTCCCAGCCAAGGATGGTATTGCAGGAACGAGCCGTCACTCTCATCGGCTTCTGCCACGACGAATTCCCCTTGTCCCGCTTTGGCATTCGTGCCGACATTCATAATCTCCCCGCCGATAATGTAGGTAGGGTCCACGCCGCAGTCTTCCATCACCAGAGCAATCATGGAAGAGGTGGTAGTCTTGCCGTGCGCTCCTGCCACCGCAACGCCCTTGCGTTCATTCAGCAGCCGGGCCAGCATCTGCGAGCGGTGCAGAATCGGAATTTTCAAACGCTCCGCTTCCACCCATTCCACATTATCCGCGGCAAGCGCCGTGGAATAGACGACCAGATCCGCGCCTTTTACCTGCTCCGCCGTATGCCCGATGAAGACCTTGGCACCTTTGGCAATCAATTTCTCCGTTAACTCCTGGGCAGCTACGTCAGAGCCTGTAACTGTATATCCCATCTCCAGCATCACCCGGGCAATCGCGCTCATACCATAGCCGCCGATCCCTATAAAATGCACACGTTCAGTAGTATCCAACAGTTCGTCACCAGCCTTTTTCAGAATCGGGTTGCCGTAAAAGCGTACTGCGCACATCAGAAATCAAATACAGCGTTCCGGACACAACTGCAAGGTCATCGTCCGCTGTGATCGTCTGCAGCTTCAGCAGCGCTTGGCCCCAATTACGTTCTACTATGATTTCCAAGTTTTCCTTGGCATATTTACTCCGCAGACTTTCTGCGATCGCCTGCAGATCTTCCGCGTCCATTTTCTTACGGAAATCCGGTTCGGTCAGGATGAGCGTATCCACTATAGGCAGTATATGCTTGAGATACGACTCGTGATGCTTATTTGCCAGCATCCCCATGAGCAAATTTAATTTACCGTAAGGCTGGAACTGCGGAAGGCTCTTCGCAAGGCTCTCAGCCCCTTCCGGATTGTGCGCGCCGTCCAGAATAATTCTGGGCGAGACGCTCACTTCCTCCAGTCTTCCGGCCCAGAATGTGCCCCGGAAGCCCTCCAGCACATCCTCGTCCTCCAGCATGAAGGCCATATACTGCCGCAGCACCTCAAGCGTCATCATGGCCCCGGCCGCATTCTCCAGCTGGTGCTCGCCTTTCATAGCAATATCCAGCTCAAGCCCGCGGAATGGCCCATTGAAGGTAAAGTGCTGGCAGCCGTCTCTCTGCTCAACATTACTATAGCTGAAATCTTCTCCCGCTAAATAGAGTGTCGAGCGGGTAGCCGCCGCCTTGGCCTTCAATACAGCTACAGCCTCGGGCTGGCTTACACAGCTGACTACAGGAACGCCCGGCTTAATAATCCCGGCTTTCTCGCCGGCAATCAGCGTAAGCGTATCTCCCAGCACATCGGTATGGTCATGTCCCACATTGGTAATGACCGACACAACCGGAGTAACGATATTCGTTACATCCAGCCTTCCCCCAAGCCCCGTCTCCCATACGACTACATCGGGATAACAGACTTCGCCGTAATAGAGAATCGCGAGCGCCGTCGCCACCTCGAACATGGTCGGTGAGCCTAGCTCAGTGCCCGCAATCTCCTGGACCAGCGGACGCAGCTGATTGGCAAGCGCAAGCAGCGTCTCCTCAGGAATATCCGTCCCGTTGTACTGGAACCGGTTCGTGAACTTCGTGATATAAGGAGAGGTGAAGGTCCCCACCGAATATCCGCTCTGAATAAGGGCCGAGGTCAAAAAGGCGCAGGTCGAGCCCTTGCCGTTGGTCCCCGCCACATGAATGAACTTAAGCTTCCGGTGCGGATGTCCGAGCTTCTCCATTAGCAGCTCTATCCGCTCCAGACCCGGCCGGATTCCAAAAGGAATCAGGCTGTTGATCCAGTCTACGGCTTCTGTATAAGAACTTAAGGGAGTGGCAGCGCCGCTCCGGGTGATCTCTTCCATGTCTGTTATCCTCTCAGTTCTGCAATACGGGCCAGCACCTTCTCGCGTCTGTCGGAATAATCCGCCTGCTTCGCCCGTTCCTCTTCGATGACTTTCACCGGAGCTTTGGCCACAAAGCCCTGATTACTGAGCTTCTTCTCCACACGCTCCACTTCGCTGTTCAGGGTCTGAACTTCTTTTTCGAGACGAATAATCTCCTGATCGATATCAATCAGACCGGACAGCGGCAGAAGCAGCTCCGCTCCGGTAACCACGGCGGACATCATTTTATCCGGCGTCTGCGGCGCAAGGCCTGCTTCGAAGGAAGAGGTGTTGCAGAAGCGCCCGATGTAATTGTCGTTGCGGGAAATAATGTCCAGGGTGTCCTGGCTGCCGGCCTTGATAATCAGCTCGACCTTCTTGCTCATTGGCGCATTCACTTCCGCACGGATACCGCGAACGGCCCGGATAATATCCATCAGCAGGTTCATCTCTGATACTGCCTGCGGATTCTCAAGCGCCGCATCGTACTTCGGCCACTCGGCCAAGGTGATGGATTCGCCCTGATGCGGCAGATGCTGCCAGATCTCCTCCGTAATGAACGGCATGAACGGGTGAATCAGCCGCAGTGTGCGGTCCAGCACGTAAGCCAGAACAGACTGAGTCTTGGCCTTGGCAGCTGCGTCCGCTCCGTATAACGAGAGCTTGGCGAATTCAATATACCAGTCACACAGATCATCCCAGATGAAGTTGTAGAGCAGGCGTCCGGTCTCGCCGAACTCGTACGAGTCAATTAGACGCGTAATATCGCGGGAAGTTTCGTTCAGGCGGTGCAGAATCCAGCGGTCCGCTGTGCCAAGCTCACCTGTAATGTCAATATCTTCAAAGGCTACGCCTTCCAGATTCATCAGCGCGAACCGGGAGGCATTCCAGATCTTGTTGGCAAAATTACGCGCCTGCTCTACCTTTTCCATACGGAACCGCAGATCCTGGCCCGCTGTACTGCCGGTAGTAATCATATAGCGCATGGCGTCAGCGCCGTACTGCTCGATAACATCCAGCGGATCAATACCGTTGCCCAGAGACTTGGACATCTTGCGTCCTTCGGCATCGCGTACGAGTCCGTGCATCAGCACATCGGAGAACGGCTTCTGGCCAGTGAATTCCATGGCTGAGAAAATCATGCGCGCTACCCAGAAGTAGATGATATCGTAGCCGGTAACCAGTACATTGTTCGGATAGTAACGCTGATAGTCGCTGCTGTCCTGATCAGGCCAGCCTAAGGTAGCGAACGGCCAGAGGTTCGAGCTGAACCAGGTATCCAGAACATCCTCATCCTGCTTCAGGTCGGACAGCCCGCTGATGCGGCGTGCTTCTTCTTCATCATGTGCAACTACAAGCTCCCCGGTGGATTCAGAGTACCAGGCCGGAATACGGTGGCCCCACCACAGTTGGCGGGAGATACACCAGTCGCGGACATTCTCGATCCAGTTCAGGTACGTCTTCTCGAAGCGGTCCGGCACGAAATGGACCCCGTCACCGTCCTTCTGTGCAGCGATGGCTGCTTCTGCCAGCGGCTGCATTTTGACGAACCACTGGGTGGACAGATAAGGCTCTACTACGGCCCCGGAACGCTCACTGTGCCCAACCTGGTGTACATGATCCTCAATGGAGATCAGCACGCCTTGCTCCTTCAGGTCGGCTACGATGGCCTTACGGCAGTCGCTGCGGTCCATTCCCTGGTAAGCGCCCGCTTCCTCATTCATCACTCCGCCTTCATCCATTACGTTGATCTGCGGAAGGTTATGGCGGACTCCCATCTCGAAGTCGTTCGGATCATGCGCCGGTGTAATCTTAACTGCACCGCTGCCGAAATCCTTATCTACGTATTCATCGGCAATAACCGGAATCTCACGTAAGGTAATCGGCAGAATCAGCGTCTTACCGATCAGATCCTTATAGCGCTCATCCTCCGGATGTACCGCTACCGCTGTATCGCCCAGCATCGTCTCGGGCCGCGTGGTAGCCACCGTGATATGGCCGCTGCCATCCTTCAGCGGATAACGCAGATGGTACAGATGCCCGTTCACTTCCTTGTATTCAACCTCGATATCTGACAGCGCTGTACGGGCAGCCGGGTCCCAGTTAATAATCCGCTTGCCGCGATAGATCAGGCCCTTCTGGTACAGCTCCACAAATACCTTGCTTACCGCCTTCTTCATTCCATCATCAAAGGTAAAGCGTTCGCGGGAGTAATCGAGGGACAGGCCCATCTTGGCCCACTGGTCATGAATAGTCTCTGCATACTGGTCTTTCCAGGCCCACACCTGCTCCAGGAACTTCTCGCGTCCCAGATCATGGCGGGAGATTCCCTGCTGGCGCAGCTTCTGCTCTACCTTGGTCTGTGTAGCAATCCCTGCATGGTCCGTACCCGGCAGCCACAGGGTATCATATCCCTGCATCCGCTTGGTGCGGATCAGCACATCCTGAAGCGTGAAATCCAGCGCATGTCCGATATGCAGCATTCCTGTTACATTCGGCGGCGGAATCACGATGCTGTAAGGCTCTGCATCCGGCCGCTTGCCGGCTTCGAAGAAGCCCTTCTCCATCCAGTACGCATACCATTTCTTCTCTGCCGCTCCCGGATCATATGTAGTCGGCATGTCGCTCTGCTTGTGATTAGCTGAAGCGGTAGCTTCTGCCGCTTCCTGCTGGTTCGGCAGCTCTGCTGCCGCATTGTTGTTATCAGCCATTGTGAACCCTCCACTGTTAAATGTATTGAGTAGCTAGCGGTTTCTGAGAATACAAAAAGGCCCTTCGTCTCAAAGGACGAAAGGCCATTCTTTCGCGGTACCACCTTTGTTTCGCGCCAATAAAAAATAAACCACTGCCTTAAGTTCCCTTACAGGTTCCTGAAGCTTAGCGCGACACTCATGCAGGGTAACGGCTGCAACCGGCCGCATCCTAACCCGTCTTCATGATGAAGACAAGCTCAGAAGGGCAACTCCGGGGCGACTTCGGGGGCTGCATCCTGCGGGAATTCACACCAATGATAATCCCGCTCTCTGAAGGGCTGACCGCCTACTCTTCCCGTTCCCAGTCTTTATGCTAGTTATTACTTAGTTCAATAATACATTCAGTGTTATCCCTAGTCAACCAGCATATACACAAAGGGCGCGCAGCAGACGTACATTGATGCCTACTCCCCGCTCCAGATCACTTGAACCACATTGAAGCCCTGATGGCTGCCCGTTCCGGGAGCGCCATCCAGCGTAACAGAGAATGTGCTTCCGGCATCAATAATCGAGAAGGCTGAGGCGGAGACTTCCTCAGACTTGGAGGTAGCTCCTTTTTGCACAAAATAGTCCTTGTACGTATTGCCGAGCGTCTCCAGGCTCTGCTTCGTACGGTAGCTGAAGGTTGCGGACGGCTTACCGGTCGCCGAGCCTTCGATCAGATCAAATATCTTCGCGTCCGCCGGAAGCGGGAAATCCGCCGGCAGGCTCTTCGGCCGCTTCACAGAATCTGCTGGTGTTCCAGTGGACGAGCCGCCGGAGGAGACAGCCGGAGCTGCAGCATCACCGATGATGACCCGGCTGGTTGAAGCATCGTAAGTAACAGCAGTGTTCAGCGCTTCGCCGATGGAGCGTACAGGCAGATAAGTGATGCCGTTATAGGTAATCGGGGCGAGGGTTTTGCCGTTGCCGTCTTTGGGCGTGTACGCCTGGCCGTTCACGACGATCCCGATTTTGTTGTTCAGGAGCGCCTTGATCTCCTGCAGATTACTGGCGGCGTAGACACCGGCCGAGACTGTGAGCGTCAAGCTTAGTGCGGCCGCAGTGGCTGCCACTTTTCTCTTCATGTGATATATCATCCTTCCAGAAGTAGTGTACCAGCGCATAGCTGCCTGAATGTGTAATGTATGTAGGCCGGTAGTGACTATTACCCCCGGCTGAACGGTTTGTAAACCAGAAGCGGAGATCGTATATACAGGCCGCATAATAAAAAACGCTTGGGAAGTGGAAACGGCTTACCTGCGCGCCAGCAAAATGTATGCTGTTTTCCGCATACATTCGGGACATATGCCTGCGTGCCAGCAAATGTATGCTGTTTTCCGCATACATTCGGGACATATGCCTGCGCGCCAGCAAATGTATGCTGTTTTCCGCATACATTCGGGACATATGCCTGCGCGCCAGCACAATGTATGCTGTTTTCCGCATACATTCGGGCCATATGCCTGCGTGCCAGCACAATGTATGCTGTTTTCCGCATACATTCGGGGCACATGCCCGCGCGCCAGCAAATGTATGCTGTTTTCCGCATACATTCAGGGCACAAGTAAAAAACACTTATCTACAACAGAAGAGAATCATAATTTCCTATACAACAAAGAAACAGGAACAGCCCCATCCGTAAGGCAAGGGCTGTTCCTGTTAAGCCTGAATTCTCCGCACAGCGTCAATCTCAAGGAATGTATAATACCTGTCCCTCTTCTACAATCTGACCGGACAGCCGGTTATACATAGTCAGCTCCCGGGTGCTTAGCTGGTATTTCTCGGCTATGGTATCCAGCGTCTCTTCCCGCTGCACGATGCAGAGCCGTACCTTGCGGAACAGCTCTGTCCCGCCCATCCCGCCGATGAACCGGCTCTTCCACGCTGTATCATTGCCTGCCTCAGGAACAGCCTGCGCTACAGAGTCTATATTGCCCGAGAGCAGCTCCTCCTGCTCTCTGTTGGCGCGGCTTGCGCTGAGCAGCGAGGAGAAGGTGAGCGGCTCCTGCTCGGCGGCTCCCGGTTCTTTTTTGCTGCCAAGGGCAACCTTGAGATCCTGCTTCTCCTCCTGGGGAGACAAAGATTCCGCAGACAGGAAGACTTCATTGTCTGTGGCCTGGATCTCCTCTGCCGCCTCCCCTCCTTCGTTCCCTTCAAACAGCGCAGCAGCATCGTTGGCAGCGGAGGTAAACACCGGCTCCGGCTGCGACACGGCATGAAGCTTCGCATTGCCCCAATGATCCACAGTGTTCAAGGCAGCGGTGCCTGTCTGAAGCGTGGTGTCCTCCTGAACCGAGCCGTTCACAGCCGCTGGTGCCGTCTTCTCTCTGGAGGTGAGGAAGTGAGCGGAGGCCTTATCAGCCGCCGGCTTGCTGCCTGCCGAAGAAGCCGTATCCAGGCTATGGGTCCTTACTCTGGGTTCCTTGTCCTTCAGGGGTGTGGAGAGATAGGCCGCGGGCTGGCTGTAAGAAGTATCTTCCGCGTACAGCGGCTCAGCTGCTGCCTCAGCCGGAGCAGCGGAGTTCTGATCTTCCGCAGAGCCCTCTGCAGTCCCTTCGCCATAGGTCCAGAGCGAATTCTCATACAGGGTATCATTCTCGGGATTGCGGATTATCTCCTCAGCCGCCCTGCTGTCTCCTGCCTCCGGCGAATACGCTACCGTGTATTCCTCCTGCTGCCAGGCCGGCTGTACATCTGCACTTCCGATTCCGCGTAGCGAGAGCACTCCGGTAATGTTGACGGTTCGCATCGTCAGCAGATCAATATCGAAATTCTCGATCTCCACCCCTATGTCATCAAGTGAGCTGACCCGGGTCAGCGGAACAGTGATTTCAACAGGAATTGCATGCTCCAGACGCTGTGTAAGGTCATCCTCCCCCCGGTAGAGTCCGGTGAGCAGCAGTTGTCCGTGCAGCTCGGCCCGGTCCTCCCGCTGGATGACCTGGATGTCGGGAACCAGCTCGACTTCCTCCAGCTCTGCTATTCCCGGAAGCTCTTCCGAAAGGTGAATGCGTTCATAAATATCAAACCGCAAGCCATGGGACTGGTCAAACACGGGAAATGTCCTCCTTCTTGGCATAATCTATCCCTGAGACAAGCCCAGAGTATAAGCCCAAAATGTTACTCCCCTCATGTATATGCTTCAATCAGGCAGGCATGACAACTTTGCCGCTTCAATTGCGGACAGCGCCTATGCCAGGGGAGGAAGGGCCGTACGTGCATCAGGAATAGAGTAGTGCTGCGGAAGCTTGACACGCATCGTTACGGCAAGCGGATTCCCCGGATCACCCTCGTTAAGCACATCTGCCGGATGAAAAGCTGCCGGCAGCGCACCCGCGCCCGGTTCTTCCCCAAACCGGAGGTGATCCGGAATTCCCGGCCGGCCCGCCCGCAGATTGACCGCTCTCTGGTATACATGCAGCGTACCCGCAGCCATGACATCCAGCGAACGGGTCTGCTCTGCCCAGCGCTTAGCCTGGAGGCCGGTGCGTCTTCTCAGTCCCTCATCCCCCAGCAGCTGCTCCATCTGCAGGGCGAGCTGAGCGGCATCTCCGGGAGGAACAATCCAGCCCGTCTCTCCCTGCCGGACCATCTCCGGCATGCCTGCGGTTCCGGCGACAATCGGCGCGATCCCGGCAAGCTGCGCTTCTGTAACCGAGAAAGGCTGCGTATCCTGGAGTGAGGGCTGCACATAGATGTCGGCAGCCCGGAGTGCAGCCGGAATATTGTTCAATTTCCCGGTGAAATGGACCTTCCCGGCGATACCCAGCAGGCGGGCCTGCTCCATGAGCTCCTCCAGGAGGCTGCCGATTCCGGCCACCGCACAGATCCACCGCTGACAGCGCTGCTCCAGAATGCCTAGCGCCTCTATCAGCACATGGACGCCTTTAATATATTCAAGACGTCCGGCATACATGATTACAGGGATTCCTTCTGCAAATTGAAGCGGCGGCGTCTCTGCGGCCCTGGCTGCATATTGATGCAGGTCCAACCCGTACGGCAAGGTATGAATACGGTCCGGGCTGACCCCCAGGCTCTGCGTAAGCTGTCCGATCCACTCCGAAGAGACCAGAATCTGGTCAGCCGCCTGGGCACCCAGTGTCTCAAGCCTACGGAAGTAGCTCCAGATCGGCCGCTGCTCATAGGCCTCCCGGGTCAGTCCGGGCTCAAGTCCTTTGTACTCATAGTAGGTCTCCTTGGTCAATGCCCCATGAACACTTGCGACCAGCGGAACAGGACGGCGCATGATCCGCCGCAGTGCATATGTGGCTATAGGGTCCTGGGCATGAATGACATCATATTCCTCCAGCCCCAGCACAGCGGCGCCGCCCTCGAATACGTAACGCCCCAGCTCAAAGCTGAAGATGCCATGCTCCAGATGCAGCGAGGGGAACCGGCCGATATCAAGCTGGGGCAGCAGCAGCGAATAGAAGGCTTTTTTATCAAAAGACTCCGTCCGGTTGAGCAAATACAATGTATTGTTCTCCACATGGCTGCCCATCAGTGTAACGGAATGGCCCTGCTCGCCCAGCTTGTCGGCCAGCTGCTTCATATACGTCCAAATTCCGCCCATATTGGTGAGGCCCCAGTAGGTGACCAGCAATATCTTCATGCATTCCTCTCCCCGGCTATAGATGTATTTAGGTACAGGAGCAGTCTGCTCCACCCTAATCAGAATAGTATATGTAGGCTGCGGGCAGGCGGAAAGGGATATATGATCATTCCCTGCAAATTTCAAAAATATCTTTTAATCAAGAATCATCTTTTCGGGTATAATCGGTATAAATCCTGAAAGGAAATTTCCGACATGTCAAAAGCGAGGGTATTTGACCTTTTTCTATTTGTCGCATCCCTGGCTATAGCCTTCATTCCCGCGCATGCTGTAGTCCTGGACGCTACCTATATAAAAGCATTACTGCTATACACTATCTTCTCCAGCATCTACTTTCAATTGCGGATTGTGACCCGGAGCGGGAACTCAACAATCGATTATGCCATCAGCTATACCTCCTCCTTCGGGATTTTTGCCGGTCCGCTCGGCACGCTCCTGTTCGAGACTGTATACCGGTTCATCGTATATTTCTATAAAAAGAAAACAAAAACCGCCGATCCCGGAGAGTTCCTGGATACCTTCTACAATATCGGTTCGTTCACACTGGGCGGCTCTGCTGCGTACTATCTGTATACGGCGCTCTCTCCCCTGGCGGACAAGCTTCCTCTCGGATACTGGCTGTTGTTCCTGCTCGTGGTCTGCGTTACCACCCTGCTGTCCTCCACCTTCCTGGTGCTGACCTTTGCCTTGTCGGGAGATATCAAGACACGCCGGGAAGCGAGGAACCTACTGTTCCGAAGCCGGAATCTGCTGGATTTCAGCAAGGTGGCTCTTAGTAATGCTCTGCTGCTGCGGCTGCTGCAAATGGAGAAATGGGAGATGCTGATCGCCCTGTTCCTGCTCAACTATGTAGTCAGTATCTCGTTCTATTCCAAGTCGCAGAGTGCCCAGCACAAGTATGAACGCGACAAATTCGAGCAGATGGCTTACCGCGACTTCCTGACCGGAACCTATAACCGGGCGCATATGGACAAGATGATGAAGGAGCTGAACCAGGGCGGGGAGTACATCGGGATTGTAGTGGCGGATATCGACCGGTTCAAAAAAATCAATGACAGCTACAACCACGCCGTTGGTGACCGGGTCATTGTTCATTTTGCCAAGACGCTGCAGAAGCATCTGCAGGAACAGGATGTTCTGTTCCGCAGCGGCGGGGAAGAGTTCACGCTCTTCCTAAGGGGCAAGACCTTCGAGGAGTGCAGAACGCAGATTCAGGAGATTCTGGACAGCCTTCACGGTCACACCGTAAGTGCAGAATTCGAGGAGCAGATCATACGCGTGCCCTATTCGGCATCCTTCGGACTCTTTTACTATAAGGCAGACCCGGATCAGAAGACCTCTATGGAAAAAGGGTATGTCTACGCCGACCAGCTCCTGCTGGAGTCCAAGAAGCTTGGCCGCAACCGTCTGTCTTACCGGAATGATGTGCAGCCGTAAGCACATGTTCCCTCCCAGGGGGACTGCGTAGGAGGGACGGGCAGAACCCGCCAAATGTATGCTGTTTTTGGCATACATTTGATCCGTGCGCCTGCGCGGGAGCACATTGTATGCTGTTTTTGGCATACATTCGGTCCGGGCGCCTGCGCGGCAGCACTTTGTATGCTGTTTTTGGCATACATTTAGCCCGTGCGCCTGCGCGGGAAGCACATTGTATGCTGTTTTTGGCATACATTTGGTCCGTGCGCCTGCGCGGCAGCACATTATATGCTGTTTTTGGCATACATTTAGCCCGTGCGCCTGCGCGGGAGCACAATGTATGTTGTTTTTGGCATACATTTGGTCCGTGCGCCTGCGCGGGAGCACAATGTATGCTGTTTTTGGCATACATTTAGCCCGTGCGCCTGTGCGGGAGCACATTGTATGCTGTTTTTGGCATACATTCGGCCCGTGCACCTGCGCGGCAGCACAATGTATGCTGTTTTTGGCATACATTTGGTCCGTGTGCCTGCGCGGGAGCACAATGTATGCTGTTTTTAGCATACATTCCAGCTTCCCCGGCGGAGCAGAAACGGCTCCTCATAATAATGTCCCTAATAAGAACAAGAGCCGCTCTCCGTCAAGCGGATGGGCGGCTCTTAGTGTCCCTATTTTGGAATGCCGGCGGCTACAGTTCAGCAGCCTTAAAGGTATCTCCACCGGCAATCGTGCCGGAGTTAAAACCCTTGTAGAACCAGCGCTTGCGTTGTTCGGAGGTTCCGTGTGTGAAGCTGTCGGGCACCACATACCCTTGGGATCGCTTCTGGATCGTATCATCCCCGACTGCGCTCGCCGCGGTCAGCGCCTCATCCAAATCTCCTTCCTCCAGCAGATTCTGGCCCTGAACATGATGGGCCCATACCCCGGCATAATAATCGGCCTGCAGCTCGAAGCGGACCTGATATTTGTTGAATTCGGTCTCGCTGAGGCGCTGGCGCAGCGAATTCAGCTGCTCGGAAGCGCCCAGCAGGGTCTGCACATGATGACCCACCTCGTGGGCAATCACATACGCCATGGCGAAGTCGCCCGGCGCATTGAACTGCTGCTTCAGCTCATCGTAGAAGCTGAGATCGATATACAGCTTGGCATCCCCCGGACAATAGAACGGTCCGACGGCGGAGCTTGCGGTGCCGCAGGCAGAATTCACGCTGCCGCTGTAGAGCACTAGCGTCGGGTCCTGGTAAGTCATTCCCTGCTCCTTGAAGATATCGGACCAGACATCCTCGGTATCGGCCAGCACCACGGACACGAACTCGGACAGCTCCTTCTCCTGGGCGCTCTGTTCATAGGGGACGCTTGAGTTTGTGCCCGAACCGGTTGAGGTCAGATTCCCCATAATATCGCCGATGTTCCCGCCGCTCAGCAGCGTAACAATTACTATAATCACAATCCCGCTGATTCCGCCGCCAATCAGCTTGCCCCCGCCTCCGCCGCCGCGGCCTCTGCGGTCTTCCACATTAGAACTGCCTCTTCTACCCTGCCATTTCATGGCCTTCCCCCCAGTTATGAATACTCGCGCATGCTGATGTATTTGTACTTATTACTGTTATACCCATAATTGCAGGGGTGCCACTCTCTTTAACAGCGGAGCCGGTCTGTCGACAAATGGAAACAGCATAGCAAAACCCCTCCACAGCCGCAGCCATGAAGGGGTTAACATCGTTTAAATGATGGAACAGCTGTTTATTTTGCAGCTTTGGCCGCACTTAGAATGGCCTTCAGGTAACCTTGAGTATCCACCAGAGTTGCACCGCTTACAGCGTCAACAACTTGCTCTTTGCTTTTGTTAGTCAGTGTAGCTTCAAGGGATTTTATAGTTTTGCCTGTTGCGAATTTCTCGATAGCCGCCAGGTTCTTGTCATAGGCTACTGTCGATTTGGCTTCTTCCGTCATGTGCTCGCTGTAATATTTGGCGTTGGTCTTCTTGGAGGCCAGCACCATATTCGGATCTTTGTAATTCTTGCCGAAGTCCTTGTCCGAGTTCGGTACGCCAGTAGCTACATCGCTACCCAGGAACTGATAATCATCCAGCGAAGCCGCAACGATTACGCCATTCTGGACTACAGCAACCGCTACGGTGAAGCATTTGATGCCATGGGCAGCCGCTTCCACCCGGCCCACCTTAAGCGGTGCACTCGCTGCCGAAGTGACATTGTTCAGAGCGCCGCTGTTCCCTACCCCGACAAGTGCCAACGAGATGCCGGCCACGAGCATTAACTTAGTAACTTTTTTCACAAATATTCCCCCAGTTCATCAAATAGACTGCGCTTACATAATATTTTTATCAATATATTGGAAGCCCGTCAGTTACAAATGTTACTGGAAATCTGCAAATATCTGGATTGTAAATGCGCAGAGGGAAATTAAAGGGGATATTTGGAGACCAAGCTGCCAAAATAGCAGTCAGCCTCCATAGATTAGCTGCACTTCTCTTTAACCGTCACCTTGTCATTCGTGATTATGACCTTGGAATATCCGGATAAAGTTTCGGTGTAGGAGCATACTCCGATGGTTTTGGGAACGTCCGGTTCTCTCGGGTCCGAATACTTCAGATAAACTCCGCCTTCACCGCTTAAGCTAAGCCGGGGCTTAATTTTTACTGTTTTTCCGCTTTTGAGTATCTTGCCAACTTCGTCTACTGAGGCCTCCGCTGATGCGCCGGTTACCACTCCCGTCTCCAGAATACTCAGCTCAAAGTCCGATTGATTGTCCACCGTCACCCGGAAGCTCTGAAGCTGGGCAACCAGACCCAGTACACCGTAGTTGTTGTTCAGTTGCACAACCGCCATTATTCCGGCGGCAATCACCAGGGTCGAGAAGGCTAAGATTCCTAACACTCTGCGATTCCATCTCAATCTCACAGCCAGATCATCTCCTCATATTAGTAAGACGGGCTTGAGCGCGGAAATGTATCAGAGGACACGTGGGCTAACTGGTGGCTACAATGAAATAAGTGGAAAAAGGGCAACTGTTCACCAGTAAATCTACGAATATCCGGCAACAGTTGGAACAACAACACTTATATAACCTGAAAATAAACATATAGGACATATTGAGGAAATTAGATGCCCTAAATCCACTTAACGTTCCCTGGAGAGTAATAGTGCGTAAATTAAATAACATAAATCCACTTCTTGTTCGATGTTTCGGCTGGGGGAGGTCGCACTGAACAACAACTAAAAAGCCGGGCAGCAATCCTCCAGATATCAGAGAAATGCGGCCCGGCTGGGCATGGCATCTATTGAGTTACTTACCTTCACGGAGCCGATTAGGTAATGGCCTACTCCTGATCTACGCCGCCGATTTGCTCGCGCAGGCGGCGCAGATCCTCCGGCCAGGGATCAGATACCTCGATCTTACTTCGGGTCCAAGGGTGGGCGAAAATCAGCTTCTCGCCATGCAGTGCCTGGCGGTCGGAACTCTCCTGCTTCGCCTTGACTCCCGGCTTCGAAGGTGGAGCTGGCGGCTGCTTGCCTTGGACTTGCAAACCAGGGGTAAGGCCTGCCTTCTCCTGCTCTTCGAACCAGGCCGTAATGGCAGATTTCACCTGACCAGGCTCCGAACGAAGGGGCTGCTTCTCCTTAAGGCTGTGGCCGGAAGGAATACCCGCAGTATGCCAGGCCGATCCTCCATAGAGGTCGTCCCCGAAGAGCGGATGCCCCGCATGGCTGAGGTGGACACGAATCTGATGCGTCCGGCCCGTCTCCAGTTGCAGCTTCACTACGGTCCCGCCGGGCAGGGCTTCGCGTCCCACAATCCGTGTTACCGCCTCCTGCCCTCCCGGGGATACCCGCCTGCGCGCCGCATGATGGCGGTCACGGCCGATCGGGGCATCGATCACCGTAAGCTCCGGCGGCACTATGCCTTCAACAATCGCGGCATACAGGCGGGATACGTTCTTCTCACGCATATCCTCATCCAGCACAAGCTGGGCGTATTCATTCTTCGCATACAACACAGGTCCAGTAGTATCCTTGTCCAGCCGGTGGATATGGCGGACGGCAATCCCTCCGCCGGAGGCCGCATAATGCGCGGCTACGAGATGATCCAGCGTCACTTCCGTGCTGCTTCCGTCCGGATGAACCGCCTGACCCGCAGGCTTGTGGACCACAAGGCAGAAGTCGTCCTCGAACAGCACCTCAGCCGCAGCCTCCTGCCATACCGGCTCTATTCCGGCTTCCCGGTGAGGGAACAGGGCCAGCCGCAGCCGGTCGCCCCGCCACTGGATGCCGTTCTCGCGGCGCAGCCGGGCGTGCAGCTTCGCTGGCATCCCGGCTACGCCCAGCAGCCAGGCATCGATGGCGGCCTGCTTGTCGGCAGCCGCTGTAATGACCCGGCCAGGCATGGCTTCCAGCCATTCGCCGCGCCGGGTCCACTTGCCGCCGCCCGCGAAGGGGCCGCTGGCGCCATCACTTCCGTCTTGGATCTCGCCGCCGCCATGCTGGCCGGACAGCTCCTCCGGTCCAGCCGTCATAGCGATTTCAGGGCCTGATAATGGCCCGCAATCGTATCGTCAATATCCTGCTCGCTATGCGCAGCGGATACGAACATGCCTTCGAACTGGGAGGGCGGAACGCTGATGCCCTGATCCAGCATTTTGCCGAAATAACGCTTGAACAGCTCCAGGTTACTGGTCTTGGCCGTCTCGAAGTTAATGACCGGCTCCTCCGTGAAGAACGGACATACCATCGAGCCCACGCGGTTAATCGTCAGCGGAACTCCCGTCTCCTGCGCATTGCGCTTAAGTCCGGCTTCCAGTCTCGCTCCAAGCGACTCCAGACGGGTGTAGACCTCAGGGGTCAGCAGCGCAAGCGTGCTGTAGCCCGCCGCCATCGCCAGCGGATTCCCGCTGAGTGTGCCCGCCTGATAGATCGGGCCGGACGGGGCGATCTGCTCCATGATCTCTCTTTTGCCGCCGTAAGCCCCTACAGGCAGACCGCCGCCAATCACCTTGCCGAAGCAGGTCAGATCCGGATCCATCCCGAACAGCCCCTGCGCACATCCCCGGTCCACACGGAAGCCGGTCATCACCTCGTCAAAAATCAGCAACGCCCCGTACCCTGTCGTCACCTTGCGGAGACCCTCCAAGAAGCCCGGAAGCGGAGGCACTACGCCCATATTTCCGGCGATCGGCTCAACGATGATAGCGGCAATCTCGTTGCCGTAACGTTCAAACGCGATTTTGACCCCGTCCAGGTCATTATAAGGTACCGTGATCGTATTCACGGCCACACCTTCCGGCACGCCCGGACTATCCGGCAGCCCCAGGGTCGCCACCCCGGAACCGGCCTTAATCAGCAGGCTGTCGGCATGGCCGTGATAGGAGCCTTCGAATTTGAGGATTTTGCTGCGTCCGGTATAGCCGCGGGCCAGTCTGATCGCGCTCATGGTTGCTTCCGTTCCCGAGTTCACCATGCGGACAATGTCCACCGAGGCTACGCGTTCTACCACGGTTTTGGCCATAGCGGTCTCAAGCAGGGTCGGCGCGCCGAAGCTTGTCCCTCTGGCCGCAGTCTCCTGCAGCGCCTTCACCACCTCAGGATGGGCATGTCCCATAATCAGCGGTCCCCACGAGCAGACGTAGTCAATGAAGCTGTTGCCGTCAATATCGTAGATCCGTGAGCCTTCGCCCCTCTCCACATAGACCGGGGTCAATCCTACGGATTTGAATGCCCGGACCGGGCTGTTCACCCCGCCGGGAATATATTGTTTTGCCTCTTCAAAAGCCATGCGGGAAGCCTCTTCCCGGCGGTTCAACGGCATATTGCCCATGCTTGTTCCCTCCTGATCCTAGCCGCGCAGCCAGCGGGCTGCGTCCTTGGCGAAATAGGTAATAATTATATCTGCTCCGGCGCGCTTCATGCCGGTCAGCATCTCCAGCACAACCGCCTGCTCATCGATCCAGCCCTGCTGCGCAGCCGCCTTGACCATCGAGTACTCACCGCTGACGTTGTAGGCTACAAGCGGCAGATCGAACTGGTCGCGGATGGTGCGGATGACATCCAGATAAGCTAGCGCAGGCTTCACCATCAGCATGTCCGCACCTTCCAGTACATCGGAATCCGCTTCGCGAACGGCTTCCCGCAGGTTGGCCGGGTCCATCTGATACGTCTTGCGGTTGCCGAACTGGGGAGCGGAATCCGCTGCTTCGCGGAACGGACCGTAGAAGGCGGAGGCGTATTTTACCGAATAGGACATAATCGGCACCTGCTCGAAGCCATTCGCATCGAGTCCGGCACGGATCGCCTGCACGAATCCGTCCATCATGTTGGACGGCGCGATAATATCCGCCCCTGCCCGGGCCTGCGAGACCGCCGTGCGGGTCAGCAGCTCAAGCGAAGCATCGTTGATTACATCCCCGTGCACCACACCGTCCACCGTATGGGTATGCACCATGCCGCAGTGGCCGTGGTCGGTGAATTCACACAGGCAGGTATCGGCGACAACCAGCAGGTCGGGATACCATTTTTTGATCAGACGCGTGGCTTCCTGCACAATGCCATCGTCTGCGAAGCCGGACGAGCCAACCGCATCCTTCGTCTCGGGAATACCGAACAGCAGTACCGCCGAAATGCCGAGGGAAGCAATCTCATCCACCTCCGCCTTCAGCGTATCCAGCGAGAAATGATAGACGCCGGGCATGGAGCTGATCTCATTCTTCACACCTGTTCCATAGGTTACAAAAATCGGCTGGATGAAATCCAGCACATTCAGAACGGTCTCGCGCACCATGCCGCGAATACCGGCCGACCCGCGCAAACGGCGGTGTCTGGTTATTGGAAAGCTCATTTGTTGTATCCTCCTGTTCAGTAAGTATATAATCACATCTATTCGTCTTAAGCAGTATTGAGATGTTAAAGTTATCGCTGCCAGTAGGCCAGACCCGATTGCAATGCTCAAAGACAATGCTGACAGATCCGGCAGGAACAGGCTATCTCAGCCTCGTCGATTCATTCCAGCGGCACAGCTCCTGCACCAGTCCTTCGATGGTGGCTTCTTCCGGGAGCAGTCCCGGAGTGAGGCCCGCTTCGACTGCGGTCTGCTCGGTAACCGGGCCGATGCAGGCAATCTTGACGCCCGCCAGCAGAGTAAGCGGATCTTCCAGGCCCATCCGCTTGAGTATGCCGAGGAAATTGCGCACCGTGGACGAGCTGGTGAAGGTTACCGCATGGATGCGCTTCTCCT
Source organism: Paenibacillus sp. FSL P2-0136 (assembly GCF_037975325.1). Taxonomy (NCBI): domain Bacteria; kingdom Bacillati; phylum Bacillota; class Bacilli; order Caryophanales; family Paenibacillaceae; genus Paenibacillus; species Paenibacillus sp. FSL P2-0136. Next base: position 5,581,166 of record NZ_CP150244.1, read on the forward strand.
CCAGCAGCTTCACCAGCTCAATATCATCCTCCCCGGTGACAATCGTCTCATAAGTATCCACCTCGGTCACTTCCAGCCCCAGCTCCCTCAGCTTCGCCGGCAGCCACTCACGCGCCAGGTCGCCGCGCGGCAGCAGCACCTTCTGCCCGGACTTAAGCTCGGGGCCGAAGGTTTCGATCAGCCCTTCCGCCTGAAAGCGTCCGGGCAGCTCCTCGGCGATCAGCCCGCGCTCTGCGAGCGCCGCGGCCGTACCGGGTCCCACTGCGCACAGCCGCGCCCCGTGCAGGCTGCGAATATCCAGCTTCTGCTGCGTCAGATGACGCATGAAGAAGTCTACGCCGTTCGGACTGGTGAAGAACACCCAGTCGTACGCCGCAAGCCCGCCAAGTGCCGCAGCGATCTCCGCCTGCTTGTCCGCATCCCGCTGCATCACCGTCTCAATGACCGGGAACTCATACGGCTCGCCGCCCAGCTCCTCGATCCGGTCCACCAGCTCACTTGCCTGTGCGCGCGCCCGCGTCACTACAATCCGCTTGCCGAACAGCGGCAGCACCTCCACCCACATCAGGTGCTCCCGCTGGAGCACAACATCACCGACCACAATAACCGCAGGCGGCTGAAAATCCGCTGCCGTAACCTTCGCCTCAATATCGGCCAGCGTGCCGGTCAGCGTCTCCTGATCCGCACGGGTCCCCCAGCGCACCAGCGCCACCGGGGTTTCCGGCGGACGGCCATGCTTCATCAGCTGGGCGCTGATGTAGCCGATTTTGGCGACACCCATCAGAAATACCAGCGTGCCTGTCGCATTCGTTACTTTATCCCATTGAATGGAATGATCCAGCTTATCCGGGCTCTCATGGCCGGTAATAATCGACAGGGAAGACGACGCCTCCCGGTGGGTCACCGGAATACCGGCGTACGCCGGGACGCTGATGGCCGAGGTAATGCCCGGCACAATCTCATAGTAGATGCCATTCCTGCGCAGCAGCTCCGCTTCTTCACCCACCCGGCCAAAAATCACGGGGTCCCCGCCCTTCAGACGCACCACCGTTTTGCCCTCCAATGCGAGATCTACCAGCAGCTGATTAATATCCTCCTGCTTCATCGTATGGCGGTCCGAAAGCTTGCCTACGTATATTTTCTCACCGCCGGGCTTCATCCATTTCAGCAGCCTTGGACTGGCCAGCCTGTCATAGACCAGCACATCGGCCTTCCGGATACACTCCAGCCCCTTGACTGTAATCAGCTTCGCATCCCCCGGACCTGCACCTACCAGATATACCTTCCCCGCCATCTCCGTCATCCCCTTATCCCTCTACACATGCGATTCTGGCTTGCATAAGCTTCTCCCCAACGCGCACTATTCCCTGTCTAGCCCTTACCCCTTATTCCCTTACATCCGCCAAAATCTTCTCCGCACCTCTTGCCACCAGCTTACGCGCGACCTCCGAACCCAGCTCCACCGGATCATTGCCGGTGCAGGTCTCCTTCAGAATGACTGTGCCGTCCGGTGTTCCGACCATTCCGGTTAACGTTATGGACGGACCTGCAGCTTCGCCTTCCAGCTCAAGGATCGCGTAAGCGCCGATCGGCACCTGACAGCCGCCGTTCAGGGCGCCCAGGAAGGTCCGCTCCGCTGTCACCGTGAGTGCCGTGCGCTCATCATTATACAGCGCCAGCAGCTTGCGCAGTTCCTCATCGTCCTCACGGCACTCAATACCGAGTGCTCCTTGGCCTACAGCGGGCAGGCAGACCTCAGGCGGCAAATATGCCGTAATCCGGTCCTGCCAGCCCATCCGCGACAGCCCCGCTGCTGCCAGCAGAATCGCGTCATATTCGCCGCTCTCCAGCTTCTTCAGCCGCGAATCAATATTGCCGCGTACCGGCTCAATAAGCAGATCCGGCCGGAGTGCAGCCAGTTGGCTGGAGCGCCGCAGACTGCTTGTTCCTACGCGCGCGCCTTGCGGCAGACCCTCCAGGCCCACTCCGCTATTAGAGATCAGAACGTCGCGCGGATCTTCACGCTTCGGCACCGCACCATTCATCAAGCCTTCCGGCAATTCGGAAGGCATATCCTTCATACTATGTACCGCCATATCTATGTCCTTCGCCAGCATCGCCTGTTCAATTTCCTTGACGAACAGACCTTTGCCGCCCACTTTGGACAGGGTCACATCGAGAATCCGGTCACCCTTGGTCACAATCTTATGCACCTCAAAAGTAAAATCAAACCCATGCTCTCCGCTAAGCCGCTCCAGATCGGCAATCACATGCCCCGTCTGCGTTAAAGCCAGCGCACTTTGTCTGCTGCCCACGATAATCTTCCGCATGCCCACTCCCCCTGTTCAAGTCACCTCTACCCGCCATACTCCCATGCTTGCTGAATTCAGTCGATTTCCGCTAAAAATGAGGGGCAGTTCTGCCCTTCATTTGGCCGCTCCAGCCACTTTGGCTGAAATGAGGGGCACTTTTGCCCTTCATTTGGCCGTTCCAGTTACTTTGGCTGAAATGAAGGGCACTTTTGCCCTTCATTTGGCCGTTCCAGCCACTTTGGCTGAAATTAGGGGCACTTTTGCCCTTCATTTGGCCGTTCCAACTAATTTGGTTGAAATGAGGGGCACCTTTGCCCTTCAATTGGCTGTTCCAGCCACTTTGGCTGAAATGAAGGGCACTTTTGCCCTTCATTTGGCCGTTCCAGCCACTTTGGCTGAAATGAAGGGCACTTTTGCCCCTCATTTGGCCGTTCCAGCCACTTTGGCTGAAATGAGGGGCACTTTTGCCCCTTCATTTATCGGTCTATGCTGCATTGCTCACCGCTAGATCTCCCGGTTGCGCGCCACCCAAGCCTCAATCTCCTCGGCCGTCCATGGTATAAAGGTGCCCTGCCGCAGCTCATTCAACACATCCAGCTTCCCCAGCCGCCGCAAGAGCCGCGACCGGTTCTCTGCCGCTGGCTCCAGCTGCTTAATCGCTGTCCGCAGCTCATGCAGGAAATCCAGATACGGCTCGTATTCCTCGCCGAGCAGCCCCGCAATCTGCTGCGTAATATCCGCAGCCGCAGACGGTCCCGCCCCGGAGGTCGAGACCGCAACCGTCAAGCGCCCGCGGCGGAGCACGCCGGGCGTAATGAACGTGCCCGCCTCCGCATGGCTGGCCACATTAACGGGCAGCCCCAGCTGCCGGGCTTCCGCGGCAACGGCCTCGTTCACCGCCCTGTTATCGCTGGCGGCATAGACCAGAACCGCTCCCTGGAGATCCCCGGGAGCATAGGGGCGGCTGATCCATTGCAGCCGCCCCTCATCAGCCATCGCAGCCAGCGTCCCGCTGAGCGAGGGGCTGATCACCACCAGTTCCGCGCCTGCTTCCAGCAGCGGACCCGCCTTACGTGCAGCCACCGCCCCGCCTCCAACGATCACCACGCGCCGGCCTTCCACATCCAGCATAATCGGCAGATACTTTTTCATCCCGCTCACTCCAGCTCTCCCCAGCACTTCCAACTCGCTCTCATCCATCGTCCATCCCGCTGGCAAGCTACTCTCCATCCTGCTCACTCCAGCTCTCCCCAGCACTCCAACTCGCTCTCATCCATCGTCCATCCCACTGGCAAGCTATTCTCCATCCCGCTCACTCCAGCTCTCCCCAGCACTCCAACTCGCTCTCATCCACCGTCCATCCCACTGGCAAGCTACTCTTCATCCCGCTCACTCCAGCTCTCCCCAGCGCTTCCAACTCACTCTCATCCATCGTCCATCCCACTGGCAAGCTACTCTCCATCCTGCTCACTCCAGCTCTCCCAGCGCTTCCAACTCGCGCTCATCCATCGTCCATCCCACTGGCAAGCTACTCTCCATCCCGCTCACTCCAGCTCTCCCCAGCGCTTCCAACTCACTCTCATCCATCGTCCATCCCACTGGCAAGCTACTCTCCATCCCGCTCACTCCAGCGCTTCCAACTCACTCTCATCCATCGTCCATCCCACTTTACTCCCCGCCCCAGCCATGGAACTCCGACCAGGAATTCAGCAGGAAATTAAGAATAATGAAGCCGTAACCCGCAATCGCCCAGCGGGCCATGACTGTACCGCTTCGGCGGCCGGAGAACTTCAGCACAAGGTAGACGATGTAGACGCCCAGGCCCGTAAGTGTAGTCAGGACCTTCGTATCCTGAAAAAGCGGTATCCGTCCTTCCGCGACAATCGACAGTCCCGCCAGAATCAGCGAAGCCAGCAGCAGCGGAACTCCGGCCAGGATCGCCGTGTAGGAATATTTGTCCATCGTCTCCAGGCTGGGCAGCCTGCGGACGCGGTCATCCCACTTCTTATTCTTCAGCTTCGTATGCAGGAACAGATACATTATCGCAAATACTGTCCCCAGTGTCAGTGCGGCAAAGCTCAGATTCGCCAAAATGACATGCATCGCCAGCCACCCGTGCACCGCACTCCAGCTCTGCAGCGTATGATCCTCTGCCGTCAGCCATACCCGGTTCAGCAGAAATACGCTGAAGCCCGCCATGCTGAGCAGCAGCACCGTGAACTCACCACCGCGTGTATACGTCACGGCAAACGAGGTAACCACCATGCTGAAGGAGAACCAGAACAGGAAATCATAAGGTGTGAAAATTGGCAATCCGCCCTCCTGGGAGAAGCGGATCGCAAGGCCGGTCAGCTGAAGCAGGCCTACGACAGCAAGAAGCCCTGTGCCCAGCCGCTTTCCGCCCGGATTGCGCCGAAGGCAATCCGAGAAAACAAACAGCAGGCTCAGGGCATATAGCAGCAGAGCGGCATCATATATTCCGTTCAGCAGTAGCATGTGGCTCACCCGCCCAGCAGACCGGCTGGGGTAAGCACCGCTCCCGGCCCCCGGATCTCTCCGCCGGAGGGCCGTTCAGCAGAGCTGCGCTGATGGGGTTCAACACTTCCACCGGCCGGAGCTGCATCCAGCTGCTCCTGCAGAGCGAAGATTTGAGTGAAATACTCCAGTGCTTCATTGCCCTGCTTGCCGCCGGACATCTCCTTGATCACATTGATCGGATCATGCATCATCTGGTTGACGATGCTCTTGGTCAGCCGGCGGATCACCTTGCGCTGATGCTCATCCAGCTCAGGCAGCTTGTTGAACAGGCTATCCATCGTTTCTTCATATATTCCGTTGGACTTGTCCTGCAGTGCACGGATCACCGGTCTGACGCCCAGCGTCTTCAGCCATTGCTGGAAATCCGCCATCTCGCCTTCAATCATAACCTCGATCTTGGCAGCTTCACTGCGGCGCATCTCCAGATTGCTCTCCACAATGCCTTCCAAGTCATCGATATCATAGAGGAATACATCCGGCACACTGGCAGCAGCAGGGTCAATATCGCGCGGCACAGCAATGTCGATCATGAACAGCGGCCGTGAGGGGCGGCGCTTCATGCCCTCGGCTACCTGGGCCGCCGTCAGCACATAGCCGTCTGCACCCGTAGAGCTGATCACAATATCCACTTCATCCAGAGACTTCAGCGCCTCTTCAATCGTGCTGGGCTTACCCGAGAATTTCTCGGCCAGCTCGATAGCACGGGACAAGGTACGGTTGGCGACAATCACTTCCGCCGCGCCGCTGCTGTACAGATGCTTCACCGTCAGCTCGCTCATTTTGCCGGCGCCGAGAATGAGCACTCTTTTGCCGGTGAACATGCCGAAGATCCGCTTCCCCAGCTCCACCGCCGCATAGCTGACCGACACCGCGCTCTCGCCAATCGAGGTCTCACTATGCGCACGCTTGCCGAGCGTCACCGCCTGCTTGAACAGCCGGTTGAACCAGGTTCCGGTAACCCCTTCCGCCTGAGCCGTCAGGAAGGCACTGCGCACCTGACCCAGAATCTGCGTCTCGCCAATCACCATGGAATCCAGACCGCAGGTGACACGCATCAGATGGGCAATCGCCTGCTCGTCTTCATATATATACATATGTTGCGTAAATACATCGCTTCTTACTCCGAACCACTGCTCCATGAAGCTGCGGATGAAATATCCGCACATATGAAGGCGGTCCACGACCACATAAATTTCCGTCCGGTTACAGGTGGCGACAACGACCCCTTCCAGAACGCTCTTCGTCTGCAGCAGCTGATGAAGCGCAGCAGGCAGATCCTTTTCGGCAAAAGCGAACTGTTCCCTCACCTCTACGGGAGCCGTACGGTAATTCAGGCCAACGACGACAATATGCATCGCTTGTTCACCATCCTAATCTATATTCATTGGTGTAGGCTCTGTTACTGCTTAGCAGCAAATATTAGTATCAATTTCACAAGATCTCAAATCGCTGTGTTAAGTATATCACATCAAAATACGGCTTTTAACAAAACCTTTGAACTATTTATGAATTGCAGATAATAATTATTATAAACAAGTGCGAAAGTTATGGAATATAACATATTGATGAAATATTGACACACTTTATTGCGGATGATAGCATATAACAAATGATCTGAGTTAAGTTTTATAACATATGTAGCAAAAATAATCTGATTATCCGTATCCAAGTTAGTATCACGTCAGTTATATCTCTTCAAACCTCTCTTGTATAAGCCCGTTAATCCGGAATGGGCGTATCTACAGGCAACCGTAAATTGCCCCAGGCTACAAGAGGCCAGACCCCCTGCTGGATTAATCAGTGTGAGCTCACGGGCGAAACCGTGCTTTTCTCCGCTGATGTATCCTGCTTTGGACTGCGCCTCCTTTAGCCTGGGGTTTTTGACATCCATTATAATAGAAGGAGTGAGGGCAATGAGTCCATCCTACGCAAGCTTAAGTGAATCGATCCGTGAGGCCAAGAATGTGAGGATCTACAAGAACAAGGACACCGCCTATGACTTCAAGCTCTACCCCTTCGGAGAACGCGGTACGTACATTGCCCCCGAGCTGATCCGTGAAATCACTCACAATCTGGCGGATGCTGTAACGGAGCAGTTTCCCGATTTTGATTACATTGTCTCCCCTGAACCCGGCGGTCATACCTGGGGGATGCTGGCTGCCTATAAGCTGATGAAGCCGATGAATATTCTGCGGCTCAGCACGGAGCTGTATGAGAATTATGAGGTTAGTGTCAGACGCGAGACGGCGTATAATGAGAATTATATCTATTTTGACGGCTTCTCTGCCGGTGACCGCGTGCTGCTGCTGGATGATGTGATTAGTTCAGGTGCTACGATCCGCTGCATTGCTGCTCAGTTGTCCGTGATGGGCATAGAGCTTGTCGGTGTGCAGGCAATTCTGGCCAAAGGAGAGCATTACAAGCAGCTGGAAGCGGACATTGGAGTACCCGTCAGATTTTTGTCCCAGGTATGAGTTGTCAAAAAAATAGCAGGGGGAGTGACAAGCCATGGCTTTTTATTACGAGCAGCCTTCAAGAACCTTCAGTGAGTTCCTGCTGGTACCCAGCCTGACCACCAAAGATTGCATTCCCGGAAATGTGGATCTTAGCACACCGGTCACCAAATTCCGCCGGGGAGAGACCCCGGCACTAACCATGAACCTCCCCGTGACTTCGGCGGTAATGCAGGCGGTATCCGACCACAACATGGCGATTGCGCTGGCGAAAAGCGGGGGCATCTCCTTCATCTACGGCTCCCAGTCCATCGGCCAACAGGTCGAAATGGTCCGCCGGGTCAAAAAGTTCAAAGCAGGATTCGTCCTCAGCGACTCCAACCTGCGCCCGGAAGATACGCTTCAGGATGTGCTGATGCTGAAGGCGCGCAGCGGCCACTCCACCATTGCGATCACAGACAACGGAGAACCGACAGGCAAGCTGATGGGCATCGTCACCAGCCGGGATTACCGCGAGAACCGCCTCCCGCCGGATTGTCCGATTACGGAGTTCATGACCCCGCTCGCTTCGCTGATCTACGCCGAAGAAGGCATCACGCTGACCGAAGCGAACGACATGATCTGGGACCACAAGCTGAACTGCCTGCCGATTGTAAATGCCGGCGGACATCTCGTCCATCTCGTCTTCCGCAAGGATTATGACAGCCACCAGGAGTATCCGCTGGAGCTGCATGACGGCAACAAGCAGCTGATTGTCGGCGCGGGTATCAACTCCAGGGATTACAAGGACCGTGTACCGGCGCTGGTCGAAGCCGGGGCAGATGTGCTGTGCATTGATTCCTCGGACGGTTACTCGGAGTGGCAGGCGGAGACCATCCATTATATTAAGGAGACTTTCGGGGAGAGCGTGAAGGTCGGCGCGGGCAATGTTGTTGACAAGGAAGGCTTCCTGTACCTCGTAGAGGCAGGAGCAGATTTCATCAAAGTCGGTATCGGCGGCGGCTCCATCTGCATCACCCGGGAGCAAAAGGGCATCGGCCGGGGCCAGGCCTCCTCTGTCATCGAAGTGGCGGCGGCCCGCCAGGAATATTATGAGCAGACCGGCATCTATGTCCCCATCTGCTCGGACGGCGGGATTGTCCATGATTATCATATTGTGCTGGCGCTGGCGATGGGCGCTGACTTCGTGATGCTTGGGCGCTATTTTGCCAGATTCGATGAGAGTCCCGGACGCAAGCTGCTGGTCGGCGGGAACTTCGTGAAGGAATATTGGGGCGAAGGCTCCAGCCGGGCCCGCAACTGGCAGCGTTATGACTTCGGCAATGCCGATAAGGAGAGCAAGCTGGAGTTCGAGGAAGGCGTGGATTCTTTCATTCCCTATGCGGGACGGCTTAAGGACAATCTCGATCTCAGCATCAGCAAAATCAAGTCCACCATGTGCAATTGCGGCTCGCTGACCATCCCGGAACTACAGCAGAAGGCCAAGATTACCCTGGTCTCCTCGACAACGATCTTTGAAGGAGGCGCACATGATGTTATGCTTAAGGAAAAGGACAGATCATCCTCGTGATCACATCCTAATCCATAAGGAGCGTCAACCATGACCCAAATTACCAAAGTTCTGGTCAGCAAGGACCAGCTGCAGCAGCGAGTACAGGAATTGGGCGCTGAAATATCGCGTGACTATGAAGGCAAGGAACTGGTGCTTATCGGCATTCTTAAGGGCGGGGCCGTCTTCATGTCTGATCTGATGCGTGAGATCACCTTCCCGGTCGGCGTCGACTATATGTCGGTGTCCAGCTACGGGGCAAGCTCCACCTCCTCCGGCGTCATTACGATCAAGAAGGATATCGACATGGATATCCGCGGCAAGCATATCCTGCTGGTCGAGGATCTGATCGACACCGGCCTGACGCTTCAGCATCTGAAGGAGCTGTTCGCCCTGCGCGAGGCGGCAAGCGTGCGTATCTGCACCATCCTCAGCAAGCCTTCCCGCCGTCTCGTCAATGTTCCCATCGACTACAGCGGGATTGATATTCCCGACGAATTCGTCGTCGGCTATGGCCTGGATTACGCCGAGCAGTACCGCAATCTGCCGGAGGTCTGGATCGTAGAGACCGGGGACTAACAGGGTCAGATTTAAAAAGTTGGAGTGGGCGCGATGAGTGGGCTCTAACGGACCTGATAGACCCTATTCCCAGGAAAACGCCCCTTTTTGAGGTTTAACGGACGGAGTGGACCTCTGTCAAGAAAGTAGATACTCACGCAACGGATGCCGTCGTAAACTGCTTAGCGAATCGGGCGGGGGAAAGATACCCCAGCGTGCCATGCATTCGCTTGCGGTTGTAGTAAAACTCAATGTATTGGTAAATGTCCTGGTACGCCTGCCCGGGAGTTTTAAAACGCGGGTTACAGTAAATGAGCTCCTTCTTCAAGATACTGTGCCAGGATTCAATACAAGCGTTATCGTAACAGTTTCCTTTGCGGCTCATACTTGATTCCATCTGGTACGTCCTCAACTGCTCGGTATATTCCTTGGAGGTATACTGCGATCCCCGATCCGAGTGGTGGAGCAGCCCCGGGCCGGGTCGCTTGGCTTGATAGGCAGCCTGCAAGGCGTCTAAGACCAAGCTGGTTTCCATGTGGTCCGATAACCGCCACCCTACAATTTCGCGCGTGCACAGATCCATGACGCTGGCCAGGTACAAGCGGCCTCCACGGCAGGGGATGTACGTAATATCTGTCACCCAGGCGGTATTGGGCTTATCGACGGTAAACTCTTGATTCAGTGTGTTCGGGGCAATAGGGTTGTTGTGCTTGGAATCCGTGGTCTGTACACGGTACGGCTTAGAGACCACCGAGCGGAGCTTCATTTGCCGCATGTACACACTCACCGTACGTTCGGTGAGGGTGTAGCCTTCCTGGTGCAGCAGTCGAGTGATTTTCGGACTTCCATACCGCCCCTTATGGTCATTAAAATGGTAGCGGATTCGCTCCTGCACGGCCGCTTTACGGAGAGCCTGTGCACTGGTTTTAGCTCCGAGCCACTTGTAATATCCACTCCTGGATACCTGCAAGGTGATGCACATCTTCTCCAAGCGAAACGCGGAGCGATGTTCCTTCATGAACTGGAATCGGCGTTCCTTGGTTTGCTGAAGATGTGCACTGCTTTTTTTATGATGGCCAGTTCTTCCTCCCGGTCGGCGAGCTGATCTTGGCGCTCCTGGAGTTGACGGCGCGCTTCCTTCAACTCGGCTTCGAGCTCCCTCACCCGATCCACACTGGCTACAGGTTCATTCTTGAGCTCCCGGTATTGTCCCATCCATTGATGAAGCGTGCTCTTGGGGATGTCCAGCTCTTCCGCTAACTCCCCGAAGCTCTTCGTCTGTTCTTGTAGAAACTTTACCGTCTGCTTTTTAAACTCTTCATTGTACCGTTTTCGTTGTTCACCCATGGCCACACACCTCCGTGATCCTTATTATCCCTCCGTCCGTTAAGTGGCGTCTACTATCTATTCTAAACCCAGAGTGGACCTTATCGTCTCTCTACGAGATGGTTAAGATTAGAAATTCCAAGAATAAGCTCCATGGGGTCCGTTACTTTGCCCAAGCGGAAGCTTTCATCTGGAATAAGCGCGCCTCCGTCCGTTACACCTTGCCAAACGCCGCAATGAACAACTCCCATCTTCATCTTTAAATCTGACGCTGTACTAGAACTAATAAGCAAGCAGAAGGGAGCGCCAATTACGGCGCTCCCTTTGTGCTGCAATATTACCTCAGGACCCAGAAACTCCTGCGTGCCCTTGCTTTTTGCTTTAACAATCCGCCTGTTCTGCCGCCCCGCATTTACAGCCCGCTCAGCAAATCAACATTCAGATAATTCGTATTTCCGAGTGCACTGTTATACCCGAGTTGAATAGTGTTCGAGCCTGCATTCAGCGGAATCGTGACGGATACCGTTCCGTAGGTGCTCCAGCTGGAGGTAGAATTGAATACCAGATTGGAGGCTGTTACCACGCCGTTCACTTTCACGTAGCGTGAAGCACTGCCGGCCGCCGCCGCGTAGCGGAAGGTGACGGTTCTGGTTCCGGCCGTATTCTGGTTGACATAGAAATCAATGGAGGTGCCGCTTGTGTTCCATCCCCCGACATACCCTCTTCCGCTAAATCCGGCATTGGTGCTCTCATTGATCATCCCGCCTCCCCCAACCAGCGTCCGCACTGCGTTCTCCGCTTCATAAGCCCCGTTGCCCGCAATGTACCCGGTGTAGCCGTCGGCGGGAACGAGCTGCAGAATAGAAGCGCCCGCAGCGGCGGCCAGGCTCTGCACATAGGAGGAGCCTGTATTGCGCAGCCAGTCGCTGCCGATGATTCCATCGCTTACGCGGCGGTGATTCCAGGCCTGCGTTGCATTCTGCTGGAGAAAGTTCAGGTATTGCGGCTGTCCGCCAAGCGTACGGAGACGGTTCAGGTTGCGGGCGAAGACCATCTTGAAGCCCGCGGCATCATTCTCCCCTTCATACATCAGAGTCTGGGCTGATACCATTTTGTTAACGGCATACCCGGCTGCATTATTGGCATCCGTAAGGTAAGCAGCAGTTCCGGTAGCCTGATACAGGGACACAGCCGCCCCCAGGAACGTTCCGTAATTGTAAGTGAAGTCCCAATCCTTAACGATACCGCTGCCTGCACCTTCAATATGATCGTTGATTTTGCTGCCGCCAACCAGGGTAGATTTGATCCAGTTATAGATTTGAGTAGCCTTGGTCAGATAAGCAGGATCATTGTAGGCACTAGACAGCTTGACTGCGGTCATAACCATCGGGGCATTCGTGGCCATATTCTTCTGGGCGTTGGCCTGACCCGGCACATGGGCGTCCCTTCTCCACCAGATCCCGCCGCCGTACGTGCTGTCCCATTCGCTGTAGATTTGGCCAAACAGGAAGCTGGCGCGGTTCAGATACTCCGTGGTTCCAGTCAGTTCATAGGCTCTTGCGCAGGCCAGCGCCCACCAGCCCAGGTCATCGTTGAACGGATTTGTCATCATATCCGGGTATTTGGCGTTGAATCCGGTGTAGATCTCATCGATCATCGTGCGGTAGACATTGCTGCCCGTGCGCTCGTAGGCATCCATTACGGTCTCCCAGAGCTGTGCCTCCCACCAGAAGTCGGTGTAGAGACCCCCGTTCGGCCCATGGGCATGTTCAGAATGAATCTGGTGATCGCTGTTGGTATAGAAGTATTTGGCGGAAGAATCATAGAATACTTGCACAAAAGAGTTCATTGCAGCATCAGCATTGGAGACGGTGAAAGCCTCTGCCGTACTTCCCGCACCGGGAGACGGTACAGACAGAGACAGGGACAACAGACAGAGAACTGCGGCCGTTCTTACTTTCTTCCAGGTGAACATTTCCAAATACCCCCTTCATTTATACATCCATTCCACAACCGTCAGGCGGCAGCGGGCTAATGGCTAAGCTTGGCTGCCCCCTCAAGCAGCATCAGACCGCTGAGCTGTACACTAAGCTGTACCGGCAATACAGGAACCTGCTCCCAAGAGGGTCCGCACAGCCCCAGCGTCCGGTCCAGCCCTTGCGCCCATAGCGTACGGGCATTGGCCCATATGACTTCACGGACCCGGTCATTTCCGGGGAAATGCTGCTCCAGCTGTACCAGATAGCGGATCAGAATTCCCTTGAACAATCCGGTGTCGTCAATCCCTTCATCCGGCAGCAGCAGCGAATCAGAATGGCATAAGCGGCCGATGCAGGCCTCAGCGGTCCGGCGGGCATCTGCGGCATAGCCGGAATCGCCGGTGACACGGCAGAGCTCTATCCCCGCTCCCACGAACACGCCCTGACAGTAAGTGAATTCCCAGTCGTAATCGATCTGCCCATCGCCCTGCCGGTTCATTCCATCCCATACGAACCCGGTGTCAGGGTCAACCAGATTGGCCTGGTTCCAGCGGTAAATCCGGATCGCCCAGTTCAGATCCTCTTCATGCCCAAGCAGCGAGTATAGGCGGGCGGCCAGAATAGCGGCCGGGGCATTCGCCGGCGTGTTCTTGTAATCCAGCTGGTCTTTTTTCCAGGCCATGCCGCCCCCGCAGTGCTCATTCCAGGCCGTCTGAATATCCGCCCATAATTCAAGTACAGCATTCAGATATTCCGCTTCACCGGTAGCCTGATGCGCCCGCAGCAGCGCAAGGGCAGTCCATTCCATATCATCATAATAATTATGCTTGAACGTCCCGCCGTTATAGGTTTTCAAGCTGCGGCTCAGGCCGCGGATGCGTTCGGCATATCCAGAATCCCGCGTCCGTTCGTAAGCATCGGTCAGAGCATCAATGACATGCGCCTGCCACCAGTAGTAGAAATTGTCGCCTGCCCTGCTGTATTCCCGCGGATACCACTGGTTCATAATTCCGCTGTCCGCATTATAGTAGTGCCGCCACAGGGAGTCCTGGATCCAGTCTGCACGCGCTGCCCAGTCTTCTGCTGATGATGTCCCGTTGTAATGATCCATACGCCACCTCCTCCTATTCTAAAATGAGGTTCGAGTTTTCGGCTGCCCGGTCCTTGCAAGCACAGCCATCCGCTCCAGCAGCTTCAGGCCGCTCAGCTGGGTGCTCAATTGAACTACGCCTGAAGGCACCGCAGTCCAATCAGGTCCGAACAGAACCCGGTCTGCCGGCTTCCCCTGGTCCCACAGCATCTCTGCGTTACTGCGCAGGAAGGCCGCAGCGGCTCCGTCTTCCGGCACGGCTTGTGCCAGTTCTGCCGCATAGCGGACCAGAATGCCCTTGAAGAGACCGGCATCGCCGCCGCCCTCATCCGGGAGTATACCGGAATGCGGGCCAGCCAGCTCCTTGACCGCTGCGGCGAACGTGCGCCGGGCCTCCTCAAGATAGTCACGGCTCCCGGTAACCCGGTACAGCTCGATAGCCGCACCGATATAAACACCCTGATTGTACGTATATTTCCAATCCTTATCGATCCGGCCGTCACCGGTACGGTTCATCCCATCCCAGACGAAGCCTGTGTCCGGGTCCACCAGACGGGATTGCTGCCAGTTATAGAGCGCGTGCGCCCACTCCAGGTCCTGCGGATCTCCGAAAGCCTGATACAGGCGGGCGGCAAGGATGGCCGCCGGTGCATTGGCTGGGGTGTTCTTGTAATCCAGCTGCGATTTCTGCCAGGCGATGCCGCCCCCCGAATGGCTGTTCCAGCCGGTTCTGATATCCGTCCAAAGGATAAGAACCGTCTCTTTGTACAGCTCATCTCCCGTTGCCTGATAAGCGCGAAGCCAGGCCAGGGCCATCCACTCCATGTCGTCGTACAGCTCATTGGGCCATACTCCGTCATTGCGGCGGAGCAGCCCCCCATGTAGAGCGGACAGTCGTTCGCGGTACTTAGCAGCCCCAGTCCGCAGCAGGCCGTCGACCAGCACATCCACGGCATGGGCCATCCACCAATAATGAAAGACTGTATTACATGCGCCTTCCGGACATGGTGTCTCAATGTCATACATTCCGATGTCTTCGTTCCAGAAGAATACATCCAGCGCTTCCTGCGCCGAGTCCGCCCGTTCCGCCCATTGTTCAAGCTCTATTTGCTTCATATGGTCTCTCTCCCCGTCTATAATTTGCCTCCCTTAGTTGGCTCAGCCTTTGATGCCGCTGAAGGCAATCCCCTGTACAAAATAACGCTGCAGCGCCAGGAACAGCACCAGTATCGGCAGAATCGCCACCAGCGCCCCGGCCATCATCGGCCCGTAATCCGTCTGAAAATTATAAGAAAAAGCCTGCAGGCCCATCTGAATCGTCGCCTTGTCCGGATCATTCAGCACGATCATCGGCCACAGGAAGCTGTTCCAGCCGGCCTGGAAGGTGAAGATGCTCAAGGTAGCCAGCGCCGGACGGGTAAGCGGCAGATAGATCCTCCAGAAAATTTTGAATTCCCCGCAGCCCTCAATCCGGGCCATCTCCAGCATGTCAGTGGGGAGCGTAAGAAAAAATTGCCGCATAAAGAATACAGCGAAGCTCCCGGAAGCGCCGGGAAGAATAATGCCCCAGAAGGAGTTCATCAATCCATTGCCGCCCCCGCCAAAAAGATCATTGCCCCCGGCGAACGGAATATGGCGCATCACATACACTGTCGGGATCATGGTCACAATGCCGGGAATCATCATTGCCGCCAGCAGCACGCGGAACACCGGCTTGTTCAGCCTGAATCTCAGCTTCGCAAAGGCATAGCCGCTAAGTGATCCGAAAAACAGGTTAGCCAGGACGCCCGACACGGCAAGCACGAGCGAATTCCAGAAGAATAAAGCAAACGGCACCGTTGAAAAGGCTTTGCGGTAATGCTCGAAGGTCAGATGCTTCGGAAACCACTGGATCGGCATCGCAAAAATCTCATCATCCGGCTTGAGTGAGGTTAGCAAACTCCAGTAGAATGGCAGAAACATAACAACCGCTATAAGGATACATACAATATAGAAAATGAGCTTGTAGAGGCCCTTCTTCAAGGCCGAACCCCCAGTAACACCCATCCTGCAAACCTCCTTTTTCCTGGACAAGCTGCCCCTAAATGATCGATTCCTCCGCTTTGGAGACCCGCATATTAATCAGCGAGAAAATAAGAATGGCTACAGCAAGCACAAAGGCCTGCGCCGAGGCATAGCCCATCTGCAGCTGATTGAAGCCCTGCTGATAGATTAGGTAGACCGGGGTCTTGGTCACATTGGCCGGACCGCCCTGCGTCAGTACAAAGGCCTGGTCAAACAGCTGCAGCGCACCGATAATCGCCATCGTGCTGACCAGAAAGGTAGTTGGCCGCAGCTGCGGCCAGGTGATGAAGCGGAAGCTGTCAAATGTATTCGCCCCATCCAGCCGTGCCGATTCATAGAGATAATCCGGGACCCCCTGCAGACCGGCCAGATAAATAATCATATTGGAGCCGACGGATTGCCAGAGGGTGAGCATTACAATGGACAGCATCGCCGTACTTGTCTCGGACAGCCAGGCAGGACCGGTAATGCCCACATAGGACAGCAAGCCGTTCACCAGACCGAATTCCGGATGCAGCAGCCAGATCCATACGGTGGCCGCAGCTACAGCCGACGTCAGCGTGGGCAGATAATAGAAGGTGCGGAACAACTTGACTCCCCGCCACGCCCTGCTCAGCAGCATGGACAGCAGGAGGGAAATGATAATATTCAGCGGAACAAAAATAATCGAGTAGAAGAACACATTCTTGAACGTTTTCCACAGCAGGCTGTCTTCAATCAGGCGGCGGTAGTTGTCCAGGCCGACCCAGTCATTCTGGCTAAGCACATCATAGTTGGTGAAGCTTAAATACAGGGCCATCACTACAGGTATAACTGTAAACACAGTGAACAGCAGCACCGTAGGCGTAATGAATACATAAGCCGTCCGGGCTTCGTGCCGTTCCACTTTTCTCATGGAAGCCATACAACTCCCCCTCTCATCATCCGGCAAGGCTCCATGGCAGCAGGGAGGCACCGCCTCCCCGCGGCATCAGGCTGGTTACTTAACAACCGCGTTATCCTTCAGCATCTTGTCGCCTTGTTCCTGAGCCTTTTTCAGCGTGTCTTCAATGCTCTGCTTGTTCTGCTGGTTCAGCTGAAGATTAGGCGCAAGCGCATCGGTCTCCATCACGGAATAGCCGGGATGAGTCGGGCGGATTTTGGCAAATTCCAGCGTATCCAGAAACGGCTTCCACTGCGGGTCATCCTGGAAAAACGGATCTTCCATCGAAGGCTTGAAGCCCGGAAGATTCAGGCTGGTCTTGGCCCACATCAAGGCATTATCCTTGTTCGCGGTCCACCATTTAATGAATTCCCATGCCTCATCATGATGCTTGGAGCCCTCCGGAATCACGAGTCCGAAGCCGCCCATCACACTGCCCTTGTCGCCGTTCGGCCCGGCAGGAGGGGGTACAATGCCATATTCGAGATCTTTACCGTATTTGTTATAGGTACTGAGCATCCAGGGGCCGGAATAGAGCATGGCGACCTTGCCTGTAACGAAGGCATCCTGCCCTTCGCCAAGTCCCAGCTCAAAGCCAACCTTATACACCTTGTCTTTGTTCATCAGGCGGTCCCAGAATTCAAGCACCTGCTTGCCCTGCTCATTATTGAAATTGGTTTTGCCGTCCTCTGTAAGCATCTGGCCGCCTGCCTGCTGGAGATACATATTGAACAGGCCGAGGTCGCCCATGGAGAAGCCTGCCACCTCCAGCTTGTCGCCGTTCCACTTGGTCAGCTTGGCAGCAGCCTGCTCCAGCTCATCCCAGGTAGTCGGAGGCTGAAGCCCTGCTTCATCCAGCAGCTTCTTATTGTAGAATAATGCCCGTGCATCAACGGTCAGCGGAAGCCCGTATAATTTATCGTTATAGGAGAGCTCGGTCAATGACTCGCTGTAGAAATCATCCTTGGAAATGCCATCACGCGTTAAGTACTCATCCACCGGATGCAGCACGTTCTTGGGAGCATACAGCGAGGTCCGCCAGCGGTCCCAGAACAGCACATCAGGTGCACCGCCATTGGTGGCCGCCGTCAGGAATTTGGTAATCATATCCTGCTGCAGCACATATTTGACATGAATTTTGTCCTGTGATTTGTTGAAGGCATCCACCATGGTCTCGAACTGCTTCTGGCCTTCACCGCCCCAATCGCCCCAGAACGTCAGCTCCGTCTTCTTGCCGCTGCTGC
This sequence comes from Paenibacillus sp. FSL P2-0136, assembly GCF_037975325.1. NCBI lineage: Bacteria > Bacillati > Bacillota > Bacilli > Caryophanales > Paenibacillaceae > Paenibacillus > Paenibacillus sp. FSL P2-0136. The sequence goes on from NZ_CP150244.1 coordinate 5,599,201, forward strand.
CGCTTCCGGCTTTGCCGTCATTCGCAGCGCTCTCTTTTCCCGAATTGCTGCTGCACCCTGCCGCCAAGGAAGCGACCATCATCACCGAGAGTACCGTAACCCATCCTTTTTTCATTGTTACATCCCCTTCATTTGTATTTGTCTGTTATTAGAGCCCGGGCTGCTCAGCCTCTACTCACTTCAATTCCGCAGCGCATAAGCAGCAGCTCGCAGAACATCATATTGGCCCAGGAAAACCAGGGTCTGGTATACTCTTCCGGATGATCCGCATGAAAAGCCTCATGCATCAATCCGGTTCCGGCATCCGTCTGTTGCAGCAGCTCAAGCATTGCCTCCTGCTCCTCCCTCTTCCCGGAGGTCATTCCCTGAACCGCCAAGGCGATAGGCCATATATAATGCGGAGGGGTATGGGGACTGCCAATACCCGCTGCCGCCTTGCCTTCATAGAAATAGGGGTTGGTCCGGCTTAGAATAAGCTTGCGGGTGTTGAGATACACCGGATCCTCCGCAGATGTATAGCCAAGGTAAGGAATAGACAGCAGGCTGGGCACATTGGCGTCATCCATAAGGTTCACGCCTCCCAGGCCGTCGGTCTCATAGGCGTAGACAAGACCATATTCAGGGTGCTCCACAATGCCATGCCGCCGGATTCCCCCGTCAATCTGCTCAGCCAGATCTTCCGCCGCCTGTGCAAGCTCCGGGTTGCCAAGCACATCGGATGCGATTTCGCTGACGTACCGCAGGACAACGACAGCGAACATATTGGCAGGCACCAGGTAACCGTATTCGCAGGCATCATCGCTTGGACGAAAGCCTGACCAGGTCATTCCGGTATAGGCGGTTACAGAGCCTTTGCCGTCGCGGACAAGCGTATCGGTTGGCACACAGTTCACGCGTTCAAAAACATAATCGGAACCGCTCTCATGACTCTGCTCCCTGATCCACAATTGAATAATCTGCCACACTCCGGCTTCAAACGCTGAATTGAACTGCGTGACCCGCCCGGTGTTTTTCCATAGCAGATAGCTAAGCTGAATGGGATAGCAGAGGGAATCGATTTCGTATTTCCGTTCCCAAATCCATGGACTCATCGCCGTTTTGTCTTCCTGGTGACCCCGTCCATCCGCTTCCCGGTTGAACGCATTCGCATAGGGATCAAGGGAAATATAGGCAAATTGCTGTGCGATAAGCCCTTCAATCATGCCGGCGATTTCTTCATCCCCGGAGGCGGGGATCAGGAAGGGACGGACTTGTGCGGTGGAATCCCGCAGCCACATGGCCGGTATATCACCGGTAATGACAAAGGTTGTTCCATCCGGGTTGCGCTGTATCGTTGTGTTCCAGGTATTGAGCATGCACTGTTCGAACATGTCTGCCAGGTGCGGATGGCCGGGCAGTTTTTGACGTACACGGCCAGCCAGCTCCCGCAGGGAATCAGGTGTTTCCTTCATCGCTTTCAATCGGAATGACCTCCTCTGTAATGAATGAAGCGCTTTCACAAATGAGTATATTGGTATGTAAATGATATGTCAATATGTATTTTTAGATAATAATATATTAACATATGAAATACACTGATATTGACTAGACTAGGCTAACTTGCAAGCTTAATCTTCCGGCCGGAAACGGATCACATTGGACACAGCAAAAAACCCATCCGGCGGAATATCCGGCGGAATGGGTCTTTAGATTACAGCAGTTAGTTGTGACGGACAGGGCCGGTCGAATTCCCGGGCACCAGCTCAGCTTCCAGCATCACCTTATGGGGAACGGCCTCCCCGTTCATAATACGTAGCACATTCTCCAGGGCAATCCGGCCCATCTCCTCTTCATTCTGCCGCATATGGGTGAAGGCATACCCGCCTCCCAGATGGGTCGGCGGACTGTCGAAGCATATAATGGAGATATCCTCAGGTATGCGCAGCCCCAGACGTTCCACCGCAGTCTTCGCGAGCAGCGCGATATTGTATTCTATGGCAAATAACGCAGTGACGGACGGATGGCTCTGCAGATGGGTGACCAGCCGCGAGATGTCCCGTTCAATATTATCCGCATTAAAAAACTTAGGCAGCGTCGAGGTCAAATCGCTGACCCACAGCTCCTTGTCAACCATGACCCCCCGCTGCGCATGGGCCTGAATGAAGCCCTCAATCCGGTCCTCCACCGCAGTGGTGTCCACGGGAGGCGGAGACAGAAACGAAATATGTGTATGCCCGAGGTCAAATAAATACTCCGTCGCTTCAAGGGCCGCCTGCAGATTATCGGTGCTGATGGAGGCCGCAGCTACTCCTTTTAGATGTCTGTCTACCAGCACGAGCGGAAAACGCCCGATGACCAGCTTCAGAATTTCCGCATTGAAATACTCGCCCTGGGCCGGGAAAATAATCAGACCGTCTACACCCAGATTCAGCAGCTTCTGGATCGCCTGCTCTTCATTCTCCGGAATCCCGAAGGTTCTCCGCAGCACCAGAAAGCAGTCATTATCGCGCGAAGCCTGCTCCATCCCGTAGATCAGCCCCGTCCCGTAGCTGTTGCCGAAGTCGGTGATGATCAGGCCGATTGTTTTCTCATCGGAATGTATGGTAGCTGGGGCTGTACTGATCATCCCCGGGTCAGACTGTTCAGCAAAAGCATCGGCCACGAACGAGCCCCGGCCGGGCTTGCGGACAATCAGCCGTTCGGCGGCCAGCATCTCAAGTGCTTTTTTGCTGGTTATGCGGCTGACACTATAGGTCTCAGCCAGCTCTTTCTCGGAAGGAACCCGCTCGCCGGGTTTATAAGCCTCTGTAAGGATACTCTCCTTCACTTCATCAAAGATCTTCTCATACATCGGCTTGGAAGAGGTTGTTTCAGCCATAACGTTCCTGGTCCCCTGACGTTCATTTTTCGGTATCATACATAATAATATATCATGATATATTGAATTTGTCGATCCGGGTCACCAGAACTTGTCTACCAATAACTCCGCCACTCTCTAAGCACCCGTATCAGGGCCTCACAGTAGAAATAATCCCCCCAGAGGGTGCACTCGTCGATTCCCCAGCCCCGCGGTTTATTATAGACACCATGCAGCAGAATACCGTTGGAATGCAAATGGTCCTTCGTCGTATACCCTTCTGCGAGTGCGGCCAGCATCTCCAGGGCAACTTTCCTGTACCCGGCTGCACCCGGATCATCAGCCGGTAATTGCCGGCAGAGCTCCAGCAGCCCGCAGACGGCAATAGCAGCAGCCGAGCTGTCCTTCTCCTGGCCGTCGCCGTCCGTAAATATCAGATCCCAATACACAATGCCGTCCGCCGGAAGTTTGGCCAGGAAATAGTCGGCCAGCTGCCTGGAGGCATCAAGCAGCGATGAATCGCCTGTATGGGCGTAGGCAAGCGCGAAACCGTAGATGCCCCAGGCCTGACCTCTCGCCCAACAGGAATCATCGGCATACCCCTGATGAGTGTTGCCGTACAGCGGGTTGCCCGTTTCCGCGTCCATATAATAGGTGTGATAGGAGGTATGGTCGGGGCGGACCAGATACCGGGCCGATTGCCGGGCATGTCTGTGGGCTATGGATGCCAGGGCGCTGTCCCCGGTCTCTTCAGCAGCCCAGTGGAGCAACGGAAGATTCAGCAGGCAGTCGATAATCATCCGGCCGCGCTGCGCCGGGTCATTCAGATCTCCCCAGGCCTGGATGATTCCAGCCTCCGGAAAGTAACGGTCCGCCAGCAGTCCGGCCGCTTCCAGCGCCATCTCCCGCGCCGCCGGATTGCCGGTAATCCGGTGAGCAGCAACCGCCGAAAGGCTGTACAGAAAACCCAGATCATGCGTATCCACCGCGATCCGCTCCTCCACCCGCCGCCGGAAGCTAGCCAGCTGCTCTTCTGCCGCTTCCCGGTACCTGCTGTCTCCGGTCCATTCATACGCCAGCCAGACCATGCCGGTCCAGAAGCTGGCCGTCCAGTCCGTATTCTCTATCGCGGGATAGACCAGATCTTGGCTGGCCGGCGCCGGATACAGATCTGTATATACGGGCAGGTTCTGCTCAATTATACCCATCGCATACTTCAGGGCCTGTTCGAAGAACAGCCGCTCATCCTCCTTGAGTTCATGCAGCGCTTTATGCATGGCCTTCCAGCCTCCTTTTTAAGCGGAGTGTAAGTCCGATTGTCTGCCGGCCGCCGGTCAGATTGAATCTGAGGAAGGCTAGCTTGTCCTTGATCAGCTTAACTTCAGCCCCGCCTGAACAAGCGCTGACTTCATAGCCCGCCAGATCATCCCAGTATACTAACCCGAACGGAACAGCGCTGCTGCTCCCAATCTCATATTCAAGTTCAATCACCGCATCCGTCTTCAGATACTTCGTCACGAACACCGGCGGAACAGCTTCTGTGAAATCATCGTTCATATTCAGCTTCCCGATGTAATTGCGCAGCAGACGGGGCCTGCATTCTCCCTCCACGAAGGACAGCTGGCACTCTTTATCATAGTACAGGAAGGTTTCCGGCCAAGGGCCGAAGCCTACTCCGCCCAGAGTCATGGTGTATTCGTTAACCTCCGGCCGTACCGGATAATCATGGGTCAGCATATAGGATGCTGCCGTATATTTATTCTGCTCTTTGTACAGGCGTACAGCATGAGGTAAAGTCGTTAAGGTAATAGGATAGCCGGTAATATATTTGAAAAAGAGATCCAGCATTCCCGCACATTCCCCGACATGGGAAGCCGGGAATACAGTGAACCGGTCAGTGAACTCCATCTCATGGCCTTCCTGCTGCTGGAGGAAAAACACCTGCCCGTTATGATCCGTATTGAACAAATATTCATCGAACAGATGCTTCCAGTAGTCGATATTCTCTCCCGTACACAGACCGGCGCGCAGCACATCGTTGGGGTCCGTGGAATAGATGACCGGGCTGCCGGTATGGTAGGTGGCGTGCAGGTCACGGGCGGTCCATTCACAGGCCACCACCTGGCCCCGGCCGGGATGCGGCACCTTGAAGCTCCCGCTGTCCACATACCATGACCCCCAGGGAATGCCCTTATGGGTGATGCCATCCCACCAGAACTGCTCAAAGCAATATCCCCACATGCCTTCAAAATCCAGTTCCTCCAGCACTTCAATCACTTCATTGTAAATCTTCCCCCTTGCGGCCACCTTGGTGGTGGCCCATGGGAAGGCCTCCTGCAGCAGCGACCAATCCTCTTCCAGCCGCTGCTTCAGGACCTCCTTGGAGGAGCCGGCCTCCTCTTCAAAGAAAGGACATTGCAGGATGACATCATCGCCGAAGGCGATATGCCATTCCCCGATCCGCTCCCGCAGAACCGGAATCGAGCCCCGGTTGACAATCCAGGTTACGGGAATGCGGTATTTATGCGCAAGCTCCGCAGTCAGCTCAATCCCGTCAAGGGCAACACCCTTGCCCCAGTCTGCATCATAATGGGCAGCGTAGCTGACAAAGGTATAAATAAGTCGTTCCGGTTTCAACACAATCCCTCCAGGTAATCATAGTTTGTTTCCTGCCGGCCCCTGACCGGCGCGGCTTCTCCGCCGCTGCCCTAGCTATCCGCATACCCCCCCGGAAACCGGAGGGTTACGGAGGTAAGCCTGTAAGGCTCACTCTCCAGCTCCATTACGGCCTTGTCCCCATAGTGCAGGCGCAGCCGGGTGTAGACATTCCGCAGAGCATAGCCGCCATTCTCCTGCCCGGCTGCTGAGACAAGTCCGGCTTCTACCCGCTCCTTGTCGAAGCCCTCCCCATTGTCCTCCACCTTACAAACGAGGAAGGCCCCTTCCCGGTACACGCGGATGTTAATCCGTCCGGTATAGTCCTCACTTTGGAATCCATGGAGAATCGAGTTCTCCACCAGGGGCTGGAGCAGGATTTTTAGCAGCGGCTGCTCTTCCAGCCCTTCCTCCACTGTTATCTCATAGGTGAACAGCTCCTCGTAGCACTGCTGCTGCAAGCTTAAGTAACGGCTGACATGATCTACCTCCTTGGCTACGGTTGTCAGATCATGGCCGTTATTAAGCCCAAGCCGGAACAGCTGGGACAGGGAGACAATCATCTCCTTCACATCCTCCTGCTTGCGGGATTCCGATTTCCAGAGAATCGTATTCAAGGTATTGTAGAGAAAATGAGGATCAATCTGCGCCTGTAGCGCCTTGACCTCAGAGACACGCTTCTGCTTCTCCGCCTCGGTGACGTTCTGGATGAGCTGCTCAATTTTGACCAGCATGATGTTGAAGCGTTCACCCACCTGTGCTACCTCATCCCTGTAATCGCTGGAGAAGCGCACGGAGAGATCGTTGTCACCGGCTCTGGACATCAGACGCTGCAGCCGGTAGAGAGGCCGGATCAGCAGGCCGGTAATCCATTTCGACAGAATCAGCGCCAGCGGAATGAGCGCGAGTACGATAATAAGCGTGGCCCACCACATATAGCGGATATCCTTCAGCAGCACAGCCTTGGGCTGGAAATAGAAGATCATCCAATTATCCGGAAAGGTCACCTTGGCCCAATTGACCAGATATTCCTTCCCTTCGAACCTGTATTCAAAATGATTGCGCCCCGCGTTAACCTCGCGCTGGAAGGCCTCTTCCCGCATCGGGGCCACGAAGCGGGAATGCTCATCCATCACCGGATTACCCGCTGCGTCAATGACTGCAATGCTTCCTCTGTCGCCGACCACATTCGTCTCGGCATATTCTTTGATGGCAGACTCCCGCACATTGACGACCACCTGCACATCGGTTCCCCGATAGGCGGAGATCGGCTCGATCAGCAGGCTGAGGACACTGCCGCTGTTCTCGAACAGCTCGTCACGATGGGCAGGAACCCATAGCGGCAGCGTCTTCTCCTGCATAATCCGGCTTAGCGGAGTGTCCGCGAAATCCAGATTCGTCCGCTTCGCCCCGGTGACGGAATAGAATTCACCGATGGGCGTGGACACAAGCACCGAATCAATGGATGGCTCGATCAGCTGCATCTGGACCAGGGGCACCTGCAGCGCATTGTTCAGCGCGAAATAAGAGTAGTAGCTGGCTTCTGTTCCCGGCGAGGCGCGGAGAACATCCTCGAAGGGCGGACTCATCATAAAGGTCAGGACCGACAGCCGGACCTTGCGCAGCTTCTCCTCCAGCGCCTGGGCCGATTTGCCGATCATCATCTGGCTGAGCTCTGCCGTCTTTCGCTCCAGAAGCCGTGAAGCCAGGTATTGCGAGGAGACGCCTGTAACCCATATTGCCAGAATCACGATGGACACAATACCGATCCAGAGCCTGGTCTTGAAGGTGGAATTGTGCAGGAATGTCCGCAGAACAGGCTTTCTCATCGGTTGCCCTGTCTGGGTCCATAGGCCGCCCGGAATTCCGTGGGCGTCATGCCGGTCGTTTTCTTGAATACATCGCTGAAATAGGAGCGCTCCTCATAGCCGAGGTTTTCGGCAATTTCGGCAATGGGCTGGTCGCCGGCCAGCAGCAGCTTGGCCTGTTCCATCTTCTCCTGGATGACGAAAGCGCCAACGGAGAGCCCGGTCACCTTCTTGAACAGGTTGGAGAAATAGCTGGTGCTCAGGTGAACATGGGCAGCATAGTCGCCGACCATCAAATTGAGATGCAGATGCTCACGCATGTAACGGATAACCGCCTGAATCGTCTCCTGGGCGCTGTATTGCAGCCGGGACTGGACCTGCACACAGCTCAGCTTGCACAGCTGCTTCAGCGATTCGCGCAGATCGTTCAGCACCGCCCGGGGCGAGGTCAACACCTTCATTAACTCGGGCAGCTCCGGACTCTCGGCCAGTTCAGGCACCGCATTGCGGATCAGAGCGGCAAGCTCTACACAGAGCGCCTTCGCACTATCCGGCGAAGGCAGGGCCTCTGTCTTCCCGGCAGTCTCCAGCAGTGCTAGCAGCGACTTCTCAGCCTGCCCGGCATTGCCGGAGCGCAGCGCATAGACCAGCTCCTTCTCCAGATCGGCATCAGGACGCGGAAGCACCTCGGGGCGCTGCGTGATATGCTCCCAGAAGAACACACTGTTGCCCCCGGTATAGAACGTGTAGGTTAGTGCTTCTACTGCCTGCTGATAGGCAACGGGAAGCTCATCCAGCTCCTGAACCGTCCGGCTTACGCCTGCCGAGACCGTGCATTTGGAGTAACGCTCGGCGTTCTCCCGGCATTCCTCGGCGATTCCCAGCGCGCTGGCCCCATTCCCTGTGTTGACAATGAGCACGAAGCGGTGAACCGATTCGCGGAACAGGGTTCCCTTGGCCACCCGGAGTACAGTCTCCTCTACGATGTTCTGCACGGCAAACCGCAGCAGCTCCGCATCATTGACCGGAATCTCCTCGCTCTTCTGTACGAAATGGTCAATCTCCAGCACCACGACGGCGAGCGGAGAGGACTGCATATCCATCTGCAGAAATTCCCAGCGCCTGCGCAGCGTCTCCGGTTGGGCCGAGAAGCGGACCAGCAGGCTGAGGTATTCCTGGCGCAATAACGGCATGCTCTCCCGCAGCTTCTGCTGCATGTCGCTCAGCTCCTCGCTGTGCTGCCGCTCTCTCTCCAGCTCCTCCGCAGCCTTCTTCACCACTTCGGCCAGCTGCTTCGGGGTGAAGGGCTTGAGGATATAATCGAAGGCGCCCAGACGAAGCGCTTCCTGCGCATGATCGAAATCGGAATAGCCGCTGATGAAGATAAATTTGGCCTGCGGGAGCTGCGGCCGCAGCTCCCGCATCATCTCAATGCCGCTCAGTCTGGGCATACGGATATCCGTCACAATGATATCGGGCAGCTTCTTCTTAACGAGCGCCAGACCTCCCTCGCCGCTGGATGCCGTGCCCACGATGTCTATCCCCAGTTCGCTCCAGTCCATATCCCGGGAGATCCCGTTCACGACAGCGCGGATATCATCAATTACGACCATGGTATATGTCCGCTTGATCATAGGTGCCTCCTCCTTCAAAAGCCTCCTCCAGACGGAGGAGGCGGAACCGGTTATTGTTGTTCCAGGTAACGCGCGTAAGCCGTATTATAGATTTCCAATACTTCATCCAGCTTAAGCTGCTTAAGCTGCTGAACGAAGGCGTCATAGCTGCTTTCCACTGCCTCTCCGCCCATGAACCACTTCTGTGAAGTCTCCATCACATAGGTTTCAATCGGCGGGAACAGCTCCTTAATCTTCTTGTCTTCATCCAGGGTGAAGTTCAGCTGCGGCACCTGGTACTCAGGGGCGAAGTAGTTATTGTCCACATACATTTTCACGCCTTCCAGTGCAATCTTATTCGTCCATTGCTCTTCGTAGGCGAAATCCTGATGTCCGCCGATGATTAACTGGGCACCGGTAGTCTTGATCAGATAATCGACTACAGCGGGCTCATTCAATACCTTCTCGGTGAATACCGGCTTGCCGTCCACCATCGTGTACGTTTCACCTTCGATTCCAAAGTTATGCAGACGGCGCCCTTCTTCAGTCCACCAGAAGTCCATATAGCGCAGTACAGCCGCCGGGTCCTTGGCGTTCGCAGAAATCGCCCACCCGGCATTGTTGCCCAGCGGATTGCGCTTGGTTACTTCAAATACCTTGCCGGAGATGCTGGCCGGAGGTGCAATTGGACGCAGCGAGAAATCAGGCAGAGTCGGCTGAAGCTTGTTATTGTAATTGGCGGTGCTGGCGAACCAGTCATGTACAGAACCGCCGGTATCATTCGCAAAGAGAATATCACGTGCGGTATTGCCGCGGGTGAAGATCTCCTTATCAATCAGCCCTTCCTTGTACCACTTGGCTGTCTCCGTTGCAGCCGTCTTATACTCCGGCTCGTTCGGCCCGTATACGATCTTGCCGTCCTTCAGCTTGAAAGACAGCGAGGCATCCCACAGCGGAAACAGGGAAGCGAAGCCGGAAGTGGCATTACGGGAGAAGAAAGGCACCTCATCCTTCTTGCCGTTTCCGTTAGGGTCTTGTTCACGGAACGCCTTCAGCACCTCATAGTACTCCTGAACCGTTGCCGGAGCCTTCAGTCCCAGCTTGTCGAGCCAATCCTGACGGATATACCAGCCCTCCTGGGCTTCCCCGTCAGACACGAACGGCACGACATAAATTTTGCCGTCTGAGGCAGTGATAGCACTCTTAATCGCCTTGTTCTCGTCCAGGAACGCCTTGAAATTCGGAGCATTCTCGGCCAGCAGATCATCCAGCGGCACAAGCGCACCCTGAACAGCGATATTATTAAGTCCGGACAGCTGGTAAGCCACAATATCAGGCAGTTCACCCGAAGCTAGCAGCAGATTCCACGCCTGGGCATCGTCGCCTCCGGTCGGAGCTACATTCTTCAGTGTGACGCCGGTAGCCTTGGCCGCTTCCTGAAAAATTGGCATATCGCCGTTAATCTGAAGCGCCTGGCTATAATAGTAGAAATTAAGGTTAAGCGGCTCCACATTTGCCGCCGGTGTTGCGGCAGGTGAAGCAGAGGCGGCAGGCGAAGCGCCTGAATTATTCGCTGACGGGGATGGGGCTGCCCCCTGGTTGCCCCCGCAGCCTGATACCAGGATCGCCATAAGCGCTGGTGCAAGCAACAGGCTTTTCATTTTTTTCATGTACAATAATCCTCCCTTTTATCTATTATATCGTATCCCTTTTCTATGCAAACAAGTACGCCTCCGGTTCAAGGCTTCCCTGGCGGCACCGCTATTGTCCTTAGCCTTTGATGGAGCCGATCATGACTCCGTGTACGAAATACTTCTGGATAAACGGATAGAAGAGCATCATCGGCAGAACAGCAACCACAATCGTGGCATAAATGACCGTTTCTGCAATCAGATAGGAGCTGTCCGTGACCATCATGGAATCGCTCGGCTTCATCTGTACCACCAGACGATTCAGCAGCACCTGCAGCGGCACTTTGTCTTCACTACGTAGCAGCACCATGGCCCAGAAGTATCCGTTCCAGCGGCCTACCGCATAGAAGAGCGTAACTGTCGCCAAGGCAGCCTTGGACAAGGGCAACATGATCCGCAGCAGAATCGTGGCCTCGCTCGCCCCGTCAATGCGGGCTGCCTCCTCCAGCTCTTCGGGAACAGACTGGAAGAAGGTGCGCAGAATAATAACATTAAAGGTCGAAATGGCGAAGCCGAAGATGATCGCACTCCGCGTATCCAGCAGGTCCAGACTGCGGAAGTTCATATAGATAGGGATAATACCTGCATTGAAGACAAGCGTGAAGGAAATCATCAGATTGATCGCCTTCCGGCCTTTAAGCCTGCGCTTGGACAAGCTGTATGCACCGCAGATCGTAAGTATCATGCTGACCAGTGTACCTGCAACAGTGTAAAAGAGTGTATTGGCGTACCCGAGCCAAATGGTCGGTTCCCGGAAGACCGCCTTATAGGCGTCCAGTGTCGGCTCGACGGGAAACAGAATCACCCTGCCGGACACTACCGCATCCGGAGAACTGAAGGAAGCGGACAGCACATAGAGTACAGGGAACAGTACAATGATCATCAGAAGCGTCAGGAATACATAATTGAAGCGGTAAAAAAGCTTTTCGCCGCGGCTTTCTGTCATAATTTCTTCACCTACCAGAGACCGTTGCCGGTGTATTTTTTGCTGAGCCGGTTAGAGATTACAATGAGGAGCAGTCCCACAACCGAGTTGAATAATCCGACTGCTGTAGCCATGTCGTAACGGCCGTTCAAGATCCCTTCCCGGTAGACATAGCTGTTGATGACATCTGCCGTCTCGTAGGTTGCAGGCTGGTAGAGCAGAATAATCGCCTCATAGCCGACCTCCAGCAGACTGCCGATCTTCAGAATCAGCATGATCATGATCGTAGGCAGAATTCCTGGCAGCGTCACATTTAGAATACGCTTCCATTTATTAGCTCCATCTACCACCGCCGCCTCATAAAGATCCGTATTGATGCCTGCCAGCGCTGCAATGTAGATAATGGCAGAGAAGCCAATTTCCTGCCAGATACCCATCGAGACGAAGATGGTGCGGAAATACTCCGGCACGGCGAGGAAATAAATTTTCTCGAAGCCCATCTGCTCCAGCAGGAGGTTAACGATACCGTTGCCGGGTGCGAGCAGATTGGTTACAATGCCGCATACAACGACAACAGAGATAAAGTGGGGCAGATAAGTAATGGTCTGCACCGTTTTTTTGAACATGGCATTCTTCACTTCATTAAGCAGCAATGCCAGCAGGATCGGCGCCGGGAATGCGAATAACAGGCTGTACAGGCTGATCAGTAGTGTATTCTTCAGCACCCGCAGGAAGTAATCGCTCTGCAGGAATGTTTCAAAGTGGCTGAAGCCTGCCCACGGACTGTCCGCGATGCCCTGAAAAACGCTGTAATCCTTGAAGGCAATCTGCAGCCCGTACATCGGCTTAAAGGCAAACAGGATATACCATAATACAAAAGGCACAAGGATCGCATACAGGAACCAGTCCCTGCGCAGTGTCTTCCCCAGCCCCCCGGTCTTGACCGGTAATGCCGGCAAGCCGTTCTGACTCTCCTTAATCCGAAGTTTCATCTCTCTTCTCTTCCTTCCTTGGCTGCCTGCACGGCCGCCGCTGTCGTAACTTCATTATAAGTAACGGCACTGCAGGCCATAAGGCAAAATCCGATTGTGAGGGACGGTTATTCTACTGTAACCGGATTCACCCGGATCGGCCCCGGTTATCCGAAGAAGGGGGTAAGCCACCTTCTGCCCACAGCAAAAAACACCCGCAGCAGGAGAACTATCTCCAGTCTGCGGGTGTTCGGGTAATATCGTTTATTCCTGCCAGGATCAAGTGCAGGCTAGTAGCTGCGGCTGTCCTGAATATGGATATAATTAACGCCCTGCGCAGTCAGTTTAGAGCCGCTTGTATTCGCGACGCGGACTGCCTTCTTGCCTTTCCCGCTAACAGAGAAACTGATATTGCTCGCCAGCTTGTTCTCTGCGATCTGTTCCAGCGCGCTGTGGTAGCCTCCGATGGTCACGCCCTCCAGGTTCTCCAGCACCGGTTCCTTGCCCTCTTCAATCGTCTTGAGAATTTGATAGATTAACGACTTGCTTCCATCCATCCTGATTCGCCTCCTGCATCAATTGTGAGCGTTTACACAACAATAACCTTACATGCGAACTTTTCCCTCTGTATATCTATTCTCTTATTCGACGGCACAGACCTTTTACCTCTTATTGGAATTCAATCTTCAATAAAAAGTCTCATCTATATGATTTCCGTACACGCTGCTGACCCCAACCAGTCTGAACGCTCCATTTACTTTGGCGTATGTATAATTCTGATCAGGTTCATCCTTATACCGTACCTCCGCTTCATAAACGCCCGATTTCAAGCTATAGACTCCACGGATCTCTTGAATCTCTGCTTCGGGATACGCTCTAGTATGAATCAGGTATGCTTTGACCTCATTAGCGATGTGGCTTCTTTTATAAGGTGACCCGGTTAGCGACAGGTAGATCCCTCCTGCAACAACAACGAGTACCAGCACAGCAATTATCGTCCCCCGGTTAGTAAGCCTCATGCGGATAACCTCCGTTCAACATTAGTTTTTGCTCTGAGTGGGAATAACATAATTTTACATGTGTCAGTTCATTTTACCACACTGATGAATGCCAGCACATTGTATGCGGTTTTTCTGTGAAAATACGTCTGGCACTGCGATAAAGGTACGGCTTACGCGGCGCTCCCAGTCCAATTGTGTTCGGTTTTTCGATTACATTCGGCTTATGCGCTGCACGCGGTCCCATTGTGTTCAGTTTTTCGCATACACTATATCCGCCTCCGCACTAGACGAATATCATAAATCCCCTATACAAAAGGCACAAAAACACCCCGTAGGTGCTTTTGTGCCTTTTTGTAGCTCGTAGCTCGTGGCTTGCAGCTTATAGCTCGTAACTTATGGCTTGTAGCTTATACTTACGCGTTATGCATTCTGCCGGTATACCGGCGCGCCCAGCGGCGAGCTGCCTGCACCGCCGTCCACGGCGATATCTGCACCTTGGATATACGAAGAATCATCGGAGGCCAGGAACAGGGCGACCTTAGCGATCTCTTCGGGTACACCCGCACGGCCCAGAGGAATCGACAGTGCCATGCCTGCCTCGACCTGCTTCCAGTTATCCATCGCCGACTCTCCCCAGATCGGAGTGCGCGTTACGCCAGGCGCGATGTTGTTGACGCGGATGCCCAGCGGAGACAGCTCGGAGGCCAGCACCTTTGTCATGCTGCTGACTGCTCCTTTGCTGGCGGCATAGGCGGAATTGCCGGGTCTTCCGGCCTTGGCTAACACGGAGCCGGTCAGAATGACGGAGGCTCCGGCCTTCAGATGAGGCAGTGCAGCCTGGACGGTGAAGAAGGTACCGGTCACATTGACCCTGAGCACTTCCTCGAAGGTGGCAAGCTCTGTGCTGCCCAGCGGTGTATAGCCCGCGATTCCAGCATTCGCATAGACCACATCCAGTCTGCCGAAGGCCTCTATTGCTGCATTCACAGCCTTCACCGCACTCTGCGGATCAGTCGCATCCGCCTGGACAGCAACTGCATGCTCCGCACCCAGCTCTTCTACCGCCGCCTGCAGGGATACCGGATTACGGCCGGTTATGACCACTCTTGCGCCCTCCGCCACAAATAGCCTGGCACTAGCCAGCCCAATCCCGCTATTTCCTCCAGTAATCAATGCAACTTTCCCGTCAAGCTTCCCCATCGTTAACACTCCTCATCTGCTTCATTTGAGACCGTTCGTTCTACTATAATCAAAAAAATAAGCTGCCTCGTACCAGCATTTTAGCATATTCGAGAACGATCAGTAAAGTATTATTTTTACCAGACGTTCTCGAATAGCATCAGCCTTGCATAAAGCAGAAAATATCCCCCAATCCACAGCAGTGCCCCTATCATGATGAAGATTCCTATGTACCCCGCCCAGCCTGGCGGCTTCCTTGTGTACTTCAACAGAAGAAGCGACGCAACAGCCAAAACCGCAGAGGGGATGCCTAAGATCTGCAGCAGCATTATATTTACGATATCCAGGATAAACCCTTGGCTGAACCCCGGGCTCGTCTGTAACAGAAAGAGGGCCAACCCTATGATATTCACCACTACAGCGCTGATCCAGAGTATTCTAACGGGTCTGACCATACTTCACCCCCTATGCTATCCCATTACCCGCTAATCACAAGTATTACACCAAAGCAAACGTTATTCTCCACAATACCTGTCCTTCTGCTGCACCACAATAGAAACGATACCGTTCATTTAAAGGACGGTATCGTTTCAGCCGAACACAACGTATGCTGTTTTTCGCATACATTCAGGCCGGGCCTGCTTGCGAGCACCGAATGTAATCGAAAAACCGATTACAACGGGACGGCGAGCGGCGCGTGGGCCGATTGTAATCGAAAAACCGATTACCATGGGACGGCGAGCGGCGCGTAGACCGAATGTAATCGAAAAACCGATTACAATGGGACGGCGAGCGGCGCGTGGGCCGAATGTAATCGAAAAACCGATTACAATGGGACGGCGAGCGGCGCGTGGGCCGAATGTAATCGAAAAACCGATTACAATGGGACGGCGAGCGGCGCGTGGGCCGAATGTAATCGAAAAACCGATTACAATGGGACGGCGAGCGGCGCGTGGGCCGATTGTAATCGAAAAACCGATTACAACGGGACGGCGAGCGGCGCGTGGGCCGATTGCTCCTATTACAACAATCAAGACGGGCCCGCCCCCATAGGGAGAAGACCCGTCTTTGTCTTTGTCTTTGACCTTCGTCATTTGTCATTTGTCATTTGTCACTCATCTTTGTCATTCATCTTCGCCATTCGTCATTATCTTACGAACAATCTACCGCCCTGCCGTCTCAAAAGAAAACCGCGCTGTCCACGTAGCACCTGCATCCTTCGTCACGTAGAGGGTGGAGCTATTCATATCCTTCACAGCCATCCAGCCCTGATTGGCATCGGTGAACGAGATTGTTCCTTCGAAGCCGGGAACGGTCTGCTGATTCTTCCAGCTCTGTCCGTTGTTCTTGGTGAGCCCGATGCCCACTTGCTCCGCTGCCGGCTGGTACCCAGCCAGGAAGGCTGCCGATTTGCCGATCAGCACCATATTGCCGGGGGTGCCCGAAGCGGGACCCTTCTTCGCTACAGCTACGCCGCTGCCGGGAGCCGGACCGCCGCCTGCGGTCTCCTGGGCAATCACCCGGGTCCAGCTGCCGCCGGAGTTAGAGCTGCCGTAGAGGGAATAGGAGGTCTGCGACATGCCGACGCCGCCGTACAACAGCGCATACACCTGACTGCCCTTGGCGTAGATCTGTCCGTAATTCGCCTCAGGGGTGGAGGCGCTAAGTACCTGCTTCCAGGCTGCTCCGCCGTTAGTTGTCTTCATTACCCGATAGCTGCTCCCGGGAACAACTACCACAGCCCAGCCGTTATTCCTGCTGGTGAATTCTGCTCCGCGTGTGTTGGCAGGCGTCTTGATCAGACTCCAGCTCTCCCCGCCATCCTTCGTATAATATGTAGATGCGCGGTTGTAGCCGAAGCCCTGGTTGCTGTCCAAGAACTCTATCCGTTCAAAGGTTACTGCCTGGTTCGACAGCCTTGTCCAGGTAGAGCCGCCGTCTGCCGTTCTTAACAGATATTTAGCCTGTCCGTCCTTGACAGCGGCAAGCGCCCAGCCGTGAACATTATCCGGGAAATCAATCTGCTGGAAGCTCCACTGTCCTTCATAGATCTTTTGGAAATGGCAGCCGCCGTCCGAGGTTCCAATCAGGAACCCATTCCCGGCTGCCCGCCCCGTATCTGAGCTTAGGAACTCTACATCCGAGAAGGTGAGCGGAACGCTGTCAGCTCCGCTATGTGCCTTTTGTAAATCCTGAAGCAGCCCATGGTCTCCGGTGCTGCATCCCTGCGGCGGAGTTGGGGCCGGTGCTGCTGCCTGAACCTGGGAAGCCGCCGCTCCCCAGCCTGACAGGGTAAGCAGACCTGCGGTAAGAAGAGTTACGGTTATCTGCTGTAATCTGGTCGTTCTATTCATCGGTAACACCTCCTAGAATATATATACCCTCTGAGCAGAGCATTACTCTGACAGTACATGAACATGTTACTCCATCTGAGGCCAACTATGTAGGTGTGAAATGGTACAAAACTGTAACCAATTTCGCTGTTAAAATCTCCTATTCGTGTTTAATAATAAGTAAAGAGATTTACAAGCATACTGCATTCAAGGAGGAAGTGAAGAGTATGATTAAACAGGATATTCAGCATGCACTTCTCTCCAATCTATGCCAGCGCGTGCATTTGATCAGCGGAGAAACGTACACCGGAGTATGCCAAATCGATCATTCCGCAGATGCACTGCATATTGAAACGAATAAAGGGACCTTCACCGTCCCCTATTGGACGATCAAGCGATTCATCTAATCACATACCTACAACCCAAAAGACCTCACGGCCACATCAGCAGATGTGAACCATGAGGTCTTTCTTTTTATACTCATACAACCGGATTTGGGATCATATTGCCGCCCCGGCAATGCTTCAAGTAATTCAACGCATGGACCTGGCCAGTCATCTCCAGCTCCCCTTGATAGACCGGATCATGCCAGCCTTCAATATCAATCGTGCCCTGATAGCCGCCCTGCCGGAGAATGGTAATAATATCCGTCCAGTTCGAATCCCCGAAGCCCGGTGTCCGGTCCCATACATAAGACTTCGGTCCATGAATTCCGTACTCCTTGATGATATCCCAGGCGATAGTGACATCCTTGCCGTGCACATGGAAGATCTTATCCACCCATTTGCGCAGCTGCGGGATAGGATCGATCAGCGCAGTCAACTGGTGGGCAGGCTCCCATTCCAGCCCGAGATTGTCTGCCGTAACGGCGTTGAACATCTTTTCCCAAGCTGTAGGGTTATGCGCGATATTCCAGTCGCCCTTCTGCCAGCTCCCGCCCATCGCACAGTTCTCAAAAGCAATCCGCAGACCCTTGTCTGCCGCCCGCTTCGACAATTCGCCGAATACCTCAGCGAATCTCGGAAGCGACTCGTCAATCGACGAGCCGGGCAGCCGTCCGGTGAAGCCGCCGATAATGTCCGTCCCGAACAAGTGAGCGTGCTCAATCAGCTGCTCCCAGCCCGCAAGGGTATCCCCGCTCTCGGGGTTGCCGCCAAGCGGATTACCATAGATGCCGACAGCAGAAATGACGAAGTGATGCTCCGCCGCCAGCTCCCGAATCCGGGCCGCCGCCTCCACCAGATCGGTATCGCCAATCGTCTGCCAGAAATTCAGTTGAAAGGATTCGAAGCCATGCTCCACAATCTGCGGAATGACCTGGACGGCTTCGCCGCCACGGACCAAAGTGCCTATTCTCAAAGATTCTTGCATCCTTAATATCAACTCCAGTTAGTTTTATAGTCAGCGCACTGCTGTTACCGGCCCTTGATCATCTTGCAAGAACCCCGTTTGAGCAATACCGCATCATAGACAATATGCTGATGGGCTGAATGTTTGGTGATCAGGTCGAACAGAACCCCCACACTCGACAACGCCATTTCAGTGCCCGGCTGGCTGATCGTATCCAGCGCAGGATGATAGTATTCGGCCATCTCAATACCGTCGAAGCCGATGATCGAAATATCATCGGGGATAGATAAGCCTGCGGTAAGCACAGCCTTGGCCGCACCGATCGCAATCGTATCGGAGGCCGCAAAAATAGCGGTTACGGTTCTGTCGCGGTTCAGCAGTCTGCGTGCAGCGTTGAAGCCCGAGCTTGGGCTGTATTCACAATCCTCTACGAATCCCGAATTATAAGGTATGTTATGTTCTTCCAGCGCCATCTTGTAGCCAAGAAGGCGGCGGCTGCCTGTGGTGTCTTCCAGTAAAGGGGATTTGGCGAGAAAGCCGATGTTCCGGTGTCCAAGTGAAAGTAAATAAGAGGTTGCCTTATAGGCTTCCTTGGATTCATCGATCGTTACGCTTGAGAAGATAGACGGGTCCACTTCCTGTGAGGTGGTGATGGTCGTGAGTACGAATGGAACCGTTAACTGCTTGAATTTCTCTTCGGAGTGGTTATAGGTACCGCCCATGAAAATGATACCGCTAAGATTCTTCTCCTTCACCAGCTGAATGGCGGCGTTGATCTCATCGGTGCCGTCCTCTACCTGATGGATGAGAAACGGATAGCCGCGCAGATTGACCTGACGTTCAATCTCCTTAATCATAATGGAGAAAAACGGGTTAGTAATCCCTTTTACCATGAGTGCAATATTCTTGGATTGGGTTGTCTTTAGATTTCGGGCATTGGAATTGGGAATATAGTTATATTCCTTGACGACACTCAGTACCTTCTCCCGGGTGGCAT
Source organism: Paenibacillus sp. FSL P2-0136 (assembly GCF_037975325.1). Classification (NCBI taxonomy): domain Bacteria; kingdom Bacillati; phylum Bacillota; class Bacilli; order Caryophanales; family Paenibacillaceae; genus Paenibacillus; species Paenibacillus sp. FSL P2-0136. The sequence continues at coordinate 5,618,560 of NZ_CP150244.1, forward strand.
CGCTCACCAGACCCTTGTTATTGATCACTCTGGACACTGTTGAAATGCCGACACCGGATATCCTGGCGATATCCTTAATGTTTACGTCCACTCTACTCCCCCATTTATAGGTAAGGGAGCTATAAGATATAGCTCCCCTGTAACCTATACATTCTTTTAGTTAACAGGTGTAAAATCTGCCAATTGTTTCTCTACTTCGGCAATGACCTTGTCAACTCCTGCTTTTTTCAGCTGATCGCGGTATTCTGCTACAGCCGTTTTTGGATCTTTGTTTGTTTTACCCAGCATGAGCTGAATACCAAGCTGTGCATTCACGTTCGAGATCGAGGCAATTTCAGTAGTTACATTAGCCGGGTCGAAGCTGAAGCCGTTGTACGGATCATCGATCGCTTCTTTATCCCATGCCGTGAACAGGTCTTTACGGACCGGGTTCTCAGTATCACTAGGAATCACGAACTTGTCGTTTCTGAGCGACCAAGCCGAGAAGCCGCCGCCGTCTGTTTTCTCATTGAAGCCTGGAGGCTGTTTCTTCACGCCGTCTTCAATGATATAGTGTTTGCCTTCAATACCGTACTGCATCAGGTTGTAGTAGCTTTCATCTGTCATGAATTTCTCAATAACCATCAGAGAACGCTCTGGATTATTGGAATTGGCGCTAATAACGGTTGAGTTGTCTACACCCATCTTACGTTTGATTTTCTTATTGGCTTCAGCAAAAGTATAGAAGGCTGTAGGAGCATCAGGCAGCGCCTTGATATCTCCGCCATACTGGCCGATCCAGTCCTGTGCATGAGTCAGATAACCCGCAGAGTTCGCGGCTCTGAAGTTGTCTTTGCTGCCGAGGGAAGCGGACAGAACGTCTTTGCCCCAGTAGCCCTTGTCGCCCCACTCACGCATTTTCACAGCCCAATCCTCGAATTCCTGGGTGAAGGCTGGATGGAATACAGTCTTGTAATCCTCTGGGCTCTTAGTGACCAGGTTCAATTCATTAAGCGAGATACCAGGTGCGTTCAGCCACATGCCTGTAGTATCTACGAGCATTCTGTACATGTTCTGTGCATCCTCAGCCTTACCGTTAATTGGCGGGAAGGATTCATTGGCAACCACATTATCCATGTATTTAACCATATCATCGATTGACTTAATTTCAGTCATGCCGTATTTCTTCAGCAGGTCAGTACGGTAGGCATAACCGGCAGGCGTGTATTCACTGAACAGACTCGGTACGCCGTAGATTTTGCCATCCACCTTCGTGTTCTGCCAGGAGGATTCTGGAATCTCCGCTTTCAGCTTAGGCGCTACCTTGTCCAGCATGTCGGTAATGTCGGTCAGCGCACCTTCAGTAGCCAGAGTGTAGTAAGACACAGGAGCACCCGGAGAAGCATGCGACAGATCGAACGATTCGCCGGAAGCGAACAGCAGCGGATACTTGGTCGCTACGTCACCCCAGTCAATATATTTGATTTCAAGCGTAGTATTCAGATCGGCCTTAAGCTTCTTGTTAATCTCAGCCAGAATGTCTTTATTGGTAACTCCTTCACTGCCCCACAGGTAGTACGTCAGCTTCGCTTCCTTAGAAGTGTCTACGCCTCCGGAATTAGTGGAAGTGGATGGAGTGTTCGACGAGCCTGTATTTCCACCATTTGCATTATTGCTTGACGAACAAGCGGATAGCACTCCAGTAAGCATGAGGACAGCGGCTAGAGAAGAAGCAATCTTTTTACCTTTCATTCGGTAAGCCTCCCTTTTCTTTTCTATATTATGGTTTTTGCATCTATAACAAACACCCTTCATTTGAAGCAGGCGTCCATTAACCCTTGACAGCACCGATGGTAAGACCGGTTACGAAGTAACGCTGAATGAATGGATACAGGAGAATGATCGGGCCTGTGGCCAGCACGGCTGTAGCCATTTTGATCGATTGGGTCGGCAGATCGGCTGTATTAATGACCGCCCCCGAGTTGATGAGACTGCCCATATTCGCCTGGTTGATCATGCGCTGCAGGAAGTACTGGAGCGGGAACTTGCTCTGAGTGTCCATGTACAGCATTCCGTTGTACCACTCATTCCAGAAGCCCAGTGCCGAGAACAGTCCGATCGTTGCCAGTGACGGAACCGCCAGCGGCATGAAAATCCGCCAGTAGATGCGGAAATCGCCTGCGCCGTCAATCGTCGCTGATTCATACAGGGAATCCGGGATCGCCTTCATGAAGTTACGCATCAGGAAGATCGACCACGCCCCTACCACCGCCGGCAGGATCATGGCGAACAGATTGTCCTTGAGGTGCAGATGCTTAACCATCAGAATGTAAGTCGGAATCAATCCTCCGCTGAACAAGGTGGTGAAATAGATCAGGAAGGAGAAGAAGTTACGGTATTTGAAATCCTTGCGGTTCAGGACAAATCCGGCCATGGACATCATGAACAGCCCGAGCACCGTACCGACGACTGTGATAAAGATCGTTACCTGATAAGCATCCACCAGCTTGGAGGAGTTACTGAGCAACAATTCATAGGCCTTGAAAGAGATCTCATTCGGTATCAGCTTGTACCCCTCGCGGATAATCTCCTGCTCATTCATGAAGGAGGATGAAATCATCAGCGCAAAAGGAAACACACAGAACAGGGCAAATACGGAGATGCAAATGTAGCTGATCACCTTAATGAAAATGCTGCCTGAATCCTGTTTAATAGTATTACTTGCCATATTAACACCCCTGTTTCTTATCTTGTCTTAGAACAACGCGCTGTCCGGTTCAACCTTGCGCACAATAAAGTTAACCACAAGCACCAGAACCAGACCGAATAAGGATTGGTAGAAGCCTACCGCAGCACCCATGGAGAAGTTAAATTGTCCTACGAGCGACCTGAAGACATACGTATCTATAATATCCGTCTGCGGATACAGCACGGAGTTTGTTCCAATCAGATTGTAGAAGAGGTCGAAGGAGCCTTTGAGAATTCCGCCCATACCGAACAGGAGGAGCAGAATGAAGGTTGGCTTCAGAATCGGCAGAGTCATATAACGGATACGCTGCCAGGTAGTGGCACCGTCCATATAGGCTGCTTCATAAAGATCATGGTTGATCCCCGTTATAGCTGCCAGATAGACAATCATACCGTAACCGGTACTTGCCCAGATCTTGAATGCTACAATGATGTATTTCCAGATTCCAGCGTCGGAGTAGAACTCAATCTTGTCTAAGCCCGTACTGGTAAGCATCGTATTGATAAACCCGGAGTTGAAATTGAACAGGTTATACGCGAACACACCGACGATAACCATCGAGATGAAGTTCGGAAGCAGAATAACCGACTGGGAGATCTTCTTGAACCACTTGCCTGCAATCTCCGACAGCATGATGGCAAATACAATCTGGATGATGTTACCCAGTGCAAGGAACACCAGATTGTAGAGCAAAGTATTCTTGGTGATATTCCAGAGGTCTCCGTTCTGAATCAGGAACTCGAAATTCTTGAGTCCGATAAAGTCACTGCCAAAGATCCCTTTGTTGAGCTTGTAATCTACGAATGCCACGTAAGCGCCAGGCATTACCGCGTAATGAAACACAGCAAAATACACAATGACAGGCAGCAGCATGAGATACAGCACTTTGTTCTTCAATAATTCCCGGACAACATTTCCGCCCGATTGTACAAATCTTGCCAATGAACCCACCTCCAAATTAAACATTGCATTCCACTGCAACTAATTAAGCATTCTACTGCAACTAATTAACCCTTTTCGACCATATAGAAACGTTTCCATTATTTCTTTGTGTTTCCCCTGCTCAGAGCATACTCCTTCCTTGTATACGCTGTCAAACATTTTTTATTTTTAAATAACAAGTAATAAAATTACATTTCGCTGTACATAATAGATGAAAAGCCGTTTTTTTTATAGATAATTGACTTTTTTCAGTCAAAAGTCTAAACTCGAAATGTATCGCCTATGGAAACGTTTCTATTTATTCTTTACATGGACATGTCAGCCATTTTTTGTGACATCTGATGATGAATTCCCCCGTTCTGATCGATTTCATGTCCTAACTTAAGCACTGGAAAGCGAGGCTCGATATGATATTCAAACAACAAATGAACATGATTACCTTAACCCGGGATGACCTGTCGTATACATTCCTGCCTACAGGAGATATTTTTGAATTCACGCAGGGCTCCACTCTTATTAATCTGTTCCAGGGTAATCCGGCAGAAGGCTCTTCCAATAATATCTATCTGCGCGTATATACGGAGCAAGGAATCCAGAGCTATCCGCTGCTAGGTATTAAGTCGGGCTCCAAGCTGTCCCGTACCGATGACAAACTGATTTTTGAAGGTTCTATAGAAGCAATCAGCTACCGCGTTACCTTCGCACCGGCCAAGGACGGCATCTGGTTCTGGCAGCTTCAGCTCTCCGGCAACGGCGAGACTGTAGATGTAGTGTATGGCCAGGATGTAGGCATTGCAGACAAAGGCGGCATTCTCGCTAATGAGCTGTATATGAGCCAATATCTGGATCACAGCATCTGGGAAGGCCCGCAGGGCTACGCCGTCTGCTCGCGCCAGAACCAGCCGCAGGGAACTAACTTCCCTTATCTTCAGCAGGGTGTAGTCGGCTCGCGGACAGTAGGCTACTCCACGGATGGTATGCAATTCTTCGGCATTTCCTATAAAGGCAGCTATGTGCCTGAGGCGCTTGCTGGCAATCTGCAGAACCGTAATTATCAATACGAGCTGGCTTATACCGCACTCCAGACCGAGACTATGGTCCTGTCGGCTCCCGTTGAATTCGCCTTCTACGGCCTGTTCCGTCCGAATCATCCGGCTGCTGTAACCGGGCTTGAATTCCAGGCTGAGCTGCAGGCAGCTTATGCAGAGATCGACTGGAGCAGCAAGGAAGCCGTGCCAAGCCGGGATGTTCCTGTGCTGAGTGACGACATCGGCAAGCCTTATGTCTCCCCACAGTGGTCACAGGCCGAGATTGATGACACCTTCCCTAACCGGAAGCTTGAGGAGATAGAGAACGGCCAGCTGCTCTCTTTCTTCACAGACGGGCATGTCCATGTGGTTCTGCAGCCTAAGGAGCTGCTTGTGGAACGTCCGCATGGCCATATTATCACCTCGCTGCTGGGCGACAAGCAGGTAGACAACAACCTGATCTCCTCCACTAACTATATGTACGGTCTTTTCAACGGTCAGACCGTGGTGGGGAATACCTCTTTCCATAAAGGGCTCTCTACGCCGCGCGGCCTGCTGAACATTCAACGCAATAGCGGTCAGCGGATCTATGTCCGCATGGACGGGGTTTACCGGATTCTTACACTGCCTGCGGCTTACGAGATGGGCGTGAATTTTGCGAAATGGCATTATCAGCTGGAAGACGATGTACTGACCGTTACTTCGATCGCAGCAGCAGGCCAGCCGGATGTCGCGCTGCAGGTACATTCGAAGCTGGGCAAATCCTATGATTATCTGATCACGAACCAGCTGGTCATGGGCGAGCATGAATTCCAGCATCCGGTACGGGTGGAAGAGAAGGACAGCATCCTGCAGCTTCTTCCTGATGAAGCATTACTTCAGAAGCTTCCTTATCCGGGCCTGCATTTCGATATCCAGCTGCCGGGAACCGCATATACCTACAGCGATGACCGGATGTTCTTTGCCGACAGACAACCGCGCAACGGCACTCTGCTCACCTTGTCGGTAACGCAGTCCTCCGGCTTCCAGCTTGTGATTCAGGGCAGACTTACAGCAGCAGATGCTAATCCACTGGCGGCACCTTACACACTGGAGAAGGAACAGGCAGCGTTTAACGAATTCTACGCTTCGTTCACTTCCGGCTTCCAGCTGGAGCTGGATGGCGCGGAGCAGTCACGGATCGACATTCTGAATGAGACCGCATGGTGGTACACCCATAATGCGATGACCCACTTCATCATGCCGCATGGCCTTGAACAGCCGGGCGGAGCAGCCTGGGGTACACGCGATGTCTGTCAAGGGCCGATGGAATACTTCCTGATGACCCAGCATTATGAGCTGGCCCGCAACGTTCTGCTGAAGATCTATTCGCATCAGCTGTGGGAGAGCAAGGAATGGCCGCAATGGTTCATGTTCGACCAGCATCCGGTTCAGGCTCATGAATGGCATGGCGACGTCGTGCTCTGGCCGCTGAAATGCATCAGCGATTACATCATGGCTACCGGAGACTACACGATTCTTAACGAGAAAATCGGTTATCACCATCTGGCGGATGCTCAGCCAAGCCAGCAGACCGAGACAGTCCTCGAACACGTGAAGGCTGCTGTAGAGACAATCCGTGAACGCTTCGTACCGGGCACAGCTCTGATCAACTATGCCGGCGGCGACTGGGATGACACCCTGCAGCCTGCCAATGAAGCGCTCAAGACCAAGCTGGTTAGCGCATGGACGGTCGCACTCGCCTTCCAGGTGATCCGCAATCTGTCCCAGGTGACTTCTGCCGATCCTGAATTCTCCGCCAGCCTGTCAGCTATGGCCGAAGAGATGAAGGAATCGTTCCGTACCCTTCTGATCAAAGACGGCGTGATCGCCGGCTTCGCTTACTTCCAGGAGGACGGCAGCATTGATTATATGCTTCATCCGCTGGATACAGAGACCGGCATTCATTACCGGTTACTACCTATGACCCGCAGTATTATTGCGGAGCTGGTTACTCCGGATCAGGCGGCAGAGAACCTGCGCCTGATCGACGAGCACCTGAACTGCCCGGACGGCGTGCGCCTGATGGACCGTCCTGCCCGCTATGAAGGCGGCGTAAGCACCATCTTCCGCCGTGCGGAGCAAGCAGCCAGCGTCGGCCGTGAGATCAGCCTGCAATATGTACATGCCCATATCCGCTATATTGAAGCTTCCGCCAAGCTGGGCGAAGCGAAGCGTACCTGGGATGGCCTGTTCCAGATCAACCCGATCAACATCCGGCAGAGTGTGCCTAATGCCCAGCTGCGCCAGAGTAATATGTACTTCAGCAGCTCGGACGGCGACTTCCCTGACCGCTACAGCTATCAGGAGAACTTCGACCAGCTGCGTGACGGCAGCGTAGAAGTGAAGGGCGGCTGGCGGCTGTACTCCAGCGGTCCCGGGATCTATCTTAATCAGCTGATCTCAGCCGTTCTGGGTATCCGCTTCAGTGAAGAAGAGCTGATTATCGATCCGGTCCTTCCGGCCAGCCTTGACGGCCTGCGCTTCACTTATGAGTGCTTCGGCAAGAAGATGACCTTCGTCTATCACATTAGCGCAGGTGAGGCCCGCACCCCGGAAGTGCAGGCAGCAGGCGTTGCTGTTACCGGTCAGGTACTACCGAATCCATACCGCCCGGGCGCGGTAAGCATTGCCAAGAATCACCTGCTGAGCCTGCCCGGCGATGAGCTGCATATCAGCTGCATATCTATGTAACACAATAACTTTCAGTACGCTTACGAAGGAGTTAGCCATGACTAAACCGTTTATCCAGGATCTCGTGAACGATATGACACTAGACGAGAAGTTAGCCCAGCTTACCCAGCTTGGTCCATACTATTGGGGTCTGGATGATACCGTGGATTTGACGGGTCCATTCAAAGAACTTAATATCGAGCCGCAGGTAATCAAAAGCATCGGAAGCGTTCTGAACGGCATCGGCGCACGGAATGTCATTGAGCTGCAGACCCGGCATCTGGAATCCAGCCGTTTGAAGATCCCGCTGATCTTCATGGCCGATGTCATTCACGGCTACCGGACCATTCTGCCGATTCCGCTCGCCATAGGCTGTTCTTTCGATCTTGATGCCTGTGAGCAGTTCGCTGAAGTAGCTGCGCGGGAGAGCGCTGCCGCCGGCATTCACCTCACCTTCTCTCCGATGACCGACCTCGTACGCGATCCACGCTGGGGCCGGGTCATGGAGACCTCCGGTGAGGACCCTTACCTGAACGCCCGGGTGACTGAGAGCATGGTCCGGGGCTACCAGGGCAAGGACCTGAAGGAGCCGGGGCGGATCGCTGCCTGCGTGAAGCATTTCGCCGGCTACGGCGCGCCTGAAGGCGGCCGTGAATATAACACGGTGGACATGTCCACCGGCGTGCTCCGCGAGTTCTATCTTCCTGCCTACAAGGCGGCAGTAGATGCCGGTGTCGCTATGGTGATGGCTGCGTTCAATACCATTGACCGCATTCCGTCCAGCGGCAACAGCAAGCTCCTGCGCGGTATTCTCCGCGAGGAATGGGGCTTCGATGGCGTAACCATCGCCGACTTCAACTCCGTGAACGAGCTGGTGCCCCACGGCGCAGCGCAAGACGGACGTGAAGCTGCCCTGAAGAGCCTGGTAGCGGGACTTGATATCGAGATGATGTCCACCCACTATCTGAACCATGCTGCCTCGCTGGTCCAGGAAGGTCTGCTCGACCTCCGCCTCATCGACGAAGCGGTTACGCGGGTACTGGAGCTTAAGGATGCCCTCGGCCTGTTCGACAATCCGTTTAAGGATGCCGACCCTGTAGCTGACGAAGCCGATAAGCCAAGTCCTGAGCACCTTCAGGCGGCACGCGAGATGGGCGCCCGCTCGATCGTTCTGCTGAAGAACGAAGGCGGAGTCCTGCCGCTGAAGCGCGGCATGAAGATCGGCCTCGCCGGTCCCTTCGCTACCTCGATCAATGTTCTTGGCGGCTGGGCCGGTACCGAGAAAGACCCTGCGGTCTCCCTATACACGGGCATCACCGGCAAAATCCCGGCAGCGGACCTGCTCACAGCCATGACCGGCGAGCTGGGAAGCATGCTGGAGGGTGTATTCGATGTGGAGGATGCTTCCGAAGCGGCTTACGAACAGCTGAAGGACTGCGATGTCATTCTTGCCGCAGTCGGCGAGAATCAGCAGGATACCGGGGAAGGCGGCAGCAAGGCCAGCCTGCGGCTGTCCGCCAATCAGGAGAAGCTGATCCACCGCCTCAAGGCAACCGGCAAGCCGGTGGTCACCATTGTGTTCAGCGGACGTCCGCTGGAGCTTGCGCCAGTGCTTGAGTCAAGTGACGCGCTGGTACAGGCCTGGTTCCTCGGCACCGAGTCGGGGAATTCCATTGCAGATGTGCTGTTCGGCGATTATAACCCGTCCGGACGCCTCTCCATGAGCTTCCCTTACTCCGTGGGACAGATTCCGGTGTACTATAACGCTTATCAGACAGGACGCCCTTATGATCCCCAGTATCCAAATGTGCGTTATGTAACCCGTTATCTGGATATTCCAAATGATCCGCTGTTCTGCTTCGGCTACGGCCTGAGCTATTCCGCCTTTGCCTATAGCGGCTTCACGGTAGAAACTGCGGCAGACGGCAAGGTGCTTGCCTCCATCCAGGTGGAGAACACCTCGGAGGTTACCGGCAAGGAGACCGTTCAGCTCTATATCCGCGATGTTACCGCAAGTGTGGTCCGTCCCGGCAAAGAGCTGAAGGGCTTCAAGCAGATTACCCTTGCCCCGCATGAGAAGCAGACGGTGTCCTTCGAGATCACCAGAGACATGCTCATGTTCTATGGCCAGGATGATCAGCTCGTGTTCGAGCCTGGAGACTTCGATATTATGCTCGGTGCCAACTCCGGCGACCATAGCATGCAACGGATCTGGATCGGCTGACCCTACCCATAGTCATAACAAATAGCGCCAATCCTACACTTCATAAGTGTAAGGATTGGCGCTATTTATATTGCACAGCTCTGCGTTACGCCCCGGTCAGCAGCTCGATATCCAGCCGGGCAAAGGTATCCTTCCATTCCGCAGAGCAGCCGCTGTCCGTCAGCACCATGGAGATATGCTCCAGCGGAGCGATCTGGGCAAAGGTAGTGATGCCGAATTTGGAATGATCCGCGACCAGAATGGATTCCTCGGCCCGTTCCATCATTTTGCGGGAGATGAGGGCTTCCTCCAGGTGGTAGTCGGTGATTCCCTCCGAGAGCGAGATCCCTCCGGCAGAGATGAACGCCTTATTCACCTTGAACTGCCCCAGCAGATCATGCGCGGTGCCCCCTACTGCCGCCTGATACCCTGCATTCACCTCACCCCCGGCAAAAATAACCTTCCCCGCAAACTGCTCCAGCGCACAATTCAGCACGGGAACAGAGTTCGTAATCACCGTCACCTGTGTACGGTCCTTAAGCGCGCGCATAATCTCAAGGGTCGTTGTCCCGTTGTCGAGGATGACCGTCTCACCGTCTTGAATGAGCGAGGCTGCCAGCTTGCCGATAGCCTGCTTGCCCGGCAGATGCATCTGGGCGCGCTTCATGAACGTAGGCTCGTGATTCTCCGAGCGGATTCGCACCGCTCCCCCGTACACCTTGCGCAGCCGCCCTTCCTTCTCCAGCCGGTCGAGATCGCGCCGGATCGTCTCCGTCGTCACCCCGAACCGTTCCGCGAGAAAATGCACCTGCACCTTCCCCGCAAGCTCCAGCTGGGACAGAATCGTGTGCTTGCGTTCTTCATAGGTCAGCGACATCTATGCTTCCTCCAATCGTTGTAGATTTTATAGTGATTGTACTTTTAATTACTTTAACTAACTAATGGCTTGCTGAGGGTTTACCGCGCCCGTTTAGTGTGCAAGGGGGAGGCTTAATTGCAATTTGTACAACTAAATCGCCTTATGTGCTGCCAAATCTCCGTTTAGTTGTAGTTCCTGCAATTAAAATGCCTCTATATCTGGATTTTCGCCCATCCGGGAAAATTTAGTTGTACGAACTACAATTAGAAGAGGAAGCCCACCCGTTCCACTGTTTTTAGTTGCACAGAATACACTTATCCCTGTTGCTTTGCTATGAACGCAGCTTCATACCATATTTATGGAATGAAATCACTTATTTATTTCTGATTCTCTACTAGTTAGTACAAAAAAATGTATGTTGGGTAGCTCTAGTTGGAATGTTGTTTCTAGTGCATTGATGTTGTTTTCACCAGTATATGAATCTGAATTCCACTTGTCAATGTGGACCCCTTGCCACAGAAACATCCTTGGTAGGCATGTCGGTGTGACACACATTGTACTTTATACAGCAGATTACTCCAAAATCTTCCGAAAAATAGCCTCTGCTGCACTTTGTACACTAGAATTCTGCTAAGAAGAGGTTTTGAAGCTATATTAGTGAAATCTAATGTATGAACTACAGCAGAATGAGCTTTTGCCTAATCTCGTGCTAATTCTATTGCAGAGAATACAACCAGCACGAAATGAAGCTTGACAGAATAACCATCCGAGCCTAAAATCAACATGAAACAACATAAAGAAACACGAATCAACAACACAGTGAATCAACAAACACCGCACTATTACATCACCACACGCCTTACCGCTTAACCCATAATCGGATTGACAAGAGAGGGGATTTTCCGCATGAACAGTAAATTATCATTTCGGCCAGACGGTACCTTCACCATCGTACAGTTCACCGACCTGCACTGGATGGATGGAAGAGCAGAGGATCAGCAGACCCGGGAGCTGATGGAGCTGGTGCTGGAGGCGGAGCAGCCGGACCTGGTTATTTTCACAGGGGATACGATCTATACGGGGCCGGTCCGTGAAGGCGAGCTGACTTGCCAGGACCCCAAGCAGGCCTTCCGCGATGCCGTGGCTGCTGTAGTGAATTCCGGTGTGCCTTGGGCGTTCGTATTCGGCAACCACGACACGGAGAACGGAGTGACCTACAGCGAGCTGATGGAGATTGCGCAGGAGTCTCCGCAGTGTCTGGCTGAGGCTGGTCCGGCGGAGCTTGCCGGTTCAAGCAATTACGTCCTGGAGATTGAGGGCGCGGGCAATCATGCGGGAGCCATCCTCTATATGCTCGATACGGGTGCCTACTCTCCGCTGGAACAGATTCCCGGGTATAGCTGGGTCCGGCGCAACCAGATGGATTGGCTGGCAGAGCAGTCTGCGCGGCTGAATCCCGGAGAAGGTCAAGCGAAGCGGCCTGCGCTGGCGTTCTTCCATATCCCGCTGCCCGAATATGACCAGATGTGGAACACCGAAGTCTGTTATGGACACAAGTATGAACGGGTCTGTGCTCCGGTTCTGAATTCAGGGTTATTCGCTACGCTCGTAGAGATGGGCGATGTGGCAGGCACCTTTTGCGGACATGACCATATCAATGATTTCACCGGTACGCTGCATGGCATCCGCCTCAGCTATGGCCGGGCAACCGGCTATAATACTTACGGGCACGACAACCTCAAGCGGGGCGCGCGCGTCATCCGTCTAGAGCAGGACCATCCGTCCTTCGATACCTGGCTCCGGCTGGCAGACGGCTCCAGGTGCACTGAACAGCCTGCCCATACACCTCTCTCTGCTGCCGATTCACAACACTAACTACTTCCTGAGGGGTTGACTATCCATGCTGCTGCCAATTCTTTTGGTGCTGGCTTCCGGAATGTGCCACGCGGTGTGGAGCATGTTCACCAAAAGAAGCCTGAATAAAAGCATCTTCCTGTGGTCGATCATGATGGTCTCCACAGTGCTGCTGCTGCCGGTCCTGCTTATCGAGCTGTGGACACAGCCGCTGGCCGCCGGTGCTTACGCCCTGCTGCTGCTGTCTGTGGCGCTGCAGGCCTTATATTCCTGGCTTTTATCCATAACCTATGAGATGGGCGACCTGTCCCAGATCTACCCGGTAATGCGGGGAACGAGCACACTGCTGATCCCGTTGATCGGCGTTATTTTTCTGAAGGAATCATTGTCTGTCTACGGCTGGATCGGGATCTGCTGCATGCTCGGCGGCTTCGCTGTCCTCAGCGGAATCGGCGCAAGAAGAAGCCTCCCGGCTTCCTCCGGCTCCGGCACCACCTTAGGCTACTACACACCGATACTCATGGCCCTCTGCGTAGGATTATGCACCACCTGCTACGTGTTCGTCGATAAGCTGAACCTTCAGCATATGTCGCCGCTGGCGCTGCTTGAGGTAACCAATATCGGCTTCGTGGCCGGACTGACCCCCGCGGTCCTGAGATCGCGGAAGCTGCTTGAAGAGTGGCGCCGCAACAAATTCACCATCCTGCTGGGCAGCGTGCTGAATCCGGGCTCCTATCTGCTGTTCCTGTTCGCACTTCAGCAAGCACCGCTCGCCCACATCAGCCCGCTGAGAGAGATCGGAACCATATTCGCTACGCTCCTCGGTGTGCTGCTCTTGAAGGAGCGGCAGGGCCTGCGGCGGATGATATGCTCGGTCGTCATTTTCTGCGGAATTCTGCTAATTGGCATCTGGGGGTAAGCAGGATAACTATCACAGATGTCGAATTGAAACCGTATGATGAACATAACCTCGATGAGTACACACCTAATGAAGGCAAAAGCCAGATTCAACCCTAAGCATGCCCTATTGCTGCTTCTCTACTTAACCATTCTGATCAGTCTGCGCTATCTGTGGTTCAATGCCAATACGGCGTCTGAGCATCCCGAGGCACAGCAAGGTGTGCTGGATATGCGGGGCTGGGACTTCGTGAATTCCCCGTCCATCCAGCTGGATGGAGAATGGGAGTTCTATCCCGGCCAGCTCCTGGGCTATGAGGATTCCGCCCTACTTGCTGCGGCCACACCGCATGTTGTCCTGGTTCCCGGTGACTGGAGCAGCGGCTTCCCGGAAGGGGAGCAATCCTCTCTGGGCTATGGTACATACAAGCTGCGTATCCTTATAGATCCGTCACAGACCGAGCCTTACGGCTTCTGGATTCAGCGGATTCAGGCCACCTCCAGCATCGATATTAACGAGCAGAGAGAGACCAGCTTCGGGAAGCTGTCCACGGATAGCGGGGACTATATCCCTAAGGCGGTCTCTTACACCGCAGCCTACGAGAATCCGGGAAGACAGGAGATTGTTCTCCTCGTCCGGGCAGCCAACTACGACCATCCGCTGGAGGGCGGGATTGTGAGGTCGATCCGTTTCGGCTCCCAAGCAGCGGTGGATAGCGAGCGGATGTATTCACTCGGCTTCCAGCTGGTGGCGTTCATGATCATGCTGCTGCATGCGCTGTATGCGGGGATTTTATTCTTTTTTAACCGGAAGCAGCGGGCGTTCCTGCTCTTCTTCCTCCTGCTGATGGCAGTAGCAACTACCATTGTAGCCGATAACGATACGATTCTCCTGCTTTGGTTCCCCATTAACTATACCTGGGCACTGAAGCTCAAAATGCTGGCCTATCCTGCGTTGTCCCTGTTCATGCTACTGCTGACGCGCAGCTTCTCTGCCTACGAGCGCCCCGGCCGTCTGTTCAAAATCTATCTGCTGGGTCTCCTGGTCTATACCGCCTATGTTCTGATCTTACCGGCACATTACGTGGTCTATGCCAGACCCTTCTTCTCCGTCTTCTACCTGTTTCCGGTAGCCGGAGTCATCTATTCTATCGGCCGGATGGTGATGCGGCAGGAGCAGGATTCCTTCTTCCTGCTGTTTGCTGCCGCCGCTATCGGCTCCAGCGTCATTGGCGGGGCCATGGAATCCAATGCCAAGGGAAGTATCCTATATTATCCTATAGATGTCATTGCCGCAATTATTGGCTTCTCCTCCTACTGGTTCAAGCGGTACTTCCGCAATGCAGAGGAGAACCGGCTGCTCAACCAGCAACTGAAGGAGAGCGACCAGAAGAAGGACGAATTCCTGGCGAATACCTCCCATGAGCTGCGGACACCGCTGCACGGCATTATCAGCATTGCCCAGACTGTAGCCTCCAAGGAACAACAGGTGCTGGACGAACAGAGCTCTAAGGATCTGGAGCTGCTCATTACGATCAGCCACAGGATGTCCCTGATGCTTAACGATCTGCTCGATGTGACCCGTCTGCAGGAGAAGCGGATTGTGCTGCAGCGTGAGCCGCTGGCCATGGGTTCACTGGTCTCGGGCGTACTGGGGATGTTCGAATTCATGATCGAAGGCAAACGCCTGCAGCTGCGTAATGAGCTGCCCGCTTCATTGCCCCCGGTCTGGGGCGATGAGAAGCGGATTGTGCAGATTCTGTATAACCTGCTGCACAATGCCATCAAATACACGCAGGCCGGAACAGTCACCGTCTCCGCCGTTAACGACGGCAAGCTTGCTTGGATTAGTGTAGCCGATACCGGGGCAGGGATCGACAAGGAGACGCAGGCGCGGATCTTCTCGCCCTATGAACAGGGCAGCAAAGGCATCATTGACGGAGGCGGCATCGGTCTGGGCTTAAGCATCAGCAAGCAGCTGACGGAGCTGCACGGGGGAGACCTTACACTAGACTCTGAGCCGGGAAAAGGGTCCGTGTTCACCTTCACTCTTCCACTGGCCTCCTCTGCCGGGGCCCGGGAGAGGACGGGTCAGGATACAGATGCCGCAAGGCAGCCGGACAACCCGGATCTGAAGGGACTGCTGCTTGAGGAGAACCGGCTGCTATTACAACAGTCCGATATCCGCAATCTCACAGTCCCTATAGAGTTAACGGCTCCGCCGCAGATACAGGACGCCACTCAGTCGGCCAAGTCTCTGATCCTAGCTGTCGATGATGATCCGGTCAATCTGAAGGTGCTCTCCAGCATGCTCTCGGCAGAGCATTATCAATTGGTCACCGCCACCAGCGCCGGGGAAGCCTTGGAGCTGCTTGGCACCGAGCCGTGGGATCTGCTGATCGCCGATGTGATGATGCCGTATATGTCCGGCTATGAATTAACACGGATCGTCCGGCAGCGCTTCTCCCTCTCGGAGCTGCCGATCCTGCTGCTCACCGCCCGCAACCAGCCGGCGGACATCTACACCGGCTTCCTGGCCGGAGCCAACGATTATGTCGCCAAGCCGGTGGACGCGCTGGAGCTGAAGTACCGGGTCCGCTCGCTGACCGGACTGAAGCAGTCCATCAACCAGAGCCTGCGGATGGAGGCAGCTTACCTGCAGGCTCAGATTCAGCCGCACTTCCTGTTCAACACGCTGAACGCGCTGATGGCGCTGAGTGAATTCGACCAGCCGAAGATGCGCGATCTCGGAGAAGCCTTCTCCTCCTACCTGCGCATCAGCTTCGATTATATGAACTCCCAGCAGCTCGTCGGATTATCCCATGAGCTGGAGCTGGTAGAATCCTATCTCTTCATTGAGAAGGCCCGCTTCGAGGAACGTCTGCAGATCGAATGGGAGGTTGATCCCGGCATCGAGCTGCTGCTTCCTCCGCTCACCCTACAGCCGCTGGTGGAGAATGCGGTCAGACACGGCCTGCTGAGCCGCAAAGCCGGAGGCAAGCTCCAGGTCCGCATTCACCGCCAGAAGGGATACACCTCCTTCGAAGTGGAGGACAACGGCAAGGGCATGAGCGGGGAACAGGTGGCCCGTCTGCTCGACGACACCTTCCGGGCCCACCGCGGCATCGGCCTGCTGAACACCAACCGGCGCCTGACTCAGCTCTACGGCGAAGGCCTCGTCATCCGCAGCCAGCCCGAAGTTGGCACTACGGTATCCTTTGTGATTCCTGAGCGGAGGCGGGAGTGATCCTGTAGTTATACAGCTCAGACTTTTGACCACAACACAAAGCAGCGATTCTCCAATACCGGGAGAACCGCTGCTTTTTTGAGTTTAGATATCATTCAGTATTTCAACTGATATAACCGGTAGATCAAGGCCGCAGCCTCTGCTTTACTGGCGGTCTGGGCAGGACGGAAGCTCTGATCCCCGAAGCCTTCGAACAGATGCATACTCTTGGTCAATGCCACACTGGATGCCGCCCATTTCGATATTTTGGCTCCATCTGTGAAGGAGGCAATCAATGCTTCCGGCTGGGCAACAGCCGATTTGCCGTTATACGTTGTAAGTGCCCGTGCAAGCATCGTTGCAATCTCCTCACGGGTGATGGTTGCCTCAGGGTCAAAAGCTGCCGGTGATTTACCGTTAATGATCCCTGCTGCGTAAGCTGCAGCAATCTCATCCGCATAAGGATTCGTTGTCTTGATATCCTTAAACGGCAAGACCATTCCCTCACCATTCAGTCCGTAAGCTCTGGCGATCATTGCCGCGAACTGCTCACGGGTAATCTTGTCAGATGGAGCAAATGCTCCGCCTTCGTCCAGGACTCCCTTGGTCAACAGGTAGTTGATCTCTTTCACTGCCCAGTGACTGGCAGGCACATCTGTGAATACAGCAGCTCCAAGCATCACAGTGTACTTGCTGAAGTGTCCTCTCGGCGCAGTTACAGTTTGAGTAACAGGATCATATTTACCCCCAACCGCTTCCCAGGTAAGACTCTCCTCATTCAGGACGTACACGGTCAGATTCTCCAGATTCGCCTCCGAATATTTCGAAATATCAATGGCTGACACATCAAAGGTCACATCGATCGGCTTAGCGAAGCTCTTCACCGGCTGGCCGTCAACAGAAGCACTGAATTCCATCACTGGGATGTTAGCCAGCGGTTCTGCCTGACGGGGTTTGTTAATCACAGCATTCTGTACAACTTCTGCTGCCAGATTAATCTTCTGGCCTGCCTCAACCTTACCGAAGGTATCCGGCTCAATGGTAAATGCCGTCTGATCCATTTGAATCTTCAATCCGGCAATATCATTCTCCCGCACCAGGGTAAGAATCTCGGAGGGAAGCGTGGTGTTGAGCTTATGAACCCCTTTATCCACCGGAGGTACCTTCACCGTCAGGCTCAGCTTCAGGTCAGCAGCTGTTCCGGCCCCAAGCTTGCTTGTCAGCTCTCCAGCGACTGATGCTAATGCCTGCTTGGCCGTTTCAATATGTGCGCTGATGAATCCCGAATCCAGCTGTGAAGAGACGGCATTTCCTTCTACAGTTACATTTTCTTTGGCAATTGTAACTTCGCCAGCCTTGTTAAGCGCGGCCTGGCTGGAATGAATAACAGCATCCTTCAGCTTCTGAACCTCTTCAGCCTTGATGCCCTGCGCGTTATTCAGCACCGCAGCCGCATTATTAATAAGGGCCTGGGCAACCTCTACTGCCTTGCTGGAGCTATCCAGCTTGTTCAGTAAATAAGGCGCACTTCCTATCAATTGAGTAATTGAACTCACAATCTTCTGTTTCTCTGCGGAATCCTGAATAGTTCCCAGCAGCTGCGCTGCTGTATCCATGGCCTGAGACAGACTCTTACTGTTCTGTTCAGCTTGTGCAGGCGTATTAGCCGATTTGAGTGACTCGGCAATGCTGGACAGCGCATTCTGTGCTGCCGTGGCTTTCTCTGCTGCAGAGCCGGAAGTATTCTTCAGCAAGTCTTGCAGCTTGTCATTCTGCTGCTGAACATTCGCGTCATTCCCTGTTACCGCAGCCGGAACGGGAGCAGCCGGTGTTGCTGCAGGTCCAGGTGCTCCTGGCCCGCTTCCTCCTGGTGCCGGTGCAGGATTTGGATTCGTACCGGTGTTGCCGCCGCTACCACCATTATCGCTTCCCGGCGGGTTCGGGGCCGGATTAACCACAGTACCTCCAGACGACTCCAGGATTACTTTTTTGTCCAGGGTATAGGTCTGTCCATCAATAGTCATCGAAGCTTTGATCACATAAGTACCGTCCGTCAAAAATTTGTTATCTGCATAATTATAAGAGACCGCCATTAGCGGGTAGCCTTGTATCGTCTCTGTAGAGAGCACTTTCCCCGCTTCGTCCTGAAGCTCATAGGTAGCCTTGTCCGGGGACAGACTCTTGCTGCCTCTGCTTGATCCGCCATTGGCAACCAGAATTTGCGGCTTCTTGATTTGTCCGATGGAGTTGCCTGCCGTATCGACCAGTCCAATCTCAAGCAAGGTCGTACCTGCGGGCCGGATTAATTTTCCATTCTGCAACCCTACAATATCCAGCCCTTTCAAGGCCGGTGGCGCAATCTGGGTTAGTGTGCCTGCTTGCAGCGTTCCAGGTGCGAAATGAATATCGTACTGGTATTCGATGGCACCCTTGATTTGGTCTACAGATACTACTACATCGCCAGGGGTAACTTGTACCTGATTGGCATTGAACGCATAGCCCTGGAGTGTCGATTGGCCCGCAGTCGTATATTTAACCGCATAGATGGTCCCCGATTCAGGCGCCACCAGCGTAGCCAGCGCGGACGCACTATCATCCATCGACAAGCTATTGTCTCCTGCACCGATTACCACCTGATCATGGTATACAAAAGTGTCCGACCGGGTATGTGCCAGCATGCTGTAGGTTCCTTGAGTTGCGTAGAAATAATTCTCACCTGCAGGATTACTGTCGATCACATAAGGAATGTAATCAGCTCCTGGCAAATCCCTGCGCACTACATACAGCTCGTCTGTCGGCTGATCTAATAGAACCTTGCTGACTTCCTGAAGCTCTTGTCTTGCATCCAGCACCAGCGAATAATCCTTGCCGGGTTCTGTGTTAATGGAGCCATACATGTAGTAACCATATTTGGACTCAACTCCATTATGGCTTCTGTTGTAGCGTATGAAATCAACATCTACGGCAGAAGGAGAATCTACTACCAGGAATCCCTGTGATCCGGGAGTGCGAATGTAAGAAGAGGCGGTAGCAGAAGTTCCGTCGCTTCTTTTCACTATAGCCTGGATATTCGCATTATCGAGCGGAATCCCGCCCGCATAGTTCCCGCCTTCCGCCTTATCGAGACCCCGTACACGGATGACAGCCTGCGATTGCGGATCAATGATCGCTACGTACACACTTTTAGCTAAATAATCAGTCTTCTTAAAATACAGCTCACCTATATAAGAAGCCTTGTCAGCCGGAATGGTGAACGTTCCCTGCTCATCGGTGGTGCCAAGCACCTCCTCATAACGGCGGATCTGCACTCCTGCCACCGGTTGCCCCTGGGCACCCGTATCATGCTGGCGTACAGTAATCGTTACCTTCTGCGCCTGGTCAACGGTCAGGTATGGCTTGTCTACCAGATCCACCAGCTTGCCGTCATTGCCTCTAATCTCAATATCCAATTCGTTCTTCGGCAGAACCTTCAGCTCAGCCTCACTCAGTAAGTCCCCCTGAACATAACCATTATTTATCCAGGTGTTTGGGAATAATTGAACCTTATACGTGCCTGATTTGGCAGGCTTCCAATTCCGCATGTTGATTCGCTGCGGATTGCCTTCCTGTTCCTCAGTAGACCAATACAGAGAGTCATCCGAGATCACTGCACCGCTCTCATCTGTGATGACCAGCTTATAATTACTGCTGAGATCAAGACGATTCTCGTACTCATCTGTCACCTTCACCAGAACATCTACACTCTCGCCCAGAACTACCTGATTGCGGAGTTCAGCCTCGTCATAATAATTGGAACCCGGAACCCGGAAGCTGATTCCGGCCTTATAAGTACTGCCTCCACGGATCGTATACTCATCGTCAACCGGAGTGAAGTATGAACTCAATACAAGTTCATTCGGGTTGCTGTTAGAATCCGCACCGCCAAAAGTAGTGTTTGCCGTCAAGCGGTGAATTTCTTCACCCTTAGGTACATACAGATGATCGCCTACAGCAAGATTCATACTGATCTGGTTATAGTTATATCTTTCGTTCAGATAAGAGATGTTTATTTTACCACGTCCCATCCCCATAGCCGGTATCTGAAGTTGCAGCTTGCTGAAATCCCGGGAATGTCCATCATAGAATATTTCATGTTTTGCTTCAGTCGGCGTGATTTTATTGCGGAATAAGATATTGACGCCGGTATCACGATTTCTAGCAAGCGACGTGAATTCATATTCCTTATTCTTCTCAAGATAGATACTTTGCCCGAAAAAGAGCTTAGCACCTCTCGCATCGCCAATCTGCTTGTACCTGGTATTATCAATGAGAGAATAGTTCTCTACATATACAGGCTCACCGTCCAAGGAGGCACGGAAGCTGATCCGGCTGTAGTCACTGGCATCTTTGATGATTTCTTTGTGTAGCCCGTCTTCCGTTGCGTACAATGAAGAGGCAGGAAGCTGGAACATGTAAGCTTCACGGTCCTCAGTGGCTATATAAGCTTTATAGTCTCCAGACACCTCTCCCGTTCTGAATACCAGCACCGTATATCCCGGTACAGCAAACTGATTCACCATTCCACTGAGTCCGGAGTTAGTCAGGAACGGCTGAGTGAACAGCTTCCCCTTGGCATCCAGATAACGGACAGCCACCATATATGTACCCGCTTGCTCCCGGTCAGTTACATAGATAGGCTTAGCCTCATACTGTTCGCTTCCCTGCTTAAGCAATACGAACATTACCGGACTATTCATAGATAATTGATGATTATCCCTAAGCTGAATCTGTCCGTTCGCATCCGTGGTATAGTTGTAAGACTGATAATTCATCCATACCGCCACAGACCCATTCACAAGCGGAACACCATTATTCAGGATGGTAAGCCTTACATTCTTATCATCGCTGCGGATCTCCGATTGTGTAGCACTTTCATATGTATTGGAATCCTTAGTCATCCGTTCTACAGAGATTTCAATCCCCGTAGCTGAAGGCACCCGGATGCTCTGCGGGGGTGTCACCACCAGCCCCTGCTCGCCCGTATATTCGGCATGAAGAGAATATTCCTCACCGGCAGCCAGCCCTTCAAAAGAAAGATAATTGTACTCCATAGAAGTATACACTGCATCCAGCACAGTCAGCTTGGCTTCACTTCTCGCCTTCACCTTACTGGCTATCTGGGCATCTTCTTTCATAAGTACGAACTTAACCTCATTTAGAACCTTAAGATCGCTATAAGTCACATCTACTACACTATTGACCGTAATCCTTTGTGTCCCGTCCGGGAGCCTGTCGTTAGAGACTACCCCTGCCCTGAACGGGGCGGCTGATACCTCAAGCACACTTAAAAACGATAATAATACGACCATAACCATGGAAACTGCCGTTCTTAATTTCTTCGAATACATATTCCATCTCCTTCTCCCCAGTTCAATCCATACACTTTAACTTATAGTTAGATTATTACTCCCTCCCCAGTTAATCCTATTCAGAAGACTCACAACAAGGATGTTACATTTTTTTCGCGAAAATGTCTATTACTTCCTTAACAGGGTCCCGGAAAGTTAACTTTACGCCGGGTTTTTGTCATATTTTGTCTGAAACAAATTCCAAAAACATATAAAAAAGACGAAGACCCCAAGGTCTCCGCCGTTCAATTCTGCTATTCCTCACAACACCAAATCCCCCGTCTCCCGCTTCAGCCACGCCCGATGCTCCTCATCCAGCAGCGGAGCCAGCTTATCGTACACCTCAGCATGATAATGGTTCACCCAATCCAGCTCCTCGCTGTTTAGCATAGACGGCTCAATCGCCCGGAGGTCTATCGGTAAATAACAGAGGTCTTCAAATTTCAGGAATCTTCCGAACTCCGTAGTCACATCCTCCGTAATCAGCAGCGTGTTCTCCGTACGGATCCCATGACGGCCTTCCTTATAGACTCCCGGCTCTACCGTAATAATCATCCCAGGCTCCAGGCGGACCTCATTCGGCTTGAAGCTGAACCGCTGCGGCTCTTCATGCACATTGGAGTAATAGCCCACACCATGTCCGGTTCCACACTTATAATCCAGGCCATTATCCCACATCGGCTTACGGGCAAGAATATCGAGCGTAGATCCGGTGGAGCCATAGAGGAACTTGGCCGTAGAGAGCGCAATCACAGACTTCAGCACTAGTGTAAAATCTCTCTTCTCCTCATCCGTCAGCGCGCCAAGCACCAGCGTGCGGGTAATGTCAGTCGTCCCGTTCAAGAAGTGTGAACCCGAGTCGAGCAGATACAATCCCTTAGCTTCCAACAGCACCGGATGGTCGGCGGACGGCGAGTAGTGCATCATCGCAGCATTCGCGCCGTAGGCAGAGATACTGGAAAAGCTCAGCTCAGCGAATAACGGCTGCTGCCGGCGCAGCTCCAGCCCCTTCTGGTCTGCTTCCACCTCTGTCACCGGACGCACGGGGACGGTCTCCTGCAGCCATTTGAACAATCCTACAAGGGCAACGGCATCCTTCAAATAGACATCACGGATATTACGGATCTCCACCTCGTTCTTAATCGATTTAAGGGCCACCACAAGACCCGGCGCTTCCATAATAAAAGCGGATTCCGGGATGGCAGCCGCCAGGCTATATCCGGTTTTATTCGGATCGTACAGCACCGAAGCCGCTTCCGGGAGCGCCTGCAGGAACGGAAGGATGTCCTCATACTCCTTGATCTCCACTCCATCCCTGGCCAGCGTATCCTTATCTTCCGGGGTGGCCTTATGTCCTCCGGCGAACAATATTGCGTTATGTACCCCTACTATGGCAAAAGCAGTCACATACGGATTGAACGGGATATCCCGTCCCCGGATGTTGAACAGCCAGCACAGATCATCCAGCGCGGACAGCACATAATAATCAGCGTCCTTACGCTTCATCGCCTGCCGGACCTGCTCCAGCTTATCTACCCGGCTGAGGCCCGCATACTGTTCATCATGCAGCATTAGCGGCTCGGCCGGAATGGCCGGTCTGTCCGTCCAGATCGCCCCTACCGGGTCGACGTCTGTAATCGCCTGAATCCCTTTCTCCGCGAGCTTGCCCTGCAAGCCCTTCATAGCGGATACGGACAGCGTTCTGCCATCTACCGCCATACGTGCGCCTTGCGGCAATTGCTCTGCCAGCCATTCATCCCATTGCGGGACGCCCGGTTCAGCCATACGGAACAGACGGATGCCCGAGCCTTCCAGCTCCCGCTCCGCCTGAATGTAGTACCTGCCATCCGTCCACAAGCCAGCATCCGTTAGCGTGATCACAGCCGTTCCGGCGGAACCGGTGAAGCCGGTAATCCAGCGGCGGCTTTTCCAGTGCTCCCCCTCATACTCACTGATGTGCGCATCCCCGCTTAATACCACACAAGCCTCTATCCCGCGCTCCGCCATCCACTCTCTTAACTTATGTACTTTCTCCTTAGGCAACATATCCGCCACTCCTTCTCTCTATCTAGTCTACTGAATTATCATACACCTGCATTTCCTATAAAAAAAGATGAAGACCCTCAGGTCTCCATCGTCTCATTATCCTCTTTCCGTACCAGCTTCCGCCGCTGCTTCCCCTTCTTCACCCACAGCCGGTCCTGGTCATCCCGGTAGAATCTGATCCCGAACAAGCGTAACGGTGTCCACACTTCCCTAAAATAATAATTAGGCATGGTCCATTTCTCCCAGACTATAAATAGATTTGCTCCTAATTATAGACCGGGATACCTGGTTTGTTTGTCGCATTGTGGAAGGAGAGCCTTAAGGTTACCGCCTATTTCCCAAAATCGCCTTATCTGCGGAACCAGCGCATGATCTGCTCTAGCGAACCCATAGACTTATAGGTATGCTCCAATTTGAACTCTGTATTGTTGATTCTCTTCTTCATCTGCTTGATTCCGATGCTGCCCAAACAGATCGACACATTTGATTACATTGCTCTCGTTATTGATTCTAACAGACGATTCTAAACTTTGCAGGACAAATCTAATTCCTTCTTTGCGTTTGTTATGTAAATAGTAGGCTGCTAATTCAGCAAGGAGTTGGGAGTACTGGTTGGTTATGATTTGTTGGTTATGATTAATCCCATACTCTGCAAGATTTGTCCGGTAAGGGAGATAGGCAGCAAACCGCTCCAGAATATTATCAATATTCCAACCATAGCGGTTAGCCGACAAGACAATACTGTATAATGCTGTAAATATCTCATCTGGCCGGTGGGAGATAAATTCAATATATTCAGAGAGAGCCTCGTATTTTCCTGCCATCACCCGATAAAGCAGTCTGTTTGCGAGCCCCCACTCCTGGAATTGAGCCACAGTACGCTTCACTTCTTCATCGTCTTCCCTTATCCAGCTTCCGTCCATATAGAGGGATACCCAATCTAATGCCGCTGAATAGTCTCCTAGTTGCTCACACACATTTGAACGGATAAGCTGTGCGTACAGGATATAGAAGTACAGGGGTTTCTCAGGTTTTCTCTCGTTACTCTCTCTACGGTTTGACTTCCACTGGAGATTATAACGAATAGTTGCTAATTGCAGCATCTTCTTCGCGAGTTCATCCACCTTATGCCATCGATCCAATGAACCATAGACATGACCCAAGTGCTTCAAGCCGTCCAATTGATCCGCTTCATCCAGCCGGTCCAGGTAACCTTCGAAGAGATGCGCCGCCTGTAAATTCCGCGCCTGGTCATTACCAATGGCGATTCGGAATAGACGGTATTGACACACTGCGAGTCTCTCGGAATTCTGATACTTCTCGCTGGCACTCACATTCTTATAGAGTAATTCGGCAGCTTGCCACAGCCCCTCTTGAAATAGGCCTTCAGCCACTTCAAACAGCATGGGGGCATAGACCAGATTCTCCAGCAGATTCTGAACCACCTGTTCAACGCAATCCAGACGGCCAAGCTCAGCGGAGCGCACAAGAAATGGCCTTAGACGCCGCCAGGTGGGTGACGAGAAAAAGAAACATTCATCCACATATAAGCTATAAAAATGATCCTCCGGCAGATCCATCGCCTTGGTGATTCGCTCCAGATGGTTCATAGCAATGGGCTGGTGACCACTGAGTATCCTGCTGAGCGTTCCTGAATTAATTCCGGATTGTCCCGAGAATTGATTAATAGGCATTCCCTTCTGCGACAAATACAACGCTAATTGATCGCGAATCATCGTTCTAGTAGTAGGGACCACGCAAACACCACCTAACTGGAATCCAATATAATTTCTTTTATAGTTGTAATAATATGTCACATTATTCCAATGGTCAATAACGCAGACTGCTGCAGATTAGTCTAATCCGTGAACTACAGGCAACCCATTTGCCATGAGGGCAAAAAAATAGAGACTCTAGTAGTCTCATAAGGTAAGTCCACCCTTTCGATTCAAATTCCCCATCATCACCTCTATCTTGCTCATAACAGCATCCCGTAGACTTTGAGGCTCCATCGCTTCAATAATCGGACCATAAGAGAGAAAGTAATTTGAAAGCCAATCTCCTTCGGGCATCGATGCGATAACAGTAAAAGATCCATCTTCATGTTTTGTTATTTCTTTTTCACTAAAGTCATCATATATTCTATACGCTCCAGCCGAAGAGATTTTTAACCGAATATCAATAAATTTCTGAACTTGATTATCTGTCACTTCAGCCGCAGATTCCACTGATGTCTCTTGCTCAAAAACCTCTTCAGTGATTTCAATATTAGCCATACGGGATATTTTGAATGTTCTGTATGTTCTTTTATCATAGCAATACGCTTTCAAATACCATGCCTTATCCTTAAAAATCAACTTAAGCGGCTCAACCCTGCGCAAGCTTTTCACACCTGAGGTATTAAAATATTCGAATATAATAATATGTTTGCTTATAATTACCATTTTTAGTGCATGGAAATTTTCTTTGTTTCGTTCATCACTTCCCCAGGGTGAGAAGTCCAATTCAATCCAATTAACATCACTCTTTTTGAAAAGGCTGCTTAATCGTAAAAGAATAGTCTCAATTTCCGGATACCGCGCTGCTGATAGATTCTGCAAGGCGAGCAGTATTTCATCCTGTTCTTTTTCAGAAAGTAATGACTTATTGAGTATAAATTTGTCAAGAATGACGATTCCGCCGCCTCTGCCTTGATTCGTATAGATAGGTATGCCAGCGCTGCTTAATGTCTCAATATCGCGATATATTGTTCTAACCGATACTTCAAAACGGTCGGCAAGCTCTTTCCCCGTAGTTTCTTTTTTCTCAAGTAAGTAATAAACAATGCCGAAAAGTCTGCTGATCTGCATTAAAGCACCTCAATTCAAGTACAGTATATCTTTCTAAACACGACACCCGTGTGTCATATTTACATATTTATTAACACAAAACCAGACGGACTGTTGTCAGGTTTTGTCCTTTATATTAAGAAGTGTACAATCAACTGCGGCGTTGTCCGCACATTATAAAGGAGAATGATGATTATGATAAACAAAATTCAATTACCCCAACCGGTTGAGGAACATTTTCATGCGACAAATACAGATGATCCCGCGGCCTTCCTTTCGATCTTTGCCGAGGATGCCGTTGTTTTTGACGCCGGCAAAGAATATCACGGGAAAACCGCTATCAAAGAGTGGAGCGACCACGATTATTTCGAAGTAGGCTTAAGACTAGAAATCATAAATGTCGTTCAGAATGCCAAGCAGATCGTTGTTACCGCAAAATCAGACGGAAATTACGACAAAACCGGACTACCGGACCCCCTCTATCTTGATTTTCATTTTACTGTGGAAGGGGATAAAATTACACGCCTGCACAATGTTCTTTCCTCTAACAGTAGGGCAATTCCTTTGCCGCAGCCTATTGCAGCCTATTATCATGCCTCAGATATCTTTGACGGTGACCTTCTCGCTAACTGCTTTGCAGAGGATGCCATATTAGTTGACAATGGAGAAGAATTTCATGGTCCCGAAGTTATCAGCAAGTTCATTGTGAAGGCAAACAGAGACGCTGCGGGTAGGACTGAAATCACCAATTGTGCGGAGAAAAATGACGAAACGGTTGTCACCGCCACCATTTCAGGTAATTTCAAAGGCAGTCCAATTCCACTGGATTTCCGCTTCACGCTTAATAACGGGAAAATCAAAGCCTTGAATATCGTAGTGTCAGGTGTATAAAGATGATGGTGGAGAATTTAATTAAGGTAAATCAAGATAAAGAGCAGGTTATCGAAAAGATAACCTGCTGCATATGAACGTCGTCTATGTCTTCTTTGTTAGAATCCTGTTATTATATCCGGCAAATTCCGGACAGGCAATCCCGCCAGCTTCGCGGCGTTATGATTCAGCAGAAACATCTAGTAGACTCATAAGGTCTCTGTCGTCCTGGTATCACAATTGCAAAGCTGCTGCCCCTACTGTTCCCCTGCTTCACCCACTGCGGAACCAGCGCTTGATCTGCTCCAGCGAACCCTTCGCTTCCGGGCCATTATAGCCGAAGGCATTGCCAATCATCTTAATATATTCGTTAAAAGTCGTCTCCCGGCTATACCGGTCACTCCACCACGCCTTCGCGTTATAGCCCGAGTCCGCCCCGATATAAGTCAGCTCAATCCCCGACTTCTTATACACATGATCGAAAATAAACTTCACCCGCCGCATATGGAAGTCAGAAGAGACCACAATGGCAGACTTGAACCCGTGCTGCTTCATGATCGGGAGCGTAAGCTGGGCGTTCTGGTAGGTGCTCTCGGCAGCATCTTCCGTCAGAATAGCGGATTCCGGGATGCCCAAGGAAAGGGCTGTTTCACGCATGTCACCTGCGGGGCCGGTGATCTCTTTAGCGTTAGACAGCAGGAGCTGCGGCGCGTAGCCTTTTTGATACAACTTAACCCCTTGCTCCACCCGTCCTCCGCCACCGCTAAGGATGATGATGACGTCTGCTTGCTTTGGAGTCTCCGATACGGGAAGGAAACGCCCGGCGCACAGGAGCAGCAAGACCATTAGCAGAAGGGGCAAGTACAGAAAGGGAATTCTTTTTCTGCGCTTGCCCATCTTAGTTCTATTTAGGTTACGGCTCATAAGCTAATTCCGGTACTCGCCGCTAAGAATCTGTTCCCACCACTGTGCATTCTCCGTATACCACTGAATGGTCTGGGCAATTCCGGTCTCGAACGTATACGTAGGCTTCCAGCCCAATCTCTCCAGCTTAGCCGGATCAATCGCATAACGTTTATCATGACCCAGCCGGTCGGCAACGAATTAAACCCACATTTTGTTAAATAGTGAATAGTAATCCAAACCCCTTCTGATAAGCAACCTTATAATTAATCTTTCTAGAATTCATTCCATTCAACATAGTTTTTGCTTATATCAAAGAACTATATCTTTCATTCTTGTAAGAATAGGTTTCATTAATTTTTTATTAAATAAAAAATTAGTAAGAATCAAAAGAAAGAAATTTATTATTATTAATAATAATCCTTTAATCATAAATGCAAAATAATGGTCAATATTTAGTGTGAAATTCAACTCAAGAGAAATTAAAATTATACCTACAATTATATTTGGATATAGTATCTTCCAATAGGTTTTTAGGCCTTTTTTAAAAAAGACGCAATGAGTATAATATATTTCTGCAATTGCTAAAAATAATGCCGTTAACAAAACCCCAAATAAAACCCCATATATCCCAAAAATAATTGAACCTACGATTGTAACGGTTAACAATATACCACACGCAATAATTTGAAATATTTTGCTTATTTTAAAATTTCCAGACATATTAATTATATGCCCACTCGGAATATGTAATATTTCTAAAAATGTAATTATTATCAAAAGAAGAGAAATGTAATAATCAGTATAATTTATATCATTTATACCTTTAGTGTAAATATTTACAAAAGGAGTTATCAAAGTAGATGTAGAGATCAAAAATAAAATTAAAATCAAAAGGGATATTAGTTCATATTGCAAATATATACTGTATGTCTTTTGACTCTTATCTTCACTTATAGTTTGCCCCATACTTAAACGAGGGGCATTTGTTATTGCATACAACATACTTTTAACTAGTAAAAAAACACTATTGTAAACAGCATAGACACTTGCAGCTGCAGTCCCTGAAGCAGAAAATATGGATATAAATATAATAGGCAATGTACTATAAAATGCTCCAGTTATTTTCTGTATAAATACATCCTTAGTCCCTCTAATAGATAAATAATCTGGCTTGACACTTTTGTCAAGAAAACTATATTTCCTCTTACAATATACTATAATAATTACGCTATTAAGTATTGAGCAGATCATAACTACTAATCTAACTCCCCACATAACATTAAAATCACAATAAATCAGGAACATATTAATGAGGTGACCTAAAGTGATTGTTAAAATAGCTATTGAAGAGATAATGTACTCCTTCTGCTCTGCTTGTATTAAAATACGATATTTCATAGTGAAATAAAGATTAATAGCTGCTGGGACAAATGTCATTAATAATACCAAGACTACAATTATATTGTCTAAAGATGTTCTTACTATGTAACTATATATTATAGTAACAACTACTCCAAGGATAAGAAAAATAACACCAATTTTCTTAAATATGTTACCTGTTGCTATTATTATGCTACTAATTGCTTTAAATTCACGATTTCTATATGGTTTTAACAATGCTACATTAGTAGCTAAAGTAATCCCTCCCTCAATTATAAGCATCATATTTATTATTTGTGTTGCTACTGAGTTTAAACCATTAAACTCTGAACCAAATCTTGATAAGACAAGTCTTGTCACTACCAAGCCTAATACTCCATTAACCAAAGATAATACTAATGCACTGATAGCATTAAATACACTAATTTTACTTTTACCCATAAATTCCATCCTCAATTTAAAGAGCTTATCTGTTCAAGAAAACTCCCTACAATATAATCGCTATCCATTTCAGGCATACATTTTATTACTTCCTCAAATGTAATTTTTTTCCCTTTATTTTCAACAATAAATTTTCTGCAATTTTCTATTTCTTTTTCAATATCCAAACTTTTTTCATTTACTATAAAAAGCAATGGATATTTTTTCAGATACTTAATTGAAGGATCGTTTTGGATTTTACTGAAGTGAATTATTGGTTTTCCCATAGACATATATTCAAATATTTTACCTGGTGTTTGAAAAACTACTGTGTTGCCTATATTCACCAATATGTCTGAATCTAACATAGTAGCATGTGCAATTTCTTTGTTTTGGCCTGAATAAAAATTTAAAGAAGACATTTTTTTTATTTCTTTTTTCAAAAACCTTACTCTAGAATTCGACATAATTGTAACATTAACAATATCATTTAATTCTTGTAAAAAACTCATCATAAATACTGGGTTCCGTATTGTTTTTAACAATGCTCCTCCGTAAACTGCATCATATTTCCCTTCCTGCTTTTTAAGTAGAGATTTTTCACTTTCAAAAGAAATTTCATTCATATTTGGAAAATTAAACTCATGAAATTTCTCAGAAAATTTATTCAGTGGTGTATCTTTATAAAATTCAAATAGTTCGGGCGTCAGGAACACTTTATCACATTGCTTAAACAACTCACTTTCTTGCAAGACTCTTTTCTTTCTATTAAATCTCCCGTACTCATCATCATTGTATGCAAATGGATCGAATTCGAAGATAGCCCATTTAGAAGTTTTAAATTCCTTTTTTAACCCATAGGCTATCCTATGAGTAATAATTGGATGAGATATTGACAAAATAAAATTGTATTTTTGGGTTTCATTTAAATTAATACAAGTATTCATAACCTCCTTAATATCCCAACCTGCATATCTTTGTTCACCATATAAGTCCCTATAGTTGATACTGAAGAATACCTTAGAAATAAAGGATAAAGAATTATTAATAATTTTTAAATATTTATTTGTTTTATTTTTCAACAACTTACTAAATGCAACTGTATTCATAGTCTTATAATCATCAACCCTGATAATATTAAGCCCATTATAAGATTCTTGAGTTGGTAAACTAATGTCATGTCTTCTTGTGACAACATCAACTTCGTAACCTTCATTCAGCAAACCATATAAAAAAGGTTCTACACAATTTGTATTTGAAGAAGGATATGGATAAAATTCCGCTAGAATTACTAAAACACTTTTCATAACTCCTCCAGTAAAAAGATTAATTTATATTTTCTTCCAACTCATTTTAGCTTTTGCAAAAAGATAACAAACAAAAACACAAATCCAAAAGTATGGACTAAAAATTGGAGCTATCATATAGATAGCATCTGATCTCGGTGTATAAAATAGTTGTAACAGTGCATATATAACCAAAGTTGTTAAAACCCACTTATTTTCGTTATATAATCCAAACCAATCCACCATTTTGACCATACCTGCACCTAGAATCAAATTATAAAAGATCAATCCAATCCAACCAATATCATGTATAACTTCTAGTATATGAACAACTCCTACACCGGCGCCTTGCAGATAATTATTTCCCATAAGGACAAATGAAAGATGCGCCTTCATATCATGCCCTAATGCTAATGCATCCAAAGATTGATTATTAATAGAAACTGTATCAAATAAAAGTCTACCAATTAAACTATTATGAATGACGTTGTCATATATGGGACCGAACATATATCCAGGGAATTTGTTTTCAGGCAATAAGTTCATAACATCAAAACCCTGAACCAACACATCGAAAGAAATCCCTTGTTGATACAAAAAATTAGTAATTAAGTTTCCTTCAAATAATTCGACTGCACGTCCAGTCCTCCAGTAATTATACCCATATAAGAATGCCATTAATAAAGGGATACTTATTACAATAACTAATTTTTCAATCTTCCCAATCCATCTTTTCGATTCTTTAAATTTATAAACATCGCGTAAGAAAAAATAAGAAAATATGAACGCAAAGGCAAGCATTGTTGGTGATCTCATACCAACAAATAATTGGGGTAATGTAGAAATTAAAAATAAAGAAAGTGGGAGTAATGCTTTGTTTTTATTAGGCATAGTTGCTAAAAAAATACAAAGAGATGGTTTCATTAGTTGAATTAGGCCCTTAACAATAAAATTCTGTGAAGTCTGGTAACTAATATAATATTGAGTATACGTATGAGACTGCATGAAAATTATTTTTTCCCATCCCTCAATAAAAGAGGCCAGAACCGCAATATAAAATATTATCATTGATATATTCTGTAAATTTTTCATAAATGGATGTTCTAACTCTATAGGTTGCAAATCTTTAACCATCGAATAATCATTAGTTTTAATTAAGATAATTTTATCAAGACAAAAAGCTCCAATATACATAAAAAATAATGATAAATATAAACTAATTAGAGCACTTAAAGTAGCATGTTCACTCCCAACCTGCCACCACTCGCCCCCTCTCATCATTGATACAAAAGGTCTACTTATTAAAAAAACAAACATACAAATATTAAAAATAAAAAACAAGATATATCTTACATTTGTTAAGCCAAAAAAAAGATTTCCCACTAAAAGGAGTAGTATGCTTAATAAAAGCAAATCATAATCAATGAGTAGTAACCCCAAAAGAAATATATTAATCGAAATTAATGCGGAAATAATATGTATTACTTTTTTCATAATATCCACCTAATAGTATTTATTTCTTTGAATTAAAAATAGAAGCTTCCAATAAATCTAACTTAACTTAAAATAATAATCTTCTAAAAATTGCGCGCTTTCTTTAATACTAAATTGTTTTTCAACAATATCCTCCCATGCATTTTGTCTATTTTTATTATTATCAAGTAACTTCAAAACATTATGAGCCCAGTCAGAAGGAGACAACTGTAAATCGAATTGTTCTATTCTTTGAGATAATATTGCCTCTTCTACAATTTCGTTAGATACTATACATTCTAATCCAGCGCATTGAGCTTCAACCAAAACAATACCTAACCCCTCATAAAGCGAAGGGAAAATAAAGCCATCCATTGCTTGCATATAATTGTTTACATTATCTTGACTACCTAAAAAAAGAACTTTATCTGATATATCAAGTTTATCAACTTTGTTTCTACAAAAATCAAACAGTTCACCTTCACCAATTAACAAAAGAACTGAATTTTTTTTTATTTTTGTAATTTCATAAAAAACATCAATAACAAATGAGTGGTTTTTTTGTTCATTGAACCTCCCAACATGCCCTAATACAAGTTTTTCTGATAAATTGTGTTTATCCCTTATTTCCTCACGAATTGTTTTGTTAAATTTAAATTTTTCAATATCAATTCCATTTTTAACAACTACAACTTTACCCATTAAATCATCACCAAACATTACTGATCCAGCCTTTTTTGAACAGGCAAAAAAAGCTGTAGCGTATCTTTTCAAAAAGAACTTTGAGGATCTTTGAAGCAATCTTTTTATAAATGAATTTGAGAATGAATTGGTATTATGACTATGAATTATTCTATGTCTTACACAAAAATACTTAGCTATGACAAGTGCTAAAAAATCAAATGCAACACTTGTGTGCACATGAACTATGTCATACTTTTTCAATCTAAATAATTTAGTCATAAAAGCAAGTTTTTTTACCATTTGCCTTTGTCTAAAAGGCATATCAATCACATTACACCCCAGTAATTCTAAATAGCTTTTTGCTTTTTTATTTTTTATTCCTTGAGTTACAATATCAACCTGAACCTTATTTTTATCTATATTCTCAATCCAGGAAATCACCATTTTTTCTATCCCACCAGTCCCTAAAGATGGAATAAAATATACTACTTTTTTCATATTTCCTCCTGATGTAATTCTATAGTTCATAAGCAGATTTTTTTGGAAGGATAGTATTAAAGCTAGCTTTCACCAAATCCCTAGAGGTTATAAATGTTTCTTCGTCCATATCGACATCATTTAGACATAACATGGAACCTTGTTGTTTAGAAATAAATTCACAAGCTGCTTTTATATCATAAGCAGCGATAGACTTCCCGATATTATATTTTCTTGGATAAAACTGTCCGCTTGCATTTTGCCATCCCTTTATGAGCCATTGATTGACATCTAACATATGTCTAAATTTATTTTTACATGTTTCATGGAGTACTTCAAACTCCTTGTTCCAAAGTATACTAAAAACTTCTTTTGAAAACGAAGTTGGCAAATGTTGCTGTAATAGTCCTGGAAATCTAGGACATGGTAGGAGATAAAAATTCCGAAGTACATTTAAACCATATTTAAAATTAAACCATTTTGTAGGACTCTTTTTTAAAACTTCTTTCATTTTAAAATGTTTATTAATTATCCCAATATTCCTAAAGGGTGTCATTATAAACATTTCCTCTATATTGTAGCAATGAACATTCATTATTGCTGAATCACATGGAAGATTATTTTTAAAAAACACATTTTCGTTTACATCTTTAATTAAAAACATATCATCATTAAAATATACAAAATTGTTAGATAGACCATCAATCCTATGAAGGTTAAGTTCAATTGGATTGGCACTAAATGTTGGAAGATACTCTTTTGGAATAAAATCCTCATGCTTTACAATTTTAAGCTTGGGATGTTTAATATTTAACCATGAGGGCAGATGCCCCCATGTAACAAAATAAATATTATTCACCCATGGAGCAAATTTTTCAACTCCCCTAAACCAATATTGCAAATTATCCCAATCTCTATATCTATGTACATTAGTATCATTAGTAAAATCAGATTTGTAATTTGATCTAACTTCTCTCCACTTATCATCATTTCCATCTACCCAAATAATCACAAAATCTATTTTATCATTCACACTAAATCTCTCACTTTCTCCAAACCAACTTATTTATGATGCCTGTATAACTTTGAATTAACTTAACTATCTTTGTGCTAACATTTTCATCAATATAATCTGGTACAGAAACTCCAAAATCTCCATTATTACTCATAGTAACTGACATATTTACGGCTTGTAGTACTTGTTCGACTGAGATACTCCCAATAACAAAATTCCCCTTATCAAGAGCTTCCGGTCTTTCTGTGCTCGTCCTTACAGATACTGCTGGGAATTGAAAAAATGAAGCTTCCTCAGGAAGTGTACCACTATCAGAAACTACACAAAACGAGTGTTTTTGGAGGTAATTGTAGTCCCAAAAACCAAACGGTTCAAGTGTTCTAACTAATGGATGGAATTTAAATCCTCTTTGATTTATTATGTTTTTGCTCCTTGGATGTGTACTATAAACAACTGGAATTTCATATGTCTTAGCCATTTTATTGATAGCATTCATTAATGCAAAGAAATTTTGTTCATTATCTATATTTTCTTCTCTATGTGCTGAAAGTAAAATATATTTTTTCTTTTCCAATTTCAAAATATCAAGAACATTACTTTTATTAATATTTGCAATATTAGCTGATAAAACTTCTGCCATAGGCGAACCCACTACATAAGTACGTTCCTTTGGTACTCCAGAAGAATTAAGATATCTTCTTGCATGTTCCGAATAACATAGATTAACATCACTTGTAACATCAACAATTCTCCGATTAATTTCTTCAGGAAGATTCTCATCAAAACACCTATTCCCAGCCTCCATATGAAAAATAGGGATTTTGAGTCTTTTAGCTGAAATGACACTTAAACAGGAATTAGTATCTCCCAAAACTAATAGTGCATCTGGAGCCTGATCAACCATTATTTCATAAGATTTTGAGAGAACATTTCCCATAGTTTGGCCTAGATTATCTCCAACAACTCCCAAATAAAAATCAGGCTCTCTTAAGCCTAATTCTTTGAAAAAAATCTCATTAAGAGTAAAATCATAATTTTGACCTGTATGTACTAATATATGTTCAAAGTATTTATCACATTTCTTTATGATTTCAGAAAGTTTAATGATTTCAGGTCGTGTACCCACAATTGTCATTAATTTTAATTTTTTCATTTTGTGTCTCCTTCTTTTCAGAAATAATGTGCATATAAATCTTTATGGTCTTCAATCCATACTTTCATCTCAGAAACCATTTGTTCGTAACTGGGGACCACAAATGAAAAATCGTTTCTATTATTGATAAGAGATTTATCAACTGAAATTGCATCGCTTTGCAAAATAGTTAATCTATCATTTTTGAAATATTGGTTGAACAGTTTAAGTAATTCAAATTTATTAATGTTGCAATTATTAACTAAATTATATATACCAGTTAAATTTTCTTCGAGAGCTCTCTCCATTGCTTTAGCTAAAGTTAACGTTGTTACTCCAGTCCATATGGCTTTAGTAAACCCATTAACTTCTCCCTCTTGCTTCATAAACCAATTAAATAGACCAATTCCATTCATATTTCGATCTGGTCCAATTATTGAATTTCTAAAAGTTAGATCCTTATTATTCTCAAGCTCACCTAATGCCTTTGATCTATCGTAGAAAGTTTCACCGTCTCTAAAAGAATTTTCTATATACCCACCCTTTTTTCCGGAAAACACACAATCAGTACTCATTTGAATAACTTTAGTGCTCATATTTTTTGTTGCATTCACCAAATAATGCGGCAAATAACTATTTATAAGAACTGCCAAATCTTTGTTGTCTTCGGCATCTTTATTTAAGATACCAATAGCATTTATAATTGCATCGTAGTTCCCTTCCTCTACTACCCTATTGAGATAACTAAAATCAGTTATATCACCATTAATATTTTCATCACAATATCCAATTTCATTTCTACTAAAACCAGTTACCACATGCCCTTTTTCTTTGAAAAAGAGCGAAATTGTATGTCCTGCCATACCGGCTGCTCCAAGAACAAGTACTTTCATTAGAATTTCCCTTTCCAAGTTCTTAATTCATTTTGAATATATTCAAGTTCCATTAATTTATTTTTGATCTCAGTAACTCCAAGCCTTTCAGTGTTATGTGAGTTGTAATCCTCAACTTGATGAATTTGCTTATTCCCTTCAACAAAATACTTATCATAATTAAGATCCCTTTTGTCCGCGGGAACTCTATAAAATCCTCCAAGATCTTCTGCCACTACATGCTCTTCCTTAGTAAGAAGAGTTTCGTATAATTTTTCTCCATGACGTGTGCCTATAATCTTTATTTCATTATTCACATTAAACAATTCAACTAGTGCTTGTGCTAGATCTCTAATAGTTGAAGCCGGAGATTTTTGCACCATTATGTCCCCTGTTTCTGCGTTCTGAAAAGCAAATACAACGAGTTCAACAGCTTCCTCTAGACTCATGAGGAATCTAGTCATATTAGGATCAGTAATAGTTAACGGTTCACCACTCTTAATTTGATCGACAAAAAGTGGAATCACTGAACCTCTAGACGCCATTACATTACCATAACGCGTTCCACAGATTAATGTTTTATCAGGGCTAACAGTATTAGATTTAGCCACAAACACTTTCTCCATCATTGCTTTTGAAATCCCCATTGCATTTATTGGGTAGGCTGCTTTATCAGTTGATAAACATATGACTTTCCTTACCCCCATCTCAATGGCACCAGTTATAACATTATCTGTTCCAATTACATTAGTTTTCACAGCTTCTAGCGGAAAAAATTCACACGATGGTACTTGCTTTAGAGCTGCTGCATGAAATACATAATCTACATCATGCATAGCATTTTTAACGCTCGCTAAATCTCGAACATCACCAATATAAAACTTCAACTTTTCATTTCTATATAGTTTCCGCATATCATCCTGTTTTTTTTCATCTCGTGAAAATATTCTAATTTCTTGAACATTTGTATCTAAAAATCTTCTCATAACTGCATTTCCGAATGATCCAGTACCACCAGTTATTAATAAAGTTTTATCCGTAAACATTCACATTATCTCCAATCAACTTTAATTAGTTTAACCAAAAATCCATTCGATTCAAAAGCTTTTCTTTGTTAAAGTGAGTATGATAATATCGTAGAGCATTTTGAGCCATATCCTCACGATCACCCTTTGTAGACGATACCATCCTTAATATGTTTTCAGCTAAACCACCAGCGTCTCCAGCATTGCTACAAAAACCTGCCTCGGCTTCACTTATAACTTTTTGAATTTCTCCATCTGCAGAAACTAATATCGGAATTCCACAAGCGAGACAAGATTGAGTTTTAGCGGGCAACGTTATAGAGAATACTTTACTTCTGGAAAGACATATCAAAGTGGCATCACAAACGGACATAAAATCAGGTATAAGTAAACTAGGTTGTTTGTCAATAAAATTGAACATATTATCGACACCATACTCTTTTACCAAATTAATTAAAGTTTCTTTGTATCGTCCTTCACCCACAATATTAAATCTAACTTTTGCACCTACCTCTTTAAGTTTTAGAGCAGTATCAGCCAATACATCTAACCCCTGAGCAACACCAATATTCCCAGCAAAGATTATATTAAATTTTCCATCCTGTGGTATTTCACTTACATGAACATTTCCATTATTTATTGGGACATAAAAATCCTCAGCGTACTGAGGCCAAAATTCTATTTTATTATTTTCTATACCTCGTTCGGATATAGCCTCTATAAAACTTTCAGAAGAGGTGAAAATTCTATTGCAACGTTTATATATATAATCAACCATAATACCTATACTTTTTAGAATACGTTGATTTTTAATCCCAGCCACAATCTCAACATTCTCTGGCCATAAATCTGTAACGTACAAATAACAGGGTATTTTTATTCTTTTCGCATACCAAACACCAGGTAATGCTTGAGTCATTGGCGATACTTCATAAATAAAAACATAATCTGCTTTAATTCTAGTAAAAACACTCCAAAAGAAGCCTGATATAACAAAAGAGAGATAGTTCATCATTAACATAATCGAACTTTTACCACGGGGAATCAGTGGAATCCTCAGAATATTTATACCGTTATATATTTCTTTTCTTTTTTTGAAAATTCCATAACCTTTATAATATTCACCTTGAGGATAATTAGGAATACCAGTAACTACTGTGACTTCATAACCCTTTTTCACCCATTCCGAGCAAATATCATTTATCCTAAATTGTTCTGGAAAGAAGTATTGTGCAATAACTAGAATTTTCTTTTTCAATTTCATGTCTCATTCCTGTTTATAATTTCTGATAACTTGATTGACTCCTTTAAAGTTCTAATTTGATAATTCTCTTTGTAAACACTAATCTTCTGATCATAAATTAGATCTCCAAATATCTTTCGAAATATGCTTATTTTTTTTACTGTTATTTTCATAACCGGATTAAACATCTTTGTGAAATGAATTTTGTTTCCATGGACAAGAGATATTAGCCTAACCATTTCTGTTGTTGAAGAATACTCTTTATTTTGGGGATAAAAGAACCCTTTATCTTCATTATTTATGATAAGTCTCAATAACTCACACAAATTATCAATATGTAGCATACTTCTTTTATTATAGAAATCAGGGAAAACTCGAATTTTTCTTGATATTCGAGCCATTTTCCTATAGTTGCCCTTAGAATCTTTTCCATATATCATTGGGGGCCTTAATATTGCTATTTTAAACTTCTCTTCCTCAAGTCCTCGTATACCCTTTTCAGCTTGTAGTTTACTCCTCCCATAAAAATTACTAGGATTCGCTGGGGTATCACTATCGATAAGTGTAACCCTACCATTATCTTCATACACAATAATACTACTCATAAAAATAAACTGCTTTACCTTCTCTTGCTTTGCCTTTCTAGCAACTTCTATCGTTAAATCACGATTAACTCTATAGTACTCCTGCTCCATACTTGGATCAGTCGACACATGCGCTATACCAGCTACGTGCAGCACAACATCATAAACTGAGAAATCATGCTCTCTCCAGGCTTCACCTCGTACTGACAACTCTTCAACTTCGTATTGCTCGGGCCATTGCTTTACCCAGTTGATGAAGCTTGTACCTACATAACTCCCCTTACCTGTGATAAGAATTCTTTTTTTCTCCATTTATAACGAGGCTCCTTTGGTGTTGGGGGGGGCTTCTGTGCTCACTGCGCCTTCTCTAACCCCATCTGACTTCAGCACACTGAGGATCGTCATACAGAATACTTTAAGATCCAATCCTAGAGAGATTCTCTGTGTGTACTCTCCATCAAGCTTAGCCTTCACTTCATTCGGTAGTTCATCCCGCCCATTAATCTGCGCCCATCCCGTAAGCCCAGGCTTAATCTCATTCGCTCCATACTTATCTCGCTCCGCGATCAGGTCATATTGATTCCACAGCGCAGGGCGCGGGCCTACTATGCTCATGTCGCCTTTGAGAATATTTATAATCTGAGGAAGCTCATCCAAGCTTGTCTTCCTAAGGAATTTGCCCACTTTGGTAATGAAAAAGTCTGGGTCTTGCAACAGATGTGTAGGCATATCGCTTGGTGTATCTGTACGCATGGTTCTGAACTTGAGAATATAAAACTCTTTCTTGTTCCTGCCTAACCGCTTTTGCCGGAATAGAACAGGTCCTTTAGATGTGGACTTGATCACCACGGCAATAATCAAGAAAAAAGGCCATAACAGGAGCATTCCAATTAGAGCCAATATGAAATCTAAAGTTTGTTTGACGATAATATAAGGCTTCATACGCTCACCTTGTCCTTGAGATACTATGGTTTACAGCTACGGTTGAATAGAATGCATCCTACAACTGTAAACCATGTTTGTTCTGATATTGATACTTTTTTTAAATCTATTATTTCCCCAAACCCTCAGCTGCAGCTCTTCCATTATCCAGTTCAGCCTCAAAGGCAGCTCTATATTGAGCAATAATAGCTGTGCTATATCCATTAGTGTTTAGTTTTTGTTCAGCGTCAGCGATTATACTGTTAAATGAAGCTTTAAAAGAAGCTAGTTGCTCTATCCCTTTGGCCTTAATACTTTGCTTAGTTGCAGCATCTGTAGCATTCACATATTCCAAAGCAATTCCAAACAAAGTAGAAGTACTTTGTGATTTTAGCGCATTTAACTTCGCCTCAGTCTCACTAGTGATACTCTCATAAGAAACCTTACCGGACCCTGTTCCTGCCGATCCTGAACCGCCTGCTGCTCCACCTGATTCAGCTGTTGGAGTTGCTGCTGGTGCCGGTGTTGCACTTGCAGATGGGCTAGGACCCTTGTCGGTTGGTTTCGCAGAAGCCGTATTTTCTTCGTAGTTCTTGGAATTTGCTGTAATGGTCTTTGTTTTCGGATTCCAGCTAATGGAATTTCCTACAGATTCCGATAAGAATCTTAGAGGGACATAGATCGAGCCGTTCAGCAGATAACTGGACTGGCCTTGGGGCAATGCCTTCGTACTCCCGTTAAATACATAACTTGCCTTAACGTTGTTCAGCGTAATATTCTTGGCTGTAAAAGAAGGACTGGAAGTCGCATTCATCAGGTATTCCTTAATGACTACCATCTCTGAGCTGCTTGGCTCCGCTACGGTTACCTTTAGGTTTTTGGCATCCCAGCTTACGCTCTTCTGCAGGGCATACGACATGAAGCGCAAAGGGACATAAGTGGTGTTATTGTACATGAACACATGTTGTCCGGCTGGCGGCTGCAGTGCTACACCATCGAATAGCATCGTCACATCCACATTCTGTACTTTGATGGAATTGGATGCTTTGATAGGTGCTGCTGTTGCAGTGGCTACAGGAATAGGTGCTGCTGTTGCAGTGGCTACAGGAGTAGCCGCCGCTACAGTAACTGGAGCCGATGCCGTCAGGGGCTCACAGCCCATTAAGGCTACGCTCAGAAGTGCTGCTGCTGGAATCTTGATCTTGAACATGCCTATTCACTTCCTTTTTCTTGGGCTTTGAGTTTCTCTTCTTCAGCCAGAATCTGATCCCGGGTCTTGCCTTGGCTAACGCCGTACTTCTTGGCAATCTGAGCTAATTCGTTATATTGCTCCTCTGTGACCTTGCCGAGGATAATGCTGCGGGCTTCCCGCTTCTCTTCTGTTGTTAGTCCGCCTTGGGCTAACTCTTGCAATCTCTTGATATCTGAGACACTGAGCTGCTTAGCTACGATTGCTGCCACATTCGCTTTATCTGTGATCGTTACGTTCTCTTGAACTTCCTTGGCCTTGTCCGTTGAGATATGGGCTAATCCATCCACACCCGCAGGTGTTGGAGCAGGAGTGCTTGCAGGCTTGTCCGTGCTGGCAGCTGCCGGCTCACCGGCATTACTGGAAGCAGGCGTACTATCTGGTGTAGCGGTTGAAGAAGGATCAACGGAAGCTGCTGGCTCTGCAGACGGGTCGCTATCTGCTACCACAGGCTCAATCACTTGTCCCTGAGGAACACTAGGCGTATTGCCAGCTTCCACATCGAAGCCGCCAGCCATAGAATTCATCAGCTTGTCGACAGCATAATTGGCTGCGAATAGTCCGCCAACCCCTAACACCACGATGACCGACAGCGTCCAGATCAATACTTTTTTCCATCTTTTCACTTCAGGTACCTCCACATCTCTAATTAGCTAATGGCTGCCTGGATCACTGGCTGCATCGGTACGATCTGGTTAATCACTTCGCGGATGGCTTCTGCATCTTCGGTGATCACCCGTTCTAACCGTTTGAATTCCAGCTCCATCTGGCTCCGGGTGATGACATTAGGTCTGCCGATGAAAATCCGGTCATGCTGAGTGGAACCCAGGTTCTCCTCATCGGTCAGCAGTTCTTCATACAGCTTCTCGCCTTCACGGACGCCTGAGAAGGTGATGTCGATGTCCTTGTAAGGCTCGTAACCCGACAGTGTTATAAGATCCTCCGCAAGCGTCAGGATCTTAACCGGTTCACCCATATCCAGAACAAAGACTTCTCCGCCATTCGCGAAGGAACCGGACTGGATCACCAGTTGAACAGCCTCGGGAATAGTCATGAAGTAACGGACCATCTCGGGATGCGTTACGGTGACAGGTCCACCGGCTGCAATCTGCTGCTTGAAGGCGGGAATGACGCTGCCCCGGCTGCCCAATACGTTACCGAAGCGTACCGCAGAGAACTTGGTAGGACTTGTTACATTAAGACTCTGTACATACATCTCCGCAATCCGCTTCGTAGCCCCCATGACGCTGGTCGGGTTCACGGCCTTGTCGGAAGAGATCATCACGAAGCGCTCTGCACCATACATGTCAGCACAGTCGGCTACATTGCGGGTCCCGAAGACATTATTCTTGATGGCCTCGGAAGGGTTGCGCTCCATCAGAGGAACGTGCTTATGTGCTGCTGCATGAAAGACCACCTGCGGCTTGTAGCTCTGGAATACATCCATTAACCGGGTGCGGTCCTGAATATCAGCAATTACGGTCACGATCTCCAGGTAAGGGAAGCTCTTGCGCAGCTCCATCTCAATCGTATAGATACTGTTCTCGCCGTGTCCCAGAATCAGCAGCTTGTCCGGTGCAAAAGGGGATATCTGGCGGCATAGCTCGGATCCGATCGAACCGCCTGCCCCCGTAACCAGTACGGTCTTGTTATGAACATAGCCCAGAATACTGTTCATGTCTGCAACAATCGGCTCACGGCCCAGAAGGTCTTCTACGCTGACATCGCGGAGC
Source organism: Paenibacillus sp. FSL P2-0136 (assembly GCF_037975325.1). Lineage (NCBI taxonomy): Bacteria > Bacillati > Bacillota > Bacilli > Caryophanales > Paenibacillaceae > Paenibacillus > Paenibacillus sp. FSL P2-0136. Next base: position 5,662,540 of record NZ_CP150244.1, read on the forward strand.
TTCTTGACAGAGATCTTGCCAGCGATCAGGTCATTCAGTGCCGGAATAATCTTCAGCTTCGCACCTGTAGCCTTGGCCAGATTAATAATCTCGGATATTTGGGTTCTGGAGACCGAGGGCATCGCGATAATAATCTCGTGAATCTCCTTCTCCTTCACAATCCGCGGAATATCATAACGGTTACCCAGTACAGGTACACCCAGTATGGACAAGTGATATTTATCGGCGCTGTCATCAATGAATCCAACCAGCCGGGTGTCCGCGAAAGAAGGTCCCGTCAGTTCTTTGGCAATCAGGATTCCGCAATCTCCGGCCCCGACAATAAGTGTATGAAGCTCTGTATTCTTATTATTGCTCCGGTCACTTCGGAAGACTCTCCAGAAGAAGCGGACGCCTCCCACCAGCAGCAGAACCGTCTCCATCGACCGGACTTCTATGCTGAATGGCACGCGCTCGGGCAGGATCAGATATGCGGCAGCGTAAGATAACACCGCTCCTACTACAATAGCTTTGAGAACCGATATAATCTCGTTAATACTGGCATATTGCCACATTCTGCGGTAGAGTCCGAAATAGACCAGGCTTCCCCCGATGGCCACCGTGGAGATTACGCCGAACACGATCATCTGTACCACATATTCCGGCGGAATCTCATTGTAGAACCGGAACAGGTAGGACGTCACGATGCTGAACCATATGATCGCAACATCGATCATGAATAATACCAACACTCTGGTTTTCGCTGTCATTTTCAGTGCCTCCAAAAACAACATTTTATCTATTAAACAATTCAATTGCCATAGTAGTAATAGTAGTAGCCTTCACTGGCCTTGCGCTTCACATTGTTAAGGACCACGCCCAGCATCTTGGCCCCGACCCGGTCCAGATTGGCCTTCGCCTTAGCTGCAATATCGCGCTTCACCTTACCGTAGCTGACCACCATAATTACGCCATCACTCTTGGAGGCAACAATCTGTGCATCTGTAACGGCCAATAGCGGCGGAGTATCAATCAGAATCACATCATATAATTGACGCAGCTCCTGCAGCACCGCACTCATCCGGTTGGAGGCCATCATCTCAGCGGGATTCGGAGGAATCGGGCCAGATGTCATCAGATACAGGTTGTTCACACCGGATTCCTGAATCACATCGGACAGATTCGCCTGCTGCGAGAGCAAGGAGGACAACCCATACCGGTTACTCAGTGTAAAAGTCTTATGCGCTGTAGGCTTACGCAAGTCACCGTCGATCAGCAGCACCTTCTTATCCGCTTGCGCGTACGCAGCGGCCAGGTTGGCAGTAACGGTTGATTTTCCTTCCTCCGGTCCGGAAGAAGTGACCATAATAATTTGGATCTGTTCATCTACAGAGGAGAAATCTATGTTCGTGCGCAGTGCCCGAAAGGCTTCGGATACCGGCGAACGCGGGTTGGTCACGGTGATCAGATGACGTTGTTTATTTGGCTGCTGTGACATGCTCGAGTTCCCCCGCCTTTCTGCTCTGTGTCTGAGCCTGCTGCCCGGTGGTCTTGGTTTCTTCCTGGCCCAGCCGGGTAATCATAGCTATAGTCGGAAGTCCAAGGTATTTCTTAATGTCGTCTTCTGTCTTCAGCGTATCATCGAGATACTCCAGCAGGAAGGCGATCCCCAGACCAATCATCAGGGATACGATAAAAGCAATGGCGAGGTTCATGACCACATTCGGCTCTACCGGTCCGGGTGCAACTGGCGGATTAAGCTTGGCTTCGTTGAGGATGGACACATTCTGTACGTTGAACAAGGACGGAATCTCCTGCTTAAATACAAGTGATATGGCATTCACGATCTCTGCGGCTCTCTGGTATGAATTATCTCGAACGACAAGTGTCATCACCTGCGTATTATTTACAGAACTCACGTTAACCTTCTTCAGCATTTCCTCTGCCGTAATCCCGAACTGCGGGTAGTTCTTAGCCACAACATCGAGGATCGCCGGAGTCTTGATAATTTCCTTGTACGTATTGATCAGCTGAATGTTGGTATTGATCTGATTCAGATCCAGCTGTGCTGCCGTAGCTTGGGTAGGCGTCTGATTAACAATGATCTTCGTTGAAGCTTCGTAGACAGGATTCTTGATATATAAGCTGTAGATCCCGGCAAGAACACAAGCCACGATAACAATGCTAATAATCATCCACAGTCTCTTCCTGACAATCTGGAAATAATCGCGCAAATCCAATTCTTGTGCTGACAAGTGCATTTCCCTCCAAGCTGTAAATTCTTATACCCTATATCCTAAAAAAGTGCCTCCTCTCTATACGACGAGAGGAGGCTCTCCACAATACTATTTACTTACTTGAAGTTGATTGTACGGTAGATAATAACTGCAGCTTCAGCACGTGTAGCTGTGTTGTTAGGGTTAAACTTGCCGGCGTTACCGATCACCAGGTTGTTGCTGGCAGCGAAGGCTACTCCGTCTTTCAGGGAAGCAGCGATCTTGCCTGCATCGGAGAATTTGCTGAGGGAGCTGACATTCGTTGCAGCTTCCGGCTTCTGCGACTTCACGGCACGGGCAATCATCGTTGCCATCTCAGCACGGGTAATCGTTGCATTAGGATCGAACTGGGCTGCACTGCGTCCAGTAATGATTCCCTTCTCAGCAGCAACAGCTACGTAAGGAGCATACCAGGCAGTGGAGCTTACATCACCGAAGCTCTGCTTCGCGGAGTTGTTCTCCAGGTTCAGTGCGCGGATCAGCATCTTGGCGAATTCTGCACGGGTCACATTGTTCTTCGGAGCAAAGTTGCCGTTGCCTACGCCTTCAATAGCGCCCTTGGCTGCTACGACTGAGATCTGTCTTCCAGCCCAAGCCTGAACACTTGCAACATCCTTGAAGCTGACTTTGTTCTCCAGTACAGCGTAGGAAGAGAAGCCGTCACGTGGTTCAGTGATGTAATCACCATCTACAACACCGCCCTGGTATTGCAATTCTTTGTAGACTACCTTCGCAACGGACAGCAGTTCACGGTCAAGGCCTTCTGTATTCTTAAGCGGCAGCTTGATGATGATTGGCTCCTTGAAAGTGGTTGTAACCACACCGCCCACAGTCAGTTCGAAGTCATATACGCTGGATGCCAGCTTCATGCTGGACAAGGAAGTTACGGTTGTATCTGCTACAGTGGAAGTAGTCAGTGTAATAGCTTCACTGAACTGTCCTACCGGAATCGTTACGGTCAAGCCGTTGAAAGTAATCGCAATGTTGGCAATGCCTTTCGCCTTGGCTGCTTCGATGATTGCTTTGGACAATGGCACTTCTACGGTTGCCGCGTTCACTGTACCCAGGTTCAGGGTAAGTGTAAGACCTGTCTTACCGGCATTGGCAGCAACCAGTGCATCGAAGGCTTTCAGTACGTCAGCATCTACGAGCTTCAGGGTTGCTTTGTCGCCCACAATCGTTACCAGCTTAGATACATCGTACAGACCTGGTGTAGCTGTAGGGTTCGTAACCGGAGCAGTTACTGTGCCGCCACCGCCACCGCCACCTGTGCCAGTTCCAGGAGGGTTAGTAGTACCGCCATCGCTGAAGCCGTAAGCTTTGATATAAGCTGTAGCAAGGGCTTTCACTGCTGGCTTCGTTGCTGGAACTGCAATATTCAGGTTCTTCAGGCTCTCCTTAACATCATCAGGAGAAATGTGAAGATTGTACACTACCTGGCTTACTGTAAGGGCTCCAGTACCTGTGTTATGGTTAAGTACTGTAGTAATAGCATCATTAATCAATTTATCCTGGCTTGCAGGATTAGCAACAATCTCCAGCAGTTCAGCACTTGTCTTGCTGCTGACCAATGCGCGAAGCTCAGCTTCAACACCGTTATCTCCGAACAGGAATTCAATGAAATGATCCGTTGTAAGATTCTTTACGCCAGCCTCAGCTGCAATCTTCTTCAACAGGGCTACGTTATCCACATTGTAGCGGATATCCTTAATTGCAGTGTAATCCTTATCATATACATCATAGACTACACTGGATACGCTCTTGAATGCTGCATGGGCAGTCACCACGTCCGCGTCATTTAGGAAGGTGAGATTCTCAAGTACTGGCTTGAAAATTTCTCTGAATGCTGCAAGATCCACAGCGTTTGCTTGATTTTTGTAATTCAGAAGCGCTAATCTGTCGGCTTCTGTCAGCTGAGCATAAATCTTCTCAACCTTCGCCTTCACATCTGCCTGCGATACTGCTGCTGCGGAAGCTGTACTCACTCCAAAATGTTCAGCCAGCCCCTTGCTGCTGAACGGGAATCCGGCAACGGATGCCGCTGCCATGCTTACTGCTAGTGTAGATACTGCTAATTTTTTCTTCAAAGTCACTTGTCATCCACCTCTTGGTATGTATTTGTATTAATACTAGTGCAAGAATCCAGTAATACCCATTCTACCATTAATGACACGGAAGGTCACCCTTTACGAGAAAAAAATCCGAACAATCTATGAAGTTTGCTGTTAGATTGAATAGAATTCACTCGATTAATCTCGTTATTTGCAAGCACATCGCGCGCATTTTGTAGAAAAAAGTCGACTGACTCTTCTCCCAATTCCCGCCGCACCACTCCGTAAGCCTCGCTTAATCCAAAGGGTCGATGCATAGAATCATGCGCATCCGATGCAATAATATGCACGGCATGCTGCCGGCATAATTCGAGCGACAGCTTCTGCAGCTTACTGCCGAAGACGCCGGCTATACTCTGTGCGGTTACCTGTCCCAGGGCGCCAAGCTCTATTAAACGCAGCAGCTTAGACGGATCGGCAGCAACCTCCGCATTGCGCTCCGGGTGGGCGATAACCGGCACCATTCCCTGGATGACCAGCTCATGGCAGGTCTCCTCCATCGTGCGGGGCACCCGCGAAGAGGGCATCTCCAGCAGAATATACCGGGAACCGGCAAGCGTCAGCAGTTGTCCGCGCTCCAGATCATCGAGCAGTTCTCCGTAGATCCGGATCTCCTGCCCGGGCAGCACGACCAGCGGATTGCCTGCCTCCTGCAGCTTCGCGTTCAGCACCCGCACCGCCGCCTCAATCTCCGGAGCCGGATTCATATAGACTCCGTTCGCATGGTGGGGGGTAGCCACTACAGTTGTAATACCATCGTTATGGGCGTCAAGCGCCATGGCGAGAGCGGCGTCGTAATCAGCGGCTCCGTCATCCATGAAGGGTAGAATGTGGCTATGGATATCTATCATATGTTGTTTATCGGTCCTTTCGTAGAGGATATGTATAGTTTTCGCAAAAAAATACAACCATTTCACTAGGAAATGATTGCCAAATTTTAAAACAATATCATTTATGCTTCCAGTCGGAACAGCCGGACGGCCGCCTCTGCAAGTCTCTCATCGACTTCCTTAATTACTGCCTCTTGCTGACTACGGTTGCGCATATCGAGCAGTCTATCAATCTCTTGACGGAGCTGCTCAATCTCACATTCTATCGTCTGACGCTTGTAGACAGCCAGCATCTCTGCCACTGAATATTTATGCTGATAGATCAGCTTGGTGCCGCCCGGTCTCACTTCCGAGATCCGGCGCACCGAGCCGCCTTCATAGTAGTACATCATTGTAAGATCCTTATAAATCCGGTTTACGGTCCCCGTGCCCTTATACATGAAGAATAGTTTGCGGACTGCATTAATCAGATGAGGATTCACCACCCTGCAGGACAAGGAACCCATATAGATGCCGCCTTTGCGTTCAAAAGACAGATGGACCTCCTCGCCTCCGGCCTCCTCCAGCACAATCTCCTGTTCGCCCGCGCCTAGTACCTTCACACGGTGACTGATATAGCTGGTATCAGCGGTCAGCAGAAACTGGTTCAGCTGAAATTCGGTCATTTGCATCGTTGCATTCACATATTCCATCGCCAGACGCTGAGCCATAAACATCCCTCAATTCTTAATGACAAACCCTTAAGTCTCGGAAGGCGCTTCGTGCTGCGGTTCATCCCCGGAATCCTGATCATCCGGTTCTGCCGGAAGCTCTTCTTCGGTGGGTAGAGTATGTCTATCTATAAGTTCCCATAATTCGTCTTTGCCAAGTCCAATCTCTGATGAATACGCAATGAAGCTGTCTCCCGGCAGCACACCGAGCTCCTGCTTCATTACCTTGATATGCTTCGGCCAGCGGGTCTTCGGAATTTTGTCCGCTTTGGTAGCCACTACGCAGAGCGGCAGATCGTAGTGCTTCAGCCAGTCAAACATCATCTTGTCATTGGCTGTCGGCGGATGGCGCAGATCCACGACAAGCAGGACCATCTTCAGCGTCTCGCGCTCTGCCATGTACTTCTCGACCATTTTGCCCCAGGAGGCGCGCTGTGTCTTCGAGACCTTGGCGTAGCCATAGCCCGGGAAGTCAACGAAATACATGCTCTCATTCACAAGATAATAGTTCATATGCTGCGTCTTGCCCGGTGTAGAACTGGTGCGGGCCAGATTCTTGCGGTTAATCATCCGGTTGATCAGAGAGGACTTCCCTACATTGGAGCGCCCTGCCAGAGCAATCTCCGGCAAGGCATCCACTGGGTATTGGTCAGGGCCTACGGCACTGATAATAAATTCGGCGTTGTTAACTTTCATAAGACTTCCTTTCTAATGCACACTACTGGGCGCTTCAATGCTTATTTCTGTATCTGAATCTGAGCCGGTGTTAACTTCTTCTGCGTGGTCTACGAGCGCGTGCTGCAGCACCTGGTCCATATGGGATACCGGCACGAACTCGACATCATTACGGACACTCTCAGGAATATCCTTGAGGTCGCGTTCATTGTCCTTCGGCATAAGAATCTTCTTGTAGCCTGCACGGTGGGCTGCCAGGGACTTCTCTTTCAGACCTCCGATCGGCAATACGCGTCCGCGCAGCGTGATCTCGCCGGTCATGGCCACATGCTTGGAGACATAACGCTTGGTGAGCGCGGAGATCAGCGCCGTGGCGATTGTAATCCCTGCGGACGGGCCGTCCTTGGGAATCGCACCTTCGGGAATATGGATGTGAATATCGTTCTTCTCGTGAAAATCAGGGGCAAGCCCCAGCTCCTCCGCCTTCGAGCGGGTATAGCTGAAGGCGGCCTGCGCCGACTCCTTCATTACATCGCCGAGCTGTCCGGTCAGCGTCAGCTTCCCGGTGCCCTGAACCACCGTGACTTCAATCAGCAGCGTATCGCCGCCAACCTCTGTCCAGGCCAGCCCGGTAACGGTACCGATCTGATCCTCCAGCTCAGCCATTCCATAACGAAACTTGGAGGCTCCCAAGTAATCCTTGATCTCCTCCGGAAGAATGCTGACGCGTTCCTTCTCTTCCGAGACAATCTGCTTCGCCGCCTTGCGGCAGAGGGCAGCAATCTGCTGCTCCAGATTCCGCACCCCGGATTCGCGGGTGTACTCGCGGACAATCTTCAGCAGCGTATCGTCTCCGATGGACAGCTGCTCTTCCGCAAGGCCATGGCTCTTGCGCTGCTTCGGCAGCAGATAACGGCTGGCAATCTGCAGCTTCTCCAGCTCCGTATAGCCGGGAATGAACAGCATCTCCATCCGGTCCAGCAGCGGACGCGGAATGTTGTGCACGGCATTCGCCGTAGTGACGAACATGACGTTCGACAGGTCGAACGGCAGCTCTACGAAGTGATCGCTGAACGTATTGTTCTGTTCCGGGTCCAGCACCTCCAGCAGGGCCGCCGACGGATCGCCGCGGAAGTCCGCTGCCATCTTGTCGATCTCATCCAGCAGGAAGACCGGGTTGATGCTGCCTGCCGTCTTCATCCCCTGGATGATCCGGCCCGGCATTGCACCGACATACGTGCGGCGGTGACCCCGGATCTCGGCTTCATCCCGCACGCCGCCCAGCGAGATGCGGACGAACTTGCGGTTCAGGGAGCGGGCGATGGAGCGGGCGAGCGAGGTTTTGCCGACACCCGGAGGACCTACCAGACACAGAATCGGCCCCTTCAGACCCTTGACCAGCTTCTGCACGGCCAGGTATTCCAGTACCCGTTCCTTCGGCTTCTCCAGACCGTAGTGGTCTGCGTCCAGCACCTCTTCCGCCTTACGGATATCCAGATCATCTTCCGTGGCTTCACTCCAGGGCAGACCGAGCAGCCAATCCACGTAGTTGCGGATGACGCTGCCTTCGGCCGAGCTTGCCGGCATTTTCTCCAGACGGTCGATCTCCTTCAGGATCTTCTCCTGCACCCGCTCCGGCAGATTCTTCTCTTCCATCTGGGTGCGCAGCTCATCGGCTTCACCGGCCCGGCCTTCCTTCTCGCCAAGCTCCTTCTGGATCGCTTTCATCTGTTCACGCAGGTAATATTCCTTCTGGGTCTTCTCCATCTGCTTCTTCACACGCTGGCTGATCTTACGTTCCAGCTCCAGCACTTCTCGCTCATTATTGAGGATATCGAGCAGCTTCTCCAGACGCTTGCTGACGTCAATGGTTTCCAGGATCTCCTGTTTGTCCTTGATCTTCAGCGCCAGATGACTGGTGATGACATCCGCCAGCCGCCCAGGCTCCTCAATATCGGAGACCGCAGCGAGCGTCTCCGGCGTTACTTTTTTGGACAAAGTGATGTAGTGTTCGAACTGGCTCAGCACGCTGCGCATCAGGGCATCGCTCTCCTGGTCCACATCCTCCTGCTCCGGCAGCTCACGCGCCATCACCTCGTAGTACTCCTCGTTGTCCGTATAATGAATGATCTCAGCCCGCTCTACGCCTTCCACCAGCACACGGATCGTACCATTGGGAAGCTTCAGCATCTGCCGCACATTCGCCACTGTACCCACGCGGAATATATCCTCTTGCCCCGGCTCCTCAATATTAACTTCTGATTGGGAGCAGAGGAGAATAAGATTATCTTCAACCATAGCTTTCTCTAGTGCCCGGACGGACTTCTCACGGCCTACATCCAGATGCAGAACCATACTGGGATATACAAGAAGACCTCTAAGCGGTAATAAAGGAAAACGACGACCTTTGGATTTATTTTGTATCATCGCTTTCGCACCTCCCATGGTTCATAAGTAGTGTCATATGCATTCATTCTAACAAAAGCCGCATGAAAACACCAACAACCCGTGTCCGCAATTGGCGTTATTGGCACGCTCACCCATCGGTATGTAGTATTCGCCGAACATTCGTGTCCTATGCCGCTGCTGCTCCCCCTCCTAATCCGTCAAAAAAAATCCCCCGGCAGCTACCCGCCAGGGGATTCTACTCTGTGCCCGTCTTACCCGGGCAGACTCTCGCCCGAAGCATCCGCCTTCAGCAGTGAAGGCGCCGAAGAGAAGGTCTCGCCGGATACGGCGGGCATTCTGATGTCTGCCGTATCGGTGCCGAACAGGTGGCGGAAGACTTCCTCCACCGTGTCTACCGGGATCACCCGCAGCGCGCCGAGATCGGCGAACAGCGACTGCCAGTTCTCCTTCGGAATCAGCACAGTCGTTGCTCCCGCCTGGAAGGCAGCCTCCACCTTGGCGACTACGCCGCCGACCGGCTTCACCCGGCCATGGATGCCGACCTCGCCGGTAATCGCCACCGTGTTGTCCACCGGCAGCTGCCGGATGGCAGAGACGATGGCTACCGCCATGGCCACCCCGGCGGACGGGCCGTCAATCGGCGTCCCGCCGGGGAAGTTAATGTGCAGGTCATACTTGTCCGGCTCCAGCTTCATGGAGCGCAGGACGGTCAGCACATTCTCAATCGAACCCCGGGCCATGCTCTTGCGCCGCACAGTCCGCGAGCCTCCGCGTGTCTCCTCTTCATCGACTACCCCGGTGATATTCAGCCTGCCCGGCCCATTAAGGGCTGGCGCGGCTGAGACCTCAATCTCCAGCAGTGTGCCCATGCCGGGCCCGTAGACGGCAAGGCCGTTGACCAGTCCGACCTGCGGGGCGGATGGTATCTTGCGCTCCGTCCGCAGCGGCAGCTGGCTGCTGCTGGCGACCCATTCCACTTCCGCAGCGCTCAGCGTATCCCGGCCTTCGGTCAAGGCAAGGCCCGCAGCCAGCTGAATCATATTCACCGCCTCGCGGCCGTTCGTAGCGTACTGCTGCACGACCTCGACCGCTTCGGGGCTTGGCTTCAGCCCGATCTTCTGGACGGCATCCCGTCCGATCACGGCAATCTCCTCCGGCAGCAGCGGACGGAAATAAATCTCCATGCAGCGCGAACGCAGCGCCGGCGAGATCTCGTCCGGCGAACGTGTCGTGGCTCCGACCAGCCGGAAATCGGCAGGCAGGCCATTTTGGAAAATATCATGGATATACGCTGGTGTATTGCTGTCTTCCGAGTTGTAATAGGCGCTCTCCAGCAGCACCTTGCGGTCTTCCAGCACCTTCAGCAGCTTATTCATCTGAATCGGATGCAGCTCGCCAATCTCATCGAGGAACAGAATTCCCCCATGCGCCTTGGTTACTGCGCCCGGCTTCGGCTGTGGGACTCCGGCCACCCCCATGGCCCCCGCTCCCTGATAGATCGGATCATGCACAGAGCCGATCAGCGGATCGGCAATGCCGCGCTCGTCGAAGCGCGCCGTAGTGGCGTCGATCTCGGTGAATTTGGCATCGCGTTTGAATGGCGATAACGTATTCTTCTTCGCTTCTTCCATAACTACCCGCGCCGCTGCCGTCTTGCCTACACCCGGCGGCCCGTAGATAATAACATGCTGCGGATTGGCACTGCATAACGCGGCCTTCAAGGCGCGCAGCCCATCCTTCTGTCCGACGATATCGTCGATGGAGGCGGGGCGTGTCTTTTCCGAGAGCGGCTTGGTCAGTGAGATCATTCGCATCTTCCGCAGCTTGTCCAGCTCCTTGCGCGATTCCCTGTCCACCGCTGTCTTGTTCGTCTTCTGTCCCCGCAGCAGATTCCAAAAATAAACGCCGATGACCAGCGCGAAAAAGAGCTGCACGACCATCAGCAATATACTTAGTTCCATAGGTCACCCTCCTGTATCCTTCCGTCTGCCTATTCTGTATTCAGCTACTACTAGGTAGTATAGCCGTTTCAGACATTCGTAAACTCCCGCAGCAAAAAAACCGCAGCCCCGTCTCCTTCCTTGCCGATAGATTGCATAGGATCACCTCATACGGAGAGACTATACGGGATGATGGGAGGCGAATGAACATGACACAGCTGGAGAACGCAGGCTCGCCGCAGGAGAAACTGCCGGACTCTCTGTCCGCTTTTATAGAGGGAATACAAGTCCGTCTGGGCACAAGTACAGATATCATCTACCGATTCATTACACTCGGACCCTCGTCTGTAGTGGTTGTATATATTGAAGGAATGGCTGATCCGCAGGCTCTGATGAAGGCCATTCATGAAGACGCGGGCCAGTTCAATGAGTTCAGTGAACCGCAGCCGGAGCGCTGCCTGAAGCTGCTGCAGGACAGAACACTCTCCCTCGGCAAGGTTGGAGGGATTACTAATTATACAGAGGTAGAGACGGAGCTGCTGGCCGGCAACTCGGTCATCTATATCGATGGAAGCACGCATGCGTTATCTGCCGGTACAGAAGCGCTGAAGCAGCGTTCAGTGGAAGACGCGGTATCCCAATCTGTAGTAAGAGGGCCGCGTGAAGGCTTCACCGAATCCCTGCGGGAGAACACGGCGCTGATCCGCCGGCGTATCCAGAACCCCAAGCTGCGTATTGAACAGCGGAAGCTTGGAGAGCAGACCCAGACCAATGTCGCAGTGATGTATATTGAAGGCAATGCCGATCCCGAAGTGCTGCAGGAGCTGCGCAGGCGGCTGGATGCCGCTAAGCTCGACAGTGTGCTGGAGAGTAACTATATCGAGGAGATGATTCAGGACCAGCGCTACAGCCCCTTTCCGACTGTCTATAATACGGAGCGGCCGGATTCGGCCGCATCCGCACTGCTGGAAGGCCGGATCGCCATTCTGGTGGAGGGCACCCCGTTTATCCTGGTGGTTCCAGCGCTATTAGTGCAGTTCTTCCAGTCCAGTGAGGATTATTACCAGCGGAGTGATTTTGCCACTCTGGTCCGGATGCTTCGCTTCTTCTGCTTTGCCATCGCACTGTTGACTCCCTCCTTCTATATAGCGATCACTACCTTCCACCAGGAGATGATTCCGACCACCCTGCTGATCAGTCTGATCGGGCAGCGCGAGGGGATTCCTTTTCCGGCCTTCCTTGAAGCCTTCATCATGGAGATTACCTTCGAGATTCTGCGCGAGGCCGGCATCCGTCTGCCCAAGTCGATCGGCCAGTCGGTGTCCATCGTCGGAACGCTGGTGATTGGTCAAGCGGCGGTCGATGCAGGGCTTGTCTCGGCGGCCATGGTTATCGTCGTATCCATTACAGCCATCGCCAATTTCACCTTGCCTGCCTTCAATGTGGGGATTTCCGTGCGGATGCTGCGGTTTGTCCTGATGGTTATTGCCGCTTCCTTCGGTCTATTCGGAATCATCATTGCCTTGATTATTCTGGGATTGCATCTGTGCAGCCTTGAATCTATGGGCATCCCTTACATGACCTCTTTTGCCCCCATGCGCCGGCAGAGCCAGAAAGATACGTTCATCCGCTTATCCCGGCGCACCATGAAGAAGTATTTTGGGCAGAATTAGCAGTGCGACATGAACTCTCTTCAACGAAAGGACTGCTGGCCATGTGGAGAAAATTCCTGTGTATCCTTCTGATCATCAGCCTTACCTTGCTCACCGGATGCTGGAGCCGCAAAGAGCTGAATGATCTGGCGCTCGTCATGGCGCTCGGCATTGATCTCGATCCGGGCGGCTATGCCGTCACTGTTCAGGTGATGAATCCCGGGGAGGCGGGCAACCAGAAGGGAGGCAGCTCCGGGGGGGTGCCTGTGGTGACTTATCAGGCCATTGGCAGAACTGTTCCCGATGCGTTGCAGCGTATGTTGAGCATGACTCCGCGTATGCTGTATCTGGCCCACATCCGCGTGTTAGTCATCGGAGAGGCCTTGGCCCGCAGGGGAGTCAGCGATGTGCTGGATTTCATCTCACGCAACCATGAGCTGCGTACGGATTTCTTCCTGCTGGTGGCGAAGGAATCCAAGGCTTCCAAGATACTGGAAATTATCACTCCATTCGAGCATATTCCGGCGAACTCCCTGTATTCTTCGATTCTGGTCTCGCATAAAAAATGGGCAGCCACCGGGAAAGTGACCCTCCAGCAGTTCATTACCGAGCTGGAGCGCGGCGGCTCCAATCCGGTGATGTCCGGTGTGCAACTGAATGGAGACGGGCAGAATGGAGGGTCCGTGAATAATGTGGATACGATCAGCCCGAAGACCATGATCGAGCATGCGGGAATCGCAGTGTTCAAAAAAGACAAGCTGGTTGGCTGGCTGGACGAACCTGGCAGCAAAACGGTCAATTATGTCCTGGATGAAGTAGACTCCACAGTTAGCAATGAACACAGTCCCGGAGGCGGACTTGCAGGCTTCATAATAACCCGTTCAGACAGCAATCTGGACGTCCGGCTAGATGCACAGGGCAAGCCTGAATTTACGGTAAGGCTAAATATTGAAGCCAATCTCACCACGATTCAAGGCAAGCTTAATCTGAATAATCCGGCCAGCATCGAAGATATTCAGAGGAATCTGGAGCAGGATTATGACCTCAGCCTCACGCAAAATATCCGGGAGGTCCAGCAGAAATACGGCGCTGACATCTTCGGGTTCGGCGAAGCCCTACACCGGAAGTATCCCCGTCTGTGGCGAACGTACCGCGAGAATTGGGAGGACAGCTTCAGAACCGTCAAGGTAAAAGTACGCTCCAAGATAGTGATTCAGCGCATCGGTTCGATCATCCAACCCTTGAAACAGGAGATAGAGGAAAAATGACTTGGAATCTGATTCTGCTGTTCTTTCTGTTACTGGTATTGATCCTGAAGACACCTGCCGTAATTAGGCTACGGTCACTGCGGGATGCAGCCGCCTTCTATAGTCTCTGGAGTCTTACGGTTGCGGCAACCTTACTGGACATGGCAGACTTGCCTCAGTTCAGGCCGCTCGACTGGGTACGCAGTATCATGCAGCTTCTGTCCTGAAATAACTTTCATGAGCGAGGGAGTGAACCACCTGTGAAGAATCGTTCGGGTATTTCCTTACGGCAGTTCTATATCATGACCTTCGGACTCACCATCGGAACTTCCATTCTGATCATCCCAAGCGGATTAGCACATACTGCAAGAGAAGATGCCTGGGTCGCTGCTCTTTGCAGCCTCCTGATTAATCTGATTATGGTCATCCTGTATCTCGCGGTTGCCCGCCTGTATCCCGGCAGAGATCTCTATGAAATACTCGAAGCGGGTTTCGGCAAATGGGTTGGCAAAATTGTCTCGCTACTGTATCTGTTCTATTTCATGATTCTCACCGGTACGCTGCTGGGCGACCTCGGCTTCTTCATCACCAGTGAGATTCTGCCCGAAACACCAATTGAAGCGGTCCAGATTATCTTCCTGATCGCTGCCATAGTGAGTGTCAGTTCAGGGGTAGTCGTATTTGCCAGAGTATGCGAATTATTATTCCCCTGGGTGCTGTTCCTGTTCCTGATTCTTGTGCTGGCCCTGATTCCCAAAATCGAATGGAATCATATCAAGCCGGTCCTGGAAGGGGGGTTACCTCCTATCCTCCTTGGCGGCTATCAATCCGCTGTGTTTCAGGAACTCATCGTGCTGATGACCTTCCTGCCACTCGTCAGGAAGCCAAAAAGCGGGGAGCGGGCCTTTCTGCTGGGCACGTTCACAGGCGGCATGGTCCTTAGCATCATTGTACTGCTCAGCTTGCTCATTCTTGGGATTGAACAGACGGAGAACAGCACCTTCCCCGCCTATGCACTGGCCAAAACGATCAATATCGGAAATATTCTGCAGCGGGTCGAAGGCATTCTGATCACCATTTGGGTACTGACCTTTTTCATCAAAATCTCGTTGCTCTACTTCTCCATTCTGAAGGGGCTGCAATCCGTCTTCCATCTGCGGAAGCAGGACTATCTCATCTATCCCCTGGCTGTATTGTTCATCATCATCGCTTGGAATACTTATATCAATACCGTTTATGTTAATGAAATCATTGCAAAAGTATGGGGGAATTTCGCGTTCATCTTCTTGGTGATTCTTCCCTTACTGCTCTATATGCTAACTTTGTTGAAGAAGACTATACGTAAGATTCGCATAAAAAAACGCCCCGGTGCAAACGTCTGATTGGACAGACTTCTGCAGCGGGGCACTTCAGGTACATGGACATAATTATAATTAGGACAGGGTTCGTAACGAACGGGGCGTTCTGTTAATTCCCGTTCTCCGAATTGCTGAGCGCAGCGGCCGGAGCCAGTCCGGCATGACTGCGGCCGGGAATCTCGCCGGTCGCCTCGAAATGCTCCACAATAATGTCAATCTCCTTCTTCAGCTCGGAGACCAGCTCCGCCTCAGGCACCTTGCGGATCATCTTGCCGTAACGGAACAACAGCCCTTCTCCGCGCGCACCGGCGATGCCGATGTCCGCTTCTCTGGCTTCCCCCGGACCATTCACCGCACAGCCGAGGACGGATACCTTAATCGGCACCTTCAGCTTGGAGATGTACTCCTCCACTTCGTTCGCAATCGAGAAGAGGTCAATATCCAGGCGTCCGCAGGTCGGGCAGGAGATCAGAGTTGCCGCATTCGAGATGAGACCGAAGGTCTTCAGCAGTTCACGCGCTACCTTCACTTCCTCCACCGGATCAGCACTCAGGGAGATCCGCACTGTACTGCCGATGCCCATGGAGAGCAGCGCGCCGATCCCGGCGGAGCTCTTCACTGTTCCTGCGAACAGAGTACCGGACTCGGTAATCCCCAGATGCAGCGGATAAGGAATGACCTCCGCTGCCTTGCGGTAGGCTTCGATGGCCATCGGCACATCGGACGCCTTCAGCGATACGATAATATCGTGGAAGTCCAGCTCCTCCAGAATGCCGATATGGTACAAGGCACTCTCCACCATCGCCTCCGGTGTAGGATAACCATATTTCTCCAGCAGGTGATTCTCCAGTGAACCGGCGTTAACGCCGATACGGATCGGTATCCCCTTCTCCTTACAGGCCTTAACGACAGCTTCCACCTTATCACGGCGTCCGATATTACCGGGATTGATCCGCACCTTGTCGATGCCGTTCTCAATCGCCAGCAGGGCCAGCTTGTAATTGAAATGAATATCCGCTACGAGCGGGATATGAATCTGCTTCTTGATTTCCTTAATTGCTGCTGCCGCTTCTTCATTGTTGACCGTTACGCGCACGAGCTGACAGCCGGCTTCCTCCAGCCGCAGAATCTCGGCCACGGTTGCTTCTACATCGGCGGTCTTGGTCGTACACATGCTTTGGATGGCAACCTCGTTGTTACCCCCGATAATCACTCCGCCAACATTGACGGGACGGGTCTGGTGTCTCAGGAACATGGTTTTCTCCCCCATAACGATCAAAGCTCCACCCTCCCCGCCCCCGCAGGTCATGCGGGGTGTGCGGGAGAAAGTGGAGACCCTGAGCTGTATTGTTAAGCCGTGTCAGGCCCGGTTATTTAAGCCTGGCTTACGCGCTTTCTTCTTTTTTCTTATCCTTCTTGAGACTAAGCTCCGGCAGGGACTTCTCCTTAACAACCTCCTCGGTAATGACACAATCCTTAATGTCATCCCGTGAAGGCACCTCGTACATCACATCAAGCATAATGCTCTCGATGATGGCACGCAGTCCGCGGGCACCAGTGTTGCGCTTGATCGCTTCCTTCGCAATCGCTTCAAGAGCAAGCGGTTCGAACTTCAGAGCTACATTATCCATCTCCAGCAGCTTCACATACTGCTTCACGAGCGCATTCTTAGGCTCGGAGAGAATACGTACCAGGGTGCTCTCATCAAGCGGCTCCAAGGTCGAGATCACCGGCAGACGGCCGACGAACTCTGGGATAAGACCGAACTTCAGCAGGTCCTCAGGCAATACCATGGACAGGTATTCACCGGCCTTGAGGTCCTTCTGTCCTTCAACCGCAGCGTTGAAGCCGATGACTTTTTTGCCGATACGGCGCTTGATCATCTGCTCCAGGCCGTCGAAGGCACCGCCCACGATGAACAGAATGTTCGTAGTATCGATCTGAATGAATTCCTGATGAGGATGCTTGCGTCCGCCTTGCGGTGGAACCGAAGCGACTGTACCTTCCAGAATCTTCAGCAGCGCCTGCTGAACGCCTTCACCGGATACGTCACGGGTAATGGACGGGTTCTCGGATTTACGCGCTACCTTGTCAATTTCGTCTATATAGATAATGCCGCGTTCGGCTTTCTCCACATCATAATCAGCCGCTTGAATCAGCTTCAGGAGAATGTTCTCAACGTCTTCACCCACATAACCGGCTTCCGTAAGGGAAGTGGCATCTGCAATGGCAAAAGGCACGTTGATGATCTTCGCCATCGTCTGCGCCAGCAGGGTCTTACCGGAGCCTGTAGGTCCGAGCAGCAGAATGTTGCTCTTCGTCAGCTCCACATCTTCAATCTTGCTCTGGCTGTTGACACGCTTGTAGTGATTGTATACAGCAACGGAGAGCGATTTCTTCGCTTGCTCCTGGCCGATAACGTATTGATCCAAGATATCACGGATTTCCTTCGGTTTCGGAATATCCTTCATATCCAGCTCTTCTTCGTGGCCCAGCTCCTCTTCCACAATCTCCGTGCACAGCTCGATGCATTCGTCACATATATAAACGCCAGGTCCCGCTACGAGCTTACGAACCTGCTCTTGTGATTTCCCGCAAAAGGAACATTTCAATTGTCCTTTTTCATCGTTAAATTTAAACATCTTACCACCCCTTTAAGATATGATCGGTGAAGAGAGTACCTGGTCAATGAGCCCGTATTCCTTCGCTTCTTCCGCGCTCATGAAGTTATCGCGGTCTGTATCCCGTTCGATTTTGTCAAGGGGCTGACCTGTGCGCTCTACATAAATCTGATTCAGCTTCGCCTTGGTCTTGAGAATCCAGTCGGTATGAATCCAGATGTCGGACGCCTGCCCCTGAACGCCGCCAAGCGGCTGATGAATCATGACCTCGCTGTTGGTCAGCGCATATCTCTTGCCGGGCGCTCCGGCTGTCAGGAGCAATGATCCCATACTGGCTGCCATCCCTACGCAAATCGTTGAAACATCCGGTTTGATATATTGCATCGTATCATATATACCCATGCCGGCTGTGACAGAACCACCGGGCGAGTTGAGGTACAAGTGAATGTCTTTTTCGGGGTCATCTGCTGCCAGGAACAGCAACTGCGCAATAACCAGATTGGCGACATCATCGTCAATCGCACTGCTCAGGAAGATGATGCGATCCTTGAGCAATCTGGAATAGATATCGTATGAGCGTTCTCCCCGGCTTGTCGTTTCCACAACCATTGGTACCAGACTCATGCCACCAACCTCTTTTCTCTATACAGATTAGTCTTTCCGTTTCAGAAATATTTTAACACGTTCAAAGCGGGATGTCATTTATTCACTGTGCCCCTAAACCGCATTGCTCATGTGCATGCCATTATAACGCAATTCCACGGACAATGCCAATTGACGGATTCATGATATGTACTACCAAACGCCCGGCCCCCGATAAAAATAAGGCACGTAACAAAAACTTACGTGCCTTATCAAATCTCTATGGAGGCTAATGGATAGCCGTTCTAGGTAAAGGATTGAAGCTTACTCAGCCTTTGCTTCTTCTGCTGCCGCTTCTTCTGCAGCTGCTGCCGGAGCTTCAACTTCCACGCTGTTGCTAACGAGGAATTCGATGGTCTTGCGCAGGGAGATCTCATCGTTCAGGCTGCTCAGGGAACCGTTGGCTGCCAGAATGCTGCGGATCTCTTCAGGAGTACGCTTGTAAGCTTCAGCCATAGTAGCCAGCTCTTGCGTAACTTCTTCTTCCGACACTTCGATCTTCTCTTCCTTGGCAATAACTTCCAGAACAAGGTTGTTACGAACGCGCTTCTCAGCATCGCCCTTCATTTGTCCCTGCAGGTCTTCACGAGTCTGGCCCGAGAAGCTGAGGAACATATCCATGTTCATGCCCTGCTGGCGGAGACGGGTATCGAAGTCACGAACCATGTTCTCCACTTCGCTGGCGATCATGGCTTCAGGAATTTCCACTTCAGCATTAGCTGCTGCTGCGTCGACTACCGCGGATTCACGAACGCTCTTCAGCTCTTCCTGCTTACGGGATTCGAGCTGTGCTTTCAGGTCTGCTTTGTATTCTTCCAGTGTGTCGAATTCACTAACATCCTTGGCGAATTCATCATCCAGCTCAGGAAGCTGTTTGCGCTTGATTTCGTGCAGCTTCACTTTGAATACAGCAGCTTTGCCTGCGAGTTCAGCAGCGTGGTAAGTCTCAGGGAAGGTTACTTCAACATCCTTGAAGTCTCCAGTGGACATGCCCACTACCTGCTCTTCGAATCCTGGAATGAAGGAATTGCTGCCCAGCTCCAGGGAATGACGCTCAGCCTGTCCGCCTTCGAATGGAACGCCGTCAACGGAACCATCAAAATCAATTACTGTGATGTCGCCGTTCGCTGCTGCTCCTTCTTCAATGACAACAAGCTCAGCGTGACGCTCTTGCAGACGCTTCAGTTCAGCATCCAGCTCTTCGTCAGTAACTTCTGCCTTCTGTACTGGAACTTCCAGACCTTTGTACTCGCCCAGCTTCACTTCTGGCTTAACTGTGATCTTCGCTTTGAAGATGAACGGCTGGCCCTTGGCGAATTGCTCGATGTCCACTTCAGGACGGTCTACAGGGAAGATGTCAGTCTGTTCAACGGCTTCGCCGTAAGCTTCAGGAAGAAGAATGTCGATAGCATCCTGATACAGGCTTTCAACACCGAAACGGGATTCAAAAATCGGCCGCGGTACTTTACCTTTACGGAATCCAGGTACGTTTGCTTTCTTTACCACTTTATTAAAGGCTTTGTCGAGTGCTGCAGCTACGCGGTCTGCTTCTACTTCGACTTCAAGAACTCCGAGGTTCTTCTCTATCTTTTCCCAAGTTGCTTTCATAATATACTTTTCCCTCCAAAAATAGGTTACATGTTTACTTAAATAGTCCAACATTTCACGCACAGAATAACCACTATATTATATACAACATTACTTTATTTATCAAGTAGAGAACTCTTCACGAATCCCCTGAGCGAACGGTAGGCCCCCTCAAATTGGAAGCGCATGCTATCGGTGATGCCGTACATCCCCCGTGTTTCCTCTTCTTTGCGGTTCCCGTTCAGGCTCTCCGACACCATCTGGTGCAGGGCCCCCGCCCAAATATCCAGCTCCGAATACTCCCCATCCAGCAGCTTGCGGTAATCCGCCGTCCCGTAGATGGACATGACGAACTGCCCCCACAGCTCCTGGGCAAAATAATACAGCGTCGGCTCATGCACCTCCGCCTGCTCTGCCACCCGTTCCAGCACCTGGCTGATCTGCGGCGGGAATTCGTCGTTCTGCAGCGGCACGGTCTCGATCTCCACCTCAGCAGCCTCATGGCCCCGGCTCAGCCTGATTGCCCCCTGAGCCCCTCTGCGCCGCAGCGTCTGCAGCGTACGGAATTGCAGCAGGGGGTGCACCTCCGCCTGCTGCAGCCAGCCGGTCAGCGCTTCATCCACCCCGCTCCCCTCCAGGTAGGAGAGCTGCTCCAGCGCCAGCACTGTCGCTTCAGACAGCGGTTCGTTCATCACCCGCTTCAGCAGCTTATCCGGGTATTCCGCATCCTCCTCCAGCTTGGATCTGGCCAGAATCCGGGCCATGTCCTCTTCCCCCAGATCCATATCCTCCGCATCCGGGGCATCGTCCCCGTCACCGCCCTGCGCCGCGTAGGGGAAGGCCGCCACCAGCCATTCCAGCAGCGACCGCCATTCCTCGTAGTGCCGCTCTTCCTGTCCCTGGCACTGCAGCAAAAAACGCAACAGCTCCATCGCTTCCCCGTAACGTTCATTCTCCAGCATAACTGTGAGCTGAATCTGGTAGTAATCCAGGGTCTTGGGAAACAGCACGATGTTCTCTTTGGCGGGGGAATTGAATTGATTCATGAGGGCACCTCCTTTTCTCCGAACTGTAATCGCTTCTGAACCTTAATCAATTGTAGATTATAGCATATCCCTGCACGGTTTCAAAAAAACAAGTTGAAAAAGTTAACTATGTATGATAACATAATTTTTGCTTGCTTTTCAGTCAGTCTTCATGTCCCGGTAGCTCAGTTGGATAGAGCATGCGCCTTCTAAGCGCACGGTCGGGGGTTCGAATCCCTTCCGGGACGTCATAGAAACAGCCTTCCTTCGGGAGGGCTGTTTTGTCGTCCGGAGGGATGAGAACCCAGCGCGTCAGCGAGGGGACGTTGGAGCATACGCTTCAATAGCACTACTTCGCAATCAGCCCGAATGGGCTGTCTCCCTTCCGGGACGTCAAAACAAGGGGCTGTCCCAAAAGCCATGAAATGGCTGCTTGGGACAGCTTTTTATTTTGGAGTAGGATCAACGTGAGCACTTGGGTGGACGCTTCGCGAACGGACCGTTGTTTCAATCGCTGTGGTCTCCAGATTTTTTTCATTCCCCTTAGCGGTGAAAATCCGGAGACCAAGGCGACCGCTGCCGCTTTTGCGCGGGTCGTTCCGTCCTCTCCGCTGTTTAAGCGGGAAAAGTTTCTTCAAATCTTTCTAAAATCACAAAAAGAAACCTCTCTTTTGTTAAAATGGAGTTACCACACAACCATTTCAAAGGAGAGGTTTCTTTTGTACATTCAATATACCATGGACCAGCTTTGCTTGCCAATGGATCTGGAAGAAGATATCCCGGAAAATCACCTCGTTCGCGTCGTGAATGCCGCCGTCAATCGGCTGGACAACGCCATTTTTGACGCGGCCTATCCCGGCGGCGGCCGTGACAGCTACCATCCTAAAATGCTCACCAAAGTCATCATCTACGCTTACACTCAGCGAATCTATTCGTCTCGCCAAATCGCCAAAGCGGTCCGGGAGAACATTCCCTTCATGTGGCTGGCCGGACGGCAGCGACCCGACTTCCGCACGCTGAATCGCTTCCGTTCCCAGCGGATGAGAAAGGTCCTCGAAACGGTATTTACCGCCGTGCTTCAGTTTCTGGCTGACGAAAAATACGTGTCTCTGGAGCATTATTTTGTGGACGGAACTAAGATCGAAGCGAATGCCAATCGCTACACCTTTGTCTGGAGCAAAGCGGTCAGCAAACACAAAGCGAAACTGCAAGATAAGGTACAGGCCCTATTCGCTGACATTGAAGCAGCGGAAGAGCAGGAAGAACAAGAGAATCAGGGCAAAGATCTGGCTGAACTCAGCACGGGTTCGCAAATGGACAGTGAGAAACTCGAACAAGCCGTGCAAAAGCTTGAAGCTCAGCTTGCCGAAAAACCGAAAGACAAGCCCCTAAAAAAGACGGTTCGGAAGTTGCGTAAGGATTTGCTCCCTCGACTGCAGAAGTACGAACAATATCAAAAGCTGCTTGGGGACCGGAATAGTTTCAGCAAGACCGATCCCGAGGCAACGTTTATGCGGATGAAAGAAGATCACATGCAAAATGGCCAACTGAAGCCAGGTTACAATCTACAGATCGGGACCGAAAACCAATTTATTTTAACCTACAGTCTCCATCAAAGACCGGGTGACACCCGCTGTTTAGAACCACATCTGGCAAAAACAAAGCAATTCCTCGGAAAACTTCCAAAGACGGTCATTGCAGATGCCGGCTATGGAAGTGAAGAAAACTACGCCTATCTGGAAAAGAGCGAGATACAGGCCGTCGTGAAATACAGCACCTACCACAAAGAAAAGAGCAAAGCCTGGAAAGCCGACGTCGGAAAAATCGAGAACTGGACCTACGACGCATCCGAGGATCGCTGGACGTGTTTAGCTGGATACCCGCTGTATTTCCAACGAGAGAGCAAGGAAACCACAGAGAGTGGATACGAAATTACGAAGCGTCATTACCAAAGTCAAAGCTGCGGAGGGTGTCCGCTAAAAGAAAACTGCACGAAGGGAAGCGGAAACCGGGAAATCGCAGTCAGTTTGGAGCGGCTTAGATACCAGAAACAGGCGAAAGAAATCCTCCGAAGCGAGGAAGGCTATCTATTGGCCGTACGTCGAATGACGGAGCCGGAAAGTGTATTTGGACAATTAAAAAATAACCGGGGCTTCCGGCGCTTTCTGCTTCGCGGCATGGAAAAAGTGACGCTAGAGGTCGGTTGGCTTTCGCTTGCTCACAACCTGCTGAAGCAAGCAGCGAATGACCAGAAACGCAAGGGAGCGATCCTCCAATAACGGAGAATCGCTCCCTTTCTTACAAATTAATCCTTTAAGAAGGCATGGAATTTTTCCCCACCAGTAGAGTATCTACTTTTGGGACAGCCCCTTTTGTCGTCCGGAGGATGAGAACCCTTGGCGCCAGCCGGGGACGTTGGAGCATACGCTTCGTTAGCACTACTTCGCAATCAGCCGAATTTTGGCTGTATCCCTTCCGGGACGTCATAGAAACAGCCTTCCTTCGGGAGGGCTGTTTTGTTGTCCGGAGGGATGAGAACCCCCTTTTATTTTGAGCGGGATGTTCTTTTGTCGCTTGGGTGAACGCTGCGCGAACGGACCGTTGTTACAATCGCTGTTGTCTCCAGATTTTATTTATTTACCTAATCGGTAAAAATCCGGAGACAAAGGCGACCGCTATCGCTTTTCCGCGGGTCGTTCCGTCCTCTCCGCTGTTTGAGCGGGAAATGAACTCCACAGACTCGCCCTCACTCTTTAGTAGTGGAGGAATAAGAACCATGCACGAACATTGCGGACTGGAGATCCCTTATTCCGGCGGATTCCGCCTGTCCACAGGGCTATGCGGACCCACAGAGGCCGTTAAGTAACCCGGTTCTCCGCTTTTTTGCTCGAATGAACAGTTTAACGTCCTCTGAGTCCGTTTAAGACAGAAAAGTTGGTTTTTTCGGCGAATAGCGTACCCTCAGTCCGTATACATCTGCTGGTGGCTACGTTCTATTTGTTCAACATGAACCGGCTCTAGTCCCACCCATTAAGCGTTAGCACCACAGCATTTCTTGAACTTCTTCCCGCTTCCGCAGGAGCAGGGGTCGTTACGGCCTACTTTTGCCGGGCTTATATAAGTTTTGTCAGTTCCGTTAAGTCTGTTATAAGTTCCTATAGGGGCTTTAACTCTAGACATCCGGTCTACTTCTTTCCTGCGCTTGGCCATCCGTGCCTCTTCCGCATCAAGCTTCTTCTTCCACTGCGGCAGTGACGGGTGAGCCGTATCAGAAATTACACAGTAAGCATAGATGGACTCTGTGAGATTCAAGTACCCCTCGTCATAGCCTTCCTCCACCATCGCCTCAACCAGCGGAAGTCCTTTTACCGATCCCAATTGACAAAGATCATCAGCCAGTTTAGTCGCATTGGTAATATCACGTTCTTCCGGCAATAAGGCGAGCAGCGCCTCCTCGGAGTCCGGCAGCTTAATTCTTCCGAATACATCGGCGGCAAATATCCGGAAGAATTCCTGTGAAGCAGAGACATATTGCTCGGTTAACGTCTTGATCACCCCGGCTGTGCCTATTTGAGCCAGCGCGTCTACGGAAGTGGTTGGAAGCAAATCATCATCTGTACCCAAAAAACTGCACAGCACAGGGATAGCCGTCTCCAGCTTCATCTGACCTGCCAGTTGGATTAGATAGTGGACTTCGTAGCTCGGAGAATCCGGGTCGTTATCGCGCAGCTTTTCCAGCACAGTATCAGCGTCCAGACACTGTCTAAGCGCCAGCTCATTCACTAGCTCATCCCCGTACACATTATCGAACTCATCCCAGTATTTCCCTGAACACTGCTCCAGAAATAAGCTGAATTCGTCCAACAGCTCCTGGTCTGTCATCTTTGAGAGGCGAATCTTCTGATCAACCTTAATTTTCCATTCCGGAATTTCCTGGACAGACTCCATGAACGGGTCCAATAGCCGAAGATCACAATTCTTCAAAATTCCCAGCACCAGAAATCTTGTATTATAGTGGGTGGAAGGAGATTGGTACCAAGCCAGCAGCTCACGGATCGTTTCCTCGGTCTGCGGGAACTTATAGGCATGAAACAGGTGAACCTCTTCGGTATCCTTGCATTGCTTCAGCTTTTGTAACACAAGCGGCATCAGCGTATTATCGTGCTCATACAAGAAACTGTCGGCAAAATACCTCAAAGCGGTATTGCTCACAGCCGGCTCCGGATGGAGAATAAAGCTTTTTACTTGTTCGGTATTGAACATTAGCAGGTCCCCCTCTTATTATGTTGCTTACTCACCCTTCGGCTGCATATTCCCACTAGTCAACGATGGATTTCGAGGTACCTCCTGCTTAGCCGGCACATAATGAGTAGCGTAATGTTTCTCAACATTGGGATCTCCGGACTTTGAAAAGCGGAGCGGTCGCTTCGGGCCTTTGCCCCACCTCATATAGGCGGTGTAAGACGGCTTCAAATGAAGCTCCCGCGCGTTCTCGCGAAGCAGCGACATGATAAAGCTGAATTGAGACAGATTGCCCTGAAGCACACGTTCCAAATATGGCACTCTTCCGAAGCGCCACTCTTCTACGAGCTTAGGAGTGATTTTTCCGATCCTCAAGAATACATCCAGGGGACTTACGAAACCCTTCTCCGAAACGATTTCATTGACCACATGGCGTACCTTCGTTCGCAGTTCAAGCCTATTCATGCAAGGACTCCTCCTGATGCAGGCAATCGGGACACTTCTCCGGAAAGTAAATGCCATCTGCCCGGTAGCAGCTAAAATCAAGGTGATCG
Organism: Paenibacillus sp. FSL P2-0136; assembly: GCF_037975325.1. Lineage (NCBI taxonomy): Bacteria > Bacillati > Bacillota > Bacilli > Caryophanales > Paenibacillaceae > Paenibacillus > Paenibacillus sp. FSL P2-0136. Next base: position 5,688,398 of record NZ_CP150244.1, read on the forward strand.
AATACAAACGGACCGTCGCATTCCTGACACACAAGTATAACGGGATCGCGCGAACGTACAATCAGTGATTGCGCACGTTCCCGCAGCAGCTCATGCCACTCCATCTCCACCAGCCGTTCGCGCTCATTCAGGTCTGCTATTACCTGCCTGATCTCAGCCTGTACCTTCTTGAACTCTATGGGCTGCCATTGCTGTAAAAAAGGAATGTATTTCCGGTCACCGGAACAAAGGATTTTGAACAGGAACATCAGAATCATCCCCCGGTTCCGGTCCTTCAGATACTCCATACTGACCGGCGTGATCCCTTGGTCCAGCCAGTTCTCCCACTCCCGCAGCAGCTCCTCCGTCGCCCGCTCCCGCCGGACGGTCCAGCCGTAGACGGTGAATTCGATCATGGGAAGCTTCCCGGACAGCTCGGTCTTCAGGTAACCGGCCTCAATGAGGACGTCCACCTTCTCCATGATCTGCTCCATCGTCAGTTCGCGGAAGAAGCCATAGGCAGGAGTGTGATCCAAGCCGAGTTCAAGCAGCTTCTTCTCCTTCGAGCCCTTCAGGATCTTGGCCAAAAGCGTACGCCCCCCGGCGGCGATAATCTCATCGGCTGCCTGCAGAATGGCTAGCAGCTCCGGCCTCGGCAGCGGTGTATTCAAGGGATACTCGGTCGTCTGCTTCCGGTTCGGCTTACGGCGACTCTTCTTCTGCGTACTCACAGCGTTCTGCCTCCTTGTCCTTTATAATGGGCACAGGCTAGTGCAGCCGGCACGTATTTTATAGTCGAATTATACCATATCAAGACCGGGAAACAGGAAATTTAGAGGTGAGTTACAGCGCTTTCCTGAGCACTCCGAAGCTTCCTCCATTACACAGCAAACAGGCTGCCCGCCATGAGACTTCCATAGCAGAGCAGCCTGTTCTTACAGGGTTATAGCGATAGCGTGAATCCGCGCATCCGCATCCCTCTCAGCGTCCCCGGCGGCGGTTGCCCAGCCACAGCGGGAAGCGGAACATAAAGTTGATCAGCAGCACGACAAAGACCAGCACAGCGGCAGACTTATCCGCGATTTGCCGCGCATCCTCGACGATGGCCTCAGACTGCACGTACCACAGATGCACAGCCAGCGTCTCGCCCGGTGAGAAGAGGTTGAAGTCCCACATCTCGCCGGAGGTGCTGAGTCCGGCGGTCAGGATAATGACCGCCGACTCCCCGAAGGCGCGTCCGGCCACCAGGCAGACGCCTGTTACGATGGCCGGAAGGGCTACTGGCACAACCACCTTGCGGATGACATGGAACTTCGTCATGCCGAGGGCGTAGCCGGCTTCACGGATCTCGCCGGGAACCGCGCGCACCGCTTCCTCTGTGACGCGGGCCAGCATCGGCAGATTCAGCAGCGCCAGGCTGACTCCCCCACCGAGGATCGTCAGGCCAACACCGAAGTACTCGGCGAAGATCGCCAGGCCCAGCAGACCGAACACGATGGACGGCACCGAGGACAGGGATTCCACGCAAATGCGCAGCGCACCCGTGAAGGCATTATCCGGCGCATACTCCGCCATATAGATCCCTGCCCCGATCCCGATCGGAACGGAGATCAGGAGGGAGATGAACAGGATATAGAAGGAGTTGAACAGGACGGGACCAATCCCGCCGCCGGGATCGATCTCCTCCGGCTGCTTGAGCAGGAAGTCCAGTCTGAGCGAAGGCAAGCCTTTGCTTAGAATGGTGAACAGCAGCCAGAAGATCAGCAGCATGACCAGAACGCCCAGCGTATAGAAGCCGATGGTCGCCAGTTTATTGCGCCGCTGGGCTCTGGCTGTATGTCGTGTGCGCGTGAATCCGTTCATCAGGCGTCCCTCCGTTTGCGGCCCAGGAGCCGGATAATCAGAATCAGTACAAACGAGATCAGCAGCAGCAGGAAGGCCATCATATGCAGGGAATAGTTCCAGGTGGAGTCGAACTCCACGTTGGAGATCTGCATCACGATATTACTGGTCAGCACCGAGGTGGGTGCGAACAGGCTTTTCGCCAGCTGCGGCGTATTGCCGATGACCATCACCACCGCCATGGTCTCCCCCACTGCACGGGTCATGCCAAGAATGACCGCCGAGATAATGCCCCGGCTGGCCGCGGGCAGAACGACGCGCATAATGACCTGAAGCCGGGTCGATCCGAGCGCATAGGCAGCGTCACGGTATTTGCGCGGAACAGAGACAATCGCATCATCGCTGATCCGGCAGATGGTGGGCAGCACCATCAATGCCAGCACGAGTGCGGCTGCAAGCAGTCCGTCCCCGAGACCTTCTCCGCTGACTCTGCGCAGGAAGGGCAGCAGCACGGTCAAGCCCAGATAGCCGTATACAATAGAAGGAATACCGACCAGCAGATCAAGCACCGGACGGATGAAGCTCTTCAGCCAATTCGGGGCAATCTCCGCACAGAGCACAGCCATCCCGACCGAGATGGGCACGGCAATGACCAGGGTCAGCGCGGTAAGCGACAATGTATTTACGATGAAGGCGGCGGCGCCGAAGGCATCCTCTTCCGGCGTCCAGTTGAACGAGAAGAAGAAGTCCTGCGGGGAGATGCGGGTGAAGAGCAGCAGCGCCGTTTTGCCAATGAATACAATAACTAGTCCCAGCACAAGACAGAGCGCAAGGATACTGAATAAGAAATAATAACGGGAGATGCTGTTGCCCAGCAGATGTCTGCGGTGCCGCTTGGTGTTACGTTTAACTTCCTCTAGGCTTGTCTGTGTCTTTGCTGTCAGGCCATGAACCGGTGCCCCCATACTTTCCCTCCTGTAAGAGGCCAACCCCGTATATCCCGGAGCTGGCCGCTGTTACCTATCCATCTATTATGCTTGCTTGTCTTGAGCGTTCTTAGGATTGCATCGCAGAGATTGGAATGAACTTAAGCTTCTTAAGCGAGCCCTGCTGGAACTTCTTGCTCTGTACATATTCGATGAATTCTTTGGTCGCGCCGGTCGGCTGGCCCTTCGTCATGTAGTAGCCGTAAGCCCAGATCTTGTACGAGCCGTTGATTACGTTATCCGTGTTAGCTTCCACACCGTTGAACTTCACAGCCTTGATATCGCCGCCCGTTACATAGACAAGGTCGATGTAGCCGATAGCGTTAGGCGTTGTACCTACAGCTGTTTTCATGTCGCCGCTGGAGCCGGTTTCCTTGTAGTTCTTCTCTTTCTTCACGATATCTCCGCCGCCCAGCGCCTTGGCCTGATAGTTAACGCGCGTACCGGAGCCGAAGGCACGGGTGATCACTACGATATTCGCGTCCGATCCGCCGACCTCTTTCCAGTTGGTGATTTTACCTGCGTAGATGCCTTTGAGCTGCTCTGTAGTCAGGTTGTCTACTCCGACATTCTTATTAACGATGGTTGCAAAAGGAATCACCGCGACCTTATTCGCTACCTGTCCGTCAAAAGCCTTGAAGCCCGGAACATCAATGCTGGCATCCCAGTCGCAGGCTCCGATATCGGCAATCCCCTTCTTCACGGCCTGCGGTCCAGTCACGGAGCCCTTGCCGGAAGCGGCAATCTTCACTTTAGGGTGAAGCTTCTGGAATTCCTTAGCGGCCTGCAGCGTCAGCGGAAGCAGGGCCGTAGAACCGTTAACGGTGATTTTACCCTTGAGGCTGTCCGCTGCTGCGGCTGCCCCTGCAAAGGATGCGGTAACCGCGATCACCGCGGTAAGTGCTGTAACTGTGAATTTTTTGAACATCTTCATGTCTGAATTCTCCTCCCGGCGGTGTGCGCCGATTAAATGTTGTAATTAATTAGCAGCTTCCGGTGAGACTGACAATTGCAGCGCTTTGCCGTTCTGAATGACCAGTACCTTGCCGTCGCTGATAATAGCCAGCTTGCTGCCGTCTGCCGATACCGCCACTTCCGATACATCTTCAGCTGTCCGGTACAGTTCAACCGGAGCTGCACTGCCTGCAATAGAGTAAATTACCGTGTTGTCGTCCGCTGTAGTCCCGTAGACAACGAGGCCCGTGCTAACGCCTGTGGACCAGTTCACCTCTGCACCGAGGGTGACATCTGTGCTTTTACCGTCTGCTGTGATCAGCTTCAGCGTGTTAGCGGCATTGCCGTCCGCATCCGCACTCAGGTAGGACACGCTGCCGTTCGCCAGAATCTCAGGATACAACTTGTTGTCAGGCGTAGTAGTCAAGGCTGCCGGCTTAGCACCTTTGGTCGTAAGATCCAGCTTATAGAGCTGTTCTCCAGCCTTGCTGAAGTCTACGGTAAGTGAATCTTCTGTGCTGTCGGCATCATTCTTCGCGGTACCGGTGATGTTGACGATGTATACTGCACTTTTGCCGTCTGCCGATATGCGAAGCTCCGATTTGTTCTCCACTTTATCTTCAAGCAGAGCCTTGATCTCTCCGGTCTCTACTGAAATCTGTGCCAGCTTCTCCTGCTTGTCGCCCTGGACGAAATAGAGCGTCTTGCCGTCACTGGACCACACGATATCTGTCTTCACGCTGGTGTCCTTGCCGAGCGGACTGATTAAGCCGGTGGACAGGTTGATCAGCTTCAGCTGGCCGGTCTCATCGCTGAATGCGCCCCACTGCTGGTCGGCGGAGACTGCGAAATCCACCGCGCCTTCGCTGGAAGAGAACAGATCATAGTTGCCTGGAGTCTGGGTGAATTTATAGAGCAGTGTGGACTCAGCGTCGCTTCTATTCGCAATCAGGCTGCCGTCAGCGCTCCAGTGAAGGGTATCAAATGAACCGGCGGGCCGGGCAAAGCTCAGAATCGTGTGGGCATCGGCCGCAAGCTCACCGCCAAGCGCCGTAACCAGCTTCGTCAGCTCCACATACGTTTTGCCGTTACGTACAACCGGGGCCACTGTGAATTCCAGGGCTTCGCCATCCACCTGATAGCTTTTTACGCCAGGCTGGAGCTGCACACTATGTAGACCTTTGCTGTCATTCAGCTGGATTCCGCTGCTGCCGTGCACAAGTCCTGCTCCCAGCTCTGCGGCTACCTGGCTCAATGAATAGAGCTTGTATCCGCCGCTGTTAATTGTGCTGAGTGTAACCGGCGTACCGTTGATGCTCCAGGACATGCTGCCCTCTACGGCTGCTGTGTTCACAGCTGCGGCACTTACTTGGCTGCTTGTGGCCAGAACACTAACAGCTCCCCCTGTTACGAGAAGTGCAGAAGCCAGAGCCGCGCCGATCCATTTACTATTCTTCAATTAGATTCACCCTTTTCCTATAGGTAACTGCTAATGTTATTTTCGTCTACGAGTGTCAATTCTGTTGCGCAGGAATGTTATGGAAATATTAACTGTAAAAATAATTACAAGCCCAAACCAAAGAAGACCCGCCCGGGAACCCTCCCGGACCGGCCTATTGTAAATCCTGTGTTAATTCACAATCCACGTCACGATAATCTCGTTCCCGCCGCGCTCTGATTCCGAGGGACTGCCAATAATAGAATACGAATAAGAGCCGTTCACTTTGCCGTTAATCAGCAGGTTATGGCTGTCGACAATCTCTGTCCCGAGTTCCAGCTCCTTCTCTCTTACATACTTCTGATATGTAGTTCCAAGAGCGGCCATACTCTCCTTCGTCTGATAGACCAGCATGGAGGATTTCTTCCCCTCTGACTGTTCACCTTGGGTAAAAGTAATGCCTGCCCCTTCGGGAATCGGCAGATCCTCCGGCAAATATTGCCTTGCCTCCGTCTTCTCGTCTGCCAAGGTATGAAACCGTCCGCCACTGCCGGACTTGTCCGCATCGCCGCAGCCGCTAAGTCCAGCCGCAGCCAGCAGAGCTGCCAGAGGAAGGAGCAGCTTATGTCCTGCCATAATTCCACCGCCTTTAGTGAATTGGGTTTCAGGATGCCGGTAACCATAGGATGTCCCTTTTATTACCCGGATCAAGAGCAGGAGTAACGGATAATCCTTACAATTTTATTTACTTTTAAGCAGGGAATCATTAGTATAATGAGTGAGCGCTCACTCATTATTATGGCGAATGGAGGAGATTGGTATGGATGAGGGGAAGCCTGTCATTGCGGTTACTCATGTGAACCGGGCTTTTGGTGATAAAACAGTGTTGAAGGATATTACGCTTCAGGTGAATCAGGCAGAGACCTTCGGGATTCTGGGGCCATCCGGCTCCGGCAAAACCACGCTGGTCAAGCTGCTTACGGGCATAGACGAGGTAAGCTCCGGTGAGGTCACCGTGCTGGGGGTGCGGATGCCGAAGCTTGCCATGCTCCAGCAGATCGGATATATGGCCCAGTCGGATGCCTTGTATACGGAGCTTAGCGCCAAGGAGAATCTGGAGTTCTTCGCCGCGCTCTATGGACTGAAGGGCGGCAACCGCACGCGGCGGATCGGGGATGTGATGGAGCTGGTGAACCTGCAGGAGCATCTGCGGAAGCGGGTGGACCAATATTCCGGCGGCATGAAGCGCCGCCTGTCCCTGGCGATTGCCCTGCTGCACGAGCCGCCGCTGCTGCTGCTGGATGAACCGACGGTCGGCATCGATCCGGTGCTGCGCCAGTCTATCTGGAAGGAGCTGAAGGCGCTGAACCGCAAAGGAACGACGATTGTGCTGACCACACATGTGATGGATGAGGCGGAGAAATGTGACCGGCTGGCGATGATCCGGGACGGCGTGCTGCTGGCGGCTGATACTCCGGCCGGACTGCTTCAGGCTACCGGCACCGCCAGTATTGAAGAAGCCTTCCTCTGCTATGGAGGTGTACGCCGATGAGAATCCGGGCCATTACCCTGAGAATTCTGCAGCAATTCATCCATGACCGGAGAACCATGGCGCTGATGTTCATCGCTCCCCTGCTGGTGCTTAGCCTGATGAGCCTGGTGTTCGGCAGCGATGCTTATGAGCCTAGGATCGGCGTCTCCGGCGGCGCGGCAGTGTTCAGTTCAGCGCTGGAAGCCGAGCAGGCTGAGGTTACCAGCTATGCTGATGAAGCATCCGGGCAGGCCGCCCTGAAGGCGGGAGCCATCGATGCTCTCCTTACAATGAAGGGAGACGCTCCTGCTATTGTCCTTGAAGGCAGCAATCCGGCGGCTAACCGCGCTGTGATCATGGCATTGCAGGAAGCTGCGCAGAGCCTCCGGCCGCAAGCTCCGGGCGGCGGGCAGCTCCAGCCGCAGATCAGCTATCTCTACGGCGCGGAGGATATGAAGACGATTGACCGCTTCGGCCCGATTATGATCGGGGTGTTCGTGTTCTTCTTTGTCTTCCTGATTGCCGGTGTCTCCTTCCTGCGCGAACGGACCACGGGCACACTGGAGCGTCTGCTCTCCACCCCGCTGAAGCGCTGGGAGATCGTCACCGGATATGTGTGCGGCTTCGGCATCTTCACCGTCTTCCAGGCCCTGCTGATCTCCTGGTTCTCCATCCAGGTGCTGGGGATTATGATGACGGGCAGCTTCGGCTACGTACTGCTGATGACGCTGCTGCTGTCGATGTCGGCGCTGACCCTCGGCACCCTGCTCTCGGCATTCGCCGCCAATGAGCTGCAGATGATCCAGTTCATCCCCCTGGTCATTGTGCCGCAGATCTTCCTGAGCGGATTATTTCCGCTGGATACCCTCCCGCTCTGGCTCCAGCGCATTGGACTCGCCACTCCCATGTACTACGGTTCACAGGCGCTGATGGATATCATGGTGCGCGGCAGAGGCTGGAGTGATATCGCCGGGGATGTGTTCATGCTGATCGGCTTCTCCCTGCTGTTCATGCTGCTGAATGTACTGGCTCTGCGCAAGCACCGCAGAATGTAAAGGGTGAACAGGCTATGGTACACTAGGAGGAACTGCAAGAGTCTGGAGGTTCTATTGATGGAGAATAACCCTGCTGCCGGTCAGGGGCAGCTGGAGCAAGACCAGTGGGTCCAGGAGCTGCTGGACCTCAGCGAGAAGGAGCAGGTCACGCCCAAGCAGCTGTCCATTCTGCGGGCGGCGATTGATGTTTTTGCAGAGAAGGGATTCTCGGCGGCCGCCACTAGTGAGATTGCCCAGAAGGCCGGCGTGGCCGAAGGCACGATCTTCCGTTATTACCGGACCAAAAAAGATCTGCTGCTCGCCATCGTTGTGCCCACCATGAGCCGGATGATCGCCCCGTTCGTGCTGCGCAACTTCAGCGGTGTGCTGGATGTGCCGTTCGAGAGCTACGAAGCCTTCCTTAAGGCCTTCATGGTGAACCGGCTGGCGTTCGTCCGCAGGAATCTGAAAATCGTCAAAATTCTCATTCAGGAGATCCCCTTCCAGCCTGCGCTGAAGGAGCAGCTGACCGAGAATATCTTCGAGCAGGTTCTGGCGCGTGTCACTGCAATTACCGAGCACTTCAAAGCGGAAGGTGAAGTGATTGATGCGCCCACTCCTGCGATTATCCGCTTTACCATCTCCGCGATTGCCGGATACCTGCTGACCCGGCTGGTGCTGATGCCGGAGCAGGACTGGAATGATGAGGCAGAGATTGAACAGACGATAAGCTTCATTCTGCACGGGATCGGCGGGAATGGATAATCTTTAAGTACGATATCCCCCGTGGGGGTGGCTTAGACAGAAGCAATAAAAGGAAGTGAGTATACGTGGGTTATCAGGTGCCGGAACGGGTAATCAAGCTGCTGTGCGGCAATGCTGCTTTTGACCAGGGAGCGGCTTATTATCATGCCCATAAGGTGGATCTTGTCTATACGGAGCATAACGAGGAAGACGAATATTCCAAATACCGCGCTGAGGTCCATGGGCTGGAGAGCCATGAGATCGCGCTGATTATCGACAGTGACGGAGATGTGCAGGGGGAATGCACCTGCCCGGCTTACTATCGCGGCGGCCCCTTCTGCAAGCATATTGCGGCGGCGCTGGTGGCGGTCCTCTACCGCAGCCGGGCGGCCGGAGCTGAACAGGCTGCGGATATGCAGGCAGATGCAGAGGAGACTTATCCCGCAAGGGACGGCAGTCTGCCGCTCGTGCAAGGCAGCTCTCCCCTCTCCGGGGCAGAGCACAAGGAGCGAAGCGCAGACCGGCAGCTGGTGAGCAGCATGCTCGGAATATTCACCGGAGGGCGGCAGCTGCCAAGCGGTGCCGGCACGTATATCGACCTGCGGACTCCGCTCCAGGTCGAGTTCATCTGCCGGCCCTTCAGCATCGGCTACAGCAGCACGATGCTTGGAATCGAAGTGAAGCTGGGCCCCAAGCGCCTCTATATCGCGCAGAAGATCAGACCTTTTCTGGAGCAGGTTCGCCGGGGCGAGCCTTTTGAGTTCACAGCGCACTTCAGCTATGATCCCGCCCTGCACAGCTTCTCCAAGGAAGATAATGAGGTCCTGCTGAAGCTGATTGAGATCATGCAGAATGAGAAAGTCTACAACAGCCTCAACAATCCGTATGCTGCCGGCTCCAGCCATCCGGGAAATGACCGGCTGCTGCCGGTGGCCCCTTTTTTCTGGAAGAGTCTGTACCCCCTGCTGGAAGCCGTGCCTGCCGTACGCCTTCAGCATGGACAGCTTCAACTTGACCGCTTGTCGGTCTCGGAGGAGCCGCTGCCGCTCAGCTTCCAGTTCGACCAGGCACAGGAGGAGGGCTACCGGCTGGATGTCCGGGGGCTTGAGCAGCTTACGATTCTGGAGAGCTATGGACTGGTCTTGACCGAAGACAGGCTGCTGAAGCTCCCGGCGCAGGAATGCGGGCGTCTCGCAGAGCTGAAGCGGATGCTCAGCAGCAGCCGGCGGGATAGCCTGGCGATTGCGCCTGAGCAGATGGAGCCCTTCATGGACAGGGTCATACCCGGCCTGAAGAAGCTGGGCAGAGTAAGCATTGCCGACGCCATCGCGGACCGGATCGTCCAGACCCGGCTACACGCCAGACTCTACCTGGACCGGGTAAGGGACCGGCTGCTGGCCGGGCTGGAATTCCAGTACGGCGGGATTGTCATCAATCCGCTGGAGGACAAGGCGCATGAGCGGAGCAGCGAGGTCATTCTGATGCGGGACGGGGAAGCGGAGCGGCGGATTCTGGACCTGATGGCCCATGAGTCCTTCTCGCGGACGGAGAGCGGGTATATCATGCGTGACGAGGACGGGGAATTCGACTTCCTTCACCATACCATCCCGCTCTTGGAACCGCTGCTTCAGGTCTATGCGACCACTGCGGTCAAGGAGCGGGTGCTTACGGAGCATGCAGCGCCCAAGGTCAGCCTGAGCTGGAACGAGAAGACCGACTGGCTGGACTTCAAGTTCGCCATGGAGGGCATCACGGAGAATGACATTACCGCGGTCCTGAAATCTCTCCAGGAAAAACGTAAATATCACCGGCTCAAGGACGGAGCTCTGCTCCCGCTGGATACCGCTGAGTTCCAGGAGATTATCGCGCTGATGAACGAGCTCGGCGTCCGCAGCGTGGATATCCGGAGTACGGAGTTCTCATTGCCGCTGGTCCGTGCCCTCCATCTCCATGCAGGTACCTTCCAGGGGCAGACCATCGAGACCGGACGCTCCTTCCGGCGGCTGCTGGCCAACATGGCGAGTCCCGAAAACCTGGACTTCCCAGTGCCGGAGAGTCTGGCTCCTGTGCTGCGGGATTACCAGCAGTACGGCTTCCAGTGGATGAGGACGCTGGCCCATTACCGCTTCGGCGGGATTCTGGCGGATGATATGGGCCTTGGCAAAACATTGCAGAGCATCACCTTCCTGCTCTCTGAGCTGGAGGACATCCGGAAGAGCGGCGTACCTGCGCTGGTGGTTGCCCCTGCTTCCCTAGTCTATAACTGGCTCAATGAGCTGAAGCGCTTCGCCCCGGAGATTAAGGCAGTCATTGCTGACGGCAACTCTGGTGAGCGCAGCCGGACCGTGCGGAACACGGCCGGGCATGATGTCATCATCACCTCGTACCCGCTGCTGCGCAGAGATGTGGATGAGTATGCCAAGCAGTCGTTCCATACGCTCATTCTGGATGAAGCGCAGATGATCAAGAATCATGAGACCCAGACTTCGCAGGCGGTCAGATTGCTTCAGGCCCGCTACCGCTTTGCGCTGACCGGTACGCCGGTGGAGAATGCGCTGGAGGACCTGTGGTCGATCTTCAGTGTCGTTTTCCCTGGACTGTTCCCCGGAAAGAAGGCGTTCCATGACCTTCCCCGGGAGACGGTCGCCAGGCGCGCCCGCCCCTTCCTGCTGCGCCGCCTGAAGAGCGATGTGCTGAAGGAGCTGCCGGACAAAATCGAGTCCCTCCAGGCCTCCGAGCTGCTGCCGGAGCAGAAACGGCTCTATGTCGCCTACCTGGCCAGATTGCGCAAAGAAGCGCTTAAGCATCTGGACAGCGACAGCTTCGGGAACGGCCGGCTCAAGGTGCTGGCCGGACTGACCCGGCTGCGCCAGCTGTGCTGCCATCCCGCCCTGTTCGTGGACGGGTACACAGGAGGCTCCGGCAAATTCGAGCAGCTACTGGAGATTATAGACGAATGCCGGAGCTCCGGCAAACGGATGCTGATCTTCTCGCAGTTCACGCAAATGCTCGGCATGATCAGTCGTGAACTGGCGCTGCTGGGGATTACGCATTTCTATCTCGACGGACAGACCCCGGCCTCCCAGCGGGTTGAGCTGTGCAGCCGCTTCAATGAAGGCGAGCGCGACCTGTTCCTGATCTCGCTGAAGGCGGGCGGTACCGGCCTCAACCTGACCGGCGCCGATACGGTCATTCTCTATGACCTGTGGTGGAACCCTGCGGTCGAACAGCAGGCCGCCGACCGCGCCCACCGGATCGGGCAGAAAAAGATCGTCCAGGTCATCCGCCTGGTAGCCCAGGGTACGGTGGAGGATAAAATGTACGAGCTGCAGCAGAAAAAGAAAAACCTGATTGACGAGGTGATCCAGCCGGGGCAGGAGGCGTTGTCGAGCCTGAGCGAGCATGATATACGTGAAATCCTCTCGATCTGAGTTGAACAACCTGTTGTAGCCCGTTCTGCTCTATTCGCAATATAAACAGGGACCTTCTGAGCGAGTAGCTCTGAAAGGTCCCTGTTTCATTTTACAACTGGCAAGTCCAGAATAATACCCTAACCCTCTATACGTCTGAGCTTAATTTCTCATGCGTCACTACACGATGTGCATTCACCAGCTGACCGGTTGATGTCTTGCCCCACACGGATATTCCAATCTCATCTTCGTCTACTTCTCCAGTGATGAACACAAATTCATAGGCATTCAGATCGGCAAAATAATCCCGGGTTACCACTTGATTCGGAGCAACATCAATCACCTCACTGACATACAGCGTTCTGGTAGCGCCCAGCACATATCCCTGAATACTAATAGAGGCGCTGCCTGGGGCATTCCGCTTCACTATTCTTACCGTCACCGTCTGCGTAGGTCTGACTCCCGAAACGGCATTGTTCTCTATCGGTCCTGTTGACAAAATCGCCATCCTGTCTCGTCCTCCCTTGAAGTTCTAGTGTCAAAGTACGATATATTCATATTCGGACTTTCCTGTAACGGTGTGGACACAGGCCTGAGCCTATTCACCAATGACCGCAGGCACGCATATTCTTGAATAAGGAAAGACCGCCCATGGGCCGCGCTTTCTCCATACGAACGCCGAACGGAAGAAGGGAGTCCCATGCCCCCTCCAGGAAAAGGAAAGAAGCCCGCCGCCAAAAAAACACCGTCCAGCTCCAAAACCCAGACACCTAAGGGGCTTGAATTTGCTGTAGCTGCACTTCTGTTGACCGGCAAGCTGAAAGTAGACTCCATCCAGATGTACACGGACGCATCCATGTTCGTCAGTCTGGTGGGCAAATATAAAACCTTAAGTGATTTGAGCAATGACAATGTCGATAAGCTGGTCAGCTTCCTAGATAACAACAGCAGCCTTACGCTGAACGAGATCATGACCGCTTTGAAAAAGAAAGCCGAAAACACCTGAACACATACGCAAGTGAAAGTGAGGGACGGGGCTATGGACAGTTTTGACGGAGAGGGATTTGCCGGTGGACTCCTGCTGGTCATTGTAATAGTGCTGCTGATTTATGGTTCAACAGACATCAAGAACCTGACAGGAGCGCCCAATGACGAGTAATTCTTAACCGGAGGACTCCTGCTGCACAGCAATCTGCTCTTGCTTTCTTTCAGAATTTCGCTATACTGATACAAATCCATATTTAATCGATGACCGGGAGAGTAATGGTCTTATATCTAGTCCCCAGCGAGCCGGGTTAGTGGAAGCCGGTACAGATTAGAACCATGAAGCGCACCCGTGAGATGGACTTCTGAACCCTGAGAGTAGGAAGCCCCGGCTGAGGACCGTTAACCTGTAAGGTGGCTGAACCGTAAGGCTCAGCAACGAGAGTGGTACCGCGAGCGCAGAAGCCTCGTCTCTTAGGAGATGAAGGCTTTTTTTGTCGTTATTTTATTCAGGAGGTTGTTATTCATGCCAATGCTAAGTGAGCTAATCCAAGAGAGCTTGAAGCAGTCTGTTCACAAAATCGCGCTAACCCTGGGCGTGCCCGCCATCGCTGAAGTACATGTTGCCCTGGAGCAGCCGGCGAGTGCCGACCACGGGGATTATTCAAGCAATATCGCCATGCAGCTGGCCCGCCCCCTGCGCAAAGCTCCACTGGCTATCGCCGGGCTGATCGTTGCCGAGCTTGAAGCTTCGGGCTCTGTTCACGGACTGGTGCTGAGAACCGAGGTCGCCGGACCGGGGTTTATTAATATGTATCTGGATTGGCAGGCCTGGGCACGGTCGAAGGGGAGTTTCACGCTGCCCCAGCATGCGGGAGGGTCGAAAGTGATTGTAGAGCATACCTCGGTCAACCCGAATAAAAGTATGCATATAGGCCACCTGAGAAACTCATGTATCGGGGACGCGCTGGTGAGGGTACTGCGGGCGACCGGCCATACCGTTGAGGTGCACAACTATGTGGATGATCTGGGCAATCAGCTGGCAGACACCGTAGCCGGTCTGCTGAATGTTCCGCTGGCGGGAGAGCATATGCGGTTCGGAGATTACTGCTGGGACATCTATGCCGAGATTAACAAAACGTACGCGCAGCAGCCGAAGATGGTGCAGAAGCGGACCGAAATTCTTCATGCGCTGGAGGAAGGCCACGGCAACACTGCCTGGATTGGTAACCTCGTCGCCGGGCAGATTGTGAGAGAGCATGTAGAGGAGATGCGTGGGTTCGGCATTGACTACGATCTGCTGGTGTGGGAGAGCAGCATTCTGAAGGAGGGCTTCTGGGCCTCGGCATTCGAGCTTCTGTCGCAGACGGAGATCTTCGTGCAGGAGACGGAAGGCAAGCTGGCAGGCTGCTGGATTCTGAAGCAACCCGCTGAAGACGCTACACCAGACACGCTGGAGGAGCATCAGAAGGATAAGGTGCTGGTGCGCTCGAATGGAATTCTGACCTATACCGCCAAGGACATCGCCTATCATCTGTGGAAGTTCGGACTGCTGGAGAAGGACTTTAGCTACAGCGAATTTCAGAGCGGACTGTGGACGACCGGCTTGAGCGGACAGGCTCTGCCTTTTGGACGGGCGGACCAGGTCGTGAACGTCATCGATTACCGGCAGGAATATCCGCAGCTGATGGTCAAGCAGGCGCTCCAGGCACTGGGATTCGGTGCGCAGGCAGACGCGCTGCATCATGTCAGCTATGGGGTAGTTTCGCTGAGTCCCGCTTCTGCGGCCGGTCTGGGCATTGATACCTCCAGCGGCAAAAGCTCCTACGCCATGTCCGGGCGCCAGGGAATCGGCATTAAGGTAACGGAGCTCGTCCGGCTCATGGAAGACATGATTGAATCCACCCGTTCGGACAAAAACGGTCTGTCCAGCCGGCTCATCGCCACCGCTGCCATCCGTTACTACCTGCTGCGCTTCAATCTGGGCACCGAGATTGTGTTCGACTTCAAGCAGGCAATGGAAATCTCCGGCAACACCGGCGTCTACCTGATGTACGCCTATGCCCGGGCGCAGCGCGTGCTTAGTAAGGCCGCTGCGGCAGGTGGCGGGAACGGTGTTAGCGAGTCCGGCGCTAGCGAGTCCGGTGTGGGCGAGTTCGGTGTGGGCGAGTTCGGTGCTAGCGATTCTGAAGTTGGCGAGTCTGATGTGGGCGAGTTCGGCGCTAGCGATTCTGACGTTGACGGGTCCGTCGTTGACGAGTCTGGCGTTGGCGAGTCTGGCGTTGGCGAGTACGGTGTGGGCGAGTCTGGCGTTGGCGAGTCTGGCGTTGGCGAGTCTGGCGTTGGCGAGTCTGGCGTTGGCGAGTACGGTGTGGGCGAGTCTGGCGTTGGCGGGGTACCGCTGTTCCCGGCGCAGCTCGAAGCGGCTGAGCTTGCCCTGCTGAGACAGCTCAGCTTGTGGCAAGACACACTCTATACAGCAAGCCGGGAGCTTACGCCGAATACGATCTGTAACTATGCCTATTCCCTGGCGTCGTTGTTCAGTAACTTCTACTCCGCTTGTCCAATTCTCAAAGGCGGGGAAGCCAGCATCACCTTCCGCCTGTGGCTGACCCGGAGCTTCACCGATACGCTGGGCGAAGCGCTCGACGTACTCGGTCTGCCTAAGCCGGAGCGGATGTAGACACATTGAGTCTTCATCCTCTTAAGAACCAATTACTCTAGCGGATGAATGAGCAGAACCTATGCGGGTCCGTGCAGCTTGCACAGCTACTCTCCCTTCTCCATCCGCCCACTCCTGGGGGCATCCTCTGAATTCAAGAGAATTCAAGTGTACTTATACACTAGGGGCATTAATGCCCCTCATTTCCGCTCGACGCTGACTTCCGGCACATTCTGGGGCACTTGTGCCCCTCATTTCCGCTCGACGCTGACTTCCGGCACATTCTGGGGCACTTGTGCCTCTCATTTCCGCTCGACGCCGACTTCCGGCACATTCTGGGGCACTTGTGCCCCTCATTTCCGCTCGACGCCGACTTCCGGCACATTCTGGGGCACTTGTGCCCCTCATTTCCGCTCGACGCCGACTTCCGGCACATTCTGGGGCACTAATGCCCCTCATTTCCGTTCGACGCCGACTTCCGGCACATTCTGGGACACTTGTGCCCCTCATTTCCGCTCGACACCCACTTCCGGCACATTCTGGGGCCCCTCATTTCCGCTCGACACCCACTTCCGGCACATTCTGGGGCACTAATGCCCCTCATTTGCTCATTTTCCTCACTATTGGTGAATTCAGGAGCACTTATGTACCTCATTCGCTCATTTGGGCCGCATTCAGTAAATTTAGAGTCAATTGGTCCGTTCTAAATTGAGCGTATTAAGATCGCTCCTTTGGAATGGATGGTTTTTGAGCTTTTTTGGATTGTTATGTATTTTGCACCCCGCTTAAACAGCGGAGCGGACGGAACGATTGTGTAAAAGCGATAGCGGTCGCCTTTGTGTCCGGATTTTCACCGCTAAGGGGAATACATAAAATCTGGACACAACAGCGATTGGAACAACGGTCCGTTTGCGGAGCGTCCACCCAAGTGCCCACGTTGATCCTACTCAAAATAAAAAGGGGGTTCTCATCCCCGGACGTCAAAACAGCCCTCCCGAAGGAAGGCTGCTGTTTTGACGTCCCGGAAGGGATTCGAACCCCCGACCGTGCGCTTAGAAGGCGCATGCTCTATCCAACTGAGCTACCGGGACATGTAGGATAACGTTGTATCACTTGAAGCTTTTGAAGAGATATGTATTAACGCAACGTTATTCATTATACCAAATTCAGCAGAATTAGCAAGACCAAACTCTTCCAGTTAAGAAGCTTCCCGCAACCGCCGTCACGGAAAGCCTCCTGCTCTATGGTCAATCAGGGAAGCTGCCGGAAGTGCTCGCCCAGTTGCCGCTTCAGATCGCCGAAGATCAGCAGCTCGCGCTGGAACTTGGAGCGTTCATCCTCCGGAGTCATCACCGTACTGCCGGTGAAGCCGCTAACCGTAACGTCCTTGAAGGCATCATGCAGATTATTGTCGAACCAGTCGGTGGCCGTATCCGCATCATTCGTCAGAATCCGGACAATTTCATAGCCCTCCTCGCGCTGATCCTCAACAATATACACCAGCAGTGCGGAATCGCCCACAGCTCCAGGCAATACGCCAACCTCTGCGCAAGGCGCGCCGTCATAGTCAGTCATTCTGCGGATTTTGGCGTCTTTAATGTAATACACTTGTCATCATCCCTCCTGGCAAATTTCCCTCTTCCCTAGTGTTCGGATAAGGACATACATTTTATCCCTTCAATCGGCATATATCTGTATTACTTGGCAAAAAAGAAAGGACAGACAACAATCGCACAAAAGAGAGGATGAATCAGACATGTGCGGAATAACCGGATTTGTCCAGTGGCGCGGTGATCTTACCGGGCACTCGCAGCTGCTCGTCAGAATGACCGAAACGTTAGCCAACCGCGGACCGGATGCAGCCGGAACCTGGATTTCAGGGCCTATTGCCTTCGGACACCGCCGACTCAGCGTCATCGATCCCGAGAACGGTGCACAGCCGATGATTGCCCGCCATGAGGATAAGTTATACGCTATAGTATATAACGGCGAGCTATATAATGCCCCTGAGCTGAAAAAAGAGTTGAAGCAGCGCGGGCATCATTTTCTCACGGAATGCGATACCGAGGTTCTGCTGCATGCCTACATCGAATGGGGGCCGGATTGCACGGAGCGGCTCAATGGCATCTTCGCCTTTGCCGTCTGGGACAGCTTACGTGATCAGGTATTCCTGGCCCGTGACCGCCTGGGCGTGAAGCCTCTGTTCTACAGTCAAGTGGAGGACGTCTTCGTCTTCGGGTCCGAGCCCAAAGCGCTGCTGCAGCATCCCCTCGTCCAGCCGAAGGTCGGACCGGAGGGCCTCGCCGAGATTTTCATTATCGGTCCGGCACGGACTCCGGGACAAGGGGTATACAAAGATATATTCGAGCTTCGCCCTGGGTCTGCCATGATTTACAGCCGCAGCGGAATTCGCAGCTATGCTTACTGGAAGCTGGAGAGCGTCCAGCATACCGATAACGTGGATGCGACGGCAGCACGGGTGCGTGAATTGCTTCAGGATACGCTGGAGCGCCAGCTGGTCTCCGATGTTCCAGTCTGCTCACTGCTCTCCGGCGGACTCGATTCCAGCGCCCTGACTGCGCTTGCCGTGGATTATTATAAGCGGACCGGCCAGGGCCGGGTCGATACCTTCTCCGTCGATTATGTAGACAACGATAAGCATTTCAAAAGCCATAGCTTCCAGCCTGGAGCCGACGGTCCCTGGATTCAGCGGATGGTCGACAAGCTGGACACGAATCATCACTTTATCGCTTTTGACACACCGGAGCTGGTAGCCGCTCTCGATAATGCCCTGTACTCCCGCGATTTGCCAGGGATGACCGACGTGGATTCCTCACTCTATTTGTTCTGCCAGGAGATCAAAAAGAAGGCCACCGTAGCCATCTCAGGCGAAGCAGCAGACGAAATCTTCGGCGGCTATCCCTGGTTCCACCGCGAGGAGATGTTATCTTCCGGTACCTTCCCCTGGTCAGTGGCCCCCAATATGCGTGCCGGATTATTATCGCCGGAAATCCGGGAGTGGATACGTCCGCTGGAATATTTAGGAGACCGGTACAGCGATGCGGTGGCTGAGGTACCGAAGCTTGACGGCGAGACCAGCAAAGAGGCACAGATGCGCGTGATGTCCTATCTCAACATAACCCGCTTCATGCCGACCCTGCTGGACCGTAAGGACCGGATGAGCATGGGCGTGGGACTGGAGGTACGCGTTCCGTATTGTGACCACCGGCTGGTGCAATATGTTTTTAACATTCCATGGGAGATTAAGATGGTAGGCAACCGGGAAAAAGGCATCCTGCGCAAGGCACTGGAGGGCGTACTGCCGGACGATGTGCTCTACCGCAAAAAAAGCCCGTACCCCAAAACGCATAACCCTGCCTATCTGAACAAGGTGCGCTCACAGGTACTAAGCATTCTGGACGATCCTTCCTCCCCCATTCTCCCGCTCATTGATCCAGCCAAAATCAGAGAAATCGCCGCCTCGCCAGAGTCCTCCACCAATCTGCCGTGGTTCGGCCAGCTGATGTCCGGCCCGCAATTATTCGCTTATCTGGCCCAGGTCAACCTGTGGCTGAAGACATACAATGTGTCGATCGGCTGATGCCGCTTCAAACCAAAAACAGCGGCTCTCATCAAAGAGAGTCGCTATTTTTATTTTACATTTTAGCAAGCCGGTCCGCCTTATTTTTCAGCGCAAATCATGAACACCGGCGTTGACCGGTACAAGACCTGCTGTTGCTCATCCAACACCTGGCCGTTCAGATTCTCTTCCGTATAGACAGCGGAGAAGCCCGCCTCTGTGAGTGCCCGCACATCCCACTCCGGCCGCCACTCTCTGGTCAGCGGCAAGGCCAGGCTCAGACGGTCAGTCTCTTCAATGTCCTTGTGATGCGGAAGCTCACCATAGCCTCTATCGATATAGGCCTGCTGATCCTCTGCGTGCTTCCGCGCCATCTCTTCATCCCATAGATGACGGTTCCAGTTGGCATCGAAGACCAGCAGCCGTCCCCCGGGCTTGAGTACTCTTGCCCACTCCTTGTAGGCTGACTGCGGATCGGCAAGACTCCAAGTGACATTGCGGCACACGATGAGATCAAAGCTCTCCGCAGCAAAATCCAGCTTATGCGAGTCCATCTTACGGAACGTTACATCAACTCCTTCCCGGCTGGAGTGCAGACGCGCCTCTTCCAGCATATTGTCTGTACAATCTATGGCCGTAACCAAATGTCCGGCGCTTGAGAGAATGACCGAGAAGAAGCCGGGACCACAGCCAATATCCAGAACATGCAGGCTGTCCTTCTGTGGAGCATGATCAAGGATAAGCTTCAGCCAGGCCTCCCGCTGGAAACCGTTCAGCTCCTTCTGGATTCCTTCACTATACAGCTCTGCTTCGCCTTCCCAATACTGTTCTACCTCTTGTTGTATACTCATTATCATTCACTCCTTCTTGGCAAGTACTGTATCTTGATCATTTACTGTCCACATCCAGCTGGTTCCAAAAGACAGGGGTGAACGTGGTGTACCCCGGCTTGAATCCGGTCACTCTGTGATTAACGGCCAATATGTCATCAGGGAAATAAATCGCTGCAAACATCGCCTCCTGATACATTCTGAGGAATATGGAATCATAAGCACTCTGACGTTCCTGAAGATCCATGGCTCCGACTGCGTTATCAATCTGTGCTTCCAGCTCCGCATCAGACCATACCACAGCAGGTGCTTCAGTGGTCCGGTGGAACAGGGACAACAGGAACGAATGCGGATTATAAGCATCATCATAGGTCCGGTACAGGATGAGATCGTAAGCTTTGCTTGTCCATAAGGCATCATAATAAGCATTCGGCTCAAGCACCTGAAGCTTGACGTCAATGCCAATCTCCTTGAGTTCGGATTGAATCAGCTCACTAATGGTCTTCCATTCCGGATATTCCGCCTGCTGCAGCACGAAATTGAACTCAAGCGGGTTTCCGTCCTTCTCGGCAATTCCATCTCCATCCGAATCCTTATAGCCGGCAGTGGCCAGCAGTTGCTTCGCTTCTTCAGGATCGAAGCCGTACCATGTGTTATTGGACTCTGTGACATAGGGAACGGTCAGCGGGAACAAGCCCTTGGCCTCCTGTCCAATACCATTCATAAGATCGTTCACAATGCTTTTTTTGTTCATCGCCAAATTAATCGCTTTGCGGACATTCAGGTCTTGCAGAGCAGATGTATTATAGTTAAAAATCATGAAATGCGAGCTTGTTCCTGGTGATTTTTGCAGAGTTAGTGAGGAATCCGCTTCGATCACGGGTACACTTTCGACTGGAAGCTTCCCCATTTGTCCCCCGGCAATATCCACATCCCCGCTTTGCAGCGCCAGTACTCTGGACTGTGGATCAGGAATGACCTTCATAATAATTTTGGACAGCTTCGGCAGGTCTCCCCAATAATTAGGATTGCTGACCAGTACGGCTTCCTGATCCGTCTTATAGCTCTCTGCCATCCAAGGACCGGTTCCAATCGCCCGGACGAATGTACCGTTAATATCACCTGCTGGCTCCACTGCGGTAGGGCTGATAATCCGTACCGGTCTTGCAAAGGATAGCTCGGTCAGGAAAGGATAATAGGCTTTGTTGAATGTCATAGTAATCGTATGCTTGTCTGCGACCTCAAGAGATTCCATGGCGGTAGCTACATTCAGCGAATTGGCCGGATCTTTAACCCACCGTTCGAAGGAGAACTTGACTGCATCCGCATTAAATTCCGTACCGTCCGAGAATTTGACACCCTGACGAAGATGGAAGGTATAGACCTTCCCATCCTCAGAGATGTCCCATGACTCCGCAAGCGAAGGCAGGATTTCGCCCTTCTCGCCGTACTCAACTAATCCGTCGTATATCATCGCATGTACATTCATCGAACCCTCATAGGCCCCGGCATCCAGCCGGTCAAGACCGGCATCAGCCGCTATGGCAACAGTGATTGCCTTGTCCGGGGAGTCAGAGGTTTGGGCTGCTCTATCAGAATGACTACAACCTGATATCCCCATTATTATTACAAGAAGCAGGATGAATAGTGATGTTGTTAATACAGTTTTTGACTTTGAGCTGGCTCTCATTCTCTGTACTCCTTTTCTCTATCTTTTCTCCTTAAGCGGGGGTCTTGCACAGGTATCGAGGAGAGCAATTTTCTGGTATACGGATGGTCTGCCTGCTGCATGAGCCCCTCACCTGATTGCTTCTCCACAATTTCCCCTTGAACCATCACAGCCACACTGTCGCAAAAACGGTTCACGACCGACAAGTCATGTGTAATGAACACGTAGGATAATTCCAGCTCACGCTTCAATGCCTGCAACAGATCCATCATCTGCTTACGCAAGGTGACATCGAGACTGGAGAACGGTTCATCACAGATGATCAGCTCCGGACGCAGTGCAATGGCTCTGGCAATTCCGACCCTTTGCTGCTGGCCGCCGCTGAGTTCATGCGGATAGCTATGAATGTGCTTCTGCTCAAGTCCAACAAGCTCAAGCGTGTCAGCTACCAGAATTCTCCGCGCGCCGACTTTCCTCTCCCCGTAGTTCCGCAGAGGCTCTCCGATAATTTGCTCTACTGTGAACAGTGGATTAAAGGAAGCCAGACTGTTCTGGAACACCATCTGCATCCTGCTGCGGATCTGACGCATCTCGCTGAAGCTCCAGTCTGTATAATCCATACTCCGGTACAGCATTCTTCCAGAGGACGGTTTCTCCAGTCCCAGCAAGAGTCTGGCTAAGGTACTCTTCCCGCAGCCGCTTTCACCCACCAGTCCCAGGGTTTCTCCGCTCTCCAGACTGAAGGACACATCGTTCACAGCTTGTACACTCCTGGCTTCAGATGTGAACCACCCCCTTTTCATTCCATACTTCTTATTCAGGCTTACCGCCTCCAGCAGCTTCATGGATCACCACCTCCCCAGTAGAACATGTAATTCCATAGTTGTTATCTGCAATCAATTAAGTATTTAGTGTAGGGATGCACTGGACGTGAAAAGATGTCAAAGACATTTCCTGATTCCACAATCCTTCCGGATTTCATTACATATACATAATCTGCAAGCTCGGCGACAACACCGAGATCATGCGTAATGAGCAGGATGCCCATATGATTCGCCCGTCTAATCCGGTCCAGCTCCGTAAGTATCTGTGCCTGGATGGTTACATCCAGCGCCGTTGTAGGTTCATCTGCAATAAGTAAGCTTGCCCCGGAAGCCAGCGCGATAGCGATCATCACCCGTTGGCACATCCCGCCGCTAATTTGAAAAGGATATTTATTAAATAGCTGCGCCGGATCGTTAAGGCCCGCTTGCTGCATCTGCTTCATAGCCAGTTGCTTTGCTTCTTGCCCAGTGACTTGCCGGTGCAGGGCGATCGTCTCCATGATCTGCCTTCCAACCGGAAGCACCGGATTCAGCGCGTTCATGGGATCTTGAAAAATAACCGCCATTTCTGTTCCCCGGAGCTTCCTTAGCTGGCGGGCAGAGCACTCCCTGAGGTTGTGGCCGCGAAGCCATATCTCTCCGCTATCAATGACGCCTGGAGGATCTAGCAGTCCCAGAATAGACATCGCCGTAACACTTTTCCCGCTGCCGCTCTCGCCGACCAAAGCAACAATCTGCCCGGACCTCACTTCGAGACTGACATCCTCTACAGCCCTGACTTGCTGACTTCCGGTATGGAAGCTGGTCGATAAGTGACTAACCTTCAGCAGGGTGGATTCATTGTTCATTTACCGGACACTCACCTCCCGGGTATCGTAATCACGCGCTGAGCGGCGCAAGCCTTCCCCCACCAGATTGAAGCCCAGAACTGCCAGCAGGATGGCCATTCCTGGGAAGAGCATGAGCCGCGGCTCAGTCTGAATGTAGGCACGGCTGTCGTTCAGCATCATCCCCCATTCCGGTGTAGGCGGCTGGGCTCCCAGACCAAGGAAGGACAAGCCCGCAATCGAGAGCATAATTGTACCCGTCTCCATAGAAGCCAGAACCAGAATGGGCCGCGCCGCAACCGGCAGGATATGCCTGAGCACAATTTGCAAATGGGAAGTGCCCGACGCTGCTGCGGCTGCGATATATCCGCCTTCCTTGATCTGAAGCACCAGGCTGCGGATCACTCTGGCATAGCCTGTCCACCAGACGGCTGCAAAAGCGATTAACAGATTCTTCATACTGGGGCCTAACATGGCTGTAATTGCGAGCGATAGAATTAAGCTGGGAAAAGCAAGTAAGATGTCGATGATCCGCATAATCAATTGATCAATTTTGCCGCCAGCGTAACCAGCCAGTAAACCAACGGGGATGCTAATAGCAAAAACTACAGTCAAAACGGCAAATGAATAGTAAAGCGTAGTTCTTGTCCCATAGATTAAACGGGATAGCACACAGCGCCCCAGATGATCCGTACCCAGCGGATAATCCCAGGAAGGCATACTCAGCTTATGCTCCATGTGAATCTGCAGCGGGTCAGAAGGGGAGAGCCAGGGGGCAAAGAGTCCGGCGCCAATGAACAAAATGATAATTCCTGTCCCCAGCTTCGCTCCATTATTCTTAAATAAGCTACTTCGAAACATAATACCGTACTCCTTTTACAGCGTCACCGCAGCCTGATTCGCGGGTCCAGCATCAGATGCAGTGAATCTACTGCCAGGTTAATCAGAACAACGACGACAGCCATCCATAATACATAACCCTGAATGACAATATAGTCTTTTGCAAAAATCGCCTCAATCACATACTTTCCAATCCCCGGCCAGGAAAATATAGTCTCTACAACAACAGAACCGCCGAGAAGCCCTGCTATGTTAACCCCAAGTAAGGTAAGACTCGGAAGCAGTGCATTACGAAGCGCATGTCTGGTGATGACTCTCCATTCCTGCAGCCCCTTGGCCCTAGCCGCCTTGATGTAGAGCGTAGCCAGAACGTCCAGCAGACTGGAACGAATCAAACGGATATACACTCCTGCCATGCCAAACCCAAGTGTAAAAGCGGGCAGAATGACACTGGAGCCCTCATCCATCCCTGTTACAGGTAATAGCTTCAGCTTCACTGAACCATAATAAATCAGGAGCAGACCCAGCCAGTAGCCTGGCATTGATACGCTAAACAGAGCACATACTCTTCCCAGCCGGTCAAACCATTTTCCCGGATACAGTGCAGAGCCTACCCCCATAGGCAGAGCTATAAGAATAGCTGCCAATAAGGAACAGCCGCTCAACAGCGCAGTAGCCGGGAAACGGTTCATCAGCTCTGTGAATACCGGACGATTGCTGCTGTAGGATATGCCCAGATCGAGGTGGAGCACACGGTACAACCAATGAACATATTGCATATATACAGGTCCATCCAGACCCAGTGCAATTCTTGCCGCCTCAATGGCTTCATATGTAGGCTTAATACCATCAGCACGCAGCATAATCTCTGCAGGATCACCTGAGGTTAGGTGCATCAGCGCAAAGGTTATGACTGAGATGCCTAGCAGCACAGGAATGAGCTGCAATAAGCGTTGCAACAAAGTTCGTATAATGGCATTCAACTCCATGTATTTAATCGTAATAATTACGATTATAACATAAAAATTTTAAATGAATAGTCCTAAAAAAAATGCTACACTGCCGCCAAATACAAAAAGCAGCCCCCCTTGAGGAGGCCGCTCTGTGCATCTACAGCTTATAATGCTCTATCTGTCAGCTTAGAAATTGAAATTATCCGGGTCCGGGCCGAAGCGGTGGTTCTGATTCAGCTCCTCGATGGCTTTAACATCCTCATCGCTGAGTGTGAAGTCGAAGAATCCGGCGTTCTCGATGATCCGCTCCTGATGGACCGACTTAGGAATGGTGATGACACCCTGCTGCAGATCCCAGCGCAGAACAATCTGTGCTACCGTCTTGCCGTAACGCTCTGCCAATTCCTTCAGCAGCGGCAGGTCCAGATTCCCCTGCATGAGCGGACTCCAGGCTTCCAGCTGGATATCATGCTCCCGTGCATACTTCAGCAATTCACGCTGGGTCAGCAGCGGATGGAATTCCACCTGGTCCACCACCGGCACCACGCCGCTGTCCTCGATGATATCCTCCAGATGATGCGGCTGGAAGTTGCTCACCCCGATGGATTTGACCAGTCCTTCCTTTTGCAGATGGATCAGCGCTTTCCAGGTTTCTTTATATTTACCGGCCACCGGCCAATGGATCAGATACAAATCTACCTGCTCCAGGCCCAGCTTCTTGCGGCTGACTTCAAAGGCCTTCAGTGTCGATTCATACCCCTGATCCGGGTTGCGGACCTTGGTGGTAATAAAGAGCTCTTCCCGGGGGACTCCGCATTCACGGATTGCCTGCCCTACACCCTCTTCATTGTTATAGCCGGCAGCCGTATCAATACTGCGGTACCCCGTCTCCACCGCAGACTTCACCGCACGGATAACCTCCTCACCATCCTTGGTCTGCCATACGCCAAGACCCAGCCACGGCATAGTTACTCCATCGTTCAAGGTAGGCCCGCCTGTAAATGGTGCGTTCTTCTCACTCATATCGATACCCTCCAAGCCTAATTTGAATTCAACAAGCTTCCTTAACCGTATTACCGCTCTCATAATCATCCAATTGCGAAATCTGTTCCCGTTATAGCGAATAGGTTGCCAAATCGTGAAGATTGTATGCCTCTTATGTACAAAAATGGAGCACAGCCCCTTCCCGGCCGTACTCCATTACATAACCCGCTTATTTCTTGTCGATCAGCTTGAAATCATCAAAATGGAACTCCGGCGATACGATGCAGGAGACGAGCGCCGGCTCTTCGCCGAGCGGGCGGGCGGCCTGCCATACGCCTGGAGGAATCACTACCTGCGGCTGCTGGCCTGCAGCGATATCCAGACCCAGGATAACCTCCGTTACGTTCTCCGGCTCTGCGCCATTGCCTCCCAGACTAAGCACGATCGGGCTGCCGGAATGATACAGCCAGATTTCGGAGGACAATACAGTATGCCAATCCGAACTCTCGTCAGCATGAAGCAGGAAATAGATCGATGAAGCTGAAGCGCGCGGGCCCGAGTATGCCTCGCCCAGCGTGTCCTGAGGAATCTCAAACGGAGAATTCCACAGTCTCTTGTACCATCCGCCTTCCACGTGGGGCTGTAGCCCCAAGGTTTCTACGAGCGGGGAAATTTCTTTTTGCGTCATGGGTTCTTCTCCTTCAAGTTTTGCACAGCGGCAAAACAGTCTTCATAAGCAAAGGCTTAAGAGGTACAAGCGTACCTGCTAAGCCTCGGCCTGATTGTGCTATTAACTGTAACGGATCCTGCAGCAATTGTAAATTATCTTCCGCTTATTTGCCTTCTTTGCTAGCCTTAAATACTTCGGCAATCGCTCCCAGGCTGCCCAGCGTCTCCACCGCACTGGTCGGCAGGAATATTTTGTTCGCTGGTCCCTTAGACATGTCAGTCAGAGCTTCAAAGGACTGATAGGCCAGTACTTTTTCATCCAGTCCTGCGCTGGCAATCATGGCAATCCGGGCCTTCTCGGCCATCGCCACTGCTTCGATCGCCTTGGCCTGACCGAGAGCTTCCAGCTCCTGCGCCTGGCCGAGACCTTCCGCCTGACGGATGCGGGCTTCCTTATCCCCTTCGGCCTTTAGGATCTTACTCTGCTTATCCCCTTCAGCACGAAGGATCATATCCTGCTTGGCGGCTTCCGCCTCCAGGACAATCGCACGCTTGCTGCGTTCTGCCTTCATCTGTTTGTCCATGGCTTCCTGGATATCGAGCGGCGGCTTGATGTCGATAACTTCGACACGCTCAATGCGCACGCCCCACTTCTCTGTCGCTTCATCCAGCGCGAGACGGATGTCGGAGGAGATTTTTTCACGGCCGGACAAGGTTTCATCCAGCTCCAGCTTACCGATAATCTGACGCATGGTGGCTGTGGAGATATTCCGTACCCCATACACATAATCGGAGATTCCGTACGTTGCTTCTTCCGGACCCACTACCTGATAGAAGATAATCGTATCGATCTGCACCTGTACGTTATCCTTCGTGATTACCGTCTGCGGCGGTACATTCGCCTGTTGAATCCGCAAGTCATGATAGACCCGCACCTGATCAATAACCGGAATCAGAATGTTCAGACCTGGTGTGAGCAGGCGATGGAATTTACCCAGACGCTCTACAACTCCAACTCTTTGCTGCGGGACAATCTTGATCGTCATTGCGATAAATACTACGACGACAACAATAATAATTCCGATAATCACCAATTCCATTAGTACATATCCCCCCATCGTTCTACTTCAATAATGGTAGTGCTTCTTCTTACTACAATTACTTGCTGACCCTTGCCCAGTGCTACTGTAGAGGTCGCACTCCATGTATCGCCGCCAATCTTGACCTGCCCGTAACGGCCAGGCTCAATCGGTTCGGTCACCAGACCCTGTCTGCCGATAATCTCGGTCCCGGTATCCTTGAAGCCCCGCGCATTGCGCAGCCGCTCAGACAATGGCTTGGTGAAGAACGTCAGGGCCAGGGCTACCAGCGAACCCACTACAACCTGCAGCAGCCATGCATCCGGCAGCACAAGCGCAACCAGTCCGGCAGCCAAGGCTCCCAGGCTAAGCCATAACAAATAGAATGTAAACGTAAACATCTCTACAACAAACAAGACGCCAGCGGCAATCAACCATAATACCCACATACTCATTGGTGAACCCACCACCTTCCGCTATATACTACTATAACGAAATAATCGGCATCACGTTTCACAAAATTTTTGGAGGCCGGGACAGCCGCCTGTCTGTTCATTATATTTCAGCCTGTGGAAGCTTATGAACCTTAAGCGGGATACAGGTCGGCTAAATTGTATTTAAACATAAATATATCCCATCGAAGCGCAAAAAACTCATTACCCAAATTTCCGTACCCCGGAATCCTGCTTCCAAAACCTCCAAGGAACGGAATTAGTTATAAATACGGTGCAAACCACCATGCTGGGACGGGAATCTGAGATTCTGCGGGGAGTGGAGCGCGGCGGATGAAGCAAGTGGATATTGTACATCTAATTCGGGGTCATTGTGGCGCATAGAGAAATTAGTTGGAAAAACAACACTTAATCGATCCGTTTTTTCATGAATCGAGAGAGTTCGGCGGATTAACTGTACTTTTTCCAACTGCTTCCTTCAAGGACAGCGTTTCAGCGAAATTAAATGCCTTTTTTCCAACTGTGTCCGCTCACTATTCATAATAGCAAGCAGACTAAACAAACAGGTTCGCTTGTAGCAACGTATCATTCTAAAAAGCACTAAAAAACGGTGCCAGACTAAAGTCGGCACCGTTCCTTCTTCTATACTAAGGCATACTCATGCCCTATCGCTGGATTCCTACGGATGAACGTTATCGCTGTATCACCCTATAGTCAGCTTCTTCCTATTCTCCTCCTGAAGGGCGCTGTCCGCTCCGCCTTTAGTTCAGCTTCCAGAGCGCAGGAGTGACATTCGGCTCCCAGCCGGCCAGAGAGGTATGCGCCTGCAGGCAGGTGTAGGATTGCCCGCTGTAAGTTACGATATTGCCGACACTATAAGCGGTGCCCGCTTTCCAGGCAGCAGCGCCTGGGGTAGCCGAAGGGACTGGCGTCACTACAGGAGTAGAGGTTGGCGCTACTGTCGGCGTAGCCGAAGGGCTTACTGTCGGGAGTGGCGTAGCTGTCGGCTGCGGAGTAGCGTTACCGCAAGTTCCGGTCACCCGCCACACCCCGAAAGCTCCGCTAAGATCCGGCCGGTCCCCTTGCGTCCACCACTGGGCCTGATAGATCAGCCCTCCATAGGAGACCTGCTGCCCCTGTGTGTAAACAGCGGTGGAACTCCACGCAGCGGCCGTGCATTGACCTGGTGTCGCAGTCGGCGTAGCTGTTGCGGTCGGCGTGGCTGATGGCTTCACTGTTGCCGTTGGTGCCACTGTCGCGGTCGGCGTGGCCGATGGCTTCACCGTTGCGGTTGGTGTCACTGTTGCCGTAGGTGTTGCTGACGGCTTCACTGTCGCGGTCGGCGTGGCCGATGGCTTCACCGTTGCGGTCGGCACCGGCGTAGCCGTTGGTGTGACCACTCCGCCGCCCAGCTCTGCGCTGAGCTTGGTCTGCAGCGTCTTATTGCGGTCCCCGCTGGTCTCCCAGAACATGGCTCCGGCCAGACCCTTGGTTTTCAGGTAGCTGGCTTTGAAGCCGATGGATTCAGCATCATCATAGCTGATGAAGGTCTGGTTGGACGGGTTGTAGAGATAGGGAACCTTGGAGGTGTTGTTCCAGTAACGGGTGTAGCCGTTCTTATTGATATAATTGGCTTCCAGATCACTGAAATCGTAGTTTCCCTTCTCCCAGGTTCCGGTCTGGGAGATCCCGGCAGATACCTGATATTGCCCGTTGCCCGCAGCAGGGGCCCCGCCCCAGCCCCGGCCGTAGAACGGCATGCCGAGCACCAGCTTATTAGCCGGTACGCCTGCACTCAGATAGCTGGTCACCGCCTTGTCGATATTATAGTTCGCCGGCTCGGTCAGCCCTGACGATGCGGCTGCCGGGTCATAATACAGTGGCGCATTGTGGCCGGTAGTAGGGTTCCAGCTGCCGTTGAAGTCGTAGGTCATGATGTTGATCCAGTCCACCACAGAGGCGATTCCGCTAAGATTGTTATTCTGGATGTAGGTCGGTCCGGCACCGGAAGCGATGGTCAGCAGATACGTTTTGCCGTCGGCAGCTCCTGCGGCATTCAGCTTCTCCCGAATCTTCTGGAGCAGCAGGATGTAGTTCTGCTTATCCTCGGGGCGGTAGCTGTTGCCCGCAAGTCCCCCGCTGACCGGGTATTCCCAGTCCAGATCGACACCGTCCATCTTGTATTTGCGGATGAAATCGACGGAAGAATTGGCGAACACCTCACGGGTTGCCGCCGTGGCAGCCACATCCGAGAAGCGGTTGGACCAGGTCCAGCCCCCGACGGAGATCATCGTCTTCAGATTCGGATTCTTCTCCTTCAGCTTCCAGAGCTGCTTCAGATTCCCCTTGATCGGGTCATCCCATTTATCATCGCCGAAGCTTTTCTGGGCATCGATCCAGGGATCGCCCAGCACTACGGTGCCATTGGGAACGCTGATCGCCTGTCCCTGCTCGTTCTGGCAGGACCAGGTGACCGGATTCGGCCCGGTCGGGTCGGGATTGCCGTGTATTCCGTTCCAGCAGATGTCGGCAAAGGCATAGTTGATGACATTCATTTTGCCAGGATCGATATCCGTTACATTATAAGCCCGCCCGTAGGCGGCCCATGAAGCATAGTAGCCGACAATCTTGTAGTCTCCGGCTGCCTGAACAGTTCTGCTGTTTGCACCAAAAGCCGAAAAAAGAGTAAGGAAAAGGACTGCCGCCAAGCCAAGCACAAAGGATTTGCTTTTGATAAAGGCCATTTCGTGATTACCTCCCCGGTTCAATGCGTAACCTGTAAGCCTGCTTCATGGACATCCATGCGTCTTTGCCATCAAGGATATTAAGTGACCGTTCTTCCCTTGCCGCGAATGAGAAAGCTCAGCGTTCACCTCCCGGACCCGATTGGCCTTGACCTTCACCCTGTGAAACTATTAAACTCCTGGCAATCTGACTGGTAGAATAGTGAAATACAGCTCAAAAAAAGCGCAGTTCAGCAGCATACGGATCACTCGCTCCGCTACGGCCTACGTTGTTGTTTGGTAGAGGGCAGGGTGGGTGGATTGCGGCGATTTGCGGAAGGATGCAGGACCTGCGAAGGGGTGAAGTCAACTCTTATTCTCATACAAAGCCGGAGGATATGCTAGGGATAAATTTCCATAATCAGGGGGGATTATTATCTAAAAAAAAAACAGAAGCAGCCCCGAGCATATTCTGCTTACGGGCTGCTTCCAAGATTCCAACTCTTCTATTTACCGCCGCTCTGCGCAGCAGCAAGCTTCTCGGTCAGACGCCGCAGCGCCGTCCCGCGGTGGCTGATCGACTGCTTCTCCTCAAGCGTCAGCTCAGCCATCGTCTTCTCGTATTCCGGGAGATAGAACAGCGGGTCATAACCGAAACCGCCGGCACCCGCAGGCTCCGAGGTAATCCAGCCTTCGACCGTACCCTCAGCCGTCCATTCCCGGCCGTCCGCCGGATCATAGAGCGACAGGGCACAGACGAACCGGGCAGGACTCAGCAGCGGCTGTCCGGTATCCTCACCCTGCTTCAGCCGCTCCAGCTCGCTCATCAGCTTCAGGTTATTCGCCTCATCATCCGCCGCCTCGCCGGCATAACGGGCCGAGTATACGCCGGGGCTTCCGTCCAGCGCCTCTACACAGAGACCGGAATCGTCTGCCAGCACCGGCAGTCCAAGAGCGTCCCCTACAGCGCGGGATTTCTTGAAGGCATTCTCGGCAAAAGTGGCCCCGTCCTCGACCACATCCGGCAGATCCGGGTAGTCATACATGCTTTTGACCGTAAGTCCCAAGGGAGCAAAGGCATGCTGGAACTCCCGCACCTTGCCTTTGTTCTTCGTCGCGACAATCAGAATTCCGCTGCCGGACTTCATCCTACACCTCTTGACCGGGCTGGCCGGCAGGGATTTTGAGCGCGATGGCGCCGAGGACTTCTTTTTGCACAGCGATCAGCTCGTAGATCCCCTTCTCTCCGAGACCCAGCAGCTGGTCCAGCTCCTGGCGGGTGAACGGGCGCTCTTCGCCCGTGCCCTGAACCTCAACGAAAGCGCCGCTGCCCGTCATGACCACGTTCATATCCACCTTCGCCTTGGAATCCTCTTCATAATTCAGATCGAGCAGCGTCTTGTCGCCAACGACACCCACACTGATGGCTGCCAGGTAGTCTGTAATCGGGAAGACCGTCAGCTTATTCTGGAGGGCAAGCTTGTTCATGGCGAAGGCCATCGCTACAAAAGCACCCGTGATCGAAGCCGTCCGCGTTCCCCCGTCTGCCTGAATTACATCGCAGTCCAGCGTAATACTGCGTTCGCCGAGCGCCTGCAAATTCACCACCGAACGCAGGGCCCGTCCGATCAGGCGCTGGATTTCCATGGTCCGCCCGGTCAGCTTGCCGCGTGCGGCTTCACGCTGGTTGCGGGTCTGGGTTGCGCGGGGAAGCATCGAATATTCGGCGGTTACCCAGCCCTTGCCTTGTCCCTTCAGAAACGGCGGGACCTTCTCATCCACGGTTGCCGTACAGATGACCTTGGTATCTCCCATCTCAATGATGACGGAGCCTTCTGCATATTTGTTGGTCTGGGTCGTTATCGTCAGTGGCCGGAGCTGGTCTTCGTTGCGTCCGTTTGATCTCATCTTTTCTGCCTCCTACATCGTATAGCGCAAAGTTTGTGTATACATTCATCCGTATCTTATACGCAGAAACGGGTGCCGCCCCCTATGGAAGAGAACGGCACCGCTGCTCCTGACCCGTTATTCGGATGAACAATACTTTATTCTATCAAAGAGTAGGCACAAAAGCATCTTTTTAGGCCGGTGGATTCGCTCTAAAGCGGCAGCTCGTTCACATATTCCGGCGCGGAGACCGGCTGGCCGTAATCGACGTTGTTGGTACCCGTAACCGTATCCTTGCCATTCAGACGGATCTGTACCAGCGAATCATCTGTATTCTGGGCCACCGTCAGCACGACCGATTCCAGCATCTCCTCGGGAATGCTTGTGCTGCCTTCGAACATATCATCGGTCAGCGATACGGTGACTACCCCGTTCTGCCCTGCTTTTACAGAATCAACTACCGTTCCCTGCGTCATGACCATCTCCAGGCCGTTCTCGGACTGCGGTCCGGCAATCAGCTCGCTCAGAGCTGCCTTCACCGTATCCCCGCCAGCGGGTACAAAACGGGTAACCGGAACATAATACTGGTGGCCGCCATCCGGTGAAGCAGCTGCGAAATAGACCGTGACTGCGCTGGAGTTCATCATCAGTGCGTTATGCTTCGGCAGATTAATGCCCATGGTACGGGACAGCGGGCGATCCAGCGGTGTGCCTTGCAGCGGCATTTCAGTCAGCTTTTTGCCATCGACCCAGAGCTGTACTCCCTTAATGTCGTCCTGCCCGGTCAATGTCCAGGTCAGCGCTTCAAGGATTTTGCGTTCATCCGCAGGATCGTAGTCGTTAAACGCCGAGTTGAATTCAACAATTGCGACATGGTCCTGGCCGACAGATACATTGTTCACTTTCGTCCCTGCGGGTAGTACGCCCTGGAAGCCCTTAGGCAGTGCAGACGCGTAATCCCCCTTGCTGACGAGTGCCATGAGGGAATTTTTCAGCATGACCGTGTCCTCGCTTTTTGGAAAAGACAGAGCCACCGGAGCCAGCAGACCGTTCTGATCCTCCAGATACACAGTAGTCCGCTCCCCGGCTACAGCAGGCGCACCGGTATCCTTCACCCCGGCAGACAGATCAGTCTCATCCATGGAGGCCGGTCCGAATACACCGGTATCCAGCGTATCTTCCCCGCTCACTTGCAGCATTTGCGCTTCTACGGCGGCGGGAGGCGGGTCCACAGCGGCGGATTCTGAACCGAACAGACTGCAGCCGGAGAGCACAAGAGGAACGGCCAGCAGGCAAGCCGCAGACGCCCCGCGGAGGTGTTTCACTGGTTTCATCAATCTTCATTACCCCTTTCTAGCGCTAAGATCAGTTTGTACTGCTATGTATACGAGCCCTGTGTCCAAAAAATAACAACAGCTTATCCTAAATTACAGAAGTTCTGCCGGAACCCCTGCTTGGCTGCGGACACTGCTGTGTTCATCCAAGTTCAGCCTGCTTGCGGGATACAATTCCGGAGGTTTCTGGACATCGGTCTGCCGCTTGCGTACAATTTAGTACATACCTGCTAATTCAACCTACTCACGAATGGAGGACTTTTCATGACTGATGCCAAAATTCCTTACAGCCTCAACAGCAAAGCCGTTGCCGAAGCGACCCGGTACTGGCTGCACAAGCGCGGGGTCACTCTGGAGGAGATTGCCGAGCTTGTCATGATGCTGCAAAAGAAATACTATCCGGGCCTGACCATGGAAGAATGTATTCATAACGTTGAGATGGTCCTCAGCAAGCGTGAGGTGCAGAATGCAGTCTTGACCGGCATCCAGCTGGATGTGCTGGCGGAGGAGGGCAAGCTGTTCTCGCCGCTGCAGGATATGATTGAGAACGATGAAGGATTGTACGGGGTAGACGAGATTCTCGCCTTCTCGATTGTTAATGTATATGGCAGTATCGGGTTCACCAACTATGGTTACGTGGACAAGCTCAAGCCCGGCGTACTGGAGAGGCTGAATGACAAAACCACCGGCCAGATCCATACCTATCTGGATGATATCGTCGGTGCTGTAGCCGCAGCGGCCAGCAGCCGGATCGCCCACCGCAAGCAGGCGGAACGCGAGGAGGAGCTGGGCCTGCCCCATGCCCCGGAGGACGCGGAAGAGGCTGCACGGCGCAGCCGGCTGGAGGAGACGTTGCCGGAATAAGAGGAGAGCTACTATTCATAAAAGGAAAGGTGCGAAGTGTGCATGACCTATTCGTTCGTAGTGAAGCCGCTGGCTGTCCAGGATTTCGAGAGTGAGGATGAGCGGATTGAGCGGTGTAAGGAATGGAATCTTCTGCCCGGTTCAGCCACCCGGGTCAAGACTTATCTGTACAAGCGGCAGGGCCTGACCCTGCCTTGTGAAATTATAGGGTTTGTGGATAATCAGACGGTGGTGGTCCAGTTCGAGAATAAGCAGCAGCATTGTATCCACCCGGCCTACCTCAAAGAAATGCAGACCGCCAGCTTCGGCCAGCGTGCGCAAGCAGCGGCGGATGCACGGTACGAGGACCCGGCTGAAGCTGCCGGAGAAGCCGAGTTGCTGGAGAACCAGCCGGTTGAGGAGGTTCGCGGTGAGGATGATGCGGAGGGTGCGGGAAGTGCTGGTGCTGCGGTGGGCGATACTGCGGAGCGTTCAGAGAGTGGGATTGCTGCGGAAGGCGTGAGTGCTACGGAGACAGCGGCTCCGGCAGAGAAGCCGCGTAAGCCAGCGGCCTCCAAAAAGAAGCCCGCCCTGCAGCTGCCCGAAGACAAGCTCAAGGTTACAGCGGTTGTCAAAGAATTCACGACCGTTCCCAACCACTTTTCGGATAACGATGATGAAGTGATTATCTATGAAAATGTAGCGATAGAAGGGCATGAGCTGGCCATTGACGAAGTCTGGTCAAGCCACAGTGCAACGCTCAAGAAGCTGGAGCTGAAGGAGGGCGATCCTGTTTCTTTTGAAGCGAAAATTGTGGCCAAGAAGCTCTCCCAGCACCCGGTCAAATACAAAATCAACAACCCGTCCAAGATGAAGGTGATCCAGCCGGATTCTTAAGAATGGGGATAATTGCAGACCGCAGGCCGCTGGACGGCACCGTCAGATTATTGTCTAGACAGAGCGTCCAGCGGCTGCGGTCCCATTTGGTTGCGTTCGAGGAGGATACTGATATCCTCCATCAGCTTTTTGGCCGGAATAGGCAGTGAGTGTGTAATCCACCATTCCATGACTCCCACGGCAGCCGAAGCCATAAAATGCAGCAGCATCTCCTTGTTCATCCCCCGGTTCACACCCTCCATATCGATCTGCTCCGCCAGTCCCTCCATCAGCATGGCATGCAGACGGCTTCTGAAGGCAGGAATGCCGCTGTTATTAATGAGTGTAATGAAGACGGTAGCATGCTGCTCCACATATTCAGCCGTACGCAGCAGGGGACCGGAGGAGGTGAAATGCAGATTCTCCTGGACGCCCATACAGCGGTCACGCAGCTCCGTCATTTCCTGCTCAACACACTGATCCAGCAGATCATATTTGTCCACAAAATGCAGATAGATAGTCCCTCTGCTGACATTAGCCCGCTCCGCAATCTCATGTACCGTAATCTTCTTCCATCAGACTAAGAAACGCCTTAAAAATAGCATCCCGCGTCTTCCCGATCCGCCTATCCACAGCCATCCCTCTTACCTCTCCTTCCTCAGAGCCCTTAGTTGGGTTCATCATATTTATCAGTTGTCAAAAAATCAACAGGTGTGCAGAATTCAGGGGCATTTGTGCCAATGTCATTAAGATAAGTTCAAAGATAAGTTTGGAATTAATAAAGAGAATCCAAAACGGTATGGGGAAACGTCCTATGCCGTTTGTTTTTGGTGTAAGGAAGGAAAAAAGCGCATAGCAAACAAAGCGGATGGAAGATCCACTTAAAAAAATGTTCATGCGAACCGAATTATGCTACTCTGTAGACGAAGCTAATGGCGGATTTGCTACGTATTCTGCGTGTATTCCTTTGCCCAGGACGGGTGAGACGAATCGGCAAAATATTTTTGCGAATCAAAGCTTCCACATCAGGCGGGGGTCCATCGCCCTTGGAGCGCAGGAAATGTCTACAGACGTGAACGGCTACCGTGAAGTTGACTTGGTAGAGGTGCCGTTTATCCTTTTGGGAAATGACTACGTGCGAGGTAATCATTTCAGCGAAGTTGTAGAGGATCATTCTTGCGAATATCTCTTGGGTAATGGACTCTTGCTTTTTTGCGTGAAAATGGGTCAAACCAATGGTGTATTTCAAAGCCCGGAAAGAGGTCTCAATGCCCCATCGCAGATGATACAGATCCCGGAGTTCATCCGGTGAGAATTCAGCAGTAGACAGATTGGTAATGACGGTTTCATAATCGCCACTGGGCAGGAGGAAACGAACCACCCGAAAGGAAATGGGGTAAAACAAGTTCTCTTGCATGTCCAGAAAATCAAAGCTAGAGGTAGCCGGAAGAACTTTATAGATTTCGGGGCGATTCCTGAACTCTTTTGTTTGTTTTTTAGTCAGCGTCAGGTGAATCTCCTGATCAAACGCTCCGTCCAAGGTCAAGTGCAAACCCGAAAGAATACCATTCGAATGCAAATCCTTGACGCGTATGACGTAATTCCATCCTTTCCGTTCCAGATGTGCGAACGTATTATAGCTTTCAAATCCTCGATCCCCCGTCACAAGGACGTTACCCTGAATGGGGGAGCGATCCACCATTGTGGCCAGTGCCCTTCCTTCGTTGCGGAACTTTCGAGGTTGAACAATGGCATCCACATAAAGCCGGTTACAGAGGTCATAAGCAGCGTTCAAGTGCAGAAGGTTAAAGCCTTTCGAGTGGGGCTGACTTTGAGAATAGGTCAACGGGTCCGCAGGATCTGTTGCAATATGCAGATCGGAACCGTCAATGGCCAATAATCGATAGCCTCGATAATCCTTGAATTCCGTATGGGACGCGGTAAAGGTGTGAAACAAAGATTCGACCGCAGACGGCAAAATTTTATTTCTTTGCTGAACAAAAGCAGAAGAAGTTGCGGTGTTAACGTCATAGCCCTGCGATTCCAACAGTTCCTTATAGAGGCTATTGCCGCCCATAAAGATCAGGGTTTGCATAACCGTTTCAAAGGGTAGTTTTTTCGTTCGGGTAAAATCCTTTCCCGGGTTTCTGACGTAAGGCGCGGGGGCAGCCGCCATCTCTCGGATAAGAGAAGTCAGTCTGTCTTTCAGCGAATTTGCATAAGCATTCATTGGCGTAACCTCCTCGTTTTTTCAAGGGGCTTCGCCACACGTTTTCTACGGATTGTCAAGATTTTTTTTGTGCAAAAAAAGAGCAGGCTATCTTTTCGATAACCTGCCTTTTTCTTGTTTTGGCTCTATATCTTAACTTAATGACATTGGCATTTGTGCTCTTCATTTACGCTCCCCGCCCACTTTCGCCGAATTCAGGGGCATTTGTGCTCCTCAGTTACGCTCCCCCGCCCACTTCCGCCGAATTCAAGGGCATTTGTGCCCTTCATTTACGCTCCCCACCCGCTTTCGGCGAATTCAGGGGCATTTGTGCTCTTCATTCAGACTGCTCAAAGGGATTTATCCCTTTCATTTCTACACATCTGCCATTTCCAGCTGAATCAATGGGATTTATCCCTTTCATTTCTGCTCATCCGCCATTTTCAGCTGAAACAATGGGATTTATCCCTTTCATTTCTACACATCCGCCATTTTCAGCTGAAACAATGGGATTTATCCCTTTGAATCTCATACCTCACCGCTTACAGCCAACTTTGGAGGAGGGATGAGATGAGTAGTGTTGTTTTCAGGCTACAAGTTTTCACCAACGAATTAGTCATTTCTTCCAGGCATTCCAGTTCTCTAGGTTCTCAGAATAATGTGAGGGTAACATCAGGCGAATAAGCGTGTTAGGGTCAACGGGTTGTATGCAGCGGGGTATCAGCAGCGGGTTGTACCATTGAGTTACGGGTTGTGAGTTACGGGTTGTGAGCTTAAGAGTTATGAATTGTGAGTTACGTGTTATGAGCTACTTGTAATTGGCTGAGTGTGATGAGCTACGTGTATGTGTTATGAACTACATGTCATGAGCAGAGGGCTATCGGCAGCAGATTACAGTATGTTGTAATCTGCTGCCAGGAGCCTGCACCGCTTCCTCGCGCCAGTCTACTCCACAGCCGTGAAAACCAGGCCGCCGCCTGGCCCGGCCTCCGTCTCGGCCGCCCGCCCCCGGCGCACCAGCTCGGCCAGATGGGCCAGCGCCTCGCTCATGGCGAACCGCATCTGGTGCGCTGTCGCGACCCGGCTGCGGAACAGCCCCTCGCAGACCGCGAACCCGCTCTGCGGTCCGCCTGCGAGCAGCGCGGCTGTAGCATCCAGCCGCTCCTCATGGTGCCGGAGCAGGCTGTCCGCCCGCGCCGTGAACCCCGGGAACGGTTCCCGGTGGCCCGGGAACGCCAGCGTAACCCGCAGGCTGCGCAGCTCCCGCAGCCCCTCCAGGAACGTCAGCAGCGGCTGCGGATCGCTGCCCGGCTGCAGGCCGACATTGGGCGAGATCTGCGGCAGCACAGCATCGCCGCAGAGGATCTGCCCGCTGCCGCCGTGGTAGAACGACACATGCCCCGGCGCATGCCCGCCTGTGATAATGGGCTGCCATTTCCGGCTGCCCATCACAAACGGCTCCGCGGCATTGATATAGGTGACCTCCGGCTGCGGGGTCACCTCGGGCAGGAAGCTATCCAGATGCTCCCGGATACCCAGAAGCCACTCCTCCGGCATGCCATGCCGCCGGAAAAAGAGCGGTAGCGCCTCATTCAGAATCGCCTCGTCCCCCCAGGCCAGGGCAGCCTCGGCATGCGCCCGCTCGCTCATCCACACCCGCGCTCCGCTGCGGGACTGCATCCAGCCTGCCAGCCCGTAATGGTCGGGATGATGATGGGTCACCACGATATCCCGCACCTGCGTCCAGGTAAGGCTCAGCGCCTCGAGTACCCCCTGCCAGGCAAGCTCGGCAGCCGGTGTATGCGGGCCTGGATCAATGACCGTAACCCTGCCGTCCTTGTCCGGCAGAAGATAGCTGTTAACCTGGCGCAGCGGCAGCCCCATTGGTACAGATACCTGAAGAACTCCTTCGTCCCAAGCTTGAATGATCTCCTTGTTCAACCTTCCTTCGCCTCCTCTAAGCCCTCTCCCTGATGCCATCTCTAAGGTCTGCCTCCCATGAAGATCATGCGGGCTGAGGCTTCAGTGTCATATTCCTCTTCATCGTAGCCGCCGTGAACGGTATCCAGCCGCAGCCCGGCAGCGTCAAGCATTCTGCGGAAATTCTCCAGCGTGTAGAGCTTCACCCGTTCCTGGCACCTGCGGGCCGGAGCGCTCCCGGTCTTCGAGGTCAGCAGGATCTCCTTTTTCACATACCCCTCCTCGATCCGGCGGGTCTCGTCAATCGTGATATCTCCATCCTCGCGGACCGAATGGGGCACCAGATGGCGGATGACGTAAGCCGGGTTCAGGAAATCAATGAGGAACCGG
The DNA here is from genome assembly GCF_037975325.1 of Paenibacillus sp. FSL P2-0136. Lineage (NCBI taxonomy): Bacteria > Bacillati > Bacillota > Bacilli > Caryophanales > Paenibacillaceae > Paenibacillus > Paenibacillus sp. FSL P2-0136. The sequence continues at coordinate 5,728,851 of NZ_CP150244.1, forward strand.
CCGCCCGGCTTCAGCATCCGGCAGATCTCCTTAAGCACCTTAATCTGCTCCTCATCCTCTTCAAAATACCCAAAAGAAGTGAACAAATTGACCACAGCATCGAAGCCGCCCGTAAGCGGAAGCTCACGCATATCCGAGCGCAGCCAGGTTACCTGCTCCGCACCCGCCTGCGCACGCGCCTCACGCAGCAGCACCTCCGACAGATCCACGCCCGTTACTTCATAGCCAGCCTGCGACAGAGCCAGCGAATGGCGGCCCATGCCGCAGCAGAGGTCCAGCACCTTCGCGCCCCGGGGCAGGCCAAGCCACTGGATCAGGCTCTCCACCTCATGACGCGCACCGCTGAAATCCCTGTGTCTGTATACAATCAGATAGTCCTCGCCAAAACATTGCTCATACCACTCACTCATCTGTCTCCTAACTCCCTCCATACCCCGCTTCACCGCACGGGCTTATCCCTGTCTCTAATAACGCCTATTGTACCGCCTTTTAGTGTAGAAGCCCAGCGAAGTCACAGACCTGCAACACATAATCATTTATTTATAATTAAAGGAATAGGATCACATTGCGGGTTAAAAACATATTACCTCGCGGCGTATATGTATTCGGTTTTCCGCATACATTCGGCCCACTCGCCCTCCACGTGCCCGTTGTATTCGGTTTTCCGCATACATTCGGCCTACTCGCCCTCCATGTGCCCATTGTATTCGGTTTTCCGCATACATTCGGCCCACTCGCCCTCCACGTGCCCGTTGTATTCGGTTTTCCGCATACATTTTACCTCCTCAACTAGTCCGTCCTGCATACGCTGAAAATTAGTTGCACTACTGCTCCTGCTGCCCCTCCCCCTGCTCTTCTTCCTGCTCTTCCTCCTGCTCTTTCTCCCGCTCCTTCCTCAGCCCCACCATCCCCACAGAGCAGAAACGATTCACGGAATCGTAATTTCCTGAACAAACACAAACAGCAGCCCCGGTACCGCCGGGGCTGCTGCACATCTATAGGTTCGGTTGTTGATTCGTTCGGTTCTATGCTCAATTATCGCTTGGGTTCGCTTAAGCAGAACCCTTATCTATCCGCTGGAGATACACGCGCGCTTCATAAGGGCGGAGCTTCAACTGCTGGAGATCCTCCTCCTGAGCAGGCTGATAATTGGAGATCAGCAGCTCCAGCTTCGCGGCCGGCTGGAATTCCTCCGGCAGCTCGAATACCGGCTCATGCCCGAAGAAATTCAGGATCACCAGCAGGCGCTCGTCCTCCAGCGTCCGGGTATAGGCATAGATTTCGGGATGCTCCTTCAGCAGCAGTCCATATTCGCCGTAGACGATGACCTGATGTTTTTTACGCAGCTGGATCAGCTTCTTATAATAGTTATAAATAGAGTCGGGGTCCTTGACGCTGCTGGCTGCGTTGATCTCCCGGGAGTTCGAGTTGACCCTGATCCACGGGACACCTGTGGTGAACCCGCCATCCTCGCCATCATCCCATTGCATCGGAGTCCGGGCATTGTCGCGGCTTTTGGTATGAATAGCAGCCATGATGTCGGCTTCGGGAACACCGGCGTTGCGCTTTTCCTCATAATAGTTCAAGGTCTCCACATCCCGGTAGTCATCGATCGACTCGAAGGCCACATTGGTCATGCCGATCTCCTCACCCTGATAAATATACGGCGTGCCTTCAAGCATATGAATGAAGGTGGCGAGCATCTTGGCCGACGGAACCCGGTAGTACAGGTCATCGCCGAACCGCGAGACCGAGCGCGGCTGGTCGTGATTACACAGATAGTTGGCGTTCCAGCCCCGGTTATGCAGGACGGTCTGCCAATCGCTGATGATGGTCTTAAGCTCCGTCAGCTTCCAGGGCACCACATCCCATTTCCCGCTGCCCGGCGAGGCGGCATCCAGATTCATATGCTCGAACTGAAAGGTCATATTCAGCTCGCGGCGTCCGTCTCCAACATAATCCAGCGCCTGCTCCGGCCCGAGGCCGGAGGTCTCCCCTACCGTCATGATGTCGTAATAATAGAGCACCTGATCGTGCAGATTCTGCAGCAGGGTATGCACATGATTCAGGTTCGAGAACATGTCATAGGCGCGGACAGTGGGGGTGCCGCCGGGATTCAGGGCATCCGGGTAGCCTTCCGCCTTCACGATATGGGCAATTGCATCGAAGCGGAAGCCATCCACACCCTTCTTCAGCCACCATTGCACCATCTCGTGCAGCTTGTCGATGACGGCCGGATTCTCCCAGTTGAGATCGGGCTGGAACCTGGAGTACAAGTGCAGATAATATTCATCCGTCCGGGGGTCAAGCTCCCAGACCGAGCCGCTGAAGTAGGATTCCCAGTTGTTCGGGGGGCCGCCGTTTTTGCCTTTGCGCCAGATATAATAGTCCCGTTTGGGATTATCCTTCGAGCTTCTCGATTCAACGAACCACGGGTGCTCATGCGAGGTATGGTTCAGCACCAGATCCATCATCAGCTTCATGCCGCGGGAATGCATCTCGCGCAGCAGCAGGTCGAAGTCATCCATCGTGCCGAATTCCTTCATAATGTCGCAGTAGTCGCTGATATCATAGCCATTGTCATGGTTCGGGGATTTATAAATCGGGCAGACCCAGATCACATCCACCCCGAGGTCCTGCAAGTAATCAAGCTTCGATAAGATCCCGCGCAGATCTCCAATGCCGTCACCATTACTGTCCATGAAGCTAATCGGATAGATCTGGTAGACAACACTCTCTTTCCACCATTTAGGGTTCACTTCAGATACCTCCGCTTCTCTCGATTCCTATGGTGCTAGACATAATAATATATCTTAACCATACTGGCTGAAGTGAATAACAATTTATCTAAAAAGCGTATAACTGCTCCTTAGTGTCAACCCCAGAACAGCAACTTCAACAACTGCGTATCTACAAGCCTTATAGACCCTTGCCGAAAAAAGAAAGGGCGGAAACCCGATCAGGTCCCCCGCCCTCTTTACAACCCTGCTCTTTATCCTTGCAGTTGATCTGCTAGGCCAGCTGCTTAATCACAATCGAAGCATTGACATTGGCTTGTGTGCCCCCAGCCAGCGTCTGCAGTGTGACGGCGGCAGACGAGCTGTGATTCCGGAGCGTCAGCACATCACCTGAGGATAAAGCGATGATCGCCTGCCCGGTATTCTGCTGAGTGCCTGCGCCCGATCCATAGACCGTTCCCGGAACCTGTGCCCCATTCACGAATAGGGCGAACTGGCTGGGCTCCACACCGGATACCGAGAAATTAACCTCATAGATTCCGGCATTGGCAACCGAAATTGTAGTTGTCCCAGGGGCATGTGTAATTCCCGGGGTAAACAGCCCATTTGTATCAAAAGACACATCTGCCTCAATCGGCACTACCTGTGCTCCGAGGTTATATACATAAGCGAACTGGGCGATTCCTCCAGCCGCTCCTGTGGCCCCGGTTGCACCCGCTGGACCGGCAACTCCTGTTGCCCCTGTGGCTCCAGCTGGCCCTGCTATACCTGTAGCGCCTGTGGCCCCGGCGGGCCCTGCTGCACCTGTAGCGCCTGTGACCCCGGCGGGCCCTGCTGCTCCATCTGCTCCGGCAGGACCTGCCGGGCCTACAGGGCCTGCCGCTCCGCCCGCTCCTGCGGGTCCTGCCGGGCCTACTGCTCCCGCAGGTCCTGCGGGTCCTACAGGGCCTGCGGGTCCTGGTGCGCCCGCTGATCCTGCCGGGCCAATCCCTCCCAGCGCTCCGGCTATCCCAGCTGCTCCCGCTGCACCTAACGCACCGGCTGCTCCGGCTGCTCCGAGTGCACCCTGAGCTCCGGCTGCACCCAATGCTCCGGCGGCTCCCGCTGCACCCAGAAGCCCGGCAGCCCCGGCTGCTCCACGGACACCAGCTGCCCCGCCTGCTCCTGCGGCTCCGCCTACGCCTGCGGCTCCGAGCGCACCAGCCGCTCCCGCGGCTCCAAGTGCACCCGCTGCTCCCGCTGCTCCAACCGCCCCAAGCGCACCGGCCGCTCCTGCGGCTCCGAGCGCACCTGCGGCTCCGGCCGCTCCCAGCGCTCCTGCGGCTCCGGCGGCTCCAGCTGTTCCCAGTGCTTCTACAGCTCCAGCCGCATTCAAGGCTCCTGCGGCTCCGGCTGCACCCAAAGCACCTAATGGAATATTAACGCGGACAATTTGCTTTTTGACGATAATATTTTTCTTGCAGCTACAATTGTTGTCCTTCCGTTTTCTCACGGGACGTTTCGCTCTCGGCAAAGGGCATCCGGTAAGCTCCTCTGTGCAGCTCCGCTTTTTCTTCTTATATTCCGTACGACCCATATTTGACACCTCCTATAGACTCTATGTATCCTACTCCGTTCACCCAGAAAGGGCATGGACATTCATCCTGTAGGCAAATAATTATTTTATGGAAAAGTGGTTAATTGTACAGGATGGACAAGCTCAATTCACCCCGTCAGGCCGGAATTTGTTCTCATACCCGCTCACCACCCGTCCACCAAAAACATATACTATTGCCGGACAAAAAGCTTTCATTGCCCCGTTGATCATATTTGATTGCAATGCAAAAAAGAGTATTCCATTGCATAAACTGCAATCGAATACTCTTCCAGTAAAGCACCATGCTAAATCCGGGAGTAAGAATATCCCCCTCAAGAGTTCAATGAAGTGAGACCATAGCAACTGAGTGCTCCTATTTACAGCAGCCCGACCATCTTCAAGCCTTCATAGATCCCGTCCTCGCGGACAGATTTCGTAATGAAGGAGGCGGCCGCCTTCGCTGCCTTCTCGCCGTTGCCCATGGCAATGCCATACCCGACATACCCCAGCATCTCCACATCATTCAGGCCATCGCCAAAAGCATAGACCTCTTCCTTCTCCACCCCGATCACCTTCAACATCTCCGCGATCCCGTTCGCTTTGGAGCCGTTGCCGGGCAGCACATCCATACACAGCGGGTGCCAGCGGATGAAATTCAACTCCGGGTACCGCTCGGCATAGATCTGCTGACTCTCCTGCGGACAGAAGATCATCGCCTGGTAAATGTCATTTTTCAGAAAATATCCCGCATCATGCGTCGGAAATACCAGCTTCAGCGAACCAACGCTCGTATTGATGTACTCATGATCGGCCACATTCACTCTCATGCCCGCCGTATCCGTATACGCAACAGGGTGATCCAGCTTCTCCGCGAACAAGGTCAGCTCCTCCAGCACGCTGGTCGCAATCGGGTTCTTGTACACCGGCTTCCCTTCATAGACTACATACTGTCCGTTCAGCGAGACATATGAGTCAATTCCCAGCTCCTCGCGCAGCCCCTCGAACATATAATCCGCTCTTCCGGTAGCAATTGCTACATGGTGCCCGCGTCTCTTCAGCTCCGCTATCGCTTCTCTGGTGGAAGCCGGAATATTCTTGTCTTCATCATAGATCGTACCGTCAATATCGAAAAAAATCGTTTTCTTCAAAGTGATGCCTTCCCTTCTCCATACGCTCTGCCTATTTACAGCCTGCTCAAATTGTAACAAAATCCTCCGTCAAAGTGGAGTCTATCCTCCCCGCCGCCCTGCCAGACCCGGATATCATCAGCCGTTGTATTCCAAAAAAAAGCTGCGCCGCACTCCACATGGAGGACAGCCCAGCTCAAGCATCTGCATATTTAAAACTCACTTAGATTAGAACTCAAAGCTTGATCGTCACTGCGGTGAACATTTGGACTTCCGGCCGCTGTTGTATTTTGGATTTCCTAATTGCAACCACTCCTCGTGGTAGAAATCCAAACACAAAGGCGGTCGCTATCGCTCCTCCAGTTCCAAATTTCCCCTCCGCTTCTTTTTGCTTTTTGTTAAATTCTTTAGTGCGTTGCCTACACCGCATTCTGCGCGCGCTGCTGCTCTTCCATCAGCCACTGCAGCAGCATGACTTCCGGCACAGTGCCCTTGCGGGCCTCCGCGTAGGCCCGGACCTTCTCCAGCAGACGGCCGGCTGTCTCAGCGCTGACCGCAAGTCCCTGCTGCTCCAGCACATGGGCCACGCCGCCGCTGCCGGAATGCTTGCCCAGCACATAGCGGTGCGCGCGGCCGACCACCGCCGGATCGAAGAACTGATACGTCTCCTGCTCCTTCATCAGCCCGTCCACATGAATCCCGGATTCATGGGTGAAGGCGAGCTGTCCCACGACCGGCTTCGCATCGCCGACACTGCGGCCGGACGCGGCGATTACCTTGTCGGCGAGGCCCTGGAGCCCCTCCAGCCGGACCGCGCATTCCCCGCCGTACAAATAGCGCCAGGCCATGGCTACTTCCTCCATGGCCGCATTGCCGGTCCTCTCGCCGATCCCGGCCACCGTCGTACTGGCCCACACCGCTCCGGCGGCTATGCCGCTGAGCGTGTTCGCGCAGGCCAGCCCGAAGTCATTGTGGCAGTGTACCTCCAGCTCCACATCCCCAGGCACTGCGCCCAGCAGCTGGCTTACTCGCTCTGCCATCTGGCCCGGATGATGGGCTGAGACGGTATCTGCATACCGGAACCTGCGAATGCCTTCCTTGTATAAGGTATTCACCACTTCGATCAGGAAGCCTATATCCGCCCTGGAGGAGTCCTCCATGCCTGCCGATACAGTCATACCCTGCCGCAGCCCGTACTCCACGGTACGCAGCAGCTTGTTCAGACCTTCCCGGGGTGTCAGCCCCAGCTTGCCCTGCAGCTGAATCTCCGACACCGGAATGGAGATATGGCTCCATTTCACGCCGGTAGCCTTGGCCTTGTCAATATCCCCTGGCACCGAGCGGTTCCATGTCATTAGCTTCATGGGTAATCCCAGCTCAGCAACAGCGGCAATATCCTCCTGCTCCCGCTTGCCCATGGCAGGAATGCCTACCTCTGCCTGCTCTACTCCGCTCTCCGACAGCAACTTTGCGATTTCCAGCTTTTCCGCCCTCGTGAATGATACTCCAGCCGCCTGTTCACCATCCCTGAGTGTCGTGTCACATAGCTTGAGACGTTTCACGGTTTACCTCCCTCTCCGCAGCAAGCGCAATTCGGATTACGGGCAATACGGACGCTATAACAGGCGAAGTCGAGTGAGCTGAAGCGATGCATTACGCCCGCGTAAGTTGTCCCTACCCCTGTAATCCATTTTACGGCCTCCAGCGCTGCCAGACAACCGGCAATCCCGGAGGTGGCGCCCAGAACCGGGAACCCGAGCGGCTCCCACTGCGGCGGCACCACCGGATACAGGCACTCGAGGCAAGGCGTAAGTCCGGGAATCACCGTAGTAAGCGATATTTCAAAGCCATACATGGCCGCTTCCACCATAGGTGTATTCGTATCGACACATAGCCGGTTCAGCGCATAACGCTCCGGGAAGTCGTAGCGGGCATCGATGACAAGATCGGCTGCTTCCACCCAAGGCCATGCCGCAGGATATTCAATTCTGGAATTATAGCCTTCAATCTCTACATGCGGATTCAGCTGCTTCAGCCGGGCAATCGCCGTACTCATCCGCTCCTGACCCAGATGCCCGCTGTCCATCAGAATCTGCCGGTTCAGGTCAGGGGCTACAATGACCCCCTCATGGGCCAAAATAAGCCGGCCTACTCCAGCCGCCGCCAAATAGAGGGCAGCCGTTCCGCCAAGCCCGCCGATTCCGGCCACCATAACCGTCGCTTCCTTCAGCGTCTTCTGCCCGTCTTCCCCGACCAGCTTCAGCTGCCGGGTGTACCGTTCCAGCTCCAAACCTCCGGCAAGCTGCTCCATCCCTGACTCCCCCTGTGACCACTTATATTAGATATTCCTTTCTTACTCTAGCCCTCCAGGCTAAGCAGGCCGTGCGCTGAAGTCAGCTCCTTATATTTCTCCAGAAAGGCCATTCCTTCTTCAATGCACTCCACCCCGTACGAAATCGTCTTCTCAGCCGAAGTGAACGGGAAGGGGAAGCCTGCCCGCAGGCTTTTAAGCACCACAATGACTCTGCCGCTGTAGAGCAACCCCCGTCCGAAGCCCTCGCCGTTAATCTCCGCTGTACTCTGGATCATAAGGCCGGTTCTCTCCTCCATGACACCTGCCATGGCCTGGAACAGCAGCGGCACCTGCTGGCGGACCTTGGGCGACACCGCGCAATTGAATTCCGATTGATCCTTATCCCCGGCAGACGCCAGGAACAGCTTCGCGATCTTCTCCAGCGGAGGAAGGCTGCTGTTACGTCCAAAGAAATCTCCGGCATCCAGAAGATGACACAGACGCCGGATCAGGGCATCTGCGGTCTCCGGATTCAGCTCCTTGCGCGCTCTGGGGCTGCGCAGTCTCGCCGCCGCAGCTCCTGGAATCACTGTACCCTGCAGCGCCGCACTCTCATTAGCCATGGGTTCCATCCGCTTCTCCTCCTTCATTCTCTTCCGCTTCCTCCGCCCGCAGCACCTTGGCCAGCCACATCGGCGGCTTGCCCTGAAGCATCTCGACCAGCCGCTTCAGCTGCTCCTCGATAGGGCTGCCGAACGCCACCTTCACCGGCATGATTTTCCGGCGGGTTACCCGTGCAGCGGCCGATGCGCCGATCTGCATGATGAAGATCAAGGTGCAGTCGCCTACGGAATCCAGGCGGCTTTCGATTTTTCCTGCTTCATCCTGGTGCTGTACGGCAGACAATCTGCGCAGCTCCACCAGTTCGGCTCCGGCTTTCGTTACATTATATACAGCGAACATCGGACTCTGTCCGAAATGCGCATTCACACGGCTTCCATCATCTGTGGCGAATGCTACTTTCACGGTGTTCTGCCTCCCTTTGCATTAACAGATTACCTGCCTTATTGCTCCATTCCATCGCTCCCCGGTACCCGGCCGAGACGGACATGTAAGCGCCAAGCTCATTCCAGACCGGGAACCCGGCCGGCATGAACGCGGCACCGATCCGCTGTGCCCCGGCGATCCCGTGGGAATTGCTGATCCAGAGATCCGCCCCCTTGCCCAGCACCTCGGCATCATCCAGATCGCCCACCCACACCTCGCGCTCCATTCCGGCAATAAGCGGGGTCTCGAACGAAGTGATCAGCGCCTTCTGCTCAACGCCCAGCTCCTCCAGCCAACCCGAGACCGAATGCAGATGATCCGGTTCCAATGCGGCAACAACCGACATTCCGGCAAATTGAAAATGGGCGTCCAGCATGCTGTCGAGCAGATTCTCCCGCTGCCAGCAATACCGCAGCGGCACCGGTTCTCCGCTGATCTGATGCAGGAAATGGAGCAGTTCATCGGTCGCTTTAAGCCCCATTGACCCTTCGAATACCTTATACGGGGTCCCTATCGCATTATGCAGCCGTCTGGCCGGACGTTCCATGCTGCCGCCCACGGCAATCGTCAGCCCGGACTGCAGGCTCTGGAGCATAGAATCCAGCGGAACCCCGCCGCGCGTCAGCGGCGAGAACCCGGTCAGCAGATGGCCAGACAAGGAGGTCGAGATATCCGGCAGCGCAATCACCTCGAAGCCGAAGGAGGAGATGATCTCCTTCAGTTCCATCACATCGGCCGGGGTTAAGAACGAGCCCGGCAGCAGGGTAATCTGCCGGGTATTTACGCTTCTTTGCCCCCGGTGTCCTGCCTGCTGGATCATCTCGTCAATCATAGACTCCACCGTAGAGCTGAAGCCCGATTCCAGCGATCCGCGAAAATCAGGCAGCACCACGGAGAAGGCGAGACCACCGCGCATATTTCGCTCTCTTTTATACGTCTTAAGCATGTTCTGATAATCCACACCGGCTACATCGGTCAATTCCGTCCCAATGATGCCGATGATATCCGGGCGGTGCTTGCTCAGCACCAGATTCAGCGCCTCCTCCAGATTGCGGTTGGCATCGAAGATAACATCCATCTCCTGCAGCGCCGAGGTCTGCACGGCTATCGGTTCCCGGAAATGCCGGGTCAGGAGCGCCTTCGGAAAAGCGGAGCAGCCCTGGGAGCCGTGAATCAGCGGCATGGCCCGGTAGCAGCCCTGCAAAGCCAGTACGGCACCCAGCGACTGCCCGATCTTCATCGGGTTAACCGATGCGGGCTTTTTTCTCCGGTTAACGGTCATAGGGCGGTGCCTCCTTATCCCAGGGAGCGGGGCTTGCCGCCAGCTTCCAGATCGGGTTCGCAAGTGAATAGGTCAGCTCTTTGGCCAGCCGCAGCAGCCCTTCATATCCGGCATACGCTTTGTGGCGCTCCTGATTAATATCAATGAAGGGAATCTGTTCTTTCATCGCCACATACATATTGCGGCCGCCGGCAATCATAATATCCGCCTTGCGCTCTCTTACCGTCTTAATAATCCGGCTGGCCCCGCCCTCGGGAATGTATTCTGTATCATCACCCACACGGTCGGCAATCCGCCGCACATCATCCTCCGTGCTTTTGTTCGTCCCTACCCCGACGACCTGAACGCCCAGCTCCTTCAGGGCCGAGATGACAGACCAGCTTTTGACGCCGCCCGTATAGAGTACAGCCCGCTTCCCCCTCAGCAGCTTGCGGTAAGGCCGCAGCTCCTGGCTTAAGCGAGCTTCCTCCCGCTCGGTGAGCCGGTCCACCCGCCGCTCCATCTCCCGGTCATTCATCAGATAGGCCATCTGGCGCAGCGAATAGGTCGTCTCCTTCGCACCATAGAACGAGCCTTCGAAATACGGGATACCGTATCTCGCCTCCATCTCCTTGGCAAGGCCCAGCAGCGCCCGGCTGCAGACCACCATATTCACTCTCGCCCGGTGTGCCCACGTAATCTCCTTATAGCGTGCATCCCCCGTAATCCGCGAGGTTACAGCGATCCCGGCGCTGTTCATCAGCTTCTCAATATCCCACATCTCACCGGCGATATTGTACTCCCCGATCAGATTCACCCCTAGATCCGTCTCCGGCTCCGGTTCTCCCGTCCCGATGACATACTGGAGCAGCGCATCCCCCGCCAGCCGGTTCCCGAGATTCTTGCTGCCGACAAAGCCAGGGCTGTTCACCGGGATAACAGGAATCCCGATCCGGTCCGCCGCCTCCTTGCAGACCGCATCCATATCTTCGCCGATCAGCGCGGTCACGCAGGTTGAATATACAAATATTGCCGGAGGCGCAAAGCGCCCGGCAATATAATCAATGCTGTCCTTCAATTTCTTCTCGCCGCCAAAAATAATATCAGAATCCGTAAGATCCGTAGCGAAGCCGTATTGGGACAGGGAGGGGCCGCTGGATAACGCGCCTCTGCTCTCCCAGCTGTTTCCGGCGCAGGCAATCGGTCCGTGAACCAGATGCGCCGCATCCATAATCGGCAGCAGCGTAATCTGGGCTCCGTCGAAGGAGCAGCCTCCAGCAGCTTCGCCCGGCTTGGGCCTTGGACAGGGCTTCGCCTTAGGCGCTATACTCCCGCAAGCCTGGGAATCAAAATCATCTTGCCGTAAAGGGTCCATTGGCTCTTCATCTCCTTCGCTTAAGAGGCTTATGTTCCACACGAATCTTGCGCACTTCTATCTTATTAATGGCTAAAGACAACCGGCTCTAGCGCACCAGCTCAAAATTAAAGCCGGAGTTATGATCATCAAGCTGCTGCAGAATCGTGTTCACGATCAGGCTGAGCAGGTTGAGTGTTCCCTGATACCCGATAATCGGATAACGGTGCATATGATGGCGGTCGAAGATCGGGAAGCCGACCCGCACCAGCGGCACCTCCGCATCCTTGGCGGCAAATTTCAGATGGGAGCTGCCAATCGCCAGATCCACCTTGTCATTCAGCAGCAGCGAGCGCATATGCCACAGGTCTTTGCCGACATGCACAGTAGCTTCGGTGCCATACGGACTTGCTGCCAGCAGCGCTTCGGCTTCGTCCTTGAACTTCACTTCATTGAAATCCACATCACCGTTCGAGCAGATAATGTGCACCGGCTCCATCCCGGTCTCCAGGCAGAACCCGATCAGGCCGATGAGCAGGTCCGGGTCGCCTACCAGCGCTACCCGCTTGCCATGCAGGTAAGGGTGACTGTCCATCAGCGCATCCACGACACGGCCGCGTTCTTCCGTGAGTATTGCTGGAATCGGGAGACCGGTCAGTTCGCTGATCGTATCCAGCAGCGTATCTGTGCCCTTAATGCCCAGCGGCGTGGATAACGCTGCCAGCTGCTGGTGCCAGGTACCGCTGATATATTCCTGGGTCTTCTTCAGCGTATACTTTTGCAGGGACAGGGTGGCAAGCGCATTGGCAGCCTGCGGAACATCCGCCAGCTTCGTGCCTCCGTAGTAATATTCATACTCTCCGGTTGCCGGTGAATCGTAGTTCCCGCTGTGGTCTCCAAGTATGGTGTACTTGGTATCGAAGGCTCCCAGAATCTTGCGCAGCTCCGCGAAGTTCCCGGTGTACGGCTCAAAGCCCAGCATCACATTCAGCTTCTCTCCGCTCTCCGCGCCGCTTCCCGGCTTGCTCTCGATACCCGAACGGGTGTAGAGGTAGCTCAGGATACCCTTGATCATGGCATCGTAGCCAGTGATATGTGAGCCGACGAAGCTCGGCGTGTTGCAGTAAGCTACCGGATATTCCTCACTGATCACCCCTTTAATGCGGGCATTGCCGATAAAAGAGTTCAGGTCATCCCCGATGACCTCAGCCATACAGGTAGTACAGATCGCAACCATCTCCGGTTTGTACAAGGCGACACTGTTCTCCAGACCGTCAATCAGGTTATTCATCCCGCCAAATACGGCTGCATCCTCTGTCATAGATGTGGACACGGACGGCGTAGGCTCCTTGAAGTGGCGGCTGAGATGGCTGCGGAAGTAGGCGTTGCAGCCCTGCGAACCGTGTACGAACGGCAGCGTCTTCTCGAATCCGAGTGCAGCCATGACCGAACCCAGCGGCTGACACGCTTTATGCGGATTAATCACCACATTCTGGCGGCTGAAATTCTTCTCCATATATTCGGCAGACTTGGAGTAAGCGAGTGCTTCGGCGGTCTCCTGCTCGCTGCAGGGCGCTTCGAACTGCTTCTTGTTCTCCCGCTGCTGCACATAACGTTCTTCTTTGAACAAGCTGGTATTATCTTTAATGTTCAGTTCATCCCTGCTCATACGCCCGCCTCCTTCAGCTCCATTGTTCCTTGTCTGCTCACCAGATTCCATACCGGGCTGTTCACGGTCATATCCATATCCTTCGCGAACACCTTAAAGCCGTCGAAGCCGTGATACGGGCCGCTATAATCCCAGGAATGCATCTGACGGAACGGCACGCCCATCTTGTGATAGACATATTTCTCCTTCACGCCTGAGCCCACCAGATCAATGTTCATCTTCTTCGTGAGCTCTTCCAGCTCGTAAGCCGTAGGATCATCCATGACAATGGTTCCCTCGGCAAGCATCGGGAGCATCTTCTCATAGTCATCCTTGTGGGCGAATTCATAACCGGAAGCTACGATATCCATCCCCAGATCTTCATAAGCACCGATGGTGTGGCGGGAGCGCAGGCCCCCGATCATCAGCATGACGGTCTTATTTTCCAGGCGAGGTCTGTATTTGCGGATCACTGCATCCATGACCGGCTTGTATCTGGCGATCATCTGCTCGCAGTTCTCCTGAATCGTGTCATCGAAAAGCGCTGCAATCGCCCGCAGGCTCTCATACGTCTTCGTAGGCCCGAAGAAATTGTATTCCAGCCAAGGGATGCCGTAGGCTTTCTCCATATGGTCTACCATATAGTTCATAGAGCGGTGGCAGTGGATCAGGTTCAGCTTCGCTTTGTGGGCTACCTCCAGCTCGTTCAGAGAGCCGTCACCGGACCACTGGGCAATAACGCGCAGGCCCATCTCTTCCAGGAGGATACGGGAGGCCCAGGCGTCGCCGCCAATGTTATAGTCCCCGATAATATTGACATCGTAAGGCCCGGTCTCCGCCAGCTCGGCACGGCCCATCACGAAGTCACGGATCGCATCGTTCGCAATATGATGGCCCAGCGACTGGCTGACCCCGCGAAAGCCTTCGCAGCGTACCGGAACAATCGGCATCGCCAGCTCCTTGGACATCTTCTTCGACACCGCTTCGATATCATCGCCGATCAGGCCGACCGGACATTCCGACTGGACAGAGATCCCTTTGGCCAGCGGGAACATCTCAGTAATCTCACGCATAATGACGGCCAGCTTCTTATCCCCGCCGAACACGATATCCGTCTCCTGAAAATCACTGGTAATCTGCATCGCCGTAAAGTTATCGATGCCAAGCGTCCCATTCGCAAAGTTACGGCGTGAGCCCCAGCTATACTGTCCGCAGCCCACCGGCCCGTGACTGATATGGACCATATCCTTGATCGGACCCCAGACCACCCCTTTGGAGCCGGCATAGGCGCAGCCGCGCGGGGTCATGACACCCGGACGAGATTTGATATTGGACTTCACCGCACAGGTGCTGCAATCAATGGCCTTTTCATCCGCCACCTGAAAATGCTTCTCGCGGTCCTTCCGCGCCTTTTTGGGATAGGCTTCCAGAATCTCTTCAACCAGCTTCTGATTCTCTTCAATATTCAGTCCCATCGTTTGACCCTCCTTTTCTTAATGGCTTACCTATGAGTTGAACTTAAAGCGTGGTCGTCACTGCGGTGAACATTTGGACTTCCAGCCGCTGTTGTCTCCAGATGTTTTTTATTATTCCGCTTAGCGGATAACATCCGGAGACTGCATATGCTTCCGAAGCGAGCTTTCCTGCGGAAAGCTTTCAGGCGGACGCTACCGCTCCTACAGTTCCAAATTTCCCCTCCGCTTCTTTACGCTTTTTGTTAAGTTCTTCAGTAAGCCTTATTGCCCGGAAGCCGCCAGCTTCTTGATCGCAGCTTCTTCATCTTCAATGATGCCGAATTCCATCAGCAGCTCTTCCAGCTCTTCCATCGAGATCGGGGTAGGGATCGTCAGCATTTTGTTATTGAGGATTTTCTCGGCCAATATTTCATATTCTTTCGCCTGCTGGTGCTCAGGATTATATTGGGCTACGGTCATTCTGCGCAGCTCGGCATGCTGAACGATGTTGTCGCGGGGAACAAAGTGAATCATCTGTGTGTTCAGGCGGCGGGCCAGCTCCATGATCAGCTCATCCTCACGGTCTGTATTCCGGCTGTTGCAGATCAGGCCGCCGAGTCTTACGCCGCCACTAGTGGCATATTTCAGGATACCTCGGGCGATATTGTTCGCTGCGTACATCGCCATCATCTCGCCGGAGCAGACGATATAGATCTCCTGGGCCTTGCCCTCACGGATCGGCATGGCGAATCCGCCGCATACCACGTCACCCAGTACGTCATAGGAGACGAAATCCAGATCCTGATAGGCGCCCTCCTGCTCCAGAAAGTTGATCGCAGTGATAATCCCGCGTCCTGCGCAGCCTACCCCCGGCTCCGGCCCGCCGCACTCTACGTTGATAATGTCGCCGAAGCCTGTCTGCAGCACATCCTCAAGCTCCAGGTCCTCTACGGAGCCAAGCTCAGCCGCCAGCTCCAGCACGGAGTTCTGGGCTTTGGTATTCAGGATCAGACGGGTGGAATCCGCCTTTGGGTCGCAGCCTACGATCATGACTCTTTGTTGGAATTTGGTTGCCAGCTGAGCCAGGGTGTTTTGTGAAGTTGTCGATTTACCGATACCGCCTTTACCGTAGAACGCGATTTGTCTCATTGTTCATCATCCCTTCGAAATGTTTAGTTTTTCAAAATAAGAGCTGTACTTCACGCTTTCGAGAATGGCTTCCTGAATGCCGCCTTTGCGGACAAGAGGCAGGACACCGATTGCGTTCAGGCTGGCCCTTGGGGCCTCGCCGATGCCGGAGCAAAGAAGAATACGGCAGTCACTTAGAATTGATATAATTTCTTGCAGCGTAGCTGCTTTGTCACCGTTACAATCGGCCTTGCCATGGCAATAGGCTTGGATCTTGCGGACACCCAGGAGCTGTACATCCGTTCCGTCGGTGTCGTAGACCAGGAACTCAGTGGCATGACCGAAATGCTGATTCACTTTGTCGCCGCCTCTGGTGGCAACCGCGACCCGTGTCTTCGGCCCGCGGGCCTGAATGCGTCTGGCCTGTCTGGCCAAGACGCGCTCGCGGATCTTGGTGTCCAGCTCACGCTGGAACATCGCCCGGGCGGCTTCATTAATGACCGGCTCGGCTTCCATCGCTTCCAGCGGAAAATCGGGATTGCGGTCCTGGCCCAGCAGCCCGATCGCATCGGCCCGGCATTGCCGGCAATGGCGCATAACCTTCATTCCCCCGCGGCCCAGCTGCTCCTGCAAATTAAGCAATTCCTTCGGACGGGGTGCCTTACGGCCATCCGCTTCATACTGGCTGCCCGGTGCGATAATGAGCGGTGTTACATTGTGCAGCGTGGCCCCGAGCTCTTTTACCCGCGCTGACACTGCAGTCAGATGATGATCGTTAACCCCCGGAATCATAATGGAATTCACTTTGACCAGAATCCCCAGCTTCGCCAGCATCTCAAGTCCCAGTAATTGACGGCGGATCAGCAGCTCGGCTGCCTCTCTGCCTTCGTACCGTACGCCTTCATCGAACACCCAGGGATAAATCGCCTGGCCGACCTCAGGGTCAATGGCGTTGATGGTGATCGTGACATGGCGGATGCCCAGCTCCATAATCTCATCCACATGCCGGTACAGCGTGAGTCCGTTAGTGCTGAGACAGAGAGAGACATCAGGCACATGCTTCCTGACCCGGGCGAAGGTATCGAAGGTCTGCTCCGGGTTCGCCAGCGGATCTCCGGGGCCGGCTACACCCACGACCGAGAGCTGCATCAGCCCAGCGGCAACTCCCCGCACCTTGCGTTCCGCCTGCTCCGGAGTAAGCACCTCACTGACCACGCCCGGCCTGCTCTCATTCACACAGTCGAACTTGCGGTTACAGTAATTGCACTGGATGTTACAGGCGGGAGCAACCGGGATGTGCATCCGGGCATAGAACCGGTGGGCCTCCTCGCTGTAGCAAGGGTGGCGGCTAATCTCCTCTTCCGCTTCACTTGATAGACATGACGGCTGCATCATTTCCCACCTCCTAAAAGTTTTACGGAGCATTTACTCCTTGAAACCACTTCGCAGTAAAACTCGCTTCGAAAGCATACGCTAAGTTTTGTAAGCTAGGCTTCTCTGCGCATTCTGCGTACAAAACTCGCTTCGGAAGCACTAACTTAAGTTTATGGTTCAAATAGCCTTTGTTTTGGTTAATGTTATTTTATCTAACATTAAATTCACTTGGCCGCTTTAATTAGTTTCATCATATTTTCATTACCGGGGATCGTCAATTAGTCCAACGTTCGTTTTGCCCTTTATTTCCTTTTGTTTGCAGTTTCGCCATATAACATGTCAACTTACATGACCCATACTTATCATGTTTCCGTTTTCAGGCCTGTCATTTCTATTGATAGTTGTTCTCACAAAAACATTGACAACACCTCTTAACTCGGATATGATACTTTTAGCCAGAAACGAATCACCTAAAATTTCATATAATCCCGTAAAGGGGAGTAGCTGTTAGATAAAATCGTCAATACGAGAATATGAGGATATTCTCCGGTTTTATCGGCAATAGATTATTGTTAGCGAGACCTTTACCAACCAGGTTACCTTTATTCCAAAGGCTAATCTGTTTGGTAAAGGTCTTTTTTATATATATTTTTGGTTAAACTAATGGTATCACCGTTAGTTTCTCAAAAAAGCAGCTAAACCCACTTGAGGAGGAAACAGCAATGGATTGGGGATTATTATTAGAGTACGGATGGGTATTGCTCGTTCTCGTAGCACTGGAAGGGCTGCTTGCCGCAGACAACGCACTTGTACTCGCAATTATGGTTAAGCATCTTCCTGATGAGGAACGTAAGAAGGCATTGTTCTACGGATTGGCTGGAGCGTTTGTGTTCCGGTTCGGATCGCTGTTCGTCATCTCCTATCTGGTAGACATCTGGCAGGTACAAGCCATCGGTGCGCTATATCTGTTATTTATCGCGGGGAATCACATCTTCCGAAAAGTGTTATTCGCTAAGCCGGTCACGGAAGACGCCGCTGAAAGCGGAAGCCCTGGAGCTGTAAATAAGAAGAAAGCCAGCTTCTGGTTCACCGTACTTAAGGTCGAGGTAGCAGATATTGCCTTTGCCGTAGACTCCATCCTCGCAGCCGTAGCCCTGGCCGTTGCTCTTCCGGCAAGTGGTATCCGCAACATCGGCGGCCTCGACGGCGGACAGTTCCTTGTAATCTTCGCGGGCGGGTTCATTGGTCTCGTTATTATGCGGTTCGCAGCTTCCTTCTTCGTTAAGCTGCTTCACACCCGTCCGGGTCTTGAGGTTGCTGCCTTCTTCATCGTCGGCTGGGTAGGGGTTAAGCTCGCAGTCATCACGCTGGCCCATCCTGCTCTGGGTGTATTGTCCGAAGACTTCGCACACAGCACCTGGTGGAAACTGACCTTCTATGTAGTTCTGATCATCATTGCAGCTACAGGCTGGTTCATGAGCAGTGTCAAGACCGAAGAGAATGTCGGCGAGAATCCTGTCAAGGAAGTCGATAAGCAGCTCGGTAAATAATCTATATTAGAAAGAAAAGCTCTATAAGATGCCCTTAAGATTAGAACTCAAAGCTTGGTCGTCGCTGCGGTGAACATTTGGACTTCCGGCCGCTATTGTATTTGAATTTCCTGATTGAAACCGCTGCTCGCGGTAGATATCCAAATACAGCTTTTGCTTACGATGCGAGCTTTCCTTCGGAAAGCTTTCAGGCGGTCGCTTCCGCTCCTACAGTTCCAAATTTCCCCTCCGTTTCTTTTTGCTTTTTGTTAATTCTTTAGTGCGTCTTATATAGTCCATAAAAAAGAAATCGCCCCTTTGGGATGGATGGTCGATCTTCCATCTTACCAAAAGGGCGATTTCTTTTTGAGTTTTTGAAACTTAGATGTATTGTATACCGCTTAAACAGCGGAGAGGACGGAACGATTGTGTAGAAGCGGCAGCGGTCGCCTTGGTCTCCGGATTTTCACCACATAGGGGAATAAAAAAAATCTGGAGACCACAGCGACCCAAACAACGGTCCGTTCGCGCAGCGTCCACCCAAGTGCTCACGTTGCTCCCACTCAAGCACTATCTCCGCCACTTCATGAATCTGTAATCCAGCACATCCACCAGCAGGAACAGCACGAATCCCACCAGACTGAACAGCATAATTCCGGCATACATCTCAGGGTAGTCCAGCCGCAGCCAGGCATCCATGATAAAGAAGCCCATGCCATGCTCCGTGCCGTAGATTTCGGTGAAAAAGAGTACGGAAATCGCTGTACCCAGCGAAATGCGAATCGTACTGAGGATCACCGATAAAGCGCCGGGAAGCGTCACATTCCAGAATTTCTGCATCGTGCTGGCACCAATACTCGTCAGCACATCATAAGTACTCTCGGGGATGGCCTTCACACCATCACGTACCGAGATAATGACCTGGAACAGCAGGATCAGCATAATCATCAGCACCTTGGAGGTTTCTCCGAGTCCGAAGAAGAGCATGACCACCGGCAACAGCGCAATTTTGGGAATCGGATAGGTCAGATAGACGACCGGGTCCAGTACCCGGTTCCAGAAGGGAGAGCGGCCCATCAGCAGACCGGCCAGCAGACCGAGCAGCAGAGCCAGCAGCACACCTTCAGTGATGCGCATCAGACTGTAGCCGACATTCAGCGCCACATCATGGGCCCCAAGCTGAAACATTGCCTTATAGACCGCGCCGGGGCTGGGCAGAATCGCGTGATTCATGAGCAGATAAGCGACATACCAGAGCGCATTCATTCCGGCAAAAACAAGCAGCAGGCGCAGCAGGTGAATAAAATGCCGTCGTTTTACCATTTTTCCATCATTACCTTTCGGATTCTCTTCGTCTGCTCGAAGTATTCATCGCTCTCCCGCTTCTGGGAATGTTTCATGGCAAATACAGCAGCGTTATCGAGAATCTCTGGCGGCTCCTGCTGGCCCGGCAGCATGATGATAATCTTCTGTCCCAAGAGAATCGCCTCCTCCACATCGTGGGTCACGAATAGCGTGGTCGCCGGATGCGCCTGCCAGTTGTCGATAAAAATCTGCTGCAGCCCTTCCCGCGTAATGGCATCCAGCGCCGAGAACGGCTCATCCAGCAACAGAAGCGTTGGCAGTATGGCAAAGGCGCGGGCAATGGCCACCCGCTGCTGCTGACCGCCGCTCAGCGAGAGCGGAAACCGGCCGGCGAGCTGGGCGATTCCCATGGATTCAAGCCAGTGCATAATTTGCCGGTCCTGCTGCCGCCTACCCCGGCCTGCCCCGCCCGGACGGGCGATCCGCATCGCAATCCGAATGTTGTCACGGACCGTCTTCCAGGGCAGCAGACCATAATTCTGCGGCACCAGCCCGATCAGCGTCTCCTTCTCATGGACAGATCTGTCATTGAAAAGCAGTTCCCCCTCGTAACCAGGCAGCAGTCCGGCAATCGCCCGCAGCAGCGTGGATTTGCCGCTGCCCGAGGGACCGATCACCGTATAAATCCCGTGCTCCGGCAGGGTCAGGTTCATTTCCCCCAGGGCCAGCTGCCCGTTCTGATAAGCTACATGGAGCTGATTAATGCGGAGACCGCTATTTTTTAAACTGGACATCGGAGATCACATCTTCAGCCGATAGTGTTTTGGTCAACAGTCCTTTTTCACGGGCCCAGGCAAAAGCAGCCTCCACTTCCTTCACATCCACCTGGTTCGCAGGCAGATACTCCGGCACCTTAATCTCATTCTTCAGCGTATCGGGATAGCCCACTTCCTTAATAATCAGGTCGATATATTCCGATTGGTCATGCGTCTTCATATAATCGACAGCCTCATCATAAGCGGCGTACATATCGCGGATTCCTTGACCCTTGGCATCAATGGCACTCTGTGGAAAAGCCAGCACAAACGGATTGATCCCCGCACTATGGGTGGAGCTGAGAACGCGCAGACCGGCAGTACGGCCCATGGTGACAAAAGGCTCCGGCAAAACAGCCGCATCCGCCTTATGATTCTTAAGCAGCTCCAGACGCGTTGGAATCTGCGGCACTTCCGTTACAGTAATATCGGCTTCCGTCAGGCCTGCCTGCTTCAGCATCATGGCAACGGTATACTGGGTTGAGGTATTCTTGGACAGGATGACGGTCTTCCCCTTCAGATCCTTTACCTCTTTCACTTCATCATTTCCGGTCAGCAGGTCGAATTCACCTGTGGTCGTGCTGGTGATTTTGACATCGAGTCCTGCTTCATTATAGATCGAGATCGCCACCAGATCCGCACTGAGGCCATCTACCTTACCCGCCTGAAAAGCCACATCACGATCCTTCGCGCTCTTGAAGGTCTGGATATCCAGGTTCACATGATGCTTCTGATCAAATCCCTGCTCATGGGCAATAATAAAAGGAATTGCATCGATGGATGGCAGCAGTCCCAGCGATATCGTAACGGCCTCAGCAGGTACAGCTGTAGCAGCTCCTGTATTAGTATCTTTGGCATTTCCTGCCTGATTTGCGCTACCGCATCCGGCAGCTACTACACTGACAGCAGCAGTCAGCACGACTAGCTTCATAAGGTGTTTCCAGTTTCTTGTCTTCATGAATCTTGATTCCCCCATCTCTTATCGGTTACGCTTCATGCGAATTTATTCACATACATAGTACACCCATTGTCCTATTTTGTATATTTATAAATTTAAGTATCAGTTTTCTAATGTCCAATATGTTCATGGAATTCTTTTTACAGCAGCACCCAATAATGACGCAAATATGCTATAATGACCTGTACCTATTCCGCAGGTATCCCCCTTCAAGCAGCAGTCCTATTCCAACCCTATCTAAGGAGCTGTGCCCTATGAGCGATGTAATTCTCCAGCAGATTCTTGCCGAGCTGCAAGGAGTAAAGTCCGAAATTAACGGAATGAAATCTGAAATTGCAGGAGTTAAGACCGAAATCTCAGGAATCAAGACCGAAATTGCAGGCATCAAGTCCGATGTTAAAAATCTTCAGTCAGAATTCACTGCATTTAAGTCTGAAATTACGGCCGAGCTGGTGATCATCAAAGATGAAATTGAAAACATCAAGGATGAAATTGAAAACATCAAGACCGACATCGTTACCATCAAGGATGATATCGAAAGCATCAAGGAAGATACAAAGCTAATCCCTCTTATTCAACAGGCGGTGTCCGAAGTGAATACTGAAGTCGTTGCTGGCCGGGATTCTCTGGAGCGGATTGACCGGAGCCTAAGAGGACATGACGCAACGCTGGATATCCTGGCCCGGCGTTCTATAGATCAGGAAGCTGAAATGAAACGTTTAGCTGCTTCTGCATAACATCCTGCCACTAAGCGACCGCCCTCCCGGCTGCCGCTTTTTTGTTGCCCGCACGCAGTCCATATCACAAGGACATTGTTCTCTTATACAAATACAAAACCAGTTATGACAACATTATTCCTTATTTATTTGTCTTTATCAGGCGGACATTCCATTGCTTTATGGATTATGTATGGTATAATGAAAGCGTAACCAAAAGAGATGTCCCAGAGGTTCATTACCGTATTTCATCGCCAAGGAGGATGAATGCAATGCTGGCAGGAATTAAGGAACTGAAGAATTGGGTAACCGGGATGTGGCAGCCGGGGATGGCTTCCGGAGAAGAGGATTACCGGAGAATGGAATACAGCGCACACCGCCATCTGCACACACCGCCAACGCCAAGCCCGCTAACTTACGAGCAGGAATCGCGCATCAAGACCGTCAAATTTCACTAATTTCCAGTTAGATGTATATATAGAATACCCTTCACCTACCAGGTTAAGGCCGCTAAGGAACGGGAGCATCCCGGCTCAGGCGGCCTTTTATTTGTTGCAGTAGTAAATTGAACTAATGATCTTTAGGTTTTAGGATTAAACGTGACTCCAGAGAAGTTTTGGACTTCCGGCCGCTGTTGTCTGCAGATTTCTCGATGTATCCCGTTTTTAACGGTTGAAATCCGCATACAAAGGCGGACGCTACCGCTCCTCCAGTTCCAAAATTCCCCTCCGCCACTTTTCCTTTAACTATAATTTTTTAGTTCAATCTATATAGATTCATTATCTTGCTAACCACCGCAGGATCGTCTGTACCGCTTCCATATAGCGCTGCCCTACAAGCAGGCCGGTATGCGTAGTGTTCCACAAGCCTAAATATTCTGCGCGGAAATACGCTGCATTGGCTCTGCCCCTGCGCTCATCCTCATCACTGTTAATGGCATGGATCACTAGACAAGAGCATGTAATGGAACGGCTGTCTACGGATACCCCTGTTGCCCCAAACTCAAAAGAAAATGTGCTAAAGGCCTTGGCAGATTCCATCGTCAGGTATTTTCGCTGAAACGCTATATCTTCTGCCGTCTCATCCAGGCTGATCTCCTCTTCGCGGACCGGTGCGGGTACTACGTTACCCGGTACTGTCTTAACGATATCCGTATAAGGGACCTCCTCATGTACCTCTCTGCATATACTTGAATCCATCAGCACAAGCCCGGCCAGCCTGGCTGTCTCCGCCACCTTCTGGCTTAGGATCCCGCCCATACTGAACCCGATCAGGACAGGAGCAGCTCCGCATTCAGCCTGAATTAACTGCACTATCTCATGGATATCCTCCAGATAATCTTCAAAGGTAATCTGTGTCATATCCAGCACCCGGCTCCGGTAATGACTTCTCAGATTCATCACATAACAGGTCCAGCCTTCACGGATGAAATGGGGAAGGTACTTGCTCCACATCCAGCTTCCGGTATACGCACCATGCACAAACAGCAGGGGTACCCTATCTTCCTGTTTTTGGCCTTCGCGCGCCTCCTCTCCCTTATAAATCTCCAGGTAGAGATCATGCTTACCGACATATTTCTCTGTATGCGGCGGTAATTCAGCAGTGTAGTCTCTCATTATAATGTCCTCTCTATAATTAGTTTGATATCAAACTATCACACCAAATTTTTAGAAATTATGATTGATTTTTATTAAAATCGCCAGCAAAATTGTCTGCTCCTCTTCCGTGATATCGCGGTAGAACTGCTTCAGCACGGCAGAAGAGACCGATTCAAATACCGGCTCCAGCTCCTCGCCCTTCCCGGTTAGAGTAACATATACGTACCGGGTGTCCTCCTGATCCCTCTCCTTCTTAACCAGTCCCAACCGGACCAGCTTATCCACAAGTGCTGTAACCGTAGATTTGTCCTTATGAATATGTGCCGAGATCTCAGCCATGGTGAGTCTGTGCTTAGACAGCAGCGCATAAAGAATATCTCCGTGTGAGGTGGCAATGCCGTCTACTCCCTGCTTCGCCATCTCTTGAACGATGAAGCGGTTAACCTTCTCGCGGATCTTGGATATAAGTGAAATAGCATCTCTGGTTTCCATAAACGAATTATAGTTTGATATCAAATCATTGTCAATAGAGTAGTACATCAGTTGTGCTACTATTCCGCGTCCTTATCAAGCAGCATGACTTCCTCACCCCGTTGCTGCCGGATCGCAATATTGGTTCTGCCCCAGGAGCACATCAGGTCAATGATTTCATTGGCTGTGACTCCATACTCGGTGATGTAATATTCCACTTTGGGCGGCATTTGGCTATAGACCACTCTGCCGATGATCCCGTCCCGTTCCAGCTCGCGGAGCTGCTGAATCAGAACCTTTTGCGAGATGCCCGGAATACTGCGCTGCAGTTCACTCGTCCGCTTCGTTCCCGACATCAGTATACATATAATCAGCGACTTCCATTTCCCGCCGATAATCTCAAGTGTTGCCTCGATCCCTAAATGATATTGCTTCATCCCCGGTACCTCCCCAATCTTAATTCGAACACTGCTTCTCTTAGCATGCCACAATATCCGGCAAAGTCTAGTGCACACCTTGAGGTAACCTTGTTACTTTATTGTGTGTATTTACATTTTCAGGAACTTACAAAATAATAGAAACAGCTGCACAACCCAAATTATACACCGGAAAGGTGATCCCTAATGACAACCCTGATCATCCTGGCACACCCCGATATAGAGGCTTCAAGAGTGAACCGGAGATGGAGACAAGAGCTGCTGCTGCATCCGGAGGACGTTACGGTCCACGAGCTCTACAAGGAGTACCCGGACTGGAGCATCGATGTTCCGCGGGAGCAGCGTTTATTGGAGGCGCATGACCTGATTATTTTCCAATTCCCCTTATACTGGTATAGCTACCCCCCGCTGCTGAAAAAATGGCTGGACGATGTGTTCACTCACGGCTGGGCTTACGGCTCGAACGGGAACAAGCTGCACGGGAAAAAGCTGGGACTCGCCATGTCCATCGGAGATAAGCAGGAAAATTACCTACCAACCGGTTCCGTTTCTTTTACCATAGATGAAGTGATCGCGCCTTTCAAAGCCAGTGCAGTGCATGTAGGCGCAACCGCATTACCCTATTTCGCCGTCTTCGGCGCCTCCTTCCAGGCGAGTGACGATGAAATTAATCAGAGTGCGTTGGATTATTGGGAGTATACTATTGGGCATAGCTAGGGCTGGGGAGAAACCTCCCCCCTTATAATACTTTTTCTGAAAATCATGCTCCAAATGCAACATTCCCCTGCTCATCTCGGCCATAATCCCAAAGTGTTGTATAAAAAGCAGGATTTCTCTTCCTCCAAGCGGCTTAGCGGGGCCATTCTTGCATTTTATACAACAACTCTAGCAAATTGCTAGAGTTCCAGGTCATAGAGTTGCAATAAGTACACCATTCATTGCTGTTAGCCAATAATCCAATCGACTTCCTCGATAGCAACCACTTCAATGTCATTACAGTAGAACTTAAACCGTTCCTCATTCTCAATATCCCTGACAAGATATTTAACGGAATCCCAGCCCCTGTCCGAAATATTCAAAATCTCAAAGCTGGATAATTGGATTACCATTCCTCCGGCAGATATCTGAAATTTCCCCACCTTTTGAAATTGAATGCTGACCTTATATATCGGTTTACCGCCTTTAGGTATTAAAACAAAGTTGATTAGCAGCATGGGCGTATTGTATTCATCGAACAGTTGTACCGTATCCAGCTCAACCCAGTATCTGTAATCTGTAATGAACTTCAGATCATTCACTGTAAAGTCAGTTACTTTGGCGGTGACCAGATCTATTTTTTTGATATTTGGCATAGTACCTCCCAGCAAGTTACTTTCTTACGTTCACTCTATATAGACTCTATATAGTATGCTATTCCCGCTTCTTCCCCACTGCGCCAAGATAGATCACAAACTCTTCATCTCCGTCCAGCGCCAAAATCTCGTCAATCAGCTTCTGGTCATAGATTCCGATAGCGCAGGCGCCTGCTCCGATCGATTCACTGGCTAGGTACAGATTCTGGCAGACATGTCCAACATCGATGAGGATTTTTTTGTGGGCTGAAATATCATACTTCCATTCAGAACGGTACGGTGTGGTACTCCAGGCGAACAGCACAGAAGCCTTGCGTGCAAAGTTAGGGACGAACGGCTGATCCAGCGTAATGGCATCAATCTTCTGCTCCAGCTCATCCAATTCAAACATAAACAAGAGCTGATGCTCCACAGGAAGATATCTGTAAATCCCCTGCCGGATGCCTTCTACCCGCATAATCATCAAGTAGGTCTCAAAGGTGTGTGTCGCGCCACTGCAGGGTACATTCCGCAGCGTAAGCCCGTTCTTGTTCATTCCAGTAATCCCCTGGGTGGCCCACAATAAATAGGACAGCTCCTCTAGACTTAGCGTGTCGGCCGAATAGAAGCGTGTACTTCTTCTCTGCTCTATACAGTCAAATATACTCTCTTTACTCACTACGTCTCTACTAACCTTTGGCAGATCAATAATTTGTGATTCCGCATGAAATGACTTCACAATCGGCGGTTGTGCAATGCCCTTAATCTTGTCTGTTTTGATCTGCTTGAATTCATGAAAATTGGATTTCAGAAAATTTCGTTGTTGTTCATATCTGGTCATAACAGTTCCTCCCGGATTACCTTAATAGCTATAATTTATCATTTGATAAAATTCAGATGGTGATCTAACTCACTCTTCTGTTGTTTTCGCACTTCAACAAAAAACTCCCCCACCCCGAAGGGTAAGGGAAGTCTTCATCGCGTCATCTCTTAAGCGCGGCAGCTATATTATCAGCTCCCAGCGTAATCTGGCTCGGGAAGCGTATGCGGACGGCTTTTAACCTACTCTACTCATCCTCCAAAATCAGCCGGTATCCCTTCTTGCCTTCCCTGGCAGCAAGTCCCCAGGCCTCGGCTGCCATCCAGGCGGGATCACTCCCCAGCCGGACCTCAAAGGCCCGGCTGGCTTCGGCCCGCTTACGCAGTTCTTCATCGGCTCCGGGTTCAGTTCCCCCGGTTATTACCTTCCGCCGCAAGGCTCTCCACAGCTCTACATCCGCCAGGGCTCTTTGCAGCCAGGGTTCTGCTTCTGTCTGGAACTTGGAATTGTTTATTTCAATTAACCGGTAGGACATGCTCTCCAGACGGTCGAAATACGCATCAAGCCAGCGTATATCTCTGCTCTGCACAGCCTCTTTCAATTCCTCATATCCACCGCTATAGAGCTGGCTATTGAGATTCTGGCGGCAGAAGAACATCATATCGTCTGCCAGCTCTCCGGCAAATTCGCGGACCGATAGCTCCCAGGACAGCTCAGGCATATAACGCTCACTGTTCCACATATAGTGGGCCATGGTGTTCAGTGTAATCTTGGAGCATTCCCACTGCACCATCGGATTCGCTACCACGGCCTGATGTCCGGTCTGGCCAAGCCGGGAATAATGCCCGCGGACCGGGTCCAGAAACAACCGGTCATAGTCGGCATCATTGACAGGTATGTTGTCCCACAGCCACAGCTCATGCCCGTAATGGCTGTAATTCTCCTGTGCCGGTCTGCTCCCGACCTGCCGGGCAAAGACGGCAGAGCCAGTCCAGAATACCTTGATCTCCGAATGCAGCTTCTCGCGGATATCCCGCTTATATTCGGTATCCCAGGAGGACCAGTACTCAGAGGGGCACATCACCAGCATAACCTTCTGCAATTGGCGGCTTAAATAGTCGTAGACACGGTTGGCCACATAAGCGTGTGCCAGTCCGGAGCGCTCAAGGTAATGAAGGTTCTCCCCTGACAAGGCGTAGTCGATGTCGTCCATCAGCAGAGCGAAATGCCGGACCCCGATGGCGATCATCGCTGCCAGCTTCGCTTCCAGACTGGCAAAATCCTCTTCACTGCGAAACTGCAGATCATTCCCCGGACTAATGCAATAATAGAAGTCCACCAGCTGCGTATCACATTCCTGCTTCAGCTCACGAATCTGCTCGAACAGATTCTCAGGATAAGGCTCACGCCATAGCTCGCGGTGATAGGGATCATCCTTGGGAGCATGCATGAAGGTATTCATCCGGTGAGCCGCCAGATAACGTACAGCATCCATCCGGTCCTCGAAGCTCCACGGCGTGCCGTAGAAGCCTTCAATAATGCCGCGGACCGGAAAAGAGGGCTCATCGTGAATGGTCGCCACAGGCAACCGGCACTTGCCTTCACCTACGCTCAGCAGCCGGTGCAGAGCATCCATTCCATACCGTAGTCCCCTCTTATTGGAGGCCACTATGGTAACGGTGCCGTCCTTACGGATATCCAGCAGATAGCCATCCGCTTTAAGCGATCTCTCATATTTAAGTTCCAGCTTGATATTGCCAGGTTCAGGTGTTTCCTCATTTTCTCCAGACGGCTCAAGGATCACAATCGGGCCTTCGGCGGCAAGCGGCCACTCCCACTTCTGGATCATGGAGAACTTTGAAGTCAGCTCGATTCTTAACTGCTGCCCTTCCACCACCAACTCTTCACCCTGATCGTAATAGTCCCGAAAGTAATACTGCCGTTCCCTTAACGGCATCGTCATATGCATATCTCCTTAATCCGTAACCTTTACATTTCCAAACACGGCCTTGTTCCGCGAGTCATTCCCGGGGTTGCTGAGGGCAATCCCGATATACACCTTGCTTTTCATCGGGATCTGAATGGTTCCGACCGTCTGCCAGCTGCTCCCATTTGCCGAAATCGACCCTTTGAACGTATTGCCGGTTCTCGTCAGCTTCAGCCATTTCGGAGCTGAGGCAGTTGCCGTATGATCGGCCATAGTTCCCGCAGTTTCTGAACGATACTGGAAGGTAGCCCCATTCGATGGGGTAAGCATCATATCTGCGTGCTTGGAATTATGGCTCAGGGACTCCCGGATCATAATGCCGGCCTTGGCCCAGCCGTCCAGCCAGCTGGTGGACTGCACCTTAACCACAATCTCCGCATTGCCGCTCACGGGCTGATAGATATAATTCAGCTGATCTCCATTGCCCCAAATATCCGTAGAGCTGCTACTGAGTGTAAATTGCTTATTGGAAGAATTGTAGGTGGCGTTCCCCGGCATGGAACCGATATTCCGCGCCTTCCATACTGCAGGCAGCTGGGCCGGATAATCTTGCTCTACCGGAGCCGTCCAGCCCGGCGTCGGCCAGGTCTCACGTTCATGGATGTTCGCCAGTTCGTCTTCCGGCCAGGCCCCATAGGCAAAGAACGACAGGCGCTTCACATCCGGATAATTCTCGCGGATGCCCTTGTAGACCTCCTGATATTGATCATCGGTCCAGTCATTATCCAGGGTAGCTACGATGTCAACATCACTGCCGCTGATCGCGTCACTGGTATCCTTCAGGATACCGTAGGAGGTGCTGTATACCCAATCACTGTTGAATTCCCAGTCATCGAAGTACGCCATCGGTGCGACAAAGTCGATCTCATCCTTGAACTTGGCTACATTCTGTCCAACCTCGGTAAATTCCGGCGGCAGAATATATACACCGAGCTGTACATCCGGATTCGCGGATTCGGAAATATCCTCACGGATATCGCCTACATACTGTCCGATTTGTTCGGTTCTCCATTCATTCCACTGCTGACGCTGCGGCGAATCCGTATTGAAGTCAATGCTGAGCGGCGAATACCCGAACTGCGCCTGATACTTGGCAACCGTATAATCACTGACATCCATGTTGTAATTGTCGAAGCGGATCCAGTCCAGTACAACACCGTCCACATCATAATTCTCGATCACTTCCTGAATGATGGAGCGTTCATACTGCTGCACTTCATGGTGAATCGGATTGACGAAATATTCGTTACCGTTAGAGCCCGTAAACGGAGTCTGAACCCCGTTCACCAGCGACTGCATCTGCCATTCATCATGAGCCAGGAAGGCCTGCTGGTCATGGAACTGGGGAATCCAGGCATGAACCTTGATGCCTGCGGCATGAGCTGCCGTAATGACAGCCTGCAAAGCATCGAAATTCTGATAGCCCTGGGCAATAGGAGCGATATCACTCTGATAAAATACACTGCCGGACGGAACCTCATCATCTTCATCCTGCTTCACATTCATGCTGATGACATCGACCCCGTAGCTGGTGGACAGCGCGATGAAATTCTGCACATCCGCCAAGTTCTTGAACTGGTTAACAGTCCGTACAATCACTTCCGTCTCAAATGGGGGATTGCTCTGCTCCTCGGCCTGTGCCGGAAGGGGAAGGGAGCCCCCCGCTACCGAAGAAACCAACACAATGCCTAACACTGCCATGAACCTCGATCTCAATGCAAATGTCATAATCTCGCCTCCACATCATAGTTTTATTTGGCCAGTTGCCCGTACGGCAGTTATTTCGTCAGGTTCATTTTCTTCACATTTTCCTGCCATTTTTCGGTTCTGAACTCAAGCAGCTTATCCAGTCCCGCTTTTGCGGTGTTCTTTCTGGCGGTATCCAGCGCCGACAGCACCTCTTCATCCGACTTCGCCTGAACCATCTGGGCGTAAGCAAGAGTATAAATGTCTGCGATATTCTGTGCGATAATGCCGGTCTCTGTATCGGGAAGCGGGTCGGTATTTACGAATTGTGTAATATCCAGCGCGGTTTTCCAGGTCACGGTGGACTGGGCCACGGTCTCCCAGGATTTCTGGTTCGCGGAGAGCAGCGCCTCGAGGCTCATTTTGGCCGTATCAATGAAGGTCGTATTCCCGGCCCAGTTGAAGTCCTCGAATTTCCGCATCGTATCCGTACGCTCGTTAGCAGGCGTTGTCTTGTATTTCTCGTTCGGAATCGGCGCTCCATCCGCATCCTCCTCATCCCAGTACAAGCCCTTGGGGCCGAAGAACAGCACCTTCTGTCCCTCCGGACCCGTAATCCAGTCAAAGTAAGCGAAGATAGCCTCCGGGTCCTTGGCTTGTTTGGTAATGACATTGACGTTCCAGCCCAGCGTCTCAAAGCCGCTCACAAATACTTTAGTCTTGTCAATTCCGGCTTTGTGGACCGGCCAGATAATTTCATAGCCGCTGTCCGGATTGGCCGCTGTCAGTGCCCGGTGTCCCTCGGCTCCATACGTAGTGATATTGGATTCGACCATGACTGCTACCCGGCCGGTATTGACCTTTTCCTTGACCGCATCCTGGGTTTGCTGCAGCGCATCCTGTGTAATCAGCCGTTCACGGTACAGCTTATTGATGTACAGCACCATCTCCTCGTAAGCGGGATCATCCAGGATCGATGACAGCTTGTCGCCATCCGGATATCCCATGAGTGTAACGAACTTGCTGGTGGAGTTCTCCTTGAAGCCGCCATACATGATCTCCAGACCTGCCCCCTTCTCCCCAACCTCCAGAGGGACTACATCCGGATACTTGTCTTGCACCAGGACCAAATATTGATACAAGTCATCAAAGGTCTCCAGCGCCGGCCTGCCGAGTGCGTTATAGATATCCTTATTCACCATCCATCCGCCGTTGCCGAATTGCCCGGAGGTATACCAGTTCGGGATTTGATAGATTTTCCCGTCGTCGGAACGGAGCAGATTCAGGGTCGATTCCTTCACATATTTCTTGAAGTTCGGATATTTCTCATAGTAATCATCCAGTGCAACGAGCTGCCCCGCCTGCACCAGCCTCTCCACTGAGGACCCCCGGTCCGTAAAAATGACATCCGGCAAATCGCCGCCGACGATCATCGTGTTCAGCTTTTCTCCGGCCGCTCCTCCGGATTGGATCGGTTCAACCGTAACCTTGCGGTTCTCCTGAATCCACTTCGTCGCCTCATTCTCCCCCCATGGTGATGTCGTGAGCCAGTCGTAGTTGCCATAGAAGCTGAAGGTCACAGGCTTGATCCCGCTGCCGTCATCTGTAGCGGCCCCGGTATTCAGATTGTTCCCGCTTGTGTTCTCTGAAGTGTCAGAATTCCCCCCTCCGCTACAGGCAGCGAGCAGCAGCACCAGCGAAGTCAGCAACAGAGCTACCCATGTCAGGCGTTTGCGCATTCTTTTTCCTTCTTTCTACGTAAGATGGGGACTGCTATTCTTTCAATGAACCGACCATCACGCCCTTCACAAAGTACTTCTGGAGAAAAGGGTAGGTCAGGATAATCGGAATAGTAGCGATCATCATCGTAGCCATAGTCAGTGACTTCGTGGTAATCGTCCGATTCCGGTTCATATGATCCAGCGCGATCGCATTCGAGGAGCCAATCTGGGTCATGATGTTGGAGTTCATTACCTGCCGCAGCAGCGTCTGTATAGGCAGCAGGTGATCCTCGGTAATGTAGATCGCTCCCGTAAACCAGTCATTCCAGTAACCGACTGCGGTGAATAAGGCTATCGTGGCCAGCACCGGGCCGGAGACGGGAATCACAATCCGGAAGAAAATGCCGTAGTTGCTGCTGCCGTCGATTTTGGCGGATTCCTCCAGTCCCTCCGGCAAAGCGCTGAAGAAGGTGCGAATGACAATCATGTTCCAGACGCTGATGATGCCGGGGATAATCAGCACCCAAAAGGTATCCAGCATCCCCAAAGAACGGATGAGTAAATAACTGGGGATAAGCCCTCCGCTGAAGAACATCGTAATCATGAAGAACACCATGTATTGCTTGCGGAAAAGTAAGGTCTTCTTGGACATGCCGTAAGCTAGTAAGGCCGTAAAGAAGACGGATAATGCTGTGCCGCAGAGCGTTCTGAGAATGGTGATCAGAAACGAATTCAGCAGGCGGTCATCCTGAAACACAATATAATAATTTTCCAGGGTAAAGGCTCTCGGCCACAGGGTTACACCGCCGAGCGCCGTATCGCTCCCCAGATTAAAGGAAATGACGAGCGCGTTCCAAAACGGGTACAGCATGAGTAGCGCCAGCAATGCCAAAAGGATATAAATACTCCGCTGCATCATTTTGTCGCCCAGGCTTAGTCTCATTGTTCGGCCCTCCTAAAAGGTTTATGGAGCATTGTTGTGGTATCTACCAGAGACTTACATCTGCCCGGCGGGCGATTTTGTTGGCTGTCACCAGCAGAAGGACACTGATTACCGCTTTGAACAGCCCTACCGCTGTCGCATAAGAGAATCTGGCATTTAATATCCCGACGCGGTACACATAGGTGTCGATCACATCGGAGTAGGGCCTGAGGATTGGATTGGTTGCAAGCAGCAGAATATCCTCGAAGCCCGCACTGAGCAGACCGCCGATGGCAAGAATCATAAAGATGACGATAATGGGGGTAATGCTGGGGAGTGTAATCAGGTGAATTTGCTTAAAGCGGCTTGCTCCGTCTATAGATGCAGCCTCATACAGGGTCGGATCAATGCCGGCAATCGCCGCCAGATAGACAATACTTCCGAATCCGACCTCCTTCCAGACATTCACACTTACCAGAATAGACCAGAAGTATTTCGGTACTGCAAGGAAGTTAACCGGCTCCTGGACCAGATTGAACCGTTCCAGCAGATAGTTCACCGTTCCGTTATCAACGGACAACAGCGAAAATACGAAACCGGATACAATAACCCAGGACAGGAAATAAGGTAGGTAGCTGACGGTCTGGATCACACGTTTGAAGCCCATATGCCCGACTTCATTCAGCATCAGGGCAAGCAGTATCGGGGCAGGAAAAGAGATAATCAATTTTAACAGGCTAATCACAAGGGTGTTGCGCATCACATTCCAGAACTCCGGCGCCTCGAAGAACATTCTGAATTGCATCCATCCCACCCAGGGGCTATTCATCATACCGCCGAAAATATCGTATTGCTGGAACGCCATAACCACGCCATACATCGGAATGTAACTGAAAATGAATACAAAGATAATTCCCGGCCAAACCATAGACTGCAAATCCAATTGACTGTTAAACTTCTTCCACCTGCTCGGTTTCCCGGCCGTATTCATCCGCTTGACCTCCTCTGGACGATTCTATTGAAATAACGGCAAAAACGGTTTGTTCTTCTCCAGCATTTCATCCAGCAGCTGTTCCGCTACGGTAACCGAAGGCATGAGCGGATGATGAACCATCGCCTGCAGGGCCACATCCCGGTCTCCGTGTACAGCCGCCTCAATGGTAAGGCTCTCGTATTGCTTGACGGCAGCCAGCAGACCTCTGACGGATTGGGGAACCCTGCGCAGCGGAATCGGCAGCGGACCCTGCTTGGTGACTATACAATTCACCTCAATCGAGGCATAGTCCGGCAGGAAATCAATGATTCCGTTATTCCTTACATTCAGCGTCTGGATATCGCGCGAATCATTATGAATGGAACGCATCAGTAGCACTGCCGCCTCCGAGTAATAGGCTCCGCCGCGCTGTTCCAGCTGCCCCGGCTTCTCCTTCAGCTCAACGTTCCGGTACAGCTCAAACAACTCCTCCTCCACCTTCTTCACGACTTCAGCGCGTGATCCGGCCGTTGCTGCGGCTTCCTTCTGTTCCGCCAGCATCGCATCCGTCATATAGTAATAGCTCAAGTAATAGGAAGGGATAGCTTTCAGACTGTTCAGAAACCGATGGTCCCAGGAATCAAACGGCACATTGCTTGCCTTATAGCTCTCGGGGTAATCAATAAGCTCCTGCAGCTTGCTCTTCCCGTCAATCATGACATCGGATACCCAGTGCAGATGGTTGATGCCGACAAACTCCGCATAGATCTTCTCTATGGGAAGTCCGAAGAACCCGGAGAGCCACTTTTGAAACCCGATTGGCGAGTTGCATAGGCCTACGCTTCTAACCGATGAATATTTGTGAACTGCTTCAGTCACCATCCCGGCCGGATTCGTAAAATTCAGCAGCCAGGCATCCGGAGCCAGCTCCTCGATATCCCTGCAAATATCCAGAATGACCGGGATAGTCCGCAGGCCCTTCATCATTCCTCCGGGACCCGTCGTCTCCTGACCGATGACACCGTATCGAAGCGGAATCAATTCGTCCCACTTGCGTGCTTCCAGCATCCCTACCCGGATCTGCGTGCAGACGAAGTCCGCTCCGGCAATAGCCTCCCGGCGATCAAGCGTCTCTGCAACGGTAATCGGCAGTCCGGATTCAGCAATCATGCGCTTGCTCAGTTCCGTAATCGTATGTAACTTCTCTCTTCCTTCTTCAATATCCACCAGCCATATTTCGCGGACAGGAAGCTCCTGGTGGTGCAGGATGATCCCTTCAATTAATTCAGGCGTATACGACGACCCCGCTCCGATAACAACCAGCTTCAAGGTTTCCCCCATGATAATTGCTCCTCCTTACCCTGTGATAGATGATCAAGAACCTCCTGATTCACATGCAACCCGCTGCTTTCCATTGCCAGAACGACCGAACCTACAACCGGCTCCCGGGTTAAAATCCTTAATGTGCCGTTCGGCGCCGCCTGCTTCACTCTTCGTTCAATGGCCCGGCGGATGATACCCGGGCGGTCTCCCTTGGTCAGCAGGCTACCTGCAAGCACGATGTCGAAGGATTCCTCCTCCATGGCCAACCGGCGGACAGCCGAGGCAGCCGCCAGACCCAGCTCATCCCCTTGCTTGACCAGCAGCCCGGTAGCCACCGGGTCCCCTTCCTCTGCCGCCTGAAACAGCAGCTCCGCAATTTGGGGAGGCAGGTCTCTGAAATGATCGAGGTAATCCTCTCTTAGCTGCGGGACATTGGAATAGCCCAGCAACTCCGTTAAGCGTTCGCTTAGGACCGTCTTCTGCTCTCTTCCGTCATCCGCCCTGAGGACGCTGCGGAAGACTTCCATACTTAAGTCATAGCCGCCTCCGAAATCCCCGAACCGGTAGCCGAATCCGCCGCATTGATAGGTGACACCCGCCGGATTCTTGCCGCTGCAGTTCACGCCCGATCCGCAAATCAGCACGATCCCGTAATTCTTCTCTGTACCTGAACGCAACGCATTCCAGGTATCACAGGAAATCTCCGTCCGGGGAAGGCCGAGACGGCCGATGATCGGCCGTAAAATTCTAAAATCAGCCTCTCTGTCCGCTCCCGCCAATCCGAACCAGGAATAATCCAGTTGCTCCCTGGTCAGCCCGGATGCTGTAATGGCTTCCGCTACAGCCTGCTGCAAGCTGTTCTCCGCCTGCTCACGGTTCAGCTGATGATTCCCGTTCCCGCCCTTGCCTGCACCGAGAAGCTTCCCCTGCTCATCTGCAATCATTGCGTAGGTCTTACTGCCCCCTGCATCCACTCCCAAAAAATACTTCACAGATCATTCACTCCTAAATTTCAAGTTAATCGAACAGAAGCGGTAGATTCACGGATGAGAAGCTGAGGAGCAAGCTTCGTTACCGCAGGCGGCATCACCTCCCCATTGATCAGTTTCAGCAGTAAGTCAACGCCGATATTGCCCATCTGCGCCTCTGGCTGTCTGACCGTTGTGAGCCGCGGGTAGAATTCACCGACGAACTGCTGATCATCAAAGCCGACCACTGAGATATCCTGAGGCACCAGAATCCCCTCCTCACGCAGGGCTTGAACAACTCCGAGGGCAATAAAGTCGTCTCCCGAAAAAATGGCTGTCGGCAGCTTATCCTCACGGACCCATCTCTTCGCCACCTCATAACCGCTGCTTACCGTAAAGCCGCAATATTCCGTGCCAAAGGGCGTTAGTCCCGCTTCATCCAGCGCCTGGACATAACCCCGTTTGCGCTCCGTTACACTCAGGAACTCCGAAGGGCCGCCGATATAGGCGATCTGGGTGTGTCCAAGACTAATCAGGTGTCTTGTCGCTTCATACCCGCCCTGATAGTTATCGACGACGACACTCGGAACATCCTCATGCTCGAACTGGTTATCCAGCAGGACAACCGGGATGTTCTTTCGCTTCAGCTCCTCCACATATTCCTTCTCCTCCAGCGGAGACAGCAGGATAATCCCGTCCACGCGGTCCTTCTGGAACAGGAAGTTCACCCCATCATCATCGTTCTCGGTGATGGACAGGGCCAGAAAGTACCCCTGCTCTGCCAGCTTCCGGTTCACCACGCGGATCACACGGTCATAGAAAGAGTCGTTAAAGTTGGTAATCGACATCCCGATGACTCCGGTCTTGCCGCGCACAAGGCTCCGTGCTGCTGA
This sequence comes from Paenibacillus sp. FSL P2-0136, assembly GCF_037975325.1. Taxonomy (NCBI): domain Bacteria; kingdom Bacillati; phylum Bacillota; class Bacilli; order Caryophanales; family Paenibacillaceae; genus Paenibacillus; species Paenibacillus sp. FSL P2-0136. The sequence continues at coordinate 5,766,304 of NZ_CP150244.1, forward strand.
ATTGGGCTGATAATTCAATTCCTCTATCGCTCTCAGCACTTTCTGGCGGTTGCCTTCACGTACAGAGGGGGAATTGTTAAGTACTCTGGATACGGTCACTACAGAGAGCCCCGACTTCTTGGCTACATCATGAATATTCATCTAAGTATCTATGCCTCCACACTCAAAAGTTTAAACGATTTAACTTTAAAAGAAATAAAAAAGATTTACTCAGCACGCCATAACTTGCAGCCTGACTGAAAAATCAAACATTGGACGTCAGCTTTGCATTTTACTAAAAGTATTAAAATCACCTCAAAAGTTTAAAGGTTTATACTTTACACTGATTTTACAACCAATTCCCCCGGCCGTCAATCCATAAAATGCAGCCGGACTTGACTTAATATTTCGGGAGGTTGGATCGCCGGGACTAGTAAGAGTAAAAAAAATCCATCCCGAAGGATAAGAGAAAGCTTAATGATGCGCAAGCTGAAGCAGAGCCGCTATGATATACTAAACATATGATAAGCCAAGTGAGGTGAAGCCAATGAAATGGGGAGAGATTACAGAATTGCACCCAAGCCGCTTTGTACTGGTGGAAGCAATTAAAGCAAGCTCAAGTAACCGCATGCGTCATTTAGAAGATATGGCAGTCATACAAGATTACGATAACCCGCAAGAAGCGTGGAGCGGCTATAAAAAGCTGCATAAACTTCATCCAAACCGTGAACTGTATGTATTCCATACAAGCAGAAATGATGTTGAGGTTGTGGAAGAGTTTTTCTCAGGAGTAAGGCAACCGATATGAAGTTACACCTCCTCCATGGCCTGACTATTATTTCTTTGACACTAACTCACCAAGGTAAATCCATTTCTCTTAGGAATCTTTTATTTGATACTGGCTGTGCTGCAACCGTCTTTGATTCCGATATACTAGCTGTAATAGGTATCGATATTGATTTTATTAACGGAAGAGCCAAGCGAATGTATGGAGTAGGAGGAACGAGCGAAATTTGTTATGAGCAGCAGATTCCCGACTTTTGCATTGAAGGTATCGATTTGAGTGATTTTCCCATACAGCTTGGTTCGATTCAAGAGCCTTACGGCTTTGATGGAATTATTGGCATTGATTTTATGATGAGCGCCAAATGCAAGGTGAATTTTGAAACCATGACCATCGAACTTGATAAATAAACCAAGCGATGCCCCATCAGAGGTCAGCAAGCGCTTGGTTTATTTTTGCCCGCAACAAAAAACCTCCCCTCATCCCGAAGGATAAGAGAAGGCTTAAACGCATCACCTCTGAAGCATGGCAGCTATATTTTCAGCTCCCCAAGCTTGATCAGCTCGACAACCGCTTGCGAACGGCCTTTTACGTTTAATTTTTGCATTACGTTTGAGATGTGGTTGCGGACGGTTTTTTCGCTGATGAATAACAGTCCGGCAATATCCCGTGTAGTTTTGTCCTGCACAAGAAGCTCGAATACTTCGCGTTCACGATGCGTCAGCAAAAATTTGCTATGATGTTCGTTGCCCTTCAATGGTGTCACCCCTCCTTGCCCTGGGTTTGTTTGGTATAACAAGGTAAAGGGATACAGTCAAAACATACTATGTGGAGGGGCAGTTAATGGTGCTGTCGCAGCATTAAATTGGGCGGGGGCAGGCGCGGAGTCTGGACAATCCCGGTACTTCTGACCGGAATGCACACAAAAAACGGCTGCTGCTCCTTAGTCATTAAGGCGGCATCCGTCGGGCAATGTCTATAGAAACCACGCTGCTAAAGGGTTGCTCAGGAAAAAATATTGCTGAACATCCTTCCTGCCCGCAGCGTGAAATGGCTAACGTTACCGGTCCGTCACGCCCTTGCGGTCACGCCGGTTTCTCCGGTAAGGCTTGTTGCACCCCCAGTGTAAAGTATGAAATGGATTCCATAGCAAGCTTTTTATCGGCCGAAAAGCTGTTCATTTCTATGTTAGAATAATGAAATAACAGTCTCACACAGGAGGCGCAGAGAAGCGTGGCTAATATTAAAGAAATCGCCCGGATGGCCGGAGTGTCTGTAACGACCGTCTCGCGGGTGCTCAATAATCATCCGTATGTCAGCAAGGACAAAAGAGCCGCTGTACTCCGTACGATTGAGCAGCTCGACTACACCCGCAATATGAACGCCGTTCATTTGATTACCGGACGTACCGGTGCGGTGGCGGTGATTCTGCCGTATATTAATGCTTTTTATTTCTCGATTATTATGAATGGCATTGCCCACGAGGCGCTGCTCTCGCAATACCGGCTGATTCTGTGCCAGAGCAATTATCTGGAGGAAGAAGAAGTCAAAGTGCTGGAGATGCTGCGCCATAAAGAGATTGACGGTGTTGTTATTGTATCTACTGCGCTGAAGCCGGACATCATCGAGGAGTACACGGCCTACGGTCCGGTCGTCACCTGCCAGGATAATGGAGAGCGGAGCTTCTCTTCTGTCTATATTGAGCATTATGCGGCTTTCAAGGAAGGGCTGGAGTACTTAACCGGCAAAGGTTACCGCTCCATCGGGTATTGCGAAGGACGGAGTAACGGCAGCAGCGCCGTGATCCGGCAGTCTGCTTACCGCGAATTCATTGCTGAGCATAAGCTGGCTTTTGAAGAGGAATGGATGATCTATGACTGTACAACGGAGGAAGACGGCGCAGCCGCTGCACAGTCCCTGCTGAAGATGCCACAGCGGCCGGAAGCCATGATTATTACGGGAGACCATGTCGCCGCCGGGCTGATTATTGAAGCGCGCAGAGCCGGCCTCAGCATCCCTGGGGACCTCGCAGTTATGGGCTTCGATAACCAGCCGATCGGACGGCTGCTTCAGATTACCACCATGGACAACCACCTGTATGAGATGGGGGCCGCCGCCTTCCGCATTATCCATGAGCAGATTCACTCGGAGCGCCCCGAGCCGGTCTACCGCAAGCTGGACTACCGGATTATTGAGCGGGCCACGGTGTAGAATCCGATCAGCCGGAAATTTATATATACGAACTGCGTCTTCCGCCTGCCGGGAGGCGTATTTTTGCATTTTATTTGTGCGGATCAGTATGAATATGATAATTATCACATTTTTATTGACAGCCAATAGGGGGAGATTTATGATAAGTCCATCATTGATAACGATTATCATTTTCATAAATGAAAAGGGGTATCCATACAGATGAAAATAGGCTATGCAGTACCCGCAGGTTTGCTTGCGGCTTCCCTCCTGTTTGCCGGCTGTGCGGGCAAGGACAACAGTAATAACGATGGCAACAACGGCAACAGTGGTAACAACTCAGGGAATAATGCTGCAGCCCAGGCAGACAGCGGGGCAGAAAGTGTAGCGAAGGCCGGAGGTGAGACGAATGCAGATTTCACCACTGCCATCGACGAATACCGCAAATACGTCATCGAACAATGCGATGCGTTCGTTAAGCAGACCGAGGGCTTCACGGATGCTGTCAAGGCGGGCAAGCTGGATGAAGCCAAGGTGCTGTATGCTCCGGCACGCATGCATTATGAGCGGATCGAGCCGATCGCTGAAGCGCTTGGGGATCTGGACCCGAACATTGATGCCCGTGAGAATGATGTAGATGCTGCGGACTGGCGCGGCTTCCATAAGATTGAACAGGCTCTCTGGCAGAACAATACAACGGAGGGCATGACGGATGTCGCGGACCGCCTGCTGAAGGATGCGCAGCTGCTGCGAGCCAAGGTGGAGACGGCCGGAATCGATGCCAATCTGCTCGTTACCGGGGCTGTTGAGCTGCTGAATGAGGTCTCCTCCTCCAAAGTAACGGGGGAAGAGGAGCGTTATTCTCATACGGATTTGTATGATTTTGTGGCGAATGTGGAGGGGGCCCAGAAGATCTATGAGCTGCTGAAGCCGGAGCTGGCCAAAAAAGACCCGGCCCTTGAGAAAACCATCGGCGAGCGGTTCACCGCCTTAACGAATGAGCTGGCGCCGTTCAAATCGGGGGAGGGTTACGTCTCTTACGAAACGCTCAAACCGGAGGAGGTCCGCAGGTTGAGCCAGAATCTCGACGCCTTGGCTGAGCCGCTATCCAACATGGGAACGATTCTGGGAGTGTGACGATATGAACAAGAAAGACAAGAATTCCCGGAATAAGGCTGACGCGGATCACGGGATTCCTGCGCCGGAGACCAAACTGTTCAACACCAAATTCAGCCGCCGCGATATGCTGCGACTGACCGGTGCCTCGGGTCTCGGGCTGCTGCTCGGCGGAGGCGGGGTGGGCGGCATTATGGCGGCACGCCAGGCAGCAGGACGGGCGGTCCCCGCCGCCGCAGCCTCCGGGCAGAATGAAGAACAGGCGGATACGATCCCCTTCTACGGCAAGCACCAGGCGGGGATTCTTACCCCTGCGCAGAATTTTCTGTGCTTCGCTTCATTTGATGTGACGACTACCAAGGTCAGTGATCTGAAAAAACTGCTGGAGGACTGGACTGCCGCCGCCGCTGCCCTGACCTCGGGTACGATGATCGGCACGGCGAACGACAAGCCCAATCTCCCGCCTACTGACACCGGCGAGGCGGACGGCCTCACCCCTTCGGGGTGCACGCTTACCTTCGGGGCAGGTCCGGCCCTTTTCGACAGCCGCTTCGGCCTCTCCGGCAAACGGCCCGCCTCCTTCACCGAGCTCCCGGCATTCACAGGGGACAGCCTGGAGCCGCAGTGGTGCGGCGGCGATCTCTGTGTGCAGGCCTGCGCGGACGATATGCAGGTGGCGTTCCATGCCATCCGCAATCTCGCCCGTATCGCCAGGGGTACGGCGGTGCTGCGCTGGACCCAGGAAGGCTTCCAGCGCAGCGGCAGCGCCGATCCGTCAGGCGGCACCCCGCGTAATCTGCTTGGCTTCAAGGACGGCACGGGGAATCCGGACGTCACCAATGAGACGCAGATGCGAAATATCGTCTGGAGCGGCAGCGCCGATGGCCCGGCCTGGATGAACGGGGGCACGTATCTTGCGGTGCGGCGCGTACGGTTCCGTATTGAGGTCTGGGACCGCTCCTCGCTGAGCGATCAGGAAGCCACCTTCGGGCGGCACCGGCAGAGCGGTGCACCGATTGGAGCCGGAGATGAATTCGCCGAGCTGAATCTGGCAGCAGCCGATGCCAGCGGCAAGCCCGTCATTCCGCCGGATTCCCATTCCGCCCTCGCTCATGGGGACGGCTCGGTCAAGATTCTGCGCCGCTCCTACTCCTATTCCAGCGGCATGGATCTCAAGACCGGACAGCTTGATGCCGGTCTGGTGTTCATCAGCTTCCAAAAGGATCTGATGAAGCAGTTTGTCAGCATCCAGCAGCGCCTTGCGAAGAATGACCGGCTGAATGAATACATGGTTCACACCGGCAGCGCCGTCTTCGCCTGCTTCCCGGGTGTACGCGAAGGCGGATATATCGGGGAGCTGCTGCTCGAGGGATGAAATGCCTAGGCTGTGACCGGTGACGCTGAGGAAGCAGGAGCTATGGGGATTGCGAGGCCGAAAGCGCAACGGCGATTCGGGGACCGGAGAGGACGGAAAGGTAGCTGATCGTTACGGACTGAGAGGCCTTTATTTTCTCTTTTCGAGCATATTCAGCTACTCCAACGGACTGCACGGCGCTTATTTCCGCTACAGCGGGCGTTTTCCTCCCAATTATTTGTACATAAGCTCCACTGAGTCCGTTTAACTTGCAGAAACGTTAATATTACTAAAATAAGCGCAGCTGAGTCCGTTGCAAGTGACCCCTCCTCGCTAAACTTGAAGGGAATGATCCCGATGATGATCACGGTTACACAGAGTCCATGGCGGCCGATCAGGGCAGCGCTGCTGCTCCTCTGCCTGCTTGTGCTGCTACCCGGCGCGCCGGCTTCTGCGTCAGGCGCGCCGCTGGATGAGCTGCTGCCGCCTGTAGGCAGCGCGCTGGTCGAGGCCGGCCAGAGCCGCTGGGAGGCGGCGGCGGCCGATGTTGAATCGTTCGCGGCGCTGTGGCGCAGCGCTAACGAGAGCAAGCCGGACCCGGCACTCGCCGGTCCGGCTGCTGAGGTGGACGCCGCGCTGGCCGCCGCGGCGGAAGCCTTGGCGGGCGGCGGCGGAGCGCCCGCCAAGGCGGCCCTGTCCACGCTCGCCCGCAGCGTGGACGCGTTCGTCACCGCCGCCGCAGGCGAAGGCGGCGGTGACACGGGCGCCGCCGGACGCGCAGCGGCGGCGAAGCTGCTGCCCGCGGCGGAGCGCACGCGGGATGCGGCGCGCAGCGCCGACTGGGCCGCGGCGGCGGAAGCCTACCGCGCCGTGGTGAACGGCTGGACGCCAGTGGAACGAGGCATCCGGGCGGACAATCCCGCCGTCTACGGCTTGCTGGAGACGAAGATGAGCCTGCTGCGCATTGCGCTGCAGGCAGAGCCGGTCCGCGGAGAGGCCGCGCAGGCGGAGTCGGAAGCGCTGGTGACGCTGCTGTCCGGCTACAGCGAAGGCAAAGCCGTCGATACCGGTGACGCGCCAGCGGAGCCGGCTTCCATTGAAGGGCTGATCAGCTATCTGAAGCAAGCTTCCGCTTCTGCCCAGGCCGGCGACAGCGCAGCAGCCGCTGATATAATGGAACAGTTCATCGCTGCCTGGCCTTCGGCCGAAGGCCAGGTCCAGCTGGCCTCACCCAAGGTCTATGCCAGCATCGAGAACAAGAGCACCGCCGTCACCGGTTATCTGCTCTCCAGCCCTCCGAAGCTGGACCAAGCGCTATCGCTTATGGACACAATGCTCTCTGAGTTGACGCCGCTGGCCGGGGAACAGACTTATACCGCATGGGATGCGGCACTCATTCTGCTGCGCGAGGGGCTGGAGGCGATTCTTGTACTCGCCGCCCTGCTTGCCTATCTGCGCCGTGAAGCAGTACCGGCGGCCCGCCGCTGGGTCTGGTCCGGCGCAGCGGCAGGTCTGGCTGCAAGCATCGGCCTCGCCGTATTGCTGACCTATTCCCTCTCCCAAGCCGCCTCCGGCGGCGCACGCGAGCTGATCGAAGGCATCACCGGCCTCGTCGCTGTGGTCATGATGCTCACCGTCGGCCGCTGGCTGCATGGGAAATCCAGCACGGTAGCCTGGAATAAATATGTGGACCGCCAGATGCAGGGCGCTCTGGCCAAAGGCAATCTGTGGTACCTGTTCTTCATCGCTGCGCTGGCCATTTTGCGCGAAGGGGCCGAGACTACGATTTTCTACGCAGGAATGGCACCGGCCATTGATACCTCTCAACTGCTGCTCGGGATTGGCAGTGCCCTTGTGGTCCTGATTATCCTCGGCTATGCCATGATTGCACTGAGCGCCAGATTGCCGGTTGCCGCCTTCTTCCGCGCTGCTACAGTGCTGATCTACTATCTGGTGTTCCGCTTCCTCGGGGAGAGCCTTCACGCCTTGCAGATCGCCGGCAAGCTGCCCGCCCATAACGGCCACAGTCTGCCTTCCATCGGCTGGCTGGGCATATATCCGACTTGGGAGACCACCATCCCGCAGCTGCTTGTCCTCGTCTTCATCCTCTGGGAGCTGCTGCGCAGCAGACGTAGAGTCAACAAGACAAAGGCTGCCAACGGGATCACTAAATAAACATACTAATAATATAAAAGCTGCAATCTGTGCGTGTGCCTTCAAACACGCAGATTGCAGCTTTTTGTATCTCTGCCCTAATCCGAACTTGTAAGGAATATTTACAAGTTCAGATTAAAGAATCAACAGAAGTTGAATGCCGTGTCAAACACTAATTGCTGAGCGTGCAAGTGCAGAAAAGGACCATATAGGATTACCTGCGCGTCAGCACAATGTATGTTGTTTTCCACATACATTTGGCCCATGTGCCTGCGCGTCAGCACAATGCATGTTGTTTTCCACATACATTTGGCCCATGTGTCTACGCGTCAGCACAATGTATGTTGTTTTCGACATACATTTGGCCTATGTGCCTACGCGTCAGCACAATGTATGTTGTTTTCGACATACATTTGGCCTATGTGCCTACGCGTCAGCACAATGTATGCTGTTTTCCACATACATTCGCATTTGGCCCATGTGCTTACGCGTCAGCACAATGAACGTTGTTTTCCACATACACTTGGGCCGCAATTATATACATACTTTATCCAAAATCCACCTCCCTCCCCCTTCATTCAGCCCCAAATCAGCCTTAAACCAAACTGCCTATTGCAACCTTCCGCAATTTGTTTTATCCTGAGTATGAAAATAATTTTCTTAATAAACATAAGCATTGTGTAAAATAATTTCAGAAAGCGGTGCATTCGGCCAGATTAAGTATTCATTCTACATGTACATCTTATAAGTAGAGAAAGCTACATGAATCTGAATCTATAGAAAAGAAGGTGAACGCTTGTCTCCCATTCTGCATGCTCTGGAGCATGACAAGCCCAAGCTGTCGCAAATGGAACGCAAGCTGGCTGAGCGTATTCTGGCCTCGCCCGGGGAGATTGTCCATATGGGCATCACCGAGCTGGCGGAGGAATGCGGCATCAGCACAGCGACGATTACGCGGTTCTGCAAAGCGCTGCACTTCAAGGGGTATCCCGATTTCAAGCTCAAGCTGGCGGCTGAGCTGGCGCATAGCGATGGCTCGCCGGAGACCGGCAGCTCCTCTTATCAGGACATCGTGGCCGGCAATCCGCTGCAATTCATTGTAGAGGCCATGCAGGCCAACCACCTGGCCTCGATCCGGGATACCACCTCGCTGCTGGATCTGAGCCGGCTGCAGCAGGTCATTGATCTGCTGTGCCGGGCGCGGCGGGTTGATCTGTACGGGATGGCAACCTCATCCATCGTAGCCCAGGATTTCTATCAGAAGCTGATCCGCATCGGTGTGAACTGTACCGCTTTTGCCGATTCCCATATGCAGATTACTTCCGCTTCCTCACTCTCTTCCGGCGATGTAGCCTTTGCAGTCTCTTATTCAGGAGAGACCCCGGAGACGGTGGATGCCTTAACCTGTGCGGCCGCAAGCGGCGCAGCCACGGTGTCGTTAACCTCATACGGAAGCAGTACTCTCGCTACACTCGCTGATATTCCGCTGTTCTCCTCGTCTCTTGAGCAGGGCATGCGGCGCGGTGATATGGCCTCACGGATCGCACAGCTGCACATTATCGATATTCTGTTCACCGGCATGGTCAGTACCCGGTTTGGAGATTTCATCCCCAAGCTGGAGCAATCTTATCTGAACGTCCAACATTACCGTCATAAACGGGGAGGTCAAATCTAATGAACATTTTGAAATTTCAGCATGAAGAAGATTTCGCAGCCACAGGAGCTAACCTGATCGCCAGTCTGCTGCAGAGCAATCCCAGAGCCGTTCTCGGACTGGCTACCGGAAGCTCCCCTGTCGGGGTATACGAGAAGCTGGTGGAGATGCACCGCAAGGGCAATGTCAGCTTCGCCAAGGCATCATCCTACAATCTGGACGAATATGTCGGACTGCCTGTGGATCATCCACAGAGCTACCGGAGCTTCATGAATGAGCATCTGTTCAATCACATTGATATCGACCTGGCACGCACCCATGTGCCTAACGGAAATGCTCCGGACCTTGCGGCCGAATGCCGTGCGTATGACAAGCTGCTGGAGGATAACGGTCCGGTGGATCTGCAGATCCTCGGCATCGGCAGCAATGGCCATATCGGCTTCAACGAGCCGGATGCCAGCCTGAGCAGCGGAACACATGTGGTCGATCTGCTGGAAGAGACCCTGGAAGCCAATGCACGCTTCTTCGAGCGTGTAGAGGATGTGCCGCGTCAGGCGGTAACAATGGGCATCGGCGGAATTCTTAAGGCGAAGCAGATTGTACTGCTTGTCCGCGGGGAAGAGAAGGCGGAAGCAGTTAAAAATGCGCTGGAGGGCCCAATCACTACCCAGTGTCCCGCCTCGCTGCTGCAGAGCCATCCAAATGTGGTCGTCCTGCTGGATGAAGGAGCTGCGAAATGGCTGAAATAAACGGTGCGCACGGAGAATTGTTGTACGGCAAGGTGCTGACTCCTGACGGAATCACCGAGCAGGGTGTAATTGCCGTAGCGGATGGCTTGATTCAATATGCCGGAGAAGCCTCCTGGCTGCCCGCAGCCTATGAGAGCTGGCAGACAGTCACCCGGGAGCCGCAAGGTCTGCTGATCCCCGGATTCGTCGATGTGCATGTGCACGGCGGAGCCGGACATGACTTCATGTACAGCGATGCAGATGCGCTTGACGATATCACACGGTTCCATGCCTCACACGGGACGACCTCTATGCTTGCTACAACCATGACGGCTGCCAAGGCAGACATCGATCAGGTGTTAGCTGAGGTAGATGCTTATCGTTCCCGTGAGGGCGGCATGCCTTATGCAAGGCTGGCAGGTGTACATCTGGAGGGGCCGTTCATCAGCGTGAGATGGCCAGGAGCGCAGAATCCTGAGCACATTGTTCCGGCTAATATAGAATGGCTGGAGGAATGGGAGGAAAAGTATCCGGGAATGATCCGTCAGGTCACCCTGGCTCCTGAGCGTGAAGCTGCCCTGGAAGCTATCCAGTGGCTGCGCAAGCATGGCATTACGGCTGCGCTCGGCCACACAGATGCCACATTCGAGCAGGTGATTACCGCTGCAGATGCCGGGCTGAACCATGCGGTGCACATGTTCAATGCCATGACACCGCTGCATCACCGCAAGCCGGGAACAGCCGGTGCCGTCCTGTTTGATACCCGGATCAGAGCTGAGGTGATTGCCGACGGCATCCATGTTCATCCGGCAGCCATCAGCCTCATTACCCGGCTCAAAAACAATCATAATCTGCTGCTGATCACAGATGCCATGTCAGCAACCGGACTCAGCGACGGAGAATATGCCATCGGTGATCTGCCTGTGATCGTCAAGGACGGCATAGCCACGCTGAAGGAGCACCCCGAAGCGCTGGCCGGCAGCACACTGACGATGATTAGCGGGTTCCGTTATCTGGTTCAGGAGGTTGGTCTCAGTCTGCTGGAAGCCTCACAGGCTGCCAGCCTTAATCCGGCGCTGTCGCTCGGCATGCAGCGGTCTATCGGAACGCTTGAGGCAGGGAAGCGCGGCGATATTCTGCAGCTGGATCAAGACCTGAACCTGCGGGGCGTATGGATCGGCGGACGTAAGCTGGAGGCCTGATCCGGATAAGACACAGCTTCGTATTCGTATTCGTATTCGTATTCGTATAAACACAACAATGCAGCCCTCTCACCCGGCTTTCCGGGTGAGAGGGCTGCATTGTTTGTGTCTGTCGTCATTCACTTTTGCCCTGCTGTGCCGTCATTTGAATAAGCCTCATATCCCTCTGGAATACTATCTTCATTCAAGGCACTATGCTGTAGCGCCTGCTCACTGTCCGCTGCGCGCAGGGAAAATCCGTTCCGCCATGATGCGGAATTCATTCGCGAAGCCTCTGAGCGGATGTCCGGCACGGAATTCCCGGGCATAATAATCGGCCCGTTCCACGAAATCCGGGTTCGCCGAGACATAGACATTGCCGACGTATGTGTTGCCTTTTTTAACCTCTGCGGCGATTTTGTTCTTGATCTCCCCAGGAAGCGTGTCTTTATCCTCCCCTATACTGCTTCTGGACATCAGCCCGTTATTGCCGTTCCCCGGATAATCTTCGGGAGCTGCCATACCTGTACCGCCAATGGTTCCAGTGCCTGTCAGACTTCCCGGAATGCCGGCCATGGAGCCGCCTGTTCCCGTCATTCCCGGCACCCCCGCAGCAGTTCCTCTTCCCGTAGCTTTCTCGCGGGTGGTACTCCGGGTGTGAACCTTGCCCGAAGCATCCTCCAGCATTACAGCGACATAAGCGCTTCTGCCAACCATAATAACGTTAGCTGAACGGACTTCCCGCATCGCCGCAACACGGTCAGCCAATTCTTTGCTCATCTCCATGCTGCCGAAGTCATCGTCACGGTTCATGTCCCGTGCGGAGTTCACGTGGATGCGCCCGTCTGTCCCCCGTACACTTTTCGTCTGCATATTGCCGCTATCTGCCGAATGGCCGGCACCGCAGCCGGTCATACTTATGGTGCCGAGCAGCAAGGCTGCAGACACGGACAAGCCTAATTTCGATCGCAACATTCCTTCATCCCCCATCACAGAATAATATAGTGTAGTGTGACAACCCTTAGCATGGCTCCTCCTCTGCCCGGTTATCCAGAAAGGATTTGGCAGAGCTGCCTCCACAGTCACATGTAAGAGAACTCCGGCGTATCTTATATAACAGCAGACTGTGTTTCTCCGCGAGAGTCCAGATCAGGAGGGGTAAGCTTGAGAATTCTATTTACGTTTTATGTACCGAGCGGCGGGGTTGAGACCCTGAACAGACTGCGGTGTGAGAGCCTTCAGAAGAACGGCATCGAATGCCATGTGCTCTATCTCATGCCGGGGTCCGGCACCCACAATAGTGTAAGCTTCCCGGTATTTGTCACGAACCAGGATGAAGAGATCAGAACGGTACTGAATACCCATCATTATGACGCCATTATCGTAACCTCCGATTATCTGCTGCTTGAACGCCTGCGCCGGCTGGGGTATGGCGGCATCCTGATCTACGAGTCCCAGGGTCTGGGAACACGAAGCGAAGCACGTAACGTGATTATAGAGTCCGTGCCTTATCTCCAAGCCTTCTGCAATGCCGTGCTGATTCCCCCCACCGATCATTTACTGGAGCTGTTTATCGAGATCTGCCCCTGGCTACAGCGCTATGTTATTCCGAACCTCGTGGATGTACAAGGATTCCGCTATATCCCAGCCGAAGCGCCCGTTGATCCTGTTATCGCCTGGGTAGGGCGGCTGGAGCCCAACAAGAACTGGAGCGAGTATCTGAAGATTGCCTATCATATCCGCAAACAGAGGCCTAACCTTCATCTCTGGATGTTCCATGATCCGAGCTTGGCCTCAGATGACCAGAAGGCGGCATTCAATGAAGAGCTGCATGCCCTTGGCCTGAATGACCGGCTGAATGTGTTCACAAACATGCCTAACCAGATGATGCCTGTCTATTATTCATCGATTGCCGCTTCAGGAGGCTTCCTGCTGTCCAGCTCAGTCACAGAAGGCTTCGGATATGCTGTAGCTGAGGCTGTCTGCTGCTCCTGTCCGGTACTCAGCACGGATTCCGACGGAGTCAGATCCTTCATCACCCATAATATTACCGGCAAATTCTATCCGCTTGGCAATGTGGAGGCTGCCGTGAACGAAGGACTTGAGCTGATGAATAACACTGCGCTGCGTGAAGCCATCTGCTATCAGGGCCGTCAGCATATGGTTACGCATTTCGGATTCGATCAATACGCACATTCCTTCCGCGAGATGATGAACTCCTTCTCTATCTTCTAACTATTGCAAGCAAGCTTCATATATCCTATCTGCAGGCCAAAAAAAACCTTCAATCCCCAGCGCCAGCCGGGGGTTGAAGGTTTCTCTGTGTTTGGCGTTCTGCCTGGAGGCATCACACGCCTTGTCTGGACACCATCTCGAACAACTCGGCCTGGAAAATCTGCACGCTTCTCTCCCAGGTAAACTGCAGTGAATCCTGCTCTCCCCTGGCGGCCAGACGCTGTCGAAGCTCTCGGTCCTCTATCAGCGTCACTATATCCGCAGCAAGACGGTTCTCATGACGGTATGACATCAGACAGTTCTGCCCGTGTGCGCAGTATTCAAGATTCCCCCCCGAATATACGGTAACCAGTGCAGCACCGCAGCGCATCGCCTCCAGCCCCGGCAACGAACCGGCATCATTAGTACTTGCGCTGACAAAAATATCTGTCTCATTGTAATGAAAAGCCAGCTCGTTGTCATTGCCGGGTGTCCGAAGCTGATAACGCCCGGTGTTAAGCAAGGCCTGCAGACTATCAGATGCGGCATATTCAGCAGGGGGAGTCATGATATAGATCTCCACCTCTGGATGAAGCCGCTTGACCATATCGAGCTGCTGAATCAGGTATTCCTGTTCCCGGTGGCCGGAGAATCCGCCCTCCGGACGCCGCATGATGGCCGAGACGATCAGCGGCCAGTCTGCGTTGTCGCGTAAATGCGTATTCTTGAAATCCGGAGCAACGCCGACCGGAACAATTCTGCCCTTAATGCCGTGATTGATCCGTATGACCTCCTGCTGCCAGCGGGACAGCAGAAGCAGGTTGCGGGTAATGCTGTAGGAAGCGAACGACTGGTTATTATCCGGCAAGAAATTCGGCTCATAGCATAAGGCCAGCCGGATATGCAGCCCTTTGCCCTGCCGGCTGGCCCGCTCGGCAACCGGAACGGTTGTATAATAATTGGAGATAATTACATCCCCATAGGGAAAATCATCTTCGGTAAGCACCGGAGCGGGCGCAGTGATAATCGGACATTTCATCTCATATTCAACAAAGCCATGGCTGGGTAAAAGAACAACGACCTCATGGCCAATTTCAGCCAGACGGTTAGCCAGCTCAGTTATCATCCGCTGCGCGCCGCCTCTGGATAAGGTCAGAACCGGGAAGGTCAGTCTCAATTCCTTGTCTCCTTTCTCAGCAGCTGCGTCAAATTGCCCCTGTGCATGAACTGCACCCTTGCAATCTCCCGGTTCTGCGCCTCGCTGTGCAGGACCGAGCCCATCTCATTATGCACACGGTAATCCAGCAGCGGCTCTTCTATATAAGACCACTCATAATGCGGAAGAATCCGCAGCCACATATCATAATCCTGTGTATACAGGAGGCTTTCATTAAATGCTCCCACCCTGGAGAGGATCTCCATATCAAACAGCACCGTGCTGCCGTTAACCGGACAGCTGGACATCATGGTCTGAATGAGGGCCGGCCTGCTGCAGGCCGGCATTCGGACGATGTCCTGAAACCGTTGCCCGTGCTCATTAATATAGTAGTAAGCCGTATGATTGAAGGAGGTTCCCGAGCTGCGGATGACTTCTATTTGCCGTCTGATTTTATCGGGATGGAACAGATCGTCCGCGCTTAACCAGGCAAAATAAGCTCCGTTTGCCACCTCAATTCCCCTATTGAGCGCCGAGCCGGTTCCTCCGTTGGTCTTGCGGACATACACGATCCGGCTCTTATAGGCTTCAAGCTTCTCCGTATGGAGTGTGGAACCGTCATCCACCACGATCAGCTCGATATCCGCGTAGCTCTGGGCCAGCACGCTCTCAACCGCCAGATGCACGTAGGGACAATTATAGAACGGAATCACCACCGAGACCTTGGTCTTCTGATTCATGGCCCGGCCTCCTCCCTGAGTTCATTTATACTGTTTTGCAGGCGAGCAGGGCGTCCAGCGGCGCGTGATTCTCACCGAAGGCTTCCCGGAATGAAGGATTCTCCGCATGGTGAAATCCCTTCAGTACGGTTACAGCGTAGCCCAGCTTCAGGAAGTCCTCAGGCTCCCAGCCGCTCCAGTGCTTCTGGTAATACTCCCCATGCAGATTGAAATGGTCCTTCCCCTCCTGCGGGAAGAAGCCCCGTGGTGTAAATACGATGACACGGTTCGCAGCGATAAGCTCCGCCTTACGTAGCAGCTCTATGCCTTCACTCATCGAAAAATGCTCCAGAGAATCGATCAGAGTGACCGCAGAGAAGGTTCCCGGCAGGAACAGCTTATCGATATGGCCGGCATCGGCATGAACCGGAATGATATGAGGGGACTTGTATTTGCGGTGCAGCAGATAAGGCCTGTGGATATCCAGCCCCAGCACTACAGCGGCCTCATACCGCTCCAGCAGCGTACCGGTACCGCTGCCGATATCCAGAATACTCTCGGAGAATTTCAGCTGCTCCAGCAGGACCGGCAGGAAGTCTTTCACTTCAATTTCCCGGTACATATGCTCTCCCTCCTAAGCGTTAGTTGCTTGGTCTTGGGCTGTGCTGCAGTGCCGGCTATGCGCGCTCCGGCAGCTAGCCGCCCATGGAAGCAATCAGGGCGCTTAAGGGAGCGTGATAACGGGCACTGGTTGCTGCAGCCTCGGCCATAATGACATCGTAGTGTCTGAGCGTGCCCATTCCCTCATGCCGGCGGTAAGCCGTCAAGGACTGGTTCAGCATCACCGGTGCATAACCGTTCAGAATCGCCCGGTACCACAGATCATAATCATGGGTATACGGCAGTGCTTCATCGAACATTCCGATGGCTCCGAAGATCTCCCGCTTGAACATCACCGTACAGCCGTTGATAGGATTGCCGTACAGGAAGCAGCGCAGATATTCAAGCTGATTCGGGAATACGGCCGCAGCATTCAGCTCCATAGCCTGCGAGTTTCCATTAATGTAATTGAAGTTGGTGTACGAGATCAGCAAACGGTTCTGTTCCATGAACAGAACCTGATTATTGATCTTGTCACGATAGAACATATCATCCGAGCTGAGCCAGACTACATAATCTCCCGTGGCATGCGCAATACCGTGGTTAAGTGCCGAAGCGGTGCCGCCGTTGGCCTTGCCCAGATAGTGAATGTAGGGCAGGTAAGGGGTAATCCGCTCTGCATGCAGAGTTGAACCGTCATCCACTACGATAATCTCATAAGGCTGCCAGGATTGGCTTATGGCGCTCTGCAGCGCCTGCTCAATATAAGGGCAATTGTAAAAAGGAATAACTACGGATACTCTGGGCTTCATAACAACCTTCCTTCCTTACCGGCCCTTGTATAGCCGATAATATCCGCCAGCGAACGGTCCAGCGCAATCTCCGGCATCCAGCCGGAAATAACAGCATAGTCCCCCGATTCTTCAGGCGGTACCTTACTATCAGCAGATTCAATTGGAGGCTTCGCCGGAACGGCAGGTGTCGGGGAAGGATTGCCCCGACTGTGCTCCTCCTGCGGGCCCCAGTCCATCGCAACCGGAGCTGCCGCATGGGCCAGCAGCTTCGCCGCAACCTCCCCCAGCTCCCGCTCTGTCCCGGAATCAATGCGGTAGATCCTTCCTGTCTCGCCCGAATCCAGAATGAAGCCATAGGCCCTGACCGCATCACGCACATCCAGAAAGTCACGCAGCGCATGGCGCGAGGAGAGCCGAAACGCAGCAGGTGCAGCCGATCCGGTTACAGCGGCTGCTTCACTGCGCACAATATGCTGTGCCAGCAGGGAACAGAAGCCGGTGGACGGACCCGGACCAATCAGGTTCGAGGGCTCCGCCATCAGCACCGGCTGTGCAAACAGCGTTGCCCAGGCCAGCGATACCAGCTCCTCCAGCGTCTTGCTAAGGCTATAGGGATGGGGCGGGTCTGCCGCACCCGGTCTATACTTAAGCCGGGAGCCGGCCACCAGAATACGGCTGGCCGGCTGGACACGCAGCGCCTCAAGCAAATAAAGAGTAGCCATTACATTGGTCTCCATGTAGAGCAGCGGGTCCCTCCAGGACTCCGGGACCGAATTCTTGCCTGCCAGGTGCAGCACCTGATCCGGCTTCACCGCTCCAATCATTGCCGCCACAGCCCTGCGGTCCCCCAGGTCACAGACATACTGCTGAACGCCGTCCGGGAACAACTCCGCAGCTGGCTTGCGGCGGACTACAGCAGTCACCTCCGCTCCTCCGGCGGCAAAGTAGGCCACGGCATGCCTGCCGGTAAAGCCGGAAGCTCCGGTAATAAGGAGACGCCGCCCGCTCATGTCAGCAGCTCTGAGCTGCGCATAAAGTCGGCAAGCTCGCTAAGCATCCGGGGATAGGAAGGCAGCTCAATCGTGACATCGCTTCTCGTGCTGATCAGCGTCCGGTCCTGAACCGGCGTCTGCTGCGGGATGATCTCAACATCCTCTTTATGAAATGCGGTCTGCATCATCTGCAGCAGCTGATATTTGCTTACGGGCTGCGGGTGGGCCAGATGAATCAGCCCGGAGAGATCCGAGTCCAGCAGGGAATCGATGGCTTTGGCCAGCTCCAGGGTGGTGACTCCATTCCACATCACGCATTCATATCCGGTTACCCGGCCTTTCTGGGCCAGAAACCATTCCATGAGGCCGATTCCGCCGGAGCGGATCTCGGGCCCGATAATGGAGGTACGGATCGTGAGATGTCCGGGATCCCGCACTTCTCCAAGACTCTTGGTGAGGGCGTAGACCGAGGTTCCATCCGCGGCATCCTCCTCCGTATAACCGCCGCGTGTTCCTTCGAACACGCAGTCGGAGCTGATATGGATGAGCCGGGCATGAATCTGGTCCGCTGCCCGCCGCAGGCGGTGGGGCAGAAATCCGTTGACATGATACGCGCCGATCCGGTCCCGTTCGGCGAATTGATTGAGTACCCCCATCGCATTAATAATGCAATGGGGGGAGACGATTTCAACCAGCTTCTCTACACCGGCGATGTCGTCGGCGTCTACATACAACCCTCCAAGATCCTTCTTATCCCGGGTTGTATGGAAGATGTGGTGCTTGCCCTGGCGGCGAAAATACTCCGCCAGCATATGACCTGCCATACCATTTCCGCCGAGAATCAGGAGCTTCACTGGAGGAACCCTCCCCGGATCAGGATATCTTTGATTTCAGCCTGCTCCATCAAATGATTCTCCGAGCTGAAGCTGCTGAAGGACACATGAGGGAAATGACGGTAATGCTCCTTCAGCTCCGGCATATCGAGTGTGGGCAGAATAACCAGGTACTGCTCATCGTAGACCACCGTAGTCAGGCTCTCGAAATCGCTCATCAGGATCTCATGGATTTTCTCACCCGGGCGGATGCCGGTCTCGATCATACTGACATCCGTCCGGCCGGAAGCTTCAATCAGCACATCGGCCAAATCCACGATCCGGCAGGTCGGCATGGTCATGACAAAGATCTCTCCGCCGATACTGACATCGGAAGCCTTGAACAGCAGGGTAATGGCATCGCGCAGGGTGAAAAAAAACCGGGTCATGTTCATATCCGTAATCTTTACCTGTCCCTTGTCCTTGATCTGCTTCATGAACAGATGGACCACGCTGCCGTTCGTACCCAGCACATTGCCTCCGCGCACCGTAACAAACTTGGTGCCTGAGCCGATCAGATTGGCATAGACGAACAGCTTCTCACCGATGGCCTTGGTCATACCGTAGAAGTTCGACGGATTGGCCGCCTTGTCGGTAGAAATGTAAATCGCCTTCTCCACATTGTTGGCAATCGCGGCTTCGATGACATTTTGTGTGCCGACCACATTCGTCTTGAGCGCCTCGTACGGCTGGTCCTCGCAGACGGGTACATGCTTGAGCGCGGCCAGATGGAAGACATAATCCACACCGCGGCAGGCAGCCACCAGCGCATCCTTGTCACGGATATCGCCGATGATGAAGCTGAGATGCTTATCTTCAAATTCACGGCTCATGGCTACCTGTGCAGACTCACTGCGGGAGAATACGATGATTTCTTTGGGATGCTGCGGCAGCAGCTGCCGGATCAGCTCATGCCCCCAGGAACCGGTACCGCCTGTAACCAGAATCCGTTTATTATTGAACATGCAGGTTCCCTCCAAGCAGAAATTTAACTACCTTTACCGAGACACCTTGGGCAAGATACCCTTCCGGCGCCTCCCAATCGGGCTTAAGCGACGTCATCAGCACGGTGCAGCGCAGAATGCTGTTCTGTTCTACCCCGGACACTACATTACTTCCGCAATCGATAGTTTCCGGGCGTTCTGTCGTCCGGCGTATGGTCACCGTAGGCACTCCCATCAGGCAACATTCTTCTTGAACGGTGCCGCTGTCGGTAATGGCGCACAGGGCATAACGTTCCAGATGAACAAAGTCAAAAAATCCGAAAGGTTCGTGAAACTCCACCAGCGGGTTCATACTCAGCGGGAACTGCTCCGTAAGCTTGGAGCGTGTACGGGGATGGATGCTGCAGATCAGGCGGAGTCCCAAATGCTCAGCCACCAGGTTCAGCCCGGACATAATCTGGAGCAGCGACTCCGGATCATCGACATTCTCGGCCCGGTGGGCTGTTACCAGCAGATACCGGCCGGCTTCAAGCTTCAGCCGGGACAGGATGTCACTGGCCGCGATCTGCTCTTCGTAATGCGTAATCACCTCATGGATGGGGTTGCCGGTTAACACGATACGCTGGCTGGGGAACCCTTCGCTGAGCAGATGTCTCTTACTCTGCTGGGTATACGGCATATTTATGGTGGAGACGGCATCTATGACACGGCGGTTTTTCTCCTCCGGCACTTTCAGATCGTAACAGCGGTTGCCTGCTTCCATATGCACCACAGGGATGCCCATCCGCTCGGCCAGAATGGCACATAGCGCACTGTTGGTATCCCCCAGCAGCAGCACGCGGTCCGGCTGCTCTTGAAGCAGAATGCTCTCCAGACTGCCGAACATGGCGGCCAGCTGACCCCCGAGTCCTGCCTGCTTATCCTGCAGCACGTAGTCCGGTGCGCGGAGTCCCAGCTCAGCGAAGAATACCCCGCTGAGGCTGGCCGTGAAATTCTGTCCCGTATGCACCAGCACATGCCGCTCCGCATACCGGTCCAGCAGCGGAATGATAACGCTAAGGCGGATGATCTCGGGCCGCGTGCCCAAAATCGTCATGATCTTCATGGGTTCACTCCCCTTTGATTATGGCCTGCCCTTAGGAACCGGGCAGGCTGCTCAGGATGCCTTACGCCGCCGCTTGCTCCGGCGGCTTCCGGCCTGGCCCGCGCGGCGCTTCTTGCCGCCGCTGGCCCGACGGCGCGCGGAGCCTGCCGCGCGCTTCTTGCGGCGCGGGCGCGTTCCCGCCGCGCCGCTCCGGGACTTGGCGCGGCGCAGCCTGCCGCGCCGCAGCTTCGCGGCCCGCAGCCGTGCGGCGCGGCGCCCGGTCTTGCCCCGCGTCGGCTGTGCCGCGGGGGCGCTCTTCCCGCCCGCCGGCGCAGCAGCGGGCGGGGCTTCCAGGCCGCCGATGAGCTGCGGCGGCTGGAGGCAGTAGCGGAGATGCCACCTCTCCGCTAAGCCTTGCAGCCGGACGCGGTAAGCCGCCGGGCCGTAGACGGCCTCGATGCGCTCCCGCGCCTGCCGGCCAATGCCGGCCGCCATCGCCTGGTCGGCCAGCAGCGCGTTCACCCGCCCGGCCAGCGCATCCATGTCTCCCGCAGGCACTAGCAGCTCGCCGCAGCCTGCGGCGTCCAGAATCTCCCGCAGGCCGCCGGAATCATAAGCGACAACCGGCTTGCTGAAGGCATAGCCCTCCAGGGCCGTCATGCCGAAGCCTTCCCGGATCAGGCTGGGGACAACAAGCAGATCCATCGCGCAGTAAGCGGCCGGCAGACATTCTTCGTACCCGACAAACCGGAAGCGTGAGGTCAGACCCTCCAGCTTCACCTTGCGGACACAGCGCTCATAGTAGCTTTTATCCCCGGGAGTCCCCACTACGAGGTAGCGGGCAGCCGGATGCTGCTCATGCACCAGAACCGCCATCTTGACGAAATGCTCCAGTCCCTTCTCCTTATTAATGAAGGAAGAGACATAGCCGATCAGCGGGTCCCCCGGGGCGATCTTCAGCTCACTCCGCCGTTCCCCGCGCAGCTTGCTCCAGGCCTCGAACATCAAATCCGCGTCACTCCATGACGGAGGAAGCTGGGTCACCTTACTATCGCGGATCTCCTCGGGGAAGCACGCTGCCGCTGTCTGTGAAATCGCCAGAATCTCATCGCTGTTGTTGTGGATCAGCTCTACGCTGATCGGGGTGAACTCGTTGTCTGTAATGGTCTCCGAGATCTTCCAGATCACCGGTATGCCCAGTGACTTCGCCGCGATGGGCGGCAGGGCATGCACACAGGTGCTGGTGATCACGAAGGACGGACGGAGCTCCGCAAGCCAGTGAGTCAGCTCATGATATTCCCGGCCCTCCTGCAGCTTGCGGATATCTGCCGGAAGACCGGCATAGGGAGTGTATACTCCATAGACCAGCGGAATAGACATCAGCCGGACTTGAAGGCCGTAGCTCCGGGCCAGCTGTGTCAGCTTCCCGTCCTGCGGGGCTACGAGGATACAATTGAAGTAAGGAGACAGCTCCCGGCTGAAGAATAACAGCAGCTTCTCCGCACCCGTAATACTGCGCGTGTTGGAGACATGGGAAAAGAGGACGATCGTCGCTTTGTCGGCCATGGTGTCTCGGCGCTCCCCTGCGAAGGGCTGTGGAGCAGCCATTCACCTCCTAAATTTTGAATGCACACAATCTGTTATCACTCAGCAGTGCTCCTGCTTGGGACGGGTATATTAGCTGACAGGCTAACATCTCTGCCCGGTACTCCAGTATATTGAGGAGGCACAGATGCCGGCACGACACCTGTCCCCTGTGATACGCACATTTTGCTGACAGCCTGTTCTACGATTGCCCTGCTGGCTTACCCGTAAATAACCCTAAGCAGCTGGCTCAGACGTCTGGTATACGTATGATCCCTCAGTGTCCGTTCGAAGGCGCGGAGGGACATCTCCCGGCGCTCTTCCTCGTGCGTCAGATAGTACTGGATTTTGTCCATCAGCTCGCGGGGGCCGGAGAAGGTGTCGATCTCTTCGCCCACCTTGTAGAAGGAGCCGAGATCATCACGGGCATCGCAGAGCTGCAGCGTGCCGCTGGCAGCAATCTCGAACGTGCGCGGATTCGGCGATACAGCCGGAATATACAGCGTGTTATTGTTGACGGCATCGTCGATATGCGAGCGGTGAAGGTTGATCACAATCTTCGAGCCGCTGTAAGCTACAGCCGTCTCCTGGGGGGACATCCATTTGCCGATCTCAATCCGGTCGCCATAGAGCGGTGCTTCCGGCAACCGGTCCCACCAGATTCCGTTAATGACCGTGTTATAGCTCATCAGCTCCGGCATAATATCGCGGAAGAAATTAATCCGGTTCCAGTAGGCAGACCCGATGAAGCTGACATCCCGGCTGACCGGCGAGCGTCCGGTAGTCGGACGGTAATGCTCACGGTGTGCGGCAAAGGGCAGATAGTGGACCTCCGTGCAGCCAAGGCCGCGGTAGATCTCTACGCAATTACGCTCCAGTGTGAATACATAGTCATAGTGAGGCACAATCTTCATTGTGAAATCGGTGTAATACGGATCATCGGTCAGCCAGATCGCGGTCTTGATGCCCTGACCGCGCAGAATAGCCACCTGCTCCAGGGGCAAATCCAGGCCATCCAGCACAAGCACGAGGTCGGGACGCTGGGCAGAAGCCAGCTCTACCAGATTCTGGCGCACATCGGTAATCGTCACGTGAGTGGTCAGTCTTTGCAGCGCGAAGAGCACAGCATCATCAATCGGAGAGTACGGATACCCTTTGCCTGAAGCCACGTACATCACATGGATATTCCTTACCGGCTGCGGCTCCTCCGGGCGTCCGTCCAGAACAGCCAGACGTCCCCGCAGATATCCTTCGTCATAGCCTCCCTTGAAGCCGGTCAGACGTCCCCGCAGCTTCTCTTCCTCCGCAGGGGTTCTCGGCAACGGCGGGGCAGGCATAATAAATTCGTTGTTCATGAGTATTCGCTCCTTTTGATCCATAATGAAATTCACCCTCTTGAAGTAAGAACACCCAGTAAATGAGGCAGACGCGAAGTAAAGGTATGCCGGCGCAGCGTGGTCTGCAGTCCCCGCAGCGCATACTGCCGGCGCTCCTTGTCGTGCTTCAGGTAATAATCAATTTTGCGCTTCAGCTCATCGGCAGAAGCGAAGGTCTCCAGATCCCGGCCCGGCTTGTAGTGGATATCCAGATCCTGCCGGATATCGGTCAGCTGCATCGTCCCGCAGGCGCTGATCTCATAGGTCCGGGGATTAATGGAGAGGGACGGAAGCTGGAACGTATTCCGGTTGTCCATCCCTCCCTCCCAGGGCCGGTGGATATTAATGACCAGCTTCGCGCCGCTGTAATAATTGGCGGTCTCCTCCGGCGGGATGAAGCCCTCTCGGATGTACGGAGACAGCTCCTCGAAGTGGGCCAGCCGCTCCCAGAATCCGCCGGCGATGAGCACCTTCTTTCCCCGCAGGAAGGGGACCAGTTCATCGAACAGCTCCGTACGGTTGCGGAAGGCGTTGCCGATGAACACGACATCATAGTGATATTGCGGTCCGGTGTGGCGCGGGTAGAACATCTGGGGGTTGACGCACAGCGGAAGGTAATGCACAGACGCCGTCCCCAGCGAACGGTAGAATTCCACACAGCCCAGCTCATGCGTGAACACATAATCGTAATGCCGGCAGATGACGGATGTGTCCTCGGTGAAATAAGGATCATCCACAAACCAGATCGCCGCCGGGATACCCAGCTGTCTTATTGCCGTAATTTGTTCCAGATGATTCTCCGGAAAAACATGCAGCCCGTTCATCACCAGCACCGCCTCAGGCAATTCGCGCGATGCCACCTCCAGCATAGTTTCCGGAGGACAGATAATCAGCTCGCTTACCAGCAGCCGCAGCGCTTCTGCGACTCCCGCATCGATGGCCTGAAACCCCTGGGGAACATACATCAGTTTTAACGGCTGACATTCCCCCACTTCAAGGGTATTCAGGCGCTTCACGGCTTCGCACAGGCCGAGATGGTACCCTTGCAGATAGCCATCCCGGTAATCCTGTGGAAGCCCGCCTCTCTTTTTTGTTTTCACGGCCTTCACCCTGCCCCGTTATATTCTCAAGACAGTAGTACTATATGCGGAGTCAGCATCCACCTCATGGACATCTGTCTGTATCACACCGAAATTGGCATATGCCCCCGGTCTTTCGCCCGCTTGGCCCGAACATCTACAGAATCCGTCCACTCTTGTCCATGCAGAGGCAGGGTCTGCACTTCGAAGCCTACTCAAGTCCTTTGCGGGTAAGACGGGAATCATCTACAATTAGAGGCATCACCTTTCACAAGAAAAACTTACTGAGGAGGCACTAAGATATGAGTTCCATCTATGGCCCTATGCTGTATCTGCGCCATGTCGAGCTGCTGCGCGATGCAGTCCCTTCCTTTGGAAGCTATCCTTTTAATCTGCCGGTGGTACGCACCCTGGACCGGCTTGCTTTTCAGAAGCAGGTCACTTTTCTGGTAGGAGAGAACGGTAGCGGGAAGTCTACCTTGTTAGAGGGCATTGCTGCTGCCTGGGGGTTCAATCCGGAAGGGGGGACGCTGAATTTCTCGTTTAATACCCGCGCCTCGCATTCCAGTCTCTACGAATATTTGCGGATTGCCAAAGGGGTGAAGCGGCCGAAGGACGGCTTTTTCCTGCGTGCGGAGAGCTACTACAATGTGGCTACTTACATCGATGAGCTGGATGAGGACCCCGAGGCGGGAAGACCCATTAAATCCTCCTATGGAGGAAGCTCGCTGCATGAGCAGTCGCATGGAGAATCCTTCTTCTCCACATTCGTTCACCGCTTTGGCGGACAGGGCATCTATATTCTGGACGAGCCCGAAGCCGCTTTGTCTCCCCTGCGGCAGATGTCACTGCTGGCGCGGATGCATGAGCTGGCTGCGCAGAATTCCCAGTTCATCATCGCCACCCACTCCCCGATTCTGATGTCCTATCCGGGTGCGGAGATTCTCCTGCTGGAGGGAGAGAGCATTACGCCTGTTGCGCTGGAAGACACGGATCATTACACAGTCACCCGCGCCTTCATGACCAACCGGGAGAAGATGCTCCGCGAGCTGCTGGGCGATGAGCCTGATCCCTTATAAGCAGAAACGGCTCGGCCGTCCTGTTAAGAACGGCATTCGTTTCAGCGAGAACGTTAGGATTGAAACATATAAACGCTTAAATTTTAAAAAAAGACACTCCGCGGCGTTAACCGTCAAAGTGTCTCTTGTATTTGCATAGCTGCTCTGTATTTCTCTAATAAAGCTGATCATCCTTCTCCGTATTACAATCACTGTATTCATTCAGGAGCGCATCCAGCTTCACCGATTGGCGGAGTACCCGGACATCCTGCATCCCGTACTCCAAGGCCAGTTTGTTCAGTTCCTGTCTTGCCTGTTCAATCTTGTCCTTGTATTCGTCATTCCCCATAGCGGCCCCCTTGTAGGATGAGGCTGTATCAAGCCATTTCCACTCTTTTACTAAAGTTCCAAACACATTGTATTCTATAATCCGCTAGGGGTCAATTAAGGGTTTGACATGACAGGTTATTTCAGCAGCCTCGTCAGCTTATGCAGCGTCCAGCCCAGCATCGCTACCGCCATCATATCGAAGCAGACATTGAACAGGAACAGATGCTTGCCGATATCCGCGCGCCCGTCACCGAGGATCGGAACCAGGAACGAGAACAGCCCGATCAGTCCCAGCAGCATCATCAATTCTCCGGCAATCCGCCCTGCCGCCTCCCGCGTACGGAAGTATTGATAGAACACTCCGGCGTAATACACTAGATAGAAAATAACCAGGAACCCGAGGGAATGGGGCAGATGCTTGTTCTTGAGCTCGCTCCACCCGCTGTACATTCCTGCTACCGCGCCCGCAGGCTTGCCTTCGCTTTTCTCATAGCTTCCGAGATAGTAGGGACGGATGGACATGCTGTTAGCAGCCGCATACTTCATATTCTCTATTAACCGGCTGGGATGCTTCATATAAAAGAAAAGCACATCCTTATGCGATACACGGTCATAGAAATCCGGCCCCAGCGATGGATCATCCTGCTTGATCGCCGTATCCCCCTGGAAATAATTCGTCCCCGCCAGTACCTCGAGGCGCTCCGGCAGCCCCAGGTCGCGCAGATCGCCGCGCACATCCGGAGATTCGTTCAGTATGCCGAAGAACACCGTCTGATACAAGTTGATATGCTTAAGTTCCTTCGGCGCTGTCACGTACATAATCACTGATACCAGCGCTGTAGCCACCCCAAGCCCAAGTGCCAGCTTGCGCCAGCTGCCTGTTCCATGCAGCGTCCGCAGGCGCAGGAAGATCAGCGCGAAGGCGAGGCCGACCGGGGCATTCTGGATTTTGGAGCAGATCAGGAACAGCACGGCCACGAAGAACAGCGTAAGGCCTTTGGAGGACGGCTGCTCCTGCCCGGTAAGCCTCAGACCCAGCGCGAACGTAAGCAGCATGAAGACCATCGACACGGGTTCGCCGAACAGAGAGTTGAAATAAGCCAGATAGCCGATATCGTAGAACACAAACAGCATTCCCGCACCCAGCAGCAGGCCCGTGGCATAGGAGCTCTTCGCACCCAGCTTGACGATCATCCACGTGGCAGCCAGCAGCAGCACTGCATATACCACTGCCAGAAGACGGATATCGAAGTAGCTGCCGTGAAATATGCCCGCAAGCAGCCTTGGCACCAGCACCAGCAAAATTTGCGAGGACGGATAGAAGCCCTTGAACAGATCATCATAAGCAAACTTAGAATGACTATAGCTGAAGAAGCGGTCGGCATAGTCCTCCCCGGCATCAAAATAATTCAGTCCGACCGTATTCATCATCCGCAAAAAATCGCCGTTATCGGCAACGCCCGTGAAGGGCCGCACGAACAACAGATAGAGGATCAGCACAGCGCCGGCCAGCGAGATGAGGTATTCGGGTTTCCATAGTCTTTTCATAACATTCTCCTAACGCTGCGGAAGCAGCTTCACATATTCATCAGATAAGCCCATCAGCTTCAGGATGTAGTCGTAATCACTCTGATAAGCACTGAAGTCCTTGACCGGCTCATGCGTATCCAGCGAGACCGCCACACCGTCCGCGAAGCCCTTACCCGGCACGAACAACACTTTATCATTGAAAAAAGAGCCTGTCGGCAAATAATAGCGCATGCCCACCACGTTGCGGTCCACATTCAGCAAATCATGCCCGAACGCCGTGAACCCTTCGTCCTTCAGCGATACCCCGAGCAGATTGGCTACCGTCGGCAGCACATCCAGCTGTCCGCCGGTCCGCTCAACAACCTGTCCCTGCTTCATACCGGGCACGTGGATCACGAGCGGAATGTTGAACCGGCTGATCCGGTCATCATACTTGATGCCCAGCGCGTCCTCCACCTGCTCCGCCGGGACGTCCTTCGGCTGCAGGCCGAAATGGTCACCGTACAGCACCAGCACGGTATCCTCCCACATGCCCTGCTGCTTCAATCCGTCAATCAGTGTGCCTATCGCATAATCCGTATAGTTCACCGCGCTCAGATAATCGCCAAGCATCGTGCCCTGGAGCTTGTCCGGCACCTGAATGCGGCGGAAGCTGTCCGGCACCTTGAACGGATGATGGCTGGAGGCCGTCACCAGCTGGGCGTAGAAAGGCGTGCCCTTCTGATGCAGCACCGCCAGCTTCTCCACGGCAGTAGCATAGAGCTGCTCATCGGAAGCCCCGAACGAATTGAAATGGTCATTTTTGAAGGAGCCCTTGTCATAGTAGCCGTTGAAGCCAAGCGCCGGATAGAGCTCATTCCGGTTCCAGAAGCCCACCTTGTTCACATGGAACGTGTACGCCTCATACCCCTTATCCCGCAAAAGCCGCGGCAGTCCCGGCAGCTCCCGGTCCCCGAAGCCTGTGGACATGGCCAGCGAAGCGATCGGATAGATCGAGGTGTTGCTCATGAATTCCGCATCCGAGGTATTGCCCGGACCTACCTGCTGATACACATGCGGGAAATAGAAGCCCTCTCCGGCCAGACCATTCAGCACCGGGGTCAGCTCCTGACCCTCCAGTGACTGATGCAGCGGGAAATTCTGGAACGCCTCCAGTTGGATGATGATGACGTTTTTCCCTTTTTGCGATCCGAAATGCTCCGGCAGACCGCCTGTCACAGCCTTGTATGGATAGGTAGCCTCCAGTGACTTCACCTTGGCTATCGTCTCCTGAAGATCACCGGTCCCGATGAGGCCGTTATCCTCCCGGGCCTTGATCGCTGCCACCACCTCATAATTCAGGAATCCGGCCGTCTCCGCCTGAACCAGCTCATTGGTAATTCCCCGGGCCGAATGAATCGAATACGCCGACAGCGAGCCGCCCCCTATGATTGCCACCAGCAGCAGCACCAGATAGATGCTCCGGGATCTGCGTGCAGGCTGGCTGCCCCGCTGCCAGCGCATAGGGCCTCTTTTCCATCTGCGGAAGAGCGAATAAATTATCACTATCAGCAGATCGGCAAAAAACAGATAATCGACCCACTCAATCGTAGATTCCACACTCTCTTTGACCTGAAAGACCTGGTTCAGCTCATAGAGCGCCAGATAGGTAGGCACCGAGCCGAAGTGATTGAAGTACACACTGGCCGCGAAGAGCAGCAGCGACAATAGGCCATTGAAGGTCCAGAAGACCCCTTTTCTCATCCGCCGAGGCGTAATTACAGCCAGCACACCCAGCAGCAGGAGCACCGGCGCCAGATCGGCAGCGATCCACTCCCAGGCAATCCGGTCAAAGAACAGCCCTCTCAACAGCAGCAGCTTCAGCCACAGCAGTCCCGCCACGATATAGAAATGCGCCTGCGCAGACGCAGGTTTGCCCTCTCTCATTGCCATCCCCTCTTACTCTCTTCATTAATAGTGGTTTAAAATTAATTCCTTATTTCTGTAAAAAGCTCACGTTGCTCTAGTATAGCAATACTTGTAAAGGGAATCAAAAGAGGGCCACCCTATTAAACAACTGAGCGGGAGAAAAGGTTCATTAAGGTCATTATCATTATCCGGACAAAAAAAGCAGAGGCGCGAAGTCCCCTGCAAGGATACAAATTGAATCTGAGATGCTTCTGGTCCAGGCTGCAATCATGCCTCCGGTCACTATAGTCAGTTTGTCTGGAACAACTGGCATGGAGCCCCTACCGCTCAGGATAGCCGCGCGCTGCCCAGTAATCTTTTAATCGAAAGGTTCGCTTCATGGAGCACGACTTCCTTGTCGATGGTCTTCAGCAGCCCTGTGTGCATAAGAATCTCACCGTCAACCATCGTTGTCTCCACATCGGCACGGGTGGCCGAGTAGACAATCCGCGAGATCGGGTCCACATCATAGGAGGGGAAGGTATGGAAATTATAGAGGTTAAGGATAGCCAGATCTGCCTTCTTGCCGACCTCGATGCTGCCGATCTGATCCTCCATCCCGACCGCCTTCGCCCCCCCGATGGTCGCCATCCGAAAGACGCTCCGGGCATCCATCGTAGTCGGGCCATGCGCGGGCTTTTGGATGACTGCTGCCAGACGCATCTCGTTGAACATATCCAGGTTATTGTTGCAGGGCGCGCCGTCTGCACCCAGGCTGAGGTGAATATGGTCATGTAACATAC
Organism: Paenibacillus sp. FSL P2-0136; assembly: GCF_037975325.1. Classification (NCBI taxonomy): domain Bacteria; kingdom Bacillati; phylum Bacillota; class Bacilli; order Caryophanales; family Paenibacillaceae; genus Paenibacillus; species Paenibacillus sp. FSL P2-0136. The sequence continues at coordinate 5,796,466 of NZ_CP150244.1, forward strand.
CAGGCGTATCAGCAATGCCGGAGGCCAGCTTGAGGTTCGAGCCCGGACAGTGGCTGACATGAACACCGCGGTCCCGCAGAATCCGCTTTTCCTGCTCATCCAGCCAGACACAGTGAGCTAGAATCAGACGTTCGTTAGCCAGCCCCAGGTGATCCAGATAGACGACATTGCGCATACCGGTCATCGCCTGCACAAGCTCGATCTCGCCCAGATTCTCGGAAGCATGGGTATGCACCTTCACCCCGTAACGGGCCGAGAGGCTCTGTACCTCCCGCAGCAGCGGCTCCGTACAAGAAATGACAAACCGCGGGGAAAAAGCATACTGAATCCGGCCATTCGCATATCCGTTCCATTTCTCCAGCAGATCCACACTCTCCTGCAGCGAAGCCGCCGTCTCCTCCTGCAGGGCCGCCGGTGCATCGGGGTTCTTCCGGTCCATCATGACCTTCCCTGACAACGCGCGGATACCGCTCTTCGCAATCGCCTGGAAGGCATAATCCGTATGATGTACCGTCTCCATATCCACGATGGTCGTTGTGCCGCTGGTGATTAATTCCCCAATGCCGAGCATGGCAGAATAGTACAGGGACTCCTCGTCATGCGCCGCCTCCAGCGGCCAGATCCGCTTGCGCAGCCAGTCCATCAGCTCCAGATCATCCCCTTTGCCGCGGAACAGCGTCTGGCACAGATGAATATGCGTCTGGATAAAGCCGGGGATAACCGTCCGGTTCTTAGCGTCTATGACAAGTTCATCCCCATTCCCTTCAAGGCCGGTGCCAATCTCCACAATCAGATCGCCCTTGATACGGATATCGCCATATATAATGTCCTCCTGCTTGTTCATCGTAATAATCTCCGCATGCTTGATCAGGATATTCGCCATTGTCTTCTCCCCCTAGTCTTGTTGATATCCGGCTGCCTGTAACACAAAAAGGCCACAAAAATATGCCTCAGCATATTTTCGTAGCCAGAAATTTACGGTTCCCGGTAGAGACCCTTAAACCAATTATTAAGGATATACGAAAAGGACTATTCCAATGCTTATGAATAATCCCATCATAATTGAAAGACAACTTTCCTGTCAATAAGAGTTATTAAAGTTAACACAAATATTCGATAAAGTGAGTTTAGGGCATGAATCAACATTTTAACAATAGAAAATCAGACTTCAATGTAATGTTAACTCACTTGATCGGAAGTTATCTCTCCATATTCTCTGGCAGCACCTTCTCAAACACCGGAAAAGCAGCGGTACGGCCGGGAAAACAAATCTCGCCTCTCTGCGAATACCCGAGCGAAGGATACAGCTTAAGCACCCTGTCATTCTTCGCATATGTATCAAGCCGGATGCTTCTATGCCCGCTGCTGCGGGCGAATTCCTCGGCAAAGGCGATCAGCCGCCGGGCAATCCCTCTGCCCTGAATCTCGGGATGTACCGCGAGCCGGTGCATGATCAGATGCGGCCCCTGCTGCTGTTCCCATTCAATGCCTGCATATTGCTCCGCCTGGTTCTCATCCAGCACAAGAATCCCGGCAATCGCCTCATGCTCCAGGCAGACAAATAAGGTGCCCTTACCGATATCTTCACTAATGACTTCCCGGTTAGGGTACCCTTCATCCCATTGATCGCTTCCGCCTGCCTGCATAACTTGTACACATTCGGCAATCAGATTCATAATCTCCTGGATTTCCTCACTCCGCGCTCTTCGTATCTCATTACCCATCATGTGTGTTCCCCGCTTTCCTGCCTGAATAGTGACCCCGGTAAAGATTCTGTTAAGAAGTCTACCATATCCGGCCGGAAATTCCGAGAGCCCGCCTTATCCCAAAGTTCCCCATGTGCTATAGGGGCGGCGCAATATGCGCCAGCCCCTATATAACCGCAGCCCTGGTCCGCTGCTGTTCCTGCGGCTCTGTCAGCCAAGCTCCAGCTTATGCCCGTCCTCGAAGCCCTTGGCGAAACCGGCGTCGAACCCCACGTTGTATGCTTCGGTGTAGCCCTGCTGATAGGCGTCTCCCGGCGGCAGTTCCGGCGGGACGCCCAGCTCCGGGGGGAGCGGAATCACCTGCGGCACCAATGGTGTTTCGATTGCCGGTATGACCTGCACAGCGCGCACCCTGCGTAACCGGCGGCGTAGCCTTCTTTTTTTGCGCAGCTGCAGGGATTTCTTCCCCGGCTTACCGGGCAGACCCTTGCGCGATTTGCGTCCGGGACCTTTGCGTATCCGTGTCTTCCGCGACAGCAGCGGTCTGCGTCTCTTGCCCTTGCCCGTGGAACCAAGCTTGCCCAGTCTCTTTCTCTTCATCATCTACGCCTCCTGTACTTCATCTACTTCTGGCGGTCCCCTCTGAGCAGACCTTGCTCAGCCAGGGGGCTGCAGGCACTCCTTCTTTGGGCTCATGCAGCGAAATACCGGATATCATCCGGCACATCGAACTCTGGTACCCGCTAAGAATCCTGATATTGTCGCTCAGCTTGCGGGCTGTCAGCTCCGATTGCCCCGTCACTTCAGCAATACTCTCGAGGATGGCTGCAAGCGCTGCCTGGCTGCGGGCGATCGAGCGGATCATCTCCAGCTTGACGGCGTGTTCGGAGAGCAGCCCGCCGCTCATTTGCTGTCGTCCCCGAAGCTGAAGCCCTCGCCATCCCCGCCGAAATCGCCGCCCTCGTCTTCCCCGCTGCCCAGCACCGCCTTCAGATTGCTGTACAGCCCGTTCTCCAGCTTCGTCAGCCCCTCTACCATTTCCACGATTACCTCGTGAATAGAGATGGATTCCTTCAACTGGTCTTCGTGGGAGTCGAACGCTCTAGCGTGGATATGATGATGGGTCCACTGCTTCACTTTTTCCGCTTCCACCGCTTTGGCCTCGAGAATCATCGCGATGTTCCACTGGATGGCAGCGGTCGACTCCAGCATTTGCAGATATGCCTTTTCTCTGCTCATCCTCCGCCTCCTTGCTCAGATTACACGTTACCCTTACTCTTCTTCCTGACCGTTTAATTCCTTGATGACCCTGCCTACTCCCTCAGCCATCGCCTCTTCGAGATCAGCAAGTGCATTGAGATAAGCAATGATATTTTTGTTGACTTGGCCTGAGCTTTCCACCAGCCCACTGAATCCGCCGAAATCAGGGTCCGCATCCGGCAGATCGTGAACTATTTGCGACATACGGACGGCTACGTGGCGTTCGGCGTCGAGAATCCGTGCCATTTGTTCGTGCGTATGGGCCATGTGCTGCAGGACTTTTGTAATTTTACTCTGCACCTTCATGTCTCCTTTGCTCAAACGCCCTGCTACAGCATATGCGGCATCCGCCTTGACGGTGCCGGAGAAGCGCCGCAAGTTGGGCTGGGACATGTCGCAAGATGACCATTAATTTCAATGTTTGAATCCCCGTGTCCGCTTCCGCTTCAAGGTACGGAGAAGGCTGCATGCTGGAGCATATTGACAAGGGACAGGACGGCAGACTATGCTTGGCTGAAAACACATCCTAATGGTGTATGTCCGCATCTATGTACCCGGATTAGAACTGGAGGCAATCTATGAAACTTACAGGTGAACACCTGGACCTATCTCCTCTGAGCGCACCCGAGCTGGCGTTAGCCTTAGAGAATTACGCCGGGCTGGAGCAGGCGCTGGGCCTGAACGTGACGGCAACCGCAACCCTGATGGACGATGAAGAGATGCGCTATGCGATGCGGGTCAGGCATGCGAAGGTACTACAGGATGAAGAGAATTACTGCTGGCTGACCATGTGGGCCATCATCCACCGGGAGCAGCGGCAGCTCATCGGCTTCCTGATTCTCAAAGGCCGCCCGAACGAGCAAGGAGAGGTCATCGTTGGTTATGTCCTGGACGAGAGATACTGGGGCCAGGGCTATGCCACAGAAGCGCTGCGGCAGATCACCGCCTGGATCTTCAGCCATCCCGGCGCACGCTGGGTCATTGCAGATACCGAGAAGGACAACCTAGCCTCCCACCGTGTCCTGCAGCACCTGGGTGCAGAGCTGTACCGCGAGACCGAGGATTTGTTCTGGTGGAGAATCGCCCGGTCAGCAAGCAGCTGATCGTGATGAGTTGGGTGGCTGCCAAGCTGGGGGCTGCATGCTAAGGGCGATAAGCTGGGGCTCATGCTGAGGCGATAAGCTGCGGACTACGGGCGATAAGTTGAAGGCTGCAAGCTGGAGACTATAAACCCAGGGCTGTATGCTACGGGGGTTAAGTAAAAGGCTGCAAGCTGAAACGGCTGCACTGCCCGCCGGGGGAGTTAGAACCGACTTTCGACCCCTGCGCCCGCTTTCGGCGGATTCAGGGGCATTTGTGCTCTTCATTTCTGCCGAACGCTGACTTTCACCGGATTCAGGGGCATTTGTGCTCTTCATTTCCGCCGAACGCCAACTTTCGCCGGATTCAGGGGCATTTGTGCTCTTCATTTCTGTCGAACGCCAACTTTTGCCCGATTCAGGGGCATTTGTGCTCTTCATTTTAGCCCAGCGCCGACTTTTGCCCGATTCAGGGGCATTTGTGCTCTTCATTTCAGCCGAACGCCAACTTTTGCCCGATTCAGGGGCATTTGTGCTCTTCATTTTAGCCCAGCGCCGACTTTTGGTGAATTCAGAGGGATTTATCCCTCTCCTTCCAGCCGCCAGCCCACTTCCGGCGAATTCTATGGGATTTATCCCTTTAGTTACCTTTTACCACTCAAGTTTCCTTCAATCCTCTTCCTCTTCCTCTTCCTCTTCCTCTTCCTCTTCCTCTTCCTCTTCCTCTTCCTCTTCCTCTTCCTCTTCCTATGTAGACCAACTAATTACTCTTCCCTCTCCCTCTCACCCGCTCTCCCCCCCTTCCACCCCGTTCAATAATCGCCCTCACCTACCAAAAAAAACGCCGCCCCTCAGGGCAGCGTATCTCTCAGCTTATCTCCGGCTTCGCGCAGAGACTGGAAGGTTCCCGCGTCGCTCCACCAGCCTTGCAGCACATCATAGCTTAGCTTGCGCTCGGCAGCATACAGGTTGTTCACATCAGTAATCTCCAGCTCGCCCCTTCTGGAAGGCGAAATCCGGCGGATGATATCGAATACAGCTTCATCGTACATATATATGCCTGTAACACAGAATTTCGTCTTCGGCTGCTCCGGCTTCTCTTCAATGTAAGCAATCAGGGAGGCATCGGCGCTGTCAAACACCGGAACTCCGTATCTGCGCGCATCCTCGACAGGCTTCAGGAGCACCTTCGCGGTACCCGCCGGCTGTTGCAGATAACTCTTCACGTAAGGCTCCAGACTATCCTTGAACAGATTATCCCCCAGCAGCACGACAAACCGTTCCCCCGGCAGGATGAATCCTTCCGCCAGCTCCAGCGCTTCCGCGATGCCGCCTGCCGCCTCCTGGATTTTGTAAGTCAGGGATACGCCAAATTCAGCGCCGCTGCCCAAAAAGTCAGTGTACTGTCCTGCGGACTGTTTGCTGATGACCAGGAGAATATCGGTGATCCCCCCCTGGCGCAGCCGCTCGATCCCGTAGCACACCATAGGGTACTTGCCGACCGGAAGCAAATGTTTGTTCATCAGCCGGGTGAGCGGGTATAGCCTTGTTCCTGTTCCGCCTGCCAGTATGACTCCTTTCACTTACGTTCCTCCTCTTTCTCTACGTCTTTTGCCTTCGGCCAGCGGCCTCAGATGAACTGCGCCGGGTCCACTTGCCATTTCTCTATAAAAAACCTGCGGTTGCGCTCCACCAGCTCCTGCAATGAGGCGGAATAGACCTCCTTGAAGCTGGCGCTGCCTTCATGATGAACCAGGCAATCTCCGGCAATCAGCAGCCGGTATCCCTGCAGCCGGGCACGGTAGCAGTAATCGTCATCCTCATAATGGCCCGGCGAGAATCGTTCATCGAGCAGGCCGATCGCGTCCATAAGCTGTCTTTTGAATAAAAAGCACAGACCTACAAGCCTTCGGGTCTCCACCCACTTCGCTGCATCAGGAATATTGGCCCGGAGTGCCTCGGCATGGAACCCTGCAATATCGGTATAGCCGGTCTGTACCTGCTGCTGTCCGCTGGCATAATTCGTCACCGGTCCGACAATCCCTATATCGGAGGCACTGTACAAAGCGCTCTTCAGATTATCCAGCCAGCCTTGCGACACAATGACGTCATTGTTCAGCAGCAGCAGCTCCTCCCCCGCAGCCAGCTGAAGCCCAATATTGCAGGCCAGCGGAAAACCGCGGTTCTCCGGGAGGGAAATGAACTTCAGCTTGCTGGCACGGCAATAGGCTTCGGTACCATCATCCGAGGCATTGTCCACTACAATAATCTCATAGGCTGACCGGGTATGCGCTCTGATCGATTCGACGCAGGAACGCAGCAGCCCAAGCCTGTTATACGTAGGAATAATAATGCTCGTCATTGTCATAACGCGTTCCTCCAGGCGGCAATCTGCCGGCGGTGCTCCAGCAAATTATCGGCCGACAGCTGCCCGCTGCTCTGCTGGTGGGCAATCACACAGACCAGGGCTTCCGCGTGATCACCGGCAATCAGCTGCTCCATAGCATTCCCGGCACCCGTGTTGCCCTGGCGCAGCCGGTTCTGCTTGATCACATTCACCCCTCCGGCCTTCTCCACCCGCAGGCGGCCCAGAATGGAGAGCGCCAGCGCCCGAGGCGGCACCATCAGCTCGCGGTAGCCGATTCTCTCCAGCGCCCGGCGGGATAAGGCATGCGGAACCGCCGTCATGGAGCTTGCTCCAAGATCAGGGCGGCCCAGAACCTGATTCAGGTAGAGCTTGCAGCGGGTAACCGCATCACTTAGCCCGAAGGGCGGCAGCAGCGGATCAAGGTCATTGAGCGCCACATCCACCCCCCGGTCCACCGCAGCCACAAAAGAGGACAGCTGCCCGGCGGAGATCACCATATCGCCGTCCAGAAACAACAGGATATCTCCCCGGCTAAGCTTGGCGCCAAGAGAACGTCCCACATCATGTCCGGCAGATTCCGGAATGTACACTATACTTGCCTGAGCGCATAGCCGGGTCCGCTGAAAGCTGCGGTCATTACATCCATTGAGCACAACAATAATTTCTTGCGGCTTCAGGCGTTCCACCTGCTCCAACAGCTTCGGCAACGTCTGCTCCTCATTCCTGGCCGAGATAATGACCGACAGCGAACCCTGAGATGCCGGCAGGGACAGGCCCCTACGCCCGGAAGCGGGCTTCCGCTTGGACCGGGAGAGGCCAGGGCCCGCCGCCGCAGGCTTGTTGCGGCGCTTCGCGGACCGCCGCTTAGCTGCGCCTCCACGCACTACTGCGCTGCGTCTGGCGGAGCGGCCTGTAGAGCCGCTGCTTCCAGGAGCAGTACGCCCCGCTGAAGACCGGCCGCTGACGGATACTTCCCGCGCTCCCATCATCTCACCATCTCCCTTCGCCGGATGCCGTCCCCGAAGCCAGCCCGGCCGCCCTTGCGTTCCAGCACCATTGCTACAGCATCCAGGTGGTCTCTGAGGATAGCCTCCTGCAGAAGATCACTGCCGCTGTGCTTCCGGCGGACCGCATTCATCCTGCCCACAGGCACGTTATACACCGCCGTCACAACCAGACCCTCCAGTACTGCCTGCGCATGTGCGAGCGGCGGCCTCGACAGCAGACCGCTGCCCAGAACATCTAGCGCCCTGCGGCTAATCGCATGAGGAACGGCGGTCAAGGAGCAGCCCTTCAGCTCAGACCTTCCGAGCAGAAGATTCAGCACATGCTTGGATAACACCACCGGATGCGGAAATCTGCTGCGGACCGGGCCGGAATAATCATTCAAGGCCAGATCCGCTCCGCCGCTGACCGCGTTCACGAAGGGACGCAGACGCGAGGCGGGGATCACCAGATCCCCATCAGTGAACAGCAGAACCGCTCCCTTCGCCGCCTCCGCGCCTACGCTTCGCCCGACATCGTGTCCGAGCGGCTGTTCATACACAATTACGTTAGCTCCGCAGGAGCGCGCAATATCTGCGGTCTGATCCGCAGAACCGTTAACAATCACAATAACCTCACAGCGGGGATGAACGCCTCTGGCTCCGGCAATCACTGCGGCAATCGTCGCCGCCTCATTCATGGCCGGAATAATAACCGACACCTCAGGCTGCGGATGATTCACCGCAGGCGGCAGTACAGCAGGCCGTACCGGCCTTGCCACCGGCCGCCGTGTTGTCCGGGTTGCCCGCCGCCCCGTGCGGCGGGCAGATGCTCCTTTTCTTTTCATGCTCATCCACCTTCCTTCACAGGGCTGCTCCCGGGCTGAGGGTTACACCATAGTCTATGTATCCCGCCACCCCCGGTAACGGCAAGTGTCTCCCTGAGCGCAGATAATTGGACAAATGCCGCTATGCGCCTCCACCCGGCAATAGGCCACCACAGGAGAGCGCTTACAGGAGGAGGAACACTTCCGATCATCAGCAACAGGAGTATATTAAAGCAGCTACGACACTTCTCCCGGCCTCCCTGCTTGTACAATTAGCAGAAATGAATAGCGTGAAGCCTATAAATGCTGGCGTAATCATGCACAAAAGGCGCAACCCACGGCTGCGCCTCATGTACAATCTATTCTGCCCTCAATCAATCAAAAGCACGATGCTCCACAGCAGGTTTGACCAGCGGAGTACCGAGCGCAATCCACGACAGCACGCCATAGAAATGCTGGGTCTCGCGCAGCCGTACCACCTCAATCGTCGCTCCTCCGCCCGTTCTGTTCTTAAGCGAGGCATGGAAGTACGGCTGGTTAGCCATGGCAACCAGCACATAGCCGGTATGGCCGAAGCTCTCGTCAAAAGAAACCGTCACCTCCACACTCTCCGCCTCACCATTGAACATGAACGCCGTCATCCCGAACTGCTGCAAAACCTCGCGGTTCCCGACACTCTGCACCGGATGGAAGGACAGATGCTCCGCATTGACTGATCCGGGCGCCAGATGATCCCCGTTCACTGCACCCTGAGCAATATGATGGCTCTGGATACTGTCTTCTTCCAGATGCCGGGACTGGACGGCAAAGGGAGCGATTTTGGCAGCCTTCACCGCCTCATCCTGCAGTTCAGTGCTTCCTACCGCACCTTCAGCCAGATGGCCGGTGCCGACGCTGTGAATCGCAAGCTTCGCTCCGTTCACACTATGGTCCGGGAGCAGCTCGGAGGTCAGCGCATCCCCGGCCAGATGCTCGAGGCCTATACTACCAGGACGGATATGGCGTCCGTCAACGATTCCGGGAGCCAGATGGCCTCCGTAAATGCTGCCCGGAGCCAGATGATTAGGCCCCACCGCTCCTGGCGCCAGCTTGCTGCTGTCTATACTGCCCTCACCCAGCAGCTCGGAGGTCAGCGTGTTCTCGGCCAGATGCTCACGCCGGATGCTGCCCGTGCGGAGATGGCTGCTATCCACTGAATCAGGCGCCAGATGATCTCCGTTCACTACACCCTGAGCAATATGATGACTCTGGATGCTGTCTTCTTCCAGATGCCGGGACTGGACGGCAAAGGAAGCGATTTTGGAAGCCTTCACCGCCTCGTCCTGCAGCTCAGTGCTGCCTACCGCACCTTCAGCCAGATGCCCGGTGCCGACGCTGTGAATCGCAAGCTTCGCTCCGGTAACACTATGGTCCGGGAGCAGCTCGGAGGTCAGCGCATCCCCGGCCAGATGCTCGAGGCCTATACTACCAGAACGGATATGACGTCCGTCAACGATTCCGGGAGCCAGATGGCCTCCGTAGATACTGCCCGGAGCCAGATGATTAGAGCCCACCGCTCCTGGTGCCAGCTTACTGCCGTCTATGCTGCCCTCACCCAGCAGCTCGGAGGTCAGCGTATTCTCGGCCAGATGCTCACGCTGGATGCTGCCCGCGCGGAGATGGCTGCTATCCACTGAATCAGGCGCCAGATGATCCCCGCTCACCGCATTCTGAACAATGTGGTAGCTCTGCACGCTGTCTTCTTCCAGATGCCGGGACTGAATGGCAAAGGAAGAGATTTTAGAACCATCCACCGCCTCATCCTGAAGCTCTGAGCTTCCCACTGCCCCTTCCGCCAGATGCCTGGTTCCAATGCTGTGAGGAGCAACCTTCCCCCCTGTAATACTGTCATCCTGCAAAAGCTCAGAGGTCCGGGCATCCTGGGCCAGATGCTCCAGGCCGATGCTGCCGGGACGGATATGACAGCTATCCACGGCTTCAGGCGCCAGGTGACCTCCGTAGATGCTGCCGGAAGCCAAATGGATAGAGCCCACAGAACCTGCGGCCAGCTTGCTTCCACTAATACTGCCATCCGGCAGCAGCTCCGCACTTCTAGTTTCCTCCGCGAGATGCGCCAGCCGGATAATTCCCGGCCCCAAATGGCGATCCCGGATTACTCCGCCTGCAAGATGTTCTGCGTTCACGCTCTGCGGCTGGAGATGCTGCGAACCCACTGCGCCTTCAACCAGCTTGCTTCCACCTATACTGCCATCCGGCAGCAGCTCTGCACTTCTGGTTTCCTCCGCGAGATGCGCCAGCCGGATAATTCCTGAGCCCAAGTGATGCTCCTGGATAGCTCTACCGGCAAGATGCTCTGCGTCCACGCTCTGCGGCTGAAGATGCTGCGAATCCACTGCGCCTTCGGCCAGCTTGCTTCCACCTATACTGCCATCCGGCAGCAGGTCCGCACTCTTCGTCTCCTCAGCCAGATGCGCCAGCCGGATAATCCCTGAGCCCAAATGACGCTCCTGAATTACTCTGTCTGCAAGATGCTCTGCGTCCACGCTCTGCGGCTGGAGATGCTGCGAATCCACTGCGCCTTCAGCCAGCTTGCTTCCACCTATACTGCCATCCGGCAGCAGCTCCGCACTCCTCGTTTCCTCAGCCAAATGCGTCAGCCGGATAATCCCCGCCCCGAGATGACGCTCCTGAATTACTCCGCCAGCAAGATGCTCTGCGTCCACACTCTGCGGCTGGAGATGCTGCGAATCCACTGCGCCTTCAGCCAGCTTGCTTCCGCCTATGCAGCCATCCGGCAGCAGGTCCGCGCCCCGCGTATCGGAAGCCAGATGACTGAGCTGAATGCTGCCGGCGCGGATATGCCGGCTGCTTACTGCATCCGCAGCCAGGTGGCCGCCATACACACTGCCTGCAGCCAAATGGAAGGCCCCTACCACACCTGCCCCCAGCTTGCTGCCTGCGATGCTGCCATCCGGCAGAAGATCCGCGCTGCGCGTCTCTTTGGCCAGATGGGCCAGCGTAATCTCTCCGGCACCGATATGCCGGGCTTCCACCGCTGCCTGCGCCAAATGAACGGCCTGAACACTCGCTCCAGCCAAGTGAACCGACTCTACAGCACCCGCTGCCAGCTTCTCTGCGCCAATGCTTCCGTCGGGCAGCAGGTCCGCACTGCGGACCTCATCTGCCAGATGCGCCAGGCTAATGCCACCATCCGCGAGATGCCGCCCTTCCACTGAAGCCTCAGCCAGCTCGCTTCCGCCTACACTGCCAGGAGTGAGATGACGGGAAGCTATCGCCCCCTCGGCCAGCTTAGTGCCGCTGATGCTGCCATCCTGAATCTGGATCGATGAGACAGAGCTTGGAATAAGATGTCCGTTGCCGATCGACATCGGCCGGATATGTGCTCCGCCCACGCTGCCAGCCGCCAAATGTCTGCCTTGCACAGACGTATCCTTAAGCGAATCCGGGCCGACCGCGCCTGCCGACAGATGCTCAGTCTGCACTGCTGAGGCTGCCAGCTTCTCCGCGCTTACACTGCCGTCCGCCAGCTTAATTGAAGTGACGGCCAGATCACCGAGTTTATCCGTTGAGACACTCTCCGGCGATAGCTTCAGCGAAGTGACGGCATAGTCGGCCAAATGATGCGGCTGTACAATCGCAGCAGTGAGATGGGCCTCCTTGACGGCACCGGAGGACAGCTTATCTGCCGTTACCGAACCGGATTGCAGCGCGGATGAAGTCACACTGCTGTCTCCCAAATGCCGGCGTTCGATGGCGCCGGATGCCAGATGACTGGCGTCTACAGCCTCCTCCTGCAGCACCCGCCCGCTGATGCTGCCATCCGCCAGGTGCTTCTCCTCCACGGCGCAGACCGCAATATGCTCACCGCTGACCGCTTCTTTTGCCAGAATCGTACTCCCGACCGCGCCCATGGCCAGCTTGGCGGTAATGATGCTGCCGTCCGCCAGCTTGGCTGCGGTAATACTCTGGGGGCTAATATGCTCTCCTGTAACGGATTCATACCCCAGTTGTTCTTCCGTAACTGCCCCTTTGGCCAGATGGCCGGTCAGGACGGATTGCTCCTGCAGCTGGGCAGAGCCTACAGATTCTGCAGCCAGATGAGAATTATCCACAGCTTCGCGCTGCAGATGAGCCGAAGTGACAGCCTGCGCGGCAATCTGCGCACTGCGCACGGCAGATTTCGCAATATGGCGCGTCATCACGGCTTCGTCAGCCAGCTTATGAGCGAGAATGCTCTGATCCGCAATTTTGGAAGAGGTGACCGCCTGCTCTATCAGCTGTGCAGTTCCTACCGCGCCGTCCGCCAGCTTCACAAAAGAAATGCTGCGGTCCGCCAGATGACGGCTGCCAACTTCACCTTCGGCAATATGGTCGGCATGGATGCTCTCCGGGTTAATGTGCTGGCTGCGGATAGCTTTCGCCGCGATCTGCCGGGACCCGGTTGCCCCATCTGCGAGATGCCCGCTCTCAATAATACCGGGCTGAAGCTGCTCCTTGCCGATCAGGCGCGCCGCCAGCTGTTCCCGTCCAATGGCACCCGGGGCCAGATGCCTCGCGGTAATGACGCCTTCCCCCACATGACGGCTCTCGATCACTGCATCACCCAGCTTGACACCGCTGATCTCGCCATCGGCGATTTTGTCGGCGGACACCGCTTCGTCAGCAAGCTTAGAGCGGTCAATACTGCCGTTACTGAGATGGCGGCTGTCAATACTGCTGCTGAGAATCTTCTCACCAGTCACTGCCCCATCATCCAGCAGCTCCGCTGTGATAATGAACTCACTGAGATGCCGGCTGCTGATGGCACCATCGGCAATATGTCCTCCGCTGATCATCCGGTCTGCCAGCTTCTCCGGACCGACGCTGCCATCCTTCAGCTTCTCGCCGCCGATGGAGTGATCCAGCAGCTTGCCCCCGCTGACACTGCTCTCCGCCAGATGCTCACCGGTAACGGACTCCGGCGCTATCTTCGAGGAGGTAACCGCCCGGTCCGCAAGGTTGATGCTCTGCACTGCATAGTCCTGCAGCCAGGGTGTGCCGATGATGCCATGCTTTAGCCTGGACCCGTCAATGGTCCGTGGAGCAATCTTGGCACCGGTGACGGCGCCATCGGACAGATCATCGGTGTATACGGGCTGCAGGCGTTCTTTTTCCGGCGGAGCTGTTACCTCCGCTTCTAGCAGGGCAGCAGGGCCTTCCTGCTGGCGCCCCTCTTCCGTCACCGTTCCCTGATTCCCCTCCGGTGCAGGCACAGTCTGCTGGAGCGGTGCGGTCACTTCCAGCATCTCCACCCCGCTCACCTGCAGGGCAAGGTCTTCCCCCTCTGCCACTTCCACCCATTCCAATTCCTGGTTCTGTTGTGTTTTGGGACTGCTGTCCAACATGCTAAGTTCAGTCGTATCGGGATTATCCACGTAATAGAGCGGTCTTTTGGAACTTCGCTGCTGTTTTCGTTTGGGACTCTTCACAAGCAGTCTCCTCCTTCCATCTATTGTATCTTCTAGGCATCATATGCAGCAGCATGGGCGGATGACACCCTTCCCCTAGCCGGTAATCCAATCTTCTCCTTTCAAAAAAGGGCATCTGCCGCCGCGCATCCGTCCAACCCTTACGGGCACGTACATACATACAATGACAGGAGACATAAAAACAGCCGGGAAGTACTTCAAGATAACAGGAGGAACGAACATGGGGCAAAAGCTCGTTGGGATACTGCTAAATGCCGCTATGCACGGGGGCGTTCCCCGGTTAAAAACCGGACAGGAATCTCTGGCCAACTATGAAGAGGCCGCTGCTGCATACGGATTAACCCCTTGCTTTGTGAAGCTGTCCGACATCGACGTAGCGTCCGGCTTCAGCAGTGTCTATATGAAGAAAGGTCTGCAAGGCTACCGCAGACAAATCGTCCCTACGCCGGAGGTCATCCACAACCGGGCAATCTATGATCCCCGCAGCACTGGAGTCGAGCGCCTGCTCCGGCAGGGAATTCAGGTCTATAACAGCTGCAACCGCTACGGCAAGGATCAGATTCACGGCCTGCTGGAGCGCAGCCGCGAACTGCAAGCTTATCTGCCGGTCACTGCAAGCGGACTCTCCGGCCTGAGGGAGATGATGAACCGCTACCCGGATCTGATCCTCAAGCCTTGCCGGGGCAGCGTGGGTAACGGCGTGATGCGGCTCACCCGCAGCGGCGAAGGGCGCTGGCTCTGGAGCTACTCTCTCTCTGGCTCAAGACGCAAGGTTAGCAGATCCGTTAACCCGGACGCCCTTCCCCGCGTCCTCCGCGCCCGGCTCTCTTCTGTGCCCTATCTGGTCCAGGAACGGATTCCGCTGGCCGAGATTAACGGACGCCCCTTTGACCTGCGTGTTACGGTACAGCGGGGCTGGGGCGGAGCGTGGCAGGTCACCGGCCTGTTCGCCAAGCTCGCCGCTCCAGGTGGCTTTGTATCGAACATTGCCAGAGGAGGCGAAGCCCTGAAATCCTCTTTTGCCCTGGAGCAGGCATTCCCTGGAGAAGAGGCGGCCAGAATCCGTATGTCCGTCCTCTCACTCAGTCTCGCCCTCGCCCGTGAGCTGGAGAAGAGTCTGCCGGGGCTGGCCGATATCGGTCTGGACATCGGTGTCACGAAGCACGGACAGCTGTATTTCATTGAATGCAACGGGCGCGACCAGCGTTACGGCTTCCAGAAGGCCGGACTGCGCGGGGTATGGAAAGACAGCTACCGCCAGCCTATGGGCTATGCCAGATATCTGTACGAAGAAGCATTAAGAATGAACTCTTATTGATTTGTCTCCTATTCTATGTCAATATAATGCAGAGCGGGTGGAGTCCCTTGGCACAGGATAACACTGCTGCATGATGGAAGGGAGATGGGCATGGTTAAACAATTGCTGCGGCTGATGACCGAGCTATCCTCGCACAGATGGCTTTCCAGGTTGATGGGGGCTTTATCCCACAGCAGACTCAGCCGCCTTATGATTCCGGTATTTATTCGTTCCTATCAGATTCCTGCCGCCGAGGCGGAGAAGGCTGCCGGAGAATACCGTACACTGAATGAATTCTTCAGCCGCCGCCTGAAGCCGGGGATGCGCCCGGTGGCCAGCGGTGAGCATGCCGTAGCCAGTCCTGTAGACGCGATGATTACGGCAATGGGCGAAATCAACTGCGGCACGATAATGAATGTGAAGGGGCAGGATTATACGCTGGAGGATTTGCTTAATCACTCGCCACACCTCGAACTGTACAAGAAAGGCTATTATTTCGTCCTCTACTTAAGCCCTACCGATTATCACCGGATTCACTCCCCGTTAACCGGACAGCTGAGGGAGAGCGATTATATCCGCGGACGGGCTTACCCCGTGAATGATTTCGGCATGCGCCATATGAAGAGTGTCCTGAGCCGTAACGAACGGCTGATTACTTATATAGCCGGCAGCTATGGCGAGACCGCCGTGGTCAAGGTAGGCGCAATGAATGTGAGCAGTATCCGCTATACTGATGAGACGGCCAAAGAATGGCAGCGCGGCGACGACCTGGCATATTTCGAATTCGGTTCCACGGTAGTCCTGCTGATGGAGAGCGGCACCTTCACCCCGCGCCCCGGGCTGGCCCCGGATACGAAGGTGAAGATGGGCGAGCTGCTGGGAGAGATGCGGCGGCCGGTCTAGTTCTGCCGGACCTGATCCTGCACGAACGTCACAACTGATAATAGGACAGGATTACACTTTCCGCACAGCACAAAACCCGACTAAGGACACGAATTCGTGTACCTTGGACGGGTTTTTTTGAACTCTAAATGAAGCTTCCGGGTTAGCGCATAGGTTGCGTTCGTCAGGCTTTTTTACCGGATAAAGGTGTATCTTACGCGCTCCGATTTCCGGAAGTAGGCTGTCCATATCACACAGGTGAATAACGCTCTAATCAGATCACGCATACTGCTTCCATCCTCCAGCTCACTGGCAACAGGAATATTCATCACGAGCACATAATCAACGATCCCGATCAGCAGGTTGACGGAATAGAGGATAATCATCATACGCGGCAGGAGTGCCTTTTTTTGATAAAACAAAATCAAAGTAAAAACAGTAAGCAACAGCAGCACTCCGTTCGCAGCCGCTTCAAATATAATCACCGGCGCCCAGAGCGGATGGTACATTTCCCCTTGCGGGGATGCCAGAATCCCCCAATACTCCTGGCTAAAGCTGGGAATATTGTAGTTCAACAGCTGATACGATACTTGAATTAATGTTGCGATTAATCCGATCTGCACCAGCACCAGCCAGCCTCCGAGACCTGATGGCCGTAGCGGTGGATATACATGTGGTTCTTTTTCAACCTCTGTTTCCAACTTTATTCCCCCGATATGACTTTCAATTGTTTATTAATGGCATTAGCCAAACCTTCATAAGATGAATCAGGCAATAATTCTCCGTTTACCATAAATTGCGGTGTACCATTAACTCCATAGTGACCTGCGGTTTTGTAATCCTCCTTTACATCAAGCATATAGGTATGGCTCTTTAAGTCTTTTTCAAACAAATCATAATCAATATCCTTCATATTTTCCTTCACTAAATCAAGCAAAAAAGACTCTGTCGCCCATATCTTGCTTTCATCCCCTTGGTGTTTGTACAGAATGTCATAAAACTCCCAGAACTTATTGTTATCCTGCTTAGCAATCGCTTCCCCCGCACTCGCGGCTAGAATAGAGTCACGGTCTATGAAAGCGTAGTTGATGAAAAAAAACTCAGCTTTTGCTGTGTCTATGAACTCACTTATGAATCGTTGCATATTCTTATCTTTCCATTTTTTGCAGGCCGGGCATTTAAAATCAGCAAATTCAACAACCTTTACTTTTGCCTTGGAGTCACCGAGATGAGGCTGTTTTTCATACTTCAGCCCTTCCGTCTGATATTCACCTTTAATTTGAGTATAGTTAGGCATTTCTTCCACTGAATAGGACTGGCCTGATGTATGATCTATGGCTACAATCGATATTAATCCAATCAAAATGACTGCAAAAATAGCAGAAGCCATGAGTATTGATCTGTTTATCTTTGAACCTTTTCTTTGTTTCTTCACATTATTTGACAAACTGATTTTGCTCCTTTTGAAGGACCTTCATAATCTGAAGGTCCTTCTCATGTAGTTGTTAAGGAGATACAGGCATACTTGGGTTCGAGACATTTCCCGCCTCATCTACAGCAATAACCGTAATTGAGATAACCTCATTTTCAGGAAGCTGTAATTCAATTCCTTCATGTGCAGTAGTTTTTAGCACAAGTTTTTCGTTAATGAATACCCAGTATTCTTTGACACCCTTGTTATCTTTCGATTCTTCCCATTGCAAAGTAGCTGCACTTGAATTCTTCGTAATCCCCACATGTGTAGGAGCAGTAGGTGCAATGAGGTCTGGCATTACAAACCCTTCAGGGAATTTTATGTTCTTATAAAGACTCTGTCCGGCCTCTCCGCTTACAATTAAATCTTTTGTCACAAGCGTACTGCTGCTTATAGTCTTGAGAGAAGTAGTTTGACTTGGTGTTAACCCCAAAACAGTTACCGGAACTCTGGAATTGCTGGAGCTTCCATTCCCAAGCTCTCCGCTACTGTTGCCCCCCCAAGTCTTCACTACATTTCCATCAATCGCTGCATTATGACTAACACCCGCGTCTATGTCTTTAATATTAGTTAAAGCGGAAACAGTAATAGGAGAAGATGTAGGACTAGTGCTGTTATTGCCTAACTGTCCAGAAGCATTATAGCCCCAACTGTAGAGAGCCGAATCCTTCTTTGCAATGCTATGGTACATACCCGCAGAAATTTGCGTAATTCCGCTAATAGAAGTTACATTTACAGGGTTGGAACGGTCCGTATAAGTCCTATCCCCAAGTTGCCCATACGAATTACTTCCCCAGGCCCAGACGGTTCCATCTGTCTTTAGAGCAAGCGCATGGTAGAACCCTGCTGAAAGACTGCTCACATTGACCAATGAATTCACTTTTACTGGAATCATTGAATCTGTTGTAGAACCGTTTCCTAATTGTCCGTTCATATTCATTCCCCATGCCCAGACACTGCCGTCATTCTTAAGAGCCAAACTGTAGAACATACCTGCACTTATAGCTTTCACTCCGCTTAGTGAAGGGATCTTTGTTGGAGCATATTTATTCCCTGTAGTTCCAAGTCCTAATTCACCATAATAATTCGATCCCCATGCCCACACCGTTCCGTCACTCTTCAGCGCCAGAGAGTGGGTTTGACCTGCCGAAATGCCTGTAACAGAGTTGAAGTTTTCAATTTTAGTAGGCTTATACTGCTGATAGGCAACAGGCTGGTATCCAAGTTGCCCCAAAGAGTTATCCCCCCAGCCCCATACGGAACCATCACTTTTAAGGGCTAATCCGTAAGACCCGCCGGCAGAGACTGCAGTTATTGAGGTAAGGTTCACAGTCTGGATCGCCTTATTAGACGAAGTTGCTGTCCCATTCCCTAATTGCCCTTGGTAGTTATTCCCCCATGCCCAGACAGAACCGTCACTCTTCAAGGCATAGGTTTGATCGGATCCTGCCGAGACCGCCATTGGTGCGGAAGCCTCCATCGTTACCGAAACCTCATTGCTTGCAGCCGAAATATTGTTAGCATAGTCCCTTGCCTTAACCGAAAAGGTATATGTTGTTCCAGGTGCAAGACCTGTAGCCGTGTACCCGGTTACCGAATCAATGGAGTTCCCGTCAACAGGGAGTGCCTGAATCAGATTTGTTCCGCGATAAACCAGATACTCTTTAATGCCATGGTTATCGGAAGCCTCATTCCAGGAAAGTACAGCTGTTGTTGCTGTTTTACCAGTTGTCGTCAAATGGAGCGCAGCGGGAACCACAGTGTCCACCGGATAATCTATCCCGCTTACCAAGGTACGAGTACGCTGCAAAATCATATTTCCTGTTCCCAATTGGCTATCACCATTAACTCCCCATGCCCACAGTGAGCCGTCCATTTTAACAGCAAAGCTGTAAAACTCAGCAGCCTCAATATCGGCAATTCCATCCAAGTGCGCAGCTCGAACAGGTACTAGTCTATTTTGTACAACTGTACCATCTCCCAATTCACCATGAGCATTGTCACCCCAGCTCCAGACCTTACCTTCACCCGTTAACGCGAGATTATGGGCATAAGAGGAAGATATTTTGATAATATTGCTCAGATTCTGAACCTTGGCCGGGACCGGGGCATCATAAGTTGATCCGTTGCCTAGCTGTCCATATGCGTTGAAGCCCCAGGTCCATACGGTTCCATCCTTCTTTAGAGCCGCCCCATGCATATAAGAGAAATCAATTTGAATAATATTTTCCAGCCCCTGAACCTGCAAAGGAGTAAGCTGCTTATATTCAGCAGTTGGGAGATATCCAAGAATCCCCCTGGAGCCATCCCCCCAGATCCACACTGTGCCATCTTCTTTCAATGCCATAGTGTTGTAATATCCGCCAGCAATTGAGACAACCGAGTACAACCCGCTGACTTGCACAGGAGTAGCTGAACTATTGATCGTTCCAATGCCCAGTTGTCCAAAACCGTTATTCCCCCAGGTCCAGACCGTTCCATCCTCTTTCAGGGCCACGAAGTGTCCGAGGCCAGAGGAGATAGATACGATATGATCAAGTCCGGTTACAGGCTGCAAGGATAAATTATTACCGTAACTACTTTGTCCCCAGGTCCACACACTCCCATCGGCACGTAGCCCAATATTTTGTGTCAATCCGGAGGAGATCATAGAGAAACTATCGAGTGCCGAGATTCTTGTCGCAATATTGCGGGTTGTGAGGGTTCCATCTCCCAATTGTCCCTTATTGTTAAGCCCCCAGCCCCAGACCTGTCCCTTATTATTCAGGGCAAAGTTATGATCACGGTATCCCGATACCGCAATACTGCTGGTGAAGAAAACCAGTGGAATAGTTTCTTCGGAAACGTTTCCGGCATTGTCTATAGTTACTACAGTAATTGAATATTTCTCATTCGGACGAAGATTTTCCAGCTTAATCTGCTGATTCTTGGTGATTCCAAGCAATTCTTCTCCATTTAAAATTTCATATTCGTTCACTCCTGAT
Organism: Paenibacillus sp. FSL P2-0136; assembly: GCF_037975325.1. Taxonomy (NCBI): domain Bacteria; kingdom Bacillati; phylum Bacillota; class Bacilli; order Caryophanales; family Paenibacillaceae; genus Paenibacillus; species Paenibacillus sp. FSL P2-0136. Next base: position 5,816,815 of record NZ_CP150244.1, read on the forward strand.
AGGCTATCCGAACCTGCTGACCAGCGAATCAGGGCTGAAGTTCCAAACTGATTAATTTTAAAAATATTCGCAGGTGCAACCGGCGGAGTTAAATCGATCTTAACAGTGCCTTCTGCAATTGCACTTAGATTTCCCGCCATGTCAATCGTCCGGGCATACACCTTGGTAAGTCCCTCGCTACGGACAGGAAATGAATTAACATATTCAATCCACTCCGTAGCCGTACCTACTTTATAATCGTAGCCTCGAACTTGACTTTCAGCATCTGTACCACCATCCAGATTGATATAGACTGGTTCATTAGTCCAATCGGAAGTACTAAGACCAATTAATGGCACAGTAGGAGCTGTTTCATCAAACTGCAATGTATGTTCGGCTATCACACTGCTGTTTCCGGCATAGTCCAGTGTCCGGGCATATATATTCATCAGTCCATTCCCGCTTACTTCTACAGGTTGGGAATAATCAAGCCACTGACCAGAATTTCCTACACGATACTGTGATTTTAAAGTACCGCTCTGACTGTCAACACCATCCGTTATAGTAACGGTGAACGAAGAGTTACTCCACACATCCGGACTAATATTGAAGTCAGGAGAAGACGGTGGCTCCTTATCCACACTGATCTTCGTTTTTTTTGCTTTTTCCACGTTCCCGTCAACATCCGTTGAACGGTAGTAGATGATTGTACTAGGCCCTTCCACAGTAAAAGGAGTGGTGTACTTATTCCATGTCTGTCCCGCATTGAAACTATACTCAGAATATTGTATTCCTGAATGCGCATCGGTTGCATTAAGAGAAACTGTAACATTGCTGTTGTAATAAGAATTTTGTCCTAACGTTCCATTCACTGAAACAGATGTCTCTGGAGGGAAATTATCTTTTTTTATGGTGAAGGAAACTTCTTTAGGTGCTTCATTATTGTTATTTAGTCCAATGGACTGATAAAGAATATGGTATACTTTTTTATCTGAGAAAGATATCGGTTGACTGTAGGTTAGCCAAGATCCTCCATCATCCAAACTATAGCGGGTTGAAGAAACGCCAGAGCCCGGATTCTGAATGGTGAGCCCAAGTTCTACTGTCCCGTAATAAATGCCATTAACATTTAGACTGCCTTTGAGTTGATGTACGGTTACAGGAACACCCTCAGCGGCTGCCGCCGAAAGTGTTCCTGTTCCAATACCGGGGATAAGAAGTGTAAAAACAAGAATTAAACTTATGATAAATGTAAAAGGCCGCTTTAATGAGTACATTTCATTCCTCCGAACTCTATTATTTAATATCGTACTTTTCTACTTCGTGCCATTGTAACAGCATCAACACTGGAGGAATATAAATCGGCTGTCCCCAGTCATACACCAAAGCTGGAGTCAGATCTGCTATCCACAATTCCCCATTCTCATCTAGTTGCATTCTCCATTTTCCGCTGGCAACCGCTTTTCCCTGCTCCATAAGAATACGAGCCTCATCATAAGAAAACTCAGTCCCTTTGCTGTGCTCAATAGAATCAAGAGCTGCTTGATAATTCTGTTTCTGTTCTTCTTCTTTTTCTGCAGTAAAAGCTGAATCGTAAACCTCCGAGAAATCCAAGCCCTTAAGGCCGTGGAGTTCTACAAGGTCTTTAAATGCTTCAGTTACGAAAACTTGGACGACAGCTGTTTCCTTGATTTTAAACATATAGGTTTTTTCAGGTATTTTTGAAAAGTCAAAAACAAATTTAATAAATCGTGCAAAGTTTCCTTTCCCAGTAAGCTTAATTTCTGAGCGGTTATAGTCAACACAATCGATGACATTGGTGATGTTAAGCATAAACAAGTTTAATTCAGGATGAGCTAAAGGAAGAATTTCAACTTCTTCCGCAAGAATTGGAAATAAAATATCCTTTACCTTCTCTGATACAATTGGTTGTCCAGATAAGTATCTTGGAAAATCATTGTATTTCCTTTTATTATTAGTGTACAAGAGCGGTGGCGTCCACATCGGCATTTTAGATTGCCCTTTAAATTTCAACTCTATAGGATGCTCTGCACTCACAGACTTGTCCAGCATTAAATCACTGGAATCTTCAATGGATCTTAAACTATATACTCTCATTTTCTCCTCCTAATTCTTTGCTCTGTATAGTTTATACTCACCAGTAAGCAACTTTTCTCTCATCACATTGATTGTATCTAGTACTGCATCAACACCATCATCTTCAACAACGCTTAGCATTTTGTATAAATCCTCATAATAGCTTATTCCATGTGAACCTGTGTGAGTGGAAATTGTAAATTCGTCAATAACTAATACATCTGCTTTATTACCAGCTGGGGGCAAAAACACTCCGTTTGCTGATGAATTAAGATCAATATTATATTTTTTCATAATAGCATGCAATTTAACAGCCCAAACATTTGAAGGCTTATACGGAATAATGTGATGTGCCGCCCAATTGAAAGGCTTGGCTAATCCTGTTGCCTTTGTAATTTCTCCAGCCAGAATAGTAGATTGTGCACCCGTGGTTCTGGCTGTTAACCTTTTAGGTACAATTTTACTATAATTAGAAAGTTGACAAGCTTCCGCTGAATTATGAGTCAATAAAGCAAACTCTGAGAGATAATAGGTGTGGAACTCTTCTACCTCAAAATTATATACCTTGGATAAAGTATCACTTAATGCAACAGACTCCAAAACAACTGTATCGCCTATTTGCGTCTCTAATAAATCCCCTGGAGCTAACTCATCAGCGGTTACCCAGCCTTTTCCTATCACCCAGAATGGATGGTTACCTGTGCTTTGAATTGTTTTACCTTGAACTCCAAGATTATAAATCTCAGTATTTTCTCTGCTAAATAAATTGACGACAGGTTTATACGCTTGCTTGCCGGTATCTGTATCCTTCGCTAATACAAGATCTCCAATCTGAATCTGTTCTATCGGCTTTGGCCCATCTTTGGTAATGATCTCAGTTCCTTCAGGAACGCACCCGCAAGGGTTCAATTTAAAGACTAATTCAACACGTTTAGTCGCGGTATATGATATTTTCTTTCCTGCTGTTACAAAGTTCCCTATGAATGGAACAACCGCTCCGGCTGATAATAAAGCATCAAGGTAATCACCATTTACAAAGTAAATCACGCCATTAATGGCATCAGCACCTTCACCCAATATCGGTATCATCCCGATATTACTTAAGGTACACTGTAATCGCTCTTTTGCATTACCTTCACTACAAGTAGCTAAAGCTAATGCGCCAGCAGAAAATTGCTGGATACCTGTCATCCCGTAAACCTCAGCAAACCATGTTCCATATGTCAATTCATAGGCATGATCATTTGGATGCAAAATATAACGCTCAAAATAGTTTTTACACGACTTACAATTACTGGTTTTCGAAGTGATCTTTTTCCCTTTTTCAATAGTTGGAGGCAGCGGAATAATATTTAATCCATTTAATGGATCGTTGATTACCTGTACTAGGAATTCCTGAGTTTGTTTCTTTTTACTCCCTTCCAAACGTGATACAAATATTTTATATAAACCATCCTTTGCCCAGTATTGAGGCGGTCCTGAGATTGAGTCTGTATAATTTGCATACCAATATTTATCAGGTGATTTAGAATCAACCGATCCATTCCAGATAATATCGGTCAGTGTATCCTTGTTGAAGCTTCCTCCCGTGGTATATTCATAAACACTTAACCCATTTGCTAGATTGGCTGTTTTAATCTCTACTTTAAGGCTAGTATTATTCACCTTGTTTTTATACTGAACTTTGACAGAACCTTTACTGCCAGGCGTAGCATCGAAGCTTTTCACTGCGCTTGCTTTCAGAGCACGCAAGGTAGACAAGAACTCACTTTCGCCCTTTGTGTACTCAATAATATTAATATCTGCTGACAGTTCATATTCAAACTTGGAGAAGCTCCAAGCCGGGCCTTCCCAACCACTTTGAATCTTCAGATAATATGTCCCTGCATCCAGGTCAAATGACATCTGCCCCTCGGCACTGAAGTATCCCCTGATATTTCCGTAGGAATCCTCAATGGTGCCGTCACCCTGAGACAGATATAAGCTGACCTGATCTGGGGCAGTCAAATCTATTTTGTAGTAATCCATATCATATAAAGATGAAATTGCGAGCGGAGCACCATCTGAATCTGTAGTCACAATTTCCCCAAATGGAAGACTTGCTGCAGTACCTGGGCTGCTATGCTCCATATTCTCGACTGTAAACCTTGTCTGCAATCCATTTACCGAACCAAAGCTGCTTATAGCAACGTAGTAGGTGACGCCGGCAGTTAGATTCATTTCTAGCTTAGAGAAATGCTCTCCGTAGGGCCTGTAATCTGTAGCATCGTCATTAGCATCCAGCAATGTCGTTAAATCAGAATCCGAATACAGAGCTATTTCGGTATCATTTAACTGTGAAGTCGCCTGATAATTGGAAGTAAAGAAACGATATTTGCCTGTTGATGCAGGTGTAAACTGCAGATAGGCTTCTTCCCCGCTTGCCTTGGATAAATCAATGGGTGTCCTGCTTTTCAGTACTGTAAACGCGGTTTGTCCAGCTGACGTTACCAGCAACCGTGCATAAGTTTTACCGCCATTTGCTTCATTTACACGAATATAGTATGGAACACCAGCACTGAGATTCACAGTCACCTCCGAGAACACGGAGTCTGCTTTATCATCGTTATGACCACCGGTGATAGGTTCTTCCATATCTACACTCGCATATACAGAGAGATCCGTATCGTTAGCCTTTGAACTAGCGCTTCCTCCGTAACGGTTAGTGTTTATTCGGAATCTACCAGTATTTCCAGGAACGAAGACATATACATTACTGTTCCCGGCCTGTTCGTTAATATCAACAGGATGATCTTGCTGAATGTAAGGAATGCTTGAGCTGATGACATCTGCAGTAACTCTAGTACGCAAAGCAGTTGTATCAAAACCATTTACTTTGACATAGTAGGTCTGTCCGCCAATGAGGCTGATTCGGATCTCTGAGAAGACCGTATCATTCGTATCATCATTCACTGCAAGCTGCTTATTGAGTTGTAAATTGTTATATATTGAGAGTTCAGTATCCACTACAGAACCGTTACCTTGATACGGACTAGTGAAAATCCGGTACACTCCGGTTGTAGCTGGCTTAAAGCTGAACAGCTGTGTGCTGAGAGAGGCCTGGTTTACATCCTGCGGCTGATACACAATTAGTTCTGGCAAGGTAGTTGAAGCCTGAACGGAGGCATAGGCGCTGCTGCCTTTAGGATAAACTGCGGCTACTTCCAAGAGATACCCCTGTGAAGACACCAAGTTTAAAAATGTATATGAATTAACGTTAGAGGTACCTTTCTCCACACCGTTAATCCGGAGTTTATAGAGCGTTGCCTCAGGCATCGAATCCCAGGTAAGCTTTATACTATTAGCATAGGCTGCCGTTTTCAGACCAGTAGGAACTGCAAACGGTTGAGTCTCAATAGATCCCAAAGTCAACGTATACGGTGAGTTGCTAAATTGGCCGCTGAAGCCAGTGATCTTAAGGTAATACACTTCATTTTTGGTAATTTGTAAATCTACATGCTCTGCCACGCCAGTGCCATTGGAGGAGCTCCATACGGGAAGTCCGGACGCAGTATAAATATCAAGTTCATAGTCAACTTTAGATGGAATGGTTAATCCGATAGGGATTTGTCCTGTCTCTTCAGCTGTCAGTTTGTAATAATCCACATCACTGGCTGAAGAAATGTAAGAGATATAACTGTTTTTAGGAAATACATTTTTTGCAGTTATAAAGGTATCATTAGGTTCAAAAGTATCTTGCCCTATACCTGCTTCAGTTACATAAACTGTAAACTGGTAGTCATATAATCCTGAAGGTACGGCAGGAAATTTGTATTTTATTTTATACGTACCGGTAGGCGTGGATGAAGAAGTCTGCCAAGTGTAGGGAATATCCTTATCCAGTGCCACTCCAGTTATCGTTTTACTTGCAATGACCTGAAGCGGATTGGAGGCAGAAGTAACTTCCACCTCAACTTTTTGATGCGGGTTCTCTCCATGCTCATCTCCTTCCAGCTTTAGGGAGACTGTAACCGAATCCCCAGGATGGATAGAGGCACCGTCATTCTTAGGGTCGTAAGAGGCGATTCCTATTTCACTATCTGGAATAGAAGGAATGATCGTATTAAGTCCTGATAGATTTTCTTCCGATAATGGGGCAATTGACCCTGTAATAACCCCTTCTGCTTTGGCAATATTAACAATTCCGTGACCGGCTTCATGTGATGTTTCGAGCGGGGTTGCCGCTTCATATAACTTATCAATAACTTCCTGCCCGTTCAGCGATGGATGGTGAGACCACAATAATGCCACAGCACCCGTGACATGCGCTGCGGCGTTGGATGTTCCCGAGGAAACACCATACTCTCCATTCATTGTTGTACTTATCACGCCAAAACCCGGTGCTAAAATATCCAGTTCATCGCCTGTAGCTGAGAAGTCCGTACGGTGGTGTGATGATTCTATCGCACCAACAGCAATAACCTCAGGGTATCTAGCAGGATATTGCACGGTGTCTTCCCCGGAACCATTATTTCCTGCTGCAGCAACAATAATAATACCAGCGGATGTCGCCTTCTGAATGGCTTTGTGCAGCATTTCACTATACTGCGCAGATACAAAACTCATATTAATGATATTAATCTTATGATTGATCGCCCATTCAATACCCTGAATAACCGAGCTTGTATATCCGTCGCCAGAAGAGTCGGCTACCTTTACTGCATATAGCTCAGCATTCGGTGCCATACCTACTACTCCGAAGGAATTATCCGAGGCGGCAATTGTACCTGCAATATGTGTTCCATGCCCCTTATCATCCTCATAACTATCCGCAGATTCTACATAACTAACCCCGCCAGCAAGATTCAGGTCCGGATGGTTAGATATTCCCGTATCAAAGACTGCCACTTTGATCTGGCCATCACCTGAACCTACTGCTTGTCTGGTTATATATGAACCTGACGAGTGAATTCCCCAAGGAATGGTTTGTGAAGATTCTTTAATTGGCTGCTCTTCTACCTTGGTGAGTGTTCTCTGTTCTGCAATTTGTATTGGTTTATCTTCTTCTACTGCAGCAACCATTGGATTTGCAAGCAGCTGATTGACTTCCTCGGGATGCAACTCCATATACAGAGCATTAGCACTTTCCAGATCCTTCACATGATATAAATTAACTTTTTGCGCAAGATCTTGATCGTATTGCTGTTTTCTCATCTCCGCTAAGGGACTCAGGTCTAGTGCACTATTCTTCAGACCTAACTCGTATTTCTCTTCATATACACTGTAAACTACGCTAGATACATTTACCTGGTAATTCTCCTTCAAGCTGACTATGTATTTCCCTCTCATATTTTTACTGTAAGTATCCTGTGTTACTGTCATCGACGATAATATTTCACCCACTGCGTCCTTAGTTTCCTTCGATACCGAAGATATCAAATCACCAGTTTCGAGCGCTGGCTTATTCTCTGTGAGAACGCCACCTTTAGTAGCCCCGCTAGCAGTAGCATAGCTAGACATCTGGCTCACATTTCCAGTCAAGATAGATAAAACTAAAAATAATATGGCTATCCTCTTCAAAAAAATTTCCTCCTATTAAATAAATTTCCATCTGGATTACATACTTAAACAGAGTATTCTTTTACTATAATTTCAACAATAATAATTTTTGTTCTTTTTTTTATATTGATGTCGAATAATGACATATGTTAAAAGATACTACTTTAGACACGTGTCATTAGCTGCTGGCTATTGTAATTTATCGGACCCTTATCCCTATTTATTAACAAACGTTTGTCACACAAATGTCAAAAAAGGGAGTATCCCAACGCCATTAAATGGCTGGAATACTCCCTTTATCATCCTCTATGCTAAGCTGGGCGCAGCGCCGCCCCCTTACTCCGTAACCTTACTCTGATTCGCCACCTCGCGGGCTTTCTGCTGCACCTCTTCCGGTTCGCCGAGGTAGAAGCGGCTGATTGGCTTCACATCGTCGTCGAGCTTGTAGACCAGCGGAACGCCGGTCGGGATATTGAGATCCAGCAGTGCGGTCTCGTCGATATCCTCCATATACTTGATCAGGGCCCGCAGCGTGTTGCCGTGCGCCGAGATCAGAACCCGCTCCTTCTTGCGGATGAGCGGCACAATCCGGTTGGTCCAGAAATCCCCGACCCGGTGGACGGTATCCTCCAGGCTCTCGCCGCGCGGGATGTCACCCGGACGCACTTCCTTGTAGCGGATATCATGTCTGGCATAACGCGGATCATCCGGCTCCAGCATCGGAGGGCGGACCGAGAGGCTGCGCCGCCAGATATGGAGCTGCTCCTCACCGTATTGAAGTGCGGTTTCACTTTTGCTGAGGCCCTGCAATGCACCGTAATGGCGCTCATTGAGCTTCCAGGATTTCTGCACGGGAATCCACAGCAGATCCATCTCATCCAGGATGTAGTTCAGCGTCTTGATCGAACGCTTCAGCACCGAGGCAAATGCCAGATCGAAGGTATATCCGGCATCCTTCAGCAGCTTGCCCGCCTTCTTCGCCTCTTCAACACCCTTCTCCGTCAGATCAGGATCATTCCAGCCCGTAAACAGATTCTGCCGGTTGTATTCACTCTCTCCATGCCGTATCAGGACTATTTCGTACATAAGTATTCTCCTTCTCCCGTGTATATTTTGGCTGTGCTTTCCTTTATTTTGTCACAGCGCAGTGTCCGCTTCAACTTCAGGCCTGCCTTGCGGACTGGAGAGCCGCTATTTCAGTGATTCTGCCAGATCACGCAGGGCAAGCGGACTCAGATGCTCTTAAGTTAGCCCATACGCCTCCATTTCGGCCCCAATCTGCATAATAACGGCCCCTGAGTCCGCAGCGGGCGGAATAAGTGCCTTTTTCGCAAATTAAGGTCCTCACGGTCCGCATAGCACGGATGGCATGCATAGCACACACAGCACACATGGCACGCATAGCACATCAAGCACCCGTAGCATAACAGCACACATAGCACGGATGGCGCACATAGCACATACAGCACATCAAGCACCCGAAGCACCTATAACACTCAGCACAATACTCCCCCGCCGCTTCAGCGAATCTCCGATGGGCTCTTCCCGGTATGCTGCTTGAACTGGCGGCTGAAAAAGAAGATGTCCCTGTAGCCGAGCGCATCCGCCACCTCCGTGACGTTCATGCCCGCATACAGCAGCAGATGCTGAGCCCGTTCGATCCGTGCGCGAATCACATAGGACTGGACCGAGGAGCCGGTGATCTCCTTGAACTTGATCGAGAAATAGCGAGGGGACAGCCCTGCACGGGCGGCCAGATCCTCTACCCGGTGCGCCGCCCCGGGATGCTGGCTGACATAGTTGGCGACCTCGTGGATCACCTCCGCCAGCTGGTTGCTGACATGGCGCTCGACCGGCCTTGCCTGATCCTGCCGCAGCAGATGAATCATGAGCTGCTTCAGAATCAGACGGCCCTCCTCCTCCGCAGCGTAGGTCTGCACCAGGAACAGCCGGACATAACGGGCCAGCAGATGCTCGAACTCCACCGTCTCACTTAGCTCGTGGTAGAACGCCGGCACCTCGGTCACCTCTTCGGCAACATCGAAATGAATATATGTAAGCACAAGCGGCTTTTGCGGATTATGTGTGGCGCTGGTATAATCCCCCGGACGGAACAGGAAGCAGCTTCCCTTCCCTACCTGATAGGGCACTCCTCCGCGCACAACAGTCCCCTCCCCGCTCCAGACGTAGAATAAATCGTAATTTTGCAGCGGCTTCTCTCTTTTTTGCCACTTCCAGCCCGGTTCACAGACAATCTTCGCCAGGGCCGGGAGGATTACAAAAGAGGATGGCGATGCATGCAGCATATGATTCCCTCCTATAGATATAGCGTAAGCTTACTTTTCATAATACCTTGTCCGGTTCCCATTTGTACATCTTCTGGGCTGCGCATGGGGACGGGACGCCGCTTCGTTTCCAAAACTATTTATGAAAACGCAGCATTCCTAAGTGACGGGGGCAATCCGCGGTGTTATAATGTTAGGCAATGTTAGCGTATATATCCCAGAAGAATACCGGAAGGATGAAACTGATGAATCCACTGGCTGGACAATTGAATGACAGCATCAAGGCAGGCAATGAACATGTGTACAATATGCTCTCTGGTCTCGGTAAAGCGATCTATTTTCCCAAAGAGGGGATTCTGAGCCAATCCGCAGAGGCAACGGCTCATGCTAAAAAGTATAACGCCACCATCGGGATTGCTACCGAGAACGGGTTGCCGATGCACCTTGGCGTAATCCAGGATAAGCTCTCCGCCTTCAGCCCCAAGGACCTGTACGGCTATGCACCTCCAGCAGGCAAGCCTGAGCTTCGCTCTGTCTGGCGGGAGAAGATGCTGCGGGAGAATCCGTCGCTTGAAGGCAAGTCCTTCAGTAATCCAATCGTCACGAATGCGCTGACCCACGGGCTTAGCATCGTTGCCGATCTGTTCGCAGAGCAAGGGGATGCCGTCATTTATCCGGACAAAAACTGGGAGAACTACGAGCTGACCTTTGGCATCCGCCGCCAGACTGAAACCGTGAATTACCCGCTCTTCACGGAGGACATGAGCTTCAACAGCGAAGGGCTGCTGGATGCCCTGCTGGCCCAGAAGGACCGCGGCAAAGCCATCGTCCTCCTTAACTTCCCGAATAATCCAACCGGATATACGCCAGGCCTTGCAGAAGGCGAGGCCATTGTTGCCGCTATCCTGCGTGCTGCCGAAGAAGGCGTTAATGTGGTAGTGGTCAGCGATGACGCTTATTTCGGACTTTTTTTCGAGGATTCACTCAAGGAATCCCTGTTCGGCAAGCTGGCGAATCTGCATCCGCGCGTGCTGGCGGTCAAGATTGACGGAGCCACCAAAGAAGAATTCGTCTGGGGCTTCCGCGTCGGCTTCATCACCTACGCTTCGGAGAACAAGGAGCTGCTGGCTGCGCTGGAACAAAAAACCCTGGGCATTATCCGGGCCACCATCTCCAGCGGCGCGCATCCGTCGCAGACCTTCGTGCTGGACGCGCTGAAGGCGCCGGAATTCTCAGCCCAGAAGGAAGAGAAATTCCTCATCATGAAAGGCCGGGCCAACAAAGTGAAGGCACTGCTGGACAGCGGTAAATACGGCGATGATGTATGGACGTATTATCCGTTCAACTCCGGGTACTTCATGTGCCTGAAGCTCTTTACCGTCTCTGCGGAGAATCTGCGGCTTCACCTGATTCACACCTACGGCCTGGGCACCATCGCCCTTGGCGAGAGCGACCTGCGCATTGCCTTCTCCTGTATCGAGGAGGATCAGCTGGAAGATCTGTTCGATTTGGTCTATGCGGGCATCCGTGATTTGGAGAAGGCCTGATCATCCGCCTGTGCATACCTGCGTCAGCCCCGGAAGGCCGGGGCTGATTTTTTTTGCCCGGTGCTACGGCATTGGCCTATACACGTTCTGCCCTCCGCACATACAATACGATGTACTCAAGTACAACAACTCACACGCGAAAGGGGAATGAACATGAGCGAAGAAGTTAGAGGCGGATACGGATACGGCGGCGGGTTCACAAGCACTGGAGCGATCCTGGTTCTCTTTATCCTGCTGGTCATCATCAGCCGTTCACTCTTTGTCTAACAGGGAGTGAGTCCCCTGGAGGGAGCTGCGTGCTCTCTCCGATCCACGTGTTATAGCATTCCCTGCTCCACCTGATATGAAGAGGGAATTCCCTTTTATACATTCTTATCTTCTAAAAATGGCCCCAGACTCCGCATCCGCGAGAGTCTGAGGCCATTTGTGATAAGCACACCCGCTTGCGGGCACGCCTTGTCGGCTGCTGCAATCTGTTCTACAGGTCGTCTTCATCCATACGCGCTTCCTTGCGGGTGGAGTTGGCCTTGAACAGATACGCCAGCAGGAATCCGCAGGCGAAGGTCGCCAGCACTTCCAGCGGGCGCTGCCCTAACTGAAGCAGGAGCGGCAATCCGGTCAGCAGCGCCAGGACCAGATGGGCCCGGAATACAAACTGGATCGTTCCCTTGCCCTTGCTGCCCTCCGGCAGCGGGTAGACGGTCAGCCAGAACGATTCGCTGTGCAGCTTGCGCAGCGCCGTCAGCTGAATGCCCATCAGGAAGAGGAAGAATACATAGATGCCGCTGCCGAGATAGCTGTCCTTCATCATCCACACCAGGAACAGATCCAGCACAGCCATCCGCAGGACGATGCCGAAGACGTCACCCCGGGCGAAGCTTTTGGTCAAGAGGAACCGGTAGGCTGAATCCCGCTGCCAACTCAGGCCGCTGCCCCAACGTGACAGATAACGGCGGGCATAGACCCGCTGCTCGCGTCCCGGAACATCGACGAACCAGCCGAGGACCATCAGCGCCCGGGTCCCCTGGTTCTTCTCCATGGTGATCAGGCGTTCCCACGGAACAGCGTGCCGGCCGGGAACGGCCAGCGCGGCCGCATAGGTTGCGGCCAGAATCAGGATGAAGATCAGGGCGCGCATGGACGGCTGCCATAGCCATGCCCCGACCATTAGACCGCCGACTGCCCAGCGCAGCAGGTTATAGCCTGCGGCAGCGGGGCGGGAGAGCATCGCCGTCTCCCGCCATAACCCGTAGCTGGATAACAGCTTGACCAGAATGAGCACCAGCAGGGTAGCCAGCAGCCCCCGGGGTGACTCCTCGGTGCGTATGTACAGCGGCCATAATGTAATGAGGATAAAGGCCAGGCGCAGAATCTTCCACACATTGCCGCTGACCCAGGACGGGGCGAAATACTCTCTCATCCGGTGGCCCTGCGGCAGCAGGAAGATCGTATCCGGGGTCTGCAGATACGTCCGGAAGCTGCTGTGTACCGCCGCGGGCACCAGCAGGACGAACATAATCCAGCGGATCGGTATGCCAGGCGGAATATCGCGCAGCAGCGCTGTGTACCAGGCGGAGAAAATAATCAGCACCAGCAGGAACACCATGGCGACACCGCTCTGTATGATATATCCCACATAAGGGACAAGGCTTCCTGTGAACCGGCTGCGCCGCTGCCGGCGCAGCTCCTTCAAATCCATATCATTTCCCTCCCTGAACCAGCTCGTAGAACAGCTGCTCCAAATTCAAGCCCTGCCGCCCGGCCTTCGCGGTCATCTCGGCGAGGGTTCCCTCCGCTATCACCTTACCGCCGTGCAGCACAATGAACCGGTCACAATAGTTCTCAATCGTAGAGAGAATATGCGAGCTGAGCAGAATTGAAGCTCCGGACTTCTTCAGGTCCAGCATGAAATCCAGCAGGGAGCGGATACCCAGCGGATCGAGGCCGAGGAACGGCTCATCGATGACATACAGGGCCGGGCGCGCTACGAACGCGCACATAATCATCACCTTCTGCTTCATGCCTTTGGACAGATGGGAGGACAAGGTATCCATCTTGTCCTCCATATTGAAGAGTGCAGCCAGCTGGCTGGTGCGTGATTCATAATCACTGCGCTCCACGCCATACGCTCTGGCAGTGAATTCTACATGCTCACGAACCGTCATTTCCTCATAGAGCAGGGGGGACTCCGGCACGAAGGACAGCGCACTGTGGTAGCTCTCAGGATCGCTGCTGCGCGTCTTCCCCTGTACCGTAATCTCACCCTTATGCGGGGACATCAGTCCCAGGATATGCTTCATCGTAGTGCTCTTGCCTGCACCGTTCAGTCCGATTAACCCAACCATCTCACCGGGCTGCACCTGCAGGCCGATGTCATGCAGCACCGGCTTATTCAGGCTGTAGCCTCCGCTGAGGCCCGTAATTTCCAATACGGGAGCTGTATTCATTGACCGTCACCTCTCGGGGTTTTGTTCTTGAGCCATTTCGGGGCTCCCTTATTCTTGCGGTTCTTATCCCGCTCCGCCTGGCTGCGGGCCTTGCCCCCGGGCCCCGCCGCGCTGCGCGTGCCGGCGCTCACTCCCGGCCGGTGCTGCTCGCGCCGCGCCGTAACGCCACTGCCGCCAGCCGCTGCGCCCGGCTGGCCTGCCGGCGCGTCGCCGCCCGTCCCTCCGGCTGCTGTTCCAGCCGCCGAGGTCCGCACCTGCGGCTTGCCGGTGCGCGCTGCAATGCCGCCGCGCGGGGCAACGCTTTCGCGGCGGGCGTTCCCGCCCCCGCCGCCTAAATCACTGCGCTCGCCTTCCGCCAGCGCCTTGCCGAAGGCCATGGCCCGCTCGTCCAGCTGGATATCCAGCTCGCGGGCGAATTTGCGCATGATGAACGTCTGCTGCTCCGTAACGATCGTTACGGATAAGCCGCGTTTGCCCATGCGCCCGGTCCGTCCGGCACGGTGGACATAGTGCTCGGAGTCAAAGGCCGGATCGAAGCTGACGACAAGCGTCAGATTCTCAATGTCCAGGCCCCGTGCCGCTACGTCACTGGCGACCAGCACCTTGAGCTTGCCGTCCCGGAAGCGGGTCAGCACGTTTGCGCGCGTCACCTTGTCCGCATCTCCATAGAGCGCAGCAGCCGGAAGCCCCAGATGGTTCAGCTTCGCGGTCACCTCTGCGATATCGTCTGTAGCGTTCACGAACACAATCGCCCGCTCCGGCTTGTAGTGGCGGATGACCCGGCGCAGCATATCGATCTTGTTCCGCTCCTCGCACACCACATAGTGATGCTCCAGGCTCGCTGCGGTCATCATCTCCGGATCAATGCCCACCTCCGCCGGATTCTTCATTTCCCGGTTCGCCAGCAGACGGGTCTCCGGTCCAATGGTGGCTGACAGCATGACCAGCTGCCGCGTACGCAGCGCACTGCTGACGATCTTCGTCACTTCGCCTGCACCGCTAAGCTGGAACATCTGATCTGCCTCATCGAGAATAATTGTGCTCACCTCGTGCATCTTGAGCTTGCGCAGCCCGATCAGCTCACGTATGCGTCCCGGGGTGCCTACCACCAGATGCGGATGCTCCCGCAGCTTGTCAATCTGGCGCTTGATCGCCGCCCCGCCGATCAGCCCCATGGCCCGGATGCCCCGGTGTGCCCCGTAGCGCTCCGCTTCACGGAGAATTTGCATCGCCAGCTCCTGGGTTGGGGCCAGCACCAGCTTTTGCACCGATTTCGAGTCCGGGTTAATCCCTTGCAGCAGCGGCAGCAGATAAGCCAGTGTCTTGCCTGTTCCTGTCTGGGATGCGGCCAGAACATCTCTTCCTTCCAGCAGAAGCGGAATCGTCTGCTCCTGTACAGGGGATGGTTCGGTGATGCCGAATTCAGACAATCGGGCAGCAAGGTCTTCCTGGATGCCGATAGCCGCAAAAGAAGCTTTATTCATAATAGGGTTTCATCCTTTTCACTTAAGATAATATGTTCATTATATGCCAAAAAGGCCTCTCCACCAAATGGAAGGCCATAAAATCTAAGTTGGGGCCGTATTTAACACGGTCATACCATCCTGTATACCAAAGGGGGACAAGCCGTTCACGCCACAGACGGTAACTATGATCTATACTTCTCTGGTCATTTTCTGTTCATCAGGTTATAGGTCAGCTTGTCTGCCAGCCGCGGAAACAGGCCATAGAGCCGGATGCCGAAGCCTGCCAGACCGGGCAGATCCACTTCCTCTTTGCCCTTGTCCATCAGCTTGACGATCTTCGCGGACACATGCTGCGGCGTCATCATGATCCGGCTTACGCTTCGTTCATAATTGCCTGAAGGGTCGGCGGTCTTGAAGAATTCGGTGGCGATAGGTCCAGGGTTCACCGCCGAGACAATAATACCGCTCTTGCGAAGCTCCTGGCGGAGCGCATTGGTGAAGCCGAGAACGGCATGCTTGGTGGCCGTATAGGACACTGAGCGTGCGGTTCCGATTTTGCCGGCCATGGAAGCCACATTCACGATCTGACCGCTGCCGCGTGTAAGCATATGAGGAACGACAGCCTTGGTGCAGCGCACAATTCCCATATAGTTAACATCCATCATGTCGGCGAACTCTTCAGACTCCATCTCTGTAAAAGCCGCAAACTTGCCGTAACCGGCATTATTGAGCAGAATGTCAATTCTGCCGTATTGCTCCAGGATCTCCGCAAAGGTATGCTTAACTGCCGTTTCATCGGTCACATCACAGACGAACAGCCCATGCTCCCCCTGAATGCCCGCCGCAACAGCCTGCAGCTTGTCCCTGGACCGGGCCAGCAGAACGGGAACCGCCCCACGCTCGCTGAGCATCTGTGCCGTAAGCGCTCCAATCCCGCTGGAAGCTCCTGTAATCACCACAATCTTGCCTTGTACTGCCATGGAATAGGTTCAACTCCCGATTATTTGCCTAAGAGATCATAACCTGAATATCAAGCTCCCCGATGCCTTCCATCAGAAGAGGAATACTCAATGCTTTGCGCGGCAGGATGGACATACCCTCGGACTTCATCAGCTTCGGCGGGGTAATGTCTACCGAGACCCCTTGATTGGAGAGAATAGTACTGGCATTGCCGCTGATCATATTGCCCAGCTCAGAAATGGCGCTCTGGCCCATCTCATCCATCTCTGTTATCACATAACCGCCCATCATGGCCGACACCATCTTAAGTGCTACCGGTTCGGCAATCCCGAAGATAATATTCCCGCTGAGCTGACCTGTCATTCCCACTTGAATCCATATATGATTATCGATCAGTTCAATATCCTTAATCCCCAGCATACCGGTGGACGGCGAGACTTGGATCACCTGTTCAATTACAATGCGCGCAGACTCTAAAAACGGATTGATTACTTCTGCTTTCATGAAAGTGCTGTCCCCCTCGACCAGTCTTTAGTCATATACCAAAAGTCCTAAGCAATAAAATTTATTATACTTCATATATCGGCATTATTCACCAAAAATTAATGGTCTTGTCGAATGATTTCTGAAGATAGTTTGGAGCGCAACATTGCCCTCCCGGGAGGAATCTCCTATAATTTAATCAATAAACGTAAGATCTGCGGCGTCACACCCTCCGAGTGCAGCACTCACAGCGACCCTTGTACCTATCTGCTTTGTCAGAATCCGCGGCTTGCAGACTCTAATTCTGGAAGCCGGCATGTGCGCATACGCCCTCCGGAAAGCTGCGGCTTTCCCTGTTTGTACAAATATACGGCGGCACCATCCGGTAGCCATAAGGGGGACAGTCCATGAATATCAGCCAGCTCGAAACATTGATCACCATCTCCAAAACCATGAGCTTCCGCAAGGCGGGAGAGCTGCTCAACCTGACGCAGCCGGCGGTCTCGGCCCAGATCAAAAGCCTGGAGGAAGAGTTCAAAACGCAGCTTGTTGACCGGAACCAGCCGGTGACGCTGACGGACAGGGGCAAGGTCTTCCTCGCCCACGCGGAACAGATTGTCGGAATCGTAGATGAGCTTAAGCAGCGCCTTGCCGATCTCGAAGAGAATCCCCAAGGGCATATTATTCTCGGTACGACCACCTCCATCGCCATCCAGATTCTCCCCAGGGTGCTCTCCTACTTCCAGGATCAGTTCCCTCATATCAAAACCTCGATCTCATCCATGTCCTCCTCCCAGATCTACCAGCAAGTCGAGAACGGGATTGTGGATGTAGGCATCGGCTATCTGATCGGCCGCAATCCGGGAATGACGACCTCGGTCCTGTATTATGATACTTTTGAACTGGTGGTTTCGCCCCGCCATCCGCTGGCCCAGGTCAAAACAGCCGGGATCGAGGCACTGGGCACCATCCCGCTCATCCTGCTCTCACCGGATACGGTCGGCCGGAAATTTGTCGATGAGGTACTGGCGAGGCACGGTATTCAGCCGCTGGTGATTATGGAGCTGACCAGCAGTGAGGAAGTGAAGCGGATGGTCGAGCTTGATCTGGGAGCGGCGGTCATCTCCAAGCAGTCTGTCACTGCCGAGGTCAGAAGCGGAACCCTGCGGATCGTCCCGATCATCGAGCTTGAGGTTACCCATCCTGTAGGTGTCATTACCAAGTCGGGCAAGTATGTCAACTCTGCGATGAGACAGTTCCTGAGCGACCTTAAGGGAATGCCCGAGACCCAGTTCATCGGCTCAGAGTAACCTGCACCCTATTTCGCCATATTGGCCTAAGGAGATGTTCCGATTATGAAGTTCGACCTGCATACCCATCATTTCCGCTGCGGCCATGCTGACGGCACGATCCGGGATTATATTGAAGCCGCAATAGCGGCAGGGCTGGATGTCATCGGTATTTCCGATCATTCGCCTTACTTCGGAAGCCCGTCCGAGCAGGCTTTTCCGCGCATTGCTATGGCCAAGTCCGAGCTGGTCCACTATGTAGAGGAAGTATTATCGCTGCAAAAAGAATACGAAGGCCGCATTGATGTCCTGCTCGGTATGGAATCCGACTTTTTCCCGGAGCATGCGGAGCTGTACCGCAAGACCTACGCCGCATACCCGTTCGATTATATAATCGGCTCCGTGCACCATGTTGAGGAGGTCAGTATCTTCAACCAGGGCCGATGGAAGGGGCTTGACCCCGCGCAGAGGCTTGCCTCCAAAAGCGAATACTACCGTCTGATTGCCGAATCCGCACGCAGCGGCATCTTCCAGATTCTCGGCCATATCGATGCCATGAAGGGGAACTATCCGCCGTTCTCCGAGATTGCTGCCCCCAAGGAGATTGACGAAGCCTTGCGCGTAATAGGCGAATGCGGCCCGGCCATCGAGATCAACACCTCCGGCGGCACCAAGCTGTGCGGCGGCTGGTACCCTTCCGATGAGATTCTGGAGCGGGCCCTGCACTTCGGCGTGGAGGTCAGCTTCGGCTCCGATGCCCATCTCCCTGCCCGCGTTGCCGACCAGCGCAATCAGGTGGCTGCGCGGCTGAAGGAGATTGGATTCGAATACTGGGTCTATTACAAGCGGCGCGAGAAAGTTAAGGTCGCGTTGTAGGCAGTAAGTGGGCGGGAATTCTCCGCGTACAACCAGCACCGCGCAAACAGGCAGCGTAGCGGGACACTCCCCGTCACGCTGCCTGCTGCTGTGGTGCTTTTTTGCGCTGTACACCTAATACTGTGCTTATTCCTTATTCAGATTCTCACAGGTGAAGCCCTGCTGCTTCAGCGTACGCTGTGAGTCCCCATACTGCGGATTCAGAGCGTAGAAGCGGGCAATCATGCTGGTCCAGCTCCGCTCCGTCAGCCCCTGGGACTTGAGCAGCTCCCGGTGAGTCTCATTATATTCTTCGATCAAGTGTTGCTGATCCGGGTTATAGACCTCTTCATGATACACAGCTGCTATAGGCAGGCGTGAACCCTTCGGCTGTTCTCCCGCCGGATAGCCGATGCAGAGTCCGACCACCGGGAATACATACTCTGGCAGCTGCAAAAGTTCAATTACCCCTGCCGTGTTACGGCGTACGCCCCCAATCGGGATAATCCCCAACCCCAGCGACTCGGCAGCAGCTACTGCGTTCGATAGTGCTATGCCGACATCCGTAGCCCCAACGAGCAGCGCGTCTATATCCGCAACCGTTTCGAACGGCTGGCCTTCCAGTTCTGCCGCAAGCTTGGCCCGGTGAAAGTCCATGCAGAACACCAGGAATACCGGTGCTTCCGCCACATGCTTCTGGTTACCGCTCAGCGCCGACAGCTGCTGCCTGCGTTCCTCGCTGCGTACCGCAATCATCGATACCTGCTGGCCATTCACCCAGGAAGGCGCCGCCTGGGCTGCCTCAATAATCGTCTTCAGCTTCCAAGGCTCCACCGACTGCCCGCTGTAGTTACGGAATGAACGGTGGTTCATAAGTAATCTAATCACATCATTCAAAGGTTCATTTCCTCCCCCATCTATACTTGTCCATGTACCCTCTACACTATCATAGCTCAATCCACTCGGAGACTGCCAGCACACAATGTTTATACGTAAGGGCAGAGGTTACTTATTCAGGAGAACTATGCTCCCCATTCAGCCATTTAGCCAACTATCTACGAATTCAGGGGCACTTGTGCTCCTCATTCGCTCGTTCAGCCGACTATCTACGAATTCAGGGGCACTAATGCCCCTCATTCAGCATTCCAGCCAACTATCTGCGAATTCAGGGGCACTAATGGACTCCTGTCAAGAAAGTAGACAGCAACTACATCGTTGTTCGCTTAAATGTGGCTGCAAACTGAACCGGAGAAACGTAACCGAGCGCCCCATGGATTCGTTTGCGGTTGTAGAAAAATTCAATGTACTGGAAAATGGCATCATACGCCTGTTGCTTCGTTTTAAATCGATTCCAGTACACCAACTCTTTTTTTAAGAGGCTGTGAAAAGATTCGATACAGGCGTTATCATAACAGTTCCCTTTGCGGCTCATGCTTGCCGTCATCTGGTACGTCTTTAGGCGTTCCCGGTAGTCTTCCGAGGCGTACTGGGAGCCTCGATCCGAATGGTGAATTAAGCCCTTCCCGGGGCGTTTGGCCTTGTAGGCAGCGTCCAGAGCGCCTTGTACGAGGTCAGTGGTCATCCGGTCGCTAAGCCGCCAGCCGACAATCTCCCGGGTACACAGGTCCAGCACACTCGCCAAGTACATTCGTCCTTCCCGGCAGGGAATGTAGGTGATATCCGCCACCCACGTCTGGTTCGGCTTTTCCGTGTGAAATTGCTGGTTTAACAGGTTGGGGGCAATGGGTAACGGATGGTTGGAGTCGGTGGTGCATACGCGAAATCTCTTTGCGACACAAGAGCGCAGACCCAGTTCTTTCATGTACTTGCCTACCGTGCGTTCACTGACCTGGTGCCCTTCACGCTCTAGGAGAACCTTGATTTTGGGGCTGCCATAGCGACCCTTAGAGTCATGAAAATGATAGGCAATCCGCTTCAGCAACAAGGTTTTGCGGCTGGCTTGAGGGCTGGGCTTTGCTGTTCTCCATTTGTAGTACCCGCTCCGGGACACCTGAAAGACATTGCACATCTTCTCCACGCGGAACTCGGAGCGATGATCTTCAATAAACTGAAATCTCAGTTCTTTGGATTGCTGAAGATGTGCACGGCTTTTTTTAGGATTGCCATCTCCTCTGTCAGCTCTGCGAGTTGTTGCTCCCGCTCCTTCAGTTGACGTTCCAGCTCTCTGTATTTGTCTGGAGTCACGATGGGCTCATTCTCAAACTGCCGGTACTGTCCTAGCCATTTATGCAACGTTTTGGCGGGGACATCCAGTTCCAGGGCCAGTTCCGCCACCGTTTTCGTCTGCTCCTGGATGTACTTTACGGTCTGTCTTTTGTATTCTTCATTGTAGCTTCTCCGTGTTCCACTCATGGGGACACCTCCTCGTTAAGCTTATTATCTCTATTCTCTTAACGGGTGTCCACGGTTAACACTAACAGCATAATGCCCCTCATTCAGCATTCCAGCCAACTATCTACGAATTCAGGGGCACTAATGCTCCTCATTCGCTCGTTCAGCCGACTATCTACGAATTCAGGGGCACTAATGCCCCTCATTCAGCATTCCAGCCAACTATCTGCAAATTCAGGGGCACTAATGCTCCTCATTCAGCCATTTAGCCAACTTCCGGTCGATCCCAAGGGATTTATGCCTCTCATCGGAGCTCAGGCCCGCACATGGCCAAAAAAAATGGACCCGAATCATCGGGTCCCAACAGCAGTTATATTTTCAAAAGGGGGTCATGTACTTAGTTTAACCGCTGACTGTTAGAGTTTGATAACGGCATTATTTCATTTGTATGACAAAGTGAAGACTTTCATTACGTCGCCCGAGCCGTCCGCCATCGGCAGGGTCCGCTCCAGGGTCAGGCCGTTCCTCAGCATGACCTGAGCGGACCGGTAATTATCCCCCCGGCAGCGCCCCTCGACCTTCCTCAGGCCAAGTTCCCTGAAACCGTAGGCCAGCAGCAATCCCAGTGCCTCGGTTGCATACCCGCGACCCCACCATAACGGATTCAACATATAGCCCAGCACCGCCTGGCCCTCCTGCCGGTTCCAGTTCTGCAGGGAGACTGAACCGATCAGCTCCGGCTGGCCTAACATATAGATTCCTGCATGCAGCGCGCCGGGATCATAGCCGTGCAGCATCCGGTTCACCAGCTTATCCAGCACACCCTGCCGGGAAGTCGATCCATGGCGCAGCTGAATATGCGGCTGCACCTCAGGGTGGGAGAGCAGCGACTTCAGCAGCGCTCCGTCGCCGGACGCCATATTCTTCAGTTCTACCTTAGAACCTTGCAGTGACATCCCCATGATCATCTCATAAGTGCTCATGAACTTCTCCCTCTTCTTCTCCCGCCTATGGCGTCCCTCTCTTGCAGTCCGGCTACCCCCGGCGCAGAGTCAGCACGGTAAGCTCCGGGCGGCACAGGAAGCGCAGCGGCATCAATGTCTCGCCGAAACCCCTGTTCACATACACTGGCATGGCCTTATTCTCTGTATAATACAAGCCGTCTATGTATTTCTGAGATCCGTAGGGCGTGAACGGCGCGCCAACCAGCGGCAGGCGAATCTGACCACCGTGGCTATGCCCCGAGAGCTGAAGGTGAAACGGGTACGCTTCCGCCACATCGGCGTAATCCGGCTCATGCATCAGCAGCACCGTGAAGATGCCGTCCGGAATATCCCGGATGGCTGCCTCCGGGTCCGGCTTGCCGTGCAGCATGTCATCCAGTCCTGCTACGGCAATCGTCGCTCCGCCTTGCTTGATCAGATAAGACTCGTTCCGCAGGACGCGGAATCCGGCCTCCGTCAGCAGACGGGTCAACAGCTCCGTATTCTTGTAATCATGATTCCCGAGGATAGCATACTTCCCAAGCGGAGCCTGTAGCTCTGCCAGCAGGGGGACTGAGTCGGTCAGATCCTCGGCATAGCTGTCTACGATATCTCCGGTGAAGCAGATCAGATCCGGCTGCTCTTCCTTGATATGCTTCGTCAGCCGGGCCAGATCCTTCGCATCCTTGTTGAAGCCCAGATGCACATCGCTGAAATGGACCAGCCGGGTCCCGGCGAACGCGGACGGCAGCTCCGCAAGCGGCAGCTCCCGGCGGGTCACCTCTAACCAGTTCGGCTCCCCCTGCCAGGCATAGCCGCCGGCGAGGAGACCCGCCCCTACCACCGCTCCTGCCCCCCGGGACAGGAACTGGCGGCGGGTCATCTTGCGGCTGCTTAGGCCTTCCGGCTTCGGGGGGCCTGTTCCCGCGCCATCGGCAGCAGCAGGAACTGTACGCTCGGGAGAGCCTCCGAACGATTTTTTCATAGGGAGATTCTCCTCTCTGTCTTGAATTCTAATCGGGTTATTGCCGATCCGCTACGGCTTCATCCACTTTGTCATCAATATCTACTTCAATGGCCGCCTCAATCTCTTCCTCCGTGGTATTTACCCCAAGAATCTTGCGGAATAAGCCCAGCATGGACAGCGCATAGGCGACCGTAATGAAGCTGAAGCAGATCTGCATAACTACAACCAGCCTTGAGGTATTGTCTATGGGAGCTATATCTCCGTAACCGACGGTCGTAAAAGTAGCCACGCTGAAATAGAGGAACGTAATCAACTGGCTAAGCAGATCCTGGCCCAAGCCTTCTCCCTGGAACGAGGACTGTCCAAACAGCTTATATATCGATGTATATACGACTGTAAAAAAAAGAATGCAGGTGAACGCAGCGATGCTGATCCGGACCAGCGTCTGCTGCATTCTGACTTCCTTACTGTTGGAATCCCTGATTTCATGGAAAATAAACAGAATATAAAACAGGACTGAAGCCAGGACAAAAAACAGAATCAGTCCGCGCAGTCCCCGGTTGCCGGGCACAATCGTCCCCAGATCGATCAGGTTCAGCAGATCCTCCACCGAGATCAGCGCATAGATCAGAATAGGAGCGAGCAACACGCCTCTGCCCATCCAGTTCAGCTTCAACCTTGCAAACCTCACTACCAGGAATACAATGACAATGATATTAAAAGCCCAGATCCACCATGCCATGGCTTTTACGCTCCTGTTCTATGCTCCCGGCTTCCCGCCGGGAAGGTCCTTATCCGGTCCTGCCGATACTCGCAGAGCTGCGGCTTGCCAGGACTTATACTACCCCTTAGTGCGCTGACCGGCTCCGGACTTCACCCGCGAATCTTCTTCCGGTCCGCTTATGACTCTGATCCGGCATTCTTCCTCAGGAGCCTCGCGGTAGGCGCGGGCAATTCCCTTATCCTTAATGTCCGCCCGGGTGACCCGCCGCTGCTTGAAGCTCACTTCAACCTCCTGAGTGAACGGGAACGGGGTCAGGGTCAGCGTAGCACTGTCCTGCCACTCCGCCTCAATGGCACGGCCGGAGGTGAAGCTGAACTCCTCACTACCGGAGAAGCCGTCTGCGAACCAGGGGTGCTTCTCCGATTCGGCGCTGCCCGGCCT
This sequence comes from Paenibacillus sp. FSL P2-0136, assembly GCF_037975325.1. Classification (NCBI taxonomy): domain Bacteria; kingdom Bacillati; phylum Bacillota; class Bacilli; order Caryophanales; family Paenibacillaceae; genus Paenibacillus; species Paenibacillus sp. FSL P2-0136. The sequence continues at coordinate 5,841,228 of NZ_CP150244.1, forward strand.
ACTAAGCGCCAGGAACAGCGACAGATCATCGCAGAATTGCAGCAGTCTGGCGTCATAATACAGCTCGCCTTCTTCAAGCGGCTTGCTCTGCTCCAGCGCCCGGTGGATACGGGCACGTCGGTCCGCTTCATCCTCCAGATATTGCGTCAGCTCCGGGCATTCCTCACCCGACACCTCAATCAGCCGTTCAAAATGCGAGCTGCACAGCAGCGCCCCGTATGGCGTCTCCGCTTCCACCTCATCGATTCCCCGTCTATAAAAGGTCAGCTTCGGCACAACCGGGAAATCGAGGAAGCTGTAAGGCAGCCCCTCCGCATCATTCCAGAACGGTGTCTCATCCAGATCAATCCAGCCCCGGTCATGGTTACTTACTGCCCACAGTACCTCAGCCCGGCGGCCTTCCGCGGGCGTATGCTCTTCCTTGAACCACTTAGCAAATTCTCCAGCCAGCAGACCGTGCTCATGCTGCTTCGTCATTACAAGCGTTCCATCCTGTTCACGGCAAATCACAGTCATTCCTCCCCGTTATCCGCTGTCAGACGGTTATCTTCAGCTATGTAGATTATAACATATTCACCTATATTTATCGGAACCTGCGGACGTATGGCTATTCTATGCAACTTCAGGCTCTTCATTACAGGCTGTCTACACATGTACCCTTTTTTCAGCCGGCCAGAAACATCCTTACCTGTTACTATGCCAGACGCAGCCAAACAGGCCACCCAGGATTGACACCTGAATGGCCTGCTACAATTCTGACTATAGAGAAATGGTCTAAGATGCTGTCAGACACCCAGCCAGCGCTTGAACATATGCTTCGTTGTCTGCTTGTTGATCTCGGCAATGGAGGTCGTCAGCGGAATGCCCTTCGGGCAGGCCCGCACACAGTTCTGCGAGTTACCGCAGCCGTCGATACCGCCGTCATCCATGAGCGCATCCAGGCGCTCTTCAGCATTCATCTCTCCTGTAGGGTGAGCGTTGAACAGGCGCACCTGGGAGATGGCTGCCGGCCCGATGAAGTCAGTCTTCTCATTGACATTCGGGCAAGCCTCCAGACAGACGCCGCAAGTCATGCATTTAGACAGCTCATACGCCCACTGGCGTTTCTTCTCCGGCATACGAGGTCCCGGACCGAGATCATACGTACCGTCAATCGGAATCCAGGCCTTGACCCGCTTCAGGGCATTGAACATCCGGCTGCGGTCAATCACCAGGTCGCGGACGACCGGGAAGGTCTTCATCGGCTCAATGCGCACCGGCTGCTCCAGATTGTCGATGAGCGCTGCGCAGGCCTGACGGGGTTTGCCGTTGATGACCATGGAGCAGGCGCCGCAGACCTCCTCCAGACAGTTGGATTCCCAGCATACAGGAACTGTATTATCGCCTTTCGCGTTCACCGGATTACGCTGAATCTCCATCAGCGCGCTGATCACGTTCATCCCCGGGCGGTAGGCAAGCTCGAACTCCTCCGTATAGGGGCTGGTCTCCGGTTCATCCTGGCGGGTAATAATAAATTTCACATTTTTGGGAGCTGCTGCTGTTTCCGCCATGTCAGTTACCTCCTAGAAAGTTTGGTTAGTCTAACCTGTCAGTCCTTCGAGTAATCCCGTACGCGCGGAGGAATCAGCGATACATCGACTTCCTCGTAGGAGATATGCGGACCGTCTGCTGTCCAGGCGGCTTTGGTGGTCTTGAGGAATTCCTCATCATTGCGCGTCGGGAATTCCGGCTTGTAATGTGCGCCCCGGCTCTCATTGCGCAGGAGGGCTCCAAGCGTCATCGCCTCCGACAGCTCCAGCATGTTCCACAGCTGGCGGGTGAAGGCCACGCCCTGGTTGCTCCAGCGCGAAGTGTCGCTCATATTGATATTCTTGTAGCGTTCCTTCAGTTCTTTGATTTTGCCGATGGTCGCTTCCAGCTTCTTGTTCTCACGCACCACGGTCATGTTCGCCGTCATCCATTCGCCAAGCTCCTTATGGATCACGTAAGCATTCTCTGTACCAGTCATCCCCAGGAGAGACTCATATTTATCGGTCTGCGTCTTGTGGAAGCTATCGAACACCGTCGAGGAGATATCCTGCACCGATTTCTTCAGTCCCTTGATGTATTCCACAGCCTTCGGACCGGAGACCATCCCGCCATAAATGGCAGAGACCAGGGAATTCGCGCCCAGACGGTTGGCCCCGTGGTATTGATATTCACATTCCCCTGCCGCGAACAAGCCGGGAATATTCGTCATTTGATTATAGTCGACCCACATGCCGCCCATCGAATAATGCACAGCCGGGAAGATTTTCATCGGAATCTTGCGGGGATCATCCCCCATGAACTTCTCGTAGATCTCAATAATGCCGCCCAGCTTGACGTCAAGCTCCTTCGGGTCCTTATGCGACAGATCCAGGTAGACCATGTTCTCGCCGTTAATGCCCAGCCCCTGATCCACACACACATTGAAAATCTCACGGGTAGCAATATCGCGCGGCACCAGGTTACCGTACGAAGGATATTTCTCTTCAAGGAAGTACCACGGCTTACCGTCCTTATAGGTCCAGATCCGTCCGCCTTCACCGCGCGCCGATTCCGACATCAGCCGCAGCTTGTCATCGCCGGGAATCGCCGTCGGGTGAATCTGAATGAATTCCCCGTTCGCATAATGCACACCCTGTTGATACACGGCGCTTGCGGCGGTTCCTGTGTTGATGACCGAATTCGTGGTTTTGCCGAAAATAATCCCCGGACCGCCGCTGGCCAGAATGACCGCGTCCGCCGGGAAGGTCTGAATCTCCATCGTCTTGAGATTCTGGGCGCTGATGCCGCGGCAGACCCGCTCGTCATCCAGAATCACCGAGAGGAATTCCCAGTTCTCGCTCTTGGTCACCAGGCCTTCCGCTTCCCAGCGGCGCACCTGCTCATCCAGTGCGTAGAGCAGCTGCTGACCGGTAGTCGCCCCGGCAAAGGCTGTGCGGTGGCGCTTCGTTCCGCCGAACCGGCGGAAGTCGAGCAGCCCCTCTGGGGTACGGTTGAACATTACGCCCATCCGGTCCATCAGGTGAATAATGCCCGGTGCCGCTTCGCACATGGCCTTCACCGGAGGCTGGTTGGCCAGGAAGTCGCCGCCGTAGACGGTATCGTCGAAATGCTCCCAGGGCGAGTCGCCCTCGCCCTTGGTATTCACGGCGCCATTGATGCCGCCTTGAGCGCAGACGGAATGTGATCTTTTGACAGGGACCAGTGAGAATAGATGTACATGCGCGCCGGATTCAGCGGCCTTAATGGTAGCCATCAGGCCGGCCAGACCGCCGCCCACGATGATGATATCGGCTGATGCCATGATTGTTCCCCTCCTACAAGTTAATAGTTCTCTCTTCTATTACTAAATAAAGCTGCCCAGCGACTGCATCGCCACGGCTGCCGTTTGGAATTCATCGTTACGGAAGGTAACCAGCGACAGGACGAACATGAAAGTAACGATAACGAAAATACCTAGGCAAAGTACGGACGATACTCTCTGCGAACGCGGCCCCACCGTGATTCCCCAGCTGATCAGGAACGACCATAGACCGTTGGAGAAGTGGAAGCAGGCAGCCACGATTCCGACAATATAGAGAGTCATCAGCAGCGGCTGGGTCACAATGTTATGCATCACTCCGCCAAGCTGATCATGCTCCACCTTGCCGAGCGCTACCTGGACACGGGTGTCCCACAGATGCCAGACAATGAAGATGAAGGTGACGACTCCGGTAATCCGCTGCAGCGTATAACGCCAGTTGCGCTCAAGATTGTAGCGGTTCAGGTTCGGCTTCGACTGGTACGCGATGTACAGGCCGTAGACTCCATGGTACAGCAGCGGCAGCCAGATGCCGAACAATTCCAGGAAGAAGACAAGCGGCAGGCTGTTCAGCCACAGCACACTGTCTGTGAAGCCAGAAGCGCCACCCTCTACTGCTGCGAAGTTCGTCAGCATGTGCTCAAGGAAGAATGCCCCGAGCGGGATAACGCCGAGCAAGGAATGAATCTTTCTGGAATAAAATCCTCTCATGCAAAGTGTCCCCTTTCCATATAAAACAGCGTTTTCACAAGTCTTTTTAAAGAGCATACACCGCCGGGAGTACAGTTGAAACAGGGCAGCGGCAGGCTTGATTTACCGGCTAATAGTCTGTTTGCACCACTATCCATTGTTTTCCCGGACTTTGCTGAATAATTCACAATATGTGAATATCCTGTGTCACTTTTCATGTTACTCTTTTTTCGCTTATAAGGGAATTGCAATCTAATTATTAATCGTTATACTATAATTGCATAAGAATATTTTTAATATGATAATAATTCTCATTTAGCTTCATTAATAACATACAATCCAGACTTGTCTTCCTGCGCATCAGGGGCAACCCTGTTCATCTGCTATACTTTTTATCACAGTTGAATGGGAATTTGGGAGAGAGAGGAGCACTATGAAATGTATGATGATTTAGATGCTTTTGCTGCGGTGGTGGAGCACTCCAGCCTGAATCGGGCCTCGCGCCAGCTCAACCTGTCCCAGCCGGCCCTCTCCCGCAAAATCTCCAAGCTGGAGGAGCGGCTCGGCGTCGCCCTGTTCAACCGCTTCGGCAAGCGTCTGGAGCTTACAGAGGTAGGCCGCCTTACCTACACCTATGCGCTGGAGCAGCGGCAGCAGCGTTCCAAGTTCCTGGAAGCGTTATCGAAGTTCAAGGAGGGCGAGCCGCAGCTCGTGACCTTAGGCGCCAGCCTGACCACGCTGCAGACAACCCTGCCTCCCCTGGTAAAAGCATACACAGAGAAATATCCGGCAGCCGAGCTGAAGCTCATCACCGGGAAAACCCATGAGATGGTTACCGCTGTCAGCGAAGGCAAATGCGATGTGGCCATCATCGCCTCCCAGGTTCAGGAGCCGGGGCTGCGCTGCATCCCGCTGTTCGAGGACCAGCTCCGGCTAGTCGTCTCCGAGCAGCATCCGCTGACCCTGACGCCGCGGCTCACCATGGAGCATCTCTCCCGGCTGCCGATGATCCTTTTCTCCAAGGGAACCTGGTACCGCCGGACGACAGATGATCTGTTCCAGCGCTGCGGGGTTGATCCCGATGTACGGATGGAGATCGATTCCTTCGAGGCCATCGTCCGCCTGCTTCCGACCATCAAAGCTGCGGCCCTGCTGCCGAATTCGTATCTGCGTCCGGAGCTGCTGAACGGCGGGGGGCTGGTCTCCCTGCACATCAAGGAGCTGGAGCAGACGCAGCGGACTACTTGCCTCATCTACCAGAGCAGCGGCGGACTCAGCACGGCAGCGCGCTGCCTGGTGCAGGTGACGGAGGATGTCTTCCTGAACAGCCGCGAGTAGCGGCGGGGAACACAGCAATCACCCGGCAAGCCTCCGTTATGCTACGGATCGGTCTGCCGGGTGAGGATACTGCCGGGTAATTTTTTTTGCTATACTAAGCCAGGCTTACACAAGATTAACGGAACTTGCCTGCATCAATTGCCGCCTGCTTCTCATCGAGAATCTCCTGGTAGCCTGCCTCCAGATACGTCTTCTTGGCGGCTTCATACGTAGCATCGAATTCAGCCTCCGGAGCGAGCACCACCTTCACATACAGCTCCTGGAACAGCGTATTCAGATCCGCCTTGTATTCGTTCACCTTCTCCAGCACCACATTGAACAGGGCATCCGGTGTACGGAATTCGGCAACCTCGTCATAATACTTCACCAGATCATCCGCCAGCGGCTCATAACCGGCCGGTGCCCAGTTGCGCAGGTTGGCCTTGCGGGTCTTGGCTTCATCCGGGTACTGGGCAATTTCTGTCACCAGACCCCAATAGTCCTTGTTATTGTTCTGTGCCAGCACCGCTTCGCCCTTATAATCCGGGTTCTTCAGCGCAATGCCGTCTGCGTCAAGCGTATAGTTCTCCCCTTCGATCCCGTTCTGGAACTTGAACAGGTTCTCCGGCTGGCTGAGCCATTCCAGATACATCCACACGGCTGCGCGTTCTTCCGGCGTGGATTCATAGTTAATTCCCATAATGAAGCCGAACGGCCAGTAAGCGCGTCCCTGAGGCTTGTTGCCTTCCGGAACTCCCGCATACGGAGGCACCACCGCAAATTCGGCATCCGGGTTATTCTGCAGCGTAGCCGCAAAGACATCAGTGTTGTTCGCCAGATAGAAGCCGAAGTTGCCGGTTTTGCCTGCCACGAATTCAGCCTTAATCTTCGGTTCATCGTTGCGCAGATAGAATTCCTTATCAATCAGGCCATTGTTATACTGATAATTGAGGTTACGCAGGTAAGCCTCAGTCTCCTCCGTAGTCAGATCGGCCACACTGAGATCGGAATACAGCGCACGATATTTCGCATCCACCGGCCATTTACGGAACGGATAGTTGAAGTTGAAGAAATTCTGCTGCAGATTGCCGCCGCTTACGCCGAGTCCGGCTTCCTTCCATTTGGCCAGCATCTCGTTATACTTCTCCAGCGAGGTCAGATCCTCAACCTTCATGCCTACCTTTTCCACCCAATCCTTGCGGATAATGTTGACGAAGTTGTCGGCTTCAGGGCGGGCAGCGAAGAAGAAGGTCTTCTGATCGTCCACGGTACCATACTGTTCAATCGTCTCACCCAAGTTCTTCCAGTAGATCGGCGCATAATTCTGGATCTCTGCATAGTCGAGCGGCTGCATCACATCCTCGCCATAATAAGTAAGCGCTTGCGGCATATCATAGTGGAAAATAATATCCGGAGCCTTGTGCGAAGCCAGCAGCTGTTCGAAATCCGTTACTTCTTTGGAGCGGGTGATCGGCACATAGTTAACCTCTATATTATATTTGTCGCCGAACTCCGCCTGCACCCAGCGGGTATAATAGTTATCGGACACGTTCCAGCCTTCATAGGCACGCTCATAGACCGGAATGTCGAGTGAGACTTTTTTCTCGAAGCCCTTGGAATAATCAGGGTAGGCTCCTTCGGTCTTGTTCGTAGCAGCGGCAGTCTCGGCCGGCTTATTGCTGGATTCGGCTGTATCCTTGGTGTTATTTCCCCCGGAGCACCCGGCCAGCAGGCCGGCCGTCATGACGGATGCCATCATTAACGAATACACGCTTCTTTTACTCATCGCAATTCCCCCATTTTTTGAATTTTCGTAATTCCAAAGAATGACTATATACCAGGGACGCAGGATTACTCCTTGACGGCTCCGAGCATAACACCTTGAACGAAGTATTTCTGGACGAACGGATACACACAGAGGATAGGCAAGGTAGCGAATACAACGACTGACGCCTTCAGGACTTCGGGATTGCTGAGCTGCACCTGGCTGGCCTCCAGCTGGAAGCTTTCACTTGCCTGAATGACCAGATAATACAGCTTGAGCTGAAGCGGCCGGAGCGAGGTCTCATGCTTGATATAGAACAATGCGTCCTGATAAGCATTCCAGCGCCCCACCGCGTAGAAAAGGGCAAGTGTCGCCATAATGGGCTTGGATAAAGGCAGCACAATGCTGAACAGAATCCGGAAATGCCCGGCACCGTCGATCCGCGCAGATTCCTCCAGACTGACGGGAATTCCGCTGGTCAGCGAGGTTTTCATAATCAGCAGATTGAAGGCACTGAAGGAGAGCGGCAGCACCAGTGACCAGATGGTATCCATCAGCCCCAGGTTGTTGATGTTCATATAGTCGGGGATAATGCCCCCGCTGAAGTACATGGTGAACAGGAAGATAAAGGTGATCACCCTGCGGCCCTTGAACTGGGTTCTGGACAGCGGATAGGCGGCGCAGATGGTCAGGATCATGCCCAGAATGGTGAACAGCACAGTCACGATGACCGAGATGTACAGGGAACGGAGGATACTGGCATCCGCGAAGATTTTGTTATACGCTTCAATGGTGAAGCCCTGCGGCCACAGAAAGACCTTGTTGGCAATGACGAAGGAGTCAGAGCTCAGCGATTTCGATACGACATGAATGAACGGCAGCAGGCAGATCAATGAGATGATAATAATGACGAGGCGGATCAGCGTTTCCCAGATATCGATACGTGCTTTATGGGGTGCGGCAGTGCCTCCGGCTATGGCTTTCATGGTTCCTCTCCTTTCTACAAAATCCCATCCTCGCCAAGCTTCTTGGCTACGCGGTCCGCGGAAATGACCAGAATAATCCCGATGACGGACTGGAATAATCCGATGGCGGTCGCCCGGCTGAAATTACCGCTCTCAATCCCCCAGCGGTACACCAGGACCGGTATGGTGGTGGTGAACTCCGTGGTGGCCTTATTCTGCAGCGCATAGATACGCTCGAAGGAGCCGTCCATTACTTTGCCCAGCGCCATAATCAAGAGCGTCACAATCGTTGCCCGGATCGATGGAAGGGTGATATTCCATACCTTTCTCCAGCGGCCTGCCCCGTCCACCGTAGCCGCTTCATACATCTCAGGGTTGATCCCGCTCATCGCCGCCAGGTAGATAATCGTGCCCCAGCCCATGCTCTGCCAGACCCCGATTACGAGATAGCTAATGAGCCAATTCGTATCCTGCTGCAGGAATGGAATCCGGGTGCCTCCCATCAGCTCTATGAGGTTATTGACAACGCCGCCCCCCTCACTGAGGAGCTGATAGGCGATGGCTCCGATAATGACCCAGGACAGGAAGTGGGGCAAATAGAGCACCGTCTGATTGATTCTTTTAAACCGTACACTCTTGATCTCGTTCAGCAGCAGAGCCAGCACAATCGGCATCGTGAAGCTGAAGCACAGGTCGAGCACGTTCAGCAGCAGGGTGTTGCGGACGGCCCGGATGAAATCAGGCTTGGCGAACAGGTCCTGGAAGACCTGCAGTCCGGCCCATTCACTGCCCCAGAAGCCTCTGGCGATCTTATAGTCCTTGAAGGCGATTACAAGTCCGGTCATGGGCAAATATTTGAATACGATGACAAAAGCCAGCGGAAGCATCACCAGCAGATAGAGCTGCCAATCCCGCTGTAAATAATAGCTGAACCCCTGTTTCCTTCTTAATAAAGGACTGTGATTCGTTTGTGAAGCGCTTGCAGCTTTCAACATATTCACCTCCTGCCTTGAATTCTCTTGCCGGCTTCCGGCTATTATACTCCGGCCTGGCTCCTATGCTACCGCCTTTGCCGGGTCTTGAATATCATGAGTATTGATGATCACCTATCACAATTGATTGCCAATGGATTGCCGCCCGGCCCTCCTGGCCTCAGCCGCAGGAGAATAATCAAAACTGATAGGCATTCCCAAAATTAATAAAGCGCTTTCAATTTGGAGGGGAGCAGGTACAAGTCGGATAGAAAGGCATGGCGAGGGATGGGGCCAGGGGAGATTGGAGTGATTGGGGCGATGAGGGAGTGATGAGGGAGCGATCAAGGAGCAATGATAGCTAACAGGGAGCGATTCGGGAGCTATGAGAGCTATCAGGAATGATTAGGGAGCTACTGTTGCTCGCCCCGCACGCTTTTGACTAATATAGATTTGAACACTCCTACTTTCCACGAACTCAGGGGCACTTGTGCTCCTGAATTACTCGTTTAGCCAACTTTTCTGGAATTCAGGGGCACTTGTGCTCTTCATTTACTCGTTTAGCCAACTTTCCCGGGATTCAGGGGCACTTGTGCTCTTCATTTACTCGTTTAACCAACTTTCCTGGAATTCAGGGGCACTTGTGCTCTTCATTTACTCGTTTAGCCAACTTTCCCGGGATTCAGGGGCACTTGTGCTCTTCATTTACTCGTTTAGCCAACTTTTCCGGGATTCAGGGGCACTTGTGCTCTTCATTTACTCGTTCAGCCAACTTTCCTGGAATTCAGGGGCACTTCTGCTCTTCATTTACTCGTTTAGCCAACTTTCCCGGGATTCAAGGGCACTTGTGCTCTTCATTTACTCGTTTAGCCAACTTTCCCGGGATTCAAGGGCACTTGTGCTCTTCATTTACTCGTTTAGCCAACTTTCCCGGGATTCAGGGGCACTTGTGCTCCTCATTCGCTCGTTTAGCCAACTTTCCCGGGATTCACATCCACCCACTTTCAGCACCATTAGAGGGATTTATCCCTCTCATTTCCACCGCCTGCCCACTTTCCACCGACAAGCCGAAAAACCAAGATCCTTGAAACGAGTTACCGGTCCGCCGGGGATGGGTTTCTAATGGTTTCTACGGGTTTCTATGGGCTTTTATAGGTTTCTATAGGTTTCTATGGCCATCTGTGAGCTTCTAGGAACTCTTGCTCTTCGCTGACTTGTAGCCGCTTGGCGGCATGCCTTCATACTTGCGGAAAAAGCGGTTGAAGCTCTGCACATTGGCATAACCAACCTCTGCGGCAATCTGCTTGATTGTCAGCCCCGAATCCAGCAGCAGCTCCTTCGCCTGCTCGATCCTTAGCTGATTGACGAAATCAATCATGCTGCTGCCGGTCTGCTCATAGACAAGCTTACGCATGTAGGAGTAGCTGATGCCAATCTGCTTGGCCATGTCCTCGAAGACAATCTCTTCGCGGTAGTGCTGCTTCAGGTACTCCATGATCCGCTGCGCATAATTGGTCTCATGGGTGCTCCGATCCAGGCTCTGTACAATCTCACAGTAGAAATCATACAGGTACTCCTCCAGCTCATCCAGCGTATCCATCGCGGCGAGAATCGAATACACGTTGCCCCGGCCCATAATCATCCTTCCGGTTCCGAGGTGGTTCTCCCGGAGATGCTTGATCGTCGCGCCCATCAGCTGATGATAGATGAACATAATATTATCGTAGGAGATATTATCCTCTGCGGAGATCTGGCTGCGGATGCTCTGCAGCTCCTTGAAGATTCCCACCAGGTCGCCGGCATCCAGGAAATTCAGAATTCGCCGCTCGCTGCTCTCAGAGTCAACATACTTGCGGCTGTTATCCTCCCCGTCATGCCAGTACATGATGCTTCCGGCCCCCTTGATCATCCTGCGCTTAATCACCTCCATCGCTTCGAACAGCCGCAGCGCCACCCTCTCCGGAGCATCCGTCCGCTCACTCACCCCAATCGTGACCGAATGCTCCAGCAGCTCAAGAGACTGATCGCGGATCTCCTCTAGCGCCTGATGAATCAGAGTACTATGCGCCTCCCCCTCCTCCGGAGCAAAGTTCAGTACAATCACTGTACAGCCCTCATTATGGTAGACACAGCGGGCCACCAGCCCCTCAGGGAAAACATTCTCATACTTGGCACTCAGCAAATACCGGTGATAACTGCGCGTCTCCCCATTGGTATGGCCCACGTATCTTCTATATTGGTCGATGGAGACCACCACCACTCTATAACAGGCATGCGGAAAAACCTCCGTGATCCGCGGCGGAATCTCACCGCGCAGCAGACGGTGTACGGCCAGACTGCGGGTATCCTGTTCGCGCTCCTGCAGCAGCTGGAACAGGCTCTCTTCCTCCTCCTGCATCCTTTTGAAGGCCAGATCCAGGAAGGCCAGCTCATTCTTGTTCACTACGCCAACATCAATCTTCGAGCGCATCGTCTGCACCAATTGCCTCAGGGGCCTGGATAACCAGGTGGCAAGGAAGATGGCCAGCAGCGTCCCCAGTACAATGATCGCCCCTGTCAGCAGAATAATATTCCCCTGCATCTCTCTGGATTTGGTCATCAGCTCATCCATGGAGCTCCAGCTGACATTCCACCACCCGGACAAGGAGGAACGGCTCCAGGCATACACCGTCCGTTTGCCCTCCAGCTTGCGGAAGGTGTAGCCTTCACTGGCTTCCTGATTCAGAATCTCCTGTAAGAACGGCAGCTTACGGCTGTCGGAGAGCAGCATGGACCGGTCATTGAAGGAGATCACCGTACCCGCAGCGTCCAGCAGCAGGTAGTTGCTGTCACCCACCTCGGTAGCATGCAGATATTTGCCGATCTGGCTCTCCTTCATGTTGACGACAATCACTCCCCTGGTGGTGGTGGACAGGCGGTTGAGCGGGTACACATAAGACACCACGTTCTCGCCCGACGCAAGCTTACGGGGCACCCATACCCCGCTGATCCCCCTGCGTCCCTTAAGCGCTTCAGTAATCCATCCGATAGGCTCATAGCGGGCAAGCGTCGTGATGCTGCTGTCGGTAGAGAAGACATAATCCGAATCCTCCAGGACAAAGAATGAAGAGTACACACCGTCCACCCGGCGGTTCAGGTTCAGCAATTCCTTGGTGACAGACAACGCCAGACTTACATTGTTATAGTTGGCGTTAATCTCATCGTAGGTCTCGAAGCTGCGGATACGGTCAAAAATATTCGTCGCCGCCAGACGCGACGTATCCTGGGCCAGATTGGCCAGCGCGTTCTCGTTCAGCCTGCGGTTGGCATTAAGCCCGGCCAGCGTGGACTCCCCGATAGCCGCTTCAGAATTCTGTATAATCTGTGACCCGCTGTACCAGGTCAGGACTGCTGTAGGAATAGCCATAATGCAGAATAGAATCAACGCCAGCTGCAGGATCATCGGTGTTTTTTTCATCACATATCCCCCTAAGGATTTCTATGTTACCGCTTACAATATTTTTATTTTATCATTTCAGGATACATTTTACATATGTGTATAGGAAAATTTTCCGGTCCCCGCGCGGCATGTTACAGGCTGATGTGCAGGCGTTCTAATATGCGGCTGCAGGCTTACGCCGAAACAGCAAAAACGCCTGGATGCATTGCCATCCGGGCGTTTGTAGCTTTCTTTTATCGGGATAGGCTCGCTGTCAGGAAGTCCTTACTCCGCATTCACCGCTTCATCCTCGAACTCCTCGATGCTGTCGTTGGAGCCGATCACCACCATGATGTCTCCCTGATGCACATGATCATGCGCGGTCGGGGCAACGATGATGCCATCCTCGCGGTTCAGGGCAATGATGCTGCAGCCGTATTTGGCGCGGGTGTTCAGCTCAGAGAGGCTTTTGCCGTTCATGCAGGCGGGCACCGTCAGCTCAACGACCTTGTAATCCTTGGAGATCTCGATATAATCGAGCAGATTCGGCGTCACCAGCTGATGAGCCACGCGGATACCCATATCCCGCTCCGGGAAAATCACCCGGTCTACCCCCAGCTTCGACAGCGCGCGGCCATGCAGAATGGAGATGGCTTTGCCGACCACCTGCTTGACGCCCAGCTCCTTCAGCAGAATCGCGGCCAGAATACTCCGCTCCATATTATCGCCGATCGCCACAATGCCGCAGTCGAAATTACGCACCCCGAGGGAGCGCATAATCCCTTCATCCGTAGCATCTGCCATGACTGCATGGGTCAGCCGTCCGGTCATCTCCTCCACCCGCTCCTCCTGGTGGTCAATGCCAAGCACCTCGTAGCCCATAGACATCAGCTCCAGCGCCAGACTTGAGCCGAAGCGGCCCAGGCCGATTACAACAAACTGCTGTGGTTTCATGACTTGATTCCCCTATCCAATTATCATTTTGCCTTCCGGATATTTATATAATGGTTTACCCTGTCTCGGACCGAGCGCATACGCCAGTGTCAGCAGTCCCAGCCGTCCGGCGAACATGGTCAGGCAGATCAGAATCTTGCCGACCTGCGTCAGCTCCGGGGTCAGTCCCAGACTCAGTCCGACATTGGCAAACGCTGAGATTGTCTCGAACAGAATCATCAGATAAGGCAGCCCCTCTGTAGTCGAGAGCATCATCGATACCGTAACGATCAGCAGCAGCGCCAGCAGCGTAATGGTCAGTGCCTTGAACACGCGCTCCTGAGCCAGCCGGTAACGGAAGAGCACGATGTCTTCGCGGCCGCGCAGCATGGAGATTACAGCTCCGATCATCAGCGTGAAGGTTGTGGTCTTAATGCCGCCGCCGGTAGAGCCCGGGGAAGCCCCGATGAACATCAGGATCACGATGAAGAACTGAGTGGCCTGACGCAGTCCCGTGATATCCAGTGTGTTGGCCCCTGCCGTACGCGGTGCCACCGATTGAAACAGGGAGGCCCATAGCTTGCTCCCGAGATTCAGCGGTCCCAGGGTCCGCGAATTGGTGAACTCGAAGATGAAGATGACCACCATTCCGGTCACAATCAGTCCGGCTGTCATCGACAGCACCACCTTGCTGTGCAGCGACAGCCGCCGGGTGCGGCGGAAGTCGGCCAGATCGGAGATGACGATGAAGCCGATTCCCCCGGAGATGATCAGGAACATAACGACCAGGTTAATGACCGGGTCTCCGACATAGCTAATTAAGCTATGATCATGCCCGCCGAACAGATCGAATCCGGCGTTATTGAACATCGACACCGCGTGGAACACCCCGTAGTAGACCGCGCGGCCAAACGGCATATCCACCGCCCAGCGGATGGACAGGAGAAGCGCTCCCGCAGCTTCAATGACCAGGGAATAGAGCAGCACCTTGCGGATCAGCCGCACAATCCCTTCCATCGAGCTCTGATTCATGGCTTCCTGAAGAATCAGCCGGTCACGCAGTGATATTCTGCGCCTGAACACCAGCGCAAACAGCGTGGCCATCGTCATGAACCCGAGCCCGCCAATCTGGATCAGCACCAGAATGACCGCTTGTCCGAAGCCCGTAAGATGGGTACCGGTATCCACTACAGCCAGTCCGGTCACACAGGCGGCAGAGGTGGCTGTGAACAGCGCGTCCATGAAGCGGAGCGGCTGACCGGGTACGCTGGATACCGGAAGCATAAGCAGCAACGTGCCGATGAGGATGACCGCAGCAAAGCTCAGCACCAGGATTTGCGGAGGAGCCAGCTTCAGGAATCGGAAGCCGGTGATCTTGGAAGACGGTGACGCCAAACTTCTCATCCTTTCAGGGTTCCATATTAGAAATTACGAATCGGTCAGTATCAGATAAGCATACAAAATTATATACGTTATTGCCTAACTTCACAAAGACTCATTTTGATAAGAAGACAAAAATAACAAGCCTTTAAGCATAAGCCGTGACTTCTTCACGTAAAAGGATAATAAGGCATTTCTTTGTACCTGCCCGGCATGTAATACTATAATGGATGGATGAGAGCATTTTATTTCAAGGAGGCGTTCCATGAATCCCGTCGGCCAGCCCCTGCATCAGCGGCCCCTTACTACCAAACTTATCCTAGCCGGAATTCTAGGACTCATTCTATTTGTCATGTTCCAGATCGCTCCACAGCTCCTCTCCAGTTCAGACGGGGATACAGCCATTCTCAGCAAAAGCGAAATCCGGGTGAAGGCCGCCGCATTCGCTGCTGGGCAGCTCGGCTATGAAGCCGCAGCCGGAGATGAATGGGTGATCCTGTACAAGACGGACTCTTCCTTCTACGGCTATATGTCCCGTGAGAAGCTGCTTCCGGACTATTCCAAGAATAAGCTGGACCAGCGTTATCCGTTCGATGTGTACCATGCGGTGCTCTATACGTCCGGAGAGGCGGCAGCCCGGCTGGCAGTCGATCTCAATATGTATACCGGCGAGCCTGTGGCTTTTGCTGTTGGCGCCGATGCCGACGCTGCGTCCGGGCTGAATTACGGGGAGCGGCCCACGGCGGCAACCAAACGTACCGATACTGCCAATCCTGTAAGCAGCATACCGGATCTGAGCCTGGAGGCAAAAGAGAGGCTCGCCCTTCCCTGGCTGAAGCTCTGGGGGGCCAATCCTGCCAAGCTGAAGATTGAGGCTAACCTTGATGGATACGGGCTTGTCTATTCCGACAACTCCGTCACCATAGGTGAATTACCGCTTAAGTACCAATTCAATTATCTGAACGGCGAGGTCTCGTACTTCCGTGCCGGATTCTCGGCTCCCGCCTGGCATGATACTTATGTGGACGGGCAGACCTCGCTTGCCAAGAAGCTCACCTTGTTCGGCTACGGCCTGCCTACCCTGCTGCTCGGTATCCTGGCGATGATCTACGGCATTCTGCGCAGGAAGCATACTTCCTGGAAGCGCGGAATTTTCCTGAGCTCCGTCCATTTCCTGATCATGATGGTCAGCAGCTACAATGTGGTGTCCGAATCCGGCAGCGGCAGCGCTGAGGCAAGAGTTACAGCGGTAGTCATGTTCATCATCTACGTTCTGTACAGTCTGCTGATGTCGCTCCTGCTCTACTTCTCCCTGGTCGGAGGGGACGGCTTGTGGCGCTCTGAGGAGAAGCTGAATCCTTGGCCCCGGGCCTCCGAGCCCGGCTACGGCCACTATGTACTGAAGAGTATTCAGGCTGGTTATATCTGGGCCTTCATCCTGCTTGGCGTACAGACCGTCATGTTCATTATTCTGTCCTATACGCTGGATAACTGGTCCACCACTGACGCCAGCCAGTCGCCTTACAATATGAAATATGCCTGGCTGCTGCCGATTGTAGCCTGGCTGGCCGGGCTCTCGGAAGAGGCGGTCTACCGTCTGTTCGGTATCCGAATGCTGAAGAAGCTGGTCAAGAATACGCTCATCGCTTCACTGATCACGACCCTGATCTGGGCACTCGGACATACGCTCTACCCAATCTATCCCGTCATCTCACGGCCGATTGAGCTGACGGTCATCGGCCTCCTGTTCAGTTATATTTTCCTGCGTTACGGGTTCATTGCGGTGATGTTCAGCCATGTGGTATTCGACAGCATCCTGATGGGCGCGACCCTGATCTTCATGCAGGATAAGGTGAACGTAGGGGCAGGCATCGTGACCATCATCCTGCCGTTCATCGTCGGTTATCTGGTATACCGCTTCAATCCTCCACGGGAGCCGAAGCCGGTAGAACCTTTCTCTACTCCATAAACACCAGCAGCGGCTGCGCCTCCTGATCAGGGAAAGCGCAGCCGCTGCTGCTGTATAGCTATAGCTGTCATGCCTCTTCCGGCACAGAATGATACGGACGGTAAGGAAAGCGGAGCCGGATCAGCGTTCCTTCGCCCAGAGAGCTGTGAATAGCTACGCCATACGGTCTGCCGTACTGCAGCTTGATCCGCTGGTCCACATTACGGATGCCATAGCCGATACCCTGGCCCGCAGGCTCAAGAATCTGTCCGATCAGCTCCTCCTTCATCCCCAGCCCGTTATCCTCCACTTCAAAGACCACATCCCCCTCTTCCATGTAAGCACGGATAACCAGGGAGATTTCATCGTCATACCAGGCATGCTCCAGCGCATTCTCCACAAACGGCTGCAGAATAAATTTCACGCTCTCGCTCTCCAGCACCTCCGGCGCTACAGCATAGGCGACATGAATCCGGTCCGCATTCTTGATCCGCTGAATGTCGAGATACGATTCCGCGATCTGCAGCTCCTGCTCCACGGGAATAATCATCTCCCCCCGGTGCAGCGTCAGCCGGTAGAACCGGGCCAGTGAACGGATGACCTCATGCAGCTTATCAATCTCCCCGAGCTTGGCCATCCGGCTGATGGAAGAGAAGGTGTTATACAGGAAATGCGGGTTCATCTGGGAATGCAGCACCTGCAGCTCGGTCTCCTTTTTCTCCAGACTGACGACATAGACCTCATCGATTAACCGCTGAATGGTTGAAGCCATCTCGTTAAAAGCACTGCCGATCTCCGCAAACTCATCATTGCCCCGGACCGGCATCCGCTTGTGGAAGTCCCCTTCCTGAAAAGATTTCAGGGAAGACACCAGCTTCTGGAAGCTCCGCGAGAAATACTGGGACATCGCCAGACTGATCAAAAAGAGCAGCACCAGGGTAACCAGACAGATGCCGATGGTCACATTGCGGACCTGCTGTGAATTCTTCTGCAGCGAAGCATATGGAATCCAGGCCACTACACTGGCCGGCATATTGGTAACCGGCTGTTTGATCTGCATATAAGAACCGGGCTGCTTAATATAACCTGAAGCGGCTGAAGCCAGCGGCTCAGGGATAACCCCGTTCGGGGAGCTTGTGAACAGCAGGCGGTCTGCGTTATCCACGATGAACAGGATGCTGTCCTCGCCCAGCTGCCCCGAGACTGCATCAGAGAAGATGTATTTCATATTCGCCGTCATTTTGATCAGACCATTCAGCTGCAGGGTATCGTAGTTGATCAGGGGCCGCAGGTAGGAGATGCTGCCATCCGCCTTGTCATTGCCCGTCTGCCGCCATGCATTGGAGCCGTAATGCAGATCGAGCCTTCTGTACCACGCTTCATCCTCAATGCGGTCCATATGAAACAAAGAGTACTTCCGGACATCTTCTGCTGCACTATCGTTGTAATAGAATTCCCCGACATCAGGATTGCTTACATAGACGGAGAGCTCGACCTCCGGGTCCGGCAGATTCGCCGCATTCTTCAGCCTGGGAAGGATATACTGCGACATAATGCTGTATCTCTCCCAGCCGGAATGATAGCCTGCCAGATAACGCGCCAGGGTCTGGTCTGCATACAGCTCATCGGTGCTGCGGACCATATCCTTTAGCCGGAAATCCACGTTGCTGGCCATTTGCTTGACAGCCACCTCCAGATTGCTTCTGGTATGCTGCTCGGTGGAACGCACAGACGATAGGTAGGCATAGCTGCCGATCGCGATGATCGGTGTCAGCACCAGCAGCAGATAAGAAATAAGCAGCTTGTAGCTTATGGGAATGTATAAGGATTTCGCACGCTTCATCTGCATGCCGGATCAGCTCTGCTTTCTGTAATCGGCTGCGGTCATATTGAAAAACTCCCGGAATTGCCTGCTGAAATAAGCAATGTTCTTGTAGCCAACCTTATCAGCCACCTCGTAAATTTTGTATTGAGGCTGATCGAGCAGGAGAATCGCCTTCTCCATGCGGAGCCGCACAAGATACTCATTGAAGCTCTCCCCCGTGTGCTCTTTGAACAGGACCCCGAGATGATTCGGCGAATAGGCAAAATGGGCAGCTACCGCCCGCAAGGTAAGATTCTCTGTCAGCCTCTCCCGGATATAGGCTTCAATCCGCTCCATCAGCCGGCGGTTCTTGTGCTGCTTCTTCATGAACAGAAGCTCGGAAATCTCAAACAAGGTACACCGGAGCCAGCGTTTGATATCGTCAACGGTCTCCAGATGATGAATAACGTCCATCTGCTGCAGACTCTCGTAGGTCTCGTTGAGTGTCCCCAGGTAAGCCTCCAGCCGGGTAACGATATGAATAGAGAAATGATAGACCTTCACCGGATGCTCGAACAGCGCCGCCATCTCGAACAGCTCGTCGAGGCAGTCGCAAATATCAGCCAGCCTGTAGGCCGCCATGGCCCCGAACATCCCCTCCAGGACAACGCTCAGCTCCTTGATCTCCTGAACCATACCCGGCTTGCTCATCACCGGCGGAATCACCCTGTTCTTGCCGATGAACATTTTGCCGTTCATATAAGCCTTCGCCTGGGAAAAGGAGGAGGCCAGTCCTTCCGGAGACCCCACCTCTGCTCCATAACTTACAGTGATCGTATACTCCGTGTGCTCACGGACCTTCTGCACCAGCTGCTGAAGCTGCTCTTCCAGCGTCAAGCGCTGCCCGGTATAGACGAAACCGAGCTGTGAACGGTTCAACCGGCACCATTTCCCGGCAGCGGCGGCGTCAATCTCTGTCCCGATGTATTGAAACAGCCTGTCCAGACCGGCATAGACATCCTCCGGCTGCTCCTGCACCCGCATCAGAACATCATCGGCCTCAATCAGCACCGCAGAAGCGCTGGAGAAGGCCAAATCGAGCGGATACCGGTCCAGGAAGGCGCCCAGCGTAGCCCCGTCAATGCTGCCCTCCAGCAGATGCTGCAGCACATCATTTTTGATGAAATCGAAGGAAGCGATCATCCCGCCGTCCTCCGGCCCCCTGCTCCGTTCCAGCTCCAGCTCGGCGGTAGCCGTGCGCAATACACTGATCAGCTCCTCATCATCCACCGGCTTAAGCACGTAGGCATGGGCCTTCAAGTCGAGTGCCTGCTTCGCATAATGAAATTCCTGGTAGCCGCTGATGAACACGATTTTGAGCCCCGGATTCAGCTCCAGTGCCAGGCGGGACAGCTCCATACCGGAAACCGCCGGCATCCGGATGTCCGTAATCAGCAGATCAATCTCATGATTCTCGATATATTGGAGAGCGGCAAGCGGGTTGCTCTCGCTGCAGACCACTTCAATCCCAAGCTCACTCCAGGGAATCAGGCAGCGCAGCCCCTCCAGGTCATAATTCTCATCATCTACCAAGACAGCTCTGTACATCGCAACCAGCACTCCTTCATGCGGAAAAGAGGGTACATAACGTATCCCTCTTCTTCTCCAAACGTTTATTGTTCTGGTGTGTAATCCTTGATCTTCTTCAGATTGCTCTGCCACACTCCGGTCTTCCAGGCCAGCAGCCTGTCATAGCCCAGGTCCGATGCTTCCCTGTCTGCTGCCTTAAGCAGCTCCCGGAGCTCTTCATCACTTGCCGCAAAAATCATCCGGGGCACCACCTGCGCATATTGATCCCTCAGCTTTTGCAGAATAAGCCCCTCTTCCGAGGCAGGCGCCGGGTCAAGATTAGAGAATTCGGTGATGTTCATCGAAGTCTTGAACGTTATATTGGATTGTCCAAGGGTCGTCCAGTCCCGGGCTCCGGCGGGCAGCAGCTTCTCACGCTGTGCTTTGGCAGCATCAATGTATGAAGTATTACCGTACCAGTTGAATTCTCCGATCTTCAGATCATCATACCATTTCAAGTCACGTCCAATATAGGAATCATTTGGGATGGGAACTCCATCCTCTACTTTATCATAAAACAATCCCTCCGGCCCGAAGAAAAGAATACGCTGCCCCTCAGGACTCGTCGCCCAGTTCATATAGGAGAAAATGGCCTCCGGGTCCCGGGCAGCGGTTGTAATGACATTGACATTCCAGCCCAGCGTATTGTACCCGGAGGGGTAGACCTTGCCTGAATCAACGCCTTCGCGGTGCAACGGCCAGATGAGCTCATAGCCGTCCAGCGGGTCCTTAGCCGAGAGCTGATTATTCGCTTCCCGGCCGATCCCTTCCACGACAGCGTCATATGCGCCGAATACCGCGATCCGGCCGCTTTTCAGCTTTTCCAGCACCTGATCCCGTGTCTCGGTCAACAGATCCGGAGAGGTCAGTCCCTGACGGACCAGCCGGGCCGCCAGCTGCAGCGTCTCCAGGAATGCCGGGTCCCGGTACACAGAAGTCAGCCGGATGCCGGAGGGCACACCGAAGATTTGGCCTGAACCGGGAGAGATGAAGCTTGGCGTCCGGTTATCCGCCGCACCGCTGTACAGCATGCCGATCATCTGTATTTCCACGCCGTCCCGGGTCTCCCCGAAGTCGATCGGCACAATATCCGGGTATTTCCTCTGCACTTGCTGCAGATACGCTTCGAGATCATCCCATGTCGCAAGCTTAGGGGAGCCGAGCTCGCGGTATATTCTCTTCTCCACCAGGAAACCGGCGTTGCCGCTGCCGCCGCTGCCGTTAATATACCAGTTCGGAATCTGGTACAGCCTGCCGTCTTCACTGCGCAGCATGTTCAGCGTGTTCTCACCAACCGTCCGGGCGAATTCAGGATATTGCTCCAGATAAGAGTCCAGCGCCACCAGCTTGCCCGCCTTTTGCAGCCGTTCCACATCCTTGCCGCGATCCATAACCAGCACATCGGGAAGCTGATCCGAGACTATCATCGCATTCAGCTTCTGGGCGGCAGCACCGCTCGATGGTACCGGCAGAAGCTTCACCTTCAGATGATCGGTGATCCACCGGCTATGCGGCCCGGCCTCCCAGTCCGGCGCCGTATACCAGTCATAGTTCACAAAGACGGTGAACTGAACCGGCCTCACCTTGGCAGCCAGCTCCGAGAGGGGGACGGCTGAAGGATGGCCCGCAGGCAGCGTAATTTCGGAGCGGCCGCTGTCCGAGCAGGCACTAAGACTGCTTAGAACCAGCAAGAACAGGAGTGCCGCTGACCTGGGCATTAATAGATTGACAGTTCCCATAAAGAATAGCCGTACTGGGTGCCGCGCTCCGTCCCGTTCACTTTCACATACCGCGCACTGACCGGGGTGAAGCTGACATCGTCGAGTCCGCCATCCCCGGTTGTTGTGGAATAGGCCGTGGTCCAGTTCGTACCGTCTGCCGACGTCTCGATCGTGTAGGCTTTGGCGTACGCCCCCTCCCAGTTCAGCAAGACACGGCTGAGCGTCTGGGTAGAGCCGAGATCCACCTGAATCCACTGCGGATCACTGAAATCCGATTCCCAGCGGGTGCCCTCGTTTCCGTCCACAGCTCCGGCAGCGGGCTGCTTCGGATTCTCCGAAGCGGTAACCGCCTTATTCAGCGCAAGGTTCACAAGCGGCGGTGTGCCGCCGGTAATCACCTGCTGCACCGAAGCATCGTTATATCCCGCGGCTGTTACTGCAATCGTATACGTCTTCCCTGTAGGGAACAGCGCGGTATTCAGTTTGATTTTACCGGCTTCCACGGTATAATTCGCTGCCGCTGCTGCCACTCCACCCACCCTCACCGCAGTGATTGCAGTTCTCCAGGCCGCATTCTCCGTGAACGTCAGCTCAATCGGCTGACCGACAGCATTCTGGGTGGTATCGGCTGTCAGAGCAGGCGGAGCCAGCGGTGTCACGGCGCTGCCGCTGCCGTACACCTCCAGTTCCCACAAGGAATACCCGTACGGCGTCCCGCGTTCAGTCCCGTTCACTTTTACATACCGCGCGTTGACCGGGGTGAAGCTGACATCGTCAATGTCCCCGTCTCCGGTAGTTGTCGAATAGACTGTTGCCCAGTTCGCGCCGTCTGCCGATGTCTCGATCGTGTAGGCTTTGGCATATGCCCCCTCCCAGTTCAGCAGGACACGGCTGACCGTCTGGGCAGAGCCAAGATCCACCTGAATCCACTGCGGATCACTGAAGTCCGATTCCCAGCGGGTGCCCGCATTTCCGTCTACAGCGCCGGCAGCGGGCTGCTTCGGATTCTCCGAAGCGGTAACCGCCTTATTGAGGGCAAGGTTCCCGGACGGCTGTGTTCCGCCGGTAATGACCTGCTGCACCGAAGTATCGTTATATCCGTCTGCTGTTACTGTAACCGTGTAAGTCTTCGCCGTGGGGAACAGCACCGTGTTCAGCGTGATTTTACCGGCTTCCACGGTATAATCCGCTGCTGCTGCTGAAGTTCCATCCACTTTTACCGCAGTAATTGCATTTCTCCAGGCTGCGTTCTCCGTGAACGTCAGCTCAATCGGCTGGCCGGCAGCATTCTGGGTGGTGTCAGCTGTCATGGCAGGCGGAGTAAGCAGCGTATCCGTGGTCACCTTTGTCGGGTCCACCTTCACCAGCTTCCCGGCCGGGACTACAGCCGAGCCTGTAACTCCTCCGCTGTTGCGGAACGTAACGGTAATTGCCGCATTCGTCGGATTCCAGACCAGCGCACGGTAGGCGGAACCTTTTTTATACACCGTTGCACTGTAGCCGTTCTCCGCCCAAATGTCCTTGGTGCGTGATCCAAGCGTGGCCATATTGTGCACGAACCAGTACGTGTTGAACAATTCGTTCTGTTGCGGCAATGCCGGATTCCATTTATTCAGCACAGCCTGCGGATCGCTCAGCGCCTGAATCGGCCAGACAATATGGTACCAGTCCGGTTCCGGCCCACCGTTATCGGCCACGAAGCCGCTGTATAATCCAGCCGCCTTAGCCGTATCGAACCCGTAGCTGGTCAGATATTCTGCTGTAGGCAGCCAGTGAATGCCATAGACATACACCGGATTCCCATTGAAAAAGGTGCCGAAGAAATTCGAGCTTCCGTAAATCTGCCCCACCGTTTTATGCGTATAGCCGGGCAGCCAATTATCCTGGTCGTAGTTGAACCAGTATTGCTGTACCGCTCTAAGCTCCGTCGTGAAGCCCATAATGGAAGCATCGCGGAAGGCGGTGTTGCCAGTCAGTGTGCTCCACATATATTGGCCGACCCAGCCGAACAGCGATTCCCCTGCTGCTTCCTGGTTATTGCCGCTGTCATTGTCAGCATAACCCCCGGCCCATGAATGGCCTTCATACGGGTCGAAGTTGCGGAAGTACGGATACTTCGGGTCCGTCTTCGACGGATTGGCATAATCCCGGATCAGCTCATCGACCATCCCGCTGAATTTATTTCTGAAGTCGGTATCGTAGGTCGCGAGCACGGCGGATGCAAAAACATAATAGCCATACGTGAAATGATGGTCCGTGATGCCAGAGTTCGCACCGAACTCGCTGTTTTTATAGATCAATGTTCCCCAGTCAGAGTTGTAGTCGAAATAATAATCGGTTTCCCCCGAGGTGTACGTATACCAGTCTGTAAGCACCGTCTTCATCCGGGACAGGAACAGATTCTTGTAGCTCTCATTGCCGATCTGATCGGCGATCAGCACACCCATGGCCAGCGGATGCAGCTTCTTGCCCTGCCAGTACGCATCGGCCTGCATCAGATTGGTGGCGGTGTCCGTATCCAGCAGCGCCAGGTAATTCAGCAGATCCTGACGGGAATAGGTAGAATCGCCCGGCTCGGTGAACTGCGGCACAATGCCGTGGAATTTATCCGTAGTGGCGAACGAATTGCCCTCTGTCACCTTCATCGTTCCGCGGATGGACGGGAAGGAGACAGCAGTCAACGGTGTTGTAGTAACCTTCCACTGGTGGGGAAGCTGTGCCATCAGCGTTGTATTCGGGAAGCCCGAACGCTTGAGTTCTGTCACCGCATTGAAGGTGGTCGTGACATCGGAGGTGGTCTCGTTGAAGGTATAGGCCACCTTCGTGTCCGTCACGAAGGCATAGCCGTGCTGGTAGAAATAATTCAGATTGGACGGTGCCGGAAGAGCCGACAGGGACAGGTAGTTTTGGCCTCCGCCGAGCTGGATTTTGAGCTTGGCACCGACCCGCTTGAAGGTTGTACCAGCCGGCGCATACAGCCCATAGTGTCTGGTCACCATTTCAGATGTTGGCGCCCCGTTGGAATTGGTGACCGCAATGCCGATATGGTCTGCCGTCACTGTGTCGCCGTCTGCAGCGAGAATAGTAGTATTGCTGCCGTCGAAGAAGCGGGCCCCGGCTGGCAGATACACTTCAGGACTGGACGGATCACTGAATTGCGAATAGAGATAAGGCGAGCCTTTGACGAATGTTGTCTTCAGCTTCTCGGTTGCACCATCGCTTAATACGGCTGTCGCTGACCAGTCGCCGTAAGCAGTAATCCGGTTCGACATCCCCGAGGTATTAATGTTGCCGGCCATCAGGAACAGATCCGGGCTTCCCGCGGCTTCCTGTGCTCTTCCGTCAGCGCTTAGGTAGCCTGCGCCCGGATTCAGAATGCTCAGCCCCTGCTTGGTATATTTCGATTTGAGCGGAAGCGTAATAATGCCGTTGCCGAGCTGATTGATCATGATGGACTGCCACCAGTCATTGGAAGGCAGCGGTGCAGTCAGCGCATCCGATTTATACTGCGGATATTTGGGCTGGGGCACCGAGAGGTCATTCGCAGCATGACTGCCTTGACCCACGGCCACTGTAGTCAGCTCCGGCAGGGCCGGAATGTTATAGACCGGCTTAGGATCGCCTGCCACATAATCATAGGCCTGGAATTCAAAGATCGAGTACCCGAAGGAGGTTGCTCTGCTGATCCCTTTCATCCGGAGATAGCGGCCGCTGGCATAGACGGGAAGATTAAGGGTGCCTCCGTCGCCGTGAAGCTCCCGGTAGATCGTAGTCCATGAGGTTCCGTTATTCGAGACCTGAATATCATAGATCCGGCCGGCGGCTGCCTCCCAGTTAAGGATCACCCGGCCCAGCGTACGTACGCTGCCAAAATCAACGCTCAGCCATTCATTATCGGTAGCGTTGGAGGACCAGCGTGTGTTCAGGTTGCCGTCCACCGCCAGTTCCGGCAGGGTAGAGCCGACCGGGAGATAATCGGCCACCTGATAGGATGAAGCCGTCACAGGCTTGTTCAAGGCCACATTCGGCCCCAGAACCACCGGAGGAGGATTAACGCCGCCGGTGCCGTATACCTCGAACTCATAGAGGGAGATGCCGTATTGCGTCAGGTTCCGCTCCGTGGCGAATACCCGGACATAACGGCCTGTGCCGCTGAGCGTAAGCTCATCCACACCGCCATCTCCTGTAGTTGTGGAATAGATATCACTCCAGTTCAATTCGTCAGCGGATACCTGGATTTTGTAGGCCTTGGCGTAAGCCCCTTCCCAGCGGAGCACCACGCGGTCTACGGCGGCAGTTGCCCCGAGGTCAACATAGATCCAGTTCGGGTCCGTCCCCCATGAGCTGCTCCACCTTGAACCCGTATTGCCGTCCACCGCCAGATCCGGGGTATTATTGCCCTCTGTGCCCGAGGCATACGCCGGCCGGTCTTTGGAGAGCAGATAAGAGTCCGCAGCATGCGCCGGTCCTGGCGGAAGCGCCAGCACGAGACTCAGCAGCATGATGATGCTCAGACAAAGAGCAGTCCCATTGATCCCCTTTTTGCGTCTTACTGTTTTTGAATATCCCATTTCTTTAATCCTCCTCTTATAAGCGTTTTCATAGATTCAAGATAAGCGTACCCTTTACCGAAACCGGTTGCAATTATACAAATCAACGATTTTATGCAGAAAGTAAAGATTAACCTAATTATGCAGCAGCTCATAGTGTTCAGTCTACTATGTACATTTGGCCCGCACAGCGCCACCCAACGCAATGTAGTCGGTTTTTCGACTACATTTACTCCACGTGCCTCCACCATGCCCAATGTGGTCGGTTTTTCGACTACATTTGATCCATGCGCCTCCGTCACGCCCATTGTGATCGGTATTTCGACTACATTTACTCCATGTGCCTCCACCATGCCCATTGTGGTCGGTTTTTCGACTACATTTGATCCATGCGCCTTCACCATGCCCAATGTGGTCAGTTTTTCGACTACATTTGATCCACACGCCTCATCCCTGCAAATTGTAGTCGGTTTTTCGATCACATTTGATCCACGTGCCTCCGTCACGCCCATTGTGGTCGGTTTTTCGACTACATTTGATCCACACGCCTCATCCCTGCAAATTGTAGTCGGTTTTTCGATCACATTTGATCCACGTGCCTCCGTCACGCCCATCGTGGTCGGTTTTTCGACTACAATTAGCCCACGTTGGCCTGCCATCCAGACGACTAGCGGGATGTCTGAAGATACCATCCATTCCTAACCAAACCCAAAGAAGCCGGCCCACATGGGGCCGGCTTCTTTTCCGTTACCGTTCAAATCCATTTTAGATTGACGGCTCCTCATCCTTCAGCGCCTCCAGAATCTGACCGGCCAGCTTCTCGCCGATGGACAGCACCTTGAAATCCTCGATGGAGGCTTCCTTGATCTTCTTAAGTGACCCGAAATGCTTCAGCAGCAGCTTCCGGCGTTTGTCCCCGATGCCCGGAATCGAATCCAGCTTCGAGGTGACCATCGACTTGCCGCGCTGCTCCCGGTGGAACGTAATGGCGAAGCGGTGAACCTCATCCTGGATACGCTGCAGCAGGTAGAACTCCTGGCTGTCCCTGGCGAGCGAGACCGGCTCGGCGGAGTCGCCGACCAGCAGCTGGGCGGTTCTGTGCTTGTCATCCTTAACCAGACCGCAGACGGGAATGAATAACCCCAGCTCATTCTGCAGAATATCGATCGCCGAAGAGATCTGGCCCTTCCCTCCATCGACTACGATCAGATCCGGCTGCGGCAGATTCTCTTTCAGCACCCGCTCATAACGCCGCCGGATCACCTCGCGCATCGTCTCATAATCATCCGGCCCCTGTACGGTGCGGACCTTATACTTACGGTACTCCTTGCGGGCAGGCTTGCCGTCGATGAAGACCACCATGGCCGAGACCGGATTGGCCCCCTGGATATTCGAGTTATCGAACGCTTCGATCCGGTTCAGCGAGTCCAGCCCCAAGCTCTGCCCCAGACTGCTGGCCGCCCCGGAGGTGCGCTCCTCGTCCCGCTCGATCAGGCGGAACTTCTCATTCAGCGCGACCCGGCTGTTCTGGCAGGCCATGCCGATCATCTGCTTCTTCAGCCCGCGCTGCGGCACCAGCACTTTGATGCCCAGCCATTCCTGCAGGGCGGCGGCGCCTCCGGCCGCATCCACGGTTCCTTCGGCGGCTGCATCCTGCTCCGTCTGCTCCCGCGCCGCTTCCGCCGCTGCGCCCGGCCCTGCTGCCCCGGACGGATCAGCCGCAAGCACCTCACCAGCGTCCGCTCCGTGAGACACCTCTCCGGCCTCCGACTCATCCTCTGCGCCCAAGGCCGCCATCAGCGCCTGGCCGCTCGGCATTCCACCGGCTACCAGCCCGCTGCTTCCCTGGCCGGGGGTGCCGCCTGCTTCCGGCGGAACCATGCCGGCACTTGCCATATCCGGCAGCAGAATCTCCTGCGGCAGCGCGGGATTGTCGCTGTAATACTGCGTCACATAAGACATGAAGTCACTGTACGCCTCTCCGTAGAACGGGAAAGCCGACGAATGGCGCTGGATCATTTTCCCTTGCCGCATATACAGAATCTGCACACACATCCAGCCCTTGTCCACCGCATAGCCGAAGACGTCGCGGTCCTTGGTGTCGGCCGTATTGATCTTCTGCTTCTCCATCACGGCATCGATGTGTTGAATCTGGTCGCGCAGCTCCTTGGCCCGCTCGAAATACAGCTCCTCAGCCGCCTCCTGCATCTTCTTCTGCAGGTCCTTCTTCACCGCGTCATGCCCGCCTCCGAGGAACGAGGAGATGTTCTGGATAATCTCTTCGTAAGCAGACTTCGGCACTTCCTTCTCGCACGGCGCGAGGCACTGGCCCATGTGATAGTACAGGCAGACCTCCTTCGGCATCACCCCGCACTTGCGCAGCGGATACATCCGGTCGAGCAGCTTCTTGGTCTGCTGGGCGGCGTAGCTGTTCGGATACGGGCCGAAATATTTAGCTTTATCTTTCAGCACCCGGCGGGTAACCTCCAGGCGCGGATGGGCTTCGTTCGTGATTTTTAGATAAGGAAAGGTCTTGTCATCCTTCAGCAGCACGTTGTAACGCGGCATATGCTTCTTGATCAGATTGCACTCCAGAATGAGTGCTTCCATATTGCTCGATGTCACGATATATTCAAAATCAACAATATTGGCGACCAGCCGCTGCGTCTTCCCGTTGTGGCTGCCTGTGAAATAAGAGCGCACGCGGTTCTTCAGTACCTTGGCCTTGCCGACATAGATGATCGTACCCTCTTGATTCTTCATCAGATAGCAGCCGGGCAGATCAGGCAGCAACGCAAGCTTGTTGCGGATATTATCCATATAATCCATAAGTTCTCCCCCACCTGTTACTACACGGTTATAAGGTAAGTTTAGAATAGAATGTACTACACATTCAAGCCTTAATATAGAACATCCGTTTCTATAGGACAGACAAAGCGCCTTCGGTAATCCGAAGGCGCTTTGTCTGAAGGGCCGCAAGGCCCAGATTACAGCAGATTGTAACCCATTATTGATGCTTGGCTACGATATTCTTAAGGGAGTCCTTGGAGTTCAGTCCTACGACTTTGTCGACAGGCTGGCCGTCTTTGAAGAAGATCAGAGTAGGAATACTCATTACTCCAAAACGGGAAGCTGTCTCAGGATTCTCATCGACATTCAATTTAGCGATCTTCACATCGTCACCCAGCTCGGTGGACAATTCCTCGAGAATTGGGGCAAGCATTTTGCAAGGGCCGCACCAAGGTGCCCAGAAATCTACTACTACAGTACCTTGACCTTCCACTTCATTCACGAAGGATTGGTCAGACACGTTCACGATAGCCATGATATTGTTCCTCCTCAAAAAGTTTTGTTGAGCTTAAGCTGTACGAAATAACTTCCGCTTCTATAGCCTGAGCCAAGTCCGCAGAATTTACTCCGAGATCATAGCGGGATAAAATGCTTCATGTAATATGATAACCAGATTATCAATTACCGACACATCCACAGTATAACATAAATACAATGCATTTGTTATATATTTCGAGAAATTATATTGCATAAAATTAATTTGTCTTTTAACGGTTTAAACTTTGTCCCTGAGATTCAGCTTCATAGTCCACGAGGTACCAGCTGTCCCGACATACTCGAAGCCGAGCTTGTTATATAACCGGACGGCCGCCTGATTCTCCGGATCAACACTGAGCGAAAGTGACGGGTATCCATCGGATACGGCTTGCTGTATGATGCCCTCCATTAGCCTGATTCCCAATCCCTGCTGCCTGTAGTCAGACCGAATAGCAACGCCTAATTCCGGGGTTGTGGTATCCACAAATCCGTAGCCCTGGTTCGTCTCGTCAAACAGCCTGTACCAGGCAGCACCTGCGGGCTGATTGTCCACCAGTGCGATTATCGCCCTGTCGCCTTGTCTCCCCCAATGTTCGTTGTACTTCGCAATCCCCGGGGAATTCAGCAGCTCACTTCTGGGCGGCTTACCTTGTTCAATATGAATGGACTCATAATGCATATCCAGTAGAAAATCATACTCCTGCGGTTCCATAGGTCTTATATGTATCATAAAATCACCCTTCTATCTTTACATCTCCCCTGCATCTTCGTATACTTGAAGAAAGCGCATTAATTGTCAATGACTTCTCTCACATGTATAACTGTAACCCACTTCATGCAGTCATGCAACAGCAAGGAGGAAGAAGCGAATGGACGTCAATGTCAACGCACAGGTCCGTGACCCGCGGGAGCATATCAATGAGGAGCCCCGCAACGATCTCGGTGATCTGCTGGCCGGTTTCTTCGGAATGACCGGCTTCATGACCGTGGTCTTCTTCGGAATGGTAATCATCAAGTATTTGTCCGAATAGCTGCTTAGCTGCAGTGTCCGGTATTCTTTGCCCAGGTCAGGGCGGGATGCCGGATTTTTTTTGCGTTCATTTTGTGCTCCATCGAGATTCAGTAACAATAACATAAATTTACAATTTAATAAAAAGAAAACACATTTTTGTTTCACAGGAGCCATGTTACTCTGTATGCGAAAGCGCTCTTATACCCTATTTTGAGGAGGAAGGAAGAATGAAAAAGCTTGTCAGCCTTGCTGTCGCAGGCTTGTTGGCATCGGCGCTATATTCCCCGGTATCGTTCGCTGACAACCCTGTTGTACAGACCATCTACACGGCAGACCCGGCCCCGCTTGTATACAATGATACGGTCTACCTGTACACCGGACATGACGAAGACAACTCGACCTACTATACGATGAATGATTGGAGGGTCTATTCTTCCAAGGACATGGCGAACTGGACGGATCACGGGTCACCGCTATCTTATAAGGCGTTTAGCTGGTCGAGCGGAGAAGCTTGGGCCAGCCAGGTCATTGAGCGCAACGGCAAATTCTACTTTTATGTCACGGCAAAAAGCACTTCGCTCGGACGGCCCGCCATCGGCGTCGCCGTCTCCAGCAGCCCGACCGGCCCGTTCGTGGACGCTATCGGAGGGCCGCTCGTCTCCAGCAGCTGGGGCGACATCGATCCTACGGTATATGTAGACAGTGACGGCCAGGCCTATCTCTACTGGGGGAATCCAACACTGAAATATGTGAAGCTGAACCCGGATATGATCTCCTACAACCAGAGTATGGGTATTGTCCAGGTGCCTATGACCACAGACAGCTTCGGTGTGCGAAACGGCAATGCCGACAGACCGACCCTCTACGAAGAAGGACCCTGGTTCTACAAGCGCGGCAGCTTATACTACATGGTCTACGCCGCAAGCGGCATTCCAGAGAATATCGCCTATTCCACCAGCTCTTCGCCTACCGGCCCGTGGAAGTACAGAGGGGTCATTATGCCCACCCAGGGCGGGAGTTTCACGAATCACCCGGGCATCATCGACTTCAAAGGCCGCTCCTATTTCTTTTACCATAATGGCGCCTTGCCTGGAGGTGGTGGCTTCACCCGGTCAGTGGGGGTAGAGCAATTCACCTACAACGCGGACGGAAGCTTCCCGGTCATCCACATGACAACCGCCGGGCCGCAGCCCATCGCCACCCTTAACCCCTATGTCAGAACACAAGCCGAGACCAGTGCATGGGCGGCCGGGGTAGAGACCGAGACCACCTCAGATACGGACGGGGGAATGAATGTCGGCTTCATAGATCACGGTGATTATCTCAAAATCAAAAATGTGAACTTCGGCGCTGGAGCCGCAGCCTTCGAGGCCCGGGTAGCGTCAGCAGGCAGCGGCGGTAATATTGAGCTGCGGCTGGACAGTCCGGCAGGAACACTGGTCGGCACCTGTGCAGTGCAGAATACAGGGGGCTGGCAGAGCTGGGTGACCAAGACCTGCACGGTCAGCGGAGCAAGCGGGACTCATGACCTTTACCTGAAATTCACAGGCGGCAGCGGATACTTGTTCAATATCAACTGGTGGAAATTCAGCGCCAGCTAAATCTAAGCGCAGACAAACAGGGGACCCCGGCCAGATGCTGGCGTGGTCCCCTGTTTTAAAATATAGAATTTATATGTTTCACCCGATAACTTATCCGAAGCCGTTTCCACTTGTATTAATAAAAATTCAGTCTCTGGCCCTGCCACGCTGGTTCTCCCCATGCAGCGGGATCACCTCTACGAACGGGGCAATCCGGTCCATCAGCCGCTGACCCTTGTAGAGCTCTTCCCCGTCCTTGCTGGTGATGCTCAGATGCTTCTCCAGCCCATCCAGCGGATAATTCGAGGTATAGAAGGTCGGCTTGCGGTTCATCCGGTAGTTCAGGATCGCTCCGAGCACATGGTCACGCGCCCAGGGATTGAGATTCTCGGCGCCGATGTCATCGAAGATGAGCAGATCACAATTCTTCATCGTATCGACCATTTCCTTCAGCTTCTGGTTGTCCATCATGATCAGCTTCAGTTCCTCGATGAAATCCGGCATATAGACAATCACGCCGCTGTAGCCCGAGATAGCCAGCTCATGGAGCAGATAGCACATCAGGAAGGTTTTGCCGGTCCCGAAGCTGCCCTGCAAATAGATCCCCCGCGAAGTCAGGCCCTCTGCTCGCACAGCTGCTATATAGTCAAATATCTTGTTCACGGCTGAGGCCCGCCGGGGGTCCTTGCCCATAATATCCATCTCATCATATCCGCCGTTCAGCACCCGCTCATCCACATAGAAGCTGCGGATCCGCTTGCGGACATTATCCTGATTATCCTGTGCAATCTTCAGCTTGCACGGTGTCTTGCGTTCGTACAGATCCGTTACACCATTAACCGTCTCTACAGTAAGCTTGCTGTAATGCCCCTGGAAATCATTCGGGCAATCCGCCAGGCCGGGGCAATTCTTGCAATGCCGGTCCTCTTCGACATACTGGTATAGCCGGCTCAAGTGCAGCCGCAGCCGGGACTCGTCCAGCTCGGGATGCTCAGCCTGAAGCTCCTTGACCAGGGGATGGTTCAGCAGGGTCTGCTCCAGGTCACGGGAGCGCTGGCGCAGAGCGGGGTTGTTCATCGAACGCAGCACTTCGCCCATGGACTCCATCGCTGCACCTCACTTTCTTCAGGGCGTTCTCAGAACGCCTTTTTTCTTGCTGGCCTTGATCTCGGCCGCTTTCTTCATCATCGCCGCGAATTCCTCTTCCGATACGGTTCCGGCGCTGCCGTCATCAAGCACAATCGGAATCTCCTGCTTGCCGGACCGCCCGCCGCTCTTCGTATACGAACGCTGGCGGGTTCCCGCAGAGCCTGTGCCGGAGGAGGCGGAAGCCGCCCCCTTGCCCTTCACCTTCGACTGGTCACGGATATAGCGCACGGCCTTCTCGTAAGTATTCACCTGCTTCACCAGCATATTGGAGGCAATCGCCTCCACGAAGTTGCGGTTCATCCGCTGATCGCCGCCGGAGGCCACCATCGTCATCAGATAATGGATCAGGACATTGATCACTTCGCCGCTGAGCTTATAGTTCAGATCAATCTTCTCGAAGATATCCATCAGCTGGCCCGGAACTGCTCCCGGGAAGAACGTCTGTAACAGCCGTGTATAAGGCTCGTTGCGCAGCATCATATTATATTGGTGAATGTCGCATTTGGACAGAAATTGCGGAGGCACTTCTACATAGAACTCCATTTCGACAGCCTGCTCCACCGGCACTGCGGAGGGATCACTCTCTTCCTCAGCGGCAGAGCGCAGCGACACTACCTTGGCGGCAGCAATCTCTCTTTTCTCCTGACGCTTCCTATCCTGACGGAAATGCTGGCTCGCCTTGTACTGCAGCGTATCCAGAATCACCTCTCCGTCCGGCGTGAAGACATCATCCTCATCCAGCAGGCGGCATACATCCTGCGGACCAAGCTCGTATTTGCGGGCTACATAATTAATGACACCCATCTGGTTATGGTCAAAACGCAGCTTCTCAACATGCGCACGGTTCACCGATTCACGCGGGAAGCGCAGGATAATATCGCTGTAGGCTATATTCGGCTCAACCGCCTGAGTGGTGCCGGGCTGACGCACGGAGGCTACCTCGGCCAGCGCCTGCTCCAGCTCATAGTCGATCACATGGGTATTCAGCTCAAAAATATCATAAAAGGGCAGTGAAATATTCTCTTTCCCGAGCGACCGCCCGCTCCATTCCTCCGGTTCCCGGTGCCAGAACTGCTCACGCAGCGACAGCACAGCGAACTTGCCGATCTTATCCCGGAGCAGCAGCGTCAGATGCTGGGTTGCAAAGAAATCAGCCGGCGACAGCGGCGGCATTAACTCGTATTCGTACATATAATCATCATTCTCCGCGGCATACAGCCGGCAGGTCTGCAGCAGTCCCACCGCCTCCAGCCGGGAAGCCTGGTCTACCATATATTTACGGCCCTTCTCGTTGGGTTCAACGCCCAGGGTCATAAAGAGCCTGCGCTGCTGCTCCACACCGGAGTAACCGATAGATTCAGCCGGAATATGCTCGAACAGCAATCTGTACAGGCTGATGGCGAACGCGCCTACCATTGG
The DNA here is from genome assembly GCF_037975325.1 of Paenibacillus sp. FSL P2-0136. NCBI lineage: Bacteria > Bacillati > Bacillota > Bacilli > Caryophanales > Paenibacillaceae > Paenibacillus > Paenibacillus sp. FSL P2-0136. The sequence goes on from NZ_CP150244.1 coordinate 5,876,134, forward strand.
CTGATAGACTGAGCCCAGCATACGTCCATCCAGCTGGCTTAGACCGAATTCGCGGGACACGCAGTACCGGTGATGTTCAGTGAAATGATGCAGGTTGCTCATACGCATCTGCGGATACCTCCCCCTCTTCTATACGAATTCATATAGATTTCTATTCTATCACAAAACACCCGGCCGAAAATGTAAAATAAAGATGAATCCTTGGCTCTTCTGGCGGAAAAGAAAAAAACGGCTCACCCCATTACAGGAGATTAGCCGTTTCTTGTTGTACCACCCTTCAGGCAGCGCTTAGAACATCTTGTATCCGCCCAGCCGCAGCTTCTGAATGGTCCAGCCGCTCAGCACCGCTCCGGCAAGACCGGCTACCCCGGTAAGATAATCCACAATGTGGAAGGTAGAGAGGTGCTCCCATAAGGACATCGCGCTCCGGTCCCAGATGGAGTAGACCACCACCGGAAGAATGACAATGACGAACAGATAGGCAGGGAACCAGGTAGTCTTCATCAGCATGTTAAGAATGAAGCCAATGCCGAACATCATCACAAAGAATAAAACGGCCAGAACAAACACCGGAATAAAGCCCATCGTACCGCCATCCCCTCTCTCTATAAAGAACCGCACACCTAAGCTTATATAATAGTAAGTTTACTAGAAAAAATGTAGCGAAGCAATGAACATTATCGCGCTTAATACCGGAATTCGCATGAATGGGGGCCTTGGCGTTTGCTCTCTGCCGCCCGCTGCGCTACAATGCAAATAGCACCCGACCTATGTTCATACATATTTAAGGTATGCGGACCAAGAAGATTTTACGCGAGGATATTCCACCGATAACCTATAAGGAGTGAACAACTTGAACGAAGCCGCTTTGACACTGGAAGGCTGGTATGCGCTGCATGACTTCCGCTCACTGAACTGGACAGCCTGGACGGCAGCCGATGACGAGGAACGGGCAGTGGCCCTGGAGGAGCTGCATGCCTTCATGCAGGAGTGGGGACCTGTCGAGGAAGCGAAGGAGGGCAGCACTGCTGTCTATTCCATCGTGGGCCAGAAGGCTGATTTCGTGATGATGTTTCTGAGAGAGAGTCTGGAGGCGCTGAATGCGCTGGAGACCGCTTTTAACAAAATCGCCTTTGCCCAATATACTACGAAGGCTTATTCCTATGTAAGCATCGTTGAGCTCAGCAACTACGCCGCAGGAGGAAGTGCCGGTGACGGCAGCGATCCGATGCTGAACCCGCATGTCGCTGCCCGGCTGAAGCCTGTACTGCCGCAAATGAAGCATATCTGCTTCTACCCGATGAACAAGAAGCGTGAGCTTGCCGACAACTGGTACATGCTGGATATGGAGAAACGCCGGGAGCTGATGTATTCGCACGGCCTGATCGGACGAAGCTATGCCGGCAAGGTGAAGCAGATCATCACCGGCTCCGTCGGCTTCGATGACTGGGAGTGGGGCGTGACTCTGTTCGCCGAGGATGCCCTGCAGTTCAAGAAGCTCGTCTACGAGATGCGCTTCGATGAAGTCAGCGCCCGCTACGGAGAGTTCGGCCCCTTCTATGTCGGCAACCTGCTGAACGAAGAATCGTTCGAGGAGATGCTGAAGCTGTAACAGCATAAACGCAAATAGACCGCCACCTCAGCAGAGGTATGCGGTCTATTTCTTGACTACTTTTCCGAAAGCCGCCGCCCTTAAAAGCGGCTATTGCATCCGAGAGCCGTGTTGCAAGCACGGCTCTCTTTGCATTGTACGTCTTTTCTACCTCCACTTATGCCGAAGGTTCCTTATCGTCCTCTTTGTCTTCGTCTTCGTCCCCGTCACGCAGACTCTCCAGATATTCAGCCGTCGCCCGGTCACGCGCGCGGCCCTTATCCTTCAGGCGTTCGATAGCCGGGAGAATGAGAATATCGATTTCCTTCTGGATATTGTAGGCCAAATCATACCGCGTCTGATCCTCCAGATAAGAGCCTACCTCAATCAGAGCATTATAGCGGTCCAGCTCCTCGCGCGTCAGCAGTCCGCGTACTTGCACGCTGCAGTGGCGCATCTTAGAGGAATCTTCCTTTTTTGAGCACGAGCGGGATGCCGCCGATGATGAGCAGGTAGCGCATATCGACAACCTTCTTCAGTTGCGCTGCCTTCCAGCCTTTGTACGTCTTCTCGCCGACTACGGCAATTCCCTGGCCCTTACCAAGTGAAGCTACGGTCCCCTTGTTGCTGAAGGCGAATTTCTTCGGCTGCTGGCTGCGGATGGCCGCTACTAGATTATGCGCACAGCATTCTCCCTGCTGCATTGCAATCTGTGCCGTCGGCGGGTAAGGACGCCCTTCCGGATTAATCATGAGGGAGCCGTCACCAATGATGAAGATGTTCTCATGTCCCGGAGCCCGCAGATATTCGTCTACCTTCACCCGTCCGCGCATCGCTTCGAAGCCGGCAGCCTCGATCAGACGGTTCCCGCGGATACCGCCGGTCCATACAATGGTGGATGCCTTGATCTCTTCACCCGTGGCCAGAATCACGCCGCCAGGCAGGCATTCCTTGATCGCTACGCCCATCTTGAAGGTTACCCCCTTCTTGGTGAGTACGGTCATGGCGTGCTCCACCAGCTCAGGCGCGAACCCCGGCAGAGCCGTAGGCGCAGCTTCTATATTATAGATGTTGACCATGCTTGGATCGACATCAAATTCTTTGCATAGTGCAGGAATCCGGTCAGCCAGCTCCGCAACAAATTCAATCCCGCTGAAGCCCGCGCCGCCAATGACGAAGTTGATATGCTCCTGTGCATTATTCTCATTCTTATATTTGGCGAACTGGTACTGGATATGCTCCCGGATCAGCCGCACAGAGTTGATGCTGCGGATGGTCAGCGCATATTTGTCGAGTCCCGGAATCCCGAACGTTTCAGGCTCACCGCCAAGGGCAATCACGAGGTAATCATACGAGAGCGTTCCGTCCTCCAGAATAACCTTCTTCTGCTGGGTGCGGATCTCCTGCACCGAGGATTTGACAAGATCGATCTTGAACTCATCGATTAATTTGGAGATAGACACGCGTGTATGCTCGATGCTGTCCGTGCCCGCTGCAGGCATATGCAGATGGGTCGTGAAATAGTGATATTCATGGCGGTTAACCAGGGTTACATCGGCTTCATTATAATTCAAAGCTTTCTGCAGCCGCTGGGCGGTCAAAATCCCTCCATACCCCGCGCCTAGAATAACGATTTTGGGAATACTGCTCATGTTCCGGCTCCTTCCAACAGGTGAATCTGTCTATGTGTTATTTTTTGTAAAAAAATCAGGTTTCTTTTGTGAATTTATACACTTAAATTCAGAAGAATTTCCAATAAAACTTAAAGGATTTCTAAAATAACCATATCCATTGTAAACCTTAGTATCGTTTTAATCAAATATAATCATACAACAAAATGTCACACTTTTTCTTTGAAATCAAGGCCTTTGCAGGCAGGTGAGACTATGTTTATAATGAGTAGGTACGCTTGTATGGCAAATTGAAACTATCAACTCGGAGGTGTAATATTACGTGACATTAGAGCAAACCGTTCCTATGAGCGATCTGCTGATTATAGGCGGAGGACCAGCCGGTATGTTTGCCGCATTTTACGGCGGTATGCGCCAGGCTTCAGTAACCCTTATTGAGAGTATGCCCCAACTCGGAGGGCAGCTTGCTGCTCTGTATCCTGAGAAATATATTTACGATGTCGCCGGCTTCCCCAAAATTACCGCACAGGAGCTGGTGGACAACCTGTCCCGGCAGATGGAGCTGTTCCAGTCCGATATCCGTCTGGAGGAGAAGGTCGTATCGGTTGTGAAGCAGGGTGAGCGCCATTTCACCGTCACCACCGACAAGGCTGAATATCACAGCAAAGCCGTTATCATCACGGGAGGCGTAGGCGCATTTGAGCCGCGGCGTCTGGAGGTACCGGATGCACAGCGCTTCGAGAAAGCCAACCTGCATTATTTCGTAAATGATCTGAATGCTTATAAGGATAAAAAGGTGCTGATCAGCGGCGGCGGCGATTCCGCTGTGGACTGGGCGCTGATGCTGGAGCCGATCGCTGAACAGGTAACCCTGATTCACCGCCGCGATAAATTCCGTGCGCATGAGCATAGTGTAGAGAATCTGATGGCCTCTAAGGTAAATGTGATTACGCCGTCCGAGATCACTGAGCTTCACGGTGAAGAATTCATTACCAAGGTCACCTTGTCCCATATCAAGACCAAGGAAACTCAAGAAATCGAAGTAGACAGCGTTATTGTCAATTTCGGCTTTGTCTCCTCTCTGGGCCCGATTGCCGAGTGGGGAATCGACATTGAGGGCAACTCCATTGTAGTTGACTCCCGCATGGAGACCAGCATTCCGGGAATCTTCGCCGCTGGCGATATCACGACTTATCCGGGTAAGCTGAAGCTGATCGCTGTAGGATTCGGAGAAGCGCCGACAGCAGTCAATAACGCCAAGGTATATATTGATCCGGATGCGAAGCTGTCTCCGGGACACAGCAGTAATCTTAAGCTCTAGGTTGTCTATAACCTTATAGCCATAATAAAAGGGTATCCTTTCAGGTTGATTCCACCTCAACTTGAAAAGATACCCTATTCCTTGATGCTTGCGGTTTAAAGAAGTCCAATGCTGCAGGATGTGCTCTGATCTTTAATGCAGAACCGCATGGTCTGGAGAGTGTAAGTTCCGTTTGCGAATTTCAGCGAGAAGCAGGGCGATGAAATCATGCTCCAAATGCAGCTCTATCGCTCTGTGATAAGAGTCAAGCAGCATCTCATCCGACAATTCAACCATAACGTTCACCTACCTTTCCTTTATTTGGATCTGAATCTATCATAGCAAACTATCATTTTTCGAACAAGCGTTCTCATTATCCACAAGCTGCTGTGGAAATCCTGTGTATAATATGTGAGTAAGGGTTATAATGTCAGCAATTGCGCAGTGGACTATGGGGATAACAGTTATGCACAGGGCTGAAACCTGACATCTCCACACAAAAACTTTTTTAGAATGTTCATAATTGGCTGGGATATTTCTTGTTGTATTACCTCTGAATCTAAACAACTAAACGCAATATTATCCTATTACTGTATTTATCGTCAAATATAAAAATTTTATTAATTATTTTGGTCTTGTATTTACTTCCAGAATCCAAATCTTCCCCCGATGATCTACAGCATAGTCGAAGCCCAGTTCACCGATCCCCGGAAAATGCCGCTCCAGCAGCTCGGTACAGATTAGGGTCAGCCTGCGCATTTCCGCCTTTTTGGATGAGGTCCCCACTCTTGGCAATGATCTTCGCAGTCCCTGGCGGCAGCTGAGCATCGTACCTCCTTTGCAGAGATTCGTAACGAACAATCCCGGCCGGGCGACTCTCCCTACCATAGATCGGAACTCCCAGTGCTCGCCGTTCTTCACTACTTTGACCCGGTAATCAATCGGACGCCCGGAGATCCGTGCAAGGGAAATTCCCTGCTGGATCAAATATTTCCGTTTCACCTTGAATCTGTCCAGTGCCTGGCGCATGGAAGTAAAGTCTCCATAGATACGTGTGCTCTGCATATACGTGAAGCCATACCCCCTATGATCCCGGAACACCTTGATGACACCATATCCTCCTCCGCCTACAACCGGCTTGATGACAACATTGCCGTATCTTCCAAGCATCGCGGACAATCCGGCAGCACTATATTCCCGCGTTCTCGGAATGTAACCGGCAACCCGTGAATCGCTAAGCAGCGCCGCCGTCTTCAGCAGCTTGCTTGCCAGTTCTCTCCCCGCCATTATTTGCCCTCTCCTTTCGCATTCCCAGCCTACCCTATAGATTACTCACGAAAGGCCGTGCCCTCCTGTATGATTGTCCGTGGTATAGCAGGCCACAGCAAAAAAGGGCATATGGCTGCGGGGCCTTATGTCCCTGATTCATTTGACTGGAAAATCATTAAAATTCGTTGTATTATTGCCTGAAAGGGAGGGTTTCCTAATGGCTGAGTTTTTTGAAATCCTGTATTGGTTTGCGATGATCGGCATGTCTGTTGTACTGGCAGGAACGACAATACTCGTCTGTGCGCTTGGCTTCAAATTCATCAAGGACCGGCGCAGAGTGCTCGGTGCCGGCTGCATCGCCTTTTCCCTGGGGGCCTCCGCCCTGATCGTGTTCATGATTAACCTGAAATTCATTATCCCCGCCTGAAGCTTGTTCCCGGCAGCAGTGGCCCAGGATGCGGATTGCGCGTTCCCCTGCCGTCATTGCTGCCTTCGGGCGGAACTCTTAAGCGTCCATTCTTACATGAATCATAGATTCGCTCCGTTACCTTATTCTATGAAAACTGCTTCAGGCTGGCCTGTGCGGACAGACTGCTTCATTCGCTGAGCAGGTTCCGGCCTATTCCCCACTTTTCCGTTCCCTCCTCTCCTGCAAGACACTCCAATCTTTGAAATTTCCGTTCAGACAACAACTTTTTCACTTTATATCCGTAATATGTATGTGCAATAAATTGGAAGACCTACTATTTTGAAAAAGGAGATTCTATCGTGTCGAAACCTGTGTACGGAAAACAGGCGGCTTCTGTCAAAGCTACGGACAAGCTTTCAGGGGCAGCTTGGATGATTTGCGCTGCGTTCCTGCTGTTTTTTGGCTGGGCCGCTTTTCAGATCGGATTGTTCAACGGAATGAGGGCGGAGTTCGAGAAGCCTATCTATGTAGCTGCATTGGTGAGCGGGCTTCTGATGCTGGCCTCTGCGATCCTGTATCTCAGAACCTTCAAGCTGGAGAGTCAGCGTGACCTGCTCACTGCAGCGGCCATTCTGCTTCCCGTAACCTATGCCCTGTCGCTATTCGGCGCAGCTTCCCGGTACTCGGCGATGAACATGCTGTTCACCCAGTTCACCTATGCCGCAGTCTTCATCATCAGCATCCTTCTGCTCCGGCACAAGCGGCTCAATTCCGCCGTCCAGCATAGCGTGCTTACCCTCGCTTACCTGATCGTAGGCTTCGGACTGCTCAACTGGCTCGGAAGCTGGAAACTGGCTGGAAGCCTGGTGGGCTGGTTCTCAGAGACCGTAATTAACGGCAGGTATAACGATGCAGTTATGACTGATTCGAACGGCCTGCGCCTGACTTCCATTTTTCAGTATGCCAATACATATGCAGCCTTCCTGATGGCGTTTCTGTTCGTGGCCGTCTTCGCGCTGATCCGCTCCCGCAAATGGGCCGGACAGCTGTTGCACGGCTTCATGCTGGTGCCAATCATTGTCTCGCTGCTGCTTACCTTATCCCGTGGCGGACTCGTGCTGCTGCCGGTAGTATTCATCCTCCTGCTGCTCTTCCTGAAGCCTGTGCAGCAGATTCTGTGGATTGTACATCTCGTCATTGCCGGCCTATGCTCCCTTCTGATCACAAGCCCGGTCACACGGCTCGGCCTGGAGCTGAATGCGGAGTTCAACTCGTCTGCTGCCCTTAAGGGCTGGGGCTATCTGCTCGGAGCCTCGGCCATTGCGGGTGCGCTGAGCCTGGTGGTCCAGCGTTACCTGGCTCCTTGGCTGAGCCGCAAGCTCGGCAGACTCGAGTCCCGCCGCATGAGCGGATTGTGGATTCCAGCCGTCTCTGTGGCTGGCGTCGCGATCATCGCCTTCCTGTTCATCGGCACCAGCGCGCGTAATATTCTCCCGGCGAATATCGGAACACGGCTGGAGAATATCAACTTCAGGCAGCACAGTGTCCTGGAGCGTTTTACCTTTTACGAGGATGCCATGAAGGTCGTCAAGGATTACCCGGTACTGGGCGCGGGCGGCGGCGGCTGGGCTACACTCTATGAGCATTATCAGAACAACCCTTATCTGAGCCGCCAGGCGCATAACTTTTTCCTGCAATATCTGATTGAAGTCGGCATTGTCGGCTTTCTGGTGTTCATGGGCTTCATCCTGTTTATCTTCTACAAATTCAGCAGACAGTACCTGAGACGGGAGACCGATGACTATAACAACGGATTCTTCTATCTCATTATCGCCTTGTCCATTCTCGTTCACAGCCTGCTGGATTTCAACCTCAGTTATGCGTTCATGGGTATGCTCGTCTTCCTCTCTCTGGGGGGAATGGCTGTGGCCATGGAGAGCAAGCCGCTCCGCTTTACGTGGAACAAGCTGTGGATCAGAGCTGGCTATTTCACAGTACTCGGAGTCGGCACAGGCTACCTGCTCTTCCTGTCTCTGGGGTACATCCGGTCAAGCTCTGAGGCTTATGCCGCCAAGAAGCTGATCCAAGTGAGCCAGTCCTATGAGGAGATCAAGGCTCCTTTGGTAAAAGCACTCAACATCCGCCCCTACCACCCCGAATCCGCTATGTACTTGTCCTTGCTGGATCAGAAGGTGTATGAGCAGACCAAGAACGAGCAGTTCCTGGACGAGGCCTATGCGGTATTGACCCGTGCGCTGAAGGATGAGCCGTCCAACAAAGAGCTGCTGACCCAGCTCGCCAGCTACTATGACCTGAAGGGCGAGAGCGATGCCGCCTATCATGTCTACCTGGACAACGCGGACAAGTTCATGTGGGATATCAACTGGTATGCCCAGTTCATCAGCCGGGCTTCACTCCTTGGACAGCAAGCTTATTCCAAGCAGGATGAAGCCGGGCAACAGACGTATTTCGCTTCCGCGCTCTCCGCGTACAGACATGTAACGGACGGCATTGCGCATTTGAAAAGCCTCCCTCCTGAGCAGCTTCAGGGCCGTGAATTCTTCGTCACACCTACAATTGGCCTAAGCGCAGGGAGAGTACAATTCCTGTCCGGGGACAAGGACGCGGCTGCCGCGGCTGTGAAGCAGGGCTTCACGGGCGGATACGAGGATCTGACCGACAGCGAAAGCCTGTGGACAACCGCCTGGTACAGCGGAGTGATTGCCCGGTCCCAGGAGCTGGGAGCCGCAGCCCTGAAGCGGTCGCAGGAAGCTGCGGCCGAGGGCAAGCTGGAGATCAAGGACCAGGAGACGCTTAACAAGCAGCGGTATTTCAAAACCGGACTGGATGCCTATACCTACGCCGCCGCAGATCGGGATGCACAACAGCAGGGCGTTACCGTCACGCCGGATATGCTGCTGAATACCGGTAAAATCCAGTATCTGTCGCAGGACATGCAGGCCGCAGAAGCCACACTGAAGCAAGGCCTCAGTGAGGACTACAGCAACCCTGTCAACCGTGAGCTTGCCCGGTGGCTGCTGGCCGTTCAACAGAGACTGCAAAGCGCCCAGGATCAGGCGGTCTATCAGAAGCTGATCGCTGCTGACCCGGAAGAAGCGGCGAGGATTAATGAAGTGGCGGGAATGCCGCTGTAACCGTACAGTATCACTTGTGACATCAAGAACAGCAAAGAGCGCCTGCCTGCGGCAGTGCGCTTTTTGCTGTGTACGGGGGCTGAGCCGCTATGTTATGCCCATTGGCAACTGACAACTGTGCTCCCATGTGCCTCCTTATTTTTGCTAGTAGACCATCAGAATTAAACAAGTGATTTCATTCCATAAATGTGGTAGGAATGAAGCCGTGTTCGTAGAGAAAAAACTGGGATAAGTGTATTCTGCGCAACTAAAAACAGTGAAACGGGTGAACTTCCTCTTCTAATTGTAGTCTGTACAACTAAATTTGCCCGGATGGGCGAAAATCCAGGTATAGGGGCATTTTAATTGCACGAACTACATCTAAACTGAGATTTGGCGGCACATCGGACGATTTAGTTGTACGAATTGCAATTAAGCCTGCAGCTGCACCCTTCAACCCTACAGCCCGGCACGCGGGTGCAGCCCCCTATACTCATCCTCCAGAATCGAATATTGGTAGGAGTCCATCCACTTCTCTTTATGATACATATGTCCTCTAAGATGCCCTTCGTATGTCATGCCAAGCTTCTGCATCACACGCGCGGAACCGATATTCCCGGGACGGCAGGTGGCATAGATCCGGTGAAGCTCCAGCTTATGAAAGCCCAAGTCCAGCAGCACAGCAGCAGCCTCGCTCGCATAGCCCTGTCCCCAGTACAGCCTGTTGTAGCAATAGCCAATCTCTCCCTGGCCTGTTCCGGTAATATGCAGGCCGCAGCCTCCGATCAGCAGCCCGTTCTCCTTCAGAACTACCGCATACTCGAAGCCCTGGCGCGGCTCCTCCTGCTGCAATGTCAGCGTATGGCGGATATATTCGCCGGTATCCTCCAGAGAATTGGGCCCCCAGATCGAATGCGTTACTACTGCCGGATCAGATGCATACTCGTGTACCTGCCCTATATCCTCTGGAGTGAACTCTCTGATGATCAGACGTCTGGTCTCAAATTCCATATCTCTGTGGCCTCCTTACGCTTCTATTTGTCGAACAACCCTCTGCCAATCAAATTAGCTGTCACCGGCGGCTTGCCGATCTCCCGCGCCCATACCGAGAGCTGGCCGATATGATGGATCTCATGGGCGATCACATGCCGCATCACTTCCCCGTAGGGGTGGGGCTCGCGTTCCCCTTCATCCGTAATATCAACCATAATCCGGTCTTCCAGCTCATCCGACCAGCCATAGACAAACGGAGCCAGCTCCGCATGGCAGCGGGCGGAGAAATCCTGCACAAGCTCCAGGCTGGCGATTTCCCCGAATGCTGGAATTTCAATGACTCTCTCCTGAATGCCGCCGCAGATCCAGCCGTATTCAACCGCTACAATGTGATACAACGTGGGCAGGATATAGCCTAAGCCCCCGGTGCGCGGCTTCATCAATTCGTCCCTGTCCACCCCTCTGCACCAGTTGAACCAATCCTGGCGCACTTGCCAGTTATACTCAAATAGCTTCTGCATCCGCTGCCTCCATTCTCCATATATTCCCTTACTCCATTCTTGTGTCACACTTTAACATAAAACAGGACAGGCCCGCTACCGCTAATTGCGGCAACAGCCTGTCCCCTAAGCTTGTCCTGCATTTATTCAAACACGTACTCGCCTTCGCCAACAGTCAGCGTCTGTCCCTTCAGTTGAGGGGAGTTCGTGCGGAACACGATCCGGCTGAGCCGGTTCTCCTCCCCTGGCGTGAATTCAAACGTCTGGTCTCCGGCCTTAAGGCTGTAGCTGCCATCCGAACCATCCGCAGATGCGCTCACCGGAAGACCAAACAGTTCACTCCAGTGGCTGGCGGCAGCGGCCGGATCGCTGACCCGGAAGCCTGCACTGACGACCTCCACCTGGCCTGCAGGGTGAGGACGGTTGATTCCCGCACTGTTCAGACTAGCCAGCCGCTGCTCATCCCTCTCGTTCCACTGAATAATGAACGGATAGGGCAGTCCCTGGAAGTCACCGTCAATGGTCATCATCCGCCACTCGATCCACCGGCCCTGATCATCCAGACGGCGGCCGTCAATGACCGGCGACAATAACAACCCCGCTTGCCTCAGGGTTGCCTCAACAGCTTCAATATCATCCGTGCGCAGCACCACCCGGCTAAGCACTTCATGCTCCGGCAAAAGCGTGACGGCATCCCGCACCACCACATTATGCTTGGTCGCCCGTGCCAGCTCCAGGTTCTCGATGCCGAGGAACTCCAGGTAGGTGAGCCCGAAATAACTGAGGGCGTTATACGTTCCCCAATCCTTATGCGATCCGCCCCGGAAGGCTGTTAGTCCATGCTCCGCGAAGAGCTGAACCGGCTGGTCCAGATCATTCACATAATGTACAAGGTGATCCCATTTCAGTACGGCCATTACTTCTTCACTCCCAGCTCCGTGGTCCTCTTCACCGCGGCCAGTACACTCCGCTGCAATCCGGCAGCGAAATCACTGTTGTTCAGCTCATACAAGCCGTGCATACCGACGCCGCCAGGCGAGTTGTTGATATCCAGCAGTTGTCTTGGATGCAGTCCGGTCTGTTGCAGCATAGCCACCGCTCCCAGCATATTTTCCAGCGCCACCTTCCAGGCTTGCTCCCGCGGCAGTCCGGCAAGAACTCCGGCATCCGTGAAAGACTCAATGAAATAATAGATGTAGTTCGGTCCGGCTACCCCGAAGCCTGTGAAAATATCAATATAGGATTCCTCCAGAACCTGCACCTTGCCGAAGCCCAGCAGAAATGCTTCTACCTGCTCCAGAGAAGCGGCAGCATTCAGAGCTACACCGCTGTATCCATAACCGGTATCGGTCAAGGTATTCGGGATCACGCGGACAATCGGACGTTCTGCTCCGAAATAATCTCCAAGCTGGGCAATCGTTACCCCCGCTACAATCGATACAATGACCGCAGACGGTGAGGCAGATTGCTGGATCAGAGTTCCAAGTGCAGCCAAATTATCCTGCGGACGAACAGCGATAACGATCAGCTCTGCCCCGGAGAGGCCCTCTTCTTGCGTGCTCTCCGTGTTTACATTATATTTGGTTTTTAGAAGCTCAAGCCGGCCCTCATTAATATCTGACACACTGATCTGTCCGGCAGCCAGCGTGCCTCCTGCCAGGCAGGCCCGGATGATCGCTTCCGCCATCTGCCCGCCGCCAATGAAATGAATCTTGCCTTTTGACACTTCCATTCACTCCCTGATTAGATTAGTTATTGGCCCAAGCCTCCGGCAGAATGAACCCGGCATATTTCTCCTGTCCCAGGATGTATTCCTCGAACTCCTTGGATTCATACGCAGCCTTCAGATCCTTGGCCCACGGGGTATCCTGGTCCTTCTTGTTCACCGATACGATGATTCTGTGCTGCATAGGCGTATTCTCAATCTTCAGCGCATCTGTAATCTTGCGGTCGGGAGCGTTAGCGATATAATTCCCGTTCACTACACCATAATCAACGTCCTGCAGCGAGACCAGAATCTGTGCCGGGTCCAGCACTTTCAGGTCAATCTTGAACTTGTCCGGCTCCACGCTGTTGACATTGAAGTCCGCTACCCCGGCGCCCTCTTTGATCTTGACCCAACCCAGCTCCTCTAGAATCCGCAGCGCGCGCTCCTGATTAACCGGGTCGTTCGGAATCGCGACGGTAGTGCCGTCCTTCACATCGTCAAGCGTCGTGTGGTTAACCGAGTACAGCCCCTGCGGTGCACCTGGAACATAAGCAATGCCTACCATATCGGCGCCAATTTCCTTATTGATCGCATCCATATAGGCCGTACTCTGGAAGATACTCGCGTCAATCGAGCCTTCCTTCATGGCCGGGTTGACCTGCATATTCTGCGAGAAGGTTTTGATATCCACAGTATACCCTTTCCCTTCCAGGATCGGGAGAATGGATTGCCGGAACTGCTCCTCATACGTACCTACGCCGAATCCGACTGTGATTTCCTTTTTATCCCCGGAGCTTGCCGCTTCCTTATTGTTACCGCAAGCCGCCAGCACCGCCATCGAACTAATCAGTAGAACCGCCAGTAATTTTCTCATCACTCTCATCCCCTATCCTAATACTGTGTTTTTAAAATGCACTAATGCCTCGTCTGTAACCGTCAGCGGAATGGCGCAGTTGGGCGACAGAATAAACGGCTGCCCCTTCATCTTGGCCATGGCTTCCTTAGCCTGCTGTTCAATCTGCTCCAGATGATTTCCGGCAAACAGCCCGTGATCCACTCCGCCCACCTTCGTAGCCTTGAGATCGGCGTCCAGCCCGGGATTGCCTTCGGCTACCGTATCCCAGCTGATCCCGTCAATCCGGTAATCATTGAATTTCTCAGGCTGGGCATGAGCACCGCAGGTATGTAAAATATTCTTGCCATAGCTCGCCGCCTCCAGCACGATGGAATCATACGGTCTCGACAGCTCATCGAACATCGCTTCATCAAATAAGCCGGGGTGGGCTGTGCCTGTCACCGCATAGAACAGTCCATCTGATCCCGCCTGCCGCAGCTCCTGCACATAATCGGCCAAGGTTAAGGCAATCGCATGCAGGGCATGATGCGCAGCGGCACGGTGTTCCTTGAAGAGCGATTCCAGCGTCACCGGCTGCTCAATCCCGAATACGGTCTCCGTAACATAAGCAGAACGTCCTACTATGAACAGCAATACCGTGAGCGGTGAGAATACCGTCTGAATCAGCGGCGTATCCGGCAAGCCCTGGCGGATCTTCCTTACCGCCTCCAGATGCTCCAGCAGCGAAGGGGTTTGTGCGGCTTTTTTCACCTCAAGATCCCAGAGATTCGCGGCTGCCGGAACTGCCGTAGTCAGCTGTCTCGGAAATACCGTCCGGTAATCTGCGAAGTTATACTCATTTCCCCAGGCTTCCGCCAGATAGGTCGCTCTCGGGTTGATTTTCACCCAGTCCCAATCATATTTCTCCGTAAAAGAAATCGTAGACGACGCCAAGTCCTCAGCGTTCTGCTCCTTGTCAATAAAGTGGCGCCATCCGCTGATCATCGGCCGGTCCGCAAGTTCCCCGGATAAGATCGCCTGAAAACGCTCCTGCTTGCTCCATACACTCATCTGCCTATCCCCTTTGTCTCGTAATCTCTAGTAACGGCGAATCTTGCGCGCCAATGTGTTGCCCAGGGACTGAATACCCTGCACCAGAATGATCAGAATAATAACGGTAGCAACCATGACCACCTTGTCAAAACGCTGATATCCGTACACGATAGCCAAATCACCAACCCCACCGCCGCCTACGGTTCCGGCCATTGCGGTTGCCCCGATAAGCCCGATGGTCGCTGTGGTCAGGGAGAGGATCAGCGAGCCAATCGCTTCCGGCAGCAGGAAGTACCATATGACTTGTAACGGCGTAGCTCCCATTGCTTCCGCTGCCTCTAGAATACCCGGATTGACCTCCAGCAGAGAATTCTCCACCAGCCGTGCGATATAAGGTGCGATGTAGATAATCAGCGGAACAATCGCGGCACTGGTCCCAATCGAAGTATGAACAATTGCCCGTGTTACCGGAATGATAGCGACAAGTAAGATAATGAACGGAAGCGAACGGATAATGTTGATCAGCGGATTGAGCACCGTATAGAGCGCCTTATTCTCCAGTACCCCGCCTGGGCGGGTAATGACAAGCAGGATGCCAAGGGGGACCCCCAGAAGCGAACCTACAAAAAGCGACACGCCCACCATCTGAATCGTTTCAATAATTGCCTTCAGGAATTGCTCACTTGTGATCGATGTCGAGAACATAGGACTTCACCTCCTCTACCCGGACCTCATGCTGCTTCATGTAATTCAAGGCCGCTTCCATCTGTGCCGGATCACCTTGCAGTTGAACGATAATCGTACCGAGCGTCGTCTCTTGAATCTCTGTCGTATTCGCAAACAGAATGTTAACCTTGACGCCATAGGAGCGGATGATCTCATACAATACAGGCTCAGAAGCGCTCTCTCCGGCAAAATTCAGCTTATACACCCGGCTCCCCTGCTCAGTCTTCAGAGTTCTGCGGACGCTTGAGGTCATACTGTTCTGAATGACTGTTTTGACGAAATTCTGCGTCGTCTGATGCTTCGGTTCTCCGAACACATTCAGCACGCTGCCCTGCTCGATAATCCGTCCCTCTTCCATCACCGCTACCTTGTTGCAGATCTCCTGAATCACCGACATCTCATGCGTGATGATCATCACGGTGATGTTGTATTCCGCGTTGATCCGCTTGAGCAGCTGCAGGATGGACTGTGTCGTCTGCGGATCCAGAGCGGAAGTAGCTTCATCGCACAATAGTATGGAAGGGTTCGAGGCAAGCGCCCGGGCAATTCCAACCCGCTGCTTCTGTCCCCCTGACAGCTCGCTCGGATAGCTTCCAGCCTTGTCGCTTAGCCCGACGAATTCGAGCAGCTCCTCCACCCGCTTGCGGATTTCCGCCTTGCTCTTTTTCAGCAGAACGAGTGGAATGGCCACATTGTCGAACACCTTTTTGGACTCCAGCAGATTAAAATGCTGAAAAATCATGCCGATGTTTTTCTTGGCTGCCCGCAGCTCTTTGTCGCTGTACGCGCCCAGATCGTACCCGTCTACCAGCACCTGGCCCTCAGATGGCCGTTCCAGGTAATTGACCAGGCGGATTAACGTGCTTTTTCCGGCTCCGCTGTAGCCGATGACTCCGAAGATATCGCCCTTCTCCACCTTCAGGCTAATCCCCTTCAGCGCTTCTATCTTCACCTCTTTGCGGGTGAACGTCTTGTACACATTCCGTAGTTCAATCATAGTTGTTCCCCTCAATCATCTGGTAAATTTAGGATTCAGGATTCAAGTCTGCTGTTTCAGCTTCGCAAGCGCCTCTTCTGCCAGCAGGGCGAAATACTTAGCCGCCGGCAGGATGGCCGCCTCATCGACATCGAAACGGGGATGATGCAGCGCATGGTTCGGGCCGGTACCAATGTTCACAAAAGCACCCGGGATCTGCTGCAAATAATAGGCGAAATCTTCTCCGCCCATCTGCGGCGGAATATCATGTACCTCATAGCCTGATTGTGCCGCGACCTCTTTGGTGAAGTCTGTCCATCCTCCGTGATTGACCGTAGCGGGCGGGCCGGGATACCAGTGCAGCTTCGCCTCTGCTCCGGCTGCGGCTGCAATCCCTTCTATGATCCGCGTCATTTGGGCCGGGATGCTGCTGCGGATCTCTTCGTTATAGGTACGTACTGTACCTTCCAGCTCCACCTTCTCCGGCAGGACATTCCAGGTGAAGCCCCCGTTGATCCGGGTCACACTGAGCACGACCGGCTCTTGCGTGTTATTCAGGCGGCTGACTACGGTTTGCAGCATCGTAATGATCTGCGCGGCAGTCACAATGGTGTCTACCCCTTTCTCCGGTGTAGCGGCGTGAGCGCCGACCCCTTGCACCGTAATCTCAAAGCGGTCCACCCCCGCCGTTAAAGCTCCCGTTCTTGTGCCGAACGCCCCGTTAGGCAGGTCCGGTGAATTATGTAATCCGAAGATGGCCTCCACCCCGCTTAGCCCGCCGGATGCCAGTACATCCTCCGCACCGTGTCCCGTCTCTTCAGCCGGCTGGAACAGGATTCTGACCTTGCCCGGCAGTTCATGCTCACGCTGCTTCAGCAGGCTGGCCGCGCCCAGGATGACAGCGGTGTGGAAGTCATGGCCGCAGGCATGCATGGCTCCCGGAATCTCTGATGCGAACGGCAGGCCCGTCTGCTCCTCAATCGGCAGGGCATCGATATCGCAACGGATCGCTACTATGCTGCCATCACCTTTCCCCACCTCTGCGATCAGCCCGGTCTTCAGAGGAAGGTCCAGCACACGTATTCCCGCTTCATTCAGCCATTTACGCAGCTTCTCCGTGGTTCTGTACTCCTGATTGCTAAGCTCCGGTTCACGGTGCAGGTTCCTCCGCACTTCGGTTAGCCGGGCTGCCAGTGCTTCTTCCGTCTCATGCTGTGGTCTCATATTCCTGTTCTTCCCCCTTCATTACGTATGTTCAATTCCTCTAATCCGCTCCAGTGCAGTCGCGAGGCTGCTTAAGATATGCTCCCGCATCGCCCGCTCTGCCCCCTCCTCATCCCTGGCTACAATCCTCTGCAGAATCACAAGATGCTCCTCATCCGCCTGCGTATTCCAGTCCCCGTGCAGAGAGACATAACGGCAATACCGGAGGGAACGGTCTCTTAGCTGGTTCAGCACCTTCTCAAAAGTCTTCAGCGCGCTGATCTCCCACAAGTAATCATGGAATTCGAAGCCATAGGATACAACATCCTGCTGATCCCCCATCTGGAAGGATTGCTTCAGCTTCTCCAGAATCAGCGTTAACCGCTGAATATCCTTGATAGTAGCGTTTCTGGCAGCGCTTCTGGCGATATGGCCTTCAAGCATGCTGCGGATCTGGAAGATCTCTTCGACCTCCTTAATCGTTAAAGGGGCTACCCGCAGCCTGCCGTTGGGCTGGCGCACCAGGAAGTCCTCATTCTCCAGCCGCTGAATCGCTTCCCGTAACGGAGTCCGGCTGACCCCGAGAAGTGCCGCCAGGCTCTCTTCGTTAACCGCCTGATCCGGCTCCAGCTCGCTATCTATTATTTTTTGCTTAAGTGCATAGTAGGTATTATCCTTCGACAATCTTCGTGAACGCATTTCCATAGATTTCATTGCTCCTCGCCACTCATTTGCGGGTCGCCCGGTCAACTGTATAATTGTATACAATTAATAAGAGGAGAGAGATTTAAGATAAAATGAAAGTATCGGTTGAAAATCTCTCTGTGCAATCAAGCTTTTTTCATACTATAATCCCATTATCCCCACTAGTCAAGTATGTTTTATAGGGTAATTGCGAATCGACACGAATTGGACAAAAAAACCTGAAGATGCAGGGTATTCCCTAACACCTTCAGGAGGCTAATCTTCCGCATGCTACGGCTGCCTTCAGGATCGTGAGTTTGACTTTAATCACTTACCTGAACAGACTTTCGATCTGTTTCTATTTTATAGATTTCACTACCTTCTCCGCTTTGAACCGAAAATTCCGCAATCGCCGAAATTTCGTATGTGCCCGATTTTTCAAACCGATATTGAGAACTTTCTGAAATGATA
This sequence comes from Paenibacillus sp. FSL P2-0136, assembly GCF_037975325.1. Classification (NCBI taxonomy): domain Bacteria; kingdom Bacillati; phylum Bacillota; class Bacilli; order Caryophanales; family Paenibacillaceae; genus Paenibacillus; species Paenibacillus sp. FSL P2-0136. Next base: position 5,894,617 of record NZ_CP150244.1, read on the forward strand.
TCTCCATCCGACATTTGACGTAAAACTCCAACATCCTTTCTTGCACTTGAATTAATCACCTTGTCGGTATTATCCCGTACGGCAAAATAAAATATCGGTTCTCCAGTTGTAATCTCCAGATCCCGTCTAGCTTCATTTTTTAACTCAACAGAAATTTTAAGTTCCTGATTTGCTTTAACTTGTTCCGGAATTGAGATATGAGCTGAAAAAAGTTCGCTTTTGATATTTTCTGAGGCAGATGGGATAGGTCTCGTCTTGGCAGCTATGGATTCATTCGGTTCCGAGGAATCGCACGAAATTAAGGTCATGAAAAGGAGAATAATCAGGTTGTTCAAAATAAACACCTCCAACTTCATTAACGTAATGGAAGCCTGGATTAGACGTTGTGGAAAGTGGATTGTTTGAGATATAGCGTAAACGATAAATAACCCTCCAACACCTAATAGGTGTGGAGGACTATTCACCTTACTAAGGTTCAAATACTATCTCATCACTTGCCTCACCCATCTTGAACGGGTGACTGTATTCTTTGAACCTAAATTGAATTCCTGAAATCTCATCAGGTAAGGGTGGAGAGACTACATATTTATATGATGCATGATCTGATCTGCTTCCACCATTAATCATTCGGCAATCATATTGGTCATTAATATATAGTTCGTAATGCCTATGTTGATGAGAGTTGGAGTCAATATCCTGCTCATTGTCCCAATCAATATTTAGTGTTAATACACTTGCATTGGTGTATTGTTTCATAGATGTTAGAGTATAGAAACGCTCCCCTTTCACGACTGATTTCAGAATTGCAATGTGTTGTCTAAATCCGGCTGGTTCGATCATTGGTTTAAATTGTTTTTCATTCATCATACTTGAGAATAAGGAGTTTAGGAAATCTTCATAGAGTTCAAAGGCTTCTGACCATTTAGTAATATACTCAAGCGGAGGAAATCCTGGATTATTATCCGAGACTTCCTTTCTCTTCTTGATCAAAGAGCAAATGTCTTGATCGATATCAATAATCCGTTCATCATAATGCTCTGTTGGACGTTCAAATGGCATTCTCATTCGTATCATTGTTACCCTCCTCGCAGATCCATTAATTGTTTCATCACCATATTTTAACATATAATGGTTTAAGTCAACATAAAAAACCTCCTAATTAAGTACAGTTTGCACCATACATAATTAAGAGGTCTCGAAAGCCATAATCCACGCTTACTTTATCAATAATTCAGCATTCACAGGTTTAGCAAGGCTCCGCCGCCGGATTCCCTGCTTCTTCCTTCGTGCGGAACGAGGAGCCGCAGCCGCATGTAGCGCTGGCGTTGGGATTATTGATGGTGAAGCCGCCGGTCATGCCGGATTCCTCGAAGTCGATCTCCAGGCCGTTGAGGTAACGGATATCGTCTTTGCTGACGACCACCTTCAGACCTGCAACGTCCATGTAGATGTCCTGCTCAGTCTCGGTATCATCGAAGCCCATCGCGTACGAGAATCCGCTGCAGCCCCCGGCGGTTACGCCCAGACGGAGAAACATATCCGGCACTTCCTGCTCCGCAAGCATGGCCTTCAGCTGGCCTGCCGCTGTCTCACTTATGTTAATCATAATAACAACCTCCTTAGGGTTCATTGTATTGGAATCAAGCAGCCTTCAGGCTGTACGTAATGAAATCAATGCCTTGCGCGAGAAAAGAATGAGTATGATGTATATCATTTTCATCGGCTCTTTCAATCAGTATACTCCACTATTCTTCTGCCCTCAAGTCGTAAACCGGGCGCAGGTAAGCCATTTATCCCGGAAGACCTGCAGTTTCTGGCGGTTGCTCACCCTACGGGAGAAGTTTATAATGAGAAAAGCGATAAATTTTCGAAAAATTGTCACGGGGGTTGCAGTTAACCTCTATTTATAATGCCGGCTGTTGCCGGATATTCTCAGGTACACGATTATGCGATGCAATTGCCTCGCCAACCTTCAGGAGGAACTTATATGTCTACCCTTATTACACCCCACACAGATGCCCGGATGGCGAACATCATTGAGAAGGTTCGCGGCGGAGAACGATTGAATTTGGAAGACGGCGTTTATTTATATGAGAGCAACGATCTGTTAACGATCGGGCAACTCGCTAATGAAGTCAACATGCGAAAAAACGGGAATAAAGTCTATTTTATCGAGAACATGAGTCTATATTTCACCAATGTCTGCGAATCCCGCTGTGCCTTCTGCAATTTCCGCAAGGATGAAGGCGAAGAAGGGGCCTACACCCTCTCCGGCCAGGAGATGGTGGAGTATGTGCAGCAGCATATTCATCCCGGCGTGCGCGAGTTCCATATTGTAGGCGGGCATAATGATAATGTGCCCTTCCAGTACTATGTTGATTCGCTGCAGGCTCTGAACGAGCATTTCCCTGAAGTGACTCTCAAGGCCTATACAGCGGCAGAGATCGACTTCTTCACCCGCATCAGCGGACTTAGTATCCGTGAAGTGCTGGAGCAGCTGCGCGCCGCCGGACTGAAGACCCTTACCGGAGGAGGGGCAGAGATTCTGTCTGACCAGTACCGCAAAAAAATGCGCGTCGACAAAGCCAATGTCGAGGAATATCTCGAGGTGCACCGCACCGCCCATCACCTTGGCATGAAGACCCATACCACGATGCTGTACGGGTCGATTGAGTCCCGTGAAGACCGCATCCGCCATATGCTGCAAATTCGTGACCTGCAAGACGAGACCGGCGGTTTCATGGTATTCATTCCGCTGTCCATGCAGCCTAAGAACAAGAATGCTGGCATTATGCGCCGAAACTCCGCGAATGAGGATCTGAAGACCATTGCCGTCAGCCGCCTGATGCTGGACAATTTCGATCACATCAAGGCCTACTTCATTAATATCGGGCCCCAGTTGACCCAGGTTGCCTTGAACTTCGGCGCTTCCGATGTGCACGGAACGATCCTGAAGGAACGGATCAGCCACGCTGCCGGCGCGCTGACACCGGAGGGCTTGACCCGGGATGAGCTGATCTGGCTCGTGAAGGGCGCAGGACGGATTCCTGTAGAACGGGATACCTTCTATAACGAGATCAAGGTATACGAATAAGAACAGAACAAGCTTACCTCAGCCAGTGAACGCAGAACTGCCTTGTCCATTATGTACCCGAAAGGAAGATCAGTTGGCATGAGAACCCTACTTGTCTTGGGCGGCGGCTACGGCGGTCTTGCCCTCATTCAGCAACTGCTGGATAATCATCTCCCCCCTGATGTGGAAATCATCCTGGTGGACCGGATGCCGTATCAGGGGATCAAGACCGAATATTATGCACTGGCCGCAGGCACCGTCACCGATTACCATTTGCGGATTCAATTCCCGGTGCACCCCCGCCTGACCGTACGTTACGGGCAGGTGGGTTCCATTAATCTGGAGAGCAGGCTGGTCCTGCTCGATTCCGGGGAGCCGGTAGCCTATGATATCCTGGCGATTGCCCTCGGCTGTACGGATAATTACCATAACATTCCGGGTGCCGAGGAATACACCTGCAGTATTCAGAGCTTCGCCGGAACCCGGGAAACTTACCGCCGGCTGAACGATGTGAAGCCTTATGGAACCGTCAATATTGTCGGCGGGGGACTGAGCGGCGTAGAGATTGCCTCGGAGCTGCGGGAGAGCCGGCCGGATCTGAATATCTCTCTGATGGACCGGGGAGAACGTATTTTATCTTCTTTTCCGGCCAAGCTGTCCAGATATGTCGAGGAATGGTTCAGTGAGCATCAGGTGGAGACGATTGGCGGAGTGTCGGTCTCTCATGTCGAGAAGGATGCCATCTTCAATGGCACCCAAGCTATTCCGGCAGATGTGACGGTATGGACTGCCGGCATTCAGCCGGTGCAGGTCGTGCAGCAGCTTGAGCTTCCGAAGGACCGCGGAGGCAGGCTCATTGTGGGGGAATATTACAATATCGCTGAATATCCTGAGGTCTATGTGATCGGGGACTGTGCCAGCCTGCCCTTCGCCCCCAGTGCACAGGCGGCGGGTGCCCAGGGCGAACAGGTGGGCCAGATTATTCAGGCGCTATGGCGGGGAGAAACCCCGAAGCTGCATAAGATTAAGCTGAAGGGAACTCTCGGTTCACTCGGTAAAAATGCCGGCTTCGGCCTGATGGGCCGCCGCTCCGTCATGGGCCGGGTCCCGCGCCTGCTGAAGAGCGGCGTCCTGTGGATGTCCAAACGCCATTTCGGCTAAAGAATCCCGGCGGCTTAGTCTATCTCCAGGTTATCCCAGGCCTCTGCCTCTCGTATAGCGGCTTCTATGGCCTCTTCCAGAGCAGCGGGGGAATCAGCCGTAATGATCTCCCCGTCAACCATGGCGAACGGCTGGAGATAACACTCTCCGCAGTTGTTCAGACAGCCGTATTCCACTACATCATATTCAGGGTTTTGCTCCAGCTTAAGCTTGAGCGGTTCAGTGCCGTGGCCGATGTTGCTGGCACAGAATTCTATAATTGGTCTCATGATGATCTCCCTATTCTGCCTTAACCATTTTATTTTTTAACTTTTTGTACTATAATAAACATACGAAAGGAGTGATTGAGAAATGAGTGAGAATGTACAAAGCGCAACCATGTACGATGAAGTACTGGAAGTCCTTGATAAACTTCGTCCGTTCCTGCAGCGCGATGGCGGTGACGTGGAACTGATTGATGTTGAAGACGGCATCGTTAAGCTGAAGCTTATGGGTGCATGCGGCAGTTGCCCAAGCTCCACGATCACGCTAAAAGCCGGGATCGAACGCGCCCTGATTGAAGAAGTAGAAGGCGTGGAAGAAGTCGTTCAGGTATTCTAATCCCGTTTCATAAACCATCCCGGCCTCCGCTAAGAGGCCGGGATTTTTTTTATTATAGAGGATTTCGTCTGTAGGATCAACCACCCGGCGATTCAAAAAGACCAGAAGCCGCTCCGCCAGCCATTTCTGGCTACGGGCTTCTTCTGGTCTCATTAGATTATTCCGCTTCCCTAGGCTTAAGCTTAGAATGCCGGGATAATTGCTCCGTCATATTGCTTTTCGATGAATTCCTTCGCTTCCGGGGAAGTCAGCGCTGCTGCCAGCTTCTGAATGGCATCGGAATCCTTATTGTCAGGACGGGCTACCAGCAGGTTAGCATACGGGGAATCTCCGCCTTCGATGAACAACGCATCCTTCGTAGGAGACAGCTTGGCATCCAGTGCGAAGTTGGTGTTGATCAGCGCCAGGTCCACTTCATCCAGCTGACGGGGCAGCATGGCTGCATCCAGCTCAATGATATCCAGCTTCTTAGGGTTCTCGGTGATATCCGCTTTGGTGGAAGCAATATTGGTGTCATCCTTCAGCTTGATCAGACCGTTCTTCGCCAGCAGAATCAAGGCGCGGCCTCCGTTCGTTGCATCATTCGGAATCGCAACCTTCGCACCTTCTGCCAATTCATCGATCGATTTGATCTTTTTGGAATAGGCGCCAAATGGCTCTACATGAACAGCAGTTACAGATACGAGATCTGTGCCGTTCTTGGTGTTCTGATCATCCAGGTAAGGCTTGTGCTGGAAGAAGTTCGCATCGAGCTGCTTCTCGGCAAGCTGTGTATTGGGAAGAATATAATCTGTGAATTCTTTGATCTCCAGCTTAATGCCTTGGGCTTCAAGCAGTGGGGCAATTGCTTTGAGGATCTCCGCATGCGGTACAGGAGAAGCACCAATCACCAGGGTTACCGGGTCCGCAGCAGGCTCTGTAGTCGGCTCTGCAGCAGCCGCTTCTGTAGGTGCCGTTGTCGCAGCAGAATTCGTGGTGTTATTCGCCTTGTTGTTTCCGCAAGCGGCAAGCACCAATATCAAGGTCAGGCTGAAGAATGTAAGCAGTACTTTTTTCATCTGTAAATCCCCCTCTAATCCATATGGTTTATTGAATAAGGCTATATGTGGACGTACCTTATTTCCGTGTAAAATGTCTTACCAGCCGGTCACCGGCCATTTGCAGCAGCTGCACCAGAATCACCATCAGCGCTACCGAGATAAGCATGACTTCCTTCTCATAGCGGTAATATCCGTAGCGGATCGCCAGGTCACCCAGTCCGCCGCCGCCGATCATGCCGGACATTGCGGTATACGAGACAAGGGTCACAACAGTAATGGTTACACCGGCAAGCAGACCCGGACGAGCCTCCGGCAGCAGCACGCGCATCACGATCTGCCCGGTGGACGCTCCCATGCCCTGCGCTGCTTCAATAATTCCCCGGTCAACCTCCCGCAGTGCCGTCTCCACCAGTCTGGCGAAGAATGGCGCCGCGCCGATCACCAGTGCCGGAATCGTCCCAAGCACACCAATCGAAGTGCCCATAATGGCCTTGCTGAACGGAATCAGGGCAACCATCAGAATGATAAAAGGAACCGAACGCAGGATATTCACAACGAAGGATAATACCGAGTAAACCACCCTGATAATAACGTTATTTGACTTGCCCCATAAATATAACACAATTCCAAGCGGTAAACCAAGGATTATTGTGAATATTCCTGAAATAGCGATCATTTTGAGTGTAGCAATCGTAGCTTCCAGCATTTCTTCCCAATTGATTGTGCTAAAATCCATTACAAAATCACCTCCACATCAAGACCTTGCGCTATGAGCTCAGCGAGCGTGGCTTCGACCGCACCCTCAGGTCCTTCGAACCGGACGATCAGCTGGCCGTAAGGAACATCCTTGATCGTAGAGATGGTGCCATGAAGAATGGCGAAGTGAACCCCGGTTCCCTGAACCACCTGTGAGAGCGTCGACCCGTAAGTCTTTTGCCCGAGAAAAGTGATTTTGACCGACTTCGTGTAACCTGGCTGCACAGCATCAATCGCTTGCCGGAGCGGTCCGTCCGACTGGGTCTCACTGCGGATGAATTCCTTGGTAACCTCATGCTTCGGCTTCAGAAAGACCTCGGCCACTTCACCCTGCTCCACAATACCGCCGCCATGGATCACGGCAACACGGTCGCAGATGCTCTGAATGACATGCATCTCATGGGTAATCAGCACGATGGTCAGATGGAATTTGCTGTTGATATCCATCAGCAGGCGCAGAATGGAGTCTGTGGTCTGCGGATCAAGCGCCGAGGTCGCCTCATCGCATAACAGAACATCCGGATCACTTGCCAGCGCCCGGGCGATTCCGACACGCTGCTTCTGTCCGCCGGATAGCTGAGCCGGGTACTTATTCCAATGCTCCTCCAATCCGACCAGGGCGAGCAGTTCCTTGACCTTTTGTTCAATCTCGTTCCTTCCGGCTCCGATCAGCCGCAGCGGAAACGCGATATTATCATAGACTGTAGCCGATGAGAGCAGATTGAAATGCTGAAAAATCATTCCAATCTTACGCCGCTGCTCCTGCAGCTGTCCCTGGCTGAGCGCTGTCAGCTCGACACCGTCCACCCACACCTCGCCCGCAGTCGGACGTTCCAGCAGATTAATGCAGCGGATCAGCGTGCTTTTGCCGGCCCCGGAGTGACCGATCACCCCGAAGATTTCCCCCTTCTTAATCGACAGGCTCAGCGCAGAGAGTGCAGTTGCCTGCTTACTGCCTTTGCCATACACCTTGGTTATATCCTTCAATTCTATCAACCGCTGCGTCCCCCTTCTGTTCTAGCTTCCATCATTGCAAAAAAGACCCCCTACGATCCATGCAGATCGCAAGAGGCCCTGTGTGTATAATGACAATGCCTTCTCATCTGCCAAAACCCCCGAATCCGGCGGCATTGTAGGAATTAGCACCATGACATTTGGATGCAGCGTAAGGCTGTATTCAAACCGGTTGCCGGGCTTCATCGGGCCTATCCCTCCGCCGCTCTCGATAAGATCATAGTATGAAGTTATAGACTCCGTATCCTGTCAGAAGTTAATGTATGCCTAAGTATAATTCAGTTTCGAGATTTTTGTCAAAGGTAAGTTTTTACGGACGGGCTTGTCCGGATTTCGGGCCTGGGGCCGCTTTGTTCTTGTGCCATTGTTCATTCCCGTAGCTGTATGCGGCGGCCAGTGACTGGCATACCATCTCCAGGCTCTGCTTCAAATCCTCCAGGTGGCTGTCGAGATCCTCCAGACGAATCTTGTCATGCAATCCCTGGTGACGCTGCCAGAGGTCGTCGGTCATCTCCGCGTTCATGTAATGGATCTCAGCGTTGCGCCGCTTGCGCAAATTCTCAACCGGCTCCCGGTAGGAATTCCTGATTCGCTCCAGCTTCTCCGCCAGCGGATGATGCGGGTGAAGCAACTGAAATTGCCTCAGCACCGTGAAATAAGAGAAATGCGTCTTCACCTTGCCTGTATTGAGATTGTACAGATTATTCAGCACCGTGCCCAGCTTGTCCAGCAGCGAGAAGACACGGATGAAGCCATCCTTGTAGAAATACACATATCTGGCGTACTCCCCCTGCTCCGTGGACGACATGTCGTCCATATAACCGGCTATCACTGACTTCCGGAAAAAGGCTGCTGCGAACCAGCTCTGCTCCAGCTCATCCAGAGAGGAGATCAGGCCGCGTGTCCAAATTTCCAGCTTGCGGTATTCATGGTCATGGTCTTCATGTGCCGCCATCTCCTTGCGCAGCATGGAGGCTGCCTTCGCCATGGACTCCATAGCTTCAGCCAGCACACCGCTGTTCACGCGGGGCGGCTCTCCAAGTAACGTCCGCAGCATATTTTGACCCTCCTTAAAATTCACTTCTACGCCAGAGGAAAATAACGGTTCCAGTTGCGGTCTACCCGCTTCGCAATATCCTCGCTCGGAGCCAGTTCCTCCGGGTATCCCGGCTTCATCCGGGCATCTATAATGATCGGCAGTGTATAGCTGACGCTGCCCCGGTGTACCCCGGCCGCCGAATAGATATCATCCGCCGGATTGAAGCGGGTGAATACGGTCCACAGGAAGGAGGTCTGCGTGCTTACCGCCTCTTCCGCCTGATCCACCAGCACAATCAGCGGCCAGGCGGTCTCCCTCTCCTTGAAGGCAGCCACCAGCCGCTCCGGCAGCTCCGGGTCCTCTTCATAGGATGCACCGGAAACGGCTAAACATCCTCCGCAATAAGGCACAGCGGCGGTGATTGATGGAAGCAGACCCTCTGTATAGGTCCTTGGCAGCTCACGGACCGGGCTGCCAATGCCCGCCATCACCGCCTTACTGCCATGATTCAGCTTACGTCCGGTATAATCCAGTGTATCCATGGAGGTATTGGCAAAGATCGTCAAATCCGATTGTGGATTGAAGCGCTCAAGCACCGTTTCCAGCAGCTTGGGGAAATCCGTTAGCTCCACCTGCACATTAGTCAGCAGCAGGAATTTGGTTAAGGAGAGCTGACCTTCCCCTAAGATACGAAACGCTGACACCATATACTCACGGGGATAGCTTTCCCTCACAACCGCTGAGGTCAGTGAATGCGAACCGGATTCGGAGTAGGACCAGAGCGCTTTGACCGAAGGAATCAGCATAGGATAGGCTGGAGCGAGCAGCCGCTGCAAATAATCCTTCAGATAATAATCCTCCTGACGCGGCTTGCCGGTGATGGTCGCCGGGTAGATGGCATCCTTGCGGTGCCACATCCGCTGAACATGCATGACCGGGAAATCATGCTGCATGGAATAGTAGCCGGACTGGCTGCCGTAAGGCCCTTCCGCTCTCCGCTCCAGCGGAGACACGCGTCCCCGGATGGAGAATTCCGCCTCAGCCGGAATCCGGTGCCCGCCCAAGGGGTCCTGCACCATGGGAAGCTTGCCGCCCAGCATCAGCGAAGCCAGCATCAGCTCCGGAATCCGTTCCGGCACCGGTGCCACTGCCGCTGCAATCAGGGCCGGCGGCCCGCCGATGAAGACAGACACCGGCAGGGTCTCGCCGAGAAGCTCTGCCTGCGAGTGATGGAAGCCGCCGCCCTTGTGAATCTGCCAGTGAATACCTGTGGTGCTGTCGTCATACATCTGAATCCGGTACAGTCCGAGATTATGATCCTTGGGGTTGGTGATATTCTCCGTATAGACCAGAGGAAGCGTGATGAACGCCCCGCCGTCCTTAGGCCAGGCCGTAATCCGGGGCAGCTCCTTCAGCGGATCGCTGCTGCTGCAGACGCCGAGTACCGGAGCCTCTCCTTGCGGTATATTCTTGGTTCCTGCCCTCAGCAGCTCCAGCAGCACCGTCTTCTCCCGCCATAAGCCGGCGCCTGAAGGCGGAATCAGCTGATCCATCGCCGTTGTCAGCGACTTCAGCAGCTGCTCCGGTCTTGTCCCAAAGGCCTTGTTGACGCGCTGAACTGTACCGAACAGGTTCGTAGCGACCGGGAACGGTGTTCCTTGCACGTTCGTGAACAGCAGTGCCGGGCCTTCCTCCTCCACCACCCGGCGGTGAATTTCGGCAAGCTCCAGATAAGGATCAACAGGGGTATCTATCACTGCCAGATCCTTATCCCTGCGGAGCTGCTCAATCCATTGTCGTAAATTACCGTATCGCACTATAGCGTTCCTCCTCAAACAGGACCTTATGCTTATCCCATCCACCGTTGCCGTTTACTTATTACTTGCTGCCCCTGCCGGCTCCGCTTAACTGCCAGACCCTTACACTCATGTAGCACAGAACCCCGAAGAGTCCGGAGATCAGCACGATATGAGACAACGCAGCAAATATGTACAATCTTTCATTATTCAATGTGTATACTACTGCGGCTCCGCTGAATACCTGCATCAGGCATAACAGAACTGCCGCTACTCCCAGAGCCCTCAGCTCCGGCAGCTCCTTATGCTTCCAGAAGGCCAGATGCCCAAGTATAGCCGTCAGCAGGAACAGAATCGCCGCCGCCATCCGGTGAATGAATACAATCCCTACTCCGCCGCTCATCTCCGGAATCCATTGTCCGTTACACAGCGGCCAGCCGGAACACCCGCCTTGGGAGCTGGTATGGCTTACGTAGGCCCCGATGTAGACCACGATATATGAATATACTGCAGTAACCCAGGTTAAGTTGCGGAAGGCTGGGCGGACTTTGGGACTTCCTGTGCTGAATTCCGCTCCTGGAGCGAATGTCCGTCTGGTCCCAAGCGCCAGCATCAGCGAACCGGCGAAGGCAATCAGCGAGAAGCCCATATGCAGGGCCATAACCGCAGCCGACTGCGATTTCACTACTGCAAGCGCTCCCATCCCGCCTTGAACGATGACGAAGATCAGGGTCAGCAGGGCATAAGCCAGCAGATCTCTGCGGTGCCTGGCATAACGCCAGAAGGCAACCATGGAAGCCAGGGACAGCAGGCCAGCCAGGCCGCTGAACAAGCGGTGGGTATATTCAATCAGAGAGCCGATGGTATAGGCCGGAATCAGCTTCCCGTGGCACAGCGGCCACTGATTTCCGCATTCCAGTCCCGAGCCGGTCTTAGTCACCACAACCCCGCCGAACAGCGCCATGAACATAATGAGACAGGTCAGATAGCTGAGCCATTTTAATTGAAGTGTCGTCAATAGTATCACCCGTATTGTATAGGAATGAGTATGAAACATATAAATGCTTATATTATTAGAAAAAAAGCACCGCTTCTGCTCGGATAGGGCGAAAGCGGTGCTGCGTAATTACTTGTGAATGCTGAGATAAACGTCCAGCGCCGTATCAAGGAACTTCTCGATTTCCTCCCGGGACTTGCGGAGCTTGTTCACAAACCGGACCAGTTCCCGTCCATCGGTGTACGCGACAAAGCTTGGAATGCCCAGTATATTCTGTTCCTGGCTGACATCGCCTACGGCATCAACATCCACTTCGACCAGGGTAAGACGCTCTGCATATTTCTGTTCCACATCCGGCATGAACGGATCAATGAATTTGCAATCCACACACCAATCTGCCTTGAAGACTGCCACCGTCAGGCGCGGAGACTGAATTGCCACCTGGAACTGGGCAGGCGAGCTGATTTTGTCCATTTATTGACCATTCCCTTCTATCAGAAAGTTACACAAGAAGCTTGCTCTTTAAGTGAAGCAAAATGTACGGAATAAGTCAAACATCATTATTCACCGGCACGAACACGGGCGGGCTGCAATTTCATTAAAGGACCCAGCAGCTTGCGCAGCGGACGGGGATAACCGGCAATCTCCTGGCTGCTGAGTACACCCAGAATGATCAGGAGAACCAGATACACAATCACGACTGCCGCTCCAACCACCAGACAGGTAATCAGGAAGGCCAGACGGGCCGGCATAAGATCAGTCATCAACAGGCCTGCTTCATTCAGACCATAGCCGATGCCTGCCGAGGCCAGAACCGCAATGGAGAAGCCTCCCCAGCGTTTGCCGAGAATGGAGAAGGGTACGATTTTTTTGAGCATCCGCAGATTCAGCAGTGTAATGACAATGAAGCACAATGCCGTAGAGCCGATAATGCCGTAGATGCCGAACCACTGGCTGAACAGGAAATTGGAGCCAAACTTCACGAGGATACCAACAAGTACATAATACATAGATATCCGCGATTTGCCCATTCCAAGCAGGATCGAGTTCGTGGTCATCATCGTAATCTGGAAAATGGTGCCGAGCGTCAGCATGGCTACAATTCCGCTGCCATCCAGTGTTTTGAACAGCAGGCCATTAACGGAATACGCCGCCACGACCAGTGAGAGCACAACCGGTGTGCCGGTTAGAATGGACACCCGCATGGCGAGTGTGACCTGACGCTGCAGGTGCTGTTCATCTTTGCGGGCGAAGGCGGCAGATATAATCGGAATCAGCGATGCACTTAGGGCGATCGACAAGACCGGAGGAATCCCGGCCACGCTCTGTGCCCTGCTGCCGAAGATCCCCAGTGTCCACGTAGCTTCCTTCAAGCCGATTTGTCCGCTAAGCAGCGGCACAATAAAGGTTGTATCAATGAAGTTCACTACAGGCACCGTAACGGAAGACAATACAATTGGTATGGACAGCTTGAAAATATCCTTGTAAATCTTCAGCAGCGGGATACGGGCTTCACTCGATTCATATAATGCAACCTTCTCCTCGCTGCGGCGCAGCTTCATGGCATAATACAGCATCACGCCGAAGGCGCCGATACTGCCGAGCACACTCCCGAAGGATGCGCCTGCTGCCATCCAGGTGTTGCTGTAACCCTGGCGCAGCAGAATGAAGGCAAGCAGAATGGCCGTGGATACCCGGGCAATCTGCTCAACAATCTGTGAGATGCCGCCGGCCATCATATTGTTACGCCCTTGGAAATACCCGCGCATCATCGCGATCGCGGGGAATAGCAGCAGCGCCGGGGCAATCGCCCGTATGGCCAATGTACTCTCGGGAACCTTGCTGGATTCCGCATAATAAGGAGCAGCTATGTAGAGCGCCACACTCATAAGCACACCAACCACAGCCGCAAAAATCAGCGCCGCCCGGTACACCTGCTGTGCTTCCTGCGGGCGGTTCAGCGCATAGCGCTCGGACACCATTTTACTAAGTGTGCTGGGAATTCCCGCTGTCGCCAGCGGCAGCAGCAGCAGATACACGTTGTTGGCTTGTGTAAACGCAGCGTTACCGACTTCATTGAATAAATGCTCCAGCGGCACCCGCTGGGCAAGCCCGAGGACACGGGCCACCAGTGCGGCTGCCGCCAGAATAAGCGTGCCTTTGACAAAGGATTCTTTCTTGGTGGACAAGCTGTTTCGCCTTCTTCACAATAAATTTAGTAACGTCCGATCCAGATAAAGAAGAGGACGATCATCACAATCTGCAGAATAATCTTGACGACTGTGCTGCTGAACAGCCCGAGCAGAGCGCCGAAGCTGACCTTAACCGCTTTACCTGCCTTCTCGCCGGCAATCAGCTCGCCGATGAAGGCACCCAGGAAGGGGCCAATCAGCAGGCCGAACGCCGGAATCAGGAACGGACCGACAATCAGACCGATGGTGCTGCCGATCACCGAGGCGCGGGAGCCGCCGAACTTCTTGACGCCCCAGGCCCCGACCACGTAGTCGGCAACGAACAGAACGACAACGATCAGGGTCTGGGCAATCCAGAACCAGGGACCGAAGGAGTCGAAGGAAAAGAACCAGCCATATACAAAGAAAGCCAGGTAAATCGCAAGCGCCCCCGGCAGGATCGGATATACCGCCCCCGCCAGCCCGATTGCGAATAAAGCAATGATCAGAATCCAGCCCAGAATTGTCAATTCCCTCAACTCCTTAAGTTTGTTTCGATAGGTAAACTCACTGGAATTCTCTAATGGTGTTGGTCATTATCTTTTCATGTATTACGTTAAACCTTTCCAAACCACTTTACTCGCCCCTCAGCCTAAGCCTGCTTAGAAATCCTGCCCGCCGAGGTTCCGGCCTCTGTCAGGATGTACTTCTGGATCACTTCCGCGATCCCGTCTTCATTATTCGTAGCTACTACCGCATCCGCTTCCTGCTTGACAGCTTCCTGGGCGTTACCCATAGCCACTCCAAAGCCGGACTGCTGGATCGCTGCCAGGTCGTTGAGGCTGTCGCCTACGGCAACAACCTGGGACATGTTAATGCCGAGCAGCTTGCATACTTCAAGGATGCCTGAAGCCTTATTGACGCCAAGCGGATTAATCTCCAGGTTGAACGGCGAGGAGTTGGTGATCTCCAGCCCGCCCAGCTCCTGCAGGCGCATCAGCAGCTTATGACGGATATCGTTATCCTCGGTGGAATAGCCGAATTTCAGCCATTCCCTGCTGTCAATCTCCCCATCCCAGCTATCCCGGTTGTACACTTCATCTACGGAGTAGGCCCAGAACCAGATATCGAATTCTTCAGCGATCTTGTGCATCTCCCGGACCAGTTCAACATCCATCAGGGACCGGCGATACAGCTCATGAGGCGCACGCCAGACTTCACTTCCGTTGACCATGATCATCGGAGTATTCAAGCCAAGCTGTTCAGCATACGGCATCGCACTGCGCGAGGAGCGTCCGGTAGACAGGCAGACATGTACGCCGGCTTCCATCGCTTTTTTGATCCATTCCACCGTAAGCGGGGTAATCTTCTGTTCGTCGTTCAGTAGGGTTCCATCCATATCCAATGCTAGCAGGCGGTATTTGGCAGTCATTTGCCACCCCTCCATTCTTGGTTGCTCTTTCGTTTGAAGGCAACCGTATATTTGGTATTACGCAGATCCATCTCCTACTCGATTATAATATCATCAGTTTGTTGCAGGAGTATTATCGGCACTGTCACCGGAAGCAGCGCCGTCATTTGAGTTCGCTGTTTTCAGGCTTTTCTTAGGCACACCGTCCAGTCCGTACTCCCAATCATAAGCATCGAAAATTTTACGCGCAACCGGAGCGGCACTGTTGGAGCCGAAGCCGCCTTCCGGAATGACCACAGCCACCGCTAACTTAGGATTATTACGCGGGGCGAAGGCAATAAATACCCCGTTATCGCGTAATTGTCCTTTTCCCAGCTGCTGTGAGGTCCCTGTCTTACGGGCAAAATCATAAGGGAAATCTGCGAATGCGGAGACCTTACTGTTCATGCCCTTTTTAATCTCTCTCCAATAGGACTTGTCAAAGGTCGTCACTTCATCCAGCACCTCGCGCTCAAACTTCTTGACCACCTTGCCCGATGAATCCGTAATCTTGCTGACAAGCTGCGGCTTAATCCGCACCCCTTCATTCGCAAGCGTCGAGGCATACTGGGCTAGCTGCAGCACCGTATAACGGCCCTGCTGTCCGAAGGAGGCATAGACCAGCGCGGCTTGCGCACTGCCCGCTGCCTTAGTATCTGTGTAGTTGATCTGTCCCAGGTATTCATTAGGCAGACCGCTCTGCGTAGATACGCCCAGGCCGAATTCTTTCATATACTTATCCCAGATATTAATGCCCTCACCCTTGTAATGCTCATAAAGCTTCTTACCGACCATATCCACCATGAACACGTTGGAGGAATCCTCAATCGCCTTAGCCGGACCCATCCGGCCGTATACGTGACCCGAGGAATTTCGGACAGAGGATTTATCATCCTTACCGAAATAGGCAATCCCTTTGTCAGTGTACGTATACGAAGTGCTGAAAAAGCCTTCATTCAGACCGATCAGCACCGTCAGCGGCTTAATGGTGGAACCGAGCAGTACCGTGGAACCAAATCCATGACCGGACAGGCCGGAAGAATACGGGGTGATCGTCCCGTTCTGGTAATTGCCCATGATCTTGTTCCATGTATCTGAATCCAGCTTCTCCGCTGTCCAGACATTGGTATCGTAATCAGGCATACTGGCCATGGCCACGATATTGCCGGTATCGACCTCCATCGCCACGGCGTAGCCTGTCTTGGCGTCAGGATGAGTCTTGCCCTGTACAGAGTTGCGGTGCAGCCAATTAATCTGTTCGGTGATGGCCTGCTCCGTCTTAAGCTGAACATTCTTGTCAATCGTCATCCAGATGTCATTACCCTTGACAGGCGGCACAACCTCTTCCACCTTCTCGGCCATGTTCTGCGGATTCACCGAGATGACCTGATAGCCGTTCTTGCCGCGCAGCTCCCGCTGATATTGCAGCTCCAGACCGTCGAAGCCGACGAATTCATCGTCTTTATAATTCAGGCCGGGATCTGCGCCGATCTTCTTCATGGCGCTCTGAATATTCTTGTAGATGTTGAGCGTATTGGAGGATTTGAAGGGCTTGATATAGCCGACCGTCTGCACGGCAACGGTATCCTTGTCGTAATGACGCACGCCTTCTTCTACGATCTCCAGACCGGGGAACTCGCTTTTGTGCTCCATGAAATAGGCGATTTCCTTGGTGGTCAGACCGGATTTGATCTTGCGGGCCATATAGCCCGAATATTTCTTGAAATATAAATCCAGAGAATTAATCACTTCATTAACGGTCAGCTTCTCGCCGTTCGGGTCGCCATATTCGTCAAATTTCGCAACCAGATTATTCGCCAGCGCATACGCATTGGCTCTTGCCTCCGGCTTCAGCGAGCTGATCCCCGTCTCCTTGTCCACCGCCTTGGCTGTATATTCTTTCGTAAGCGTAACATACAGCGTTTGAACGGAGGTGGAGTAGGCAATTTGCTCGCCTGCGGCTGCGCGGATGCCTCCACGGATGGAGGCGAGAGGGACACTTTTGGTATCCCGGCTGGTCTCCACCTCGGTAAGCGTCGGTCCCTCAACGAATTGAATAACTGCGAGACGAATAATAATCACACAAAAAATGACAAACGTGCTGAAGAAAAACACGTTAAGCCGCAGGCCAAGCGAGCTCTTGCTGTCCTTCTCTTCCGGGGGGGAGGCCTGCTTTCGGAAAACACCCACAGTTTTTCACTCCTCTACATCAAAATAAACCGTTTAATCCACCCTTGACTCTGGCACATTCTTCTTAGGGACTCCATCCAGTCCATACTCCTGGTCATAGGCTTCAAAGATCCGGCGGGCTACCGGTGCTGCACTGTTCGCTCCAAAGCCGCCTTCCGGAATAATCACGGCCACCGCAAGCTTAGGATGCTCACGCGGAGCATAAGCAATGAATACCCCGTTGTCTCGGGTGGCCCCGAAGGCTTCCATCTCAGAGGTTCCTGTCTTGCGGGCGAAGTCATACGGGAATCCGTCAAACGCCTTAACCTTAGTATTCATCCCGCGCTTGATCTCCTTCCAGTAAGAAGGGTGAAACGAGATGCTGTCCAGGACTTCCCGTCCAAATTGCTTAACCGTCTTCCCATCGGGATCTGTAATCTTACTGACGAGCTGGGGCTTAATCCGCACACCTTCATTCGCAAGTGTTGCCGTATACTGGGCAAGCTGCAGTGCGGTGTATTTCCCCTTCTGGCCGAAGGAGGCAAGTACCAGCGCTGATTGGGCAGAGCCTGCCTTCTTCGGATCAAGATAATCGGCAACTCCGGCACTTTCACCCGGAAGCCCGCTTTGCGTAGACACCCCAAGGCCGAATGCCTTCATATATTTATCCCATATGGCAATGCCTTCTCCCGGATACTTCTTGTACAGGGCATTACCGACCCACTCTACCATAAAAGCATTCGAGGACTCCTGAATAGCCTTCGCTGGACTAAGCGGGCCCAGGACATGGCCGGAGGAATTCCTGACCGAGGAGCTGTTATTCTTACCGAAATAACCAATCCCTTTATCCATGTAAGTATCCCCGGTAGTGAATAAGCCTTCTTCCAGACCGATCAAGACACTTAACGGCTTAATCGTGGAACCCAGGAAGATCAATGACTTCAGCCCGTTACCGGAGATACCGGAGGAAATATCTGTAATCGTCCCGTTCTGATAATAGTCCTCAATTTTGGCCCACACTTCTGTCGGCAGCCTCTCAGCATTCCAGACATTCGTATCATAGTCCGGCATATTCGCCATTGCCACTACATTGCCTGTATCGACTTCCATCGCAACGGCATAGCCGGTGAGCGCATCCTTATGAAGCTTCCCCTGTACAGGGTTGCGGTGCAGCCAGTTGAGCTGATCCATAATCGCCTGTTCTGTTCTCATCTGCACCTGCTTGTTAATCGTCATCCAGATATCGTTGCCCTTGACGGGCGGGACCAACGCGATAACCTCTTCGGCCATATTCTGGGCATTGACAGAGATCGTCTGATACCCGTTCTTCCCTCTAAGCTCGCGCTGGTATTGCTGTTCAAGACCATAGATGCCGACGAACTCATCTTCCCTGTAGCTAAGTCCCGGGTCCGCACCCGTTTGTTTCATGGCGCTGCGGATATTTTTGTATAAATTATATCCTGTTTCTGTAGAACGGAATTGCTTCATATAACCAACCGTTTGGACAGCCACCGTGTCCTTGTCATAATGGCGGATACTCTCCTCCACCACTGACACCCCGGGATAACGCTGCCTGTTCTCCATCAGATGGGCGACTTCCTTCATCGTAAGACCGGCCTTGATCTTGCGCGGTACATACCCCAGTGACTTCTTGTAATCAAGGTCCAGCAGTTGCAGGATATCCTCCTTAAGCAGCTTCTTCGCAGAAGGGTCACCATACTGTTCAAAAACGGATGACAGCCCCGCCACCAGCGCCTTCGTATTTGCCTTGGCTTCAGCAGTGGGTTCATATAAGCCGGTGTTCTTATTCTTGACCTTCGCGGTGTATTCTTGGGTTAACGTAACGAATAGCGACTGAATCGGTGTGGAATGTGCGATGTCTTCCCCGCCCGCCGCGTGAATAGTCCCCCGGATCGCCGCAAGCGGAACATCCTTGGTCTCCCGGCTGGCCTCCACCTCGCTAAGCTCGGGACTCTCTACAAACTGCAGTCCCGCAAGCCGGATCATAATGATCACAAAAATAAAAAAAGTGCCAAAGAAAAACAGATTTATGCGTAAGCTCAGGTAGTTGCGGGTCTCTCCATCACCTGGGCCGGAGCCCGGCTTACCGAACCATCTCACAGCAAGTCCTCTCCTTGTATGGTTTGCAGTACTGCTTATCCTTCAGATCAGGGGCAAGAGCTAACGGTACCGTCCTTTGAAAGGACGGCACAGCCGTCTCCACTTGCCCGCTGTTATTGTACCATAGATACAAGAGCGTCCGCTTCCTTCTCAGAGGATGTTCTCCTTGATATGCGTGGAGTCGAAATCCCCCGGATTGAACCAGTTGCCGCTGCTGGCCCAGGTGGAATCGAGCGGAATCCAGGCTGCGCTGCTGCTGATATAGACCTCATTCCAGGCATGCGGGCCATAACCGCCTTGACCGTCATAGCCCTTGCCGGTGACGACACGCACCTGAAGACCTTGCGAGCGGGCCATCATGGCATAGAGCCGCGCGTAATCAATGCATACCCCAAGCCGTGTATCCATCGTATCCTGCGGGGTCTGCTCGTGCCAGATCCGTCTCTCTTCATAATTCTTCGCCTTGTTATAGTCGTAGGCAATACGCGAGCCTACCCAGTCATAGAGCAGCCTGGCCTTTTCTTCATCGCCGCTTGCTTGTCCGGCGATCTCTGCGGCTGCACCGGCAATATCCGCCGAAATATCATGGTCAATCACCTCATATTTACGACGGAGAATGTCACTCATCTCGGCGGCTACCGCCTTGGTCAGTACCGGAAGCTTGCCTCTGACCTGTTCACCGGCCAGCGGCTCAAATACCGCTTCCGCACTCTGGCTGTAGACCGGTGATGATTGCACATAGCGGCTGAAGCCGCTGTCCGGGTTCAGGGCGACACTGATGAACAGGACAAAGACCAGCACCATGGCCCGGGTAAGCCCTGCGGCGGTGCCAAGCACTGCCCCGACCAGCCGGCTGGCGCCTGTGATCCGCCCTGAGCCCCTCCCGGACTGGCGCGGCAGGCGAAACGGCAGCAGCAGGAACAGCAGACCCAGCAGCAGACGAATCAAGGTATAGCACAGCAAGAGCAGCAACAGAAACCGCACTACCGGTGAATTCGCCAGTACAGAGGCACCGGTATAATATAGCTGCTGCCATTGGCTTAGCTTGTCCTCCGGCGGAGTAATGCCGGAAGCCCAGTTCCCGGCAGCAGGCGAGAGGTATACGGCTGCGGGAATCGCCATCACCAGCGAAGCTGCCGCAAGCACTCCTGATCCGAGCATGCCGAACAGCCCTCCGGCTGCTCTGCGGAAGCCCCGGCCCCAGCCCTGCAGTGCAGAGAAGAGGACGATCAGCAGCAGAACAATGGAGATGATATTGGCTTCACGAAGACTTTCTATCCAGGTATTCAATGAATCACTCCTCCTTCTGCTGCTGCAGGTAACCCTGAGCCCGCTGCACTATTACTTGCCCGCCTGCTTCCGGGCTTCGTCGATGAAGGTCTTGGTTGTATCCGTAACGCTCCACTTCCCGAGGCTGACTCCGCGGAAGACCACTTCCACCTTGTCCTCTGCAGCGGAGCCCTTCACCTCCAGATTAGGAGTAGTGATGGTGAAGGTGCCGTCACCGCCGGAGGTATAGACCGCCTCCTGCGCTTCTTTGAGCATAACCTCCTGCGCCTCATTCTTCAGCGTGCTGACTGTCCCGTCCGCCACTTTGTTAACGGCATTACCGATCTGATCCATGGTCACCCCGCTATAAATGAATAACCCCACCACAATAACGACGACGATAGCCCATTTCAGCATAGTCTTAACGATGTTAACGACTGCGAACAGCAGGACAAGCGCAATAACAATAACAAGCCAATTCTCTCTGATAAACTGTGACCACACTTCCGGATTCATCAATTTCACAACACCCCAATCGCAAATTTCGCCACTCCGGGACGCTGTCCCGTCAGACATTTCATTAATATTAATTATTATACATGAATGACCCTTATAATTCATGGTTGCCGGAATGCAGAACTGCATACAGGGGCTGGCCAAGAAAATGGTATAAGCCCCCGCTGCCGCACGTAAAGTACAAGTAGGCTGTTCCCTCTGCTGGAATCCGTTCCGTCATCAGCGGCTGGCCGCTAATCTGGAGGTGTTATCCGTGAAAACTGCAATGTGGCTGTACCTCTTCATGTTCCTGGCGTTCTTCGATTTACATGCCCAGTACCCTATCCTGACACCCTTTGCCATGTCCCTGGGAGCGGGCCCGGCCTTCATCGGCTGGATGATGGGGATGTATTCCCTGACCCACCTCCCGGGCAATCTGCTGGCCGGTGTACTTGTAGACCGCAACGGCAGCCGCCGCTATATCGTATTCGCCCTTACTGTAGCAGGTCTGATCCTGCTTCTGCAGGCGCATGCCCAGCTGCCCTGGCATCTGCTCCTGCTGCGGGCAGCGAGCGGGTTCGCCCTGGCGTTCCTCTCCCCTGCCTGTATGACTCTCTTGGCCTCGCTCTCGTCTGACCCTGCGACCCAGGGTAAATACATGTCAGGCAACGGAATTATTCACACGCTAGCTTCGGTTGTCTCCCCTGCCGCCGGAGCCTTCATCGTCGCCAAAGCCGGTTACTCCGGCACGTTCAGTACATTGGGGTGGCTCCTGATCTTCACCGGTGTGATGGCCTTCTTCAGTGTGCCGAAGCATAATCCGGCCCTGGCCCTGCCGGGGCCAGTACTCCCGGTGAAGGAGAATCTGCCGTCTGGGGCGGCCGCTACCGGCCAGCCTGCTGTCTCCAGGCGTTACTATCTGCTGCCCTTCTTCGTATCCTGCTCCCAGGGCGTACTGTTCTTCGAGCTTCCGCTGTCACAAGGACAAGACGGGATGGTCTCTACCGGAATTCTGCTCTCCCTGCTCAGCCTTGGAGCGCTGGCGACCCTCTGCCTGTTCTTCCTGAACCGCCTCTCGCCGGGCATCCGCATTGCCGCTGCCTTATTGGGGATGGCTCTCTGCTTCTTCACCCTGGCTGCCTTCCGCAGCATCCCGGCCGGAGTGGTCCTCTTCCTGCTCGGCTCTGCCAAGGGCGTGTTGTTCCCGGCTATGGCCTCCCTCTTCATCAGCCTGGGCGGCGCTAGGCGGCTGGGCCGGACCTTCTCGCTGCAATCCATCGCCATGTCCCTCGGGGCCTTCGCCGGACCCGTCGCTGCCGGGCAGCTAAGGGAGTACGTGTCCCCGTACTTCATCGCCTTCGTGCTGCTGATGACAGCTCTCCTGCTGCTGCCTCCGGGCAGATCCGGCCGCCTCTCCTCCTACGCCCCCGACTGGAACAGCCCTGCCGCCTGAATGCGACATTTCCCGGGGAATGAATACATATTGTTCAACAAGCTGTTAAAAATAGCGCAGCTTAGGTACAATATCGTCATAACAACTAAGATCCGGGGGCTGATTGCATATGTCCATCACCATTATTGTCGAAGGCAAGAACGACCGCAGCAGACTGAGGCGGCTGCTTGAACCAGAGGTCGACATTCTGTGCACCTTCGGTACGCTGAATACCCTGAAGCTGGAATCCCTGCGGAATACCATCCGGGACGGGGAAGTCTACCTGTACATGGACAATGACAGCTCAGGCAAAAAAATCCGTGCAGTCCTGCGTGATGCCTTTCCCGATGCCATTCATATGTATACCCGCAAGGGTTATGCCGGCGTGGAAGGGACTCCGGATGAATATAACATCACCCAGCTGGAGAAGGCCGGACTTGAAGATTTCATTATTTACCCCCAGCCGTATCCGCAGGGTATAGAAGGATAATTCATCGCATGAAGCATATACATTCTTAACCTTTCACCACAAAACGAGGGTGTCCTGTGCAGCAGCTCCACTGCTCCACGGACACCCTCGTTTATTGCGTTCCTGTGCTATTCACGGGCCAGCTTCTTAACCGTTCTGGCCAGGAACTCCGGCGTTACATTCTCCGTATCCCCGGCATCGTACAATCCCCGGAGCCGGTTGTTCTTGTCCACCAGGCCAATAAGGTTCGCGTGGGCGAAATCATCCTTGCTCGTGCCGTAGATCAGCACCTTGAAGGACTCCGCTGCCAGCTTGCGTACCTGCTCCTGATCCCCCCGCAGGAAGTACCAGCCGTTATAATCGGCATGGAACTTGTCGGCGAAGGCCTTGATCGCTTCCCTTGTATCATTCTTCGGATCGAAAGATATCGAGACGAATTCAACGTCTTTGCCGAAGCTGCCGTCTTTAACCAATATATCCTGCGTCTCTGACAGCATATAGGTGGTAATCGGACATACATCGGGACAGACCGTGAAGAAGAAATAGACCAGCCTTGCTGTGCCTGCCGTATCCGCCAGACTGATCTGCTTCCCGTCCACATTCTCCAGAGAGAAGTCCTGTACCTGACCGATGACAGGCAGCTTCTTCTCACCGAACCCAAAGGACTGGACTGCCAGATAGCCAGCCATAATTATTGCAATCAGCAGCAGCAGCCAGGTCCACTTGTAGCGCTTCAAGGTCTGCACAGGACGCCCTCCCCCTCTATCCTAAGAATACTTACACGTGAATGGTATTCAGCACCAGGGCAATCAGACTTAACGTCAGATAATTAATGGAGAAGAGGAAGCTTTTCTTCGCCCATACCTCATCATCCTTTGCCTTGAATCCGATTAGAGTTAAGTAGAGCCATGCCACCGACAGTCCCAGTGATACAATCAGATAATATATACCTGCATAATCATAGGCGTACATCAGCACAGGCACCGGTAGCAGCAATGCCACATAAGGAATCATCTGGAATTTGGTGCGGCGCGTCCCCTTCACAACCGGAAGGAGCGGAAATCCTGCTGCTCTGTATTCCTCCTTGCGGCGGATGCCAAGGGCCCAGAAATGGGGCGGTTGCCACAAAAAGAGCATTGCGAACAGCAGCCAGGCGCCGAGATCCACTGTTCCTGTAACAGCCACATAGCCGATGACAGGAGGCATGGCTCCCGAGATCGCACCTACCGAGGTGCTCCAGGTGGAGGTTCTTTTGAGCCAAAGGGTGTACACTACAACATATACGAACATGCCGACTATGCCGAATAATCCGGCTAGTACGCCGCAGAAGGCGAACAGCACGCCCAGCCCGGCAATGCCGAGCCCAATGCCATAGATAAGTACCGTTGTCGGCTTCAGCCTTCCTGTAGGCAGCCCGCGTTCCCGGGTCCGTTCCATCTTCATATCCAAATCGCGGTCAAAATAATTATTGAAGACACAGGCTGAAGCCATGACCAGCATGGTGCCGAGCAAAGTCAAAATCAGACGGCCATACTGTACATCCCAGCCTGATGCCACCCAGTAGCCTGCGAATGCCGCAATCAGATTGGAGCGGATAATGCCGGGCTTCGTAACGGTAATAAAGTCGCGCCAGCTTGCACCTTCCGGTGGAGACTTGGCAGACATTGATGCGGAATCAGAAGAAGCTTGATATCTCAATTGATTGTCCACGTATCGGGTTCCTCCTTCTAGGGAACTTCTTACACTCCGCTATTAACTTTATCATAGCAAACTGGGAAAGACTTTGACAATCATTGACCAAGATGTTCATTAATTCGACAATTACGTGACGATATTTATTTTCCCGTCCTTAAATAACTTAGCCCAATAATGGGTAGTTATTAATAGAGAACTTCCGTACAAAGGAGATCTGACTAATGGATACTGCCACACATTTTGTTATGGGACTTGGACTTGCAGGTCTGTCCTTCGTCGATCCGCTCGTCGCTTCGAATGGAACGCTTGCCGGAGCGGTGATGGTAGCTACTGTACTGGCTTCTCAGGCACCGGATGCCGATACCGCCCTGCGTCTGAAGGATAACGCGGTATACATCCGCAATCACAGGGGGATCACCCATTCCCTGCCCTTCTTACTGCTGTGGCCGGCATTGATCACCGTGGTCATCGGGCCGTTGTTCGGCTTCACGGACCTGAGCACCTTAAGCCATATCGCACTCTGGAGCTTCATCGGCGTTGCCGTCCATGTATTCTCCGATCTGTTCAACACCTACGGGACTCAGGCCGCACGCCCGTTCACCGAGAAATGGATCGCCTGGAACATCATCCATATCTTCGATCCGTTTATCTTCGGCAGCCATGCAGCGGCGATTATTCTCTGGATCAGCGGACTGGTGCCGCCCGCTCCCCTGTTCATCACCTTGTATGTCTGCATCGTCTTGTACTACATCTGGCGGACCCTCGTTCATGCCCGCATTACCCGCAGCATCAAGAACAAGGATGTTCACCATAATGCAGGCGACCGTTACTATGTGATCCCAACCATTTCGCCAACGCGGTGGAATCTGGTCAAAGCCAAGCCCGACGGAAGCTACAATGTCGGGCTGCTGAACAGCGGACGGCTGGAATGGTTCAAGCATGCGGTGTGCTCCACTCACCCCGCTGTCGAGCGTTCCAAATCCCATCCGGATATTCAGGCCTTCCTGTACTTCACCTCGTACGCTGTCGCGGAGGTGGAGGAGCTGCCCTCTGGTTATATTGTACGCTGGGGAGATGTCCGTTATTTACACCGTAAGCAATTCCCGTTCGTGGCTGTACTGGTAATGGACCATGAGTATAAAGCGCTGAATACTTATGTCGGCTGGCTGAGCAGCGAGAAGCTGGATGAGCGCTTCGCCGTTGATCCGGGAACCGTCAAGCTGTAGGAAGTTTTTTGAAGACAGGTGGCATCTGCCGGGGCAGGTGCCTTTTTTAATTACATTAACTACCTAAAATGCATAAACGAATTAAAACTACAACCAGCTCCAGACAAGCAAGCCTTCAACACTTAGTAATTATTTGTAATATAAGTGTCTTCATCACGGACAGTCTGCTGTTGCAGGGAATGGAGTTAAGCCCACCTGTGCGGTCAAAGTTCACGCCGAGATGTTGTAAATATTGCAACTCTGGAACAGGGATTAAGATGTCGCTGTAGGGATTGTTGCATGAAATGCAGGAATTTCCCCGCTCCGCCGTTTGGGGGAGGAAGATTGTGGCCTTTTGTGCAACATTATTTGATTTGGAGCGATTTATTAATCGAGATGTTGCAATTTGTGCAGGATTATGCAGCTCACCTAATACGTTATAGACTTTATTTAACGGGGATCTATTCTCTTGCCCCCCTCTTGACGTAACGGGACCGCATAAGGCACAATCAACAACAAAAGCGGTTACAATTCAAAGCCTATACGCTCACTTTACGTGAAATCCCGGCATGCTGCGAGCACACCGGGATTCACTTGTACATTATTTGAAGCAGAAAGGAAGGCTGGAACATATGGGTAAAGGTCTGTCACTGTGGTTCGCCTGCTCTTCAATTCTACTCCTCACAGCAGCTTCCATCTCGATCAGCTATAACATTTGGCTGGCGCTGCTGCTCGGCGCGCTGTGCGTGCTTAACATCGGCTGGGGCTTCATCGTCAAGGCCAGGCTGAGACGCAAGGCGGAGAGCAACCAGCCGACCCCTTAACTTAACGGGTAGGCAGGAAGCCCATCCGTTCCTTCACGCCCTCCAGGGTACGGGCGGCACTTATACGTGCACTTTCGGCACCCTGAGCCAGAATATCGCTGAGCATCCCTGAGCTGCGGATGTCCTGATATCTTTGCTGGATTGGCTCCAGCAGCGCTACGACCACTTCAGCCAGCTCTTTTTTGAAGCCGCCGTACATTTGGCCTTCATATTTGTCGGCAATCTGCTGCAGGCTCATTCCCGAGCACTCGGCATAGATGCTCATCAGATTGCTGATCTCCGGCTTAGCCGCCGGGTCGAAAATAACCTCACGGCCGGAATCCGTTGTGGCCCGGCTAATCTTTTTGCGAATTACATCAGGCGGGTCCAGGAGTCCGATTCTGCTGCCGGGGTTGGGATCGCTTTTGCTCATCTTCTTGGTGCCGTCATCCAGGGACATGATCCGCGCCCCGACCTCCGGAATGTAAGGCTCAGGTACGGTGAAGAAGTCACCGAACCGGTGATTGAAGCGTCCCGCCAGGTCACGTGTCAGCTCCAGATGCTGCTTCTGGTCTTCGCCTACCGGTACCAGATCCGCATTGTAGACCAGAATGTCGGCGGCCATCAGCGACGGATAGACGAACAGACCTGCGCCTACGGATTCTTTGCCGGCCGACTTATCCTTGAACTGTGTCATCCGTTCCAGCTCACCCATGGCAGTGAGCGTAGTCAGAATCCAGCCCAGCTCGGCATGCTGCGGCACATGGGACTGCATATAGACATGCGCGATCGATGGATCAATGCCTGCTGCCAGATACAGCGCGGCTACCGATTCCGAATTCTCGCGCAGGGCTGCAGGGTCCTGGGCTACCGTAATGGCATGCAGATCGACCACCATGAAGTAACATTCGTATTCCTTTTGAAGCTTGACGAAATTCTTGATTGCCCCGATATAATTACCGAGTGTGAGTGAACCGCTGGGCTGTATGCCCGACAATACTTTTTTAGCCATCCTCTTATCCTCCATCATCATTATGATTGTCCGCTGGTGCAAGGAACGCAAAAAGGCCCCACATCCGCAAGGGACGTGAGACCGTGGTACCACCCTTATTCGCTGCCTGGAGTCCCCGGAGGGATCTATGCAAACAGCCTTGGCTTCCGTTAACGGGGAAGAGACGGCCGGTCTACTTAGGGCTTCAGCAGCCTGTTCGAGCGCGGCGCTCAAGGGTCCATTCAGTCAGAGGTGCACCACCGGTTCACATCAGCCACCGGCTTTCTGGAGGTACAGTCCATGCTTACTTGTCCCTGTCATCGCATTACTTGTGTTAATTGATGCCTCCATCATAGATCGGCCCGGAGAAGTTGTCAAATCCCTAACCTCCGCCGGATAAATCTGGTATGATAAAGGTATTCGTGTGTATGTAATCCGATTACAGCTTATCAAAGGAGCATATCTCTTATGAAACAGGTGACCAAAGGGCAATGGAACGGTTATGATACGTATATTTTGCATAGCCGGGAACTGGAAGTCACGCTTCTGCCCAGGCTGGGTAATAACGTAATTTCATTATGGGACCGCACCATGGAGCGGCAGATCCTCCGTCAGCCTGAAGAAAGCGACTTGGCATCATATATGCAGAAGCCTTATCACTTCGGCCTTCCGCTTCTTGTGCCGCCTGGCCGCATACGCGGCGGAAGCTTCCTGTTCGACGGAACAAGCTACCAGTTCGACCGGAATGCGGGAGAACATCATATTCACGGGCTGCACCGCACCCAGGCTTGGTGTGTCAGTGATATTGAGGAGGACGAGTTCGGCTGTGCGGTCACCACTGAGTTCATAACCACAGATGATCCGGAGTGGATCAGACAATTCCCTGAGCCGCTGAAGCTTGAAATGACCTTCCGGCTTCAGGATGACCGGCTGCAGCAGACGCTCAAGGTCACTCATCTCGGCAGCAAGCGTGTTCCTTTTGGCGCAGGCTACCATACCTGGTTCATGCTTGACGGAACCCCGTCCCGCTGGAATGTTACCCTTCCTGCCGGAGCCGTCTGCGAGCTGAGTGAGGATCTCCTGCCTACCGGACAGCTATTGCCGCTCGGAGAGCTTACGAGCCTGCACACCCGGCTGAATCTTCAAGGTGCGGACCTGGATACCGTCCTGCGTATAGCAGAGGGCCAGCCTGCCGAGGCCGTGCTGATGCGCGATGATGGATACGGGCTGCGTTACTCAGCCGATACTGACTTCTTCCGCCACTGGATTCTATATACCAAAGGCGAGGCCGACCAGTTCCTGTGCATTGAACCGCTCACCTGGCTCCCGGATGCACCTAATCTCCAGCAGGACGCCTCCGCTACCGGGCTGATCACGCTTGAACCCGGACAGACGCTGGTGCTGGGGGGCACCCTGCAGATGATCTACCCGGAACGATAAATTTCATAATAATTACCATCCTATAAAACTTCAACATCCGTGCATGAATTCTCCCTCCCGCGCTCATACTATCTTCACAACGGGCGAAGGAGGTGAGCACACATGGGTCAAGCAGGTCAACAAAGTCGTGGTAGCCGTTCTAACAACCTGGTCGTTCCTCAAGCGAATGCAGCGCTGCAGCAGTTGAAATATGAAGCAGCACAAGAGCTTGGAGTAACTATCCCGGCTGACGGTTATTATGGGAACTATACTTCCCGCGAAACAGGTTCTTTGGGAGGATATATCACCAAACGTCTGGTGCAACTGGCAGAGCAACAACTGTCCGGTCGTTCGTAATTGCTACCTTATCTTTACAAACCGTCTAAGCCGTGAGGCATAGACCGAGCAGCTTCACAGCCCTCCCGCGCTTCTCGTCGAAGCGCAGGGGGGCTTTTCTATATGTATATAGAATCAGCCGAAGGATTGATCCGAGACATCGCCGTGGCTGTTGCGCGGATAGCGGATCATCAGATTCGCCATATTGTAATTGGACTCCAGCGTGGCATCCACCACCACCATCCCCTGGCATACAGCAAATTCATAGCTGATCTCTCCATGTGTCCACCGTTTTTTATATTTCAGGCTCTCCAGCGCCATGACGCGGAATGAGGATTGCTGGCCTGAAGTCAGCCCCTCCTGCCCGGCTGCGAAGCTTCCGCTGCGTCCGGCGAGCGGATTGTGGCGGACCCCGAACTTGCCGATGATATTATTCCTGATCTGTACAAATACGGTCCCTGAATTCAGTCCTGACAATTCCTCCTGCAGCTCATGAAATACCAGATCCATCTGTCTTGCAAGCGATAATTGTTCCGTCCTCACATGCATTTCCTCCTAAAAGTCTTGTGGGTGATGCAGCCTCATGGCTCTGCCTCACACAACACTTGCTTCGTAAGCAGTTGTTTGAATTTTGTGGGTCTAGCAGCGCTTATATAAGGCTTTAGGCTCATTATAGGGTACTAATTAAACACGCACAACATTATTCAACATAATTGGGTTATAATCCCTATAAATGCGCAAATTATTTAGTATTAATAGCAATATACAAACTTTTGTCGCCATTTATCGACAAATAAACAGCATAAAAAGACCCCTTAATCGGGGTCTTTGCACATTCACACCATATTCAACCGCCATCATTTTACTGTAAAAAAGCAATTCGTCTCATTTTCGACAAATTCTTAGCCGCGTTGTTCCGTCATTTCCAGGAATTCATTAATATCGGCAACGATTAAATCTGCAGCCCCCTGCCAGAAATCCGGCTTGGACAGATCAACGCCCAGATGCTTCGACACCAGATCCTCCAGCGTCATCACTCCGGTATCCTGCAGCAGGCTGTCATATTTACCGGCAAAGGAAGCCCCTTCCTCAAGCGCGAGCCGGTATAGACCGGTGCTGAACATATACCCTACCGTATACGGGAAGTTGTAGAACGGCACATCTGTGATATAGAAATGAAGCTTGGACGCCCAGAAATGAGGATGATATTCGGAAAGAACCCCGCAGAAGGCTTCCTTCTGGGCTTCCTCCATCAGCGCGGACAATTCCTCACTGCTTACCAGACCTGCCTTGCGCTTCTCATAGAAGCGGGTCTCGAACAGGAAGCGGGCATGGATATTCATGAAGAACGCCACACTGTTCTGGATCTTCGCTTCAAGCAGCGCCAGCTTCTCCTCACTGTCCGTCGCAGATTTCACCTGCGCATCCGATACAATGACCTCCGCGAAGGTGGAAGCCGTCTCCGCCACGTTCATCGCATAGTTCTGGTTGAACAGCGGCTGGTCCTCCAGCAGGAAGGAATGATAGGCATGGCCCAGCTCATGCGCAAGTGTGGATACATTGGACGGCGTACCGCTGTAGGTCATGAAGATGCGGGATTCCTTGCTCTCCGGGAAGGAGACGCAGAAGCCCCCCGGACGCTTCGCGGCCCGGTCTTCGACCTCGATCCAATCCTTGTCGAAGGCGCGTTCGGCGAAATCCGCCAGCTTCGGACTGAATTTGCGGAACTGGGTCACGATGTCGGCGGCTGCCTGTTCATAAGGAATTTTGCCGGAGGACTTGCCGACTGGCGCATCCACATCGACCCAGGCGAGTGACTCCAGACCCAGAATCTCCGCCTTGCGCTTCAGATAAGATACCAGGGCAGGCTTGCTCTTCGTGATTACATCCCACATGACATCCAGGGTCTCACGGGACATACGGTTGATGCCCAGCGGCTCCTTCAGCACATCCTCCCAGCCGCGGCCCTTGTACAGCTTCAGGCGGAAGCCTGCCAGATGATTCAAGGTATCTGCACAATAGTCGGCCGCCCCGCCCCAGGCTTCTTCCCATTTGCGGAACATCGTACTGCGGACCTCAGGATTCTCATCCGCCAGCTTGTTGAAGGCTTGCCCGGCAGAGAGCAGCTTCTCTTCCCCGTCTTCTTCACAAGGAATCTGGATCTGTCCGACAATCGTCTCATAATGCTCGCTCCAGCCATGATAGCCGTCAACGGCAAGCTCAAGTGCCAGGCTCTCCAGCTCCGGGCTCATCTTCTCACGGGCCAGATTCCGGCTCTCACTGAGCACGAAATTCAGCGGGGCAATCTCCGGCCGGGCCATCCACTCGGCCCATACCGCGTCAGAGGTCTGCCGGAGCACGTTATCGAAGGCAGAGCTGATGCCCTCATAACCGGCGCGCAGCCCCGTTACCTTGGAGGACAGTCTCACCGCCCCTTTGTCGAGCTGATTCTGTGCACCCAGACAGCCGGCGAATTCCGAGGCCTGTGTAAGGCGTCCGGCACAGCTCTGCAGCAGCTCAATGACCGGGTCCAGCCCCTTCGTTGAAGCCGTATCAGCCGGTGCGGCAGCGGCAGCCACCTGTGCGCGCAGGCGCTCAATATCGGATTCGAGCTGGCTCAGGAAGCTCTCAAACTGCGGGGAGGCAGAGCCTCCCGGAAAAATCGATTCCAGCTCCCATGTCAGTGATAACGGTTGTTTCATATATACTCACCATTCCTTCGTTATAGAGTAGTTTTCTTTGTATTTGCGGTACAGCCATGGTAAAGTGAATCATGATACTCCACTAATTGTAAGGAGGGCATCCTGATGAAGCCACTGCAAATATCGCCGGAGACGGCCATCACCTTATCGAAACAACTCGGCGTTCCGCTGGAACACCTGATGCATATGCCCCAACATATCCTGCTGCAAAAGATCGCTGAATTATCCAAGAAAGCTGCTAGCGAGACCCCCGAAGGCAGCGTGCCTGCTCCCTCTGACGAGAAGGACAAGCAATGATCCCCTTCAGCCATACCTGGCCTTATGACATTATTCTTGGCGACATGTACGTGCAATACTGCCCCTTCTGCGACCATGAGAATGTTCTTCTGCCGATGAAGCCGCGGGAGCTGCAGCACGTGCGTGACGGCAAAAAAAAGCTGCTGGTCTTTCCCTGCTGCAGTGCAAGTCCCACCGTCATTGATAATGACAATGACTACTTGTTGTTTGACCGGGCGGTCCGCTAAACGCGGTTGCCGGCAGTTCGCCCCGCTTAAGCGGGCAGAGGCGTAGAAGAGGCATCCCTTCTACGCCTTTTTGCGTTCCGGTATACCGGATAGACACTCTAACACCCTCACTCCGCCTTCTATGTACCTGCGGGAAGCCCGTCCGGATCAACGTCCAGCCCGCGCATCTGCTCACGCAGAATGGCCCATTGCTCGCGCGAAGCCCGGATCATGGCCGCGTCCGTAATCCGCTGGTCATTAATGACCCTTGAGAACCACCGCACAGCAGCGGCGAACTCCCCGATCCGGCGGTTCAACTCACCAATCAGATACATCAGCCGCGCATCATTACCACCGGATGAATCATTCTCGAACACCTTCACATACTCATCCAGCGAATAGGCCAGGAAACGCTGCTCCTGCACCGAATCCCCTTGATAACGGTACAGCCAGGCAATATGGTGAAGCAGGCTGGCTATAATACGTTCCTTGTCCTTAATGCTCTGCGCGCAGATCAGCGCCAGCTTGTACGTCTCCAGCGCCTCCTCCCAGCTACGCTTCTCTCCGAAGTCGCGGGCTTGCCACCGTCTTCCTACTTGTGCATCGAAGGACTTGCGCTGCCAGTCAGCCAGCTTGTCTGCAGAATTCTCCGTGGAGGCAAAGCCGCACTTTGGACAGACCCGAACCACATAATAATCGGGATTCTCCGCCTTGTAATAGGAGCAGAAGTCCGCATCGCGGCGGATGGCCTTCTTAAGGCTGGGACGTACTCTTGAGGTTGAAAATTCATGTTCACAGTTACAGCAGGTAACCTTGATCGAGTAAAGCGGTATTAATTCCGGCACGGGTGCCCTCATCCTTTCACAACTACACTTTATTCATGGGGCATATTGACAAAATGATGGGCGGGACCCGCCAGCCGGCTCAGGACAAACGTACGCAGGGACTCCTCCACACCAATCTCCTCCAGCGCCGCCTTCATGCAGGCGAGCCAATCCTCCGCCAGAGCAGGAGTGATGGGGACATGCATATGTCTGGCTCTCATCATGGGATGGCCGTGCTGCTCGGAGAACAGGGCAGGGCCTCCAAAGAATTGGCTCAAGAACTGATATTGCTTCTCCAGCACCGGAGTAATATCTTCAGGGAATAACGGACTGAGCTGCGGGTGAAGCTGCACCTTGGCATAGAACACAGTCACCAGACGGCGAATTCCCTCAGCGCCTCCCAGGCTGTCATACAGGCTCTCTTTCGGATTCATTTGGAGGTTTCGCCTTCTTCCATATTAATCTGATAAGCAGTTGCTTATCATTATACCAAAAAACAGGCTGCACAGTTATCCCTGCCTTAAGACATGCCTGCTAAGCCTATGAAAATAAAAATTTGAACAAAAAAAAGGCGCCAAACCGGAGTTCAGCGCTCGTAAGCTAATCAGTATGTTCTAAAATCTTCATCACCAGGCGGGACAAGGGAGACCCGGATCACATATACAAAAGCACAAACGAGCACTCCGGCAACTACACTCATCACCATCACTCCATCCCTGAAAATCTATCTCAACAAGATGTGCATTAATTAAGTTTATAATACCATAATTTCAATGAAAAAGCACCGGTAAATGTAACCGTTTTCCTCGTTTTTTTTGTGCTGTTTGTCCAGCTTTCGGCATACAACTAAGCATAGAACTGGAGGCGAGAAACCGATGACTCTGAACAAAATCGCAAGCCCGCTGCTCGGGATCGTGCTGGCGGGCTGTATGCTGCTGATGCTGATCCATCCCGCCAGCTCCCTGGATGCGGCGCTGCGCGGGCTCGCCGTCTGGTGGGATGTGCTGTTTCCCTCGCTGTTCCCGTTCTTCGTCATCTCTGAAATTATGTTGGGCTTCGGCATCGTCCATCTCTTCGGCGCTCTGCTTGATCCGCTGATGCGCCCGCTCTTCAATATACCCGGCAGCGGCGGCTTTGCCCTAGCAATGGGATATGTATCAGGATACCCTGTCGGCGCGAAATTAACCGCCAAGCTGCGCGAGCAGGGAATGATCAGCAGAATCGAAGGCGAGCGGCTCGTCGCCTTCACGACCTCCTCGGACCCGATTTTCCTGCTGGGTGCGGTCTCTGTCGGATTCTTTCACGATGCCTCTCTGGGGCTTGTGCTTGCCCTTGCCCATTACGGGGGAGGGCTCATCGTAGGTCTGCTGATGTCCTTCCATGGCCGGGGCAGGCCGGAAGCAGCAGCTGCGAACACCGCCCTCCCCCATTCAGGCAGCTCTTCTGCATCTCCGGAAGGACAAGGCCCCGGCAGGCTGCGGACTGCCCTGAACGCGATGGAAAATGCGCGCCGGGTAGACGGCAGAAGTCTCGGCGAGCTGCTGAAGAGTGCCATTACCTCCTCACTCCAGCTTATTATTGTTGTCGGCGGCCTGGTTGTCTTCTTCAATGTGCTGATGGAGCTGCTTGCGCGTGCCGGCGTAATGTCCGCCCTGTTCAGCATGACCGGACGGCTGCTGTCGCTGGCCGGCTTCCCGCCTGAGCTCTCAGCCGCCTTGGTCAGCGGCTTATTCGAAGTGACGCTCGGCGCCCGGTCGGCTGGTGAAGCTGCCGGAGGCGTGCCGCTGCAATTCAAGGCTGCGGCGGCAGCGTTCATCCTCTCCTGGGGCGGCTTGTCGGTTCATGCACAGGTCGCCAGTATCCTGAACGGTACCGGACTGCGCTATCTCCCGTTCATGGCCGCCCGCCTGATGCATGCCCTCCTCTCAGCGGTTCTGCTTCTCCTGCTCTGGAAGCCGGTAGTCAGCTCGGGACTGGCTGGTCAGTGGTCCATACTACCCGCCGCCTCCGGGCTGGCCGCTCCAGAAGCCGCTCTAATCAGCAGCATCAGCCTGCTCTGCCTTCTGCTCGCAGTCATGCTGGCCCTGTCGCTGGTGGTCTTTCTGCTGGGGAAGCTTTGGCGGCAATCTTATGCGCACCGCAGCTAATTCGATATGTCACGGCTCTGCTGATGCAGCACTGAAGCGGATTCCGGCTTTTCACAGCGCTAATATTGTGTTCCGGGTCAAGATTGATTATGATCGGTGTATGACTGAATTACACAAAGGAGCCTGTACACCTTGAGATATTATGTTCTGGACCGCGGAGATGAATTATCCATCCAACTAGCGGAGCAATTTCACAAGCTGGCGCAAGGCCGGAATCTGGAGCTGGATGCCAAGTCACCGGAAATCGTGATCTCGATTGGCGGTGACGGCACGATGCTGCACGCTTTTCATACGTTTATCGATCAGATCCCGAACCTCGCATTTGTTGGCGTGCATACCGGCCATTTGGGCTTCTATGCGGACTGGCAGGCCGAAGAGCTGCCGTCCTTGATTGATTACATGTGCGGAGAGGTTGGGCCGCATAAACCCCGCATCGTACAGTATCCGCTGCTCGAACTGGAAATACATAAGAAATCCGGCTCCAGCAAGCACATTGCCCTGAACGAATTCACCCTTAAGGGCGTGGACGGAACGGTTGTGATCCAGGTGGATATTAATGATGTGACCTTTGAGATGTTCCGCGGGGACGGCCTGTGTGTATCCACACCTTCCGGCAGTACCGCTTATAACAAAAGTCTGGGAGGCGCTATGGTACATCCCTCGATCGAGGCGCTGCAGATTGCTGAAATTGCCTCCATTAATAACCGGGTATTCCGCACCATGGGCTCGCCGCTAATGCTGCCTAAGCATCATCACTGCGATATCTTCTCGCGCAAGGATCAGCGCCTGCTGCTGACCATTGACCATAATAATATTCCGGTGGATGATCTGATTTCGGTACGTGCTCAGGTCGCTGACAAAAAAATCAGCTTCGCCCGTTACCGCCCTTTCCCGTTCTGGAACCGTGTCCGGGAGGCCTTCTTGGTCTAGTTAGTATTTGCCGATAAAGCCGGAGATGCTCCCGATCTCCGGCTTTATCATGCCGGCTGACGGGAACTCTACTGAGCCTGGCAGTATCCCGTAGAATAAATAGACAGACGGAATTTCCAAATGGTATAATGGTTCTATTTTACAAAGTTTTCTATTTGAAGGAGCGAATCTATTGAAGAAATTAGTATCCCTGCTAGGCATCAGCCTGCTGGCCCTTGTGCTGGCGGTTCCCGCTTTTGCCGCAGACAAACCCATTAAGGTGTATATTAACGGCAGCAATCTTGCCTTCACAGCAGGGACTCCGTATCTGAAGAATAATACGGTGCTCGTGCCTTTCCGCGTTGTTTTTGAGAAGCTTGGCCTGCAGGTGCTGTGGGACTCCAAGGCGGGTACGGTAACCGGCACCGGAACAGGGCTGGATATCAGCCTTAAGGTAGGCAGCAAGCGGGCCAGCGTCAATGGAACCGTCAAGCAGCTTACAGTTGCTCCTGTATCGAACGCCGGGACCACTTACATACCCTTGCGCTTCATTGCCGAAGCCACCGGGGGCACAGCGGTCTGGGATGCAGCCAACCGCAGCGTGAAGATCACCGTATCGCCGTCCTCCGCCTCCAGTGAGCAGGAGATCAAGGTTATCATTCAATTAGCTAACCAATATTATAATGAAGAGAAGGCCAGCAGCTTCTATTCGATTGTCGATGCAGGGGCAGACAAACCAGAAGCTGTAAGCAATATGAATTCCCAGTTCGAGCTATATGACATCAAGAACACGATTGAGAGTCTTAAAGTCCTCAGTGTTACAGGTAATGAAGCTACAGTCTATACTGTCGAAAAAGCAGTACGAACCGGCGGTTATTATACTCCGGATGAGCAGTACGAATATTTATATACACTGATCCGTCAAGACGGCGCGTGGAAGATCTCCGAAATGGAGCTGCAGGAATCCTCTGTGCTGCTGACGCGCGAACAAGGCATGAAGCCCGCTGTGCTTCCACAGGGCGATCAGACCGGAATTAAGGATACGCTAAGCAAATACTACCAGGGTATGAATGCCCGCAATGCAGATGCAGTCCTTGCCGTGATGACCTCGTACGATAAGGAAGAGGATGACTCTTACAAAGAGGAGCTGCGTGATTATTTCAAAACCTACGATCTGAGCTATGCGGTGACTTCCTCCAATGTCTTCTATTACACTGACTATGAAGCCGCAGTCTATACGGAAGTGGTGATTACGGACGGTGAATCGAAGGAGACCTATACCCAGTCTCTGATCCTCCTGCTCTCGAAGCCGGAGAGCGGTGCCTGGACGATCGACACTACTTATCATATCGGCTTCGACGCGCAGTCCTAAATTCAAAAATTCATCTAAAGGATGTAATGAACTCATGAAATCAGCCAAAATCGTTACCGCACTCTTAAGCGGCTGTCTGGCACTATCCATCGCCTGGGCCCCTGCTGCTTCAGCTGCAGATGCTGCTGCCTCTACAGAAGCGGCGCAAGCCTCGAAGACGGAGATCATCAATGAAATTATGCAATATCTGGAGTATTACAACGTTGAGGGTGTGGACCAGGATACACTTATCCGCGGTGCAATTGACGGTATGGTAGGCACATTGGAAGATCCTTATAGCCAATACTTCACGAAGGAGGAGGCTGCTGACTTCGGTCATCAGGTCGATCTGGAATATGTCGGCATCGGTGTCCGGCTGATGTATACGGCCAAAGAGCTATATATTGAAGAGGTCATGAGCGGTTCACCGGCCGAGGCCGCGGGGCTAAAGCGCGGCGACTCCATTCTCAAGATCAACGGGGTGCGGGTGGCTGATACGAACGGCGATGAGCTGAGCGGTAAAGCGGGTACGAAGGTCTCTCTGCTGATTCAGAGAAACGGAGCTAACAAATCCTATACGGTAACCCGCAGTGAAATTGCTACAAGCTCCGTGACCAGCAAGATGCTTAACTCTAAAATTGCTTATATCTCCATCAACGGCTTCACCCAGACTGCCGATGAGGAATTCTCCGCAGCGCTGGACAAAATGCGTTCAGGCGGCATGAAATCGCTGGTTCTTGATCTGCGAGATAATACGGGCGGTTATATGGACAGCGCCCAGAATATCGTCTCAAAGTTCATGGATTCCGGTATTATGATGTACACCTCCGATCAGACCGGTACACTGAAGCCGGTCGCAATTACGAACGGCAGCAAGATCGGCGTGCCCGTGGTCGTATTGACCAATGAATATACGGCCAGCGCCTCCGAAGCCTTAACCGGTGCACTTCGTGACAACAAGCTGGCTACAGTTGTAGGCACGCGCTCATACGGAAAGGCCCGGATTCAGAGCCTGATTCCCATGTCCGGCGGCGGCGAGCTGAAGCTGACCACCATGAAGTATCTGACTCCGAACAAGGAGGACTTCAACCATATCGGGCTTGCGCCTGATATCGAGGTCAAGGGCAAAACTGCCCAGCTGATTACCGCTCTGCAAATTGCCGGCATGAAAGAGATTGTCGCGTCTGGTGACCATCATATTCTGGATATCAACGGCACTGCTTTTGCCGGAAATGTAGGTCTGATCAAGCAGGGCGATAAGGTGTATGCTGCCTCCCGTGTCCTCGCCGCACTAGTGGAGAATGAGGTCTCCTGGGATGCCAAGAATAAAAAGGTAATGCTGACCACCGGCGCCGGTAACGTATTCGGGTTCACCCTGGCCTCCAAGGAGGCGCTGTTCCAGGACGGAGAGTCCTTCATCGAGCTGAATGCCTTCAAGAAAAAGTTCCCTGCGCTCGTATGGAGCTACAATGCTTCACTGAAACAGCTGAAATTAGCTGTGAAATAGAATCGTCAGAGGTTTTCCGCGTACATTTGGCCCGTGCCCTCTCGCCCGCCCATAGAATTAGAAAAAGCCCCTTCAGCTAATGTGCTGAAGAGGCTTTTTGAGTTACATTGAGAAACCGGGGGTACATGCTGTCCCCTTGGCTATCGTCTAGTTGTCCTGCTTGTTCTGGTTACTATCCTGTCTGCTCTGGTTGTCCTGCTTCTCCGGTCTATCCTGCTTATTCTGATTCGCCTGCTTGTTAGACCGGTTGGAATGATTGTCTTTGTGTTCTCTGTTCTGCCGGGCATTATTCGGTTGGCCTTGCTGGCCTCTGCCCTGGAACTCTTTATGGTTCTTCTTGCCCTGGCCTTCTTTGTTGCGGTGATTGCGGCTCTGGTGTTCACGCACCGGTCTATCTTTGGTTACATGCTCCCGGCCTGCACTCTTCGTCTGCGGCTCCCGGTGTTCTTTTACCGTTACCATCTGTTCAGCATCCTGCTCCAGATCCTCGTCTAGCTCCGGCTCCGGGATTTCCTTGATCAGAATATCCTTGAAGCTTCCCTCCTGCGGGGACTCCTTCAGCTTATGCAGCACAAAGTACGCACAACCAAAGTTACAGTATTCATTAATATAATCCACCATGCCTGAGATGGCCGTGTCCCGGTTCACTTTAGGGTGATTATCCCGGTAAAAGCCTTTGAGGCGCAATTGGCTGTAGCCCCAGTCACCGATGATATAATCGTACCGGTCCAGCACTTCGCTGTATCTTCCGCGAAAAGCCTCAGGGTTCCAGCCATCCTTATGATCGAGCATCAGCTCGTAACCTTTTCCACCTATAACGATCAAGCGTGTGTCGCCTGCCTTTCAAATGAGAAATGGGGGGCGTTGATAAGCCGTCATTCCGCGGGATTTTGAATTTCCGGCCGCTGTTGTGGTCTGATTTCTTCCATTTAACCGCTGGGCGGTGAAATCAGACCACAAAGGCGGACGCTGACGCTCCTACAATTTCAAAATCTCTCTCCATGACTCCATCAACGCGAAGGGGGTGCAACCGCCACCCAAGAACCTCGCCGCAATTGCGGCATTGGTTCTTTCAGCCTTTCAAACCCCTTTTAAAACCTAAGCCTTTAAACCTTAAAGCTTGAACCTTAAAGCTTAAAAGCAAAAACCTTCAAAAACAAAAACCTAAAACAAAAAACATTCTGTGACTTCGTCATGCGGGGGAATTTGCACAGCAAATTCTAACAAAAGATCAATTGCTCTACGAAATACAGTGTTACCGTATACAGCGTTGCCGCTAAATACCTATGCCTGTGAAACGGAACGCGCCTCACGGGCCACGGCAGCAGACTTTACCTGCTCATGGGCACGATAAGAGCTGCGCACCAGCGGGCCGGCCTCCACATGGCTGAAGCCGCGCTTCAAGCCCTCTTCCTTCAGCACCGCGAACTCCTCCGGCGGATAGTATTTCTCCACATTCAGATGCTTCGGCGAAGGCTGAAGATATTGTCCTAATGTCAATATATCACAATCTACGGATCTAAGGTCATCCATCGCCTGCAGAATCTCATCCCACTCCTCACCGACGCCAAGCATAATGCTCGATTTGGTCGGAATCTCCGGCTTCATCTCCTTGGCCCGGCGCAGCAGCTCCAGGGAACGGCGGTACTTGGCCCTGGCCCGGACACGGTCGGACATCCGCTCCACAGTCTCGATATTGTGATTCAGGATATCCGGACGGCTGTTCATCACGGTCTCCAGGCTCTCGCGGTCCCCCAGAAAATCAGGAATCAGCACTTCAATGCTGCATAGAGGAAGGCGCTTACGGATCGCGGACACAGTCTCGGCAAAAATCGCCGCACCCCCATCCTTCAGATCATCGCGGGCCACGCTCGTAACCACACAATGCTTAAGCTGCATACCCTCGGCAGCCTCTGCCACTCGTTCCGGCTCCAGCAGGTCCAGCTCGGTCGGCAGGCCTGTATTCACCGCACAGAAGCGGCAAGCGCGCGTACAGATATCCCCCAGAATCATGAAGGTCGCCGTGCGGTTAGCCCAGCATTCATAAATATTCGGGCAGCGCGCTTCCTCGCATACGGTATGTAACGTCTTCGAGCGCATCATACCCTTGATTTCCTGATATTCCTCACCGGTGGTTAACTTGATTTTGATCCAGTCTGGCTTGGGCTGTTTGGCTGTTCGATTAGTCAAAGTGATGAGACCCCGCTTTCGATCTGAATGTCATGTCAATTTATTTCACAGTCAAAAGTTGCTGCCTCATATTATAGCATGTGAAGTAGTCCTTTGCCTGTTTTTGTGAACCTTGGAGCAGTCATGGATAAAAAAAGTCCTTTTGCTTCAATCTAAAGAAAAGCACCTGGCCCGAGTGCCGCTTCCGCAAACCTATATGCAATTCATGCGCCCAAACGCAGGAGGATGAGATCATGCTGGCCTTAATAAAGAGCCCCTACACCCGCAGAACCTTGATGTGTATGTCTGCCGCCGCCCTGCTCTGGAGCGGTAGTCCTGCCGAAAGCACCCAAGCTGCCCGTTATCATACAATTCCCGAACTGAGCTCGGGCAGTCCTGCTCCCGCAGACAGCAAAGAGACTGCCGCCGCTGACCGCAAGCAGCTATTTGAGCAGATGAGTGCGGCAACTGGAATTCCCTGGTACCGCTTCGCTGCCATCGATCAGTATGAACGTTCCATCGCCAGGAAAAGCAAAAAAACAGCCGCCGCAGATAGCACTTCTGCAGCGGCCAAGCCAAGGCTTACCGGAATTATGATTCCGGCGCCTGTATGGTCCGGCCCGCTGAACCCGGATCAGGACGATAAGCAACCGGACTCCATCCGCTTCTTCGGCGGCTTCGGGGTGGACGGATCAGGGGACGGCATCGCCGATCCCGAGAGCGATGCCGATGTGCTCTACAGCATGGCCCGCCACCTGCTCAAGTACGGGGATTCCGCTACGGATTTCAATATAGGGATCTGGGAGTATTATCACAACGGGCGGGCCGCCCAGCGCGTCTCCCAGTTCGCCAAGCTATATGAGCATTTCGGACGGCTGGACCTGTCCGGCAGTGCATTTCCGCTGCCGATCGGGACCAATTATGCCTACCGCAGCACCTGGGGAACCGGGCGGAGCTGGGGCGGCGCGCGCATTCACGAAGGCACGGATCTGTTCGCGCCGCATGGCCTGACAGTGCGCAGCACCTGCTTCGGCATTGTCGAGACCAAGGGCTGGAACCGCTACGGCGGATGGCGCATCGGTATCCGCGATATCGAGAACCGCTACCATTATTATGCCCACCTGATGGGGTATGAGAAGTCCCTGCTGCGCGGGGATATCGTCACTCCGGGACAGACCATCGGCTGGGTCGGCAGCTCCGGCTATGGCAGCCCGGGCACACAGGGCAAGTTCCCGCCCCACCTGCATTATGGCATCTACCGTGACCGCGGCATTACGGAGTGGGCCTTCGATCCTTATCCGCTGCTCAAGCAATGGGAGAACAAGGAATTCCGGCTGCTGAGACAAAACAAAAAGAAGAAATAACACCCGCTTGCTGCGTCCCTCAGAGTCCGTTACTCTTTTACCGTGGACAGAGGGTTACAGGTTAGTGCAGCATCAGACAGCCAAATGGCTCGATCTCCACAAGAAGCTTGCTTGAGCTGCGGAGGGTGAGTCCGCTTAACAGCTCAGTCAGCACTTTGGTGTCCGAACGGTAGGCGGGCAGCTCCAGATGGTAGCGGTTGGGGGAGTTATTGATAATTAGCCCCATCCGATCCTGCCCGCTGCGCCGGACATAGCCAAGGATCCCCCGCGTCTCATCTGTGAACCAGGGGCGGAAGGCCCCACGGCGCAGCACCTCATGCTCTGTTCTCAGCGAGATCAGCCGCTTGTACCAGTCCAGCAGTCCGGTATGCTGAGCCTGCTCCTCCCAGAGCATCGGCCGCCGGCAATGCGGGTCTGTAGCGCCTTCCATTCCAACCTCATCCCCGTAATAGATCATCGGCAGCCCAATATAAGTCATCTGGAAAAAGACAGCCAGCCGCATCCGGCTCATTGCCGTAGCTTCCCGGTCCCAGCCCCGGCCCCCCTCCTTGCAGGCGGTCAGGAAACGCAGCGTATCGTGGCTGCCCAGCAGCTGGAACATCGCCGAATTGGCCTGATCATTGTACAAGGCCTCCTGGTGCAGCAGCTGCTCCATGAACCGCGACGGCCCCGCAGACTGCGCTGCAAAAAACTCCAGCACCGCATCCCGCAGCAGGTAATTCATCCCGCCGTCGAACTGGTCTCCCCGCAGCCAGGGCCCGGAAGCATGCATAATCTCGCCGATCAGCAGAAGGTCCGGGAATTCCGCCTTCAGCTCCCGCCGCAGTCTTGTCCAGAAGGCCGGAGTCACCTCGTTGGCCACATCCAGCCTCCAGCCGTCGATCCCCGCTTCCCGCACCCAATACCTGGCTACGTCCATCATGTAATCTGCTACCTGGGGATGATCCATATTGAGCTTAGGCATACTCGCCTCCGCCTTGGCGAAGGTCTCATAGCCGGGAGCCGGCGCCCCGCTGACCGGGAAGGAATGGATATAGAACCAGTCCTTGTAGCGCGAAGCCTCCCCATGCTCCAGCACATCCCGGAAGGCAAAAAAGGTATCGCCGGAATGATTAAAGACCGCATCCAGCAGAACCTTCATTCCCAGCCGGTGGGCAGTCCCGACCAGCATCTTCAGATCCTCAAGCGTCCCGAATCCAGGGTCTACCTTATAGTAATCGGAAGTATTATACTTATGCCCGGAAGGCGATTCAAAGATTGGCGTCATATAAATAGCAGTCACGCCAAGCTCTTGCAAGTATGTAAGCTTGTCTGTAATGCCTTGAAGCGTCCCCTGATGGTAGCTCTCGGGGTAAAT
The DNA here is from genome assembly GCF_037975325.1 of Paenibacillus sp. FSL P2-0136. Taxonomy (NCBI): domain Bacteria; kingdom Bacillati; phylum Bacillota; class Bacilli; order Caryophanales; family Paenibacillaceae; genus Paenibacillus; species Paenibacillus sp. FSL P2-0136. The sequence continues at coordinate 5,938,951 of NZ_CP150244.1, forward strand.
CTGATAGACCACCGTGTCTGAACTCCAGGCAGGCAGCGCAATAGCCTGCGGGCGGTGAATATAGGCATATTGAAAGGCACCCGCCTGGTCCCTGTTCTCCGAGCTTCCCCGCTCCCCATACCATAGGTATTCACCTGCGGGATTCCCGATGTGGAACAGATACCGGCATTTGCCAGTCTCGGCAGGAATAAGGGCTTCATGAATGTCATACGCTCCGGCACAGCCGATCCGCTCCATCTCTTGCGGAAGCTCATGGCCGGGTGAATCATAACGGTCAGCGTGGACAACCGTGCAGGACAAGGACTGTCCGCTCTGCACGAATAGTCTGAGTTTAAGCAGGCGGGGGCCTGCCGGGAAGGCAAAAGGGTCCTCCGCTGTGTGATATACGAATAACCGGGTAAGCATACTGTATAGTCTCCTTTTATGCCGCATAGAGCAGTCTCAGCAACTGTGTTATTATGACAGGTAGAACAAGGTTCGCCATTAGGGCGTACCATACCGTAAGGACGGGAGGGAAAGCTATGAAAGTTACTATTAAGGATATCGCCCAGGCAGCGGGTGTCGCCAAATCCACTGTATCCAAGGTCATGAACGACTCTCCCAAAATATCCGAGGAAACGAAGGCCCGGGTCCGGGACATCATCAAGCAGATGAACTATACCCCAAGCAGCATCGCCACCGGACTTGCCAGACAGAGCAGCAATACGATAGCTATCCTCATTGATATGTCCAAGGAAAGCGAGTTTCTCAATCAGTTCTTTTATAACATTATCGGCGGGGTGGAGAGCATCATTGGTCCTCTGAAATATGAGCTGACCATTGCCAATATCCAGCATGACCATGCGGAGGGGCATTTCCTGCAGAGGCTGGTGCTGAATAAGCGGGTGGACGGCATTATTGCCAACACCTCGGTGCTGACTCCTGAGCTGTGCGCGGAGCTGAACCGGCTTGAGTTCCCCTATATCTCCATCGGTGAGATCAACGCTCCGGGAATCTGGGTCGATTGCGACAATGAGCTGGGCGGATTCATGCTGACCCGGCATCTGCTGGACCAGGGCTACCCGTCTGTGGCCTTCATCGGCGGCGAGAAGGATGAGCCGCTCTTCCTGCGCCGTGCAGCCGGCTATCAGCGGGCACTCAGCGAGGCGGGAATGGCTGTGCAGAGCGGCTGGATCATCAATGGCCGGGCGGTGGAGGAGGATGGCTATCAGGCAGCCAAGCAGCTCCTGCAAAGTGCGAATCCCCCCGACTCCATCGTCTGCATGAGTAACTTCTCTGCTTACGGCGTGCTGCAGGCGGCCCGGGAATTGAATATCTCCATTCCTTCACAGCTGGGCATTGCCACGTTCGATGAATATCCCTTGTCCCCCTACACCACTCCTCCGCTGACTTCACTCGATATGGATACCTTCCAGCTCGGCGCATCCGCAGGACGATTATTAATGGACAAGCTGGATAACAAAGAAGCTGCTGTGAGCGGACAACTGCTGGAGCCGGAGTTGATTCCCCGGTTATCTTCCAAGCGAAGCGGCGGAGATGCTGCGGAATAACTAACGGAATCACGCAATAACGGAATAGAAGAATAGCGGGAGGACGGTAATCATCCTTTTCAATAGGAAACCGGTTTCCTTAAGCTGAAAATACCACGCCCCCTCCTCAATGTCAACGTATAATCATAAAAGCAGCGACAGACCGAAGAACCCTTTCCAGCCCTGGAAGGGTTCTTCGTCTACCCGGAATCGCCGGCGCGGCGGATAAACCGGAGCACTTCATCCATCATGGCGGGACTCTCCGCGCTATGGCAGACCATATGTCCGCTTTGCTCCATAATCAGCACCTGTCTGCGTTCCGAGGGGATCGTCTGCCGGAGATAGTCCGCACCTTTGAATTTCACCAGATGATCCCGCCTGCCCTGTACAATCAAGGTCGGCACCTTCAGCTGCGGATAAACCTCGAAGCTCTCACGCACCAGCCGCTGGAACTCCCGCGTGGCTCTCATGGGTGTAGAACCCCATTTGCTGAGATAATTCCGGAGCATCTCCGGGCGGACCAGTGTGCGCAGAATCTCGGCCGGGTTGAGCGGATACACCGGGGTTGACAACAAGGTGAGCGACTGAATCCTGGAAGCATACTGAACGGATAGCCGAGATGCAATCAGCGCTCCGGTAGAGAAGCCGATCAGATGCACTTTTTCGACGCTTGAGAATAGCTGCTTCAGCTCCTCCTCGGCGCTTAGCTGCCAGTCCCCCCGGCTTGAATGGAGCAGCTCCCTTCTGCTGCCTCCATGTCCATGCAAGGTAAACATTCTGGCCGCATATCCGTTCGCCTCCAGAAACTGCGCAAGCGGAGAAATCTCGTATTCGCCTCCGGTGAAGCCGTGTATAAACAGACAGCTCTCCATGCTTCCTCCTCCCAATCTTCTAATTCATCCATTTATAGAAAAATAAACCTTAACCACGCTGAAGTCAAGTGGGCACGGTTTTGCATAGCGTGAATATACCCCCCTTACAATTTCAAAGTCTATTCTCTCAAAGCGGCTATAGAGGTACTGAAGCATTGGCCCGCTATCTCTCCCACCAGTTCAGGCTTAGCGCAGATATAATCGTCCCGACTGCCGCGCTTGATGAACTTACGCTGATGCTGATGACATTGTTCGGAGGGACTATAATACTGCCAGTAAAAGCCGGACTGAACACTCCCGGAGCAATCTGATAACTCGCCAGCACGTTGCCCCCGGAAATAGCTGCGGTGGAGGACTGGACCGTCATGCTGCTTGCTGCCGCGCTGGCCAGATTATTATTTACCGGCGTCACCGTGGACGGTGAAGAAATTGTGCCTCCTTTGACAATGGTAAAGCTGCCAGAGATCGAGGTCAGCACCGAGGTGCCGCCGATACTGCCGCTGATCCGGGACAGATACAAGGTCCGGCCGCTGCCCGCAGGATTACTGATGCGGACTGAAATAACAGCCGAGAGAAGCGACAGCACGATCGTTGCCGAGTTCGAGGCATTCGCCGAGAATAATACGGCGGCCTGCGAAGCGCTGATCTCTGGCGGGGCACTGATATCCGGGGCACGGAAGGTGTTCGTCATTTCCACATAGACCGGCTGGTCATTGTCATTGATTACATAGTTGTTGGGCATGGTTCTTCTCCTCCTCTTCCGTTCTAAAATTCCCACCAGCTGATGTTGCCTGTTGCCGCAGTACTCCCTGACGCAATGGTTACCGATATCGTAAGAGAGTTGCCGGGAGGCAGGATCATCCTGCCGTCCATATTAAGGATGACCGGACCTATGGCCAGCAGCATCGACATTAATGTTGCCGGAGAACCTGTAGGCGCAGCCGTTGCGGTCCGGGCAGTGCCGACGCTTGTGACCGAGCTCCCGAAATTATAGTTGACCGGGGTGACTGTTGATCCACTCACCGTTGCATTACGCAGCAAGGTTAAGGTGACCGACGCTGTTCCCGTGCTTGCGATGATGCGGGAGATATACAAGGTACGTCCGCTGCCGCCGGGATTAGCTATCTGCATGACAAGCGGGGTTGAAGTACCCACCGTGGAGGCAAAAGGAATCCCAAACAATAAACCTGACATCGCGGCTCCCGCTTCAGGCAGAGTATCGATCCCGGGTGCAATATAGGTGTTAACCTGCTCGGTATACAGCGGCTGGCTATTCTGATTAAATACAGTCTCATTCGGCATATTCTCACTCCTTCTGTCGGTCTAGCATATTTTCATAGTATGCGAAGCTGTCCGGCAGGTTGTTTGGCGGCTGCGTATTTTTGCAGGGCTAACCCAGTCATTCTCTTAAAAGCTCCATATCCTAATATCACACCATTCGAATGGTCCTGTCCAACTCATGCTTCTCTCTATTAACCCGGCAGCCTATACATGCTTATGGACCCAGACGACGGTTTGGGTCTTTTCATGAGCAGGCTGACGGCAGAAATCGCCCACAGAAAGGATGACTCCATTTGCCAAATTTCAGTTCATTTCAGGCCAATCCGGATAATTTGCGCACACTTATTTTTGGGCGGGACCCCTCGACCCTGATCGACCGGCCGCTAACTACGGATACCAGCGGGAACCTGACCACCGTCATTTTGAACGGCACCATCTCTAGTATACTTGGTGCGACTATCACTGCTGGTACTTTAACATCTGCTGGTACGGTGACCAACCTCTTAGACGGTACGATTACTAGCGTGCTTGGTGCGACTATCACTGCTGGTACTTTAACATCCGCTGGTACGGTGACCAACCTCTTAGACGGTACGATTACTAGCGTGCTTGGTGCGACTATCACTGCCGGTACTCTATCATCTGCTGGTACAGTGACCAACCTCTTAGACGGTACGATTACTAGCGTGCTTGGTGCGACTATCACTGCTGGTACTTTAACATCTGCTGGTACGGTGACCAACCTCTTAGACGGTACGATTACTAGCGTACTTGGTGCGACTATCACTGCTGGTACTTTAACATCCGCTGGTACGGTGACCAACCTCTTAGACGGTACGATTACTAGCGTGCTTGGCGCGACTATCACTGCCGGTACTCTATCATCTGCTGGTACGGTGACCAACCTCTTAGACGGTACGATTACTAGCGTGCTTGGCGCGACTATCACTGCTGGTACATTAACATCCGCTGGTACGGTGACCAACCTCTTAGACGGTACGATTACTAGCGTGCTTGGTGCGACTATCACTGCTGGTACTTTAACATCTGCTGGTACAGTGACCAACCTCTTAGACGGTACGATTACTAGCGTGCTTGGTGCGACTATCACTGCTGGTACATTAACATCCGCTGGTACGGTGACCAACCTCTTAGACGGTACGATTACTAGCGTGCTTGGCGCGACTATCACTGCTGGTACTTTAACATCGGCTGGTACGGTGACTAACCTCTTAGACGGTACGATTACTAGCGTGCTTGGAGCGACTATCACTGCTGGTACTTTAACATCTGCTGGTACGGTGACCAACCTCTTAGACGGTACGATTACTAGCGTGCTTGGTGCGACTATCACTGCTGGTACTCTATCATCTGCTGGTACAGTAACGAACATCCTCGCTGGTACGATTACTAGCGTGCTTGGTGCGACTATCACTGCTGGTACGCTGAGCAGCGTAACGTCTATTTCCCAGCGCAGCTTCATTGAGCTGCCTACAACGGCAATTGCAACCTCGGATACCTATACGCCGCTGCCGGCCAACAATACCAGTGTCCTTGGCACCTATTCCTACTTCATTGTGAATACCGGAGCCAATCCGGTGAATACACGGGTCGAGATCAGTGCAGACGGAACCAACTATTTCGTCGATACGACCGGAGACAATCCGCTGCCAGCAGGTTCTGTAGACGTTATTGTGCCTGCCCGGTTCCTGAAATACACCCGCCTCTCCTATCAATCCGCCACGCCGGGTGCGGCTTCTACGCTTAATGTTATTTTTGATGCACAAGGAACGTAAGCATAATTTCCGTCATACGATGCAGGAGCCAAGAGTGCATGGATACCCATGTACTCTTGGCTGTGCGTTATTCCGCATCTACATAAGACGGCAGCAACGCATATACATTCTTAATTTTGCAAAATACCCGGAGGAATTAAGGCCCGCGAAGGAGGAACGATCTTGAATCAATCTGCCAAACCTACACTAGGAGTACAGCTCATAGTCAACAATGAAGCCGAGCTGCTCCCACGTTGCCTAGCTAGTCTGCAGGGCGCCGATGAAATCATCGTGGTCGATACCGGCTCCACGGACCAGTCCGTGGAAATCGCCCGGAGATACGGGGCAACGGTCATTGAAGCCCAGTGGAACCACCATTTCTCAGACGCACGCAATACCGGTCTCTCCCATGCGGCCAGCAGTTGGATACTGGTCCTGGATGCAGATGAAATCCTTCAGACTTCCATAGATTCAATCAAGGAGATTCTCGGAGGCAGCACAGCCGAAGCGTACACGGTGCGCATAGAGAACCTGCTGGGAAGCAGGCCCGAGGATCGTCTGTATCACCATCCTGTGCGGCTGTTCCGGGGTGGGCAGGGCTATCTTTTCAGCGGGAGAATTCACGAAAGTGTAGAGTCCTCTATTCTCACAAAACATGGGTCCGCCTCCATTAAGGCCAGTCCAATAGAGATTCTTCACTTCGGCTACCTGCCCCCGGTTATGAGCGCCAAGCATAAAATCAGCCGCAACGAGCACCTGCTGCGGCTTGCGCTTGCAGAAGAGCCTGACGATGTGTTCAGCCGTTATAATCTGGCAGTCACCTGCTGTCAGGACGGACGGCTGGAGGAAGCCGGAGAACTGCTGCGCCAGAGTCTTACCCTCGCTCCGCTTCAGGCTTTTTACCGTCCCTCGATCATTCGCGATCTGTGCAAAATCGATCTGGCCGCCGGTCATGTGAAAGCGGTCGACAGCCTGCTGACCCGCGAGCTGACACGTTATGGAGATTATCCCGACCTGCATTACATGCAGGGCCAGTCCTGGGAGAGCCAAGGATTCTATGAGCGCGCCGTCCAGTCTTACCAGCACGCCATAGATACCTCGTCTGCCCCGGCTCCGCGCAGAGCATACGTCACTGAACAGGGCATGGACAGCTTCCGCCCGCTGCACCGGATGGGGGCCATTTTCCAGCAGCTCGGGAAGCAAAAGGAGGCCGCGCAGCTGTACCATCGTGCGCTTCAGCAGCACTCCCTGTATCTCCCCGCTTTGGAGGGGATCGCTGCTGCTTTTCAGGAGCTGGAGGTGCCGGAGGGAGAGATCGCCGCACTCTTGATACAGCTGACCGGCACAGCACAGCGTGCTGCCAGAACCGCAATTATCGGTACTTTATATCGGCTGGGCGCTTATAAGGCAATTGCAGAGCTGCCGCCTGCGGTCTGCCCGCTGGAGGAGGACACCTTGCTGTTCCTGCTGTCTTCCTGGATTATTACCGGAAAATATCATTCGTTCAGGAAGACAGCCGACAAGCTGCGGGCCGGCACTCTACAGCTCTCAGCCGGAGGATTGAACACAGAAACGGTGCGGCAGCTATGGCTCCTTGAAGCCATGGTGACATGGGAACTGGGCGAGAAGCTGCAAGAGGAGCTCTGGCTGCAATCACCTGCGGAAGTGCGTTCCGAATTACTGGAGATCGATGCAAGGTTGTCGTCCGATGCTGCCGTGCAGCAAGCGGAGTTCGCCGCCTTCGGGGAATCCCCTCTGCTTGCCGAGGTCATCCGGCTTGCTGTGAAGCACCAGTTCATCGCCCTGGGCAAGCGGCTGGTTGGACGGTTTCCGGGACATACAAGCACTCTGGCAGAGGCGCTCTATGAGGAAGGCTGGCGTGCAGAGGCGGGGGAACTGTTCATTGGCCTTGCAGGCAGCAAGGAAGCTTCAGGGGCAACCCTGCGATATCTCGGAGAACTTCTCATAGATAAAGGGCATTATGCGGAAGCTGCCAGCTGGTACCGGCTTGCCTTGGGGGAATCCCCTGCAGACGATGCAGTTAGCACCGGACTGGCGCTCTGTTATCTTCATCTGGCGGAGCAGCGTCTCGCAGAAGCTGTAGAACGACTACAGGGGAAGGGGCAACAGCCTCATGGCCCGCTTCAGGAGGACAGTGCAGCGGTGGCTCAATCCATCGCGGTGCTGCGCCGCACCCCTTGGCATACGAAGTGGAATTACACCCAACGGCAGAGAGGAGCAGGTCTGAGCTAATGACCACGAAACCACACCAACCGCTGATTTCCTTATGCATGATTGTCAAAAATGAAGCCGACAACCTGGCCCGCTGTCTGCGGAGTGCGCGCGGGGCTGCGGATGAAATCATCATTGTGGACACCGGCTCCACCGACGCCACCCGATCCATTGCCCGCAGCTTCGGTGCCCGGATCATCGATTACCCGTGGAACGGGGATTTTGCCGCCGCACGCAATGCCGGGCTGGCCCTGGCACAGGGTACCTGGATTCTGGTGCTGGATGCAGACGAGGAACTGGATCCGGGGAGCCGGGATGAGCTGCTGGTGTGCGCGAAGCATACGGAGTATGAGGCTTTTTTTGTGCGGATTCATAATCATCAGGGGATGGAGCGCGCTTCGCAGACCCTTACGGTTAACCCGATTCTCCGTATGTTCAAGAACCGCCCGAATTATCGCTTCAGCGGCATTATTCATGAGCAGATTGCGGCTTCCATTGTGCAGGAGACCCCGGCGGCCGCGATGCATATGAGCACCGTGATTGTTCATCACTACGGCTATGCCGACGGAGTTGTGGAGCGAAAAGATAAAATCAGCCGTAATCTCGGATTGCTGAAGCAGCAGTTGGAGGAGAGTCCCGGAGATGCTTTTCAGCATTTCAATCTGGCGGTTGAATATATGCGGCTTGGCGATTACGGGCAGGCGCTGGAGCATATCGGCACCTCGCTGAACCTGGCCGAGCCGGGCACCAGCTATATTCATCTGCTCTATAAATACAAAGTCCGCTGCCTGGCGGTAACCGGTGATTACCCGGCTGCGCTGGAGGCCTGCGGGCAGGGAAGCTCGCTCTTCCCGGACTATCCCGATCTTCACCATCTCAAAGGTGCGCTGCTGCTGCAGGTATCAGCCTTAGCCGAAGCCAAGGCTGCGCTATGCAGGGCACTACAGATCGGAGCCTCCCCTCCCCTCTATCATACAGAATCCGGGTTAGGCACATATCTCACCCACACGCTGCTGGGGCAGGTCTGCCAGCAGATCGGCGAAGACCATGAAGCGGCAGCCTGCTTCACCAGGGCAGCCCAGCTCCAGCCGGAGCCCTGGCTGCTGATTCCCCGGCTCACGCGCCTGTTCAAATGCACGGGCCGCGAGCCCGAGCTTCACGGCTGGCTGGCCGGGCAGCTGCCCGGCATCCTGACGGAGCAGCGCCAGGAGCTACTGCGCCTGCTGGTAAGGGATGGCTGTTACACAGCGGCGGCTGATATGCTTGAGGGCGGTGTGGGGTCTGGTGTGGCGGCGGGAGAGATGGATGCGGCGATACAGAGTGCGGATGAGATCGATGGTGTGATGCAAGATGCGGGAGCGGTGGATGTTACGGCGCAGAGTGCGGGTGAGATCGATAGCGTGATGCAAGATGCGGGAGCGGTGGATGCTACGGCGCAGAGTGCGGGTGAGATCGATGGCGTGATGCAAGATGCGGGAGCGGTGGATGCTACGGCGCAGAGTGCGGGTGAGATCGATGCTGGGGTAGGTGCTGGAGCGGTAGATGATGCAGCGCTTGAGGTGCCGCCTAGCGCTGATTTGTTGAAGCTGTTGCAGCGGGCGGAAGCAGCTTCCGCAGCTGAGCTGAGCTACGATGATATCACCGGGCTGCTAAATCATCCTGCAGTTAACCCGGCGGACGGGAACACCTCACTCCCCTTATCTGCTATTGCTGCGGCTGTGCAGCCCTTGATTCTTTTGGCTGACAAGGTTCTGGCTGCGCTCGTAACTTCGGCCATATATTCACCGGCGGCTGCGGCTGCGCGTCTCACTCTTCCGCTTCCCAGATCAACCGATTAGTATGTCATCAGATGATCGGAGTTGCGATAAGCCTTAATTGTATTTGGTACAACTAAAACGCCTGATTGGTCACCAATTTCCGGTTTTGTTGTACTTCGTACATTTAAACATCCGTTGATTCTTCCCTCTCCCCTTTTTGGGCAGATTTAGTTGTACAGACTACAGTTATACAATGAAAGTGTGCCTTTTCGCTCGTTTTAGGTGTACGTTCTGCAACTATCCCTGCATAGTCCGTTTTTATTCAGCAGAGTGTCAGTTGCCTGGGCGTTGCGGACTGAGGAGCGTTTATTTTGCAGAAAACGCATGACTGGGAAGAGTTACGGACTCCACGGCGCTTAAAGGCGGATATGCTGCCTTAAATCATCGGTTAGAGTGATAATAGGTTCCTCTGAGTCCGCAACTCCGTAAAAAGTGCTGTTTTTTTGAAAATAACGGCTCTCCAGTCCGTAAGGAGTATACCCGCTTGCTTTGCACCCCTACTTTTTCAATCAATGTTAGAAAGGAGCTTATAGACTATGGATACTCCCGGGATCTCGCTCTGCATGATCGTAAGGAATGAGGCGCAACATCTGGAGCAATGCCTCCTGTCTGTTCAGGGTATGGTCTCGGAGATTATTATCGCGGATACCGGATCAGAGGATAACAGTATGGCTATCGCCGGCAGGTTCGGTGCCCGGGTAATCAGGCTGCCCTGGGAACACAATTTCTCCAAAGCCCGTAATCATACCCTACAGCTGGCCTCCTATGGGTGGATTCTGGTGCTGGATGCAGATGAAGCCCTTGCTGACTGGAAGCCAGAGGAGTTAAAGCTTCTGCTGGAATCGGAGCGTGCGGACGGGTATTTCCTGCCTTTTATTCATTATGTAGGTGATGCCTCCGGGCGCGAATACGTGACAGACAATGTTTGCAGACTCTTCCGAAACGATGTACGTATCTGTTTTCGCGGCAGCATTCATGAAGAGGTAGCCTCCAGCATCTGGAGCCTCCCCGGAGGACATATTGCTTATGCCCGTCTGCCTGTCCACCATTACGGCTATCTGGATGATGAGCTTCAGCGCAAAAATAAAGCCAGCCGCAATCTGGAGCTGATCCATGCTGCGCTAGAGCTTGAGCCCGGCAGTGTTCCCCTGCGGTACGCACTGGGGACGGAATATTACCAGCAGGGCAAGTACCCGGCTGCGGCGGACCTGCTACTGCCGCTCCTGGAAGAAGCTCCGCCCGACTCCGGCTATACCGCCGACCTGTATCTCAAGACAGCTTTTGCCCTCCAAGCGGGCGGGCGGCCTGCGGACGCGGAGTCTGTCTATCAGGCCGGGATTGGGCTGTACGCAGATTTCACTGATCTGCTGGAGAGCTATGCGGGTCTGCTGCTGGAGCAAGGGCAGGTATGGCGGGCATACCCTCTGCTCCAGCAGGCGCTGGACAGCGGGGATACCGCACATAAATACCCTTCCTCCTCCGGCAGCGGAACCTACCGCACCCGCCTTTCCGCCGGGCGGGTCTGCGAGCAGCTGTTCCTCTACGAGGAAGCAATGGAGCATTACAGACAGGCGATCGGCTACGCGCCTGATGACGTAACCGCCTGGGAGCAGCTGGCCACGTTGTGCCTGCTGTCCGGGCAAACGGAGCAGCTGACGGTGTTCACGCGTCAGCTGCTCCCTGCCCTGCCCCGGCGAGTGCTGAGCAGGCTGGTGCCTGCCGCACTCAATGCCCGCGCCGCCCCGTGGCTGGCGGCGCTTCTCGCAGCACCGCATCTGCCGGAGGATATCCGGCAGGTGCTTCAGGTGCTGCTGGGGACGCTGTTCCGGGACCCGGAACAGCCCGGGGCCGCATCCGCTGAGCTTGCGCGGATGCAGAGAGGTGCGCCGGATGACCCGTGGGTATCCGGCTATCTGTGGGCCTTGTCCTGCCGCAGCAGCGGAATCGCCGCGGCAGGACAAGGCCTGGGGCGGCTGGCGGGGCAGCAGCCCGGCCCGGCGGAGCATCGGGCAGGCTCTAACAGCATGCAGGAGCGCCAAGTCGCCTCCCCCCATGCTGAAACCAGCCATTCCAGGCTGCCACAATGCCAAGCCGAAGAACAAGAAGACCCTTCTGTTCCGGCAGAATGTTCCTTCCCGGCCCCCGATATCGGCAGCTTAGCCGATTCGGAACACCGCGCAGACACACCGCTTAGCTCTACAGATTTTTCTTACGCAGCACAACTGCTGCTTCAAGCAGGCGCTTGGGACACATTGCTCCTGCTTGGCAAGCCCTTTGGCGCTGCACACTTTCTCTGGAGCAGACTTCCCCTGCCGCTGTTGCAAGGAATGCTGCATGCACCTGCTTCATTTAGATTACAGTGGTGTGCGGAATATACCGGGCAATCTCAGTACCATAGATTGCCCGGGGATGCTGCCGAATGGCTGCTCTATGCAGCCATAGCTCAATCCTGCGGGCAAGCTCCACAGCTTACGTCAGACGATGAACAGACGCTACTGCAATCCGGCAGCGCTGCTGCAATAACTGGCCTCAGTTATTACATGCTGCTGCTTGCAGCGGAGGTTCACCCGGAGGGGAGCATCGCCGCTACTGGCAGCATTCCGTGGCTGCTGCTTGTGAAGTCGGTGCTTCAGGGTGGGGGATGACGGGAACTGAATTGTCTTTGCCGCCCAATGTTTGGAATGTAATTTTTGACTTTTGCAAATCAACTGTATAAGAAACAATTTCATTATCATGAATATTTTGCATTCGTCCCCAACCTCCCAGTGAAAATCCTGCTCAAAATACAACATTACCCTGCTCATCCCGGCTACATTCCAAAATTACTGCATAAAAAGCAGGATTTTTCATCCTCCAAACGCTTAGCGGGGGCAATTCTTGCATTTTATACAACAACTCTATCATATCCCCGGATATCCCGGTTTCCGAGTTGCAATTTGTACAACATTATGGGAATACAGGGGGAATAACATTAATTGAATGACGCATTCCTCTCCGGCACCACGACAAAAAAGGCCCCGTCATAAGCCAAGGCCTCATTCCTCCTGTATTCACCTACGATAAGCCGACAAGCTTACCACCGGTCGGTCATCCTTACCGGCTTGATAACGCCTGCACCGAGTTCCAGTCTGTCGATGCATAACATGCGGTTGCCCGGCTCCCGGTCTCCGATGAGTCTGCGGTGATAGACGATCAGCCATTCATCGCGCTCCGGCAGATGCAAATATCCATGATGGCCGGGGCCTTCCGCCACCGGCTCCTGCCTCTCCAGTATGGTCCCCAGGTTCGGGAATGGACCAAGCGGGTTGTCGCTTACGCCATAAGCGACCCGGTAGGTCCCGTTGGTCCATCCGCCCATTGACCACATCAGATAATACAGGCCGTCCTTCTTGATCATACACGGCCCCTCCACATAACCCGGCGGAGTGACGGAACGGATGACCTCTCCGTCCGGGAACGGAACAAACCCCGTCATCTCCTCATTCATCCGGGCCACGTTGCAATGGCCCCAGCCCCCGTAATACAGATAGATTGCACCGTCATCATCCTTGAACAGATGAGCGTCGATCGGCTGTGCGCCGTGAATGAACCCGCCGATCAGCGGCCGGTGGAGATACCCTCTGTAGGGGCCTTCGGGAGCATCCGCAACAGCAATCTCCAGCCCGCCGGCTTCGCCGTCCTTCTGGATATCGTTCGAGGCAAAGACCAGATAATGCCGGCCGTGATGCTCAATCTGGGTCGGAGCCCATACCGCTCTCCAGATCCAGGGGAAATCATCCATTTCGATGATCCCCTCGTGGGTCGTCCAATGAATCAGGTCAACGGAGCTGAAGGCATCCAGATTCATCTGCCGGGTATATTCCGTGAAGGATCTGGTGGCATACACATAATGCCTCCCCCCATATGTTCTGGCCTCCGGGTCAGCATACCAGCCCGGGATAACCGGGTTCGTAATTCCGCGCAAGCGAATCTCCTCCTTTGCTCTGCACTAGCGAATTCAATAGCTGTACAGGCCACTTCCTTCCCGTTCCCGGACCCAGACCTGCATGAAACCAGGCTCCCTGTTGTCCCAAGCATAATAGGGGATGAACCTGAGCGGCCTGCCGTCTGCATCCCGGCTCTGCAGCACCGTCACCCCGCCCAGCAGCTCCGGCAGATGCTTCACCCGAAACCTCGCTCCGGCCGGCAGGGAGAAGGCATCATAGGAACTGCCGGGATGGTCCGTCTGCTCCAGACAATATACAACGGGTCCCCGCTGTACAGCAACCCTCCCTCTGTCCGCCTCCACCTCCGGTCTGGCCCGCACCTTATTCACGGGCAGCTCCAGCTCAAGCACCACCGTATCCCCCGGCGACCAGTTCCGCTCCAGCACGATATACCCCTGATGCGTCAAGGCTTCCGCCTCCCCGATGCTGATGCCTCCCGCTTCTACTAGGTATCCGCTGCACCACTCCGGTACCCGCAGCCGGATACTGAATTCGGCGCTTGCAGCAAGGTTCACCTCAAGCTCTATCCGGCCATCCCAGGGATACCGGGTGCTTACCTTCAGCCTGACACCCAGCCCGCTGCCGAGCACCAGTTCCGCTTCGCTGTTCATATATTGATTCACCGCCAGGCCATCCTCTGTAACAGCATAGGCGTACTGGCCCAGGGATGGCAGAAAGCGGGCCAGATTGGTCGGACAGCAAGAGGTTTCAAACCATGGGACACGATGATGCCCGCCCTGGGAAGCAAGCGGATTCTCATAGAAGTACTTATCCCCGGACAGGGAGATTCCTGACAAGGCGCCATTATAAAGCTCACGTTCCACCACATCGGCATATTTACCGTCCCCGAACGTCAGATTCATCCGGTGATTCCAGAACACCATGGCAATGGCGGCGCAGGTCTCGCAATAGGCGGTCTCATTGGGCAGATCATAATCGGAGGTGAAACCTTCATTGTGCCTGGACGGCCCAATGCCGCCCGTTACATACATGTTGCGCTCCACCGTATGTGTCCAGACCCGGTGCAGAGCCTCCGAATAAGCCGAATCTCCAGAAGTATGGACAATATCCGCCATGGCCGTATACAGATACATGGCACGGACGGCATGGCCGGTGACCTGCTTAATATCGCGGACGGGGACATCGTCCTGGCAATAGGCCGGTCCCCACTCCGGATTATCCCAGATCGCGCCAACACCATAGCCATGGCCGCGCTCCTCCAGCAGCCAGAGTGCCAGCTTCCAGTAGCGCTCACTCTGCGTCACGCGGTACAGCTTCACCAGTGCCAGCTCGATCTCCTCATGCCCCTCCACCCAGTGCCGCTTGCCGGGGCCGAACACCTCGTCAACATGATCGGCCAGACGGCAGGCTACCTCCAGCAGCTCGCGCTTGCCGGTGGCTTCATAATAGGCAACCGCCGCTTCGATCAGATGGCCGCCGTTATACATCTCGTGCTTCTCCATGTCCGTCCACTTGCCCTGGGGATTCTCCAGGGTAAAGTACGCACACAGATACCCGTCTTCTTCCTGCGCAGCCGAGATCAGCCCGATGATCCGGTCAGCCTCAGCCTCCAGCGCCGCATCCCGCTCTGACATCAGCGCATAGGCAATGCCTTCAAGCACCTTGTAGACATCTGAGTCGTTATAATATTTGCCTTCGTAATGCCCTTCCAGCAGTCCTGCTGCCTTGGCGAAGTTATTGATGCGGCCGGTCTCCTCACATTTGGACAGGCAATCCGGCAGCGTGGTCTGCCGGAGCACCTTCAGACGCGGCTTCCAGAACTCGTCATTGATAGTTACACAGGTGAAGGACACATCTTGCCAGGTATGAATCTTCGATTGTTGCTCTGCCATTTCTGTTCCCCGCCTCCTTTATCCTTTTAATCCCGTTAAGGTTATGCCCTCCAGGAAGTACCGCTGTCCGGCCAGAAACACAATGACGCAGGGCAGAACGACGGTCGCCGAGGCCGCCATCAGCAGATCCCACTGCGCGGTATAGGTGCCCTGGAACATTTGCAGGCCCAGCGCAAGGGTGAACCATTTGTCGCTTTTCAGATAGATCAACGGTCCCATGAAGTCATTCCAGGAGGCCAGGAAGCTGAACAAGGCCACTACGATAATCGCGGAACGGCTTAGGGGAAAGATGATCCGGGTATAGATCTGCCAGTAATTCGCCCCGTCCACATAGGCAGCTTCATCGAAATCGCGCGGAATGGTCAGATAGAATTGCCGGAGCAGGAAAATATTGAAGATCCCCCCGCCGAAATAAGCGGGCACAATCAGCGGATACAACGTATCGTAGAACCCCATCATCTGCCAGCCCAAAAAGCTTGGGATCATCGTCACCGCCGCCGGCAGCATCATGCTGGTCATCAGGACCGCGAACACCGCATCCCTGCCCTTCCACGGAATCCGTGAGAATCCGAAGGCTCCGATGCTGCTCGTAATTACGGTTCCCACCAGCACGGTGACCACGATGATGAGCGTATTCTTGAAGAAGACATCGAACGGCAACACCGTAAGCGCCTTATGGAAATTGCCCCATTGAAACGGCTTCGGTATCCATTCGGGGGGCATGGTGAATATCTGCGATAAATTCATCAGCGAGCTGCGGATCAGCCAGACAAACGGAATGATGAACATACAGGAGATTAGGATCAGCGCCCCGTAACCTGCGGTAAGTGAAAGCTTCGATGGCCTCAAGCCCGGCCCCCCCCTTCGTAATACACCCATGACTTCGAGGTTCTGAAGACGATGAAGGTGAAGAACAGAATAATGACGAACAAGATCCAGGCCAGCGCGGACGCATACCCCATCTCGGCATCCCGGAAGCCTGTTCTCCACAAATAAAATACATAGAACAAACTCCGGTTATTCGGTCCGCCCTGCGTCAGAATGTAGGCTTCGTTGAAGACCTGGAAGGAACCGATAATCGTCATGATTGTATTGAAAAAGATTGTCGGGGTGACCATCGGAACCGTCACATGGCTCAGCTTACGGAACCAGCCCCCTCCATCCACCTCAATGGCCTCATAATACTGCCGGGGGATGCCGGATAGTCCGGCGAGGAAAATAATCACCGTGCTGCCGATCCCCCAGAGCGTGGTAAGTACGACCGAGGGGATCACGCTGCCTTCGCCGTACAGCCAGTTGCTGGTCGGCAGATGCAAGCGGCTCAGCAGTGAATTGATGAGGCCCAGGTCAGGGTTAAGCAGCCACATCCAGATCATGGCCGAGGCCACCGCCGGAACAATGCTCGGCAGGTAGATGATCGTACGGAAGATAGCCCTTCCCTTTACATTGAGATTCAGCAGCAGCGCAATCCCGAAGGAGATGAGAATCACCGCAGGCACACGCAACACGACGAAATAGAAGGTGATCCCCAGCGATTTATAGAACAGCTCATCTTCACCTGAGAACAGCCGCAGGTAATTATCCAGACCGGTGAAAGCGGTCTGCTCTTTGAACACATTATAGTTAGTCATGCTGAGCACCAGGCTGGCGATCATGGGACCCAGCGTAAAAATGGCAAACCCAAGGATGGCGGGGGCGGTGAACAGCAGCCCGTAGAACATTCCTTTTCGCATACTGGCCTCCAGTCTTGTTGATTATTCCTTGATATCGCGCCGTCCCTTAATCTGGGCCTGGACCTTTGCCGCGATGGAGTCCATCGCTTCCTGGGCCGTCTGCTGGCCGAGCCACACCTTATCCAGCGCAGGATTGACCAAGTCCATAATATTGTTGAAATTCTTCACATAGCCGGTCGGGGTCTGATGCCCTTTGGTCAGAATCACATCGACAATGGCTTCCTTATAGCCGGACGGTCTGGCGTCCAGATTCTCCGTCCATTTGGCCAGTAGCGCAGGATCGGTGTACCAGTCCTTGGGAGATGGCATCCAGGTTCCGGCTGTAAGCATGTCAATGGAGGCTTCGGGATCGAGCAGCGCCTTCAGCAGCTCCCAGGTCTCCTGGGGATGCTTGGTGGATTTAAAAATGGAGAACATGCCGCAGACCACGGTGGTGACCGGCTCCTTCATTACAGGCATGACCCCGACATTGAAGTTGAACTTCGACTGGGCGAGGCCTGCACTGGCCCATTGCCCGTCTACCGTCATCGCTACCTTTTTGGTCTGGAGCGCCACATTGGTGGCCGGAATGTTCTTGGACTGCACTGGTGAAGGAGAGACATGGTGGACATTCATCAGGTCGGATATTTTCTGGAGCGCCTCCACCGCCTCCGGCTGGTTCAGCCCGAAGGTTTTACCGTCTGCAGAGATGAAATCCCCGCCGTTGGAATAGATGAAGTTGCTGTACACCCCCCACCAGGTGGAGATATTTGCTCCATATTGCTTGATTCTGGTCGGATCGAAGCCTTCCTGGTCCGCTGTTTTGCCGTTCATGTCCACGGTCAGCTTCTTGGCAACCTCGACGAATTCATCCCAGGTCCAGGCATCCGCCACATTGGACGGAGGAGGTTCAATACCGGCGTCCTTGAAGATATCCTCATTGTAGAACAAGGCGAAGGATTCGGGGCCGGGGCCGATTCCGATAACATTGCCCGGCTCCAGGGAATAGGTAATATTGGGAACCAGTGTATCCGGACTGATGTCGGCATCCGTATCCAGGAATTCCTGAAGATTATAGAATTTGCCCTGCTCCGCCATCGGAAAAGCAATGGTGCCCGATTCCATCATGGCAATGTCCGGAACATCATTCCCGGCGACCATGGTCGTCAGCTTAGTATCATAATCGGCGGCAATATGCTGAAGCTCGACCTTGACGCTCGGATGCTTGGCCTCGAAATTCTGAATCGCTTTTTTATAAGGAGCCACTTCCTCCGGCGAGCCCCAGACCGTCATCCGCAGCTTAATATTCTCCTTCGATCCGGAATTCCCGGAAGATGCGGAAGTGTCAGGGCTTGCAGTATTAGACTTTGAGCACGCAGACAGCACGGCGGCAAGCATCAGAACCAGAGCCAATGTGATGAAGACTGATTTCCTGGGTTGCGACATATTCGGAAGCCCCTCTCGATTTCTAAGTTCAACGGGTTCATAGCTGCAGTCTATGATGTCTTTATTATAAAATATAAGATAGCGCTTACATAACCCTAATCTCTTTGGATTGGTGGACCGGGATTGGCTTATAGCGGCAAAGTAATCACTACCTTCGTGCCTGTCCCCGGAGTCGAGAAGATGGATATCCCGTACTCGCCGCCGTAGGTCATCTGAATGCGGTCAATAGTATTCTTAATGCCCACGGAGGAAGATTTCTGATAAAGAATCCTGTGTATCGTCTCATCACTCATGCCCCGGCCGTTGTCAGCTACCTCGTAATGCCGGGTTCTGCCGTTAATCCAGCCGCGGATTCCAATGAGTCCGCCAGAGCCGATCTGATCGAAGCCGTGAAGAATCGCATTCTCCACAAAGGGCTGGAACAGCAGTCTCGGCACATCGTACGCCAATAGCCGCGGGTCCATATCATACTCCACGGTGAACTTGTCCTCGAAGCGGATTGACATAATATAGAAGTAATTACTCATCCAGCTCATCTCTTCGGACAAAGGTACGGCGTCCCATGTCTTCCGGGAGGTATAATGCAGCATGTTGGACAGACAGACAAGCATCCTGCTAAGCTCCTGCTGATCATTCTCAATTGCCGTCCAGTTCATCACATTCAGCGTATTGTACAGGAAGTGCGGATGCATCTGCATATTCAGCGCCTGTATCTCAGCCTCTTTCTCCTTCAGCTTGATCTCGTAATTCTCCGTCACCAACAGCTGAATCCGGTCATTCATCCGGTTGAAGCGCTGCGTCAGCACGCCGAACTCGTCATGGCTCACCACATCCACGCGGGTCTGGAAATCTCCCTCGCCCACCGATCTCATCGCGCTGAGCAGCCGCTTGATGGGCTTAGTGATTTTACCTGCAATGAAATAAGCGAGGATCAGAGCCACAATCCCCATCACAACAGCCAGTACAGTAATAGATGTCCGGATCACCGGCACCAGGCTGCTCACCAGCCCTGCCTCTGGTATCCACACCACAGACATCCAGCCGGTCACCTCCGAACGGTCGAAGCAGACGATCACCGCTTCGCCGTCCAGCTTCATTCTCCGTGCCCCGCTGTTCTCCCGCTGCAGCTTGTCCAGCCCTGCCTCCTTATAGATCTGTGCAACCTGACCCGGCTCACTGCTGGCGACTACCCTGTCCTGCGGATCAAGCACCATGTAGCGCGAGTTCCCCGGAAGGCTGTCTGCATACAAGGATTTAAGCACCTCGGATTTGAAGCTTATGGCAAGTACGGGGCGCTCCACTCCGGCATCCATTTTGGCAAGCTTCGTATTGCTCAGATAGGTGAAATCCAGCAGGCGTGTAGCCGAGAAGAGATAACGGAACTCCAGATTCCCGCCTTGCAAATAGGACTGGTTGAACATGGACGCGAACTCATAAGTAGGTATCCATACCAGCTTCCCTCCCGCCTGCCGGGCCATACGGTA
The DNA here is from genome assembly GCF_037975325.1 of Paenibacillus sp. FSL P2-0136. Classification (NCBI taxonomy): domain Bacteria; kingdom Bacillati; phylum Bacillota; class Bacilli; order Caryophanales; family Paenibacillaceae; genus Paenibacillus; species Paenibacillus sp. FSL P2-0136. The sequence goes on from NZ_CP150244.1 coordinate 5,958,938, forward strand.
TATATCCGATTGCGTCGGTTCTCCTTGAGGCAGGGGTTGTCCGAAGGTGAAGTAGGAGGTCCATAGCTGGTAGGCAAAGATATCCTGGTTCTGGGAAAAGGTTTTGCCGAGCACAGCCGTCACCTGCCGGTCGGCTGCGAACAGCTCCGCTTCATTCGCGGGGTCCAGCTGGTTGAAGATGCGGAACAGATCCTTATCGAGGAACAAGGACATGCTGTTCTGGTCCACGATCCGCAGCTTGGTGTCCATGACTTCATTATTCTTCCTGACAATCTCATATACATTCTTCTGCGCCTGCTCTGTGATAATCTTCAGGCTGGTCCGGTAGAATAAAGCCCCCAGAACGAGCAGGGGAATGGCGATCAGCAGAATATAGCTGGCCAGCAGCCGGTAACGGAAGGTGATCTTCATGCCTCACGTTTCCTTTGCGACAGCGCATGCTTATAGGCTTTGGGCGACATGCCGTAATACTTCTTGAATACGCGGCAAAAATATTTCGTATCCTGAAATCCGCATTCCAGGGATATCTCATATATTCGGAGCGGCTCCCCGGCAAGCAGTACCTTGGCCCGCTTCATCCGGGCCGCCGTCACATGCTCCGAGAACGTTTTTCCCGTCCTGTTCTTGATCAGTGTACTGAAATAAGAGGGGTTAAAATGGAAATGCTCAGCTGCCCGCTCCAGTGTAAGCTCCTCCTTCATATGCTGCTGTATCCAGCTTAGGCATTCAGCGATCATGCTCTCCCCCTGATCCTGCCGGGATACGGTTAAGGCCAAATGCGCTTCCCGGAGTGCCTGCCCCAACTGGGCCACCAGCTCCGGGTACGAGCGGCATGAGCGGATAAGCAGCGTAGCCGTACCGGTCAGCATCTGCTGCGCTCTCTTATCCAGAATGTCCTGATGCTCACTCCGGATCTGCAGCAGCATTAGCGATGCCTGTTCCTTCAGCAGCATAGGGCTGGCATGTCCACCGTCTGCAAGCTGGCAGAGGGCTTCCACACAAGCTTCCAGAACAAGCGCAGCATCATCCATTTTCAACGCCTCATAGACCTTGCTCCAGTCAGGAACGGCCTCGCGGTAAGAAAACCTGATCTCATCTGAAAACAGCAGCCCCTGCCGGAAATCATAGAAGTTGTAACTGTTGGCCGTTCTGGCTGCCAGATAGGATCGCGGCGCTTCTTCCCGGAGGGAACGGCATTCCGGGCCAATCCCGTGGATGAGCTGTCCGGTATGCGCCCAATCCGCCGCCAAGGAACGGGCAATGGACCGGGCTTCTTCCCGCTTGTCCCCGGTAAGGGCTTCCAGGGTAATCAAGGTAACGGCGGCAAGAGGGCCGTCCTCCGTCATCCCGCTCAAGGGAATGGTGATGGCTTCCCCCCACCTGCCCCAGGCCTGCTCCAGAGCACGGATGAACACGCCGCTGTCCTGTCTCTCCCCGCTGTCCTGGCAGGAGTTCAGCTCCGAATACACTGCGACACCGCTCTCCCGCAGCCAATCATAACCGTCCAGCTCCGCCAGCTCGGCCAAGGACGCACTGCCGTTCAGCCAGGACAGCATGAGCCGGTTCAGATAGGCGGAAGAAGCGAGCTTAAGCCGGTGCTGCATTTCTTCCTCTTCACGGCGCTGCCTCTTTTCCGCTGTCAGCAGAAGGTCGATCCGGCTTAGGACATCCGCTACCTGGTCAATCTCCACCGGCTTCAGCAGGTAATCATAAGCCCCATAATGAACTGCCTTCTGCGCATACTCGAACAGATTGTAAGCGGATACCATTACGACCTTGGTCCGGATACCTTCAAGCTTAAGCCGTTCCAGAAATTCAAGCCCATCCATTCCGGGCATACGGATATCAGTCAATATAGCTTCCGGGCGGTGGGCTTTCACCATTTCCATAGCGGACAAGCCATCCTGCGCCGCCACCACCTGATCCTCCGGCCGAAGGCGTCCGATCAGATTGACCATCCCTCTAAGATGTCTGGACTCATCATCTACAATCAATATTCTCATTAGTCTCAGCCCCCCCAAGATTGGCTTACAGCCCCTTTCAGCCGCAGCGTTGCCCTTATTATAGAAGCCATTCCGGTCCATTCCTAGTGGATTCATATTGGAAAGGTGGATTTGAATACTTACCTCATCGTCCTCATCGCACCGGCAGCCTGCCAACTAATTCCGAACTTTATCCGCATTAGCCCGTATCAACCCATCCGGCACAATAAAAAAAGACCCCCATTTAGCCATTAAATGACCACAGGAGCCCTTACCCCGACATTATCCCCGCTTCTCCCCTACTCCGACCCGTCCCCCGTATTTCCGCCTCCCCCGGACGCATCCGGCGCATTGTTGCCGCCTGCGGCAGGCGTCGGGCTCTCCCCGCTGCCCGCATGTCCGCCTGATCCGCCCGAGCCTGAGCTGCTGTTGCCGCCGCCTGAAGGTGTGCCTTCCGTGCCGGAGCTGCCCTTCTCAGTGTTCAGCGAAGGAGCCGGAATAGCGATGCCCGGGGCGCTGCTGCCGTTCTCGCCGACCGGCTTGCCCTGATTGTCATAGTAGTACATTGGAACGTCACCGACTACCATCAGGTAGGAGACGGGGATCTCTGTGTCCACCACCTGCGGCTCCATGTCAAAGGGGATTACGACCGCTACCTCGGTCACAATGTGAATATAGACCTCAACCAGAATCATATTGATTCCGGCATTTTGCTGCCGGGTATTCAGCTCCACCTTCACGGCCCCCTGAGGTTCGATCTTGATCGGAATATCGGGTCCAAAGGAGGCAATCAGCGGGCTGCCAAGCGCCTGGCCCAGCGGAATACGCTCGCTGCGGTTATGCAGCTCCTGCAGTGTGGACTGTATCACCTCGGCGGCTTGCGAGGTAATCCGCATATGCTCCTTATAGTTGAGCATGAAGCCGGAGATTTTGCCGCTCTTATCCGTCTTCCAGTCAATCAGCGCCTCAGCATTCCCGCCGTCCGCCACCTGGGACGTAATCGCCTTGTTAATGGATTCCGTGGCGATCTGCTTCACCCGGATCTGTGCCAGATGGAGAATCGGCGGCTTCAGGTGCTGCTCCACATAACGCAGCCCCTGCAGCACCGCCAGAAGCAGCAGCAGGCTCAGAACGATCCAGAATCTGCCCCGTCTGCGCGGCTTCTGCCCCTTGCCCCCGGCGGCTTCCTGACGCTTCCCGTCCCTGCTGCCGAACAAGCGGAAGCCGCCGCCGCGCCCGGACTTGCGCCAGACCCGCTGGCCCGGAGCACCCGCTGCTCTCCCGGACGGCTTCGCAGTCCCGTAATCTGCTTCACTCCCGTCCAGCCGGACGCCGGACCTGGAGGGCTTCGCCACGAAGCCCCCGCTCCGTCCCCAGCTCCGGCCAGGCAGACCCGCGCCGGGTCTTGAAGGCTTCGCTTCGAACCTTGCTCCCGAACCCGCACCCGGCGGCCGGATTCCCGCTCTGGACGGTTTGGCCTTGAAGGCCTGGCGGCGCCCGCCCGGCCCCCTCAGACCGCTTCCGCTGAAGTCCGGCAGCCGCAGACGCCCGAAGAGCGGTACGCCTGCGCTCCGTTTCCCCCATTTTCTGATTCTGCCCATGCCCTGCAGTCCCTCCCGACATTCCTGCGGTCAAGCCGCTCCCTGTACTAATAGGCTATTCGGCGCACACGCAAAATAACCCCACAATGTGGGGCTTTCGCTTTGGTGTTTGCTTGTATCCAAGAACCAGATCACCCTAACGAGTGAAATTGGTCCCATTCATTGCGATATTCAGCCTGTATTTGATCCATTCTGAGGGTTGTCTCCCTCACCGCCGCTTGTATGGAGCAGCATTGTTGCACTTCTTGCAGGATTTCTCGAAATTTGTTACTGGCTGTGGCCACATGATTCGCTTTTACTCATACATCCGGACCACACGCCTCTGCCGCACTGAATGTGGTCGGTTTTTCGACCATATCCGGCCCACACGCCTCTGCCGCACCGAATGTAGTCGGTTTTTCGACCATATCCGGCCCACACGCCTCTGCCGCACCGAATGTAGTCGGTTTTTCGACCATATTCGGCCCACACGCCTCTACCGCACCGAATGTGGTCGGTTTTTCGACCATATCCGGCTGTTCGGTGAAATCAGAGAAGTCATTCCTATTACTGGCCCAGAATATAGTCATCCTGCCGATGCTCCAAGACACTTACCCCCAACTTTATGCACAACTTATCCACATCGGACGCAAATCATAATTTCCTAATCCACAAAAAAAAGAACCTCCCCGCGGCACCACACCGCAGCAACGTTCTTCTAATGCCCCGCCCGTTTGCGCTTATCCTCCTGAAGATGCCCCCAATGCAGCCGGACAAAGATAGCAAGCAGAATCAGCATAAATACGCCATACCACAACAGAAAACCATTCCAGTCCTCACGCGGGACAATGAGCGAGGAGCTGAGCGTACCGAACAGCCAGATAAAAGACAGATTGCCGAGCACCGTCCCCCAGACAAAAGCCGCCGGCTTCATCGGAGACACGGCTGACATCAGATTGATGATATTGCTGGGCACAATCGGAATCGTACGCAGCAGCACCAGGGTCCAGATGCCGTAACGGTCCAGATAGGTCTGCCATTTCTCATACTTCTTGAGCTTGTAGCCCCATTTGCGGTCGAACCAGTCGAAGAGATAGCGCCGGAAGAGAAAATAGACAATTACCGCGCCCAGGTTGCAGGCCAGCCAGCTGACAGCCATCCCGCCGATCACTTCGAATACAGAGACATGCAGCACAATCAGAATCGCCAGGGGGAAAAATCCGAACAAGCTTTGCAGCACGGCGAGCGGAAAGGTAGCAAAAACAATATACGGGCCGCTAAGTCCCAGACTTTGCAGCAGCCAGTCAATCCAGGCATTGATGATCTCGGTCATAGAGCGCTCTCCTTCCCTGACTCTTAGCAGCATGTAAAGGAACCGCTCATTAATGTTGAAGAAAAACACCCCTTGCGGGGTGTTTATTGAACATCTAACTATAGATTCTGCGACATCAGCGTACAAGTTACAGAATTGTTGCTTATTTTCTCCCATCATAGCACACATCGGTCATCGCCGCCAGATCACTGAACCCTACAGAGTTCACTTAAGCAGAGATACCAGCCGTCCACTCATTAACCTTGGCTTCATTACTCTCTACCCATTCCTTGGCCGCTTCTTCAGGCGATTGTCCGCCCTGAATCTTGACCATAACCTGCTCCATATCCTCTGCAGTCCATTTGAATTGGCTCAGGAACTTGTGCACATCAGGCATATCTTCCTTCAGACCTGAGCGGACCATCGTATGAATCTGCTCGGCACCGCCGTAGACATTCTTCGGATCGTCCAGGTACTTGAGGTCCATGTTGGCGAACATCCAGTGCGGAGTCCAGCCAGTGACTACAATTGGTTCATTCTTGTCAAAAGCCTTCTGCAGCTCCTGCGCCATTGCCGCCGACGAGCTCTCCAGCAGCGTATAATCGCTCAAGCCGTAGGCTTCGAGCGCTTTTTCCGTGGCCGTCATAATTCCGGCCCCCGGCTCAATTCCGATAATCCGCTTATCGAGCGTTGCCGCTACTTCTGCATTATTCAGATCTTCAATGGAGTTGATCTCCATATAGGCGGGAACGGCAAGCCCGGTCTTCGTTCCATCCAGATTCACACCGGCATCCTCAATGTCCTTGCCGTATTTCTCCAGATAAGAGGCATGCGTGCTTGGCAGCCAGGCGGCTACCATGGCATCTGCGCTTCCGTCAGCAATCCCGGCCCACATCGGTCCGGCATCGACCTGCAGCATCTCCACCTTCACGCCGAGCTTCGTTTCCAGCACTTCCTTGACTACGTTAGTACTGGCGATCTCGGAATCCCAGGCCACATAAGCCAGCTTCACCGTACTATTGTTATTATTGGACGAACAACCTGCTACCAGAATTACTGCCATCAGCAGCATGAGCATCATTAGCGGTTTGCGCTTTATCGATTGGATTCTTTTCATATTAATCATACACTCCTATTCTTGTGGTTTGGATTTGAAGAGCTTCTGGGTCAGACGATCCAGCAGAATGGCAATAATAACAATCGCAATCCCCGCCTCGAAGCCCGCACCCGTCTTCGCCTGTGATACTGCACGGTATACATAGGCACCTACACCCTGGGCACCGATCATGGACGAGATGACGACCATAGACAGCGAGAGCATAATCGTCTGGTTAATCCCGGCCATAATGGTCGGGAGCGCGATCGGCAATTGCAGCTTGAACAGCTTTTGCCCTGCGGTTGAACCGAAGGCATCCGCCGCTTCCACCAGCTCCGGTGAGACCTGGCGAATCCCCAGGTTCGTTAACCGGATCGTTGGCGGAATAGCAAATATAATAGAAGCAATGACGCCGGGAACAACACCCAGCGAGAAGAACGACACGGCTGGAAGCAGATATACGAACGCCGGCATCGTCTGCATGAAGTCTAAGATAGGGGTGGCAATGTTCTGGAAAGTCCGGCTCTGTGCACACAGCACTCCGAGCGGAACCCCGATCACTACAGCCAGCAGAGAGGCTGTCAGTACCAGGGCCAGCGACTGCATCGACGGTCCCCACAATCCAAGATTGTCAATCAGGAGCAGTCCGACCACCGCAAACAGCGCCATCCGCCATTTGCCGATCCAGTAGGCCAGAGCTGCGATCAGAAGGGTCAGCACCATTGCGGGCAGGAAATTCAGCGCCGCATCAATCCCGCTCACCATTCCGCCAATCACAGCATGAATGATATCAAATATAGGGCCGAAGTAGGTCGTGAGCCAATTTTCAATCCATTCTACGCCCTTTCCGAGCGGTATTTTAGGTAAATTCATGAACCAATTCCTCCTTCAGGAACCGCGTTACCGGCCAGGGCAGACAACACGGCCCCTTTGATAACAATGCCCTTCAGCTTCTCGCCTTCCCCCACTACAGCAACGGGCAGATGCGTCTCCGACATCAGCTCGAACAGATCATTCAGCAGGGTATCCGGCTGAACCCGGGGAATGTCGCGCAGCATCACATCCAGAATACTGCGGTTCTCCTTCAAGGCCTGTGAGGCATTATCCGCTGTCAGCAGACCTTGCAGCCGCATCTCATTATCTGCGACATACAGGCTGGAGACCCCGCTGTCCCGCATGAGCTGCAGGGCTACCCGGGGACCGCGTTCCGGGCGGATCATCTCCGGCTGGCGCATCACATGGGAAGCGGTCAATACTTTGGACAGATCCACATCCTCCACGAAGCGTTCCACATATTTGTTCGCAGGCTGAATCAGAATTTCTTCCGGCGATCCGATCTGGACAATGACCCCGTCCTTCATCAGGGCAATACGGTCCCCGATCCGCAGCGCTTCATCCAGATCATGCGTGATGAAGACAATCGTCTTCTTCACTCTGGATTGCAGCTCCAGCAATTCCTGCTGCATATCCTTGCGGATCAGCGGATCAAGCGCACTGAAGGCTTCATCCATCAGCAGAATGTCAGGATCATTGGCCAGACCGCGCGCCAGGCCGACACGCTGCTGCATGCCTCCGCTGAGCTGATCCGGGCGGTGGTTCTCCCAGCCCTTCAGCCCTACAAGCTCAAGAGCCTCCATGGCCAGCCGGGTTCGTTTGCTTTTCTCCACGCCCTGGACTTCCAGTCCGTATTCTGCGTTAGCCAGCACACTGCGGTGCGGGAACAGCGCGAACTTTTGAAAGACCATGCCGATATTCTTCCGCCGGAATTCCCGAAGCTGCTCCGGATTCATCTTGACAACATCCTTACCCTTGAACAGCACCTGTCCTCCGGTAGGCTCAATCAGCCGGTTCAACAGACGGACGAGCGTGGATTTACCACTGCCCGACAATCCCATAATGACAAATATTTCTCCCTCTTCAATGCTGAATTCGGCTTTATTCACACCGACCGTCAGCTTGGCTTCCCGGGCGATCTTTTCTTTGGACCAGCCTTGTTCTAATAATGGAAGCGCCCGTGCTGCATCATGACCGAATACTTTGGTTAACTGTTTCACCTCTATAATTGCCATGTTGACCTCCTTCTCTCCTTTTACTTTCGGGTTAACGCTACTGACCTAGTGTAACGGACTTACGAAAAAATACGCAAAGCTCATATTCGCTAAGAATTGAGTGTACAGTTTTAACTTTACGTACTTTACGTATAGAATACTCTGTTTAACGCCGGATTCCGTTCCGGATGAATTCTTTACTTCTTGCCGGAGATTTGATTACAATACACTAGGAGAGACATGCAGAATGTCAGCCTATTCCTCAGGAGGGACATCATGAACGATTTAGAGGGGCTTTTGCCCGAGCAAATAGAAAAAATCAGCAAAGCCCGTGAACGGGTCATCGACTCTATCGGCAAAAATATGGATTTATACGGCATCACCCTGTCCATCGGGCATTTATACGGTTACATGTACTTTAATGAGGGCCCGGTTACACTGGATGAGCTAAGCAGCACCATGGGCATGAGTAAGACCTCCATGAGTACTGGAGTACGTACACTGCTTGATTTGAAGATGATCGATAAAGTCTGGGGCAAGGGCACCCGCAAGGATCTGTTCGAGGTGGTTCCCGACTGGCATCAGAACTTCAGCGATTACTTCTCTATTAAATGGAGAAAAGCAGTTGAAGGGAATATGACCGCCCTTAACAAATCACTCGCCGAAATCCGGCAAATGAAAATTGATTACGCGGACGAGCCCGACCTATCGCGCCTGCTCCACACCGACGAGCTCAAGATTGAAGAAGCCATTAAATATTACCGCTGGCTGCTGAAGCTGATCGAAGCGCTGGAGACCGGCAAGATTTTTGAATTAATCCCTAAAGAATAATATCAGCTATTGGCGTTCAAACTATTCTGCTCATGCTGAAAAGGCTGTATGTTGTTTTCCACATACATTTGAGCCATCGCCTACGTTTGAGCACAATGTATGTTGTTTTCCGCATACATTCGGGCCATCGCCTGCGTTTGAGCACAATGTATGCTGTTTTTTACTTTCATTTGATCCCATATAAGTATCAAAACGGCCGCGACCCTTGAATTCAAGGATCACGGCCGTTGTCACATGCCATGGTGCGTTCTTTCGTTAGCTTACGGGTTCTCGATCAGACTGACATCATCGATGTAGATATGATTGCCTGCTTCGATAGCCGCATTCGTCTCTGCGCTGTTTCCGGGATTCAGCCCCAGCAGAAAGACCAGATGAACCCCTGCATCCGTTCCGCCGTTCATGGTGAAGGTGTAGCTGAAGCGCTGCATTTCGCCCGTTAAAGAAGCGGCGGTTGTCTGCAAATATTTCGTATAATCTCCTCCGAAATGCTCGACTGCTACTTCAATCTGCCGGTTGATATCCGAACGGGCGCTGAAGGCCAAGGTATAGCTTTTACCCTGAGTCAGCTTCAAATCTCTGTAATCTACCTGAGCGGCGTAGTTGGCAGAGCCCGTGAAGCCCAGCGACACCTCAAGCTCCCCATTCTGGACTGCGGCATTTCCGGTGCTCTCGAAGTACTGGGTCCAGCCTTTAAGGGCAGGCTGCGCATCGAATGTGCCGTTATCCAGTGTCCCGCTGGCAGGCTCGGTGTCCGGTCCGTCTGTTACCTTTCTAAGCACGATATCATCAAAAGAAATCGTATGCGCCGTATGGTTCGCCGTTTTATCTTCACCCAGCGTGGCGCCGATCAGATAGTTCAGCTTCAGCGGATTGGCGTTCGTCACACTGAACTGAGTGCTGTAAGTCGCCCATGTGGCTGTAATGTCGAACTTCGCCTGAGCCGCCTGGGCAGAGGTTCCGCTATATTCCACGATAATCTGCCGGGGAACGGTAGATTTCGCTCTGAAGCTCAGCTCATAGGTTGCGCCAGCTTCCAGCGGGATTTTCTCCTGATAGAGCTGGGTGTGCCAGGCTTGTGACCCGGCCGCCGTGATCAGCACCTCCGCTGCTCCGTTCACCACTTGGAAGGACGAGACTCCACCTTCACCGGACCAGGTGGACCAGCCCGAGATGCCGCCGGTGAATGATCCGTTGACGACCAGATTGTTATCATTCGCCAGTATAGTCTGAGCCACACTAGCATTGACGTACCCTTCGGCTTCCACGGTAATGTTATAGCTTCCCTCTGCCGGGAAGGCCGCAGGCTGAATTGTGATTGCTCCCGGCCCTACATCGTACAGCTCCGCCGCAAGCGTAACGCCATTCACCTTAACGGACTTAATGCTGCCGGACCATTCTGCTTTCGGGATGAAGGTCAGCTCAATCGGCTGTGATACCCGGTTGGCTGTGGAATCTGCGAGCAGCTCCTGCGGCTTCGCCGGGGCGTCCTTGATCTCGAATCGCACATTGTCGATGATGATATCATGACTTTGCGGAACGCTCACACCCCCTACCTTGCCAAGCAGGAATTTCAGCGAGAGCATATCATTCGCCCCCTGCCGGAATTCGAACCGGTAATGCTTCATCTCTGGTGTCAGCTCCACCGTCTTATCGATGGAAGGGGAATAGCTCGCATTCTCTGCCTTCACATTCATCTGCCGGGCCACGCTGGCACTGGCATCGAATTCAACCACATAATCGAGGCCCGCCGCTGCCTTGAGGTTATTCTGGAAAAGCATCACCGAATACGCCTGATTGCCGGTATTCGTAATGCTGAATTTGGCTGCTCCATCCACCGCAGCGGCAGTGCTCTGGCCGCCGTCTTCTGTCAGCAGCCGCTCCCAGCTCGTAAGCCCGAAGCTGAAATCCCCGTTCAAAAGCGGGTAATATGTCAGATCAGGATCATAATAGGAGCTGGTGCGTACCAGCACGAATTGATCCAGAAGGACCCTTCCTGCTGTCCCGTCAAGCCGCAGTACGAATCGTCCAAGATGATCCGTGGCCCCCGCGAGATTCTTGAACAGCGCTTCAACCTGCTGATGTCCTGCATTCAGCTGAACCGGCTCCGAAGCATAGACTACGCCGTCATTGCCTTGCAGTTCGACTACAGCTGTCCTTGCGGAGAAGCTATCGGCCTCGAAGGTCAGCTTGTAATCCTGGCCTTGCACCAGGAAGATTCCCTTCTGTTGCAGCGTAACCTCGCTGCCGCCGGTGTCTGCGTCTGTAATGTCCAGCTTCAGGCGGCCGTCAGCCTCAACCCGCGGAGTAACCTCCGCACCTCCTGAAGCAGCAATATGCCAATAGCTCATCCGGTCCGGTTCTCCCAGATCAAAGCTGCCGTTGTAGAGGTGGTTGCCGCTGCCGAGCGGCGCCTTGGCGCTGTCATGATCGAAGGGAATGCTGCTGATCTCTTCAAGCCGTGCATTGCCAAGCCATACCGGGGAAGCATTGGTCCCCAGATTGAACTCGATCCGCGCGGCATTGTCCGAGCTCTCCTTCATCTGGAACATCGTCTCGTAATGCTGAAGCTGCGGGGTCAGCGCTGCCTTGAACGCTGGAGAATAAGACGGGAAGCCAAGCGATGCGCCACCTGTCAGCCGGGCGGTCAGCTCGCGGGTCGTATCCGTTCTGGCATCGAAGCTTAGCTTGTAGAATCTGCCCTTTGCCAGCGACACAATCGCCTGCGGCTGGATCGAATAAGAGTTGCCGCCCGGCTTCAAGATGTTTACCTTGAGCAGATTCACGCCGCCGGCCTGCTCCAGAGATAGAGCCGCATCTGCGCCTTCATCTGTGTAGAGTACCCAGTGGGCTGTATTCGGGATGCCCATCCCGGGATCTCCTTCTACCTGCTCCGTGAACCCGCTGTTATAAATGAAGTTCCCGTCTGCCAGCGGCGGCTTCGCTCCCTCCAGATAAGGCTCCTTCGCCAGCTCCACCGGTACCGGCTGCCGGTATTCGCGTCCAGTCAGCTCATAGATTCTGACATAGTCAATCTCCATGGAACTCGGAAATACGGTCTCATCCGTAGGGTTACCGTCAAAGTTGCCGCCGACTGCCAGATTCATCAGCAGGTGGAACTTCTGGTTGAACGGTGCCGGATACGCGTTGATAGCCGGCTGTCCGCTGCTTTTGCTGTACCAGTCATTCTTGGTCGAGAACAGCACCCCGTCCACATACCAGCGGATCTCTCCCGGCTCCCACTCAATGGAGTAGGTGTGGAACTCTTCAATGGTGGAACTGCCAGGCAATACATACTCCTTGCCGGAATAGACATTATCCGGCCACTGGGAACCATAATGGATCGTTCCGGCAACCACATTCGGACGGCTGCCCCAGCCTTCCATAATATCCAGCTCCCCGGAGGCCGCCCAATTGCCGTACACATAATTCTCCGGCAGCATCCAGATCGCCGGCCACAGCCCCTTGCCAGCCGGAGCTTTCGCCCGGATCTCGAATTTTCCGTACATTTTGCTGTACAAGCCATTGGTCTTAATTCTGGTGGAAGTGTACGGCTTGCCGCCTACTGCTTCCTTATGTGCGGTAATGATTAGCTTACCGTCCTGCTCTTTCACATTCTTCGGATCATTGGTGTAATACTCCAGCTCATTATTGCCCCAGCCCGGATTCCCGACAGCGGTGCCGTCTCCGAGATCATAGGTCCACTTCGCAGGATCAATGGCATTGTCATCGAATTCATCATTCCACACCAGACTCCACGGATCAGTGGTTGGCGCTGGTGTGGGTGTTGGACTTAGTGTTGGTGTCGGCGTTGGGGTTGGTTCCGGTGTCGGTATTGGTGTCGGCTCTGGCGTAACCTCCGGTGTCGGTATTGGTGTCGGCTCCGGCGTAACCTCTGGTGTCGGTATTGGCGTCGGCTCTGGCGTAACCTCCGGTGTCGGTATTGGTGTCGGCTCTGGCGTAACCTCCGGTGTCGGTATTGGTGTCGGCTCCGGTGTAGCCGTCGCTGTCACTCCGCCACCGGCGGCCACAGGCGGCTGGCTGGCCTGCGGCGAGGCCAGATTGAGATTGCTGCGGCTGCCTGGCATGAGAGCAATGCCCCCGGCCGTGACAGCCTCGGCCTGATTCAGCACAGTACCGAAGCTGCCGCTGCCTGTAATTGTAGTGCCCCGGGCACCGGCTGTAAGGAGCAGCTCAGCCACCTGCGCCTGATTCATCAGCACCAGCTTGCCGGGAGTGCCCCAGATCAGCTTGGATAGCTTGCCTGACAAGCTCAGCGTGAGGTTGCCTCCGGCCGCATCAGCGGTGGATACAACCCCATAATTGCCAATAAGAGTGACCGTCTGCTCACCTGCCGGGAGGACAACACCAGCGAATCCCTCCCCGGTAAGCGCAGCTTCTTCAAGGATAGCACCGGAATCAAGATGTACCGTTCCCGCGGATGTTGTCCCGCTGGCAACGATGCGGACACTGCCCTTCGGCTTCGCCACCTGCACGGCCCCAAGGCTGCTGTCCGTAAGGCTTACGCCCTGCCCGCCACCGCCGCGAATATAGGTTGTGCCGGTAACCTGCACCCCCTGAAGCCGGATCACTCCTTCCCCGATCCCCTCGGTAAGATAGAGATTTCCTTCTATGATAGTGTCCCTCAGTGTAATATCCTCATGGCTCAGCACCACATTGCCCTTCACCTTGCCCAGCTTCACTTCCCCGGCGGCGGAGCGCAGCTCCGGCACCAGTGTATCCGCCAGCTTCGCCAGCTCGGCACGGGTGATCCTCCCGTCCGGCTTGAATAAGCCTCCGGGATAGCCCTGCATATAACCGGCTGCCGTAAAAGCATCCGCCGCAGCGCTAACTGCACTATCGGCTCCCGCCAGGTCGCTGTACATGCCCTTGGCTTGACGCTCAGTCTCCAGCCTCAGTATCCGCTGAAGCGCAAGGACCGCCTCCCCGCGTTTCAGCGGAGCCGCAGGTTCGATTCGCTGATGTGCGTCTGCACTCAGATACCCCGCTGCTACCGCTTTGGCGATATCGTCCTTGTACCAGGCCGCCGCCGGGATATCCGCCGGAAGCACAGCCGCCATATCCTTATAGCCAAATATACGGTTGACGATTGCCGTAAATTCTGCCCGGGTGACCTGCTGCTCCGGCCGGAAGCTGCCGTCCCCGTAGCCGGAGATCACCCCGCTGCGGCTCCAGCGCTGCACCGCATATGCCGCCCAGCTGCCCTCTTTTACATCGGTAAACGCTTTCAAATCATTGGCAGCCAAGCTCCCGCTCTGCAAGGCGGCTGTGGTCTCCGCAGACGCTGTCAGTCTGCTCTGAACAGACTTCGCCTCAGCCCCGCCGCTGCCCAGCGGCGATAGAAGTCCCGTAACGATGACAGCGGCCGCTAACAACGCTGATATATTTCTTTTCATTCCGTGTATGCCTCCTCAGGATTAGAGTCTCCTCTTACCGCATTTCCATCGCCCCGCTGCCTTCAAGTTGCTCTCAGCTCAATCTAAAGTACCCTCAAGCCCTCTGACCGAAATCGGTTTCGATTTTCTCCGTGCCATTCCTCTAAACGCAATTAACCTTTGACTTGTTTCGGCAAGTTGAATAGACTCTAGAAAGGACTGCTGTTTGACAGCAGAGAGTGTCCAAGTGAACGGTCAGTAGCCTTGATAAACCCTGGCATACCCGTCTTTTGGCCCTGTTATAACTATGAAGCGGGGGTGAGCATAGCCATGCAAATGAATATCAAAAAAATCGCCGAAATGGCCGGGGTCTCTGTATCGACTGTCTCCAAAATCATGAATAATTACAGCGATGTTTCCGAAAAAACGAAACGAAGAGTGCTCGAAATCATCGAACAAACCGGATATACCCCCTCAAGCTCCGCCAAGACGCTGGCTACCAAGAAATCGAATCTGATCGGGGTTATTTTTGCCGGTGAGCTAAATGTGGAATTTACCCATCCTTTTTTTGTTGAGGTGCTGAATTCGTTCAAGAAGCAGATGGGGGTTCTGGGGTATGATCTGATTTTCTTCTCGAATGAGAAGTTCATTAACAGCGGCGATTACTACTCGCGTTGCCTGCATTTCCATGTGGACGGCTGTGTCATTATCTCGGGAGAACAGATGGAGCCTGCGATACAGGAACTCGACCGGAGCCATATTCCCTGCATCGGCGTTGACCTGGAGCTGACCGGCAGGAAATCCGGCTATGTCATGTCAGACAATTACCAGATTGCCTCCAAAGTGGTGGAGCATTTCTACCTGCTCGGACACCGGGAGCTTGGTTTCATAGGCAGCAGAGCGGATTCGGATATCTCCAACCGGCGCGAAGCAGGGTATGTCAGAGCCATTGCCGGCTTCGGCCTGGTCATGAATCCTAAGTGGTTCGTGCATGGTGATGATTTCTTCGAGCCCAGCGGGTATGCAGCAATGAACTCGTTAATTGAATCGGGAGATTTGCCAAAAGCGGTCTTCGCCGCCTCCGATCTCCTCGCCCTCGGCGCAGTCCGCGCCTTGAAGGAGCAGGGTCTGCGTGTTCCTGAGGATGTAGCTATCATCGGTTGTGACGATATCGAGGCCTGCCAGTATACCAGCCCTACGCTGACTACCATCCGCCAGAACAAGGAACGCCTGGGTGTGCTCGCCGCCCATATGCTGTTCGATCTCATCAATAACCAGTCTGAAGGCGGCTCATTTGTAGTTGAACCGGCGCTGATCGTCCGTGAATCCTGCGGCAGCGGGCTGAACCGCTTGAACCGCTGAACGCCTAAACCACTGGATCGCCGTAACGCTGAACTTCTGCCTTTCCCGGATCTGCCCTTCAATCCCTCCCCTCCAGCCCAGAACAATAGCTTGGCTGCATTCCGCAACTACCTGAGAACGCTTTCGATACTATAATCGCTCATTTACCGGACAGCTTCAAGGCACCGTTTTTCTGGTTTTGGGGACCATTTTTCGGCTTGGCCCCCGTATTAGCCTGTCCATGCTCTCTATCCTGGCCGCATTACAGCGGAGTAGGCTCAGCCACCTGAGGGTCCAGCGACAGTCTGACCAGTTGGCCCGCATGGGTAAGACCCGCACCGAAACCGTACAGCAACACCTGCTGGCCGCTGCGCACCTTCCCTTCGCGGATGCCCAGATCCAGCGCAAGCGGAATACTGGCTGCCGAGGTATTACCGAAGGCTTCAAGACTGTATAATGCCTGCTGCAGAGGATAGTTCAGCCGTTCACAGATGGGTTCAATCATCCGCAGATTGGCGCTGTGCGGGATGAACCAGTCTACTTCCGCAATATCTGCTCCGGCGTTCTTCAGCACCTGCTGTACTCCCTGCGGAACCGTACGGACCGCCCACTTGAATACTTCCCGGCCATTTTGCACCAGCAGCCCTGTCCCGGAGAGCTCCACTCCGTTCACCTTCTCCGCCAGCCCTGTGCGATAGACATGCTGCGCTCCGCTTCCGTCACTCCCGAGATGGTATCCCATGAAGTCGTCCTGCGTCCCGCTCCCGCTGCGCTCCACCAGCACAGCCCCTGCTCCATCCCCGAACAGAATGCAGGTACTGCGGTCCGTATAATCTGTGATCTTGGATAGCGTATCGGCACCAATGACCAGCACCTTATGATGCAGTCCCGAAGACACCAGCGCGTGAGCCGTATGCAGAGCATATACGAATCCGGCGCACGCGGCGCTCAGATCGATCGCTCCCGCAGTCAGCGGAATGCCAAGGGTATTCTGCACAATGGACGCTACAGATGGAAAAGAGAAGTCTGGCGTGCTGGTCGCCACAAGCACCATATCGACATCCTGCACACTTTTGCCATAACGCTTCATCATATCCCGGACGGCAGCTGCACACAGATCACTGGTATATTCATCCGCGCGGCTGATTCTGCGCTCCCGGATACCCGTCCGCTGCACAATCCACTCATCATTGGTATCCACCATCTGCTCCAGATCCTGATTCGTAAGTCTGCGGGCCGGCACGTAAGATCCGATCGCTGTTATTTTTGCACCTGTCATTAGATCCACCTCAGCTTTTGATTTTATTAGTATCTGATATTAGTACTTGGTACTAATTATAACCTGCTCCTGACTATTTTGCAAAATGTATACCCGGAATCGCCCAGCAGCAATCAAATCTTAACATTGTAAAGATCACAAACACATGCTACAATCTTTACAATGTTAAGATGACAGACAAGTATGAAAGGAAGAATGCATACCTTGAAAGATAAACCTTACCACCGCGGCAATTTACGCAACCAGCTGATCGAAGCTGGCATCAAGCTGATTAACTTGGACGGCATGAATAGCTTTTCCCTGCGCAAAGTAGCCGCCGAATGTGCAGTCAGCCATACCGCTCCCTACAGCCATTTTAAAAATATAGATGAACTGGTAGCCGCCATGGGGGAGCATGTCACGAGCCAGTTTATGGACACTCTGCATGCCTCGGTTCAAGGCCAGGAGGGGAACCCTGATACGATTATTCTGCTGGGGCAGGCCTATATTGATTTTTTCATAGAGCATCCACAGTATTTCCAGTTTCTGTTCTACCATTCAGGCATCGTTATTGATCTGGACAACTACGATTCTGACAGCTATCCGCCATTTGCCCTGTTCCGGACAACGGTCTATGAAGTGTTCCGCAGCAGCGGGCTGCCGGAGTCGGAATTCACCAAGCACCTAGTTACACTCTGGTCCATGGTGCATGGAATTACGGCTTTGCTTACTAATAACGGAGTGCGTTATTCTGGCAACTGGCGCGATCTGCTGGAGCTTAAATCTATCTTTTAGGGAGATGAAGTCTTGAGAACGATCATACACGATCTGCAGGAGCAAGAATTCGCGGGCTGGCTGGGGGATACGGCGCAAGAGGAAGTAACGGTCATCTCGGATAGCGGTGCGATCCGTTCGTGCATGGGCTGCTTCGGCTGCTGGACCCGGACTCCCGGGACATGCGTCATTAAGAGAGATGGCTACGACAATCTGGGCGAGCTGTTCTCCCGCAGCGATGAGCTCATGATCATCAGTAAATGTATGTACGGCAGCTATAGCCCCTTTGTGCTGAATGTGCTGAACCGGAGCCTCTCCTACATGCTGCCCTATTTTGTCACCACACACGGGGAGACACATCACCGGCCCCGCTATAAGCACCAGTTCAAATTATCCGTACATTTCTATGGCAGTGACCTTACGGAGGGTGAGCAGCATACGGCCCGAATGCTGGTCGCGGCAAACGGCCTGAATCTGTATTCGTCAGAGAACAATGTCTATTTCCACACCAGCCCGCAGCACATTAAGGAGGCCCTCCAATGAACATCGCGCTGATTAACGGCAGCCCCAAGCCAAACGGCAGCAACTCGGGCATACTGCTGTCCATGCTGGAGCCGCTGATTGCGGACGGGAACGAACTGCACCCCTATACGCCGAATAAAAGACCGCTCACTCCTGAAGAATACAGCGAGCTATGCCGCATGGATGTGCTGGTTCTGGCCTTCCCCCTGTATTATGACGGAGTTCCGTCACACTTGTTCCAGCTGCTGGTTACCCTGGAAGGATATTTGAAGACCGAGCGCGAACGGGAGATTTACGTCTATGCGCTGATTAACAACGGCTTCTACGAGGGACAGCAGAACCACATTGCGGTGGAGATCCTTAAGAATTGGTGCACGCGCGCCGGTGTTCACTTCGGGCAAGCCATAGGCCAAGGCGCCGGGGAAATGCTGGGCTCCCTGGATAAGGTGCCTCTGGGCCGGGGGCCGCTGAAGAATCTGGGCCGTGCCATGCATAGCCTGGCCGAGAGCATCCAGTCCAGAAGCGCCGGGGAATCCCTGCTCTTCAGCCCGAACTTCCCCCGCTTTGCCTGGAAATTCTATTCCACCCGTTCCTTCTGGCACCGCACAGCCAGGGAGAACGGACTGAAGCCGAAGGATCTGCGGCGGCGGATGTAACGAATACTGTAACTAATTGCATACTGGCGGTGGCGGGCTGCCGTACCCGACTAAGGTACAAGTGGAGGACTAAATTTAGGACTTAATTAGGACTTAATTGCACTCCGTACATCTAAATCACCTGATATTCCTCCGATGATACGTTTAGTTGTATTTCGTACACCTAAATTCCACCAATACCGGCCTTATCCCCCATTCAGGCAGATTTAGTTGTACAAACTACATTTAGAAGCGGCGAACCTTCCTTTTCACTGTTTTTAAATGTACAGAATGCAACTATCACTTTGTTTGTTTTTTTGCAATCGTAGTATAGAATACCTGTTACATAGTCTGCCAAAAAGGGGATGCTTATGAACAGGATAGGAAAGTTATTATTAGCACTTATAATGATAATCACTGGGTGTAGTAGATTTAACCCCATGCCTTTACCAGAAATGAGCGCTACTTTGGAGACTGGTGAAGTTGTTCCTGTGGATATTAGTACATATAGTTGGGGTGCCAAAGAATTATACGGTGGTCCATGGGAAGCTATGGAGGAGAAAGATCCCGAGATCATTCCTGGCGGATCTACAATTAATATACAATTTGACTCTACACCTGATTCCATACTAATAAGAGAACACTTTAGTAAATACAAGTTCAAAGATATAACCGATTCTAACCAATTTAATATCCCGGATGATAAAGGGACCTACATTTATGGAGTAATGGCTACTTGGAAGAAAGGTTCCGCGATTTATGCCTTAAAAATTCAAGTTGAATAAGAAGCACTTAAGTTTTGAACTTGAAGCTTCACCGTCACTGCGGTGAACATTTGGACTTCCGGCCGCTGTTGTCCCCAGATTTCTTGATTAATATCGCTGTTCGCGAGTGAAATTCGGTGACAAAGGTGGTCGCTACCGCTCCTACAGTTCCAAATTTCCCCTCCGCTTCTTTTGCTTTTTGTTTATTTCTTTAGTGCTTTTTAATATGAATAGTACAACTTTTATTATCCCCAAAGAGCCCGGGCCCCTAACAGGACCAGGCTCTTTGGCATACCGCTATCTTGCTGAATTTAGAGTATTTCATCTCCAGTAATTCGGCGGCCCATTGGCGTTACATTCTCACTTCACCGGCAACTCCACACTAACCTCCTCCACCAGCTTCTCCGGCTTGACCGTGTTCCTGGAGCGGCAGTTCAGGAACTCCACTTCTTCCCCATTCTCAACATAAAAGGCCGGGCCGTCATGGTTCTCAATTGTGACCTGCTGGAACTGCACCTCGCGGACATTGCCGAGGAAGAAGCCCCGGCGCTGCATGTCCTGAAGTCCTGCCATCATATCCGGCTGGCCGGGTACCGCGTGCTCCGCCATCGAGATATCGATGTTGGTGAAGGTGATTTCCGAGACGGCCTGCTCCGCCAGCCCGTACAGGAATCCCGCCGCTGCATGGACATTGCGGGCCGTAATATTGGCATAATGAATCCGCCGGAACTGTGGGGTCTCCTCCGTCACCGGATACGGGTTCTTGTCCCAGACGTATTTCTCCTTGCCCCGGGGCCCACAGAAATAGTAGAGATTCAGCGTGAAGGGACAGATCACATCCTCCATCACAATATTGCTGATCCGGATATCCTCAATAATTCCGCCCCGTCCCCGCCGGGATTTCATGCGGATGCCGCGGTCCGTCTGCTTAAATACACAATTGCTGATCGTCACATTGCGGATATCGCCGCTCATCTCACTGCCCAGCACCACCGCTCCGTGGCCGTGAACCATCACGCAGTTCGTAATCGTGATATTCTCGCAGGGAATCCGCTCCTTAGTATCCTCGGTGCCTGCCTTAATGGCAATACAGTCATCGCCGACATCGATATGGCAGTTGCTGATACGCACATCGCGGCAGGATTCGGGATTGATTCCATCGGTATTCGGCGAATCTGCCGGATTCAGAATCGACAGATTATCGATCATCACATTGCTGCAATTAATCGGATTCACCGTCCAGCTTGGGGAATTCACCAGCGTCAGATCGCGGAGCGTCACCCGTTTGCAATCATCGAAACCAATTAGTCTCGGACGGGGATACTCCAGCTCTTCCGGGCGGCTGCGGTGCTTTTCCCACCAAGGTTCTCCATTCCCGTCAATGGTTCCGCTCCCGGTAATCGAGACATTCCTCAGGCCCGCTCCGTAGATGCAGGCGGCATGAACCTCCCGCTTCACCCCTTCCCACCGTGATTCCACGGCAGGATAATCCGCCGGATCGGTACTGAAGGACAATACCGCACCGGGGCTGACATGCAGCTCAATATTGCTGTATAGACGGATTGCGCCGGTCAGGAAGGTACCGGCCGGAATATATACCGTTCCGCCACCGGCACTGCGTGCTGCTGCAACCGCGTCCGCAATCGCTTGCGTTGCCGGTACTCCGCTGTCCCGCTGCGCTCCGTAGTCCACTATGTTATACACTGTCCACCTCCATTCTTGTCATCCGCTGTCGGGCTGATCCAGGCAGCTTCCGGCTCTATTGTGCCTATGTCTGAACCGGCAGCCCTCTAACTCCACTCCGCTTATGCCGGATACAAATCCTGCATCTCCACACAGGCCATCACCAGCGCGCCCACGCCATGCAAATCATTGCTGACCTTCGGACGGGTTACATAGTTACGGTAATCTCCCGCCGAGGTTCCGATGCAGATATCCGGCAGCAGCAGCCGGCCCTGCTCATCCCACTGGAGCACCTGAATTAAGCCTTCGTAGCCTTTACGCGCTGCTTCCGCCGCTTCATCCGCAATTTCAGCCGGAAGGATACCCAGCTTCACTGCTCTGGCAATCGTGTAGACGAACAGACAAGAGCCGGAGGTCTCCAGCCAATTATCAGGTTCATGTCCCTTATCCACCACCTGATACCACAGGCCGCTCTGCGGGTCCTGATAACGGATCAACGCCTGTACGAATCCGCTTAGCTCGGCTGCAAGCTCGGCCCGTCCTGGATCAGTCTCCGGCAGTTCATCCATGAACTGTGAGACGGCAAGCCCGTACCAGCCAAGCGAGCGGCTCCAGAATTCCGGCGAGCAGCCGGTGGTAGGATTCGACCATGGCATGCGGCGGCTCTCATCCCAGGCATGGTAGAGCAGGCCGGTTGCCTCGTCCTTCATGTATTTGCGCATCAGGCGCTCCTGGTGCAGCACCTCGGCCCGCAAGGCATCGTCTCTATAAGTATTCGCGTACTTCAGCGAGAACACCCCGGCCATGTACAGCCCGTCCAGCCACATCTGGTGCGGATATTTGTCCTTATGCCAGTACCCGCCCTCGGAGGTCCGGTTCAGCGTCAGCAGCAGATGGCGGAGCTTGAACGCAGCCTCCCGGTATTTCCGCTTACTGGTCCGTTCATACAGTGTGAAGAGCAGCAGCCCCGCCTGCACGGCATCCAGCTCATCCCGGGCAAAGTCGAAATTCCCCTGTTCATCCACCAGATCATCCACATACTGCTGGATATAATGGATGTAGCGGTCCTCCCGGAGCGTCTTCCACAGCAGCTCCATCCCGCACAGGAATACGCCCTGATGATAATGCCAGCGGTGCGCAGGCGGGAGTTCTCCCGCCTGATACGTATCCATTAATGAATCACAGGCCTTTTGTGCCCATTCAATCGGTGTTTGCGGCAGACTGCCTATCATCGTAATCCCCCTTCAATTGGTCAGAATATCCGGCGGCCCCTCTATCTCAGCGACCCTCCTTCCATCCTTCCATCCTTCCATCCTTCCATCCTTCATCCTTCAGCCGTCAGTCATCAGCCCTTCATCGAGCCCAGCATCGCACCCTTGGCAAAATGCTTCTGCAGGAACGGATACACCATCAGAATCGGCAGCGTAGCGACCACGATAACCGCCATCTTGATCGTCTGATCCGGCGGCGGAACCGTGCCGTCCAGTGTCGCACTATGATCCATCCCGCTGGCCAGCACGACAATCTGCCGCAGCAGGACCTGAATCGGCCATTTGGCGCTGTTATCCAGATAGAGAATGGCGCTCATATAAGTGTTCCAGTACGTCACGGCGTAGAACAGAGAGATCGTGGCAATCGCTGGCAGCGACAGGGGCAGCACGATTTTGAACAGAATCCCGAAGTCATTGCAGCCGTCAATCTTGGCCGATTCCTCCAGCCCCTCCGGAATGTTCTGAAAAAAGTTCTTAAGTATAATCATATTGAACGCACTGATCGCGGAAGGAAGAATCAGCGCCGCATACGAGTCGATCAGCCCCAGCTCCTTCACCACGAGGAACGTAGGAATCATCCCCCCGTGGAACAGCATCGTGAACACCACCAGGAAGTTGAACACCCGGCGGCCGTCCAGATCCTTGCGGGAGAGACCGTAGGCCATCAGCGCCGTGATGAACATACTGAACAGCGTGCCTATCAGCGTGACTCCAATCGATACCCCTAGGGCTCTGAAGATCGTATTCGTGGAGAAAATAAATTTGTACGCCTCTAAGCTCCATACCTTCGGAATCAGCACAAACTTGTTGGCAGCCAGCTCAGCACTGGTTGTGAAGGAGCCTGCTACCACGTGGATGAACGGCAGCACCGTTACCAGTGCGATCAGGGCAAGCAGTATAAAGTTGACGGCAGAGAATAGTCTGCCGCTGAATGTGCGGTCTTCTACCATTTGAATTCCTCCTGCGGCATTTTAATATACGCCTTCTTCTCCTATTTTCTTGGACACCTTATTGACGGTCATGACCATGATCAGGCCCACAATCGACTTGAAGAAGCCGATGGCTGTACTGTAGCTGAACTGCCCTTGCCGCAGACCGGCGGTGTAGACATACGTATCGATAATTTCCGCAACCTCGCGGTTCATGGAGTTGAGCAGCAGGTAGACATGCTCGAAGCCCAGGTCGAGAACGGAACCGATTTTCAGAATAAACAGGGTGATGATCACTCCCCGGATGGCCGGAAGCGTAATATGCCAGACCTGTCTGAGCCGTCCGGCTCCGTCCATACGCGAAGCTTCATAGAGCCCCGGATCAATAGCCGCAATGGAAGCCAGATAGATAATCGTCCCCCAGCCTGCTTCCCGCCAGATAACCTGAAGGATATACATCGGCCGGAACCAGCCCGGACTCAGCAGGAAATTGATCTTGGCGAATCCGAAGTAAGCCAGCAGCTCGTTGATAATCCCCCCGTCCATCGTCACCATGACGAAGGAGATCGAGACGACGATAACCCAAGACATGAAGTGGGGCAGATACACCAGGGTCTGGAAGAATCTTTTGAAGAAGGTGCCTCTGAGTTCATTAAGCATCAGGGCCAGAATAATCGGAATCGGAAAATAAATCAGAATATTCATCCCGAACAGAATCAGCGTATTGGCTAATATGTTCAAGAAATCAGGCTCGGTGAACAGCCGGCTGAAATGCTTCATGCCCACCCATTCGCTCCCGGTAATCCCTTGGTAAGGCTTGTAATCCTGGAAGGAAATAATCAGTCCGTACATCGGCAAGTATTTGAAGATAATGAAATACAGCACGCCGGGGATGAGCATGACATAGAGCAATTTGTTGCGCCACAGCCGCTTCTTCAGCTCACTGCTGCTCTTGTATTTCTTCGGCTGCGGTTCGGGAACTACGCGGGGCGGGGCGGATACTTCCTGCATGATTCTCTTCCTTTCTCTGTAAATTATTCTATAGTAGAAAAAAAGGCTGCCGGAGCGCTAACCCGGGGCAGCCCTCTTCCTGTGTTCAGTCCGCTGTTATCGCGGCTGCGCTCTGTTTATTTTTTGTACGCGGCATTATATTCTTCGATGATCTTCGCCCCGCCCCGGCTCTTCCAGTTCTCGACTTCCTTCTCGAAGCCGGCCTTATCAAGCTGACCATACATGTACTTATATGTGGCATCCGCAATAATCTGCTGAAGCTCAACGCCCTTGGACGTATAGGTAGCCGAGTCGAGCGCCGCCGTAGGATCTGCGACCCCGTATTTCACGTTCTCCAGCACCAGCTCCTCTGCATGAATCCGGCCCGGCAGCACGTTTAAGCTCTGGTACATACCGTTCGTTTCGTATTCGCCGATGACGCTGTCCTTGAAGCCTTTGACCTCACGCTCGATCAGCTCTTTATTGTCGGTCGCTTTGGCCTTGCCGTCCACCACGGTATAGTGTGTGCCTTCAATGCCCCAGTACATCAGGTTCGATACTTCAGGAGTCATCATGTAGTCAAAGAACTTCAGAATCTTCTTCAGCTCCGCTTCATCCTTCACCGCCGATTTCGGGAACAGCACGACGTTGTTATAGCCGGGAATCATCCACTGGGCGAACTTGCCGTCAGGTCCAGCCACCATACTATGCGTATCCAGCACGGCATCCGGCACGTTCTTGATCAAGTCTTTGTTCAGGGAATCGATGTCCTGCATCGAGCCGCCGATATAGAGCCCGGCTTTGCCGCTGGTGAACATATTGACCGCATCCGTCTTGCTGGTTGCTGCGAAGTCCTGGTTCATGTAACCGCCTTCACGCAGCTTTTTGAAGAAATCCATAGTATCGATATATTGCGGAAAAGTGAACTCTGGCGCAAGCTGGCCATCCTTCTCCGCCCAGTTGTTCGGGGTGCCGAACCAGGAGGAGACGGTTTTGAACGCACCATACACCAGCTCGTTGCGGTCAACAACACCGATGGTATCCTTTTTCCCGTTGCCGTCCGGGTCCTGCTCGGTAAAAGCCTTAGCCATCGCGAACAATTCCTCCGTGTTGGCCGGTGCTTTCAGTCCCAGCTTATCCGCCCAATCCTTGCGGTAGATGATGCCCTGGCGGGCCAGCGGACGGCCGATATACAGGGTATACAGCTTGCCGTCGACCTTGGTGTTGTTCAGGATCTCCGGCTTCAGCTTGTTCAGGTTCGGGAATTCGCTGAGCAGCGGACCGATTTCCCAGAACTGTCCGTCCTTAATCGCTTCCTTCATCTGCAGGAAGGTCGTCTGATTCTTCAGATACGTCACCTGCGGCAGGGAGCCTGTGGCGAACGAGGAGTTCAGCTTCTCCTCATACGTATCGGCCGGGAAGAACTGGTAGGTCAGCTTCGTATTCGTCAATTTCTCCACTTCATTCTTGATCGTATCCGGTGGAGTATCTGTCGTATTCAGCGGCAGCATAATCTTGATCTCTGTCGGCTTCTCCGGCTCTGCGGCCGGGTCCGTGGTTGCGGTTGTGTTGGTCCCGGTGCTGGCGCCCGGGTCTTTCGTGGCTGCCGCCTCTTTGTTGTTGTTACCGCCGCAAGCGGACAACACGCTGAGTGTCAGCAGCGAGCTTAGGAGCAGGGTGAAGGATTTTTTCGTCATTCCTCTTTGACCTCCGTTTAACTTGTATTGGTTACAAGCCTCACATTACGCTCTGCGCTGGATTACGAAAACAATCATTTGCTCATAAAGGTGCGCAGCGGCGGGAGGTGTGGGTTAATGATTATCGTGTGATGGGGGGATAGGCATTGAAAGCTAAGTGTGTTGGAGCGATGGTCGAGCAGCGGCGGGCGGTATTGAGGTGCAGCTGCGAGGGGCGGGATTGCGGTGCATGGCGGGAGTGGCTGGGGGCGGGACTGCGCTGGCAGGGCACGAAGCGGCGGCGGGCGGGACTGCGCTGGCAGGGCGGGTGCGGCGGTGGGCGGGACTGCGCTGGCAGGGCGGGTGCGGCGGTGGGCGGGACTGCGCTGGCAGGGCGGGTGCGGCGGTGGGCGGGACTGCGTTGCGGGTGGGGGTGGCGGCGGGCGGGACTGCGTTGCGGGCGGGGAGCGGCGGCGGGCGGGACTGCGTGAGCTTTGGACTTCCGGCCGCTGTTAGGTTTGGATTTCTTGATTCGGACCGCTACTAGCGGTAGAAATCCAAACCTAAAGGCGGACGCTACCGCTCCTCCAGTTCCAAACCTCCCTCCGTCCCTTTCTGCCGCTCCAGAGGTAGGTCCTTTCAACGTATATCCTTGATAGGGGAGCAAAGGGAATAGCCCCGCCGCTTCGCGCGGCGGGGCCTTGGATCACAAGCTGCGGGTAGAGCGGTGAAGCAAGATGCGGCGGCGGGCGGGACTGCGTGGCGGGCAAGGCGGCGGGGCTTCGTTGGATAAGAGAGCTGATTAGTCTGCTATTACTCAAAATCCTGCACAAATTACAACATTCCGCTCGTAAAACTAACTATATTCGAAAAATGTTGCAGAAAAGGCAGCATTCTTTCTCTTCTAAGCAGCCCACAGAGAAAATTCCTGCATTTCGTGCAACATTCCTTTGTAGTGTCCTGACATGGGTAACTCAGAGATGTATTATCTGTAACATTTTAAGGAAACAAATTAATGTACGTTGTTCTAAAGATCATAGTTAGGTACGTATTCAAACCGAATAGATAAATTTCCTTCCGCATCATATCCCCAATAAGCGAAGACATAGCAATTAGAATATTTATCTGTATTCTGTTCTAATCTTGCGGCTTTTACAGCTTCTACATCGTGAGCATCCACTAGCCAACCGCTTAAGTCTTCGATATACCAACCATGTTCATTATTAGCGCAATCATTCCCTTCTCCTGAATCAAGCACAAATTCTTTTCCAATCTCACGTGCCTTTGAAATAACATAATCCATATATTTGTCACTTGGCTCCAAAACCTTACCTCCTATGAAGGAAATGGTGTGTAGTTCACACTGAAATAAAAAAAGGGCATCTAAACTTATTTCCAGTCTCCATAACATCTATGCTTGTCTAGGCATATAGTTTCATCAAAGTTAGCAGCATTTCGCATAAGAAGGTAGGGGAAATATGAAGGAACTCATTGACTTTTTGTCCGGTCAACAATATATTATTGTCAGGACAAAAAAAGGGTGATGAAATGTCCGCTAAAAAGATTGGGCGTCCACTATCTGATAATCCCAAAAGCAAAAAGATTGAAATACGTGTCGATCAGGAAATTCTGAGCAAGCTTGATGCTTCTGCAGAAAAGCTTAATATGTCACGTTCCGCAATCGTTCGCAAGGGAATTGAAAAGGTGTTTGACGAGCTCCAAAAATAAAAAAAGGAAGCAGCGTAAGTCCCAAGAAGAACACGCTGCTTCCTAACCACACATCCGCTTGGATAAGCAGACTGCATAAATATCCTACCATGTGCAGGAAGCTCATTCAAGCGATGCGATGAACATAATGGGAGGACAAACATGAAAACAATTTTAGAAGCCCTGTACCATGGGAAGCTTCAACCCAGTGAGACCATTGTGCCATCACATCCAGAATATCGTTCCGCATGCAAACTGGTAGCAGCAGAGACACAGCAATAGCGCGAACGGTTGGGCGAGGAAGTGTTTAGAGAGCTGGAGGAATATTTGGACTTGTGCGACAGCGTGAACAACATGCATGTAGAAGCTGCCTTTCGTCATGGGCTCAAGTTGGGGGCAAACTTATTAATTGAAGTTACAGGTGATCGGGAAGCACTATTACCTTAAGGGGCATCCATCTATTCACGGACAATCCGGTCAATCATAGACCGGATTGCCCCGGATTCGATATATAATCGACTGGCCCGTATCATTCCCGGGAGAAGTGCGGCATTAGACCAACTCTGAAATAAACATAGGCGTAGCTCCATGCTCACTCGAAAATCCACACTTATAATAAAATTCCACTGCACTCGGATAAGAAATTAGCACTTTATTTTTATATTCTTTATATCGATCGAGCATAGTGGTCATCATTTCTCTACCTACTCCTTTCCCCTGGTAACTGGGATTGATAAGCATATAATGGAAATACACTGTTAAAATACCATCAGACAGAGCATTTACCAGGCCAACGAGCTTTTCTCCATCCCAAGCCGCCACAATGGAATGAGAGTTTTGAATTGCTTGCAGAAGCTCATTCGGATATTTCCCGGACTCCCAATTGACCGATAGAAATAACTCTTGAAGCGCCTCCTTAGTGATAAACTCAATATTTGAAGCGTAACGGATACTCATCTCAGCACCATCTTTCATTCATGTTGGTTAGATACAGATCTTTTCCTCTGGTCAGATTAACATTGAACAGATATAAAGATAATGGAACGTTTGAAGAAATATTTGTACTAATCAGCATAGTTCTAAAGAGTGTCTTCGCGCGGCGGGGACTTAGTGTAGACTGGTTTAACAATATAAAACCATGTACATAATAGATGTAATCGAATACAATAAAATTAGCTTTAAACCCTTGATATTATTGAATATCAAAGTGTAAAAGGTGGTGTAATAGTGACTTACGTATTTGCATATAAACATTTCGACAACGCAAAAGACAGGTTAGTGTATCAGCCGAACATAAATCCTTTTGATTACGAGATTCAGCAGCTTATTTTAGAAGCGGAGAGGAATATAGGTGCATTAGCAAGACTCGGCTTAAAAAGCCATCCTTTAACGCCCACTATTTTACGTAACTCTTTGGTTAAGACAGCACATTTCACTACCAAAATCGAACAGAATAAACTGGAATTCAAAGAGGTTGAACAGCTTTATCAAAATTACAAAAAAAATCCAATGACGATTAAACAAAAAGCTCAAATCGAAGTTAAAAACGTTTTTGAAACTTATGAGTACCTGTACACCTTAAATCCAACCCTTGACTTTTCAGATATGGATGAGTCTGTACTAAAGAAAATACAATATATTTTAATGAAAGAATTGACCGGTTATCCCGAAGGATATAGAAATATTCCCGTAGCTCTTCATGATGGTGATGGACATGTCAGTTATCAACCGCCAGCCTTTAATGAGGTCCCGCGTCTCATGCAGGCTTACTTCGCTTGGCTATATACCAGCGTAACCGGATACAGTAACCCGTATGATACTGCAAATGCTGATTTTAATAAAAAGCTCCATCCACTCATCATTTCTGGAATAACTCATCATTTAATTGGCTACATCCATCCTTTTCCTGACGGTAATGGAAGAACCGCTCGTGCATTTTCTACCTTGGTCGGGTTGATTCATAGTGATTTAGCCACCATTAAGGATGCATTTAGTGTTGAGGAATTCTTCGATAAAAGAATTGAAGATTACTATGATACGCTGATGGAGGCCACACAAGGTAATTTAAAACCATTCATTGTTTTTTATCTGGAGTGCGTAAACGCATCACTTACGAAGGTTCTTAGACAACTGCAGCGTTACGATAAAATCAAACATACTCGTGAATTGCTGGGCAAAGGACATGCCAAAACGATGTTTGAGTGGATTAGCAGGATGGAGGATGGAGAAGTTTTCCATAGACAATTATTTGATAATACACTGGATGCCTCGTCCTCAAGTATTGCGAAGAATATTTCAAAACTTAAAGAACTGGGCGTAATTAAATCAGGTAAGGGCCGCGGAGAATACATCGTCTGTATCACAGATTAGTCCCATATCTAGGCCCCACCGCTGAAGCGGCGGGGCTGCTTTTGCATCAACAGCTCCATTCTGGAGATGAGGATATTTCTGCAATTCGTTCATTGTTTAAGTCACATTCTTTCCTTGCTCCATCTGTTGAATGGATTGTTTTAACCATTTGACGTTGGACGGGTTATAGAAAGGATCAGTCTGAGTTGTGATTTCAAAAGGAATTCCGCTTCTTTTTTTCAAGTCTTCATCAATCCGAATATTGATATTGGTTTGAGCCATGCTAAACACCTCCTTCATAAGTATTGTTTACATCGTAAATTAAAACAGGGTCAATCTGCTGCAAAGGTTCGCCAATAATGCGGATCTTTTTTTAATTAACATATACAATTTAGGTAAATAAGCTTGACTGATGTTACTGAAAAATCCCACCACAAGAAGCTGTAGCAGGACTTTAAGTTAAGCTTATAGGATGATACTGTTCTAAGGGTTGGAGGAATTAATCAGCCTTCCCCGTGATTGAATAGTGAAATTCCAGGAGAGCCAGGTACGTTTGGCCCTACTACAATCGGTACTAAAACAATGCTAAGAACCGTAAGAAGTATAACGACCCTTTTCTTCATGAGAATCTCCTCCCAAAATAAGCTAACCGTCACCATGAGTATATAAAGTTATGCCAGAGGAAATCGGTATGCTTGGCACTGTCACAATTGGTACGAAAATAATACTAAGAACCGTAAGAAGTATAATTGCCTTTTTCTTCATGAGAACTCCCTCCCAAAAGTAAAGTATGATATTGCTCCCTTATCTCTTGACTGGCAATACTTCTAAACCTTTCAAACAGAGTTACACTTTCCAGTATATACTTCTCATTGTTTATCAGCTGGAAATTTTTTATTGTTTTTAACAAAAAATCAAAACCTTTAGGATGATCACCTTTGTGTAAATGGTAAAATGCAAGTTCATACATTAATGTAGCCCGACGATCAAGTGCCAACTTCCGGTTATATCTCCCCACTATTACTTCATCAATATCTGCTTGAATTTCTTGATTGAAATAATTTAGTATATCATCAACATTTAATTGATACTTATTGGCTACCCTAACAACATTTAGAAGCCCAGTTACCTGCTCTTCTTTATGCTTCTCTATATAGATTTTATATCGTTTAATAATTTCCTTTTCCCCGCTCCAAAGTCTTGCTAGACAAGTATTAGCTTCAGACCATTCCTTAAACAGACTCTTCCAATGCTCAGCCTCAGCCCCCTGTTCTCTCACCCAGTTTAAATCAGTATACCGGCTTATGTAACCCAAAGCTCCCTCATAGTCACCCTGCTCATCACAAACATTACCCCGCAACAAGTCACTGTAGGCGATATAGAAAAACAGCGGTCTGCCGGGGAGCTTCGCGGGTTCTGATGCTCTTTGTTCGTGCTGGACCTTCAGGTCATACTGTATCCTAGCCTTATGCCCCATCTTGGCAGCATATTCATCGACCTTATCCCAGCGCTGTAAAGACCGGTATGTATTGGCAAGCTCTTTGAGTGCATCGAGCTGATCGACTTCATCCAACCGTTCCACAAAAGGCTCGAACCGGTTGGCAGCCCACAGGTTCCGGTTCTGATCATCACTGAGCGTAATGGTAAACAGCCTGAACTGGCATAGCGCCAGCCGCTCTGAATGCTGATAGCGTTCGGCTTCGGCGACAATCTCGTAAATTGCGGCGGCAGCTTCCTTTTTCCCGTCCATAAACAATTCTTCTGCACTATCAAACAGCAGGGGGGCGTACGCCAGATTGTCCATAATATGGCGGGCCATTCGTTCAATACAGTCCAGCTTGTTCAAGTCGGCACAGCGGAGGAGCATCGGTCCAATCCTCCGCCAGTCGGAAGAGCCGCCGATAATATAATCATTGATGTACAAGTCATAGAAATATCCTTCCTCTTGTCCCATGGCCAGAGTAATCCGGTCCAACTGCTGCATCGCAATAGGCCGGTGCCCACGAAGGATATTGCTGAGTGTCCCGGAATGAAGCTGAGAACACTTGGCGAATTCCGTAATCGTCAATTCCTTATGCCGCAAATACTCCTCCAGTTCCGATAATATAGTAGTCGTTGCCTGCAAGTCCTAACCACCCTTCCTCTTCAATTTGTGATTTATAGAATAAAATTCCTTTTATGTTATACAAAATATACCAGTGGTCGATTCATTAATCAAGTACTAATTATGTATTTTTCCTAAATTTTAAAATTTTGGCATTACGGTTGCCATTCTGATGAAATTGAGTCTTATTTGTGTTAGGTACTACGCAAAAACGGCTACACTATCCCCCAAAGGATGGCGTAACCGTCGTGGAGCTTGGATAACTGTATCACTTTATCTTCAATATAATCTTACCTTTGGCTCTGCCGGATTCGGAATACTCCATCGCTTTCTGCGCTTCTGCCCAAGGGAATACGCGGCCAATCACAGGCTGTATTGCTCCTGATTCGATATATTCAGTAATAAGATCCAATTGTCGCCCGCTCGGTTTCATGAACAGGAAGCTGTATTTCACCTTGTGCTGGCGTTCCAATCTTGTAAGACTCCGGGTGACAAGCCGCAATAGATTAGTCTTCAAGAAGCCTAACCCGTATTCTTTTCCAAAACGGGCATTGGGCAGCCCTGATACCGATACGACTTGTCCCCCAGGTCTGACAATGCGGAATGCTTTCTCTAACGTTTCTCCGCCAATGGTATCGTATACTCCGTCATAATCGTGCAGCACTTGATCAAACTGCTCTGTTTTATAATTGATGACCTGATCGGCTCCAAGTGACTTCACGAGTTCAGCACCGGCTTCACTTGCAGTAGTTGCAACGTATAGCCCCATCGCTTTGGCAAGCTGAATTGCGAAGGTACCTACTCCGCCCGCTCCCGCCTGAATCAATACTTTTTGTCCAGCCGACAGCTGTAAAATATCATGCAGTGCCTGGTACGAGGTGAGTCCTACGAGCGGAATAGAAGCCGCTTCTTCAAACGATAGGTTACGGGGCTTCAGCGCGATATCGTCCTCATGAACAGCGATATACTCCGCGAAGGTGCCGATTCTGCTTTTTCTGGGCCGGCCGTAGATTTTATCGCCTCTTTTGAATTTCTTCACCTTATCGCCCACCTGGATAATCACACCTGAGAAATCATTGCCCAAAATAAGCGGCAGCTCATATTTCAATAACATACGCAATTTGCCATCCCGGATTTTGAAATCGATCGGATTGATACTTGCTGCATGGATTTCTGCAAGTACATCCTGCTCACCGATTTCCGGCATTGGGCGGTCCGCTGACAGAAGCGGGGTTTTTCCGTATTTTTCAATAACCAGGGTTTTCATAATGGAACCTCCAGCTTGTGTCTAATAAAACCGTTCAATGAACTCTTCGATATGATTCACCACATTTTTCAGCGTACCTAGGTTCGTTCTGACATCCATGTAATAAAAATTTTTGGAGCCTTCTTCTGGCACATCCTGAAATCCTCCTTGATCAAGCGGGCAGCTTGCTGCTTATCCATGTCACTCCCCCTCTCCTTCCGCCTTCCGTTCAAAAAAGTGAACCGTTTGCTGCTGAGTATGGCATACATGGATGGGTCCTGCAATATCAGGAAAGAAAATCGAGACCACAAGGTAATTTTTCACATGTGTCAGATCAGCCAATCATACACATTAAAAGAAAAAAACCTGCAAGTTCCAAAGCGGAACTGCAGGCATTATCTAATTCCTCTAAGTTCCAACGCTGGGCTGGATAACGGTATTGAGCATCACATCGTATACGCCAATATAATATCCCCGTTATCTTCAAACTCCCCAGTCTCGGTGAATCCTACACTCTTATAGAGCTTATTAGCCGCTAGATTAATCGGGATATGCGATACCCTAATCTGTGTGCAGTCCTCGCAGCTGCTCAGCATCTTAATGACCTCTTTAATTGCTGCTTTCCCGTATCCTTTACCCTGAAATCTCCCGTCAATCATAAATCTCAGAATCCAATAGTAACCGTCTGTATATCTTTCATTATCAAAAAGGATAAATCCAACCATCCTTCCCTCAGCAAAAATACCGTAGGGTACCGATGTGGGCTCATTTACCGCATGCACAAGTGAATCTGCATTACTTGCAACCAAGTCCAACTGCTCCGTGCTCACGCTCAATTGAGTACATTCGTGTTCCAGCTCGGGGGTAATCTTATGTAATTGAATATTCACGGTGTAATCTACCCTTCATTATAAATTTGCTACTTCAGTTAAGCAGGAGATTATAGATTCTCTCTCCATCTTGGTTCAAAAGTTGTTCACTGATAAATCCTAATTCTTCATACAACTTCATTGCAACTGAATTTCTTTGTTCCACAGTTAAGGATATTAAGCTACACTTCGGATGGATTTCTTTAATGAATTTAATGATTTCTACCATAGCTTGTTGCCCATAGCCTTTTCGTTGGTGCTTGTGGTCAATCTGAAACCCGCCGATCCAGTAATTATCTGAGCTGCCAGGTGTATATGAAATGTAAAAGAAGCCAATGATACTGCCGTCTATGGACAGAATATACGGATCTAACGCTTCATCCCACGGCTTGATATAAGCATACGCGAGCGACTCCATCACTGAAGGAACGAAGTGCCTATGCTCTTTACAGACAGATATCTCTAGAGCTTCTTCCCAATTCTGGGCGTTCACAGGTTGGATAACGATTGGTTTCATGTTTTCTCCTTATATCAACAGTTGAGGTATAAATATCATCCTATCATAATATTGGTAAATTATCCTCTCACTCCTCCCCCTCCCGCGCCTTCCCCTCCGCCTCCCCGTACTCCTGAATAATCAGGCTGCCGCCGCTGGCGTGCCATTTCTCGACCTCCCCGGCGAAGCCGGCGGCGTCGATGTTGCCGAGAATATAATTGTAGGTGGCATCCACGATGATCGCGGACAGCTCGGCGTTCTTCTCGTCATAGGTCGGCGAGGTTAGCGAGACGGTAGGGTCATCGACCAGAAACTGCTCGTTATCCCGGCTGAGCTGGTCGGCCAGGGCGGTGAGCTGCTCCTTTTGTGCGACCTCCTTGATATGGGTATTGCCTACATCAGCGATCATCAGGGAATTGAGCGGATTGACCTCATACACCCGAAGCTGGGACGTTTCTTCCGGAAGAATCACTTTGCCTTCCCCGTCCAGCTTATAGTGGCGGCCCTCGAAGCCGTAGGCCATCAGGCCCGCTACATCCTCATCCATCGTGCGGTCGAAGAATCCCAGCACCTGCTTCAGCTCCTGCTCGGTAGCAATGGCTTTACGTGAAAAGAGGTACAAGCCGTTGTACTTCGGTATGGACCATACCTTATATCCGTCCGGCCCTTTAATCCTGTTAATCAGCGTCAGCTCTGCTTTGGGGTTGATCGCCTTGGCCTCAATGGAGAGCCGCTGCACATCCGTCATACTCCCGATGAAGATCCCGGCCGTTCCCCGGATGAATTTGTCCCGCTGCACTTCCTTGCTGGTCAGGGCGAAATCCTGGTTAATGATCCCTTCCTTGTATAATTTGCGCATGAAGTTCATCGTGTCCATATATTCAGGGGTGGCGAATTCCGGGATGAACTGTCCATCTTCGATTTTCCAGTTATTCGGCGTGCCGAAATAGGAGCTTAACGTCTTGAATACCCCGTACACCAGATCGTTACGGTCCACCAGTCCGAGGGTGTCTGCCTTGCCGTTGCCGTCCGGGTCATTCGTGGTGAACTGCTTCATCACCTCATAGAGTTCCTCCAGCGTTCCGGGCGGACTGAGATGCAGCTTCTCCAGCCAGTCCTTGCGGATAATAATGCCTTGCCGGGAAGCCGGTCTTTCTGTATAGAGACCATAGATTCCCCCGTCCACCGAAGTCTGCTTAAGAATCGCCGCATTCAATTGACTGAGATTCGGAAATTCCGCCAGATAGGGACCAATCTCCCAAAAAGCGCCCGAGCGGATCATATTCTTGACCGGATTATAATCGGTGAATTTCACGAACGTTACTTTGCCGAGGGAGCCGGTGGTCAGTGCGGTATTCATTTTGTCCGTGTAGACGCCTTCCGGCACCCAGGTAATATCGAGCTGAGTCCCGGTCAGTCTCTCAATCTCGGCAATCAGCTCCACTGAAGGCGTCTGCGGAAAATGCAGCGGTGCCAGAATCGAGATCGGTGCCGATGCCCCCGCTGAATCGGAACGCCCAGACTCATCCCCGCTGCAAGCGCTTAATATAATGAACAATAAGAATAGGATGAAGCACCCTGCAAGAGCTTTCTTCCTGCCCGTTAACCGGTTGAACATTCCATAACCCCCTGAAGCGTAATTTTTATATTGATGAATGATCTACAATAAGAATCACTTAGGATAACAATAAAAAGCAAAGAAGCGGAGGGGAAATTTGGAACTGGAGGAGCGGTAGCGTCCGCCTTTGTCAACGGATTTCACCCGCGAAGAGCGGATTGAATCAGGAAATCTGTTGACAACAGCGGCTGGAAGTCCAAATGTTCACCGCAGTGACGATTATGCTTCAAGGTAAAATCTTTAGTGTGTCTTATGTACTCATTGAGAAATTAAACATATTAGCGAATGATTAGAGAAAATGATTATTGCGGCACCAGATGATTATTGTTATTATCCTTCGTGATGCATACACTTAAGACAGTGATTTTTCTATTTCATGCAAAGGTGCTGAACGCTGTTGAAACATCTTAGCTTTCTCAGTAAATTAACTATGTTCGCGTTCGCCATCAGCATCCTGCCGGTGCTGTTCATTGGTTCGTTCTCCTATTTCACATCCTCCAGCGAGATTCAAAAAAATGTTAATGAAAGCAAAAAGGAGCTCATTTTACAAATTACCTCAAATGTAGAGCATAAGCTGAATACTGTCAACCAGACACTGAACCAGGTCGTAAACTCTTCGGTGCTGAAGAAGGCGCTGAACAACCCGCTTAGTGAAAACGATTTCATTTTATATAACGACATCCGCAATGAAATCCGCAATATGCAGTCCTTCGATACGAAGCTGGAGGATGTCATCCTGCTCAATCAGCGCCAGAACTGGATGATCAAGAATTCAGGGCTCTACCGGCTGAATGAATACCGCAATTACGAGCAGCTGACGAATCTGCTGAATGTGGAAGGCAGCTCTTCTTGGGTGCTGAACCCCTCCTCCCTGTTCTACAGTGAAGAGAGCATTAACGTGACCGGCTGCAATTACAGCATCAGCCTGATTAAGAAGCTGCCGACCACCAAGCTGCAGAAATACGGACTGGCTCTGGCCAATATTCCGGCCTGCAGTCTCCAGGACTTCATTAATCCCGATATGCAGCCGCTGGACAGTATTATGGTGCTGGATAAAAGCGGTCGGATTCTGCTGCATCCGGACCGCAAGCTGATCGGAGAGCCTGCCACAGCGGCCGGATTCACGGGATTCGAGCAGATCGCCGCTACCACTGAGCCATCGGGACAATTCAAGACCAAGCTTAATGAAGCTGATTACTCGATCACCTATATGCGTTCCCAGTTGAACGGCTGGATCTATCTGTCGGCCACCTCCATTAAGAGTCTGACCCGCGAATCCGGCAAAATCGGCACTTACACGGTATTCGTCTGCACGTTCATGCTGCTCTTGTCTGTGCTGCTTGCCTGGCTCGGCTCCCGGCGTATGTACACACCCATCGAACGGCTGTTGACCCAGATTGGACTGCGCCGTCCCGGTCTGCGGGCAGGGCGTACGGATGAATTCCAGCTCATCGGTGAGCAGGTCCATTCCCTGTTCCAATCGAAGTCGCAGCTGGAGAAGGAGGTTAGCCAGCATCTCGGACAGGTGCGGACCTTTTTTCTGATTCAGGCGTTCGGAGGTAATCTGAGAAGACGCGAGCTGATGGAGGAGCTTGTGCAATACGGGTACGGTAAGCAAGTCGAGGAATGGAAGACGATGGCTGTCATTACGCTGAGCATCGACTTCTCCGAGGAGAATAGCTATGAGAAAAAGGATCTCAATCTGCTCTTATTTGCAGCGCATAATATGACTCAGGAGCTGGTCTCTGCGCAGCACAGGCTAACCCCTGTGATGATGGGCCATGCCCTGACTGTCGTCATAGGCAGTGAGGAGGAGAGCACGGAAGCTTTTCACCGGATGCTCTATGCGCTGACGGAGAAGCTCCAGCAGGAGATTAACGGGGTCCTGAAGCTGCAGGTCAGCATTGGGCTGAGCCTGCCGTTTCATTCGTTTGACAAAATGTCCATTGCCTACCGGGAAAGCCTGGAGGCTCTGAAGCACCGGATTACCCTGGGCAAAGGCATCATTATCCAGTACGAGAATATCAATTCCGGCAAGCATTATCTCAATTTGAACTACCCGACCCACACGGAAAATGACCTGATGGATGCCATCAAGCTGGCGGACAGCGATAAGGCGAAGGAGCTGCTGCATAAGCTGTTCAAGTGTATTTTTGCGCTGGGACTGTCGCCGCAGGAATATCAGATTCCGCTGACCCGGCTGCTGAACAATACGCTCATTATGATGCAGGAATCGGGAATTACGCTGAATCAGATCTATCACGCGGGCGGTTCCCTGTTCGAGGAGCTGACCGATCTGCATATCGTGGCCGAGATTGAAGACTGGTTCTGGACCATCGTGATCCAGCCGGTCATCGTCATCTTCCACAGCAGGCAGAACGCCCAGTATCATAATATCTCCGAGAAGCTGATCGACATCGTCCAGCATGAGTATGACCAGGATCTGACGCTGGAGGAGTGTGCTTCCCGGCTGCATTATAACGCCAACTACATCAGCAGTGTATTCCGCAAGGAGACGCAGTATTATTTCAGTGATTACCTGACCATGTACCGGTTCAAAATGGCCAAGAAATGGCTGGAGGAGACCGATATGCCCGTGAAGGATATCGCCTCCCGCCTGAGATACAATAATTCACAGAATTTCATCCGTTCCTTCCGTAAGCAGGAGGGGATGACCCCGGGGCAGTACCGGGAGAGCTTCCACACGAAGCTTAGATCGGTCCCGGGCGATGAGTAGGGGCCTTGCCTTCAGGCGGGGCCTTGAGCCTCTTCAGCTTTCTTTTTCTGATAAACCATGTAAGAAATACAGCCAGAATAAGCAAGATGCCGCCTGCAGTAATCGCAATATTCCTGATATCCGGTACATAGACTACCAGCTGAATCGGCTCGGAATCCGCAAGGGACACATGCCAGGTTAACGTGTTGCCGTCTTGCTCGGCCGCATTATTAGCCCCGTATAGATCATAGGGAATCGTTAATTTGAAATCGACGGAGAAGCTGCCCATCAGCAGCCGCACCAGGGACTTAGGCACATTCAAGCTGCCGATGCCGTCGATAATCTCATCGGAGTAGGCGTTCAGCTTAGGCTGGGCCACCACATCGTATTTGGTATACAGCCACCTGTCCGTCTGTCCCACCTTGGCCTCTACAATATCAAAGCCGCTGCTGCTATTCTTCAGCTCCTCCATCGAAGCATACGATTTATGAAATTGATATTCCGTTGATTTGCCGCTTGCTGTCTTCTTCAGCTCTATGCCTGCGGCCGCCAGCCGGGTGGTTAGAAGCTCCTCCACTTTGCCGCTGACCAGCTTCTCTGCCCGGGCATCCAGCATAAGACTGAAGGCCAGATCCAGGGAGCCGTCCTTCTTCACGGTTACATGGGCGGTGCCTTGCGCGCATCCTGTAAGCAGCAGGACAAGCATAAGCATCATCAGTATTGCCTTAATTCGAGTCCCGTTCAACCTGCGTTTCTTCAACCTCTGTCCCTCCATCCGCTGACTGTTGCTACTAGCTTAACCGTACCTTGAAGAAGCGAATCTTCTCTTATGGAGTCAAGCTTAACACATCCCGGGGAGGTACAGAAAGCCCCCAGCCTGCGGATATCCGTAAGCTGGAGGCTTCCATGTGCATAATCCTGTTATTTTTTCAAATGATAAGGGACGGTAGTGATAATTACATTGCGCCGGTACAGCAGATGCGCGCGGATCAGCAGGCTCGACTGGTTATGCAGAATGTTATGCCAGCCCTTCTTCGGTATGAATTGAGGGACAATGACGGTCACCTGATAATTCGACTCGCTGGCCTTGCGCTGAACCGTATCAATGAACTTGGTCAATGGATGAATGATGCTGCGGTAAGGTGAATACAGCGTTACCAGCCGTACTTCAGGATGGAATTTCTTCCACTTCTCTTCGAAAATAGCGTCATCCTCCCGCTCGAACGGGATGTGGACGGCGATAATCTGCTGCGCACTCAGCGACTTAGCATACCGCAAGGAATTCTCCACCACATGGGTAATCCCTGCTACCGGCAGGATGATAATATTCCCTTCAATCGCAAGCGGCGGCTCCCCGCAGGTGGCTACCCGCAATTGATCGGCGACCGATTCATAATGCTTGTAGATGCGGTAGAAGAACAGGATAATCAGCGGCAGGAAGACCAAGACCGGCCAGACCTGCGTGAATTTGGTCAGGAAGAACATCATCGTGACAATGAAGCTGATCAGCGCCCCGATTGCATTGATGATCAGCTTAGGCAGCCAGCCCTCTGGCTTGTGCCGGAGCCATTTGACGATCATGCCTGTCTGCGACAGGGTGAACGGGATGAAGACCCCGACTGCATACAGCGGAATGAGATGCTCCGTCCGCCCCTCAAAGGCAATGATCAGGATAATCGACAGGATGCCCAGGCTGAGAATTCCGTTCGAGTACCCCAGACGGTCTCCGCGCACAGTGAACATCCGGGGAATGAATTTATCCTTCGCCAGATTCACAGCCAACAGCGGAAATGCGGAATATCCCGTGTTCGCCGCCAGAACCAGAATTAAGGCTGTCGTTCCCTGCACGACATAATACATGAAGTTGCGGCCAAAGACATGCTCGGCAATATCGGACACCACCGTAACCTGTTCACGCGGAGCAATGCCGTAATAATACGCCAGGAACACGATGCCTGAGAATAACAGCGCGAGCAGAATTCCCATCGCCGCCAAGGTTTTGGCTGCATTATTCGGTGCCGGTGCCTTGAAATTGGGGATCGCATTCGATATGGCCTCCACCCCAGTCAGCGCCGAGCTGCCTGAGGAGAACGCCCGCAGCAGCAGGAACAGGCTGATTCCGGCCACCGGTGTTCCCAGTGAGGTGTGAAGCTCCGCAGGTACTCTTCCGGTCAGCACATTGAACAGGCCCAGCCCGATCATAATGAACATCGCCAGTACGAACAGATAGACCGGGTACGCCAGGAAAGAGGCCGACTCGGTGACCCCGCGCAGATTCAGTGTCGTGATCAGCAGGACGAAGATGATGGCAATTATCACATTATAAGGATGCAGGCTCGGAAAAGCTGAAGTGATCGCATCCGTTCCCGCAGAGACACTGACCGCTACGGTAAGTATATAATCAACGAGCAAGGAGCCCCCGGCAATCAGACCCGGATATTTACCCAGATTCTCCTTGGATACAACATAAGCTCCGCCGCCTTGAGGATAGGCGAAGATGATCTGCCTATAGGAGAGTATCAGGGCCAGCAGCAGCACGAGTACTCCGCCTGCAATCGGAATGGAATACCAGAATGCGGCTGTACTAACCGTGATCAGCACCAGCAGAATCTGCTCCGGGCCATAGGCCACAGAGGACAAAGCATCTGAGGACAGTATGGCTAGGGCCTTGGTTTTGTTAAGCTTCTGTTCTCCCAGCTGATCGGACTTCAGCGGCCGTCCGATCAGGAACCTTTTTACCGAAGACATCATCATCACTCACCGACTTTTTTATTGTTATATTACCCCTGGTGCACGAATAAAATCTGGACCTTTAATTGGATACAGACACTATTTTTGCTGCCGTTCGATACTACATTAATTCTTTTATCACCATCTGTATATATGCAGATATCCTAGACAAACCCCAAACCATGAATAACAAATGATATTCGCCGAAAGACACAGCAAAAGGGACCAAGCAGGCTTTCCGCTCGGTCCCTTTTGCTTATTTCAGCTTTTTTTGCTATATTCAGCCATTTTCAGGATGTCTTAGAGCCAGTCCTGTGTAAGCAGCGTCCGCAGCAGCTCCACCTGCTCCCTGCCGATCCGTGCCGTGATTTCGGCTTCAATATTCTGCTTGATCTCCAGCATACTCCGGCAAGCCGCTGTCCCCTTCGCAGTGAGCACGATAGGCTTGTCCCGGCTATTCCCTTCCTTAGCAGCAGTATCCACGTAACCTTCAGCCAGCAGATTGTTGATCGTCTTTTGCGTCCCCTGGCGGGAAATGCTGATCAGCCTGCTGATCTCCGAAATGGACAGAACGCCGTGCTGCTCCAGCATCGCCAGAATATGCGTCTCTGTCTTATTCAGCGGCTCGCCGCTCATCTGGTTCACCTTGTCCCGCAGCACCTTATGCTTCTCGCTGATCATATCGACAAGATTCAACCCGCTCATATATTCCTTCATTTACAAGACCTCCATAGATAGAAATGCAGTTCCGTCTAACCGAGAATTACTGTCGCTCCAATTGTCAACCAGGTTGACAATAATCCATCCCACTGCTACTATAAGTGAAGTTTGACAAACTTACATTTAAGGGAGTTCGGAAACATGGGCAGTAACAAAAAGGAAGCTTTAATTTTCACCAGTATGATGTGTTTTTGCATGGTCTTCTTTATGTCTTTTTACAATGTGATTATAGCGAACGGACTCAACAGCAGACTGCTCACGGATGTGGCTGTGGGCTTGCTCCCGGCACTTGCCGTTGCCCTGTTCTGCGACATTGTGGTGGTTGGCAGAATTGCCAAAGGGCTGGCCTTCAAAATAGTGAAGCCGTCCGCACCCCAGATCCGCAAAGTGCTGACGATCTCGTGCTTCATGGTCTGCGGCATGGTCATTCTCATGTCTCTATACGGCACACTAGCACACTTCGGATTCGGGGACAACTTCTTCCGTCATTACTTCGCCATCCTGGGGCTTAATTTCATCTGCGCCCTGCCGCTCCAGCTGCTGGTGGCCGGTCCGCTGACCCGCTTCCTGTTCAGCCGGATGTTTCCGGTCCGTACGGCAGCACCAGGCGTCTAGGGCTGGCTGAAACCAGTCCACCGTTTTTTACTCGAATACGGGCATGGCCTCCAGCCATGGCTGCGGTGTTCCCGCCATACCAAAAAGGGTGCTCAGCAAGCCATGACCTCATGGCTGTGCGGAACACCCTTGTCCGGGATTCATTCTATTGATTATTTATTCCATGAAAGACAGGCGCCCGCCCTGGAGCCGTACACTGCCGCCCTTAGCATAGAAGCTTAGGCCCGAGCAGATGCCTCCAGGGAAGACCAGGCTGGTGATGGCGGCAAGGCCGTCATTGGCGAATACCTCCACCGAACAGGCATCCAGCAGGATACGCAGGCTCTTCAGGCTGCCGATTCCCCCGGTGCTCTGGAGATCGGGAAATATTTCTGAGAAGCCGGTCTCGCCGGACTGATCTCTGTGCAGGGTTAGAGTGTCTTCAGCAGCAGAGTAAATGAGTTCAGTATACTCAGTAGCTGTATGATGAATAATAAGACCGAATTCTTCCGCTTCATTGTCCGTAAGCGTAAGCCGCAGCTCCAGGGCTGAATCCTTGCACTTGATATCCTGGCGCTCGCCCGGTATCAGCAGCATCTCTGGCAATGCCGCAGACTCTGCCGCGAAGTAACGATCCAGCTCTGCTACCGGCTGCTGGCGGATCATCATCCGGCCGTCTGCCGCATCATGGAGCGTCAGTACCCGCGGAATCGTCATCGCTCCGCGCCAGCCCTGGCTTGGAACCTGATTGGCATACCGCCAGTTGCTCATCCAGCCGATGAAGATCCGCCGCCCGTCCGCAGCCGGAATGTCGGAGAAGCTGACCCCTGCGTAATTGTCTTTGCCATAATCCAGCCAGCGGATGTCGCTGTGCTCCGGTGTGAAGACGGAGCCGTCGAAGCCACCGACGAAATATTGCGTCCGCGAGCCGTATCTCGCCCCGCTGTTATCACCGATGCTGACCAGCAGCACCCACTTGCTGTCTCCTGTCCCTTCCACCGGGAGCTCGAAGAGATCCGGGCATTCCCATACGGCATCATGAGAGCCTGCACCCTCACCGAATTCACTCTCCAGGCTCCACTCCCGCAGATTCGGGGAGGAGTAGAACGTGATCGTCTGATCGGTCGCCAGCACCATCACCCATTTCCCGTGAGCTTCAGACCAGAACACCTTCGGATCACGGAAATCGGCCTTGGAAGGATGCGTCAGCACCGGGTTGCCTGCATACTTGATCCAGGTCCGGCCATTGTCATGGCTGTAGGCCAGGCTCTGTCTCTGCACGGCAGGCGACGATTCCGTCGGCTCCTGATGACTGGTATAGATGGCAACGATACCCGGCTTCTCCGGGAACAGCCCGCTGGTATTATTCCAGTCAACGACTGCGCTGCCGGAGAACGCATAGCCGTGATCATCCGGATACAGCGCAATGTTCAGCTCCTCCCAGTTAATCAGATCCTTACTG
The DNA here is from genome assembly GCF_037975325.1 of Paenibacillus sp. FSL P2-0136. NCBI lineage: Bacteria > Bacillati > Bacillota > Bacilli > Caryophanales > Paenibacillaceae > Paenibacillus > Paenibacillus sp. FSL P2-0136. Next base: position 6,003,634 of record NZ_CP150244.1, read on the forward strand.
ACGGCATGACCCCAGTGCATCGGCCCCCAGATGGAGGAATGCGGATGATACTGATAGAACAAATGATACTCCCCTTCGTAATAAACCAGTCCATTCGGATCATTCAGCCAATGCTGCTCCGGCGTAAAATGCAGCGCCGGCCTGTGTTTGGTTCTCCCGATAATTTCCACTCCATTACCACCTTTATCTATTTATAAGTTCATCATGTTCCGCGGCTAGTGCAGTCTCAGCCTTTATTCTTGAGATAGCTGTCATATCCTCTTTGCTTGATCTCCAGCCATTTGTCCAGCCCGAGTCTGGACAGCTCTGCCTGGTAATCCTTCCATTCTTCTTCCACTTTCCCGGTCTTGGTCCATTCCGCGCGCTTGCGGTTCACATAAGCGAACAGGTCCGTCTCAATCGCGGTCAATTCCTTCTGATCCTCCAGGGAGTAGAAGACACGCGGGAAGTTGTTATCGGCCTTCATATAAGGCACCAGCTTCTCCTTCATGAGGTCCAGCCGCCAAGCAGCATCATCCGGCTTGGTAGTCACCTTACCGTAGTATTCATCGAGGATCGCCAGCGGACCGCCGATGCTGGTTTTCTGGCGCAATTCAACCGGAGCCGCGCCTTCCAGCGGCAGATGCTTCAGCATTTTGGCCGATTCATCGTATTCAAAAATATTCTGCTGTGTCTCATCCCCATACGTTCCCCAGTTGTCCTCAACCGACTGCTGCGGCTCATAGAGCTGGTCAATCCACTTGGCGGTAAGCTCCAGATTCTTGTTTGAACCGGCAATAACCATCCGTCCACGGTCAAAACCGAAGTTGTTCGTACGGGCTACATTGACCTCTCCGTCCGGTCCGGCAAGCGGCTGCATCAGATCATATTTATCGTTGAACCCGGTAATATTGGCTTTATCCCACTGGAAATAGAGACCGTAGCGCCCGCTCTGCCCTTTGGCCAGATAGGTGTTGTAATCCTGTTCAAACGCCTCTTCGTCGATCAGATCCAGCTGGTACAGCTCGTTCAGATACTTAATGCCCTCTTTATATCCATCCTGACCTGCGGTGAAGACCACTTTGCCGTCATTGGTAACCACCGTGTGATCGCCGTTATCCCCGAGACCGAACGAGCCGAACAGGAAGTTCATATCCTCATTGCCGTTATTCAGCACAAAAGACAGCGGGATCTCATCCTTCTGGCCGTTCCCGTTCGGATCATCATTCTTGAAGGCAACCAGCACCTTCTTCAGCTCCTCCGTCGTAGTTGGCATAGCGAGTCCCAGCTTCTTCAGCCATTCCACATTGATCCACGGCATCCCGTTGACCGAATGAATGCTCTCCTTGCCGGAGCCCAGCTCTTCAATCCATGGAAAAGCATAGATATGCCCGTCCTGCGCAGTCATCATCGATTTGTACTCCGGCGCGGCGGCCAGCACCTTCTGCAGATTCGGCATGTATTTCTCGATCAGCTCCTCCAGCGGCACAATCGTTCCGTCCTTGCCCAGGGTCAGCAGATCATAATCCGAATACGCGGCATCGATGATTGCATCCGGCAGGTCTCCGCTGGCTACAGCCAGATTTCTTTTCTCAATAAAAGCGTCGTTCGTGTAGTTGGTGAAATCGATGTGGACCCCGGACTTCTCCTCCAGCCGCTTGTAGATCAGCTTCTCGTTCGGATCGGCAGGCGCCAGCGCTGAGCTCTGGGACATGAAGTGCAGCGATACCTTCTCTTTAAGAGGCAGCGTCACATTCTCCAGCTTGTAATCCTCCGAAGCCGAGGAATTGTCGCCCCCTCCGCCGCAGCCCGCAAGCACGGAAGCCGAGAGTGCCAGCACAGACAAGGTTTGCAATGTTTTTTTCATATGAGATTCCCCCTAATATTATTTAATGGAGCCGACCATGGCGCCCTTCTCGAAGTATTTCTGGAAGAACGGATACATCACGATAAGCGGCAGACTGGAGATAACAATGGCAGAATATTTGATCATTTCAGACAATTTCTTAAGCTCCGCCTGGGCCAGTGCATCGGCAATCATGCCGGGCTGCACCTGATTCTGAATCAGGATCGAACGCAGCACCAGCTGCAGCGGGAACAGCCGGGAATCGTCCAGATAAATCATGGCATCGAAATAAGAGTTCCACTGCCCCACGAAGGCATATAAAGCCAGCACGAAGATAATTGGTTTGGACAGCGGCAATACAATCCGGAAGAAAATGCCCAGATCAGACGCCCCGTCGATACTCGCCGCCTGAAACAGCTCCTTGGGCAGGCCCTGGAAATAGGTCTTCGCCAGAATAATATTGAACACGCTGATCGCCCCCGGCAGGATCACCGCCCACACCGTATTCAGCATCCCCAGATCCTTCACGACCAGATAGGTCGGAATCAGACCGCCGCCGAAGAACATCGTAATCAGGAAGAAGATCATTACCGGCCGCTTCCCGGCCAGCCCCTCAATAGACAGCGGATACGCCGCGAAGACGGAGAAGAATACCGTAGCCAGCGCGAAGGCGGCAGAGTAGAACAAAGCGTTGAAGAAGCCGCGGATCATCGCGTCGTTGCTGAGAATTTTGACGTAGCCTGTAATGGTCCAGTCCGACGGCGCAATGGCCAGCCCCTTGGTAATGAGCACATTCGGTGTTAAGAAGGAGGCCAGCACGACATACACCAGCGGAAACAGAATGACCAGGATGAACAAACCAAGCAATATATACGTGATAACAACCAGAATCCGGTCCTTCCCGGAATATTGAATATCCATACTTACCTCCTTTTAATACAGCCCTTCCCCTTCGTTCAGCCGTTTGACGACCGTATTGACGAAGACCAGCAGGATTACGTTAATGACGGAATTGAATAATCCGATCGCGGTGGAATAGGCATAATCGCCGGCCTGCAGACCCACCTTGTAGACATAGGTCGCAATGATCTCCGAGGTCGGGGTATTGAGCGCCGTCTGCATCAGGAAGGCCTTCTCATAGCCGATGGACATGATGCCGCCTGCGGCAAGGATGAACAGCACGGCCATCACCGGCCTCAGCGCGGGCAGATCGATATGGCGGATGCGCTTCAGCAGGGAGGCACCGTCAATCGTCGCCGCATCATGAAGCTGCGGATCTACACCGGCCAGCGTAGCTACATAGATAATCGAGGACCAGCCTGCCGTCTGCCAGATGCCTGACAGAATATATACGGTACGGAAGTAAGCGGGATCACTCATGAAGGACACCGGCTTACCTGTAAAAGTAGTAATGAGCGCGTTCACCACACCTGTCGGCGACAGAAAGACAAACAGCATCCCTGCGACAACCACAACCGAGATAAAGTTAGGTGCATACACAATCAGCTGGATGTTCTTCTTCAGCTTCGCGCTGCGGATCAGATTCAGCATAAGCGCCAGCACAATAGGCACCGGAAAACCCAGAATCAGCCCGTAGGCGCTTAATTTAAGCGTATTCATTAGAATATCGTAGAAATTCGGCGAGGAGAGGAACCGCTCGAAATGCTCGAAGCCCACCCATGCGCTGCCCAGGATGCCTCTGCGCGGGCTGAAATCCTTGAAGGCAATAATAGCGCCGTACATTGGAACGTATTTGAATATAACGGTAAGAATTACGGCCGGAGCCAAGAATAAATACAGGATATAATTCCGGCGCAGATAGCTTAGAATTGATTTACGTGATTTGAGTTCAGTACCCCTTTGTTGAACTATCGGATTTGCCAATTTTCCCCCTCCTTACAGTGCGGCTGTGCTAATGCTGCTGCGCAGCAGGGCCGCTGCTAGCTTGCCATTCACATGGCATAGGTCCGCCCGGATCTGTCTATCCTCCTGACGGTTAGGTTACCCACCTCCGGTCTAACTATTAATTTACATTTAACAAAATGAATAGGTTTTCAAATTTACATTTGAACATGTTTTGCCTTTACAATTTATCAGAGATCGTGATTATAAGTCAATACATTTTGCACAAAAAATAATTAAAACCGTGCATTATACAGTGCAAATGTAACATTAACATAGATATTAGCACTTAAAGGTGTCTTTAATTTTTGAATTGTAAAATTAATTTGTGCATTTGTAAAATCACGTTGTCAATTTTGAGTAAATGCTATATATTAGGTAGCAGAGGTTACTAATACGGGGAAACAAAGGTGGAACACAGTGATGAAGAAAGCAAAGGTCACCATTCAAGACATTGCAGATGCGCTAGGCATCTCCAGAAATACGGCCTCCAAAGCCCTGAACGGTGCAGAGAGCATTCCTCCTGAGACCCGGGAGAAGGTCATCAACAAGGCCGTCGAGCTCAAATATAAACAATTCTCCTATCTGGAAGCAGCAGGCAGCGCCTCTGAGAATCAGGGCAATATCGCCCTTTTGACCAGCAATCTCCCCAACAGCTCCCACTTCGGTTCCCAGCTGCTCAGCGGACTGGAGAAGCGTATCAGTACCGAAGGCTATACCTTGTCCATTTATTTTGTCCGGGAGAACGATATTAACGGTATGACTCTGCCCGGCAATTTTGAGCCTGCGAATGTGGACGGCATCATTTGTATTGAAATGTTCAGTAAAGAATACAGCGGGCTGGTTACCGAGCTCGGCATTCCAACGATCTTCATTGACTGCGCGTCCGATATTATTTATCCGGAGCTGAAGGCAGATCTGATGCTCATGGAGAATGAGCACAGTGTATGTTCCATGACCCGCAAGCTGATGGATCAGGGAGTGCAGAGCTTCGGTTTTGTAGGCGATTACAACCACTGCCGCAGCTTCAATGAACGCTGGATCGGCTTCAATCGGGCACTCTCTGCGGCCGGTATTCCGCTCAATCCCGAATTATGCATTGTGGGTCAGGACCGGGACTACATGCTGGAGGCGGACTGGATGGATCAGCAGCTGGACGCCCTTGACGAGTGGCCCTCCGCCTTCATCTGCGCCAATGACTTCATCGCAATCCGTGTCATGAAGTCACTTAAGAACAGAGGAATCAAGGTGCCGGAGCAGGTTGCGGTCTGCGGCTTCGACGATGCCTCGGAATCCCGGATCATCGAACCCCATCTGACGACGGTACATATTTACAGCGGTCATATGGGGATTGTCTCTGCCGAAATGCTGCTCTCCCGGATCAAGGACCCTGCCAAGCCTTATCAGGTGACACATGTCGCTACAGACGTTGTATTCAGAGACTCTACCCCCGCTCTTAGCTAATACCAACCCATTCTGCCTGGAGGTTATTTCACAATGAAACTACATGGTTCAGTCCTTTGTGCGGGCGAGCTGCTCATTGATTTCTTTTGCACCGATGTTGATGTCAGCCTGACTGCAGGGCGGCATTTCTCTAAGCAGGCCGGCGGAGCGCCAGCGAACGTAAGTGCAGCCATCGCCCGGCTCGGCGGCCACTCCGCCTTCCTCGGCAAAGTCGGAGCCGATCCCTTCGGCTTCTTCCTGAAGCAGACGCTGGAAGAACAGAACGTGGATACCTCGATGCTGCTGCTTGATCCCGCAAGCCCGACCACACTGGCTTTTGTCTCGCGCTCAGCGAACGGAGAACGCGATTTCGTGTTCCACCGCGGGGCAGACCAGCTGCTCAGGCTGGAAGAGCTTGACCTGGCAGCCGTCCGTGAGGCGGCCATGCTTCATTTCGGCTCGGCGACAGCGCTGCTGGCTGATCCCTTCCGCGAGGTCTATATGACGCTCATGGATGAAGCGAAGGCGAACGGACAGTTCGTCTCCTTCGATCCCAACTACCGGGGCGACCTGTGGACCGGGCGGCAGGAGGAATTCATCACGCTGTCCAGAGCCGGTATCTCCAAGGCCGATCTGGTAAAGGTCAGAGACGAGGAGCTGCAGCTGATTACAAGCGAAGCGGACCGTGATGCCGCCCTTGATATGCTGCATGAGTGGGGAGCCGGAGCAGTAGCCGTTACTCTGGGCAAAGACGGCACTCTCATCTCCTCCCCGGACTCCCGGCTGCTGATTCCGAGCATCACCGTGAAGTCCATCGATTCCACGGGTGCCGGCGATGCCTTCATCGGAGCGCTGCTCTGCCGGATCAGCCAGCTGGCCCATCCGGCAGACTTCACCCGCAGCGCGGAGCTGCAGCAAGAATTCGTCACCTTCGCCAACCGGGTGGGGGCGATGGTCTGCACCAAGGTCGGGGCGATTGCCGCGCTGCCGACACTGGACGAGGTCCAGGAGTTTGCCGGGTAAGCTGCGGAGCTGCTGTTAAACCAATCTTTACCTGCTGTTTTCATCACAGACAGGGGAGCATGGCACGTAATATGATAAGCACATTATCATATGGTTGAAGGAGCAGCTTTTGCATGACGATGAAACAAGAATTCGATAATCTGATGGCGTTTGCCAAGGATTTAATCAATGAGAATCTCGGCTTTTATTATGATATCAATTATGGTTATTTCCAGCCCGAGACCCATCCGATTGTGGACTTCATCCGGCTGATAGGCAGACGTATTCAGAGCCAGCTCATGCTGATGCCCGCGCTCTACGGGGAGGTCGACCAGATGGAGCGGATGTTCTCGGACAACCTGTTCTTTGATGAATGGGCCGAGGTGACGCTGGACGGACGGAGCTTCCACTTCCTGATGCGGCAGATTGACAACAGCAGCAGAATCATCAACCTGGCACGTGACCTGGTCTTTCCCTCCCCCTGGATTCCCCGCAAGCTGCGCGACAGTCTGATCCGCATCGGTGAAGGTACCCTGAACGGAAGCTGGCGGCAGGATAAGGATCATCAGGTTACCCTCTGGCTCCCTCTTGGCATCTCCTTCGTGGAAGGCTCAGGGCATCATTCCATAACGGCGGGGATCGCCAAGGGCGAAGGGGAGCTCTACCCCACCTCGGTGTATGACATCAGCCTCATCTATGATCATGTGTATACCGACGGCAGGTATTACTACAGAACGCATGACCATTCGATTATCTCCGAGGTTCATTTCGTGGAATGCGCCGCTATCTTTGAGATCGGCCGGATCATGGCGGCGCAGAAGATTATTTTCTGAAGGACGACAAACCATAATTTCCTAAATAACAAAAAAGCCGCGAACCCGCCCAAATCGGACGGTTCACGGCTTATTCAAGTAGTAGCTCTCTGTACGAGCTGAAATTCCAGCTCCTGCTGCCCGGCTTCTGTTCCCCCCAGCTTGCCGAGAATCAGATGCAGCGCATTCTGCGCCTGTGCGCCAATCGGATTATTAATTGAGGTGATCCCCAGCGTATGGGCCAGCTCCGTGTTGTCGAAGCCGACAATCGCCAGCTCCTCCGGTACCTTCACCTTAAGCCTGCGGGCCTCGCTCAGTATCCCTGCCGCTACCATATCATTGGCGCAAAGGATGGCATTCGGAGGCCCGCCAGCAATCAGCAGCAGCCTGCGGATCAGCTCCTCACCCTGCCGGATGGAAAAGATCCCTGTCTGCGACCATTCCTGGTTCACCTCCAGATGATATTTGCGGGCAGCATCCTGATACGCCTGTATCCTCCCGAAGGTATTCATACTGGCCGGCCTGCCCCAAGCATTGGCAATCCGCGTATAACCCCGTTCGATCACATGCTCAAGTCCCAGCATGTACCCGTCATATTGATTCATGGCGACACTCTGAATCTCAGGAAGCTCCATCCGCTGCCAGGAGACAATCGGCCCGTATTTGCAGTAAGAGCCCAGGAGCGCCTGATCGTTAACGCAGGTGCTGATGACAAGCGCATCAACTCTTTTGCGCCGCATATCCTCGAAGGCTTGCAGCTCTTTGGCCGGATCACCCCCGGAGGTATAGATAATCGTCTGATATCCGTGCCGGCTCGCAGTCTCCACGAAGCTGTTCAGAAAAGGCAGCATTACCTCGTTAATCCCCTCCGTTACCATCCCGATCTGCATCGTCTCTCCTGTGGACAAGGAGATGGCATTGCCATTGGGCACATAGTCCAGCTCTTCCATGATCTTCAGGATGATCTCCCGCGTTGCCTGGCTCACATGGGGAGAACGATTCAGCACCCTCGATACTGTAGCTTTGGAGAATCCCGACAGTTTAGCGATTTGATCCAGATTCGACATGATGGCTCTCCTTACATAATTTTTCATCTTTATAATAATACTTGACATGTAACGCGTTACAACATTTAGCATTGAATTATAGGACCTATGAACAGCTTACCATATCTGAATCCATAACTAATAGAAGGCGGGATTATCAATGAATACACCATTTCCTGAAGGCTTCCTGTGGGGCGGCGCAGTCGCTGCGAACCAATTGGAAGGCGCATACAACGAAGACGGCAAAGGCCTGTCCACTCAAGACGTAGCTCCGCAAGGAATCAGGGGCCCTATCACCGAGGTACCTACCGAGGATAATATGAAGCTGGTCGGCATCGACTTTTACCACCGGTACAAAGAAGATGTTAAGCTTTTTGCCGAAATGGGCTTCAAGGTCTTCCGTACCTCCATCGCCTGGTCGCGAATCTTCCCGAACGGCGACGAGCTGGAGCCTAATGAGCAAGGTCTGCAATTCTATGATGACCTGTTCGATGAATGTCACAAATACGGCATTGAGCCGCTGGTGACCCTCTCCCACTACGAAACTCCGCTGCACTTGTCCAAGCAGTATGACGGCTGGGTGAACCGGCAACTAGTCGGCTTCTATGAACGGTATGCCAGAACGGTATTCACCCGCTACAAGGATAAAGTGAAGTACTGGCTGACCTTCAACGAGATCAACTCCATCCTGCACGAGCCATTCATGAGCGGCGGGATCTATACACCGAAGGACAAGCTGAGCAAGCAGGATCTGTACCAGGCCATTCATCACGAGCTGGTCGCAAGTGCTACAGCGGTCAAAATCGGACATGAGATCAATCCGCAGGCCCAAATCGGCTGTATGATCCTAAGCATGCCAACATATCCGCTCACGCCTAACCCGGACGATGTCATTGCGGCAATGAAGTCAGAGCATATGAATTACTTCTTCGGAGATGTGCATGCGAGAGGTGTGTACCCTGGCTATATGAAACGTTACTTCAGAGAGCACGGCATTGAGATTCACATGGAGCCTGGCGATGCGGACATTCTCAAGCATACCGTTGACTTTATCTCGTTCAGCTATTATGTGAGCATCTGTGAGACCGGAGACAGCAGCAAACGTACCCAGGAAGGCAACCTCATCGGGGGCGCACCTAATCCATACCTGAAGGCTTCCGAATGGGGCTGGCAGATTGACCCGCAGGGTCTGCGCTATGTGCTGAATATGTTCTATGACCGTTACCAGAAGCCGCTATTTATTGTGGAAAATGGACTCGGAGCCAAGGATGAGCTGATCACCGGCGAAGACGGCGTGCCAACCGTCAATGACGACTACCGGATTGAGTACCTGAATGACCATCTGGTGCAGGTGGGCGAAGCCATCGAGGACGGCGTTGAAGTCATGGGCTACACCTCTTGGGGCTGTATTGACCTGGTCAGTGCGTCAACCGCTGAACTAAGTAAACGCTACGGCTTCATCTATGTAGACCGCCACGACGACAATACCGGAACCCTGGAGCGCTACCGCAAGAAATCCTTCCACTGGTATAAGGATGTTATTGCTACCAATGGACAGAGCCTGCGGCGCTCAGGCCAATAGAATAGCCAGACAATACAGGTTGTCCCGAAAGCCATAAAAAGCTGATTGGGACAGCCTTTTTTTCATAGGGAAAGATAACATCTTGCGTTCTTCATGCGCCCAACCGGGTTGGACTGTAAGAATGGTAGCGACAGCGCCCCATTCTGCTGGTCTTTGCCTGCCCCTCCCCCCGATAACTGAAGATATCAATTTCAGTTGAATAAGCCATTAACAAAAAGCAGGGAAGGAGCGGAGGGGAAATTTGGAACTGTAGGAGCGATAGCGTCCGCCTTTGTATACGGATTTCAACCGCAAACAGCGGCTTGAATTAAGAAATCTGTATACAACAGCGGCCGAAAGTCCAAATGTTCACCGCAGTCGACGAGTTTAAGCTTTGCGTTACTGCCATTCCATCTCATATTCCATCTCATATTTCATCTCATATTAATATCTTCAGTCAGCTCCTTTACCATTTTGAAACTAATTGCCCGAAAGGTTAGGATATACTAGCCACAGATGAATCCTAAGGAGCGTAACTGTAATGAACAAATATACCTTCGGCCTCAGCAGCCTCTTATTCTTAAGCCTGATCGCCTCCGGCTGTGGCACCATGAAGACACCGAGCGATCTGCTTCAAGCCCCGGCACAGGGGAATAGCGACGGCAATCTTACCGGAATCGTCAAATCCTTTCTACCGGCCAACGCGCATTTAACGGTTCCCATCCACTCGGAATCCGGCAGTGCGATTCAATTACAGGATCTGGACAAGGACGGGCAGGAGGAGCTTCTGGCCTTCTACAAGACAGACAAAACCGATTACGAGATCAACACCCTTCTCCTCTCACAACAGAACGGCAAGTGGACCAAGCTGGCTAACCTTACCGGGGTAGGCAGCGAATTGAATGAAGTGTCCTTCACAGATGTTACCGGTGACGGAGCGGAGGAGCTGCTGCTCGGATACGGCGGCGGGGAGGGCTTAAGCAAAGAGCTGGCGGTCTACAGCCTAAGCGGCGGCAAGCTGACGGAGCTGCTTAAGCAGCCTTACGACCAGTTGGTCCTTGGCGACCTGACCGGGAGCGGCCATACCGACATTGCCTTGCTTCAGAGTACCTACACCACAGATAACCTCCGTGAGACCCATCTCCTGTTGCTCCGGCTCAAGGACGGTACGCTGCAGACCTTATCTGACCAGAAGCTCGATGGTAATGTCATCGAAGCCCAGTTCGGCAAGGCTTCCCCTACCCGGGAAGCAATCGTCATCGATGCCGCCATTGGCGCACATGCCTCCTATACTTCACTGCTAACTTGGGAAAAAGACAGGTTTACTGATATACTGGCTACAGATGATTATCAGCGTACTGCGCTCGCTGCAAGCAAGGATCTGGTGCTATCTCCGCCAGCCGTCTCTCCTGACCTGCTTGGCAGCAGCAGTATTGCAATTAAGGACTACCCGCAGTCCAGCCTGGATGTGAATAATGACGGGATCTTGGAATTCGGCTTCCTGGTGCCGCCAGCCGGTACGGAGAGCATGGCTCCCTTGGCGACCCCATTCATCACCAAATATTATCAGTGGGACGGACAGACCGGCCTGACCTTCGTGCAGGAGCAGTTCGACCGCTGGGGCTTCAACTTCCGTATTCCCAAGTCCTGGGCGGGCCAGACCCTGCTGGAGGTTCCGGAAGAATCACCCCAGCCCTGGGAGAAGCTCCAGTTCAGCTACAAGAATACCGGGTCTGCTGTGAAGGCTCAGCTGCTGGAGCTTCGCCTGCTGACGAAGAAGGCCTGGGCTGCCGCAGAGGTCCAGCTGAAGGCTGAGAATAGAGAGTATAAGCTGCTGTATGAGCAGGGGAACTCTAACAATGACACGGAGCCTACCCTATTCGTTGCCGTAATGCCCGCAGCGGATGCCGCCAGCAAGCTGCAGGGGGCCGATCTGCAGAATTATAATCAGCTGAAGCTGACATTAGATGAAGTCGTTCAGCTGGCCGGCACACCCCAGAAGCCCCGGCAATAAGAAGGAGAGCTGTTCATGAAAGTGCTGATACTGGAAGATGAGAAGCCTATCCGTGATCTGCTGTGTATCAACCTTAAGCGGGCAGGCTTCGAGATCGCGGAGGCTTCTACCGGTGAAGAGGCGCTGCGCATTGCAAGAGAACAGAGAGATTTTGACATCGCGATTCTCGACCTGATGCTGCCCGGACTCAGCGGGTTCGAGGTGTGCACCCTTCTGCGGACACACTTCCCCCGGCTGGGAATCATTATGCTCACCGCCAAAAGCCAGGAAATCGACAAGGTCATGGGCCTGGAATCCGGCGCAGATGACTATGTGGTCAAGCCCTTCAGTCCGGTAGAGCTGGTCGCCCGGGTGCGCTCGCTCTACCGCCGGATGTATCCGGGAGAAGTGCTGCCGCAGGAGAATCTTATCGAGCTGCCGCCTTTTACACTATTGCTGGATGAACGGAAATTATTGAAGGACGGGCAGGATATCCCGCTGACCCCAACCGAGTTTATGATCGTTAAGCTGCTGATGGAACAGCCGAACAAGGCCATGAACCGGGATGATATTTTGACAGCCGTATGGGGGCAGTACTTCATGGGGGATCTTAAAATTGTAGATGTGAATATCAGCCGAATCCGCCAGAAGATCGGACAGGAGTCCTCCGGGCCGCAGTTCCTCGAGACCGTGTGGGGATTCGGATATATTTGGAGGGGCTAATTGTGCTGAAGGGAATCAGGTCCAGACTTATCGTCTATATTACCCTTGTGCTGCTCCTGATCGTGCTGCTGCTGGAGGGAGTGTTCATCGCTGCTGTCCACTATTATTATCTGGGCAGTGCGATGGAGACATTGAATACAAGGGCCACGACTTCAGCGACCTTTTTCAATAAGTATCTGGAGAGTTATAGCTTGAATGAGCGGGCGCGTTATATTCTGGAGAATCTCTCCCCTGAGGAGAGCAGTAAGGTGGAAGTGCTGAGTCCAGCTGGGCACGTGGTCATTAATTCCTTCGGCTTCTCCAGTACAGAGCAGGTGAGTACCCCTGATGTGAGAGCAGCTCTAACCAGCGGCAAAGGAAGCTTTCAGAGCATCAAGCCAGTGAACGGGGAACGAATTATGGCAGTCTCTATCGCGCTGAAGGAGTCGGGGAGCACAATCGGCTTGCTGCGGTACTCGGTCTCGGCAGAGCCTTTATATCATGTTATAATCCGGATCGCACTCAATGCAGCCGTCATCGGGCTACTCGTCATTGGATTCGGCTTCATGCTCAGCCTGATTATCGCCAAACGGATCGTAGGGCCGATCCAGCAGCTGACCGGGGTCGCCAAGGAAATGGCCACCGGTAATTTTGCCGTCCGGGCAGCGAGGCGCTATGACGATGAAGTCGGCACACTTGCGGTAACGCTGAATTATATGTCGGAGGAAATTCTCAAGAGCGAGAAGCTCAAATATGATTTCATCTCCTCCGTCACCCATGAACTGCGGACCCCGCTTACCTCCATCAAAGGCTGGGGGGAAACGCTGCTGGTCGGTGATTTATCAGATAGGCAGGAGATCTTGCAGGGGCTTGAGGTCATGACCGGGGAGACAGACCGGCTGATCGGACTGGTGGAGGATCTGCTCGACTTCTCCAAATTTCAGGCCGGAGAGATCCGCATTGTGCGCCAGCCGTATGATCTCAGAGGCCTGCTGGAGGATCTGCTGCTGCAATTCAGATACCGGGGGCAGACGAAGCAGATCCGCCTCTACGCCGACCTTCCCGATCAGCCGCTGCCGGTGGACGGTGATTTTAACCGGTTGAAGCAGGTGTTTGTCAATTTGCTGGATAATGCTTTCAAGTTCACCCCTGCGGAGGGTGAGATCCGCCTTACCGCAGTGCTCGAAGGCGAACGGATAAGCGTCACCGTGGCTGACAACGGCGAAGGCATCGAGGCCGCGGATCTGACGCAGCTTGGCACCAAATTCTTCAAAGGCCGCTCCCGTCAGTCCGGCAGCGGCCTGGGCCTCGCCATCTGCAAAGAAATTATCGAGCTGCATGACGGGCGTCTGCGGATCGAGAGTGAGTTCACCAAAGGAACTTCGGTAATTGTTGAGCTGCCGCGCTACGAGGTGGAGCAGCATTTTGCATCACCAGTGCAGCTCTAGCTCTGTATCCCCCTGTGCTACTATAACTCTACCCGGGCTTGTCCGCTCCCGTGCGCGATTTCCACAACTGGCTTAGTCTCTATAGAGACGTTACCGGCCACGGCTCTGGAGATCATACAGGAGGCTTCAGCCTTATGTGCCAGCCGCTCTGCCATCTTCAGCTGCGCCGGTGTCGCACCAGCCTGGAGCACAATGCTAGGCTTGTGCACGATCTTTTCGTACGTGAACACATTATTCGTGACATCTACTGTCGCTTCAGACGCCAGGGTCAGGGCCTCTGGAACAATCTCCGAACGCTCCAGCATTGCGGCCAGAGTAATCAGGTAACAGGTCGCTGCTGCACCCAGCAGCATCTCATCCGGGTTCGTGCCGGTTCCCGGCCCGCCCATCTCCTGAGGAATCGATATAACCGTCCGCAGTCCGCCCGCATCAATATGCCCTTCGCTGTTCCGCCCTCCATTCCATACCGCCTTCAGGTGAAAAGGATGCTTCATCTCACTCCGTCCTTTCTTTTCTGCTTAGCTGATTTTACAGCCATCTCTACACTCCTACTGCAACTTAATCTCGTCAAAAAGCCCCGTCTGCTGATCAGGCTGATCCAGGTATGCAGTCTCATTCGCTGGACAGCTTCCGCCCAGGTACGTAGCAAAAAGCGCCTCTACCTGGGCCATAGTGACTGGCTTTGCGGAATCCTGCAATTCATATCCGAGCTGGCCGTTAGGCTCAATCGTCGCTGTTTTGACATCGCTGAGCCTGGAGATCCCCTGTCCCCGCAGGCTCATCTCCAGCTCATCGACGGTTAATCTAAGCTTCCTCAGATTCTTAGGCTGAAGCTGTCCCTCCGCAATAACAATAACCGCAGGCCCCTTAATTAGCCGCTCAAAAGCATTCCACCGTACCTGCAGCCATTCCACTAAAATTAACACTATGATGAATACGGCTGCTGCAACTATAGTAATCAGAATACTATGATCGGCGATCGGCTGCACAATAATCGTCCCAATTGAGATCATGGCGATCGTCGTAGGAATCGTCATCTGCGAGATCGATTTGCGGCCGGCCAGCCGCAGCACCAGCATCCCGACAATGATCAGCACCAGCGCCTTCCAGATTTCGCTCCAGATTTCATTCATCGCTCCGTCTCCTTTTGACAGTAGATAGGCTAGCTTTTGTCTTACAGGAGGCGAATATGCATATCTAGAGAATCGGAGCCCGGCACACGCCCGCCGGAATCCCCAACCGGTTGTAATGCTGCTTGATGTTGACAAGCGCATGCCCGCTGAACACCTGCGCCACTATGTCCTCCAAAGGTCCAGCCTCCACCTGCTCCTTCCGCAGCAGACGCTCCACCGCGCTCTTGATCTCCAAGGGGTATAGATTTCCCGCCACACTGGAGAGGCCATTGCAAGGGCCTGCGGCGAAATTCTCCACAAGCCTCATATCCCCTGCTGCAAAAAGAATGAACCCCTCCGGATACTCCACTCCCACATGCCGCTGCAAATCGCCTGTTTCCTTGTAGCCGACAATATTCGGATGGCGCAGGATTAACGTGTACAGCGACTCCGGGGTCAGATCAAATCCGGTCCGGCCGGGATTATTATACAGCGCTACGGGCTTGCTCGTATGACTAAGCAGTTCCTCCACATAAACAACCGCCTGTTGCTGCGTAGGCCGGATATACGGGGGAAATCCGATCAGCAGCACATCCATCACTGATGTCTCCACCGCCTGCACCAGCCGGACAGCATCACGGGTTCTTATCGCGGACACGTCGAAGATCAGCTCCATCCCCGGAGAACGCTCTTGATTGAAATAATCAATAATTTCTAATCTTTCCTCAATACTCAGCGAATGCTGCTCGCCAGTGCTTCCCGAGATAAGCAGCGATTCGATGCCGTTTTGCTGCTGGTAAGCCACGATAGGCGCAAATCCGTCTGTATTCAGACCCTCATCCCCATGAAAAGGCGTTGGAATCGCCACATTTAATCTTTTCATCCCCTCACCCCTTTCTGTCTTCTCTCTAATGTAACAAAAAATCCCGATGAATCAAGAGAGACTTGATCATCAGGATAAATTCAGTTCTATAGCAACACGGCTTCCCGCTTACTTAGCCTTACCGGCAGGCTCATAGATCAGACAACGCAGCTGTTTACCCGGATAGCGTAATTCCGCATTATATTTGCTGCCGTCTTCCAGCAACACATCCACGGCCACCATCCCGCGTGTATTGTTTACCTCAGTGCCCGTCAGATACGCCTTCACTATCTTTCTTTTCTCTCCCTGCTTGTCCTTTACAATCCGGGTAGCTTCCTTTACCCAGCTGTCATCCTTCTTCATGGCAGCCGCAGCTGCCGCGTCGATAGGGGTTCTTTTCATCACAGAGTTAAAAGCTGTCGTATCTACCACCACCCCGGTGTCAGGATCGATCTGCACACTATATTGCCAGTATTCCTGACCTTGTCCAAGCAGAGTAAGCGACTTATATGGTTCAGAGTGAACCGACCAAAATGAGGGTATGCCATAGCCCGGTTCATGCAGCATAACATTTGTTTTCAGCTTGGAGATATCGGCATCGAACAGCTTGCGCACACTTTCAGCCGCCCGTGCCTGTACTTCAGCCTTGCTGAATTTCTCCGGTACGGCAACGGCCGGAGCAGTTATATTACGTTTGGATGCCACAAGATTAACCCGGTAGGACCAGTCAATCATTTGCAGCAGCTCTTCATCCGTCCAGGTGCGCTCCGGTTGATAATACGTATTGGTCTTTATATCGAAATACACTTCTCCCTGCCCCGCCTGTAGCGGCAAAGGCTTCTGTGGCCGCACACCATCATAGACATATTGATCTTCCAGCACCCGCCTGCGATTGATCTCCGCTTCGGTCATTTCCCGGCCTGAAGTGTTCGGATCGCCCGGTAGCTCCATATAGTCGTAGATTTGCTGGATCTGCTCCTCTGTCATCTGCTTCAGCAGCAGATCATCATTCACGGTAGATACCGGCACGGGTGCCTCCACCTTCAGCACAGGAACGGCGCTTCCTGCCGGACTTGCCTTAGCACTGACCGGAGTTGCCGTACTGTACTTTGCGATGACTGCTGAGTTCGCCAGACTGGGGACAAGGAGTCCGCTGAATGCGAACATACCGCCTGAGCATAGGACAACTGCCATAGTAACAGACCACTTTTTCTTGTTCAATTGTATTACCTCCATCGGGATTCAGGATATTAACTCTATCCATAGCTTAATCCCGGGATATTATAGAGTAGAGGAGCAGTTGTTATGGAGTTGTAAAATAGCTTCACAAAGTGGAGCTTAAAAAAAGCCGGATGCTCGTCCCCTCACCAGGAGCAGATTGCAGCTCAACTCTGCCCTGATGCGCTTCGGCAATCTGGCGGCATAGAGATAGACCCAGACCTGCGTTGCCATAGGCCCGTGAACGGGATTGGTCTACACGGTAGAACGGCTCAAA
The DNA here is from genome assembly GCF_037975325.1 of Paenibacillus sp. FSL P2-0136. NCBI lineage: Bacteria > Bacillati > Bacillota > Bacilli > Caryophanales > Paenibacillaceae > Paenibacillus > Paenibacillus sp. FSL P2-0136. The sequence continues at coordinate 6,020,837 of NZ_CP150244.1, forward strand.
TGCCCGCCTGCTCTGTTCTTCTGTCATTCCACTCCCGCTGTCCTGTACTTCAAGTACCCCTTCTCCGTCCTGCTGATAGGCCAGCAAGCGGATTGTGCTGCCTGGCGGGGACGCAGGAATGGCATTCTCAATCAGATTCACCAGAAAAGCTGCCAGCAGATCCGCATCTCCCCATACGGCAGGAATGGTGCTATCCAGCTCCAGCCGTAATCCGTTATCTGTTACCCTCTGCTGCTCGGTCTGGGCCACTGTGTCGAACAGCGAAGCCACATCTACCTCTGCCAACACCAGCGGCTGATGCCGCAGAACGGACAGATCCAACAGTTTAAAAGCTAGATTCTTCAACCTCACCGTCTCGCTGAGAATATAGCGCCCCGCTTTGACCTGATCCTCCTGATCTATGTTAGCCGTGGTCAGCAGCTCCGCAAATCCCTGCATACTGGTTAGCGGTGTCCGCAGCTCATGAGCTAGATTATCGACCATCCGCTGTTTATCCTCAGCCATGCCTGCGAGATCGCTCATCCGCTGCTCTATCACAGTAGCCATCTTGTTAAAGTTGAAGGCCAGCTCTCCGAATTCATCCCTGCTGTTCAGCTCCACACGATTGGAATAGTCGCCTTCGGCAATCGTCTTTGTCGTCTCCGACAACAGCTTGAGTGGCTTAGTCAGATGCCGGATCAAAAGGTAGAGCAGTACCACAAGAAGCGGCCCTACAATCCAGTTAATCATCACAAAAAAACGGTTAAGCTCCTCCTGCTGAGCGTACAGCCCGCTGATATCGCGCTTGTATACCAGTTCCAAATGTTGATAGGGAGCCGGGAGCGGCATCGCTAACGTCATGATATGTTCTTCCTGTGCTGCACGCGTCTCCTCCTGACCGGGACTCACCCCGTCCTCAATGGGATACAGCAGCCGACCATTCTCACGTAGTTCCAATCCTATTCCCTGTTTGCGGTAATGCTGACCATAAGATTGAGTCACGCTTACCAGCAGTTCAGGGTTGAGCGACATCCCTCTGAACCGATTGGATTCCAGATTCTCATATATACTGTTTGTAATCAGCAGTTGCTCGCTGGCCGCGCGTTTACGCTCACTCGCCATGTTCAGCTGCCAGCTTTTTTTCAACACCATCACGACACTCACATCAAGGGCCGCTATAAACAGCACCAGGACAGCAAGAAGAATCTTATGCCAGAACCGCATGGCTAGACCTGAACTTCCAGCCGGTAGCCCAGCTTGAACACGGTTTTGATCCGTTCTTCCCAGCCCAGCTTTTTGCGCAGCTGCCGGATATGTACATCCACAGTACGGGTATCACCCGCATAATCATAACCCCATGCCAGTTCCAGCAGCTTCTCTCTGGAAAGAGCAATATTCCGGTTACGGATCAGCACTTCAAGCAGTTCGAATTCTCTGGCCGTCAGATCCACCAGCAGCTGATCCACCCACACCTGACGCTCCGTGAACCGGACTTCAACCCTATCGCATACAAAAGCAGAGGCGGCCTGTTCATTCCTCCGCAGCACGACATTAATCCGGGCCAGCAGCTCCAGAATCTCAAAAGGCTTAATAATATAATCATCCGCACCCAGCTCGAAGCCCCTGATCCGGTCAGAGAGTGCACCCCGGGCCGTAATCAGAATCACCGGAATCCGTAGTGGCGCAATCTGCTCCATCACCCCGAACCCGTCCAGTCCGGGAAGCATGACATCCAGCAAGATTAGATCCGCACGCTCCTTCTCCAGCATGTCCGCTACCTCCGAGCCGCTATAGGCTTTGGCATACGTATGTCCCACCAGCTTAAGATTCATCGTTATTAAATCATTAATCGCCTGTTCATCCTCAACAACAAGTATATGAGCCATCTGTCGAATATCCTCCTAACTCTGTAGCCACAGAATACCCTTTCATAGGTAACCTAATCTTAATCATACCAGATTCCAAAGCATCCATAACCTATAAGCCGAACCTGACCTTACACAACCGCCTGCCAAAAAATCCTGACAAATCAAGAACTGCTTGATCGTCAGGACTAGTTTGTTCATTGAACATAAGCTTCCCGCTTATTTCCCCTTATCGGCAGGCTCATAAATGAGGCAACGCAAAATCATACTCGGATAGCGAAATTCCGCATTATATTTGCTGCCGTCTTCTAATAACACATCTACCGCAACCATTCCGCGCTTATTGTTCACCACGGTATCAGTCAGATATGCCTTTGCGATTTTCCTTTGCTCACCTTGCTTATCCTTAACAATCCGTATAGCTTCCTTGATCCAGCTAGGATCCTTTTGGACTGATTTAGCCGCAGCCTCATCAATAGGCGTTCTTATCGCTGCCAAATTAACTGCTGTCGTATCCACTACCACTCCGGTTTCTGTATCGATAATCACATGGTAATTCCATACCTCCTGTCCTTGTCCCCGCATGGTCCGCTCCTTGTAGGGAGAAAAATACACCCACCATTGGGAAGGAAAGCCATATTCCGCTTTTCTCAGATTAGTTGCCATTTGCATCTTAGACACATCGGCATCGTAGAGCTTACGCACACTTTCAACCGCACGCATGATGAATTTAGATTCGCTGTACTTTTGAGGAAGAACAGGTTTTTCCGGAAAGCGTAGAGAGGCTGCAGACGCCTGGCGATAGTTCCAGTCTATAAGCTGCAGCAGTTCTTCATCGGTCCAAGTTCTATCTGGAACGTAGAGCGTATTGGTCTTTAGATCCAGATATAAATCTCCTTGTCCCGCCTCGAAGGGCAGGGGCTTCTGAGGCCGAAGGCCATCATACTCATACTGATCTTCCAGCACCCATTGACGCTTAGTTCGAAGGTTAAGCTCAGATTCGGTTTGATCCTGGCCGCCAACTACCGTGGGCTCAGGTGCTTTACTCAGAGAATCATAAATTTGCTCCATTAGCTCCTTGTTCATATTCTTCCGCAGGTAATCATCGACAGTAGATACTGGCACAGGTGCCGCTACTTTCAATACAGGAACTGTACTCTCCGGCAGTGTCAGTCTGAGATCATTCTGTGCTGCTGCGCTGCCTTTGGTGACAACAGCAGAGTTCACTAAGTTTGGGACGACAACAGCACTGATGGCGAATAACCCTCCTGCACATAACAGGACTGCTATAGAAGCAGACCACTTCTTCTTATTCAACGGGATAACCTCCACAGGAGTATAGTATTTTCTCTACCATTACCCTACTCTCAACATGTTATAAAGTAGAGTGACAGTTGTTATGGAGTTGTAAAAAGAGACCCTCGCCCGGAATAGAACAAACTCACCCTGCGGGTGAAAAATGCTGGTACCTCAACGCCTTCTGGTAGAATACATCCAGCCCATAGGCTATTTTCTCTCTCATCGGCCGCTTGTAAGGAGCAGCAATATTGCACTTTTTACAAGAATTCTTTAAAAAAGTTACGGGCTACGCTACATTGTTGCATTATTTGCACAAATTTCGGTGGTTAGAGCAAGTTAGCGCTGAATTTGTTGCATTTCGTGCAGGATTTCAGCATAGACCGCTTCTACGGGGCAGCATTGTTGCACTTCTTGCAGGATTTCTTTATAAATGTTACTGGCTGTGAAGCATGGGACCCATCCCTCGGCGCAGCAGCACCTATTGTGTTCAGATTTCCTAAAAAAACAAAAAGACCACTGTCGATTTCTCAACAGTGGTCATGTGTGCTTGGCAACGTCCTACTCTCCCAGGACCCTTCGGTCCAAGTACCATCGGCGCTGGAGGGCTTAACGGTCGTGTTCGGGATGGGTACGTGTGGAACCCCTCCGCTATCGCCACCAAACGGGCATTTGAATATCAAATGCTATTATTCAGGTCTCAGCATCGCCAAATGCTGAAAACAAATCTTCTTTACAGAGCTACTTGAGCTCCATAAATTACAATTTGATTCCTGAAAACTGAATCCGAAACGAATCTGCGAATTATTTTTTGGATAAGCCCTCGACCGATTAGTATTGGTCAGCTCCATGCATTGCTGCACTTCCACCTCCAACCTATCTACCTCGTCGTCTTCAAGGGGTCTTACATGTTGGGAAATCTCATCTTGAGGGGGGCTTCACGCTTAGATGCTTTCAGCGCTTATCCCGTCCGTACGTAGCTACTCAGCCATGCTCCTGGCGGAACAACTGATGCACCAGCGGTACGTCCATCCCGGTCCTCTCGTACTAAGGACAGCTCCTCTCAAATTTCCTGCGCCCACGACAGATAGGGACCGAACTGTCTCACGACGTTCTGAACCCAGCTCGCGTACCGCTTTAATGGGCGAACAGCCCAACCCTTGGGACCTACTTCAGCCCCAGGATGCGATGAGCCGACATCGAGGTGCCAAACCTCCCCGTCGATGTGGACTCTTGGGGGAGATAAGCCTGTTATCCCCAGGGTAGCTTTTATCCGTTGAGCGATGGCCCTTCCATGCGGTACCACCGGATCACTAAGTCCGACTTTCGTCCCTGCTCGACTTGTAGGTCTCGCAGTCAAGCTCCCTTATGCCTTTGCACTCTGCGAATGATTTCCAACCATTCTGAGGGAACCTTTGAACGCCTCCGTTACTCTTTAGGAGGCGACCGCCCCAGTCAAACTGCCCGCCTGACACGGTCCCCGTACCCGATAAGGGCACTAGGTTAGAACCTAGATACGATCAGGGTGGTATCCCAACGGCGCCTCCGCAGAAGCTTGCGCTCCTGCCTCCACGGCTCCCACCTATCCTGTACAGATCGTACCCAAATTCAATATCAAGCTGCAGTAAAGCTCCATGGGGTCTTTCCGTCTTGTCGCGGGTAACCTGCATCTTCACAGGTATTAAAATTTCACCGGATCTCTCGTTGAGACAGCGCCCAAGTCGTTACGCCATTCGTGCGGGTCAGAATTTACCTGACAAGGAATTTCGCTACCTTAGGACCGTTATAGTTACGGCCGCCGTTTACTGGGGCTTCGGTTCACAGCTTCGGATTGCTCCTAACCGCTCCCCTTAACCTTCCAGCACCGGGCAGGCGTCAGCCCGTATACTTCGCCTTGCGGCTTCGCACAGACCTGTGTTTTTGCTAAACAGTCGCTTGGGCCTTTTCACTGCGGCCCCCTCGGGCTATTCACCCTACCGAGGCACCCCTTCTCCCGAAGTTACGGGGTCATTTTGCCGAGTTCCTTAACGAGAGTTCTTCCGCGCGCCTTAGAATTCTCTTCTCGCCTACCTGTGTCGGTTTGCGGTACGGGCACCTTCTCCTGGCTAGAGGCTTTTCTTGGCAGTGTGAGATCATGACCTTCGCTACTATAATTTTCGCTCCCCATCACAGCCCAGCCTTAACGATGTGCGGATTTGCCTGCACACCAGCCTCACTGCTTAGACGGACATCCATCAGTCCGCGTCACTACCCTCCTGCGTCACCCCATCGCTCATAGCGGATTACGGTGGTACAGTAATTTCAAACTGTTGTCCTTCGACTACGCCTGTCGGCCTCGCCTTAGGTCCCGACTTACCCTGAGCGGACGAGCCTTCCTCAGGAAACCTTGGGCTTTCGGCGGATCAGATTCTCACTGATCTTTTCGTTACTCATACCGGCATTCTCACTTGTATGCTGTCCAGCGCTCCTTACGGTACACCTTCAACCCACATACAACGCTCCCCTACCCCAGATGCAAAGCATCTAGCCATAGCTTCGGTGGTGTGTTTAGCCCCGTTACATTTTCGGCGCAGAGTCACTCGACCAGTGAGCTATTACGCACTCTTTCAATGGTGGCTGCTTCTAAGCCAACATCCTGGTTGTCTGTGCAACTCCACATCCTTTCCCACTTAACACACACTTGGGGACCTTAGCTGATGGTCTGGGCTGTTTCCCTTTTGACAATGGATCTTAGCACTCACTGTCTGACTCCCGGCAAGAAGTAAATGGCATTCGGAGTTTGACTGAGCTTGGTAACCCTTGCGGGCCCCGCACCCAATCAGTGCTCTACCTCCACCACTCCATTCACCGAGGCTAGCCCTAAAGCTATTTCGGGGAGAACCAGCTATCTCCGAGTTCGATTGGAATTTCTCCGCTACCCCCACCTCATCCCCGCATTTTTCAACATGCGTGGGTTCGGGCCTCCAGTGCGTGTTACCGCACCTTCACCCTGGACAGGGGTAGATCACACGGTTTCGGGTCTACGTCCACATACTCAGTCGCCCTATTCAGACTCGCTTTCGCTGCGGCTCCGGCTTCTCACCTTAACCTTGCATGTTAAACGTAACTCGCCGGTTCATTCTACAAAAGGCACGCCATCACCCGTGCTGGACAAGTCCAGCATAGGGCTCTGACTTTTTGTAAGCACACGGTTTCAGGTTCTATTTCACTCCCCTTCCGGGGTGCTTTTCACCTTTCCCTCACGGTACTGTTTCACTATCGGTCGCCAGGTAGTATTTAGCCTTAGCAGATGGTCCTGCTGGATTCATACGGGGTTTCACGTGCCCCGCACTACTCGGGATCCGTCTCGGAGGGAACACAGTTTAGGCTACAGGGCTTTTACCTCTATCGCGGGCCTTTCCAGACCTCTTCGCCTACCCTATTCCTTTGTAACTCCATGTGAGACGTCCCACAACCCCAAGAGGCAAGCCTCTTGGTTTAGGCTGTTCCGCGTTCGCTCGCCGCTACTGACGGAATCACTATTGTTTTCTCTTCCTCAGGGTACTTAGATGTTTCAGTTCCCCTGGTCTGCCTCTGCATTTCCTATGTATTCAGAAATGAGTAACTGCGAATTACCACAGCTGGGTTTCCCCATTCGGACACCCCCGGATCAAAGCTTGCTTACAGCTCCCCGAGGCAGTTTCGTTGTTCGCCACGTCCTTCGTCGGCTCCTGGCGCCTAGGCATCCTCCGTGTGCTCTTAGTAGCTTAACCAATGCGTTCTCCCTAAGGAAAATCACGGTAGCAACTAATAACTATTTCCACTTGCTTACACAAGTTTCAGCTAAAAGATGTTCTAAAACGCAAATTCGTTTCGGTATCCAGTTTTCAAGGATCAAGTTGCTGTTATTATGAAACAATCACGACTGTGATGTTCGGAATAACAGACAGTGTTACTTGAGAGTTTGAGCTCTCAAAACTGACCAACGAGTGAGCAACTAGCCGACCGGCTAGATTTAAGATTTGAATGTCTTCATTGCAGAAGACGATTCTCCATAGAAAGGAGGTGATCCAGCCGCACCTTCCGATACGGCTACCTTGTTACGACTTCACCCCAATCATCTACCCCACCTTCGGCGGCTGGCTCCCTTGCGGGTTACCCCACCGACTTCGGGTGTTGTAAACTCTCGTGGTGTGACGGGCGGTGTGTACAAGACCCGGGAACGTATTCACCGCGGCATGCTGATCCGCGATTACTAGCAATTCCGACTTCATGCAGGCGAGTTGCAGCCTGCAATCCGAACTGAGACCGGCTTTGCTGGGATTGGCTCCACCTCGCGGCTTCGCTTCCCGTTGTACCGGCCATTGTAGTACGTGTGTAGCCCAGGTCATAAGGGGCATGATGATTTGACGTCATCCCCACCTTCCTCCGGTTTGTCACCGGCAGTCACTCTAGAGTGCCCAGCTCAACCTGCTGGCAACTAAAGTCAAGGGTTGCGCTCGTTGCGGGACTTAACCCAACATCTCACGACACGAGCTGACGACAACCATGCACCACCTGTCTCAACTTTCCCCGAAGGGCACCTGATGCATCTCTGCTTCGTTAGTTGGATGTCAAGACCTGGTAAGGTTCTTCGCGTTGCTTCGAATTAAACCACATACTCCACTGCTTGTGCGGGTCCCCGTCAATTCCTTTGAGTTTCAGTCTTGCGACCGTACTCCCCAGGCGGAGTGCTTACTGTGTTAACTTCGGCACCAAGGGTATCGAAACCCCTAACACCTAGCACTCATCGTTTACGGCGTGGACTACCAGGGTATCTAATCCTGTTTGCTCCCCACGCTTTCGCGCCTCAGCGTCAGTTACAGCCCAGAAAGTCGCCTTCGCCACTGGTGTTCCTCCACATATCTACGCATTTCACCGCTACACGTGGAATTCCACTTTCCTCTTCTGTACTCAAGTCACCCAGTTTCCAGTGCGACCTCAGGTTGAGCCCAAGGTTTAAACACCAGACTTAAATAACCGCCTGCGCGCGCTTTACGCCCAATAATTCCGGACAACGCTTGCCCCCTACGTATTACCGCGGCTGCTGGCACGTAGTTAGCCGGGGCTTTCTTCTCAGGTACCGTCACTCCGGCAGCAGTTACTCTACCGGACGTTCTTCCCTGGCAACAGAGCTTTACGATCCGAAAACCTTCATCACTCACGCGGCATTGCTCCGTCAGGCTTGCGCCCATTGCGGAAGATTCCCTACTGCTGCCTCCCGTAGGAGTCTGGGCCGTGTCTCAGTCCCAGTGTGGCCGTTCACCCTCTCAGGTCGGCTACGCATCGTCGCCTTGGTGGGCCGTTACCCCACCAACTAGCTAATGCGCCGCAGGCCCATCCCCAAGCAGCAGATTGCTCCGCCTTTCATTCTTCTCTCAGGAGAAAAAAGAAATTATCCGGTATTAGCTACCGTTTCCGGTAGTTATCCCAGGCTTGAGGGCAGGTTGCCTACGTGTTACTCACCCGTCCGCCGCTAAGTCTGAAAGGAAGCAAGCTTCCTCTCAAACTCCGCTCGACTTGCATGTATTAGGCATGCCGCCAGCGTTCGTCCTGAGCCAGGATCAAACTCTCCAAATTGGTATTTAGAAAGAGCGATTGCTCATTTTGAAACATCTGACGAGAATTTACATTCTCATTTTTGGATCTCGCCGAAGCGATCTCCGATACTCACTCGTTGTTCAGTTTTCAAAGATCAAGCTCGTTGTCAGTGTCGATCAGCTCGTCACCAGCAACTTTTATAATATAACATGGATCAGACAACTATGCAACTATTATTTCAAAAGTTCTTGCTGAAGCAATACCATCAGCTCTTCCGCAGTATCCCAAACCAGAGGACGTATCTCCTGAAGATGGATCCTTAATGTATCTGCCTCATCGCTTCTGACTGTCCAGATTACCGGAATATTCAGTCCAAGCGCATAGCCCGCTGCCAGATACACCTCAGATGACTGGCCTGTGAGGTCCGCAATAACCAGCTTACTGTCCGCCACAGGCTCCAGCGAATTCGCAGCTTCGTTCTTGCTGGCAAGCAAACGGGGGAAATAGCCCAACTGCTCGATTTTGGCCCACAGCTTGTCCTGCCACTCCGCCTGCAGCTTCTCATCATCCGGCAGAAGAACGGTGCATTGCTGTAAGGTCCGGCCTCCTGAGGCAGCCACTGCTTCCTCCCACCCCAGGGAGGTCAATGTGAAGTTCATGCCTTCCCGGACTAACAGATTCTCACCTTGCAGCCTGTCAATAATATAGACCAGCTCCTGCAGATTGGGAGAGTATGTCAGATTGTAGCTGCGGGACAGGGGATGAATCACTACGGGCTCCCCGGGGCCACTACAATGCCTATATATATACAGCAACAGCCGGGCTCCTTTATCCTCAGCCGTTACCGGAATACCCGGGGCATTCACAATATCCTCCAGATCGCCGAACGCAAGGATCACCTTCTCGCCACAATCCGTCTTTTCGCGGATATAACCTGAGATCAGATGCAGCATGTCCCGCTTCTGTTGGAACGAGAGCGCAAGAATTGATTCATAGCTGTCTCTAAGCAGGCCGTAGCTTCCGCCAGGAGAGCAGGAGCAGTCGATATACTGATCGTACTCACCGTCTGCTGTAATGCGGACAATCTGATCGCAGAATGCACAATGTTTCTTTTGCATAATTATCACCTCTTCAGAATAGCAGTCCCCCTACCTTACCAAGAATGTATTGAAAAGTGGACCGGAAATTCCTTCCTCCCCGACAGCTTGGCATGCCTGATTTCGGAATTATGCCAAGGAGATTGCCGAAGCGGAGCATGCGGAGTTCACCACATTTTAATTAAACTGCCAGCAGCTCAAGCTTAGATTGCCATACTGATAACTCCGGTGAAGCAGCTGCGCATTACGCCCCGGGTCTCCCGCTCCCATAGCGATGAACAGCGGAATAAAGTGCTCACTCGTTGGGACCGCCATCTCTGCATAGGGAGCAAGCTCATCATATTGGAACAGCGCTTCTGTATCCCATGCTTCCACCTTCTCCTGAATCCAGCGATCGAACTGCTCAGCCCAACCGTTGACCTCATCCGAATTCCAGTTCAACCTCCGCAGATTATGAACGGTTCCCCCGCTGGCGATGATAAGCACATCCTGTTCACGCAGCGCCGCCAGCGCCTTGCCGATCTCATACTGCTGCGCATTAGGCAAATCACGATTCACAGACATCGCCACAACCGGAATATCCGCCTCCGGGTAGAGGAGCTTCAGCACAGCCCATGCGCCGTGGTCGAGTCCTCTGGTCTCATTCCGTACACTCTCAATCCCGTGCGCAGTAAATAAATTCTGGATTTGATCCGCAAGCGCCCGGTCACTCTTTGCCGGATACGTCATCTGGTACAGCTCATCCTGGAATCCGCCAAAGTCATAAATGGTATCATACGTTGCCGCCGCGCCCACGGACTGCACGGGTTCCTCCCAATGCGCTGAGAAGAGAACGATAGCTTTCGGTTTGGGCATATGGTCCTTGAACTCTTTTAACAGCTTGGTGTAGGTATTATCTTCAAGAACGATAGATGGAGCTCCGTGTGCAAAAAAATAGGAAGGCATCATAGTCAATCACTCCTTATTAATGGTTAATCCGGCATCCTGCTTGAGCCATTGCAAGAAATCACGCTGGTTCTCTTCAGTTACGCCATGGTCGGACGGATAGAGTTTGAAGGTCAACCGTTCGGTTTGCCCCTCCAGATAGGCGGCAGTCTCATGTCCAATGCGCACCGGGAACACCGAATCGTATTCACCATGTGAAGCGAAGACAGACACGTTCTTAAGGCTGCGGAGGTTATACTCCATTTTCACAAATTCAGGAATATATCCATTCAGTGCTACAATCCCCTTCAGCTGATCTCCCATCGTAAGCGCAAGCGTCATAGACAGAATGGCCCCTTGGCTGAAGCCGAGCAAATAACGTTTGTCCGGATCGATCGGATACTGCTGCGTTGCATAGTGAATGAAGGTCTCAAGATCGCTGACAGCTTGGTCAAACATCTCGCGGATAGGGTTGCCCAGGCTTTTCAAATCATAATATTGATACCCCATACCCAGTGGCAGATTCCCGCGAACCCCGATAATAATGAACTCCTTAGCCAGCGGGGCCACCAGACCGAACATATTGCGCTCATCAGAGCCTTTGCCGTGAAAAGTAAAGATCACCGGGTATTTCCTGCCCTGCTCCAGCCCATCCGGTAGGTGAACATCATATGAATACTTAGGATTCATCTTATTTTCCTCCATAACTGAAGATTATCACTTGAATATTAGTTATAATAATATATTTTCTATATGAGTAATTTATCGCAATGCACATTGACTTGTCAACAATAAAATTGTTAATATGAAAATAAGTTTAGTATTACAAATATTATAGAGGTGTGATCCTATGGATATCGGCGCTACAATACGGGCAATCCGCAAGCGGAAAAATATCACCATCGCGCAAATCTGCTACACTACCGGCCTCTCCCAAGGCTTCATGAGCCAGGTCGAAACCAATAAGACATCACCTTCCATCGCTACACTGGAGAATATCGCCCAGGCTCTGAAGGTCCCTCTTGCTTATTTGCTGCTCAAAAAAGAAGAACGCATGCAGATTGTCCGCAAGGATGAACGGAGAATCACCACCAGCGGCGCAGCCGAGCTAAAGGTCGAACACCTCAGCTCCACCCAGAACGTCCGGATGTCAATCGTCGAGTTCCCTCCCGGTGCCATGATTGGAGATGCCCCCCATGCACATGAAGGACAGGAGGTTCATGTTGTCATTAAAGGAACCATCTATGCACAGCAAGGGGAAGATGGAGCTGAATTTACTGAGGGTGATTCCTTTAGCTGGAATGCCTGCACCCCCCATTCCGTCAAAAATACGGGAGAGGACACCGCGATTGTGCTAATCTCCATCTACACTGAAAGCGAAAACGGACAGGATGTCCTCTGAACATTCAAAAGCCCGTACTCTGGCCGGATAGGCAGAGTGCGGGCTTTTATTCACATATTCGCTATCTCATTATATTCAGCATGCTTCTCAATCTCCGTCACGATCATCTGCTGATTAATCTCTTGAATCTTATAGGCCTTGGCCTGTTCTCTGGAAGAGATCACTTTATACCCATCATCTTTATAAATAATGGCACAGTGATTCTCAATGGCTATGCCTGTTGTATCCATTCCCTTAACCATCTCCAAGAAATCTGCCTCGCGGTTGTCTTCATTATAATGAGGACAGTGAATTCCTGGTAAGATCCCCATCGCCTTCAATTTGATATAGATCCATTTCCCTTCATTATCGAACGCCTCTGAGTCACTATGACCGTATTCGTACCAGCAGATCGAACCCGCACTCATTCCTGACAGCACAACCCCCGAGTCGTACGCTTGCTTCAGCAAAATATCCACACCATGCTCCCGCCAGATGTCCAGCATCTTTCTCGTATTACCGCCACCCACATAGATTAAATCGGCGGATAAGATCATGTTTTCGATCTCTTCTGGTGCATATGTATTCTTCGTCAGTAGTAAATGCTGGACCTCACACCCTAAGCGGTCACCGTACACTAATTGAAAAGAGTCACAATACCCTTCCGCATCCATACTGGCTGTAGGAATGAACAACGCTTTGGGATTCTTTTTGTTCGTTAGATCTACAATCGTTTGATCGATTGCCAAAGTCTCCAATTCGCTAATCTCTCCTCCGCCAATCGCCACAATAATCCCCATCTTCATCACTCCTATTTATAATATTGAAGCAAAAAAAGAATACAAAAAAGTCCCGGATGCATTACGTCTTATTCAGACACACCGGGACTGACTTTGTTGTGAAAGTTATATAGGTTGGTTAAGATAATTCCCCCGCTGCCGCATCCCCTCAAACAGCAGGATCGTTGCGGCCATCGCGGCGTTCAGTGATTCGGCGCGGCCGGCCATCGGGATGAGGATGCTTTTGTCGACTAGACGGGCTGTCTCAGGTGAGATGCCTTGGCCTTCGCTGCCGATCAACAGCCACTGGCTGCCGTGAAAATCATGGGTGTAGCAAGAATCCTCCGCCGTCAGCGAGGTGCTGACCAGCAGCGCGCCGCGCTCCCGCGCCTGCGGCAGAATCGTGCCGAGCTCCCCCTCCACTACCGGGAGATGGAACATTGAGCCCATCGTAGACCGGATGGTCTTCGGATTGAAGAGGTCGGCGCAGCCTTGGCCGAGAATCACGCCGTCAGCACCGGCCGCATCCGCGCTGCGGATGATGGTGCCCACATTGCCGGGGTCCTGGACCCCGTCCAGCACCACAACCAGGCTGTCCTGCTTCGCCAGAATGGCCTCTATCCCCTTCTGCTCCTTCCGCACAATGGCGAACACCGGCTGCGGGGTGCCCGTGCTGCTGCACTTGGCAACCACCGCTGCCGACACGCCGATGACCTCCATACCCTGCACCGCCTGAAGCAGCGGCTTCAATTCAGACGGCATTCCTTTATCGAGGTCAAAGGCCAGGCATTCCACATCCGCTTCCGCCTGCAGCGCCTCCTGCACCAAATGAATGCCTTCTACGATATATTTACCGGACTTGTCGCGGTGCTTCTTCTCCTGCAGTCCGGCCCATTCCTTCACCCGCGTGTTCTGCGGCGACATAATTTCCATAGGGTCCTACCTTTCTGATGCTTACAGATTCCTATTGATAAGCCATTTCCAGCTTCGTCAGGTTATCCTTCCGTCCGACAATGACAAGGACATCACCATCGGTCAGGCGGTCCTCCGCTCTGGGGGATATATTCATTTCCTCGCCCTGACGGATCGCCATAACATTGCACCCATATTTGGCGCGTATGTCAAGCTCCTGCAGGTTCTTGCCCAGCATCGGTCCTGAGACCTTCATGTCGAGAATGCTGTACTCCGGTGACAGCTCGATGTAATCGAGGATGTTCGGAGAAGCGAGATGATGCGCCACCCGCATCCCCATGTCCCGCTCCGGGTAGATCACCTTATCTGCTCCGATTTTACCCAGCACCTTGCCGTGCAGCTCACTTTTGGCTTTGGCGATAATGGCAGGTACGCCCAGATCCTTCAAGATCAGCGTTGTCAGAATGCTGGCCTGAATATCCTCCCCGATGGCGACTACCACCACATCGAAGTTACGGATGCCAAGCGCACGCAGCGCCTCTTCATCCGTGGAGTCTGCAGATACGGCATGGGTCACAATATTGGAGATTTCCTGGGTGCGCTGTTCATCCGCATCAATGGCCAGCACCTCATAGCCCATCCCGCTGAGCGCCTTGGCCACACTTGAGCCGAAGCGGCCCATGCCGATGATCGCATACTGTTTTTTTGCCATTAAGCCTTGTCCCTCCCGCCCATATAATACATCTCACACAGTATAGCATAAGCCGTTATAAACTTGAATGTTCAGCGCTCCCGCAGGGCACCTTATAAGAAGGCTGCTTACCTGTCTAAGCCCCTGCTTTCGAAGTCAGTTTTGCGATGCTGATTCAGGAAGCAGATGCTCACAAAACTTTAAGGAGGCCGATTATGCCAGTCACCCTTGATTTGCGCCAGGCCATCATTCACAAGGTGCACGGCCAGTCCGAAGAAGGTCTGCGGGAGGTTATTGAGAATTCCGTGGACGGGCCGGAAGCCGCGCTTCCCGGACTGGGTGTCGTCTTTGAGATGATCTGGAAGGACCTCGACCCTGCGAAGCAGGACCGGGTTCTCTCTATGCTGCACAGACATCTGGACAAGCTTACCCCAGGGTCCATCACCTCCTAGAGGAGGCCCATCCCGTCAAAAACCTCCGCACCCCACCGTGCTGCTGCACAGGTGGAGCCGGAGGTTTTTTATAGCCTAATTGTACATATGCTTAACTGTTCATCTTACTTCTATTACACCCATCAAGGTGCAGTCTCCAGGAACTTCGCGGTCGGATTCTTCTCCATCGCGGTCCGCATAGCGTATTCGTTCTCGAACAGCACTACGTAATTACCCTTTTTGTCCGTAACCAAAGTGGAGTTGATCCGGAACTTGCTGGCATCCGGCTTGTTCTCATCCACGATCCAGCGTGCGAACTGGTAGCTCATGCGCTGAAGCTGCACGTCCACGCCATACTCACCCTTCATGCGGTATTCGAACACCTCGAACTGCAGCTGTCCGACTACACCCAGCAGAATATCGTCGAAGTTGACGGTACGGAACACCTGGATCATACCCTCTTCGGTCAGCTGGTCGATCCCCTTCTGGAATTGCTTCGACTTCAGTGCATTCTTGATGGTGACTTTGGAGAAAATCTCCGGCGAGAAGGTCGGCAGCTCATCGAATTCGATATCTCCGGCCTGACTGAGCGTGTCGCCAATCCGGAAGATGCCCGGGTCGAACAGACCGATAATATCCCCCGGATACGCCTCTTCAACAATGTCCCGGTCCTGGGCAAGGAACTGCTGCGGCTGGGATAGCTTGATGTCTTTGCCGGCACGTACATGCTTCACACTCATCCCGCGCTCGAACTTGCCGGACACGATACGCAGGAAAGCGATACGGTCGCGGTGTGCGGGATTCATGTTCGCCTGAATTTTGAATACATAGCCAGTGAATTTCTCATTCGTCGGTTCTACAGCACCTGCTGTACTGCGGCGTGGTTCAGGCTTCGGCGCAAGCTCCAGGAAATTATCCAGGAACGTCTGCACACCGAAGTTGTTGATAGCACTGCCGAAGAATACCGGAGTAATCTCCCCGCGCAGCACCTTCTCATAGTCAAAAGGATCGCCCGCTACATCCAGCAGCTCCAGATCCGCGCATAGCTGATCATGCAGGTACTCCCCCGCCATCTCACGGATAATCGGGTCGCGGTAGCTCTCCACCTTCTGTACTTTAATTACGGAATGGTCATCGCCCTGGAACAGCTCAACCTGATTCTTCATCCGGTCATAGACGCCGCACAGCTCACGGCCCATCCCAATCGGCCAGTTCATCGGCACCGAGCGGATGCCCAGCACATTCTCCAGCTCCTCCATCAGATCAAACGGGCTGCGGCCTTCGCGGTCCAGCTTATTAATGAAGGTGAAGATCGGAATGCCGCGCTTCGCGCAGACCTGGAACAGCTTGATGGTCTGTGTCTCCACACCCTTGGCTACGTCGATCAGCATGACCGCGCTATCAGCCGCAGTGAGCGTACGATAGGTGTCTTCACTGAAATCCTGGTGACCCGGAGTATCCAGAATGTTCACCCGGTGGTCCAGGTAATCAAACTGCATCACAGAGGACGTAACCGAGATTCCGCGCTGCTTCTCAATTTCCATCCAGTCACTGGTGGCGTGCTTGCTTGCCTTACGGGCTTTGACTGTACCTGCCAGACGGATGGCACCTCCGAAGAGCAGCAGTTTCTCTGTCAGTGTAGTTTTACCCGCATCCGGGTGGGAAATAATCGCAAAGGTTCTGCGTTTGTCGACTTCACTCTGAAGCTTATGGTCCGTTGCTTTATTCATTGCACATATCCCTTCATCTATAAATTCATGCTTACTCCTGCCTCTATTACCGGATCAATCAAATCGGACTATTCATGGATTCAGATCCTTTCCTTAGAGAATCAACAGAGAATCAACGTCTATTTCTTGAACGTAACGTTTACCATGTATAGGATCATCTATAGCGCTAGGCTTAGAAATCTTTATGTTGAAAGCATCCTTCTCAGTATAGCAAAATCCGGCAGAGATTATCTACAAAAAAGCGCCTGTAGTGAAATATCTTGTAATATAAATTCACGATTCATCAAAAAGATCCCCCCGCAGGCGAGATGCAGGAGGATCTGTAACAGTTCTTCTTCAGGGACTAGCGGTTAACCTGCCAGACCACATTGTCTTCATCCTGGCCGTTGACCGGCCACCAGTGGAAGCCTTCTCCGGCAAGCAATTGGTCGGCTTCAACCGGGCCCCAGGAGCCCGCAGGATAGGAAGCCAAGTCGTTGCTCTCTTCCTTCCACGCCTTGGCAATCCGGTCCACGAAGGACCAGGCCGAGGACACTTCATCCCAGCGGGTGAAGTAGGTGGAATCGCCGCGTGCAGCATCATGCAACAGACGCTCATACGCCTCCGGCGAGTTGATGCCGATCATGCAGCTCTGGCAGAAATCCATGGCCAGCGGCTGAATCTCGGATTCCGAGCCCGGCTTCTTCGCATTGATCTTCACGTAGATGCCTTCCATCGGATTGACGCGGATGACGAGCAGGTTCGGCTCGAGCTTGTGCTTCTGGCCCAAGTAGACGTTGGTCGGCATTCCTTTGAATTCTACAACCACTTCGGTGGTCTTCACAGGCAGGCGTTTGCCGGTACGGATATAGAAAGGAACTCCAGCCCAGCGGAAGTTATCCACGAACACACGGGCTGCGAAATACGTCTCTGTATTCGATTCCGGGTCCACTTTGTCTTCCTGGCGGTAAGCCGGAAGCGTCTTGCCCTTGTAGAGACCTTGAGTGTATTGGCCGCGGACTACGTTCTCGCGAACTTCATCAGCGGTCGCATAAGGACGCAGCGAACGTAGAACCTTGACCTTCTCATCACGGATATCTTCAGCCAGCAGACGGCTAGGCGGTTCCATAGCGATCATCGTCAGCAGCTGCAAAATATGGTTCTGGCCCATATCGCGCAGCGCCCCCGCATGATCGTAATACCCGCCGCGTTCTTCCACGCCCACCGTCTCGCCGAGTGTAATCTGAATGTTGGCGATATGCTTGTTGTTCCACAATGGCTCAAAGAAGGCATTGGCGAACCGGATCACTTCAATATTCTGAACCATTTCCTTACCCAGGTAGTGGTCAATCCGGTAGATCTCCTCTTCCTTGAAGACTTGGCGGATCTGTTCGTTCAGTTCCTCAGCGGATTCGAGATTATAGCCGAACGGCTTCTCGATGACCAGACGGTTCCAGCCTCTGGCCTGCAGCATCCCGCCTGCCTTGAGGTTGAAGGATACGCTGCCGAACAGCTCAGGCGCAAGCGCCAGATAGAACATGCGATTGCCCGGAATATGGAATTTCTCTTCCAGCCGCTCCGTCTGCTCATTCAGCTCACGGAAGCCGTCAATATTATTGATGTCGAGTGACTTGTATTCAAAATGCTGTACGAACTCGTTCCATTCCGCAGCATCTCCTGCCTGATAACGGCAGAACTCGCGAATGGATTCCTTCACATCTTCCCGGAACTCATCCTGGGTACGGGGACGCCGAGCCACGCCAATGACCGCAAAATCTTGGGTCAGCTTGCCTTCACGGTACAAACTGTAAATCGCCGGGAAAAGCTTACGCCGGGCCAGATCTCCGGTTGCCCCGAAGATAAAGAATACAGCACCGGGTGTATGCAGTGCATCAAGGGTTTGATTTTCAGCCATGGCTCCTCATCTCTCTGTATGTAATATAGTTGACATTCATTCTCATCGCCTGGTATGAAACAACATACGACTATAGGCGTGATGTCATTTTATCATAATTGCACGGAGGATGCCATCACATTCCTGACAGTTTTTCTCGGGATTTCGCACTTTTTCATTACTCTTTCTTATGCCTTCCCCGGATTACGCTTATATTAAGTCATTTAACTTCAGTATTCGATTGTAATTAATGGCATTCCAAGGGTTATCCGGTTCACGTCTGCATTGACGTTCTTGTGAACTGCCAGCTGGAGGGCCAGGCTGTGGCTACCGCTGCTGACTGTGCGTTGAAGACCCGGCACACTATACGAATGACTGGATGTGGAGACATCGGCGTAACTCTCCTCTGCCCGAATACCGGGGAGCGGTGCAGCCAGTAGCTGCTCCGTAGCAAGGAGTGCTGCCTGCGTTCCGCCCTGCTCCTTCGCAGGTGCCTGCAGCGAAGCATTCCATTCCGCAGCAATTCCCGCCTGGAGCATCGCTTCTTCGGTGTCCGCTGCTGCGGCTGGCAGCTCCGGGGAGCCCAGAAGATCCGCCGTCTCCAGCGTAACAATACAGTAGCTGCGCCCGCCGCCAAGCTCACTCCAGAACAGGGAGACCTGTGTACTTCCACTGAGCTGCGCGGCAGAACGCCAGGCCCGGTGCCCTTCCTCATCTGCGCTGCTCATTTCACCCAGCCCCAGCCGGGTGGCAAGGCTCTGTACGGCAGCTTCAGCAGCCTCTTCGCCGCTGTATTCCCCCTGCCATTTCAATACGAGCCGGAGCGGTGCGCCGGGAGCGGAAACCTGTCCGCCCAGTGTGGTCAGCAGGGCAAGGGATTCCTGAAGCTCTCCGGCAGCGGCAGAAGCAACATTACTCTGTACATCGCTTCTTCCTGCGGTTTCCGCGCTGCGGAACCCGCTCAGCAGCATCAGCGCACATATCCCTGCCAGCACCAACACCAGTATCCCCTTACTCTGCCCTTTATTCCCCACTTCGCATCTCCCTCTCAACCGATCTAGTAATCTACTAGACAGGTTATCCAATTTCAGAGAAAGATATACGAACGCATGCAAAAACACTTCCAAGATCGTCCGGGCGGACTCGCTTGAAAGTGCTCCATGGCTTCCATAGACCGTGCTTACTCCGCCAGTCCATTCTTATATGCATAAATAGCCGCCTGAGTCCGGTCTTCAACCCCCAGCTTGGCAAGAACATTCGTGACATGGAATTTCACCGTCTTGATTCCGATAATTAATTGATCAGCAATATCCTGGTTGGATTTGCCCTGGGCTAACAGCTTCAGCACTTCCATCTCGCGTTCGGTAAGCTCTTTGTAAGCCGGTGCCTCTCCTCTTGCATTGGAACGGAACCGGTTCATCATCTTGGACGCCACCTGCGACTCCAGCACGGACTGGCCTCTGGCGGCTGCCCGGATCGCATCTGCAACTTCGCTGGCCCGTGAGGTCTTGAGCAGGTAACTGAAGGCTCCCGCTTCAATCACCGGATACATCTTCTCATCATCCAAATAACTGGTCAACACAATCACCTTGCAATCCGGGTACAGCTTCAGCAGCTGTCTAGTCGTCTCGATTCCGTCCATGCCGTCCATCACCAGATCCATCAGCACCACATCCGGCGTATACTCCTGGGCCAGACGGATGCCCTCCTCGCCGCTTCCCGCTTCGCCGACGACTTCAATGCCATCCTCGGTGCCAAGCACCGCAGCAAGTCCGATCCGGACCATCTCATGATCGTCTACAAGCAGGACCTTGATTGCATTATCTTCTTCTATCTCCATCGTTACACCTGCCCCCTATTCATTGACTACCGGTACGGTAATATCAATCCGCATGCCTTTGCCGGGAGCAGTGATGAACTGGATCGAGCCCCCGATCTCTGTAATCCGCTCCTGCATATTCGACAGACCGTAAGAGGTCTGCTTGCTGTCATCCATCTCGAACCCGATTCCATCATCGCGCAGCGTGAGCCGGACGGTATCACCCCGGCGGTGCAGGCGGATCTCCATCTTCTCCGCTTTGGCATGGCGGAGCGTATTGGAGATAGCCTCCTGCACAATACGGAACAAATGATTCTCCACGCCCTTCAGCAGCTCTACTCCCTGATCCATCTCGAACAGAATATCAATCGGCACCTTGATCTTCAGTTCTTTAATCAGCTCCTGCAGACCTTCTTCCAGCCCCTTACCTTCCAGGTACACCGGTCTCAGGTGCAGCAGCAGCGCCCTCATCTCGGACTGGGCTACTGCAGACATCTCCTCGATCAGCGCGATTTGCCGCTGTGCCTTGTCGAAGTCCTTCTCCAGCGTCCGGCCTACTGCCGTTGCCGTCATCGAGATGGCGAACAGCTGCTGCGATACCGCATCATGCAGCTCCCGTGCCAGCCGCTGCCGTTCCTCGATGATTGCCGTGACCCGGGCCTGCTCGGCAAGCTTCGCGTTATTGGTGGAGAGCCGTTGCAGCGTATTAACCTGATTCTCCCACTTGCCGCTGATCCGCCCGAGCTGTTCCCCGAGCCGCCCCAGCTCATCGTTGCCCAGGTCCGGCATAGCCGGGGTAAGATTGCCTTTCTCCCAGGCGACCAGGGTAGCCCGCAGTAATTCCAGCTTGCGCTTGCTGCGGAAGCCCTGATAGAAGCCGTACCCGATTCCGAAAGCCATCGGCAACAGAATCAGCGTCAATCCTGTCCTTATGCCAATCCGCCAATCCTCGAACGGCCGTAGTAGCCCATATGTATACATAATATATGTAATAACGAGCAGCATGAACAAAGAGAACAGAGCTCCCTCACCCATACTGCGCGTTACCATATTACTGCTTTTTTTGTCCATGCCGGGAGCTCTCCCTTCTCTCTTGGCCCTAACATACTCTTAGGGGAAGCGTATGTCCAGATCCCCCATCAGATAAGAAATGTTAAACTTCACTTTATGCTCGCAGCTGTCATAGTTAGGTGACTTCCAGTTCAGCCGGTTCAGCATCCCCGTATCGCGGTTACTGCCGGACTCAATCGAGCCGAACAGTACGAATGCCTCAATCTCCACTCCGTAATCCTCAGACAGCAGAATGTCCACATCGCCAAAAATCCCCTGATACAGCATAATCGTCTCCTGCTCTTCCGCCATGGCCAGTGAAAGATCCACATCCACCTCGCCCAGCACATGCCAGGCGCTCAGACTGCGCATCACCCACGGCGAGAGATCCCAGTCGAATCTGGAAGAAAAGCTTTGCTTCTGCACAAACCCCGCCTTGCGCTGCATTCTTTTCGATTTGACAAAGAACATCCCCAGCGAAAGCAGGCAGATGCCAAGCACCAGCAGCAAATGATCCAGCAACAGCAGGACTGCTCCGACTCCCATTAGCTTATAACCTTGCTTGACCTTGCCCGACGTCGTCTGGTAGATTCCCAGCAGCAGGAACAGGAGTGCGACAATGGAGAAGAAGCCGATCCATTTGCCAAATATCATCAAGCAGCCTACACCAATCAATCCGATGGCAATCAAACGGTTCCGTTTATCCATTTCCGCACCTCCTGCACAGCATATCAATTCTTATATTTGAAGCAAAACTGACCTCGTAAGCCTTAGCTGAAGTATCGCGAAGCTACATCTTCAACATACTGCATCCGCTACAAAAGCCATACCGGTATGGAGAATCCATACCGTATGGCTTTACCTTGATCAGCATATCATATCCGGCTGCTCTTTAGGAACAGGGATTATTGTTCTTTTTTATTCAAAGGAGGGGCTGCAGGAGTTGAGTTCAGCTTGTTCTTGAGTGCGGCAAGCTGCTCCTCCACTTTCAGTTCCTTCTCAGGATCTACCGGCTTAGCATATGCGGTTGCCGAAGGGCTATACGGAGCGCGCATCACATCTGCTTCCGCTTCGAGCTGCATGATCTTTTCTTCCATGCGGTGGAAACCAAGGGAGGCACTTCCGCTTTCGATGGAATGTACGTTGCTGATCTGGGACATTTGCTTCTTGGCCTTAGCCATCTGAGCGCGGGATACCAGTTCATTGCGTTTGTTGCGCATTTTGTAGAACTCATCCTTCATATCATGAAGCTGCTGCACCAGTTCCTTGGCCTGTACTTCAGCCTGTGCGTGAAGCTCGCCATACTCGGTAAACTTCTGGTCGAAGTAGATTTTCTCTTCCAGCAGCTTGCGGGTAACTTCCTCCTGCCCGTTCTTCAGCGCAAGCTCAGCCTGTGCAGCACGTTGTCCGGCAACCTTGGCAGCTTCGTCCACACGCTGTTTCATACGGCGTTCATTAGCCATCTGCTTCGCTACCGTTACTTCAGCCTCATGAATCTCAGCCTCCATATCGCGCAGATACTGATTCAGCATCACAATCGGGTCCTCTACCTTATCCAACATATCATTTACCGACGCCTTAGTCATATCTTTAATCCGTTTGAATACTCCCATAATTTACACTTCTCCCTTCTCGTATTTAGCAAGTTTTTGTTTGAGCTCTTCCACTTCTTTTTGCAGTGCCTTCTTCTCGATATCCTTCATCATGGCATCCAGGCCGGAATCAGGAGCCGCATGAGCGCCTGCCTTCTCATAACCGGGATTGTAGCCCGGCTGTCCGCCATAGGGGCCATATCCCTGAGGTCCTTGGTGCGGAGCCTGTGGTCCGCGGCCATATTCAGGTCCGCCGGAGTAGGGTCCGCCGTACGGGCCGCCCGGCCCACCCGGTCCGGGACCGAAGGGATTGTACTGGTTAGGCTCCTTGGCAATCACCATTGCTGCGATAAAGTATACGAGAATTGTAGCTCCACCGCTAAATGGAATACTGATCACCAGCAGAATCCGGAACAGTGTAGAGTCAATGCCGAGAGTCTCGGACAATCCGCCTGCCAGCCCAGTCATTACTTTGTCTCTTGTTGAACGATACAATCGGGTCATACTACTACTCCTTTCTGCCATCATTGTTCAGCTTCTCCTTTAGACGGGCCATTTCTCTTTCGAGTACGGTTGCCACGGTCTCTCCGGCCTGCACCGCATATTCCTGTCCCATCCGGCGCAAGTCGCTCAGGCTTTTGGCTTCTAGCTCCCAGTCGTTCATCTTGTCTTCCAGACGGCCGAACATTTTGGGAACATCTCCGCCGCCATAAGCACCGGCTCTTTGATTCATGCGCTGCTGCAGCCGCAGCGACTCCATCCGTGCTGCATAGAACTGGCGTTTGCTATATACCGTCTGATACTCCATTTTGAGCTCGTTCAGCTGGGATTCCAGTTCGAAAAGTGATTGCTGGCTCGTCTCCAGCAGCCCGCTGTATTGCTCCAGCTTTTCCTCGTGGATAATTTTCTCCTGCAATGCCAGCTTGGCCAGATGATCTTCGCCTGCCTTGAGTGCGAGGAGCGCCTGCTCTTCACGTTTGTTCCTCATGGCGGTGGCCTGATTCACCTGCTGCTGCAATTGCTTCGTATGAGAAGCGTACTGCTGGTACAGCCGTTCGGCCTCCCCGATCTCTTCACGGGTTGAATGTAGAAATTGATCAATCAGCTTCACCGGATCTTGGCTCTGCTCCAGTCGTTCATTCAAGTTGGCTACGGTGATGTCCCTCATTCTGCGAAAAACACTCATGATTTCCTGCTCCCTCCCTGCTTCTTAATAAGTATGGACTGTGTGTATTAGTATGTTCTGCTTTGTTTGCCCCTGAGTACCGAGATGCCCCACACTACCAGAGCAATACCCAGCAGCGGACCGATAATCCAGGAAAGCTTGGAGATCAGGGACATGACACCGATGAACAGCACCACCCAGCCGATAATCTTGCGGCCGCTCTTAATTCCGTAGTATCCGAGCACCACCAGCACTGCCGGGAACAGGATACCGAAAATTCCTGAAATCAAGTGAGGCAGAATGCCAAGCAGCATTACCGCTCCGATTACAATCAGCGCAATCGCAAGTCCGTTACCTTTGTTTCTTTGCATTTGTTATCACCGCCTTTCGCTGCTCTCTTTCTTATACCCTTATTCTAGGGCAATCCCGCATCTTTCAAAACAGACTGTGGACGGTTTTATGTACTGGACCTTAGTCGGGGATGGTTGCAGGACTGGGGGCGGCTATATATCCTGAAAGTTTAGCATGCTGAAGAGAAAAAAAGGCTTCAGCGATGTAAGCAACAGCTCATGGATGTACAAATATGTAATGAAGATCGCTGCACTGGGGTTTGCTGAGGGAGATACAAGTAGTCCAAGGCTTTGGGGACAAGAAGTTCAAGGTAGATTTCTACCATGGAGATGCCTTTTTATTGTCCGACGAATCAAGACTGCACCGCCCCACTTGCAGGATATTCCAGGGTTGGCCATAATATTGGGAGAATGCCTGATTACTAAAGGAGTCATGCCCATGAAGACACTACTCATCGTTGAAGACGATCAAAGCTTGAACAAGGGGATAGCCCTGTCACTTGCCCATAATGAATTGCATATTGAACAAGCCTATTCACTGGCAATGGCTGATCAGATTATCTCCTCAACCCCAATCGATCTCATTCTGCTGGATGTGAACCTTCCAGACGGAAGCGGACTGGATTACTGCGAAAGAATCCGCGGAACCTCGCAGGTGCCGATTATCTTCCTGACGGCCAACGACATGGAACCGGATATTGTAACCGGATTTGCTCTGGGGGCTGATGATTATATTACCAAACCGTTCAGTCTGATGATTCTGCGGGCCAGGGTAATGGCCGTTCTGAGAAGAAGTGATGCGCTTACCAGTGAGAGGATCGTTGTAGGCCTGCTTGAATTTGATTTTGGCAAAATGGAGTACTTCAAGAACGGCCGGCCGCTGCTGCTGAGCAAATCCGAACAGAAACTGCTGCGCATACTGGTAACGAATAGGGGAAACATTCTGACCCGTGAGCAGCTGATCGACAAAACGTGGAGCCAGGAGGCGGTATTCGTGGATGAGAATGCACTAACGGTAGCCATCAAAAGATTGCGGGCCAAGATCGAAGAGGATCCCTCTTCGCCTCAATATATCAAGACTGTATATGGTTTAGGGTATACATGGACAGAAGGTCCTGTTCTATGAAGAGACAAGAACGGCTGCCGCTTAACCAATTGGTGAATCTGGCATTTGCTGCAGCTTTTATCATTCTGGTGCTGGTATATGCGACTTGTATTATATTACTGGAGATCACTGGTTCATCGCTGCTTGGACTCTCTCTTCTATTCATAATCTGCATGCTGATCCTAGGAGGTGCCTGGTTCCGGTCGCTCCGGAATATGGTTACTTCTTTCATGGGAAAGGTAGAGACATTGGTAGACAATGCTACTCACGGGCGTGAGCCCACCTATAATTATGAAGAAACCCTGCTCTCCTCCATAGAACATAAATTAATGCGGTACATAGAGATTGCAAGAGTGAACGGACAGAATCTGGAAACGGAAAAGAACAAAATTAAAGAACTGATCTCCGACATCTCCCACCAGACCAAAACGCCCTTATCCAATATTATGATCTACAGCCAGTTGCTTGAGGAAAGTCTGGTGAATGATGAACATGCGCTTCAGCTTGCTGTACAAGTTAAAAAACAGTCGGAAAAACTCGACTGGCTGATCCAATCCCTGATCAAACTGTCCAGGCTGGAGACGGGCATGATCTCTTTGCGCCTGGAGCCTTGTCCTGTGATCCGTGCGGTTTCTGAAGCAGTCTCCCAGATCCTAATCCAGGCAGAGAACAGCCGCATCACTATCAGTATAAACTGTGAACCTCACATCACAGCGTGCTACGACCCCAAATGGACAACCGAAGTGTTATTCAATCTGCTGGAGAATGCTGTGAAATATTCAGAACCAGGGGGCAGTATCCATATCACTGCGGAAGCAAATGAGATGTTTATACGCCTGGATATCGCAGATACCGGCCGTGGAATCTCCCAGGAAGAGCTGCCCCAAATTTTCAGGAGGTTCTACCGGGGAAAGAATGTGTGCGATTCAGAAGGTGTGGGAATTGGGCTATTCCTGGCCCGGGAGATCATCACCGCTCAAGGCGGACATATGAAAGCTGCTTCTGTTCCCGGACAAGGCACTGTGTTCTCGATCTTCCTGCCGCTATTCTGAATATGTCCATTCCGTCAGATTTCAGACACTCTCCTGTTAGATTTGTCTGATACCTTGTAGAGGTGGATACAAACATACGCACAGGAGGAATATAACATGTCTATTCTACGAATAGAGAATCTCAAGAAATATTATGGAAAAGGAGAGCATACGGTCAAAGCCCTGGATGACGTGTCTATAAATGTAGAAAAAGGGGAGTTCGTGGCAATCGTCGGGACGAGCGGTAGCGGAAAAAGCACGCTGCTTCACATGCTTGGCGGTCTGGACCGGGCTACAGAGGGCAAGGTTTATGTCAACGGGCATGATATTTTTCAGATGAGTGATGAGAAACTGACCATCTTCAGACGCCGTTCTGTAGGATTTGTCTTCCAGAGTTATAACCTGGTGCCGATCCTGAGTGTGCTGGCAAATATCGTCCTGCCCATTGAGCTTGACGGCGGCCAGATTGACCAGGAATATCTGAACCTGATCATCACAAGTCTGGGGCTTCAGGAGAAAGTTGGTAACCTGCCTTCTGCGCTCTCCGGAGGCCAGCAGCAGCGTGTAGCTATCGCAAGAGCGCTTGCCACCAAACCTTCCATTATTCTGGCCGATGAGCCCACCGGCAATCTGGACAGCAGGACCAGCCAGGAGGTACTTATCCTGCTGAAACAGCTCAGTGTCAAATTCGACCAGACCATTGTAATGATCACACATAACGAGAGCATTGCACAGATGGCGGACCGGATCATCCGCATTGAGGACGGCAGGCTTGCCCTGGGATCGGCGCAGGCCCACGGGGAGAGCCGGTTATGATCGCGACGAACAACCGGAAGACCATATTAAATCTGGCGATGACTAGCCTGAGAGCCAACCGGCTGCGGAATCTGGCTGCCATCTGCGCCATTATACTGACTACACTGCTCATCACCTCCATTTTCACCATGGCTCTAAGCCTTAACCAATCCATGCAATACGCACAGATGAAGACAGTCGGAAGTGACTTTCACGGAGGGTTTAAATATCTTAGCCCGGAACAAGTGGAGACGCTGCTGAAGCACCCTTCCATTAAACAATCCTCTCTCTCCCTTAATTCCGGCATATTACATAATAAAGTGTTCGACCAGGACCGGGTTGAGGTGCTGCAGGTTGACCAGAATTACGCTGATCACGGCTTCATAGAATTTGTTGAAGGGGGATTGCCTGCCGGAGAGAATGAGGTTGCCCTGAATACCTGGGTTCTGGGCAAGCTAGGGGTGCAGCCGGAGCTCGGGAAGGAAATCACACTGCAGATCGATACCGGAGAACGGATCATTAACCGCAAATTCACCTTGTCGGGCTATTATGAAGCGGACAAGCAATTGGCGATGGCGGGTCTGGCTTTTGTCTCCAAGGCCTTTACCGATAAAAACCTCTCAGACATTGATCCCGTACAATCGAAGGAAAGCGGATCCTACGTAAACACCTCAGAACTGAGTGTCATGTTCAACAATTCATTTCATATTGAGAAAAAAATGAACAGGATTCTAGCTGATACGAGTATTACGGCTCCTATCGGGATCAATTGGGCCTACTCCAGCGTATCTTTGGCGGAAAATGTTGAGAATATCCTTCCATATGCCGCAGTTATCTTTATCATTATGCTTAGCGGCTACCTGCTTATTTACAATATTTTTTATATTTCGGTGGTCCGGGATGTGAAGTTCTACGGCCTGCTGAAAATGATTGGCACCACCCCGAGACAACTGAGGAGAATCATCGCTATTCAAGCCAGGCTGCTGTACCTCATTGCCCTGCCGTTCGGCCTTAGCTCCGGCTATATGACCGGCAGATGGGTTACACCTCTGACCACTTCGCTATCCGGGGAGTTAAAAGGAAATTCTCTTTCATCCAGTCCATGGATATTTGCAGGGGCAGCCCTCTTCTCCTTCCTGACCGTGTGGATCGCAGCGCATAAGCCGGGCCGGCTGGCAGCGGACATCGCCCCGGTGGAAGCCGTTAAATTCTCAGGCGTTCAGAATAGCGGAAAAAGAACCCTCAAGCCATCCAGGCATGGAGCCAGACTATACCGGATGTCGTTCTCCAACCTGTTCCGGAGCAAGAAGAAGCTGAGCCTGATGCTATCCTCGCTCTTCTTAAGCATTCTGCTATTTAACACGATATTTACGGTGATCTCCTCTATGGATGTCAATAAATATCTCAGTGCATATATTCATGGAGATTATATGATTCACAACAAGGGAATTGTCCAGCAGGAGGGGGAACGCTCAGTCAATGAAACCGAGTTGTCCGAGGAACTGTGTGCGAAGCTGAAGCATCTGGACGGTGTGGAAAGTATCGATAAAGTATATTATACCCTCTTCTCTTATCCTCCGGATGATTCTGTCCGTGCTTCAGCCGAGTCTTCAGCCACTCCTTCTGCCCTTCCCGCCAAAGTGCATACCCAACTCTACGGGCTTGATTCCGGTTGGTACGATCTCGCAGATCAGGATATACTTGAAGGTCACTTTAACAAGGAACAATTCGATTCCGGAGATTACATACTGGTGGCGGAGACTCTTACAGGGCCAGGTTCTTATACAAGCTACTATCATCCCGGGGATACAATCAGCTATTCCGGATTAAAGAGGAGATACGAAGTGATGGCCGTGCTGAAATATAATGCTTTCTATGCAGCAACCAGTCAAACGTATTTCGGTAACGGCTACAATGCCTTTTTGCCTGCAGCCGAACTCCGGCAAGCCACTTTGGAGAGCGGGACTCCAGCAGACATCCTCTCGCTTACCCTGAATGCAGCCCCAGGCAAGCTTGACGAAACGGGGCAATTGATCAGGGAGGCTATCCGCCCGCTGGATGCTCTGCAGCTGAAATCAAGAGAAGATTACAGGGAGGAGTTAAGTGATAATATCCATATTTTTCAGATTATAGGGTATGGACTGAGTCTCGTAATTGCACTTATTGGCCTGCTTAATTACATTAATTCTGTCCTGACCGGAGTGATCGCACGCAGGCATGAATTTGCCGTTCTAGAGAGCATTGGAATGACCAAACAGCAGCTCAAGCGTATGCTCGTCTACGAAGGCATGTACACCGTGCTTCTCACTGTGCTGCTTACCTCTACTATAGGTGTGCTGCTGACTTACTGGACGGCAAGGGGCATTACCGCAGGGATGGCCTACATGGAATTCCGGATGATGTGGCTGCCGTTTATTCTGATCATCCCTATCCTGGCAGTCCTCTCTTATCTCATCACCTTAAGCGCCTATAAGCCGCTCGCCCGCAGCCCGATCGTCGAAAGGCTCCGTGAAATGGAATAAAGGCATGCTGAAACAGCCGGATGCTCTAATAGAGTACCGGCTGTTGCTGTTATAAGATATGAAATACAGCTTAATAATAGCGTACCTGAACAGTCAGCAGAATGTGGTTATTCGCTCTCAGTGTACCGACTGCTGCGGCGGTTGTATATCAAGCGCTGCTTGAGTAGCCGCCGGCTGTGGCTTACTTCGGAAAAGAGTCACCAAAACCACAGCCCCGATAATGATCACGGCAGCGATCAGGGTGTTCAAGGTAAGCTGTTCGCCTACCAGCAGCCAGCCAAGCAGCACAGCGACTACCGGATTCACGAAGGCATACGTGGAGACGAGGGTAGCGTCAGCATTCTTAAGCAGCCAGATATAGGCTGTGTAGCCGACAATGGAGCCGAAAGTGATCAGGTAGGCCAGAGCCAGGTAAGAGCGCATAGAAATGCCGGAGAGTTCAAACCGAGACCAGTCGCCGGTAAAATAGGAGAAAATCACCAGCAGCGCGCCTCCTGTTAGCATCTGAGCAGCCGTTGACATCAAAGGTGAACCCGGCATGGTTGCGCTTCGGGAGTACATAGACCCTGCCGCCCAGCTTATGGAAGCTGCCAGCAAGGTAATAATGCCAATCATATCGGTAGCGGTACCGCCCTCTCCCTTCCCCGGCTGGAAGACCAGCACGGCGATGCCGAGCAGTCCAAGAACAATTCCTGCGATGACTCCGGTATTCGGCCGTTTGCCGCCGCGTCCAAGCCAACCCATCAGCATCATCCAGACAGGCACCGCCGCTACGATGAGCGAAGCGATGGAGGAAGAGACTCTTTGCTCTGACCAGGCTACTACCCCGTTGCCCCCAAGCAGCAGCAAGGCACCTACAATCGCGGAGGATCGCCATTCACGCCCGGCCGGACGCTTCGCTCCGCTTACTCTGGCAATGAGGTACAGGACCACACCTGCCGTGAAAAAGCGGACCCCTGCCATCAGAAAGGGCGGCATCGTCTCGATGGCAATCTTCATGCCGACATAGGTGCCTCCCCAAAATAAATAAACAAATAAGAGTGCTATTCCCACCACATATAACTGATTCATTTTCCCCTTATGCTTCAAGCCGCGTCATCCCTTTTCCCTAAAAACAGGTTTATGAGGGGTCTCCCGTTCTATCATTTATAAGAACATCCCCTGGGCAATATTATAGCATGATCCCTCCCCGTACATTGACTAATCGTTAGAGTATCTCAATGTTAGCGGCTGGTTCTCGTCAAGCCCTACTTTCTCAATATCTCCCTCTTCAATAGTATTATTAATAAAAAGTTTCCAGTGCTTCTCTTTATCATTTTTTATATCACCTACCTTAATTATTTGTCCTTTCTGATCCTTTTCGATTAGCATCCCCTGTTCAGCATTGTCTGAAATGGCCTGAAGTGCTTTCCAGACTGTGGGGTTATCATCAATAATCTTAACGGTCTGAAGAAACAAAATATCATCTTCATTATAAATAACCACATTAACTTTTGTTTCCACATCTCCTTGACCTGTGTATTTTACGCCATGATACTCAGGAGAAATCCCATCCCCCTTTTTACTTCCGCATGCTGTTAACGATAATGCAATAACAATTACCAAAACTAATATACTGTAAATGGGTTTTGTAGAATTCACTTTAGGTTGAAACACTATTATTTCCCCCTTCAAGATTATATTAAACTATTTGCTGTCCCTCGCTCATTCACTAAACCGGATTCGTTCCATCAAGCTCTCCTTGCTTAAGCGCCACTGCATATAAAAGGTAGTCCCTACTTGAACTATAAAATAGGCGAATAATAGGGTTAGCATGGCTGTCATTGGCAGTTGATATTGGACATAGGTGGCGGATTGCTTGAAAATTTCAACGCCAAAATATCCTGCTGGAATGCCCAGTGAAAAAGTGAACACCAGACTGATTAGGATCACCATTAAGCCTTCACTGCCTAATTGTAAAATCAGCTGACTCCGCGACAGTCCAATAGCTTCAATTAAGCTAATTTCCCGCTTTCTAGAATTCATGCTCGTTAAATTGGAATTTATTAAATTAAATATGCTAATAATCATTAATGCTGAAATAAGACCATTAGCCGCCAATTGAAGCACTTTCTTCATTCCATTGAACTCTTGATATATTTCTTGAAAAGAAGTGAATGTTATTCTCCGATCGGCATTTGCAATCCCTTTGAGGGTTTGCTCTACCTTCCCTTGTTGGCCTTGATCGGCTAAAACACTAATCTGCTTAATACGTTGATCTGAGTCCAATCGTTTAAACAGGTTCTGATGCGCAATAAGAGCTCCCCCCTCTGAAGTACTACCTTTATACGTAACATAATTGGGCAATACACCGACAATAGTGAATACACGTTCTTTCTTTCCTTCTCCATACTTTGCCAATCGTATTTTATCACCCACTTTGTACCTTCCATCTTCCGCGACCGCAATGAGATTATCACCATTTCTCAGTTCTGTAAGCATAGAATCATCTTTCCCGAGCATCTTGAGTGTATTTTTCATTAAGCCATCATCGTAAGCATAAATATCCGTACGAATTTCCGGGTTTTTCATACTCGCCATGTCCTTGAGATGAAGGTTTGCATCTTGTTTGTTATAGATCAAGACATCATACATTTCTGTTAATACTGTCTTGACACCAGTAATAGCATCTACTTGGTTTATAACTTTGTTATTTAACAGATCTAGGTTTACATCAGTTCCACGGTAAGCAGCAGTACTTAATTTATAATCACCAGGCACCATACTTCCAGCCATATTATTAATATTAATACTACTAAGAATACTCCAAGTGACCACAAAAATAAGTCCTGTCAGGGTAATCGATGTTATGGTAACCCAAGTACGTTTACGGTATCGGATCATTTGTGCCAATACCAGAGCAAAACCGCTAATTGAGTTTTTGAATTTTTTTTTGGTCTTATGACTTCTCTTTCCCAAGTCTTCAGCGGGATTATAACGAATAGCTGCAATCTCCGTAATTTTTCCTACTTTTTTAGCAGGAATATAAACAGAAAATACAACGAGAATCTGGCCTGTAATTAAAGCAATACAAGCAATGTTAGGAGACAGTTGAACATATAATTCGGAGCTACCACTAGCCATATTTCCTAAGAAGGGAATAAATGCTGCACTTCCCCCTACACCCAGCAAAAGCCCCATAGAACTCCCAACCAGCGGAATCATAAGTCCTTCCGTAAGAATCATCTTTCGCAGTTGATTAGGAGTCATTCCTATTGCTTTCATCATCCCAAATAAACGGATCTGCTCTGATATATATATATTGAATATGTTATAAATAACCATGGCTGCACTAATTATAATTACAAACAC
The DNA here is from genome assembly GCF_037975325.1 of Paenibacillus sp. FSL P2-0136. NCBI lineage: Bacteria > Bacillati > Bacillota > Bacilli > Caryophanales > Paenibacillaceae > Paenibacillus > Paenibacillus sp. FSL P2-0136. Next base: position 6,054,134 of record NZ_CP150244.1, read on the forward strand.
AACAAGGGTTACTTTCAGAATAGTTAACGGATTCTGCTCATATGCGCCATTGTAACGTTCATTTATTTGTATTTGATCATCTTTTAGCTGAGAGCCCTCACCAATTTTGTGAGCCGTAGATGAAGCATTAAAGTCTGAATTCAAAAGAGCAAATAGAACAACATCCGGGTTAGGACTATATTGCCTGGAAAGGTTTTGAGAAATAAACATTAGACCAGCTCTAACCGTTTTACGTACGGCGATATCATCAATAATGCCAACTAGCTTAAATTTTTTTGTTATATGTTCTGTTTCCCCTGCATTCATAACTTGCAAATTCAATGGAATTACTACTCCTATATTAGGAGAAAAGCCAAGTTCCTCAATTACCCATTTATCCAATACAATTTCGTCGTCAGTGACCGGAGCCCTCCCTTGCATTAATTGAATCAGTCCTTCATTAATTCCCTCTATATAACTTATAGCCATATTAATATTTAATTTTTCAAACGTGTCCGACTTAACATTTTTACTGATATAGGAAACATAGTGCTTTTTTATCTTCGGATTATTCTCAATAGCTTGTTGCTGCTCCGGCAACAAATGCTCATACTGCACATGATAGGCACCTAACTCATTAATCGCTTCTCGCTTGCTCCTCTGGTCGTCAGAGTAAAAATAAGTCAGCACCACAAAAATTAAGGCTACGGCTAAAGCAACTGTACCTACAGTCAATAAGGTCCGGCTTTTGTGATGACGTAGATTTTTCAGGGATACATTGTGGACAGTAATCGTATTTTTCATCCTTCTACCTCTACTGCTATGGAACCGTCCACCACTCGAACAGTCCGACCTGCAAGCTTAGCCACTTCGTCATTATGCGTTACAACAATCAAAGTCTGATTATATTTCTCTACGGATAAACGCAGCAAATCCAAAACGTTATTGCTAGAACGGCTATCGAGATTTCCTGTGGGTTCATCTGCGAGCACAATAGCCGGTCTAGCTGCCAATGCACGGGCAATTGCCACCCTTTGCTGCTGGCCGCCAGACAATACTGTGGGCAGACTGGCCCGCTTTTCATAGATCCCCAAAGTATTTAAAATATCTTCAATATAGGTAACATCTGCTTTCTTCCCATCCAGCCCAATGGGTAAAATGATGTTCTCCCACACATTAAGTGAGGGTACCAAATTAAAAGCCTGAAACACAAATCCAATCTGGCGGCGGCGAAACACTGCTAGTTGACTCATTGGCAATGTATAAATGGAAGTCCCATTTATGATGACCTCACCGCTTGTAGGAGCATCCAACCCCCCAATGATGTGCATTAATGTACTTTTGCCTGCACCAGACTGTCCAACAATAGAGATAAACTCACCTTTCGCCACTGAGAAATCAACATTGTGGATTGCCTTCACTTGACCTTCTCCACTGCCATAATATTTACATAATTTCTTTCCTTCCAGAATCATATCGGCGCCTCCCTTTATACGTGGATACAAAAATATCCTCCCCTAAGTGGTTCTCTAGGAAAGGATATCCAATAGTTATCTATTATTTATCAACTTTGGTGCAGCAAAATCGAAACTTTCACACAGGCGCCACCTGACTTATTGTTCGTTAGCTGAATACTGCCCCCTTGCTTCTCAGCCAGTACCTTGCAAATATTCAACCCCATGCCATAATGGCTCTCCTCATCTTCCGCCTTGCTTGTATAAAATGGCGTGGTAGCAAGCTTCAGATCCTGACTTGAGAACCCTTTGCCATCATCATTAACTGTAATCGAAAAGAATCCTTTAACAAATTCAAATCGTACAGAAATCGTCTGACTTGCATAACGAAGCGAATTGGCAATCATATTTTCGTATATCCTGGTAACCATTCCTGTATCAATGTTCAACGATTGTTCAGCGATTTGATTTTCAAATGATAATTCCAATGAATGTTCCCGTGCCAGAAATTCAGCCAAACTGCTTAGTTGTTTCAAAAAAACGGAAACCTCTACTTGGGTCCATGCTACCGAGATATCTTCGAGTTTTTGGGCCTCGCCCATAATTTGCACATAATTCTCCAGCCGTAATATATGTATACTCATGGTTGTTATGGTATCCAGTAGCTTCTCCTTGCTTATTTTATCTTCTGGCAGATATCTATTTAAAAAATCCGCGTAACCTCTTAATACTGTCAGCGGTGTCCGGAGATCATGTGAAAAAGCTGCATTCAACTGTTTTCTGTCCTCTATAGAACGCCACATCTGACGGTTGTTATCCTCCAAAGCAGCTCTCATGCTCTCAAAAGACCTGCACAGCTGCCCCATTTCATCTTCACTATAGTGCGGAATATGAAAATCCAAGTCATTATTGGATATTTTATTAGAAGCTTCGCGCAAAATCCCAATCGGTTGTTTGAGCTTATTATGGTAAAACAACCAGGAGGCCGACAAGGTAGCCAGCCCAAAAAATATCAAAATGGACCAGGAGTCCAGAAAACTGCATAACTTAATAATCTGTTCATCTGTATAAGAATAATCTGTATTGAAGTCCTTCATGTTGTAGACAATGGCTGGATTCTCAATGTCCGCTGAGGTGTAAGAGTCGTTATACTTCAGAAACATATTATTACGTATCTGGCCTGCCCCAGTAATAGTAATCACACTAAGGAGTCCGGCAATAAGGACAAATACAAGCATATAGATCATAAATGTCACCCTAATGGATAAGTTACGCCAACCTTTTATTACCCTACCCATTTATAGCCCACACCCCATACTGTTGAAATGTATATGTGATCACTAACCTCATTAAATTTAGACCGAATTCTTCTGATATGCTCTGCAACAACGATGCTATCCCCTTCATGATCCAGGCCCCAGACTTTTTCATAGATATGTTCTTTATCAAAGACTTGACCGCTGTTCATGGACAACAACTCAATAATACCAAATTCTTTCTTGGCAAAAGAAAGTGCGCGTCCTTTGTAATACACCCCTCTGGCGGAGTAGTCGATCACTAAATCATCTGAAAATCTGGTTTGTGTCTTAACAGATTGTCTTCGTTCACGGCGCAGATGTGCCTCTACCCTAGCTCCAAGCTCATCAATGCTGAACGGCTTCACAATATAATCATCCCCACCCACTCGAAAGCCATTAATTTTATCTGACTCTTCCACTTGCGCAGTCAGGAATATAATAGGGCAGGATACGAAATCCCGTATACGAGTGCACACCTCAAGACCATCAATCTCCGGCATATTAATATCCAGTATAATAATGTCTGGATTATACACTACTTTGCGTAATGCCTCCCCGCCGCTCCGCGCAGTTAAGACCTTATAACCATTTATCTCAAAATAATCTTTCAGCAGATTAACTATATCCGCCTCATCATCAACAATAAGAATTTGATTATTCATAGCTCATACTCCGCCTTCCTCGCCGGTACTTCCCCGTTCCCCGCCGAATATCGCTCCTTCCGCAAGCCCCGACACGAACCGCTGCAGCCAGGCATAGTACTCGGCCGCGTGCTCCAGCTTCTCCAAATCTCTGAGGCAGGCCTGCCGCTCCTCTTCGGGTGTGTCTGGTGCATGGGCCAGTGCCTGGAGGCCCGGGACCCCGGCTTCCATCGCTTCCTGCATGACATCGATCTCCCGCTGAAGCTTCAGGGTGAAGAAGTTCCGGAAGGCCTCGAAGAAGTCCGTCTCCGCTGCGTACAGCTCCTTCCGCTCACGCTTCTCCGGAAGCTTCGTGACCATCCGGGAGGCGATCAGGGAGCGGACTCCGTAGCTCATATTGCTTTTACTCATATTCATGACCTGCTTCATTTCCTCCAGCGTCATCGGCTTGTCCTCGAAGAACATCACTCCGTACAGCTGGCCGAAGGAATAATTCGCTCCATATAAATCCATGGTCTGGGCTATGGCATCGATCACCGGGCCGAGCAGCTGCTCCCGGGGCGAACGGTGCGGATGTTCCTCGCCGAATGCGGCCTGCTTCATCAGGTGGCACCTCATTTTCACATAGAATCGTTCTCTCTACCTTACACAATACCGCAGTTTTACCGCAATTTCCCTACAAATTTTACACAAAATCCGACCGGGCTTTACCCCCGCTTGACCACAAGCCTGCCTCATGAGTGTACAATTTTTTTTGAACAGAGGAGCTGTCCTCTGCATTATACCGCATCAACCAATGTGGATGAAATGGAGAATATGGACGAAAATGACACGTTCAAAATTATTCAGCGGCTTGAAGCCCGTGCTGTTCACTCTGCCGGCCATGATCCCTTTCGCCGTATTCTGGCTCGCGCCGCTGCTGTATGTGCTGTATCTCAGCTTCACGGAATGGGATTTCATGAGCCCGGAGAAAACCTTTGTCGGCTGGCAGAATTATACCGATCTGCTCAGCAACCCCGCTTTTTACAAAGCGCTGAGGGTGACCGTTCTCTTCTGCCTCGGCAGTGTGCTGCCGGTGATCCTGCTGGGACTGGGTCTGGCCCTCCTCATGAACAGAAAGCTGAAGGGCTCGGCCCTCTATCAGATCCTGCTGTTCTCACCTTGGGTGACGCCGACCGTCGCTGTGTCTATCGTCTGGTCCTGGATTTATCAGCCTGAAGCCGGGCTTGCCAATGCGGTGCTGAACTTCTTCGGCCTGGATTCCATCGGATGGCTGCAGGACCCCAAATGGGCATTAATCGGCGTCCTGCTGGTCACGATTTGGAAGTCGGTCGGCTGGGCAATGATCTTCTATCTGGTGGCGCTGCGCAATGTGCCTTCCGACCTGCTGGAAGCCGGGGAGCTGGACGGGGCAAGCCCGGTGCAGAAGTTCCTGCGGATTACATGGCCGCTGATCTCGCCGACTACTCTTTTCTTATTCGTGGTGCAGTTAGTCTCGGCACTTCAGGCCTATGACCAGATTAATGTCCTGACCCAGGGCGGCCCGTCCGGCTCCACCCGCACTCTGCTCTATCTGTATTATCAGTCCGCCTTCGAATCGTTCCAGATCGGAGAGGCCTCTTCCGTTGCTGTCGTCCTGGTCTTGATCTGCATGCTGCTGTCTGTCCTCTCGTTCGGGATCAGCAAGCGGACCACTCATTATCAATAGAAGCTATACCATCAACCCCTAAGGAGGTCTCACCGCTTGCCTATATTCACACGTATCAGCGGGCTGGTCCGCCAGATTTTTTTCGCCGCGCTTGCTCTTCTGATGGCCTTCCCGTTCTATTGGATGGTTACGAGTGCCCTCAAAACCAATGATGAGATCTGGCGCTCCCCGCCCACACTATGGCCTGAAGTGCCGCTGTGGGGTAACTTCGCCGCAGCCTGGAACGAAGCGCCGTTCGCCAGATATATGGGTAACAGTATCTTCGTCGCTGTCTCCATTGTCCTCCTGCAGACAATCAATTCCGGGATGATGGCTTATGCGCTGACGCATATGAAATTCCGCCTGAAGGGCGTTTTTGCCGGAGTGATTCTGTTCGGTTATATGGTTCCTGCAACGGCAGTCTACCTGCCCGGCTACCTGGTCCTCTCCGAGTTACACTTGCTGAACTCCTATGCGGGCCTGATTCTCTCCAACTGTGTGAGTATCTTCTCGATCTTCCTGATTAGGCAGGCCTTCCTTCAAGTCTCGCATGAGCTGGTGGAGGCCGGTGAAGTGGACGGTGCCTCGCATATGCGGATTCTCTGGACGATCCTTGTGCCGGTCACAAGATCCTCATTCGCCGTACTGGCGCTGATTACCTTCATTGACCAGTACAACAATTACTTCTGGCCGATGCTCATTACGAAGGACCCCAGCCTGCAGCTGGTCTCGGCCGGTCTGCGCAGCTTTTTCGTGGAAGGAGGTGCTTACGGACTGAAATGGCCGCTCATCATGGCCGCCAGCGCCTTCACGATTGCCCCGCTGCTGCTAGTCTTCCTGCTGGCGCAGAAAACGATAATGCAAAGTGTCAACATGACCGCAGGCTCAAGTAAAGGCTAAACCCTAAACTTCAATACCCAAGAGGAGAATGATGATGAACGTATCAAGTGGAAACAGCTTCGCCGTCCTTTTAAAGGACCGTACCGTTCCAGCGAGAAATTCTTCTATTTTCAAAAGGTTGTCTGTAGTATCCCTGATCGCCGGACTCTCCGTGCTCACCGCTTGCGGCGGAAATGCCGCTCCCAACAATGCAGTCACAGCGGACGGAGCAGCCGCCGCAGTCCCTGCTGCCAATGCCGCTCCGGCTGGAGGCGCACCGGTCACGATTGAATTCTGGTATGGGCTCGGCGGCAAGCTGGGTGAAAATATGGAATCGCTCATTCAGAAATTCAACGCCTCCCAGCAGGAGGTCATCGTCAAGGGAATCGTGCAGGGGGATTATACAGAGACTGAACAGAAGCTTCAGGCAGCGATTGCTGCCGGGCAGGTCCCGGCGGCGGTCCTCTCCTCCAATATCGATTGGGCGCGCAAGGGTTATTACGCCGCGATGGATGAGCTGATTGCCGGGCAACCGGACTTCAATAAAGAGGATTTCGTCCAGACCTTTCTGAACCAGGGCCAGGTTGACGGCAAGCAGTATTTCCTCCCGATGTATGGATCGACCCAGGTGATGTACTACCGTAAGGATGCTTTTGCGAAAAGCGGCATAGACGCCAGCCAGATTAAGACCTGGGAAGACCTCGCTGCGGCCGCGAAAAAAATGACCGTCTCCGAAGGTGGCAAAACCACCTTCTACGGCTGGGAACCGATGTGGGGCTCCGGCAATATGGTTGATGCCGCTCTCAGCAAAGGAGGCAGTATTCTTAGTGAGGACGGCACCAAGGTCACGATTGATTCCCCGGAGTGGATCGACGCCTGGGAGTTCTTCCGCAAAGCAATTCATGAGGACAAGACGATGCGCATTCATTCGGGCGGGCAAGGCTGGGAGTACTGGTACAAGACAATTGACGATGTGATGAAAGGCCAGGCGGCCGGATACACCGGCTCCAGCGGCGACCAGGGCGACCTCGATTTCAGCGTCGTCTCCGCTATGGAGCAACCGGGCTGGGCCGGAGCCGGCGAAGGCAAACCTGTCGCCGGGGCGAGTATGGCCGGTATTCCTGCCAAAGCCGGAGACGCCGAGAAGCAGGCAGCGATGAAATGGCTGACCTACTTCACAAGCTCCGAGAATACGGCCTTCTGGTCCATCAACACCGGCTACATCTCTGTCCGTGAGTCTGCACTCAAAGATCCGGCATTCGTCGCCTTCAGTGAGAGCAATCCGCAGATCAAGATTCCATTGCAGCAGGCGGCTCACGCTTCCCCTCCGTTCCAGGACCCGACAGGCGGCAAAATTAATGATGCCCTGACCATCGCAGCGGATAAGGTGCAGATTGAGAATATCCCGGCAGCCGAGGCGCTGAAGGAAGCGCAGCAGACGGCTCAGGCGGCACTGGATAACCTGAAATAGAACGGCTGAACTACGCATGCAGGAACAAATATACTGCCGTCTGATGAAGGCGGCGGTTTCTATCTGAATGTGAGAGCATCTTGACTATTCAAATTATGAAGGGGGACGCTGCGTGATTGAGCTTAACACTCCGCAAGGAAACTATCCCATATCGGCCATCCTCTTCGACAAGGATGGAACCTTACTACAGTTCGTATCCCTCTGGGGAAGCTGGGGCGAGTGCTTCCTGGACCAGTTCACCTGGAAGCTTGAGCAGCGCGGACTAAGCTTCCCTGAGCAGCACCGGGCCTCCCTGCTGGGAACGGTTCATGATGCCGCAGGGAAGATCACCGATTACGACCGCAACGGTCCGCTCGCCATGGGCACGATGAGCGATCTGTACGCCATTGCGTCCTGGCAGGGTTATTCTCTCGGCCTATCCTGGGCCGAAGCGGTCGAACTGGTGGACTCCTGCCGGAATGCAGCGGATGCGATGCTGGAGCAGAGCCGTCCGGTCCGTCCTCTTCCCGGGCTGGTGCCCTTTCTGGACGCGTGCGCAGCCCAGGGCACGCCTATGGCCGTAGTGACTGCCGACGAAACTGCGGCAGCCGAGAGTCATCTGCGCTGGCTGGGCATCCGCCAGTATTTCACCGCCGTGATCGGCACCGATCAGGTGGAGCGGGGCAAGCCCTTCCCCGACATGGCGCTGCTTGCCTGCGGGCGGCTGGGGGTATCTCCGGCTGAAGCCGCCGTGATCGGCGATACGAACGGAGATATGCGGATGGCGAAGGCAGCGGGCGCTGCGGCAGCCATTGGGATTGCCGGCGGAATTACCGCCGGGCTGGCGGCAGACACGCGGGCTGCCGGGACTCTTTTGCCGGATGCAGATTGTATCGTGTCCTCTTATGCGGAGCTTGGCGTACGAAGGATGGTACGATGAAGGCCGAAGGGGCCATGGCCTGGGTATTTCTTGCCTTAGCTATTGTCTTCGAGCTGTCTGGAACGGTCTCCATGAAGCTGTCGCATGGCCTCACCCGGCCCTGGCCCTCTGTGCTGATGTTCGTATTCTACGGAATTAGCTTCACCTCACTGAGTGTCGCCCTCACCTCCATCAAGGTTGGAGTCGCTTATGCCGTATGGTCCGGGGCGGGTATCCTCCTGATTTCTCTGGCGGGGGCATTGTTGTTCGAAGAGAGGCTGACGGGCTCCTCCCTCCTATGGGTGACTGTGATTGTAGCCGGAATTATTGGTTTGAACATTAGTACCAAGGGGCATTAGCCTAACGAATAAAAAATATTTCAAGGAGGCTTCGCTTGCCTATGAATACATTTGCCACACCCGGCGTTACTGAACCGCTGTTGACGTTCCAGATTATTACCGACACCCATGTCACGGCCGATCCCGAGCATGAGTACAATCAGAACTTCGGACGGGCGCTTGAGGATATAGCGGGACATGCTCAAGGCAGCAGCGGCATCATGCACATTGGAGATATAACAGACAATGGCTTCCCGGAGGAGTATGAGGAGGTCCAGCGTATTCTTGAACAGCATCAAGCCTCACTGCCGCAGCTTCGTTACACCTTGGGCAACCATGATGTCGGCCTCGGGCATTGGGAATCCCGCCTTGGGATGTATACTTCCCGGATGGGGATGCCGGGCCCCTATCATGACCACTGGATCTCAGGGTATCATTTCATCTTCCTCGGCACGGAGGAAGGGCTGCCTACGTTCTGCAATCTATCCGCTGAACAGCTGCAGTGGCTGGACCGCAAGCTTGGTGAACACGCACCAGACAAACCGAAGTCTAACGGGCAACTGCCGCCTGACCAGGAACAGACTTACCTGCCGGATCAGCCCGTCTTCCTCTTCCTGCACCAGCCGCTGAAGGATACGGTAGCCGGTTCACTGGAATCTCAGGAATGGTACGGGGTAACACAGGATCAGGAGCTGCGTACTATTCTGTCGCGGCACCCGCAGACCTTGCTGTTCACCGGACATACCCACTGGGAGCTGGAGGTCAGCAATACGATGTTTCCCGGCAACGGGCAGACGGCTACAATGTTCAATGCTGCTTCGGTGGCCTACCTCTGGACGGATGCAGATGAACACAAGAGCGGCAGCCAGGGCTATTATATAGAAGTCTATGCTGATAAAGTGCTTGTGCGGGGACGGGATTTCACTACCGGAACCTGGATTGAAGCGGCGCAATATGAGGTGGCGTATCCCGTTAACGCTCTAAGGTAATTCCGTTCGCGGAGCGTCCACCCAAGTGTCCACGCTACTCCTAATTACAATAAAAAGCTGTCCCAATCAGCCAGTTCATGGCGTTTGGGACAGCTTTTTCGTTTACTTTAATATAGCAGTCAATCCGTGTATCTTCTATTTAAAAGCAGGAAGCGCGATGTCCGCGTAATTATCCTCCAGGAACTTCTTCACTTCCGGGCCGCTGATCGCCTTCGCCAGCTTCTGGATGGCTTCGGAATCCTTGTTGTCCTCACGGGCAACGAGGGTGATGGTGAAGGCGGAATCTTCACGCTCGGTGATCAGCGCATCCTTCTTCGGAGTCAGGCCCAGCGGGCTGGCATAGGCCGGCGTCATCGCTACCAGATCCGCATCATCCAGCATCCGGGCCAGCATAAGCAGATCGACCTCCTCGAACTTATAGTTCTTCGGATTGGCAGTAATGTCAGCTTGGGTAGCCTGAATTCCTACCCCATCCTTCAGCGTAATCAATCCGGCATCTGCGAACATTTGCAGGGAGCGTCCAATATTGGAAGGATCATTCGCCATCACAAGCGTTGCTCCCTCGGGCAGATCAGCAATATTCTTGAAGCGTTTGGAGTACCCGCCGTAGATGGCATCATATACAGGCTGAACCGGCACCAGCTTTGCCCCTTTGCTGGCATTGAACTGTTCCATGTACGGGACATGCTGGAAGAAGTTCGCATCCACCTCTTTATTCGCCAGTGCTTCGTTCGGCTGCACATTATCGGACAGCACGACAACCTCCATGTCCACGCCTTCTTCCTTCAGAATCGGCTTCACAATATCGAGGATATCCGTCATTGGCGGAATCAGCGAGGCTACCTTGATCTTCACAGGTCCGGTGCTGGTTGCCGCCGGTGTCTCTTCCGCTTCTTTGCTGTTGCCGCAGCCTGCAAGTGCAAGCGTCAATATAAGCAGTACCAGTGCAAACGTGGTGGTTATTCTTCTTCCTGTTCTCTTCATGATATCTCTCAAGCCCCCATTATTGTATAGTATTCTAGCGTTTGTCCAGCAGTCTGGCTATCGTGCTTCCCGTGAACTGGATGAGCTGCACCAGCACAATCATCACGAGAATGGCATAGATCATCACCTCAGTCTCGAAGCGCTGATAGCCGTAACGGATGGCGAAATCACCCACGCCGCCGCCCCCGACAACCCCCATTACGGTTGAAAAAGAAATGAAGCTGATCGTAGACGCCGTGAGTCCCAGCACCAGCCCTGAACGGGCCTCTACATACAGAAATTTGAAGATGATTCCCAGCTTGGATGCTCCCATCGACAATGCCGCTTCAATCGTTCCCCGCGGAACCTCCAGCAGTGATTGCTCTACCAGCCGTGAGTAATAAGCAATGGCAACGATGGACAGCGGCACCGTGGCCGCCAGTGTGCCAATCGACGTACCTACGACCAGCCGCGTGAACGGAATCAGCGCCACCACCAGCAGCAGGAACGGAAACGAACGGATGACATTGACGATGCTGTTCAGCACCAGAGACAGCCCTCTATTCTCATACAACTGGCCTTTGCGGCAAAAATACAGCAGTGTCCCCAGCGGAAGACCCACCAGCAGCGCAGCGCCTATGGCAATGCCGACCATGACAAAAGTCTCGCCGATAGACTGCCACATCTGATCCTGGTATTTCAGCATACTCTCAAACATCGGATGCCCCCGTTCTGCCGGTGATTCTCTCCCGGAAGGAGCCTGAATGCGTTCCCGGCGGGAGGAAGCCGCCCTCGCCGCGGGAGAAGGAATCTACGATCCGTCCGCCCTCCATGACGGATACCTCAGAACAGATGCTACGCACAACGTCCAGCTCATGGGTAACGATCACGATGGTTACGCCCAGGGAAGCATTGATATGACGCAGCACCTCCAGAATGTCCGCCGTGGTGCCCGGATCCAGCGCAGATGTCGGCTCATCGCACAGCAGCAGCTTCGGACTATTGGCCAGTGCGCGGGCAATCGCTACCCGCTGGCGCTGTCCGCCGCTGAGCTGGGCCGGATATTGCCCGGCTTTGTCTGCAAGGCCTACGAATTGCAGACATTCCTCCACCCGCTTCATCCGCCCTGCACGCGGCACTCCGGCAAGCTCTAGAGAGATCGCCACATTCCGGCTGACGGTAGCATTACCGATCAGGTTAAAATGCTGAAAGATCATACCGATTCTCTGCCGCTGCCGGCGCAGTTCCTTGTCCGGCAGCTCCGTAAGCTGTTGCCCGTCAACCGTAACCGTTCCTGCATCGGGCCGCTCCAGCAGATTCATCAGCCGCAGGAGCGTGGACTTCCCCGCCCCGCTGGCGCCAATAATACCGTGAATGGCACCCGCCTGTACTTCAAGTGATACCTGATCGACAGCCGTATAAGGGCCGTCCTTCAGAGTGAAGCTCTTGCTAACCTGAATCAGCGAAAGAATATGAAGCCCTCCCCTACAGACTGCCTGGACATGCTCCCTGAACCTCAGGACTTATTGTACTATAATTATTTAAAATCTGTTTCATTAAAAATCTCTTTAAATAATAAGGTATTTCTTCCGCTGTGTCATCATTTTTTTCAAAATGATTGCTAAGCCTTTGGAAGAGCAGAGCATTATAAGGATGCTCGCGGCTCTATGGGATTATTCAAGGGAAGCAGGATAGTACCACAAAAACGGGTGCAGTCCCTGGTAGGACTGCACCCGTTTTGCTATTTTGCATACATAAGTCTATTCGCTCTGAACGCTTATTCTTTCACACTGCCGACATTAAGACCCACTACGAAATACTTCTGCATGAACGGATACACCAGCAGTATAGGTACGGAGGCGACCACTGTGATAGCTGCCCGGATCGAAATCGGCGTGACCATCGCCCGTGCTGAATTCTGATCCATCCCCACCCCGTTGGTTACGGTAGGGTTCCCGTTAGAGTTCATCGTTGAAGACAGCAGCTTCATCAGCTCATACTGCAGTGTACTCAGATGTTGCTTGGAGGAGGTGTAGATGAAAGCATCGAACCAGGCATTCCAGGCTCCGACCGCCACGAACAGTGCAATGGTCGCCAGCACCGGCTTACAGAGCGGGAAGACGACCCGCATGAAGATTTTGAAATCCCCGGCGCCGTCGATTCTGGCCGATTCCATCAGACTCTCCGGTATAGTCCCGATGTAAGTGCGGATGACGATCATGTTGAACGCGCTGATCATCGATGGAATAACATAGACCCAGAAGCTGTTCAGCAGGCCCAGGTCCTTAATCAGGAAATAGTTCGGGATCAGACCTGCGCTGAAATACATCGTCAGCACGAAGACTACAGTAATAAACTTACGGAATACGTACTCCCTGCGGCTTAAGGTATACGCCAGCATGGTTGTCAGAAAAATATTAAGCAATGTAGAAATCACTGTACGTGCCACTGAAATCAGGAAAGCATCAAAGATCGTTCCGGTAGCAAAAATCGCCTTGTAATTCTGAAAGGTCCACTGTCGTGGCCATAAGTAAATGCCGCCGCGGATCGTATCATTTCCTTCATTAAATGAAACAGCAATGGTATTGATGAATGGATATAAAGTCACAACCACCAGACAGACCATGAAGACCGTATTGAAGGAAGTGAACAAAAACGGTTCAAGTCTGCCGGTGCCTAGGTTTCTTTTCGCCGTAAAGCCTGCTTTATGCCCAGGGCTAATCTGCCGGTTATCCGCCATTATAACAACCTCTCTTCCCCAAGCCGCTTGGAAATCCCGTTAGCCATAAGCAGCAATGTCACGCTGACCACCGTTTTGAAAATCCCGCCAGCGGTTGCGAGTGAATAATTCCCTTGTGCAAGTCCGTATTTAAGCACGAAAATATCTATCGTTTCGGCCCAGTCTACTACCAGTCCGTTGCCGAGCAGGTACTGCACTTCAAAGCCTGCTTCCAGCACATGTCCTATGGACATAATCATCAGAATAACAATGGTTGCCTTGATGCCAGGCAGGGTTACGTGCATCATTTTCTTGTAACGGTTCGCTCCGTCAATCTCGGCAGCCTCATACAGGGCAGGGTCAATGGAAGCGATGGCTGCCAGATAAATAATCGTATTCCAGCCTACTTCCTTCCACACATGTGAAGCCCCTACGATTCCCCAGAAATATTTGCCTTCACTGAGCCACAGAATCGGCTCTTTAATCAGATGCAGCTTCATCAGAACGATATTTACAATCCCGTCATTGATGGACAGCGAGGTGGCCACAATACCGGTAACGATAATCCATGACAGGAAATGGGGCAGATAGGAGATCGTCTGCACGGTTCTTTTCCAGAATACTTTCTTAATCTCGTTAAGCAGCAGCGCCAGCACGATGGCTGTAACGAAGCCGAGGATCAGATTGATAACCCCCATGGCCAGCGTATTGCGCAGGACACGAATGAAGTTATCATCGGTGAACAAAAACTTGAACTGCTTCAGTCCCACCCATTCCTGCTCGCCGAAGGACTTGGCCGGTCTGTAGTTCTGGAACGCCATGGTCCAGCCCCACACAGGAACGTAGGCAAAAAGGATAATGTAGAGCATTAAAGGCACGGACATCCAGATCAGCTGTTGTTGATTCTTAATCACGCGCCAGGTAATCGGCTGCTTTTTCTTCTTGTTCTTCTTCGGACGCCGGACGCCAGTATCTATTTCTAAGGTCTCATCCATATTCGTTGTCTCCTACTCCATCAAATTAATGTAAGGCGGAAGGCCGGTTGACGGCCTTCCACCTTCTAAAACCCGGTACCAGACCTTACATTATTTACTCCAGTTCTCAATTCTCCACTTAATCTGCTCATTGATCTTGTCTTCGTAAGCCTTCACATTGGCTTTCTCGATCTGTTCCGTATAATCGGTCCATACGGAATCGAATTCGGCCGGCTTGGCAAGAATGGCTTTCGGCAGGAACTTGGTCTGCAGCTCATTTAGCTTGGTACTGGCGATTTTGGCATCCGAGCCTTCAATCAGGTCGATGGACCAGGCAGGATAATACACAGGATTTGGCGGCGGATCGCTGAAGAAGTCCACGTAGGAATTGAAGCCATAGGCATCCAGAACTTCCTTATCGTACGGCTTCAGACCTGCTTTGTATTCTTCCGGCTGTGCAGCGGCATCCGTGGAGTTGCCGTCGCTGTAGCTTCCTTCGGTCTTAGGCAGATATTCGAACAATGATTTGGCCTTGTTGGCCAGCTGCCAGGTTGCATCGGCTGCATCATCACGCTGCTTCTGGGTTCTCATGAATCTGCCGTTCTCAACAATATAATCCTCGCCTTCTACACCCCAGGAGAACAGCTTCTGCCACTTCTCATCCATCAGGGTGTCGAGCAGCTTGATAATCTTCACCGGATCTTTGGCATTAATGCTGATGCCGAAGCCATTGTTAAGATTGAGCACCGCAAGATCGCGGTAGTGGTCTTTGGTCGACTCATCGTATACCAGCGGAAGACCTACATAAGTGCGTTCAATTTTATTCTGAGTCGTCAGTGAATCCTCAGCAGCGTTGAAGTTCCAGTGCTGGTCGAACATCCCCAGAACGGTTCCGCTGGACAGCTTTGCCATATACTGGTCGTAGTTCTGCACAAAGGTTTCTTTGTCGATAATGCCCTTCTCGTTCATCTCGTTCAGCTTCTGATAGTACTTCTTGGCATAATCCTTATTGGCAAATACCTCGGCCACGCCGTCCTTCACGACTACGCCGCCATCATTCGGATGTCCGATCAGATGCTGAGGTGCGTTGAACAGCCCCCAGTTTTTCCAGTCATAGTTCAGAATTTCGAACCCGATGGTCGGGCTTCCGTCGATTTTGGGATACTTTGCTTTATATTGCTCAATCAGGTCAAAGTACTGATCCAGTGTCTTAACCTTCGGATAGTTGAATTCCTTAAGCACTGCTTTTTGAATCCAGAAGGCCGGTCCTGAATACCATGAGCTGTTGACCTTACCGTTATATACACCGTAGTTAGGCAAAATATAAATATGTCCGTCATTCGGGTCCTTCATCATGTTCCAATATTCTGCATAATGCGCTTTCAAATTCGGCGCATGCTCTTCGATCAGGTCTTCAAGCGGGATATAAGCCCCTGCTGCTGTAAGCTTGGTGCTCCCGGTCATAAGGTCCGGATAATCCTGGCCTGCAATCATAACGCCCAGCTTCTGGTTAATATCACCTGCCAGGAATTCCATATCGAAGCTGGCACCGGTCTCCTCTTTGATCTTCTTGTAGATCTTGTTGTCCGGTGTCGGCTGTTGCCCGGCTACCCCGATAAATGCGCTAACCTTGAACGGTTCAACCTTTCCTCCCGTGTTAGCTGAAGCAGAATCCGCTGTTGTAGTCGCCTTTGCTTTGTCAGTTGTAGCAGCATTCTTGTCGTTGCCCCCGCCGCAGCCTGACAGTGCGAAGCTAAGGGTTAATAGCGCAACCAGGGAATACTTAAACGTCATTTTCGACTTGCCCCCCATTAAAGCACCTCCATAGTGTTTGTCTTTAATTTGTAAGCACTTACACAAGTAAATTATAGAGGTGAACTATCCGCTAAAATACGACCGAACTAAAGGTGTACCCCCGAAAATTTTAGAACTTGGCATGCCGGTACTCATTCGGGCCCATGTGCAGCTCCTTCTCGAACCGCTTCAGAAACTGTCCATAATTGGCATAACCGACACGTTCGGCAATCTCTGAGAGCTTCAGCCTGCTCCCGCGCAGGAGCTCAGCCGCAGCCTGAATCCGCAGATGATGCAGCTGCTCATTGAAGGTCATCCCGTTCTTCTTAATCAATAATTGCCCCAGGTATACCGGATGCAGGAAGAAGATCTCGGCCAGCTTCTGAATGCTCAGACTCTCCTGATAATGCTCCCCGATGTACTGGTTGATCTCCCGGACAATCCCATGCGACTTATAATTCTGCTCTTGCACCAGCAGATCTATGGCCTTCCCGCCGTAGGACAATAAGCGGCTGAGCAGCCCGCTCAGCGGGGTCATCGCCTGCTGAATCTCTGATACCTCAACACCCGAGGCCACTCCGCCCTCTTCGCCTGCGGCTTCTGCCCCGGGTGCGAGTGCGAATATCCGGTACATGAGGTGGATTACGAATTTGCGCACCACCTCCGGCGCCACCTGCTGTTCCCGGAAGCTGCGGGCCGCTGCCTCCAGTGCCTCTCGGTAACCATCCGCGTCCAGGAGATTCACGCAGTCCAGCAGAGCATCCATCAGCCCGATGTGGTCATAGTGATAACTGAAGGGCTTGTCCTGCACCGCGCTGTAAGCCAGCACCCCTGCCTGCTCCGGCTCGTAAAAGAAATGTAAAAGAGTCTCTTTGGCCCGGCCATAACTGCCCTCTATGGACACTAAGGAGTCTTCGGGGGTTCCCAGAGCGATGTGGATATTCTCTCCCCCGTACTCGCGCAGCAGGGTAACCAGCACTTCAGCTATTCCGGCAGCGTCCCCGCTGCCTTCCGTCATGCCGTACACGATCCCGAGCAATCCCGCCTCCAGATCCATCGTTACCAATGCTTTATATCCGGTCAGCAGGGAGACTGTACGGCTCCTCACCTCTGTATACAACTCCGGGACTGTCCGGATCAGGCAGATGTTCCAGGAAGTGCTTTCCTTGAAGCCGGGCAGAGTCTCCAGCCATTCCATAAGCTCGGGTTCTCCCTTTTTGCCATATAACAGCCCCTTGATTAAGGTTGCCGCCTCTTCCCCGGAAGCGGTCTCATGGATTCTTCTGCGGTTCGCCTCCTGCTCCAGCTCCAGGCGGATCTCCCGCAGCTCCTCGGTAGCCTCCTCCGGGAAAACCGGCTTCAGCAGATAGTGATTGATTCCGTAACTGATGGCTGTGCGGGCATATTCGAACTCACTGTAGCCGCTCAGAATGACGAACTTGGTCGAATCCGTCCCTTCCTGCCGCCACTCCCCAATCATCTCCAAACCATTCATCAGCGGCATATGGATATCGGTAATGACCAGATCCGGCTGATGCTGTTTCATCATCTGCAGCCCCTCCCGGCCGTTGCCGCAGGTTCCGCACAGCTCGAAGCCCAGCTCCTGCCAATCGATCCACATCTCCATACCTTCCAGAGCGCTAGGCTCGTCATCGATTAATAGAACTTTGTATTTCATCGTCTATACCTCTCTTTCCAGGGAATAATTCTTCTCAAGCAGCTTCAGGGGAATGCCAAAGGTCACTACGGTTCCCTGATCCGGCGTACTGGATATCTCGAAGCGCACCTGATCTGCGTAATTCAGCTCCAGTCTGCGGTATACATTGCGAATCCCGATGTGGGTGCCCGAGTAATCCTCCTTGCGAACCGCGAACATCAGCTCCTTCAGCTTCTCCGACTCCATGCCCTTACCATTGTCGGATACTGTAATCTGCAGCCTGTTATCCAGCACGACCGCAGCCACTTTGATTACGCCCAGCCCCTCAATCGTCTGCAGGCCATGCTTGCAGGAATTCTCGACCAGCGGCTGCATACTCAGCTTCGGTATTTTATAATCCAGGGACTGCTCATCGATCTCAAAGGTATAATCGAATTTATCCCTGAACCTGAATTTCTCAATCCTCAGATACATGTCGATAAATGCGATCTCCTCGCGCACCGGCACCAAATCCTCCTTCCAGCTCAATAGTCTGCGCAGCAGCTTCGACAAGCTTTTTATAATATCGGTGACATCGTTATATTTGTTCTTGGTGCAGACCACCAGAATCGCATTCAGCGTGTTGAACAGGAAGTGGGGGTTCATCTGGCTCTGCAGGAAATTCAGCTCCGCCCTGACGCGCTCCATCTCCAGGTTCTTGCTCTGGATCTCCAGCTTGTACACATCGTTGATCAGGGAGTGGATTCTGGAGGTCATCCGGTTAAAATTGTGGATTAGCCCGCCAATCTCATCCCGGCCCTCATCGATGGCGATCAGCTCGAACTTCTCGTTCGTCACCTTCTGCATATGCCGGGACAGCCGTTTCACCCGGTAGTTGTAGGAGCGCAGCATGATATATATGAATATACTGGTCAAAAGAGTAAGCGTGGTGGCTAGGCCCGCTGCGTACAGCCGGATATCGAGAACCGCCTGGGAGATCCGCTCCCCCTGCGTAATTCCGACAATCCGCCAGCCTTTGAGATAATTTGCCGTCCCTACAGCCATTACCCGAACCCCCTCGCTCTCGTCCTGGCTGTCCCCCCACTGATCGAATACCGGATAGGGATCATCCGTAATATGCTGATAGCCGCTGTCCGCTGACATCACGATCTTGTTCTCCCCATTGATCAGATAGAGGCTCAGGTAATCCCGTTCCCGGACGATAATGTCATAGATCTCACTAAGGTCCAGATCGATCCGCAGCACCTTCTCATAGTTGTTCAGATTACGGTAATTGTCCATGGTCTCAATAATGCTGAGCGTCGGGGTGGATGAAGCCAGATTCTTGTTCTCCATGATCCGGTAAGCAGCAACATAGACCTGGGTAGTGGCCTTCTTGGCCTGCCGGTACCAGTCACTGAACCATACTTTATCGTTCATTACCTGATAATTCCCCCCGGATACAACCGTCTGGTTGTTCGTGAATATACTGATTCGTTCCAGCTGGTTATTGACAGGCATATAGCTGTTCATCCGGTCTCTCAATTGTTCGTTGAACATACTGTAGAATTCGATAGAGTCCGTATAGGTCCGGTCCAGCATCTCGTACAGATTCTTATCCGCAGCCAGCGTGTAGCCGACAGAGACTCCCCCTTCAATAAAATCATGGATGTCCTTCCGCGCCCGCTCCATGGAAATCTCCAGATTCTGCTGCTCCCGCGATTTGATGAGATCTGTAATCCGCTCCAGGAATACCAGATTCAGCACCATGATCGGCAGGAGCACACCCACAATGTAGATGAGATAGAACTTGTAGCTTAGCGGAATATCATTGACGATGGTGCCGAATTTAAACCGTTTTGTCGCCATCCCTCACACACACCCGGCTTTCCTATCATTATAGAATTTATATGTTTTCGGGGTCCCCGCAAAGTACCTGAGTAACCTTCGAAGCCACAGCCCCACTTTGTGGGGTTACTTTAGATTTCGGGGTCCCCGCAAAGTATCTGAGTAACCTTCGAAGCCACAGCCCCACTTTGTGGGGTTATTTTATCATTATAGAATTTATATGTTTTCGGGGTCCCCGCAAAGTATCTGAGTAACCTTCGAAGCCAACGCCTCACTTTGTGGGGTTATTTTAGAGCTGTTTATTGTTGTGGGCATTCTTGTACACCGAAGGTGATGAACCCACCTTATTCTTGAACTTATCGATGAAATAATCGGTATTGGAAAAGCCCACCTG
The DNA here is from genome assembly GCF_037975325.1 of Paenibacillus sp. FSL P2-0136. Classification (NCBI taxonomy): domain Bacteria; kingdom Bacillati; phylum Bacillota; class Bacilli; order Caryophanales; family Paenibacillaceae; genus Paenibacillus; species Paenibacillus sp. FSL P2-0136. The sequence goes on from NZ_CP150244.1 coordinate 6,074,096, forward strand.
CACCGCAATATCCGATATCTTAAGCTGGGTGCGCTTGAGCAGGCTTTTGGCCGCTTCGATCCGCTTCTCATTCAGATAATCGCTGAAGCTACGCCCCGTCTCCTTGCGGAACAACTGGCCCAGATAGGCAGAATTCATGTGGAACTGCCTGGCGAGATCCTGGAGCTGCAGCTTGCTGCGGAATTCCAGATCTACATATTGAATAACATTATAGATGGTGTTCCCCTCGTTATGGGCCCGCAGCTCGTTGAGGTACGCTGCGGTCTCCAGGCAGAGCCGGTCCACATACAGGCTGAGCTTGTAATAGTCCCTGAGCCCGCCCAAGTTGCCGTACTCCTTGTGCATCGCACACATAATCTGGTCGGGGTCTCCCTGCATCTCAGCAATACTCCGGCATAAGGTCATCTCCAGATGGGCTACCTCAGCCTGTGCAGCGTCAATACTCACCCTCTTGGCGGTAATGGCTGCGAATGCTTCCCTGGCAGCGGCCCGGATTCTCTCAGGCACGCCTTCCTTCACCTCATCCAACACACGCGTAAAATGCCCGTCAGTGAATTCGGGAGTCAAGCGGGCCGTACGCAGGTCGTAGTAGTAGAAAATCCCGCCCCGCTCCTTCCGGTATTTAAGCCCCCAGACCTCAAGCGTCTGGGTGTACAGCTCCTGGACCGCGCGCAGGCCTTGCCCCCGGCCGCTGATCATTACAGCCACCGGCACCCCCAGCTTCGCTGACTGCACCTTCTGCACCTGAGCGGCTGCTGCCTCCAGCGCTTCCGTGGACAGTCCGGCTGAGCGAATCAGAAGCCCGGCCCTTCCGGCCGGGTCCTGGAACACATAGCCCAGGTGATCCGGGAAGCCTTCGGTATCCCCTTCATTCAGGCTCACCGTACCTGAACCTGAAATGGCAGCAGCAAGAATGCATTGCAGCTCTGTATCAGGCTGAAGCCCCAGCAGACCGGAGGCGGCGTGTTCCAGCTCCTGACTCCAATCCCCCTGGACACAACGGCTGATCAGATTATGCACCAGAATATTATGCTTCTTCCGTTCCTTTAGTCTGGAAGCGGTTTCATAATGGATAATAGCTCGGATCTTCCCGAGCAGTTCCTCGATCTCCTCATCATCCACCGGCTTCAGCAGGTAGCCGTCCACCTTGTGGCGCAGCGCAGTCCGGGCATAGTTGAAATCGTCATATCCGCTCAGGATCACGAACCGGGGCGGCGGGTCTACCGTTTCCTTCACCGCCGCAATCAGCTCCAAGCCGCTCATCACCGGAAGATTGATATCCGTCAGCAGCAGATCCGGCCTGTGCTCCCGGATCAGCCGCAGGGCCTCCCCGGCACTAAGCGCTTCAGCGCATACCTCGAATCCGGCTTTCTCCCAGTTCACCATCGTCCGGAGTCCTTCCAGAACCCAGGGTTCATCGTCCACAATCATGACTTTCAGCATGAGCTCCGCTCCCATCTCAATAATCAAAATTTGGTAAGTAATAGAATTACAAGTAATGCTAACATACAAGTTCAATCATGTGAATGTTAACTTGAGCGGATGTCATGCCCTTATCTAGCATTACTTATTCAGCACAAACAGGGAAGAACGCAGCCTGTGTGGCATGGCTGCGGACTTCTCTGTTATCAACTTACCTTCTTAGCGGCATATTGTAATCGGTTTTTCACCTACATTCGGCAAACTTTCCTTTCCATACGAGAACAAAATGCCTGCGGCATCCCCATTGTGATCGGTTTTTCGACCATATCCGGCCCACACGCCTCTGCCGCACCGAATGTAGTCGGTTTTTCGACCACATTCGGCCCACACGCCTCTGCCGCACCGAATGTGGTCGGTTTTTCGACCATATCCGGCCCACACGCCTCTGCCGCACCGAATGTGGTCGGTTTTTCGACCATATCCGGCCCACACGCCTCTGCCGCACCGAATGTAGTCGGTTTTTCGACCATATCCGGCCCACTCGCCTCTGCCGAACCGAATGTGGTCGGTTTTTCGACCATATCCGGCCCACACGCCTCTGCCGCACCGAATGTGATCGGTTTTTCGACCATATCCGGCTGTTCGGTGAAATCAGAGAAGTCATTCCTATTACTGATCCAGAATATAGTCATCCTGCCGATGCTCCAAGACACTTACCCCCAACTTTATGCACAACTTATCCATATCGGACGCAAATCACAATTTCCTAATCAACAAAAAAGCCGCCCAACCGCACCGGATGTTTTCACCTGAAAACATCCAGTGCGGGGCGACTTCATAAAAAGCGCTCAAATATAATTAGTATCTGTATTATCCCTGTTTCGCTTCCCCCAGCTCCGCCCGCAGCTTCAGGAACACCTGATAGCTCCGCTCCGCGACCTCAGAGATGGCGATCGGGTGGAAGCCCGGCAGATCCGCATACAGCAGGTCGTTCAGCGGTGCGGTCCATTGGACCGGCAGCTTGGCAGCACCCAACTTCGCTCCCATAATAGAGCCAACGGTCGCGCCGTTGCAGTCCGTATCCATCCCGGCCGCGACCGAGGTGACCACTGCTTTCTCGAAGTCATCGCCGCCGTAGATCAGCGAGGCCGCCACAATAGCAGCGTTGTTGTTCGTATGCACCGGGTCGTAATGGCTGAACTCGTTCCAGAGGGTGCTGACCAGCTCACGCTCACTGCCTGCCTGCTGTGCAATTTCAACTCCCCGCAGCACATCTTTAGCCAATCTGCTCGTCTGCGGAATCTCACTCAGGCCGATCTGGACAATCTCCTGATTGCTGAGGCCTGCGAAAGCTGCTGAGATCATTGCTGCATTGAACATCTCGCCGTAGATCCCGTTCTTCACATGCGAGAAGGAGGCATCCCGCCAGCCCAGCTCTGCCGCTAATTCGGGATGTCCGGCCGCTCCATAAGCCAGGGCATCCGCGCGGATCGCCGCACCGATCCATTCCCGGTACGGATTCAGATGCATCCGTACCCGCTCCTGCCGCAGCGGCCAATCCGCCGGCTTCTCCCCGTGCAGATGGGAGGTCTCCTGAGCAAAGTTCATATAGCTCTGCGTTTCGGCCGTGCAGACCTGACTATAGGTCAGATGCCCGTGCCACAGCTTGCCGATATCCCAGGAATCCCAGTTCAGCCCTTTTTGCTCCAGCAGCATCAGGCCAAGCACGGTATAACGGATATCATCATCGCTCTCCATGTAGCTGATCTTCTCACGCGTGCTGGTGAATGACCAGTCGCTTAAGCCGAGGCCGTATTCCTCGCGTGCCGTGGAATACTCAGGAGTATAGCCTGTAATCGGCCAGGCATCCGCACCGCGGAACCACAGCTCGATATTCTCCCAGCCGGTTCGGCCATCCTTCCCGTACAGGTAGTCCCAATATTCCAACGGCTTGCCCAGCGCGCAGCCGACACTCCGCCCGAGCCAGGCCCCGTAGAACCTGTCTCGCCACTGGTCCGGCGTCCAGTCCACCGCAAGCTTGCGCGGACCTTCCGGACGGAGCTGCCGGATCCCCGTCAGATCCGAAGGCTCCTTATAAGGAAAATCAGCGGATACTGGAAGTGCCATCAGCTCCCGGTAGACCTCCATCAGCTTGTCCTCATCGCTCCCGGCCGCATCCAGCTTCTCCGCCAGACTGCCCGGCTGGCAGCCTTCCTCGATCCGCTGCTGCAGCTCGAACCTTACCGTCTCCTGCAGACGTTCCCAGCCCGCCATCCGCTAGGATTCTCCTGCCGGAGACCCCAGCTGCCGGTCTAACCGTTCCAACGAATCGAACAGCAGCTTCATGAAGGCTTCGCGGTCTACACCAAGGAGTACCTCCGTATTCGCAGGCTGGTCCGGCTTCTTGCGGCGGTCCGCCACAGTCATGCCGCGGGTAAGCTTGCCTTCGGTCTCTACGGTTACATACAGGTGCTCGGATTCGAACAGCTCCGGGTGCAGCAGCCAGGCAATGGCGCAAGGGTCATGCAGCGCATTGCCGACAAAGCCCATTTTCTTCCCGTAGATCGAATAGAAATCCAGCAGCTCACCGACCATGACGGACACGGGACCGCGCGTCTTCAGCTCCTGAATCTCCTCTTCGAAGATCGCCGCTTTATCTGTCACATCCAATCCGCTCATGACAATCGGAATGCCGGATTCGAAAACGATCCGCGCCGCCTCCGGGTCTACATAAATATTGAACTCCGCTGTCCGGGTCACATTGCCGTAAGCCAGTCCGCCGCCCATCAGGGAGATCTTCTCGATCCGCTCCTTCACTTCCGGGTAGGCCGTAATCAGCAGGGCGATATTCGTCAGCGGGGCGGTAGGCACCAGAGTGATCTTCTCTTCCGAGGCGCGGATAATCTCCAGCATGAATTCTACTGCCCCCTGCTCTACGGGCTTGAACTTGCTCGCCGGTAGCGCCGGGCCATCCATGCCTGACTCCCCGTGGGCTTCCTCTCCGGTAACAAGCTTGCCCAGCAGCGGCGCCGCAGCGCCCTTGGCTACCGGAATATCTGCATTTACAAAGCTGAGAATCTTGAGGGCATTGTCGGTAATTTTATCCAGAATCTGGTTGCCGCCAACGGTTGTAATCCCCCGGATATCCAGCTCTCCCGGATGTGCCAGCGCAAGCAGAATGGCAATCGCGTCGTCATGCCCCGGATCGCAGTCAATAATGATAGGTGTTGGCATCGTTGTCGCTCCCTTAGGTTAGTTGTGAGTGGCTAGATAAGACGCACTAAAGAGTTGAACTTGAAGCTTGGTCGTCGCTGCGGTGAACATTTGGACTTTCGGCCGCTGTTGTCACCAGACCGCTTCTTTTTGCTTTTCGTTAATTTCTTTCGTGCGTCTTATCTACCTGGTTTATTTCGTAATAGTAGCCTTCAGCTTCTTATTCTTCTTCCGTGTCTCCGAGATTGCGTAGATGATCAGACCGATCACCGTTGCCACATAAGGCAGCGTAGCGATCAGCTCCGCCGGAATCTTCAGCACCTGCAGGGCATTGGATAACGCGTCAGCTGCGCCGAAGAGCAGCGAGGTCAGCGCTGTGCCCACGGTGGTACTCCGGCCCATGGATTCAGCGGCGATGGCAATCCAGCCCCGGCCGGCGATCATATCGCGGGTGAACAGCGACAAGTAGCCCATCGACATATAGGCTCCGCCCAGACTGGCGAAGAAGCCGCTGAGCAGCAGCGCGCTGTACTGGATACGGACCACACTGACGCCCACCGATTGGGCCGCATGCGGATTCTCGCCTACAGAGCGGATACGCAGCCCCAGCGGTGTACGGTTGAGCAAATAATAGACTACGAGTACCGACAGTATAGAGAAATACGTCAGAATGTGGTGCCCCGACAGGATCGGGCCCAGCACTGGAATATCCTGCAGGAGCGGAATATCTATACTCGGCAGCACTTTACTCGCCAAGGAGGTGGAAGAGCCTTTGTCACCGCTCAGCAGATACAGAATAAATACCGTACCGCCGGAAGCGAACATATTGATCGCCACCCCGCCGAGAATAATGTGGGTCTTGAACTTTAAGGTGAAAAAAGCCAAAATGCCCGCAATCAGCGTTCCCGACAGCACCGCCCCAAGCAATCCCACCCAGGCGCTCTGCGTATAGGCGCTCACAATAACCCCGGCCAGCGCCGAGACCAGCATGATCCCTTCCATCCCGATGTTGATGATTCCGGCACGGTTGGAGATCAGCGCCCCCAGTGCAGCGAACAGAATCGGCGTGGTTACACGCAGGACAGAGAAGGCAAAATCCGTCGTCAGAATGACATTCAGCAGACTGTTCATGCTTCCTTCGCCTCCTTCAGCAGCATGCGGTTCTTCCAGAACTTAAGGAACTGCTCAGCGGATATCAGCAGAATAATGACAGCCTGAATGATCGAGATCATCTCGGACGGCACATCGGAGAGGCGCGACATCATATCGGCGCCAATGCGGATATAGGCCAGGAAGAGCGCCGAGACAATGACGGAGAACGGATTATTCTTGGCCAGCATGGCCACCAGAGCACCATCCATACCGTAGCCCGGCAAGGAGGTCCACTGAAACCGGCTGTACATCCCGAGCACTTCCACCGAGCCGCCCATACCGGCAATGAACCCGGCGATCAGATGGACCAGAATGATCACCTTTGCCGTCTTCATGCCTGAATAACGGGCGAAGTCGCGGTTAACCCCGGTCATCCGCAGCTCATAGCCCCATTTGGTCCGGTACAGGAACAGGTGGGCCAGCACAATAAGCACCAGCACAATAATAAGTCCGGTGTGAATCCGCGTCCCTGCAAACAGCTTGCTGAGCTGGGCCGTTTTCTCGAATTTAAAAGAAACGTTGGCAAAGGCCTTGGCATCCCGCAGATGATAGTTCAGCAGGTACAGCCCCACCCCAAACAGGATGTTATTGAACATCAGCGAGGTTACCAGCTCATTGGCGTTCCACTTCGCTTTGAGAATACCGGGGATGGCTGAGAGCAGTGCCCCTACGATCGAGCCCGCAAGAATCGCCACTACCGGATGGAACCAGCTGTTCAGGCTGAGATGAATCGCCAGCGCAGTAGTCACGACACCGGAGAAATAGAAGATCCCCTCCGCTCCCAGGTTGAACATATTGGCCCGGAACAGCAGGGAGACCGCAAGACCAGTGAACATCAGCGGAATCGCCATCTCAATGACGTTGCCGATATGGCCCTTCGTGGACAACGGCTCCCAGAGGAAGATTCCGATCGTCTTCACCGGGTGATCACTGACCAGCGAGATAATCAGGAACGCGATAATAAGTGCAATGACGATGACCGCCGCTGTGCGGATCGCCTCGAAATATTTGACTTTAAACATGATTTGCGGCCCTCCCGGTCTGCTCTTTGTCCTGCCGGTTAATTCCCAGCATGTAGAGCCCCAGCTCTTCCTCACCGACTGCTGACGGATTATCGAAATAGGCAACAATCTGGCCCTCATACATCACGAGAAGACTGTCGCTCAGCTCCAGAATTTCATTCAAATCCGCTGATACCAGCAGCGTGGCACAGTTCGCCGAGCGCAGCTCCAGCAGCTTCTGGTGAATGAACTGGGCAGCCCCGATATCAACGCCCCGGGTCGGCTGCTCGGCGATCAGCAGCTGCGGATTCGTGGAACACTCCCTGGCTACGACTACCTTCTGCATGTTACCGCCGGACAGCATGCCGATCGGCTGCTGCGGGCCGGAGCAGCGCACCTTGAATTCCTCCACCAGCGCAGAGGCCAGCGCAGCAATTCTTGACCCGTGCAGGAAAGGCCCTTTATTCATATCCTTCTGACGGTAGCGCGTGGAGATCAGATTGTCGGCAATGCTTGCATCTCCGGCAGAGCCCTGGCGCATCCGGTCCTCAGGGATATAGGATACCCCCAGGTTGCGGATGTCCAGAATATCCAGCTCACGGATATCCTTCCCCTTCACCTGTACCGACCCGCTGCCGCCAACCCCGCGCAGGCCACCGGTCAGTGCCTCGATCAGCTGCGTCTGTCCGTTCCCTTCAACGCCGGCGATGCCGACAATCTGACCTTCACGGACCGAGAAGCTGATCTCGGAGAGCAGCGCTTTGCCCTGGCTGTCTGAGACGCTCAGCCCTTCCACCGCAAGCACCGGCTTGCCGTAGGGAAGATCGCTTTTGTCATACTTTAGCACCACATCCCGTCCAACCATCAGCCGCGAGATCTCCTGCTCTGTTACTTCCTTAGTATCGAAGACGCCTTCACTCCGGCCGCCGCGCATGATGGTAATCCGGTCACAGATGGCTTTGACCTCCTTCAGCTTGTGCGAGATGAACACAATCGTGTGTCCCTGCTCCTTAAGCTGCTGCAGCTCATGGAACAGCTCCTCCGTCTCCTGCGGAGTCAGCACTGCCGTTGGCTCATCGAGAATGAGAATCTTGGCCCCGCGCACCAGCGCCTTCAGAATTTCCACCTTCTGCTTCATGCCGACACTTAGGTCCTCCACCTTCGCCTTGGCATTCACTGAGAGATTATATTTACGTGCAGTTGCTTCAGTCAGGCGTACGGCCTCTGCATAATTGAAGCCAACGCCCTTCTTCGGCTCCATACCGAGCACCATATTCTCCGCCACCGTAAAAGAAGGCACCAGCATGAAATGCTGATGCACCATCCCGATACCGCGATCAATCGCGTCCTGCGGGGACTGCAGCTTCACTTGTTCTCCCCGGATGTAGAGCCCGCCTTCGCTTGGGCTCTCCATTCCGAACATAATTTTCATCAGAGTCGATTTACCGGCTCCGTTCTCACCCGCAATCGCATGGATCTCGCCTTCGCGCAGGGAGAACTCAACGTCCTTGTTGGCAACCACACCGTTCGGATACACTTTGGTGATTCCCCGCATTTCCAGCAGAGCATTTGCCATGGGTCATCAACGCCTTTCAACCAAAGTTTTATTCATGTCCTTAAGGTTTAACGGCATTACGGATCGCTTCCACTTCAGAAGTCTCCATACCCATTGCATTATCCACCTTAATTTCCTTATTGATCAGCTTCTGCTTCACTTCTTCAATCTTGGTCTGCAATTCCGCCGGGAATGCCGCCTTGTAGATCTCGTTCTCGGCAATGCCCACGCCGTCTTCAACGAAGCCAAGCACATCGCGTTTACCCATTTCAAGCGTGCCGTCCTGCAGTTTCTTCACTGCGCCAAGGATGGCCGAATCGATTTTTTTAATTGCAGAAGTAACGATCAGGTTGGCTTTCACACTATCCGTATCCTTCAGCAGCATCGCCTGGTCAGAATCGACGCCGATCGCATATTTGTTCTTTTCCTTCGCTGCATCGAAGATGCCAAGGCCCGTACCGCCCGCTACGTTGAAAATAATATCCACACCCGAGTTATACTGGATCAGCGACAATTCCTTGCCCTTGGCAGGGTTCACGAAATCTCCGGCATAAGAGACCGCTACCTTCACTTCCGGATCCACATACTGTGCTCCCTGAATGTATCCGACCAGGAAGGCATTGATGCCGGGAATGTCCATTCCGCCCAGGAATCCGATCACATTGTCCTTGTTGGCATTAGGCATATCAGACTGGGTAGCAAGCGCCGCAGCCGCTCCGGCCAGGAAGGAGACCTCATTGGTCGAGTAAGACATATTGTACATATTGGCAGGCGCTTCCTCGATGTCGGTGTCATAGTTAATGAATTTTTTATCGGGATTTGCTTCTGCCGTTGCATTGAACATTTCTGTAATTTCCGAGCCGCCGGAGATGACAACATCCCAATCCTCAGCAGCGATATCATTAAAAGTCGGCTCCCATTTCGTCTTGTCAGCGCCCATTTCCACAACCTTCGTCTCTGCGCCAAGCTCGCTTTTCACCTTCTGCAGACCATTGTTCGCCGCATCAAAAAACGACTTGTCCCCCAGCGTTCCCGGAATCAGCAGCACCACCTTGAGCTTGTCCCCCGCAGCCGCGCCGCCGCCTTCCGCATCCGTTCCCGGAGTTGCTGTCGCACCATTCCCGTTCCCGGACTTGTTGTTCCCGCACGCAGCGACCAGTACCATAACTGCCAGCAACATTAAAGTGAGCATTTTCTTTTTCATGTTCTAAGTTCACACCCCTATTTGTAATAGATCCACCCTGCCTGAATAGCATAAAATCCCAATTACACGTTTTGTTGGTCCCATCGAATCGGGCAGCATGAATAAGCGACTGTTGAAATTCTGAAAATAAGCATTTTACTCTGAAAACCAAACATTTCATGTTACATTTCGCTAAAAAACCGTAAAATATCCGAACAAGATGGCCAGTCTAGTTGAGAATCTTCGGTTTTATTGATAAGATCATATCAAATGAAAACATAAATATTTATATATTTTCGGTCATGTTTTTGTACGATTCGGCTAAATGACGATCAAGGGAGGCTCATCATGGATCGTGTCCTATATATTGTAAATGCAGAACATGAAGCAGGTACCTATATCCCTCCGCACCAGCATGAGTGCTTCGAGCTTGTCTATTACATCCACGGTCAGGGCACCTGCAGCATCGGCCAGCGCAGCTATCACTTCCGGCCCTCTACCTTCGCCCTCATTCCGGCCGGCTTCAAGCATGATGAGAATCATCAGCCCAGCCCGGAGGTGCTGTTCGTCGGCTTCCACTGCGGCAATCCGGTGATCAATTCGCTGTCCGGTGTGTTTGACGATGATAAAGAGCACACAGTACTACAGACCCTGCAGCGGATGAGCGCTGAGTTCAAGCGCAAGCGCGACGGGTTCAGCGAGCTGCTGAATCTGCAGATGAGTGAAATTACCGTCTATCTCCAGCGGCTGCTCAGCGCCTCCGATTTCCATTCCCCGGCAGAGGATCAGATGCAGTATGTGCTCAATTATATGAACGAGCATTACCGCCACAAGCTCTCGGTGGCCTCGCTGGCAGAGATGTCCGGTTACAGCTATGACCGCTTCCGGCATCTGTTCAAGGAGCGGTTCATGCACTCTCCCCACCGTTATCTTTTACTAAAACGCCTGGATTATGCCAAGTCGCTCCTCCTGCACAGCCAAATGCATATTTCCGAGGTCTCGGCTGCAGCCGGATTCGTCAACGACGCCCAGTTCTGCAATATGTTTAAACGGGAGATCGGCCTCTCCCCGCGCACCTTCCGCATTCAGAGCAGAGTCATATAGGGAATAGCCCCCTCCCCTGTCACAAGTAGCTTTTGTACACGAATCTTGCATTTGTTCACTGCGCAGGGGTCCGGCCTGTTCACAGTTATAAGCTTGTTCTACTGTCCTGTTCATAGTCTGGAGCTTATAATCGTACTATGAACATTTATGACAAGGACGGTACCCGCAAGAATACACAGTGAGTTAGGGGGCTACTTTGGATGAGACTGAACAAGATCGGCAATCAACGGGCATTGTACAGCAGACTGCTAGTCAGCATTACGCTTTGCGTCTCCTTAACCTTTCTGGTCTCCACCATCATTTATTACAACTACTATATCGGCGTAGAAAAGAAACAGACCTTCCAGTCCGACCTAGGCAACCTCACACAGACCAGCCGCGAGGTCGTGAACATGACGGATGCTGCGCAATCGCTTTCTTTTCAAATCTACCGCAACAGCACCATCTCCAAAATCGTGTTCTACGATAAGCCGGACATCTACGATGTCACCGCCGCCATGTCCGAGCTGGGCAACTATCTAAGCTCCATGCCTTATATTGAATCCATCTATGTATATAATCCCAAGGGCGGACAGCTGTATGTTGCCTCCTCCCATGGTCAGAACGGTGTGTATACCGAGAAGGAGCTGGTCGATACCTCCATTCTGGATATCCTGAGCCACTATCAGAACTATAAGGCGTTCACTCCCATTCCCAGAGTCTATTCCAACGGCGCACAGGAGAACGATCAGGTCCGTGCCTACACCTTCCTGTGTCTGGATGCGATCGGCTGGGACCGGGCCATTAATTCGGCGGTGATTGTGAATATTTCGGCTCCGTGGATCAACAAAGAGATCGCCAGCCCGGCGGATTCCACCAGCGCGACCTATATTCTGGATGATCAGGGCGCCTTCCGCTCCAGCAACAGCCTGAAGCAGCAGGAGCTGACCCCGGAGGAAGCAGGATTCATCGAGCAGCGGATCAAGGGCCGGGAGGCCGGGTATTTCATCGCTCCCTTCGGGGGCGTGAACTCGCTGATCTCTTATACGGCACCGGATGATTTAAGCTGGCAGTATGTACGAATTACGCCGTATGAGATCATTACGAAGCAGACCAACAACATCCGCAACACCACCTTGCTGATCGCAGGTCTGGTGCTGGTGGCCGGCATCGGCCTCTCCTGGATCATGTCCAGAAGCCTCTACCTGCCGATGAACCGGATTGTCAGCGAGATGCATATTCTGGAGACCGAGAAGCGCGACAGCATGTTCATGATCCGGCAAAATACACTGCGGGACCTGATCCTCGGCCTGAAGCCTTTGCAGTCCATGCAGCAGGTAGAGAAGCTGCGCCAGCTCGGCATTCATTTCACCTTCAATGATGATTACCGGCTGATCCTGCTGCGGATTGACCGTTACCGGGAGTTCCGGGAAGCCCGCTCCTCTTATCTGCTGGCCTCCAAATTCGCCATTATGAACATCGTCTCCGAGATCTGCGGCCAGACCTACCGCGTGGAGACTGTGGATATGAACGATGACGGGATTCTGGTGCTGCTGAACATTATCGATCCCATGGAATATACGGATACCGGCCTAATCGAAGCCCTGCTCCGGCAGATTCAGCAGGCCTGCTCCGACTATCTGAAGATCAGCCTTACCCTGACCTACAGCCATATCGACCGTAATGCCAGCCATCTGCATCAGCTCTATCAGCAGGTCCGCGAGGCGTCGAATCACCGCCTGTTCTATGGGCATGGCAGTATCCTGAATGCCCGGGACATCTGTGCGCTGGAGTCCAGCACTTATCATTATCCGGCGGACAAGGAGAAGAGGCTAGCGGATGCGCTGCTGAGCGGCAAGCTGACGGACGCCGCCGAGCAGTTCAGCGCGATGATCCGCGAGACCGGAGCCTTCCCTTACCAGACCGCGCAGTTAACCGTGTCCAGGCTCAGCGTCACCGTTAGAGAGATCGTGAACACTATCCAGAAGCGTAACCGCTTACAAATCGATGGAATGGCCGAGCTGCCGAGCCTGGACGCTATCGAGACGATAGAGGAGCTCGAGGAGGCCTTCACCGCCCTCTTCCATACCCTGCAGGAGCAGCTGGCCGGCAAAAAGAACACCAAGCAGCACGACCTCATCTGCCAGATCAACGCCAAGATCAATGAGGATTACATGAAGCCTCATCTGAGCCTGAACCAGATCGCCGATGAACTGGACATGTCACCCATCTATATCAGCCGCCTCTACAAGCAGCAGACCATGAACAGCATCGTCGATGTCATCCTGGAGGTGCGGATGCGCGAAGTGTGCGCCCTGCTGGAGAACACCGACCTGCCCGTCACCGCGATCGCCGAGCGCTGCGGCTTCACCAGCAGCTCCTACCTGCACCGGATGTTCAAGCGCAGCTTCGGTACGACGCCTACCGACTACCGCCGGTTAAAGAGTGTGCGGACTATATAAATCGTATTTGTAAGTTTTCGATCTGGGGCGGTGGCCCCAGTTTAGATTCAACTTGTTAACATTTTCACAATTGAAAATGTTAAAAAACACGATATACTAAAATCACATAAGATTGGTTTGCTAACTGAGGAAATTGTACAGCAAGCAAAAATCATATCTTCTTATTTATCCGGGAGGTGTCTTTTTTGGAAGACGTTATTAATTTTGTTCAAGCTTTCAAAGGTCTGGAGGAGCGGATCGATGAATTTATTAATGAGGATTCATTCCTGGAATATTTAGAAGGATCAGAAGCAGTTGTTGAAGGAGGAGCTTATGTGTGGTCCAAATTAAAACCTGCTGAAATTAGTAAACAGGATCACATTAACTCAGATTATATGAAATTAGCAGAAGAGGTCAGAAATGTTTTGACAAATGAACACAGTCCGCATATTGAAAAGTTTGAACGGAGTTGTGCCATAGTATTAAACTATATTCGGCAAGACACTCTGCTGTGGGTTCCTGGACTGAAAAACGTAATTGAAAATATAAAATCAGAACTGGACTTACAGCAATTTTTCATAGAATTGACTAGATAGCACACTTTATCATCCATGGTACAGTAACGCTTTGGTGGAACACCAAGCCTTCTTTTAATCGCTTTGGTGGAACATCAAGCCCTCTTTTGTTCGCTTTGGTGGAACACCAAGCCCTTCTCCGTGTGCACGGAGAAGCTAGGGTACGCTTCACCTCAAGCCCGTCTCCAGATTCGTGGAGACGGGCTCTTCTGCTCTCCCCACCTGCCACGGAGGCTGTAGGGCTGACGCGGCAAGAGGGCCGGGGTTGACGCAGGTGTCCCAGCGCTTAAACAGCGGAGAAAACGGAATGAATGTGGAGAAGCGGAGCGTTCGCCTTTGTGTCCGGATTTTCACCGCTAAGGTAAAATCAAAAAATCCGGACACAACAGCGATCGGAACATCGTTCCGTTTTCGGAGCGTCCACCCAAGCGCCATCGCCACTCCAGCACCAACTTCGGCTCCAGCTCCAGCCCCACCCCAGCACCCCCGGGCACAAAAAGCCCCAAAAGCCATTCGGCTCCCGGGGCTCCCCTCATTATTTTAGACCTTTTTCAGCAACATAAGCCTCCCACTGCTTCGTCCACTCCGCCTGAATCTTCTCCAGGCCCGCCTGCTTGGCCTTCTGCATGAAGGTCTCCAGGCCCTTATCCACATCATCCACCAGTCCGGCCTCCAGCGGGAACAGGTACTGCTTCTCTACCTGCTCAAGCGCAGCCTTCTCTGCCTGATAAGAGCTGTAGTCCTCAGCGAAGCCAAGGAACAGGTCCGGCTTCTGGATTTTATCCAGCTCATCAAAGATCGCCTTGACCCCGTCAAAACCCTTGTCGAACAGCATGAACTCCGGATTTCTCCAAGCCCAGCCGTTCATACCCTCACGGGTGAAGCCATTGGAGGTACTGGTGCCGACCAGCTTGTAATAGCCGTCTTCTACTGTGTAGTTCTTGCCTTCAATGCCGTATTGCGTCAGCTGATTATACCGTTTGTCGAGCACCATCTTCTGATAGAAGGCAAGCGCCCGCTCCGGGTTCTTGCTGCTCTTCGGAATAGCGAACCCGTTGTGAATCGGATGTACAGGGGTCGCATAGCCGGTGGTTAAGCCGAAAGGAGAATACGCCAGCTCCCAATCCGGATGAGTTGTGCTGATCTTCATCTTCATATCATTGAACCGGTTAGGATTGTCCCCGAACATGCTGGCCGCTTTACCTGAAGTGACCGGGTCCTGCATCGTATCCTTAATATTCAGCACATTCTTTGGAATGAAGCCTTTATCGGCCCAGCGCTTCATCATCTTCAGCTCTTCTTTTTGCTCCTCGGAGCCCCAGTAGGAGTAGACCGTGGACGGAGAATCATACTTCACACCCATGCCGTACGGCAGCGCGCCGACCATTTTATGCAGCTCCGTATAGATATAATGGAGATTGTTCCCCACATCGCTATTGAGGGACATCGGCATCATATCCGGCTCGTTTTTGACAATGCCGTCCATGTAAGCCTCATAGCTGGCCAAGTCCTTGGGCTCCGGGAGATTGTATTTCTTGCGCAGATCCTCGCGGTAGACGAACCCGTTGGTTACATACTCCTTGAAGGTCGCCGGAACCGTGTAGATTTTACCGTCAACCTTAACATCCTCCCACATTTTCTCTGGGACGAACTTCTGCAGCTCGGATGCCGCCTTAGGCAGCAGATCATCCAGTGCCAGGAAGGCACCGCGCTTCGCATAGGATTGATATTGCGTCCAGTCTGCCGTAAAAATCAGATCAATTGCCTGCCCGGAGGACAGCAGCAGCTTATACTTCTGATCCCAGTCCGTCCAGCTGGTGAAGTTGAACTTCACCGTGGCGTTCAGGTCTGCTTCAGCCATTTTGTTGACCTCCGCCTGGATGGCCGGAAGATCCTTAGGAGCATCGCCGAGCATATAGAATTGCAGCTCCACCTTCTTCGAGGTGTCGATTCCGGTATCCGCTGCCTTCGCCGCTCCCTCTGATGCAGCCGGTGTACCTGCGTTGCCGTCCTTCCCGGCGCTGCCGGTATTGCCATTGCTGTTCCCCCCGCCGCAACCGGCCAGGAGCGATAGAGCGAGCATCCCCGTTGTAAGCGTAACCAAAGATCGTCTGCCTGCTTTCTTTCTCATGAATGAACCCTCCTAGAATTTGTTGTAAGCCCACGCTTTCCCGATGCCCTCGTGCAGTTCTCTACCCGGAAGCATACCATCCTTGTGTCTAACTCTATGTTAGCCGATATAGCAGATGTACGGTAAAGGTACAGTCTGCCAGCCGGTTCTAACCTTTGACCGCTCCGATTGTCAGACCCTTCACGAAATAACGCTGGATGAACGGATACAGGAACAGAATCGGTCCCGTGACCACAATCGCCATCGCCATCTTGGTGGATTCTGTCGGCAGATCACTGCCTAAGCTGACCCCGGTACCCGCGCCCATATTGGCGATGAAGGAGGCTGAGTTGATGACATTGTACAAATGGAACTGCAGCTGATACTTATGCGGATCATTAATGAACAGCGATGAGGAGAACCAGTCGTTCCAGTAAGCCAGCGCAAGGAACAGGCCTACCGTAGCAATTCCGGGCATCGAGAGCTGCAGCACAATGCGCCAGTATATTTTGAAATCCCCCGCCCCGTCAATCTTGGCCGATTCGAACAGCTCCTCCGGCACCGCCGAGCGGATGAAATTCTTCATCAGAATAATCAGGAACGGCGTCATCAGGCCAGGGAAAATCAGCGCCCCGTAAGAGTCCGTTAGATGCAGATACTTGGTGATCATAATGTACCAGGGCACCAGTCCCCCGCCGAACAGGGTCGTGAAGTAAATATAGAACGAGAAGGTATTGCGGTATTTGAAATCCTTGCGGGCCAGCACATACCCGGCCATCGTCATGAAGAACAGTCCCAGCGTCGTCCCCGTCACCGTAGTAAACAGCGTCACCCCATACGCCCGCAGTACCTCATCAGGGAAGGTGAATACCGTCTTGTAGCCCTCCAGCGAGAACTGCGCCGGGATGAAATGATACCCATCCTTGATGATGGACTCATTAGCCGTCAAGGAAGCCGAAATAATCAGCAGGAACGGAATCAGACAGGCTAAGGAGCCCAGTATAATTACGGTGTAAGCCACTGCCTGGAGTAGCCTGGTGTACGAGTCGTCTTTGATTTGCATGCTCTTTCTCTCCTTCCGCAGCAGGTTCCGCACAACCTAGAACAAGGCGTAATCGTCATTTATTTTACGGATGATATAGTTGACCGTCATAATCAGGAAGAAGCCGAACAGTGATTGGTACAGGCCGGCCGCCGTGGCCATCCCGACATCGAAGGTCACCTTGAGCGAGCGGAACACGTACGTATCCAGAATATCCGTTGTATTGTACAGCACCCCGTTATTGCCAA
Source organism: Paenibacillus sp. FSL P2-0136 (assembly GCF_037975325.1). Taxonomy (NCBI): domain Bacteria; kingdom Bacillati; phylum Bacillota; class Bacilli; order Caryophanales; family Paenibacillaceae; genus Paenibacillus; species Paenibacillus sp. FSL P2-0136. Next base: position 6,091,121 of record NZ_CP150244.1, read on the forward strand.
TCAGCTGGTAAAAGAGGTCAAACTGCCCCTTCATAATACTCCCCAGCGAGAACAGCAGCAGCATGACGAAGGTCGATTTCAGCATCGGCACCGTGATATACCAGATCCGCTGAAAAATGTGGGCACCGTCAATTTTGGCCGCTTCATAGTATTCCTCGCTGATGCCCGTGATGGAGGCCAGGTAGATGACCATGCTATAGCCGAGATTTTTCCAGAGATAAAAGAGAATGATCAGGAAAATCCAGATAACCGGATTATTATAGACATCCACCGGATTCGCCCCGAACTGAGTCAGCAGCGTATTCAAGAAACCGTTATCATAATTGAACACATTGTAGACGATAACGCTCAGAATAACGAACGATACGAAATACGGCAGGAACATGACCGACTGGGTCAGCTTCTTGAACCACTTCACCCGCAGCTCGCTGAGCAGAATCGCACAGATAATTGCCAGCACATTCCCGAGTAAAATAAAAGCCAGATTGTAGCCGATCGTATTGAGCGTCAGCTTCACCAGCGTGCCGGACTTCCAGAGGAATTCAAAGTTCTTCAGCCCCACGAAGGGAGCATCGAACAGCCCGGAATTGAAATCAAACTGCGTGAACGCATAATAGACCCCGACCATCGGAAAATACGAGTTAATTAGAAAGAACAACAGCGTAGGCAGCAGCATCAGGAACAGAATCCGGTTATGGACCAGCTCATGCACGAAGCCCTTCTTCCTTGTCTTCCGGGTGCCGGACTCAAGCTGCGGGGACAGCCCGCCTGTTCCCTTCAAGGGAAGCTGGGTGACGAGCGGTATACCGGTCTTGCGTTTGCGGTGTCTCAAAGCCTTCACTCTCCTATGCCTATAGATAAGTTGCCGCGTCACTGGGTTCGAAGCCTCTGCCCGTGGGCCTTGATGGCCCCTGCGGCTTCGTGAAATCCAATGTATGACCTGAGTATAGAAGAAGCCTCCTGCGGCTGAACAGTGAAGCTTCGGGATATTCCTGTACTTTACGGCTAACCGCACTGTGCACTTATCATACATTTGTGCAGTAATCGCAAGTTCAACGCAAATAAGCCCCCGGAGTACTCCTTAAGGAGAAGAATCCGGGGGAATTCGGGTGGTCGCGCTGGACCTATCCACAGCCTTACGATTTAAACTTGCCTGTAATAAATTATAGGTGATATACTCTGGGAAATGTACTAATTCTCCAACCTAAACTTTCAATATCCAAACTTTCTTCAGGAGGCCAGCCCATGAACCCGCTTCTGTTCCGCATCCCTCCCCTGCCGCATTATATAGCCAGCGGCCTCAATCACTGCCAGCCCGGCTATCAGCACCGGAGCCGCCAGCAGATCAAGGTATTTGACTTGCTCATTGTCCAGCAGGGATGCCTGTATATCGGCGAGGAGGAGCAGCGCTTCACCGTGAAGGCAGGCGATGCCTTGATCCTTCGCCCCGACTGCCACCACTTTGGAACCGAAGGCTGCAAGGAGGATACGGCCTATCATTGGCTCCACTTTCAGACCTTCCATGACCTGCCCGCCTTATCGGTGACAGGGTCCGCTTCCGGCACTCTGACTGAGACTACAGGAGAGCATCCCGCTTCTCTATTCGATATCAGCTCCTTCAATCTGGTGTTATCGCAGTTTGTTAACTTACTTCTGCCGGACAGAGCTTACGAGGTATTGGAGCAGCTCACGCAATTGCAGGCCACCGCCCACCTCGAAGCCGTCCGCTTCAGGCAGCAGCTCCTCTTCCAGGATCTTCTGCAGCAGCTGGCCGCTTCTGTGAACCCGGAGCACCGCAGCTCCCAAACCACCCTATGTGCCGAGCAGGCCGCCTCCTATCTCCGCACCCACTACCGTGAAGAGATTACAACCGCCATGCTGGGAGACAGCCTCAACTTCCATCCGGTCTATATCGCCCGTTGCATGAACAAGGTATATGGCTGTTCACCCATGGAATATCTGCTCCGCTACCGTATCGGACAGAGCAAGCTGCTGCTGATGCAGACCAGCTTCCCGATCTCCCGGATTGCCGGAGAGGTCGGCTTCAACCAATCCTCCTACTTCAGCTCCAGCTTCATGAAGCTGGAGGGGTTGTCGCCGCGCGAATACCGGCAGCGCTTCTCATGAAACAGGCCATCAGCGAAGAATACGCTGATGGCCTGTTTACTTAGTGATGATTACGCCTCCGGCAATGCCGCCGTCAGCGTGAACTCGAATTCCAGCTGCTGACCCGCTGCGATCCGGTATTCCGGATGCACCGGCGCTCCCCAGCTGTCATCCCCGCCCACACCCATCTGCTGTGCCGCGAGGGTGACAACCGTGTAGTGCACCTTAGGCAGCTCATAAGCATGTGCTGCCTGCTCCAGCTCGAACGCTGTATACGGTGACAGCGTACATTCCAGCGGCTGGCCCGCAGCCGCCTGAACTTGCAGCCCATACCCCCGGCTGTCCGTGATGCTCACCTCACGGACGCCCGTCCGGTTGCCGGATTCCTGCGGCACCAGATACGGTGACGGCAGCTCCGTCACCTTACGCCGGAAGCGGGTGAGCCGCGCTCCATACGCGCGGTCACTGTAGTTCTCTTCCGGTCCGCGGGCATACCACTCGGAGGCCTCGTAGTCTGCCGGCATCCGGAAGGATACCGCCACTACCGGCACATCCGGCAAGCCGTCTGCTCCGGTGTAGACCATCCGGACACGGACGCTGCCGTCGGCATGGACCGTGTATTCAATGCTTGCCTTCAGCTCACTGCTGATGCTGAAGGCGTAGTCGAAGCTGACCGTAGCCCGGTCTGCTTCGGTGTGCAGGCTGACCGCCGTACACTGGCGGGCCAGACTGGCCGCGAACCAGCCGCCGGCATGGTACCCCAGCGCGGTCCCTTTGTCATTGTCGGTGGTGGCCCGCCAGAACAATGGAGCCGGCGGAGTCGCAATCATCTCACGCCCACCGTAGCAGAGCGACACCAATGTGCCCGCCTGCTTGGAGAAAAGCGCGGAGAAGCCGCGGCCGCTCACCCCAATGTTCACATCCCCTTCAATGACGCGGAACTCCGCTGCCGCAGGCAGCAGTGCCTTTTTCCCGCCTGCTGTTACCCCGGCTGCTTCTACGCGGAACACATGCTCTCCATAAGCGGTCTCGAACCCGGAATCCGCCCATAGTTCAGCTTCCTTCAGCACCAGACTTGCCACCAGCGCGTACTCTCCCGGCTCTGCTGACACCTCCGGCAGTTCCAACGGAATCCGTGCTTCCCCCTGCGCGGCCACATGGATCTCCTTCTGCCCCTTGAAGATCTCCCGTCCTTCTCTCAATAACCGGAACTCCAGCAGCAAACGCTCCGTCCCTTCGAACAGATTGCCGTTGATCACCGTCACGGCATCCGCTTCAGGAACAAGCCGGATGTTCTGGTAGAGGAACTTCACCTCCTGCATCTTCGGCGTAAGGTTCCGGTCAGCGAAGACGATCCCGTTGCCGCAGAAGCTATAGTCCGTCGGCCGGTCATTGAAATCCCCTCCATACGCCAGATACTCTTCACCGTACCGGTTCTTGGCTACCAGCGCCTGATCGATATAATCCCAGATGAAGCCGCCCTGATATAGCGGATACCGGCTCTCCAGCTCGATATATTTATGGAGTCCTCCAACCGAATTCCCCATAGCATGCATATACTCACAGCTGATATACGGCTTATCCGGCTGATTCTCCAGGTATTCCACAATGTCGGCGGGCTTGGCATACATCCGGCTCTCCATATCACTGCTGTCATTATATTTGCGGTTATGGAAGACTCCTTCATAATGCACCAGCCGTCCCGGATCAGCCTTGCGGAAGTAATGGGACACCTTGAGAATGACCTCACCCGCATACGATTCATTGCCGCAGGACCAGATCAGGATCGACGGATGATTTTTATCGCGCTCCAGCATCGATACCGCCCGGTCCATGACAATCCCATCCCACTCCGGCTTATCCCCGGGGATGTTCCAGGACGGCTCAACGGCGCCCATCTTCTGCCACGAGCCATGGGATTCCAGATTCATCTCATCAATCACATACACCCCGTATTCATCACACAGCTCATACCAGAGCGTCTGATTCGGATAATGCGAGGTCCGCACTGCGTTGATATTATTCTGCTTCAGGATGATGATATCCTTAATCATATCTTCCCTGGAGATGTTCCGTCCTGTGCGGGGGTTGAACTCATGGCGGTTGACGCCTTTGAACATGATCCGTTGGCCGTTCAGCAGCATCAGCTTGTCCTTCAGCTCGAACACGCGGAAGCCCGCCCGCTGCACAATCGCCTCCACCAGTTTCCCTTCGCTATTACATACAGAGATACAGACGTTATACAGGTACGGATTCTCCGCGCTCCACAGGAACACCTTGCCTGCATCCATACTCAGAGCCGCCTTGCCCGCCACAGCCCGTCCTTCTGCTGTCGCCACCACAGCGCCTGCCGCATTCTTCAGCTCCATTCGGATCATAGCCTCGGCCTCTGACGCCATGCGAAGTTCAGCCGTTAACTTGCCTTCCTCATAGGAAGCATCCAGCCCCGCCTGAATCCGCAGATCCTTTACATGCAGCTCAGGAATCGTATACAAATACACCTCACGAAAAATCCCCGAGAACCGCCAGAAATCCTGATCCTCCAGCCAGCTCCCCGTGCAGCGCTGATAGACCTCAACCGCGAGCTTATTGGCTCCTTCCTGCAGATAGGGTGTCAATTCAAATTCCGCAGGGGTGAAGCTGTCTTCACTGTAGCCGACGAAGTGCCCGTTCAACCATACATAACAAGCCGCCTCTACCCCCTGAAAAGAAATAAAGACCGGTCCCTTCCCCATATTCTCCGGCACCTCAAAAAACTTCACATAGCTGCCCACCGTATTACTGCTCACCGGAATCTCCGGCGGTCTTACAGCATCCAGACCGTCCCAAGGGTACATCGTATTCGCATATTGCGGCCTGCCGTACCCCTGGAGCTGAATATGACCCGGCACCTGGATATCCCCCCAGCCTCTCGTATCATATTCCGTCTTATAGAAATCCTTAACACGGGCTGCCGCATTCACCGCATAGCTGAATTTCCAGTCTCCGTTCAGAGAGTGGCGCAGCGCCATGGGGGCTTGTCTCTCCGCTTCCTCCATCGTTCTATAATACCGGTGGTCCGAATGCGCTTCCAACCGGTTCACCTTAAATACAGATACATCGCTCAGCCAATCCAGACTAGGTTCATTGCCTGACATTATAGTGTCCTCCTTCATCTTCTTGAAGTGAATCTGTTCCTTATTCTACCCAAAGTTTGCCCCGGCTCCAAGAAGCGGATCACAACTTCGGTGCAGATAACTTACTTTTCAGGTGGTTTTATGATTTCCGGAGGCTTTCGCTTCATTCTCCAATGACGCAAAATAAGCGATCTTATGGTCAATCTTCCTGGCAAAGCTCTGAAAGAACTTAATCTTCTCATCGATATGCTGTTTATGCTCCTGCAGCAGCTTGCGCTGATCGGGCAGACGGTCCCTGCCTTCCTGCGAGAACGCAATGAATTGCTTAATGTCCGCTATAGCCATTCCGGTATCCTTCAGGCAGCAGATTAGCGAGATCAGCTCCAGATCCTCATCATTGAAGCAACGGTTACCGTTCACATCCCTTGCCACAACCGGCAATACACCCTCCCGTTCGTAGTAACGCAGCGTATATTGGCTCAGTCCGCTTTTTTGTGCTATGGTTTTGATGCTGTATCCCATCATGCAGCTCCTTTCTGCCAACCATGGCTGGCTTCACCTATATGTAAAGGTAACACCAATCCGTTTCTATGAACAGCCACTCTATGATTCTATTGACTTACACCTAACTCTAAGGTCTAAGCTTACACTATACCCTCATTTAAGGAGTGAATAATTAATGGTAAAAAGAATTAATGTGGCTAACGGTACACTTGAGGTGTCCGAGATTTCACTCGGCTGTATGCGAATCGCTGATTTGTCTCCCAAAGAGGCTGAAGTCCATATCCACAGCGCCCTTGAGGTCGGCATAGACTTTTTCGACCATGCGGATATTTATGCCGGCGGCAAAGCGGAGGAAGTATTCGGGGATGTACTGGCTGCAAATCCCGGCATGCGCGACCGGCTGATGATTCAGGCCAAATGCGGCATCCGCAATGGCTTCTTTGACTTCTCCAAGGAGCATATCGTGAGCTCAGTAGAGAACAGCTTGAAGCGGCTGCAGACCGATTATGTAGATGTCCTTCTCCTCCACCGCCCCGACACCCTGATGGAGCCTGAAGAAGTAGCCGAAGCCTTCGATGATCTGGAGCGCAGAGGGCTGGTCAAGCATTTCGGCGTCAGCAACCAGAACCCTCTACAGATTGAGCTGTTGAAAAAGAATGTCAAGCAGCCCCTCCTCTTCAACCAGCTTCAGCTCAGCATCATGGTTACCGGCATGATAGATTCCGGCTTCAATGTCAACATGACCAATGCGGGTTCCGTAGTCCACGATGGCGGAATCCTGGAGTACAGCCGTCTGCACGATATGACCATCCAGCCATGGTCGCCGTTCCAATACGGATTCTTCGAGGGCGTATTCCTGGGCAACGAGAAGTTCCCTAAGGTGAATGAAGTGATTAACCGTCTTGCCGCAGAAAAAGAGGTAACCGATACCGCCATCGCGACCGCCTGGCTGCTTCGCCATCCGGCCAAAATGCAGCCGATTGTCGGCACCACCAACACTGCGCGCCTGCTCGACATCGCCAAGGCCTCAAGCATCACCCTCAGCCGCGAGGAATGGTACGAGATCTACCGCGCAGCGGGAAATGTGCTGCCTTAACGAAGATAAGGGCGACGCATAGACTGCGCCGCCTTCTATTATTAATCTCCACAAGAATTGCTAGTTCAGTAGCAGCGTTTTAATAGTGATCTTTAACGCCTCGTCTTCAACCTCCGCCAATTCACATTAACTTCCTCCATTATAATCCTTTACCTTTTGTAAAACCGGATTGCCGCCGCGCGAATACCGGCAGTGCTTCTCATAAGTAGTTTTCATTCGTCTATACTTTACACCTTAGCAGGCTATTACTTGGTGCGTTCAACTATTAGCCTGCGATTTCTTCAATTATTCGTGATGAGAAAGTCGTTGACGGAGTACTTTAAAACAATTCTTCCTGGCTAAGAGAAGCCGATCATCAATATCCCCTTGAGTCTCTACCAGCCTTGACCATTCTAAATATAAAAATTCTAAATAGTAAGCCTCTCGTATCAACTCCTCACTGGATAACTCATGAAAGTATTCTTCCGTCTGTTCTTTTACCGGACTATAAGAGAGCTGTTTCTCTGAACGATACTGAGCTTCAACTATTGAGATAGGATGACCGCAAACTGAACATAATGTCTGAATGAAATAGTTCTCATTTCCGTCCCTTTTAGACTTTTTTGCCACGTACTGATCGACTGATCCACATACATTGCATACTGGGATATAATCATAAGGCAAGATGCGCACCTCCAAGTGCTGTAATCATAAATTAATTGGTAATCATACTATAACATGCGAACGTATATTCGTAATACAGGGAATTTCCATACATTTTTTATCTAGATTTATATTAAGCCTATGTTTCGCTCCTCTATTTAAAAATTACGACGGGGAGCATCCTTTAGTCATATATGGTCATAAAAAATGAGCTGTCTGCTCCAATCTCCATGACAAGCTCATTTTATTTAATATCCTAAACTGGTACGCAAACTTTTAGTGGAAGGTTAATTGCACTATATAATCTTTTTCTGTTTTTTCAGTAAATCACCTCTTTTTTAAACCTCCCCGTCATCTTATATAAATATACTATGGAAATTCACTGAAATATGGGTGAATCTGCTAATTGGAATCTCAGAGTTAATATTTTCAATATTTAACCATTAATACAGGGTAAAATTAAGAGAAGATCTATGATAATATGTTGAAGGAGGGGATTCAAAGTATTTTCTGTGAAGGCCCTCATCTAATTTGATAGAATTCTAGTCGGAGGTGGATAATGGTGAGAGCATTTAGAGTTCCTGTTTCAAAAAGAACCCATGTCATTGTTAGTAACCTCCCTCATATAAATGTAATGAAAAAGTGGAACCTTAAGAATGTTATAACTAGCGAGGGGATCTGTTAAAATGGACAATTTAATGAGTGAAGCCCAGGTAACTGCCATCGCTAATGAACTACAGCGCCGTGTTCATTCAGGTGAAGCTAAAGATAATATTGTTGTAGTCACTTTACTTTCTATGGCAAAAGCCGGTAGGTTAAGCTCTATGAATATTAATAAAATTTTGCATGATATCTATGATGACAAAGTAAAAATTTTGGCTGTGTTAATTGAAGCTCAGAAAGTAATAGACGAAGAAATGGTTAATTCTATCATAAAAGAAGTCAGGGCCACTTAACCGTGGCCTTTTAATTTGCATTGTTTTTTCGCTTGCAAATTATTACATCATGAAGTTATACTGAGATGCTTTCATATACCCCAATACAACTTGTTAATTTAAAGGAGGAGAATTAAATGAAACCAGCAAGACGAGCTCTTTTACTTATGTCCACAATTCAAGAAATGATTCAAACCGCACAGACTCTGACAAGTGAATCCGATCTTGATGAGATTATGGACGCGCTCCACATGGCCGGTTTAAATGCCGAAGAACTTGTAGAGAATTATACTTATTTCGAAGCAATTCAGATTGTCTGCAAGGTTTTTGCGGATATCCAAGTTACACAAGCTGAGATAAATGAATTAATTGATGAGGAGAATGGAATTATCCGCTAAATCCCCCTAATCTTTCATTTCTATCGTTTTATTCTACGAATCTTCCCCTTAACTACTTCAATAAATATCTTTTTCCCAATCTTTCATCTGTGTTATCCCCTAACGAAATATAAAACCATTCTATCCTTAACTTCATTTGATATCTCTCGTATAAAACATCGACAGGAAAGAGTACCATCGATAATTCATTAATGGGAGGAATTATACATTGATTCAAGAAAAACAACTCTACTCCAATAATTTCTTGGTGGTAAATTATGAATCATAAAGCCTATAGGGTAACTTACACGATCAACGGATCAGAAATTATCGTTTTTGATTTCTCCAGTACTGCTGACACAATGGAATTCGTGATAGAAGAAGCAGTAAATAAAATCAGGATAGATCAGCCTGATTATCATAACCAAGTTGAGGATTTAATAGGATTCAGTATTTTATGTCTCCCATCATATCAATAAAATAATACGCATTTAGTTCTATTCGGCTAAGTATACAGCAATAAACGACAGCTATCGACATTTTGTTAATGTTATATTTATCTAAACATTGATAAAAAAGCACGACTTTAGATTTATATACGAACATAAGTTCGTATAATATAATAGGTATAGGAACAATTTAATTGATACAATATACCTAATATTTAATTGTTGTTGATGGGATATAGGGTCAACTCGGGAGGAATCAGACTACACAATGGGGACTGAAACACTGGATGAACTTTACGCTCTAGGGGAAATGGACGTATTTTTTCAGAAAAGCAAGGAAAAAGTGGAAAAACGAGTACATGGAATGCGTCTCGCAGGCACCGATGGTGAAGATGTTGTACAGGAAGCTCTAATAAAAGTTTACCGTTATCTTCCTAAATATGACAGCAGCAAGGCTAAAGTATCGACTTATTTGGACCGCATCGTAACAAGCGCCATCCGTGATTGTCTGAAAAAGGCTGGAGCGAGATCTAATTTGCAGGTTGTTAATGCTATCCCGTTAACTACTTTTGAAGGTGCTGACGATACACAAGTCACCTATGAGGCAGGGGCAGAGGATCTGGGCTATGAAAATGCTGAGCTCATGATGGATATCATGGAACATCTAGGGCTAACAGAACGCGAAAAAGAAATGTTTCAGCTGCGTGTGTCGGGATATGAATTCAAAGAAATCGCACAGGTGTTTAATATCAGTAGGGGACGAATGTCCCAAATTTGGAGTGATATTACAACAAAATGCGCTGTAGTCATTTGAATGAATTACTTTTAAACTCCACCTAAATTCACATCCCTTCCTCACGTATATAGTGATTGGAAGGGATTTTTATTTTTCAGGAGGCTAATGTTCGATAATTTGAAATACCCAAGAGAGATAATCCATGCTACCCCAGCCGGCTCCATCACCCGAAGATTACGGGAACTGCAGAAGAGCACAATCAAAATGAAAGGAATGAACATGTATGAACAGACGACAAATCTATACTCACAACATCACTGAAGAGGAGGTCCTCTCTCTTACCGGCAAATATATTTCCGCACCACAAAACACCCATACAGGTTCAGCTGGAGAATCCGTAAATGCTTGGTTTGCAGGCCAAGTTGCGGGTTATGAGAAAGCTGTCATTTCCTTCGACTATATCAATCAGGAGTTTTTAAGCACGCCACTTATATATATCAATTTGCTTATGACTGACGGCGCAGGATGGGTTCTCTCTAAAGAAGAGCTTGAAATTCAAATTATCACCAAAGAAGAGTTCGACAACATTCTTGCAGAACATCTGGCTAATCAAGTTGTTGACAACGAAATTAAGAGACAGATAGAAGATCCCATCGGACTCTAGTAAAGGCAACCCATAATTCCCCCCTCAAAATACGCCTTCCATGAAAAATTCATATTATATGAGGTGTCCTCACTTGAGCAGTTACCCCGAACATATACGCAGTAACTTGGAACACGATAAGAACTTCTATTCTTTAACTATTATGTCTAATATAAATCTTGCCCAAAGAGATTCAGATTTCTTGGGTGATCTATTAATTTATCATGAGACCTTGATATGGCACAGCGTGCATAAATACATTGGCAAGCCCGAAAAGCTTGTTCAGAATTATTGTGTGGAAAAAGATGATATTGTTCAACTCGGCCGCTTGGGTTTCATTAAAGCAATTATGGCTTTTGATACCGGACGAGGAGTTAAATTCTCTTCTTACGCAGTACCCTCCATCGTTCGTGAAGTCCGTTGCTACCTTCGAGATAACGCCCCGATTATTCGGCCAACCCGAACTGCACACGAATTGATAAATCAAATCAACAACTTAACAGGTAACGGTTTCGAAGCTGATTCTGTGGAGCATCTGGCAAAAACGCTGAAGAAACCAGAGGACCAGGTTAGAAAAGCTTTGATTATTGGGCCAAGAGTGAAGTATTTACAGGAGAAAGTAAGCGATCGCTCCAGCGTAGACTCAGACCCTACTTATATGGACTTTCTAACCAGCAACAACAACACAGAACAAGAAGCTACTGACAGAAGCTATGTCGAAGATGTAGTAGCTTCAATTCAAGAATATCTTTCTGAGCTAGAGCTGCGGGTTCTTCAGCATCGTATCTCCGGTTTAAACCAGACCCAGACCGCAGAAAAAGAAAACATTTCACAAATGCGTGCCGGGAGAATTATGAGAAAAATTGCAGAACTGCTGCTAGATTCAAAAACCAGCATGACTCTTCTAGATCTGGATTCTGCAGAAGTGATAAACCACTACATTGACCGGTACTCTTCTGGAAACAAATAAGAAAATAAAAAAACCGAGTATAAATACTCGGTTTTTTGCTTTTAATTGGGCAGCGCTATGACCTGCCTGTGATAATCCCTATTTGTTTTAATAATCCATTGATATAGTTAGAGCCACGTGAAGCGAGCACCCCGCACAGAATAATAGATGCATAGTGCCCGGGCCCAGTAAGGTTGAATAGATCCGTTTTGAAAGTAAAGGCCAGGGCCACACCGACTACTATAGATAAAAGATAAGTTTGCTTGTCTCGGATTGGGATGGCTTGTTTCAGGATCTCAGTTAAAGCTTCGGATAAAAAGGCCACTACGGCCATTAGTGTAATCACGTTCATCTCATTTCCCCCCTTACTTAATGCCCCTGTTTATAATTACAGTATTGATGAACAAAAGCTCGGAAGCCGTGAGTTTCTTTGCTACTGCCTTATCGATCCATGTATAGTCTGTGATGAGTTTTTTATTGTAAAGCTCTTTGAGCTGATTAATAAGTATCGTCCATTGATTAACTGACAAGTTCAAGTGTTCTTCCTCCTCAAATGTTATTGAATCTTGTAAATTATCCGGGCCTAGAGAATCGCGAGTCTCCAGACGACTATGAACTCTCTGTTTAAAGCGTTCAAATTCGCTCGGGTTCTTGACCCAAGGGAGCGGGCAATCCTTCCAGCCTACAACCCCTTTATGTGTAAAGATTACTTCCGGGAATCCTTCATGCTGAATAAGATACACTACCAAATCTACAGCATTATTGAACGTATCCTCATGAATTGCCCCATCCGTCTCAATGCACATCTCGATGCCCACTGTAGAATTATTCGGGTACGAACCAAGCTTCGCTAGAGCTTCCGTAAGGTACGGCTGCTTACTGCCACAATGGTAGCCCATCTCATCAAATGGTAAGGACTGGACAATGGTTGTACGGTCGATCTGAATGTGAGCACTCGCGTAACGGTTGGTTGTCGAGTCACCAGACTTCTGATTCTTTAAACTGATAAAATAGTTGCCGATTGCCTGTGCAGAAGCTCCAGGATCAGCTGTGTAGTGCATTACAATACCCCGCTTGGCCACAAGCTTTTTCCCTGGACGTGAGAAACGGTTGACTGGTATTAGCTGCTGCTTAATCGTTAACAAAACACTCACCTCCGTCTCGTTGATTGAGGCGTTTCTCCAACTCTTCAATTCTGGCAGTCGCCTTTATATAATCCAGCTCCAGCGTTGTATACTTCTCTTTCCAATTCCGCAGCTCATCCTCAAGATGCAGGCTCCGTTCACGCCAAATTTTCATTTCATCACGCAGAGACTTAATCTCTTCTCTAAGCTCTTCCCGAATCTGTTTCTGTTCCTGGGAGAGCTGCTGGCGGTCGCTGAGCGTAAGATCCTTCCGGTTATTAAACTTAGTTACGGCTACACTCCCTAATGCTGTAACTAGCACGCCCGCCAGGGCTACTAACGCATTAACGTCCATGCCTTTGCTCCCCCACCTTCATATAGGCCCAAGAGGACAACAAGGCGTAATTGAGATAAGCGCCCCATCCAATCGAGGCCTGATTCCCAACGAATAGCAATGAGCTGATGAAAGGACAACGATGACTCAACAGGCTTACACCGGTTGACGAGTTTTCTAAGTTGCTTATGCAACGGCAACACTCCTTTGAGCTCATAGTTACAACTAGGGTAGATATTATTGCAGTTCTATAGCTTCGATGATGACACGGTAATCAGCGGCCGAACCTGAAGTATGCGTATTTTTTACAGCAATATGGATACTCTTGGTTATATCTTCATCCACGTATGGGATATCCACCAAGTCGTAAATCCCGTCTGTGGAATTGCTGGTGCTGTACTCGGTTGTGTTAACATACACTACTTGCGCCATATCATCTAATGCCGATGCTGCGCCGCGGACTAGAGTGACTTCACAGCTCGACATCGTCCCTACGGGGATTACCTTAATAGTCTTGATTAATAGCTTATCTTTTCCAGTCACAATGCTTTTCCTTTGAATGCTACCTGAAGGTATCGAATGTAATTGAAAGTCAAGAGTTACAAGCTTCATAACTTCACCTACTGTCTTCTGGTATTGCAGCATGAAAAAATTACCGTTCACATATTCAACTCCTTTTAGGCAAGTAAGCAACCGGATATTTTCGTGGCCTCTTCGTTTCCCCCCTGCCCAACCCGCTGATTGAAATACCGGTCAGTTCTCTGGAATTTTGGCGTTCTGTTTCCATAATGACGTACTGAGGTACAAACTGAGTGAAGGAACGGATACCATATCTATACCTTGTTGCTACTCCAGACCCGTGCGTCTCTGGCTGTGCTTTTGGATTGAAAATCAAACTCTGTGGAGGGATTACCTTCAATGGAATGGATCCGGTACGGCTTGGGGCAGTAGAACCAGTAAGTTCAAGAGGAGGGCGGGGAATAGTGCATAGCACCTCATACTGAGGGATTGGTGCTTTATATTTCCTTTCAAGTTGTTTGGACACAACGTTCAGTCCTACAAGGTTGTGGCGCAGGTGGACTTGTCCGACTTTCTGAATTAAGGTGAAGGTTTCGATTTTAACCACCTCTTATCATAATTGCGATATAACGCCTACACGAGACGAACTGCTATCGTAGTACTTGGAAGGAAGCTGCTGCCATTCGTAGTTAGCTGGTACACCTTGTGTTCATCTCCGTTAACTGTAATCTTGTCGCCTGCTGTAACCCCCGAGTAGTGTAAAGCCAGTATATCCATCAGTTCCCCTCGCGCTCCCTCATACATATTAGCGCAAATGACAGGATTACCATTATATAGAGCACCCCATCCCGGATTTAAGGGAACAATAACGCTTTGCCCCTGGTATACGTTATAGTACTGCTGAGAAGTGATGTCTCGCAGACAACGGATGCCGTTATCCCCCTGATATGAGACGCCTATTCCCTGCCCGGTTGAATTGACCTCAGCACTGTACCGTTTCATAAGTCCTGCGTAGGCAACCATGCTAACGTTATTGTTTGCGTAGGGATCTCCTTTTGTACAGAGAATTATTCGATCTTTTGTCACTGAAAGATCGTACTCACATAGCAAGGCAGTATCAACAGCAACCGAAAAGATAACAACGTTTCTCTCATATTTTACTGAACTAACCGTCCCATCTTCACCAATCAGTTCAGCTATGGTCAAGATGAGCTGATTGCCGGATGTTGCTTTAGAGTTTCCAGCATCTATTCTCACAAAAAGATTATCGGTTCCGTTAACTCCGGTAGAGGTCAATGCAAGTGTAGAGTCTGTTTCATTGACTACTGTCCACAGGGCAGCAACTTCTGCACTTTTCATGTGTGCCACGAGTGAATCATAGAGCTGATTAATTTTAACTTTCCCTGAAAAAGCAGACATGTTTAGACCTCCCTAATTGATTTTGAACAACAGCACACGTTGGCCGTTGTTTGGCAGTATGGCGGAGTCAAAAAAGCGGGGGGCGCTGTAGATCCCTTGACCAGAAGCGTTATACCAATTTACTCCGGAAGGTTTATTAATTGTCGGGGAGGAATTAACATGAACAACATAATATTCATCTTCGCCCGTAGTCATAATGGAGCCATCAGGGTATGCAGAGAGTGCCGATTGCTTTAATACAGCTGTCCGCATACCGTAGAACTCGCCACGGACGCCCTCTGTGGGGTTATATACATAAAAAGGGGAGACAAAGATTGCCCCGCCTACTCCTGGGGATGGCTGCTGAGATTGGGGCAGAAAATTATAGTAAGTGTACTTTTCTTTTGCTCTGGAGTACTTGACCAAACCACGCCCAAAATTTAGGTGGTATGAGGATACGCCTGCCATAATAGCATTATGGTTGATACCTACAGGAACATGAGGAAAGTAACCGTAGAAGTCTTTAGATACTAAAGGGTCTTCTTCCTCAAATGGCTTACAGCGGCCCAGGTACAGGCGAATTGGGTAATGCCAATTGGGGTAAGTCAACGGCTCTGAAGTAATCATTACAAACTCCTTTTGAGAGATGACTACAAATTTCTGGGCACCTGCAGCACTGGTCTGATTTGCTCCAGTGTAACAACCTAAGCCAACATCAAAGTATGCTCCGCCCCATCCTCCAAATGTAGGGGCTACTGCGGAAGCCGCTGATACCGAGTCGGTCATGCAATCTACTTTTGGTGTCGCATTTTTAAACAGACCAAACCGCATAGACGGAGGGAAGTTGTTATTGGCTGGCACGCTCAAACCTAATGTTATTACCATATCAGGATCTTTTTTGTTGGTAAGAACAATTCCACCATTAGTTATAGAATTCCCTAGTGATGTTGTAGGCAAATATTTTATGTTCCAAAAGGGATCATCTGCCATTTGGTTCGTCATTTCCTGCATGAAACTATGCAGCGCTATGGAGGGCATATCATAGCGCCGAATATTTGCCATTGGCAATTTCATCGCCTCCTCAGATTTTAAATAGCATTACACGGATTCCTGCTGGTAGTGTTACTGAATCAAAAAAATTATAGCCGTAGGTATAAATACTGCCGTTGTGCGTGGCTCCTGCAGAATAAGGGTACCAACTACCTGCCTCAATATGGCAATGAAGCACATAATACCGCGCACCGTCAATATCAATAACAGAGCCGTCAGGATAAAAATTTGTGTTTTTGAAAACAGCAGTGTTCACGTCCCAAAAGGTACCGCGTACCCCCTCTTCGGCATTCCCGATTAAGAATGGCGACATAATAACCCTTCCCCCAGGCCCTGGTGAGATAATTTGGGAGCTGCCTACAAACTCATATTCTCCGTATAACTGGTTGGAGCGATTTTTCTTAGTAACCCCACGGCTAAGCACGTAACCGTTTAGGTTGCCATACTCAACAGCCGAATTACCGGTTAAACCTAACGGAAGGTAACCAAAGATTCCAAAGAACTCCTTCCCATATACAGAGTCTTCTTCCTCAAACGCCTTACAACGGCCTAAATACAAACGCACAGGGTAATCAGTGTCAGTATAAGTAATTGGTGTAGTCATTATAAACACATACTCTTTATGCGTGATAACAATCATCTGAGAAGCCGCATTTGCATTACTTGTTTTAGCGGGATATCCATTGTTATAACTTTGAAGCGGCAAATCGTAGGCCGTGGTTTTTGTGCTATCGGAGTAACAGTCTAATACAGGC
Organism: Paenibacillus sp. FSL P2-0136; assembly: GCF_037975325.1. Taxonomy (NCBI): domain Bacteria; kingdom Bacillati; phylum Bacillota; class Bacilli; order Caryophanales; family Paenibacillaceae; genus Paenibacillus; species Paenibacillus sp. FSL P2-0136. The sequence continues at coordinate 6,107,854 of NZ_CP150244.1, forward strand.
GTGGTGCCTTGCTTCTTCAATCCAAAACGTAAAACAGCACCATAACTTGCGTTCCAATCTACCCCTACCATAAACTCCATGTAAGGGTCTTCCTTATTTGTTAGTTTAATAACACCGTTGGTTGCTCCATTAATTCCATTTGTGGGGGTTAATGTGACAACTGTCCAAAAAGGATCATTTACGAGCAGATTCCCCAGCTGAGTAACGAAGGATATGCGGGCATAGCTGGGAAGTGAATAACGCCGGATTGCTCCTAAATCATAGGCCATTTTGTCCCTCCTTATAGCTTTTAGTAATATCCACGGCAGTTAAGTTCCCTTCTGCATCATATTGAAATGTTTTCACCACAGTGATCCCTCCCTTAATTACTGTTTCGATCTGGAGTAGATTGTCCACATTATAGGTATATTCCGTCCTCTTCAGTGTGCTACGGGGGGTTAGCTTATCAAAGACAGTCTCCGTTGATATGTTTTTGCCTTCATACTCATACTCCACGCTTACATCTATCATTTCCGCCAGGTATGCCAGGCTTGCCTGAAGAGTGCTTAATGTCCCTCCGTTCAGTAATGAAATCATCATAGTGCCTCCTATCGGACCGTTAAGGCCATAATTTTCGCTTTGAACGTCGTAGTTAGCGCACCAGTATTTTTAATCCTGCAGTGCAGTTTGGAAGTCCCGTCACCATCAATGTATATCATATCGATATTGTCGTAGATCCCTTCCTCTGCACTACCAGTACTGAAGGTAGTATCATTTTTGTAGAGCTTCTCTGCAATACTGGTATCTGCATTGCTAAGAATGCTCAACTCCACATCACAAGCGCTTAGCTGAGGAACTACTCTTACTGTCTTAATATTCAAGTTTCGGGTATTAAACGGGGTCGATATTACTTGTTCCTCACCGCTCAGTAATCTTGCCTCAAACTCGACAGTGATGGGCTTGTTATCATACGTCAGCATCATCCACGCCTCATTCATTTATTCACCCCCTTTATGAGAGGAATATGTGGATTAGGGAAATCCCTGTATCTTTTTGGTTTAGAAGAACCTCCTTGGAGAATTCCTTGAAGATTAGGTCTTTGGATAGCACTGTACATTAAGGGAGGGGAATACAGAGGAATTACCGGTTGGATTATACTAGCGGCTCTTTCGGTCAGCCCCCTAGGGGTACCACTGGTGGTGAGCGGGACTGGATTTTGAATTAAAAGAGGGTAATGTAGAGAAATTGATGTCTGAATTATATTAGCTACTCGTCCGATCAGACTGTGAGGAGTGCCCTTCGTGATTACTGGAATTGCAAATTGATTAATCAACGGGGATTGATGTGAGATTGCACGGGCATAGATACGTATTCCAGATAGAGGAGGAGTTACACTGCCCTCTAATGAGGCCATAATTTTTCAGCTCCTTTATCCCATATATACGGCCACTTTCGTGCCTGTAAAATTATTGAACTGAGTTGATGAAGTTGTTTGAGGGCTGAGAGAATAGACGGTATATGCCTTTCCTCCCACATTTATAATGTCCCCTAGATTCACACCGACAGGAGGTACGTGATAAATATCAGGGAGTTCTCCGCGAGCGCCCTCTACTGCGTTTGCAAGTACCTGCGGGTAAACATTATAAGCACCGGCAGGACCGGGATTTGTGGGCACAAGAGTGGAATACGCTTTGTATAACGAACTCGCTGTGCCACCGGATACATCCTTAACTGCACGGAATCCATCTTCATTAGATCGGTAGCTTAGACCGATGGAGAACGCATTAGCTGCCGGGGTCCCTGTACTGTATTGATTAATAAGTCCAATAAAAGCCATATTAGATACCCCTGTTGTCGAATTAACGTCACCAGATACCCAAAGAACAATCCGGTCTACAAGAACGGACATGTTATAATCTATGAGTCCATTTGTATCCACGATAGTGCTATGGAATGTAAAAACCCGGCTAATTGCAATTGAAGGGGGAGGAATACTACCGTCTGTTGTTGACATGTTGTCTGATATCGTGATTTTAATCGAATTTCCAGTAGCATTCTTGCTGGTATCAGGCTCCAGCTTCAGGAACATCTTCTCTGAACCTGAAGAACCTGCTGACTTCACAACCAGCATGGACGTACTCTCAAACACCACGCTCCAGGAATCATCATTAATACTCTTCAGGTTTGTCACCAAAAAACCAAATAGTTGATTAATTTTAATCTTATTACTGAAAAAAGCCATATCCTTCTGTCCTCCTTTATATTTTGAAAAGCAGCGCCCGCTGTGGCTTGTCCGCACCAACGCGTAAAAAAGAAGTATCAAAAAAATACCATCTTCCGTATATCTGATTGTTGCTTCCTGGAGCAGTTATGTTATAAGACTGCGGGGCTAATTGATCAACGACATGGAATACATAATACCTATCATTCCCTACTGAAAGAACTGAGCCGTCAGGGTAAGCACTTCCATCCTTAAAGCATACAACGTACATATCCCAAAATTCCCCACGAACCCCTTCAGCGTTCTCATAGACATAGAATGGTGAGATGAAAAATTTCCCGCCTACAGCTGGGGATACTAACTGACTACTGGTGCAAAAATTATACACAACATTTTTAGTTCCATTTCTTGATTTTTTGACAAAGCCCTGCCCGACGTTTTTACTAGAGTAATCATAAGCAGTATAGTCAGAACCGTTGTAACCTGCTGGAAAGTGAGTAAACAATCCTACAAAATCCTTTGCTACTAACGGATCTTCATTTTCATATGACATGAGCCTTCCCATATACAAACGTAAGGGATAAACAGTGGGCGTGCCGTCCGTCTCTCCGTTTATATATACAAAGTTACTCGTGGTAAATACAGTCAACTGTTTGTAGTAGAAATCACCCGTGCCTGACGTAATTAATGGTGTAACGGCGTTATTATAACTGTTAATATAGTCCCTTCCAATATCAGCAATGATATTTCCACCCTCGGCTTCGTAAAATCCCGCCTGTATGAAGTGATTGCTCTGAGTGTTAATATTCAACATAAAATATAGCGTAGGGTCTGCCTTATTTTTAAAAGTCATGCTCCCTCTGTTTGTACTATTAAAAGGTTTGGGTATCACGGTAGAGTATGCAACCACCCAGTTTGGATCATCTACCAGGGCAGTTGCAATAGTTGATGCTAGAGAATAGACATTAACACGACCTAAATCATACCTATTTGGTGCTGCCATCTGCTTCACTCCCTATAGTTTTCTTGATATTACTTTTACTACATTGAATTGATTATCATACTGGAAGGTCCTTTTTACAGTCCCCCTCTCTGTCGAAACCTTCTCAGTAGCTACGTAGCCATTAATGTATGTGTAAGCAACTTCCTTCAGTAGAACAGGTACTTCATCTGTGCTGTATGTTCGTTCTGCCTTTATGGAATTGTCAGAATTGTACTCATACTCAATATTTGCGTCAGCCATTTCTGAAGGCGCATTTGTATCTTCACCGCTTACCTCTAAGCAGATAAAGGTTATCCTCTGATTAGCAGGAATGCTCTCGTTAAATCGGATCTTAGTACTGCTGATTTCTTGATAATCCTCTTTTGAGGACATTAAGATACCTTCTGCAAAAACAAGTAAAGAATTATTCCCAACAGTAAACTCCTGGATTGTGAAATCTGTTTGAGGGGAGCTTCGACTCCCAGGGGCTGATTCAAAACGGTACTTTAATCCCCCGCTCCCCCCTTTTCCTCCATCCCCCCCGCCCCCGGTCGCGTTTTTTTGGATATATGACAGCCGGGCATCCAGATCAATAAAATCTTTACGGGCAGCGTCCAGTTCCAAAAGGGCAGAATCGATTTCCTCATGCGTGTAAATACCTTTATTCAGGAGCTCATTATGATCCGTAACTTTAATGTTTATTCCCGTACGTTTTAGCCGAACGGCCAACGAATTCACCCCCACTTGCCCGTTTCTATGAAATAGACTTAACTTATTTAATGTAGTTCGAGACCATATTTATCCCGAACTGAACATCCGATATGCCAGATGAGGCCATCGCGTCCGTGATACGATATATCCGTAGCCAGAAAGGGGTTGCAGTCCCGGCTGCAATTGTTGGGTAGTCAAGAACGGCGTACTTTACAGCCGGCTGGCCATTAATATCCCGATATAGATCCGCTAGTTTCAGATCAGCGGTGGTACCCTTGGGCCAAGTTAGATTAATTTTTATATTTTTTATGGTTCCACTAGCCATATTGTTACGAATCAGAATTCGGAAATCCTTATAATCTTGCCCCATAGATTGCACGTAACCCAAAAACCTCTCCATATTCTCCATTAAGGGAACCTCTTCCCCCGCATCATCCACAAGGTATAAATCGGCGTTAGGTTCGAAATGATACTCATCTCCGCCCCATATCTCCAGGTTTTCCACGCTACTAAACACATTATTTTCTGGAAGCCTTACAACAAAGTTTCCTGTGAAGGGAAGGCTAATTCCTGACACATCCAGATCCAGTTCCGATAACCCCTTCCGGCATATACCAGAAGAGACAATGGTACTTCCTTGCCATAAATCCACCTGGCTTCCTTCTACTAAGCCGGTGATCTTCACCTTGGTGGAGCGAAAAATCCGCACCTCTTGCACAAGCATATCTACCATGCCAGTAAGAAACACTCCCACCTTCGGTGCTGTAATATCAAACTGCTCTGCCCCTTCAAAATTCCACAGCGTACCAGTGTCCGACCATAATGCGCTGTAGGCATAATAACTGCGGATCATACGTATCCATGGGTATGTTTTGGTCCCCCCTTCCGATTCGTCGCAATACTCTTCCATATCCAGACGATCCGCATCTCTGCCGAATATAGTAAGCCCTCCCCTGTCTCCTGAGATAGACGGGGTATACTCATTTTTCAGGTCGAATACGAATTCATTTTCCGCTGTAAGCTGGGGAAAGAACAAAAACAGCGGTGCTGCTTCTGACTTTAACCGTAGCCCCCCTCCTGTTAATTCATAGCTTGCCGGGTCGTGCGGTATCAGCTCCCAGCTACCATCCAGGGCTGTAGCATCAAACTTATCTTGATAGATCAGCCCGCTTTTCTTCAGCGTGACAACTCCCAAAGCAAGAACCCCCTTACGTGAACAGCCATATTTTCCTGCCTATTGAACAAGCTTTTGGTCTGTCCCGCCATAATTTCAGCAGACACTTTATGAGCTCTTCAACACATTTGTCCCCGCCGCCTTTTTCGCAGTAAGGCGTAACACGCACCTTGTCACAAATCCAGTTCTTCAATTGCAGGAGATCGATATCACAGTAGTCCCAGCTGTAACCGCTCCCGAGCTCTGTGAACACCCATTTAAATTCATGAGCTCCCTTGGGGACGGGGTATGAGACATCATAAAAGCCTCCCGGGTCTGTATATGTGCCGACAAGTGTGTTGTCGATAAAGAACTCCAACTTAGCCTGGAACGGATCAGGAACAAAAACCCAATTCTCGTAGGCTGTAAAATCAACCAGCTTGAAGGTTGTCATATAGGGTTTCCCTGTTATAGCACTGATTTGACCGCCCTGCTCTGTCTCAACCTCAACCTTATACTTAGTGTAGGGAGAAAAGGGTAATTTACTAACAAGGAATGAGTTTAGCCCTCCACCAGCGTAAGAAGTACTGTATACCAAAGCTCCTGCTTCGTTATATACTCTGACGTGCATCTTACTTGTATAGCAACCGCCCATCCAAATCGGTTTGTGGTTAGTGGCCTTGAAGCCTGTAATTCGAGCATAGGATGGAATGATAATACTTTTATCAATCAGTTTATACTTTCCTTTGAATAGAGAAGCCCTATCTCCGCTGCATCCGGCTAAGAAAAGCATCGTGACTTCATAAGTCCGGGCTGTTTCAGTATTATTATTTAAATTCACAGTCACTTGCTGCTGTCCTGGTGAACTGTAAACATGCTGGGAAATAAGATTCCCCCCACTTGTGACTGTTACATCCAGCCCGGTACCTGGGCAAATAGTAAGGTTGGACTGATGGAGTTTGATAGCATCAATCCAGCAGTACGAATCATCTGTGGGAAGTGTATATGGCGGATTGGTTGTGGGCGATGGGTAAGGGCTGTTGCCTGGAATATAGTAATTCCCGTTCTTATCCCGGCAATACGGAGACCAGGTTTCGAAGAACTGCCCGGAACTAAGTTGCATGCTCCCCCCTTTGCCGTATAGACCTCCCTTTGTTCCATTCCCCTTTAGCAAAGTATATTTCACCTGGTAAGCATGCCCTGGCTGAAAATCATCAAAGAAAACTTGCACAGTTCGGCTTGTAGCACCTGCTGTTTCGTAAGTTTGTGATTTCACCAAAGACCCGTTTGAGATATCAATAAGTTCAACCTTCACCTTTGTATTATCCACACTATTTGGTATTGTTGTGGGAGCAGTTGAAACCTTAAGGTTAACATTTTTGAATGCAGCATAATATGGATAATTGTTAATATCCTTGTCATAGTCATGGATGGCATCAAACATTTTTAAATAGATATAGTAATTGCCCGGGGGAACGCTTTTCTTAATGGGTGGAATGGATAGTGCATCATTCCAGCTAGTAATATTCTGATAGTAATCAATTGGCCCTATATTCTCCAACTGCTGAAAAACCTGGTTTTCCTTTGTAGCAACTCCAGTAGCAGGAACAATGTGTACACTGAATTCTCCTCGATGATCTGTGTCACGCCCCGATTTATTTCTGGTATCAGGTGTTAGTAGAACTCCTGTCGAATCGACCAGATATGACAATAAATCAAAAGTTATACTCACCCAACCATGGGTGTAGAAGGTGTCAGTTTTCCACCCTGAACCATTCCCTGGTTTAACCCCTGTAATATTTAAGCAGTAATATCCTTTACCTGCAAACAGGTCTTTGTTTTCAGTTGAAATCCCAATAGAAAGCTGCTTTGTCTGGCTTGGAATTGGGATATCTTTTCCAGACTGAATAATTAGTGTTTCAGAGAAGTCCATTTTCGCAAAGCTGTTAAAAGATAGATTTCGCGTAATAGTTGCTCCATCGTTGCCTGTTGCCTGCTGCATTGAAGAGGTATTGAAATTCGTTCCTCCGCTGCGCATCCGTGAGTGCCGGTCTGTCAATAAAGTCCAATCACTTTGGCCGTATACAACAGGCTGGCTAAAGGAGCCTGCAGGATAGCAAACCTCACCTGTATCAGGCGCCACCGCTCCTTCTCCAGGCTCGGTATATGTTGTACCACCAAGGTCTTTGTATATCCATTTGTACACATGTGTCCCTGCGTTGACGGGAACCTTCACAGTTGTTCCTGTAGCACTACTTGTAGTCTGAGCATCGGCCCAAACTACAGCTCCATTAATAGTAAGGGCTAGACTTTCTTTCGCCCCAAACTTCCCCCCGTACTCAAACTCAAGAAACCCATCATTTGATAGAGTGACCCCGGAAAGTGTAATAGTGTTAGTTGAGTTATCCTTCCCAATAACTGCGTATACTCCATCCCCGGTAGCAGGAGGAGAAAACCAGGTGAGAATATCTTTCCACACCCAATTTGAGGTCATATTTATATGAGGGTCATAACTGCCGTTAGTTTTGTTAAACACCTCTTCAAAAATAACTTTGCTGGTACTCTCGTTGACTGGGGCAGTTAGTTGAAGCATCTCTTCTAGATTTAAAGAAGCCCCTGGGTTCAGAGTAACCGTGTAGTTGATTGGGTTTCCGTTCTGACTTGTTGTAGTTCCTGCGTTGCTCATATCCCAGTCTCGCGTGACCGTAAATCCACTTCCAAAGGGTCCCGTTTTGGTAAAGGAATCCCCTTGTGTTGCTGATCCGTAGCTGAAGTCAGACTCTGTAACAGCTGTAATCCTTTCTTCTGTATAGGTGTCTGTAATTCGAAAAGAAATAAAATGCTGTCCTTGTTTTAGGGGAATGTAAATATTTTGTCCTGAGTTCATCTCCCCGGATTCAAACACAACCTCTTCATCAACAAGAACCTCAAACCGTTCTGAAGGCCGAAGCGAATGATCGAAACTGAATTCAAACCAGCCGTCATCTTGCAAGTACAGAACTGTCTGCAGTGAACCGCTTCCTTCAGTGGGGTTGTCCATAAGATATGTGCTGCCGTCTATTTTCTGCCAGTGAAGATTACCACTCTGACTCCAGTTTGCGTTTTCTATGGTCTGGATCATGGAGTCCTCATAATGGTCTATTTCTAGTGGAGGGCATATCATCTCGACTGTCCCACGTGCATCTACGGTGCAGTTCCCTCCAACCACTATGGAATAAGTGATTTTTGCTTTATTTCCTTGCGTGCTGGAGCTGTTCCCATTCAGTGCCCATGACTGGTCGTGGGTTGCTGAAACGGAACTTCCACGCTTCCCCTGGCCATATTGAGAATGGTCTGTGAGGTTGTCGGAAAACATCCAGTAATTCTCACTCTCTACAGCAGGCTGAGCGGTGCCCATCCTGTAAGCAAAGTGAACAGTCCCGTCACATTCATTGTCCAGGCGGTAAAGAAAGGTTCGTGCCCTGTTTTCATTAGTCACCACTCCGTTAAAGTGGGTCTTCACCACACTGCTCTTTGAGTGGGTAATCCATTCAAAACCAGGGACACCATACGCAGCGGAGCCCATAGTGTCATAATCAGGAGGGGTATCGCCGCCCAGGCTACGGATCACTTCGATACACTTAACATCTTTGATATAGACTGCATTCTGTCCAAACTGATCTCCTACTTGTTTTCGTATTAACCAGTCAAACTTATACGTTTGTCCAGGCGCCACATTAAATCTCACCTCCTTCCACCCGGCTTCCCCAGACCATTCTCCGCCTACCTGATTATTATTGATAAAGAAATTAAGACCGTTTCCGCTCGCTGCACTGGCCCAGTATTTAAAGGAGATGTACCCCATGCGCTTCCAGCGCCAGTTAAACGTAATCTTTGAAGAGTTGCCAGGGAGCAGCTGAGAAAGCGCTAGCTTCATAATATTTTCGTTCCCGCTGCTCTCACTATCCCCCACCGAATGAACGATCTCCCACTCCTGATCCTCTACGGATGAAACATACCGAAACAATCCATGAAAATCATCCGATTTTGGAAGTGCTGTCATATCAAACAGTGTACGTTTCACATCATTTCCATCAAAGTGATTATAATAGTCCGCATTGAATGGAAAATAAAAAGGGGCCGGACAAAGAGGAAGTGTCACATTATGAGCAAGTTCGGGGTCTTGCGCTTCTTCTAGAATATGTCGGATGCAATCCTTAATTAATAAGAGGGCCCGCTGGTAATCACTCCGGTTGGGGTCAACCTGCTGCTTTACCCACCACTCCAAACGTTTGTGCATATTCCAAAGCGCTTCACGGCAGCGAACGTTAGAGTACCAAGTCTTATCCCGAAGATATTGCTCAATAATCTGATCTATAACAGATTCAAGGGAATCCAGATTCATTGTTTGCCAGCGGCCTATTCGACCTTTTCCAGGATCACCAAGAGCCGGATTCACATCCCCCGGTTCACGCTGGCCTATCCTAGGTCTATTCGGACTAGCCGGGTTCTCGGGATGATTGGGATCAGTGATATTGTTCACCAGCGATGCCTTCATTCGCCCGAAGACTACATTACCTTGAGCTTTTGTAAAAATGCCAAATGTCGATTTCAAATACCCGCACCTCTAATCTGTAAAGTCATATTGGAGCCTTCCGCTCACGGACAGCTTGATACGTGATCCTTCAACGGAAACCTGAAGCTTGTACCACTTATTCCGTTCCCAGGCAAACGAGTTCATGGGTGCTCCTAGCTGTAGCTGTTGGCCGTCCACTACTTTATAGAGCTGCATAGGACGACTCATACCTAGCGTTCCGCCTACATCTCCCCCATGGATTACGAACATGTAATAATTCTGAGGATTGGTGTACCGGAACAAAATTCCGGCTGCATTATCTCCTTCTTCTGAATCGACCCGAAAGTCTGCCTCAAACATATAATCTTCGTGAGAAAAATCATTCCGGTATAATCCTGTGATAGTATCTAGTCGCTGTTCGCATTTGAATAATCCTTGATTCGGTTCTCTGCTCCAAGCCATTGTCGGCTGGTTATCAAATCGAATCCATTCATCCTGTCCGAGTTCCAGCGTGTCTAGATCCTCCACCCAAGGATAATAAGGATTGGCAGGATCATGAGGATCGTAATCTTCTGGCACTCCATAGCCGCCTGTCCAATCTTCAGGATCCATGCCGTTCTCTAATACGCCATTACTGTAGTCATATACAAGCCCTTGTCCTTCAGTCTGGATAGCCTCCATAAAGGCCTGCTTAATTCTCTCAGTAACTGTCAGGTCTTGATTAAAAGTGCTGTCTTTCAGTCTCTTCACTGCCGACAGGTACTCTTCAAGAACAGCCTCCGCAAGCTCCTTCGTTCCGGCAATTTCCACCAACAGTTCGGTATAATGTTCCCGCTTGTCCGCGATAACTACATCGTGATTAATGGCTGGAAAAGGTTCCATCCTACCGACAATATCCTCTAGCAGTTCTGCAGCATCCGATGGCTTATTTGCAAACATATGCTCCTCCAGAAATGCCTGGTGAAACACTAGACGTGCATACCCCAACAGGCTGTCATTAAGGATGCTGTCATGCTTACTAAACCGAACTGCCTCGTAATACATCTCTGATATAAATCCTGCCCGATCCTGGTGCTCCCCAAAGATGTAGCCTGATGCGAGATAGCTGAGACGCTCCTGAAGTTCAGCTAAGCTGGACTCTTCTGTATCAGCATCTCTTGAAACTTGACCTCCTGTCCCCCCCTCACCAGTGTGCATTGAAGAACGTTCTTTTTGCTTGCCTAGCTTTTCTTCCCCTAATTGTGTGACTTGGCGATTAACTTGCTGTCCGAGTTTTCCTTCTTCTAAGTGCAGCACAGGTCGCTCGTCTTGCTTAGCAAGGAGGGATTCAGGTTCACTTAGAGCAGAACGAATATCTGGTCTTATTCCCTCCAATTCCGCGCCTGTCACTGAGGGTTTAGTAAAACGATCCATCTCTGTATCATCCAATATATTACCTTGGCGATTAGGTTCAGTTCCCTGTACCCCTACCTCGTAGTGAGAAATTCGTTCGTCTACACTGCCCAGATTGAATTCACTTATTTCAGAAGGTTTCCGAGGTTTACCTGAGGTCTTCCCCTCTTCAACGTGAGTGAGACGTCCGGTCTGCCTCCCTTGGGTGTGGCTTCCTAAATAAGAAGGATCCGGTTCAAAATACCCAAAAGGATTTTCAACATGGATGACTGCTGGACGCAGCAGCATATCATTAGCGTCCAATCCTTCTTCTAAATAGGAAGGAATTTGATTTTTGTCTAATTGTTGGACTTCCTCCACATGACTGTATTTGGGATCCTGGGATGCCCATTCTTCTTCCCTGAATTCTGCTGCCTCACGTAAGATCTCCCGATCAGCAAATTTCACATTAAAGACCAAAAGTCCGCTATATGCTTGGTCATTAGCAAATACAACTTTAGATTCAATGAGAGCTTCAATCCGCCCTCGGGCACCCACTAAGAAGTCAGAGGACATCAACTCAGCCGCTCTTTCCTTATTGGCCCATCGAATAGCATATTCAAGTAAGGAGTGACCATTATGCGATCGATCCGCAAAAATCATTGGGTCAAGAAAATCAGAGAAAAACCCTTTCCAAGCGTAAATAACATCCAGAATAGTACCCATAAGTTGCCGGTCTATAACACCTATGTCCAAATCCTCAGGCAGCATTCCCCATTTATTTTCTTGGGCGTTTTCACTGAAAAGGCGCTCCAGTTCCTCAACTATATTGGATGCCCGGGGTATTGTAATCCCGTTGGCATAGGTAGGTTCATCCGTTAACTCGGCAAGAGGAATTCCGCCTTGCCGTACCTTTGCTCCCTCTGCGCCGCTTGGAACATAGAGGTCCTTTGCTTTCTTGAAACTGCCTAACGCGTCTGATAAATGATAGACCGGAACAGTTGCATCTCGTGCTCCCAGTATAGTCTGAGACAGTAATGTATTTTTCTGCAGGTTCTTACTGCTGAAAATTGTTCTGAAGATCTCTGTATTTCGTTCTGTATTGTTTGAGGCTGATTTTATGTGTAGTAGCCGGGTGACCAGCCAATCCGGACGGTAGGCTGCTCCAATTTCCCGTGGGAGGTAGACCTGCAATGGATTTCGGTAAGCCCGTCCAAATTCCTGCATAACCTGAATTACCACTTTACGAGTAATTTCTGCTTTTTCGGAATGGGTTAAGTATGCCAAGAGATTGGCACTCCTAACTGCCATTCCCACTTCATGCCGGTGTAAGCGACCGTCCCAGCTACGGGCACCTGCAGATCTTTCTTCTAGAACACGGGCGGTTCGGTGAATCCCCCTAGATCCCAAGGTATCTATACCCAACTCCATGATTTTATCGATTTTCCGCTTTGCTGAAGACGGGATAAGCACACTGGAACTATTCAGAACGTCACGGGCTGCCTGTCGTATCCGATAGATATCAGTTAAAAAGTCCGTGGATCGCCAGGCTGCAGCCGTTTTATTTGTATCCATTTGGCGTTCCCCGTTACGGTACCCACTGAAATTGACAGCATTCCGGATGGTAAGAAAATCCTTCCTCCGCACGGACTGAATTTCCTTTGTCAGATGTGTTTTATACTGTCTAGTCTTTATCTCGGCCCACTTATACTCTAGAGGAACAATAGCCTCATCGATTGCGTCATCTCTTAGAGCAGAAACTAGATTCGGTACCTGAATAGTGGGATGGTTGTCTCCAACACGTGTAGCCCTAATTCTGTAATAGTCCACTTTGGTAGGCGAATTATCCTTACGCTGGCCTGCGGTGTGACTGGGGGCTACTGAGACGGCATCCCAGGTAAGTAGACGCTTGGCTTCTTCTCGATCATTAAGTACATCGCCTAACCAATTGAAAATACGATGTCCTGTTGAGTAATTACTACTAACCTCGCCCTCCCAATTAAAAGTCCTGTGACCCAAGAGCCGCTCCGCGTTCACCCGCAGATCAAAAAGACTGAGACGGTGACCTGCTCCCCTCTTCTGCATAACCGTTCCTGCTGAGCTAAAGGGACGGAAACCTGCTTCATTCTGCAAATCAATTAATAGGTCCTGCTTATCTACACGAAAGCCCAGGTCCTTCATCTGCAATTTATGAACACCTGAAGTTGAAATCCGGTTCGAGATAAAAATATTTCGTAGCACATTAAAATCCCAATCAATTGGGCGTTCTGCCTGGAACCCATCCGCTTCGGTTATACTTTCAGACTCTTTAGGTTTTATTGCAGCAGGCAGAACATCATCGAAAAAATTACTTTCTCTCTCTTTAATTTGGCCCAGGACATCGAGCAGCACGTAACCCTCCCGGCTACGCTCACTGATTCTGGCCTCCAGGGATTCACTATGGATGGACCGGCGGCTATTTTCATCCTGCTCTGCCATTGCTAAATCTGTAGGTACCCCTAGCCGCTCCCGGCTCTGAACTTGCATCGTTTGAAGGTTGGCAGAAAAACGCGGGTCTTGTTCGGCCAGAGCTATGCTAAATGCCTCTGCTGAACGAATCGGCTCCTGTTCTAAAATAACGATGCCGCTCTCCATTGCAGCCATATCTTCCCGAATGGCTTGTGAAATCTGCTGATGCAGCGCTGCTGGGACCTCTTTTCGAGTCGTAACGAGGAAATCCAGCATAAGCACACTGCTATACCTTCCAAACGGAATGTAGACTAAAAAATAGGACTTGGCGGATGGCCGTAACGTAGTGACTTTTAAGAGATATCCGGTCTGAGACACTGCATAATCAGACACTTTGAAATTGAATTGTTGACCGGGCATAAGAGAATCCTCCGTCCTAAGAAAAAAGGGAATTTCAGAGGGCTGTCTGAAGTTCCCTTTAAGCTCTTATACGATTTATTGAGACAATTTTTTTAGTATCGAACTTCCTTCAGGAAGGCAATCCCCATCTGGATGTTTGCCGACTTCTTCATGAAATGATTTTCGGTATTGTGGTCGAAGTACCTGTAAACTTCCTGCTTCCAAGTTTTCCCTTCGGTTCCATCAGGAATATCTACAATCAATTCATCCAAATGAAGGATATTATTTTTCGAAACAGCAATGCAATAATCAAGACTGCCCCGGTACCCATCGAATGGATGCACAATGTAGATTGGAGAAAGGTGGTACTTTTTCGTCCACGACGAAGCGTTGAAGCCTTGAGGTTCCAGCTTGATGCCTGTATCCCCTACCTGAGTGTCCACGAATGCCTTGCCAGGCGCAGGAGCCTGTGTAATGAAAGAAGCAAAGTGCTGCTGAAACTTGATTCCGGATTTTGTTTTGAACATTTGCAGTGTGTTGTTACCATAAGAGGTATAAGCTCCAAAGTTATAAGGTGCAGCAGGTACTGCAGACGGTTCCGGTGTGACTGAGCCACCGGTAACCATAATATTGCCGTCTACATCCTCCTCATTATATTTAAATGGCTTCAAGGCTCCAATATATACGAAGGATTTACGGTAGTCATCAAAGTTAACCGCCGGATCGCCGACAAGTACCATTGTTAAACGGTTATTCATTACGTTCATGTATAAGTACACTGGTTTATCATGAGTTCGGTCAGTAGTTGGTGTATAATCCTGTTTGGCCCACTCAATAGTGACCGGCTGGCCTGCCTCACCGAATGTGGCAGCACTACCAGTACCTGTTTTGTTAAATAGAGTCTGCACAACCATAGAGCTGTGCTTGGCCGATGTACCAAATCCGCTATTAGTGAATTTCACATAGAACTCCCGGGTTAGAGCATTGATCTTAGAAATTCCTTTTAAAGTAAGTTCTTTGATTTTTCCAGTAGCCACGTCCGAGGTTTCGGAATCAACCGTCCATGTGTTCGTAACTTCAGTCTCGCCAGAGGTTGCGTTGAAGGGGTATTTCACGCCAACTACCTGTGCTTTGATGGTATCGAGAAGCTCACGGGAAGTGGTGATCGTTTCAATATATCTAAAATTAGCCATGCGGGGGAGTCCTCCTTGTATGTGGGAAAATTAATTCGGGGTTGTACGAGTAAAAGGGGAGCCTTCCCCTTACTTTACCTCTTTTAAAATTGCAATAGAGCATTCATTAGGATTTGCGGAAAATTTCAGAAAATTAATGGGTGAATTGACACTAAAGAATTTATAGACCTCTGTCCATGTTCCTTTAGAGTGGTCTGAGGGATCTTTCCATTCCTCTGTATCCACAATCAGCTCGTCTTTATTAATTAGATTAAAGTCATTAATTGCAACTACACCATCCATGTATCCGCGATAGCCTTCGTACTGATGTACAAGGTACACAGGGCTGGCATGGTACCTTTTGGTCCAGACCGAAGCCTGAAAGAAGTTCTTAGTCTTATCAAGGATTAGTTTAGATAGATCGGAAGGAATGCTGCCAACACCACTATAGGATGGCAGTTGTGTAATAAATGCGGGGTAATACGCTTGGTAGAGGACATTTGATTTGGTTCTAAACATGGACAAGGAATACATACCGTTAGAGGTGTTTCGGCCAAACTTGGCATACTCTGGATTCTGATCGACACGGATATCGGAGATTTGGAATCCTGTCTTCTCTTTTACCATATCCCCCATACCCACAGTTACACCAAAGTTACCGCCGTAATCCGTTTCATTAAATGAAATGATCCTTCCAATATAGCCAAAACTGCGATAATATCCTTCAATATCCGGTGCAGGATCACCTTCGAGAACTAAGGTGACTCGGTTATTGTTCACAGAAACCCAGTAGTTTACGTCATAGTCCGGGCGTCTTTTCTTATTAGCAAGCCATGTTACCGTACTGTCTGCACCGAAAAAGAAATGCGCGGCAGGACTAGTAATTTGCGACGTCCCATCGTAGTCATACAGCCAGGCGATATCCGCTGGACTGAATTTACCTACAGAAGAGTTGGGATCATTCCATCGTTGGTAGGCAAGGTGGGCCTCCACTTGGTTTTTTATGACTGGAACCTGATTGATTTTGACAGAAGCGATGTCACAAGCCAGCTTATAAGTATCCGATGAATTGCCTGATGAAGGAATGACTTTAAACTCCTCACCGTAGTAAACATCGAAGTAATTAAATTGCTGTGCAGGCATTTTTAGCATTACATAATAGGCCTTTGCTGCTTGCCCTTCAGGTGGCGCCTTTTCTGACTTCAGTACCACTGTTGTGTCTGAATAATGAGTCTGATTTGCTTTATACGATAATTGGGTATAAGTGTAGGATGTACCCAACTGGGGAGTTAGGGATCCATAATTCCTGTTGTAATAAGCTTGAATAGATGTTATTCCTCTTCCTAAGAAATAATCGTAGTCAGATGGCATCTCACTAATAACGCGGAAGTTCGGCCATCTCTCATTTGCTACAAATTCTGAATCAACCATGTAACCTTGCTTTACAATGTAACACTTTTTCATGGATGCTGTAGTTTCATCATCTACTACAACTACTAAGGTGCCCGCTACATCTTGAATAACCGGGAGGTGGGTATCGGGGTCTGTATATGCCACTTTAGTTACAAGAATTCTTTTACCTGTTGGAACAGTGCCCGTAATGGTTCCGGCACTGTTCAAAACATATCTAATCTCCTTGACGTATCCGTCCGCATCTACCAATGAATTATTATCAGGGGTGCTATCTTTTAAATCGCTTAAATCACTCAGCTTATAGACGGGATAGGTCTTTCCATTAGTGTGTGTATATTGCCCTACTGTCTTGGGGGTAGTCACTGGTGTGTACGTAACCCACTTATCCTGAATAGAGCGGTGGGCTTCCGTCCACCCGTTTACTTCCCCATCAGGGAGTTCAGCCTGTACGATTTTACTAGAAAGTTCGAATACAATTTTGTCTGCATATGCGCTCCCTTCAATCCAGGCTACTTTGTTACTTGGCATTATTACGCTCCCTCCTTATTTTCGTAGGAACTTGATGTTGTACCACACCTGCTTGGCTGATCCGCTTAGATTGTGGTATTCAAATTTGATTTCAGCGTTTTCCGGGAGTGGATATACGATCCCGAAAGAATTGCCCATCGATACGCTTTCCGGAAGTTCCTTGGTGTAAACCGTTTCGCATATCTTGTCTCCATTTACAGTTAACTCCCAGAAATCTCCGATGCAATATTCGCTAGCTGCAAAAGCTACGGACAGAAACTCCGTCGCATAAGGTAGTTTATAAGAATCCTCATAAACTTTAGCCACACTCGTCACATCCACCATTCTGCCGCGTACAAAGGGCCGGGTGAATTTACTGAAATGTGGATATGGAAGTTCACGGACTTTATCGATCATACCTCCTGCCGGGTGTGTAATCTGAAAAGACATTTTGCTTCACCTCCTCTTATATACGAGTTAAAGTTGTCCCAGTTAAGAGTCCGCTTTCCTCATCATAGTTTAGGCTAATGATCAGATTTTCTAGCGTTGCACCAGACGGGGTCTTACGGATCACATTCACTGCTCCCAGCCGCCAGACCGTGTAGTATTCCCAGTCTGGATGTTCCGAATCCACGTTAACGGGAACCCCGGTCATATCATCTCCACATCCAAAAGTCATATAAACATCAGTAATGTATCCTGACTCATAAAGCATGTGCGCACCAGTTACCTTCTCCACATCGAGAGGATGCTCTCTGCTCAAAAGAACTGAGGGTGTTCCTGCAAACGGATCGATATCTGTTCTTTTTGTTGAAGCCTTTTTTGTTTCAGCCTTGATCAGATCCATAATAGGGTAAATCAAATAGTCATTTGCTACTCCGGCCACTACAGAATAGCCCCCTCTCCGCTTGACCAGGTTAAGTCGATGATTTGCAGGTAGCCATTCTCAACAGAGAACGACGATTTGATCCCTTTAATAGTATAGACACTTCTTGTGGTTGTATTGCGGTCAGAGATATATACTCTATCCAATACTTCAAGCGCAGGATTACCCGGAACAGAGATTTGAAGAGTCCGGCAAAGACATTTGATATCAAAAAAGAATCTCTCGGCTATCTTACGTTTCTCTGCCTCACTTTTAGCATATGGAACGTTAAGAACTGCAGTCCGAACCTCACCTTTAAGCTCCATCAGAATTTCCGTATCCACAAAATGCATATACTTCCCTTCATCATCAAAAACTGCAAGATGACTCCGGCCCCTGCTCCAGTCAGTACTCTTTTCCAAAGACACCAGGTTTTCATATTCGGTAAACTGTCCTGCTATGGACTTATTCATGTTAATCATTTCCAGGCGGTATGTGCCGTATCGATCACAGTAAGACCGGTAGTTAGTATCTTTGGTAATTTCCGAGATGGCCTCCCCGGCTTTACTCTGTAGGGCCTCGAATTCTTTACCATACTCTTCTATATAAGGGTTAAGCCAGCCATTCGGGGTTAGAACAGCATCAATATCCACCTGTTCAAACTCACCTTCCTTATTAGGAATAGCACGAATAACTTTGCCAGAAGCTTGGCTGGTGCTGATAAAATACGATTCTTCTATGACATAATCAGGATAATGTATATCGTTAGGAGCTTGACGCCAGCCGGTCATTCCTGCTGAAACAATCAGATCTGTTACAACAGCAGATTTCAGCCACGCAGCCTTCAGATCGTCTGGTCCGGTACCTGTTGCTGCAGCAGTTGCAGATGTTGCCTGAGAATATGCAGGAATATCAGCAAATGGCGATGGATCTGCCACATAGCTTTGATAAATCTTCCAGACTGGATTTGGCCAATTGGTATCTTGCGACCATTGATAACTTCCTTTATCCCCTCCCTGCCAGAAGTATTTCACGTCCTCTAGCGAATTGATCCGCCATCCCCGGCTCTTAAGCGCCTCTGCGTATCGTTTAGCTCCGAAATAGAGTTGTTTGTTTATTCCTGCATATTGTGGTTGTTTAGCGGAACCACTGGGCACACCATAGCCCAATATATAACCTCCGCTGGATTCCCTTCCCGCTCCTGTCGTCCCCATATTTGTTTCATGCTTAGCAATAGCCAGCAAGAAGAGGTAATCTACAGAAGCCCCCTTGAAGTCTGGGTGCTTGGCATTAGACTTGGCTCTGGCTACAATCTCTTCAAACCTAGAACCTTTATATCCATCGTTTACACTACCTGCATCGATAACCTTCGTTTCTGTTTTTCCAGTGTTCACTACACTCACCTTAGGATAGGCTTTATCCTCCAACAGTACATGATTCAACACTTTCTTATACATATCTCTGCATGTAATGGTCAACTGGTGGTCTTCACCCATGCCATCCACTTTATCAATAAGTCCTGTAAACACACGCATTAAGTTGTGGCCATATCCATAATAAATTCGCACCGGTGTATTCTCGGAAAGAACACCTACATGATAACCATTAATAAAATAGCTCCATGGGGATTGCTGATACATCTCGGGGAAGTGGAAGGGGTTATAGTCAGGGGAGTAGTATCCATCAGGGTTAGATATGACAATTCGAGCTTCATGAGACTCCATCCCAAGCTGGTCATCGATATCAACGGAAATAATATTATCCAGAACCAAAGTATCCATATATACGAACTGTCCAACCTGTAAAGCATTCTGTTTTGTAACTTCATTGAATACAAGAGATTCAATTTCAGCGGTTTCATAATAACCTTTTTTCTGTGTAGGATCAGCTTCAGACAGCATATTAGTACCTTCCGGAGCTTTCAATTCATGTATTTTCACATAATTAAGACCAAACTTGCAACTCTCCCCCCCATACCACAGAACCTCAATTCTTATCTTGTATGCTCCTGCGGGAAAAGGAACATCTTCAACAGATTCTATTGCACTCCCATTATCGAACTTCTTAACCCTTACTTGTAACTGATCGTTAAAATAAATATTAAGTTCTAATCCTTCAGTAACATTGCAGAAATATCCCGCTTTAAGAAGGCAATCTTTGGCAGATTGGAATTCGATATCAAATGAACATGAACGAGGTGCATTCACCTTCTTTGCTACAAAATTATAAATTAAAAAACTGTCATAACTTGGCTTTTGCAACATCTGTACAGAGCCTAGGTTTAGAGCATCAGGACTAACATTCTTAATACCCGGTCCATTTACCCATTGCTTGTCCTTAAATTGTTGATTGAAGACCTGCGCGCCTACAGCCCCTGTAACCTTTGCTCCATCTGTAATACCTCCACCTGTATTTGTCGAGGAGGTAAACATTTTGGCATTACCTTCTAGATAAGGCTGTGGATCTTTATGATCATTATTCACTCTGATTTCAAAATGTAAATGAGCCCCCTTTCCTTTGGAGCGCTCTGAATTAGGATCTTCGAAATTCCCTGTTACATCCTTACCTCCAGACATAACATGTCCCGTGTTTCCAGCGAGTCCAATGATATCCCCTTGTTTGACTTCATCCCCCACCTTGACCAAAATCTGACTGAGATGGGCGTATCGGGACATTACACCATTGGTGTGCTGAACATCAATGAAATATCCATATCCTGTATAGGGTTTAGAATGGCTTGTTGCTGAGATGCGTCCAGACCAAACTGCAGCCACATTTTCCCCAACTGCTGCTTTTATATCAATACCTGTATGCATCTTCCCCCCTCGCATACCGTATCTACTGGTAATATCATCTGGAGTAAATGTTCCCCTCGCTGGAATTGGAGGCACAATAGTTTGATAATTGACAAGTGTCTGCCCCTCAGACCCATTTTGAATAAACGTCTGCTGAACAGTAACATATTTTTGAGCCTCGCCAGTTACAAAGGATATTTCCTCCATTCTTCCAGGAATGAAGGCCATTCGGTCCACTTCTACCCTGCAAACGGGTTTAGCATATTCCCCTAACTTTAATCGATCAGCTAGAACCTTTTGCAATTCATGTGTCATATACTGCATCCTTATCCTCCATTCTCATTTGAATCGTTCAACACACCATTTCCTGAACCGATTGAGGAACGTTACAGCCTGGGCACGGTTTAGAAGTGTGGATGGCAGAAAATATGGAAGTTTGTGTCCTTCAGAAACTGCATCTATCGGAGTGTACATATTATCCACTACTGGATTCCCATCCATAAACCGGGAGAGTTCATATCCTTCTATCAGATAACTGCCATTCTGAAAGGTTTCCCCTTCCATTGATAGAACCGGTTCTGCCCACCAGGAGCCATTAGGTATTCGACCATCTACACTGATGGTCTCTTTGGTTTCATTGTTATATAAGGCAGTAAGTGTACCCACATCCAGAAATCTTGTAGATACCTTCTTTTCATAATAAAAATATAAGGTAGTGCCTGCTGACTGCGGATTCACAAAAGTAACGGTATGGTTGTCCGTCTCCAGATAGTTGACATCTTTTGTGAGCAGCACACCATTGCGTTTGACCTTCAGCACCCCCTGACCTGCCGGATACGTGCCATTCAGCCGGAAGCGTCGCTGCCCTTCCTCCGCATACATGTATTGATCCAGCCTGGCGGTTGGGGCATCAATATCACTAAATCGGCTATACAACGTCTTGCGCACTCTATCAATTAAAGTGAAAGCCTCTCCACGGGTGATGTATGCATTGGGGAAAAAGCGGTCATTACGCCAGGTCATCCCTGCTGTCGCCTTGAACTCACCGCCCTTTAACTGATGGTACCCATCTTTAAATACGACATAGTTAAATTTGCAGGTTACACCGTTCAGATTATAGGGAAGATAGATGCAGGCATTAGGAGCGGGCGATACCATATAAGAATCTGTTTTGTTTCCAAGATATTTCGCAACAAGCGCACTGGGTACACTTACTCCCCACAACTCCTCATCAATTATAATTCGCTTCAGGGGTCTTCCGAACGCATAGCAATATTCCTGATAACTTCTGTTGAATGGGTCCCATACGTAATCATCTCCATTATCTAGCACATGCTTCGGATGTCCAAATCCAGACCAACTTATAGGCTCCTCCGGACGGCCGAATCGATCTGTAAGAACTTTTCCCTGGCTTATAAATGATACAATTGCCCCTTTGCGCGGGGCACTGTAGAATTCAACCAGAGTCGTTGTAACGGAAGGATTACTAA
Organism: Paenibacillus sp. FSL P2-0136; assembly: GCF_037975325.1. NCBI lineage: Bacteria > Bacillati > Bacillota > Bacilli > Caryophanales > Paenibacillaceae > Paenibacillus > Paenibacillus sp. FSL P2-0136. Next base: position 6,129,915 of record NZ_CP150244.1, read on the forward strand.
CTTTCTTATACACAGTCTGTACTCCATCTACATAAACAAATAATGGATTCGCTGGAGTTGGTATGATTTTCTTCAAAAGAGTAAATTCCTTTTTCCCCTCCGAACCACTCTGTTCTTCATACAGATAGGGGGCGTCTGTCATAAACCGTCCATACTCAATCCCGGAAATCATTGGACTACCATCTTCCAAATAAATCCCCGATGCTTCCATAACTTCGTTATAAAACCAATCATTAGGGGTAACATCCACCCAAGTACCCATCTCAGCTCACCTCATGTATAGTATAGAATGGGAAAAAGAATAGCCTGCAGGCTACTCCCTCAATATCCGTTCAATGAAACGCCGGGTTCTGTTCAAAAAGGAAACAAACTCAGCCCGGGTGATATAACCGTTCGGCCTGAAGTAAAGAACCGGAGTGCCGTCTGCAGATACTACCGTTATCAAACCTGCGTCAGCCATCTCCTCGATATCCGTTTCAGCCCAGTGACCTGCAGTATCCTGATATTCAAAACGGTGTTTCTGGTCATACTTATCTTTCTTAATCAGCACTAGCTCTACAACACACTTATATCCGCGGTTCTGGTCTAAATTACTGTCCAGCTCATTGTTTAACCATACAATTGTAGGGGTGATACTCTCCAGTGATCCTAAGTATAGAACCCCACGTTCATCATAGAATTTATGGGTCCATCCGCAGTAGGTAAGATAATTATTATAGGCCTCTTTATCCTTAAAAAGCAGATTGAGATGAATCTTATAGCTTGAAATACCCATCTGGTGAAAATGGCTAGGTGCATTTAAAATCTTTATTTCTTTAAGAGATAATTGCGGGCTTGGCGGAGCATAGGGTTCAATGATTTTAGCATCTACTTCTGTGAAACTTAGTCCTGATTCTACGAATAAACGCTTCTTATAGCGATCATTTACTGTTCCAAAAGGATACTGAGCAGGCATTGCCTCTCCTCCTATCTATGATTGTATTGCATCCCCGTCTTTACCTGCTGCGAGAGCTCTCGGGAGACATTGACGTTGGCATTTTTAACAATGCCTGCGACCTGATTGCCTACAGCCGCCCAATCCTGCTGCCCTTTAACATTCGCTTGAATAGTGATATTAACATCCCCAGAACCAAAGGATATCTGCCTGGCTGTCCCTTCACTGACCTTCGTTTCGTAATAACTCATGGCCTGTACACCTTCCGGAAGATTGAATGTAGATTTTCCTTGTAACAGGCTATTTTTAATGTCTACCAGATTATTCTTCTGCTGTACTTCCAGTTCCTTAATCTGCTCAAGTATCTTATTACGCTGAGTTTCATTATCTTTGTTTTGAACAAGCAACGCCTGTAGATTGCTAAGTGTAATGCCAATCCTTGAGTTTACATTGCTAGCCATCGCAGACTGAATTTGCTTGACACTATTCGAATCTTCTTTTGCACCTGACAGAATAGCATCACTTCTCTTCATACTCCAGTCTGCATTAGAAATCTTCAGGTCATGATTAAGCTGCTCCATAATGTCATTAAACTCACCGTCAGTGTCCATCTGATAGCTTTGAAGATTCAACGAAGATATCTGTCCTTTTATCTTTGCAATCTGAGCATCTATTTCGTTGTAAGAATCTGAACCTACAGTCAGCCTGTCACGTTTGGCGATTAAGCCCTCATCAATAATTTTTCCGTTCGCATTTTTTGTTCCATTTAAGATACCATCTAGCATTTCAATATTCTTCTTAAAATAAGTTTCGAATAAAGCCCTCATCTCAGCAGAATCTTCACGCACACCGGACATAACAAGTTTGGCGTAATTTTCATCATGAGCAGCCTGAATTTTAGTAGCTTCGTTTTGTTGGAGGTTCAGATTTCTGGACATTATAGTCTGAGCATCCTTGTATTCGATAAGCTGATTCTGATTTAAATTGCCTAAACTGTTCTGCTCGCTGTCTTCATTTGAATCAATTGCCTTTCCTGAATCCTTTGGTTTTTCCTCAAGCTTATCGGATTCCTTCTTAGAGTCTGCATTCCCTTTAAGCTTTTGCTCCAGCGCTTTAGCAAGATCTCCGCCTTTTTTTCCACTAAAAGCTATTTTTAAAGCATCTGCATATTCTGTCCACTTTACCCCGGCGCCACCAAATATTTGATTAATGCCACCTCGAATACCACCATCTAGAACCATTTCACCTATACCAAACGCTTTTTGCAGAAAATTACCATCGCCTATAGCCTGAGCCTTTTTTTGGAGATCAACACGTCCACTCGCGTCCAGTTCTTTTCTTTCTTCGGGGCTCATACTGAGAGGGGCAACAACATCACTATAGAAGTCCATAGCGGTTTCAACAGTCGAAATCAAAGGGATTTTTTTAAGTCCGATCTTTAACCCTTTGCCCGTTGCTGAAGCAAGTTTCCCAAGCTTACCGGCTTTAGAAAATAGTTTCCCGGCTCCTTTGGTCAGACCTGCTAGCTTTGATGTAATTCCCCTCCTGCCGCCTCCAGCCCTCCTTCTTCTGCTTCTTCTACTACTTCTATCCGAGCCGCCGGAGCCTCTTCTTCTACCTCCATCATCACCCTCATCCGAGCCGCCGGAGCCTCTTCTGCCTCCGTCATCATCCTCATCCGAACCGCCGGAGCCTCTTCTTCTACCTCCATCATCATCCTCATCCGAACCGCCAGAGCCTCTTCTTCTACCTCCATCATCACCCTCATCCGAGCCGCCGGAGCCTCTTCTTCTTCCCCCGTCATCATCGTCCTTGTCATCATCCTCATCCTCGTACCAATCATCAGTGAAAAACTCTTGAATTTCCTTTGCAGTTTCATAGGCAGAATTCTCATCCTCGTCGTCGTCCTTGTCTTCCTCCTTATCTCCCTCTTTGCCCTTGTCCTTGTCTTTGTCCTCAGATGTTTGCTTGCTTTTGGTTTCAGCGCTCTTCTCATTGGCTATCTCTAAATTATTTAGTTGAGCCGCATTCTCTAACTGGACTAAAGCATCTATATATTTTTGAATATCACTTGTATCCTGGAATTCTTTATTAAGATTTACCATGTCATTAATGAACTGCTTAATACGTAGATCTGAATACCCTGTACTCGAACCAATACGTCTCAGTTCTTCCTCAAATTTCTGGGCACTTATAGTCCCGCTGAGAAATCCCCCGGATATCTTTGCTATTGTTTCAACCAGCATATCTCCGTCCAGCCTATTATCCCTAATGGCTAGATCCAATAGCTCCATTCGGTTATTCGCAGATTCGGTTTGACGGCCTAACTCTTTCATTTGACGTATAAGAAATGTCAGTTTACGCTCCAAGTGCTGCGCTTCTAAGTCTAGCCTAGGATCAACCGACTGTGCCCAAACTAGACTCCGCCGTGTCTGATTGATATCCCATTGCTTCTTATTCATCTGGCGGTTAATATTCATATGGACTTCAGAACCATATTCGCCGCTTCGTTCGATTTCTGCACGTCGCTGCTTAAGCTGTTCATACTCCTCGTGTTGTTTACCAAGCGTATCGTTCAAATTACCGACACGGAGAACGCCGCGCTTACTATTCACGAGATCGAGACGTTTTTGGACAGCCATTATCTGATTATGCAAATCCTCCTTGGGAACCTTCTGGGCAGTATAGCCCTGCCCAACCTTCCCCATGCTTTCAATCCCCGATGTAAATAATCCTGCGTTAGCACGGATCACATTTAAAAAAGTGATAATCCTCAAGCTTACGGTTTGAAACTCCTTCTTAAGACGATCAAAAATCCCTTTTGTTGAAACCTCCCACATCGTCTTCAACTTTTGCTCCTGAAATTCAGGGGTAAGCATATTTTCTGCAAGTAACTGGTTTGATTGATTTGCCGTCCAGTCCTTGTCTTGCAGCTTCTCTACAAATCTTACTGCGCCACCCTGTGCCATAATACTCGGGATTCTATGGATCCTATCCATGTCCTCGAATAAAGCCGCAGTTATACCCGAGTCATTCCCTAATTTGCTTGTATAGGTGCCTCTAACAAAGCCATGGTCCTCTGGAGTTAATCTATCAATGACATCCGTAATCGCAAACAGCATATCAATTCCTGATTTTTGCTGCTTAATTGTCCTCCCATTCTCATCTTTCTCTTCATTCCAAGGATTGAGGGTCTTAAGTCCAGTCCGCTGAGAGATCACTTCAAAATTCTTGGCTGAAGGCTCGTCTAGTGGAATCGCCATATTTTTAAAGAACATCTCACCATGATCGCCTGTCCTGGCCAGGGCAGAAGTGTACATGGAAGACATTGCAATAGAATAAGCCATCGCCTTGTGCTTATCTTCATCATTGGATGATACAGAGGAAAAACTTGATGATTGTTTCAAAAAATCCATAATATCGCTTATTTTAGAATCAGTTAATATTGAACTAGTAGTTATCATATTAGCGGCATCTTCAACGCCTGCAGCGTTTAGCCCCCAATTGACGGCTAAGGCCGCAAGACTGCTTGCGGATTGGCGAATATCCATGTCTCCAACATTTTTCTGCTTGGCAGCCGAGGTAGCAATGCGCTGTGCTTCAAGAGGATCGGTTGATGCCGTTGCTGCATGCTGGTAGGCTGTAGCAGCGTCTTCCAGAGGTAGTCCATAAGCAAGGGCAATGTTTTGGACTGGACTATCTGGTGAATTATGAGTTCCCGCATCCTTATTCCTAAAATTTAAGGCCGCCCTTGCCATTGTATATTCAAACTCTTTATTGACCTCATACCCCATAGAGAGCAGTAAAGATGCACCACTGTCAAACGAATCGCCCAGGACATTTTTCATGGCGTTTAAAACAATAGACATTTGCTTTTGGCTTTGAACAGTCAACAACTTTATTGCAGTACTCATCTCAGCGTTCTGATACTTGGGCTTCTTCTGTTGATCAGCAGTATTTATCACGTGCTGGGAGTACCCGCCTGACTGAATGGCTGCGTCATTGTTACCAATACTCACCGGTACTGCTTGAAGCTCATTTAATGCTTTGACAAGCTCTGTAAACTGTTGCTCCAGCAAAGATCTGACCTTATTTGTAAGTTTTTGCTGAAGAGACTCCATCTTTTGTGCCAAAAGAACAGCCTCTGAAAAATCTGTTGTACTTTCAATATCGTTAATATTATTGCTGATACTCCTTATCTTTTGCACTATAGCCTGCAGTTTGCGTCCCACAATGTCAATTGCCCCAGTTCCCTCAGCCATGTCGTCAAAAGAAGCAATTAACACCTCCGCTTGCTCAGCAAATGAGGAAGTCTGGCTTGTAAGAGATCCCATTGTGAGCGAAATTTCCGCTTCTAGCAAATTACTTTGCTCCTGATTATGATCAGATGCCATAGTTCCACGTCTCCTCTCTTCAAATAAAAAAGCCCTTCCTACATAGAATAGGCCGGACTTCACTTTCACCCTCCTCCAAACATACGTGCAAGCTCCAAAACACCGTCTTCATCTATTTCACGGTAGTCTGCATCATCGTAACCTTCAGAATGTGTCTCCGCTCCGTTACCTCCGCCAAATATTGCACGTATAGGAGCGGTTGAAACCTCCACCTCAAAGCGAATATATTTATGCACTTGTTTCAGGAGTTCCTGAATCTGCGGGTAAGTGTATCTCCTGATTGCCCACTTATCGAGGTTGCAGTGCTTATGAAGATAGAAAAACACCTCGTTCCAAGTAACAGGCTCTCCTGTCTCGGCGTCGCGGACTTCTACCCCTGTCTGCTCTTCTCCCTCAACCCGTTCTACTTTTTTAATCCGTTAAGATCCATCATGATCTCTAGAATATGCTTAGCCATACGAAGATCCACATTACGGTCAATAAATGAATGATCCACAACTAGATTTCCATCTTTATTTCGGAAAGCAATTTCTGGATAGACTTGAAAAGCTAATCCCAAAATATCATGAAGTTTCTTTTCCTTGGCTTCCTGACCTGGAGCAAAATTGAGAATAATCTCTCCCACATTTACAGTTTTTAAATACTGCATGAACTCCCTAGTATCTCCAAAGGTCATTGGTGGAATTCGATACAACTTTCCATTGCGCAGCATAATCTCTTCATCTTCCTCAAACCACACACGCTCAGATATACGAACGTCCTTGTCTTTTGGCAACTCTTCTTCTGCGCTTTCAGCTTTAATTCGCTGCAGCGATGCCTCATTCATCTCTTTTGAGTGCATTGCTTCCTGGACTGTCTTACTCATACACTCTCTCCTTTATACTTCTATTGAAATAACAAAGACCCGGGTGGGAGGACCCGGGCCCCTTTCTTGTTGCTAACTTCAAAGGTTGTTACACGCTGGAGGCAGCCGAATATCGTTTGATACTTCCTAGCTTACGGTCCGCACGTTCTGGATCAAGCACTTGCAGAGTAACCTGCGAAGTAGATGCAGTAGCCCGGGCAGCGTCAATGGAGAACGTCCCCTTTGCCCGACATTGATATAGTTCTGTTTCGATACCTTGGAATGTACCATCCTTTTGCAGAAAAGATCCATGATGAATGATGTGAACCGGGAATGGAACCTCATCTACCAGAATATCCACTACATCAATTGTTTCTGTGCGCTGGTAGCTCAGTACAATATCCTTATTGGTATGCGATGCATTTAGAATCACATAAGTTTTTCCTTCATCGGAAGTGATCATGAACTGTTTGTCTGTTGGTCCTACTGTTGAACTATAGGCTACTTTCTCAAGGAGCGAGTTGCTGTCCTTCAGCCTCACTGTGAAATTACCGTCGCCGTAAAGAGTGTTGCCAAATATAACTTCTGCTACAGCAACTTCAGGTCCGGTATTGTGGTCAAGTCCTCCTTTAATTAGCTCATGTTGTTCATTTAGCACCCAGAGAGAACCACTTACATCTTCTTTGACAGTTGAACCCATCATTAAGGATAGCTGAGCCAAGTCGAATTTTGCGTCTGTAGCTGTAATCTCAATCGATTTGGACTTTACAAGATTATCAATTGCAAATAGGCCATCCGAACCGAATACATCTTCCAGTTCTACATTAAGATCAATTTTAAGATTTTGAAGTGTACCTAGTGAAACCACCTCAACACCTTTACCATCAGATGCATATTTCTTTGCAAGAAATTGTCCTACTCCCTTAATAATCATCTTTTTAGCCATCGAGCACTCCACTCCTTTAATTGATGCATCAGGCTTATCCATATCATAATGATCTCAATAAACCTGAAGCTCTTATTTGTTCTTCCTGCATAGAGTAGGCAATCTGAATTAATTCCTAACACATCATTTTTGTCCAAAAGCAAGAACTGCAGCATTATATTGAAATGAAAAATTATAGGATATTTTTCCGTTTTACTAAACATAAAAAAAAACAGCACTATAACAGCACTGGGTTCATATCTAAACCTAAAGCAAAATGAACTATAAAATATAATCCACCTTTTTTCTAAACAATCTGAGAATAGTCGCGTATGTAACAATGAGGCAGTAAAAGCCTCATCCTCTGTTCACAGTCCTCCCAGGACTGTTTCATTATAAGCGGCCTCCCGGTCGCCTCATTAGGCGGGACCTCCTCCCGCCTTCTTTACTAAACAATTTTTATTAAGGAGTTACAGGATGGAATTGATTTTTAAAACAGCAGACGGACATGGACTAGGTGTTAATAACACTGTAATCTTGGATACATCTCCGTTCTTTGTTAACGCTTTAAATCACAGTCATATTATTGATGTTTATATCGAGTCCAATAGTTATCAGCTACAAAGCTCACAATCACAATATCTTAAGAATTTTTCTCAAGTCGCACGTAGCCTAAATTATGCACCCTACATATATGTGCGTAAATCGGATTGGGCTAATCCATTACGTCTTTGGCTCTTAGAAGAACTTGTACATTCGGTTATTCAGTTTAACCTTAAGCATAGTGATACCGACTTTGACGGGATTCTCCTTGACATCCAGCCCTGTGAACTTCCAGCAAGTAATGAGGATCTGTACTTTAAAAATTGCTTAATTCAGTATATTAATACCTTGGAGCAAGAGAAGATTAGGATTAATACCTATAACAAAAACTATAATAAGAATTTCAAACTCAAAATTGTGATGCCTCGACAACTCACTCGTTTTTTTGTGGAGGAAGCTGCCTTGATATATGAGCGCCTTACAAATTCTGTTGATCAAGTTATAGTAGTAGAGTATCTTCAAGGGAAGTGCAAAAATGAATAGACCATTAATGGGTGATTCTTCATATCCTGTGTATTACGCTCTAAAAGCAGGTTTGTCACATGGTACTGGTAACTTCGATCAAATTATTGCTGCTCTTAAGTGCAATAATATGGGAATAAAAATAATAGAAACTAACAATAATCTTCAAAATCTTATTTCATGTGGATTTGTAACAGAATACATTGGTAAAAATCCTCACAACGGGAAAGAAAACGATACGCTATATCGTATTACTGAGTAAGCAAATATTATTCTCTACCTTGAGTCTCCTCCAAATGATGCAAAATAAGCGATCTTATAATCAACCTTCCGGGCAAAGCTCTGAAAAAACTTGATCTTCTCATCGATATGCTGTTTATACTCCTGCAGTAGTCTGCGCTAGTCGGGCAAGGCTTCTCAGCCTTCCTGCGAGAGCACGATGGATTACTTAATATCCGCTATAGCCATTCCGGTATCCTTACTTACACCTAACTCTAAGGTCTAAGCTTACACTATACCTTCATTTAAGGAGTGAATAATTAATGGTAAAAAGAATTAATGTGGCTAACGGTACACTTGAGGTGTCCGAGATTTCACTCGGCTGTATGCGGATCGCTGATTTGTCTCCCAAAGAGGCTGAAGTCCATATCCACAGCGCCCTTGAGGTGGGCATAGACTTTTTTGATCATGCGGATATTTATGCCGGCGGCAAAGCGGAGGAAGTATTCGGGGATGTACTGGCTGCAAATCCCGGCATGCGCGACCGGCTGATGATTCAGGCCAAATGCGGCATCCGCAATGGCTTCTTCGACTTCTCCAAGGAGCATATTGTGACTTCGGTAGAGAACAGCTTGAAGCGGCTGCAGACCGATTATGTAGATGTCCTGCTCCTCCACCGCCCCGATACCCTGATGGAGCCGGAAGAAGTAGCCGAAGCCTTCGATGATCTGGAGCGCAGAGGGCTGGTCAAGCATTTCGGCGTCAGCAACCAGAACCCTCTACAGATTGAGCTGTTGAAAAAGAATGTCAAGCAGTCCCTCCTCTTCAACCAGCTTCAGCTCAGCATCATGGTTACCGGCATGATTGATGCCGGCTTCAATGTGAACATGACCAATGCGGGTTCCGTAGTCCATGATGGTGGTATCCTGGAATACAGCCGCCTGCACGATATGACCATCCAGCCATGGTCTCCGTTCCAGTACGGCTTCTTTGAGGGCGTATTCCTGGGCAGTGAGAAGTTCCCTAAGGTGAACGAAGTCATTAACCGTATCGCCGAGGACAAAGGAGTAACCGACACCGCGATCGCCATTGCTTGGCTGCTCAGACACCCGGCCAAAATGCAGCCGATTGTCGGCACCACCAACACCGCGCGCCTGCTCGACATCGCCAAGGCCTCAAGCATCACCCTCAGCCGCGAGGAATGGTACGAGATTTACCGTGCAGCGGGAAATGTGCTGCCTTAAACCAGACCATCTGTATGAAAGACCTGCAAATCCTCTTTAGAAAGGGGTTTGCGGGTCTTTTTGTATTGCACCCATGACTTCAAGCAAGTTTTATAATAGGCTCTTGCAAAAAATTTTATATCATAATACGCTTTTCACAGACATCGATGTACTTATATTTAGAAGGAGAACAACTATGAATAACAGAATTCTAGATTTCGAGAATCTGATTAAAACAGAGTATGGCAATATTGCAGGTATTGTAGTACTGCTCGGCAGCGAAAAGGTATATGAAGGCTATTTTGACGGCTACACCGCTAACGATCCGATCCATATTGCATCGGTGACGAAGAGCGTTGTGTCTGCACTGATCGGCATTGCCATAGACAAAGGCTATATTAAAAGCATTGACCAGAAAGTATTGGAATTTTTCCCTGATTACACGGTCAAACGCGGTGAAAAAACGATACAGAATATCACAATTAAAAATATACTGACAATGACCGCACCGTATAAATACAAGTCGGAGCCATATACAAAGGTCTATACTAGCGAGGATTGGACCAAAGCTGCGCTGGACTTGTTGGGTGGCAAGGACGATCCTGGAGGATTCAAGTATTCCACAATCGGCCTACAGGTCCTGTCGGGAATCCTCACCAATGCAACCGGCCAATCTGTACTTGATTTTGCCACAGAACATCTGTTTGAACCGTTGGGAATCAAAGTGCCCCCTAATGCGAATATACATTGTAAAGAAGAGTATTTGGCGTTCCTCAAAGATAAATTTGTTAATGGTTGGATCATAGATCCCAAAGGAACGAGCACCGCCGGTTGGGGACTTACCTTAACTCCCTTGGATATGGCAAAGATCGGTCAGCTATACCTAAATGAAGGTTTGTGGAACGGCAAGCGAATGCTATCCGCAAAATGGATCAAGGACAGTACCCAAGAAAACAGCCGATGGGGAGAGTTACCTTACGGGTATTTATGGTGGATTGTTAACAATGAGGGACAAGGTTGTTATGCGGCTTTGGGCGACGGCGGAAATGCGATTTACGTAAATCCCGACAAGAAAATTGTAGTTACGATTGCTTCCCGTTTCATGCCGCGTGCGAAGGACAGAATTCAATTGATTACAAAGTATATCCTACCGTTGTTTGAGCCGACAAAGGAGTAACCGACATCACCCTCAGCTGCGAGGAATGGTATGAGATTTACCGCGCATCCGGGAATGTTCTGCCTTAACGAAGAAGGCAAAAAATATACCGCCAGCTTTAGACCAAAAGTGGTCTAAAGTCTGGCGGTGTTTTCTATTTTCTTTAACTACCTCGCGATTGGACTCGCTTTTTTACCTATCCTATAAATTCCGATCCAGGCTAACATTAATACGATCTGAGCCAGAACGACCAGCCACAATACTTCTGTGAAACCTCCTATGAGGCAAAATATAGTGTTAACCAGCGGGAACCCTACGAAAGTAAACATGATCGGAAAATCTTTTTTGGGAGTGATTGAATAGTTAGCCTTCCGGTCCCAGAACTTTGTGAAAGCTAATGCTAAAACTCCGATTGTAATGACAGAAAGTGCAATCAACATCACCCATTGCATATTAGATTCTCTGGCGAAGAACGGCCCCATATAATTAAAGAAGTTGGATAAAGGTGAGAACATACAAGCCAATGACGCAATTGCCGCCAGAAACGGATAGATGTAACCAACGGTTTTACTGTAGCCTTTCTTTTTATGCCACCATTCCCCAATTAGAATAAAGACGGTCCAATATCCCGCGATATAAATCCATCCTGTAAAATTCATCACGGGTTCCCCATAAATTTGAGGTTCACCGGCCAGCGGATAATAAGTCCATCTTGCAATGGTTCCATCCATGGTCTCAAAAATCTGTTTAACGGCCACCGGGTCGAGTGAAAAGTCAAACACCATCGCACTTAATCCCGTAATAAACGGTTTCGTCCAGGACGGTATATTTACAGACTTTAGCACACGCAAGGTGGAATAAATAATCAGGAACTCAATAATAGGGACAGTAATTGGTATGTTAAACAACATTAAAATACTGCGCCCATAGGCGTAGAACCCTTCCCCAAGCGATGAAGCAGTAATTTCAAAAACGGCGGCGTAAAAGAACACAAAACCTATAAATTGCAGTAAAACCGTTTTGGGATGTGTTTCCTTATCAAGGATATAGAACACCATTAGGACAGCAGCAATTAAGACAAGAATGTCTTGAATAACCCATACAGGCACTACAGTTATACTACCCATTTTCTTCCTCCAATTAATTTAATTTGAATCGAATGTTTAAATAAATTATAATATCATCATGTTAGTTAAACAACAGGCTGTTCGTTTGAATAATGTTAGTTATTATACAATTCATATTAGATTTGTTCATTTACTATTTTATTATTTTAAATTAGGAGGATACGATGTCAGACAAAAAAACAGATCACCGGGTGAGATATACAAAAATGGTTATCAAAGAAAGCTTGTTGAAGCTGCTGACAGAGCGGTCTATCAATAAAGTTACCGTGACCGACATTTGCAGTGAAGCAAATATTAACCGCAACACCTTTTATTCACACTATGCGAATCAGTTTGAGCTGCTTTCAACGATCGAAAATGAACTTTACGAAGAAATTAAGCAGCTTGGGATTCGTTCTGCAAGCCCCCAAAAGCTGTCTTATGAATTATGTAAGTATATAAAAGCGAATAAAACGATATGTGAGGTTCTGTTCTCCGAGCATGGCGATAAAGAATTATTAGAAAGAATTCTTTATATCAGTCACGATTTAACGATTGAGCGATGGAAGCAGGAATTAAAATATTTTGATCCGCAATTATTTGAGTCCTGGTATACGTTCACCGCTCATGGCAGTATAGCCATTATTAAAAAATGGGTGAGCAGTGGCCTGAAGGAAAGCCCGGGTAAGGTTGCAGCTTTTATTGATAAAGCGACCGAGGCAGTATCCAAGGCTTTTTATTCCGAGGAATTATAAATCATTAAAAATGAAGCGGTCCCTCTTTTTTGCGGGCCGCTTCTCTGCTCTTTTGCCAACATTCATTTTCATTCTGACTGATCCGGTTGATCTTTTGCTGCTTGTATAAGTGCGGCCTCTTTCGCTGAAAGCTCATTTATCTATTAGGCTGGAAGGGCCATTCATGGCTGTAGACATCGGATATCTTTTCCAGCACTTGCTTATCATATTATGTGAATTTCAATTCACGACTGAGGTTGTCCGCCGCATGGACTGCGCCTTGTTAGTGCCGGGTCAAGATATGCTTGAAATCCGGCTGATGTACCATCGCATCATAAATATAGAGCACATTTCCGCCAGGATAACCGAGTACGCACTCTACGCCTTCCTGCAGCAAGCCGCGCAAAAGCACCTCCGAACCGGTGATATATTCCCCTGCTGGCATGGTTGTTTCATTCGTCATTCCTAATTGCTGTTCCATGGGGCAGCCTCCTTTGCAAAATAAAACCCCTTTCCTCCTGAGCAAACTGACAGCGGTCAGCTCGTACAGGGACGGAAGGGGATTGTTTCGCGGTACCACCCAGGTTTACTGCAATCTCGCTTTCTGCTAGTAGCATAGACTCGTTTTTTTCAAATCGAATGAATACCTTTATGCTCAGTTGAGAGGTACGTTAGCGATAGAAGTCAACCATATCTCCAAACAACCGTTTAATAAATTCAAGCTCGCTTTCGTTATATTTCCCCAAAAATTCGTACATTCTTTGCTTTTCCTTCGCATGAAGCTCATCATGAGCAGCAAATAGCTTTTTGCCGACAGACGTTAGCCGAAAATACACTTCCTTTTTGTTGTCGTTGAGCTGGGCTTTTCGAACCCAACCTGCCTTTAGTAATTTATTTGCGATCTTGGAGGTATTTCCTTTGCTTAAATTTATTCTCTCCGCGATGGAAGTGAGATTGATCGGCTCCTGCTCACCGATGCACGCAATGATGTGCAGTTCCGTCATATTCAAGCTGAATTCCGATTCAATATGTTTCCGGATATCCTCCAGGTATGTGGCAGTTATTCGGGTTTCATATTGCTCTTTTTGCTCAAGAAACTGAACGAAAAATTTATGAATGGCGGTTTTGTTCTTATTGGCAGTATCCATGATTATACTGGCTCCTAAACTTGTTTTTATTATTATATCATAAATTGTTCTCTGTGAAACAAATGTTAATACACTTATTTATATTAGGGTTGACAGGACAAATAGCAACAAAGTAAACTAATATTGTTTCATATGAAACAAAAGTAGAATATAATTTTCATCACACTTGTTTTAACAGGCAGTAAAAAAGGTTCCAACGAAACAATAATTGATGAAGGAGGTTTACTGGAAATACTTGACCACTTTTCAAGAGAAGATTTATAAATATGGGAATGGAGCCTACCTGCCTATGGAAATTGTGAATCCGAAGATATTGACGGACAAGGTTACATCTGTAATTTCTCATGTCGTGGTAACTACTGCCTCAAAACTGGCTTTCATCTCAGGTCAGGTTTCTGTAGATGAATCAGGAGCATTGATCGGTTCAGGGGACTATTACGCGCAAGCGATTCAAGTGTTCACCAATCTTAAGTATGCATTGGAAGCCGTGCAAGCGGATCCCTTGTGCATTGCAAAAATGAATATTTTTGTCGTTAACCACAGCCCGGATTTGATTTCGATTATTTTTGACGCCGGATTTCATGTGTTTGGCCCTAACTGGCCGAAGACAGCAAGTACCTATATAGGCGTTCAAGCACTAGCCGATCCTGAATGGCTTATCGAAATAGACGCTATCGTGATCTTCCCATAATGTATAAGAAAAGAGGTTATTGATATGAAATATGAAGTCATCCTGATCGGTGGCGGTCCTGTCGGCATGATGTTGGCTGGAGAATTGTCCTTAGCGGGTGTAAAGGTATGCGTCATTGAGCGACTAAAGGAGACAACCCCATATTCACGTGCGCTTACCGTACATCCACGCACGCTTGAAATATTAGATATGCGTGGAGTGAAATCACAATTAATCAAGCAAGGCCGCTTACTTTCGAGAGGACATTTCGCCGGATTAGATACTCCTTTGGATTTCTCGGTGTTGGATTCTTCTTCCAATCATACCCTCTTTTTACCGCAGAGTGAGACGGAGAAGGTGCTGGAGGACTGGACTCTTAGTCTTGGCGCGGAGGTCTTGAGAGAGGTTGAGGCTCTGTCTGTGCATCAGGATGAGAATGGGGTCAACGTTAAGATCGCGGGACCGCATGGAGAAACAACGTTAAGATCAGCTTATGTGGTAGGTACGGATGGAGCCAGAAGCTTGGTTCGCAAACACGCAAATATATCCTTTGAAGGTACAGATGCGACCTTCACGGCTATTCTGGGGGATGCCGTTCTATCTGATTTGGCTCCTATGAGTGTCATATCCCGAATTACAGAACAAGGATTGGTCAGCATCATTCCAATACATGATCATATTTATCGAGTCTTGATGATCGATATGGAGAGACGTAACGTCTCCAAGGATGAGAGCGTTACATTGGAAGAGTTTCGTTCATCGCTCATCCGTACGACCGGAAGCGACCTGGGATTGAACGATGTGAAATGGATGTCCCGATTTGGAAATGCTACACGGCAAGCGGGACGCTATCGGAATGGTCGATTGTTCTTGGCGGGAGATTCGGCGCACATTCATTTTCCCGCTGGTGGACAGGGAATGAACGTCGGCTTACAAGAAGCGATGAACCTAGGCTGGAAGCTTGCAGGAGCAATCAAAGGCTGGGCTCCAGACTGGCTATTAGACAGTTATCATGCCGAACGTTTTCCATGGAATACGGCCTTGCTCCGGAATACCGAGGTCCAAACCCTGCTTCTGGACGTGACGCCTCTCATCACGGAACTGCGAAGCATGCTGGCTAATCTGATTCAAATACCGGAGGCTAATTATCAAATCGCTGCACAAATTTCCGCCCTGGACGTACATTATGCACCCGACGCCGAAGCGCGTTCCCATCCTTTAAACGGGAAACGTTTCAAAGATCTAAGCTTAAAGCTGAAAGACGGGCAATTAATTAACTCCTATCCACTCCTGCACAAAGGTACTTTTCTTCTGTTGCATTTCCATTCTAATGAACAGAATAGCGGTCAATGGGAAACGTATAGCAACCTTCAAGTTGTACATGCCTCTTTAGCTGAGGCTGAGGCGGATTGGAACGACGTCCACACGGCGCTTATTCGGCCGGATGGACATATTGCCTGGGCGATTTCTCTATCCGATCCAAATCCAATTCAAACCATAAAAGAAGGAATCATTCGCTGGTGCGGAGACATTACCGTGTAGTAATTCGGGATAAACTAAAATCACGCAGTGTTGTCTTGCTAGGATCGAAGCCAAGGAACTCCGGTGGCGCTGGTTATCCTTGACCGGCCGGCGGAGCTGGCGACTGGAGGAACTTTTGCGGTAGGGAAATGATCCAGAAAAATAAGAACAGCCCATTAGATGAAAAATCTAATGGGCTGTTCTTACTAAAAATAATACCGGCGAGAGGACTCGAACCTCCACGGTTTCCCACTCGATTTTGAGTCGAGCGCGTCTGCCATTCCGCCACGCCGGCGTACACATATATAAATTCCAGAAAAAAATAATGGAGGTGCCACCCAGATTTGAACTGGGGATAAAGCTTTTGCAGAGCTTTGCCTTACCACTTGGCTATGGCACCACATGAAATGGAGCGGACGACGGGAATCGAACCCGCGACCCTCGCCTTGGCAAGGCGATGCTCTACCGCTGAGCCACGTCCGCATATAATGGCTGGGGATATAGGAATCGAACCTATGAATGACGGAGTCAAAGTCCGTTGCCTTACCGCTTGGCTAATCCCCAATATATTTTTTAAAAGAAAATGGGGCGACCGATGGGTCTCGAACCCACGAATGCCGGAACCACAATCCGGTGCGTTAACCCCTTCGCCACGGTCGCCATGTGAAGCTTTTAAGTTGTATTGCTATGTAATTCTTATAAAAGAAATGGGGCGACCGATGGGTCTCGAACCCACGAATGCCGGAACCACAATCCGGTGCGTTAACCCCTTCGCCACGGTCGCCATATGATTCTTTTATATGAAATTACTTGGCAGGGGCAGCAGGAATTGAACCCACACCAACGGTTTTGGAGACCGTTGTTCTACCTTTAAACTATGCCCCTAAAAAATGGTGGAGGCTGATGGATTCGAACCACCGAACACGTACGTGAGCAGATTTACAGTCTGATGCGTTTGGCCACTTCGCTAAGCCTCCACGGTATGGTGCCGGCGAGAGGACTTGAACCCCCAACCTACTGATTACAAGTCAGTTGCTCTACCAATTGAGCTACACCGGCATATTAAGTTGTGTATGGTGGCGCGGGAGGGAATCGAACCCCCGACACAAGGATTTTCAGTCCTTTGCTCTACCGACTGAGCTACCGAGCCATAAAAGTAATTTTGTAAAGATGGCGGAACCGACGGGATTCGAACCCGCGATCTCCTGCGTGACAGGCAGGCATGTTAGGCCAACTACACCACGGTTCCAAATTGGTTGCGGGGGCAGGATTTGAACCTGCGGCCTTCGGGTTATGAGCCCGACGAGCTACCGGGCTGCTCCACCCCGCGTCATTGAACAAAATCTATTCGGTTAAGATAGATGGTGGAGGCTGAGGGGTTCGAACCCCCGACCCTCTGCTTGTAAGGCAGATGCTCTCCCAGCTGAGCTAAGCCTCCATGTATCAGTTCCAAAAAAATGGTGACTCGTATGGGATTCGAACCCATGTTACCTCCGTGAAAGGGAGGTGTCTTAACCCCTTGACCAACGAGCCATGCTGTGTAAAAAGTATTGCTACGGAGAGAGAGGGATACTCTTCACTTCGTTACGAGATTGCGAAGCAGTGCTAACGATGCCTATGCTCCAACGAACCACTGAGGGTTCTCATCCCTATCAAAGAAGTATTGCTACGGAGAGAGAGGGATTCGAACCCTCGAGACGCTTGTGGCGCCTACACGATTTCCAATCGTGCTCCTTCGGCCAAACTCGGACACCTCTCCATATGGCTCCCCGAACAGGACTCGAACCTGTGACAACTCGATTAACAGTCGAGTGCTCTACCAACTGAGCTATCAGGGAATATACATATCAGGCTTGATCGCCTGAAAACTGAATCCGAAACGAATCTGCGTGTTAGAAATTTGGATAAGCCCTCGACCGATTAGTATTGGTCAGCTCCATGCATTGCTGCACTTCCACCTCCAACCTATCTACCTCGTCGTCTTCAAGGGGTCTTACTAATTGGGAAATCTCATCTTGAGGGGGGCTTCACGCTTAGATGCTTTCAGCGCTTATCCCGTCCGTACGTAGCTACTCAGCCATGCTCCTGGCGGAACAACTGATGCACCAGCGGTACGTCCATCCCGGTCCTCTCGTACTAAGGACAGCTCCTCTCAAATTTCCTGCGCCCACGACAGATAGGGACCGAACTGTCTCACGACGTTCTGAACCCAGCTCGCGTACCGCTTTAATGGGCGAACAGCCCAACCCTTGGGACCTACTTCAGCCCCAGGATGCGATGAGCCGACATCGAGGTGCCAAACCTCCCCGTCGATGTGGACTCTTGGGGGAGATAAGCCTGTTATCCCCAGGGTAGCTTTTATCCGTTGAGCGATGGCCCTTCCATGCGGTACCACCGGATCACTAAGTCCGACTTTCGTCCCTGCTCGACTTGTAGGTCTCGCAGTCAAGCTCCCTTATGCCTTTGCACTCTGCGAATGATTTCCAACCATTCTGAGGGAACCTTTGAACGCCTCCGTTACTCTTTAGGAGGCGACCGCCCCAGTCAAACTGCCCGCCTGACACGGTCCCCGTACCCGATGAGGGCACTAGGTTAGAACCTAGATACGATCAGGGTGGTATCCCAACGGCGCCTCCGCAGAAGCTTGCGCTCCTGCCTCCACGGCTCCCACCTATCCTGTACAGATCGTACCCAAATTCAATATCAAGCTGCAGTAAAGCTCCATGGGGTCTTTCCGTCTTGTCGCGGGTAACCTGCATCTTCACAGGTATTAAAATTTCACCGGATCTCTCGTTGAGACAGCGCCCAAGTCGTTACGCCATTCGTGCGGGTCAGAATTTACCTGACAAGGAATTTCGCTACCTTAGGACCGTTATAGTTACGGCCGCCGTTTACTGGGGCTTCGGTTCACAGCTTCGGATTGCTCCTAACCGCTCCCCTTAACCTTCCAGCACCGGGCAGGCGTCAGCCCGTATACTTCGCCTTACGGCTTCGCACAGACCTGTGTTTTTGCTAAACAGTCGCTTGGGCCTTTTCACTGCGGCCCCCTCGGGCTATTCACCCTACCGAGGCACCCCTTCTCCCGAAGTTACGGGGTCATTTTGCCGAGTTCCTTAACGAGAGTTCTTCCGCGCGCCTTAGAATTCTCTTCTCGCCTACCTGTGTCGGTTTGCGGTACGGGCACCTTCTCCTGGCTAGAGGCTTTTCTTGGCAGTGTGAGATCATGACCTTCGCTACTATAATTTTCGCTCCCCATCACAGCCCAGCCTTACGATGTGCGGATTTGCCTGCACACCAGCCTCACTGCTTAGACGGACATCCATCAGTCCGCGTCACTACCCTCCTGCGTCACCCCATCGCTCATAGCGGATTACGGTGGTACAGTAATTTCAAACTGTTGTCCTTCGACTACGCCTGTCGGCCTCGCCTTAGGTCCCGACTTACCCTGAGCGGACGAGCCTTCCTCAGGAAACCTTGGGCTTTCGGCGGATCAGATTCTCACTGATCTTTTCGTTACTCATACCGGCATTCTCACTTGTATGCTGTCCAGCGCTCCTTACGGTACACCTTCAACCCACATACAACGCTCCCCTACCCCAGATGCAAAGCATCTAGCCATAGCTTCGGTGGTGTGTTTAGCCCCGTTACATTTTCGGCGCAGAGTCACTCGACCAGTGAGCTATTACGCACTCTTTCAATGGTGGCTGCTTCTAAGCCAACATCCTGGTTGTCTGTGCAACTCCACATCCTTTCCCACTTAACACACACTTGGGGACCTTAGCTGATGGTCTGGGCTGTTTCCCTTTTGACAATGGATCTTAGCACTCACTGTCTGACTCCCGGCAAGAAGTAAATGGCATTCGGAGTTTGACTGAGCTTGGTAACCCTTGCGGGCCCCGCACCCAATCAGTGCTCTACCTCCACCACTCCATTCACCGAGGCTAGCCCTAAAGCTATTTCGGGGAGAACCAGCTATCTCCGAGTTCGATTGGAATTTCTCCGCTACCCCCACCTCATCCCCGCATTTTTCAACATGCGTGGGTTCGGGCCTCCAGTGCGTGTTACCGCACCTTCACCCTGGACAGGGGTAGATCACACGGTTTCGGGTCTACGTCCACATACTCAGTCGCCCTATTCAGACTCGCTTTCGCTGCGGCTCCGGCTTCTCACCTTAACCTTGCATGTTAAACGTAACTCGCCGGTTCATTCTACAAAAGGCACGCCATCACCCATTAATAGGGCTCTGACTTTTTGTAAGCACACGGTTTCAGGTTCTATTTCACTCCCCTTCCGGGGTGCTTTTCACCTTTCCCTCACGGTACTGTTTCACTATCGGTCGCCAGGTAGTATTTAGCCTTAGCAGATGGTCCTGCTGGATTCATACGGGGTTTCACGTGCCCCGCACTACTCGGGATCCGTCTCGGAGGGAACACAGTTTAGGCTACAGGGCTTTTACCTCTATCGCGGGCCTTTCCAGACCTCTTCGCCTACCCTATTCCTTTGTAACTCCATGTGAGACGTCCCACAACCCCAAGAGGCAAGCCTCTTGGTTTAGGCTGTTCCGCGTTCGCTCGCCGCTACTGACGGAATCACTATTGTTTTCTCTTCCTCAGGGTACTTAGATGTTTCAGTTCCCCTGGTCTGCCTCTGCATTTCCTATGTATTCAGAAATGAGTAACTGCGAATTACCACAGCTGGGTTTCCCCATTCGGACACCCCCGGATCAAAGCTTGCTTACAGCTCCCCGAGGCAGTTTCGTTGTTCGCCACGTCCTTCGTCGGCTCCTGGCGCCTAGGCATCCTCCGTGTGCTCTTAGTAGCTTAACCAACGCGTTCTCCCTAAGGAAAATCACGGTAGCAACTAATAACTATTTCCACTTGCTTACACAAGTTTCAGCTAAAAGATGTTCTAAAACGCAAATTCGTTTCGGTATCCAGTTTTCAAGGATCAAGTTGCTGTTATTATGAAACAATCACGACTGTGATGTTCGGAATAACAGACAGTGTTACTTGAGAGTTTGAGCTCTCAAAACTGACCAACGAGTGAGTAACTAGCCGACCGGCTAGATTTAAGATTTGAATGTTTCCGTTGCAGGAAACGATTCTCCATAGAAAGGAGGTGATCCAGCCGCACCTTCCGATACGGCTACCTTGTTACGACTTCACCCCAATCATCTACCCCACCTTCGGCGGCTGGCTCCCTTGCGGGTTACCCCACCGACTTCGGGTGTTGTAAACTCTCGTGGTGTGACGGGCGGTGTGTACAAGACCCGGGAACGTATTCACCGCGGCATGCTGATCCGCGATTACTAGCAATTCCGACTTCATGCAGGCGAGTTGCAGCCTGCAATCCGAACTGAGACCGGCTTTGCTGGGATTGGCTCCACCTCGCGGCTTCGCTTCCCGTTGTACCGGCCATTGTAGTACGTGTGTAGCCCAGGTCATAAGGGGCATGATGATTTGACGTCATCCCCACCTTCCTCCGGTTTGTCACCGGCAGTCACTCTAGAGTGCCCAGCTTCACCTGCTGGCAACTAAAGTCAAGGGTTGCGCTCGTTGCGGGACTTAACCCAACATCTCACGACACGAGCTGACGACAACCATGCACCACCTGTCTCAACTTTCCCCGAAGGGCACCTGATGCATCTCTGCTTCGTTAGTTGGATGTCAAGACCTGGTAAGGTTCTTCGCGTTGCTTCGAATTAAACCACATACTCCACTGCTTGTGCGGGTCCCCGTCAATTCCTTTGAGTTTCAGTCTTGCGACCGTACTCCCCAGGCGGAGTGCTTACTGTGTTAACTTCGGCACCAAGGGTATCGAAACCCCTAACACCTAGCACTCATCGTTTACGGCGTGGACTACCAGGGTATCTAATCCTGTTTGCTCCCCACGCTTTCGCGCCTCAGCGTCAGTTACAGCCCAGAAAGTCGCCTTCGCCACTGGTGTTCCTCCACATATCTACGCATTTCACCGCTACACGTGGAATTCCACTTTCCTCTTCTGTACTCAAGTCACCCAGTTTCCAGTGCGACCTCAGGTTGAGCCCAAGGTTTAAACACCAGACTTAAATAACCGCCTGCGCGCGCTTTACGCCCAATAATTCCGGACAACGCTTGCCCCCTACGTATTACCGCGGCTGCTGGCACGTAGTTAGCCGGGGCTTTCTTCTCAGGTACCGTCACTCCGGTAGCAGTTACTCTACCGGACGTTCTTCCCTGGCAACAGAGCTTTACGATCCGAAAACCTTCATCACTCACGCGGCATTGCTCCGTCAGGCTTGCGCCCATTGCGGAAGATTCCCTACTGCTGCCTCCCGTAGGAGTCTGGGCCGTGTCTCAGTCCCAGTGTGGCCGTTCACCCTCTCAGGTCGGCTACGCATCGTCGCCTTGGTGGGCCGTTACCCCACCAACTAGCTAATGCGCCGCAGGCCCATCCCCAAGCAGCAGATTGCTCCGCCTTTCATTCTTCTCTCAGGAGAAAAAAGAAATTATCCGGTATTAGCTACCGTTTCCGGTAGTTATCCCAGGCTTGAGGGCAGGTTGCCTACGTGTTACTCACCCGTCCGCCGCTAAGTCTGAAAGGAAGCAAGCTTCCTCTCAAACTCCGCTCGACTTGCATGTATTAGGCATGCCGCCAGCGTTCGTCCTGAGCCAGGATCAAACTCTCCAAATTGGTATTTAGAAAGAGCGATTGCTCATTTTGAAACATCTGACGAGAATTTACATTCTCATTTTTGGATCTCACCGAAGTGATCTCCGATACTCACTCGTTGTTCAGTTTTCAAAGATCAAGTTCATCTTTCGTCGCCGTTTTTTGTCTCAGCAGCGACCTTTATAATATATCACAGCGCCCTCGTTTTAGTCAATCTTTTTTTTAATTTCTTTTTTCGGCTGATTTACGACTGCATTGCTGCGCATCGTTATGTCAGAGGGACGAGTTATAATTTATCATAAGAACTGCACACTAGTCAACCCTAAATATTCAATTCCCTCTCAGCTCTTCTGCAAACCTGGACAAATAAAAAAAGAGAGTACATTCACCCTCTCCATTCTCCCGCTAATGCTATCTATATAGAGCTGTTACCGCCAGTAGGCGATTTATTAACTTAAAGGGTATAACGAATGGCATGACCATCCCCGGCATCCACTGCCCACGAGGCGATCTCCCGAATTAATGAACGGGATACCAGCTTGCGGAGCACAAGCGGCAACTCTGCCTGGAGCGGGCTGAGCCCCGAATGCTGCAGAAGCTCCTTAATGCTCCACGCCTCCTTACGGCTGCCCAGGATATGAAGCAGCATGATACAGCAATCCTCCATTTTTGACATAAGGGCAAATTCACAGGCAAGCAGAATCAGTTCAATTCTCTGGTCCAGTGTCTCTGTGCTGATAGTCAACTCTTCATATAGCTTATGGACCGGGGAGTTCAGGCTTTTCACCTGTCCCCATACTGCCGGTTCCGGGAAATACCCCGCTTCACTCACTTCAATGCGCGCCCAATGATACAAGGCAATGAGTACGCAATTATAGGCATCCATGGTACAGCCTGCTTCAATATAACGCTTGGACTTAATATACATATGTAAAAAACGGGAGAATTCCATGAACAGCACCCGTTCTTTGAGCGGGCCCTCAAAATGGGTGAGCTGCTTACGCATCTCCGCCAAGATCCCCTTCGGGTCCCAGAGTACCTCTCCGGATATCAGGCTGCTAAGAAGCTCGTTGTTATCTCCGGCCATAACAGCACGTTCCAATGCAGATAGACCTACATGCACCGATTGTGTCCGCTTATCACCAGCAATGCTATGGGTTATGATGCGTTCCGTCTCCTGTTCCTCATGCAGCAGAAGGACCACCATATCAAAATCGTGCAGCAGCGCACTTTGAAACGTGGCGTCTCCTCTTTGCCGCCAAGCAACGGCTCCAAGAACATTCTCTTCAAAAGTCTCCCCGCTTAATAGGGTCAAATTGGACAGTTCCATGCTTCCCTCCATCAAATTTGGCGATTTTGCGTCCGTCAGTTATAATCTCTATACATAAGCTTATTCTACATATTCATGCCAGTTCCTCCTGAACAACCGAACTATATTTCAGTTAGGAGATCGTACTCATGAAATTTAAATCGGCCAAAATCAATGCTTTTCGCACCTGGGGACTGCTTCTGACCATGCTTGGCATGGGTCTCATGATCATGGGAACCGCAGGTATTGTATTCTGGGGCTCTGCCGGCAAAGTCGTTGCTGCTGTCGGTCTTGTCATTGGACTCGTCTCCATGATGGCCAGTCTGGCTATTTATTTCTGGGCGGGCATGCTCTCAACCAGTGCGGTTCAGGTGGAATGTCCGGAGTGCCATAAGCTGACCAAAATGCTGGGCAAAACCGACCGCTGCATGTTCTGCCATACCATCCTCACCATGGACCCTGCACAAGCTACCATTACTGCCGAAGAGCTTGAACTCCAGCAGCTTAAACATTGATCGTGTTCATGCAGCGTTAACTGCAATTATTAGTTATTAAACAGCATTCAGATTTTCTTGCAAAAAAGGTGGTGTCCTGTAGAGGACATCACCTTTTTTATATGATTATTTTATAATTCCCTTCAATGCTTCCCATGCCTCCGGACTGGCAAAGCTACGGTTCCAGGCTGCCACACCGCCCAGCTTCAAGGACTGGGCCAGCTCTACCCTGGCTGTGAGCGAGGTGGTGTCCTCGATCCAGATTTTGCGGAGAACATCCTCTTCCTTATACTCCACGTAGTTCTGTCCGGCTTCCTTATCGAATACGGGTGTCAGCTTCTTCTCAGCGATGATCTCCTTGACTGCATTCATGCTGACGGCCTTGGAGCTTACCTTGGTCTTCCCCTTCTCGGTGGCTTCCGTCCAGATCCGCGTATAGAGTGGCACTCCCAGAATTAACTTCTCTGCTGGCACCTTATCCTCCTCGATAATCCGGTTCATAGAGGTCTTAACCCACGGTAAAGAGGCTACTGATCCTGCAACCGGACTGGCTGCCCAGTGCTCGTCGTAGGCCATTACAATCAGGAAGTCGGACACGGCGGCAAGCGCCGGACGGTCGAGAAACAGGGACCACATCTCGCTCTTGGACTTCGGCGTAACATCAATAGAAACAATCAGATTACGGCTCTGGGCCATCGGCTTCAGTTCCCGCATGAACTGCGTTACGTTCGGTCCATCCTTGGTGTACACATTCTCGAAGTCGATATTAATCCCGTCTAAATTGTACAGGTCTGCATACTTAAGCATCTGCACAATGGCATTCATCCGATTGTCATACGTGGATAAGGCTTCAGTGGTCAAATCGGGTTCAAAGCTGTTGCTCAGCAGCCCCCATACCTCCATCCCCTGATTATGCGCCCAATCTACATAAGAGCGGTCCGCCTGGCTGCGCACATTCCCCTTCACATCAATAATGCTGAACCAGGTGGGGCTAACCACATTAATTCCAGGCAAGGCTGCGAATTTGGCGGGATTCGGCTTGCGTTCGTACACAGCTTCCCAGAACATGTTAACCGGCTTATCCTTCCAGCTGCGCTGCGCACGTGTAGGTGTTTCGGGCTTTTTCTCTATAGTTCGGGTACCGTCTTCGGTAATATCATCCGCCTGGGCGTAGCCCGAATAACCATTATCAAGCTGAGCGTATACCCAGTCCTTGGTGTCCGTGTTCCAGATCCGTACGACATCCCCGGGGTTCATATCAGCAAAAATCGGTGCATGCACCGAGGGTTCACTGCGCAGGGCTTTCGTTTTCCCGCCTTCTTTACCCTTCACCTTGCCAAGCGGCACCGATTCACCTGCAGTCATTAGCAGCACTGCACCGGTATTCGTATCCTCTTCGATCTCGAAGCCGTACAGATTCTCCAGTGTGTCTGCCGGAAGATAGGTCACTTTATCTTTAACCTCGGGAGCAAGGCGAAGCTGCAGAGGTTCATTGTTCAGAGCTGCGGCCTTGGATTCCTCCTGCATGTACAACAGACTGCTGTCCGTTGAGAGGATGACTGATTTGCTCTCTTTTTCATAGCGGATAGAAGAATCTACATATTCCTGCAAAAAAGGCAGCGGTAACAGCAGTCCGTCCCCCGTACCCGATGCTGAATAGCCGGTAAGCTGTCCCTTCACAAAAATCGGCTTGTCCAGCCCCTTCCAGTCCGGGTCCAGATGCTGGCGGTTCGGCAGTACATAATAAACAACCCAAAAGGCTGCGGCGGCTATGATGACAAGTCCCAATAAGCGGCGAGTAAGACTTCCACGCTTCGTGACGCGTCTTTGTCTCTGTCTTCTGTCCAAAATAGGTCCTCCAAACCATTCGTTGAATTTTAAAAGCAGGCAACACTTCTGTTAAGTATACGCCATGCAGGCGAGCTTGGTTGCGCGAATCTCTTGGAAGGTTTGTATTTTTGTAACAGCTTGATTCTCTCTTCATATAAAAAAGCGTGCAGAATCCGCATTCGGACTCTACACGCTTATAGGTATCATTCCATTCAGTGCTGCTTCTCGCCGCAGCCTTTGCACACACCGTACAGCTCCATACGCAATCCATGAATCTTGAAGCCTGTGGCCCGTTCGGCCTGCTGCTCTACCTCATGAAGAGTGGAATAGCTGAAATCCTCAATCTTGCCGCATTCCTGGCAGATAACATGATAGTGATCAGATACATTGGCGTCGAAACGGCTGGAATTATCACCGTAGGTCAGCTCACGGACCATACCTGCTTCCATGAACATCTTAAGATTGTTATACACAGTTGCCACACTCATACTCGGAAACTGAGGCTCAAGTGCCCGGTAAATATCGTCTGCTGTAGGATGATTCATCGCTTCCATCAGATACGTTAGAATCGCATGACGCTGAGGCGTAATACGGACACCGGTTGTCTTGAGTTGCTCCAATGCATGCTGTACGCCACTACCCATCCATGCCACCGCCTTTAATTATACAACTTAATAATAATTCTAATGTAATTGTATGACTCTGCTTTCAACGTTGTCAATGAAGTCATTACATTATATTCATTATTATATAATAAAAATTCCTTATTTCAATATTTGCTCACATTTAAATTGCTGTTTCCGTCTACACGCAGCTTGAATTCACCGGTTCCAATCTGGCCGGAAAGCACTTTTTTGTCAATAACGAGCCCTGGCAGGTCTGTTACGATATCTCCATATCCGCTGGAGCCCTCCACCGTATAATTACCTGTTAGCGGCAGGAACAGTTCAATATCCCCCACTGCACTGTACACATCCCAGTCTCCCCCGAAATCCCCGGAGCGGATGCTGATCCGGCCGTTCAGGGATTCGGCATGCAGCTTGGATCTTGCTCCGGATACCTCCACATTGCCATTCTTCGTGGACAGATCCAGCACATCCCCGCTGTCATATGCCGTGATGTTGCCGACCGCCGTTGACAGCTTCAGGGCACCTCTAACGTCCCAAGCCCCCATATCGCCTCCGCTTGTCCCCAGCTCCACATTGCCCAGGACATCTCTGGTGCGCACCGCACCGTTTAAGGTTTTACCTTTTACATTGCCGTAAATGCGGTGCAGAATCAGCTCCCCGTTCCCGGTCTCCAGCGAGATGTCGGCAATGGCTTCCACATTCTGCAGGGTAATTCCGCCATTCATCGTACGGACGTTCAGGTCGAACCGCCGGTCTTCCGGCAGGGAGATATCCAGGTTGATCCGCGGCTGGCGTTTGCCGGATTCACCGTACGCCTTACTCTGGGGTGTGATCTTGATTGTCGTACCTTCCGTCACCTCGACAAAGGACTGGTCCGCTATGGCTTCCGCCTGCACCCCGTCCAGCTGGTCCACCCATACGGTTGCCGTAATCTCGATATCCTCCACAGCAGCCCGGTGAATGAGAATGTCTCCATTAATAGCGTCAATATTGACCTTGGAGGTGTTCAGTTCGACCGGAACCATCAGCGGAGCCTTCTGATACGAGCTTCCTTCCGCTTCCCCGTAATCAACTGCCGCCACGGTCAGGTTAAGACTCACCTTGTTCCATAGATGCAGATAGTGCTCCTGCTCGGTTACGATAAACACACATGCAGCCAGTATTACCGCAGAGAACAATCCCCGCAGATCCATCCGCGCTCTTCCGGCAGTACCGTTCTGCTTCAGCCGGCGGAAAAGAATATAGATCAGCAGATACTCTACTCCCCATAATACCGGAATGATAGGCCACCATTTGAGCAGCAGCATCATATAATCTGTTCCATCACGCCAGTCCAGGAGAAGCAGGATTCCGACAGCAGCCAGCGTTACTGAGGCCGTATATCTGCCGATCCGCCGCTTCTTCCGCTCCTTGTCCTGACGCGCTATGGAGTCCCTGGCCATCTCTCTGATTCCCATAAGCAGGCCAAGGCCTATCAGCACCACGGAGGCGGCAGCACCGGCAGAGGTCTCAATGAATCCCCGAAGCCAGGGCGGCTTTTGCTGGAAAAGAAAGAGCATCGCCCCGCCGATAAGCAGCAGGAGGCCAAAGGAAATCCCCGGCTCGCTGATCCTTACCCGGCGTCTTGAGGTTGTTGTACCGGACTGGATGGTCTCCAGCTCTTCAAGATCATGCTCAACAGGAAACCGCAGAATCAGGTCTGCGTTCTGAAGCGCGTCAAACACATTATAGAAGTATAACACCGGAATCAGCAGCCCCAGTAAAATCAGCAGCGGTACATTGATTTGCATCCCGATAGATGAGAAATACAGCAGTGCCACAATATCCAGCACAATAAGGAAAATGACAGAAACCCCTTTGCGGAGCAGCCCGAGATAGAGATGTCCCGTGCCGGGAAGCACTGCAGCAAGCAGGCCGGCTATAAATTTACGTTTACGCGGACGGCGTTTGGGACGGGGAGGGATGTAGGGATGGTTCAATTCTACGTCAGCTTCAGACAGCGGCAAGCCTGCCTCATTCTCTTCTTCCCGCACGGAAAGCTCCTCATGATTCTGATGGCCGGAACTCATTCTCGGTACTCCTCCTTTCTAAATTGGGATGTACTTGTCATTTCAGCCTGCCTGTCCGGTGGAATTCCAGCAGCTCTACTCCAGGAACCACCTCTTCGGACCCGACAGGAATGAACCCGTGCTTGGTATAGAGCGTCACTGCCGGAAGGTTCAGCTTCCCCGTAGATACGATAAACTGCTCCATCTCCGCGTAACGGGCAAAGATAAATTCTAACAGTCTTCCGGCCACGCCTTGGCGGAAATGATCCGGGCTGACCATCATCCGGGTAACGGTTAGCTTGCCGGGAGACTCCTGGGTGACTGCAACAGCGCCGAGCAGCTCCTCCGTCTCATCGAAGCAGCCGTAGAACTCCTCTGTAACCCGGCTGAGCATGTCCCTCGTCTCCAGCAGCGGCGGTATGTCACGAAACCCGATGATCTCCGCCTCCAGGCGGTATGCCTTATGCTGAAGGCTCCATAGCTCATCCAGCGTGATCTCATCCTGCAGATTCAGCTTCACTATTGTATCCATCCGTAAATTCCCCTTATATACTGCACAGGGGCCTGCCGTTGCCGACAAGCCCTGTGCCCAAGATTCTATAATCTATTACCCAATCTAGCTGTTCAGCACTTCTGCAAGCAGTGTGTTCACAAGACCCGGGTTAGCCTTCCCTTTGCTCGCCTTCATGACCTGTCCTACAAGGAAGCCGATCGCTTGTTTCTTGCCGGCCTTGTAGTCTTCGACAGATTGCGGATTAGCAGCGACCACTTCCTGTACGATTTTCTTGATCGCACCTTCATCACTGATCTGCACCAGACCCTTTTCTTCAACGATAACTGCCGGCAGCTTGCCGCTCTCCAGCATTTCTTTGAACACGGTCTTGGCAATTTTGCTGCTGATGGTTCCGCCTGCGATCAGGCCGATCATCTCGCCCAGCCCCTGCGGCGTAATCTTCACCTGGGATAACTCCAGATTATTGCTGTTCAAATACCCCAGCAGATCGCCCATCATCCAGTTGGCGACAGCCTTGGCATCCTGTGTGTAAGCCAGACTACCTTCAAAGAAGTCGGCGAGCGGCTTGGAGGAGGTGAGCACTCCGGCATCATAGGCAGTCAGACCAAACTCCTCACTGTACCGGGCCTGCCGGGCATCCGGCAGCTCAGGGATCGTGGAGCGGATCGCTTCCTTCCAGTCCTCGCCAATATGCAGCACAATCAGATCCGGGTCCGGGAAATAACGGTAATCATGGGCTTCCTCCTTGCCGCGCATGGACAAGGTCTTGCCTCCCGCTTCATCCCAGCGGCGGGTCTCCTGTACAACGATTCCCCCGTCATCCAGAATCTCCCCCTGACGGAACTGCTCATACTCCAGCCCGCGCAGAACCCCGCGGAAGGAGTTCATATTCTTCAGCTCCGCACGGATACCGAATTCTTCCTGCCCTTCCGGCCGCAGGCTGATATTGGCATCACAACGCATCGAGCCTTCTTCCATCTTCACATCTGACACATCGCAGTATTGCATAATGGCGCGGATCTTCTCCAGGTAAGCACGTGCTTCCTCCGGTGAACGCAGATCAGGCTCCGAGACAATCTCAATAAGCGGAGTGCCTACCCGGTTGAAGTCAACCAGTGAAGCAAATCCTCCATCCACGTGAGTCAGCTTGCCCGCATCTTCCTCCAGATGAAGACGGGTGATCCCGATCCGTTTGGTCTCTCCATTCACTTCAATATCAATCCAGCCGTTCAGGCCGATAGGCTGATCAAATTGCGAAATCTGGTAGGCCTTCGGGGAATCGGGGTAAAAATAGTTTTTGCGGTCAAACTTGCTGACATCGCCGATCGTACAGTTCAGAGCCATTGCCGCTTTCATGGCATACTCCACCGCCTGGCGGTTAAGCACCGGCAGTACACCGGGGTGGCCGAGACAGACCGGACAGGTATGGGTATTAGGCGGAGCGCCGAATTCTGTGGAGCAGCCGCAGAAGATTTTGGACTTGGTATGAAGCTCCACATGAACTTCAAGCCCGATGACCGTTTCATATTTAGACATAGATAATCTCATCCCTTAAAAGTTTTGTGGGCATATACTCAAACTATATAAGAAGCACTAAAGAAATAAACAAAAAGCAAAAGAAACGGAGGGGAAATTTGGAACTGTAGGAGCGGTAGCGACCGCCTTTGTCACCGGATTTCAACCGCGAACAGCGGTATTAATCAAGAAATCTGGGGACAACAGCGGCCGGAAGTCCAAATGTTCACCGCAGTGACGATGTAGCTTCAAGTTCAAAATCTTAAGTGCATCTTAATATAAAAGCTACATTTGCGGGCGGGCCTTGTGATGCTCTGTATGTTGTTCAAAGGCATGCGCAACGCGCAGTACCGTACTCTCATCAAACTCCTTGCCGATAATCTGCAAGCCGACAGGCAGACCTTCCGCGAACCCGCAAGGGATGCTGATGGCAGGAATACCGGCCAGACTGACAGGAATGGTAAGGATATCATTCAGGTACATGGTCAGCGGATCTTCGGTCTGCGAGCCCAGCTTGAAGGCTGTGGTTGGCGCAGTCGGGCCGATCACGACATCATATTTCTTGAACACTTCATCAAAATCCTGCTTAATCAAGGTGCGCACCTTCTGCGCCTTCAAATAATAAGCATCGTAATATCCGGAGCTTAGCGCATAGGTGCCGAGCATGATCCGGCGTTTGACTTCAGGGCCGAAGCCCTGGCTGCGGGAGTTATGGTACAGATCCAGTAATCCACCCCCATCATCCACACGCACTCCGTAACGGACACCGTCAAAACGGGCCAGGTTGGAGGAAGCCTCGGAAGAGGAAAGGAGATAATAAGCGGCTACAGCATATTCCGTATGCGGAAGGGAAACCTCTTCCCACACTGCGCCTAGGCCCTCCAGCACTTTGAGTGCTGCGAGCACCGATTCGCGGACCTGGGCGTCCACACCTTCACCCAGGTATTCCTTCGGTACGGCAATCCGCAGACCTGAGATGTCACCAGTCAGCGAACTCAGATAATCAGGTATGCTGACCTTGGCCGAGGTGGAATCCTGGGCATCATAACCGGCAATCGCCTGCAGTACATATGCAGAATCCTCAACGCTGCGGGTAATTGGACCAATCTGATCCAGGGAGGAGGCAAAAGCCACCAGCCCGTAACGGGAGACCAGGCCATAGGTAGGCTTAAGGCCGACTACCCCGCAATAGGAGGCTGGCTGGCGGATGGAGCCGCCTGTGTCTGAGCCGAGGGTGAAGAAGACTTCCCCGGCTGCAACCGCTGCTGCCGAACCGCCGCTCGAACCGCCTGGAACACGCTCCAAATCCCATGGATTGCGCACAACGCCGAAGCTTGAATTCTCATTGGACCCGCCCATGGCGAACTCGTCCATGTTCAGCTTACCTATAGTTACGGCATCAGCCTGACGCAGCTTGGAAACTACGGTAGCATCATAAATCGGCTGGAAGTTATTAAGGAACTGGCTGGCACAGGTGGTGCGCAGACCTTGGGTCACAATATTATCCTTGATTCCGGCGGGCAATCCGAATAACAGACCACGTGCAGCTCCGGTTGCCAGCTTGTCATCAAGCACACGTGCCTGATCGCGGGCCCCCTCTTCATTCAGTGTCAAAAAAGCATGAACCTTGCTGTCACGTTCCGCAATGACTGACAGGGATTCTTCAGTCAGTTCACGGACCGAGACCTCTTTACTGTGCAGCATGTTATGTACTTCAGATAGTCGATATTGAAACAGGCTCAACTTGCTTCCTCCTCTCAGGGTATGGTTATTCCAGAACAGCGGGAACCTTGAAGTGTCCCTCTTCATGTTCCGGTGCGTTAAGCAGCGCTTCCTCTTGGGTCAGGCTCTCCTTTACCACATCGTCACGCATCACATTGCTGACTTGCAGCACATGGGTGGTCGGTTCTACATTCTCAGTATCCAGCTCATTCAATTTCTCGGCATATTGTAAAATAGCATTCATTTGTTCGGTGAAGGTAGCCTCTTCTTCCGGGCTTAATTGCAGCCTAGCCAGCTTGGCCACATGCTGCACATCTTTGACGGTGATGCTCATAATGGATATCCCTCCTGTTTAAAGGGCTAAAGCGCCCGGATAACGTTTTTAATTATAGGGTAGACGGCCTTACAATTCAATGCGCTTGTCGATTGAGGGGGATATATACAGCAAAAGACCCGCACCTGCTGATTGTGGCAGCAAGCGGGTCTTGAGTGCTTAAGCTTAATCCGGCTAATGATTCATCCGGTAATACAGGTCATTCCAGCGCAGCTCATTTTCGAGTGAGGTAAAGGTACTGGAGGCGTCGATGACGAGACACTCGATTCCTGCCATGCGCGCCCAATCCCGGAGCTGTTCACTTGTGGTGTGGAAGGAAAAGGCGAAGTGATGTGCACCGCCGGCCAGAATCCATGCTTCCGAAGCCCCGGTCAAGGAGGGTTCCGGTTGCCAGAGCAGGCGTGCTACCGGCAGACGGGGCATGCTGTGTTCATTCCGCACGGCATTCACTTCATTGATGATCAGGCGGAACCGGTCGCCCATATCCACCAGTGTGGCATTGATTCCCCGGCCGCTTGCTCCGTTAAAAATCAGCCGCGCCGGAGCCTCCTTGCCGCCGACAAATAAGGGATGCACTTCAATCCTTGGTCTGTCCGCAGCCAGGGACGGGCAGATCTCCAGCATATGGGAACCCAGTACCATTTCATTGCCCTTTTGCAGATGATACGTATAATCCTCCATGAAAGAGGTCCCTTGATTACCAGCCATAATCTTCATCATCCGTACCAGCGCCGCCGTCTTCCAGTCGCCTTCACCGCCGAAGCCGTAGCCTGCCGCCATCAGCCGCTGAGCCGCCAGCCCCGGCAATTGCTTCAGTCCATGCAGGTCCTGGAAGCTGGTCACGAACGCTGTATATCCGCCCTCCTCCAAAAACTCGCTCAGCGCAATCTCCATCCGCGCCTGTTCACGGATGGCTTCCCGTTCAGCGCCATCGGCGCGACCCTGATCCGTAAAGTCGTATAATTCCGCGTATTCATCCATCAGTGCACGCAGTTTGGCATCACTAACACTCCGAACCCGTTCAGCCAGATCGCCGGCCGGATAGCCGTTGACCGTCCACCCCAGCTTGATTTGCGCCTCCACCTTATCGCCTTCCGTCACCGCAACATCACGCATATTGTCGCCGAATCTGGCGATCCTCATCGTCTGGCTCCCGGTATAGCCCGCCGCCGTCTTCATCCACCCTCCGATTCTTGCACGCACCTCTTCATCCTTCCAGTGGCCTGCAATAATCTTTCGGGCCATGCGCAGGCGGGCGCCGATGAACCCGAACTCACGGTCGCCGTGCGCCGCCTGGTTCAAGTTCATAAATTCCATATCAATACTGTCCCAGGGAATCTCGATATTGTATTGGGTATGCAGATGGAGCAGCGGCTTGCGCAGCTGGGTCAGCCCGGAGATCCACATTTTGGCCGGAGAGAAGGTGTGCATCCATGTGATCACCCCCGCGCAGGTCCCGCTGGAATTGGCTTCAAGACAAACTCGCAGAATCGCTTCCGGAGCCGTGACCGTTTCGCGGAATTGGATCGGATACGGAAGGCCCCCTTCGCGGTTTAGCTCCTCCACCATTTTCCTGGAGTTCTCCTCCACTTGCTCAAGTACTTCCTCTCCGTACAAACCTTGGCTCCCTGTTACAAACCAGAATACATAAGGCTTAGCCTGCAGCATATCAAATTCCTCCGTTTGTTCAGTTCGTTTTGAATTTCAATTCAATCTCATAATGAACGGCTGCTCCAGGCTCCAGCAGCTTCAAAGCATGCGCTCCGCGTTCTTCCGCTCTCCCCCGGGTCCAGCAATTGGACGGCTCGAGTCCCAGCACATGTTCGCCTGCTCCGGGCATTCTCCACTGCACCAGTCTGGGCAGCGTCCGCTGATCCCACCTCAGCTCTGCCGTCAGGCCGCCCGCAGAAGAGGATAAGCCGGGTACAGGAAAAGAAGGGCTGCAGATTTGTGCGCAGATGTACGTTTGCTGTTCCAATGGCTCATGGTAGTACACTTGTTCTTTCAAACGCTGATCCGGCGCCTGCCATTCATGTATCCGTGATATCTCCATATCATCATCACGCGGAGCACAGCTGCTCTCCGGCAAGATGATCCTGGTATCCTCCGCAAGCAGCGGAAAGCCAAAGTTGAAATGATACAGCATCAGATGCGGGGCCGGTGTAAAGCCTGCATTCTCCACGCAATCGTTAAGCTGCAAACTGTTCTCGCCAAGCCTGCTTGTAATCGTGCGGGTCAAACGTAGCTTATGTCCAAAGATGGACGTCTCCTCTACGACTCCCCGCAGGCGTATCTCATATTCATTACCTTGCCATTCCGCCTGATAGGAAGCCTGGCGTGCAGGCGTATGATGAATCTGTCCATGCAATCCATAAGCTCCGTAATCGTCCCGGCCGGCCGCACCTGCCTGCGACAATCCGCAAGTCATCAGCAACCCGCCGGAAGCTGTCTGCAACCAGTGATTCCCCTCTTCCCGGAAATAAGCAGGATGGGGATCACCGTTGGCGGCAGACCAGTTAACCGGAATGCCGCAAAATTCAGCCAAAGAGATATCCATTCCCTTGCCGGGATGCACCCAATAGGAGAGGCCGGAGCCGGTCCGCACACGGAACACTTCCTGACCGGCCTCCGGCCCCTCTCTCATTACAAAGGGCTGCACTCCCGCAAGCTGCTCTATCCGGCCAACTCTGGCCTCCAGCTCACGCCGGGTCCATTCTCTGCCATAAAGTCTTGCCATACCGCCATTCCTCCTGTAACGGGCAGGAAAGCCTCAGGCTTGTCCGGCACTCCCGAAAATTCTCATCGTTCTCACAATATCCTGCTGTACAGCTTCCATAGCCCATGCGGAAATGTCATGATAATAGCTTTTGCGCTGCTGCGCGCTGTTGGCCGCCAATTTCGCCTGGAGGGTATTGGCCACTTCATGCGCCATATTGGAATAATAGTTAAGCTTGCGGATGCCGCACTGTATGGAGGTGATATAGGCGGCTTCATCCAGTCCAGACCCTCCATGCATCACCAGCGGCAGGCCGGTAAGCTCCTTGATGAGCTTCAGACGCTCAAAATCCAGAACCGGTTCTGTCAGATAAACACCGTGCGCAGTCCCGTAAGCAACGGCGAGCGCATCAACATCGGTATGTGCAATAAAAGTTTGGGCTTCTTGGGGATTGGTGTAGACATCGTCCGGATCATATTCTTCTATTTCTTCCTCCGCTCCTCCGCCCTCCGGACGCAGAATCTTGCCAAGCTCGGCTTCTACGGAAACTCCGAGCGCCTTGGCGATTCTGCTGATTTCATTGGTCTGGCGGATATTCTCCTCCAGCGGCAGATGCGCGCCGTCGAACATCACCGACGAGAAGCCGAGCTGCATCGCCCGGATCAGAATTTCGTGATCCTGGCCGTGGTCCAGGTGTACGGCAACGGGAACCCGCGCTTGCCTCGCAGCCGCCAGTATAATGGGAGCGATCACCTCCAGCGGAACAAGCGGAATATGCACTTCCGCAAAGGACAGAATGACCGGTGAGCGCGCCTCCTCGGCCCCGGCAATGATTCCCCGGATCATCTCCAAATTAATCACATTGTACGCGCCGACGGCATAACGTTTGGCTTCGGCATCCTTCATTAATTCTTTCAGGGTCACTAATGGCATTCTTCAGCATCTCCTATGGATTTGACATAACGTTGTTCACCGCTTGATACAGCCGTTTATATTTGGCGTAATTCTTATCATAGTGCCTGCGGTTCTCCGGGCGGGGATAGAAGGTAGTGCCCACCTTCACCAAAATGCGGGCAGCTTCTGCATAGGAAGGGAATACTCCCAGCGCCACCCCGGCCAGAATAACCGCTCCGAGAATACCTGCCTCTTCGATATCAAGGGCGATGACGGCCCTGTTCATGATGTCCGCCTTGATTTGCAGCCACAGGGAGGACTTGGCACCGCCGCCGCAGGCTTTTAGTTCCCTGATACTCATACCTGCTTGCTCCAGGCAATCCAGATTGAGCCTCATCTCATAGGTGACGCCCTCCATCAAGGCTCTGTACAGCTCACCCTTTGTGGTATTAAAATTCAAGCCCGCAATAACTCCAGCCGCAGCCGGATTCATGTATGGTGTTCCTGAACCGGCAAAATGGGGCAGCACCAGAAGGTCCGTGGGACCTTCTCCGGCGTTCTCGCCCATAATCTCATAGACGCTTCGGCCGGACTCATCTGCCGCGCATTTTTCTTCGTAGCCGAACTGGTCCCTGAACCACTTGAGCAAGGAACCCCCGGTAAAATTAAAGGCATACGTGGTGTATTTCCCCTGGAGATAAGGGACCAGCGACAGCTTGCTGGCGGCAAGCGCCTGGTTATTGACCTGCATTTTACGGAAAACGGGCGTGATGCACTCTACGGTGCCGATGCCGTCTACAGCCGAGCCTTCTTCCGTGATTCCCGCGCCTATAGCTGCGCATACCTGATCATGTCCGCCGAGCACTAGCTGGAGATGGGCAGGCAAACCCAACGCCTCAGCCGCTGCGGGTGAAATCTGGCCAATTCGTGATCCAAGCTCCTGCGCCTCAGGAAATAGCCCGCGCTTAAGCTGTGCCGCCCGGATAATATCTTCATCCCACCCAAGCCGATGGACATCAAAGGCCATCGTTCGGGATGCCAGCGAAAAGTCGATCACCGGTCTTGCACCCAGCTTGAACAGAATAAATGATCCAAACGGCAGAAATGTATGAAGCCGCTCATAAATGTCCGGCTGCTCTTCCCGGTACCACATCAATTTGGAGAGAGTATACATCGGATGGGGGTGAAGGCCCGTTTTGCCAATGATGTTCTCCTCCCCGAGCTGCTCCACCAAAGCCTCCAGCTGCCTGCCTCCCCGCTTGTCGATATACAGCAGACTGTTCCCCAGCACGTTGCCTTCACTGTCGAGCAGGACGGCAGCCTCCCCAAAGGAAGAGACGGACAGGCCGGCAAGCATGGCAGGCGGTCTGTCATACTTGTTCATTGCGGAACTGATCACAGCTACCACCGCTTCCCACACCCGCTGCGGACTCAGCTCATAACAGCCGCTTTCCGGCGATTCCATGGGGTATTCCCTGTATGCCTGGGCCAGCACCTCACCCGTTGGAGCCATGATCAGACATTTCGTGCCTGTTGACCCGATATCTAAGCCTATAAGATCGACGGCCATGTCCCCGATTCAGCCCCTCTCCCCATCCGGGACGTATTTCACACCAGCTATACTATAGCGCTCAGAGATTATGTCTTGTTGCTCTATGCTCAGACCGCCTTCTTGGGTCACCTTAATTGTGGCAAAAGGCAGGCTCTCAGAAATCATGGAATAGCTTACTGCATCATCACATAAAAGCGAGCATTCCCCTGCTTCCGCACCGTACAGAACAGACTCTATATTAAAAACGGTGTCGTCCCGGACACATAGAACGGGCTCTGCCCAAGGAATTAGCGCGCCCTGTTTGATATACAGAGGAACTTCATCCTCAGCAACCTGGCGGGTGATCCATTGTCCGCCGTTCAACCACTCTCCGGTCAATCGTTCATACCAGCGGCCTCCGGGTAAGTAAATCTTACGCGTATCACCATTGCCGTAGACAACGGGAGCAACCATCAGATCGTCTCCCACCATAAACTGGTCGAAGCAATCCAGCACCTCGCGGTCCTCCGGATAATCCATCACCAAGGGACGGATGGGCGGTACCCCTTGCTGACGGTATTTGCCAAATGCAGCATACAGATAGGGAATCAGGCTCATCCTGAACTGCATCAGCTTTCTGCATTGCTGCGCGAGCTGCGGCCAGTCCTCAAGCCACTCACCGGCATGGTTACGGTCATGATCGAATTGTTTCCAGGGCGGCGATGGGATCATATAACAGTTAAGTACAGCCATTGGTGAGAAAATCACAGCACCGATCCGGCGCAGCAGCTCCTCCCTCGTAGCGGTCTGGCGAACCTCCGGCGACCAGAGGAGACCTGAGAAGGATGCGGTGGCCATTCCCCGTACAAAGTCTTCATGGTCGTACAGGTCGCTGTACAGTACATAGGGATAGGGCGCCGCAAGCGCGTGGGAAGCGCGCACCTGTCCATAGGTCCGGCGATCCGCTGCCTTGAACGGGGCGAGCATCGTTTGCTGATAGAGCTGGCCGAACAAGCTGTGCATCTGCTCCCCGTCCGCCCCTCCCGGAAAACGGGCGAAATCGGGAAAACCCCAGTTACCGATATAATCGCCGTTATCACATTCATCCAGCTTGAAGCCTGACAACCCCGCCTCAATGAAGGGCTGGTGGATGTCCGTGAAGGCTTCCCGGGCCTCAGCTTGCGTGAAATCCGGCACCAGGCCGTCCCACACATAGCTGTCTGCCGAATGGGGCTTCAGCTCCGGGAAGACAGGGCTCTCCGGATGCACATAAGCATGTTCCCAGAGATTGAGGCGGTAGCCCATTTCATTCAGATCCCGGATAAGCCCTTTTTCATCCGGGAATCTGCTTTTGTCCCACACATAGGTGCAAGAGTAGGCGTTCGTCTGCCAGCCCGGCTCCAGACCGAACATGTCACAAGGCATTTCATCTGCCCTGATTTGCCGGGCGAGCTGCAGGACATCCTCTTGATCCGCATGCCAGTCAGCGCGGTACATCATCCCGAGGCCCCACATGGGCGGCAACGCCCCACCCCCGCTGAACAGATTATAGCGGCTGACCGCGTCCTTCATATCCCCGCCGCAAAACACATAAATATCTACTCCTTGCGCCGCAGGGATATCTACCAGCATATTGCCGCTTCCCTTTTTCACTTCCCAGTGCCCCTTCTCGGTGCCTGCCGATTCGAAGCCTTCCAGATCCTGCTTGCTGCCAACTCTCTTGCACCCTCCGCTGAAAAAAGTCGCGTACCGTGCCGTATCCACCAGAATGGCATAACCGGCAGTACTTACATAAAAGGGAACCGGCGCATGGGAGTCTCCCAGATCCGCGGACGGGTCGGAATTCGTGCGCAGCTTCTTCTTGCTGCCGCTCTGTCTGAACGATTGAAGCTGTAAGCCCAAACCGTATACTTCCTCTTCCGGCTCCAAGGGAATCTCCAGCAATATGGAGCCTTGGCGCGGTTGAAATTGAATGTCCTCCCTTAGAAAGGGAAGCGGATGATCTTCATGCGCATTCAGCGCTTCGAGGCATGTGACGGGCTTCAATACTGATACCGGTGTAAATTCTTCGGGTGTTCCGAAGGTCAGCTTAAAGATTCCACTGGCAATTTTCTGCATAATCCATTTCTCCTACTCTACTGTAAATAGTTTTTGGAACTATCCCTTCACGCTTCCCAGGACGAGACCAGACACGAAATAACGCTGTAAAAAAGGGTAGACGCACAAGATGGGCAACGTGGCCAGAATGATCTGCGCGCTCTTGGTCGTGCGCGGTGAGATGCTGGCCAGGAGTGCGGCATCCTCAGACCTCACATTGCTGAAATCGAAGCTGACAATAATGGAGCGTAAATAGGTGGCGAGCGGATAGTTCTCGGTCTGGTTCATGAAGATCATTCCGTCAAACCAGCTATTCCAATGCCCTACCATAGCCAGCAGCAGGATGGTCGCAAAGGCAGGCAACGACAGCGGGAAATATAACCGCCACAGGATGGTCCAGTGTCCGGCTCCATCTATGCGGAAGGACTCATCCAGTTCCCGGGGCAGTCCTCTGAAGAAATTGATCATCAGAACGATGTTGAAGACCGCCAGGGCTGTCGGCAGAACCAGTACCATCATGGTATCCAGCATGTGGAGGGATTTCACCTGCATGTACAGGGGAACAATGCCTCCGCTGAAGAGGATGGTGAACATGAAAAACCATACATAAAACGTCCGCATGCTGAAATCCCTGTTCTCCCTGGAAAGGGGATAAGCCGAAATAAAGGTAACCAGCATCTGCAGGGCGCTGCCCACAAGCACACGGATCACAGCCACGCCCAAGGATCTTAGAAATTCCGGACGGGTAGCGATAAATTTATAAGCGTCCAGTGAAAAGTCCGACGGAAAAAACCGTACCTTCCCCATCGCCACCGCCGAGGCGGAGCTGAAGGAAATGGCTAACGTATTGACAATCGGCGCAATGCAGAGGATTCCCAAGAGAATGAGAAACACTTTGTTGAATACTGCGAACACGGTGCTGCCGTTCAAACGGTATTTCACCCTTGCTCCCCCTTTCAAAAAATGCGGTAATCGGCAAACTTATAAG
This sequence comes from Paenibacillus sp. FSL P2-0136, assembly GCF_037975325.1. NCBI lineage: Bacteria > Bacillati > Bacillota > Bacilli > Caryophanales > Paenibacillaceae > Paenibacillus > Paenibacillus sp. FSL P2-0136. The sequence continues at coordinate 6,171,126 of NZ_CP150244.1, forward strand.
CCATATAATAGGAAACTGAAATAAGTACTCCGGATACCAGCGATTTAAACAGTCCTACGGCTGTCGCTACGCTGTACTGCGCCTGATTGAACGCCAGCCGGTAGACCAGCGTATCCAGGATATCGCCGGAATCGACCACCAGCGGATTGAGCAGCATGAATACCTGTTCGAACCCGGCGTTCAGCACATTGCCCAGACTGAGAGTAGCCAGAAGAATGATTGTGGGACGAATGCCGGGCAGCGTAACATGCCAGATCTGCCGCCAGCGGCTGGCTCCGTCAATCATGGCTGCTTCATATAAATCCGGATTGATGGATGTTAGCGCAGCCATATAGATAATCGTATTGAAGCCAAAGTTCTTCCACACTTCAGTAGTGACCAGTACACCGGGGAACAGCCGGTTGCTGGACAGGAAGCCCACCGGCTCTCCGCCAAAGGCCTGGATGAGGCTGTTAATCACCCCCTCCAGACTGAGAACATCCAGAATGATGCCGCCGAGCACCACCCAGGACAGGAAATACGGCAGGTACATCGCCGTTTGCAGCACCCGTTTCATCCGCTGGCCGCGCATTTCGTTCAGCAGCAGTGCAACCACGATAGGCACGAGCAACGAAAAGACTATTTTTAAAATCGAGATATAGATCGTGTTATACATGACTTGCCCGAAGCGGGGCATGGAGATGATATATTTGAAATTGTCCATCCCGACCCATGGACCCGCAAGCCAGCCCTTGAACACGCTAAAGTTCTGAAAGGCCATGACAATCCCCATCATCGGGATATAGCAGAATAGAACAGCCAGTATAATTCCCGGTATCAAAAACAAATGGTACGGTAATTCATGTCTGAAGCGGCTCTTCAGGTGCGATGCTCTCACAATAGGCTACCCCTTTCATCACAAGCTGGCGTTGATCTCGTCCAGAATCTGCTGGCCGCCCAGCTTGTGCCACTCGGATACGAAGGTATCGAAGGCGTCAATAGGCTCCGCACCCATGATGATCTTCGTGAAAATTTCACGTTCATAATCGCCCAGAATGCCCATTTTGTTCAGCATCGTTTCCGTGGTGCCTCCATAAGCCTGGGGAATCAGATGATCCGTGCCATAGCCCTCCACAATCGTTTTGAAGGCTTTGACCTGGTGATATTCCATATAGCCGGTCCCCTTGCCGTCCAGATAAGCTACGCTCGGTTCGTATTTCCCCGTCTCGGTCAGAGCCTGATCCAGCTTGCTGGGATCGCGCTTCTCGATGGCTTCGATCAGGTATTCCAAAGATTTCACGGTGGCATCATCGGTCGTAAGGGTCCGGGCCAGGGACAAGTGCCCCTGTTCCACAATGGTCTGCCCTTTTTCGAAAGCAAAGAATTTCTTGACCTCGGGATCGTTCCGGTTCGGACCGTAAGCCATCTCGTTGTAATCATTCAATAATTGGACAAGAATTTCGGGATGCTTATAGTCTTTGTTCACCGCGTAGTAGCTCACCACGGTTGTGCCTACATTGGCAAATACATCCTCGCCGTCGGCGCTTGGGGCCGCCAGTGGAGTCCAGACCATATCCGGCAGGCCCTCCAGGCCCGTACCGTACATGTATACGTTCCAGCAGCGTCCATAGCTGATGCCGTATTTGCCGCCGCTGACCTCCTCCGTTACCTTGGTCGTATCCTTCATGCCAAACTCAGGATCAATCAGGCCGGCCTGATACATTTCTCTGAGCTTAGCCAAGGCATTCTTCATTTCAGGCTGCACGCTGCCGTAGGTGATCTTGCCGTCATCTCCTTTGAGCCAGCTCTGCGGATAGGCATGGTAGCCGTTGAAGAATCCGGTGGTGGAGGTAATCCCGTCGAATAGCCAGTTGCTGAACGCCAGCCCGCCGGTGTCGTCAATGCCGTTGCCGTCCGGATCCTGTTCCTTGAAGGCCTTGGCCACCGCAATCACATCGTCAATGGTCTTCGGCACTGGTAAGTTCAGCTTATCCAGCCAGTCCTGCCTCACCCATAGCAGACTGGGTTCATAGATGACCGAGGTCGTGTAAGGCAAAGCCATGAGCTTGCCGTCAAAGGTAGCCGAATCCATCGCAAGGCCGCCGTCACCGGTGAGAATCTCCTTCGTCAAATCAGAAGCATGCTCCTCGAAAACATCGGTGAGATCCGCTGTCATACCGGCCTTTACCATGGTCTCCAGCTGGTTGGTGGAGGCTTCGATGACGATATCCGGAATCGATCCCGAGGCAATGACGATGTTCAGCTTCTCATTGTATTCATTCTGCAGAGCTGTCCATTCGTGTATGACGTTCAGATTGAACTTGTCAGCATAATGCCGGTACCAGATGTTGTTCGCAAAATCATCCCCTGCGGGATACCCCCAGGTGGGCAGGGAATAACGGCCTACCCGCAGGTCAATGGGTTGCTTGGGATCGGCACTGGAGCTGGCAGTGTCTTTGGTATTGGTATTGGATGGTGAGCTGCAGGCTGTCAGGGCCAAAAGAACGGTACTAATAGATAAAGCGGCAATTTTTCTCATGATTTTGCTTCCCCCTCATATTCGGTTTCTGCATGATCTCTTTATTGCACAATCAGAGCCGGCTGGCCCCAGAAGGCCCTGTCATATCCGTAGTCGCCCAAAGAATCAGTGATCAGGGTGATGATGACCGAAGTTCCGGCATATTCGGCCAGCGGGATACTGAACGGCGTCCAGGCCCCGCCCGGCATGATATCCTGCGACCACTTTACCGTTCCGTTCACCGCTATGCGGAAGCCGGCGCCCTGGGAGTCATCCGATCCGTCCTTAATGCCGGCGAATCCCTGCAGTACAGCCTGCGTGTCTGCGGGCAAATTCAAGGTATATTCAATATGCGTCTGCCCGTGCTGCGGCGGGTGGGCATCCAGCCCCTGCTTCTCAACGCCGAGTACAGAGCCGCTTCCCGGGAATCCGCCGAACGGAGACTGGGCTTGCCCTTCGCTTCCGTCCTCGAACACCAGGCTCGAATGATATGGAGCTCCGGGTAACGATAACGGCAGCTGCACAGGAGCAGACACGTTGTGAATCAGATACACCGTACCCGAGGCAGGTGCTGTAATTTCGTAGTGATTGTTACCTAGACTTACAGACGAGGCTGCTCCATAGCTGGATTGCACCACAGTTAAGGGCAGCGGGCTGTTCACCTTGAAGTTTACGCTGCGATTGCCGCCGTAAGTTGCGACGGCTACCGTAGGTGCCACCCATACGGCAGAATCATTGTCCACCGTCACACCGGGATGCGTCTCCAGCCGGAGGGTCACTTCTTTGCCTGCTAATTCCGACAAATCCAGCTCCATGGCTGTGGGTGAGGCACTTCTGCTGAACTGCTCTTCACTCAGCACCGTACGGTCTTCAGGCGCTTCTGCCTTATCCCAAGCGGATACCTTGAAGGTGACACCGTCACTGCTCGCAACGTTCTGCTCGGAGCCCAATTGCACACCGGCTTGAAAGCTCGCTGCCGCTGCCGCTGGCAGACTGATATCAAATTCCAGCCAGGTATGCCCGCCCTGCCACTGTCCTGCGTAAGGCGGATGGGCCAGGATCCGGTCGCCCCAGTGCTGCACAGTTCCTCCTCCGGGGAAGGAGTAGGAGAATCCGCCCGTGGTAGGGAACGGGGCAGCGGTAGTATGGACGGTACCGTCTCCAAGAACCTCTCCTGCTCTAACCGGTCCCTCGTAATTCAGCAGATCTATATCACCGGACAGAAGCTTGTCGTCCATAACGATGGTGGTGTGGGTGGACCGGCTGGACAGCCGTTTTAACGCCACATCCTCCGGCCACTCATAGACATGGAATCCCTCGGGATCGCGGACCTGGTTCAAATACAGATACGTTTTGTCCGGGTCCAGCCCGAACAGCTTCTGTTCGTCATAGAGTAGCCACCCCGGAATGCTTCCCGGCAACGGATAGGTCTCTGCCCCGTACAAATAACGCATGATGTCGGTGCCCCCGCCGGAAGGGTTCACTTCGTAGGCGGTCAGCTTCTCTCCGTAGGAATCGCGCACATATTTGGCACTGCCGCCATTAGCTGTCCTGAAAGCAAACAGAGTGGGATCTGACATATTGCTGAAATCAGCTGTAGGCTGTGCGCTCTGGTACCAATTCGCTTCATCCAGCAATTGCTCCATCAGCGGGGTGGCATTGGCGATCTGACCCAGATTGGGTCTGGTGAGCATCGGAATTGCCCCGAGCCTATTCTGAACGACCTTATGCCAGGCCATGTAATAGTCCTCCGTCATCGGGTTGGCATGATCGGGATGACCGTAAATGGTCGTATAGAGTGCAAAAATCGCAGAGCTGGCCGGAACCACCTGGTCGATTTTGCTCTCATCCCAGGTGCCGCTCGCGGCGAAGATGCCATATGCATGACGCTGTGCAAAGGACTCGTACCGGGTCGTGATTTCATTCAGGCTTTCTCCGCCCAAGGCGATATTCTCCGGCAGCGCTTCTCTAAGCTCGCGGTGCAGGGCGATATTGCCTTGCATCATGTTGTTGCCGTCAATCAGGCCGTTGGCATCGTTATACATGAGCAGCGACTGGTCCAAGTGCAGCGCGTCCGGTCCGACCTCATTCACCAGGGCAGTCATCTTGTTAACGAAGAGTTCCCGCCACGCCTCCGCCGCCGGATTAATAACGGCAAATGAAATCTGTTCCGATCCTGCTGTATACTCCCAGCGCTTCCGCTCCAGCGTGAACGGATCCTTCACCTGATAGGGCTGCATCTGTGTGTAATTCTCGTTGTTAAACGATGTTCCAAAGATGTTAACATACAGCATTACGCGGAACCCCAGCGCCTGAGCGGCGTCGATCTTGGCGGCGATATCCGGCTTAGGCTCATAATTGGGAAAATTCACGTCATAGGGGTCCGCTCTCCAGCCAGGAACGACCAGCAGCGTCCGCCCGGGATCTACCCGCTCTGCAAGCTCCTCCAGCATCGGCTGGTCTTCCAGATCCGTCAGCACCGTGAATCCGATATCCTTGGCCCAATCCGGTGCCTTCGCGGCAGATTCAGACAACCCGAAAGCACCATCTGCCCACTCCCGGTACATCGCAGATCCTTTTGCCCAGTCACCGGCGTAGGCTTTAAGCCGCCAATCCGTGGAGACCGACTTGGTCGTTTGCTGAAATGGAGCGGGTGATTGCGTCTCTATTCCAACATAGAAGCTGCCATTCTCATGCTTCACATGCAATGTTTTGAAGAAATCAGCATTGTCATCCGCATGAACCAGCAATCCGCCCTCTGCCCCCTGCACAAGAAACATCTGCGCCTCCCAGACATCGGGATAGGTGAACTGGGAGAAGCCATAGGCGGCGTCCGGTGATTCGGCAGTGAGCCGGATCCCGCCCAGTGCAGGAATAATCAGATCATACGTATCGGGGATAATGAATCCCCATTGCATGCCCGATATGCCTGGCTGCTCTGTCTGCGCATGTTGGCTGACGGTCAAGGTACCGTCATATTTACGGGCAACCGTCGTCTCCAGCTCAGCCAGCGAAGTGCCCGACCCCCAGGTGTGTTCATAGGTGACATGCCCTCTCTTCGCTGAAACGATGGAAGCTGCCGTATCATTCCACAGATTGTTCTGCGCCAGATGGCGGATACCAGTCAGCTTGCCTTCGTTGCCGCGGGCCAGATTTATCGTTCCATAGGTGAAGTCGATGGCGGCTGTGCCGGAATCAATCGTTACCTTCCCATTGACTGGATCTGCAGCACTGAAGCCCGGCAGAAGGCTATACAACAGCATACACGCCACACACACCATCACTGTTCTTCTGACAATATTGATCATTACCTATCCCCTCTCTTGATCCGGATTGGAATGAATCTGCATTTCAAACTGGCTGAACCTGAATTCCGCACTCCCCTCACTAACGAACAATCCCTTCCCTCCTTGCTGGAAATCATACAGCCGCGTGCTTAACGCAATCTCCCCGTTCACATAGACTACGCAAACCTGATCTTCCAGATAGACGCTTAACGAGCACGGGGTTCCGGGCAGCAATTGCAGCGGCCGCTCCATGCCGACGGCGTAAGGGACATCCCCCTTCCTCGGCCACTGGTCAACAACAATCCGGTTACGGCCCGGCTCCAGCCGGATCATATACCCCTGCCCGAACTCCTGATCGGTCCGCAGAACAATGCCGCAGCCCCGGGTGCCGGGAGCGAACGTTATCGTTGCCTCCAGCTTGCAGGCGCCGTCCGGTAATGGCCCCGCATAGGCACCGGCGAAGGAATCGGCTGCCGTAACCGCGGCCGTGCTGCCGCTGAACTTCCAGCGTCCGAGCACTTCGGTGAAGGATAAAGCGCTTTCTTTATTGAACGCAGCATTCAGGGTATCCGGCACTTTTACAAGCAGCGCACCATCCGTGCCCTGTACGACTTCATGCACAACCAGATGTCCGCCCCATTGCCAGGTGCCCCCGTCATGCTCGCCTTCCCGCGTCGGATTCCATCCGAATGCATAACGCCGCTCACCGTCAGTCCAGGTCTTGGCGGCATAGAATGCCCGGGTATCAAGTGCATCGTTCTCCGGCGCCAGCCAAGGCCCCTGCAGCGAGCGGCTCATCCGGTAATGCGTGACCGTACGGTCCGAGAATGTCGAGTACAGAAGGTACCACCAGTCCCCCATCCGGAACAGGTCCGGGCATTCATGAGTCGTATACAGGTAGGGAGCCCAGAACGGATCGCGTACCTCCCAGCTGGTCAAATCCTTGGAGGCGCATAGGGCAACGCAGCCGCGGCGACCCGCGGGGCCCTCCTTCAACCGGGCGGCAAGGAGCATCCAATATTCCCCCGCCTCCTCGTTCCAGAACACAAACGGATCACGCCAGTCATGCTCCTCGTAGCCCTCCGTTGGTGCGTAGAAGGCATCCTCCGGCCGTTTTTCCCAATGTACAAAATCGCTGCTGACCGCATGCATCACTGCCTGCTGCGCCTTGCCCTCCGCCGGATAATGAAAATTGTTGCCGGTATAGAAAATATGATACAGTCCGTCTTTCTTCAGCACGCATCCCGTATAGATATACAAGTCCTGCTCGGATACCCCGCCCCTCGGCAGAACCTCTCCGTATTCCTTGTAGTGAATGAAATCCCGGGTCCCCAGCAGAAACCAGGGCGTGCCTTCACCGTGTCCTTCCCTGTCGCGCCAATCTTTCAGATACAGCAGCTTGAACTCGCCGTCTTCATAGAACGGGATAACGTCGGCCAGCCAGCCGTCTTCAGGCTTGTAGAATAATTTGCTCATGCTGCTCGTTCACTCTCCTCCATACGGTTCATTAATTTCTTCCAGGATCGCCTTACCGCCAAGCCGGTTCCAATCCTTTACGAATCTATCGAATTCATCAATGGAAACCGCCCCCATAATAATTTTGGTGAAGGTTTCTTTCTCGAGTCTGTCCAGCATGGCCCACTTCTCTGTCATCGTAGGGGTCTGTCCGCCGAAGGCAGTCATCAGCAGCCGGTCGCCGCTATAGTGGTCCATGGTCGTCTCGAACCCGAAATATTGATGGGCAACGGCCCAATTATCCATATTCCCGGTTGTCAGGTAATCAAGGGTCGGCCCGTATTTGTCGGTTTCGGTGAGCGCATCCCTCAGCAGGCTTCCATCCTCGTTCCTGATGGCCTCGCGCAGTAACGACAACGACTCTGCCACATCCTCGTTGGATACACCGGATTGGACAAAGGACAGCCTGGAGGTGTTGATCCGTCCGCCGGCTTCTTCCACAGTAATGAATTCGCCTTCGCCGCGTCTGGAGCCGTGAACCACCTCTTCATGCAGGTTCAGCATTTTCACCACAGCTTCCGGGTGCTGATAGCCTTTGCGCACTACGACATATCCGCTGGCCGAGAATCCGACGCTGGCCTTGGCCGGCACACCATCCACTGAAGGCACCGGAAACGGCTTCCACTCCATTCCGGGGTTTTGGCGTACAGCATCCAGGAATACATAGGGATTCCAGTTGGCGCCGAACGTCATGCCCAGCTTGTTGGCCGAGATATCTTCCACCACCTGGTCGCTGTCCTTGACACCGAATTCCCGGTCCAGCTGCCCGCTCTTATACATCTCCTGAAGCTTGCCCAGCGCATGCTTCATCTCCGGCTGTATGGAGCCGTAAATCACCTGACCGTTCCCGTCCTTGATCCAGGTCTGCGGATAAGCGTGATACGCATTGAAGAATCCGGTAACCGAGGCAATGCCGCCATACAGGTAATTATTGATGGCCAGGCCAAAGGTGTCCTGCCGGTTGTTGCCGTCGGGATCTTGCCCCGTAAATGCATCGGCAATCGCAAACACCTCCTCCAGCGTTTTAGGCTCAGGCAGACCTAATTTGTCCAGCCAGTCCGTTCGCACCCACAGCAGATTGGCTTCGTAGATCGGAGCATTGACGATGGGAATCGCCAGCAGTTTGCCGTTGAACGTAGCGGAAGCCAAGGCCGCACCGCCGTCTCCCAGCTGCAGTTTTTTGGTGCGGCCGGAAGCGAAGCGCTCGTATACCGCCGTCAGATCTTCCAGTTGATCCGCATCCGCCAGCTGTTTGAGCTGGCCTGCGGAAACGGAGAACATCTCCGGCAGACTGCCCAATGCAATCAGGACATTCAGCTTGCGGCTGTACTCCCCCGGCAGGGCGGTCCAATCGTGTTCAATTTCGATGCCCAGCAGGCTGCGGTACTCCCGGTACCAGATATTATCTTCAATGCTGTCACCGCCGGGATACGTCCAGGTCTGATCGACCGGACGCGCGATATGAAGCTGAATCGGCGGATCGTATTTTCCAAACGGGTAGACTTCATGTTCCGCAGAGTTCAAAATTCTGCCTGTTCCGGGACTGCTCGCGCTCAGCAGCAGCGACAGAACAATTCCGTAAGACGTCAAGACTGCCAATCTCTTTCCCTTCACTTCTTATCCCCCTTCAATCTTGGAGGAGCTTCGTGAAAGTTCGCCTTATTTAGCATTATTATAGGCTCGCTTCCCCTGACCCCTCTACTCGCCGATTTTCACTTTTGATTATCCGATTTGGATAAGGTATGCCGCTCTCTGTATTCCTGGGGAGTAATGCCGGTCTCCTTCTTGAAAAAGCGGTAGAAGGATTGCTCCGTCATAAAGCCGACCGCTTTCGAAATGTCCTGAACAATCAGACTGCCGCCCTCCAGCAGCTTCCGGGCTTCAGCCAATCGGGAAGAAGCCACGTAATCCGGCAACGACTGGCCCGTTAAACGCTTATACAACCGGGTCAAGTAATACGGATTGTAGCCGACGACATCACCGATCCGGGTCAGTGACAGATCACCGGCCAAATGGTGCTCCACGTACAACCGGACGCGGGTAATCAAATCATGCTCGCGGTAGACCTGGTCATCTTGCTTTTGTTCAAACAGCTGCATGGCCAGCGCCGACAAATAATCTTCCGCGCTCTCCCAAGAAGGGTGGGCCCCATATCTTGTAAGCTTGTCCAAATCAATGGACTCTCCGATGACCTCATGCAGTTCCCAGCGGTTCATATAAGACAGCAACAAACACATGAGCGAATAGTAGATCTCCAGCTTCAGCCGGTTGTCGGTGCCACGCGCAGTGGAGGCCAAAGCTGCCAGCTTGCCGAATTCGAGAAAAAAATGCTCCTGCTGTCCGTTGTCCAAATAAGCCGCCATGGCCCCCAGCTTCCCCAATTGGCTGCTAATTTCATGATTGTGCAGCTCTGCCTGCTGCGCCTCCTCTCCAGCTTCCTTGCGCTGTTCGATCAGAACTAGCTCCTTGCCCATGCCGAGTCCCCGGCCCAGCAGCGCCTTCAGGGTGCTGAACTGCCGGGGCGCCTCGTCCCAGGGGCGAAATGCTGCACCGGCCGAGAACGACAGCCGCAGCTTCAGCAGCCGCTTGCAGCTCATGGCGATCGTCTCAAGCGTCCCATGGATGAACCGGAGCGCCCGCGCCCTGTCCTCCGGAGCATCTGCCATAGGCTGCAGCAGCCACAGCAGCTTGTTCTTCTCATAACGCAGACTGAGGCAGCGCACGGAGGGGAGCCAATATTCTTCGGCAATATTCCGGATAGCGTACAGCATCAGCTCCCTGTCTGCTACACTAAGCTCGTCCCGCCAATCGTCCACACGCCCGATGGTGAGCAGTACGCCCCGGGCAGCATTCAGCGGGCATTCCAGCTCCTGGAATTTATGTGCAAGCTGGCTTACGCCCGGGCTATCCCCCTGCATCAGCTCCAACAAATAATCGCCCAGCAGCATCGGGCGGACAAGCTGTAGCTGCCGGTGCGCGCGCTCGATCAGCTCTTCTGCTTCCACCGCCGCATCCAACTGTGCAGCAGCCTGCTCCACAGCGCGTAGAATCGCGTCCTCGCCTTCTGTCTTTAACAGATAGTCCACCCCGCCGCCACGCATGACTTGCTGTATATAATCAAATTCGTTATATCCGCTCAAAAAAATAATTTTGCACCACGGCCAGTGACGTCTGATTTCCTGCTGCAGCTCAAGCCCGTCCATTCCCGGCATACGGATATCGGACAATACAATATCGAACTTCATCTTCCCCAGCTGCTCCAGTGCCTCCGTAGCGGAATACGCACCGTATACCTCCAGCTCCAGCTTGTCCCAATGCCCGAACAGATCAAGCAGGTTCCGTACAATCCACCGTTCATTATCGACAATCAGCAGTCTGATCATGGCTGTCTCCCTTCTTCCCGTCTTATCATCAGCAGCACCTTCAATCCGCCCAGCCCGCTGCGTGACACCTCAATTCCGAACGCCGGACCATAGTGCAACTGAAGCCGGCGGTGCACATTGAGGATTCCTGTCGTCTCCATAGCTTCTTCAGCAAGAGCCAGCGTTCTGCGCAGCGCATGCAGCTGTTCATCATCCAGCGATTCGCCGTTGTCTTCTACCCCGATGACCAGCCGGTCCGCCCCTTCCTCCCGGAAGGTTACCCGCAGCATCCCTTCTGCCAGCTTGTTCTCCAGCCCGTGGGCATAAGCATTCTCAATTAATGGCTGGACAATGAGCCGAGGCACCATGGAAGCCTCCCACCCCTGCGGTATGGACTCCAGTTCGGCTGTGACCGTACCGGCGAAACGTATATTCTGAATCTCGACATAAGACCATGCGTGCTTCATCTCTGCAAGCAGACTGACCTGCTCTGCTCCACTACGTGTAATAAACTGAAAATAGCCGCTGAGATGGTGAAGCATCCGCTCGGCTACTTCATGTTCCCTCATTCGGACAAGACCCTGCAGAATGAAGAAGGTGTTGTAGAAAAAATGGGGGTTAATCTGCGATTGCAATTGCTTAAGCTCGGATTGCTGGGATCTGATTCTCTGCTCATACACCTCATGAATCAACTCCTGAATCCGCTCCAGCATATGGTTGAAGTGGTTATATACATAATTGAATTCATCCTGATTGCCGTGATAGAGCCTGACACTCAGATCACCCATCTCCACTCTCCGGAAGGAAGTAATCAGCCGCCTCATCGGCTTATGAATAAACCTGTATATCCAGTAAGAGAAAACTACGGCGAGCAGCAAAGCGACTAGCGACTCTCCCCAAATCCAGTTGCGATGCTTGTTCAGCGGCTCTAGCACCGTCTCCGCAGGAACAAATACGGCCAAAGTCGTCCCCAGCAGTGATGAATATTCACTGGCTCCAAAATAGTCAATGCCTGCTGACTCCAGCCGGTATTGGCCGGACTCGCCGCTGTCGTCGAGCAGTTCTCCCCGCAGTGCTTCCCCGAACGCAGCCAGCAGCGAGTCCTCCACGCCGGAGGTAATCTGCCACTGGCCGCCGATGTCCATCCATACAGCTCCGCCGCCCTCGCCCTCCGCCATGCTGGAGAGTGAGCGGAGAATCTCCGGGCGTGACAGCTCAATTTCGATGGCCAGCACAGGCGGCCGGCCGGCGTACACCGCATCGGGGTACACGCCGCTCATCAGCAGCTTCTCGCCCATGCCGAAGATCGGTGATTTCATGTGAGCCGGGTTCAGAATGCCCTCCAATTCTTCAAGCGGCATCTCACTGTCGAAATTGTTGGCATTGATGCTTCGGTCCAGGGAAGGAATATACAGCTTAACGTTCTCCACGAACGGGCTGGAGCTTTTGAGCAAATACAATTTACTCTTGGCGGATAATAAGGCGCGGGTGCGTTCATAGTCGTTCAACTGGTTCGGAACCGTCGCCAGCAAGAGCAAATCGTCATCATTGACATACTCCAGCTTCAGCCGCGTAAGCCGGGTCAGCTCTGTCTCCAGCGAAGTCAGATAGAAGTGGACACGGCTGGCCATGGATTCCGAGATTTGCTTCTGGACAACCTCCTGTCCGGATTGATTCATGACCAGACCCCACAGGTAGAGCGGAATAATGACAAGCAAGAAAGCCATAACAAGTTTGGGATAAATTGAAAGCGTTCTCATAAATCTGATCAACAGCATCTCTCTCCTTCCACAAGCCTCCCCTGTAGTCCCATCATACCTCTGCAGCAGGCCCTTAAACAATAATAAAGAGAGGCGGTTAGCCTCTCACATTTCAAGCAGAAATTGTATGGTTTTGTCCTCGAAGCCCGGCAGCCGTTCATGGATGAAATCGGGATAGATCTCCAGTTTCTTCTCGCAGCGGATTCGGTTGTAGGCGGCGAATTGTGTCGAAGGCGGACACACCGTATCCAGCAATCCCACACCCATCATCACCTTGCCGCTGATCCGGTCCGCCAGATGTTGAACATCAATATAGCCGAGCCGTTCAAAAATCTCATCCTCCCGCAGGTGCTGGGGATCGCGGTGACGGAAAAACGTCCGCAGTTCCTCGTAAGCATCTCGGGCCAGGTCCATTTCCCATACCCGTTTATAATCACACAGGAACGGAACACTGGGTGCAGCCCGGTTGATCCGCGGCTCAAGCGCCGCACAGGCCAGCGCCAGCCCTCCTCCTTGCGATCCGCCGATTGCACCGACGCGGGCCGCATCCACTTCCGGCATGTCCATTACAATTCCAGCGAGCTGTGCCGTATCAAGATAGATCTGCCGGAACAGCAGCCGTTCGGGCGCATCATCCATTCCGCGAATTAAGTGCCCTTTATGTGTGGTTCCTTTGACCCCGCCAACATCTTCGGACAGTCCTCCCTGGCCTCTGCAATCCAATGTGGCTATAGTAAAGCCCAAGGATGCATAGATTAGCTTGTCGGCCCAGTCATCCGAATGGTGGGCGTACCCATGGAACTGCACTACCGCCGGGTGCGGACCTGCAGCATGCTTCGGCTTGACCAGCTTCGCATGGATACGCGCCCCGCCTGTCCCCGTGAAATACAAATGGAAGCATTCGGCGAACGGAACCTGAAATTCGCTTCTCACCAGTTCAACACGGGCATCCGTATTTCTCATCTCTTGCAGTGCTTGTTCCCAATAAGCCTCGAAGTTGGCCGGACGGGGATTACGTCCCTCATAAGTCAATAATTGTTCTAACGGCATATCGACTAACGGCATTAATAAGCACCTCCGTCTCTTGGTTTGTGTGTCCCATATCAAATACAGTACAATGTTGCCAGCAACGCAGATTAGCCCGGAAGAAGAGGAGGCCGAACCATGAGCTTGTTGTTCAACCTGCCCGAAGTCAAGGAATTGCTGCGCAATTTCTATACATTGACCGGTATCCGCACCGTGATTTTCGACAATTCCTTTACTGAGCTGGCTGCCTATCCCACCCGCCATTCGACATATTGCCATATCATTCGCAGTGATCCGCGCGCGGAGGCCCAGTGCATCCTCTGTGACCAGGCAGCCTGCACCCAAGTGAAAAAGGAGAAAACCCTCTACACCTATCAATGTCATGCCGGACTTACCGAAACGGTGGTTCCTATTCAAACGGACAATCAGGTCATCGGATATATTATGTTCGGCCAATTGCTGCAGACCGGGTCCCGTGATGAGTTATGGGAGAAGGTCTGTGAGAATATGAGTCCCTATAATGTGGATATGAATAAACTGTACAGCGCCTTCCAGCGCAAAAAACACATCTCCAAGGAAGTCATTGATGCTTACGCCAAAACCATGGAGATGAGCGCCAGCTACCTGTATCTATCCCGGATGCTGGTTCTGAAGGAGGATACGCTGGCACAAAAGATCGACGGTTATATTACAGAGCATATCCAGGAACCGCTCTCCGTTCCCGTTCTGTGCAAAGCATTCAGCATCAGCAAATCCCATCTCTATAAGCTCTCGGAGCAGAACTTTGGCATGGGCATGGCAGAATATATCCGTAGCCTCCGTATCCAAATGGCCAAAAGGCTGCTGGGTGACACCGACAGTCCGATTTACGAAATTGCGGAGCAAGTCGGCATTCCCGATTATAATTACTTTACCAAAGCCTTCAAAAGGGTCACCGGCACATTGCCCAGAGTCTACCGCAAAGAAAACACTTTACAAGGACGCACTCTGGACCGGTTCTAATTATAAATGGGAGCGTATACAGCATGGGAGGCGCCATGGCTGTCTCCCGTAAGCAGCTGACTTTTTATCCCCCCCGGTTTATAGCTATATTGCCCTGCTCTTTGCTGATCTTATCATCCATTCCTGGACCAAAATAGTAATATTCGTTTGAATTAATAGTCATTTTGTTTCAAGGGTGTGGATTATAGGCGGCGTGCCTATCTTATCACAAGACAAAAAAAAGCCGGCATTCGCCGGCCCTTACTTAAATCCAAGCGCGAAGATTCACCTGCTTGATGAAATCCGCCTGGGACAAACTTTCTTGGGATGTTGTCTCTATCTCTTCCACTTCAACTTCTTCGCCATTCATCAGGTGATGGAACAGCTTCTCGTTGTACGTTGACAGTGCATAATCTATCAGCGCTTCGTGCGTGGCTCTCTCGGCTTCTGCTATCAGCAATTGCTCCTCGGCCTCAATATCCTCTGCCGTAACATAGAAATTCCGGTTAGCTTCGGGAACACGAATGACATAATCAAACGCATTATCAGGATTGCGGTCGTAAGCAATCAGGTAGCCATAGTCTCCGATAGGAAGACTCTGCTCAAAAGCGTCCGCGACAATGACAATCTTCTCTCCTAAACGCAGCATCATCCTACCTCCTGACCAAATCTATCATGGATCTGCTTGTTTCAACAGTCTACTAAAAAAAGATAGAGCTGTCCAGCAGCAGGATGATGGTACGATGAATTTCCGCAGAAAACACTCTGAAAATTCATGAAAGATCGCTTACTTATTGCAAAGCTTGCTAAACTGGCAATTTATTCCTTCCAGCCAGCAGTGAGGCACCGGCAATACAAATAATAATCAGGAGCACTGCGGAGACAATCGGTGCCAAGCTCACTCCGGTGCCTCCATCTGCAAGCACAGCGGCAGACATTCCCGGCAGAGAAGCAGGCATCCAGTTCAGCTTAACCGGCAACAGGCCATGGACGAGGCTCATGACCGCTGCCAGCAGGAGAGATAGACCGGCAGCAGCAGGCCCGCGCAGCCAGGCACTGAAGAGCAGCGTAAGCGACACCGCACAGAGCAGCCACAGCGCATACAGTCCGGACGCTGCAATCACATCCCGCCAGGATAAAGCCCCCATAAGCTGTACTGTATAATAAGCCGCTCCCGCTGCCCCCAGCCCAATGGCAATAACCAGCACTGTGAAGTTCGCGGTCCATTTGGCTGCAACAACGGATATAGAGGAGACCGGCTTCGCCATTAACAGTTCAGAGGTACCGCTGCTGCGCTCACCTGCCAGGCTGTTCATCGTTCCCAGCACCAGAATCAGCATCCCAATTGTTCCATACTGGCCCAGGGCCTGAGCCATTACAGAAGACGCGGCCGGTCTCTCCATATTCTCCATCAATCCAGCCGGGACATTGGAAGAGAACGCCAGGATATCCGCCATATAAAAGCTGACCAGCGGCTGCATAATTCCCAGAACAATAAACACCACCGGAATCCAAATCAGCTTATAGCTGCGCACACTCTCCAGCATCTCCTTCAAATATAGAGCCCAAAGTCTCCTCATGTTCCCACCACCTTCATGAACAGGTCCTCCAGTGTCGATGAGCCTGCTTCAAATTGCAGCAGCGGAATATCCAGCTCCACAGCTTCCTGCAAGAGCGTCCGGCGGGCGAGTTCTACATCTGTGACGTTGAACACGGCCTTACCATCCGAAATTAGCGCTTCTTCAATAAAGTCCTTGTGTCTAAGCGCTTCAAGCCAGCGGATAGCCAAATCTTCTTTCCTTGTAGTGAGCCGGATTACCGGCAGACTGTACTCTGCGCGGAGACTGGACAAGGTTCCTTGAACGGCTATAGTCCCCTTGTTCATCAATACGACATCATCGCATATCTCTTCCGCATCATGCAGCACATGCGTGGAGAAAATAACAGTTGTCTCCTCCCGGATGTCCCTGAGCAGCTCCATGACTTCCCGGCGTCCGATAGGATCAAGCGCGGAGACAGGCTCATCCAGCAAAAGCAGGCGCGGTCGGTGTACCAGGGCCTGGCCCAGCCCAAGGCGCTGCTTCATCCCCCCGGAATAACCGCCAATCCGTCGCCGTGCCGCAGAGCCTAGTCCCACACGCTCCAGCACAGCGCCCGATGCCGCCGCAGCCTCCCGTGCATTCATGCCGCTCATCCTGGCGGCAAATAAGATGTATTCGTGACCGCTCATCCAGTTGTAAAAAGCCGGGGCTTGGGGGAGATAACCCAAATACTGACGGTAATCCGTCCCCGGAGAGCCCCCGCCAAAAGTGATCGTTCCGGCAGTCTGCGGCAGAAGACCGGCAAGCATACGCAGCGTTGTAGTCTTCCCGGCTCCATTGGGTCCGAGCAGCGCGACACAGCGTCCTGCTTCAATTCCAAAGCTGATGCCGTTCACCGAGGGATGCCCCTTAAAGCTCTTGTGAAGATCCTTGACCTCAAGCAGCGGCATCAGAATTCTTTCCTTCCAAGAGTGAAGTAAGCCACGCTGCCCAGCAGGTTGCCAAAAATCAAGAACAGAACCCACATCCATTTCGGTCCGCGTACTTGCTCTGTCTTGCTCAATGAAATCAGACCGATTATTGCCAGCACTACCTGCAGTGCAAGCAGCGGCCCAATCAATCCCCAATTCAAATCCTTCATAAAGGTATCCTCCTTGTCTCCCTGGCAAGGGACGATTGTCTCAGCGGCTCCTTCCAGCCTTCCGTTTGCGCTTATCTGGAAGAACTACAAACAGCAGGTAACATACTGCCGGTGACGGTGCACCGGTAAGTCCCCAGATTCCCCAGAACCAGGCCTTCCTCCCCTGACCTCTGTCCCTGGCATCACGGAACAGCCAGGTTCCCTGCAGCAGCAGCACAACTGCAAGAATTATCCAAATCCAAACAGGTATCTCCTGCAGCTCCTTCACGATTATGATTCCTCCCGCCCGTGTCTGATCCGCGCTGCTCCCAGGCTGCCAAGTGCGCTCAGAATGAACACTGCCTGCAGACTCCAATACAGCACCGGCGCCGTACTTAGAATAGAAATCACTATGGTAACCAGCACAAGAGCCACTAGAATGAATAGCAGCAGTTCCTTACGGCGCCGCTTCCTCCGGCGGACAGCTTCCCCGGCAATTAGCTGCTCCAGCTCCGGCAAGGAGGGCAGAGTAACATCGGCGTACAGCATATCCAGATGATCCAGTTCTTCGGACAGCTTACCCAGCAGCTCCTCGTCACTCTTAAACCTCATCCTCATTCAGCTCCTTTCGCAGTTGACCCAGTCCGGCAGCTACCCGTGATTTGACCGTTCCGGAAGGGATCTCCAGCATCTCCCCGATCTCATCGTAGCTGTATCCGTAATAATGCTTCAGCAGCACAGCCATTCTGTGCGCAGAGGATAGACGCGACAAGGCGTCGAGCACTTCACTCCACTCCATATTCCGGCTCTCAAAGCTCCAGCGCAGACTGCGGTTACCCTGCTCCTGCATCTGCCCTTCCCGCCACTGCGCCTCCCGGCTCCAGCGCCGCTTACGGTCAATATACAACCGGCTGCCAATGGTAATTAGCCATGAAGAGAATGCCGAGGTCCCATTATAAGTCCCGATCTTCTCCATGCATCTGACCATCGTGTCCTGAGCAATCTCTTCCGCAAGCAAAGGGTCAAGTGTCGCTTTGATCAGATACTTGTACAGGAAGGGATAATGCTCCCGCAGCAGCACCGCCAGTGCGGCAGCGTCACCCTGCTGTGCCTGACTGATCATCTCCAGCGTCGTGTCGCCCATAGCCCCTCCCCTTATCTCTTCTGTCACACCTGTAATACGTCTATGTAATAGTTATCGTTCATTCCGAGTCAGAATTATTCTGCAGCTCCCACAGTCTGCGTCTCCATGGCTGAATAGCCCCCTTGCCTCCGGGAAAGCTCCAGAACAGCGTATACTTAGTATCACTCTTCCCGGCCAGATCATTCACTTCATTCCGCTCCGCTATCAATGAATCTTTCGCTTCTAATTCCCCGTAATCCAACTGGCAATGCATATTATCCTTCATTCTGCTTCCCCCAATAAAATTCATCTCTATAGGCAAAAAAAAGAACGCAAACCGGGATTATTCCACAGTCTGCGTGCTTCGCGAGGTAAATGTTACATTTAATTAACCATATTGTAACAATCTGGCCCCGGCTTGTCTACCTCTAATTTCCCGATTTGTGTCAAATCCGGCCAAAAGATGTCGTTACACGGCAAACGGAAACGGCTTTGGCGTCCTCTTACATCGGAACATAAGGGTTGTGAAGCTTTTCATAGCCGATTGAGGTTCGCGGACCATGTCCGGGAAACACTCTCACTTCCTCATCCAGCCGGTAGAGCTTGCCGCGGATCGAGTCAATCAGATCCCGTTCTCTGCCGCCCGGAAGATCGGTACGTCCCACTCCCATTTTGAACAAGACATCACCAGCGAACAAATCATTCCCGCACAGGAAGCTGACGCTTCCCGGTGAATGTCCCGGTGTATGCAGCACCCGGAAAGAAAGACCTAGCAGCTTCAGAATCTGGCCTTCCGCCAGATCGTATTCTGCCGGATCTGTGCTGACGGGAGGCGTGGTATCAGGCCACATCAAGGAGCCGTTCAGCTTCGGGCTGCCCAGCCACTCACTCTCCAGCGGATGGATATAAACCGGGCACTTCTTCGCTTTGCGGACCTCGTCCAGCCCGGCAATATGGTCGAAATGGGCATGCGTCAGAAGAATCGCTTCAATCTCCATTCCCTCAGCGCCGCGGAGCAGACCCGCAGGATTAGCACCTGGATCAATGATGACACCGCGCTTAGGGTCTGCCCCCGTCAGAAGGTAGGCATTGGTCTGGAGTGCCCCCAGATTATAAGAACGAATATTAAGCATCGGCATTAGAATCCGGAGATCAGACTGCGCAGCTCTTTGGCGATAACTGCGTGTGATTCCGTTCCTTCTCCGTAGGCTTGCCCCATTGCTTTGCGCACTTCGGTAATTTTGCTGTCATAGTCCGCTGCTTCGCGGTCCGGGTTCTCCCGTTTGAATTCTCTCATCAGGGTCTGGACATGCTCCGGACGCGGTCCCCACTGCCCCAGTACATAACCTCCGGTGTCCGCAAAAATCACGATGGGAACGGAACGGCCGCCCATGGTCAGGAAGTTGTCCATCAGGTCCTGGTTCTCTTCGAGAATCAGCACTTCCGTCTTGATACCCGCAGTCTCCAGAATCCGGAAGACCACCGGGACATTGCGGACCACATCTCCGCACCAGTCCGCAGCCAGAATCAGCACACGCAGATCATCACGGTGATTCAGGCTCTCGAAATATTCTCGGTCACTCTCGTCTTCCCAGGTGAACTTCTCGTACCAGGATTCAAAAGCCTGCTGGTTCTTCGTCATGGCTTCCACGAACTGGCGCGGAGTCAGGCCTTGGCCAAATTTGGATGCTACATTCTGCTTCATACTGCACTACCCTTCTTTTTGGATTTGTACCACTTGAACAGGAAATACAGAATAATTACCGCAATAGCGCCAAGAAGAATCTCATGAGTGTACTTGGCTGCGACCTCATCAATGGTCTCCCACTTGTCTCCAAGCGTATACCCCAGATAGACAAACAACGCGCTCCATGGAATGACTGCAAGGGTTGTCAGCAAAGTGAATTTGCCCAGCGGCATGCGGGAAATACCGGCCGGGACCGATATGGCATGGCGGACAACCGGGATAAAGCGGGCGGTGAAAATCACACCGGTTCCATACTTTTGAAACCATTCTTCAGAGTGGTCAATATGCTTTTTGGAGATGAAAATGTACTTGCCGTACTTCTCCAGCACAGGCCTGCCGCCATAACGGCCAATCCAATAAACAAAGATCTGGGCGATCACTCCCCCGACGGTACCGAACAGCACGGCGCCAAAAAAGTTAATATCGCCTTGTGAGACCAAATAGCCGCCAAAAGCCAGGACAATCTCACTTGGAATGACTTCAATCATGAGCCCGATCATAATTCCAAAGTAGCCCAGAGACTGAATCCATTCAAACAAATGTGAAATGACATCAGATATAAAGTGCACTGCAGGTCTCCTCCCGTATGGCGTAATAGCCTGGTATTCTGCTGGCAGAACCCATCTGCTTAACCGCTCTATGTATCCAGCTTCTCCTAGCCTATTCTAGCATATGCAGGCTTACGACTTCTAGTTGAGGGAAATGAAGCGGAAGGATTCCTTTGATTCAAGAGTGAAATCTGCAATTGACAAAGGCTGGAAACGGAACGAATCGTTCAAAGCGCTCGCAGACCCGACCCGGAGGAAAATTCTCCGGCTGCTGCGTGAAAAGGACCGGACGGCCGGGGAAATCGCCGATTTTTTCAATATGACGAAGCCCAGCATCTCTCACCACCTCAATGCGCTGAAGCACGCGGGGCTGGTGCAGGACGAACGTAACGGGCAATTTATCGTCTATTCGCTGGACTCCACGGTACTTGAAGAGGTGCTTGGCTGGTTTCTCGAATTGACGGGTACAGGCAAGGGCAGTACGGACAGCCAACCCGAAGAACATGCGGATGTTGGCTCAAAGGGTTCAGGACCCAAAAGGAAAAAGTAACCCGCACGCTATTAAACATACGGAGGATGAACATTGATGAAGAATTTCACATGGAAGTGGCAGGATACGCTGATTGTCATTCTCGGGTTCCTCTCACTGGGCTATGCGCTGGTGAATTACGACAGGCTGCCGGATCAGCTTCCCGCCCAATTCAGTCTTACCGGCAAGGTCAACACTTACTGGAGCAAGGGTTCGGTTATTGCTTTGTTCTCTTTTATAGGATTGATTTTTCCTTTGGCGATACAGTTTATACGTAATATTGATCCCAAGGGAGAGAATTATAATAAGTTCCAGGGGGCTTACAAAATGGGCCGTCTCACCATTGCCGTCATATGTGATGCCGCCCTTGTGCTGTCGGTCAGCTACGGGCTGGATGAGCATTTCGCCGCCGCGAAGTGGGCTACTGTAAGTGTGGGACTGCTGCTGGCTGTAATCGGGAATTTCCTGCCGCAGATCAGGGATAATTATTTCACGGGAATCCGCACGCCCTGGACGCTGCATAACCCTGCCGTATGGCGGAGAACCCACCGCTTCTCCGGGAGGATGTGGGTGAGCGGCGGTCTGCTAATTGCGCTTGCAGCCTTCATGCCCGTTATGCTGTCGATCAGCATGATCATCACTGCTCTGGTAATCATGATTATTGTCCCTATTGTGTACTCATGGCTGATCTCGCGGAGTGTTAAAGTCTGAGATTAGTCGGGAGGCAGGCTAATAAAAGAGATTCCAGTGATGGACAGTCTTAGGGTAAAGCTGCGGTCATTATGCTGATATGTTCACCCCAGCGGCTACCAAGCCCCGAATTCCACTCTGAGGTGCGTCTTATCTGTCGTTGGAGCTAAGCAGCGCCTGGGACTGTAAATGTGTTAACTGAAAGTAGATCCCTGCACTCTGCGGAAGCAGGGTGAAGTTGCGGTCATTGTGCTGCGGTCCTCTGTCCTGCTCCTTGGCGGTCAGCAGGCTGTACTGCCGCAGCAGCTCTAGTCCCGCCGCCGCGCTGTCCGCCGCTATACGTCTGTCTCCCTCTGCCAAGCTGCGTTCCCCCATCTCAAGCATTCCTCTTAAAGCAGCAAGCCTTCTGGCAGCATTAAAGTGATCCGTCTCTTGACTGCGGCGGACCCAGTATAACGCTTCTCCAGGATCACTGCCCCGCAGATAACTTGCCGCAAGCTCCCCGTGCAGGGCAACGTCCCCCGGAGAGAATGACAGGCTTCGCAGGAGCAGATCAACCCCCTGCTTCTGTGGAAGCAGCCGCGATAATGCAACCGCAGTCTGCGGCTCTCTCGGATTCCAGCTCAGTGATTGCTGCAGCAGCGTAATTCTTACGGCAGGATCATTCTCTCTGACCGCCTGCTTGAATAGGGCCGCCCCCTTCATGGCCTGGAAGGAAAGACTGCTGCATAGAAGGGTCAGCCCGCAGAGAACGGTTATGCCTGCGTATCTCCATAATCGGCGAAGCCGGTTCTTTCGCTGGTCAGCCGGCTTGCTGCGCCGCCAACGGGAGTCATGCAGAACTGTAGGGACAGCCGTCCTAGCGGTCCGGCTGTTTGCTTCGGCAATTGCCCAAGCGGGCAGCAGGAGCAGCAGCAACCAGACCAGTCCATAGCTCCAGTCGAAATCGGCTGCGCTATGCAGAATAATCACCAGCAGAGGCGGAAGCAGTCTTGGTGACGCCTTGAATACCAGCCCTCCTGCGGCCAGAAGCAGCAGGAGGACCGCAGCCAGACCCGCCATCCCGAGGTTCAGCAGGATGTCGAGGTAACCGCTGTGCACCTGGCTGCCCACGTAGGGGCGGGACTGGGCGGCCTGGTACGTATGCCGCCAGGTCTCGCCCCCGCGCCCCAGCCAAGGCGCCTCTATCGCGAGCCTCCAGGCGTCGCGGTAGAACAGCCCGCGCGCGGCGGCCGTCGGTGACGGCCCGGTAATCCGTGCGCGTACCAGCAGCAGGACGGCGCTGGCCGCCGCCGTCCAGCCCGCCGCCGCCAGCGCCAGCACGGCGGCGCGGTGCCCGCCCGCCGCACGGCAGCTGCGGCGGTGCAGCCATAGGCCGGCTAGCCACGCGCCGGCCCAAAGCCCGGCCAGCAGCAGCAGGCCGGGCAGGGGCTCTGCCGCCAGCCCGGAGCGGGCCAGCTGGCGGTAGAGCAGCGCCGCCGCGGCAACGGGGGCGGCGCCGGTGATTAGAAGCGGCACGAACAGTTGCCGCTTCAGGAGAAGGGCTGCGGCACCGGCGGCAGCCGCAGCCAGCCATGCGCCGCGCGACTCGCTGAGCAGCAGCGCGGCGGCGTACGGGAAGAGCGGCAGCAGGCGCGCCGCTCTTAGCCAGTGCGAAGCGGACCAGGTTCCGGTCCGCTCCCAATTGATGCCTGCATCTCCTGTACCTTCTTCCCCCGCCCTGCTGCTCCCCGTTCGCTCCGAACTTTTGCCCGCACCCGTATCTTCTGCACCTACCTCACACGCTCCACTGACACCCATACGCTCAGCATTATTGCCCGCCCCCGTACCTTCTGTACCTACCTCACCCGCTCCCCTGACACCCATACGCTCAGCATTATTGTCCACACCCGCGCATTCTGTACCTACCTCACACGCTCCCCTGACACCCGAACGCTCAGCATTATTGCCTGCACCCGCACCTTCTGCCCCTACCTCACCCGCTCCACTGACACTCGCACGCACCGCACTGCTGCCTGCACCTCCCTTATCTACTCCGCCTACAGCCACGCCTCCAAACGCACCGTTCTTCTCCCCATCCGCTGCTTTCCCAGAATCTCCAGACCCGAAGCTATAAGCGGCTGCAAACAGCCGTTCCAGTAAATACACGGCCATCACCGCACCAAAGGCATTCGGATACTGAAGCAGCCCGGCCAGCCTGGCACCAGTGGCACTGACTCCCGGCGATTGGGTATACGCCACCGCATAAGGAATCGGCAGACCTCCGCAGACCGCCAAAAGGGCCGACAAACTAATAGTGATTCCAATCAGATGCCACACTGCTGCAAGAAGAGTTCTTCCCCGGCGGGTTCGTGCCGCCAGCAAAGCGAATGTAACAAAGCTAGTGTAAAAGCCTGAGCGCAGCATTTCATTCACTGTTCCTTGGGCGGATACGGGTCTGCCTAGTGCCTGGATAGCGTATAAGAGAGAGAGTAGCACACAAGCGCTGAGTAACCCCCAGACAGCCAGCCCCCTCCCTCCACCTATACTGCCAGCCAACTCCCGAATATGCTTTCTACGTTCAGGCTGCTCCTCTTCTTGCGCCCCTCTACCAGCCGCCATATAGATAACTACCAATCCCAGCAAGACTCCGCACAAGCCAAACCACACCGTCAGGAACAAATACATCTCCCCGGTGAAAAAGAACCCTCTCAGCACACACGCCGCCGTCCCCGCTGCTATTAACGCCAACCCGCAAACCAAAGTAACCAACCAATCATTTTGCCGTTCATTCCCGTTCACCCGCATCCTAAATCTCCTATTGCTCATGATGCTTAACAGTCTGCCCATATTTACCGGAAAACAGAAGAGGCCACCGCTCCCCTCTAATTAAGCTCGAACACGCAAATGAAGAGCACTTATGCACCTGATCTCACCAAACGCATCTCACACGCTCAAATGAAGAGCACTTATGCACCTGATCACACCCAAACGCAGCTTACACACTCAATTGAAGAGCACTTGTGCACCTGATTCCACCAAAAGTAACTCGAACACGCAATTGAAGATCACTTGTGCACCTCATTCCACCAAAAGTGGCTCCCCCCCAATTCAAGAGCACTATTGACTCTCAAAAGCTATCTATAGCCATCATCCTGCCTACCCACCTTCGCGTCAGCACAAATTGTGTTCGGTTTTTCACATACAGCCCCGAACCCGCAAAAAAACAGCCGCCCCCATCAGGAAGCGGCCGGTCTGTCATACCCTAAACTATTCAACACATGAATTAAACTTCCGTACTGCCGGTGGGCAGCAGGTCGGAGCAGACGCGTTCCAGGTAAGGCTTGGCACCGAGGAAATCGCGGAATGCGGTGTATTCACGCCATTTGGCAGCCCGGTCACCGCTGTCGCTGCGGACGGCGCGGATCAGGATGTTCTTCGGGGTGTGCTCCATATCGATGAATTCCAGCAGTTGGCTGCGGTAGCCCATCAGGTCCAGCAGCTTCGCCCGGATTGCATCGGTGGCGAGCGCCGAGAACCGCTCCTTCAGGATGCCGTGTGACAGCAGCGGATTCAGCACCTCGCTCTCGACCTGCGCGAACAGCTCATGCTGGCAGCAGGGCACCGAGAGGATCACCGATGCGCCCCAGCGTACAGCCTTCTCCAGTGCAGCATCGGTGGCGGTGTCACAAGCATGCAGCGTGACCACCATGTCCACCTGATCCAGCTCATTATAGTCCGCGATATCGCCCACCAGGAACTTCAGCCGGTCATAGCCCAGCTTGGCAGCCAGCGCACCGCAATGCGCAATGACATCCGCCTTAAGGTCAAGACCGACAATATTCAGCTCCCGCTGCTCGCGGACGGCGAGGTAATGATACAGCGCGAAGGTCAAATAAGACTTGCCGCAGCCAAAATCCACAATCGTCAGCGGCCGGCCTGCCGGCAGATCGCCCAGCACATCCTGAACCATCTCCAGGAACCGGTTGATCTGGCGGAACTTATCATATTTCTTGGCCAGCACCTTGCCTTCGCTGTTCATAATGCCAAGCTCGACCAGGAACGGCACCGGCTCCCCCTCATCCAGCACATACTGCTTCCGGCGGTTATGGGCCAGATCCGGCGCTTCCTGCTTGCTGGCTGATTTGGTCAGAATCGATACCTTGTATTTCTTGCTGATCAGCACCTGATAGTCGGCACCGGCCGTACACAGCAGACCTTGGCGGAAGGTGTCCCTCAGCAAAGAGAGCATCTCTTCAGCGGCATCCTCTGCCGGAATGTTACGGTGCTCCACCTTAGGGCCGATATAATAGGCAAACTGATAATGCAGCTTCCCTTTTAGCTCAACAGGCTTAACCTGTACTTTATTGTAGGCGGCATCGCCCTTGCTGCGCAGCTGGCTTAGTGTAGCCGTAATCAGAGTGCGGCCGGTTATCACTTGCTCGATCAATTCCTTCAACGCTTCCAAATGGGTACATCTCACTTTCGGGTATATAAAATAGAGCACGTTGTCTCCTGAATATCGTTATATTATAGCATTAACCGTGAGCTTGCTCCATTCTTCCCTGCCCTGCTGCACTTCCTCCAGAGGAAGACTGCCCTGGGCTAACTGCTCCGGACTCAAGAGCAGCAGCCGTCCGTACAACTCCCTGCCTTCCTCGGCTACATTCTCCCCCTGCTCCCAGAGCCGGTAGAGACTGTTCTCCGCCTTGGCGTAGTGCCCCTGAGATTCGTGGTACGCCATCAAGAGGCGTTCGGTCTTGGCGGGAAGGCGGTACGGCTCCACTTCCTCCAGCAGCTCATTTATCTCTTCCGTCATGTTCAGCAGCTCACGGTCCGCGCCATGAAGATCGGCATAAATGAATAAATGCAGGGCACGCATCGCCCTGAACAGGGCCGCATCCCGGTCTCCTTTGGCCGCGTAAATCCCGCCTTCCTCCTTCAGCAGCCGGGCTACCCCTTGCAGCTTATCCGCCTCCAGCACTGTGCCAAGACGGAACATATCAATAATATCCTCTACGGACAACGAATTGAGCAGGCGTGAATTCAACCGGAAATGCCGCATCAGCAGCTCATCCACTTCCCACAGGGCTTCCGTTGTTTTTTTATCCTGCTTCAGGGTCATTACTTTGGCGACCATAGCTGTCATATCCTCAATCATCCGTACAATATAATCCCTCCGGAACATACCGAGCTCCTTTCGTTACGCAGTTGCTTCTCTTCTGTATCCTCTGCTTGCTGTTGGACTCATCGTGAACTACCATCCACCTAAGAGGTGGCGGCTTCTTGGTCAATGAAGCTACTGCTCCAAGTTTACCCAAGCTCAAAGGCTAGTCCCTAGCCCAATCATTGCCATATCACATGGCTAGTTTGAGTAGGTTTTGAGCAGCGTTTACATCGCGATCATGATGCACGTTACATTCTGGACAAGTCCACTCCCGCAAGGCGAGGTTCTTCACCTCTGCGTTCTTATAACCGCAACAGGAGCAAAGCTGACTGCTTGCATAGTGCTTAGGGGCAATAATAAGCTCTCTGCCATACCATTGAGCCTTATATTCAAGCATCGAACGGAACATACGCCAAGATACCTCGCTAATCGCTTTTGCAAGTTTGTGATTCTGCATCATATTCTTTACACGTAAGTCTTCCATCACGATAACTTGGTTTTCGTTTATCATTTTGGCAGACGTTTTATGCAAGAAGTCTTTACGCTGATTCGCTATTTTTTCATGTAACTTGGCAGCTTTCAGCCTAGCCTTATGACGGTTATGGCTTCCCTTCTTCTTCCGCGATACATCCTTTTGCAGCTTCGCTAATCGCTTTTCAGACGTACGCAAGTATTTAGGATTGGATATGATTTCGCCATTTGAAGTCACAGCAAAGTCTTTCAGCCCAAGATCAACGCCAATCTTCGTATGCATTTTGGGCAACTGGACGATATCCGTTTCAACCAATACGGAAGCATAATACTTTCCCGTTGGTGTTTTTGAAATCGTGCATGATTTGATCAGTCCCACGAATGGGCGGTGCAGCTTGATTTTAATGCCCGTTTTTAGCTTTGGAATCTTAAGATATCCATCCTCTATAGCCACGGTTCCATTTTGGTTATTCGTTGTGAAGCGATGATTACTCGTCTTCTTGCTCTTGAATTTAGGAAATCCCGTTTTCTGGTCCCGAAAAAAATTCTGATAAGCCTTGTCTAAATTCAGTTGTGCATTCGCTAAGGCAAGGCTATCGACTTCTTTCAGCCAGTCGAATTCCTTTTTGTATTGTGCGGGTGTATTCCTCAGCATCGTTTCCGTTTGCTTGTAATGTTCAATTTTATCTGCAAGCATTCTGTTGTAGATGAAGCGAACGCATCCGAACACTTTAGCGAAGTAGTGTTGTTGCCCATGGCTTGGATAGATACGGTATTTGTAGGCTTTCAGCAATGGCGATCACCCTTTCCCCCCTTGGGTTTCGATGTATTTTTGAATGACGTCTATTGGCGCTTCACCCGTGGTAAGCAAGCAATAAGAGCGTGACCAAAAGGCCTCTTTCCAAAGTGATGTTCGGAGGGTAGGAAACTCCTTCTTGATCAGCCTAGATGATGCACTTTTATAAGCGTTGAGAAATTTAGAAATGTCGGTATTAGGATGAGCTTTCATTAGGATATGAACGTGATCCCTGTCATGATTCCATTCCTGCAAAGTCACATTGTAAGTAGGCTGAATGGATGCAAATATCTCTTTCAGACGTTCCGATATGGGATCTGTAATGACTTTCCTACGATACTTGATGACTAGAATAAGGTGAAAGTGAAGGGAGAACACTGAATGGTTATTCGAGTCTAATTTCATTAACTTCACTGACCTTTCCAAGATACGACTGAATACTTTAATTATAGCATCTTAGGCGGTTAGAATCCATGTAGATTAGACCGTTTCCATTCATCCCCCACTTAAAGAAGATGGGAGAATTCTGTCAACTGAGGGTTAAACCATTCGTCTCTCCGGCGCCACTGTGCGGAGTTAAGTCTTGACCATACTATAATGATCAACTATAATTCAGTTACTCGATCTGTATTCCAGATTGAACTATTTAGCAGATTGGAATTGGATACAGACTGTATACATGTTAAAACGGACCCTACATAGGAGGTTTATTAATGACCAAGCCAACCGCCAACACGCAAGACTCCATCACAGCAGCCGTTTCAGGTCAACCGGATCTGCAGTCAAGCAACCGGATTTTAAACGTTACGCCGGAACAGGATAAGCTGCTGGAGAGCGCCTTACGGATTAAGATTATGCACACGCTGTCGGCAGAGCCGCTTACATCCAAGCAGGTTGCGGAGAAGCTGAACAAGACTCCGGGTAATATTCACTACCATATCGTCAAGCTCTATGAGGGCGGTCTGCTGGAGCTTGTCCGTACAGAAGCCGCAGGAGGAATCATCCAGAAATTTTACCGTTCCAAAGGTACGGTGTTCCACTCGGAGGCGCTTCGCAGCCTTCACTTCCGCGAAGAAGACCAGACCCGGCATTTCAATACCAGACTTACTCTCTCTCCTCAGGAGCTTGCGGAATTCCACCAGGAGCTGCTGGAGCTGATTACCGCCTGGGAGTCCAAGGTAACGGAAGGTGACGAATACGGTGTGGAAGTGATGCTGGGCCGTCTGCAGTCTTCCGATGCTGCTGCGCAGCCGGAAGAGGAGGCACATTAATAGATGAGCACCGCTGGCCCTTCCGGACAACCGAAGCATCATCCGCTTGAGGGCTTCGCCGCCCCTTTCCGGCAATCCCGCGCCTTTCCTTACCTGTGGCTGGGACATTTAGTTTCTTTTTTGGGCAGCTCGGTAACCATGGTTATCCTGCCTGTCCTGGTCTATTCCCTGACCGGCTCCACCACCATTATGGGGATGGTCATGGCCGCCTACATGCTGCCTAATGTAATCATGCTTCCGGTATCCGGACATATTGTCGACCGCTACGACCGTGTACGGATTATGATGCTGGCCGATATTGCCCGGTTCATCGTTATGATTACGACTGCTGTGCTGTCCTTGACCGGAGTGCTGAGCATTCCGTTGCTCTATGGACTAGTTGCCTGTTACGGCCTGCTGGACGGCTTATTCCAGCCTGCCTACGCTGCCGTCCGCGCTACCGTATTCACTCCGGATATCCGCGTAGCAGCGAATTCTTTAACTCAGATCACAACCCAGTCCGTGCGGCTGATCGGTCCCGCGTTAGGGGGACTGCTGATTACCCACCTGTCCGCGGGCATCGGCTTCGGAATTGATGCCTTCACCTATCTTATCTCCCTCATCTGCCTGGTCTATCTGCGCAGAGTGATGATGACCCGGCTGCAGTCTGCTGCCACTGAGACTGACATCCCGGCTAAGCCTGCTGCCGGGACCTCTCCCGCTCCGCACTGGAGGCAGGATTTCGCCGAAGGAATACATGTTCTGCGCAGCCAGCCCTGGCTCTGGATTACAATTCTCGCCTTCTGCTTCGTCAATATATGTTATACGGGCGTAATCAGCGTCCTTCTTCCCTGGCTGTTCAAGGTCCATCACGGCTGGCCTCCTTATCTCTATGGCCTGGCCGTTACGTTCTCCGGTGTCGGGGCCATAGCGGCCGGCCTGCTGTACGGCCTGCGGCCGAAATGGAATCACCGCGGCATCCTGGCTTACGGCGGCGCACTGATCAGCGGGGCTGCTCTGCTGCTGCTCCCGTTCGCAGGCACTCCGGCAGCAGCTGTCACCTTATTTGCCGTAGAAGGCTTCGGACTAATGATCTTCGGGCTGATCTGGGAGATCAGCCTGCAGGAGCTTGTTCCGAAGGAAGCCTTCGGACGGGTAGCCAGTCTGGATATGTTTGGGTCCTTCGCCCTGCTGCCGGTCGGATATATCTTAGTCGGCTGGCTGGCCGACCAGATCGGAGGAGTATCGACCATTATTATTTTTTCCGGCCTGGGCCTCTCCTGTGTTGCCCTGGTGCTGTGCGTTCCGGCTATCCGTAAGTTTCAATAAAATCCAGCCAATAAATTCTTATATTTGCACAGCAAACAGAAGGCAGCACCCGCCGGAGAGCGGAAGTGCTGCCTTCTGTCCCTATTGCCTGATGTAATTTACTTCTGCACAGGGGCCTGAACGAAATCCTTAATAATCTTCGCCAATTGCTCCGGTGCTTCAAACATACCCATGTGGCCTACACCCGGCAACGTCACCTTGGTGATATTCCGGTTGTCTGAGGTGAACGTCCGCTCCGGCGTCACCTTCGAATCCTCAGCTCCGGCAACGAGAAGCACCGGCAGCGCCGTTGCCGAGATCACATCTCGGCGGTCCGGGCGCTCACGCATCGCCAAGGACGCGCCAACCGCGCCTTGCGGCGGAGTCTTGTAGCCGATCTCCTTGGCCCGTTCCAGCAGCCGGGGCTCCGCTCCAGGAGCAAACAGTCCAGGCACCAGCTGATCCACAAAAGCAAAGATGCCTTCGCTCTGGATCATGGTGACGCTCTTCAGCCGGTTCTCCTTGGCTTCTTCACTGTCAGGATACCCGGAGGAATGAATCAGCCCGAAGCCCTTCAACCGGGAAGCATGGCGCTGGGCAAACGACAGGGTAATATAGCCTCCGAGCGAATGTCCCAGCAGATAACATTCCTGAATCTCCAAGGCATTCAGCAGCGACAGCACATCATCGGCCATCTGCTCGATGGTATAGGCTCCAAGCGGAGCATCGGAAGCCCCGTGCCCGCGCAGATCCGGAGCGATGACCCGGTAATGGGCTGTAAGGCCGGGAATCACCTTTTCCCAGTATTCGGCACTCCCGCAGAATCCGTGCAGCAGCACGATTACATCCCCTTCGCCTTGATCACTGTAGCAAATGTTGCTTCCCTCGCATCGAACATTTTCCATGGCTGCTTACCCTCTTTCTATGTAGTGGTCTATATTAATAAGCTAGAACAGCTGATTTGAAACGCTCTCAATCCGTAAGTCCGAATCCCAGGGCGGCTGCCCTGGCAATCTGGTCGGCCATAACCATTACCCGGTAGAGCGGGGTAGTCTGGATGGTCCGGTAAGGACGCGGACTGTTCACATCAACGATCGCCGCCAGACTGTAATTTCCTACAGCAGGCAAGAGTCCCCCTACAGATTCTGCCGGACGCAGCGGCTGCGCGGCCGCAAAGTAACAGCCCAGTGCGGCCGGCGGTCCCAGGCAGGCATCAACAGCGATAATAATCTGCCCTTCCGGAATCTCTGTTATCCGCTGAATCAGATTATCCGCATCACAGGGCGCCGGAAGCGTACCCGTTACATGCGGAAATCCGTACTCCAGCAGGCGGCTTCCCGTCAGCGGCCCCAGTGCATCTCCGGTGGAGCGGTCTGTTCCGATACAGAGGAAGGTCAGCTGCTCAGCGGAATACTCGTCTGCGATCCCGCGGAAGAAAGCCGCCAGTCCCCCGGCATCCATTTTACGCCGTTTTCTGCTCTCTTCTTCTCTGATGGCCAAAGACTCTCTCCCCCTTGCTAAGCAGCCAGTTATATTTACCTTTAATTTAACATGTTTGCGTGATCTGGACAAAAAAATGGTCATCCCCTGCCCAAACATGATAAGATATTTGAACTATACCGGTTCACATTCTATATTACTCAGGGAGGATGGTTATACTCAATGGATTTGTCAAAACCAAGCCAGGAGAACGTTGAATATATGATTGAAGGCATCAAAAGCAAGCTGAAAATGGCCAGTGCCGCTGCAATGCAGGCGTCCGCCTTTTCGGTGGAGCAGTATGAGGATATCCAGGATATTTATGAGGTTGCGATGGGCAGTGACCGGCTCAGTATCTCCCAGGTGGAGGCGCTCGTCTCAGAGCTTGGCCGCCTGCGCAAGAAATAGCACCAGCAGTTCGTATACAATATAAAGCCCTTCAGCTTCATTGTCCGTAAGACGGGACGTTGAACCTGAAGGGCTTTTGTATACTCCAATAATAATCTTACTGTCATGCTCCGGCCTGCTAAGGGAGATCAATCAGAATGAATTCTGCATCTCCTGAGCTGCTTATGCCTTTGAGCGTAAGCTCGCAGCTCTTGCGGATACGCGCCGCATCCCCCTGCTGGAGCTGGAATACACCGTCCGCGCATGAGATCTCCAGATTCCCGGAAATGACATACAGATGAGTTCGCCGCTCCTCCTGCTGGGGATAGCGCAGCTCCCGGTTCGTCTGCAGAACGGACAAGTAGATGTTAACATCATTGTCCAGCTGCAGCGAACCCTGAGTCCCTTCCCCTGAAGCAATAGGCAGCAGGTGGTTGAGCTTAAGCTCGGCCGGATAGAACCGGGCATCCCATTTCGGGGTCTTACCGGGCCGGTCGGGCAACAGCCAGATCTGCAGGAACCGGACATCCACATGGTCTGACGGATTCGTCTCCGAATGGTTAATGCCTGTTCCTGCGCTCATCAGCTGCACACTGCCTGCCTGCAGATCTGCATGATTCCCCAGATCATCCTGATGCTTCAGCACACCGGATACCACATAAGTGATAATCTCCAGATCATGATGCGGGTGCTCATGCATGCCTTGCTCCGGCTTCAATTCATTGTCGTTATGTGCCAGCAGTGCGCCGAAATGGGCGTTGCTGGGATCATCATAATCGGCAAACGAGAAGCTGAATTCACTGTGTATCCATTCTCTATTCGAAGTATGACGCTCGGCTGCTGTAACTACTTTTATCATAATGTTGCACCTCCATAGATGTTGGAATCTTATCAATATCCTAAACAGGGGAATGAATGCTCTTCAATATGGGATGTATAGATGCGCTATGATTAACTATTTCTTACCCCCTTCCCTTCGAGATCAATCAATCTTGTAAAGCCGCATATTCATCCAATTAGGTATGAAAAAACACCTTTTCGGCTGGAATGCTCCCTTATGCTCCGGCAATCTTTGCCAAGCTATTCCGCTGTTTCAGCACATAGCCCAAAGTGTATATACGAAGTAAGAACATTCAGGCTCACCTGAATTTGAATAACAATTCTGACAAGGAGTGATTGATAATGAATAAAGCAGAGAAGGAATATCCGGTAGAAAGCGGCGGCACATTCTTAAAAGGGATCTTCATCGGCGGACTCTTGGGAGCGGCGGCAGCATTGCTATTCGCACCAAAGCCTGGACGCGAGATGCGCAGTGACCTGTCCGATAAGCTCACAGTAGCTACGGATAAGACAAAAGAGGTTGCGGGAGCCGTAACTGACAAGACCAAGACGATTGCTACGACCGTAGGTGAAAAAGCTACTGATCTGGCCGGCACAGTATCAGCCAAGGCCTCCGATATCTTCACCACCGTCAGTGACAGCAAGCAACAAATTGCAGCTACTCTGGCGGAAACCGGCAAAAAGATTGGCGAAACGGTAAGCGATGCCTCCAAGGACATCACGGGCAGCGTTAAGGACGCCTCCCAGGACATAGCGGTTGAAGCCAAGGATACCTCCCAAGAGGTTGCCGACAAGGCGAAGGACGCTTCCAAGGAAATCGCAGGCGCAGCGAAGGATGCCAAGGACGAAGTTAAATCCTCTTATTAATCCCGGATGTTCAGGCTGATTATACATTGAAGGGAACGGCCAGATCTTCCGTAGCTGGCCGCTCCCTATTTATGCATGTCTTATATCTCAATAAAGCCTGATTCAGGCTACAGAAAGCAGGTACGCCTTATGGGAGAAGCGGACAACAGAACCAAAGCTTATGACGTAGATGAGCATCCCTTCGAGCTGCGGCATGAGGTCAAACGCTTGAATGCGAGGCTCGACAAGATCGCCGACTCACTGGAGAAATCCGAGTTCAAGGATATCCTGGAGAACTATACAGACCCCAAGAAGCGGATTATCACCAATCTGATGGCCGGGATCTCCAGAGGCCTGGGCCTCTCACTCGGTACCTTTGTCATTCTTGGTATCCTTGGCTATATCCTCAGTTTGTTTCTCAATGTACCGGTTATCGGGGAATATCTTGGAGAAATCAAAAAGTATATAGATGCTAACTAAACACATTTCCCGCGCATCCCTCCTGCAGCCTACTCTACCGTGAATAGACTGCAGGAGGGATGTTGCTCTTTAACCCCACAAAGTGGGGCCCCCAAAACATATAAATTCTTATCTACCCAAAAAAGGGCAGGCTCTATCCCTTACGGGATGGAACCTGCCCTGATAAATATAATGACCTTGATTCTTAATAGGATGAATTAGCCATGATCTGCTTCAGCTTCTCGGTGGCCCGCTTCTGGATGCGGGATACGCTCATCTGCGAGACACCCAGCTTCTGGGCAATGGCCCGCTGGGATTGGCCATCCTGGAAGGCCAGCAGCAGCACCTGCTGCTCCTGCTCCTTCAGTTGTCCGAGCGCCTGCTGGAGATCCATACGCTTCTCCACTGTCTCGTAGTCATTCGCATCGGAGCTGATCAATTCACCGAGTGTGGCCCCACTCTCTTCCTGGGAGAGCGGTGAATCCAGGGAGACATAATGATAACATTCTCTGCCGGCCAGTACTTCCACAGTTTCCTCTACGGTGAGATCCAGATAGTGGGCAATCTCTTCAACCGCCGGAGAACGTTCGAGCCGAATGGTCAATTCATCAATGGCCTGCTGAACAAGCGCGCCCTTTTCCTTAATCCGCCGTGGAACCTGTATGTACCAGGATTTATCACGCAGGTAGTTTTTCATATGTCCAATCATGCTCTTCATCGCATACGGCTCGAAGGGAATCCCCAAGCTGATGTCGTATTGCGCCAGCAGCCGGATCAGCGCCATTTGACCTACCTGATACAGATCCTCATAGAGATCCGGACGGTTACGGGCAATTTTGCCGGCTGCCATCTTTACCATAGGTTCATATTTGCGGATGAGCACTGTTGCGATTTCATTGTCTTTCGTCTGCTGGTATTCCCAGATCAGGCTTACTGCTTCATTCATGGACTCTGGGGGAGTCACTTTGTCATTCATACTTTCTCCTCGCTGAAATTGAGCCGTTTAGTCAGGGTAACGACTGTCCCTTTCCCTGATTCGCTAACAACGCTAACGTCATCCATCAGCGCCTGCATTAGATAGAAGCCCAGTCCGCCCACTTGAACATCATTCAGCTCCTTGTCATGAAGCGTCAGACGTTCCCCGGACGCATCCAAACCGTCAAAGCTCTCCCCCTCATCTTTGACAGTAATGGATAAGACACTTGATCCTACCTCAAAGATTACATCAACCATACCGTCCGCTTGCCCATAGGCATAGAGCACGGAGTTATTACATGCTTCCGAGACGGCTACCTTCATATCTTCAATGTCTTCATAAGTAAAACCCATTTTGGAGGCAATGCCGTATAAATTAAGTCTGACAATATCGACATATTCTGCACTGGCGGGTAACTGAAGAACTACTCTTTGTATGTCATCACTCATTCTTAGTTCGATCCTTTCCTAGTGGGAATTCTCTTGGGAGGCAAAAAACTTGGAAATGCCGGTCATGTCAAACAGCTTCTGTATTTGCGGGGGAACTTCAGCAACGGTGAACTTGACGTCCATTCCATGTCTTGCTTTGAGGATCGACAACAGGATTCCGATACCGGTGCTGTCAATATACTTCAGATCCTTCAGATTAATCACGAGATCAAGCCCCGTGTCTCCCACTAGCGGTTCCATCACCAGACGAAAGTCAGGCGCCACAGACAGATCGAGTTCACCTGTCAGATAAACAGTACATACCGAACCAACGGTTTCGGTCTTTGCGTGAAACTTTTCGCTTTTATGTGTATTCATAGACAACTCTCCTGGTTAAATGTTTTCTTTACCAATAACCCTAATAGCCTAGGGTTGAAACAACAAATAGACAAGACGGCACTGGTAAATCATGGGTCATGCGTTGAAAAGCGAAGTGTTCCGCGCGGTTGCGGGGTTATCTCTGCCTGAATATCTGGAGATCATTTGTTTGATGCTGCTTAGCTTGAGCGGCTTGCTGATGTAGCCGTCCATTCCGGCAGCGGTGCAGCGGTCCTGAATCCCCTCCATCACATTCGCAGTCATCGCAATGATCACCGTCTTGTCAGGCGAACCGCTGCTCTCCTCACGAATCAGGGAAGTGGCTTCAAGACCATCCATCACAGGCATCTGCAGGTCCATGAAGATAAAATCGTACTCGGATTGCCGGGCCAGTTCTACAGCCTGGTTCCCGTCCTCAGCAACATCGGCACAATATCCGAGCTTATCCAGCATGCTGACCATAAGGCGCTGATTAATCGGATGGTCATCTACGACCAGCACTTTGCTCCGGCTTGCTTCATCTACCTCGTCCGCTGTACCGTCCTCTTCCCGGCAGCCGCCTTCCAGCTCTTCCTCCGGCACGGCAACCTGGATAGTGAATACAAAGGTAGCCCCCTTCTCTTCCATCGACTCTACACGGATATCTCCGCCCATCATGCCCACGAGGGACTTGCAGATGGCGAGGCCGAGGCCTGTGCCTCCGTATTTACGCGTCATGGAGGAATCAAGCTGGGAGAAGGGCTGGAACAGCCGGTCACATTTCTCCGGTGAAATTCCAATACCTGTATCCTTAACGGTAAATTCTATTACCAGCTTATTATCCGCTGAAGGCAGAAGGGAAGCAACTAAATAAACGCCGCCCTGGTTGGTAAATTTCACCGCATTGGATACGAGGTTGATCAGCACCTGGCGCAGCCGGGCCATATCTCCATAAATCAGCCGCGGCAGCTTCTGGTCAATGAAATAGGCCAGCTCCAGATTTTTTTTGCCGGCTTCCGCCGAGAACAGACTAAATACCTCCTGAACGGTGGTATGCAGCTCGAATAATTGCTCTTCCATTTCCATTTTGCCCGATTCCATCTTGGTGAAATCAAGGATATCGTTAATCACGGTTATTAGTGTGTCCGCACTTTTACGGATAATCTCTGTATATTCCTTCTGCTCAGGAGCAAGCTGGGTCTCCATCAAAAGATCAATCATGCCCACTACGCCATTCATCGGCGTGCGGATCTCATGACTCATCATCGCCAGAAATTCGGTCTTGGCCTTAGCCGCGATCTCCGCCTCTTCCTTGGCTTTGATCAGTTCACCGTTCATGCGCTCAAGCTCCAGCGTCTTCTGCTGCAGCTGCATCGCCTGAATCTGCTGCTTCTTGCTGGTCAGATGCATATTCACAAAGCCTTCAATCTTCGACTTCAGAATCTGCGGGATAAACGGTTTGACCATATAATCAATAGCGCCGGCAGAGTACCCTGCGAAGAGATGCTCCGACTCCCTGCTGTTGGCAGAGATGAAGATGATCGGAATATCCTTGGTTTTCTCCCTGGCTTTGATTAACTTGGCGGTTTCGATCCCGTCCATACCCGGCATCTGAACGTCCAGAACAATCACGGCGAATTCATATTTCAATAAGCACCGCAGTGCTTCTTCTCCAGAATTGGCTTTGACAAGCTTGTAATGCTGACTCTCAAGGACGGCTTCGAGTGCCAGCAAATTCTCGGGACGGTCGTCAACCAGCAGTATATGAATCGGTTCCTGAACCCCCATAGGTCCCTCCTTACCCGCTATTTATTTTTGCGGTATATTTTCTCTACCCGGTCCAGCGGCTCGTAGCTGTCACTGTATCGTGTGAAATGAATAGATTCCTTGGAACCGAGGACCAGCACTCCGAACCTGCTGAGGCTCTCATGGAACAAGCCATGCACATGATCGCGGAGCTCGTCGTTGAAGTAGATCATTACATTCCGGCACAGGATCACATTGAATTCGTTGAAGGAAGTGTCCGTTGCCAGATTATGCTCTGCAAAAATGATGTTCTTGCGTAAATACGGCTGCAGAATCACTGAGTTATATTTCGCTGTATAGTATTCCGAGAAGACGCCCGTGCCTCCGGCCTCAAGGTAGTTCTTGGTGTATTGCTTCATCTTGCCGATCTCGTACACGCCTTCTTTGGCCTGCTGCAAGGAACGGGCGTTCATGTCCGTGGCATAAATTCTAGCCTTGTCATATAATCCTTCCTCATGCAGCATAATTGCCATCGAGTAGACCTCTTCGCCTGTCGAGCAGCCGGCATGCCAGATCCGGATATAAGGATAGGTCCGCAGGAGCGGAATGACCTTCTGACGGAAGGTCAGGAAGAGTCCGGGATCACGGAACATCTCTGTCACAGGGATCGAGAGACTATACACGAACCGCTCGAAGCAGGCACGGTCATGCAGCACCTTTTCCTGCAGGGCAGAAATAGTAGGTAAGCTCTCCGCATGGACATGATGCCAGATGCGCCGCTTCAAGGAAGGCAGGGCATAATTCCTGAAATCATATCCATACAAACGGTGTACTCCGTTCAGAAGCAGCTCAATCTCAATCTGTTCAAGCTCCTGCTTGCTCTCCGGCGGATTCCCCTGACCCTCATATCCGTGCTCCATCGCTGCCATTGTCATCAATACTCCCTTGCCTGCGCCTTATTTCCGTACTTGGTTTGAACCTGCTGTATAGCTATTACCCCGAAATCACCCTTACGAATACAACCAGACGCGCATTAACGAAAGAAGCTGATCCGTACTGATCGGTTTCTTCATATAATCGGAGGCTCCGGCTTCAATACACTTGGCCCGGTCCTCCTTCATAGCCTTGGCTGTGAGGGCGATAATCGGCAATTTCTGGTACTGCGGCATCTGCCGGATGCGGCGCATAGCTTCATATCCGTCCATCTCCGGCATCATCATATCCATCAGCACCAGATCATAATCACTCTGTTCGACAAGCATGTCGATGGCCTCGCGGCCGTTCTCGGCAAATTTCACTTCCATGTGATAGCCTTCGAGCACGCTGGAGAGGGCAAAGACGTTGCGGATGTCATCATCGACGAGCAGTATTTTTTTGCCTTCAAACAATTCCTCTTTATTGTGCAGCTTTTGCAGGATTTTACGCTTATCCTCCGGCAGATTTGCTTCTACCCGGTGCATGAACAGCGTGGTCTCATCCAAAAGCCGTTCCGGCGAGCGGACATCCTTGATGATAATGGATTCCGCATATTTGCGCAGCTTGGTCTCTTCCTTGCTGTCCAGATCCTTGCCGGTATAAATAATAATCGGCAGATCGTTCAGCTCCTCATCGTCGCGGATCTGATCCAGCAGCTCGAAGCCGGTCATATCATCCAGCATCAGATCAAGCACCATACAGTCATATCTCTGCTTGTGCAGCTCATTCAGCGCCTCTTGGCCTGAAGACACCGCTGTAATCACTACATCGTCATGTCCGATAAGCTCCTCGATGGAACGGCGCTGGATATCGTCATCCTCGACAATCAAGAGATGCTTCATCGTGCTGGCGGTGTAATTCTCAATCTGCGAGAAGGCCCGGTCCAGCGCTTCACGGGAGGACGGCTTTCTGAGGTAGGCCATCGCTCCCATCATGAGCCCCTGCTTCATCTCATCATTCACAGAGATTACATGCACCGGAATATGGCGTGTCTGGGAGTCGCTCTTGAGCTCTCTCAGAATCGACCAGCCGTCCAAGACAGGCAACTGGATGTCGAGGATGATCGCGTCCGGAAGCAGGGTCTTGGCCATCTGCAGGCCGATATCACCCTGCAGGGCTACCAGCCCCTTGAAGCCGCGTCCGCGGGCCATGCCCAGCAATATCTTGGCAAAGCTCTCATCGTCCTCAATAATCAGCAGCACCTTGTCGCCGCTGGCAAGGGATTCCCGGTCATCTTCCACAACTACAGGCTTAGCAGGTGTAGGCGTGATGTCCCCTGCCTTATCCCATGAAAGTTCCTCCCGGAACTCCTCAAGCTGCAAGGGCTCCCCGGCAGGAGCGGCTTCAACCGCTCCCGGCAGCAGGCTAAAATTCCCCTGAACCGGCAAATACAGTGTAAATACGCTGCCTTGCCCTTCACGGGACTCCAGTCCGATGGCCCCGCCCATCAGGCGGGCTAATTCGCGGCTGATCGACAGGCCAAGCCCCGTGCCGCCATATTTGCGGCTCGTCGTACCGTCAACCTGCTGGAACGCCTCAAAGACGATATCCATCTTATCTGACGGGATGCCGATCCCGCTGTCTTTGACGGATATGGCAATATAATCATATTCATGCGGCAGATAGGCAGGCAGCCGCTTGACGTCCGCACGGCTGACAGAGAACTCTACATACCCTTCGCTCGTGAATTTGAAGGCATTGGACAGCAGGTTACGCAGGATCTGCTTCAGTCTGTGACTGTCGCTATATACACTGTCCGGAAGCGGCTCGTCAAAGGACAGGCGCAGCGACAGCCCCTTCTGCGCAGCCAGCGGAGCAAAGTTCTGCTTCACGAAGGTCTTCAGCTCGACGAGCGGAATTTCTTCATGATTCAGCTCCATTTTGCCGGCATCGACCTTGGACAGATCGAGAATCTCATCAATCATCTTAAGCAGATCTGCACCTGACATATAGATGGTATGGGCGAATTCTACCTGCTTCTCGCTCAGATTGCCTTCCTTGTTCTCCGTAAGAAGCTGGGAGAGAATGAGCAGGCTGTTCAGCGGAGTACGCAGCTCATGGGACATATT
The DNA here is from genome assembly GCF_037975325.1 of Paenibacillus sp. FSL P2-0136. Lineage (NCBI taxonomy): Bacteria > Bacillati > Bacillota > Bacilli > Caryophanales > Paenibacillaceae > Paenibacillus > Paenibacillus sp. FSL P2-0136. The sequence continues at coordinate 6,212,385 of NZ_CP150244.1, forward strand.
GGCCAGAAACTCGGATTTGTATTTACTGGTTACTGCAAGCTGCATAGCCTGCTTCTCCAGCTGCATACGGGCATGTTCAATCTCATCCTTCTTCTCTTCAACCTCTTGCACCTGATCCTGCAGGGCACGTGTCTTGGAGACCAGCTCTGTATTGTAATGCTCCAGCTCCTCCTGCTGGCGCTGCAGCAGCTCCTCTGAGCGCTTCAGGGCATCCGTCTGCTCCTCCAGATTCTCGTTAGAGCGGCGCAGCTCCTCCTGCTGGGTCTGCAGTTCCTCCGACTGGCATTGCAGCTCTTCCGTGAGCGCCTGCGATTCGCGCAGCAATTCCTCAACCACAAGCCTGCGGCTGATGTTGTTCAGAATAATCCCCAGATTATTGGAGAGCTGATGCAGCAGTTCATTCTGCAGCACCGAGAATGGTGTGAAGGAAGCGAATTCCACAACACCCAGAACCTCATCCTCGAATAAAAGCGGGTGGATCGATATATAACTTGGATGCGACTCCCCGAATCCCGAGGACACTGAGATATAGTTGTCAGGCGCCTCCGTCAGCTTGATCGGCAGCTTATCCAACGCGCTCTGTCCGACCAGTCCCTGACCGATCTCGAAGCTCTCCCTGGGCGTAACCCCCTCCTCACCGGCATAAAAAGCGCTGCTGACCAGCAGGTTCGGATTATCCTGGCTCTTCAGATAGACGGCACCATACTGCGCTCCAAGCACAGGCGTGAACTCACTGATGAAGGTCTGGGCTACCTGATCCAGTGAGCTGACGCCGCGCAGCAGCTCCGTAATTCGGGCAATATTGGCATTCAACCAGGCCTGATCGCTCTGTGCCTGGGCATAGGATCTCTCGAGCTGCTGCTTCTGCTCAAGATCCTCGGCCATCCGCTGGAATACCCGGGCCACATCGCCGATCTCATCCTTCGACTTCACCTTGATCCGGCGGATCGCCCGCATTTTACCGTTGCCGAAGCTGGTAATCATCATGGAGACGACACTTAGGCCGCGCGTGATGCTCGGTATCACCCACAGAATGACACCCAGCCCGAGCAGCAGCCCTAAGGTCATGATCAGGGTTACCATCTGAATCGATCTGCTCGAAGCCTCCTGGGCGTTAGCAGTCTCCTCCGTCATCCGGAAGGCATTGTAATCAGACAATGCATTCAGGCTGTTAAGCACCTCGTTCTGAATATCCTGTCCTTCTGCATTGCGGTACGTGTTGGCATTCTGAAAGTATCCGGCACTCAGCATCTCCAGGACCTTGTCCTGATACTTCAGATAGCCGGAATAGGCATTCTCAATCCGGGATAACATCTGCAATTCCTCTGCCGTCTTCAGCGAGGCCTTAATATTCTCCAGATGCTCCGCAGACTTCAGGACCTTGCTGTCAATTTCCGCCTTCTGCGCTTCCAGGGTTACAGTATCAGCATTAAGCATGGAAGTGGTCAGTATCCGTGCCATGTCGTTCACTTCCCCGCGAAGTCCCGAAGAAGCACGGCCTTTGCTATATCTCTCCTGGTAGCTGTCCAGCTGATTGCTCATATAATGGAGCCTGTCATACCCGATCAGGGTAAGCGCCAGCATAATCGCCAGCATGGCACTGAATCCGATCAGCAGCTTAGCCTTAATCTTCATTCCTTATCGGTTCCTTTCTTCAGCGAGATCCACACCAGGCATTTATCGTCATCACGTTCCGAATTAACGGGCTCGCTCAGGAAGGCAGCGCGCACCAGGTCTTCCTGCCAGTCATGAGTGGCATTCAAATGCCCGATCATGAATTTCAGCTGCTCTTCCTGCTCGCCCTCCACCATCTCCATGAGGCCGTCCGTGAACAGCACCAGATGACCCTCGTCTTCGTAGCTGAGGCTCTGCTGCTGGATATCGATCCGGTCAAACAGCCCGACAGGGTGGCCGTTGCTCTCAAGCAGTACAGGCGTCTTGGCCTCCCCTTCAAAAAACAGCGCCGGCGGATGCCCGGCATTCACATAATTAATCCGCTTCATGCGGGTATCAATGACAAGATAGATCGCCGTGAAATAATACTGAACCAGCTGCTTCTCAATATATAGCTGATTAAAGCGTCTGTTAAGCTCCTGAATAACCTTCTCCGGTTCCACATAGGTCGTTACGGTATCCTTCAGGACCGAGGCCAGGAACATGGTAAACAAAGAAGACGAGATACCGTGGCCCATCATATCCAGCAGGATGACCGCATAGCGCCCGTCTCCCAGCGGATACCAGGCATACAGATCCCCGGCCAGCTCGAAGGAAGGCTGGTAAATCGCATGTACCTCCAGGGTCTCCTCGGCAAGCGGCAGACTGAGTACCGCATTCTGCACCAGGGCAGCCAGCTTCAATTCATCCTGTATCCGCTGGTCGCGCTCCTTATGCCAGTCCTTCTCGCGCTTCAGCCGCAGCGCGAGGCGGATACGGGCCATCAGCTCCACCTTGTTAATCGGCTTCGTAACATAATCCACCGCTCCGGCATCCAGCGCCTCTGCGAGCTTCTTGGAGTCACCTACAGCCGTAACCATAATAATAGGAATATCCTTTAGATGCTCATATTGCTGGACCACCCGGCAGGCTTCAATTCCGTCCATTTCCGGCATCATCATATCCAGCAGAATCAGATCCACATCGGACGGCCGGGGCTCTTCCCCCACACCGACGCCCAGCAGCTTCAGCATATCTTTGGCGGACGAAGCCGTTATGAAATTCCGGTAATCTTCCTTCTTGAGGATCTCACGGATAATAATTACATTGGTAGGATTGTCGTCTACGATTAATATTCTCAAGCTTCCTCACCTCACGCGAATATTGTGTTAAGGCCCTAACCCGCAGCTCTGTCATTCTATCATACGATATTTACACGGCCTGTTACCAACCAGCTAGATATTGGCATAAAGCAGGTCCCGGCTTCAACAAAGTAACCTCCAGCTCCACTAACGTCTAGTGGGACTGGAGGTTACGCTATTGTACTATTAAGGTCAGCGAAGCCGACCCGCGATTATTGTGGGTTTCTTTTGGCAATGACCAGAACCTTGCCTGTATCAAGCTCTTTCTCGTAAAATGCCGCCTCCGCTGCGCTGAAGCCAAGTGAAGTAATCTTGAAGCGTAAAGCGTCGCCGCGCGAACGGAAAAGGTTGGCAATGGCACCAAACAGCCCTTCTTCACTCAGCCCCACTTCATTAGTATCTGCGGCGTCCACGATACGCCCTTCGCGGTCTTCATCGTGACTGATCACATAAAGATCCTCTCTGGTGTAGCCGCTGCTACGGAGCCGATTCACTTCTTCGATCGCCTGAACGCCGTTCTCCAGGAGCTTGGCATAAGCCTGTGTACCTGTTGAATCCATGAGATCACTCTCCTTCATAATGAATAAGGGCCCAGCCACCGGATGGATGACTGAGCATTCATTAACCCAAACCGCCGCGCTTGAAACAGCTTCAGAAGGAATACGCGTCGAATAAATCCAGCCCGGCCCATTCACCGCTCTCCGTATTGCGGTAGATCTTGAGCGCAGCCTCTCCTCTAATATAAACATCCCCATCCTCAGCTTCAAAATCAGGCGCTCCCAGCATATCCTGCACGTTCATGGCCTGCGGATTAAGCATCCGTCCATTGAGGCTCAGACCATATTGTCCGGCCTGGGAAGGCGAAGCATGAACATACAGGACAACACCGCTGCATACCCCCGCCGAGCTATCGGCATACTGATATTCAAGACACCCGGCCCAAGGATCTTCAACAATCTGCTGAGGGGTTCCCTTGATCTGCAGCAGTTCCTCTTCCGTCATATATAAGCTAATACCGGACAAGGAGTCGAAGCTGCTTATGTAGAGATCGGCAGCTGCGCTATGCTCGAAGGCGAACATTACCGGCAGCTGTGCAGCGGTACCGGGAGCGGGAGAAACAGTCTCATCCTGCGGCGGTGCAGATATGAAGGGAGCAAGCAGACTAAGCAAGAGAATAACCATTTTCATAGGGTTCCCGCCTTTCATGAGCTGGTATTGCCCCGTCCTGAGCCCCGCCGTATTTCATTCCATCGTATTAATGGCGGAATTTTTGCCAGATTGCAGCCGCTGCATCCACGCCTTTGAGGGCTGAGGCTATCTTGCCCTTGGATTTGCTTGAACTCACTGCCTCATAGGATTGCACGGTTCTCTCCTCGGCCGGTGTTAACGGGGCTTCTGCGATGGATACCGATTTTGCCTTATCCTTCAGTTCACGTGATTTACGGAATTTCTCAATTACCGTTACAGATACCTGCTTCACGGTCAATGTCAGCTCGTTCATGACATCGCCCAGATTCTTTACAGAATCCACGATCGGGTCAATCTTCTGAATTTTACCCTGCACATCCGCTGTGATGTCATTGGCATGCCGGACTGTTGTTTTGACTTCATAGGTAAGCTCATCAATAGTCTTCTGAACCTCCTGCAGAGTCTGGCTGACCTTGTCGAGCGATTCCTTCGCTGACTTCAAGGTTTTGATTAAAAAGAATACGAGTACTGCGAATGCGATAGCAGCCAGTGCTACGCTAAGTTCAATGATCATTGTAGATAACCCCTTCCGAGTGTGTAAATTATCGGTTTGCACTGTCTGATACTGCATAGTTACCCTTACAGAATTGGGCCGAAACAAAGGCCAAGCCCCTGGAATCCTCTTCCTTTCCTCCCTGTTTCAAATGGATACACCCCGTTTAAACAATGACTACATCAACGCACAGAAAGGATGACATCTCATGCTAAGATGGTCAATAATTCTGCTGGTAGTCGCCCTGATCGCCGGTATCTTCGGATTCTTCAATATTGTGGCGGCGGCTGTCGGCATCGCCAAAGTATTGTTCTACATCTTCCTGGTCCTCTTCGTGGTCTCACTCTTTATGGGCCGCAGGGGACGATCTATGTAGGCAAGCACGCCGTTAGCTGACTGCCGGACAGGCAGTGCTGCAGGCCCGGAGGCCTCCGCCAGGAGATCTCCGGGCCTTTTGCTGTTCCCGCCAGTCTTATGTAGTGTTGAAATGGGCTTCATTCCCCTTCAAAAAGTATAGGCCTTTCCGCTCAGGTTGTCATCCGTGATTCAGTCCGTAATGAGGCGTTCCCCGCTAAGGCCGGACAAGAAAAATAAAATATATTGATGCCGCTGGTTCATTCAATGCAATTTATGTTTACATCCTTATTAGCACAGCATGAACATAGAACATCTCACCATCATACCTAGGAGGAATCATCGATGAAAAAATTAGCCAGTTTAACAGTAGCAATGGGTCTTATGGCTTCCTTGGCAGCAACAGCTTCCGCAGCTGAGGTAGTAACAGGAACAACAGAAACTACCAAAACCACTTCTTCCGATGCAGTAACTACTGTAACCGGAGTAACTTACCTGAATCCGGCAGACCCTATTATCACCCAGGCTGATATTAAGCCGGCAACACCTCAGATCATTCTGACCAAACTCACAGCATTCCATCTTTCTGCGGGAAGCACAACTGCTATTGGCTGGTTGGGTGCACAGACTGTTGATACTACTGGTGTGATCACGAAAGACGCTATGGGCAACGAATGGAGAGAAATCTACACTTGGCTGGGTAAAGCCTGGATCAAGGTTCCTGCCTCTGCATACGTAATCAATCCATAAGCGATTCGACATATAGGAGTCATAGCTGCTCCACTCATATGCTGCAGCTATGACTCAACGGATGTACCTAACAAGGCACGTGGACGCCAATCCAAACGGCCTTTTTTTGCGTCTGATGGATGCTAAATTCCCCCACCAAAACATATAAAAAGGGTTATCCCTCCAGTAGAATCTTCTACTGGAGGGATAACCCCGCCATACACCCGCTTGTAGTTCACCCGTCACAAACTTGTACTGCCTGTCGCTTCTTGCTGTCCTAGCTGTATATATTAGCGGATGACCGAGCCTCCGTACAGGAAACGGTTCATCCAAGAAGCGCTAAGATTATCCACTCTTACACCGCCGGAGCTTACTGAATAGGTATGCAGCAGCTTCCCGTCACCCAAATACATGGCGACATGCGTAATTCTTGCCGTAGATTTGTTGATTCCGGCATAAGCAGAGGGAGAAGTTCCTTTATAATCCATGAAGAACATCAAATCGCCCCGCTTCAAGCCGGATACATCCGTAACTGCACCACTGTTCTGCTTCACCCAGTCCCCTTGCTGCCGGGAATCGGCAGGCAGCTTCAAGTTCGCTGCATCCATGAAGATCTGGCGGATGAAATCAGAGCAATCGAAGGTACTTGTATTATTGCGGTCAGAGCCGTATTCATATGGCGTTCCCAGATAGCCCATGCCCGCTGATATCACTCGTTCAATCACAGCAGTCTGCCCGGCTGTAGGTACAGGTGCAGGTGTTGGTGTTGGAACAGGTGCCGGCACCGGTGTCTGAACAGGTGCAGGTGTTGGAGCTGGAGTGACTGGAGCAGACGGCGATGAAGCGCCCGCTGTAATATATTGATCGGATGAGCTTGTATAACCCACCGTCCCGTTTGCCGTTCTTATTTTGTACCAATAGCTGTTGGTCTCTTCAAGAATGGTTACCTGGTCATTCTTATAGAGATATCCAACCACTTGCCCGCTGGTTGCAGGGGTCTCTCTTACACGGACCGTGGCCTGAATCACCGCTGTCCGGGATGCAGGTGCGGAAGCTGTACCTACCCGGATATAGGAATCCCCCGAGCTCATATACCCCACAATTCCCTCTGCCGTTCTTACTTTGTACCAGTAACTGTTCGCAGCTTCCAGAATAACAACCTGGTCGCCTTTATTCAGATATTTCAATACCGTGCTGCTGGTAGACGGATCTGTACGCAGCCGTACCGAAGCTTCAATGATGCCTGTCTGTCCAGCGGACGCCGCAAGCGTTGTAATCGAAGAATCGGTTGCAGCGAAAGCCTGCCCGGGACTGAACACTCCCAAGGATAATGCCAGTGATGCGGAAACCCATAACGATGCTGTAATTTTCTTGCGTGATACGATCATAGCGTTCCCCCGCTTAGCGTATTAAGAAAATCAACAACGGCGCGCGCTACGTTTGTTGCTTTCTGCCCTCATTATAGGCTGGCCCGGGATTTGGAACATGCTCCAAATTTCACAAAAAACCTTTCCATCTTATGGTAACATACAGGTCTATAGTCTCGATTTCTCCTTGGATTTGGTGGAAATTACAGATAACTAGGAGAAATCATGGAATGTTAATCCTTGGGCTCCACGTGAACTTGCACATGCATGATGTTGTGCAGCTTGGTCATCCGTTCTTCAATCGAGTCGCTGATCTCATGCCCTTCCATGACTGTCATGCGGGCATTCACCTCTACGACTACATCCACCAGCACATGATTGCCGTGTACACGGGCCTTCAGATCCTTGATGCCCTCTACGCCCGGTGTCCGGGCAATGGTGCTGCGCAGGTCCAGCAGCTTATCTTCGTCAAAGCCGTCCGTCAGCCGGTACGTGGAATCGCGGAAAATATCCCAGGCGGTCTTAATAATCAGCAAGCCGACTCCGATGGCAGCCGCGGAATCGATCCACGGCAGTCCGAACTGTGCCCCTACAATCCCTACAGCTGCACCTACGCTTACGATAGCATCCGAGAAATTATCCTTGGCAGCAGCCATCAGAGCATGATTATTGATCCGCTTCGCCAAACGCTTGTTATATATATATACCCCCATCATCGCTACCGCACACACCAGCGCCACTCCGGCCGACCAGAGCTGCGGTACAGCCTTGCTTCCCTCAAACAAAGAGCGTACCGCTTCCACTATAACCTGGATGCCCACCAACGCCATAATGAAAGAAGCCATCAGCGCGGCAACCGTCTCGGCCCGGAAATGTCCGTAGGTATGATCGGAATCCGGCGGCTTCCGCGAGATGCGCAGCCCGATCAGCACCGCCAGCGAGGCCACAATATCGGTTAAATTGTTGAATCCGTCCGCCAGGAGCGCACTGGAAGCGAACAAGTAGCCGCAGATCAGCTTGAAGGCAGACAGAACCAGATAAGCAGCAATGCTGACCATCGCACCCTTTTCACCCTTGCGTATATCCTCATAAATATCGGTCATTTCTGTCGCCCCTCCCATCCTTTGCCGCATAATTACAGGAAAACTTTCTTTGAGTTATTCTTGCCCTTGTAGCAGCATTTAAAAACAATTAGAATAAGGAATAAGGACTTGCTGCCTAAGGGGGTAACATAATGAGCGAGAACAATGAGAAACCAAAAATTAATTTGGCTGATGCGATCCGCCAGAAGCTGGAGCAGAAAAAACAGCATGCTTCAGGAAAACCGGGTTCAACCTTCCAGGCCGGCTCCGCGAAGCCGCTGAAAAGCCAGAATAACAAGAAGCCTAACAATCAGCGCCGCCGGACTGGCGGTTCCTAGACTTCTAGGTTGTTGTATATGGTGAACATAAACGGCTGCGTAATCCCTCCGGGGACGACGCAGCCGTTTGTATATGAACTCATAACTGTTCATTCTGCCTATATCTAGTTCTTAAGCTTCTACAGGGTACATCCGGGCACGCATTTCCTTGATCTCCGGGTTCTCCAGATACTCGTCATAGCTCATCGTACGGTCAATAATTCCAGCCGGAGTAATCTCGATAATGCGGTTGGCAATCGTCTGGATGAACTGATGGTCATGGGAGGTGAACAGGATCGTGCCGTCAAAGTCGATCAGTCCGTTATTGAGCGCGGTGATCGATTCCAGGTCCAAGTGATTGGTAGGCTCATCGAATACCAGCACGTTGGCTCCGTTCAGCATCATCTTGGCCAGCATACAGCGGACCTTCTCGCCCCCGGACAATACGCTTGCCTTCTTCAGTGCTTCTTCGCCGGCGAACAGCATCCGGCCCAGGAAGCCGCGCAGGAAGGTCTCGTCCTGATCCTTGGAGTATTGGCGCAGCCATTCCACCAGGTTCATATTCACCCCGTCGAAGTAGCTGGAATTATCCTTAGGGAAATATGCCTGGGTAGTTGTCACTCCCCAAGTGTACTCACCCGCATCTGCTTCCTTCTCGCCCATAATGACATCGAACAACAGGGATTTAGGCTGGGAATGCGGTCCTACAAAAGCGATCTTATCCCCTTTGTTGACTACAAAGCTGATTTCATCCAGTACCTTCTCGCCGTCCACTGCCTTGGTCAGGCCGCTGATCGTAAGCAGCTGCTTGCCGGCTTCACGCTCCGGCTTGAAGTTCAGGAACGGATATTTACGGTTGGACGGACGGATGTCATCCAGGGTAATCTTCTCGAGCTGCTTCTTACGGGAAGTCGCCTGCTTCGATTTCGAGGCGTTCGCCGAGAAGCGCTGAATGAAGGCTTGCAGCTCCTTCATCTTGTCTTCCTTCTTCTTGTTGGCATCGCGCTGCAGCGCCTGGGCCAATTGGCTGGACTCATACCAGAAGTCGTAGTTGCCGACATACATCTGGATTTTGCCGAAATCGATATCCGCAATATGCGTACAGACCTTGTTCAGGAAGTGACGGTCATGGGATACCACGATAACGGTGCCTTCGTAGTCCATAAGGAAATTCTCCAGCCAGCCAATCGATTCAAGATCCAAATGGTTGGTAGGCTCATCGAGCAGCAGGTTGTTCGGACGTCCGAACAGGGCCTGGGCCAGCAGGACCCGCACCTTCTCGTTGCCGCTGAGTTCGGCCATTTTCTTGTCGTGCATCTCACGCATGATCCCAAGACCGATCAGCATGGCGGCTGCGTCAGGCTCGGCGTCCCAGCCGTTCAGCTCCGCGAATTCGCCTTCCAGCTCACCGGCACGAAGTCCGTCCGCTTCGGTGAAGTCGCTCTTTGCGTACAGGGCGTCCTTTTCCTTCATAATTTCATACAGGCGGGTATGACCCATGATTACGGTCTCCAGCACCTGGAACTCGTCATACTCGAAATGGTTCTGTTTCAGTACGGCCAGACGTTCACCGGGTGTGATGTGCACATCGCCGATGTTCGCTTCGATCTCTCCGGACAGAATCTTTAGGAAGGTCGATTTGCCGGCGCCGTTCGCGCCAATCAGACCGTAGCAGTTGCCGGGTGTGAATTTTATGTTTACATCCTCAAATAGTGCGCGTTTTCCGTAGCGGAGTGTTATACCGCTTGTGCTAATCATTAAGCATTACCATCCTTTTCACATAGGTTCCGGCTCATTATAGCATAAAATCAAGCAAAATGGCCCTTATTACGGCTCTTATTTAAGTAGAAGTGTTTAATACAAGCCTTGTATGGGCTATTGCCCAGCCGGGCGTTCCTCGGGCTGGACGACCAGCGTCTCCCCGTACCCGAGGGTACGGATACGCTCCTCGCCAAGCCCCTGCGCCACCCTCGCCTGCTCCATCCGGTCCAGCGCTTCGCGGGCGGTATCATCGGCCAGCCTGAAGGTGCCGAAGTGCATCGGAATCATCAGCTCGGCCCCTACATCAAGGAAGGCCTGCACCGCCTCCTCGGGATTCACATGCTGGGAGTTCATGAACCATTCAGGCTCATAAGCGCCAATTGGCATCAGCGCAACATGCAGCTTGAAGCGTCTGCCGATCTCCTTGAAGCCCGGGAAGAAGCCGCTGTCTCCGGCAAAATAGAGGTTCGGCGGAAGCAGCTTATGCTGCGCCTTACCCTCCTCCCCCTCCGGGTGCTTCTGCGGGTCTGCCGGCTGAAGCACATAACCGCCCCAGTGCGAGGAATTCGTATCGAACGGCGTTCTCCGCGTCCAGTGCTGAGTCGGGACAAACGTCAGCTTGACAGCGCCCAGCGTAATCTCCTGCCACCACTGCATTTCCCGGCAGTTCGGGAAGCCTTTGCGGAGCATTTTGCGCTTAAGTCCGGCAGGCACGACAATGGTTGTTCCTGCCCGGTACAGCTTGCGGATGGACGCGATATGCAGGTGATCGTAGTGGGAATGAGAGATCAGGATCAGATCGATGGGCGGAATATCCGCGAGCGGAATGCCCGGCTGACCGATCCGCTTCTCGAAGCCCAGCCGCCGCGCCCAGATCGGGTCGGTGATGATATTAAGCCCTTCGTATTGCAGAAAAAAAGTCGAGTGCCCGATCCACGTGATCGTCGTCTCCAGCCGGTTCCCGGCCAGATAGTCGAGCCGCGGCGGATGATTCGGCACCTTATAGGTGTAATCCTTCTTCTTCCGGCGGCGTTCCTCGCGCCATTGGCGGAATTCCTTAAGTGTTTTATCGGTGCTTACATTGTCGATGTTGTTATAACGTATTCTGGCCATAGCAAGAACCACTCCTTATAGCTGATTTGCCATTTCTGTTGCCGGGCGGCAAACCACATATCTTAACTATAGGGTTCCGCAGAATCATTTGCAAAATTACAGGGCCCTGCGGGACGCTCATTACAAATTGTACCCAAATGGCCGGGCGGGAAACGTGCGGCCATCAGTTGTCAGGGATCAGGCGGATTTAACGGGCGGCATGAGGCGGTATCGGGCGGCATAAGGAAGGATGAAATCCTGCACGAATTGCAACATTCCCTCCCTATCTCAGCCTCATACCCAAGATTGTTGCATATATATCAGCATTTCTACCCCACCGTGCGGTCTTAGTGGGATATTTCCTGCATTCCATGCAACATTCCCTCAACAACCCGGTTATTTAAGAAGTTCAAATTGCAAAGTGTGCAACATTCCCGTTTGAGTTGCTAATTCAACAATATTTTAAATTTTAGCGGGTTCGCGTCCGCCCCTTTGTATTCACTTGCTTAAATGAGGTAAAATGCGGGTAAAGCAAACGGTGCTTATGCTACTTAGAAGAGGAGCTGACATATGAAGATTACATTTATTGAACCGACACCGAGTCCAAATACCATGAAGCTTCATCTCGATGAAAGCCTTGCACCCGGTATCCGCCGGACCTATACCCCGGAGACCCGGCGCTCCGCCCCTTCCTGGGCGCAGGAGATGCTGGAGATTCCAGGCGTTACGAGTATTTATCATGCCGCTGACTTCGCCGCGCTGGAGCGCAAAGGCAGTGCGGACTGGGCTGCAATTCTGCGCGAGGTCCAGAACCGCTTCGGAGCGGACGGCCTCAGTGCGGAATACAGTCTCGGCGATGAGAATGACGGCACCCACTACGGGGAGTCCCAGGTGTTCGTGCAGATGTTCCGCGGCATCCCGATCCAGATCCGCGTCAAGACCGGCGCGAAGGAGGAGCGCATCGCCCTCTCCAGCCGCTTCACCCAGGCGGTGACCGATGTGGCTAGCGCCGTGATGATCAAGGAGCGCAAGCTCAGTGATTACGGCGTACGCTACGGCGAGCCGCCGGAGATTGCCCGCGAGGTCGAGCAGGAGCTGGAGGCGGCGTATCCGCAGGAACGCCTCGACTCCCTCGTGCAGCAGGCCATCGCGCACGGGGCTGCAGGCGAGTTCGTCGAGCAGCGGCACAAGAAAGAGCAGGCCGAGCTGCTGCGGGACCTGCACGATGCGGATTGGCGCGTGCGCTACGCCGCGCTGGAGGATCTGGCGCCGGGCGAGCAGCTCCTGCCGGAGCTGCGGGCGGCGCTGCACGACCCCAAGCTGCAGATTCGCAGACTTGCGGTCGTGTACCTGGGCGACATCCGCACGCCGGGTGCGATGGAGCTGCTCTATGAGGCGATGTCGGACAGCGCCCCGGCCGTGCGGCGCACAGCCGGGGACACGCTCTCCGACATCGGCGACCCGGCGGCGACGCCGGTGATGACGGCGTCGCTGAGTGATGCCAGCAAGCTGGTGCGCTGGCGGGCGGCACGCTTCCTCTACGAAGTCGGGACCGCCGAGGCCCAGGACGCGCTGAGCGTGGCTGCCGAAGACCCCGAATTCGAGGTAGGTCTCCAGGCCAAGATGGCGCTGGAGCGAATTCTGTCCGGCGAGGAAGCAGCGGGCACTGTCTGGCAGCAGATGTCAGAGCGCCGGCGGAGCTGACGTGAACCTGCCGTATTTTGTCATTGCCTGAGAAGCCGGTATGCCTTATACTGATTCCTGTTGTTCATATCGTTCAAAGATAGCCTCATCATACCTAGGATGAGGTAGAGGTCGCGGATAAGAAGAGTAAGCGCGTGGAGATGCCTAAGAGCCATCAGTGATACGCGCCCAAAGGAATATCCGCCGAAATCGTAACTGCTGCTCTTAGTCCGCAGCTACGATTGGGGCCGTTTGCCGAAAGGCGCGGAACTGTCACTGTGTATTGCCGCCTGTCAGGAGACTGCGGGAGCTGCACTGTGTTGCGCTATCTTAACAGGGAGTATGATGCGGAGCCTATAATCAGGAAACCGCAGCGTCCGTCTGCGGTTTTTTTGCGTGCAGCATGCCGGGAAAGAAGACACCGGCACATGCAGGCAGCGGCACTCCCCCTGTGAACAGAACTATCAATCTAAAGGGAGTGTCTTATTCATGCAAGCACAGCAGCCTAAACGGCCGGCAGTACAGGCGGGCAACGCCAATACGCCGGGCCTGCGCAAATCCTTCAAAGCAAGACATCTGACCATGATCGCCCTCGGCGGCTCGATCGGAACCGGACTGTTCCTCGCCAGCGGCGGGGCCATCGCCTCCTCCGGTCCGGGCGGAGCACTGCTCGCCTACACGGCCGTCGGCATTATGGTCTATTTTCTGATGACCAGCCTTGGGGAGCTGGCGACCTATTTGCCCGATTCCGGTTCCTTCAGCACTTACGGTACAAGGTTCGTCAGCCCCGCCTTCGGCTTCGCTATCGGCTGGAACTTCTGGTACAACTGGGCAGTAACCATTGCAGCTGAACTGTCAGCAGCCACCGTTATCATTAAGTACTGGTTCCCGGACAGCCCTTCGTTCCTGTGGAGCCTGCTCTTCCTGGCGCTCATGTTCGGCCTGAACTTCCTGTCTGCGCGGGGGTATGGCGAGTCGGAATATTGGTTCGCCATTATCAAGATTATTACGGTGGTCGTCTTCCTGACGGTCGGCGTCCTGATGATCTTCGGGATTTTGGGCGGCAAGGCGGTGGGCTTCAGCAACTTCCAGCTCGGAGGCAGCTCGTTCCATGGCGGCTTCTTCGCCTTCGTCGGGGTCTTCATGGCCGCCGGGTTCTCCTTCCAGGGAACAGAGCTGGTCGGCGTAGCCGCCGGAGAGAGCGAGAATCCGCGCCGCAACGTGCCGATCGCGATCCGCCAGGTGTTCTGGCGCATCCTGATCTTCTATATTTTCGCCATTGCCGTCATCGGTATGCTGATTCCTTATACTAATCCCGATCTGCTCCGCGGCGGTATTGATGATATCGGCGTCAGCCCGTTCACCATCGTCTTCAACAAAGCAGGGCTGGCGATTGCCGCCTCGGTCATGAATGCCGTGATTCTCAGCTCCGTGCTGTCTGCCGGGAACTCCGGGATGTACGCCTCCACCCGTGTCCTGTACGCCATGGCCAAGGATGGAATGGCACCGCGCGCGCTCGGCAAGCTGAACCGCAGAGGTGTTCCTGTAGGCGCATTGCTCGTGACTACCGCTGTCGGCATGCTCGCCTTCCTTGCCTCCTTCTTCGGAGACGGCGCGGTGTACAATTGGCTGCTTAACGCTTCCGGGATGTGCGGCTTCATCAACTGGCTCGGGATTGCCGTCTGCCATTACCGGTTCCGCCGGGCCTTCGTGAAGCAGGGCCATTCGCTGGAGGAGCTGCCTTACCGGGCAAGATGGTTCCCGTTCGGTCCGCTGTTTGCCTTCGCTCTGTGTATGGTTGCCGTATTCGGCCAGAACATGGGCGCCTTCACCGGCGCGAAGATCGACTGGTACGGCATACTGGTCTCCTATGTCAGTGTGCCGCTGTTCCTGCTGATCTGGCTGGGCTATGGCTGGTTCCGTAAGAGCAGCCTTATCCCGCTGGAGAAGTGTGATCTGAGCACCCACGCAGACTGATTCATTGCAGCAGCATATAAATTCTTATCTTTCAGCAAAAGACCGGTTTTGATCCCGCAAAAGTGGGCCAAAACCGGTCTTTTATATATTGCTAGTACCTTATCAGATTTAAAATAGTGGATCAGACGCAAGTCCCCTTCAAATAACATCTTTTTTCCAAGCGGGCCTTGTTCTTCAGGACGTTTGGCTTAGCATAACGGACTGAGGTGCGCTTATTTGGGAAGAAAGTCGCCTATTGGGCGAGTAACGGACTCCACAGGCCTTATCCTTTGCACTTCAGCTCCGAAACGTCTCATAGAGAGATTCTAAGGTCGCCTGAGTCCGTTACACTGCAAAAAGTGGCGTTTTCGCGGGGATAAGATCTCTCCGGTCCGTTAGATTTTGGGTTGTAACTCTGACGCTTTACTAGCTTAAATTTGCTTCTCTTCGTGGGAATTCCGGCAACTGTTGCTTACGCCCAGGTTGTGATCGTTTCAACCGGCAGACGGTAGGATGGATACCCCTCTTTGGCGGCTTTGCCTATCGAGATCAGCATGACCGGCTGGAACCGTTCTTTGTCCAGGCCGAACACTTCTGCAATATGCTCCTTGTCATAGCCGGCCATCGGGTTGGTATCGTATCCGTGGGCGCGGGCCACCAGCATTAACTGCATCGCTACAAGCCCCGAGTCAATCAGATTGACATCCCGCAATTCGGACGCGGAAATGTTCGCATAATAAGGCTTGACCTGCTGCAGCTGCATGTCCATCACCTCGCGGGGCATGTACCCGAGTTCTACAGCCTTGCCGAAAATTTCGTCAATATATTCAACGTTGTTCGTATCATAAAATACAGCAATCACAGCCGAGGAGGTGAGCGCCTGGGTCTGGTTGAAGGAGGCCAGCGGTGCCAGCTTCGCTTTGCCTTCAGCGCTGTCAATGACCAGGAAACGCCACGGCTGCATGTTAATCGCAGAGGGGGCGCGGGAAGCTTCCGCCAGAATCTCGGTCAGTTCCTCTCTGCTGATCTTCACCTCAGGATCATAGACTTTCACGGAACGGCGCTCCAGAACAATTTCATTGAAATCATTGGTTTTTTGGTATTTCCCCATCATTGTGCTCATGTACATTTCTCTCCTTTTATATACGGAATGGTACGGATGAACGTGAACGTATCATCACTAGAAGAATTGTAAACTATAAAGTATACTTCATAGCAAGAACAATAAATGGGGGGATTGCCATGAAAACCAGTGAAGTTGCCAAAAGGGCTGACCTTCCGATATCAACCCTGCGCTACTATGAGAAAATAGGCCTTATTACGGAGGAGTACATCCTTAGAGAAGAAAATAATTACCGGAATTATGCCCCGGAGATTATTCCGTATCTTGAAGTCATAAAGAATAGCTTAGCTGTTGGATTTTCAATCCACGATATTAAATCGATGATCTCCAAGCAGGGAATATCGAAAGAGGAACAAAAACGGATCATTGCCGACAAAATTACGGAAATTGAAGCTGCGCAAAAAAACCTGGAGGCTTCCAAGCAGTCTCTTTACGAGCTTCTCGAAATGAATATTACCTGTGAGAACGGGTACGGAAAATACTAAAACCCCAGAGCTGTGCTCCAGGGAGTCGTATAAAGGCGCGGGGGCCGGGGGACGCTAACCTGTAATTCCAGTTCAAGGAGGCCTTTATGAAAAAAATATGGACAGTAGCCTTGTTGACGTTAGCCCTGGTCCTGAGCAGCCCGTTAAGCCGGAGCTCCGCTGCACCTGACTATGCCCGGTGGGGAACCATCGCCGTGAAGGAGACGCAGCAGAAATACAACGCCGAAATCATCGATTACAAGCACATCGGCCGGACCCAGATCAAGCCTAAGCTTGCAGAAGAGAAGTTCAAGCTGGTGGTCCGGAGCAAGGCAGGCCGGGAATTCGGCGTATTCGTGATGGTCCGCTTCAACCCTTCAACAAACAAGCTTCAGACCATCCAATTCCTGGAGACCAGGGCCTGAAGTGCCCCCTGGCCGCTTCGCCGGGTAGCTGATACGCTTTTATTTCCAGGTCACATATACCTTAAGATCTCCTGTATTCTCGAACGGCGAACTGTTGAAGGCCAGGTTATTCAGTCCCAGCCCGTAGAGCACCTGCAGATCCTGCCTCAGCAGTTTGTCGCTTCCGCGATAGCGGAAGAGCAGCGACTGCTGTCCGGCCTCTGCCGCCTGCTTCGCCAGCTCCTTAAGCTGTTCCGCCGACGAAACCACCTGATTCTCCTCGTACAGCCAGTAATTGAGGTCCTTCTGCAGCGTCTTGTATGCCTCCACCCCCTGGCCCCCTTGATTGACCAGCTTAGTCAAGGTCTGGGCATAACTGGTGGAGGCCGCCGGATAGGACTTCGTCCAAGTGTGGTCAAGGCGCATCTGGGCATCCGTCCTCATATAATAGAGCGTGCTGATTCCGCCCTCCGGACTCGGGTCCGGGTCATCCCAGGTGGTGTCGAGATGATACCATGCCCCGTTCAGAAGCACCAGATTCCAGGCATGCGACTGGGTCACACCATCTGCCGCTCTGGCCGTCCCTTCCACAATTCTGTTCGGAATCCCCGCCCCCAGCAGCAGCTTATAGGTTAGCAGCGTATAGCCCTGGCAGACCGCACTCCCGGTCTGAAGTCCCTCATAAGCGGTGTATTTGCGGTGCGAGTGATCATATTCCAGATTCAGCACGACCCAGTCGTGGATCGCTTTTACCTTCTGGTGATTGTTCATTCCCGGTGTTATGATCTGCTGCAGAATAGCCTTCACCTGCTTGTTCACATAGGCCGTCTGCTGCAGCGTCTCCCGGTATTCCACCTGAACCGTCACATGAACAGCGCGCGTGCTTCCGCGGTAGGAGAAGGCATAGCTGTCAATAATATAATACAGGTACGGATCGCTCCCCATCGCCTGATTGATTGCCGTCTGGATCTCACTCTTCAGCTTGGCGGTCTTGCCCTGATAAGTGAAGGTAATCGTCTCTCTGCGGTTACTCATCGCTCCGGCCAGCTTCTGCGTCATGCCTTGTGTCGTCTGCACCACCGCCGAATCCGCTGCAGCATACGCATGCTCGTATCCCCAGTACGTCGCAGGCGGTAAAGCAGCAAACACAAGCATAAGTCCAACCGCCGTCTTCAACAGCGATCCCTGTCTTTTCCCCATATAATCCGCGCGCCTCCTGCAATCTATATCATCGGCCGTAGCCGTATACTTTATAGTAAATGCCAATATTGCCCTGATTACAACCCCGATCTGAAGAACGTGAACTTACACCAGTCATTCTTGTCCATTATATTCGGTGAAATAACACTTAAAGTGATTCATCTTGGTATCCCATCTTAGTAGAGCATCAGAATTAAACAAGTGATTTCATTCCTTAAAAACGGTAAGGTATAAGGCTGCGTTCGTAGCGGAAAACAGGGATAAGTGTAGTCTGTACAACTAAAAACAGTGAAACGGGTAGATTTCCTCTTCTAATTGTAGTCTGTACAACTAAATTTACCCGGATGGGCGAAAACCCAGGTATAGGGGCATTTTAATTGCACGAACTACATCTAAACGGAGATTTGGCGGCACATCGGACGATTTAGTTGTACGAATTACAATTAAGCATCCCCCTTGCTGCCATTAATATCGTCAGCTCTGTATCTTCTCTAGAAAAGCTTGAAATACTTTTTTTGTCGCTTCCCCTGAATTGGGGATTAACTCATAAATCCTCTGAAGAAGTGAAGGGTTTTTCAATATCAGTTTTTTACTTTCAGAACTAGTAAAACTTCTTAATGAATCAACACAGATTTCGAGTAGCTCTTCATCATCAGTATCTAGCAGTTTCAACAACATATTCAATTCATCCATGCTAGATTCATTATGCAAACAATAAGCTAATTTTCTTTGCCACTCTATCGGCTTATTTAACACTCCATTTGATAATTCCCCCCAATCTTGTGGGGAGAATTTTAGCAGCATCTCCTGTGCAATTAAAAAACCTTCATCATACCAATAATCATCCGTAAAATATCCTGAAAGATAGTCATCAAATTCTGTAAACATTAAAAATCTCCTTTGAATTAGATTACAAGTTAAGGTGCTGTAAAACCACTTAGAAGTTGTGTAGCTCCTTTACCCGTCATAACACATAGAGGATAAAAAAGACCACAACACGGGCAATTAGCTCGCATTGTGGCATTTTAGGTTGTCTTGTACGATTCTGTCGCCCAGGTTGTAAACTATAACTTTCCGCCCACTTCTTCGAACCAATCATCAAATATATGACTAGATAATTTTTCAGGATCATTTGTATATTTTATCTCGTAACTGTAACGAGCATCTAATTTGTTCTTAAATACATCATAAGTCAATTTCATCTCTGTAGGCATTTCCCTATTATTTTTTTTGCATAAATCACTAATTTCACGGAGATTTTTATTTAAGATGTTAAGTAAAGCAACTTGTCTTTCTTTCGAAATATTATAAACAGGTCTTGAATTACTATCAGTGTCTGAAACTGCATCATTAACCTTATGTTTTTTAACAATAAAATTATTAATTTGGTAAAATACATCTGTACTAAATTGTCCAAATTCATTAGAACCATATATATATATCATATCTGCCTTATTACTCACATACTCAAGACAAATTGACACCATATCTGCTTGTAGTTCTGAAAAATAATCTTCAAATACCTTTGTCATCATCCAATCTCCTTTTAATTTATTAAATCGAAAACTTTTAGCTCACCATCTATTGTGTAGGTTACATTAAAGCTAGACGGTCGAAGCGAATCCTCATCATATTTTATTTTTACGTCAACAGTAACATGTTTCGGCGGTTTGGCATTTAAAGCCCTTGCCCATTCATTTTCTATTTTCTTATACGTACTTAGATTCACCTTACTTGACTGAGATACAAGGTTGTCAATCTCTGGCGAGCCGCCAAATCTATCTCCTGCCAAATGACCTGCGTGGTCACCTGACTCCTTTCCTGGCGTATTTGCGTCATGTGGTAAACGTTCATCTCTTGCCGTTAATTTTAAATCATCCGTACTAAAGTTTTCAATTCTACCCAGATGATCTGTTTCATAATCGTATTGGTGCTCACCAGCTTTATACTTCACATTCGGTTTTAGTTTTCCTGCCTCATCAAATGAATTATCGACAAAAGTCTTATTGGGAACTTCACTCTTCCCTTCCAACCCATCCATATACCGCTGCTGCACCGGCGTTTTCGGCATTGCTGGAGTATCGGGGATCTCTCCTATCTTGAAAACAAACCCTTCCGGCGTCTGCATCACCGGACCCAGGTTCGGCAGCTTCTGCTTAATCCCTTGCAGGGCATCCTTCGCCGCTTGGCTGACGACGTCTTCTACCTCGCCTAGCACTTTGCCCACTTTGCCTGCTTTGGTGACCTGTAGTCCGGGGACAAGGATGGATGCGACTGAACCGAGCATTTTCGCCTTCTCTTCGGGTGTGCCCTCGTCAAACTGATGATACGCCTTCTTCGCCGCTTCGACCAGCACTTCCGGGTGTTCGATGAGATATTGCGCTTGCTGCTTTATTTCCGTGGTGGTTTTGACCGGGTCTACAACTAACTTGAAGGCAAAGGTTGCCGTATCCGCCACGCCCATGACGACCTCTTTCACCAATCCTTCGGTAAAAGCCAGCACCACCGTATCCGCCTGACGGACCTTGCTCTCCCATTTCGTTAGCCCGTAAGTCTCCTCTAGCCACCCCAGATAACTGGTGTACATCGGGGTAAGATATTCATTCGGCACATAGACTTTCGCTTGATAAAAGTCCCACGTAGTCTCATTTTCCTTGTTGTCTGCGGTAATTGGCGTGCCGTCCGGCAGGGTAAGAGGCGGCCCGTTTAATCGCCGCTCCGCTTCGATCTGCTCTTGAACCTGCTTCAGAGCCGCTGCGATCTGAATTTCCTGCCGCTTCGCCGCAAGCTGACTACGAGCATACGCTCCCGCGGCGGTTTTCTCCATCGCCAGCCGCAGGAGCAGTAAATATTCTTCGTTATGTAGTAACGGAACCTTCTCCGCCGTGATCGATGGATCATACTCACAGGCAGTAACCGCTGGTTGCTTGTAATGCGGGCTTAGATCCTTACCGGTTTCATAGTAGATCTTGGCTACGCCTAGAGAAGCCAGCTTCTGCCGGGCTTCTTCCGCCTGTGCATGAACAGCCGTCATCTGCGCCTGGTTTCCGAACGCCTGATACACTTTAAAGGCCATCTGGGCCTTGGCGATCTCATTCCGTGCCGCGAAAATATCGTTCAGCTTACTTTGCGCAGCGATACTCTCTACGGTCAGCAGACCGGAGGTTTGAATGACATTCCTGAGCTGCTGCACCACCGGGTCCCTGCTGAGCTCATCTTTTCCCGATAGAGCGGCAATCGAAGTAATGAGATTGGTCGCACTTCGCTGCACAAATTCAGGAATGGAGACTCGTCCGGCGGTTGCTTGCAGCCCCAAGCTTCCGAAGGCCGCGAACAAAAGATTAAACTGCCCTGTCAGCTTCTCCGCCTGCTGCTTATTCTCTTCCTGCAACTCCGAGACGCCTCTCAAGGCGACGCGGATGATATCCTCTAATTTCTCCGCTTCCACGGTTAATTCATTGATCAGGACCTGGGCCTTGACCAGATGGTCGCCCATGGGGATGCCGCCCCAGCTGCTGGACTGGCCCTTCAATTGAAGATACAGCCGGTTGGTGTCCTGACTCACCTGGCCGATCTTCGATTGCAGGCGCTTGACTTCATCTTCGTTAAATACTAGCTTTGTTGATGCCATAACCATCCTTTCCGCCGAATGCTAAAACTCACTGGCTTCTAATTTTAATCAATAAATCTCCCTTAGTCATACAGGCTACCTCCTATTACTATCGGATTTATTTTCCATTATATTTATAGTTTTACACCTCCACCCAATACACCCCGCCAGCCGTAACCTCAAGCGCACCACTCACTGTCTGGAGGCGTCCGTCTGCAAGCTTCAGCTTCAGCTCTTGCGTATAGCCGAGCCGCAGCATCCCGTCGCACTTCACTGTAATCCGAGCAGATACCAGTACTCCAGCCCGCCACTCCATGTCCACCTCATACCCGCCGCGCGCCTTCAGGCCGCTGATACGGCCGTTCTTCCAGGCTCCCGGCAGCGCCGGAAGCAGCATAAGCTCCCCCAGATGACTCTGCAGCAGCATCTCTGCGATCCCAGCAGCCGCACCGAAATTACCGTCAATCTGAAACGGCGGGTGCGCATCGAACAGGTTGGGATAGACGGAGCGGGTTAACAGCGTGCGCACATAACCGTAAGCCGCATCGCCGTCTGCGAGCCGGGCATAGAGGTTAATCAGCCAGGCGCAGCTCCAGCCGGTATGCCCCCCGCCGGAAGCAACCCGCTGCTCCAGCGTTAAACGGCTAGCCTCCAGCAGCTCCGGCGTGTCCCGCCGGTTAATCCGGTTGCCCGGATACAGGCTGTACAGGTGGGAGACATGGCGGTGCCCTGGCTCGGCTTCAGCGAAGTCATAGAGCCATTCCTGCACCCGTCCATCCTTGCTAATCTTCAGCGGAGACAGACGGGTGAGTGTCTGCTCCAGCTCCTCCTGAAATTCAGCATCCACGCCAAGAATACGTGCAGCCTCCAGGCAGTGCTGCATCAACTCAGCGATCAGGCTCATATCCATGGCCGAACCCATAGAGATACTGCATGCTCTGCCATCCTCCGTGACGAACCGGTTCTCCGGTGAAGTAGACGGACTGGTAACCAGCCAGCCCTCCGGTCCTTCCACCAGCCAATCCAGGCAGAAGAGGACAGCACCCTTCATTAGCGGATAAGCAGTCTCACCCAAAACCTTCATATTCGGGTTGAATTCGTAATGCTCCCACAGGTGACGGCATAGCCACACGCCGCCCATTGGCCAGAAGGCCCAGCTGGCATCTCCGCCGGACGGTGTGGAGGCCCGCCACAGATCAACATTATGATGGGCAACCCAGCCGCGCGCCCCGTAATGAATAGCAGCCGTTCTGGCCCCGGTCTCACTAAGCTCCTTAATCAACTCAAGGAGCGGCTCATGGCATTCGCTAAGATTGCAGACCTCCGCCAGCCAATAGTTCATCTGCGTGTTGATATTGGTTGTGTAATTGCTGTTCCATGGCGGCTGAACATGAGGATTCCAGATCCCCTGCAGATTCGCTGCCTGTGTTCCAGCCCGTGAGCTGCCCATCAGCAGATAGCGGCCATATTGGAACAGCAGCGCTTCCAGCGCCGCGTCTTCTGCCCCGTCCCGGTAAGCGGACAGACGTTCATCGGTGAACCTCTCCTCCGCCTTGTGACCGCCAAGATCCAGATCCATCCGGCGGAAGATCGCCTGATGATCGGCAACGTGGCGTGCGAACAGCTCCTCATAAGTCTTACCGGCCGCAGCGCTTAATCTGCTCGCGCACAGCTCCGCCGGACTTATCCTAGCTGCGGAATACGGTGCTGACGCAGCGGATCTATACCTTGCTCTGGACCGCACCTCCTCATAGTCCGTTCCGGCAGCCAGCAGCAGCAGCACACGATCTGCGCCGGTGATCACGAGCTTGCCTGCGGAATGCCGAATACTACCCCCGGTTACCTGTACATGCAGATGCAGTTCGAATGCCACTCCAAGCCCCGCTTCATAGAGCACTGCGAGCGGATGATCCTGGTGGTAATTGTCGGCAATATGCGAGGGGCAGCGCCCCTTCATTACCAGCCTGTCTCCCTCCCCTGGGCTAACGCTATGCTGTAATTGGCTGTCCAGTTCCAGTTCTAGCTGAATTCCCCCCGGCTGATCGCTTGTCAGATGCACGACTCCGACCTGGTCCGGGGTACTGATAAATACTTCACGGGTGAAGGCTCCCTGCCCGGTCTGATAGGTCACTCTGGCAACTCCGTTATCCAGATCCAGCTCTCTTTCATAGGCCGTACAATTCTCTGCGCCCGGCTGCGTAAGAATCAGGTCCCCGAGCGGCATATAGGCCTGGGCGTTGACCCCCAGCATATGGGCATTCACCATATCCTCGGCCTCCCCATACTGGCCTGCAGCGATTAGCTCCCGGGTTCTTTTCAAATACCTGAGCGCTTCGTAATTATTGGTATCCCGAGGGACCCCGGACCATAAGGTATCCTCATTCAGCGAGATCAGCTCTTTATCCGTACCGCCGAATACCATAGCCCCCATATGCCCGTTCCCGAGCGGCAGCGCCTCTTCCCAGACAGCTGCGGGCTGACGGTATCTGAGCTTCCATGCGGATGTATTTTGTTTAGTTTCCATGTTCTCCTCACCCTTCGTACTAAGTTCTGGATATAACAAAAGGCCCTGACCTAAGTCGGGCCTTCTGCTTTCTGCTGTACACTTGATCATGCTACATCCCATTAGGATTTACAGATTTTTGCCTGTCCACAGGGATACTCTCTTCTTCACCAGCTCAGTGAATTCTTTTTCCATATCCTGAGCGCCGGCTTTGTCCAGCTCGGCCAGGAAGGCATCATAGACTTTATCGAAATCAGCCGGTTTGGACAGAATCGCTTCCGGGATACGTTTACGTACGATATCCTGGGTCTTTTTGAAGATGACCTGATATTTACCGTCTGTCGGAACCGGCAGGTTGTACAGGGCGCCTGTTTCTTTTACAGGGAATTCATCCTCTTTCGGGAACAGGTCCTTCCAGGTAGTCGCCTTATATCCGGCAAGGGATTCCTTCTCAGCTTCGGAGTACGAAGCAACAATCTGCTCAGGGAAGCTTGTGGTGTAATAGTTGTCTGTTGAATCCTTCACGCCGTCGCCATACCGTGCACCGAAGATCAGATACTGGCCGATCCCGGTTGTTTTTTGAGTGTTCGCTGTATCATTGGCTAGGCCGTCACGGATCTCAGGCAGAACTTCACGCTTGCCATTGGCATCCACAGTATAGTGCTTGTCTTTAATCCCCCAGGTTCTCAGGATCTGGCCTTCATCGGAGGACATCCAGTCCAGCCATTTGATGATCCGCTCAGGATCTTTGGCAGCCGTAGTGATTGCAATCCCGTAGCCGTCGATACCGGTCTGCATGAAGGAATGATCCTTATACTCTTCGGTCAGGGTTACAGGGAAGTGTCCATAGGTGTACTCGTCTTTGCCGGCAGCCTTCAGGGCATTCTCACCGTCGGAGTATTCCCATTCCTGGGAGATCAGACCGAGTACACGGCCGCTGGCCACTTTCGCTTTGTATTGGTCATCCTTTTGTACGAAGGTATCCTTGTCGAGCAGGCCTTGATTGTACATACCGTTCAGCCAGCGGAAATATTCCTTTTCTTCGGCGCGTTTGTAGTGAAGCTTCGCTTCGAAGGTCTCAGGGTCCACATAATATTCACCATCATCCGGTGCACCGGTTGTAGTGAAGGCCGGGTTCGTCACGGTGATCATAATCTTCCAGTCATCTGCATTCAGCGTCAGCGGAATGGTAGGCTGCCCATCGGTTTCCGGATGCAGCTTCACATAATCCTTAAGCACCTTTTCAAAATCAGCTACAGTCCGCACCTTCGGATAGCCAAGCTCTTTAAGCACACGATGCTGAATTTCAAATCCGCCTGTGGCATCAAAGGATTTCTGGCCGACACCCATATTCGTAGGAATCTGATAGATACTCTGGTCGTCCAGACTGTATTTCAGACGGTTCATGTTTTCGCCGTAGACTTTTTTGAGGTTGGGGCCATATTTGTCAATCAGGTCCGTCATATCAAGGATCAGGCCCGCATCCACCAGGGTACTCAGACTTCCTTTGGCGAAAATAATATCAGGAACGTCGCCGCTCGCCGCCATCATCGCAATCTTCTGGTCACCGCCGCCGCTGCCTACATCGAATTCAGCTTCTAGGGTAACCCCTGTCTTCTCCGTAATCGCTTTACCTACATCATCCTGCATCTTGTTCCAGTTCGGGCTGGCATCCGCACCGAAGAAGGTGAACGTAGCCGGTGAGGTATCTAGAGCGGTATCATCTGCTGCGGCAGTAGCATCAGGTGTTGTTCCTGAGTTGTTAGGCGTCGTATTGTTGGCTGCATTATTGCCGTTGCCTCCACAACCGGCGATCAGCATCGAGCTCATCAGCAGGAGTGTGAAGATCGTCTTGGTACTCTTGCGATTCATTGTGTATCCCCCTTGTATCTTAATATGTTGCCTCTATGCATATCAGGTGAGACCTGAATATACCATTGTGAACGCTTGCAAAACTACTATAAATATAAATTTCCATTAATTAACACATCAACCTAAGCGGGTTAGCTGCCCGGCTCTGCACTGAACCCGGCAGCTTCTCCCCTTGTCGCTCTGGGTTAAGGCCTAAGCCTTGACTGCACCCAGCGTCATCCCGCCGACAAAATACTTTTGCAGGAACGGATAGACCACGAGAATCGGCACCGTTACGACAATGGTAATCGCCATCTTGATCGACTCCGGTGAAATCTGCGCCATCTGTCTGGCCATATCATTCGCATTTGCCATGCCGCTGCCCTGATTGGTCGAAGACAGGACCTTCATCAGCTCGAACTGCAGCGTAGTCAGATGCGGCTTGTTGCCGTTGTAGAGATAGGTGGTGAACCACTCATTCCATTGCCCCACGGCCAGGAACAAGGCGATGGTTGCCAGCACCGGCTTACAGAGCGGAAGAATGATTTTGTAGAAAATCATAAAGTCATTCGCGCCGTCCAGCTTGGCGGATTCCTGCAGGGCAAACGGCAGGCCGTCCATGAAGGAGCGGATAATGAAGACGTTGAACGCGGATACCATACCCGGCAGGATGTAGATCCAGAACGTTCCGATCAGATTCAGGTCCTTCATGAGAATGTACATCGGCACCATACCGCCGGAGAAGTACATGGTCAGGGCCAGGAATACCGAGACGAATCTTCTGGCTCTGAACTCCGGACGGCTGAGGGTAAAGGCCAGCATGGAAGCACTGATCAGCCCCAGAAGAGTCCCGGAAAGGGTACGCAGAATCGATATTTTGAAGCCTTGAATCAGCCCCGTATAGCTGAAGATCCGCTGGTAATTCTCCAGAGTCCAGACCCGCGGGAAGATATAGATGCCGCCCCGGACCGTATCTGTAGATTCATTGAAGGAAATCGCCAGCACGTTCAGAAAGGGATATAACGTCACAATCATAATCAGGATTAGAGCGATGTAGAGAAAAATATCGAAGACACGTTCACCTTTTGACATTTGGAATGCTTTTCCACCCATGGATGATCCCCTCCTTACATAATGCTTTCTTTGGCAAATTTCTTCATCAGACCGTTAGCGGTGAACAGCAGGATGACACTGACTACCGAGGTGAACATGCTTATCGCGGTACCATAGGAGAACCGTCCGATTTGTATCCCGTATTTAAGCGCATACAAATCCAGCACTTCCGAATAATCGGTAACCATGTTGTTCTGCAGCTGGAATTGCTTCTCGAAGCCGATGCCGACCAGATGGCCGATATTCATAATCAGCAGCACCATCACTGTTGTGCGGATACCCGGCAGCGTAATATTGAACATCTGCTTGACCCGTCCTGCACCATCGACTTTGGCCGCTTCATACAGCTCTTTATCGATGCCTGTAATCGCTGCCAGATAGATGATCGCGTTCCAGCCCGTTTCCTTCCAGATGTCGGCAGCCGTTAAGACTCCCCAGAAGTATTTCCCTTTGGCCATGAACTGAATCGGCTCATCAATCACATTCATCCAGAGCAGCAGATCGTTCACGATCCCTCCATCGATGGCAAGCGTCTTGTAGACAATCCCGCCTACAACGACCCAGGATACAAAGTGGGGCAGGTATGATATCGTCTGAACCGATCTCTTGAAGATGTTCCCGCGCAGCTCGTTGAGCATCACGGCGAACAGGATAGGAACCACGAAGCCGAAGATCAGTCCCAGCATGCTCATCGCCAGTGTATTTCTTAATACGAGGTAGAAGCGTTCATCCTGGAACAGCTCCCTGAAGTTGTCCAGTCCGACCCATTTCTGCTCGCTGAACGACCTGACCGGCTTATAATTCTGGAAGGCCATTAGCCATCCCCATATAGGCACATAGCTGAATATAAATACCCAGATTACGAATGGAAGGGACATCAGGTATAAGTACTTTTGCTGGAGTACGCTTTTCCAAAATCCACTATTCCGTTTCGCAGGTGGGCGGGGGGTTACGCTTTCATTTGCTGTAACACCGCTTTCAGTGAGCGCTTTCACGATCATTATTCCCCCTTCGCTTTGATAGCTTTATCTTATCCCAGCGCCGGGGGCGAGAATACCCAACAGATTTCACGTAAAAACCTATAGAAATTAGACATTCTCCCCGCCTGTATCCCCTTAAGCCTTCAAACCACTGTCCTTAGGGATTGAAAATGTAATCCGGGTCCCCTCTCCCTCCCGGCTTGAGATGTTCAGCCCGTGCTCCGCTCCGTAATACAGAGTCAGTCTCTGCTGCACATTGCGCAGCCCGATCCGGCCCTGCTCCTCTTCTTCCGCCTTGGTGATGACCTCCATAATCTCGGCCAGCCGTCCTTCCTTCATGCCGATCCCGTCATCCATTACAATCACCTGAATCTCCTGATTCTCCGTGAGAGTGACGGCGATGCTGACATGCACCGTACCTTCCTTGTTCTCCAGACCGTGAACGACGGAATTCTCCACCAGCGGCTGGATAATCAGCGGCGGAATCATCACCTCAGCGCCGGCGGGATCGAAGGCAATCTCATACTCCAGCCTGTCCTCGTACCGGAACTTCTGAATCTCCAGATAGGAGCGGATCATCTCAATCTCTTCCTTGATCGGCGCTCTCTCCCGGCCTACTTCCAGATTCTTGCGCATCAGCTTGCCCAGCAGCCGGACAATATTGGCGATCTCCCTCTCTCCCCGCAGATGGGCGTTCATCCGGATCGACTCCAGCGCGTTGAACAGAAAATGCGGATGAATCTGGCTGGCCATCATCTTCAGCTTAATCTCCCGCTGCGCGATCTCCAGCGTACTGTTCTTCTCATTGCTCTCTATCACCTGCTTAATCAGCTGGTTGATGCTGGCTACCATGTAGTTGAACTGGCGCGACAGCTGGCCGATCTCGTCTGTTCCGTCAATATGGGAGACGACGTTCAGGTTCCCGAGGGCCACTTGATTGAGCTGGCGGCTCAGCCGCAGCAGCCGGTTGCTCGTCAGCAGCGAGATGGTGTATACCAGTACAAGCGCAACCAGCAGCACCCCGATTACGATGAACAGACCCAGCTGACTCACCTTGTTGGCATCGCTCAGAATGCTTTTGGTCTCGAACACCGAGATAATCTTCAGCTTGCTGACACTCAGCTCAGGGATCATTTCATCGATGATAACGTAGGAATCCTTGTCCTTCACCTGCGTTGTGAACACGCCCTTGGACTGCGCTTGCACATCAATCCCTATATCAAAAGCATCCACCGTGCTGCCCACCAGCTGCGGATTTTTGGCGGACACAATATAGCCCTGCTCATCGATAATGATGGTCTCGAACGGCTCCTGGTGCAGCATCTGGTTCAGCTCATCCTGATTCACCTGCACCATCAAAATTCCTGACTTGCTGTATTCAGGATAGGGAACCTGGCGGATCAGACTCAGCTTGTTGATGGTCCCTTTGGGGCTGTTGATATAAGGGTCCTTGTCGTGGATATACATCCAGTAGATCTGATTGTTCCGCATAGCCTGTGTATACCAGTTTCTCGTACGGATCTCGGGCGTTACCGGCGCGATGGACATATCGTCCACCAGTGTGGGATTATCGATGAAAAAGCGGATATTGGAGATTTCCCGGTACCGCAGCACATATTCCTTGAGGTCGGTATAATTCAGATAAGCCTTGGTCAGCTCCAGAATACTCGGATAATGCGTATTGACCAGCCGCTCCAGATCCTCATCGAAATAGAGCAGATTCGAAATATCTGTGGGGACCCGCAGCTTGCTGTACAACTGGCTTTTGATCTTTTCCACGTTGTTGGTGGCCTGATCAATCGCTCTGTTCAAGGCTCCCTCCCGAAAATAATTCGTCAGAATCACCCCTGCAATCAGCACGGGAATCATCACCACTATGATATAAAAGAAGATCAGCTTGTATTTCAGCTTCATATTATTGACCATCCGCACCAGCTTCTTGATATCAATCTCCCCTCTCTATACAAACAGGCTGCTCCCGGATCTTCTGCAAGAAGGGGAACAGCCTGTATATCATAAGCCTCATACCGGATTCTCTGCAAGCTTGCCGCGACCTACAGTTCCAAATTTTCCCTCCGCTTCTTTTTGCTTTTTGTTAAGTGCTTTCGCGCTTCTTATATAAGTTTAGTTCTCCTTGCGGTATGCGCTTGGGGAGACGCCGACATATTTGCGGAATTTGGCATTGAAGTAATCAGAGTTCATGTACCCGACCTGCTCGGCCACCTCATAGACCTTCATGCCCTGGGTCAGCAGCTGCTTGGCCTTCTCGATCCGCACCTTATCCAGATATGTGTTGAAGTGCTCACCCACCTGGTTCTTGAACATTTTACCCAAGTAGGCGCTATTGTAGTTAAAAATCTCCGCAAGTGTGCCCAGCTTCAAATTCTCCTTATACCGGCGCTGGATCAGATCCGTAATCCGCTTAATCTCATCGCCGCGTCCGCTTCCGCTGCCCGTCAGCCGGGACAGCTGCTCCATATAGCCCGACACCAGCCGCTCTGCATCATGCAGGTATCTGCTGCTGTAGACCTCGCCCATCGGCGAGGCTTGTCCGGCAATCAGCGGGCGCAGTTCGGGACTCGCTGCCTCCAGCCGGGCAATCGTGCTGCTGACAATCCGCAGCAGCTGGTCCTTGATATAGGTCTCGTCCCGCTGGGTATGCACGAGCTTGCGGATAATCTGCAATGTAAGCTCCCTGGCTACCTCGCTACTGCCAGCCTCTACTGCCAGCAGCAGCTGCACCTCGATATCACGCTCGGGGTCCAGCTCCTCCTCCGGTTCAACCGCGCCTTGTGCAGGCTCCTCCCACAGGTCCGGCATTCCACAGAGCAGTGTGTTCTTCTGCCCGAAGAAGGCATCCTCCAGCCGGGCGCGTGCAGCCCCGAAGGACTCTCCGGCCTCCTCCGGCCGGCCGGCTGCTCCGCCCGCTGCGGCCACGAACTCCAGCCCCTCCTTCGAGATCAGGTGGTGCAGCTCCTGCCAGAGCGCCGCCCGGGCGCGTTCATCCCGGAGCGGCTCCTTCAGCAGAATTCCCATGTATGGGGGGAGGGTGAAGAAGAAGCCGCGCTCCTCCTCCTGCCAATACCGCTCCATCAGCCGCTTCACCGCATCTTCGCGGGCATCCTCACCCTTGTTAAGCCCTTTCAATTCCAGCAGCACCACTTCGCAGCTGCTGTCCCCCAGGCCCAGCTCGACCGCCGCCTCTCCGGCTTCCTTCGAATTCGACTGCAGCAGCTCCCGCACCAACACCTCGGTGGTTCTTGCCGGCTCCAGCGCCTGCCATTCATTGATCCGTTCTTCCAGGCTGATCTTCTCCCGCAGCTCCTGCAGATAGCTGATCAGTTCCTCCTCATCCACCGGCTTGAGTAAATATCCGTCAATATGATAGGAAATAGCCTGCTTCGCATATTCAAAATCGGCATAGCCGCTCAGAATCAGCACATGGCAGCCCGGACTTTCCTTGCGCAGCTCAGCGATTAATTCCAGTCCGGTCATTCCCGGCATACGGATATCCGCCATCACAAGTCCAGGTTGCAGCTCACGGAATTTGTCCAGCGCTTCATAACCGTTAGCCGCTGTCGCCACCACGGTGTACCCCTCTTCCTCCCAGGGAATCAAGGTGCGCATCCCTTCCCTCAGCTTGGGCTCATCATCCACAATCAGTACTTTGATCAATAGGGGGCCTCCCTTCATGCCGTACTCGAGCTTCCGAGCCGGAATTTATCATACTAAATAAGGAACACTTAAAATTGTACTTGAAGCAGTGTCGTCACTGCGGTGAACATTTGGACTTCCGGCCGCTGTTGTCACCAGATAGTCTTCTTATATAGATCTTATACCCTAAAGAAAACAAGCTGCCACCCTTTACAGGATGGCAGTCATTCCGTACAGATATTCTATTTGCGGTAAGAAGCCAGCTTCTCATTCAGCTCGCGGGTCTGGCTGTATACATCCTGGTACAGAGCGAAGACTCCGTCATACAATACCTGCTGCTCTGCATTAGGGGTATAGGTCTCTGCCGGACGGATGAAGGCTTCCGCACATTCACCCAGGGATTCGAACCAGCCTGCACCGTAGGCTGCCAGCATAGCTGCGCCCATAGCCGGGCCCTGCTCGCTCTCCAGCTTGATGATCGTAGCGCCGAAGATATCAGCCTGCATCTGCAGCCAGGCTTCATTCTTGGCGCCGCCACCGATTGCCACGACCTCGGTAATCTCTTTGCCGGATTCACGCACAATCTCAATTGATTCACGCAGCGAGAACGTGATGCCTTCCAGCACAGCGCGGGTAAAGTGGGACAGGGTATGTCCGGAATCCATACCGATGAAGCTGCCGCGGATGCTGGCATCCGGGTGCGGTGTACGTTCCCCGCTGATGTAAGGGGTGAACAAGAGACCGCTGCTGCCAGCCGGGATTTCGTTCACACCCTGCAGCAGCTCGTCGAAGCTCTTGTCTGCTGCAAAGGTCTCCTTGAACCAAGTCAGGCTGTGTCCTGCCGCCAGCGTAACACCCATGATATAGAAGGCATCCTTCTCACTGTGGTTGAAGAAATGCACCTTGCCTTCGAGGTTAAGATCCTTGTTGCTCTCGTAGGACAATACCACACCGGAAGTCCCGATGCTGCACATCGTCCGGCCTTCACCCAGAATGCCGGCACCCAGTGCGCCGCAGGCATTGTCTGCCCCGCCGGCGAACACCTTGGTGGTAGGAAGCAGGCCGGAGGCTTCGGCCACCGCCGGAAGCAGGGTTCCGGTCTGCTCGAAGGATTCCACGAGTCTCGGGCAGAGGGAGACCGGCAGATCGAACGCTCCGGCAATCTCTGCACTCCACTGCTTCGCGCCAACGTCGAGCAGCAGGGTTCCGGCTGCGTCAGAGTAGTCCATAGCGTAGTCACCCGTCAGGTGGTAGCGCACATAATCCTTCGGCAGCAGGAACAATTCAGCCTTCGCGAGCACCTCAGGCTCATGCTCCTGGACCCACAGAATCTTCGGAAGCGTGAAGCCTTCGAGCGCGCGGTTTCTGGCGATATCGATCAGCTTGCTGCCGAGCTTCTTCTCAATTTTGCGGCATTCCGCAGTCGTACGTGTATCATTCCATAGAATGGCGGGACGCAGCGCCTTGCCTTCGCCGTCAACGAGTACAAGCCCGTGCATCTGGCCGGAGAAGCTGATGCCGTCGATCTGCCCAGGCTCTGCACCCGATACTTCCATCAGACGCTTCAGACTGGCAATGGTTCCCTTCACCCAATCCTCCGGGTTCTGCTCACTCCAGTTCGGCTGGGGTCTGCTGAGCGGATACGCTTCAGAGTGCTCAAAAGCCACCTTGCCCTGAGGATCTACCAGTACAGTCTTTACCGCGCTGGTTCCAAGATCGACGCCAATTACATATTTCATAGTTATCCTCCTAAAAGTTATATGAAGCATTACTTCTCTTGGAACATCTCCGCAATATAACTCGCTTCGTAAGCATAATCTTAAGTTTTGCGGGGTTCCGCATCCTGTATTCTCTTCAAGCAAAACTCGCTTCGTAAGCCTCTCCCGTATTACCGGAACCGCTTCCACTGAACATGCGGCCGCGATTGTATTTCCTGCATTAGATTCTCATTAAATCGGCCGAAAATCGTAGGCAATTGCACTTTGTACATTAGAATTCCATGAAAAGGCTGTTTTGTACGGTATCCTCAAATATCTGTTGTACGGAATACAGCAGAATGCTATTTTCCAGCCAAATTAGAGCATTCTACTGCACAAAATACACTCACACAGTCCTAGTAGAGCATCAGAGCTAAACAAGTGAATTTATTCAATAAATAAGGTAATGTATGAAGATGCGTATGAACCGAACCAATCGGTGGTAGTTGTATTCTGTACATCTAAATAGAGTGAAACGAAAGATTCTCCTCTTCTAACTGTACTTTGTACAACTAAATCTGCCCGAATAGGCGAAAACCCGGGTACGGAGGCAGTTTAATTGTATGAATTACAACTAAACGGATATTCGGCGGTACATCAGATGATTTAGTTGTATAAAATGCATTTCCAGTATTAAAAAAGGGGCTGCCGAAGAATGCTCTCTTCAGCAACCCCCGTTGCGTGTATTCTCTAATGAATCTGCGGGCAATCCCGCAAATCCGGCAGCGTCTTACTCAGCAGTCAGGATGTACTGGTTAAGTGTAGCTCTCAGCAGTTCCTGACGTCCGGATTTGTTCGGACGCGGGCTCTCGTTGTTCAGCGCGTAGTCAGCCAGCGAAGCCAGTGTCGCTTTGCCGGATACGATGTCAGCGCCAACGCCTTCGTTGAAGCTGCTGTAACGCTCAGCGATGAAGTTCTCGAATACGCCGTCTTCCAGCAGCTTAGCAGCTACCTTCAGGCCCTTAGCGTATACGTCCATACCGGAGATATGTGCCAGGAACAGATCCTCAGGCTCGAAGGAAGGACGGCGTACTTTGGAGTCAAAGTTGATTCCGCCTTTGCCCAGACCATCGTTCTTCAGTACTTCATACAGAGTCAGTGTAGCATCGTAGATGCTTGCAGGGAATTCATCTGTATCCCAGCCGAGCAATGGATCGCCCTGGTTCGCATCGAGTGATCCCAGCATGCCGTTGATACGGGCTACATGCAGTTCATGCTCGAAGGTGTGACCAGCGAGTGTAGCATGGTTCGCTTCAAGGTTCAGCTTGAAGTGCTTATCCAGGTTGTACTTCTGCAGGAATGCGATGCAAGTTGCTGCATCGAAGTCATATTGGTGCTTGGTAGGCTCTTTCGGCTTAGGCTCGATCAGGAACTGGCCGTCGAAGCCGATTTCCTTCGCATAATCCACAGCCATGCTGAACAGGCGGGCAATGTTGTCCTGCTCCAGTTGCATATTGGTGTTCAGCAGTGTTTCATAACCTTCACGGCCGCCCCAGAATACATAGTTGTCAGCGCCCAGACGTTTACCCACTTCCAGACCTTTCTTCACTTGTGCAGCAGCGTGTGCGAATACGTCAGCGTTGCAGGTGGAGCCTGCACCGTGCATGTAGCGCGGGTTGGTGAACATGTTGGCAGTGTTCCACAGCAGTTTTTTGCCGGAAGCCTTCATGCCTTGTTCAAGGATGTCTACGATCGTATCGATGTTGCTGTAGAATTCACGCAGGGACGCGCCTTCAGGAGCGATGTCCACATCATGGAAGCAGTAGTACTGCAGGTCCATCTTCTCCATGAATTCGAATGCTGCTTCTGCACGGGCCTTAGCCTTGTCCAGCGTGCTCAGTTTGTCCCAAGCGCGGACTGCAGTTTCAGCGCCGAACGGGTCGGAACCGCCAGCTGTTAATGTATGCCAGTAAGCCATTGCAAATTTCAGGTGTTCTTCCATTGTTTTGCCGGCTACGATTTCTGTAGGATTGTAGAATTTGAATGCATAAGGGTTGGTGGAACGGCTTCCCTCGTAAGAGATCTTGCTCACTGTTTCAAAATAAGCCATTTGTAAAATCCTCCTCGATATTTTGCTTCGCCCGCAAGCGTTTACAGCATCATCTTAACACATCTCTTTGACTTTGTATATTGGTTAAACAAAGTTTTTTTATTTTTATTTTTCCCGCTGTTTCGCGTGTCTACCGGAGCTTATATTCACCTTCATAAGTTCCAGTTATTTAAAAATATGTAACGTTCGGACCGTCCAGCTCCAACGGATATAGTTGCATTTTTACGCTCTTCATTCTAGACTAGGGGGCATACCCGCGCAGCGGAGAGCGTCTTCACAGCTACCCTCCTCCCGCCTGTGCAAGGGCCCAGTAATCTACTCGGTTCTATACTGATAAATTCTTATATTGTAAAAGGAAGTGTGCTGCTTGAAAGTTACCGGTGATCAGGCGCTGGTCAAAAAAATAAACAAATCGATTATTTTACATACCATCCGTATGCATTCCCCCATCTCGCGGGCCAAGGTGTCCGAGGTGACAGGATTGAATAAAGCTACCGTCTCCAATCTGGTAGCCGAGCTATGCGGGCAGCAGCTCGTAACCGAGGCTGGACCCGGAGAATCCAGCGGCGGGCGTAAGCCGCTGATGCTGCATTTTAACGAAATGGCGGGAAGTGTGATCGGGATCGAGCTGCGCGTGAAACAGCTTAAGGCCGTACTCTGCAACCTGGGGGGCGGCATTCTTCATGAACGGGACAGTGTGCTGGAGAACCACGACTTCCCTTATGTGCTCGGGCAGATGCAGCAGATGATTTCGGAGCTAATCGCTACGGCCCCGCCTTCACATTATGGACTCGTCGGCA
The DNA here is from genome assembly GCF_037975325.1 of Paenibacillus sp. FSL P2-0136. Classification (NCBI taxonomy): domain Bacteria; kingdom Bacillati; phylum Bacillota; class Bacilli; order Caryophanales; family Paenibacillaceae; genus Paenibacillus; species Paenibacillus sp. FSL P2-0136. The sequence continues at coordinate 6,248,771 of NZ_CP150244.1, forward strand.
TTGGTGTCGGCGTCCCGGGAATGGTCGATGAGCACGGCGTTGTCCTGTTCGCGCCCAACCTGGGCTGGGAGATGGTAGACCTGCGTTCGATTCTGGAAAGCGCCTTCGCGGTGCCGGTTACGATTGATAATGAGGCCAATGCAGGGGCTCAGGGTGAGCTGAACTTCGGGGCGGCCCGCGATGTGCGACATCTGCTGTATATTAGCGCCGGCTCGGGGATCGGGTCGGGGATTATTATCGGCGGAGAATTGTACAAGGGCGCGCGCGGCTATGCGGGTGAGACTGGACATATGACGATTGAAGCGGAAGGCAAGCCTTGCAGCTGCGGCAGCCGGGGCTGCTGGGAGCTGTACGCCTCCGAGAAAACCTATGATAACCCCGGCCTCTCCCTCCCGGCCCGCACAACGACCGGACTGGTCAAGTATGCACTTGAGGGGCAGCCCGATACGCTAAGCCATTTCAACTCCATTGGAGAGTATCTGGGGATCGGAGTTACCAATCTGATCAACAGCTTCAACCCAGAGCTGATCGTGATCGGCGGCGCTCTATCGGAGGCGGAGCCGTGGCTCGGCGAGCCGCTGCGCCGGGTGGTAGCTGAGCGTACCCTCCCCTACCACAAGCAGCAGCTCGAAATCACCTTCTCCAGGCTGGGAAGCCGGGGAACCATGATTGGAGCGGGTTTTTCAGCGGTGATGCATTTTCTGGGCAACATCCGCGTCACTCTCTAGACCCTTAAATTCTTATATTTCTTAAAATCGCCGCATTTTTTTCTGCATTTCCTGCTCTAAAAGGAGTGGCTATCCTATATAATAAGGATACTCGTGTGACATTTGTCACCACACCCCTTTTTCTGAAATGGAGAGAGAATCCATGACTTATGTTGATACGTCTGATATTTCGGCGAAGATGTTCATCGCAGTGCTGCTGCTGCTGCTCATCATTGCTCCGCTCGTCAGCCTCGGTGTCCTGCGTCTGTTCCAGTCGCGGAAGAAATCGGGATTCCTCCTTATCGCAAGCGGCATTGCCGTCTATGCTGTCTTTCAGATGTTCATGTCTCTTACCTGAGGTCTGCAAGCAGACAGAAATGACGTAAGCAAGTAGAGAAGCAGCATTTAAGATTGTTCATTTTCGCTAAAGCAGGCCAGGCCAATGGGCAGATTTAAATGTTGTTTTTCCTCCGCATGCACCGCAAAAAGCCGCCTCCCACCGGGAAGCGGCTCTATATATTTCAGGACTGCCGGCTATTATTCCGTCGCAGCCAAAGCCTTGTCGAACTTGGTCTTGTTCATGCCGACGATCTTCATATCCCCGATCACCGTAATCGGCACAGCTCTCATGCCCATATCCCACACCTGCTGGGCGTACTCTTCATTCTGCTCGATGTTGCGTTCTTCGTAGGCTACCCCTTTATCGCTCAGGAAGCTTTTCACCTGACGGCAATGCGGGCAATTCGTCGATGTGTACACAATTACATTCTCCATAGTATGATTTCCTCCTCGTATCTAAGTATTAGACTCTGAGATCTATTGTAGCACCGTAATCCCTGCTTCTCCAAATGCCAGACTTACATAATTACTGCGCTGTGCTCCAGGCTCTCGATATATTTCTCGGCATCCATAGCCGCCATACAGCCGCTGCCCGCAGCCGTAATGGCCTGTCTGTAACGGGTATCCTGCACGTCGCCGCAGGCGAATACGCCGGGAATGTTCGTCTCGGAGGTGCCGGGATTCGATACGATATAACCGTTGGCATCCGTAGTGATCTGTCCGCCCAGGAATGCCGTATTCGGATGATGGCCAACCGCCACGAATACCCCGCTGGCTTCAATGAACTCTTCTTCGCCAGTCTCGTTGTTGATCACCTTCAGGCCAGTTACACCCTTGTCTTCGGCAATCACTTCAACAGGGGTACGGTTCAGTCCCCAGGTCACTTTGGCGTTATCGCGGACACGGTCCTGCATAATCTTCGAGGCCCGCAGCTCTTCGCGGCGGTGCACCAGGGTTACCTTGGATGCAAAACGTGTCAGGAAGCCCGCTTCTTCAAGCGCGGAATCGCCGCCGCCGACCACCACGATCTCTTTGCCGCGGAAGAAAAATCCGTCACAGGTAGCACAAGTGCTGACCCCGCGGCCAATATTATCTTGTTCCCCGGGAATTCCGAGATACTTGGCTGTGGCACCCGTGGAGATAATCAGCGTATCCGTAATCAGTGTGCCCATACCTTCCACGTTAAGCTTGAACGGACGGTCGCCCAGCTCCACGCTGTTCACCCAGCCGGTCACGAACTGTGCGCCGAATCGCTCAGCCTGCTTGCGCATATTATCCATCAGATCGGGACCCAGAATGCCTTCCGGGAATCCCGGGAAGTTCTCGATCTCCGTTGTAGTTGTAAGCTGTCCGCCTGGCTGCGGACCTTCGATAACTAGCGGGTTCAGGTTCGCACGGGCCAAATATATAGCAGCTGTCAATCCGGCCGGTCCAGTACCGACAATAATTGATTTGTACATGATGATATCCCCCTTGAGATGGACGGAAAAGACGCCATTCCTTATTTAAAATAATTATAATCTAGTATTTATTATGATCACCTCAAGGGGAGTTGTCAATATGCCAGACCCGTTGTAAACGCTCCATTTTGTGAACAATTCAATTTTAAGCAATCTAAAGTGTTATCGCAAAAGACGCAGGCCGTTAAGGATGACGAGAATCGTACTTCCCTCATGCCCGACCACCCCGAACGGCAGCGCAATCCCCTGCACAAAGTTGCTGATCATCAAGGCGGCAATGACCGTTACCGCAAAAATCATATTCTGCTTCACAATCCGCTGCGTCCGGCGCGCCAGGGCAATCGTCCCGGCAATCTCCTCAATGTTGTCATTCATCAGCACCACATCGGCAATCTCCAGGGCAGCCCCGCTGCCCTTCATCCCCATGCCCATGCCAACCGTTGCGGTAGCGAGCGCAGGTGCATCATTCACCCCGTCGCCTACCATGATGACATGACCGTATTGCTCCCGCAGCGCTTTGATGTGTGATACCTTATCTTCCGGCAAAAGCCCGGCGAACACGAGATCGACGCCGCTCTCACCCGCAATGACCCGGGCTGTAGCCTCGCGGTCACCGGTCAGCATCGCCACCTTGATCCCAAGATCATGCAGCTTGCACACGGCAGCCGCCGCCTGCGGACGCACAGTGTCCTGCAGGGCAATCATTCCGGCAATGGTCTCTCCGGCAAGGATCAGCGATACCGTTTTGCCTTCCTGTTCCAGCCTGCTGCGCAGAGCCTTCCAATGGTCCGTATCCGCCCCGGCAGCCGCCCCTTCCGCTTCATCCAGCAGATTCGACTTGCCGATCCGCCACAGCTGGCCGTCGATGATGCCTTCAATTCCCCAGCCGGTGACCGACTGGCTCTCTTCAATATCCCGCAGTCTGATCTGTTCCGCTTCCGCCAGCGCGACAATGGCCTCTGCCAGCGGATGCCCCGACAGCTTCTCAATGGAGGCGCTCACGGCCAGCAGCTCTTCCCGCACATAGCCTTCTCCGGCGATGAAGTCCGTGACCTGCGGGATGCCTTCCGTCAGGGTACCCGTTTTGTCAAAAGCAACGACCGAGGTCCGCGCCATATTCTCCAGATGTACCCCGCCTTTGAACAGGATGCCTTTGCGGGCGCTCTTGGAGATGGCCGACAGCATGGCGGGCATGATGGAGGATACCAGCGCACACGGGGAAGCCACGACCAGGAACACCATTGCCTTGTAGAACGTATTGCTCCAGCTCCAGTCCAGCACAAACGGCGGCAAGGTGATCAGCAGGACCGTGGCAGCCACGACAACTCGGGCATATACGGATTCAAGCCGTTTGATAAAACGCTGCGAATCCGGCACTTCGTTCTCCGCCTCTTCCACCATGCGGATGATTTTGGCGAACAACGTATTCTCGGCCGTCTTCGTCACTTCTATATAGAGGGGGCCTTCTCCATTAACGGTACCGGCGAATACTTCACTGCCGGCAGCTTTGTCTACGGGCAGCGATTCTCCCGTGATGGAGGCCTGATTCACAGACGACTCCCCCCGGCATACCTTGCCGTCAGCGGGAACCAGCTCACCCGGACGGATCAGCAGCAGATCTCCGAGCATGAGCTCATCAATCGTTACCTCACTCATCGCCCCCTGCTCAATCCGGACCGCAGTAGCAGGCTTGAGGGCCAGCAGAGCGGAGATGTCCTTTTTGCTGCGCTCCATGGTGTAGCTCTCCAACGCTCCGCTCAGGGCAAAGATGAAGATCAGCATTGCCCCTTCATTCCAGTACCCGATGGAGGCGGCACCCAGCGCTGCAGCGATCATCAGCAGATTGACATCCAGGTCACGTTCCTTGACCAGCGTCTCCACACCCTCCTTCGCCTTCATCCAGCCGCCCAGCGTATAAGAGATCACATAGAGGATGACGGATAAGACCTCCGACCAGCCGCTGGTGGCCCAGGCTATGAGCATAATCAGCCCGCTCCCCAGAGCGGCCTGCATTTCGGAGTTGCTGAGCATCGCCAGCGGATCGAAACGGCGCGGTCCCGGAGTGCGGGGCTGCTGCGCCCCTCCTTGACGCGCTATAGATTTGGGCATTGATTTCGAGGTTGCTTGCATGAACAATCACCTTCCTGAATGGTTTTGGTTAAGCGCACACTTGAGAATGAGAGCCATTATTAACACCCTTAAAATGACACATGCTGCCCCGGCATCGCCGGGACAGCATGTTGAATGGGTATGGTAGTTGAGGATAATGACTGAGAGATCAATGAGAATGATAATCATTGTTGCAATAGAGCAACTATATTTCCTTCGTGCAACTTATAACTATACTATACCACGCCAGGCGTAAAAGTAAACCCGGGGGCAAGCCTGATTTTTGGGAAAGAGGGGGTTGCATCAACCGGCTGTCGTTGAACACTAACAAAAAGTCCCGCCGGGGCGCTGCTAAAGCCGTTAGCGGGACACTTTTTATACACTGCTTATATACTCTGAATCTAACTTAGACACTCTGTCTATACAGAAAGCCTATCGTTATAATATGACCTCCACTTTCACTGATTGCTTGTGCGGATATGCGGGAATGACTGTTCCTTCGAGACGCTCGCCGTCCACCCGGATTTCTTGGACGCCTGAGCAGACATGGCTGTTGTTCTTCACGGTAATCTCATACTCGCAGCCACGGAACCGCCGGGTGACCGAGAAGCCCTCCCAGGCAGACGGGATGCACGGGTTAATGGACAGTCCGGCCAGCACCGGCTTGATGCCCATAATGTACTGTGTAGCAGCTACATACATCCACGCAGCCGTCCCGGTCAGCCAGGATACATTCGCCAGACCGAAGCGGTCGGACTCTGGCCCGAACAGGTTCGAAGCATAGACATACGGTTCTGCCTTGTAGCGCCAGATTCCGGCTTGTTCCATGGCGATGTTCGGGATCAGCTGGCGGTAATATTTGTACGCCTGATCCCCTCTGCCCAGCATACACTCCGCAATAATGGCCCAGGTATTGGCGTGGCAGAAGACGGCCCCATTCTCCCCGGTTCCTTTGTTATAGTTGGTTAGCGGATCGGCGGGATCGGGGAAGGTGGTGATGGACGGATGCAGTTTTTTGATACCCAGCTCTGTATCGAGAATATCGCGCACACTGTCCATAGCCTTCAGTCCCTTGTCAGACTCGGCCATCCCGGACAGGGTCGCCCAAGTCTGGGCGTTGAGCCAGATCTGGGCCTCCTCATGCTCAGCGGTACCCAGATACCGCCCGTCATCCATCACCGCCCGCCGGAACCACTTCCCGTCCCAGCCCAGCGTGTTCACGAGCGACTTCTGCTCCCCGTAGAGCCGGTCATAGTACGCCGCATGCTCCGGGTAACCGGAAGCCGCCGCCAGATCCTTCATACGCAGCAGCACCGTCCCGAACTGCATTGCTGTCCAGATGCTCTCCCCCCTGCCCTCACGGCATACGCGGAAAAGCTGGTCATTCCAGTCCGAGCGCAGCATCAGCGGAAAGCCGTTCGGTCCCAGCCTGGAGACGGTAAAATCAATCGCCCGCTTCAAATGTTCATAGAGCGGCGCTTCACCGCCATCATAGAACGGAATATTTTCCTGAAGGAATGCCGCGTCTCCGGTCTCGGCAAGAATGTCCCAAACGGCCAGCGCCGTCCACAGGTGATCATCCGAATGGATGCTGGTCACCGGGTCCCAGCCCTCATTCGGGAAAAAATAATGATTCACATGCCCGTCCCGATACTGCTGCCCCAGGAGCAGGCGGACTTTATCCTTAGCCGCCTCCGGATCGTACGGTACGACCGCCAGAATATCCTGTGCCGTATCCCGGTAGCCTACGCCCCGGAAGGTACCGGTGGCATAGTACGAAATATTGCGCGAAAAAAGGAAGTTCCGCTGCGACTGGTACGGATTCCAGGTGTTGAGCATACGCTGCGCATCCTGATCCGGCAGCTCACAATTCCAGGCCCTGAGGTAACGCGCCCAGTTCTCCTGAAGCGCCGCGTAGGAACGGGTGACGAAATCCGCCTCCCGCGAATGGCTGATGGCCCGTTCAATCTCGGTCTCGTTCATCGCTGTTCCGAGGAAAAAGTTCACGGTGCGGGTCTCGCCAGGCGCAAGCTTTACCCGGACCTGGAGTGCACCACAGGGGTCGCCTCCCAGAATGGCCGAGCCGGTGCAGCCCCCCTGCTCAATAGCGGCCGGATTGGATTCGCTGCGGTAGCTGCCGATGAATTCTTCACGGTCGCCGTCATACCCGGCGAGCGGTGCATCGGACATCATATAGACCAGCGGGGTTTCGTCCGGCTTGGGCTGATTTTCCACCCCATATTTGTAGATCAGCGCTTCCTTCTCATGGTACTGCACCGAGACCTGATGCTTGTTATAGCATTGCCATTGCAGCTCGCGCATGAATTCCATCATCCCAAACTCGGCGTAAGCATACACGTTCAGCTCCTTGACCTTGCTGCTATTGTTCGTCAGCGTCAGATTCCAGATCAGGGAATTCTCATAGGGCCCGACAAAATAAACCGTCTTCGCCGCCAGCTCATCCGCCTGTGCTTCAAAGCGGGTATAACCCATTCCGTGGCTGCTCTTCCACTCCTGCGGTTTCTGGAAGGCCGGCTCATAGGTAGGACACCAGTAGCTGCCTGTTCCGGCATCCTGCAGGTAAATATACGGGCCGGAGCGGTCGGTGGGCAGATGGAAGAAACGGTAGCGGGTAATCCGCCAGATCTGCGGAGACTTATAGAATGAAAGTCCGCCGCCCGCATGGGACAGCATGGTATGGAAGGTCCCGTTGGATAGATAGTTCAGCCAAGGGGTCGGCATGTCATGCCGCTTGAACTCCACCTCCCTCGCGTCATCGTTGAAGGCAAAATACTGGTCCAGCTCTGAAGTGCGGCCGGAAGGGCCTGCGGGTGGTGCGGATGATGTATATGCAGCGGATGGTACCGGTTCATTGGCGTTCATATTGGCCTGCTCCTCTCCATTGATCTTGCTCATTTGGGCTCCACCTCATCCATCGTCAGGCGGAACTCCAGATCATTCATATATGTGCCGTCTGTATGCAGGAACACCATGCCGAAGGCAATATCCTCCTGCGATCCCCGGACGATGGCGATCAGGCGGTTGACCCCTTTTGCCAGCGTAATCTCCTGTTCAGGCTCAGGTACGTGACTGCCATTCATATAGATGTCAAAAGCACAGGCCGAGTTCACCCGGAGTCTGCCGGTTCTTATGCCGTCACTGCTCACGCTGTCTGAGGCTGCATCCGCCGTCTCCGGCAGGTGCACGAAGCAGCTCAGGAACAGAGGGCATCCTTCCGGTGCGGGGATGAGGAAGGTTCCGTCCGGGCGGCGTTCTTTTTTCTTCATCCAGCCATATAGGCCTTCCCCCAGATTGTTCAAGGAGAACTCGGGGTCTGTATAGTAGTCCTTCATCGCCTCATAGTCGATGTGCGGCGGACAGAACAGCGTCATTGCGGCCTCCACCGCCCACTGCGCATCTCCCTTGTCATGAAGCAGCAGCTCATCGGCGAAAGCGGCTCCGAGATTTCCGAGCAGGCGCGTGTAGAGCCTGAGACTCTTGTCGCTATCCGGGTCGGCGAGCAGCTGCGAGCAGAGGATCTCTCCCGCTCCGGCCGCCTGCCGGATCACAAAAGCTCCCGGGGCAGCCGCCTGGCGGCGGTTCAGCTCGACCAGCGCCAGCCTGCTGTATTCCGCCGTATGCTGCCCGGCGAAATAGTCCTTCCAGGCTGTGCCTTCCACGCTGGTGCACAGCACCTCCGCATCTGGCACCTCCAGCCTGTACCCGGCCAGCTCCCGGTTGACGACATCCCGGGGCGAGAGATGCACCTTGTCGAAGCCGAACAGGTCGACCGGGCTGATGCCTTGTACGGCGGCGTGCGCATAGTCCGCCGCCAGATGATACGTCCCGTGCGGCGCGATGCGCACGGGAGCGTCCAGCAGGCGGGCGAGCGCCTCCTGCCCGCCGGGCTCTGCCGGCAGCACCAGCACGCTGCCGCCGGCCAGGGCTGCCTGGCGCACGGCTTCCGCCGCGCCCGGCGCGCCTAGCAGTGCGGCCTCCACGATGAGGAGGCCGGGGGTCAGGCCGGACAAGCCTGCGGCGCTGTCCAGCCTTTGGCCCTTCAGGCGGAGCTTGCCGAGCAAGGCTGCCGCCGGACTGTCGCTGCGGACCCAGACCGCAGCGGATTGTGCCGCGGCCGGATCGCCTGCTGCGGGCTGCACCGCAGCCGGGGCTGGAGCAGTTACGGCTGCGGTAAGATCGGTGCAAGATGGAACGGTAGCGCATTGCTCCTCTACGACGGACCTGGCGGCGGTGGCAAGATCGGCTGCTGCGGTCTCCGGCGCGGCGGACCGCAGCGCAACAGCCGCCGGACCAGCGGCCGCGTGGACTGCGCGGCCCGCATACTGCAGCAGGCTGCGCAGCAGCAGCTGTGCCTGGGGAACCTGCTGGAGATGATCCATGATCTCCAGTTGATTCGCCAGGAACATGCCCGCTCCGCTGCGGTATTCGAGCAGCGGCGACCACAGATCGCCGCCGTCTCCGAAGTCTCCTGCACTGCATTCCAGCAGCAGGGTGAAGTCGCCGGTCACCGGCTTCTCGAACGCCGCCCGTATGATCGGCAGCGGCCCGTCCTCGCGCAGCTCCTCATGCCAGTACATCAGATCCTCCGCGCCTAATCCCCGGAGCACCGGATGCCCGTAATCCCCGCTATGTGCGCGGATGAATTCCCGGCGGGTGAGCGGCAGCCTGCCGGGAGAGAGATGAAGCTGCTCCAGCAGCAGCAGCCTGCCGCCCCGCTGCACGAACCCTCTCAGCCTCCGGTCCAGCGCCCCGTCCTTATCCTCCATCTTGCTGCCGACAATCAGCAGGGTCCCGGCGACAAGCCCTTCTACAGCTTCCGGTTCTGCCCGGACCAGATCGGGCACCAGCGCCTGAATCGCCTGGAAGTCCCGGTCAGAGCCGATGTAAGCAGCGGACAGGGCGATCTCTACCGGCTCGGTCCGGCAGCTGCCGGACAGCAGGCGGTAGCTTACCTCAAGCTCATGCATCAGCTCTCCGGCATGGAACAGCCGGGCGGACAGCGTGGCTTCTCCTTCACCTAGTGGTGCTCCTACTGGTGCTCCTACTCCGGCCCCCTCTCCTCCTTTTGCCCCTTTTCCTACTCCTGCCCCATCTTGTACTGATGTCCCATCTCCTGCTCCTACCCTATCTCCTACTGCCACCCCCGCCCCTTCGCCATTGACCGGGTCCGGCATCCACTCCAGCCGGATGCTCCGGCGCTGAGCAGGCTCATGACGGAAGCGGAAGGTCTCGCTGTGTACCCTGCGCCCGCCCTGCATGACCTCACATTCGATCGTCACTTCCTGCGCGGACAACGTATCGTTATAGACATCGAAGCTGCGGGAGACCGGCGCATCATCGAAGAAGCAGCGGTTGTATTCGGCGGCAATCAGCGTTACCGGCTTGAAGGCCGCGGCCATAATGGCAAAAGCCGGATTAGGCCTGTAAACCGGATACTCCTCCGGCAGCAGCCCGTTATTCAGCGAAAGCGAGTAGGCCGGAATCACAGCAGGCTTGGGGCCGGGTGTGGTCAGATCAGCCTGCGGCAGCTTCAGCTCCTGCTCCGGCATCGCCCGCATGAAGTAATGGACAAAGTTAAAGGTAGAGATGCCTGAGACGCCCTGCCGCCGTGCATATTCCACGAACAGCCGCTCCTTGTGGGCCAGACCGGCAGCACTTGCGTCCGAATCCTTATATACATCCATTCCCGAGTACATGCTGCTGTTCTGCGGACAGATGTACCACCAGCCGCCATGCTCGCCGAAGGTGAGCGGAACCTGCCGGTCCCACTGCGCGATGGTGCCGTCAATGTTGTAATGACGGCTCTCTACCTCGGTCTGCTGCTTGGAGACCAGGCGGTTATCCCCTTCAACCATGACCGGACGGGTATCATCCAGTGCCTTCATCAGCTCAATCAGGCCGGGGATATGCTGCTTGTATTGATCGCGCCCGTCCACCCAGCGCATCTCGTTCTGCACACTCCACAGGATGACCGAAGGGTGATTCTTGTCCCGCAGCACCAGCCGCTGCACATGATCGCGGCAATTGCTGATGAAATCGGGATGGGCGGCATCCATGCTTTTGCTGGAGCCGTAGATGGCCGTCTCATCGACAATCAGCATCCCCTCCTCATCGGCAATCCGCAGATAGTCGGACGGATACGGCTGTGCGTGGAGCCGGATGCTGTTAATGCCTGCCTGCCGGCACATCCGGTACCAGCCCCGGATATAGTCCTCTGTCTGCTGGGCCGCCCCCTGAAAATGCCAAGAGTCCCCCCGCAGATTAACGGGAATCCCGTTCAGCATAAACTGCGGACCTTCGCACCAGAACTCCCGGAAGCCGAAGGTCTCGCTCCGGCGGTCCAGAATCTCACCGTCCGCTTGCAGCACAAGCTCCAGCTCATACAGGACAGGGGAATCCGGGCTCCACAGCAGGGCTTCCTGCCAGGGCAGACTGAATGCCGCTCCGCCCCACTCCCGGCTGCCGGTATTAACGCATAACTGTCTTCCTGCCGCAGCCTCCGCAGGGCGAAGCGCTACTGCGGCTTCCGCTTCAAGTACGGGCAGCGGATGGGCGGCCGCCAGCTTCTGCGACAGATGGGGCGGCTCTGCAAGCGAGGCCGGAACGCCAGTCTTCCGCTCCCTGACCTGCAGGATCACCCGCAATCCTTCGGGTGGGGGGCCGTCTTCTGTGCCGCTGATCAGAGCATCCACTTCCAGCCTTCCCTGCCGGACAGAGGTGCGGATCGTAAGATCCTCCAGCGATACCGGCGGATACGCCTCCAGGAAGACATCCTGCCAGATGCCCCGGGCGATTCTGCCGAACCAGGAGCCGGAGAGTCCGGTAATTTTGGTCTCCCCGGAGGGGAGCAGCGCCGTGTCGAAGCTGCCGCAGACCACATGGAGCTGCTGCTCCCGGCCAGGCTTCACCAGCGCGGTGATATCCAGCCGCAAGGGCAGGAAGCCGTCCTCCCAGACGGCAATCCGCTCGCGGTCCAGATAGATGGCCGCTTTTTGCATAATGCCATCGAACCGCAGCACGATCCGCTGCCCCAGCATCGTCTCCGGTACCTGAAGGGTGCGGTGAAGCACACCGGCTTCGGCTGCATTCCATTCCTCCGGGTAGCTGTACACATCGAAGGGCTGGAAATGATACTCGGCGACTTCACCGAATTTGCTGCCCGAAGGCGCAGTATAGCTGTAACGCCAGCTTGAGGGAACCTGTATTTTGCGGGCCTCGTATTGCAATCTCTCCGGAAGCGCGCGGCTGCGCGGCTGGTCATAGAGCGGCATGAAATCCCACTCGCCATTGAGACAGATAGATGTACGTAGCATAATCATTCTCCTTTTCCTGTATGGGGGTGGGGGATGGTTAGGACGAGCGTAAGCTTTTTCCAAATGGCCTGATCCGGCTGCATCTCACTCCATTTCCTGAAATGCGGGTCCATCACCTCACCCCAGTTGTCCGGCCGGAGATTCGTGGCAAGCTTCCCGGCGTACGGGGCTGGCTCCACCGTTGCAGGCAGCTCGGAATAAAAAAACAGCAGGTTCTCATGCAGCCCGATAATCCCATATTTGTCGCCGTCCCCCGGATGCTCCTCCTGATACTGATAATGGTGATACACATAGCTTGCGACCTGCTCCGGCTTCAGCGCCGCCACTCTTGCGTAGGGGGTTCCTGCCGCATGACTGCGCTTCCAATGCTCTGCGGAGACCGGCTGCTGATAATGGAAAATATCCATCATAGGCACCCACAACCGGGGCTGCTCCCCTCCCGGCCACTCTTTGAGAATCTCTGCAGTCCCCTGAAACAGCTGATCCGGCTCCACCTCCCGGCGGGTGCACTCATAGTACAGAAACAGCTCCTTGCCATCCTGAAAAATACTAAGCCGTCCCAGGCCCAGCCTGTCCATGCATTCATTCAGCAGCCCGGTCTGTGCCTCCCAGAACGCTGATGGATTAGTAGCCTCCCTGCACTCGGCTCTATATAAACAACGCTGCATCGTGTCCCTCCAGCCTTATGTCATCTACCCTTCTAGAGTAACGTATCCGGCGGGCCGATTCCTTGACGATCATGCCCTTCTTTAGCATAATAACGACATGCAAAAATGCAGCTATACGTGCACATGATGCGGCAACCGAATCCGGGCTTACTGTCAGCGCTGTGCAGACCACCCGCCGATGTTTCAGAATAAAGGAGAATCTTGTTCCGGGAGAAAATAAGATGCTGATCGAGGCCTGCCAACGCCGGCACTGGGGGGGACATATACACTTGACTCTTGCGCCAACAGTGCTATTCCAGTAAATACGGTGTATTTATCCCTTCATCCGTGCGCCAACGGTAGATTTACGGAAATGTAGTGTATTTATACCCTTCATCATTGAGCTCGCACGCAGGCACATGAACCAATGTATGCGGAAAACAGCATACATTCAGCTCGCACGCAGGCACGTGAACCAATGTATGCGGAAAACAGCATACATTCAGCTCGCACGCAGACACGTGAACCAATGTATGCGGAAATCAGCATACATTCAGCTCGCACGCAGGCACGTGGACCAAATGTATGCGGAAAACAGCATACATTCAGCTCGCACGCAGGCACATGGACCAAATGTATGCGGAAAACAGCATACATTTAGCTCGCACGCAGACACGTGAACCAATGTATGCGGAAATCAGCATACATTCAGCTCGCACGCAGACACGTGAACCAATGTATGCGGAAATCAGCATACATTCAGCTCGCACGCAGACACGTGAACCAATGTATGCGGAAATCAGCATACATTCAGCTCGCACGCAGGCACATGGACCCAATGTATGCGGAAATCAGCATACATGCGCCAACGGTGAATTTGCGAAAATGTGGTGTGTTTATGCACTTCATTCGTGCGCCGATGTTATTTTCCAGAATGGCAGCGACTCAGCAGCAAGCAGACGAACAAGACGGCCGGAAACCCCGGCCGTCTTGTTACACACCTATACCCCCGTAGCTTCGCCAACTATAACCGGCTAATCGCTGTGCGCCCCGCTCACATCACATGGCCACATGAGCCTAACTCTCCCCATCACCCTCACTATCACCACCATGCAGGGGACTGCCCTGGGCTTTGCGGTATTCGCCGGGTGTGATGCCTTCGAGCTTCTTGAAGACGCGGATGAAGGACATGGGGTACAGATACCCCACGCGCTCCGCGATGCGCTGCACCGGATCGGAGGTTCCGGTCAGCAGGCGCTTGGCCTCCTCCATACGCAGGCGGGCCAGATAATCGACGAAGTTCTCGCCGATCTCCTCCTTGAAGATCCGGCTTACCGTCTTGGTGTTCATGGCGAAGCTGTCGGCAACATGGGTCAGGGAGAAGTCGGGATCAGCGTAATTACAGGCGATGTATTCGCGCACCTTATTGGCAAGCGTATACTGCTCACGGTTCATCCGCAGGCTGCGCAGCGCCTCCTCCATCTCCTCCAGCGAAGAGACCAGTTCTCCATGCAGCTCCTCAATCCATTCAAAAGATTCCGGCGAATGCGGAATTCCCCGCAGCCGCCCGTTGTTCCAGATCCCCTTCATCTCCGGCGGCAGCTCCTGCATCTCCCGGGACAGCCCCGTCTCCAGCAGCCTCAGCAGCCGGACGATATCCTCCTTGGAGTAGTTGCCGCCTGCCAGCAGTGCAAAGATCCGCTCAATCAGCGGCTTCCACTCCGCATTCCCCAGCCGGTAGAGCTGGGGAACAGCGCCGATGGCCTGAACCAGCACATCCATGCCTTCTGCCGGAGGCAGCGGCTTTTCGGCTGGCGCCGCATAGACGCGGCCTGGACCGGCGGTGATTTTGCGCTCCAGCGCCCCCAGGGCCTGGCGGTACGCGACGGATAAGCCGCTGAGACCGGCGGCGGGTCCGCTGAGGCCGAAGGTAGCCGTGAACTTGAGATGCTGCTTCACCCAGGACCGGGCAGACTCGGCAATGAGTAGCGTCTTCTCTGCGATGTCCGCTGTCTCCTCATCCGCAGAGCGGCGGAACAGCAGTCCCAGACGGCCCGGTCCGATCCACTCGGTCCACAGGGAACCCCCTTCCTTCTCGGCAATCTCCTGAATCACACTGCGCAGCGTGAATTTGAACAATGCCTGATCCCGGGCCGAGTAATCTGCAGCAAAAGCCTCATAGAAATCAATCTCGGCAATGCCCACCACCGCACCAGCGAATTCACCGTCCATCCCGATCCGTTTCGCTTCCCGGCTCCAGTTATCCGCCGACATCTGGCCGCTGTTCTCCAGCAGCTCCTTGAATAACTGATTCCGCCTGTGCAGAATCCCCTCGGCCTGCTGCTGCTCATAGCTGTTGGTCTGCTCGATCAGGCTCTCCAGCGCATGGCCGATGAAGGCGAATTCGTCGCCTTCCTTGCTCTGCGGCTTCCAGCCGAAGGCACGGTCCTCCCCGAAGGAGTAGATCCGGCTCATGACCTGCTCAATCGGACGGTAATTCCGGTGGCTGATATACGTCATGGCGGCGATACCGCCGATGATCGCGGCGAACCCCAGGACCGCCCAGACATTGGAGAAGGCAGACAACAGAGAGAAGGCCTTGGCACGCTCCATGCCTACCTGGATCGTCCAGCCGGTATAGGAGGATTTGCGGCTGACTGCCTGACTATGAACCTGCGGCCCGGAGCAGGCCTCTCCCCCGGCAAAAGCGCGTCCCGCCGCATCCTTCAGGCAAATCTCCGTATTCGCCATGTTCATCTCCTGAATCAGCGCCTGCAGCGACTGCTTCCGCACGTTAATGACAATCAGCCCCTGCTCACCGGAGAAATACGGCACCTGCTCCACCAGCGAAATGACTGATTTCCGCTGATCCTCGCCGGAGAACAGCTGCAGCTCACGAATTCCGCTCCAGACCGGACTGCCGGTATTCTTCATGGAAGACTCTATGAAGCTGCGGTCCCCGAAGTCCGGCAGACGCGAGGAGAAATGCTGCATCAGCACCTTGCCGTCAGCCGCACGGTATAAATAGACCGACTCAATCATCGGCAGCGGCGACATGAAATCCAGCAGCACCTCCGTTACCCCGTAATCGCGGTAAGGATCAAGCTTCCCCGGACGGTCAAAATAACTGCCCACCTGATCATCCATCAGCAGGCTTTTGATCGTCATGGTCTCCAGATTGCGCAGGGTAGTATCTACAATCTGCAGCACATTCTCTGCATATACGCCGTTGGCCTTCGCGGTCTGCCTCTCCATCGCTTCATTTAAAGTCACGAAGAACAGAATAATCAGGCAGAACACCACAGCAAACAGG
Source organism: Paenibacillus sp. FSL P2-0136 (assembly GCF_037975325.1). NCBI lineage: Bacteria > Bacillati > Bacillota > Bacilli > Caryophanales > Paenibacillaceae > Paenibacillus > Paenibacillus sp. FSL P2-0136. Next base: position 6,264,680 of record NZ_CP150244.1, read on the forward strand.
ATCGGCAGATAGGAAAGAATCAGTCGGTACAGCCATTTCTTATGCATCGGTGTCATCCCCTGTAAGTCCAGATGTTGGCTATCTTATTAATGATATGGGCTGCGCACCCGGGTTCATAAGCTTATGCTGTCAGTATCCCAGCTCCGTGCTCGCATTGCGGGAGACCAGCCCGAAGTACCCGGCTTCCCCAATGGCCCCGGCGGCGGTGTCCAGATAATTGAATACCTGCACCCCGTTAACCTTCAGGATCAGGCGCACACCCCCGGATTCTTGAAAAGCACCGAGCTGAACCCGTTTGCGCTCCCCGAAGGGCAGGAACGAATTAGGAATCGCCGGTCCGCCCAGGCTGGGCAGGCCCTCGATTGCGCCATAGATCACGGTCCGCACCCCGCTGTTGAAGCGGTGCAGCTCAATGCCCGAGGCTCCAACGACCACCAGATACATGCTGCCGGTGCTGTAGCTCAGCTCCTTGCTCTGATTATTCAGCATCAGGGCATACCAGCTGGAGGAGGCAGGGCTGTCATTGATTGTCATAGTGAAATCCAGCAGCTCATTCTGATATTTGCGGTTCTGGTAGATGATATGGCCGCCGGGTGCCCGCAGGGTCAGCGTGTCCGTCGCGCTCTCCTTCAGCCCGTTGGCCGTTGCCGCTACATACCAGCCGCCTGAGTCCTGCACCTCGCCTTGCAGGGTATGATCGTAGGCACTCTCCTCATTCCATACCTTAACCTCATATTGCCCCTGCGTCACAGTGCCCAAATACTCCGTAGAGAGGGTCAGGGTGGCCGAGCCGGTCTGATGGGCCGTTAACAGGCCGTTCCCGCTGACGCTGACGATGGAAGGATCGCTGCTGGTATAGGTGACCGCATCCAGCTCCTCACGGTTGCCGAACAGCGTCTCGCCATAAGGCTGCAATTGCAGGTCTGCGCCTTCACGGATGTAAGCAACATGGCCGTCGTGCCCCTCCAGAAGAACCGTGGACAGGGTGTCTCCCACGAACACATCCGCACTGAGGGTGCGCAGCATCGAGCCGTTCAGGATGCTCACTACAAGCTTCGTCTGTCCCTGGCTCAGTCCGGTGACCTCACCCCCGCTGCTAACCGAGGCCACTGCCGGATCGAGAATGCTATAGAAGAAGGTGCTCGACGCTGTACCCAGCGGCCGGTCTTTGCCGTCCAGCGCCTGGAGGGATACCTGCCCGCTTGCACCGGCGGCCAGCTTAAGCGGAGCAAGCCTCCAGCGGCTGACCTGCCCTTCTGCGCCAGAGGCGTATTCCGGCTGAAGCCCCGCCTGCTCGATAATGGACAGGGCCGCCTGCGGCCAGGCGGCATCCGGCTGGACCAGATTATTCTGGAACAGCACATTGCGCCCGTTGTTGGTGTATCCGTCTGTTGTCGTATAGTTGTTCACGAAATCCACATCATGGATGGTCGGCACATACGCCATCGCCCAGCGGAGCGGAGAATGCCAGAGCGGAGCGTCCTTCAGATCAATGACGTTATGCTCGAAGCTCCAATAGGCAGACCCTTCATCCGTGTAGAGAACGGCATTGCCGTCCATCTGGTTGCGGATGTAGTTGCCGCTGACCAGGTTTTTACCTTCGGCTGTGGCTCCTGTCGGGCCAAGACTGTAAATGGCGCCTCCGTCACGCAAGCCCATGCCCATGAGGTCATAGATCAGATTATTCTGAATCTTGACGTTCCGGGTGGCAGCATCGAACAGCTTATCCCAGCCGTAGCCGATATGGGTTCCGCTATAAGGCAGATTGTACATCTCATTATGGCTGATATCCATGTCCACCGGATACCCTGCCGATACGGCGGACGCTGATTTATAATCGATGCCGATATCATGAATCACATTGTTCAGCACATCATTATTCTTCATCAGCAGCCGGGGGTCTGCCGGATGATAGATATTGCGGTCCGACGAATTCGGCTGGCCCACGTTCAGCGCGCTGCCGGAAATATCATAGAAGCGGTTGCCCTCGATCAGGCTGTTCTGAACGCCATTCTGCATCCGTACCGCTGTAATCCCCAGCTTGGTGAACTCGTTGCTGCGGAAATTCACTGTATTCGCCAGCTCCAGCATCACCGCCGCCTCGGTCAGCTCATCGGGGATGGACGGATAACGCAGATGGTTATTCTGTGAATCGGAATGTCCCGCCGCCGTACTCGGGCGGTTCCAGGTGGTGTACATAAATTTCAGGCCTTCAAAATTCAGATTGCGCACCGGTTCGTCAGCAGATACACCATACACTGTGGCGAGCTGCTCCAGTACCGGAACCACAACCCCGGCCGTGGACAGATCCTCCCAGGCACGCGGTTTGTAATACAGCATACCTTCATTCCGGTTATAGTACCATTCCCCGGACTCATCCAGCAGCTCCATAGCATTCTCGTAATAGACGGGCACAGTCGCCGAGGTTAATCCCCGGTTAAAGACCGCGCTCCGGCCCGGCTCCTGCAGGACTATCTGTGCTTTGCCGCCTGAAGCGGTTACCGACTCTACCTTAATCCGGGAATTCGTCCACAGCTCATTGAACACCAGCTCCATATCGGACGTATTGCTCCACCCGGCCAGCTCCGTATTATCCGAGGTATAGCCGGTTGCCGTCTTCAGCGGATTCACGAGTCCCGCTGTGCTCCGGGCCCGGACTGCCCGGATACCATCCACGAACAGCTGCCTTGTCTGAAGGCCGGTTCCGACATTTGCCCGGTAGATGCCCTTGGCGCTGTCAAACACCGTCCAGCCTGTGACGGACCGCCCGCCGCTGATGGCCGCCTGCTCCCCGGGATAGCTGCGGTAGGTGACAAAATATCCGTTCGTCCCGGAATCCTCCGGTGTGAATTCCAGCGGTTCCGTCAGCGTATAGGTCCCTTCCCGCAGATTGACGATGATGTCAGCGTCCATATCCTCATTCAGCTGCCGGACCTCGGCCTGCGCCCGGGCAATCGTCCGGAAGGGCGAGGCTTCCGTGCCGTCATTGTTGTTGTCGTCCCCGCCCGGAGCGACATACAGCTCCTGTCCGGTTGTCCGTCCGGTTACGGTAACGGATGTCTCGGCCCGGACGCTTCCGGTCTCATCCGTGACGAACACGGTAGTTGTTCCGGCGCTTACCCCCGTCAGCTCTCCGTAGCGGTCAATCACGGCGATGCTCTCATCCTCCGTTCCCCACAGGATGCCTGTATCCGTATTGTCTTCCGGTGTTACTGTTGCCTGTAACAGCACACGGGAGCCTGCGGGAACCGCCCGCTGAAGCGGAGCCAATACAATATCCGTGATCGGATCTTCGTAGACGGCTACCGTAGCGGTTACCGCCGGAAGCGCTTCGTTCGGCTCAGCCGTAACGGTCGTCACCCCCTCACGGATGCCGGTAACCAGACCGTTGGCGTCCACAGTTGCCACCTCCTCGCTGCCGGTGGACCAGGCTGCAGTCTGATCCGTTGCATCTGCAGGTGTGAACTGGAGCGGCAAGGACAGCTTCTCCCCTCTTCGCAGCCCGTAAGACTGCTGGGAGAAGGCTGCACTTACCGCCTGTTTGTATCCGCTTACAATAAAATCGTCAAAGCCGATCTTGCCTATGCTGTCTTTATAGAACCCCATATAAAAGGAGGTTAAAGCCCCTCCCTCGGCCATCGGCTCCTTCGTCAGCAGACGGTTGCCGTCAATAGACAGATCGAAGGTGTGGCCGCCGCCGTCAAGCGACAGGCGCACCTCATGCCATACGCCTGCCGATACCGGCAGTACGGAGGTCCAGGAGCCGGCCCCTTTTTTCATATAGCTGAATGCCCCGTTGTTAATGGCGAACTTCACCAGCGGCACGGAACCGCTCTGCGGGGTGGGCAAGTAGATCACGGCTCCAGTCTGCTCGGCTCTGAACGAATAGCTGAACATGCTTCTGTACGTCACATCTGTAACGGATCTGCTGATGCTGTAGCTGCTGGCGAGCTTGCTGGTCTGCTGGAGCTCCAGCAGCTTGCCGGGATACCCCTCCCAAGCCTGCACCCCCACACTCACTCCCTGGGGAGGTGTCTTGATCGTCCATCCGGCCGGCTTCGCACCGGGGCTATACGTCTCAAAGGTCTCTTCCAGCCTGTAATCACTGTCCGCCCGGGCAACAGATCCAAGGTCTGCCGGGAGAAGGCCCAGCAGCAGAACCATAATGATAGCGTATACAAAAAACGGTTTCCGGCTTGTTTGTCTCATAATAGCCACCTTTCCGTAGGGAAGCAAGTATAGTGTTCCGGTAGAGCATCCGAAGTTAAGCAGTGAATTCATTCCATAGATGCAGCCCATAGATACGGAAATAATTAAATGCGGCCTCTATGGAGTTGCGTTCGACGCGAACATTCAGCGATAGTTGTACTTTGTACATTTAAAAACGGTGAACAGGCAGGATTTCGTCTTCTAACTGCAGTCTGTACAACTAAATTCACCCAAATGGGTGAGAAGCGGGGTATAGGGGGATTTTAGTTGTACGAAATACAGCTAAACGTATATTCGGCGGTACATTGGGCGATTTACTTGTACAAAGTGCAATTAAGTATGGTGCTCCCACCCCCGTTTCCGCTTGCATCTCAATCGGGGCACGGCAAACCTTGCCGCTTGAACCGCGTGGTTAAGGGGCGTATGGATCAACGGTGAGCTGAACCGGGGGCTGGTAGCCCGCAGTCAGCACAATGCTGCGTATAGAGGCCCACGGCTCGCGCGGCACCTCCCGGTCATCCCTCACCGTATCCTCAATCGTCACCGTATCGAGCAACCTCTGGATATCCGCTGACTCCGCTGCTTCGTCCAGACATACCACCGCCCAGCCCGCTTCCAGGCGGGGCAGTGCCAGCATCGTGCTGCTGCCGGAGTAGAGAATCTGGCGGAGCCTGATCCGTCCTTCCTCCCGCACCACCGTAACAGGCAGTACGGCGTGAGCTTCCGCCTTGGAGTCCAGGCCGCTGAGCGCCGTGACCGCTACTGCGCAGCCCGGGTAACGCATCACCAGCCATTCCCTGTCCCCGGCAGTATTCAATACAGCTTCCACCTCGCCGTCATAGCGGTGGATCAGCCATTCATCGGCAATCTCCGCTGCCCGGTTATGCACCCGGGTCATCGAGCGGACCACCACCAGCGCATTCCCCTGCTGGGCGGAGCGCGTCTCCACCTCCGGGTACAGCGGCTCGGCGAACAATGCGGGCATCAGATAGGCGCTGCGGTACTCCTCCGCCGGATGCGTTCGCACGGCGGCGGAATCATCCACGTACCACCGCAGATAGGATACCTGCTGATCCTTCACGCTGAAGCTGACCGGGAAGCTCTGCCAGCCCAGCCCCCAGGACGGATGCTGGTAGCTGCCCGGCATCACCGGGAAACGGTTGATGCTGCCCAGCCGGGTATGCTGCCCGATCCAGGTATAGGAACGCGAGGCATCGAAGATCCGCTCCTCACGAATCCGCGGGACCGGCAGCGCAGCCGGGGCGTTCTCCCGGGGCTGCAAATCTGCCGCAAACAGCAGGAACCCCGCCATATCGTTAAGGGAAAAGGTCTGCTCCGCCAGAGCGCTGACCCCGGTCACACCGGCAATCGTCCACAGCAGGCTCTGCCGCCAAGTCTCTCCCCGGAAGTTATAGCTGCGGATCGAGGGAACGAATTCCTCTCCGTCATGGAAGAGGAGCAGTCCTTTCAGAGCATCCATCTGCACAGACAGCCGCCCGGCCAGCTCACGGTCATGCTCCCGCAGCACAGAACCGGCAATGCTCAGCGCATTCATCATCACCCCTTGATAGACAAGGCTGATATTCTCTCCCCAGCCCCAGCCCCGGCGGACCGTATATTCCTCCCACCGCTTGAAATAGGCAGTTGCCGTCTGGAGATACTCAGGTTCTCCGAGGAAGTGGGCCACCGCCAGCAGCATCGCCCCGTCACTCATCGTCTTGTTCGGGTAGAACAGCTCCGGTGTCCGGCATTCCTTGGAGAACCAGGCAGCCGCATGCCGGAACATGCGCTGCATAATCTCCAGATGGCTGGCCGGGAAGACGCCGGGACTGCTGAGGCGCACCGCCACCAGCGGCATGAGGATGAAGAAGGCCGCATTGGAATCCTGGATCACGCTCTCCTCCCGGTACCAGAGGAAGCCTCCGTAATCCGGGTGCTCCGGGTCAGTGAATTGCAGCGCGGCAATCGCTTCGAGCATCTCCAGCCCTGCCGCTTCATCCAGCTCTCCCAGCAAGGTGCCGTAAGCATAAAATCCGGCCGAGAACCGGGCCTCATGGCAATACGGCAGCTGAGCGACCTGCCGGGTATGCCCGGGCCGGTCATAGCGGACCAGCCCGGCTTCGATTACACTATCCGCCGAGGCGGCGGCATAGCTTTTTTCGAGAATCTGTCTAACCTCATGCTTCAACGCTGCCCGCCCCCTGTGCTTGAATTCATCTGTTACTCTACCGTGCTCAATTGCTTGCCCATTTCATAAATATCCTTCAGCATAATGGCATCCGCTTTATGCTCCTGATACCAGGAGGCATAGAATTCATCGACCTTGGTTCCGCCTGCCTTCTCCCAGATGCCCTTGGCTTCTTCAATGAACTGGTCCACCGAAGCCGGATCGGAATTCACGATGGCCTGCATGGCCCGGTCGAGAATCGTTTTATTCGCATTAGTGTTGATCTGGGTCAGCTCCTGAGGCAGCAGCGGCAGGAAGGCCTTCTGCGTAATGCCGACAATCGGACGGTCAGGGTTCAAATACAGCTTCTCGGCCATTTCATAGATTGCGATAAAATCCTGCTCCGCCGGTGTAGGGTTCACCTTGTTCTTCAGCCCGTAATTCTTGCCAATGAGCGGGGTGAGCATCCCCATATCGCGGTTATACTCCAGCTCCTTCTTGTTCTTCTCCGGGTCGATCACCTCGGCACGGCCATCGGCGGTTTTCTTGTAATGGACCCCTTCGATCCCGTTCTGGATCGTGGTGGTATAGGTCTCTGTCACCATGAAATCAATCATTTTCATGACGGACTCAGGGTCCTTGGCCGCTGCATTCACCATACCGGTCATCTGGATCGGTGAGGTCAGCGTCGGGCTGAACTGGCCGAATTCCGTCGTTGGCAGGGCAATCGGAATCACCTCGGCCTCCGGGGAGTTCTTCTTAAGTGTCTCATAGGTGCTGACATCGGCCCCGTTACCGCCGTAAATGCCCAGCTTGCCGGAGATCCAGTCCTGCTTCTGCTTCTCGCCGTTCTTATCGGTCACGAAGTCCTTATCCACCACCCCGGCCGCATACAGCGCCTTCTGGAAAGAAACTGCTGCCTTAATTCGATCCCAGTCATGCACCACCTGGTCATTCTCCAGTACCCATGGGTACTGGTCTTCGCCGAACAGCGTGAACCCGGTGCCGAACATGTTGTTCAAAATAATACCGGCCACGAAGCTGAGCCCGGTTCCATACGTATCCGCTTTGCCGTTGCCGTCCGGGTCCTGCTCTGTGAAGGCCTTCGCGACCTTCAGCAGCTCCTCCGGTGTGGTGGGCACCTGCAGATTCAGCTTCTTCAGCCAGTCGTTGCGGATAAACAGATAATGCTGCGGGCCGAACTGAATCGGACGCCCCACCGTATACAGCTTGCCGTCTGCCATGGTGCCTGCCTTGCGCAGCGCCGGATATTTCTCCAGCATCGCCTTATATTCTGTACTGCTTTTCTCAATCAGGTCATCCAGCGGCAGAAGCTGCTTCTGGTTATAGAGCTGCCCCTGGTAAGCGGTATCAAATTCAAAGATCAGATCGGGGGCGGATTTCGAGGCGAACAGCACGTTGAACTTTTGCAGGGATTCGAAGCGCGGCACCGTAACGTATTTGACATTCACCGGCCCGTTCTCGTTGACCCATTTCGTCCAGCGGTTGTCGCTCATTGTCCCCTCTTCTGCGGGTACGGAGCCGCGGTCATACAGGGAGACGGTGATGGCCCCGCGCTTCCCGGAGCCCTCTCCCTTGTCTGTGCCCTGCGTGGCGGCATTGCCGCCGCAGCCTGTTACCGCGATTGCGAGCAGCAGGGATGCTGCACCGGCAGCGGTTGTTTTTCTAAGCCGGGGTGAATTGTACATATGATTATGACCCTCCTATAATGGCATTCTGGTACTTGCAGTATGGCGCAGCAGCGGTCAGCCCTTGATGGCCCCGATGGTTACGCCTTTGACAAAATAACGCTGCAGCAGCGGATAGACAATCAGCATCGGAATAACCATGACCATAATCCCCGCAGCCTTGATGCCTTCCGGTGTAATGTTGACCACCTCCTGCGAGTTCATCGTATTCAGCTCCTGCAGGACGGCCTGGCTCTTCACCATCTGCTGGATCAACACAGTCAGATTGATTTTCTCCGGGCTGTTCATGTAGATCATGACGTTGAAGAAGGAGTTCCAGTAATACACGCCGTAAAAGAGACCGATTGTCGCCAGCACAGGCAGGGACAACGGCAGAATAATGCCCGCCAGCAGCCGCCATTCGCCGGAGCCGTCAATTCTCGCCGCTTCCACCAGCTCCTCCGGGATGTTCTCAAAGAAGGAACGCATAATCATCATATTATACGTGCTGACCAGAGCCGGCAGCCACAGGGCTGCATAGGAATCGACCAGACCGAGACTGCTGACCACGAGATAGGTCGGGATCAGTCCGCCGGTGAACAGCATGGTGAACACAATCGCCAGCGTCAGCATGCGTCTTCCGTAGAAATCACGGCGGGACAGAGGATACGCGGCGAAAATGGTGAACAGCATACTGGCCGCCACACCGACCAGGGTAATCAGCAGGCTGTTGCCGAAGGCGCGCACCACCGGCGTTCCTTCAAAGAGCATCGTATATGAGCTTAGCGTGAAATCCACCGGCCACAGGGTGACAAAACCGGACAGCACCGCATCCTTGCCGCTGAGTGACAGAGAAGCCAGATGGAGCAGCGGCAGCAGACACAGAATGCCTGCCAGGGTCAGGAGCAGATAATTGAAGCTATAGAATACTTTTTCACCGTTTGTACTTTGCATAGTGTCCCTCCTGTTACCACAAGCCTTTATTGAAGCGCCGGGCAATGGCGTTGGAGATCAGCACCAGAGTCAGCGCAACCAGGGAATCGAACATCCCCAGAGCAGCCGTCAGGCTGAACTGTCCGCCTTGCAGTCCAATCGCATAAATATACGTACTTATAACCTCGGAGATCCCCGATACAATCGAGTTCTGCAGCACGTACACATGGTCGAACCCGACCTCCATCACCCGTCCCATAGCCAGAATCAGCATAATGACAATAGTCGGGCTGATCCCGGGGAGTGTGATGTTACGGATCTGCTTCCATTTGCCTGCCCCGTCCATACTCGCCGCTTCATAGAGGCTGGGATCAATGGAAGTCAGTGCCGCCAGATAGATGATTGCGTTGAAGCCCGCATCCTTCCAGATGCCCGAGCCGAGAAAGATGGATACCCAGGACCACTCCTTGAAAAGGAACGGAAACGGCTTGCCGAGCAGCTTCTCGACCAGCACATTGGCTACCCCGGTCTGGGCGAAGATCGTCACCACCAGCCCGCCGACAATGACCCAGGAGAAGAAGTACGGGAGGTAGACGAGGGTCTGGACTGATTTTTTGAACCACTTGTTCCTGACTTCATTCAGCATAATCGCCAGGGCAATCGGGAACGGAAAGCTGACCAGCACGGATAATATACTGAGCACAAGCGTATTTCGGATAATCTGCACCGACTGCGCCTGGGTGAACAGATTGGTGAAATTGTCCATGCCGACCCATTGGCTGCCCCATACTCCCTCATAGAAGGTATAATTCTTGAAGGCAATGACCAGTCCCAGCATGGGCGTGTATTTGAAAATAATATAGAATGCGATAACCGGAACGAACATGACCCACAGAGGAACATTGTTCTTGAATCGGCGGGTCTGCCAAAAGCGCCTGCGGCTGCTTCCGCTCTGCCGTGAGCTCTGCCGCGAAGTGTCCAGCCGCAGCACCGCTTCACTTCTTGTATTCGCTTTCATCTCGGTGCCTCCTTTCGCTTGCGTGTTGTGCGTAATTGGGTCTTGCGATGGAGCTGAAATGGCCGATTTCATGTCCTCACCATAGCCGCTTCAGCGGGTTAGGGCAATATTCAGTTTTTCTGTTAATCGGCGCGAACCCTTATACCGCCTGGGGTTACAGAATTCCGGCCAGCTCCCGGGCCAGATTCTCACCCATCCGTATATGTCCCTCATCCCCCGGGTGAATCAGGTCGCAGGACAGCCCGGCCAGATCATCCAGCACCCGGCTTCCTTCGATCAGGCTCAGCTTGGGGCGGGACAGACGCTGCACATGACTTCGCAGAATGTCGTTGAACTGAAGATCCTTCTCCGCTATTCCACTGCCGGGGAACACCGCAAAGTTGGGATACATCGTGATCACCGCTACCGGCTTCCCGGGATGTCTGCTCACCAGCTGGTCAAGCAGGTAGCCGCTCCGCTCACGGAATTCATCCGGCGACAGGTGGTCACGCATATTCACGCCCAGCTCCAGCGTCATGAATGACCAGTCCTCCTGCGCCGCAAGATAGTTGCTCATCTCCCGTTCACAATGGCAGGAGCCGCTCATGCCGAGATTGAGTACATCGGCCGCCAGCCTTCTTGCCGCGTGGGCAATATACGGCAGGCTGCTGTTCTCTCCATACGTGATGGATGAGCCGTAAGCAATCCAGCGTGTGCGGGGAATCTCCCCTTCCACCGGCGGGCGGAGCGGATGGCCGAAGGTCTCGATGCCACAGACCACACAGGCATACCGTCCGAAGCAGATCCGCCATACCTCCGGCACGAAGCCCGCTTCCATCAGCAGCTCACGCTCCGCCATCGCCAGACGCGGCGGTTCGCTTAGCTGGAGGGTGCGTATGCTCCCGGCCTGAAGCTCATGCCTGGAGTGGAACAGCCCGCCCTTGTATACCGTTACGCTGCCACCCGTCTCCGGCAAGGTCAGCGTGACACGGATATTCGGAGCCGGTGTGACGAACCTGAGCTCGCAGCCCCCCGCTTCCCCGGCGATGAACCGGCCCCGCTCGTTCAGATGCTCCCTGACGCTGCGGGGAATGCGGCGGAGGTGCACGCCGTAGCCCGCTGCCGGCTCCAGCTCGGCAACATTATGGAAGGCAATCCGGTCCAGCCCCGGCAGCCCCATGGTGGCGGAATTGATGCTGGCAGAATGGGTGCAGGCGGGATTATACATGCTTCATCGCCTCCACCAGCAGCAGCAGGGCCATGGATTGCCCGTAGGGCATCGGGCAGACCGGAATCTCCCGGTAGTCGTCAAGCGTAGCGCCCATCCCCGTGCCGTAGGAGACGCCCTGCACCACCCCTTCTTCATCGATCTGGCCCAGCACATAATGCAGTGCCGCCATTGCAGGCTTGCGGCAATCCTCAGGCAGCAGTCCTTGCCGCACCGCCTTCAGCATCCCGTAAGCAAAAGCGGCGGTGGCCGAGGTCTCCAGATACGAGCTGCTGTCGTCCAGCAAGGTATGCCATGCGCCTTCCGGGGCTTGCAGCTCTGTCAGCTTGCGTACCTGCCGCGCAAGGGAGGACAGCAGGAAGCTGCTCACCCCTGACGGCAGCTCCACCATCTCCAGATAATCCACGAGCCCGGCGGTATACCAGGAATTGCCGCGTGCCCATAGGGCCCGGGCAAAGTGATGGCCGCCCTCGAAGGTCCAGCCGTGGAAGAACAAGCCGGTCACGGGATCGGTCAGATACTTCAGGTGGACGAGAAACTGGCGGATGCTCTCCTGTATACACGCCTCCTCCTTCAGCACGATCCCCATCCGGGCCACAAACAACACCGTCATATACAGCGTGTCGTCCCAGAGCTGCCCGGTATTCGGACTGCCGGTCACTTCATGCTGAAGACCGCCTTCCTCCGTGCGCGGCATATCATGCAGCGCATACTCCAGCCATTCCCGGCACAGCTGCATATAATCCGCGCGCCCGGTCTCCTCTGCCAGATAGCTAAGGGTAAGCATCGGACACATCGTATTAACATTTTTCGCCGGAATGCCTCCGTCAAGCTTGCTGTCGAACCAGCCCGTCAGGTAGTGTAGAATCTCCTGCTCCCCGGTTTCCCGGTAATATCTGTATAAGGCAAATAATCCAACCCCCTGGGGCCACTCCCAATTGTCCATAGAGATGATGCCGATGGGTGCGGTTTCATGAATGGAGCCTCTCATATCCTTCATCCGCTCAATGACGCGGGCGATATGGCCTTCGAGTACTGTCCGTGATACTGCTTCCATAATGCTCCTCCTTCTGCAATGTCCTGTTCTGAACCGGAAACCTGTAGCCTGAAACCTGGAACCTGGAACCTCAAACCTGGAACCTCAAACCTGGAACCTCAAACCTGGAACCTCAAACCTGGAACCTCAAATCTGGAGCCTAGAGCCTGGAGCCTAGAGCCTGTTCCCGGCTGTTTAGCTGTTCGCAACCCCAGTGTAGTCAAGCGCCGCATTGCCGTCCATTAACAAGAATCTTGCTAATCGCTTTCACTTCTGGCATTGTTCATAATAGAGCTGTATTCCTCAGTTGGAGGAGTACATGAGTAGAAGGAGTACATGCTCACGTTCTAATTCTGTATAAAGAAATCTGGGAGGGTAACAGGTAATGAGAATTAAGTTTGATCTTTTTCCGGGCGGAGTTTCTAAAGCGCTAACAACGAGCTGGGATGATGGAAGAATCTACGACCTGAAGCTCGTAGAGATTCTGAATCAGCATGGGCTAAAGGGGTCTTTTCATCTGAATTCGGGGTTGTTCGGCAAGGAGGGCTACATCTCACAGGACGAGGTGGCCGCGCTCTATGACGGGCATGAGATTTCCGCGCATACCAGCACACATCCTTTCCTCACCATGACCCCGCGCGAGGGGATCGCGGATGAGATTCTGACCGACCGCAAGGCGCTGGAAGCGCTGGCCGGTTATCCGGTAAGGGGCATGTCCTATCCGTTCGGCAATTACGATGATCAGGTGATCGGTCTGCTGCCTGCCCTGGGCATTGAGTATTCCCGTACGGTGAATTCGCACCGCAGCTTCAGCCTGCCGGACAACCTGCTGGCTTGGCACCCTACCTGCCACCACAAGGAGATGCTGGCCCTGGGCAAGAAGTTCCTGGAGGAGAAGCCCCGCTTCTCGCATATGCAGCTTCTCTATGTCTGGGGACACAGCTATGAGTTCAATGACGATGACAACTGGCAGGAGCTGGAGCAGTTCGCCGCTGTGATGGGCGGCCACGAGGACATCTGGTATGCCACCAATATCGAGATCGTGGACTACCTGTCCGCGCTGCAGGGACTGCGCTTCTCGGCTTCGCAGGAGATGGTCTATAACCCGTCGGCTGTTGAGGTGTGGATCTCTGTGGACGATGAAGCCCGCCGCATCCCGGGCGGGGGGACGGTGAAGCTGGGGTAGGATTGGAGTGAGACTCGGAAGCTGAATGAGGGCTAGAGAGCTGAATAGAGAGAAAATTCGGGGGAGACTGTGGCTGTGATTATCAATCCCGATCAGCCCCCAGCGAGCCGCCATAAGAGTCCTCCCTTCAGCCTCAGCACAGCCACAGCTATAACTCTAACCGTGCCGTGCCCGAGTAATGTGCATGCGGCATACTTAATTGCACTCTGTACATCTAAATCGTCTGTTATACCGCCGAATATTCGTTTAACTGTATTTCGTACAATTATAATAACGCTATAGCTGGATTCTTGCTCATTCGGGCTAATTTAGTTGTACCAACTACACTTAGAAGAGAAAAGTCTTCCTTTTCGCTGGTTTTAAATGTACAGAATACAACTACCGCTGAATGATCGCTGCGAATGAAAACTTGGAGCTCCAAGTATAGCCGCATTACGCCGCAAAATGGAGTGAGCTTCCCTAATCATATGAATTTAAAACACATTACTTAAAACACATGAGATAAATCATACGACATAAAACACACCTATAAGTTAGTTTAAAAACCCGATTACGCGCAGCCCCAGGGCTTGGCGAAATCGGGTTTTTGTGGGTTTTCGAGTGTTTTGCGGGTATTTCGTTGGCATACGTTTGTGCAGATGGTGGAGAATAGAGCGCTGTATCAGTCGTTGCCTGGCCGATCCCGCTATTCGCGGCAGACCAGACAGTGTAGGCAGGCCAGGCCGCCGCTACTGCCAGCTACCGCCAGATACTTCCACCTACTGCCAACCTCCGGCGGCAGCATCAGGATGCTCCTGCCTCGCTATCCAGGTGAGGCAGGCCGCCCGCAGCAGCGCGTCGGTCCGCTGGGCCGCGCCGCAGAAGACCCCGCTCAGGCCGATCTCATACAGATCGGCCAGCGCGTACGCCGCCGGTGCCCCCGCGGCGAGCACTGCCGCTGCCGGCCGCACCCGGCGCACGGCGGCCAGCACCCCAGCCGCCGCCTGCGCGAAGCCCTCGGCGGCGTTCTCCCCGGGCGCGGCCTCCTCCGCCGCGCCGTCCAGCACCAGGAAATCGGCGATACGCGCGATTTCCCCTGCGGCAGCCGGCCCCACATCGGGCGCGAGCAACGCCCCGATGCGGCAGGCTGCCGCATAAGCGTGGCCGAGAGTCTGCTCGGCCACGCCCTCAATGAATTCGCGCTGCGCCGCGAATTCCTCCAGGCTGGCGGGGTACGGCGCCAGCAGGTCAATGCGGCTGTCGCCGCCCAGCCGCTGGCTGTGCAGGGCGGCGGCGAACAGCGCGCCAAGCTGCGCATCCTGCAGCGTGGCCAGCCGGTCCGGGCGGGCGGCGAGCTCCGCCGTGTAAGGCAGAGTGACTGCGGCCCATACGCCGTCCGCCGACTCCAGGAGGTCGGCAGCAGCAGCCCGCAGCCGGTGATAGATCCGCTGCAGGATACGCTCAGCCTGCACCGGCTCCTCATCCCCGCACGACATCCAGCGCGAGTAGAGCGCCGACAGTTCCGGCTCGTGCAGCCATTCCTCGCCCCGGATCAGGCAGGGCCCCGCAGGGTAGACGCCGGGCGGCTCACGGCGGACAGCCCCGTCCCCCCTGCCCTCGCGCAGCACCAGGAAGGCCTGGCGCTCCCCGAGACGGCGGATATACGTGCGGCTCGTACTCACGTTACTCTTGCGCCGGTCCCCCTCAGCAAGAAATTCCGCTGCGGCGGAGGCTACAGATGCGGACTGGCTCATCTCCACGCCAATGGTCCGGTCCCCAGCGTTATACTTTAACGGGCGCTCTTCCTTGTTTGGATCATCCTTCTGCTGGCGTTCACCCTTCATCCTCGCACCCACCCTTTACCTTTGAATTACTGCCGCTCCGCTCCCCTGAAGAGAAGCTGCCAGCATATTAAGAGGCTTCAATCTATAAATACTGGCAATGATGCTGAAATATGCAAACGGTATCAAATGAATGCGGCTGCGGCACCTTATCCGAATGGGTAGTGGACACGGTGGGGCGACGAGTTGAGGGAAGTACGCGAGTTGGAGTAGGCGGGCGAGTTGAAGTCGGTGAGTAAGCTGGAGTAAGTCGGGCGAGCTCAAGTGGGTAGGAAATAACTTTCACATATTTTGTTGTCAGTCTCTAATGGCTTTGAACTGGGGTTCGGGTTCGAGCTAGGCTTCGAGTTCTGCTTTTGCTTGGCGCACAGTGATCTAATGTATTTACTACAGCAGATCTTCTCTTTAGCGGTTGTAAAAAGCGATCTGTTGCAGTTTGTACAGCAGATTTTTGCGGGAGAGGTGTTTTGGGGCCGTATGCCGGAAATCTGTTGTATGGAATACATTAGAACGGATTTTAACGCCGAAAATGGCCTAATCCATTGCAGAAAGTACAATTGCCGTGCAACTTCAGCGCGAACACATACCTCACCAACCGTTTTACTCACAAACGATTCCCCCGCTGACACTCCTCTCTCTTCCCATTACTCCCAAACCCACCTCCTGCTCCTGCTAAAAAAACAAGACCACTGCCTAATGCAGAAATACGCTGCATCAAACAGTGGTCTGTAATTCCTCTTCCTATGCTGCAAGGAACAGCGCCTAAGCCTGCTGGCTGGCAGCGATCGCCTGCTCCAGATCATAGAGGATATCATCGATGGATTCAGTACCGATGGACAAGCGCAGCAGCTCCGGTGTAACACCGGCGGTAATTTGTTCTTCGTCCGACAGCTGCTGGTGAGTGGTGCTGGCCGGGTGGATGATCAGCGACTTGGAATCGCCGACATTGGCCAGATGGGAGAACAGCTTCACGTTCTCGATCAGCTTCACCCCTGCGGCGGCCCCGCCCTTAATTCCGAAGGTCAGAATCGCGCCCTGGCCCTTAGGCAGATATTTCTGTGCCAGCTCATACGAAGGGTGACTCTGTAGTCCAGCGTAGCTGACCCACTCTACCGAATCATGCGCCTCCAGATACTGGGCAACCTTGAGTGCATTCTGGCTGTGGCGCTCCAGACGCAGGTGCAGCGTTTCGAGACCCTGCAAGAGCATCCACGAGTTAAACGGTGAAATGGCCGCGCCCAGGTCACGAAGCAGTTGAACCCGCGCCTTGATGATATAAGCAATCGGACCGACCGCTTCAGTGTAGACTACCCCGTGGTAGCTCGGGTCCGGCTCGGTCAGGCCCGGGAACTTGCCGCTGGCCTTCCAGTCGAACTTGCCGCCGTCCACGATGACTCCGCCGATAGAGGTACCGTGGCCGCCAATGAATTTGGTCGCCGAGTGTACGACGATATCCGCCCCGAATTCAATCGGACGCAGCAGATACGGACTTGGGAAGGTGTTGTCTACAATCAGCGGAATCCCGTGCTCGTGGGCGATGGCTGCAACCTTTTCGATATCCAGAACGTTCCCTTGCGGATTACCAATCGTCTCAGCGTAGAGCGCCTTGGTCTTGTCCGTAATAGCTGCCCGGAAGTTCTCCGGGTTATCAGAATCCACAAAATTCACCTTAATGCCCAGCTTGGGCAGCGTCGTGGAGAACAAATTATAAGTTCCGCCGTACAGGCTTGCGGAGGAGACAATCTCATCCCCTGCCCCGGCAATATTCAGAATAGAGAAGGAAATCGCTGCTGCTCCGGAAGCGGTCGCCAGTGCCCCTGCCCCGCCCTCCAGCGCGGCAAGACGCTGCTCAAACACATCGGTGGTCGGATTCATCAGCCGGGTATAGATGTTGCCGAACTCCTTGAGCGCGAACAGATTAGCAGCATGCTCCGCATCCCGGAAACCGTAGGATGTAGTCTGATACAGCGGCACGGCACGGGCTAAAGTAGTGGGATCAATCTCCTGGCCTGCGTGGATGGCGAGGGTTTCAAAGGACAGCTTGCGCTCTTCTGACATGGGTATTTCCTCCTCTAAAATAGGTAATGTCAAATGTTAACTCTATAAGATTGTACCTATTCTCTCACAAACCATGTCATTTGAAAAGATAAAATTCTTATTAATTCACTGTGTTTTATTAAGTTTAGTAAGCCCCGGCATAGCCTCATGGCTGCTGCGCTATCCCCTTCATGAAGCTCATGAATTTCTCCGCAATTTCTTTGGGGTGGGAACGGTACAAATAATGATTGGCATCCAGCAGCTCCATGTCTGCATGTACGGAATTCTGGATCAGCTTCTCATGCTCAGGAATCCATTGATCGGTTGCCGGATGCTCTGCTTGAACAAAAAGAAGGACAGGAAGATTAGGAGGGAACGTTACCCCTCGCTGTTCAGCCCCTCTAAAGCTGGAGTACATGTTTTCTGCCTCATTTAACAGAGTGGTGTTATACATATTTCTCTGTATCAGCAGTTTCAATTGTTCTTTGGTATGTTCATCATACGGCAGTCCCTCATAAGGGTCAGCACTCAGCTTCAATTGCAGCCGGGCGAAGCCCAGATTGCGGAACCATTTAACCATGCTTGTCTCTGAAGACTCTATTTTCTTCTCGCTCAGCGAGGGTACACTGCTATCCAGTCCGACAAATGTACTTACTTCATCTGAGTATTTATTCACATAATCCAGACTGTAAATTCCTGAAATAGAATGGCCCATAAGGATATAACGGTCAATATCGAGCTGCTGCAGCGCTTCATGGATTTC
The DNA here is from genome assembly GCF_037975325.1 of Paenibacillus sp. FSL P2-0136. Lineage (NCBI taxonomy): Bacteria > Bacillati > Bacillota > Bacilli > Caryophanales > Paenibacillaceae > Paenibacillus > Paenibacillus sp. FSL P2-0136. The sequence continues at coordinate 6,282,744 of NZ_CP150244.1, forward strand.
ACTTACGATATTCTCTGAGGTTCGTTCTTTCTTCGTTGCGTCGCTTAAGCCGTAGCCGAAAGGCTCAACCACTACAACCTTGTAATGCGGAGACAGCTCATCGATGAGCAGCTTGAAATCAAGCGCCGGTGAAGCTGTTCCGAAGCCGGGAAGCAGCACGACCGTGTCCGGGCCATCTCCTTGAATGAACACATTCATATTCTTGCCGTCTACGGATACATGCTGGCCGTAAGGCTCTATCCTTTTGGCCTCCGCATTGCTGCTGATTACATTCGTGATATACACAATCCCCACAAAAATCACAATAGCGAGCAGGATGGCTCCCAATATTTTAAGCAGAATCTTGCGCAGTTTCTTGAACCCCGTTTGATTTCCCATTATGTTATTCGCCGATGGTCTCATGTTCATCTTCCCCTATCTTAAATGGTAGTAAGCTTGCTTCATTGACGTTAATGCAAGCTTACCGAACGAAGATGTACTCTTTATGACGACAATATGAACAGAATATGAACCGAATATGTACTATCAGGCGGACGCTACCGCTCCTACAGTTCCAAAATTCCCCTCCGCCACTTTCCCTTTCCGTATATTTTCAAGTTCAATCTATATAAGCAAAAATGCTACAGTTACCTACAAGCGAGCTTGTGTGCAACCGTAGCATAGAATGAGAGTGACGAGCCTCAGGTGTCGTAGCTGACCAGATAATGATGGAGCTCCGTATTATAGCTGCCGATGCTGTGTTCGATCAGCCTGCCTTCCCCGTCATAGGAGTTGCGCAGGCGCTTCAGCACAGGCGTCCCCGGCGGAAGCTTCAGCAGCAGGCATACCTCAGGTGGTGCTGACTCGACAAAAAACCGGTCCCTGAAGTTCTCCAGCACGATGTCGTTCTCCTCCAGCGAGTCGTACAGGGACTGGATGTCCTCCCCCAGCTCTGCCGACCCTCCGCCGGGCAGTGCTGCTGCCGTCAAGAAGTGCACCAGATGGATATAAGGCTGTCCATCCAGAATATACAGACGTTCAATCCGCTGGCAATACGGCCCGTAGCGGCTGTATTCCTCTGTCCCAGTCTCATTGGTGACCAGACTTGTGCTCAGCAGCTTCTTTTCCAGCTTATGACCTGCTTCAACCAGCAGCTCTGTGAACCGTTTGCCCTTAGAGAGCTTCTGATAGGCGGTATTGCGCATGACAATGGTTCCGACACCGCTTTTCTTCTGCACATAGCCTTCCTGGGCCAGCTCCTGGACCGCACCTCGGACCGTCATTTTGCTGACCCCGAACTCCTTCTCCAGCTGCGGCTCGGAAGGGATAATGCTGCCGAGCGGGTATACCCCGTGCAGAATCCGGTCCTTGAGGATCTTCTGGATCTGCTGGTATAAGGGGCCTTGCTTGCGTTTCAGAGACACCTTACGTTCACTACCTTTCAACATCTGAGGTATGGCCATCCAGCGCGCGGAGCACCTCGCTCTCGGTGAACAACGCTGTATCGCCCGGGATGGTATGGGCCAGCATCGCTGCGGCCGCTGCCATATCCACCGTCTGCTGCTGCGGATAATCCTGCAATTCACCATGAATAATGGCACTGGCATAAGCATCCCCGGCACCGATCCGGTCATACACCGGGAAGGTGAGCTTACGGGAGAACGCGAACGTACCTTGACGGTACAGATATCCTGTGAGGGAATGCGTATTGTCTGCGTTAATCTCACGGTGGGTGCCCGCTGCCGCTGCGATTCCGAAGCGCTCCGCCACAGCGGGCACCGCTTGCTTCAACTGTGTTATTCTATCATAATCTGCCGCTGCGGTGCCAAGAATGTACAGCGCATCCTTCTCGTTCATCAGCACCAGATCGGCAAGCGTAAGCAGCTCTTCGTAATGCGGGCGGGCCTTGGCATAACCCTCCTCGCCCCATAACGCCGGACGGTAGTTACAGTCGAATACCACCCTGCCCCCCGCACGCTTCACCTCTGCCGCAAGCTGCTTCATTTGCCCGCGCACCCTGTCATTCATAGCCAGCGTAATGCCGCATAGATGAAGCACATCCACCCGGGAAACCAGCGCCGCCATATCATACTGATCAGCCTCAGCGGTATTGAAGCTGCTGCCCAGCCGGTCGGTATACGTGACTCTTCCGGGGCGGGCACCGAACCCGTTCTCCAGGAAGTACATCCCGAGGTGCTTGCCGCCCCGGCGGATCAGTGACGTATCTACCCCAAGCTTGCGCAGATAAGCGATTGCGGCTTCCCCTACCGGAGTCTCCGGCAAGGTCGTGATTAATGCTCCGTTATGGCCATATCTGGCCAGCGCTGCCGTTACATTTACCCCGCTGCCCGAAAAAGAGTACTCCAGCCTGCTGCTCTGGGCCAGTGTCTCCACCCCCGGAACCTGCAGCCGCATCATCACTTCGCCAAATGCAGCGATTCTAGGCATACCGGTCCACCAGTGATTTCATCGCGCTGAGCAGCGTGCGGACATCCTGGATGTTCGTGTTCCCGGTCTGCGGATCGATGATCGAGGAATAGACATGCGGGATCACCTGCGGTACACCCGCCTGAAGCGCAATCTCCAGAATGGGCGCGAAGTTATCCAGATCGATGCCGCCCGTAGGCTCAAGGGCAAATCCTTCTTCTCCGCAGGCCTTGGCTACCGCACGATACTCTTCTTCCAGCTCCAGCCCCTTCATCGGATAATATTTGAGCGCATTGCCGCCCATGTCCCGGACCAGGGCGATGGCAGCGTGCACCGGAACGATGGCCTGCGAAGCATTCCCCGCGCTGACCGGGCCGGTGGATATATTGACATAGCCCGGCTGTCCGCAGGGAGAGACCAGGCTGTTAATCCAGCTGTCCTTGGCTCCCAGATTGGCCCGGGTCGCTCCTACAGCCGGAAACACCTGATTGATATGGCTGCCCGCATAGCTTGAAGCAATCTCTGCGACTACCGCCGCCTGGCGGTTGTCCCCGGCTCCAAGCCCGATGGATACGGCATCCTGGATCATCTGTCCATACTCCGTCATAGCGGCGGACGCTTCGCGGGCGTTGGCGTAATTTTTGGAGAGTACGCCTACCAGAACATGCCCTTCGGCAGCCTCGTATATATCCTTGGCATTCCTGATACTGCCGGCCAGTACATTCAGTGCCGCTCTGTTCTTATAGAATCGCTCCTGAATCTTGCTCATTATGATCTGCCCCCTATAATCTCATGAATTCTGCTGACAATGACCTGCAGATCATCGCCCTGCAGCGGCCTTGGATCGATATCGAAATACCCTTGCTTCACTCCATAGTCCCGGGTGTACACTGCAATCTCGCCTTCCCGCAGGCGGTCATTGACCTCCCTTGCATCCACGCCCGCAGCAGCGGCATCAATCTGGATGCGTCCCCGGTAAATCGCCCGGCCCGCTTCATCCTGCACGGTGCGGACCGACACTCCGGGAAGACCGGCCAGCGGCTGAAGCGCCTCCAGTGCCTGCTTCTCCTGCTGGCTGTTGTCCGCCTTGTCCTGGTACTCGTCCAGAGCCTTGAGCAGTCCGAAGGTCGTCTCTTTGCCGACCTTCATGCTGCGGCCGATCCCGTGCAGCTGCACCTTTAGCCACCCGATGTATTCCTGCTTGCCAGCTACAATGCCTGAAGTAGGACCTTCCACCGCCTTCGAGCCGCTGTAGATGGCCAGATCGGAATACTGGACATACTTGCGCAGATCCTCCTCCGCAGCCGCATCGACAATCATCGGTACTCCCCTGCGCTGTGCCACCTCCCAGGCTTCCTCCACCGAGATCATATTCTTCTGGACCGCATGGTGGGATTTCACATAGAGGATCGCTGCGGTACGTTCACCGATGGCCTGTTCAATATGCTCTGCACGGCCTTCGTTGGCATATCCCGCTTCAACCACCCGGCCGCCGCCGAGGAAAACCATCGTCTCCACCGGCGCTCCATACTGCACATTATGGCCCTTCAGCATAATGATCTCATTCTTCAGCACCGGCTCCTGGTGCAGACGCAGACTGAGGCGGGGATCTCCGGCGGTCACAATGGCTGCCACCGACAGCGCAATGCCGCTGGAGGCCGAATTCACGACAACAGCCCCTTCCGAGCCGAGCAGACGGGCGATGTACGCTCCCGATTTGTCCACCAGATCCGCAATCTCCACGTACTGCTGCCCGCCCTGCTTCATTGCCTCCATCACCGAATCTGTTGGGGCAGATACACCAAGGATGCTCATTCTTCCACTGGCATTAATCACACGCTTCAATCCATATTTAGCTTGTAATGAGTGATCCATTGATAAAGACTCCTTTTGCTTCAATATAGTGATTCGCGGTCCGGACATCGCCCTCCGAGTCTATAAGCTGCTTCTCTCCGGCTTCCAGAGCGAACAAAGTCAGGTTGGCCTGCCCGCCTACCCGGATCTGCCCAAGCTCCGGCTTGCCGAGCCACGCTGCGGCGCTGCTTGTGACTGCACGGATCACTTCTTCCAGGCTGTAGCCGAGATAGAGGAATTTGGTCAGTACATCCGCCATACTGTACACTGGACCATTCAGCCGGTTGCCCCGGTAGATGTCTGTGCTGATCGTATTCAGCGCAACCCCTGCCTGCTTGGCCTGCTCCGCCACTTGGAAGGAGAAGCTTGCCGTGCCGTGTCCTACATCCAGCAGGACGCCCCGGGCCACAGCGTCCAGCAGCTCGGGCAGCGGGGTGCCGCCCGCCTGGAACAGATTATTGGCTTTGCCGTTCAGGTAATGGGTAATTACATCGCCTGCCCGCAGCAGCTCCAGCACTTCGGAGATCGCAGGCGGAGCGGAGCCGATATGCACCATGAGCGGGAGCTTCATCTCATCCGATAAGGTACGCGCCAGCTTAAGCGGCTGTATGCCGCTGTCTTTGACGACGCTTTGGCTGATGCGGGCTTTCAGGCCGACGATGAATTCAGGATAAGCCTCTACTGCTGCAAGTGCGCAGTTTCGGTCAATCCAGTCCAGCTTGGAGAGCTCATCGGTCCGCGTAAGGCCGATTCTTGAGATATTGAGCAGCGCGAATACCCGTGTATCCGCCAGAAGACTGGCACTATAAAAAGCCCCGATCCGGTCTGCCCCGCAGCTTCCGGCATCCACCACTGTCGTCACTCCCTGCTTCACCCCGATCTCGTCGATCACATCACCATAGGGGTCAAGCTCCGGCACAGCATGTACATGCAGATCAATCCATCCGCTGGAGCCGTATAACCCGGAGCAGTCCAGCAGGGTCCTGCCTTCTGCCTGGCCCGGCGGGGTAATCGCGGTGATGATCCCATCCTGAATGGAGATATCTACCGTCCGGCCGTCCACCAGCCGCAAATTGCGCAGCACGTTCTCTGTGCCCACTTGTCCCATCTCCTTTTTTCCAAATACAGATTTACAGGGGAATTACAAAAAATGATTAATGACATGAACTCCATACATCCTTATATTTAACAAGTAGTAACGGACATGCCGTCCTCTTAGAAAAATATAAAGCTGCTTCACTCCAAAGATTATAATGTTATAATGTTTATAGTAGCACAAGTGTAATCCAGAAGAGAACTGCAATTTCTAAGTCAAGAGGTTCCATCCTAGATTTCTAGTCCGAATATCTTAACACTGGAGGTACTGCTGTATGGCTAATTCCGCACCCAAGCCATCCTTGCTGAACCGGTTCCGGCTGACCTGGAATCATTTCAAGTCAAGGCTGCTGCTGAAATACGCTTTTTCCTATATCCTCATGTTCCTGATCCCGCTCACAGGTGTTACCATCTTCGTCTATGAAAACGCCGTCAAGGGCCTGCGGGTCGAAATTGAACAGTCCAATGTCAATCAGCTCAATCAGGTGAAAAGCACCATCGACGGCCGGATGAACGAGCTTCAGGAGATCGCCGGAAGAATCGCCTATGACAAGCATCTGACTCCTTATATGGTCCGGCATCCCTATTACAGTCTGGAGGCGATTCAGGCACTGGCCAATTACAAGGCCAGCAGCAGCATCGCGGAGGATCTGTTCCTCTACTTCCACGGTGATTCCAATATCTATTCTTATCGCGGCCTGGCTGATCTTCATGTCACCTTCGATACCCTCTATCAGTTCGAGCGCTGGACCTCGGAGGAGCTGCGGCGCGACTTGAACGAGACCCGTCAGCCGCTCGTCCGTCCTGCCGAGAATGTGACCGTCAATTCCCGGATGGAGCCGATGCTCGCCATGCTTGTCCCGGTGAAGCCGAATGACCCTTTCCCTTACGGGACGGTCGTCTATCTGATGAAGGAATCCAATCTTACCGGCGTTATGGATTCGGTTCTGAGCGATTTCTCAGGCAGCAGCTATATCTTCGGCCCCTCCGGCGAGGTGCTGACCGCGAACAGCCATGGCGTCAGCTTTCCCCAGAACGAGCTTCAGACCCTATCCGCCCTTGAGCCGGGGATACACAATCTGGAGCTGGACGGGGAACAGTACTCCGTCGTGTCCGTGCAGTCGGAGGAGAATGGCTGGACCTACGTCACCACGATGCCCAGCTTCCAGTTCTTCAGCCGGGTTGCCCATGTCCAGACACTGATTCTGATTGTCTTCTGTATTACAGTCGTTACCGGCATAGCGGCCGCGCTGCTGCTGGCCAAGCGGCAGTATCACCCGATCCGCGATCTGATGGAGTTCGCCAAGCCGAGAGGCAACAGCAATGAGGCTCCGAAGCTGCGCGATGAATGGGAGTCCATCCGGCAGACGCTTCATGACTACAGTGCCCGGATTGATCTCCAGGAGCCTTTTGTCCGCAACCAGTGCATGCTGCTGCTGCTCAAGCACGGCCAGCCGGATGATCCCGAGATTGAACAGATGATCCTGAGCGCAGGCTTCCGGCATCCGCAGGGACAGGGTCTCTACTTCTCGGCCATCCTGTCCTGGGATGATACCGCTCCGGGCGGCAAGTCCTGGCAGGAACGCCATCTGCTGCAGGAGATGCTGAGCAATATCTGCCTGCCGGGCCCGGATGCGCAGATCTTCGGGATTGAATTCTCGGTCAAGGACCAGTTCGCCCTGATCATCTCCCTTCCAGGGGAGGGAGAACTGCCCGTTCAGAGCCGGATGGAGCAGGTGATTGAAGCGATTCAGGATGTGATCCGTGAACACTCGCAGCTTGCGCTGAGTATCGGTGTCGGTATGGCCTACCGTGATCTCGCCCGGCTGAACCAGTCTTTCATTGAAGCCGCCGCCGCGTTGGAGCACCGGATGATCCGGCGCAGCGGCCAGGTCACCTACTTCGAGCAGCTTGCGGAGCTGAACCCTGCCGCTGCCGAGAGCTTCTGGATTCCGCGCAAAACCATGCTGAAGCTGGAGCAGAGTCTGAAGCAGGGCAACGAATCGGTAGCGGCCCAGATGATTACCGACACCATTGACACGATCAAGGACGAGCCGCTGCAGGTTCATCTGTTGCGGTGTATCTGCTTCGATCTGCTGAACGCTTTTCTGCGCACCGCCTCCGAGCTTGGAATGGATGAGGTGTTCACCAATATGCCGGAGCTGACCTCCTTCGAGACATTAGAGGAGCTGGAGAGCCGGCTGCTCTCGCTGGCTTCCGCCATTTGCGCGCAGGTCGAGCGGAACACAGAGACCAGTGAGTCTTCCCTGATGGATGACATTCTGGAGTATGTGGACCAGCAATTCGCAGACTACACCCTCAGCCTGGAGCATGTAGCGCTGAAGTTCGCCATCTCGACCTCTTATTTAAGCCGGAGCTTCAAGGAGAAGACCGGCAGCAATTTCTCGCAATATATCTGGCAGCGGCGTGTGGACGAGGTCATCCGGCTGCTGGAGAACACCAGCGCTCCGCTCAAGGAGATCATCGAGCAGGTCGGTTACCTGGATGCGCCCAATTTCATCCGCAAGTTCAAAAAAGAAACCGGTCTGACGCCGGGGCAATACCGCAAGGAACATGCCTTGAAGGGGGCCGCTGCGAAAAGACCGGTTTGAGGCGGGGCTTCCGCCCTGTGGATAGGCTGAACCGTGGATAGGCTGAACCTGAAATTGCGATGTCCAAGCAATTATTTATCCTGTGAATAGTTAATAGCCTGAACCCCTGAAATCTGGTGAGCACCCCTATAATTCTGCAACAAATGCAACATTTCCCGTATCGGTTTGGCCCGAATCCGCGATTGTTGCACAAAAGGCAGGATTTCACCTTTTTCAGGCCGCTTAGCAGGCAGATTGTTGAATTCTATGCAACAATCTGCCTGTACACCTGGCTACGTACGAACCGAAGCTGCAAAAAGTGCAACATTTATGTCCTCAATGCCTTATAAAGGAGTTCCCTGGCAGTTGGGAGTGAACCCCTCGCCCGTAGGGGAACTGGGACTGGTTGCTCCACTTCATTGCCTACTCCGATTTCTGAAGCTGCCGCCTACTCTGCTTCCTGCAAAATATGCTCTACCAGCTCATCCAGCGGCACGGTAGCCAGCGCAATCGCGGTATCGGTTACTCCGTAATAGATATAGAGCAATCCGTCCTTGACTACATTGCCGGTCGGGAAGATGACATTCGGAATCTGGAAGCCGAATTTCTCGTAATACGTCTCCGGCTCCATAATGAAGTTATGGGTCCGGGCGATGATTTTCTCCGGCTGCTCCAGATCCAGCAGCATCGCCCCCACGCGGTAGACGATCTCTTCATCTACGCCGTGATAGAGCACCAGCCAGCCCTTGTCTGTACGGATTGGAGGCGTAGAGCCGCCGATCTTCCGCGATTCCCAGGACAGGTTCCCGGCGGTGGCGAGCAGCTTGGGCTCTTCCCAATGCACGAGATCCTCGGAATAGGTAATCCACATGGCGGCTTTCTCCGTTCCGTAAGCCTCGCCCACATATTCTTCGGGGCGGCGGAGCAGCACGAATTTGCCGTTTATTTTCTCAGGAAACAGGATGTTGTCCCGGTCGTTAATGTCCAGCGGCGTGGTGTCCGCGACGAACTCCCAGTCCAGCAGATTGGTTGACTTCAGAATCGAGGAGCGGGTCAGCCAGTGGCCCTCCTCTCCCCCCCAGCCGTCCGGGTAGGCCGGAATGGAGCGCTCAGGGACGCCGCGCCCGGTAGGATAATAGCTCATGGCGCAAGGGCGCAGGGCGTAGTTCAGGTAGAACGTTCCGTCGATCTTCACAATGCGCGGGTCCTGCACACTGCCGTACGGGAAGCCCAGCATATCCGGCGTAACAATCGGCTCATCCTTCACATGGGTGAAGTTCACGCCGTCCTCGCTCTCCAGTAGACCCAGAAAGTTCTTGCACGGAGTCAGGGACCCGGCTGTACGCTCAATCATATAGAACTTGCCGTTATCGATGATAACCGCAGGATTGAACACGGTCACCTTGCGCCACTCATAGCCGCCCGGGACGACAATCGGATTATTGGGATGTCTTGTAATTTGCATGTCTATTCCTCCTGCGAATGATGTTGGTGGTATATAGGAAGCACTGTGGTATACAAGAAACACTTAGGATTTGAACTTGAAGCTTGATCGTCACTGCGGTGAACATTTGGACTTTCGGCCGCTGTTGTGTTTGAATTTCCTGATTATAACCGCTCCTCGCGGTAGAAATCCGGTGACAGCTTATGCTTCCGATGCTAGCTTTCCTACGGAAAGCTTTCAGGCGGACGCTGCCGCTCCTGCAGTTCCAAATTTCCCCTCCGCTTCTTTGCTTTCAGTTAATTTCATTCGTGCTTCTTTGCTTCCTGTCGTGCTTCTTATATAGCTTAAGCGTCTGGACCTCATAAGGCCGGAAGGACAGCGGGATCACGCCGCCGGTGGTCTCCACTGAGCCGGTCTTTCTCTCCAACAGATTGACCCGGCAGGCGCTGATCTCCTCGTCCTTCCAGTCCAGCGTGGCTGTCTCTCTGCTGCCTGCCGCCTCATACAGCCGGACAATCGTGCCGCTGCCGTCCTCGGCCCGCTTAATTGTGTCGAGCATGACGTGGCTGCTCTGGAAGGCAAGCCAGGCATGGGTGCTTGGATAGCGGCCGGAATGTGCAGCTTCGCTAATGGCCAGCAACGGCTCATTCAGCTCCGCCGCTTCCCGCACCACATCGGCCTGCCGCCATTCTCCGCTGTGCGGATAGAGCGAATACGTAAATTCATGCTCCCCCTGGTCCGCATAACTGTCCGGCCAGCGCGGGGAACGCAACAGCGAGAGGCGCAGCACCCCGTCATGGATGTCATAGCCGTATTTGCAGTCGTTCAGCAGGCTGACGCCATAGCCGCCTTCGGACAGATCGGCCCAGCGGTGTCCGCAGACCTCGAATTGCGCCTGCTCCCAGCTGGTGTTGCGGTGGGTCGGGCGCTCCAGCGCGCCGAACGGAATCTCATAGGTAGCCTTCGCGGCCACAATATCGACCGGAAAAGCAACCTTCAGCAGCTTATGCTGCTCCCTCCAGCTTACGCGGGTGCGGAAATCCACTCTGCGGCTGTTCCGGGGCAATACAATCTCCTGCTCAATCTGTGATTCACCGAGCTGCCAGCGGAACTTCAGCACGGTCTGCACAGGTCCGCTGCTGACCACCCGGCGCTCCAGCAGCTTCGCCTTGCCCGCAGGCTGCTGTTCATAACGCGGGTCTATATCCCAGGCATCCCACAGCGGCGGGGTGTCATGATAGAACTGCAGCTGGTTGCCGGTCTGGCCGGGCTGGAGCAGCTCGCGGTCCGCGCTTTTGTCATACCAGCGGCTGATCTCGCCGTCTTCATTAAACTTCAGGATATAATGGTCCGTCTCCCATTGCTCCGGGAAGCCGTCTCCCGCGGCTGAATCAACCTGCCGCTCAAGCCTTACTCCGGCTGGTTCCCCAGCCTCCCGCAGCCAGATTGTCCGGCAGCCGAAGGCCGGGACCTTACGGACCTGCACAGCCAGCGTGTAGCTGTCTCCTCCAGCCTCCGTGTTCCAACACTCACTCGGCAGCAGGCCGTCTTCATCGAAGGCCTGCATAGCAGCCAGCTCAGGACCACCCTCCAGCCGGATGACCTCCGTCCGCTCCCAGCCCAGGCTGTTGAAGACCACATAAGGACGGCCTTCGCCCGAAGTATTCACCCGGCCTGCCAGAGTGTGCAGAGCAGTGTCCAGCACCTGCCCGCCCAGACGGAAGATCTCAGCGTATTCCTCACGCGAGGTTGTATACACCTCCGGGATGGAAGTCCCCGGAATGATGTCATGGAACTGGTTGAGCAGCAGCAGCTTCCAGCCCTCGGCGAGCTCCCCGGCGGGCAGCAGACGCTGCACATCCGCCTGATTCTGCTGCTCCAGCTCCAGAGCACCGTCCTTCTGCGCCAATACACTCCAGATCTCCGCCTGCCGGTATAAGACCTCCGCCTTGCGGTTGCTGCGTTTATTGAAGGCATGGGTCGTGAAGGTGCCCCGGTGCAGCTCCAGATAGAGATCGCCGTGCCACGCCGGAAGCTCCGGCTGACGCGCACCGATCTCCGAGAAGAAGGCTTCGGCCGTAGAGAATCCGCTGACCGGCTGGCCCGGCGCGAGATCAGTACGGGCCACATATTCCAGCATCTCATGAGTGACTCCGCCGCCTCCGTCTCCGTGGCCATAGAGCAGCATAAGCTCATCATGCACTTCCTTCTGAGCGTAGGCCTCCCAGTGCTCCAGCACATCCTTCGGGTGGGTATGCTCGTTCACCCCATGGTTCTGATAGGCCACAATCTTCGTTCCGTCTATGCCGACCCAATGGAATAAGGTATGCGGGAAGGGATTGGTATCATTCCAGCCCAGCTTGGTGGTCATGAAATAATCGATGCCCGCCTGCTTCAGCAGCTGCGGCAGGGAGGCGCAATAGCCGAAGGTATCCGGCAGCCATTCAATCGTAGAATGCTTGCCGAATTCCTTCATATAAAAGCCCTGGCCGTACAGCATCTGCCGGACCAGCGACTCCCCGCCGGGAATGTTCAGATCCGGCTCTACCCACATGCCTCCGACCAGCTCCCACCGGCCTTCAGCGATCCGCTCCTTGATCCGCCCGTACAGCTCGGGATAATGCTCCTTGGCGAAGGCATAGAGCTGGGGCTGGCTCTGCGAGTACCGGAAGTCCGGGTACTTGTCCATCAGGGTGCAGACGGTGGAGAAGGTCCGGCTGACCTTGCGCACCGTCTCCCGGACCGGCCACAGCCAAGCCACATCAATATGCGACTGGCCGACCATATGCATCGTCCCCGGGTCCAGCCCTGCGGACCGTTCCGCTGCCGCAGCCGCCCGCAGCAGCTGTTCAGCCGCAGTTACCGCACCGCCGTCCAGCAGCCGCTCCTCCTTCATATAGAGCGTGTCCATCACCCGCTCCAGCGCCTTAAGGCTGCGGATGCGGCGCATGTCGCCCTCCGGCAGCAGGAGGGCTGCTTCGTGTACGATTCGCACCGTATACAGCAGGCTGTATACCGGACGATTGACGCGCACAAGCTTAATTTCAATGCCCGTCAGCGGCGGCTTAATCACCGCCTGCCGGTTCAGCGGGTCCTCCGGCTCAGGCACCGGATCATACAGCTCGATGTCCAGCTTGAGGCATTCACCCGGAGCATAAGATGGCAGCGGAATGAACCAGTGATTGCTGTCCAGCCCATGATAGGGCGCTCCGTCCAGCTTCAGGAGGCCTTCCCCGCGTCCCAGATAGAGCAGCGCTGCTTCTTCCGGTCCCCAATCCCCCGGAACCGTAATCTCCCGCTGAAGGAAATACGTAGTACCATACCCGCCATCCAGCCGGGAAATGTTGTACTCCTGATGCAGTTCCTCCTCATGCTCATAGCAGCCCGGAGTGAGGTAGCGGGACCCCCGCATCGTCCATTCCGCAAGCTCTATCTTCTCAGCCCACTGCCGCTTGGCCAGCCATCCGGTGAACCGCTCTATTCGCTTCATGGCTTAGCCCTCCTCTCTGACCTGGAGCGGCGCGCTCAGATACTCTGCGGAATGAGGGCCTGCCATCACCGCGAATTCTCCCGGCTCGACGATCCGCGTCAGATCCGCTGATACATATTCCAGCTCCTCCCGGCCTACACGGAACGTTACCGTCTGCGTATCTCCCGGCTGAAGGCTGATTTTGCGGAAGCCCTTCAGCTGCTTCTCGGGCCGGGTAATGGAGGAGACCAAGTCGGAAATATACAACTGGACCACCTCGCTGCCCGCCCGGTCACCCCTATTAGTCACATCCACGGAGACAAGCGCTTCTTCATCCGCAGAGATGACAGGAGGTTCCACCTTCAGGTTGCTGTACCCGAATTCAGTGAAGCTAAGACCATAGCCGAAGGGATATTCGGCGTGGAAGTCTGTCTCCAGATACCGTTTGCCTCTCGTCCGCCGCTTATAGTAATACACAGGAAGCTGGCCGACATGCTTCGGAACGCTGATCGTCAGCCGCCCCGAAGGATTCACCTCGCCGAACAGGATATCGGCAATTGCATGTCCGCCCTCCTGGCCCGGGTACCACGCCTCCAGAATGGCGTCGGCGTGCTCTACAATCCAAGGCTCGGCAATCGGGCGGCCGTTGATATAGACCACAATCAGCGGCTTACCCAGCTTGTGAAGCTCCTGCGCCAGCTCAAGCTGCACACCCATCAGATTCAATGTGGCCCGGTCGATGCCCTCCCCGCATTCCATGTCGCTCCAGGAATGCTCTGTCACGACAGAAGCGCCGGTGAGCAGATCAATCGTCCCCTCACCGAAGTCTCTGGCGCTGGAGCCGCCAATAGCCAGCACCACCGCATCGGCTTCAGCCGCACAGGCCAGCGCAGGAGCAAAGCCTTCGCGGGAATCGCCCTTAATCCGGCAGCCGGGTGCGTACAGGACCTTGTCCGCTTCGCCGCCCAGCGCCTGCCGGATGCCGTCCAGCACGGTAACAATCGCGCCTGCGGGCTGTGGCGAGGTGTAGTCACCAAGCTGGTTGTACGGCGCATCCGCATTGGGACCGATTACGGCAAGCTTGCGAATCTCCTTGCTTAGTGGCAGCGCTGCGTTCTCATTCTTCAGCATGATGATGCTCTCACCGGCGATCCACCGCGCCAGCTCCCGGTGCTCCGGCTTGCCGATGATTTGCTCTGCCTGCTCAGGATCGGCATAGGGACGGTCGAACAACCCGAGCTTGAACTTCAGCTCCAGAATCCGTGCCGCCGCGCGGTCCAGATCGGATTCCTGCAGCCGCCCGTGCGTGATAGCAGCCGCGATATGCTGCTCGAACATCTCGCCCGACATCTCCATATCGATGCCGGCCAGCAGTGCCTGGGCTACAGCCGTTTCTCCGCTATCTGCGGTGTTATGACCATTCGTCAGCATGCCCAGCGCTCCGCAGTCCGTGATCACGAACCCGTCAAAGCCCCATTGCTCCCGCAGCACATCCTGCAAAAGATAACGGTTCGTCGTACAAGGTACGCCGTCAATCTCGTTGTACGCTGTCATAATGGACAGCGCCCCGGCCTCTACCGCCTTACGGAACGGCAGCAGATCGACCTCATGCAGCTCGCGCAGTCCCATATGCACAGGCGCGGAGTTCCGCCCGCCTTCCGAGCTGCCGTAGGCGGCGAAGTGCTTCAAGGTGGCCAGCACGGAATCCTCCGCGTCCAGCCGCTCCCCCTGCAAGCCCTTCACGGCCTCCACACCCATCGCCGCGATCAGGAACGGATCTTCGCCGAAGGTCTCCTCCGTCCGGCCCCAGCGCGGATCACGCACCACATCAAGCACCGGCGAGTAGGTCGCAGCTCCGCCCTGGCTGCGGGTCTCCAGTGCTACCACCCGGCACATCTCCCGGTACAGCTCCGGGTTCCACATACTGCCCAGAGCCAGCGGAACCGGAAATACGGTTGCGCCGATTGCCATATGCCCGTGGGAGCATTCTTCGCCGAACAGAATCGGAATCCCGAGCCGGCTCTCCTGCATGGCGTAAGCCTGAATTGCATTAACAGCCTCCGCCCCCTCCTTCGGGGACAGGCCGGTCTCCAGCGTGACCCCGGTCCACGGGTCCGCACGCAGCGTCCCATACAGGGAGCCGACGCCTCCGGCAGCAACCTGGCGCTTGAAGGCTTCCGTCATACCTGTGGTTCCGTCCGCGTGCTTCTCATAGCACTGCCAGCCGAAAGGCTGGACTAATTGTCCAGCCTTCTCTCCAAGCGTCATGCGCTGCAGCAGGTCCTGTACCCGATCCGCCACAGATTGTGTTTTATCCTTATAGATCATTTTTACAGCACCTTTCTGCCGGGCCTGATTTAGTTGGTTTTCCAGCGGTCATAGGCAGCCTGGTTAATCTCGGCTACACGTTCTCCGCCCATTTTCTTGACAGTCGCCACATAGTTATCCCAGCCGGTCAGCGGCTCGGCTCCGGTAATGAACTTCGCTTCCATCTGCTTCACATAAGTGCTCAGGTCCGAATTCAGACTGCTGATTTCCGTCTGCTCTTCCACGGTGAGGAACAGGGCCGGGAATGGAATCCGCGCGCCTTTATCCAGCAGCTTCTGCTTCGTCTCCTGCTCTACCCAGAGGTCGAAGTCTGTCTTCAGCCCCTTGTTAATGTCATCCATGGACAGGGTTGGGGCAGGAATACCGTAGTTCGGCGTCAAGGTGGCCCGGAAATCTTCCATTTCCTTGCCGTCCGGTACAGGCAGGTATTGCTTCACACGGTTGTCTTTGTCGGTGTACTCCCAGAGTGTACCCTCCGGCCCTTTGTTGAAGAACAAAGCTCCTTCATAGGAATAGAGGTAATCCACCCAGCGGAGCGAGGCTTCCGGTGCAGGATTGCTGTTCGTAATGGCGAATGCGCCTGTCGTAATTCCTCTGTTCTTGGCAATCGCCGGAGCGGACACCGATTCACTGCGCACAGGGGCGAACATCGGATCTGACGTGGACGGCTCTCCACCCTTCGTCATATAAGCGTGCCAGTCGGAAAAGAGCGCCACGCGGTTATTCTGCGCCTTGGCCTTCTTCTGCTCCGCCGTCTGCGAGAAGCTCTCATGATCCAGCAGCTCCTCGGACCACAGACGGTTCATATACGTCAGATACTCCTTATAGCCTTCTTCGAGCGGTGTATAGTGGACCTTATCCGCATCGTCTACATAGATTTCTTCTTCATAGATGCCAAAAGCGCCCAGCAGCCAGGTGCGGATATCGCGGAGGTTCGCGGCCGTTGTCGTCACTGAAGAGATCGGAATTTCATCGGCGGTTCCGTTGCCGTTCGGATCTTCCTCCTTCACGCGCTTCAGGTAGGTGTACAGCTCCTCGGTCGTTTCCGGCAGCTTATCGATGTTCAGCGCCTTCAGGAAGTCGCCGTTATACCACATCGGGTTGCGGTACCAGTGCTGGCTCATTTCCACCACCGGCAGGGAGTAGATATGACCGTCCGGGGCAGTAATCGATTTGCGCACATCCGGGTTCTGCTCCAACAGCGCCTTGAAGTTCGGGGCATACTCTTCGATCAGGTCCTCCAGCGGGATCAGAATCCCCTGTTCGCCGTAATTCATCTGCTCGGCAGTCGTCAGACCGGCCGCATAGAAGATATCAGGGTAATCGCCGCTGGCGAACACCAGATTCTTTTTGGTATCGAAGCTGTCCTTCGGCGCATTTTTATATTCCATCGTAATCCCGGTCTTCTCCTTCATCTGCTGGAGCACCGGCATGTTCTCCCAGTTCTGGATGCCCACATCCGGGGCCATCATGGACAGAGTGATCGGCTCACTCACAATCGGGAAGCCCTCTTTGTTCACTGTAGCCTCTCCGGTACCCTTGTCCGTTTTACCTTCATTTGCCCCCGAGCTTCCGCAGCCTGCCAGCAGTCCAACAATCACAGCTGATGACAGCAGAATCTTCCATGGTTTACGTGTGATCTGCATTAATAATTCCTCCCTTAGGTTCATTACATTTTAACCTTTAGCCTTTCACAGAGCCAATCATGACCCCTTGCACAAAATAACGCTGCAGGAACGGGTAGACCGCTACAATCGGCAGTGTCGACACAACGATGACGCCATATTTGACCAGCGATGCTGTCTCTGCCTTATTATTCATGGCCATAGCTACCTCGCCGTTGATCGCAGCGCCTGTAGTTTCGGCCGACATTTCCTGCAGGACCAGAATCTGGCGCAGCACCATCTGCAGCGGATATTTGGCTTCATCATTCAAATAGATCAGGGACGGGAAGTAACTGTTCCAGTGTCCAACCCCGTAGAACAAGGCCATCACGGCGACAATCGGCGCGGACAGCGGCAGGATGATGCGGATGAACAGCTTCAGATTCGTACAGCCGTCGATGTGGGCCGCTTCCTGTAATTCTTTTGGAATGGTGGACTGGAAAAAGGTGCGGGCGACCACGATGTTCCACACCGATGCGGCCACCGGCAGGATCAACGCCCCCATGCTGTTAATGAGGCCCAGGTTCTTAACCAGCAGATACGTCGGCACCAGCCCGCCGCTGAAGAACATCGTGAACAGAATAAGGCCCATGAACAGCTGGCGTCCGACAAAATCAGACCGGCTGAGTGCATACGCAGCAGGCAGTGTAACCGCCAGATTCAGCAGAGTGCCCACCGCTGTGTAGATGATGGTATTGAGATATCCGTTCCAGATCTTCGGGTTCTCGAACACCAGCTTGTAGCCGTCCAGCGTCACATTCTTCGGGAACAGCCACATGGCGCCCGAATTGACATCCTGCGGCGAACTGATGGACGCGCTGAGGATGTAGATCAGCGGATAGAGGACCACTACCAGCGCAAG
The DNA here is from genome assembly GCF_037975325.1 of Paenibacillus sp. FSL P2-0136. Taxonomy (NCBI): domain Bacteria; kingdom Bacillati; phylum Bacillota; class Bacilli; order Caryophanales; family Paenibacillaceae; genus Paenibacillus; species Paenibacillus sp. FSL P2-0136. Next base: position 6,300,457 of record NZ_CP150244.1, read on the forward strand.
GCACAGATAGATGTAGGTGCTGATCAGAAACAGCTTATCTCCCCTGGATTCTTTCATCGCAGTAACCATAGACTTCAACTCCTTTCTACCAGAGGCTGTTCTCACTGGTGCGTTTGGCAATCCGGTTCACGGTAACGAGCAGTATTACATTGACTACCGAGTTGAACAATCCGACAGCCGTCGAGAAGCTGTACTGGGCGTTCACCAGACCGGCGCGGTAGACATAGGTGGATATGACATCGGAGGCTTCCATGTTAAGCGAATTCTGCAGCAGCAGGATTTTCTCGAAGCCCAGGCCCAGAATGTTACCCATGTTCAGAATCAGCATGATCGTAATCGTGGGTATAATCGTCGGCAGGTTGATATGCAGCACCCGCTTGATCCGGCTGGCTCCATCCACGATGGCCGCTTCATGCAGCTGTGGATCTACGCCGGACAGCGCTGCGAGATAGATAATCGTCCCCCACCCGGTGCTCTGCCAGACGCCTGAGAAGACGTACACCGTCTTGAACCAGGCAGGATCGGTCAGGAACTGCGCGGGCTGGAAGCCCAGGAATTCAATCGCCCGGACAATCATTCCGCTGGAGGGCGACAGGAAGGTAATAATCATCCCCGCCATGACGACCACTGAAATGAAATGCGGCGCATAGGTAACCGTCTGGACCGACTTCTTGAACGGGCCGTTGCGGACCTCATTGAAGGCCAGGGCCAGAATGATCGGCAGCGGGAACCCGATGGCAAGCTCATAGAAGCTGATGCTGAACGTGTTCCACAGCAGATCCCAGAAGAAATAAGAATTGAAGAACCGTTCGAAATGGTCGAAGCCTACCCAGTCGCTGCCCGTAATTCCTTTAGAAGGTACGAAGTTTTTGAAGGCAATCTGAATGCCGTACATCGGACCATAATGAAAGATGAAGAAATACAGTAACGCGGGAAGCATGAACAGATAGAGCTCCCAATTCTGCCAGATTCGTTTGCCAAGGGACTTGTTCCCCTTCATTCTCCCACTCCTCTCTATGTTAGTTTTCATTACACATAAATCTGTATCCGCTTCGCATTATTGCAATGGCCTTGCCTGCTAACGCTTACATCCCAAATTGTAGTGAAACTAAGCTGACACCGTAAATATGTAGGTTGTGCATTGTCATGTTAACGGACTGTAAAACCGCGCTGTTACGGGGCTTACGGGCTTAATAGCTTGTATGTGCCGCCGCTGGCTGTCTGCCGTAAATGTGTGAATTATGAACCCTCATCCCCGCTGCAAAAGTTACATATTGTGATCCCCGGGCAGGTATGCAAACATTTGCTACGAATGCCGACACTACAACACCCTACTGAAGATATAGGAGGTTTCTGTCATGACCCGTACAACTGCCCACCTGATCTCACACACCCACTGGGACCGGGAATGGTATATGCCTTATGAGCGTCACCATGTGCTGCTGGCGAAGCTGATGAACGAGCTGCTGGAGACGCTGGAGCAGGACGAGCGCTACCGGTATTTCCACCTGGACGGACAGACCATTATTATTGAAGATTATTTGCAGGTGCATCCTGAGAAAAGAGAGCAATTGGAGCGGTTCATCCGCGAAGGCCGGATTGTCATCGGTCCCTGGTATGTGCTCCAGGATGAATTCCTGACCAGCTCCGAGGCCAATGTGCGCAATCTGCTGATCGGCCATCAGGACGCCGCGAAATATGGCGTGATCTCGAAGCTCGGGTACTTCCCCGATTCCTTTGGCAATATGGGCCAAGCCCCACAGCTGCTCAAGCAAGCTGACATTGAGACAGCGGTATTCGGCCGCGGCGTGAAGCCGACAGGCTTCGATAACATGGTCGGCGAGCTGAACAGCACCAGCTATGAATCGCCTTACTCCGAGATGTATTGGGAATCCCCGGATGGCTCGACTGTGCTGGGACTGCTGTTTGCGAACTGGTACAGCAACGGCAATGAGGTACCGGTGGATGCAGAGGAAGCCAAGGTCTTCTGGGACAAAAAAATCGCGGATGCCGGCAAATACGCCTCCACCCCGGAGCTGCTGTTCATGAACGGCTGTGATCATCAGCCGGTGCAGCGTGACCTCGCGGATGCGCTGGAGACAGCCCGGAAGCTGTACCCGGACACGGACTTCGTCCACTCCAGCTTCGAGGAATACCTGAAGGCGCTGGCGCCTTCGCTGCCCGAGGATCTGGTCACCGTGCACGGCGAGCTGCGCAGCCAGCATACGGACGGCTGGGGGACGCTGGTGAATACCGCTTCCGCCCGCGTCTATCTGAAGCAGCTTAACCAGCAGGGCCAGACGCTGCTGGAGAAGGGCGCAGAGCCGCTGGCGGCACTGGCTTATCTGGTCAGCGGACAGGTCTATCCCCACGCGCTTCTGACCTACGCCTGGAAGACGCTGATGCAGAACCACCCGCATGACAGCATCTGCGGCTGCAGTGTGGATGAGGTTCACCGCGAGATGATCAGCCGCTTCGAGAAGAGCCGCCATGTTGGCGAAGCTATTATTGAAGAGAGTCTGAAGGCGGTATCCGCACAGATCGGAACCCGGAATGTTGCGGCCTGGGGCGAATCGGCCCGGCCAGTGACGGTGTTCAATACTACCGGCTGGGAGCGCAGCGGAACAGTTAGCGTGGAGGTGATCTTCGCCAAACGTTATTTCAAGGAAGGGCCGAATCCGGCGGCGATTGCCGAAGCGCTGGATCAGCTTCCGCTTGAGCTTTCGCGCGGGCGGCTAGTGGACGCTGAAGGGCAGACCGTGGCTTGCCGTGCGGAGGATCTGGGCACCCGGTTCGGCTATGAGCTGCCGGACGACCAATTCCGGAAGCCTTACATGGCCCGGATGGTCCGGCTGACCTTCGAGGCTGCACAGGTGCCGCCGTTAGGCTACAGCACCTACGCCTGGGTAGAGTCGGCGGATGAGTCTGCCTGGGCTGCTGCTGAAGGCCCGCTTAAGCTGCTGGAACGTGGGATGGAGAATGAATTCCTGGCCGTTCAGATCCGCGAGGACGGTTCTTACGATGTGGCTGACAAGCGGACGGGCCGCAGCTTCACCGGACTCGGCGTCTATGAGAACTGCGGCGATATCGGGAATGAATACGTGTTCCGCCAGCCCGAGGGCGATGCTGCACTGACGACCAAGGGCCTTGCCGCCCGGATCTCGCTGGCTGAGCATGAGCCTTACCGCATCACGTATGAAATCGTGCATGAATGGGCGATTCCCGCTTCCGCCGATGCTTCGTTCGAAGATGAGAAGCGCAGAATGGTGCCGTTCCGGCAGCGCAAGGCCGGACGTTCCGATGAGCAAGTACCGTTGCGGATCGTGACCCGGATCAGCCTGGAGGCCGGCGGGACCGGCGTTCAGGTCTCGGCCGCATTCAATAATCAGGCTAAGGACCACCGGCTGCGTGTGCTTATCCCTACCGGGCTGGCTGCCTCCACCCTGCGGGCCGATTCTATCTTCGAAGCTGCTGAACGCGAGATTGAGCCGGCAGCGGACTGGATCAATCCGAGCAATGCCCAGCACCAGCAGGCTTATGTCAGCGTGTCAGACGGCAGCGCCGGACTGCTGGTGGCCAACCAAGGGCTGAACGAATACGAGGTGCTGCGGGACGGCAGGAATACGATTGCCGTTACCCTGCTGCGCAGCGTATCGGAGCTGGGGGACTGGGGCGTGTTCCCTACACCGGAAGCCCAGTGCCTGGGCGAGCAGACCGTAGAATTCGCGGTCCGTCCCTTTGCCGGGGATGCGGACTGGACGGAGGCTTGTGCCTGGGCCTATCAGTACCAGGTGCCTTGGTTCACGGTCCAGACCGGCTGGCAGGAAGGCTCCCTCCCTGCTGTCTATCAGCCGCTGGAGTGGCAGGGCCGCACCCTGGCGCTGTCTGCCTTCAAAATGTCCGCAGACCATGAGGACATTATTCTGCGCTGGTACAATCTGGCGGGAGTAGAGCAAGAGCTCGCGCTTACGCCGCATTTTCCGGTGAAGGCTGTCCATGCCAGTGATATTCTGGAACGGCGCAAACAGCGGGAAGTTCTGGATGAAGGCACTCTCCGCCGCTCTGTCGGTAAAGCTCAAATCGTCACCTATGCCCTGCAAACCGTACAACCCTAAATTGACTATGCCAGGAGGAGTTACACCATGAATCTGCCAGCTTCCATTACCGCCTATCTGAATGAGGCCGATGAACGGCTAGCGCATCACCCGAAACTGCAGCAGTTGTTCCGCAACTGCTTCCCGAACACACTGGAGACCACGACCAAGCTGCTGGATGACGGCACGACCTTCGTGTTCACCGGCGATATTCCGGCCATGTGGCTGCGCGATTCGACGGAGCAGGTGCGGCACTATATTCCTTTTGCCAAAAACGACCCTGAATTGCAGCGGATTCTCCGCGGCCTGATTGCCCGCCAGATGTTCTATGTGAATATTGATCCGTACACCAATGCCTTCAACGAGACGGCAAGTGACAAGCATTACCGCGATACGGACGACTGTAACTTGAACCCGTGGATGTGGGAGCGCAAATATGAGCTGGACTCCCTCTGCTTCGTCGTTCAGCTGGCTTATATGTACTGGAAGGAAGCGGAGCAGACCGATATCTTCGATGCCGCCTGCTACCAGGCGCTGACCTCCATCGTGAACACGATCGAGACCGAGCAGCATCACGGGGAGAAATCCCCTTACCATTTCATCCGCCAGACGCTCCAGGATACGGAGACGCTGTACAATAACGGACGCGGGATGCCGGTCAACTACACGGGGATGAGCTGGTCGGGCTTCCGACCGAGCGATGACAGCTGCGAATTCGGCTACAATATTCCCTCGAATATGTTCGCTGTGGTCATTCTGGGATATATCGGCGAGATGGCAAGCGAGGTCTACCAGGATGAACGGCTGGCGGCGAGAGCGGCGAAGCTGCGCAAGGAGATCGACTTCGGCATCCGTACCTATGGCATCGTGACCCATCCGAAATACGGCAGAATCTACGCCTATGAGACGGACGGCTACGGAAATTACTCACTGATGGACGATGCTGGTACTCCAGGGCTGATCTCTATTCCTTACATTGGTTACGTGGGCGTAGAGGATGAGATCTATCAGAACACCCGCCGGTTCGCGCTCAGCTTCGATAACCCGTTCTATTTCGAGGGCAAGCACGCCAAGGGCATCGGCAGTCCGCACACCCCGGGCGGTTACGTGTGGCATATGGCGCTGTCCATGCAGGCGCTGACGGCGGATAATGATGAGGAGATCAAGGAGCTGATCGATATGCTGATCCGGACCGATGCCGATACCGGCTACATGCACGAGGGCTTCCACCCGGATAACCCGGCCGACTTCTCGCGCGAATGGTTCGCCTGGTCCAACAGCCTGTTCGCTACGCTGATCGGTAAGGCGATGGATAAGGGATTGGTTTAGGGGATTGGTCTAGGGGGGCTGGTCAAGAGCATGGCAGCCTCGTCATCCGCGCGGACTCTAACTGTAGTTTGTACAACTAAAATGGCGCAGAATCCGGCTTGAATCGGTTTAGTTGCAGTTTGTACAGCTATAATTCCCTACTTTCCACAAAAGACGGCTAACCGCTGTTTTTAATTGTACGGAATACAGTTAAACCACTAAATCGGAGGTTTCAGCACAGTTTAGGTGTATGGAATACAATTAAGCATACGCTCCAAGGTAGCCGCCTGCTCGAATAAGCGGGTAAGATCGCCATATCCCCAGGAGAACCCTAAGCGGATAGCTTATCCTGCAACAAGCAAGTGGAATAACGTATCTTAATTCGCCCATTGGGCTGGAGTTACCGGCAACAGGTGGACAAACAGCAACTAATATAATTAGTTTATGCTACTTTGGATGAATCGGGAGAATTTAAGTGTTGTTTATCCAATTGCTGGTTCGGCAGCGCTCATTCACTCAACAGCAGGTGGAGGAAATCCATCTATTATACTTCTCTCAGCAGAAAACGGCTGCGGCTCCTTAACATCAAGGAGGCCGCAGCCGTTTCTATGTGTTTAACTCACCTCAGCTTAGTAGCCGCTCTGGCTCTGCTCGCCCTTGGCAATCGCTACGCCGCCGCTGGTGCCGATCCGGCTGGCGCCTGCGCCGATCATCACGAGCGCGTCTTCCGCGCTGCGGACACCGCCGGAGGCCTTCACGCCGATCTCAGGGCCGACCGTTGCCCGCATCAGGGCGATATCTTCCTTCGTTGCCCCGCCGGTCGAGAAGCCGGTTGAAGTCTTCACGAAGTCTGCGCCCGCTTCTACAGCAAGCTTGCAGGCCCGGACCTTCTCCTCTTCAGTCAGCAGGCAGGCCTCAATAATGACCTTGGTCAGCGCTTTGCCGCGTGCGGCTTCGACTACAGCAACCATATCGCGCTTCACCAGCTCGTCATTGCCGTCCTTCAGTGCGCCGATATTAATGACCATATCCACCTCACCGGCACCGTTCGCAATGGCATCCTTCGTCTCAAAAGCTTTCGTCTCAGGCGTCGATGCCCCCAGCGGGAAGCCGATTACTGTACATACCTTCACTTCCGGTGTATCCTTCAGCACGGCATGCGCCGTTGCCACCCAGGCCGGATTCACGCACACAGAGGCGAATTTGTAGGCTTTGGCCTCTTCGGCAAGCTTGATAATATCGTCTTTCCGGGCATCCGCCTTCAGCAGCGTATGATCAATAATCCCGGATATTGTAGTGTCACTCATGTTCAATTCCTCCATATAATCGGTAATAGATGTTCACATCCCTTGTATCATACCAATAGTCGGACGCTTTTGAAAGCTGGAGGGCATAACATCTGCTAATCCGTATCCGCTCCGGGCAGCATAGATCAAGCGCACCGAACCCTTAGCCCTATACATTCACCTGCCGGATGGCCTCCCGCAGATCGCCTGTACTCGCGCTGACGCTCAGCGAAGCCTCGTAGACTTCTTTGATTCGCGCCAATTGCAGATCAGTCAGCTCACGGATCTCCCGGGTCTGCTCCGAGACCTCTCCGGCAATATCGGCCATGCTGCCCACCGCTGCCGCAACCTCCTCCGAGCCGGCGGAGAGCTGCTCGGCGGTCGCCGACACATCAATGATCTGTCCGGCCACCTCGCGGAAGGCGGCGGAGGCCTCCAGCAGAGCAGCCTCCGCTTCGGCTGACATCCGCACCCCTTCCTGCACTTCAGCGGACGCTTCCGTCATCTGAACCCCGATGCTTGCCGAAGCCTGGCTGATGTGCAGCAGCAGCTCGGTCACCCGCTCGGCCGAGGCTGCGGAGCCTTCCGCCAGCTTGCGTACTTCACCGGCTACGACAGTGAAGCCTCTGCCGTGCTCCCCCGCACGCGCCGCCTCAATGGAAGCATTCAACGCCAGCAGCTTCGTCTGATCCGCAGACTGCCTGATCGCAGCCAGCGCACCTTCAATCTCATCCGTGTACCCTTGCAGCCGCAGCACAATATCCAGCGTCTCCCCGGTGGATACAGAGATCGATTTCATCTGCTGATTGGTGTGGTTCATCGCCGTCTGTGACGCCTCTGCAATGTCCAGCGCCTTGACTGCGAATTCCGAGACCGCTGCCGAGGCCTCCGAGATGCGCGAGATGCCCAGCGCCATCTCATCCATGGCTACTGCGCTGCTCTGTGCGCCTTCCGTCTGTGAGTTAGCCCCGGCATGGATATTGCTGATTCTGCCGCTCACCGTCTCACTCATCTTCAGCACATCATCGGCATTCCTGGCGAAGGTCTCGGAGGAGCCGTAGAGACTGTCAGATGCGGTAGACACCCCGGATACCATCCCTTTCACTCTGGCATTCAGATCCCCTGACATCTGGAGCATCGCCTGATAAGCCCTGCCAATCTCATCCCGGGAGTTGACCGGACGGGCATGCAGGATACGGGCTGCCCCGGCGAGATCCCCTTCAGCCATCGTGCCCGCGCTCTCTGTAATCGTCACCAGCGGACGCAAGGACCGGGAGACGAACCAGGCCAGCACCGCGAGTGCGCCCAGAGACAGAGCTAGAATAATACTATAGAGCGGCAGGCTCTCCATCAGGACATCACGGGTCAGCGTACTCAGTACAGCAACATCGGTATCAATGCCCAGCGCCCCGACCAGCTTCCCGCCGCTGTCCTTCATAGGAACGAATGCTGAGATATAATCCCCGTATTCGGGATTGCTGATCAGCGGCGTGCTGGCATTCTCTCCGGCAAGCACAGCCGTAACTGCGGCCGCTGGCATATCAGTACTCTCATTAATCCCCGAAGCCAGCGGGTCTCCCTCCGGCCTGCCGTCAATCATCAGCTGCGGCTGGCGGGCATCATCAATCCGCACAAAATATACATAACGGGCACCAATCGACTTCCGGAACTGATCCAGTTCATTGCGGAGCGACCAATACAGGTCCGACTCCTGCGGATCGGCCAGGAATTCACTGTAGCGCCCGGCATCAATCTGCGTCACATAATGGCTGGCAATACTCATGTTGTAGCTGCTGATCGTCCCTTTGACCGCTGATCCGGTGTTCACCCACTGAATGGCGGCATTGCCTGCTGTAATGCAGAGAATCACTACGGTCATAACACAGAGAATACGGGCAATCAGTCTGGTTCGGATAAAAGAAAACATGGAGGCCTTCCCTTTCGCGCATCACAATTGCGTGGTTATAGTAGGGCCATCCGAAGAAGCAATGACAAATGTCCCTCTACCGGAAAATTTCGACAAACTTTTCAAAAACCCTTTTCCAAAGACGGCGTAGACGATTAAAATTTGTAGGATGAATCCTTTACATTATTAATTGTCAAAAAAAGACTGCTTCTGAAGCCTAATCGCTCCAAAAACAGCCTTCTGTCCTTGATTCGTCAATGGCCGCCCGAAGACGACAATCCAACCCGCTGCACCAGCCGGGCACTTTCTTCATTTAGACCTGTGAGAGTGACCTTAGTACCCAATGCCGCGTATTTGTCCATCGTCTTGGCAATGGCCCCCACCGCCGACTGATCCCACACATGGGAACGGCTGAAATCGATAATGACCTGCGCCGGATCACTGTCATACATGAATTCATTCACGAAATGGCTCGTGGTTCCAAAGAACAGCTGGCCCGATACCCGATAAGTCGTTACAGATGCCGTAGTATGAACATTCAGCTGAAGGGAAGCGATTTTCCAGGCAAAAGACAAAGCACTCAGCAGCACGCCGAACAGCACGCCGATCGACAGGTTATCGGTAGCTACTACTGTAACCACAGTGACCACCATGACCAGGGCATCGCTTAGCGGAACTCTCCGCAAGGAGGTCAGGGACTTCCATTCAAAGGTGCTGATGCAGACCATAATCATTACACCGACCAGTGCGCCCATAGGAATCTGCTTAACAACATCACCCAGCACAAGAATCAGGAACAATAGGAAGATCCCGGAGACAAAAGTGGACAAGCGTGTCCGTCCGCCCGATTTCATATTGACCATCGACTGGCCGATCATCGCGCAGCCTGCCATGCCTCCGAAGAAGCCGGTCACGATGTTGGCCAGCCCCTGCCCCTTCGCTTCCCGGTTCTTGTCGCTGCCGGTGCCTGTGATATCATCAATCAGCGTGGCTGTCATCAGCGATTCCAGTAATCCGACGACCGCGAGTGAGAGCGAATACGGCAGTATAATCAGCAGTGTATCCAGCGTCAAGGGAAGGCTCGGCAGATGGAATACCGGCAGCGCTGAATTAATAGTCCCCATATCGCCCACGGTTCTTACATCCAGACCCAGCACAATGCTGAGGACCGAGACTACGACAATGGCGACCAGCGCCGATGGCACCGCCTTGGTGATCCGGGGAACCGTATAGATGATGACCAGCGTAAGAGCCACAAGTGCGTACATGATCCAGCCCTGTCCCTCAAAATGCACGAGCTGAGCCATAAAGATCAGAATCGCCAGCGCGTTGACAAAGCCGGTCATGACCGGCTGCGGCAGGAAGGTGATGAACCGGCCCAGCTTCAGCAGCCCCATCACAATCTGCAGGATGCCAGCCAGCACCGTAGCCGCGAACAGATACTCAATGCCGTGCGACAGCACCAGACTGCCGACCAGCAGCGCCATCGCTCCTGTCGCCGCCGAGATCATCCCCGGCCGCCCGCCGGCGAAGGCTGTTACAATAGCGATACAGAAGGAGGCGTACAAACCAACCATAGGGCTTACGCCAGCAAGGATGGAGAAAGCAATCGCTTCAGGAATTAAGGCAATAGCCACGGTCATGCCCGATAAAATATCACTCCGTGTGTTGGAGAACCAACCGTTGTTGTATGAGACGATTTGCTTCAAAATTTCAGTTCCTCCTGTTACCTGAATTCACCCTGTTTCACTTAACGGTATAATCCGGAGGCCTTCACCTCATTGAAGAAGGTGTTGAACTCCTCAATATTAAGCTGCTGCGCCGCATCAGACAAGGCTGTAGCCGGATCAGGATGCACCTCCACCATAATACCGTCGGCTCCGGCAGCAAGCGCAGCCTTGGCACACGGGATCAGAATGTCCTTGCGTCCGGTGGAATGGGTGACATCGACCAGCACCGGCAGATGGCATTCCTGCTTAAGAATCGGTACCGCCGAGATATCCAGCGTATTGCGCGTCGACCGCTCATAGGTGCGGATACCGCGTTCAATCAGCATAATCTCCATATTGCCGCGGGACATAATATATTCTGCCGCATGGACGAATTCATCCAGCGTGGCAGATAGTCCGCGCTTCAGCAGCACCGGTTTGTTCACTTCCCCTACCGCCTTAAGCAGCTCGAAGTTGTGCATGTTCCGCGCGCCGACCTGAATGACATCCACATAATCCAGCGCTTCTTCAATATGCCGGGGATCGACAATCTCACTGATCGTCAGCAGCCCGTATTCATTCGCCGCTTCACGCAGAATCCGCAGCCCATCCATGCCCAGTCCCTGGAAATCATAAGGGGAGGTCCGGGGCTTGAAGGCGCCGCCGCGCATAACCTTGACGCCCGCCTTCTGCAGGGCCGCAGCCACCGTACGGGTCTGCAGCTCGCTCTCCACCGAACATGGGCCAGCTACCATCAGGGAGGATAACCCGCCTACTGTAACGCCGCCCGGCAGCTCAATAACTGTATCCTCCGCATGGTCTTTACGCGCTACCAGCAGGGTCTTCTTATGCTCCGTACTTTGCAGATCAAGCGAAGCTGAGAAAATCTGCTTGAACAGCGTACGGATGGTTCCATTCGTGAACGGTCCTTTATTGCCTGCGACCATTTTCTCCAGCATCGCCTTCTCCCGTTCAGGATCGAACTTCGGCACGCCTTGCTTCTCTTTGAGCACCCCAATCTCCTGAACGATTCCGGCACGCTCCGAGATCAGCTCCAGCAGCTGACCGTTAATCTCATCCAATCTTGCTCTCAGATCATCCAATTCCACATTACTCATTCCAAGACACTCCTTTGTGATATTAATAGTTAAGGCTATGAACGAACGCAAAAAGACCCCCCGCCGCAAGGGACGAGGAGCCGTGGTACCACCCTTATTTAGAACTGAATCCTGCTGACGCATCAGCACATGACGGCATACCTGAAGGATACCGGCCAGTCGATTCATTCTGTCTTACATCCGTTAACGCAGGAAGCGGGCCACCCTACCCATAACTGCTGCAGCAGTGTACTTCAGGGACCGACTCGGAAGTGAACTTCGGCACTAAGCGTCTAATGGGGGTGCTCTCAGTCTCCGGCACGCCTTCCCTGTTAAAATACGCTATGAAGTGCTTACTCTCTTCGTCATTGTCATTACAAGGTATATCGGTGCTGCTTATGCACCAGTTTCTGCTATCTTAATCAAAAAGACTTCCATATGCAAGACATCACAGCACTGCATTGCAGCTTTAACTCAGCATTGTGATTATTTTGTGAAGAGAGGTCTGCTTATTCCTGTTCCGCAAAAAATTTCCCGATTACTTTCACAATGCTGTCGCTTCTCAGCGGCTTGCTAATATACTCATCCATCCCTGCTTCAAGGCATAGCTCCCGGTCGCCCTTGAGCGCGTTGGCCGTCACTGCAACAATGACCGGCTGCCGGTCTGCCGGCTGCTCTGCCCTAATGGCAGCTGTGGCCTCCAGGCCGTTCATCCCGGGCATCTGCACATCCATGAAGATCAGATCATAGCCATGCCGGGCCGTCATATCGACCGCCTGCCGCCCATCCTCGGCCACATCGACGGCGAAGCCGCGCTTCTCCAGAATTTTGCGCAGGACGATCTGGTTGATCACATTGTCCTCGGCTACCAGAATATGCAGGGACCGGCCTTCTGATTGCGGCTCCGGCAGGTTCGCATCCGGCCCGTCAGCCGGAAGCGACTGCGCTTCTGTCCGGAGGACCACGGTGAACACAAAGGTCGCCCCCTGCCCGGCTGCTGTATCCAGATAGATCTCTCCGCCCATCCGCTCGACCAATTGCTTGCTGATCGCCAGCCCCAGACCGGTGCCTTCACCCTGGCGGCCCCTGAAATGCTCCATCTGATAGAACGGCTCGAACAAGCGGCTGCGGGCCTCCTCGGGAATCCCGCTCCCCGTATCCGCCACGGTGAACTGGAGCGTTACGCCTGCCAGGCCATCGGCAATGCGCTTCACGCCTACCTTTACCCCGCCGGTACAGGTGAATTTCACGGCATTGCCGGCCAGATTGAGCAGCACCTGCTTCAGCCGCTCCCCGTCCCCGATCAGCCGCTGCGGCACATCCGGCTCCGTCTCCACGCTGAGGGTCAGCCCTTTGCGCTCCGCCTTGAGCTGAAGCAGCTCCAGTGCGGAATCCATACAGTGCCGGAGGATGAACGGCTCGTCTTGGAGTGAGATTTTGCCTGCCTCAATCTTGGAGAGATCGAGAATGTCGTTGATGATATTCAGCAGGGATTCACCGCTCTGGCGGATAATCTCCAGGAACTCCCGCTGCTGCGAACCCGGCTCACTGCTCTCCAGCAGCAGGTCGGTCATCCCGATCACCCCGTTCATCGGAGTACGGATTTCGTGGCTCATCATGGCCAGGAACTCACTTTTGGCGCGGTTCGTATTCTCTGCGGTCTCCTTGGCAATCAGCAGCTTCTTCTGCTCGGTAATATCCTTGACGATAATATAAAAGCCTACGGTAGACTGGTTGATAATAATCGGCGCAAGGGTAGTCAGGACCTCCACAGAATGCCCGTCCTTATGCCAGATCAGGTTGATATCCTGTCCCACGGAGCCGCTCCGCCGGCGGGGACCGAGTACATTCTGCAGCTGCCGCTCGCCGATGATCCGGCTGACACTCATGCCCACCATCTCGGGGATCGTATACCCCGTCAGCCTTACCGCCTGTTCATTCCCGTTAATAATATGGCCTTCCAGGTCCAGCGATATGATCGCGTCATGATTATATTTCTTCAGCGAGGTATAACGCTCGACCGATTCCTGAAGCTTCTGCTCCACAATCTTGCGCCGGGTCACATCGCGGCCGACAGCCAGCACCCCGCGCTCCCCGCCGTCTTCCACCGTTCTCAGAGAGAATTCAATCCAGATATATTGGCCGTTCGCATGTAATATCCGCAGCTGGACATCAGGCGAGTCAGCCATCTGCTGCGCACTGATTAAGGCCAGATCCTCAGAATGAACCAGTCTGCTGTTATCCCGGCCGATCAGCTCCTCCGGTCTGTACCCGAGCACCTCTTCCACTGAAGGGGAGCAATAGCGGCAGACTGAACCCGGCGCAGCATAGTACACAATGTCCCTGATGTTGCCGGCAATCAGCTCGTACAGCCGCTCAGACGGTCCGGGAAGTGCCTTAGCCGGTGCCGCAAGCTGCCCTCCAGCCAAGTGAACGATATAATACAGCCCCTCTCCCGTCGAAGGCTCGCTCACCCTCGCCACATGCAGCAGCACCGGAACCGCAGAGCCATCCGCATGGCGCAGCTTAATTTCGGCTTCAAAAAAAGGGGCTGCTCCTGTCCTGAGGCTCCCCATCCTGTAACTATGTATGTGCAGGCTATCTTCATCCCAGAACGCTTGGAAGCTGCGTCCCAGCAACTGCTCTTCGGAATATCCGAGCAAGAGGGTTACCGCCGGATTCACTTTCATCCATTCTTCAGCCATGGAGAGAAAGGCTACTCCGGCAGTTCCTGTCTTAAATGCCTGTTCAAATGGAGAAGACGTCTCCGTATGCTGCCCTAGCATAAGATCCACCGCCCGTTTGTGAAGTATTAGATGCAATTCCTTTATATTAAATCTGCAATATAAATATCTTGCATAATCGGGCGAAAGTCAAATCATTATGTCGAATACTGACAATTCCTTATTCAGCGGATTACAGCAGCCCGTGAACCCGCCGCCAGACAGAGATCTCCCCAGCTCCCCACCTTAATGAATCCCCTGTTGCTATTTCAAGCTAAATCTTCTGCAGGTCTTCTCCGTAGAGCAGCCTTTTCACGGTTTCGGTGAACGCTTTAACCTGAAAGGGCTTGGTGATATATTCGGCAAACCCCTTCTTCCGGGCCTTCTCAATATCCGAGCTTTGCGCAAACGCACTCGTCGCCAGCACCGGAATATGACAAGTTGCCTGATCCTGCTGCAGTATTTCCAGAGCTTCATACCCGTTAAGTCCGGGAAGCCCGATGTCCAGGATGATCAGATCCGGCAGAGCTTCCCGCGCTATTTGGAGTCCAAGCTCTGCCGTATCAGCCTTCAGCAGTAATACGGAGGGCAGATTTCTTTTGAAGATATGATGTACTAGGGCCATATTGAGCTGATTATCTTCTACATATAATACCGTCCACTTGCACTCCTCCATCCAGCTTATCCTCCTAAAAAGTCTCAGCACCCCTAACGGCAGATGGGCAGAAAATAAAAAAACCGAAGAAAGGGACGATTCCCCCTTCTTCGGCTCATGTTCGGCTCATTTGCATGTCCGACTCATTTCCACCTCATATATGGTTAGACTTCATTGAAAAGTATAGGCTATCACGCTGGTATCTTTGTCGAAATCCCAATCCACATAAATATCCGCCAGCTCTTTGCCGAGCATCTGGGCTATAGTGGTGGTATCATCCAAATACCTCTTCTCCATCTTGCGCTTGGTAGTCTTAAGCGTATTCTCATAGCCGAGGCCAATCAATTCCTTCTCCAAAGGAATCATGATGCCTTCGCGCTTGATAATCAGAATGCGGGGTCCCAGCCACCAGGAGTCTGTATGGACCGGTTCCTTTTGGACCTTCCTGGTCACCTCGTTAATCTGGGTATGGACTTCCTCGCGCCCGGCATAATCATCAATCGGTACGTCGTCATTCTTGATGAGCGCCACGATCATCCCCGATGCGTTATGAATGCCCCAATCATAAAAAAGCTCGCCGACCTCAATAGCCAGGCTCTCCTTCAGGTACGCTGCAAGTTCGGGAAGCAGGGACTTCATCAGAAGCTCCCGTGTATAACGAAACGCCTGTTCTTCTTCCTTATTCAATAAAAACCTCTCCACAGGTCCGATGAAATTACGGATATGCAGTGCTATACATTGCTCCCCGATAGAGGCATGTATCGATTCAGGTCCCTTCCCGAAACGTTCCCGCAGTAGCCTTCCTGTGAAACTGGAAAGTTGGCTAGTAAGTTCTGTAGTGCTCATTCAATTTCCTCCAGCATAATATTCTAGTGTCTGTGTGTAGATTTGGGGAGACGCTCCGCCTGCTGAAGAAACGGTTCGTTCAACTTAGTATAATCTCAACCGCCCAGTTAGTATATATTAAAATAATTTATATTTTTCTGCAGCAGCTTAGCCTGCTTCTATATGTATCGGCGTGCTCCTAGTATTGCCCAAATTATGTCATATTACTTAGACACGGCCGAAACGTACAAGAACATGCACCCGTCAGTCAGAAGCGATTATATACAAAAAGGTGTTCCGCTGCCGGCATGGCTGCGGAACACCTGTGAATTCACTTGCCTATCTCTTGCTGCTTGCCGCGGTAAGCTTCGGTGAAGACCTCGAAGAACGGTGTCGTGTCCCGTTCTGCCATCGTGTCCTCCGCCCCCGGATTCCAGCCGATCTCCTTCCGCCAGCTGCCCAGCCGGCCGGATTCAATCAGCTCCTGCTCATCCGGGTTCGCAGACTTATCTGCCTGCGGTGCCACATACAATGCATCGACAGGACAATAAGCTTCGCACATGAAGCAGGTCTGGCAATCCTCCTGGCGGGCAATGACGGCAAGCTTGCCCTCCATCGCGAAGACATTCGTCGGACAGACCTTCACGCACAGCCTGCAGCCGATGCAGCGGTCCTGGCTAACCAGCTCAATCATATGGCCCGCTCCTCTCCCGGAATCCGCAGCTCATGGGCATGAGGCACACTTTCCGTGCGGATACCGATCGTATTAACGCCGGAGAGAATCAGGCGGTGGGTCTGGCGCGGGTCCAGCGCCGGATACTCGGCCAGGCGCTGCAGGCCGCGGCTCTCCTTGCGGGCCAGCGCAGCAGTGTAAATCCAGCGGCCGACATTCAGCATAGCGGCCGCTTCACGTGACTGCACGATGCCCTGAACCGTGGCAGGCACCTGCCCGCCCAGCTCGGGCATCAGGCGGTTCAGGCGCTGCAGGGCGGCAGCGACCACGGGCTCGCTGCGGAAGTAATTGATCCGCAGCGGCAGGATCTCCTGCTGGACCGCCGCGATCAGCGGCTTCGCGTCCAGCGTCCTTGCCGTGCCGGCGCCAGCCGGCATGCCGTAGCGGCCCGCCGCGCGGAGCATCCGGCGCTCCGCCGGATGCGGCTGCTGCAGAGCGAGCCGCGCCGCGCTTCGTCCTGCCCAGCTGCCGCTGCAGATGGCCCAGGATGCATTGTAGGCGCCGCCGCCGGAGATGGCGCCGGTCACTTTCTCGCGGGAGGCGGCGTCGCCTGCCGCATACAGCCCCGGCACCGAGGTTTCACACCCGGGGCCGGTCAGGCGCAGGCCGCCCGTGCCGCGCATCGTGCCTTCATAGCGGAGCGTAAGCGGAAATTTATCCTTGAACGGATTAATCCCCGCCCGCTCCAGCGGCATGAAGAAGATCGGATGGGCGTTGCGGAGGAAGTCCTGCTTCTCCTTCGTATCTGCCAAATCCAGAGAAGCATAGACCGGGCCCTTCAGCATCAGCTCGGGAATGCTGCCGAAGGTGCGGTCACCCCGGTGCAGCGGCCTGCCCGCAACATCATACAGCGTGGCCCAGGCCAGCATCCGCCCGCGGGTGACCGTTCCATCCGCGAAGCTCGGAGCATATTGCCGGGTGAATTCCATGCCCGACAGCTCGGCACCGGCTTCGGCTGACATCAGCAGCCCTTCACCGGTAAGCACATTACAGCCCAGCCCTTTGCTGAGGAAGGTACAGCCGCCCGTAGCCATAATCACCGCATTCGCCTTCACTTCCCAGCTCTCTCCGGTCAGGCGGTTGATTCCGCGGGCGCCACCCACGCCGTGCTGATCATGGAGCAGCTCCAGTGCCGGAGATTGATCCCAGATGCGCACTCCCGCCTTGCGCACCACTCTGCGCATAATCCTCATGTATTCCGGGCCATGCAGATGCGTCCGCAGCGGCCTGCCCTCCTCATCCTTCGGGAAGGGATACCCCCATTCCTCTACCAGCTGCAGATTCTGCTCGACCTGATCCAGCACACGGTGTATCCAGGCATTCTCCGAGAGATAGCCGCCGGCCTTAAGTCTGTCCTGCACGGCCTGCTCCCGCAGCTCGGCTACCGGCGGAATCACCAGCAGCGTCGTTCCCCCCGGCGCGGTAGCCCCGCTGGTTCCGAGATATCCCTTATCGGCCAGGATCACTTTCGCTCCCTGAGAAGCTGCACTCCATGCCGCCCATGCTCCGGCCGGGCCTCCACCCAGCACTAGAACATCTGTTGTAGCCTGCTGTTGCTGCGGCATTCCGCTTCCTCCTCTTTCGGTCCTCTGAACATTACTTGAGCTGCCAATCGCTAATATTGAAATCCTTCTTGGCCAGCTTCTCATCGACGAGGAAGTTCTTGGTGCCCTCCAGCAGCTTAATGCCGTCATCTGTGAAGGCTGTATCCTTGATATCACTGATTGGATTGACCTGCTTCGCGAGCTCCGGGGTGGTATCTCCGATCTCAGCCAGGAATGCATAATATTCATCTTCATGCTGCTTCAGGTCGGCCAGTGCCTTCTCCCGGGCCGCATTCCAGACCTTGGGGAAATCCGGGAATTTCGCAAGGTACTCCTCTGACACTACGGTAGCGCTGCTACCGAGCAGATCCGGATGCTGCGAGGCATCATCCAAATGGGTGTACCCCTGCTCAATCTGCTTAAGCGCCGCCACACCGTTATTGGTGGTCGCGTCTACATCGCCGCGGGCCAGTGCTGCGCTTGCATCGGGAATCAGCATGTGAACCAGCTTATAATCAGTTACGCCCTCCTGCTTCAGCAAGCCGACTACATAACGGTGCATAAACGAACCTTTTTGGATGGCAATCGTCTTGCCCTTCAGGTCCTGCACCGTCTTCGGCCCGTCCTTCTTGCCGATCAGATAACCGACTGTATGCGCTGAAGTCTGGGCGATCAGCCGGGTCTTGGCTCCTGAGGCGTAGGCGATAATCGCCGGGGTATCCCCGAGGCTGCCGAAATCGAGTCTTCCGCTGATTAAGGATTCCGTCTGATCCGGCCCGTTCGGGAAGCCTGTCAGCTTGATTTCGGTAATTCCGTATGGTTTCAGCTCTTCCTGAATAATGCCCTTGTAAAGGCCCCAGCCTTCCGCGCCTCCCGGCAGATTCAGCTTATTGGAGCCGATGTAGCCGAAATTCAACACGGCCGGAACATTGCTTGCAGCCTTACCGCCAGCCGCTTCAGCGGTATTGGTACCTCCACTGCCTGCTGCCGAGTTGCTCCCCGAGCCTGTATTATTGCCGCAAGCCTGTAGTACCAGCATGATCATCACCACACCTGTAATCAGCGTGAGGCGTCCCCTTTTGCTCCATATACCTGTAATCTCTCTGTACAATCTGCTCATTGCTGTATTCTCCCCTCAGTCGTCTACTGGATGTTGTTATCGCATATCAGAAATCAGAATCCTGCCCGCGCCGCCAGCTTCACCATGAAGTCATGACTAGCCACCGGCTGTCTGCCCTTGCCCCAGCCTACCTTCTCGCGGTAGCCTCCAAGCAGGCCTTGCTCCTCCAGCTCTGCCTCTGTAATCCCGGTAATTCCCTCGGAATCCGGAGCAACATACAGCGCATCCACCGGACAATACAGCTCACACATGAAGCAGGTCTGGCAGTCGCTCTGCCGGGCGATCACGGGAATTCCGTTCTCTACCCGGTCGAATACATTGGTCGGGCAGACGGATACGCATTGGTTGCATTCTATACACCGGTCAGCGCTGATGACTTCAATCACAACAATACACTCTCCTTCGCTACCTCTTCTGTCTTCACCCATACCTGATCCAGTCCGCCGCTGATCAAACGGTGATGCTGGCTGTCATCACTTCCCTTGAAGTCCTCCCGTTTGTGCATTCCCCGGGTCTCGGTGCGGGTCAGTGCGGAGCTGTACATCCAGCGTGCCGTCGCCGTCATCGCTTCGGCTTCACGCGCCTTTACACCTTCCGGCGTGCGCTGGATTTCCCGGCTGCGCTGCTCCTTCCATAGTCCGTCCAGACGTTCCAGCGAAGAGGCCAGCCCCTGCTCTGTACGGAACAGATTAATATCGTACGGTTTGACTTCTGCCTGCACAGCCTCCACATATTCTGCGGTTCTGGCAGCTGCGCCTGCCCGGACTTCCCCATGAACCAGCGGGGAAGAGGACAAGCCGGAAGGTGTCCGATGGCTGGCATGCCGGCCAAGTCCTGCGGCATAAGCCGCAGCCCCTTCTCCGGCGAAGGAGCCGGAAGACATGGCCCAGGCGGCATTATGGCTGCCGCCTCCGGTGAACCCGCCGCAGATCAGCTCGCGGGTGGCGGCATCTCCCGCCGCGTACAAGCCGGGCACGCCTGTGCCGCACTGCTCATCCGTAATCCGGATGCCGCCGGTCCCCCGGACGGTCCCCTCCAGCCGCAAGGTTACCGGGAAAAGATCCTTGAAGGGATTAATTCCCCGCCGGTCGAACGGCAGGAAGAAATTCGTCTGCGCCACCCGCAGCAGCGGCTGCAAAGCCTCATCGGCTCCGTCAAGCTTCGCGAACACCTGGCGGCCCGCCAGCAGATTCCGGGCAATGACCGAGCGGCCCTTCTTGGAGCCCGCTCCTTCCACCACGCTGCCGTCCTCATAATAGAAGCTGGCATAGCTATAATATGCGGTCTTCGTTACAGAGGAGAAGGTCGGGCAGATCGCATAGGCATTGGAGAACTCCATGCCGGACAGGCTCGCTCCTGCTTCCGCAGCGAATAAGTAACCATCACCCGTCAGGACGTTGCAGCCCAGCGCCTTACTGAGGAAAGCGCAGCCCCCGGTAGCGATAACCACCGCCCCGGCATGCACACTCCAAGCTTCTCCGTTCTGGGTCTGCACGCCGGCCGCTCCGGCTACCCCGTGCTCATCGGCGAGCAGCTCCAGCACGGGACTGTGGTCCAGAATCTTCACACCTGCCTTCTTCACCAGCTTGCGCATCAGACGCATATATTCAGGTCCCTGCAGGCCCCGCCGGTATGGATTGCCTTCCTCATCCACCGGGAACGGATAGCCGCTGACACCCAGTCTGTTCATATTCTCATAAGTACGGTCCAGCACCCGGTCCATCCAGCGGTGCTCTGCCAGCTTACCGCCCATAGCATAACGGCTGGCCTTCGCGGCCTCGCGCAGCTCCTCCTCCGGCTTCACGTACCATACTCCTGTGCCCGACGGGGCAGTCGCGCCGCTGGAGCCGCAGTATCCTTTATCGGCCAGAATCACCTTCACTCCCTTGGCTGCGGCTGTAAGTGCCGCCCATGTTCCTGCCGGACCTCCGCCGATTACCAGTACATCTGCCGTCAGTTTCAATGCTTCCTTCAGTGCCGGTTGGCTCATGTTGTTGCCCCCTTGGTTTCATTAGCGTTAGCGTTTCATTAGCCCGTCTTCAACCTTGATAGCTGTCACGCCAGTACAGGAATTTGCGTTCGATGACGCGGAATAGAGAATCGATTAGCTT
This sequence comes from Paenibacillus sp. FSL P2-0136, assembly GCF_037975325.1. Taxonomy (NCBI): domain Bacteria; kingdom Bacillati; phylum Bacillota; class Bacilli; order Caryophanales; family Paenibacillaceae; genus Paenibacillus; species Paenibacillus sp. FSL P2-0136. The sequence continues at coordinate 6,321,568 of NZ_CP150244.1, forward strand.
GCCGACCACGGCGAAAATAAGTATTCCGACAAAAATCACTGCCGTATTGGAATTCTGCTTCGCTTCATTAATGAGAAATCCAACCCCGGACTGTGATCCGATCAGTTCAGCAACCACCAGACCGATCCAGGCCACAGCCATCGACAGGCGCAGTCCCAGGAGAATGCCGGGCAGCGCAGCCGGCAGGATCAGCCGCCGCAGCTTCTGCAGCGGACTGAAGCCGAGCACCCGGGCCACTTCGAACAACTTGTTATCCACTCCCCGGATGCCCATGAAGGTATTAACATAGAGCGGGAAGAAGGAGCCGCTCATGATAATAACCACCTTCGAGATCTCGCCGAAGCCAAACCACAGAATAATTAGCGGGGCAATCGCCAGATGCGGAACCAGCCGCAGAATCTGAACACTTGGGTCCAGCAGATAGGCTGCGCTGCGGAACAGGCCGGTCAATGTCCCCAGCAGCAAGCCGAGAATACCTCCAATCAGGAACCCGATGCCCGCCCGTCCAATGCTGACACCCACATGATGGACGAGTTCTCCCTTAACGGTCAGATCCGCAAATGCAGAGAGGATCGTCAGCGGTGCCGGAAGAAACTCCGGCGAGATCCAGCCTGCGCTCCCGGCAAGCTGCCACACGGCCAGCACCGCTACGGGAATGGCTGCCCCGGCTACCCAGTCATACAGAAGCTTTTTCCAGAATACTGAATCTGTCTTTCTCTTGTTGTTAGCCGTAGTAATTGAAGCAGTTCCGCTATAATCACGGGCTTCCCTTACCCCCTTGGCTGTCTTGATTATGGCTTCGATCCCTTCACTCATGCTGTTCTTCCCCTCCTATCCCTGATAACTGTCCCGCCACCGGAGCAGATGCTGTTCAATCAGGCGGACAATCGTGTCACTCAGCAGTCCGACAGCGGCAAATACAATAATTCCGACAAATACAACCGGCGTATCGGCAAACTGGCGGGCATCTGACATCATGTAGCCGATCCCCGAGGTAGAAGCAATAAGCTCCGCCACCACCAGTCCCAGCCAGGAGAGTCCCAGCGACAAGCGCACCCCGAGCATTATATTCGGCACCGCCGCAGGCAGCACCAGCCGCACAATCTGCTTCCCTCTGCTGAAGCCAAGCACTCTGGCTACCTCAAACAGCTTGTTATCCGTCCCGCGTATACCGATAAAGGTATTGATATAGACCGGGAAAAACGCCCCTTTGGCAATCAGCAGCACCTTGGATTCTTCGCCGATGCCGAACCAGAGAATGAACAGCGGTACTACGGCAAGGCTCGGAATCATCCGGATCATTTGCAGCGAGGGGTCCAGCAGCTTCTCCGACCGGCGGAATAATCCGACCAGGATGCCGAAGAACAGACCAAGCCCTCCGCCAAGCAGAAATCCTGACAATGCCCGCACGACACTAATTCTCAGGTTGCTCCATAAATCCCCGGTAGACGCCAGCGTAATGAATGACTGGGCAATCGTATAAGGTGTCGGGAACAGCATCTCCGAGATCACTCCGTAATAGCCCAGAATCTGCCACAGGATCAGTATCCCTGCCGGAAGCAGCAGCCCCAGACCGGCAATGACCACTTTTCCAGGTCCATCAGGCTGTCCGGTTTTTCCGGCATTCCCTACAGTTACAGTCCGCTCTGCCATGGCTGTCTCTCCTTCTGAATTAATTAATATATTCGTATGGATTAAGTCGGATATGAATTAGCACTTAACCTCACTTTTCCATAATAAGCATCTGGAGTTACTTTATATTCCGGCCCCGTCCTTCAGCTCAAGCTCCTCCACCTTCTCGAAGTAATTCAATACCTTGAGCCGCAGCTCTTGAAAGGAGGTTGTTGTTTTGGAGCGCGGATACGGCAGGTCTATGGGAACGATCTTACGGATTCGGCCGGGACGAGGCTCCAGAATCACCACCCGGTTCCCCAGGAACACGGCTTCATCTATATCATGGGTCACAAAAATCATCGTCGTCCGGTTCCGCTGCCAAATGTCGAGCAGCACCGACTGCATATGCGCCCGCGTAAAAGCATCCAACGCGCCAAAGGGCTCATCCAGCAGCAGAACCTTGGGACTGCGCAGCAGCGCCCGGGCAATCGCTACCCGCTGGGCCATCCCGCCCGACAGCTCACGGGGATAGGACTTCTCGAAGCCGCCGAGCTTCACCAGCTCAATCAGCTCATCTACCCGCTGCCGGATATCCGGCCTGCCCAGCGGCAGATCCGAGGCAATATTCTTCTCTACCGTAAGCCAGGGAAACAAGCGGTGCTCCTGAAAAATAAACCCCTTATCGATTCCCGGCCCGCTGATCGCTGCCCCCTCCAGGGTAACACTGCCGGTATAGCCGGTATCCAGACCGGCAATGATGCGCAGCAGGGTGCTTTTGCCGCAGCCGCTGGGTCCAATCACCGTGATGAACTCCCCCTCCTGCACCTCCAGCTCGACATCCTCCAGCGCCTGCACCTTGCCTCCAGCGGTATCAAAGTGCTTATTCAGTTCTGTGATAGACAACAATGCCTCTCCCATATCTGCTCCTCCTTCTGGCTGAATTCCCTTAGCAACAAAAAAACAGAGGGACCTCGCGCAACAATCACGCAGGCACCTCTGTATGAACAGTCGGTAAAATATAATCCAAAGTAAGTTGATTGGAATTTGTAAATTTAAAATATCATCCATCAGGTAATCTGTCAATAAAAATACACAATATCCGGGCGGATTAATTTGATTTACTGCTGACATTCTTCTGAAACTATGAAACAGTAACGATGAACCAGACAATGTTAATAGCTATTCGCAAACTTCCACTCATATACTTACAATTAGTAAGTAATTGTGATATACTGGGCTATATCCTTGCACTAACGGACAAGCTTACAAGTAACTGCTGCTCACCATTCTGGATGATAAGGGGTCTGTACCATGAACAATCAAGGGAATACACAAGCTAATGCGCAAGCAAATACACAAGCGGATGCTCAAGAAAAAGAAGCAAGCCTGCCGGAGTTTGAATTCGGCATTTATACATTGGGCGATATTGTTACCGACTGCCATACAGGGCAGCGGATCAGCCCCGCTCAACGCCTGCAGGAAGTCATTGCAGCCGCGAAGCTGGCCGATGAAGCCGGACTGGATGTATTCGGCGTAGGCGAGCATCACCGGCTGGATTTCGTAATCTCATCGGTGCCCGTTGTCCTGGCAGCTATCGCCCAGGTTACACAGCGGATCAAGCTTACCAGCGCTACGACCGTGCTAAGTACCATTGATCCGGTCCGTGTCTTCGAGGACTTCGCCACCCTGGACCTCTTGTCTGGCGGTCGGGCCGAGATCATTGCCGGACGCGGCGCTTTCCTGGAATCCTTCCCGCTGTTCGGCTACGAGCTGGAAGATTACAAGCAGCTGTTCAGCGAGAATCTCGACCTGCTGCTCACACTGAACCAGCATGAAGTCATGAACTGGAAGGGCAAATTCCGCTCCCCGCTGCATAACGCCGAGATCGCTCCACGTCCGCTGCAGCAGAGACTCCCGCTCTCGGTCGGCATCGGCGGTTCAGCCGAAAGTGCCGAGAAGGCTGGGGCCCTTGGCATAGGCATGGCTATCGCTATCCTGAGCGGCAGCCCGGAGCCCTTCCAGAATCTGGCCGGCACCTACCGCCGCGCCGGTGCAGCCGCCGGCCACCAGCCGGAGGACCTGAAGATCGCCATCACCAGCCATGGCTACATCGCCAAGACCTCTCAGCAGGCACTGGATGAGTATTACCCTTATTACTACAGCTACCGTAATGCGATCAGCCCGCGCCCCGGTCAGGAGTACCGGATCTCCCGCAGCGAGTTCGGCCGGTTCACCTCGCCGGACAACACCCTGGCCGTGGGCAGCCCGCAGCAGATTATCGAGAAGATTCTCTATCAGCATGAGCTGTTCGGCCATAACCGCTTCATGACCCAGCTCGACATCGGCGGCCTGCCTTACGCCAAGGTAGCCGCCGCCATCGAGCTGCTCGCCACCGAGGTCGCCCCGGTGGTGCGCCGCGAGGTTGCGAAGAAGCAGCGCGGAATTTCCTCCGCGCAATAGGGGCTATTGCGCTGGATGGGGTGCCGCCTAACTGATTGGCTCATTTAACTAATATCTGCTGGATTCAGGGGCACTTGTGCTCCTGATTCGCTCATTTAGCCAACTTTTGCTCGATTCAGGGGCACTTGTGCTCCTGATTCGCTCATTTAGCTAACTTTTGCTCGATTCAGGGGCACTTGTGCTCCTGATTCGCTCATTTAGCTAACTTTTGCTCGATTCAGGGGCACTTGTGCTCCTGAATTGTTCATTTAGCTAACTTGCACTCCTCATCCAGCCTACCTTCAGCACCACCAATGGGATTTATCCCTTTCATTTCCCCGTACAGCCCACTTCCAGCGCCACCAATGGGATTTAGCCATTTCATTTACCCATCCAGCCCACTTTTCAGCGTCACCAATGGGATTTATCCCTTTAATTTCCCCGTCCAGCCCACTTCCAGCACCATCAATGGGATTTATCCCGTTAATTCCCCCGTCCAGCCCACTTTTCAGCGTCACCAAAGGGATTTATCCCTTTAATTCCCCCGTCCAGCCCACTTTCAGCGCCACCAATGGGATTTATCCCTTTCATTTCCCCATCCAGCCCACTTTCAGCGCCACCAATGGGGCTGTCCCAAAAGCCATGAAATGGCTGCTTGGGACAGCTTTTTATTTTGGAGTAGGATCAACGTGAGCACTTGGGTGGACGCTTCGCGAACGGACCGTTGTTTGGGTCGCTGTGGTCTCCAGATTTTTTTCATTCCCCTTAGCGGTGAAAATCCGGAGACCAAGGCGACCGCTGCCGCTTTTTCACAATCGTTCCGTCCTCTCCGCTGTTTAAGCGGGAAAAGTTTCTTCAAATCTTTCTAAAATCACAAAAAGAAACCTCTCTTTTGTTAAAATGGAGTTACCACACAACCATTTCAAAGGAGAGGTTTCTTTTGTACATTCAATATACCATGGACCAGCTTTGCTTGCCAATGGATCTGGAAGAAGATATCCCGGAAAATCACCTCGTTCGCGTCGTGAATGCCGCCGTCAATCGGCTGGACAACGCCATTTTTGACGCGGCCTATCCCGGCGGCGGCCGTGACAGCTACCATCCTAAAATGCTCACCAAAGTCATCATCTACGCTTACACTCAGCGAATCTATTCGTCTCGCCAAATCGCCAAAGCGGTCCGGGAGAACATTCCCTTCATGTGGCTGGCCGGACGGCAGCGACCCGACTTCCGCACGCTGAATCGCTTCCGTTCCCAGCGGATGAGAAAGGTCCTCGAAACGGTATTTACCGCCGTGCTTCAGTTTCTGGCTGACGAAAATTACGTGTCTCTGGAGCATTATTTTGTGGACGGAACTAAGATCGAAGCGAATGCCAATCGCTACACCTTTGTCTGGAGCAAAGCGGTCAGCAAACACAAAGCGAAACTGCAAGATAAGGTACAGGCCCTATTCGCTGACATTGAAGCAGCGGAAGAGCAGGAAGAACAAGAGAATCAGGGCAAAGATCTGGCTGAACTCAGCACGGGTTCGCAAATGGACAGTGAGAAACTCGAACAAGCCGTGCAAAAGCTTGAAGCTCAGCTTGCCGAAAAACCGAAAGACAAGCCCCTAAAAAAGACGGTTGGGAAGTTGCGTAAGGATTTGCTCCCTCGACTGCAGAAGTACGAACAATATCAAAAGCTGCTTGGGGACCGGAACAGTTTCAGCAAGACCGATCCCGAGGCAACGTTTATGCGGATGAAAGAAGATCACATGCGAAATGGCCAACTGAAGCCAGGTTACAATCTACAGATCGGGACCGAAAACCAATTTATTTTAACCTACAGTCTACATCAAAGACCGGGTGACACCCGCTGTTTAGAACCACATCTGGCAAAAGCAAAGCAATTCCTCGGAAAACTTCCAAAGACGGTCATTGCAGATGCCGGCTATGGAAGTGAAGAAAACTACGCCTATCTGGAAAAGAGCGGGATACAGGCCGTCGTGAAATACAGCACCTACCACAAAGAAAAGAGCAAAGCCTGGAAAGCCGACGTCGGAAAAATCGAGAACTGGACCTACGACGGATCCGAGGATCGCTGGACGTGTTTAGTTGGACACCCGCTGTATTTCCAACGAGAGAGCAAGGAAACCACAGAGAGTGGATACGAAATTAAGAAGCGTCATTACCAAAGTCAAAGCTGCGGAGGTTGTCCGCTAAAAGAAAACTGCACGAAGGGAAGCGGAAACCGGGAAATCGCAGTCAGTTTGGAGCGACTTAGATACCAGAAACAGGCGAAAGAAATCCTCCGAAGCGAGGAAGGCTATCTATTGGCCGTACGTCGAATGACGGAGCCGGAAAGTGTATTTGGACAATTAAAAAATAACCGGGGCTTCCGGCGCTTTCTGCTTCGCGGCATGGAAAAAGTGACGCTAGAGGTCGGTTGGCTTTCGCTTGCTCACAACCTGCTGAAGCAAGCAGCGAATGACCAGAAACGCAAGGGAGCGATCCTCCAATAATGGAGAATCGCTCCCTTTCTTACAAATTAATCCTTTAAGAAGGCATGGAATTTTTCCCCACCAGTAGAGTATCTACTTTTGGGACAGCCCCTTTCATTTCCCCATCCAGCCCGCTCCCAGCGGAGTCCACATATCACCCTAATTCCTAATATTAGTTTGAGTTCAAGACCCGGCTGACGGAGGATGCCACGGATGTGAGTGAGCAAGCCCATCAGGAGAGCGCATAACTTCGCATTCCCTAAGTCGTTGGCCGCCGTTCCTCAAACAGCAAAAAAAGCCCCCAGCGATTGCTGGGGACCTGTTCAATAGTATGAATTAGCCAATATTCAGGCAAACGATGGCTTGTTATTATCCACTTTACCGCTGACCAGCTTCTTGTACTCGTCGTCTCCACCCTCCACGGATGGTGCCAAATACACGCTTGACGCTGAGGGCGTAAGCTTGGGGCCGGATTTGCGTCTGGAGCGGCCTTTGCCTCCCGCGCTGTTGCCGTCACCGCTTGCAGACCGGCGGACAGTACTGGATACACTAACGGCATTCTTCATATTCTTCATCCTGTTAGTCCCCTCCCACTAAATGATTGACGGTGCGGAACAAATCCCGGTTATAGGCCACGACTGCTGTAATATCCTCTCCCGATAATCTCTGATTTCCCGAGAAGTGCACGGACAGCACATGGTTCTCCCCTAAAGGATAGCATAGGATATATACCTCCGCAACTTCCGTACGCTGTAAAAAAGTCCATTCTTTTGCCAGAAAAGCATCCAGCACCCCCGGCTTCACGCTTCCGTCCTCGAAGGCGGCGAACGGATACATCTGCCCGCGCCCCACATTGCCGCCGACCTGCTTCAGGCCCGCTTCCGCTTCGGCCCGCCACATGGCGGCTCCGATGACCCGGCAATCCTCCGGGGGCAGGAATGAATTGCGGACGGCTTCGCTCAGTGCCTGATATTTCTCGGCTGCCTGGGGTGGCGTTACATTATTATTATATTGCCAAAAGAAGTGAAGGATACTTTCTTTTCGCCTAAGCTCTGCCCGAAGCTGCAACAGCTCTACAGCCGGGTCGTGGTACATCCCCTGCGCCTGAATACTGTCGATGATCTTGCCACAGCTCACATCCACCGCTGCTGTAACATTCTCGTGCTGCCACTCATATTCCAGCGGGGTTAGTCCCAACAGATCCGACAGCAGATGATACTCTTCCACATTCTCACCCGGAATCAGATCACTGCGCGCGGGTACCTGATCCGGCAGCAGGCAGAAGACCCGGCCGCGCCGCAGCCGTGCCCAGAACAGGCCCATTTCGAACTGGGTGTTGTCCCGGGTCACATAATAATATTTACCCCTAATCCGGGCTACATCATCCGGCGAGAACACAAAGACGGCAAAATCGCTGATATCCAGATTCCGCTCCAGCGCTTCCATGGTGTACTCATTCGGCCGGAAAGCAGCGGCATACCACGGATGGACCTCAGCGGTCCGCTTCAGCTGTTCGTGGATAGCCCTGGCATAGCGGATAGATTCTCTGGAAGAACCAATGAATAATCTAGGTCTGATCACGGCGGCACTCCTTTGTCTGTTTCCCCAATATGTAATAATTATACAGACATTTCCTGCCAACGAATAGGGCTTCAGGCGATATTCAACAGCCGCATAGGAAGATGAGAGTACTGTAATAATCATCGTTGTTAGCGGTAGTTGGAGTAGGTATTTATCTTCAATTTTAAATTTTCGGTATTCTTCTGCCGATGAAACGGGTAATAGATTGTTATCTCTCCGGGAAATGAGGATTTATTTGTATGCGACAAAAATTACATACTGCAGTCCTGTCAGCCTGTCTGCTGACTTCATCCATACTCGCACCTGTCCTGCCGTCTTCTACCGCTTATGCTGCAACTGCTTACACGGCCAAAGTGTTCGCCAGCTCCCTGAATGTACGCAGTGAGCCTGCTGCAAACGCTGCCGTCACAGGCTCTCTGGCTGCCGGAGCCACCGTTACCGTCACTGAAGAGCAGCATGGCTGGCTCAAGGTCCGGGCCGGCTCTGTCTCCGGCTGGGTAGCCGGTTATTATCTGAAGCGTACCAGCGGAAGCTCGTCCACCAGCACTTCTTCCGCCAGCACTTCTTCCAGCTCCACCGCCTCCAAGGCATCGGCCAAGACGGCGGTTAAGACCACATCGGCCTCCAGCGGAACGGCTGTCGTGACCGCGTCTTCCCTGCGCATCCGCAGCGGGCCGGGAACCGGCTATGAGGTAGTCGGCTCCCTGCAATCCGGCAACAAAGTGACACTCCTGCTCCGGCAGGGAGAATGGTCGCGGGTCCGCACCGCCGGAGGAACCGTCGGCTGGGTATCCTCCGGGTATCTGTCAGGCGGAACCGTCCGCAGCGCAAGCACTATCAGCTCAAATAGCCAGACTCCGAGTGTGGTACGGAAATCCGGCAGTATCCGGGGCAAGCTGATCATAGTGGACCCTGGCCACGGCGGCACCGATCCGGGCATGCTCGGGACAACCTATAACACGATGGAGAAGGATCTGACGCTCCAGACCTCCCTGTATCTGCGGGATTATCTGACCGCCAAGGGAGCCAGAGTGGAGATGACCCGGACCCGCGGGGACCAGAAGCCTGCGCTCTCCCAGCGGGTGCAGCTCGGGCGGTCGCTCGGCGCAGACGCTTTTGTCAGCATTCATTATAATTCATCACCGAAGAATGTCTCCGGCACGCTGACCTTCTTCTATTCGCAGCAGAACGACCTGCGGCTGGCCCGGGCAGTGGAGACCCGGCTGGGTGAGGGCATCGGCCTTCGCAGCAACGGCCTCTCCTTTGGCGACTATCATATTCTGCGGGAGAACCCGCTGCCGGCCACCCTGGTAGAGCTGGGCTTCCTGTCGAACCCGTACGACGAAGCAATTGTACGCAAGGCGTCTTATCAGCGGAAGGCGGCTCAGGCGGTCGCTGAGGGAGTGGCCGATTATTTCAACAAGTAGATTGGAATCAGAGACTGATCTCCCGGATGTTAAGCTCCGTTCTTTTGCTGAGGTCAATATATTCATCCCCGATGCGGATCAGCGGAGTCTCGATGTCATGCGGGTTCAAGTAGACAATCTCGCCGACCCGGCCATCGGTTAGGACCACTTCACGCCCAACAGACCGCTTGACGATATTTTCCAGAAAAACGGTTACAATATGCGGGTCCAGCGCGCCGAAGCTGCCTCTTCTCATCTGATCCACAATCATATGGAACGGCGTCGGTTCATGATATGGGCGCTTGCTGGACATCGCATGAAAAATATCCGCCACGGCCACAATTTTGCTGTACGGATCGATCTGTTCGTCCTTCAGCCCCAGCGGATACCCCTTCCCGTCATTTCGCTCATGATGCTGAAGCGCCACCAGGGCAATGCGTGAATTGGCTCCGGTGGTTTCTTTGAGGATCTCGTAGCCGTAGACCGTGTGCTTCTTCACCTGGGTGTATTCCTCGTCCGTCAGCTTGCCGGGCTTATTCAGCAGCTCTGAGGGTATCTTCAGCTTGCCGATGTCATGCAGGGTTGCAGCCATGGAGAGCACGGACAGCTCCGCTTCACTCATCTCCAGCCATCTGCCGATCAGGGTAGAGAGCACTGCAACGCCGATGTTATGCTCATATGTATAATCATCCTTGCCCTGCACCGAATGGAACAAGGCGAAGATATCCGGGTTGCGCGAGATCTCCTGGATGACCGGAAGCACCTCCTTGCGGATATCCGCCAGCGGGATTTTGCGGGAGATTCGGTAAGATTCGAATAATTCCTTGGACAGGTCCACTGTACTGTTGACCATCTTCTGATAGGGGGGCGCCTGGTCAGCCTCATCTGCAAAAAGAATGTCGAACCTGTCGATTTTTTGTTTGCGGATAAGCTCCAGATGCTCGGCATTTAGCCTGCTTCCCGCCGGAATTACAGTCACTCCGTAGGCATTAATCAGGTCATTCTTAATCGTTCTTCCCAGATCATTGTCCATACTATCCAGCCCTCCCCAATAACCGCAGCTATGTATTTATTGCCCATATAGCTATTATCGGTTGCAGGCCGGGAAATGCTGACAGGCAGTCCGTGAACCTTACATACTCAGGCTTCTTCCTCCTGCTTGCGGTATTCTCTTGGCGTGATGCCGGCGTTTTTTTTGAAGACACGGCTGAAATACTTCTCATCCTCATAGCCTACCAGCTCCGCGATCTGCGACAGCCGCAGATTCGTATTCTGGAGCAGTGTCTTCGCCTTCTCCACCCGGAGGCCGGTCAGATAATCCGACAGATTCTCCCCAGTGATCTGCTTGAACTTGCGAGATACATTCTCCCTGCTGATGAAAAAGCGTTCCGCAATATGCTGCAGCGTCATCTCCTGCGCATAGTTCCGGTCCAGGTACTCCCTGATCTCCTGGACGAGCCGGCTATCCGGCGTCTGCGGGCTGCCCTTGGACAAGTGGTGAAGCAGCGTTTTCAGCCGGCACTGCCAGTTCTCCACCGAGAACAGCCCTTCAGCGTCATAACAGCACTCCAGGCTAATCTCTGCCTCCGGCCGCCAGCGCTTCAGAACGTCCAGCATCTCCGTCTGCTGATGCAGCAGACTGCTCTCCGTGAGCAGCGGCAGCCCGGCCAGATGTCCGGCCCACTCCTCCGCCACCCGCTCCATCCGTTCCAGATCGCCGGACAAGACGGCGACTCTAAGCTTGTCCAGCCGTTCCTCCAGGCCGTAGTCGTTTACAGGTCTACTCCCTTCCCCACGCTTCCTGAAGAGATGAATACGCCCGTCCCGCTGCAATAGATTCCGCTCCGCAAGCGCCTGGCCTGCCTGTTCCAAAGCTGGCCGCAGCCCCTCCGGCAACGGGTTCAGCGGACTAAGCCCGATATCCAGCTGAACACCGAACGCCTGGGCGATAGCTTCATTCATGCGGTTAAGTATCTCCTCCGCCTGCGCTACAGCGCTCCACAGCAGCACTACAAGCTCGCCTCCGCCCTGCCAGTTGCGGAAGGCGTAGCCGCTCTGGCCCTCTGCCATCACTTCATTGCAGACATTGGCCAGCACGAAGGCCGTCAAGGCTACATCTCCATGGAATCTCCGCAGCAGATGACAATCTGCGCCTTGCAGCGGGATTACAGCGATTCTGCACTCCTGCGCCCCAATCGGCATTCCCAGCTCTTCACAGAGGGCCAGCTTCAGCTCATGGAACGAGGCCTGTCCGCTCACCAGATCGGACAGCATCTTGTCCCAGTAGAGCGGACGCAGCGCGTTCAGCTGCATGTTCTGGCGCTGGCGCCGCTTCCGTTCCGCCTCCTCCTCCATCCACAGCTTGAAGGCATGCTCCGCAGAGGCAATCAGCTGCTTGCTGTTCAGCGGCTTCAGCAGATAATCCGTACCGCCATATACGATAGCAGGCTTCACATAATTAAAATCCTGATACCCGCTGATGACAATCGTCTTCGTATGCGGATAATGACGGTGCAGCCATTCCAGCAGCTCCGCCCCGTCCATCAGCGGCATCCGCATATCCGTGAAGACGACAGCCGGCTGATGCTCCTGCATAATCCGTGTCGCCTCCTGTCCGTTGGTTGCCTCATAGATCCCAGAGATGTTATAGCTGTCCCACGGAACAAAATACCGGATGGCCTCCCGCACATGCTTCTCATCATCTACAATCAGCACCTTCATCTCAGCCGCTCCTTCAAGAAATAGTCTCTATTCGCAAAAGCCGCCGGAATTAACCGTCGATCTCCTCCAGCGGAATAATCAGCGTAACGGTAAGCCCCTGGCCGTCTTCATTATTCTTAAGCTGCATCTCCGCTGCGCTGCCGAACTGCAGCCGCAGGCGGGCCAGCACATTGTACAGGCCGATCTCCTCCTGGTCCGGCTGGCTGCTGCCTCTGAGGCAGGCCGTAATCTCCTCCAGCCGCTCCGGGCTCATGCCCCGGCCGTTATCCTTCACGGCAAGCACCAGCCTGGCCGCCCCGTCCAGCCTGCACTCTATCTGGATCAGCCCCCCGCTTATCCCGTCAGCGAAGGCATGCTTGAAGATATTCTCTACAATCGGCTGCAGGATCATCTTCGGCAGGATCAGCTCCAGAGTCTCCGGCCCCGCCTCGACCGCAAGCTGCAGATTCTCTTCGCCGAACCGCTCCGTCTGCAGAATCATATAGTTCTGCACATGCTCAATCTCATCCCGCAGCGGCACCTGGGTCCGCTCGGTATTCATCGAATAACGCATCATACTGCCCAGGGAATAGATGAGATCATACACCTTCGGCGCATTATAGCGCAAGGACAGGCTGGCGATGGATTGCAGCGCATTGTAGAGAAAATGCGGGTTCACCTGGGCCTGGAGCGCCTTCAGCTGATTCGTCTTGTTCGCCAGCTCCAGCCGGTATTCCTTAACGATCAGCTCATTGATCGTGCGGGTCATGCCGGTGATCTTGCGGGTGAGGAGCCCGAACTCGTCCTCCCGCTCGGCATCCATATGCGCATCCAGCTGGCCGGTCTGCACCTTCTGCGTGAAGTGAATCAGCTTCTTGATCGGACGGGTGAAGCCGATCGAGATCAGCACGGCACTGATGCCTCCTATCAGCAGGAACAGCAGTCCGATGCCCATATTGAACCGGGTAATCACCCTTGCATCTGTGTAGAGATCCTCATAGGGCACCAGCTTGATAATGCTTCCGCTGAACAAAGGGGCCTTGATCTGCTTGTACATTACGATTCCCTGGAAGCCGTCCTTCTTCCAGGCGAAATGCCCGCTGTCCTGCTCTGCGGGGAGACGGCTCCAGCCCGCTGCGACCGGCTTCCCGATCCAGTCCGGATCGGAAGCGAACAGCGCCTCGCCTTGCTCATTCAGCACATACAGGCGCTCTGTGTCCGAATTGTACATCGACTCCACGATCCCCTCCAGCTCCCCCAGCGTATAATCGATCGACAAATCTGCCAATACGCTGTCACTAGGAGTCCGGTAGATGGGAAAATGGGCCGTAAAGACCGGCACGCTCCCCGGCTTCAGATTGGGGAAGCCGGACTTCACTCCGTATTGATGATCCATATGCGTCACTTCGAGATACGGGCGGTAAGTCCCTCCGGCCTGCCCCTCCGCAGCATAGCTGGCATTATCCTCACGGCGGAAAAATCCCTTAAGCAACAGATTAGACTGCCTGGCGGCCCTCACATACAGATGAATCTGATACGTATTGCGGTCTGAGAGAAACAGATTGTACAGCTGGGTGGAGATGATAGCCCGGGTATCCGGCAGAATCGTGCCGGGCGGGGCCTGGGCAGCGCTTTTGGCGGTAAGCAGGGTGGTATAGAAGGAGCTGGGAACATTGATTCCGCTGTAGAGCGACATCGCCTGCTGGTTCATGCCGCTGAAATAGCTCCGGAGATTCGCCTCCCCCAGCGTCAGCAGCTTCGTATTCTGCTTCACGGACTGGTCCGTAACCGACTGCCTCGTATAGAGATAAGAGAAGGTCACAGAGATGCCTGACGGGATCACTGACGCCAACAGCACTAAGGCCATCAGCCGTGTCCGGATGCTGTTCTTGAACATGGGGGAACCTCCTACAAGTTGTGTGAGCCGTATGGCCTGCAATATAATCCACTTTTCCCGGCATGAAATGAAGTGTTAGCGGTGGCCCGGGCTTTCTATAATCAAGCTGTGAACCCGTAGATATCTTACCAAAACTTACCCAAAGGAGAGTCCATATGAGAAAAACTCTGCGTATGCAGCGCGGCTGGGGACAGCAAATCGTATTTCTCGGCCCCTGTCTGCTCTTTTTCCTGACCATTGTGGTCACCCCGTTCTTCCTCGGCTTCTACTACTCCTCCACGGACTGGAACGGGCTGGATCTGGACAAAGCGGTCTGGACCGGCGCGGCCAACTGGAAACGGATTTTCATGAATGACGATAAGTTCTGGGAGTCCCTGGTCTTCACCCTGCGCTTCACCGTGATCTCGGTTGTGGCTGCCAACGTGCTTGCACTGCTGCTGGCCTTCATTCTAATGACGACGCTGAAGACGAAGAAGCTGCTCCGCACCGTCTTTTTCATGCCCAATGTGATCGGCGGCATTCTGCTCGGTTACATCTGGCAATTCATCTTCACCAAGGGCTTCGCTACGATCGGCGAGCTGACCGGGATTTCGTTCTTCCAGCTGCCCTGGCTGGGGACGCCAAGCACCGGGTTCTGGGGGCTGGTCATTGTGTTCGTCTGGCAGACAGCCGGCTATATGATGGTCATCTATATTGCCGGGCTGGCCGGGATTCCGAAGGATCTCATTGAAGCTGCCCGCATAGACGGTGCCCGTGCTCCGCAGCTGTTCAAGAGCGTCTACATCCCGCTGATTATGCCGGCGATCACCATCTGCCTGTTCCTGACGACCTCCAATGCCTTCAAAATGTTCGACCTCAACCTGTCGCTGACCAAAGGCGGACCCGGCACCTCGACCCAGTCGCTGGCCTATAACATTTATGCGGAGGCACTGATCAACAACCGGTATGGCCTCGGTACAGCCAAAGCGCTGCTCTTCTTCGCCGCCGTCTCCCTGATTACCGTCACCCAGGTCTGGCTTACCAAACGAAAAGAGGTGTCCGCCTAATGAACAGCAGCCGCTACCGCCCGGGCAACTTCATCCTCGAAATTGCCGCCATTCTGCTGGCTATTGTCTTCCTGTCGCCGTTCTATCTGGTCCTGAGCAACTCGGTTAAGGGGCTGAAGGACATCCTGATCGATGCCGCTTCCTGGCCGCAGGTGTTCCACTGGAGTAACTATTCCAAGGTCTGGGATGCCATTAACTTCCCGCAGGCCTTCTTCAACTCTCTGACCATTACGATTCTAAGTGTAATCTTCATCGTACTGTTCAGCTCGATGGCCGCTTACCAGATTGTGCGCAAGCCGACGCGCTTCAATTCCTTCGTGTTCCTGCTGCTGGTCTCGGCGATGATCATTCCGTTCCAGTCGCTCATGCTGCAATTGGTCCGGGTGACCAGCCTGCTGGAGCTGCGCGGCGAGCTGTACGGCATTGTGGCCTGTTATCTCGGCTTCGGGATGCCGCTGTCGGTCTTCCTGTTCCACGGGTTCATCAAGACGGTGCCTCTGGAGCTGGAGGAAGCCGCGCGGGTGGACGGCTCGAATCCGTACGGCGTGTTCTTCCGGATCGTCTTCCCGCTGCTGCTGCCGATTATTGTAACCGTCATTATCCTGAATACGCTATGGATCTGGAATGACTATCTGCTGCCTGTCCTGGTGATCGGCGGGAATAAGGATCTGACGACCCTGCCCGTAGCTGTGACCAAGTTCTTCGGACAGTACACCAAGAAGTGGGATCTGGCCCTTGCGGGTCTCGTCATGGCGATCACGCCTATTCTCTTGTTCTTCCTGTCGCTCCAGCGTTATATTGTGGAAGGCGTGACTGCAGGCTCCATTAAGGGATGATCACTCGGCCAGCTTTCCTTTGCAGCAATAATATCCACTTTTTCGAGCAACATATGAAGTGTAAGTCATCTATCCATTCCTTTACGCTCTAAGAGCAAGAACCACAGACCAGGGAGGTTATTCTATGAAAAGAAAGTTCGCGTTCATCATGGCAACCGTTTGCACCCTCATTATCGCAGGTTGCGGGAACAGCGGCAATACGAATTCCGCGGGCAATGGAAGCGCTACGAATGCTCCTAACGCGTCAACCGAATCCGCAGCACCGGAAGCCGGCAAAACGCCTGCCAAGGATGTCACGATCAAGATGTTCCAGTTCAAGGTGGAGATTGCCGAGCAGCTGAATGCACTCGCCGAAGAATATGAGAAGGAGACGGGGGTGAAGGTGGAGGTCGAAACGCACGGCGGCGGTGAGGATTACGGCGCACTGCTGAAGGCGGAGATCGCTTCCGGCTCTGAGCCTGAGATTTTCAATAACGGCGGGTATACTGCTCTTGTTCCTTATATGGACCGTGCCACTGACCTGAGCAATGAGCCTTGGACCGCCCAGTTGATTCCGACCGCCAAGACACCGGCAACCGTAGACGGCAAGCTCTATGGTATGCCTATGAATGTAGAAGGCTACGGGCTGATCTACAACAAGGATCTGTTCGCCAAAGCCGGCATAACGGAAGAGCCCAAGACACTCCCGCAGCTCAAGGATGCCGTAGCCAAGCTGAAGACCGCCGGCATCACGCCGTTTGAAGCCACCAATGAGTGGTGGTCGATGGGGATTCACCTCGTTAACGTGGGCATGGCGCACCAGCCTGATCCGAAGCAGTTCATTGACGATGTGAAGGCGGGCAAACAGACCATTAAGGGCAATGCCGTCTTCAAGCAGTGGCTGGATCTCGTAGATGTGATCTTCGATAATGCCCAAGACAACAAGATGACTACCGATTACGCGACCCAGGTGGCTGAATTCGCCTCCGGCAAGGCCGCCATGATGCTGCAGGGGAACTGGACGCAAGGCGATATCGACAAAATCGATCCGGCTCTGAACCTGGGCCTCCTCCCGCTCCCGATCAATAACGAAGAAGGCACCATCCTGGTAGGCGTGCCTAACAACTATATCGTGAACAGCAAATCCGCACATCCGGAGGAAGCCAAGGCCTTCCTGAACTGGATGGTCAGCTCGGAAACCGGCCAGAAGTATCTGACCAAGGAGTTCAAGTTCATCCCGGCGGAAGCAAATATCACCGCAGACGCTGCTGATATCGGCCAGGTCGCCGTTGCCGTGCAGGAGAAATCCGGCAACGCGCTGGGCTGGAACTGGGATATGTTCCCTGACGGCGTGACCCAGGGCTTCGGCGCTGCCATGCAGGAATACCTCGGCGGCCAGCTGAACCATGATCAGCTGCTTGAGAAGCTGGATAAAGCGGTGCAGGATATTGTGAAGCAATAGGGGGCTAATCCTTTAACAGAAAAGAGGTGTCTTCAGAAGCCGGCAAACGGCAATTGAGACACCTCTTTTGTTATGCGCATGATTTACGTACGATGCTCGGTGAGCACGCTCCGCTGTTTAAGAGGGGAAGTTACAAACACAGATTCAAGTGCACTTCTGCTCTTCATTTACGTTCGCCGCTATCTCTTGCCAATTCTGAGCGTTTTCTCTCACCGACCGATTGTATGGATAGCATTGTTGCACATCTTGCAGGATTCCTCTATTAATGGCACTGGCTGCGGTACAATGTTGCATTATTTGCACAAATTTCGGTGTTTATAGCAAGTTAGCGCTGAATTTGTTGCATTTGTTGCAGGATTTCAGCATCAGCCGCTTCTATGGGGCAGTATTGTTGGTCGAGTAGGCGGGGCCTTTCCTTCGTGGATTGTGCCCCTACCCCTCACAGATCCGTACGTGCGCAATTTACGCATACGGCTCTTCACCCCATCGTTCACCATTGGCCTTAATCGTAGATATTGACGTAGATCCGCGGCTTAGGTAGCCTGAATTCGTTTAGCACTTCGTAGAACCTCTCCCAGGTGAAACTCCTGCGCTGACTTCTGCGGTTTAGCCATGTATAGATCAAGTCGAGCGTTTGCATGTAATAGGTTTTTATTTTCTCCGAGTTATCCGTGATTCCATAGTATCGGTAGTGTCCCGACAGTTTGGACCGGATGACGCCTAGAAACTCCTCCTGCTTCATGTGGCGATTCCACCTGACCCAGCTCTTCATGGCTCTGACCTTCTGTCTGAATTTCTTCCCACTCGTTTTACGCTTTACCCGGAAGGTTCCTTTTCGGCTCTTGGCGCAGTAGTGCGTGAAGCCTAGGAAATCGAATGTTTTCGGTTTCCCTTCGCCCTTCCTCCGTGATTCTGCTTCCGCAAAACGACCGAACGCGATGATTTTCGTCTTCTCTTCCGCAATGCTTAACCCGAATTTCTCCAGCCGGAGCACAAGTGCGGTATAGAAGCGTTCTGCATCTTCTTTGTACTGGAAGCAGCATACAAAATCATCGGCGAAGCGCACCATTTCGGCTTGCCCCCCGCACTGCTTCCTCACCGTCACGGTAAACCATAGGTCAAGGACATAGTGCAGGTAGACATTGGCTAGCAGGGGCGACACCACCGAACCTTGGGGAGTTCCTTCCTCCGTCGGTTCAAAGTGTCCCTCCTCCTGAATACTGCTTTCAGCATCCGTCTCACCAGCCGGTGGATGTTTGGATCTCCGACTCGCAGTTCGAGGAATTTCATCAGCCATTCGTGATTTACATGGTTGAAGAAGCCGGAGATGTCCGCATCGACGACATAGCTGGTTTTCCCCTGCTCGATGACCCGGTTTAGATGTTTCAGCGCACTGTGCATGTTTCGGTTCGGGCGAAATCCATACGAGAAATCCATGAAGTCTTGTTCATAAATGGCTTCCAGTACTCTTTTCAGCGCATGTTGCACCAGTTTGTCTTCATACGCAGGAATTCCTAGGGGCCGCATGTTTTTCCCGTCCTTTGGGATGTACACTCTTCTTGCGGGCTGGGGTCTGTAGCTTCTTCGCTTTAAACGGTCCACCAGGTGTGTTACATTCGCTTCCACGTTGGCTTCGTACGTCTCTTTGGTCGATCCATCGACTCCGGTTGCCTTTCCCGGTTTCATCTCTTTGTGACTTCTCTTTAATGCTTCTGTGTCAATAAGATGTCCGATGGAGTTGAACCGTAACTTCGGATCTGCTTTGGCCATTTCTGCTATTCTTGTTAATTTCGTTTCCATTTTTTTCCCACCTCTGTGTGTGGCCAATGTGTCCTTACCAAGATTGATGGGGTGTCGCCTGCCTTTCCTCCGCCCCCATTACAGGGGTTTCACAGGTCTTATGCGGCAATCCGACTCCCTGAACGCCGTTTGACATTCTTACGTGTTACGGCTTGTTTGCCATACTCCTGCAAAGGTTCCTAAATAGTACTTCTCTCGCAGAAGAGCGTCAGGGTCTCCCGAGTTGCTGAGTAACCATGGGTATACATGCCTGGCTCTTCGACCCCGGGGAAGCTCCTCCATCCTCGCCTTTTTTTTTTTTTTCGGCTGGAGTCATGTTGTCTTCCGGGAAAGTGAGCCCGTCGACCTTCCCGTTTGCTGCATTTCGAGGCTCCATCACTTTCAGGCCTGCATCCTAACTGTCTACGCTTAAACGGCAGGGTTACCCTTGCCGCTCCAAGACTCGCTATTGGTGGCGTGGCTTTCGCCTTTCCAAGCAGGGGTTCCACCTGCTAAGTTACTCAACCTAGGCTCGGTCGCTCCACTTCTTGCAGGATTTCTCTATAAATGTTACTGGCTGTGGAGCATGGAGCCCATACTTCATCGCAGCAGCACCGATTGTATTCGGATTTCCGCATACATTTGGCCCACTCACCCCACGCCAGCATATTATATTCGGTGTTTCGCATACTTCCAGCCTCTGACCAGTAATATCAGGGACACCTCCTGTTCCTCCCGGCGATCCTTCAGCCACGTTCAGCAACAAAGTCACTCTACGAATCCTTCACCCTTTACTGGGATTAGGTTTGTTCAGAATCCGCTCTATTCATAACAGCGCACTTCATACACCGCCGCAGAGGGGTCGCCGTTCGTAGCTTCGATCACGATCCGCAGCTTCTCCGTCCGGATGGAGTCCGGCAGCGTATGACGCACATGACGCTGATAATTATTCACAGCATGAATGACATCGTTCCATTCTCCGCCAGTCCATGCCTGGATACGGTACTCCTTCACACACTGCGGATCACGGTAGAAGGGCCCGTAGGCATGGTACTCACGAAATATATGTCCGGCGAAGGTGATCTCCACCGTACCTATCTGTTGTTCTTTTTCCCAGGATAGCTGCACCCACTGCGGCAACGGCTGCACGGGATCGGAGCGCCAGAGGTTGGTGTAGCGGTAAGGACGGGTAACCCCGCTCACAATATTCTCCGCGCCGAACGGCTGCTGCGGTGGAGCGATGCGGTAGCTCATCGTCATGCCCTTCTCGAAGCGCCGCATTCTGCCGCCGCCCATCTCGAAGGCGCTGATATGGCCGGGGATTATCGAGCCTGCCGCATGCCAGATGACCTGGGGATTCGCGGCCAGATCCAGCCGGACATACCTGCCCGGCTTCAGCCCCTCTGCAGCTCCGGCCGGGCTGGCCCATTCGATCCAGTGCCTGCCTCCCGGCGGAACGGTCAGGGTGCAGGAGGCCAGCCGCCCCTCCTCGGGCTCCAAACGGTAATCCCATATATGGTCCACCTGGAGCAATACAGCTTCCACCTCCTGCGGCTGGTCCGTAATGTTGCTCAGGCAGACCGCCAGGCTGTCGAGCTGCGGGGAGGACACGGCGATCCATTGGCCGCGTCTTCGAAGCAGCAGCTCATCCTGCCCGCTCCAGTCCTTGCGGTCATTCCATTCGCTCAGCTTCGGCAGGTAGGTCCCGGTCTCCGGCCCTGCGCCGTAGACCGCCACCTCGCTGCTGGCTGAGACCGCAGCCTGCCGGGCCAGATCACCCGCATCGCGGTTCTCTGCGTTCGGCAGGAAGCAGCCGTCGCGCAGCAGCGTCTGCTGCAGCTCCTGCATGCCCTCCGTGGTCATCGCCTTGATCCCTATGCCCTTCTTCAAGACGATGGCCGCCGCTGTCCCCGCAGCCTGACCCATCAGCGCGCCGGTTGCCATGACGCGCACAGTTCCCAGCGCGGCGTGCGTCACGCTGACATTGCGGCCCGCCATCATCAGATTATCCACATCCCGGGCCAGCATGATGCGGAAGGGGACGCCATAGGGGCCGCAGTAGCTTTTGACCGCATAGTCGGAAGTCTCGTTGTAGCCTTCGGAGCTGGCATGCTCACTGGTCGCGGCCAGCAGCCCGCCAGGGGTATGCAAATCCAGGAACCAGCCGCCGTAGGCGATCTCGTCCTCGAACACCTTGCGGTTCACCGGATCATGCTCGGTCATGAAATATTCGCCCATAATCCGCCGGCTCTCCCGCTTACCCGGCACCTGCCCGATCCAGTCCAGCGCGTAGTTCGCCGCAAGCTCCTTCGTCCGGGGATCACGGTTCTTGATCCAGTCCCAGATGCCCAACGTATGCCTGGTCAGCTCATGGCGAATATCCTCGGCTTCCGTAATCGTATGCCAGGGCACGCCGATCTCGATCCACCAGTATCCGCTGCGGATATCGTAGGGTATGCGACCCTGGTCGTAGAAATACGCCGCATCCTCATATTTGGTGGCCCAGTCCGGGGCTGTGTAGGGCACCGGCCGCCCCATATCCTTGGCCTTGAAATGTATCGAGTTCCCCATCGTGTCCCCGCTCGCCTGCTCGGGCGCATGAGGCTCGTTGAACTCGTCCCGCCCTTCGGTGCCCATTCTCCACTCACAGCCGGCGAGATCGGCAATCACGCCATCCCCGGTGCAGTCAATGAACAGATCCGCCGTGATCTCCAGATTCGTCTCCGCATTAGCAACCCGGGCCAGGATGGACTGGATGGTCTTGTCATCCTTCATCACGACCTCATGAACGGAGGTATTCAAATGAAAGGACAGATTCGGCGTGCTTAAGGCCATATCATACATCGTCATATCCCAGACGCTGTTCGTCCAGCCGTTCTCGGTAATCTCCTCATGGTTGCGCGCCCGCTCCTCGATGAACAGCTCGGAGATGATCCCTGTCTCCCTCGCGTACGTATGAAAGGCCGCTGCCCCGTGCAGCGTCACCCGGATCTCCGACGAGCTGTTGCCACCGAATACCGGCCGGTCCTGAATCAGGCAGGTCTTCGCCCCGTGCCGGGCAGCCGCAACGGCTGCACAGAATCCGGCCATTCCCCCGCCGATCACTGCGAACTCATACTGTTCCTTTTTGTGCATCATAACGTCATCCCTCTCCTGTTTGTAACTGCAAATTTGCAGCACCTTAGCTCCTCATCTCTTAACTCTCCAACGCTCCTCTTAGCTCCAGCTCCCTAGCCCTCCAGCTCCTCAGCCTTTAAGCCCCGTACTGGCAATCCCCTCAACGAACCAGCGCTGGAAGACGGTAACCACGAGCACAAGCGGTGCCAGTGCCGATACGGAAGCGGCCATAATCAGGGGATAATCCGTGCCGTTCTCATCCGTGAAGGTGGTCAGTCCAAGCGGGATGGTGAACAGATTGCGGTCCCGCAGCAGAATCAGCGGATTCTCATATTCATTCCAGTGCCAGGTGAACGTCAGAATCAGCAGGGTGACCAGCGCCGGCTTCGTCAGCGGAAGACAAATCTGCCAGAACATCCGCCAGTACCCGACCCCGTCTACCCGGGCTGCTTCCAGCAGCTCGCCGGGCAGCGTGCTGAAGAATTGCCGCATGATGAAGGTACCCAGCACTGTGAACATCCCTGGCAGAATAATCGCCAGATGCGTATTGACCATACCCAGGCTGTCGAACAATATGAACCGCGGGACAAAGAACACCTGGGCGGGAATAATCATGGTTGCCAGATACAGCAGGAAGATCGTCTCCTTGCCGCGGAACCGCAGCTTCGCGAAGGCATACCCGGCCATCGAGCTGGTAATCAGCGAGCCCAGTACCTGGAAGAAGGTGATTTTGACTGAATTCTTGTAATACACACCGAAGGAAACGGCCCCGTTCCAGACCTTCTCATAATTGGCGGTGTTCAGCGTATCCGGAATCCATTCGATCGGATAGCGGAACAGCTCCGAGGTGTTCTTGAAGGATGCCGAGAGCATCCAGATAAACGGCAGCAGCATCACAATTCCGATCAGAAGGAATCCAGCTGTAATCGATATTTTTGCGGCCACCAGATAAGTACTGCGCTTGTTCAACTACCTCACCCTTCCTCCCTAGAATTGATCCTGCCAGTTTTTCTGCGAGCGCCACTGCACCAGCGTCACAACGAAGATGAAGAGGAACAGCAGCCAGGACACCGTGGCTCCGTAGCTCATGTTCCGCAGCTCAAAGGCCTGCTCATAGATATACAGCGCAAGTACGCTGGAGGAGCGCATCGGCCCGCCACCCGTCATCACCTGCACCGAGGCGAATACCTGAAAGGATGAAATAATCAACGTAACCGCTGTCAAAAAGGTTGTCGGCTTCAGCATCGGCACGGTGATGTACAGAAAGCTTTTCAGGCCGCTGGCTCCATCAATCTCTGACGCTTCGTACAAATCCTTGGAAATCCCCTGGATACCGGCCATATACAGAATCATTGCATAGCCGATATACGTCCAGATGGTCATGATTATGATTCCCGTGAGCGACCAGTCCGGACTGGATAGCCAGCCCGGCGGATGGTCTATTCCCAGTGCTTTCAGCACCGAGTTGACCGGGCCCTGGGAAGGATTGTAGAGTACCCTCCAAACCACGGAAATGGCCACAATGCTGCTCATATACGGCAGAAAAATCATGGTACGGATCGCTGTCTTCATATATACGAACCTGTTCAACACCACGGCCAGCAGCAGGCCCAGCACCAGCGCCACAGGCACACTTGTCAGGGAGAACACTACGTTATGCAGCAAGGATCTCCAGACAATGGGATCGCCCCCAAGCTTGAGGATATTGTCAAGACCGGCGAAGCTGAAGCCGTCCATTCCTTTGAGGTAGTCCCAGTCCGTGAAAATAAGGACGAAGCTGAACACCATAGGAAAGAGGATGAAGGCGGCAAAGCCCAGCAGGTTCGGAAGAATAAACAGATAACCGGCAATATTCTCCCTCGTTTTTTCTCTCATACACTCAACTCCTTTTACCAGTATTATAGAGGCGGGGCCCCGCTCCCTGAATGTCATAAACTGTGCTTAAACCGTGATATTCTTTGGAGTTGCCTGCTGCTGAACCGGCGGTTCAAAAAAAACCGCTCCCCGATATTAAGGGAACGGCCATGTATCGTATTCATCTGTCTCAGGGACTGCACCCGGTCCTATTTCGCCGCGGCAATCGCCTCGTCAGCCCGTTGCTTAATCGTCTGTACGGTAGTGTCCAGATCCTGTGCATCCATGAAGTATTTCTCGGCTTCTTCCATGAAGGCTTTGCGCATCTCGGTCAGCCCCGCCGTCTGGGTGATCTCTGTATTCGTATACTCTGTGTTCAGCAGCTTCACGAAGGATTCCTTGTCAAAATACTGGGCCTTGTCGCCCATAATGGCTTCCGCCACCTGCGCGACATCGGCCTTCTTGCTGGAAGGAATACGTCCGCCGGGCAGCATTTCGGTATTCCCTTCGGTGAGGAACCAGCTCAGAAACTTCATCGCCGCTTCCTTGTTCGGGCTCTTGGCATTGATCGAGGTCATATCATTCAGCTTGCTGTTGTTGATATTGCCCCCCGCCGTCCACTGCGGCATTGGCGCAAAGGCAATCTGGTAATCGCGGTTCGGGTACGCGGTGTCATCCTTGATGTAGCGGACAAAGTAAGCGGAGGTATAGGTGGAAGCCGCTCTTCCGTTCAACAGCTCATCCTGCGGCTGGGCTTTGTTCGCTACCCCTTCCGCATAAGGCATCACATTCTTGCCGTCAATGAGCTTCTTCTGCAGCTCAAGCCCCTTGCGGAATGCTTCATGCCCGAAGTTGGATGTGCCGTCGGCGGCATAATAAGCATCCTTCGGCTGGGCAGAATTCAGCACATCGAAGGCAATCGGCTCCCAGGTAGGCGTGAAGAACGCCCCGTACTGTCCGTCCCGGGTCAGCTTTCCGGCCAGTGCTGCGTAGTCATCCCAGGTCCAGCCCGGCTCCGGGACGCTCTCTCCGATAGCATCCAGCGAAGCCTTGTTGAAGGCGATGAACTTCACATCCCTGGACCCCGGAAGGTTATAGATGGTTCCGTCGACCTTCGTAATGTTCTCCGAGCCGATGATTCCCTCCAGGTCGAACCCGCTGGACTCGATCAGTCCCTCCAGCGGCTCTACCATACCGGCCTTAATGCGCCGTTCCAGATGGGCGTCCGCGTAGCTGACAAATAAGTCAGGAGCATCCGTATTCGACAGGAGCGCCGTCTCCAGCTTCACATTGCCCGGATCATCATTCACGAACCGGACATATTCCACCTGAATGTCAGTGTTCTCCGCGTTCCAGCGGTCTACAACCGCCTTGGGCCCGTTCTCTTCAGGCACGCCGCCCCACCATTTTAGTGTAACCGTTTTCGAATTCCCGGAGGTCTGTGCGCTCTGCTGCGGCGTATTGCCCGGTTCGCCAGCCTGACTCCCGTTATTGCCTCCGCAGCCGCTTAACAGCACACTTGCCAGCAAGACAGAGGACAGGCTTAATGTGAATCCACGCTTCATTATGATTTCCCCTTTCGTTAGTTGAACAGTAAGCACACCTTAGTTATAACAAAGCGCTGCCCAATAACGAACGGCTTATTCTTTGGTCTTCGAGGGATTTTCCAAGCTGGATGGCTTGCGGCCGATCACAGTTTTGCGGTATTCCAGCGGAAATAATCCCTCTATCTTCTTAAAATACTTACTGAAATGATTGGAATCGGCATAGCCGACCATTTCCGAAATTTCATAGATTTTGTAGGTGGGATTGCGCAGCAGCTCCCGGGCCTTCTGCATGCGGATCTGCGTCAGATAATCCACAATCTTCACACCTGTCTCCTTCTTGAACATGACACTGAGATAATTCTCGGCAAACCCCGTCCTTCTCGCCAAGTCGGCCACCTTCAGTGAACTGGCGTACTCCTCCTCCATGATGGCGATCATCTGCTTCACCTCATCACGGTATACCGGCTGGCTGTTCTGTCCCGTCAGGGTTAAGGCTTCCGGAAGCCAGCCCAGAAACCAGCTGCCGATCTCCCCGAGCGTCTCCGCGTTGCGGATCACATCGAAGGGGTATCTTCCCTGATGCTCGGGCATGACATACAGAATATCCCCGGACTGCCCCATATGCCGGAAGACCAGATGCAGCCACTGCAGCCACTGCTCCCTGACCCAGGCGGCCCCCATCGCCTCTTCCGCCTGCAGCCGGGCAGTCCAGTGCCGTAATTCCTCCAGAATCACAGCCTCTTCCGCCGTTTCCAGCAAGGTATCCCAGTGCCCGCTTCTCAGAATACTCACCTTGGGCTGAACTTCCCCCGCCTCGGCCAGCGGGTATGAGATATGACGGTCTTCATGAAAAAACCGCCGCCCGAGCGCCAGCTCCGCCTGCCGGAAGCCTTCATTTAACTGATACGGGCTGCAGCTGTCCCCGGACACGCCGAAGCTTACATTGACCTTGGCAAAAGTGCTGCCTGTAGCCTTAAGCTCATCCAGCATCCCTTCCGCATAGGAGCCGGCCAGGATCACCAGCTTGCGGTTATGCATATCCACCAGCTGGCACTTTTCATATTTTTTCAATATTTCCGCAAAAATATTGCTGACCGTATAGATGAGCAGCTGCTCACTCTGGAACCGGTTCTCCTCCAGTACCTGCCGGTAATGGTCGACACCCGCCACAATCACCCGGCAGCCCTCCAGGACGAACGCCGGAAGGTTCCCGTCCCGCTGCAGATGGTCCACCTCCAGCCTCGACCTTTGCTTCACAAGCAAGTCAAGCAGCGTCAGCTCGGCGGATTTCGACTCCAGCACCTTGATCCGGTAATCCAGCTTATGCTTCTCCGAGCGCTCCTGCTGTTCACTGTGGAAGGACTGCTGAAGCCGCTTGCATTTATCAAGCAGCTCTTCCGGCGTATAAGCCAGCTTCAGCGTATAATCGGCAGCCCCCAGCCGCAGCGCCTTCTGCACATATTCAAAGTCATTATGGTTGGACAAAATAATAAACTTTATATCCGGCCACTTCACCCGGACATGATTCATGAGATCCAGACCGTTCATCTCCGGCATCCGGATATCGGACAGAATGATATGGCAGGCTTCGCGTTCCAGCAGCTCCAGAGCCTCCACGCCGTTCGCGGCTTCCCCTATAATCTCAAAGCCGTGCGCCTCCCACGGAATCAGCGTCTTGAGCGCCACCCGCACCAGAATTTCATCATCCACAATCAACACGCGTGTTGTCATCCTTCCAGCTCCTTCCGATAAGGAATCCGAACGGTCACCTGAAGTCCGCCCCCGTCCGGCCGGGACAGGAGGATGCCGCAGGCCTGCCCGAAGTGGATTTTGATTCTCCTGTCCACATTCAGCAGCCCGATGCCGCTCGTCTTCACATGATCCTGCTGCAATTGATTAGAGATTACCTGCATGGTCTCCTCAGAGATCCCCTTGCCGTTATCCCTAATATGAATGAGCAGGTAGGGACCGGTGCATTCCGCCTCGATGCGGATATGCAGCGGCAGCTGCGAGCCATGGATAATACTGTTCTCCACCAGCGGCTGGAGCGTGAATTTCAGCACCGTGCAATCCAGCAGCTCTTCCGCAACCTGAATAGAGACGGTGATATCGTCGTGGTACCGGATCTTCTGCAGTGACATATACAGCTCCAGATATTCCAGCTCCTGCCCCAGCGTTACGAATAGCGTATTCTGCTTCATGGAGAACTCCATCAGCTTACCCAGCGCGGTGATCATATCGCTGACATTGCGGTTGGTCCCCGAGAGCATGGCCATCAGCTTGATGGAATTGAGCGTATTGAACAGGAAGTGGGGATTAATCTGTGCCTGGAGCGCCTGGAAATGCGCCTCCTCCTTATGCCGCTGCTCCTCCGCCACATGATGGACCAGCTCCTCCAGCTGCGCGACCATTTTATTGAAATGGCTTCCGAGTACGGCGATCTCATCCTTGCCGCGCACCTCAACCTTGGTGCTGAAGTTGCCGCTGCCCACCCTGCTCATGGACCGCACCAGTGCATAGAGCGGCTTCGTCAGGCGCAGCAGGATGTAGATCACGATCATGATCCCCACGCCGAAGAACAGCAGGAACAGGGCAATGGACTTCGTCCGGGAGTTATCCAGCTGGGCGGAGAAATCCCCGATCCGCTGCAGGGAGACAATGGATATGCCCACCTGCGGGACTGAAGCCGCATTCATTAGATAGGTTTCCTTGCCCAAGGACAGCTTCCTCGTTACAGACGGACTTTTCCTTAAGTCTTCCAGCTGCTCCGGCGTCAGGGAATACTGCTGCTTGCCGTATATATCATAGAGGGCCCCAGCTGTGTCCATCACCAGCAGTTGCGTATTATCGGGCAGCCCTTTGGCGGGGATGCCATAAAATTGACTCACTGGAATGGCTACTACACTTAATCCCCAGTTACGGATGGAGGATTCGAACGCAAAGGAACGCGACAGCAGCATGAACTCCTTATCCGGCGCATTCTCGGTATACCCCAGGGCTACGGGCAGCCGGTAGACCCGCTCCCAATAGGGATAGCCCTTCTGCTCCATCCCCGCCTTGAACCAGGGTTCGCGGATAATCGTACCCGTTGCCTGGCGGTTGAAATTGTATAAGGTCGTCACCACACTACCCTCCGCATCGACAAGTCCGATGAAGGCGCTGTTATCCAGCAGGATATCCCTTAAATAGCCCATCTTCTTCTGGATTTGAAAAATAGCCCCCATCGCCTCAGCATTCCCGTAGTCCCAATTGAAGGTATTGGAGCCGAAAGACTGGGCCATATCCGCCTCCAGCAGATAAGTCGCCTGAATCATCCGTTTGGCTTTATCATTAATCGTCAAGGCTGCCTGCTCGATCAGGCTCTGATTGGCAGCATACACTTCCTGCTCCACCACGCTGACCGATGTTGTGAAGTAGCTGTACAGCACGATCAGCGTCGGCAGGGCAATCACGATGAGTACGGTAGCGATCAGCTTGCTGCGGATCGAACGCAGCCCTCTCCAGCTTCCGGTTATGGCGGCTTCCTCCCTGGCTCTGCGACCTGTAATCCCGAAATATCTTAAACACATTAATTATAGCAAAGGATAGGCCGTGCGATGAATGGGATATACTGTTTAAAAACAGGGGAATTCTGTTTTGGGTCAGGCACATCACCTGTAATCAGTAGCGCCAGCAGCAAACAGAGCAGCGACCCTCCAACCTCAGGAGGACCGCTGCTCTGTTACAATACACATGCTTCAAGTTCAATGCTTTACACAAACATCTCCACAACCAGGAACAGGTTCAGCGCGACCACCAGGGCGGAGATCATCCAGCCGAGGATGGTGGTGATCCGGTGATTCACCAGTCCCTTCATGATCTTGCGGTCGCTGGTGAAGATCACGAGCGGAATCAGGGCAAAGGCAATCCCGAAGGAGAGGACGACCTGGCTCATGACCAGTGCGCTGGTAGCATTAATGCCCATGGCGATGATAGCCAGCGGAGGGATGATTGTAATCGCCCGCCGGAGGTAGAGATTAATTTTTTTATTAATGAAGCCCTGCATGACCACATCACCGGCCATCGTGCCGACCGACGAGCTCGACAGACCTGCGATCAGAAGGCCCAGGCCGAAGGAGACTGCAGTCACGGGACCGGCCAGATTGCGGAACTGCTCGAAGGCGACATCCAGATCCTGCACCACCAGACCGTTCTTGAAGAACAGCGCGGCCGCCACAATGACCATCGCCATATTGACCGCACCGGCAATCAGCATCGCGATAAGGATATCGATGAATTCCAGCCGGAAGATCTGCTTCTTTTCCCGTTCATCAATCCCGACGATCCGGCTCTGGGTTAGCGAAGAATGCAGATAGATTGCATGGGGCATTACGGTAGCTCCGAGAATTCCCGCTGCCAGCAGGACGCTGTCCACGCCCTCGAACCTTGGAGTGAACATGCCGGCAACCACACTTCCCGCATCCGGCTTCGCCATAATGACCTGGAACGCAAAGGCCAGCACCACGATCATCACCATCCCGGCGATTCCGGCCTCCAGGGTACGGTACCCGCGCCGTTGTAATTCCAGAATCGCGAAGGAACCCACTGCGGTAATCAGGGCCGCCGGCAGCATCGGGATGCCGAACAGCAGATACAGTCCGAGCGCTGCCCCGATAAACTCCGCCAGATCGGTAGCGATAATGACCAGCTCACTCTGTATCCACAGGAAGATGGATACGCCCTTCGGGAATTTCTCCCGTGCGACCTCCGGAAGATTCTTGCCGGTCGCAATACCCAGCTTGGCGGATAAGGATTGTATCAGTACAGCCATCAGATTCGAGGCAAAGATGACCCATAATAACAGGTAACCGTATTTCGAGCCTGCCGTAATATTGGTGGCAAAATTGCCGGGGTCCAGATAAGCTACGGAAGCTATAAAAGCCGGGCCCAGAAAAGGAAGAAGTCTCTTCAGTCCTTTGACATCTCCATTAAGCACGGATTGTGCCGAATGTGTATTGATATGACCTTTTAGTATAGGGGATGATTCTACTGCGGTATTTTGCTCCATCATGTTCTGTCCTCCTCTTGCCCGGAAAAAGTTGTCTATACACACGAAAGTTTCCCTGGTGCAACATTTGATCTGGTTTTATTATAATCCTCAAGTTGAGAATTGTAAATGTATTTTCATTGGGTTTTCATGTAATGCCTCGACCCATATTATGTAAGGCCACTCTGTTAAGTGAGGCTCTTGCCTTATGTTATTACCCGCTCCCATTATCAAGTTGACTCCTCTGCCGGGGGTGATTGTACTTTGTGCAGTTCCCAGTAATCTGCTGTATAAACTACAATAGAAGCTGTTTTTTGGTCGATTATAATGAAATCTAATGTACAAAGTGCAGCCAACGCTTTACTCCCAACCCGATATTTCTCCCACTAGTCGACCATTAGCCTGGCAGACGCATACGCAAATCAGCGATCCTCCAGTAACAGGAGCACCGCTGCTTGTGTAACATTCTAAACTTTTTAAGAAGTTAGCCTGGCATAGCCCGCACAACCCGCCAAATTCTAGATTCATCCACTACTTATTCGCTGCTGCTTACGTGTCCTGCGTTGCCCTTCCAGGTGTCCTTAAGCGGAACGATTCGGTTGAACACCAGCTTCTGAGCTGTGCTATGCTTGCTGTCGATGCAGAAATAGCCGTGACGCAGGAACTGGTAGGTATCCCCAGGATGAGGGTTGCCCGCAAGCCGCTCCAGCAGGCAATCTGTAAGCAGGGTCACGGAACCCGGATTGATGTATTCCTCCCAGCTCTCTCCTTCCTCCTTCGGCCCGTTGTTATCCGTCAGCAGCTGCTCATACAGGTATACGTCACTCTTCAGCGCATGAGCAGCCGAGACCCATTGCACAGTCCCCTTCACCTTCCGGCCGCTTAGAGGGCCGCCGCTGCGGGTCTCCGGGTCGTAGGTACACCGCAGTTCGAGGATTTCTCCCGTCTCTGCGTCCTTCATGACTTCATTGCAGCGGATAATGTATCCGCCCTTAAGGCGCACCTCGCCGCCTGGAACCAGTCTGCGGAAGCCCTTCACAGGCACCTCCATGAAATCGGCCCGCTCGATGTAGAGCGTGCCGGAGAACGGTACTTCTCTTGAACCCAGCCCGGCATTCTCAGGGTTGTTAGGGATCGGAAGCAGCTCAGAGGCCCCGGCGGCGTAATTGGTAAGCACGACCTTCAGCGGGTCCAGTACCGCCATGACCGCCGGCACCTTAGCCTTCAGGTCCTGTCTCAGGCAATGCTCCAGCAGCGAGAAATCCACCATCGCCGTATTGCGGACCATGCCGATCTCCCGCACGAAGGCCTCGATGCTCTCCGGCGTGAATCCCCGTCTGCGCAGCCCGCTGAGCGTAGGCAGGCGCGGATCATCCCAGCCGTCCACGAAGCCTCCGGCTACCAGTGCCCGGAGATGCCGCTTGCTTGTAACCACTCCGGTCAGGTTCACCCGGCCGAATTCCCTCTGTCTCGGCGGTTCCGGGGTGTCCAGCTCGTTCAGCACCCATTCGTACAGCGGCCGGTGATCCTTGAACTCGATCGAGCAGAGCGAATGCGTCACCCCTTCCAGCGTATCCTGAATCGGATGGGCGAAATCATACATCGGGTAGATGCACCAGGCAACGCCCGTGCGGTAATGCGCGGCATGAATAATCCGGTACAGCACCGGATCTCGCAAATTCATGTTCGGCGAGGCCATGTCGATCTTGGCCCGCAGCACTTTAGCGCCATTCGGATAGCTCCCCGCACGCATCTCCCGGAACAGCCGCAGATTCTCCTCCGGCGTTCGGCTGCGGTAAGGACTGTCCTTCCCCGGCTCGGTTAAGGTCCCCCGGTAAGCCGTTACCTCCGCTGCCGTCATATCACAGACATAGGCTTTCCCCTTCAGAATGAGCGTCTCTGCCCTGCGGTAGATCTCCTCCGAATAATCGGAGCCGTAGTAGATGTGCTCCCCGGGACTGCAGCCAAGCCATTCAAGATCACGGATGATCGCTTCCACATACTCCTTATCCTCTTTGAGCGGGTTGGTATCATCGAAGCGCAGATGGAAGCGTCCGCCGTATTTACGGGCAATTTCCACATTTGTATGGATGGCAAAAGCACTCCCGATATGCAGATAGCCATTGGGCTCCGGCGGAAACCGGGTGCAGATCTCCCTGCTGAAGACTCCCGCCTCCACATCTTCTCTAATCAGCCTATCCATATAATTCTCCGGCAGAGCCGGTCCATTATTCTCTGTCATTCCAATCTCCTCCTGTTCATGGGTGGTACGCCGCCTTATCTGGATACAACAAAAAAGAACCTCACCTCCAAGACCGTAAGTCTTGGGGACGAAATTCTCGCGGTACCACCCCAGGTTCATTAATATGTCACCATATTAATCTCATCAAGTACGGCGCTGCCGTCCGGCAGGGCTTATACTCTAGCTCTGTAACAGGAGCTCCTGTCGTACCATCCCCGGCTGCTGCCTGGTTCCGGTAAGCCGCTCAGAGGCTTGTTTCCATCCAGTCTTCCCTGCTCCTTCACACCAGCCGGAGCTCTCTGTGAGGGAAGAACCTGAATGTACTCTTCTCGTCATCGCGTTTGCGTTATTGGATACAGAATAACAAAACTCACAACGGGTGTAAAGGGCTGCACCGGACTGCCGGGAGCAGCAGCCTAAGCCTCTGCCGGGTCCTGGCTTAGCGCCGCGAGCAGCTCCAGCGCTTCCTCATGCTCCGGCTCAATCAGCAACGATCTGCGTGTATAATCCAGCGCCGCTTCATCATCCTCCTGCTCGTAGCTGCAGATCGCCAGGCAGTACAGCACAGTAATTACCGGCTCCTCCTCACTGGAGTGGAGCGAATGCTCCAGGAAGCGGCGGGATTCCCCGTACTGCTCCATCTCGAACAGCAGCAGGCCGCAGTCCAGCGCCAAATCATACTTTTGCGGCATCGGGTAGAAGCCCCGCCACATCCGGTCGATCCCCCGCTGAAGGTCCAGCAGCTCCTCGTCGCTGGCATCCGGCAGCAGCGCAGAGATCCGCTCGGCACTCTGAATGAACAGCTCCGCGTCATAGCCCCCCAGCCGCCAGAAGGCCAGGATCTGCTGCATGCCGATGGTGTCGTAATTCTTGTCGATCCACACCTTCAGGCTGAAGAAATCATCCGGCCCGAACCGCTCCACAAACCGCCGGTAGGCCAGCCGGGTATGCGGATGCAGCATCGGCTCCTCCAGCATCAGGATGCAGCCCACATTGAGATTTTTATAATGATGCTGCGTGAACTGGGATTGTGCGCCCTTCCGCTCAAAATAATGCACCAGCGCATGATAATTCGCTGTAAGCGAGATGCTTCCGTGATGAATCAGCTTCGGCGGCTCGGCGAACTCCCAGTTCTCCAGCCGGTGGTCTCCCTTATCGGCAGTGAGCAGCAGGAAGCTTCCCCGGGAGAGTGCACCCAGACGCTCCATACAGGACAGGGCTGCCTCCGGGAACAACACATGTGAATCCTCCAGCTTGTCCAGATAGAACGAGATCACTTCATGATAAGGATACGAGCTGTCCTCATAGCCCGCTGCACGCTTGTAATGGTATTCCGGCACCAGATCACGGAGCACCTCGGACGGCCCCATGGTAGCGGACTGCTCCGGATATTTCAGCGAGACCTCACATTCATAGATCTTGCCTTCATCCACATAGAGCAGCTCCTGCGGGATACTGTCGAAGAAGTAGTTGGCGATCACCATCAGCGGCTGCCCCAGCTCCCCAGGCTTAATCACCAATCCGCTCTGCGTTAAGCTCAGCTCCGTATCCCGGACCGCATCGAAGCGGGCAAAGTCCAGCATTCCCTGTTCTACAAAAGGCTTCAGCCCCTCATGCTGCTGCCAGCCCTCAATGTTCTTCCACGGCAAATCGCTCATCACGTAACGGAACGGCGGCAGCGGCACGCCCGCATACTGGATCAGCTCACAGAGCTGCTGGAGCACATGGAACGCGAGACGCCCCACACCTGCACCCAGCTCCAGTACCACTACCGGCTCTGTAGTGAATCCCTTCTGCGCACGGTCCTGAAGAAAGCCGAAGATGATCTCCGCATACGCTGTTCCAATCATCGGATTGCTTGTAATATACTGCGGAACCTGGTCATTGGCCCAAGCCTGGAGCCCCAGCTGTTCATAGTAGGTGCGCTGCAATTCCCATATAGGCGCTTCGCTGAAGCGGTAGCGTTCTTGTCCACTTAATGTCATTGGTTCTAACCCTGCTCTCTGATTATCGTACGGATCTTTGTCCGGTAGTCAAATATTATCACATTTGCGCATATATTTTCTTGAAATGCTGTGCGTTCCAGAAAGGAGCCTATGTGATGAATCCTGAGCATCCCCGTTCTCCAGGCCAGCCCGTCATTCCCCAGCCCATACGCAGTGACGGTGCAGGCAATATCGACCTGGGTCCACGTGACATCATGCGCGACCGGGAGAATCCCGACATGTTCGTTCCTCCGGTCACGGACAACGGGCTGATCCCGAATCTGAAGTTCTCGTTCTCCGACGCCCACATGCAGCTGAATCATGGCGGCTGGTCCCGTGAGGTGACAGTCAGGGAGCTGCCGGTAGCCACTACGCTTGCGGGCGTAAATATGAGCCTGACGCCGGGCGGCGTACGTGAGCTGCACTGGCATCAGCAGGCAGAATGGTCCTACATGCTGCTGGGCAGCGCAAGGATTACAGCTGTGGACCAGAATGGCCGCAACTTCATCGCCGATGTCGGCCCCGGCGATCTGTGGTATTTCCCTCCAGGCATCCCGCATTCCATTCAGGGCCTGGCTGAGGGATGTGAATTCCTGCTTGTGTTCGACGACGGAGGCTTCTCGGATCTGAACACCCTGTCCATCTCCGACTGGTTCGCCCATACGCCGCGTGAAGTCCTGTCCGCGAACTTCGGTGTACCTGAATCCGCCTTCGCCTATCTTCCCAAGGAGCAGGTGTACATCTATCAGGACCAGGTGCCAGGTCCAATTGCGAGCCAGCGGATCGAATCGCCTTACGGGGAGATTCCGCTGAGCTTCAAGCATCGGCTGATGGCCCAGCCGCCGCTCAAGACCCCGGGTGGCAGTGTGCGGATTGTCGACTCCAGCAATTTCCCCATCTCACGGAATATCGCCGCAGCTCTAGTAGAGATTGAGCCCGGGGCGATGCGGGAGCTGCACTGGCATCCGAACAACGACGAGTGGCAGTATTACCTCAGCGGGCAAGGACGAATGACCGTCTTCGGAGGCAACGGCGATGCGCGTACCTTCAATGTAAGGGCCGGGGATGTCGGCTATGTGCCTTTTGCCCAGGGGCATTATGTTCAGAATACCGGCACAGAGACGCTCTGGTTCCTGGAAATGTTCAAGAGCGACCGGTTCGCCGACGTCTCCCTCAACCAGTGGATGGCGCTCACGCCCCATGAGCTGGTCAGCAGCAATCTTCATGCCGGGCCGGAGCTGATGAACGCCCTGCGCAAGGTGAAATGGCCTGTGGTGAAGTACCCGGAGCAGCAGGAGCAGGGACAGGGCAAGAAGAAGGAATGATCTGCCTTAGATGTCGAAAAAAGAGCGGTCAGACTAGGTCTGCACCGCTCCTTCTATATTATGAATTGTACACGGGATCGTGGCCTCCGGTTCGTTTACCAGGTCTCTGATTAGAGCCACTTCAGCTCCAAATATAGACCGAGCAACGTGATGAACAGTGTGGGAACCGTCAGGATAATCCCTATTTTGAAATAGGAGCCCCAGGAGATCTTCACACCCTTGCCGGACAGCACATGCAGCCACAGCAGGGTGGCCAGTGAACCAATCGGTGTAATCTTGGGGCCCAGATCCGAACCGATAACATTGGCGTAGATCAGAGCCTCCTTCACCAGACCCGCGGCATGTGCGGTATCAATGGCCAGCGCCCCGATCAGCACGGTCGGCAGATTATTCATCACGGAGGAGAGCAGCGCGGCCAGGAAGCCCATCCCCATCGTGGCTGCGAAGAGCCCGTGCTTCGCAATTCCGCTGATCATCTCTGCGAGCACATCCGTCAGTCCCGCATTACGCAGGCCATACACCACTACGTACATGCCAATGGAGAAGAAAACAATCGCCCAAGGCGCCCCTTTGACCACTTCCATCGTCTTCACGTAAGGACTTCTGCGGGCCATCAGCAGGAAACAGATTGCGATCACTCCCGCTACCACGGATACCGGAATGTCCAGAAATTCACTGACGAAATATCCGGCTACCAGAAGCGCGAGTACGAACCAGGATAGCCGGAACATCCGCTGGTCCTTAATGGCATCCCCCGGAAGCTTCATTCCGGCGGTGTCATACTCCTTCGGAATGCTGCGGCGGAAGTAGAGATATAAGACCAGAATGCTTGCTCCAAGCGAGAACAGGGTAGGCAGCCACATGTGTCCTGCATACTGCATGAAGGTGATGCCGAAGAAATCGGCAGAGACAATATTCACCAGATTGCTGACGGTCAGCGGCAGCGAGGTGGTATCGGCAATGAAGCCGCTGGCAATAATAAAAGGAAAGACTTTGCGCTCGTCCAGATTCAGCGCCCGGACCATCGCCAGCACAATCGGCGTCAGAATCAGCGCTGCCCCGTCATTGGCGAACAGCATCGCCACGACTGCACCCAGTACAATCACATAGATGAACATCAGCGTGCCGTTGCCGCGTGCCGCCGCCGCCATATGCAGCGCCGCCCACTCGAAGAAGCCGACACGATCGAGAATTAAGGAAATCAGAATAATCGCTACAAAGGCAAGCGTTGCATTCCATACAATCAGCGTCACATCACGGACATCGCCGAAGCTAACCACTCCTGCCGCAAGCGCGAGAATCGCCCCGCCGCAGGCGGACCAGCCAATTGATAAATTCCGCGGCTGCCAGATCACAAAAACCAAAGTCACAACAAAAATCAGGCAGGCTATCACAACCATAATTCAGCCCCCCATTTGATCTGCAGCATTCCCTGATGCACTCCTTACAGTAGATATAAATATAAGCCAATTTATATATACTAAAGCAGCCTCATCCGAAGTACAAGATAAAAATTGCTGGAAGGTTCACCTGCGCTACGCAAGCCTGTTCAGAGACATTACCGTCCGACCGGCAGCCGTCTGCTGCAATAATATTTATATGCTTAAGTACTAAGTGTATGTATGAATACATAGGCTGGATTAAGGGGAACGAAGCAGCTTCTTGGAGAGGAGATGCAGGTCCGTAAAGAGCCATCCTTGTTACGGGATTGGAGGTTCGGACTACCATGAGTACAGACCAGCTCATCGCACTGCTCGTTCTTGTTATTATGATTGTACAGCTTGCCGTCAAGAAGGATAAATCCTGAATCCTGAAGACAGCAGGCCCGCCGAAGAGGCCGGGGCAACCCGGTCTCTTTGGCGTGAGAACAAGTGTGGACCGCACCCTCGTACGTGCCCAATGTGTTTGGTTTTTCGATTACATTCGCCCCCGCACCCTCCTACCTGCCCAATGTGTTCGGTTTTTCGACTGCATTTCGCCTATGCGCCATCCGTCCGGTCCAATTGTAATCGGTTTTTCGACTACATTTCCCCTACGAGCCGCACCCGGTCCAATTGTAATCGGTTTTTCGACTACATTTCCCCTACGAGCCGCACCCGGTCCAATTGTAATCGGTTTTTCGACTACATTTCCCCTACGCGCCGCGTCCGGTCCAATTGTAATCGGTTTTTCGACTACATTTCCCCTACGCACCGCGTCCGGTCCAATTGTAATCGGTTTTTCGATTACATTTCGCCTACGCTACCTGTCCGATCCAATTGTGCTGGGTTTTTCGCATACATCGATTCGATCTGCTAAAACTATAGTTTCCCATACAATAAGAAATCAATAAAAATCACCTATTTCACTTACTAAAGTTGAGAAACATTAAAAAGTATAGTAGAATGATGACATGAAGAAAGAAAGGGGCGGATGAACATGGCCGATGAGAAGAAGATTATGGAAATAGGGATAAGCACGTTTTTGGAGACTACACCTGACCCGGTGACGGGGCAGACAATCAGCCATGCAGAACGGCTGCGGGAAGCTGTCGAGGAGA
This sequence comes from Paenibacillus sp. FSL P2-0136, assembly GCF_037975325.1. Taxonomy (NCBI): domain Bacteria; kingdom Bacillati; phylum Bacillota; class Bacilli; order Caryophanales; family Paenibacillaceae; genus Paenibacillus; species Paenibacillus sp. FSL P2-0136. The sequence goes on from NZ_CP150244.1 coordinate 6,360,421, forward strand.
TTGTGCTCGCTGACCAAGTGGGCCTGGACGTATATGGAATAGGCGAGCATCACCGTAAGGATTATGCAGGGAGTGCCCCGGCTGTAGTCCTCGCCGCAGCGGCAGCGACAACCAAGCGGATCAGACTGACCAGTGCGGTCAGCGTCTTGTCTTCGGATGACCCGGTGCGGGTCTATCAGGCGTTCGCTACGCTGGACGGCCTCTCGAACGGACGGGCAGAGATTATGGCCGGACGCGGTTCGTTCACTGAGTCCTTCCCGCTGTTCGGTTACAGTCTGGAAGATTACGATGAATTGTTCGAGGAGAATCTGGAGCTGCTGCTGGCGATCCGCGCCTCCGAGAAGGTCACTTGGCGCGGTGGGCACCGTCCGGCTATAAATAATCTGCCGGTCTATCCACGCGCTGTTCAGGACCCGCTTCCGGTCTGGGTCGCCAGCGGCGGCAACCCTGAATCCGCTGTGCGGGCTGGAACCCTTGGTCTGCCTATCGCCTTCGCCATTATCGGCGGAATGCCAGAACGGTTCGCTCCGCTGGTGAACCTGTACAAGGAGGCGGCAGCACGCGCCGGACATAATTCGGACAAACTGCAAATCGCCACACACTCCCACGGCTTCGTAGGTGAAACTAACGACCAGGCTGCGGCCTTGTTCTACCCGTCCACCCAGGCGCAGATGAATGTCATCGGCCGCGAACGGGGCTGGGGCGGAACCTACAACCGCGCAGCCTTCGACGATGCCCGCAGCTTACGCGGAGCACTCTATGTCGGTGACGCAGAGTATGTCGCCGAGAAGATCATTCTGCTGCGCAAGAATCTCGGCGTGACCCGGTTCTTCTTGCATGTGAATGTCGGCTACATGCCGCACCGCGAGGTCCTGCGTGCCATCGAGCTGCTAGGCTCCAAGGTTGCCCCTATCGTGCATGCGGAGTTAGCCCGTACTGAGGGGAAATAAAGTCCGGCTTCACTCTAACCCGGAATATTTTACTCTATCCGGAACAAAATCACCTTGCGGGTGAATGAGATTACCTGCGCGCCACTTATCCACAACAGAAGAAAATCATAATTTCCTAAACAACAAGAAAGCCTCAAGCGCCAAACGGTGCTTGAGGCTTCCTTGTTGTTGAAAACTAAGATTGCACCAACGCTTGAATCACAGGATACGAAACCAGATTCCGGTCCCTGTACGCCGCCGTGATTACATCCTGATGAGAGCTTAGAATCCCATTTTGCAGCAGCACCGCCTTGATTCCCCTTTCGGCAGCCCCGTTATAGGTGAACAGAACGCAATGCTCGGCGGCATAGCCGGAGAGAATCAGCAGATCGATGCCTTGCTCCCGCACAAGCTTGTCCAGATCCGTCTTCCAAAAGGCATTCGAGTATTCCTTCTTCACGTTGAAATCCGTCTCCTGAATCTCAATTCCGGGGATGATCGCGAACTTCGCTTCCTCAGAGGGCTGCATCCCTTCAATGTCCTGAATATGAATCACGGCATGGCCCTTGGCCCGCAGCAGCCCGGAGACATAATTGATATACTCGCAGGCACGGTCAATCTCCTTCTGCTCCACCCCGCTGACATGGACCTCTTGCAGATCAATAATTAACAATCCGATTTTCACTCCTGCTTCCCCCTATCCGCTTATCCTTCCACCTTACCTGATGCCGGATGTTCATTCAACCGCTTGTGCAGATCCACTCTGGTATAGGTGGTCTCATATTCGCTACCGTCTTCCTTATAAAAAACAGCTGTTCTCAGGTAAGGCTCCGTAACCGCTTGATAGCCAAGCCTTGTAATGAGCTGTATCATCCTTGGATTGTCCAGCGGATCAACACTGACAAACAGTTCAGAATAGCCCAGCTTCCGGGCCAGTTCCTCCTGATAACGGATCAGAGCGGAGCCTGCTCCTTTTCCCCGGCTGGCTTTTTGTACATAGAGATCACTTAATTTGGGTTCGGTACTCCCGCTTAACTTCAGAAGCCCGAACCCTGTAATCCTTCTACCCTGCTCAGCAACGATAAAGCATATCTCCCCTCGCTTCTGCTGATCCAGATACTTGCGGAATATGCCCTCATGGTTGCGGATTGAACATAAACTGCCCAGATCGCTCTCGCTGGCGGCTCTTGTGTTATAGGTCATGGCTACCTCCATATCACAGATAATGTCACTAGAATTGTAACATTAATCCGTACTGAACCGAATCTAAGCATACAAAAAACTGCAGTAGAATGATCCACCGGAATGGACCTTCTCTGCAGTATGGTTTGTCTTCACAGCTATCCTGATCCGGTTATTCTTTGACTCCGCCCAGTGCTACACCTGCGATAATATAACGGGACAGCAGGAAGTAGACTACGAACAGCGGCAATGCGGTCAGCGCCAGCCCCATATAGATGGAGCCGAATTCCGTCTTGTAGATGTCCCCGCGCAATAAGCTGACCATGATAGGCATCGTATATTTCTCCTTCTGAGTAAGGAGGATTAACGGCATGAACAAGTTGTTCCAGTTGGCTACAAAAGCAAAAATGGCTTGTGTCGCAATGGCCGGCATCATCAGTGGCATAATAATCCGGTTAAAGGTACGGAACTCGCCAGATCCGTCTACACGGGCTGCCTCTACGATCTCAATGGATAGTGTAGCAAGCAGGTATTGACGCATGAAGAACACCACTGCAGGCGCTGCAATGGCCGGCAAGATCAGCGGAAGGAAGTTGTTGGTCCAGTGCAGCTTATACATGAATTGATAGAAGCCGATCGCACTGGCTTGGGAAGGAATCATCATCACGCACATAATGAAGGTGAAGAACGCGCCCCGCAGCTTCCAGCTGTAGGTTACCAGTCCGTAAGCAGCCAGTGAGGAGAAGTAGACCGTACAGAGTGTTGCACCGCTGGCAATAATGAAGGAGTTCATGAAGCCTTGCAGTGGATCAAAGCTCTTGTCGAGCAGCACCTTCAGATTGCCCATCATGTGGCTCGAAGGGAGCAAGGAGAGTCCGCTCTGAATCTCCGGTGTAGAGCGTGTAGCGTTCACGAACATAATCCAGAACGGCAAAATGCTGAGTACTGCCAAAGCGATGCAAACCACGTAGATAATCGTCTTGTTGACAGTTTGGGTGACTTTACTGCTTTCCCGATTCTTCTCCATGGATTACACCTCCCTAGCCGCTGCCTGGGCAGCATTTCTGTGTGTTTGTTTTTGGATCTTCTTCAACTTGGCTGCGTCCCGGTCACGCATCACGTAGAACAGGAGGCCGGACAGTACAGCAGAAATCAGGAACATGATCATACTCGCGGCTGCAGCACGGTTATACATGTAGCTGCCCTTGAACGCCTGCCCATAGATGAACATGGACGTAGTAAGCGTAGAGTCATCCGGTCCGCCCGCCAGGAATAATTGCGGAATATCGAACATGGTCAGACCGCCGACCATCGAGGTAATCAGGGTGAACAGCAGGATGGTACGCAGACTCGGCAGGGTGATCCGGAAGAAGGTCTGGAACCCGTTCGCGCCGTCAATCGCCGCCGACTCGAACAGCGCCGGGTTAATCCCCATTACGCCTGCAATCAGGACGATCATCGTGTTCCCGTACCACATCCAGAACTGGATGAAGGCGATAATGCCGCGGGCTGTCGTCTTATCCTGCAGGAAGAAGATTGGAGAATCACTCCAGCCCAGCATCTGAAACAGGCTGTTGACCGGACCCATAGGATATGCGAACAATGTACTGAACAGCACGGCAATCGTACTTGCAGTGATGATATTCGGCATATAGAGCAGAACCTTGAACAAGCCTTGTCCTTTGACGTTCAGACGCTTGTTCGTGAACCAGGCGGTCAGCAAAAGCGCAAGGGCCATCTGCGGAATAAAGTTGGTAATCCACAGGAGGAAGGTATTGATCAGGGACTTGCGGAATGAAACATTATCGAACAGGAGATCCTTGAAGTTCTGGAACGGGTTATCAAGGATATGTATAGGCTTCGGAATGAGCCCCTTCATATCCGTGAACCCGATGACTGCTGTATACAGAATCGGATACAGCGAAAAAATCAGAAAGGCAAGTACAAATGGAAAAGTAAAGATATAGCCGAATTTCGCATAGCTGACATCCTTGCGGCGCATGCTCTCACCTCATTAGTTGATTATAGGGGCGGGGATAATCCCCCGCCCCTTCGAATTCCTCTTATTCGCTTTCAATACCCAGCTGGTCTTTGACTTGCGACTTGAAGGTTTCGATTGCTTTTTCCTTGGTCTTATTGCCTGCAGTGTACTCACGTACCTGTTCGCGCCAGGCTTTGTTAATCGTTTCGTCGAATTGGGTCAGGTTCTTACCTGAAGCATTCGCGTTGGCCGGAACGAAGACGTCGAACATGTTCTGTCCGCCGAGCAATGGAACTTCACCATTGGACTTGGACATCACCACAGAGGAAGCTACGCTATCCTTCGTGCCTTGTTCGCCTGCTTTCATCGTACCGTTAGCCCAGTAATACTGGAGGCCCGTCTCAGAACTGTCGAGTGTAACCCATTTAACGAAGTCTGCAACGGCTTGCTTCTTCGCTTCATCCTTGGTTACTTCGGCATTGGCCAAGAGCCAAGTACCGCCCCAGAAGAAGCCTGTGGTTGGTTCAGTTACAGCCCAGTCGCCGTTGGTATCCTTCACCTGACCGTTCATCACGTAGTTGATGAGCCAAGCCGGACCGAAGAATCCGAAGATAGGTTGAGCGCCTGCACCGGACATATCGGCATACCATGCTTCTGTCCAGTCTGTTGTATCGTTATGATAGCCGTTGTCTTTCAGCTTCTTGGAGAGATCCATGAATTCTTCACGCTTCGGATCGATGTGCAGCTTGCCGTCCACGATCCAGCCCTTGTCCGAGCTATTCTCGATCGGGTGCCAGATATCACCGTCGCCGGATACGATACCATAGCCTTTAGCCTTCAGCTTCTTCGCTGCATCGAAGAATTTATCCCAGCCGGGCCCAACCTCTGTTTTGATCTTAGCCGGATCATCGGTTCCGAAGACATCCTTGGCAATGGAGCGGCGATAGATGAAGGCACCGCCTGTAGCCTGGTAACCGAGGCCTTTCAGATGACCGTCAAGGCTGCTGCCGATATCTACAGAATACTGGGCGATGCCAGCATCTTTTACCATTTGATCATCAAGTCCGAGGTCTGCATAATTCGCAGCATAGGTGGATGCATCGCCTTGCGTGTATTTAAGTACAAATGCGGATTCCGCTGCGTAAATATCCGGGGCATCCTTCCCGCCGCCTGCCAGTGCCTGGTCAAGTGCAGGCTGATAAGCACCGTCTGTAGTTGCAATTACCGTAGTTTTGAATTCCACATTCGCATCAGGATGCGCTTCCATATACTTTTTGGTCATGTTCGGAATTTCATCGGTGAAGCTCCACAGATTGATCGTTACCTTCTCACCGCTACCAGCTGGAGCTTTGGTGGCCTCTGCAGCATTCGATGCGGTCGGAGCCGTTGTCGCGGCTGCGCCGGATGAGCTGGAATCCGAATTCCCGCCGCCGCATCCTGCCAGAGCAGATGACATCACGAGTACTGTTGAGAGCCCCGTTAAAACACGCTTCATACTTTTCATACTTTGCCTCCCCTTTTATATTCATCCTCGGTTTTTTGTAACCGCCTTCATATTATAGTGCTTGTCTCTCCCCCGCATAAGGAACCCCTCATTGGGAAAAATACCACTATTTATGGGTTTTGCTCTAAAAAGTACAAAAAAAGACGCTTGGGCTATATGCCGAAGCGCCTTAACACATAGGAGAAGAATCATTCGTGATGGATCTCTCTACTCTTCATAATTCTTGCCAGAAGCAGGCCGTCGCTAAAATAGTATGCCTCATTCCTGGCAATGATAGATGGGTATAGGTTAACTGCAATGGTCCAGCCGTTCAAAACGAGGAAAATCAGCGGAAGGAAATAGTTATCTTCATTGCCGATTCAAGCAGAACCCTGCCTTTACGAAATATTTTTCACCATTAACGAATAATTATCTTCATTCATTCTATCTAACTATGGCCTATTGGGGTATAAGTAATTAGTCGCCCGAGCTGAGAATGCTGAAACTTGTCATCATTCCTAACGTAGATTTGAACCATACAGACAAAGAAACACGGGAGAGGAGCTTGTTCCTGATGGAGTATTACCGCCGCAATAGTTCAGACACCCTGGAAGAAGTCAACAGTTCCGCAAGCGGGCTTACGTCTGCTGAAGTAGACAACCGGCTGGCCAAGGAAGGCTACAATGAGTTGAAGGGTAAAGCGAAGGACCCGCTATGGAAGCTGTTTCTGGAGAATTTCAAAGATCCTATGGTCATTGTGCTGCTCATCGCGGCTACAGTTCAGATCGTAATGGGACATATTATGGAATCCGTTATCATCTTCGTGGTGCTGATTCTGAATGCTGTAATTAGTGTGGTGCAGACCCGGAAAGCAGAGAGCTCACTGGACGCCCTGCGCAAAATGTCCGCACCCGAAGCCAAGGTCATGCGGGACGGGGCCTTACTGTCGATTCCGGCAAGGGAACTGGTCCGGGGCGACATCGTCTTCCTGGAAGCTGGCGATTATGTGCCTGCGGATGGACGGATTATTGAATCCGGGAGTCTGCGGATTGATGAGGGCATGCTGACCGGCGAATCCGAAGCCGTGGATAAGCATACCGACCCGATCCTGCAGGAGGCTCCGCTGGGCGACCGGCGCAACATGGCCTTCAGCGGCTCGCTGGTCGTCTATGGCCGGGGGACGCTGGTCATTACAGGAACGGCACTCGGCACCGAGCTCGGGAAGATTGCTGGGCTGATCGAGAGTGCCGAAGCCAAGCAGACGCCCTTGCAGCGCAAGCTGGAGAGCTTCGGCAAAAAGCTGGGGATCGCCGTCCTGTTGCTGTCGGTGCTAATCTTCGGCATTCAGGCCGCACGCGTCTGGCTCTCGAATGAGACGGTGGATACCACCGAGGCTATTCTGAATGCCCTGATGTTCGCTGTAGCAGTAGCCGTTGCCGCTATTCCCGAGGCATTGTCTTCTATCGTAACCATTGTACTCTCCGTGGGCACGAACAAGATGGCCCGGCAGCATGCTATTATCCGTAAGCTGCCTGCTGTAGAGGCACTGGGATCAACGAGTGTCATCTGTACGGACAAGACCGGGACGCTGACCCAGAATAAAATGACGGTTGTGGATTATTTCCTCCCCGGAGGACCGGAGGAGCAGTTCAAGCTGAAGGCCGATGACTGGTCGGAGGAAGCCCGCAAGCTGCTGCATATTGCCGTGCTCTGCAACGATTCCAACATTAATGAGGAAGGCAAAGAGCTGGGCGACCCGACCGAGGTAGCGCTGATTGCCTTCAGCAACAGCAAGGACAGGGATTACCGCGAGATCCGCGATAACTTCCCGCGCGAGGCCGAGCTGCCGTTCGACTCTGAACGTAAGCTGATGACTACGCTGCATACGTTCGAGGGGCAGAAGGCACTACTGACCAAAGGCGGACCGGATGTCCTGTTCAGCAGATGTTCCCATGTCCTGCTGGAGGGCCAGGAGGTTCCGCTGACGACAGAGGTCCTGGAAAACTTCAATGAAGCGAATGAACAGTTTTCCGGCAGAGCGCTGCGCGTGCTTGCTTATGCCTATAAGAACGTGCCGGACACAGTGACTGAGGTGGGCCTTGACGATGAGCAGGACCTGGTGCTGGTCGGCCTGTCGGCGATGATTGACCCGCCGCGCGAGGCCGTATATGGCTCTATCGCCGAGTCGAACAAAGCAGGTATTCGCACGATTATGATTACCGGGGACCACAAGACTACTGCCCAGGCGATCGGCCGCGACATCGGACTGATGGCAGAGCATGAGATCGCCGTCACCGGCCAGGAGCTGGATGCCATGTCCGAGGAGGAGCTCGACAGCCGGCTGGAGCAGATTGGTGTCTATGCCCGGGTCTCCCCGGAGAACAAGATCCGGATCGTCAGGGCATGGCAGCGCAAGGGCAAAATCACCGCCATGACCGGGGACGGCGTCAATGATGCCCCGGCACTGAAGCAGGCTGATATTGGGGTTGCGATGGGCAGCGGAACCGATGTCGCCAAGGATTCGGCGGCTATGATCCTAACTGATGATAACTTCGTATCCATCGTCAATGCGGTGGCCGTGGGCCGGACGGTGTTCGATAACATCAAGAAGGCAATCGCCTATCTGTTCGCGGGCAATCTGGGTGCGATTATCGCCATCCTGTTCGCCCTGATCTTCGACTGGATCAATCCGTTCACGGCCATTCAGCTGTTATTCATTAACCTGGCGAACGACTCCCTCCCGGCGATTGCGCTGGGCATGGAAAAGGCCGAGCCGGATGTAATGAGCCGCAAGCCGCGGGACATCAGCGAGGGCATTTTCGCAGGCGGGATGATGCAGGCAGTGATCACCCGTGGTCTGCTGATAGGGATTGCCGTGATTATCTCCCAGTATATCGGGCTGCAGCATTCGGATGACATGGGGATTGCGATGGCCTTCACCACGCTGATTCTGGCGCGCACCCTGCAGACCTTCGCTGCCCGCTCCAACAGCCAGACCTCTGTGGAGGCCGGCTTCTTCAGCAACAAATATGTAATCGGCGCGGTCTTGATCTGCTTTGCCTTCTACGGCATTGCGGTCCTGCCAGGTGTCAGAGAGATCTTCTCGATCCCTGCCACCTTCGGGATGAACCACTGGCTGACCGCCACCGGACTCGCCCTAGGCGCAGTCATTGTGATGGAGCTGGCGAAGCTGATCCGCCGTCTGCTGCCTGCGAAGCAGGCTGCTTAAGCTAGGCTAAGTTAACGAACCTTAATAACAGCAAGAAGCCTGCATTCCCGGCATGGGGTGCAGGCTTTTTATAATCCATCACTTCTTCAAATGATAAGGCACTGTAGTGACAATCACATCGCTGCGGAACAGCAGACGGGCGCGTATCAGCAGACTCGATTGATTATGAAGGATATTATGCCAGCCTTTCTTCGGAATGAACTGTGGAATAATTACCGTTACCCTATGGTTCAACTCTGCGGCCTTCCAATTCACTTTATCAATAAACTTGGTCAACGGCTGTACAATGCTTCTATAAGGAGTATATAGGGTTACTAACCTTACGTCCGGCTGCCACTTTCTCCACTTCTCCTCGAACACCGCTTCATCTTCCCGCTCGAAGGGCACGTAGACGGCTATAATCTGCTGCGGAGACAGCGACTTGGCATATTCCAGGGAGTTCATCACGACATGAGTGATTCCGGCGACCGGCACGATAATCACATTGCCTTCAATCTTGATCGTTTCCTCACAGGTCGAAATTCTAAGCTGGTCCGCAATGGCCTCATAATGCTTATGAATCCGGTGGAACACCAGGAGCAGAATCGGCAGAAAGACAAATACCGGCCATACCTGAGTAAACTTGGTCATGAAGAACATCATCGTCACAACGAAGCTGATTAGAGCGCCAACGGTGTTGATGATGAACTTTTGCACCCAGCCCGCAGGCTTTTCACGTAGCCATTTCACCATCATCCCGCTCTGCGACAACGTAAAGGGAATGAACACACCTACAGCATATAAAGGAATCAGCTGCTCCGTTTTCCCCTCAAAGACATAAATCAGAACCATGGACAGAACACCCAATATGATAATACCGTTGGAGTAACCCAGCCGGTCCCCCCGCATGGTGAACATTCGCGGAATGAATTTATCCTTGGCAAGGTTCACAGCCAGCAATGGGAAGGCGGAATAGCCGGTATTGGCAGCCAGGATCAGGATTAATGCAGTCGTTCCCTGGATAAAATAGTACATCGCATTCCGGCCAAAGGTTTGCTCGGCAATTTGCGATACCACAGTGACGTCAGCACGGGGAGCAATCCCGTAATAATAGGCTAACACCACAATGCCTGAGAACATTACGGCCAGTAAAACTCCCATGGCGATTAAGGTTTTGGAGGCGTTGGACGCTTCCGGGCTTTTGAAATTCGGTATGGCATTGGAGATCGCTTCGACCCCCGTTAACGCAGAGCTCCCGGAAGAAAATGCGCGCAATAATAGAAATAGGCTGATCCCCGCTACCGGAGTACCCAGTGAGGTATGCAGTTCTGCCGGAACGTTACCTGACAAGATGTTGTACAGACCTGTACCAATCAGGATGAATAAGGCCAGGACGAATAAATAGACCGGATAAGCGAGGACGGAGGCAGATTCCGTGACCCCTCTTAAGTTCAAAATCGTGATCAGAAGCACAAAAGCAATGGCAATCACCACTTTATGCTCATGCAGGCTTGGAAACGCTGAGGTGATGGCATCCGTACCCGCCGAAATACTTACAGCCACCGTTAAAATATAGTCAACCAGCAGCGAACCGCCGGCTATTAACCCCGGATACTTGCCCAGGTTCTCCTTGGACACCACATAGGCGCCCCCGCCGTGGGAATAAGCAAAAATAATCTGCCGGTAGGACAGAATGAGCGCGGTCAGCAGGATCAACACACCCAGCGCAATCGGGATCGAATACCAGAAGGCGGCTGCCCCAATCGTAACCAGAACAATCAGAATCTGCTCCGGCCCATAGGCAACGGATGACAGCGCATCTGAAGACAGTATAGCCAGCGCTTTCTTTTTATTTAACTTTTGCTCTCCCAATTCACTGGACTTTAAGGGCCTGCCAATTAAAAATCGTTTTAAAAATGAAATCACTCGGTTTCACCACTCGCTTATTATTTGTAGGATCTTGGTTGTACCCCATCTGCTCCCATTCTCGGACACAACAAAAAGACCACAGAAGAATGTTCTGTGACCTTCAACATATCATGTCCGGCATTAATATAGCGTTAAGGATTACGCAAAGACATTAAGATTGCATTAAGATATTGAGGCTGGCTGATGGACCCATAGCCTCCGCTTGTTCAGCTTCAGGTGTGTCCCAGTCTAGCTTTTGAATAAGTGCTTGAATGTCCTCCACGCGCTCCCCCTACTTTGCAATAGTCTATTCCCTCTGTTCTTCCACCCAAGTTCCATCCTTATAGATGAAATAACGGGGATTCCCCTCCCGGTCGCGTGCAACAATCTCTCCGGCAGGCCCTTCCCCGCTCTCCTCCATCACTTCAAATGAAGCCTCATCCCCGGCAGGGAGCTTCCGGTATACTTGCTCCAGCCCGTCTTTTCCCGTCTTGCTGCGGACAACGTCACTCTTAACGGCAAAGATCATATTCAAGTCTAAACGGACCTCTCCGCCCAAGACAGGCAACACCCCAAGCACCCTTCGCTGGGAGTCGATGACGTCAAACCCCATTTTCCAAAAATCACTCAGCTTGTGAACCTGATAATCCCCGAGCGGATACACCTGAACGGCTGCCTGTGGAGTGAGTGTGAATTTACGCGGAAGCCCTTGTTCCAGTTGCATTAGCATGGCAAGCTTAAGACTGAGATACAGGACAAGAAACACAGCACAACCCGAACTAAGCACCCGTCTTCTGCCCAACGACACCGGAAGCACAAAACTCATAACCCCCACTAACATAGGCATCCAAACCGTAGGATCACCGAGATAGATCAAGGGCAGCCTATAAGCTTCGCTGGACAGCGGATAGACCAAATGGACCCCATGTCCCAAATAATCCACAAGAATATGCCCCAGCACACTCCCCGCTAGACACAGATATAACTGGGTATACGAATATTTTTTCAGCAGCAGCCTGAACAGGAACACAATCGGAACCATAACCAGCCCCATGACTATAATGGAGTGCGACCAAGGAGATACATACCTGTTCCCCAACAGATCTGGCACAATGCCCAGGAACGAGCTCAGTCCGAGCAAAACCACTTTTTCCTTAAAAGAAATCGCCTTGCGCATAAGCACAATCGATACAATAAAACTGCCCGTAAGCAGATGTGTAGCAATATGCATAGCCAATATCATAGACACCTTTAATCCCCCCGCTTTGGTTGTTAAGCTTCACTACTCAGAGCCTGGCAAGTTATAAACAAACGGAGCGGGGAAAAGGTTCATTTGCTATACAAAGATCACTTACACTCAGTTTAGATATGCTTTCCGGGCGTCCTCAAAAATAGTATCTAATTGTACCCTGGTGTAATCGTCTCCTTTAAACTGTATATCATCAGCAGTGCTCTTAGATTGAATGCCTTCACCCGCAGCAGGTACTTTACCATAAACAACGCCACGGATAATGTATACACCAGGATCAGTGAGGCTCTCTCTCAAAAACAGCAAGTATTCTTCATTTTCATTCATCAACTGATATCCAAATGTGCTGTAAACTCTTGATGAGTCGGCCGCTGCATTTTCTTGGACGGTGATGGTCTCCCCGCTAGACAACGTGTGACCGGTATTATTTCTAAATACATCGCTCAGTACAAATTTGGATAATGTGCGATTGTCAATAACCAATCCGTCCACATCTTCTTTTTTCAGAACTACTTCCTGAGCCCCTGCCTTCGTTCCCTTAACAACAATATCTGTTTGTGCATCCATTTCAGAAAATGTTCCGTAGCTAATGGCGCTACTGTTTGTAATGGCGTAAGGAATTGTTTTCGTACCTGCCTTATCTTGAACTGTTAATGGTTCAAGCGAAGCGGCCGCTCTCTCATAATCAGCCTGAGAAATGTCTCTAGCTGACTCCATACTGAAATGCAGTCCGCCTATTTCAAAGTATAAATAGGTTGCTCCATTCTCTTGAGTGATCCACTCCCCCGATACATTTTTAGAAAGCACAACTTTTTTAGTCGAAGCAATCTCGTTAGTTGGTTTAAGTTCTTCTCTGGATTGAGTGATTGAACCGCGAAAAAATACAATACGGACTTGATTGTCTTTAGCTTCAACACGATCCAGAAAATCATCGACACCTAATTCTACTGTAGGGATATAGACTTTATCTAATCCGGCTTTCTTAGCAGCTTCACTAATTTCATTTTTTTGTTCTGCGGTATAAGAGAACGGCTCGGCTTCTGTCATTCCTTCACCTTCATTATTGGCGGAATTTTCAGTTGCAGGAGTATTTGAAGATGAATTTACATTCTGACTGCATCCTGCTAATAAAGCACCAAGCAGCAAACCAATAAACACGACTTTCCTTTTGTAGTTCATGGAATATCCTCCACTTGTTGATTTGTCACCTCACCATAATAGACTGAACCGCTCTTCCAAAAGTTGCATAATCTTCTCAACTCAGTTTCTTTTTTAAAACTCTTTTCAGGTCCAGTAAACTAACACAGACGGGCGCATATCAAAATACAGCGGCAGCCCTGGCCCCTTAAGAGTCCCGGCTACCGCTGGTTATTCACCACACTACTATTTACTTACGGCGGGCAACCATCATAATCTCCATACTGCCGAGCTGTAAAGGCTGTTTCCCGAATTGTCCTGCGGTACAGCCATATGCGGCCTCCACTACAAAGCCCTCACTAACCAGAAGCATCTGTAATTCCCGGAAGGTAAAAGCTGTGGTATAGATCAATACCTCTTTGGATTCGCCCTCGGGGCTGTGAACCTCTTCTTTATGGATTACGGTGCATGAATACGGGTCAAATAACGACTCATCCTGTATACGCCGGGCTAAGTTAAGTGCATTAATTACCGTAAGAACAAATAGAGAACCCGGCTTCAGCGCCCGATGAACTCCTTTAAGGACCTTCCGGTGATTCTCTTCACTGCCAGCCAGTCCAAAGGCCCCTTCACACAGACAAATTGCGCCATCGAATTCCTGATCAAACGTTAACTCGCGGGCATCCGCCACCAGAAATGCTGCCTGTAACTCTTCCTTCGCAGCTTCGCTATTCGCGTGCCTGATAAATTCCGCAGAAATATCCACGCCCACTGTTCTAATTCCGCGCCGAGCCAATTCCAGACTATGCCGCCCCGGACCACAGCCAATATCCAGGGTGCGGGTACCCTGCCGCAGATTCATTAACTCCATTAAAAAGTCTACTTCCTGCATCGTTCCCTGGGCGAAACCGAATGTCAAATACTGCTCCCGCATGAAATCTCCGATTGCTTCATAATGATCCCCACTGTACTCAAAGCCTGCTTGTGTATTCTTCAAAAGCTATCCCTCCGTATCTGTTGTGCCTACACGGAAGTGGATTGGCGTGACAGCTTAACCTCTTCCGTGTCCCGAATGACAACGTTCAGCCTGTCAGCGCATCTATTCATAAGTTCACTCGCTTTCCTTATTATGTAACTTCAGGGTAGACATTCGTAGCCGGGAAGTCAAAAGAAAGAACCGTTATACTCATTCTGTACGGTTAGCTTAACGAAGCCCCCGGACCTGCACCCCCTCTGTATCATCCAGCGTGATCTCACAAACAGCCGTCTTAATAGTTAGCGGATGCGGATAGGCTTCCTCCTGATCAGACATGAACCAGACCCGGCCTTGCTTCACAGCAATAATCAACCCGTGCTCGTCACCTGCAGCGGCGAACTGGCTATGGTAATCCTGCCAAGGAACAATCCCTACCCGAGATAGCTTAAGCAGCGCCTCCTCCACATCGGGTACAGGCAGCCCGATCTCACTTACACATAACAGACTGGCTGGAGAAAAGGCTCCATTGGCGGAATTGTTCAGATTGTGCCGGGCAATCAGCTCTACAATATTACCTGACGGATCATAGAAATAGATGGAATCGGCATTCCAAGACTCGAAGCGCACAACCTCCTGGCCCTCATTAGGAATGACAGACACCTTAGGAGTAAACCACCGCAACGCTTCATTGATCTGATTCTCAGGAATATTAAAAGCAAAATGATATTTCGGCTGTCTGCTTGGATCAGACTCATTGAAGGTTAGACTGGACTCTCCCGCTCGTACACTGAAGGATGCCCGATGTTCCTGGAATACCGCCAGCCCAAGAGTATTCTCATAAAAGTCTTTCATTTCTTTCAAGGAATGAGTCTGCATCTCTACTTCTCTTATCATCTAGGATCACCTCTGTTTGTGGCATATCACCCAAAGCTTTGCTTCCATGGTAGCCATGCAGAGAATGGAAGTCAAACCGGCATCTGCAACTTCTGCGCAGCAACCGCGTCCATAACAATATGGAAAATCTATCTATTCTCTGAAAACAATAGGACAATCGAACACAACAGGAGGTTTATGTATGCGCTATATGGCAGCAATTGTGCTGGCGGCGGCTTTGCTCTCAGGGTGTCAGGGGGCAGACAAGGCGGGCGTGAACGGCTCTTCCTCAGCTCCGCCCACAGCTTCCCCATCCATCGTATCACCCACAGCTGTGTCAGCCACCCCTTCCCCTTCAGCATCTTCAATCGAGGAAGAACCGCTGCTCTATATTGAGCAATTGAAAACTATCGGCGGAGGCGGACAACTGGTGCAGGTGAAATCCAACTTTGATATTGACCAGCGATCATTGGAGCAAGCGCTGAAAAATAGTCTACAGACCAGTGATCCCGAGACCGAATTCCGTTACACGCTGGAATGGGAGTCTCCGCGGTTTGTGCAAATCCGCCTGCATCTCGATGAGGGCAGTGTCTGGTCCGGGACGTTCAATCTGGACGAAGCCGTCACCACAGACGGGCGCAAGTATGCTAGTACAGAGCAGCCGTACCGTAACACGGTAGTGATTAGAGCTGCAGACGGTGAGGGCAGTCTGTTGTTCCAAGGCGTCACCTCCGGTACCCGGCGCGTAGTACCTGCCTGGAACACGGGCTGGATCAAGTCCATTCAGACCCGGGAATCGGTTGCCCCTTCCTATCTGTTCTACGGACAGGAGAAGCATCATCTGGTGCACGCCCTGACAGGCGAGGCGCTGGAGATTCCGGTTTTTGCTCAGGAGAAGGATGCCTACGGCAATGACTATGGTTACCATGAGATGTATTCTGACCGCTTCTATGGGGACTTTACTTATATGATCTCGGGCAATAAGACGCTGTATCGTGTAGACCTGAAGGGCTTCACCCGTACGAAGCTTCATGTATTCAGCAAGCCGGTCTACGGCATGTCCTCCTCGCCTGACGGCAAGCACATAGCTGTATTAACTGCTCATGACGAATACATTGGACCTGGGGCGGACCTGACGGTGCTGGATCAGAAGGGGAAAATACTGCATTCGCAGCAGAACGCCGCCTTCATCTCCCATAGTGACGGCTTCCTGTTCGTGTATTCTCTGACTTGGGAGGACGATTCAAATCTGATCCTTCCCGCAGACAGAGGTGAGCATAACCCGCTTGGACAAGTCCGTTACAACACCGGAAGCGGAACGTCCACGGTGATGCAGGATCAGCGGATCACGGACCAGCTAAAGAAGGATCTCGCAGAGCATGAGCGGCAACCGCATAATGACCTGTTGCTATCCGGGCTGATGTGGTCACCCGACAACAGATTCGCAGCCTTCCAGTCGGATACAGGAACCATACAGGTCTATGACACTCAGGAACGGACCTTTACGTTCATATCCGCAGGCACACTGCTGGGCTGGATGCCGGATGGAACGCTTGCCTGGGCGGATATTAAGGATCATGTGTATACCTTTTAACTATACTTCTCCCCAAAAAATCTCAGTCTCATATTCAAATGGAACCACACCGCCCTGATTATGCCTGTCAAATATATTCTGCAGCTCTGTCATCATCGGATTGTAATTCGGATGTCCGGGAACAGGGCTATAGGAGGAGGATAACAGCCGGCCGCTCAGACCCTCGAAATCGAACTCCTGAGTCATTTCAAACTGGCTTTTATGCATCGTATTCTCTTTAAAAAAAGAGACAAGCATCGCCTGAGAAATGTTTTTATGATTCACTTGTTCATAGTCGGTTCCGTAGGTGTGAAGCAGTTGATCGTACTCTTCACGAAATGAAGTACCGTTTGTAAGCCGGGAATTCCATATGAGTATGACTTTCCCGCCAGGCTGTAGTATTCTCCGGAACTCCGTTTGCGCGGCTTGCCGGTCAAACCAGTGAAATGCCTGCGCACAGACAATAAACTCAACCGACCGATCCGGTAACCCGGTAGCTTCCGCAGATCCTGATCTACTCTGGAAGCTCGGGTTGCTGTTGAGCCTTTGCTCTGCGGCTTCACGCATTGCCTGATTGGGCTCGACCGCGATTACATCGCTGCCGCGTTCCAGAAGCAGCTTGGACAGGCTCCCAGTGCCAGAACCGATATCTGCTATTTTACTGTTCGGGCGCAGACCAATATTGTCGTACAAATAATCAATAGCCTCTTGTGGATAGCTTGGGCGGTACTTCAAATAGGAATCGACCCGGTTCGAAAACCTTTCATCACTGTTCATCGCTGTTCACTCTCCTATTTT
Source organism: Paenibacillus sp. FSL P2-0136 (assembly GCF_037975325.1). Taxonomy (NCBI): domain Bacteria; kingdom Bacillati; phylum Bacillota; class Bacilli; order Caryophanales; family Paenibacillaceae; genus Paenibacillus; species Paenibacillus sp. FSL P2-0136. Next base: position 6,377,718 of record NZ_CP150244.1, read on the forward strand.
GTTTTCTTCGGAAAACCGTATACGAATAGTATCACACCAATTAACGTAAGGATTGGCACAAAGAGATTATCGAAGAAGCCTGCGATATGAGTTTTAGGCTGGACATCGTACATTTGCGCTTGGTATAACGCAGAAATTTCATAATTTCGAGCGATCAATGTACCTACACGCTCGATAGTGTAGATTAACGCGGCCGTAATCAGAAAGGCTGCCCCTAGTTTTCTGTATAAGTCGTTGCCCATTGAATATTATTGCCTCCTCTACCCTTGATTGATTTAGTTACGGTTTCACCACTCCGCCCGGAAGCTCGGAAGCCGGCGGCCAGACGATGGTTCCGCTGCGGTTCATGTACCCTCTGATTTCCTCGCGAGTATCTGGAACCAGCAGGGTGATTTCTGCCAGTTCGCCTTTAAAATCAGCGGCCCAATAGAGTTGCGGCTTAACCACGAAGCGTCCAGAGGTATTAATATAGCCGTACCTCTGCCCCGGGCTTGCCGGAGCCAGACCACCCTTGAACAAACCTCCAGCCGTGAATCCCTGAATGACCTTGGCGCCCTTCTTATTAATATAGAAGGTGGCTCCATTGCGCTCGACGAACGCCAGCCCTTCCGAGAAGGGTTGGGCCATGCTGAACTGCGGCTTAATCAGGTAATTGCCTGTTTTGTCGATGTAGCCGTATTTGCCGTTCACATACACAACTGCCGCCCCGCCGGAGAACGGTGTGGCGTAATCATACCTTGGGGTGATGCGAAGCTTGCCGGTGGTGTCGATATAGCCGTATTTGCCGCCAACGGCAAGTGTAACGGCCGCCATGCCTTCCGAGAAATCAGAAGTAAAGCTATATCTGTAAGGAACGATAAGCGTGCCCTTAGTGTTAATGTAACCCGAGGCTTTACCCATATTGACCCGGGCCAGACCTTCGGAGAAATTAAATGCCCGGACATAGATTGGCTGTATGGCCACCTTGCCTTGGCTATCGATATACCCGTACCGGGTCGCCGTGGCCCCGCCGGCGAGTTGAACCTTCGCTGTATACAGCGCGCGGTCATTATACAGAATGCCGGCATCTCTCAACTTGTATTCGAACAGCTTGGTGCCTGCTGAACTGAGATAATATTGCTTTTTAGCCGCATGGTCCTCGACATACACCGTCCCTCCGGGCATTCCTGAGTAACCATAACTATCATACACCGCTTCAATAACCACCTTGCCCTTGCCGTTGATGAAGCCGTATTTCCCGTTCACTTCAATTGGATATAATTGATCTGCTGTCTTGGCCTGCACAGTACCAGCACCGGCAGCCTGGGCCTTGTCCTGCGATGGACCCGCTATGCCTGCACTGAACACCATCGTCGTCATTAGTAGGGTTAAAGCCAGCTTTTTAAACACCTGTGGTTCACTCTCCTCAGAGGCTATTTTCCATTCTTTAGGTTAGACGGTGATTGTACCGGTTTTGTTGTGCATTGTTTGGAAAAATAATGAAGATCGATAGCTCGCCACAAAAAAGAGGGCTGCCCCTTGCGAATATGGCGCAGCTCCTTCAGGTCGAACTCCTCGCGGTCTCATAGATGAAGTCCTAGCGTTTGCATGAAACGGTAGCCACGAATTGAACCAATAGGATCAGGAAAAAAACGTTCCAAATGCTCGGAATAGATGCAATCGCGAAATAGAAGGAATAGGGTGCCAGCCAGATCAAAGAAATGGCCATAAGTAAGCGAAGACCACGCCAGATTGAAATGGCCATGACGGCTGAAGGTACAATGAGCATGAGGACCACAATCACTTGTGTGCTGCTGGATACCGCCTGCTCACTGTATGGGTTATCAAACAGAAACAGAAAACTTAGTCCAATACCCAGTAGGGATAAGAAAAAGGCTGACCACTTCACCCCAGGTCTCAAATTTACACACCTCCTGTTCACTGTGGATGATAATCAGAGAATCCCGAAATCAGAACTCTAGACCCCTTGGTGACGCTATCCACCTTCCAAGTTCCGTTCGCGAATATTAGCGAGACTGTCCGATCTTCTGCATATTGATCTTCACCTGTAAGACCATTCGCTACTATTACAGATTGTGAAAGTGTGCAAGAATTCTTACTAGTATAAATAGGTGAAGTGACAGGCGTTTCATAAGTACCCGCTGTTTTCAATCCTTTGTTCTGAGTAATAGACTTAATTAATTTATCCGTGAAGTACGGTTTAAAGGTTGAATTTACATTTTTAATTGAAGATACATTTGAGGCTTGATTTAATTTATCTGATAGAAGTTTCAAACGTGCTTCAGAAATTTTATTCTTTTCCGGAATTTGAACAGATGGGGTCTCCATATTAACAACCAATCCTTTGTTACCCACTGTTACTGTTGCTTGTTTAGACAGTTGGTTCCACATTACCGTTGCCCCTAACGACTGACTAACAAAACGAAGAGGAACATAAGTTGTTCCATTGATGACTTGTGTTGCAGTATCCAAATCGACATATTTCCGTGACGGTGTATCTGGAGTTTCACTCGATGGAGCAGATTCAATAATCACACGTTTGAAATTTGCCGCAAGCCATATAGTCGAATTCCCGTTTTTGATTTTAACAACTTTATCTGTTTGAAACCATTCCAAGCTTGCGCCAAGATTTTCGGAGACAGCACGTAAGGGAATTAAGACTCGTCCGTTGTTTATTTGACCATTGTTAATCGTTGTAGATGTTTGTGCCTCAGCCGCATAACTAGACCCAGTTGTTAAAGATAGCATAAGAAATGCTGATGAAAGCAATGCAAATGTCCATTTTTTTATCATAATATTTCCTCCTCTTAAATAATTCACCACAAATTTCTCTCTCGCATCTGCTTTCTCTATAAAATACAATTCGGTCAAACAGAAACTCCCCATTTAGCAACAGGATTTATCAGTTCACCTGTTTACCATATGGGGAGCAATATACTTAAAGTAATATAATCTTAATGTAATCAGCCTTTACTGTGAAGAGTTATCAGATAACCGTCCGGATCGGCGAAGGTAAAGGTACGTCCGAAGGGGCCGTCGATGGGGGCGGATGTAATTGTCACGCCTGCTGCTGCGAGTTTATCGTGAATGTCTTGCGTATCCGGGGCATAGAGCCATAGCGCAACACCAAGTCCAGGCTGAGTCCCCGTAATGAGCTCGACTCCCGGCATGAGGTCACGAAGTGCAAAGGCAATAGGCTTTGTGTCAAAAACCACCGCATGAGGCGGGCCCGCCTGTGAACGGACGAGTCCAAGATAGTGTTGATAAAATTCAGCAGAGCCTTCAAGATCGCTGACCTGAAGTGAGATGAAATCGGGTCCAATGACAGACATAATAGCCTCCTAATATTCGTGTTTGTAGGTTTATATAGTCTTCATTATACCCACCCTTCCTGACAACGTTATGTCAGTAGCGTTCTATTAAGATTACCATCTCTTTTGCACAATTTCTGAAATGCCGAGTATTCCTGATTGGACTTAATATAGTTAATTATCTGTTCGGCGCATTCTGCCGGAGTCAGCTCTTCCGTGTTCACTTCAAGGTCATATTCATCAAAACGATAGACGATGTCGAACTGGGCATCCACTAGACCAATCTGCCGGTCCCCTCTGGCCTGCTCTCTTCGGATGAGCTCTTCCCGGGAGCATAGGACACCAACAAATAGCGTAGTCCGATCAGCAAAATGATCCCAAAACTCATTAAATCTCTTATCGTTGTCGAATACGGTATCCACGATGACATTGAATCCCATTTCGGATAACAGCTTAATCGTCGAGTAGTACACGGAGACTATGGAGTCATCCAGTATTTGCGAGACCACCTGATGGTCTATTTCCCGTACAGGCTCGTCTGGAAATTTATGATTAATGAAATCATTGTAATTCATGAAAAAATCATCAATCGACACATGATAAAACGGAATCTCTTTCTGTTTCGTAAGTTCAGCCGAGATGGAGCTCTTCCCGGAGCTTGAAGTTCCATTTAGAACAAGAAGCATGCCTTTATTCATTTCGTCCCCTCCTTTTCACCCATTATAAACCATAGGCGTTAGAGGAGGTAACTCATCAGTTGTATCAGTTGAATCCACCATTCACACGAATCGTCTGTCCTGTAATCCAGCGGGCCTTGTCACTGACAAGCAAGTCGATCACATTCGCAATATCCTCAGGCTCGCCAAGCCGTCCAAAAGCATTCATCCGCCGGAAGGAATCCACCAGCTCCTCAGATTTCCCGTTCAGGAATAACTCCGTCGATACTTGCCCGGGTGCAACACAATTCACAACGATATCCTTTGCTCCGAATTCCTTCGCTAACTGGCGGGTTAACTGCTCGACTGCCCCTTTGGTTGCAGCATAGACACTATAGGTTGGCAGCATTGCACCCGATACAGAGGTCGAGAAGTTGATAATCGTTCCGCCCCGCTCCATATGCTTCATCGCTTGCTGGCAGGCGAAATAAGTGCCTTTGACATTGACAGCAAATTGACGGTCGAACATCTCCTCTGTTACGTTTGCGATAGGCACACATTCCATAACTCCGGCATTATTCACCAAAATATCGATGCGCCCGAATTGCCCGATTGTCTCCGAGAACAGGGATTCGACCTCACTCACCTTGCTTACATCGCCTTGAACGGCTATCGCTTCCCCGCCAGACTCCTTAATGATTTGGACGACCTCGTCCGCTTTCCCAGGGTTAGATGAATAATTGACAGCTACTTTTATTCCTAACCCGGCCAATTGAATAGCGATTTGTCTTCCAATGCCCCTCGATGCACCTGTGACGATGGCTACTTTTCCGTTCTGACTCACTTAGACCACTCTCCTTAAGTTCGCTTAGGCCGGATGATGATCTGTTGGCCTTATGGTTTCATTGTACATCAATCGAAGAGCATCCCGTTATAACAGACCTGTTCACTTCTTGCCTATTTCTCTTTTTCCCGCTATGATAACAGCAAACCTTATGACCACATGAAAAGGAGGCAGCTAACTTGGACGATACATTGCGGACCGGGCCGCTTTTGCAGCAATTGGCTGCGCTGATTCTTCGCCATGCTCCATCTGCAGGCACCTACCAGACGCATATTCCTTCCTTGCAGTTGATGCGCGCCACGGATGCAGCAGAACCGCTGGAGTCTGTCTATAAGCCGTCGATCTGTGTCGTTGCCCAAGGAGCCAAAGCAGCCACCCTGTCCAGCGAAACTTATCATTATGATCCTTCCACTTACCTGGTCACTTCGGTTGAGCTGCCGATCAACGGAAGAATAACCGGAGCTTCGCCTGATCATCCGTTTCTTGGCATCAAGCTAAGCTTCGATCCTGGCACCATCCTGGAAATTGTAAAAGAAATGGCGGACACCACCCTCGTTCCCGGTGAAACGTCCCTCGGCATCACAGTTGCCCGAACCTCTGAGTCCTTACTTGCTGCCATCGTACGGCTCATCCAGTTACTCGATGCGCCACAGGATATCCCTGTTCTGGCCCCGCTCTTGATCCGCGAAATTCTGTATCGCGTTCTTCAAAGCGACCAGGGCTCCCACCTGCATCAATTCGCCATCATCGGCAGCCATGCGCACCGGATTGCTCAAGCTATCCAAGTGATCACTAAGCAGTACGATCAATCCCTTGTCGTTGAACAGCTTGCAGAGTCCGTAAATATGAGCAACTCCGCCTTCCACAAGCACTTCAAGCGCGTCACTGCCATGAGTCCGCTGCAATACCAGAAGGTCATCCGCTTGCAGGAAGCCCGCCGCCTCATGCTAACCGAATCCCTCCAAGCCTCCGATGCCGCCTTCCGCGTAGGCTATGAGAGCCCCTCCCAGTTCAGCCGCGAATATGCCCGCCAGTATGGGAGACCTCCGGCGACCGATGTTCAGGGGATTCTTGGGTTATCTAAGTAGCTAACTTCTTCAGACTTAGTTGTTCACGTAACGACATCCAGCTTTCCGTCACGGTCTGATGCGCTGTATCAATCACGATGTGGTCACGGTCCCAAGCATCGTAATGTCTGTTCTTCACCTCACTCCAAGTGGGGAGGGTAAATCCAGGAATATCCGTTGTACGAGTGGTAATTCGATGCTTGTGTGTACATTCGTCCGAACAGACCACTTCGATTTCGACAAACGGAATTCCTAGAGACTCTGCTACATTACTTACGACATCAACCCAAAGATACGGTGCCCGCAGTTCGCTTGCTAAAGCTGATGCTAATGTAGACTTACCGGTGCCTGGCAACCCGCCGAATATATACAGCATATGGATTTCCTCTTTCATGACAACTTGTTTTCTGTTCTATGCCTACTGTTTCTTTGAAAATCATGATATCTTAACTACCCTAGGTCCCGCAGGATGTAATCGTTTATAAATGATAGCAGACACTACCGGATTTAACGATGAAGTTTGATTTATTTTTTTATCTTTCCATCAAAAATGAGCCGTCCTAATTTCTCAGGACGGCTCAAGATGAATTAACTTAATCGATGAATATTTTCATATCTACATTAATTAACAATGTGTTCAGTGACATTAAAGTTGGTTCCTAAAAAAACTTATTACCTTGTATTTTTTTTTGTCAAACAGAGTAGTAGTGGCGAACCATCTGTTCAAAGTAATCCTTACTCCTCAATAATACTCCTAACTCTCCAACTAGTTTCTTAAATCTATGAGCTTTATCTTGTGACGCACCTTTTAACATTACTCTCTCAAAAACTCCTGGTCTAATTTCAACAATTGGTGGATTAGTCAAGTACTCATGAAACAAGTATACAATCTCATAGTCCCCGATATGATTATGGTATAAATGTTCATCAACAGCCTTTGCAACAGTATCAAACATTCCCAAATAAGTTTTTAAATCCAAAAGAGTAATAGTTTCCATGGCATTCGCTTCAGAAGTACGTCCTCGGGCGGCTTTCATAACCGAGATGTCCCTACCAAAACCATGTGCAAATTTATTCCTTAATTTTCGTACGTGATCAAGATGAGAAAGATTAACCGATAGCGTTGCTGGGACGTGACCAAACACTCGCCGGTATGCTTTTATCCTGCTACTCCAGCTTCCTTTTGTTATATCTTCTACTAAGGTAACCTTTGAGTAATTAGGCGTAGTCTTTAAATTATGAATTCCATCTAAGCTTCTAGTATGTCGCGTCTCAACTCCCGGATCTGATTCGAGCGCTAGAGAACATACCGTTGCAAGGTATATCTCAAAATATGAGCTCGCCGACTCTAGGCACGAGTACCTAACCCAATTTAAAAATCCATCAATATCATCTTCCCAATCCTTGTGGCTCGGTGGTATTCTCCGTTCATCAACAGGGTCACTAAAACTAAAGAAATCTTTTGGGGTTATTTGATTCGAGATAGATATTGAACTTGCAAAAGACAATTTTGCATGTTTATGCACTGGCTCGTAACTCCAATAATACTTATTCAATGAGGTATGATGATGATTAAATACCTTGTATACCCATGTTGAATGGTCAAACGCTGTCCACCTTTGATACGACATTTACTCACCTCTACATAGATCAACTTTTAGAGTTCCATTAATAATCAATCGAAGTTATTAAGCCACCTAATCCTAACAATACCTTATTAGGAACAAAACAGATATTCACTTACGGAGGAATAATATCAATTATAATCTTTGATAATCCATGGGAAAAGCACTATTTCCAAAAAAAAAAACCCGTATAAGCGCAGCTAACAAAGCCTTTATAGACAGGAAGAATTTAGTTGTTACAGTAAGTTCATATAACCTCAAATAAATCATACTCAAACCTTCTTTAGGTTTGAAGAAAACATAAGTTTAGACTGAACTGTACGAACTGGTATGAAAAGTATCGGGCTCCGTTACCTTAATAGAAGCAACCGCTCATGCCGGCCTCCACCGTTAATCGCGCTAAACGTATAGCCCAGCTTCATTCGGAAAACCAGTCTACAACTTTATTTTCCAATTCTAACACTTTATTTTCTTTCTACATGAGGAATGCAATAAAAATATCCGCGAGTATGAGCGGCGAATTAAAAAGGTTGAGGCTGCGGAGTCTGTAAATGAAAGCTACCTGGAAAAGCTCTTGGAAAATATAGAATATGAAATGGATAAGCTTGCATTTCTTCATAATAAGTTGGACGAGATCGGGGGCATTTCAATACAATAAGACAATTTAAAACCTGGTGATCAAATTAAGATCCGGGGCAGTTGGGGGAAACTGGTTAAGGAGAATTAAAAAACAGCTGAGATTAAATATCTCTGTGTCCTTATACATTGAAATACACATATGCAGAAATTCAGAAAGTGAAAGCCGCTGAGGAAGTAGCAGCAGTTTAACAGATGCAAAACAAGCGTTCGCTATACGGTTTACTGGGGCATTTCCCAGTTATCATTCCAATCGCCATGAAATTCAAGAAATATATCTTCAGGATCACAAAGACTCACTCCGAATTTATTAATTGTGAACTTAAAATAAATACGGGTATATGGATTGGAATAAAGTCTATTGATTTCTAAAAAATAATTGTAAAATTGTGGGTATTTAAAGAGAAGATCCGCTTTGGCTTTATCAGATTCATATCCGAAGCGCTTAATCTCAACGATGGCTCGCTGCCCTGTCGTTGGATTATAAAAACTAGCTTCAGGCTACTTAACCGTATGGCCACCCGTTCTCCGTTGATCTAACGGTGTGACATCCCCATTGTTTGCATCGGCGTATACAAGGAAGAATTAATGCATTTCATAACTACTATGGATTCATCGACATCCAAATGTTTGGGGTTTCTCGGGTCTAGAGTGATCCAGTCTTCTACTGGGAGGCTCAGGATAGCTGTAACCAGTCTCGTCAAAAGGCTCACATCCTTCGTATATTTGTAATAAAGCTGCTACTCTCCGGTTGATGATTTCATACTAAGCCCACGGATTCCACCAGTTCTTAAAGAAAATAAAATATTAGACTAGTGTTGTTGATCTGTTGCGGTTTTTTGGCTACATAATCGTTAACTTTTTTAAAATGAGCATTTTGCATAATTCATTTCGGAAAAAAAAGTAAGGTTAGACTGACAAGCTGAAATGAAATTTCTAGAGAACAAGATGTAAATGGACAAGGGCAGGATTTTCATAAAATTGAAAATTCAAGCGGCGTTTGTGACTCGTTGTCTCCATAACTGCTAGCGCAGAAGCAAGTAAACAATTGCATTCAAATATTGGTGAGTCGCGACCTTCTGAATTCCCAAACATGCAATTGGTCTGCGGTGAGGTACGACTTCATTCGAGAGTTACATCGTTTCACACTGGTTCCTTAGTTGTAGAGTTCTTTCCAATTTCCGCGTTCTCGGTGTGGTAACGCATATCGGCGTAAATCGTCTATGCTGCTAACTTTAACGACCATTCCGTTATTAGACGACAACAACTTGTCATGCCTAAAGGACAAACCCTTGCCCCGTAACATGTAGACAACGAAACTTCAACCGTTCCTTTTCCTATCCCCAATACGTCATCGGAAAGCCCATCGAACAGCAAGGTGTCCCTTTGTTAGTCATGCCTGCGGGAGTTTCCTTTTCGTTTCTCCGGTTCATGGGAATAATCGATTGAGCCTTGACGCTGCGAGCCGTTTCTTAGTTTTTCATTTGGTCATATCCTGCATCCAACATGAAAAAACGAGGCTTGAATCGTTCGGCGGTTTGCTTCATGAGTGTAGGTTCCTCATCGCCATCATTCACATGAGCAGGTGTAACGTTTAGGGCGATCGGAAGGTCACTCTTCGTATCGACGGCCAGATGCAGCTTATACCCAAACCACTTGACTTTGTTGCCAAACGTATCGAGTTTAACTCCCCAGTTGGCATTGCCGGTGAGTTCGCTTTTTCGCTTGGGTTCTTTTTTCTCGTAGGCGTGAATGGCTGCGCTGTCGATGGCGACATGACTTCCATCGATGAGTCCAGCATCTTGACACTAAGCGACATGATCGTCAAATAACCGCTGGGCAAGGCTTTTGCGAGTCAACTCAGCAAAGACTCGGCTTAACGTAGAAATTGAAGGGGCAAGGGATGTCTAGTCGAAGTCCACATTGGTAACGGAAGCGAAGGTCAAACTCCAGTCTGTGCGCAAGACCGGTGAAAGTATCGATGTTCTCTAAGCAGGTCGTGAGTAGTTCGTGAAGAATACCTTGACGGCAGTGTCCGTCTGCTCCTCGGGGTGAAGGATTTCTTAATTATTTCGCATACGGTCGTAAGTCCAGTCCACTGAAAAAGATAGGCAATCGCTCTTTCGATTCGATTTTTTGAAGCTCCTCAAAGGAAAATAGACTTTCTTGGAGAATATACAAAGCAGACTTCCTCCTCTTGAGTATTTTGGTGTCGTTACCAAAAAACTTCTACAAGTTGGGGTGAAGTCCTTTTTCATGCTCGAAAAACCTTTGTATAATAAGGGCTTAGATTAGTGAAAAATGCTCAAATAGGTTTTATACTGACTTTTTTATACTATATGTAGCAGTTATAAAACAAAAAATAAAGTATTAGACTAAGGCTAATTAGTTAAATACGTTGTAAAACGATTCTCTGTAAGTTTCTTTGAAAAAAAGTTCATTTACTCCTGCTCTTGCTTGATATGAAATGTATCTATTAATTATATTTTGAATATATTCCTTCCTTAAAGTGGAAATCTTCTCACAATCCCTTAAAACCTCTTCTTTCTTCATAGAAATTACGTGGTAGAAATCCCATCTAATAAATTTCACAGCTTTCTCCTCATCAAAAGGCACTCCTGTACAGGCAAAATTATCACTATTATTCTTAAGTAACTCTTTATCAGAACTCACAATATTGCCCACAACAAATTTAAATATATCCTTCACCTTATCTGGTCGGTGAGTATCACAGAAAGGTGTAATACATAACAAATAAGTATCGTCATCATTTTTTTTAAAAATGCTTCCTGTATGAATTTTTTCTCCTGCTGTATCCATAAATTTCAGAAGCTTAGTGAAGTAATAAGTTTGTTCTAAAAATGCATTTTTAAATCCCTCAGTATTATCAATATAATCGACAATCAAGAATATCATTAATACTATTTCATTGATTTTATTATCCAGTGAAGGGTTTGGGAGTATTGAACGAATTCTCGTTTTCAAATCTTCAAATGATATAATTTCTTCGTCCCCAAAAACTTTCTCCAGACCTTCAACAAATTCAGAATTTTTAAATAAATCCAATATCACTTGTTTCCCTTTAAAGTTTATAACATCAAAAAAAGTAGAAATATTAGAAATTTGAATTGTTTTTGCTTTTAAGACATTCTTTATTTTGTTTCTTTTCGCACTAAAAAGAAAATTACTTGGTTGTATTACTGTGTCGTCTGATAATACACTTGATAGAAACGTATCATCTAAAAATTTCGGTATGCCTTCATTTTTAATTTCTGACGATAAAATCTGTGTTAACAGTACCTGTTCAAAAGGGGCGTTAAATTTATGAATTGCTTTAGTTATGCTCTTCTCAAGTCTACTAGCACTATCCATAATATGAATTGGGATACATTTATCACTCAATAAAATTTGCGATATCTTTCTTATAAGTTCTGCTGGTTCAATATCCTTTTTCATTACGAAACCAAATAAAGAGTTTCCTTCCGTCTTTCCGTGCTCTTGAAAAAAATAACTTTCTCTATCAATTACATCGAAATGTGAAGAGATTTGACCTATAACAACGTCACAATCTTCTTGTGTGTAGATTACTGCACATTTTAAACCAACTAGTTGGCTTGAGTAATAATTCAAAATTTCAATAGCTGCTTTTCCAGGTTTTTCAGGAGAATCAGGATTGAAATTTTCTAGGTTCCAATCGATAAAAAGTAATTTTGTTGTATCTAATACTTTTGATAAAAACCTCAGTTGTGCACTAGCACTTTGTGTACCATATTTATATGGATATGCAATAAATCCGTCAAGAGTCAGTTGTTGAAGTAACTCTTTAGGTCTTTCATTTAAATCATTTTCAGTAGTTGAAGCAACATCATCAATCATCAAAAAATCATCAGGGATTTCCCCAAGTTCTTCGTCTGTTATTTCAGGCAGTTCAATTTCATTAAAGTTTAATTGATCATCAACAATAACTGCATTATCAAAATATCGCTTCACTATCGCTTCAACCTGCATGATCTCACTCATATTAAATATCATCTCCAAAGGCTTCTGTATTAAACTCAATGCAAAAACATGCACCGCTAAGAGGTATTACTTCTTCACCTTGGCTTATGAGGTAAAGTTTATGGCCTCTGCTTTCCAAAATATCCCTTGATAAAAAAAGTCCTAAACCTCTACCTTCAACTTTCCTTGTAAAAAACGGTTCAAAAATCCTTGTTTGATCTTTAGTAGGAATGCCTGGACCTGTATCATGTATATAGAGTTTATTATCATTAGCGTAAAAATGTATTTCTTTGGTACTCTGATTAAGTAACCAATATATAGAGTTTGATATAATGTTAACTATAGGAGTAAATAAAACGGCTTCATTTTCTTTAATTAACAATTCTTCTGAGAAGCGGATATGAACTTGAATATTATATCTATTGATATCCGATTCAAAATATTCTAGCACGTTATCAATGAACTGTTTTAAAATAATTCTTTCCTTTCTTGCTCTAACTTGACGGTATAAAGGACTCATTCTCTGGTGTAATCTTTCCAAAGATTTAAATGCATTTCTTGTTCTCTCTATCACCGGCAACGCTTTAGTTTTGCTTAGAGATTTATATAGTATATTTATATTCTCGTTTATGCTATTATACAGAGCATTAAATTCGTGACTAGTAAGTTCAGCAGCTAAGCCAATTGACGAAAGCTCCCTATACATTATGACTTCTTTCTTTAAGAAACCAATGAAATCGTCATCTGAAAAATACTTATCACCATCTATTAACTTTTCCTTGGCCTCATGTAAAAAACTCCGTATGTTCCTTGTAAGATCCAAAGTTTTTATTCCGACTGAAAACTGTAATAATTCTTGCTGGGCTTTATTTATTAAAAGTTCATGCTGGCTAATTACGGTACTGATCTCTATTTCAACATTTGTTGGATCAAGTATATAATCAAAAGATTGTACTTTCTCTAGAACTTCATATAATAAAGCATTACTCTCTTCTAACTCCAGTTGAATAGATTCAATGAAGCGAAGCTGAGACTTTCTTAGATTAATTTCATAATTATGAATTATGTCATTAATTAAAGTATAAAATTCGTTTTTCAATTCATTTAAATGTTTACTTATCGTCTCATCACAAAGAGGCTTAAATACATTATCTTTCCACTTGGTGATTTGCTGAATTCTATCCGAGAGCACATCAACCTTATCTTCATTACTGTCGTTAGCAGTACTAAAGTCGGGTTCCTCCAAGTTATTGATTGAATCTTCTATGATGCTCTCTAATTTAGTTTTATACATTTTAATCAGCAAGCCTGCTTGATCAATTTGATCTAGAGTCTCTGGAGAATGAAAATATCTCGAATTATAGGGGATTACCAATTCATCCAAATCAGAAATGAACTTATATAGTTCCATTTTTATATAGAATAATTCGTCAGAATATTCCTGTATATTGGCACATCTGTGTTCTAAATATTTTACTTTTGATTCTAATTCCAATTGAATGATGTTCTTAATACGATTGTAGCTACTATCCACCTGTGTTTGAAATGAATTCAATACATCCATTAATTCACGGAAATACATTCTTTCTCTTTTTTCTTCTTCTCTCTGTTGCTTAATTATTCTTTCGTCTCTTTCTCTATCCTCTTGTAATCTCTTAATTCTTTGAGCGCGCAATCCAGATTCCTTTGTAGATTCAAGAAAATCTCTTGCCCACCAAACCAGTAGATTTTGGCTAACTGCTATAAAATATTTGTAAAACGTATTCTCTACAAAACCTTCTCTACTTGATTTATCAATTAGGTTTTTATTTTTCAGTTTACTAATCTCCAAAAAACCATACATTCTTCTATGACTGAAAAGATAGTAGCCTGCTCCTTTTGAACGTCTTTCTTCGATTCTCAGAAAATCGTTCCCTGGCTCTCCGTAAGGTAGTATTCTTAAACCATCACGGAAGACATATATACCTCCAGAATCGCTTAGTTTTTCACGCATCATATTTGATTGTTCTTTTGTCAGTGAAGTTAGATCATCTCTCCCTTCAATAAAAAACCACTTAACATCAATAGGACCACAATTTGCCATACTGCTTGTATGGATGCCATTGGTCAGTTCAATGTTTGTTACGTCAAAAACATCAGTGTCAGATGAATTACGAACATAAACCTGCCCAGTAAATAAGCCCTCTTCTATTTTCCCCTTAAGAGCATAATCATATAATTCAATGTCATCTGGATTAAACCATGATTCTCGTTCTAATTTTTGACCATCTATATGTATACGTGGAGTGAAACCATCATTACTATTTTCATCTTCTTTTTTATCAAATAAATCAATTAAATTCGAGAAAGACACAAGCACATTTTGAAGTCTCCGTTTTCTCTCTTTTCGACTCTCATCTTCAATATTAGTCTTATAAATTTCCCAATCCCAATCGTTCTCAATATTTCTAATGAAAAAGATTGTCCCTCCACCTCGAGATTCATTTATTTGTATTCTCTTATAAATATCCTTAGAAAGTTTGAAGTTAAGAATTTCGCTCCTAATTTTTGATTTTTCTTCATCATTCCATTTATTTGGATAATCAAGATTTTCAATCAATTCATTCTTTAGAGATTGGAAATCGTTCTCCAAAAAACTATTAAGATCAGATACTGAATTAAAGCTTCTTGTTGGTATCTCAATATCTTCTAAAAACAGCTGTTCATTTCTAAATAAGCCCCAGTGTAAATAAAGCAGAGACCACACATTCTCAACCTTTTTTTTCGAAATGATCAACAACTGATTTCCTAGCAAAGATATAGCTAATCGACCGATACCTTTTTCACCAATTTTAATGCGACGTTTGGAAGTTTTCACAGGTGAAGCTTTTGCTTTAGAATAAGTGCCTATAGTCAACCAGTTATTTACGAGGTCTTTTTCATTCATTCCATCGCCATCATCCCAGACCACTATATGTTCTTCTTTTAAAGACACATCAATGAGTCCCTCTGATGCATCGGCATCATAAGAGTTTCTCAATAACTCTGAAATTGCTGTAATCTCATCTCGAATTTGCTGCTTACCCAGTAGATCTACTGCTCGAGCTTTGGTTCGAAATCTTGCCAAAAGAACCACTCCTTATTTAAGACTTGTTACTTCTGCAGCCTTTAGAGCTGTAATTATGGATTTTCCAAGTACCTTTGCTAACAATGGTGGAACGGCATTACCTATTTGTTGTCTTATATCACCTTTAGTTCCAAAAAATTCAAACTTGTTATCAAAGCTCTGAAGTATTGCCGCTTCTCTAGATGTTATGGGTCTATGTTCTTGAGGATGAGCAAATCTACCTCTAGTAAAGTTATCAAATCCTCCCGTGATTGTTGGTGCAGGCTTATCCCAAGACATCCTACCATAAACGTCCGGCCAACCTGTTTTTTTCTTATGACATTGTAACTGAAGTCTTCGAGGTAAGCATTTTCGTCCACTACCTTGAGGAACATACTTAATTCTCTCCCGGTTTATCTCCGTAATATTTGCAAGGGTATGATTTGGTAATTCAGGATGTTCCGATCCATCTGCTGGTGGTGAATCTAGTCCTTTTAACGCCTGCCTAACAGTAACCCATTTATATTGTGGGTGACTTACTTCAGGGAATGTATATATACAATTAATATCCTTACGAACACCAATTACAATCGTCCTTTTCCTGGTTTGAGGAACACCAAAATCAGCACAATTAATTTCTCTTACCATGATATTATATGTGTTTGTTAATCCTTGCTGGAGTAGATTAAGATATGCTTGGCCACGCTTTTTTTTAAAGGTATCCACATTTTCTAACAAAAAAAACTTAGGCTCTATTCCTTGCACTAATCGGATATATTTTACTATTAATCTATTTCGTTTATCACCATTCTCACCATTTTTGTTTTGTCTAGAAAACCCTTGACAGGGAGGCCCTCCGGATAAAAGTGTGAGTTCACCCTTTGCAAGTTTGGTCTTCTTTATTATTTCCTCTGCGGATATTTTTAGTGCATCTGCAATAACAGCTTTTTTATTTATATTATGCTTAAATGTTTTAATCGCTGACTCATTATGATCAAATGCATACAATACTTTGAATCCTGCCTTTTTTAGTCCATAAGCTAGTCCCCCAGCACCACAAAAGACTTCAATACAAGTATATTTCACAGTTAGTTACCTACCAGTCTTAGTTATCTTATAAGTAGATTATATAGTAAATTCTTAGTCTCAACACATATTTTTGTATATATTATTGTAGTTTACTACATATTTTGCGAGACCAGTCTTTTATGAAATCAGCTGTAAGATGCTTCATCTTTTCTATTTTCAAATTGTTAATTTGATTAAACATTACTTTATCCCAATAGTCCCTTTTAAATACCAGACTATTCAATAAATCACTTATCTCATTCTATATCAATTTCGAGGCACTATCTCTAAATTGGTTCTATAAAAAAATGTAAATATCACCAATTACCCGACCGTTCAATCTCTATTATTTACTTCGTAAACATACTATTGGATACTTGAACAATTGCATAGGTGCGCACCATTCGGACATATTAAAAATCGTTTACCAGAAGAAATACACACTATAGTGATTCGGATTGAATAAGAAGGCATTTCCTTAAGCAGAGCCCACCCTGTATTCACAACCACGGAAGATAGGCGGCCCTCGTTCCTTGGCTTAATATTCATTAATTAACCTATTGATCTTCATGTCTGAGATTTCACGTTTTCATTTGGCCAAGATGACAGCACCTCCTTAAAAGAAAACGGAGCTACCCGAAGGTAGCCCCGTTTGGAGTCATGGTGTTATTCTGGATGTAAGTTCTGTAGACAGTAGAACAGCTCTAATAACAGTATCGCCAATTTCATCAGTCTAAACTTTATTTTCTTCTGACAGTAAATCTATATCCCCTACTCCACAGTAACACTCTTAGCCAGATTTCTTGGCTTATCCACATCATGACCCAGAGCCAGCGAAGCATAGTAAGCCAGCAGCTGCAGGGTAACTACAGACAGTGCAGCAGTCAGCAGCGGCAGAGTCTGAGGGATTACGAATACCTGGTCAACGGAGCGGAGCAGGTCGTCTTTGTGCTCTTCGTGGGTGATGGCCATGACATGGGCGCCACGGGCCTTCACTTCTTTGATGTTGCTGACGGTCTTCTCCAGCACGGATTCCAGGGTAGCCAGAGCGATGACCGGAACACCTTCTTCGATCAGTGCCAGGGTACCATGCTTCAGTTCACCCGCAGCATAGGCTTCGGAGTGAATGTAGGAGATTTCCTTGAGCTTAAGAGAGCCTTCTTGAGCTACAGCGTAATCTACGCCGCGGCCGATGAAGAACAGGTGCTTGTGCTCAGCGATTTGCTCAGCGTAGGCTTTGATCGCGTCTTTTTGACCCAGGATGACTTCAACTTGCTCCGGCAGAGACTGCATAGCGGCCAGAATCTTGGTAACCTCAGACTCAGACTGTGTGCCGCGTACTTCAGCCAGATACAGACCCAGCAAAGTGAATGCGATCAGCTGAGAAGTGTAAGCCTTGGTCGAAGCTACAGCGATCTCTGGACCAGCCAGCGTAACCAGTACACTGTCTGCTTCCCGGGCGATAGAGCTGCCTACTACGTTGGTGATCGCCAGCACATGGGCTCCGTTCGCTTGACCTTCACGAAGAGCAGCCAGTGTATCTGCAGTTTCACCCGATTGGCTGACTACAATAACCAGTGTCTCCGGAGTTACGATTGGCGAACGGTAACGGTATTCAGAAGCGATGTCATTCTCTACAGGAATGCGTACCAGGGACTCAATCAGGTTACGTCCAACCAGACCGGCATTATATGCAGTACCGCAAGCTACCACTTGGATATTGCGGATGTTCTTGATTTGTTCTTCTGTCAGGTTAAGCTCAGGCAGAATGACTTTGTTGCCTTCCGCATTCATCCGTCCGCGCATGGTATCACGGTATGCCTTAGGCTGCTCGTGGATTTCTTTCAGCATGAAGTGCTCATAACCGCCCTTTTCTGCGGTAACGGCATCCCAATCGACAGTAATCATTTCCCGAGAAATAAAATTGCCTTCAATCGTCATCAGTTCGACAGCATCCCGTGTCAATACAGCCATTTCGCCGTCGTTCAGGATATATACGTTCCGGGTGTATTCCAGCAATGCAGGAATATCGGACCCGATAAAGTTCTCGCCTTCTCCAAGACCGATGATCAGCGGGCTGGCTTGACGCACAGCTACCAGCTTATCCGGTTCATATTCAGTCAGTACACCCAGGGCAAACGCTCCGCGCATGTAAGAAATCGCCTGCTGTACAGCCTTAACGATATCTCCCTTGTATTCACGGGCAATCAGGTGGGAGATGACTTCTGTATCTGTCTCCGAGGTGAAGTGGCATCCTCCGGCAATCAGTTCTTCCTTGAGATCCAGATAATTCTCGACAATCCCGTTGTGTACTACCGAGAATTTGTGGCTGTTGTCAGTGTGAGGATGAGAGTTCTCATCGGACGGCTTGCCGTGTGTTGCCCAGCGGGTGTGGCCGATGCCGGCACTTCCTGTCAGTGGAGTCGCATCCAGACGGGATTCCAGGTTCGCCATACGTCCCTGTGCTTTTACCACCTGCAGACCATCCTTCGTGAACACAGCAATACCAGCGGAATCATACCCGCGATATTCCAGCTTCTTCAGACCCTCGACCAAGATCCCCTGCGAATTCTGATTACCAATATATCCTACAATACCACACATTATAATTTCCTCCGTCCAATTTATCGTAATTAGGCGCGCATGAGGAAAGAAACGTGCCGTGCGGCATGTTTTGAAGAAAAGCAAATATGATGTTGTCCATTACACCCAACATGATAACCTGTCAATTACATCGTTAGTCACGATTATGCACAGTCTTCTCCTCTGCCGTGGCAGAACCGTCTGCAATCCTGCAAATGCGCATACCCATGATTTGTACATCTTTAAGTTAGCACCCACAAAAGCGTTGTGTGCAAGGTCGCCCTCGCATTTTCCGCTTCCATTTACGGCTCTGGTGCATCACCGGGAGGTCCCCGCCGAACATTTCGAACACCTCCACCTCGTCAGCTTACATCTGCCGTGATCCGTTCAGACCGTCCTGTACTGCTTACGCAGCCACCGGTCCTCCCTTCTCTCCCGCGCAAGATCAAGCTCTGGCGCTTGTGTTGCAATGACCTTACGATCCCCGCTTTCCTTCTGGAATGACACTTAGTCTATTATATGCACCTCAACCCGTTTTTGCAACGATGTGGCGAAGAAAACCTTTTTCATCCATTTCACACTTTTTCCAAACAGCCATGACCACATTAATCATTCAGCCGGTGAACGAATCGGATTGATCCATCCACCGGCTACCCGTTCCTGCTACTTCAGTGAGTGATTACACCAGCTCGCGCTGAACCACTTCAACAATCTGCCCTACAAAAAGATCTAGCTCCGCCTTATCCGGCCCTTCGGCCATTACACGGATCAGCGGCTCGGTTCCCGAAGGACGCACCAGCACACGTCCGTTGTCGCCCAGCTTACTTTCCACTTCTATGATCGCGGCCTCAATGGCCGGATTATTCGGATAATTGGTTTTGTCCTGAACACGCACATTGACCAGCACCTGCGGATACTTAGTCATCATGGACTTCAGTGTGCTTAGCTTTTTGCCGGAAGACTTCATGGTATTCACCAGTTGAATCGCAGTCAGAATTCCGTCACCTGTAGTATTATAATCCAGGAAAATCACATGGCCGGATTGTTCCCCGCCCAGATTATAGCCGCCGCGGCGCATCTCTTCCATCACATAACGGTCACCGACCGCAGTCTTCGCCGTATTCAGCGACAGCTTCTCTGTTGCCTTGTAGAAACCGATGTTGCTCATTACTGTAGATACAATGGTACCATCCTTCAGCTTCCCTGCACGGTTCATCGCATCCCCGCAAATGCAGAGAATGAAGTCGCCGTCCACCTCGTCGCCGTTCTCATCGATAGCGATCAGGCGGTCCGCATCCCCGTCAAAAGCAAGCCCAAGATCCGCACCATGGCGCAGCACCTCTGCACGCAGAGTCTCCGGGTGTGTAGAGCCGAAGCCGTCATTGATATTAAGCCCGTCCGGCTCTGCCCCAATGGAAATTACTTCAGCGCCCAGTTCCTTGAATAATCGGGGTGCCAGCTCATAGGCTGCGCCGTGTGCGCAGTCGAGCACCACCTTCGTGCCCTTGAAGCTCTGGTCGATGGTAGTCTTCAGATACTCCAGGTAGAGATATTTCGCTTGATCATCGACCCGCAGCGTGCCCAGACCCGATCCTACCGGACGCGGCAGCTCATCGTGCTCGGCATCCATCAGCTCCTCGATGCGCAGCTCCGTTTCGTCTGTCAGCTTGAAGCCGTCTCCGCCAAAGAACTTGATTCCGTTATCCTCCACCGGATTATGTGAAGCAGAGATCATCACTCCGGCATCCGCCTGGAGCAATCTTGTGATATAAGCAACAGCAGGTGTAGAGACTACACCCAGACGGATCACATCTGCCCCAATGGACAACAAACCCGCAATGAGTGAAGATTCCAGCATTGGACCCGAGATCCGTGTATCCATGCCGATGACCACTTTAGGCTTTTCCACATTTCCTGCCAGCACATATCCCCCGCAGCGTCCAATACTGTAGGCCATTTCTGCTGTTAATTCACGGTTAGCCACCCCGCGTACGCCATCTGTTCCGAAATACTTACCCATCTTTTTTTCTCCTTTAGAATACGCTGCTTCAGCTTAATAAATTATAGTATGAATGATTCGATAATTCGTGTATGTCAGGTGCATATAAATAGACTTTTACATGCCCGGAAGGTTACGTTCCGCCCGTACTGTCGGCATTATTGCCGCTTGCGGGCGGCGTTGGTTCAGCAGTCTCCGGCGGAATATGTGTCGGCGTCGGGGTCTCCTCTATAATCTCGGCGGTGTGCTCCGGGGTTGGCTCTACGAGCGTCTCGTCCCCGGATGCAGGCTCAGCACTGGGCTCCGGCGTAGGCGTCGGGATAGGGCTACTGTCCGGCACGGCAGTCGCGGCCGGAGCAGCAGGCGCTACCAGCTCCACCTTCGCAACAAGCTGCGAGGCGGCATTCTCCAGGGTAATGAACCGGGGGAGCGACACCTGCAGCGTAATATCGTAAACACCGGCCGTAAGCCCCACGACATCTGCAACCACACTGATGCTATCCTGGTCGAGCTGGTCCAGCAGTGTTGGCGCACCTGATAGGGTCAGATCCATAGTGGCGCTTCCAGGGTCTATGACACGGGCTGTCAGCCCGCTGCTGACGCCCTCCAGCTTAATGGGGATAGCAGAGAGGGTCCGCTGGGTAATCTCCGCCGCAGAGACCGCTACGGTCATTGCGGCAGGTTCAATCTTGCCTGTGCCCTCCGGCGGCTTAAGCTCCAGCTTCATCTGCTCTGTACCCGCATTCTTGATAGTGCTCAAATCCAGTACAGCCTCATATGAGGATAAGGTCTTCAGGGTCTCTGCACTGCCGTACACGGTGACCATATCCTGTTCAGGCGTTACCCTGGACAGCACCAGGGAACCGGGCAGACTGCCGGTGAAGCTGATGTCCAGCGGCAAGGTTTTGGACGGGAGGGTAACAGGGACTTCTACCGCTACTGTAGAGGGTTCAATGACCGCATCCTCCAGCTCATTCCCCTTACTGTCCAGAGCAAAGAGCTTCAGCCTCTTCTCGCTAAAAGTCTCATTCTGCCCCTCCAGTTCCACCTTCCCCTGCACCTTCGCTACCCGTCCAAGATCACTTGCCGGAAGAGTAACCTCCACGGATACCGGGTCAATCACAGGACTGCCTACTTCATAGCCTGCTGCCGGCTCTCCCGTAATATTCAGCGAGACGGGAAAAGACTTCGTCGTCCGCGCCTCGATATGCACATTCACCTGATTCGGGACCATATCATCCAGGGTTACACCGCTTGGAGTCGAATACATCAGCGGAAGCGTGTTATCACCGGGCTTCACATCCTTCAGATCCAGCCATACCCGATAGGCATCGGAGAACTTGTAGGTCAGATCGGACTTCTTGCCTCTTACTTCCATCCTGACGCTGTCCACATCCTTGGTCAGTACATAATTCTCACTGTCGAAGCCTTCAATCTCCACTTTGACATTCTCAATCGTCTTCGATTCGGTATTAACCGTAGTCTGGTACGTTGGCGCTGTATCCACATGCACAATGGTCCACAGAATAATCCCCAGAGCCAGGGCAAGGATCTTGTTGAAGTTATTGTTCTTCATCCATTTATCCATTGTCTTTATTCCCCCTCCGTTTCCAGAAAGCGGAGCTCTTCTCCATCAGGGGCGAGCTGGTTGCGCTCAGCTCTTGGTGCAGCTTCGAGATCAGGGACTCTTCCTTGATATCCCGGACAATTTGTCCATTGATGGCCAGCGAGATCAGGCCGGTCTCCTCAGAGACGACCACAGACACCGAGTCTGCCACCTCACTGATACCGATTGCGGCCCGGTGCCGGGTTCCCAGCTCCTTGCTGATGAACGGATTCTCCGAGAGCGGCAGGTAACAGGCTGCCGCAGCGATCTGGCCTCCCTGCATAATCAGCGCTCCGTCATGCAGCGGCGTATTGGGGATGAAGATATTAATCAGCAGCTCGGAGCTGACCTCAGAGCGCATGGCGATCCCGGATTCCGTATATTCATTAAGCCCCGTGGCCCGTTCGAATACGATCAATGCCCCGATTTTGCGGACAGCCAGATAATTCACGGCTTTAATCACTTCACCGATTAATTTACTGATCTCCTCATCATTCTCCGCATTCCGCCCGAAGAACTTGCCCCGGCCGAGCTGTTCCAGCCCCCGCCGCAGCTCCGGCTGAAAAATAATAAAAATCGCGAGTATCCCAAAAGTAAACACCTGGTTCATCAGCCACCTCAGGGTATACAGATCCAGTAGAGTACTGCCGCCCCAGATGACGACCAGGACCATAATCCCCTTCAGCAGTTGAACCGCCCGCGTCCCGCGCACCATATTGAGCACTTTATAGATAATGTAGCTGACAATTAGAATATCAATTATATCTTTAATGGATTCTTTCCATGTAAGGTCGGTAAAGTAGCTCATGGCCGAAAACCCCCGTGATTTCAAATTAACTGGGTTTATGTAAATTGTCTGTTAAGCTTGAATCTTATTCTAGGGTATAACGTTACGCCTCCGGTTGCAAGTTTGGCGGCTGGTAAATTGATGAACCTGTCATTTCAGGCAACAAAAAAGCGCCATCTTTCCGGAAAAAGAGGCGCAAATGAGTTATCTGCTACAAGCGACCAACATTTAGCTATCGGTAGGCAACTTCAGAGAACATGTTCGTCACTTTATACCAGATCCAGCTTACGGCTTGGTCTATACTTTTGACTTGCCCGGAGATATGGGCGGTTGAAGCCTGATACAGCGAGCCGTCGATTACCGTTACGTTCCCGTTGACTTCCCCGTAGACTTGAGTCTTACCGTTCTCCACCGTCAGATCGCCGGAGATAATTTTGCCGGAGGGTACAATCACCGTATTCCCCTTGATCACAACCTGGTCGAGGTCTGCCCCTCTAACCACAAGTTGCCGATCCTGATTCCAAAAGGTTACGGAGCTCATCAACATCACAAGAATGAACATAGACGCCGCCGTCAGTGCCGGATGCCGCTTGATCCAGGTGATGAAGGCTCTTTCCTTCTTGGGTTTCGGTAATGAATCCATAATCCGGCCAACCAAATCCTCCGAGGCCACAGGTGTCTGGTGCATCAGGGAAAACATCAGCATATCGGTCTGTTCCAGTTCTTTGAACCTCGCACGGCACTCCGTACAGGATAAAAGATGCTCCTTCAATTCCCTCTGCTGCAGGTCGGGCAAGTCGTCATCCAGGTAGTCGTGCATCATAGAGACGGCCAGTTTGCATTCCATAGGAGCCAATCCTTTCATACGTGCTAATTTAGTGCATAAGACTTGCTTAACTTACATACGTCCCTGCAATGCAGGAGTTTCATAAAAAATAATCTATTTTTACAATTTGGGTCCTAACTTTTTACGTAAAAACTCACGGCCACGATGCACCCGGGTCTTGATCGTCGTTACAGGCATATCCAGCACATCGCCGATCTCCTGAAGCGACAAATCCTGCAGATAGCGCAGAATCATAACCGACCTGTACTTCACGGGCAGGCTGTCGATGGCTTCATAGATGAGTCTCTGTGTCTCCGAGAGCAGCAGTTCCGTCTCCGGGGTCACATTATTGCTCGGAATCATCGAATACCCGTCAATCCCCTCCTGGTCGTTCATCTCGGCATCCAGGGAATAGGTCGGGCGACGCTTACGCAGCCGGTCAATGCAGAGGTTCGTGCCAATCCGGTAGATCCATGTCGAGAACTTCTGCTTATCATCATACCTATCCAAATTTCTGTAGACGCGCAAAAAAGTCTCCTGAACAACATCCTCCGCCTCATGGCGGTTATTCAGCATACGGTAAGCCAAATGATAAATTTTGTCTTTATATAGTTCCACAAGCTCGGCAAATGCCCTTTGGTCACCCTTCAGGGCGAGCTTTGTCAGTCTGCCTTCCAGATTCTCCACCTGTTAACTCCCCCAGACTTGCCGCCCTTGGACTTTCAGCTCTTCGAAGACCACGGTACAAGCATTTAAATCGTAAATCATGTGCTTGCAAAAATCAAGGTTTGTATTGTTACCTTCTATATAATGTGCTGGAAAAGCTTGCTGCCGGGTTGCTGGCGGCTGATCGCTGGAGGAACCCCCTGGCCCCCCTGGCGGCTGATTAGTCGGGGGCTGCGCAGAACATTTGGACTTCCGGTCGCTGTTATTGGCAGATTTCTTGATTGGAACCGCACGCTGCGGTTGAAATCTGCCAATAAAGGCGAACGCTATCGCTCCTACAGTTCCAAATTTCCGCTCCGCCCCCTCCATCAGCCTGGTTCCCCCCACTGCTTTTCTTGTTGCCCAGGTATATCTCAGGCAACAATGGGGTAGGGCATGGGCTCGGCCGGGTCTCTGATTCCCGGTCTCGCTGGAACGGCAAAAACCCCGTCCCTCCTCTTGGTAAGGGGGAACAGGGTTGAAGAACAACGCATTCAAAATCTTAAAGCGGCTTCGCCGACTTTGAGATCAAAACCTTAAAGCGGCTTCGCCGACTTTTTAGATCAATATCGTCAGAGCGGGTGCTCACAAACCATCAGCCGGTATTCCGAAGACCGGCGGCAATACCATTGATCGTGAGCAGCACTTCGCGCAGCAGCTCAGCGTCATCCCCTTCAGCCTCACGCAGGGCGCGAAGCTCAGCGAGGAGCTGAACCTGCAGGTAGCTGAGCGGATCAACGTACGGATTACGCAGGCGGATGGATTCCTGAATGACCGGAACATTATCCAGAATGTCCTGCTGGCCGGTGATCTGAAGGATCAGCTCGGAGGTCAGCTTGAACTCAGCCTCGATCTGGCCGAAGATTCGCGCACGTGCTTCCTCGTTCTTGCCCATTCCGGCGTATTCCTTGGCGATGACAAGATCCGCCTTCGCAATAGCCATCTGCAGCGTATCGATCAGGGTCGTGAAGAATGAGAAGTTCGCATACATATGCTGCATGATCTTCATATTCTCTTCCTTGCCCTCATAGAAGCTCTGCAGACCGGTTCCGGCGGCATACCATGCTGGAAGCAGATAACGGCTCTGCGTCCAAGCGAATACCCAAGGAATCGCACGCAGGTCCTCGAAGCGTTCGCTATTTTTCCGCTTCGAAGGGCGTGAACCGATATTCAGCTCCCCTACCTCCGGCAGCGGGGTTGACTCTTTGAAGTACGTCAGGAAATCCGGATCACGGAAGATCAGATCCTGATACTTGTTCAGCGAGACTTCAGAGATACGGGCAATAATCTCATCCCACTTGGCTTCGTACAGATCCGCTTGCGGCGATCTGGCATGAATAG
Source organism: Paenibacillus sp. FSL P2-0136 (assembly GCF_037975325.1). Classification (NCBI taxonomy): domain Bacteria; kingdom Bacillati; phylum Bacillota; class Bacilli; order Caryophanales; family Paenibacillaceae; genus Paenibacillus; species Paenibacillus sp. FSL P2-0136. Next base: position 6,403,856 of record NZ_CP150244.1, read on the forward strand.
CGGCCGTAATCAGAGCGGATGTCGCCTGTTCCAGACTGCGGTAAGCAATACCTTTCATCGAATACCGGGAGGAGATAACCTCGCCCTGCTCGGTAATCTTAATCCCGCCGCCGATGGTGGAAGCCGGCTGGGCCAGAATGCTCCGGTTGAGCGGCATACCGCCGCGTCCGAGGGCGCCGCCCCGTCCGTGGAAGAACTTCAGCTTAATGCCGAACTCATCGGCAGTCGCCGTGATCTGCTTCAGAGCCACACGCAGCTCCCAGTTCGCTGTAACCACACCGCCGTCTTTATTACTGTCAGAATATCCCAGCATAATCTCCTGCAGATCATTCATCGCACGGACCGCATCGCGGTAGATCGGCATGTTGAGCAGCGTACGCATAATCTGCGGCGCATCATGCAGGTCGTCAATCGTCTCGAACAGCGGCACAGCCTGCAGAGTACAGACTACCGTACCGTCGTTGTCTTTGCGGAACAAGCCGACTTCCTTGGAGAAGACCATAACCTCCAGAATATCGCTTGCCGCCTCCGCCATACTGATCAGATAGCTTGTGATACACTGCTTGCCGTATTCCTCCTGCGCCTCATAGATCGCACGGTATACCGCCAGGCATTCCTCTGTCCCTTCACTATACGACTGGTAAGGGGAAGTCAGCGGACGCGGATCATTCAGCAGCTTCTCAAGCAGCACAATCTTCTCTTGCTCCGACAGCTTGGAGTAATCCGGTGTAACATTCATCTTGGCGAGAACCTCTGTCATTGCATTCTCATGCTCCTGGCTGTGCTGGCGGACATCCAGCGTAGAGGTGTGGAAGCCGAAGAGCTCCACCTGACGAATCAGCTTCTTAATGTAGGTATCTGCTACATAATCGGCGTAGTGATGCCGCAGGCTGCGGTCAATCACGTTCAGGTCGTCGATGAATTGCGCCGGGGATGCGTAGCGCTCTGGTGTTCCTTTTTTCTCATCGTCCAGCACATTCTGTGTCTTGGAGATCATATAGCTGAGCTTAATCCGGTAAGGCTCGTTATCATTACGCCAGGCATCGACCCGGTTAAGATTGATAATATTCCGGTCTGCCTCAATGGATTCCAGCAGTTCCGGCGTCACATTCACAATGCTTGTACTAAAGCTCAGGTACTGCATCAGCTCGCGCATAATACGCTGGTATTCACGAATAGCCAGCTTGCGCTGCAGACGGAGGGTCTGCAAGGTAACGGATGCCTTCACGGAAGGGTTGCCGTCGCGGTCTCCCCCGATCCATGAACCGAAACGCAGATAGGTCGGCACATGCCAGTTCTGGCCCGGATAATATTTGCTCAGACAGCGCTCAAGCTCCTGATATACATCCGGCAGCACTTCAAAAATCGTCTCATGGAAGTAATACATCCCGTTACGCACTTCATCCAGCACCGTTGGCTTGCGGTCACGCAGTTCATCAGTCTGCCACAAGGTAATAACCTCATTCAGCAGCTTCTCCCGGAGCTGTTCGCGTTCGCGGAACGTTAGCGTCGGATTATCCAAGCCCATGACGTCGTCGGAGATCCGTTTGTGGATATCGAGAATCGCACGGCGCATAGCTTCAGTAGGGTGAGCGGTCATAACCAGCTCGAGTGACATGCCGCTCATAATCTCAAGAACCTCTTCGTGGGAGAAATCCCGTTCGCGAAGCTCCTGAACCGCGCTCTCAATCGACCCCGGCTGTACAGTCTCCCCGGCAGAACGTTCGTAGTCGCGTTTACGGCGAATCCGGTGGTTCTGCTCGGCGATATTCACCAGCTGGAAATAAATCGCAAAGGCACGGATCACCTGATGGCGATTCTCCGGGTCCAGTGAGCTAATCAGCTCTTTAAATTCGTTGTGCAGTTCAGGCAAAAACAATGAGCGCAGCGATTTGCTGGTCTCCCGGATTTTCTCCACAATATCCAGCAGTTCGTTGCCGCCTTGGTGTACCAAGACTTCGCCCAGTATGTTCCCCAGGAACCGTACGTCCCGCCGCAGCAGATTGTTGGAGTTGCTTTTGCTAACGGTAGTCGTAAGTTCGGTCATGCTGCTCCCCCCATCCTCTTCCGGATCAATGCTCTTAACATTGTCTATTTGAAAAGCTTCCTCATATCATACAATAAAACCGCCCGGAAATCTTCAACTTTATTGCGCGGTAAAGCAGTGCAGTGATTTCGATTATACACCAAACCGGCCATTTATGCAGTCCCAAAAAATTATGTATTTCTTCCTGGTATATTCTCTCTTTGATATGTGATTTATGCAGTGTTCATGTGAAGTTATATGACGTAAAACGACAAAAACAGCCAGCTCCGCAGAGCCGGCCGTTGATCGCAGGTTAACTTTTATTTCATTGTGTGCCCTGAGCGGTTGTTGAATGCCAATTCGAATAATCCGGTAGCCGATAACCCGGCCAATCCGCCTGCCCATAGACGCAAGGTCAACTCCAGCTCTGTAAAAGGATACGCCACCGCTCCAACCAGCAGCCCGATGCCAAGTCCGATAAAAGGGATGCTGTTACGCGGCAAATGGGTATTATTTTTGATCAGCTGCACCAAGGCAAGAATAAAGACCGACAGGATTGAGGCAAAAGCCAATACATTATCCAGCAGTTCGCTGTTCATCATGAGATTGCTCCTTTCTGCGGGATGGTGGTGATATCAACGATGTTGGCAGCCGGATGGTAGGCAATCTGAGCGCCCAGTGCCTCCGCAATTTTACGTGCAGGAACATAGGTAACCCCATTCTCCAGCCACCCGTCCGCAATCTTCCTCCCATTCACCTGTACTGCAACTTTCATCTGAGTCCTCATCGCTTGTTCCTCCTTGGGCTTGATGCGTTCAACCACCGCCTCCACGGCCGCAGCCGTAGGCTTTTTCCCCGTTCGCAGATCTGCCAGACTTAATCCGAAGCTCATCTGCAGATGCGGGTAATCCTTGAAGCTGGTCCAGTCGCCGCCCCATTCGAACCCGATGGCCTTAGCGTGCTGCACCACCTCCAGCCAATCCCGAATCCCATTCTGGTTCTCATCCCTGCTCATATCCCAAGAGACACTTGAACCTTCCGGAAGCAGCAGCGCAAAATCCGCCGCCAATCCATAATTGTGATAACTGTACCCGCCGCGCGCATTCGTCACGATTGCTCCCGGCCGGGTTCGCCCCTGGGCATAGAGCGCATCCTGTTCGGCAATCGTCCGCAGGCCTTGCGTGATCAGGATGGGAACCCCGCCAGCATAACTGCGTTCAATCAGTGCAGTCACTGCGGCAAGGACGGCGGGATGAAGTCCTTTTAACCGGGCAGCAGATTTATTCAGTAGTTGAGTTAGCGTCAGCATGCGATTCCTCCCCTTTCCTGATTTCAGAGAGGACCACGAACAGATCCTGGCGTCTGGTGTACATCAAGAGGGTTAGAATGACTAGCCCTAGGGTCGTTCCCGTCTGGGCAATTGCCCAGGCATCCGATTGCAGCGAGCTTCGTATAGCGTCCGGGACGGGGGCGGAGCTGAATCTGATCCAGAAGGCCACCGCCATTTTAACCGTATACGCCCCGAGGAAAAAGAACGCCGCCAGCATAAACAGACTGACCACGCGCACCCGGAATCTCCGGCGGAAATACAAAAAAAGCGCAGCCATCAGCAGCAGCGCACAGATAAAGGATATAGAATAGGCCAGTAACAACACAATATCAATGCTGCTCATCTTCTGCCCCCCGATCATAGATTAGGAACTCGGCGAACCCGTTGTTCCTGATTTCATCCTGAATGTCCTGAGAGACATTCTTGTACCTGCGGATAGAGAGCGATACTTTATGTCCTGCCAGCGCCAGCCTCCGCTCTCTGTCCCGGTGCAGGGGCGATAGACGCTTGATCCACGCACTCAGCACGTTATCCCCCCCTGTCTTCTTCATTAGTACTGGTACTACCCGTATGGCTGCCTGCGGAATGGTCTATCTTCAAGCGCTGCAAGACTTCAAGCGTGGGTGCCATGAAGTCTGACCGCTCTTTGTCGAGGATATTCTGCAGCCTGTCCCGGTCCTCCTCAGCACGCTCCAGCAGTTCACGCGGCACCAGATTCCCCTTCACAATTGACCGCAAAAGCACAAGCATAATCATGAGCAGAATCAGAGCGATGATATAAGCCAGTCCATACTTATCCGCAAGCGGCAGCAGCTTCTCCAGATTCGCTACATCGTTGCTGTCCATTGCTTCACTCCCTTCTGTGTGGTTATTAAAATAGTTATTAAAGTAGTTATTAAAGTAGTTCTATAAGACGCACTTAAGATTTAAACTTGAAGCTTCAACGTCACTGCGGTGAACATTTGGACTTCCGGCCGCTGTTGTCTCCAGATTTCTTGAATTATACCGCTTGTTGCGGTGGAAATCCGGAGGCGGACGCTACCGCTCCTTCAGTTCCAAATTTCCCCTCCGCTTCTTTTGCTTTTTGTTTATTTCTTCAGTGCTTTTCCTATAGCCCCCGGACGGGTCCGAGGGCAAAATAAAAACGCCCTGAGCGGCGCCTGTGGCAATCTACTCTTCAGTTACAAGGAACGTAAGTCCGTTCTCCACCAGAATCTGCTTGACCGCAGGCTTCAGCGTAGAGGGGACCTCGCTATACTTCGTCTTCCCCAGCGTAACGCGTTGTGCGAAAAATAATGCCATTGCTCACACCACCTTTCTATAATAGAGGTAATGCACAGGTTAGACCCGCTGAACGATTACGTGTAGACTTGCGTGGCCATCTCCGCAATGAGATCCTCAATGAAATCCGCCCGTTCGCTGAGCGCGTTATTCTGCGCCTTTAGCCACAGATTCTCTTGCTGCAACTGCTCCAGCTCTGTCAGTACCGGCGGCTTGTTGGCCTCAGCCTCCTGGTACGCTTCCCACGCTGCCTGCAATTCAGCCTCTGTCGGCTGCGGCGCGTCCAAATTCCAGACGGCGATATACGGGCCGCGTTCTACGAGATCATAATCCTCGCCTTCGGTCAGCAGATTGTAGTCAATGCCATGGCGGTAGTTGATACCTTCTACAGGTTGTTCGTCGATTTCTGGCGGCTTGATCTCGTAGCGAACCCGGCCCTTAGTTTCGGCTCCCGGCCGCAGGACGGGTTCCGGGCCGTTGTCTTGGACGATGAAGTCGTGTAATGAGACTGCAGTTGGATATAGATGCATGATTGATAGAGCTATATTCATATCTTGACCCTCCTTCTTAAGATACTCTCGCTACCCTGAACCAGTTGTACAAATTACTGCCTGTTGTGGACAAGCCGCTTGAATGACTCTGGTGGAGATAAATACTAACAGGTTGACCAGCCGTTAAATCTGTTGTCACATGTCCTGAAGTCACAGAAACCGACGAACCTGAATTAGTATTACGACCTATACACTGATCTTCGGCGCCGTTTTTAAACATGTGCAAGCTAATGACAACCCCGTCAGGCACTCCTTGAAGTGAGCACAAGATGTCGAACGTATACATCCCTGTGCGACTAGGCGTGAACGTCCCTGTAGCTGGATTCCATTCATTTAAATAGTCAAAGTATTTTCCGTTATATACTAGCTTGGTCATTGTGTTTGAAACCATATTCTGTGCAGCAGTTGAACCACCCGCAGCCCCGGTACGTGACTGAGTATTGTTATCTCCCCATGGGTTGAGTACACCCATTCCTGGAACAAGCATACCTCCATCCTGTGCCACCATATTACCAGCCGGAACTGTGCCTGAATACCCAAAGTAGGAGGCGAAACCGGACAGATATGCAGCCCCATTATTCACGCCTGTATTGTTCGATGCATAAGCAACACATTCTGCCAGAATCACTACAGCATTGCCGCGATTCGATACGTTACAACGATCAACGAAAACGTCTGAGGCACTTACATATAATCCGGCTTGTGCGCTTTGTGTAGTGACTACACAAGATTCAAACACAACGCGCCTGGAGGCAGAGACTTTAAAAGCTCCCACCGCTGTCGTAGACGTTGCTGTAAATCCCTTAATTACAAAGACCCCATGACTGTTGTTGACCTCTATAGAGGTCACGCTCACATTTCCCGAAGCGGTAAGAGCAAACAAGTCTGATGTAACAAAACCTGTGATAACAACCGCTTCAGCATAACTCCCTGCCGCCACATTGATATTTACGGTATGGTTAGCCATTTTTGGAATCGCATTAACTGCTCTGCCTATCGTTTTGAACGCCCCACCCGCCGTATTCCCCAGCCCCGTATTCCCATCATTCCCATCCGTCCGGACATAGTAGGTAATATCAGCCGTAGTCTGATTCGGAACGTTTGGCGATTTCACGCCACCCGGGATCATCCATACCTTAGAAGCACCATCAACTTGAGCTACGGCGTATGCATCCGTTTCATTTACGATGGCAAAATCTCCGCCGTTATATGAATACAAGGAATATCTTTTCCCGGTCGATGGCGTTGTGTTCTTGATTTGCAATGCAGCATTAAATGTAACCCCCTCAATAGAAAGAGCTGGGGCTGTGTTAATACCAGCCGTAGAAATGATTTTTTGGTTATTCGTGAACGTGTTATTACCATTCAGTTGGGGGCGGTTATCTAGCTGAGCCTGTACATTACCAGTCACCCCATCCAAATATCCAAACTCCGCATTCGACACAACCCCCGTCCCAATCTTACTCGCATCAATCCCCGCCGATGCATTAACATCCGCATTCACAATCACTCCAGGCGCAATCGCCGTTACGCCATCCGAAGAACTAGTTACATCCCCAGTATGGTTGGGATGCACATAATTATTAGCCCCCTGCGCCACGCTATCCAGCTTCGACTTGTCTGCTCCAGCCATCAGCCCGGCAGCGGTCGTGGTCGCAACCGATGTAGACGCCTTGGCATTCCATGCCGTGCGCTCCACGGCTGTGATGTGCTTGACCGCATCCGCGGCGTGATCCTGCGCGGTCTTGACGGCGGTGTCCAGAATATCCATATTGCCGTTCAGGTCGGTGATATCTACAATGTCTGTACCATCGGGCTTTTTCAGCCCCAGATTACCCGTTGTTTTCATCGCTCACACTCCTATTCATATACTCTTAGTTCGTTCCAGGTCTTGCTGTGCGCACCGTTCCAGGTGAGGGACTGCAAGGAGTCCCACCAGGTGTAGCTGTATACGAAGCTATAGTCCAGATGGGCCGGCTTAATCTCTTCCATGATCTGAATCAGCCCCGCCATATTGGCCGGGATGCCCAGCGTACCGACGAAGTGTACCTCGAAGCTGTACGCTCCGGGCACCTCCACGACCTCCACATCTCCCCCGGAAAAAGCAGACGCCGTCCGCCGGATCATCTCCGGCGTAGTTGTTCCACTGCCCCGCAGCTTGGCCTTGATCATCTCCCGCCGGGTGGCGTAGGACTTGTTCGTATCCGAGGCCAACCCCAGCATCCGCTCCCAGCGGGACAGTCCCCAGGTAGCCGACTCCAGCGTCTTCTGATCATCACTGTCGGCCATCGCATAAGCCATTTCACCGCAGGCTGCACCGGCACTGGCCTGCAATGCCTCCATCTCAGGCACGCCCTGATAATACTCGGGCAGATACTTCATCAGATCAGGGGCCATAATCTCCGGCCCCTCCACCGTCACTCCATCTGCCGAATAAGCCACAAGGCCATATATACTGTCTCCATAAGCCACAGCTACACCCCCTTCAGCTGATTCCAGGTCAGCGGACCTTTGGACAGATAATCATGGGTATGTGCAGCCGGAGCGAATACAGTAGGCTTGCCGTCTACACCTGACCAGGGAACCATATCTGCAGCCTGTGCATAATCGACCTTGCCGTTATTATTCGTGTCGTAGATGCTTTTCAGCATATCGCCTGTGCTTTGGCCTGCCGCCAGCAGCATATTGCTGCTGCCGCTGCCGATGAACAGCTTGCCGCTATCTGTGCAGTAACCCAGCTCGCCTGCGGCCAGCGTACCCAGCGCACTCTCCAGGCCGCGGCGGATTTGAATCAAAGTCTTCCGTGCCATGGTCACCGCCTCCTAGAATGTTCCGCCGTCGATAGTGCTTACCGTGAGCTGGTTGCCATTGGCCGGATCGTAGACGATACTCGAACCGTCGATGTTGACCTCAATGCCAGTCGAGTTGACCAGAATTCCCTTACCCGGCTTGGCCGCAACACTGGTTGAGCCGACAATGATCCCATTGCCTGCCCCGACGGTCAGTGTGACACTATCCGCCTGCCCGCCGCCGGTAAGCCCATTCCCAGCCGTGATCGTCTGTAGCGCGCCGCCCGTCCGCACCCAGGCGCTCCCGTTCCAGCTGTAGATTTTCTGCTCATCGTCCACATAAGCCGTCCAGCCGACAGCCGGAACATAATAAGTCCAGCTACCTGCGGCATATTCTGCAATCTGATTGGTTTTACCCGCCCAGACACCGGTAGCACCGGAAGGAATAATATACCGGTCTGCTTCCACAGGACTTCCTGGCGGAGCCGTCAGGTGCTGATCCTTCACCGAAGCCTGCGGCTCAATATTATGCTTGGCCAGCTCGATTTCGTTTTTGATTTTTTGCGCGGACCACAGGTCTGTAATCGTCGAACCGCCATCGTTGATCACCCTATGCTTCGCGGCATCGTTAAGATGCGTTGCAATTTCTGCGGCGGTCTTCGAATTCGTGCCGTCCGACACTTTATTGGGATGCCCTGCTGTAAGATCCGCCTTAAGCACCTTGGCATACGTGGAGCCGTCAGCGATATCGTCCACCGTTCCGCTCACATCTGTTAATTTCTGCGCGTTAACCCGCCGCCAGGCGGTCCCGTCATCGAAATACAAATACCCGTTGTTACTCCCGCTGCTCACAAGGTACAGACGCCCCACCGAGGCTGCCGCAGGACGCGAAGCTTCGGGACCGGACAAGGCCCGGCCCACCATGGAGTTGGAGCTACCGTCTCCGATATAGACCTCCTTCGTATCTGTACAGAAGCCCATTTCACCCGCCTTCAGCATCCCGTAAGTGGACAGTTCGGCCCGGGTACCGCGTTTGACCTGAATAGTCTGTGCCATATTACACCTCTCTTCTAAAAGATCCGCCGTCAATCAGACCGGCCTGTTTATACCGCTCCAGTTCACGCTGCGTAGCCGTAAGCCCGCCCTGTAACTGGTTCACATCATCCGCTTCCACGGTATCCCCCGGGGTCTCGTAAGTCACATAGACTTCGGGCACATCCGCATAGATGTTAATGAGCCGCCGCCAAGGGGCCTCGTCCGGGAAAGAGACCGAATAATTCCGCACCTCTGTCCCGCTGAAGCGTGAGCCTGTGTACACGGCCAGCGTCTGATTGTTAATATTGTCGTGGGCCAGCAGTCCGCTGAATGCACCACCTGTAAGCCGAAGCTTCTCCTCTACAACATGACTGCCGCCGTTTGCCTTTTTGTTCAGCTTATCCTGAAAAACATCGATCTGCTCCGGATATCCCATACCTACACCTCCAGTACGACATTGCCGAACAGCGGCACTTCTGTCTCCAGCAGCGGGATATTTGCCGTTCCGCCGTTCAGCTTCAGCCCGCTATAGTCCACTACGCCCTCCGTATTCAGCAGCAATGCGCCAATGACCGATTGACTGATATAGCTAGCGGCAAAAGCCTTCTCCTTACGATACTTCTCCAGGAGTGCCGTAAAAGCTTGAATAACCGGCTGCAGCGCATAGCCTGCCGCCAGCGTGACCTTCGCGGTCACGCTGATCGTACGGCCTGTGGCCGATTCCACCGTCACCACCGCGCCCACCGGAGCCTGGCCCTCGCCAAGACCCGGCGCAGGATCAATGAACTGCTGCACCTGGGAGACCAGCAGCGGGGAGGCGGGCTGATGCTCCGCGTTCACAATGACCACCTTGACCGTCTTCGGTCCGGCCCACAGCGGGAAGACCCGCGCTCCCCCTACACCCTGGATCTGCTGTGCCCACTCCATATAATGATATTTATTGCCGCTCGTTGCAGGCCTCCGGGCCGAACCGAAGTACCGCTGCCGCAGCGCTTCATCCGGCTCCGCATCCGTCCCCGGTACCAACAGGCCCGTAATCTCCCCCCGGGCCAGTCCCGGGATATAATCAATCGGCAGCAGCGCGCCTGAATACTGATTCCCCTCAGCCCCGGCAGTCTCACTCTCCAGGCGGTACGTCCCGGGAGCAAGCTTCTCCGCAGCACTATAATGGAGCAGTCCCAGGGAGAAACGGCTGCCCAGCGGAATGTCCAGCGGCTGTTCGCCGCTGGTATAGAACCTCGCACCAAGCTGCGCTTTGCCTGCGGGCTGACGCTTCAGTCCCGTCCAGGCAATGGTTCGTTCCAGATATTCGCCGTCCGCCGTATCCGGGAAGAACAGATTATTACTGACCTCCAGTTCAAGATACATCTGGGCCATTTCAGCCGCCGCCGGCGCAAGCGCATCATAGATAATACTTCCCTCGCGCTTGTCCAGCCCCTCTGGAACCCGATCCAGCATGCGTTCCAGCAGAGCCTCGTACGTCTGATCCTCATACACTGGCCATCCCCTCCTTTCTAAGCTCCACATCGCCATATACCGTTACAGCCGTACAGCTGAAGCTAACCGTATCCCCGTCAAAAAGAATCTCTACATCCTCAAGCGCCTGAATCCGCTCATCCTGGAGCAGCGCATCGCTGATCAGCCGGCGCAGCTCCGGCCGGGCCAGCAGCCTGTCCTGACCCAGTACCAGCTTCCACTCCGTTCCGTAGTCCGCGCTATAGATCAGGTGCTCATAACGGCTGGTTTGCAGCACCTTGATTGCAGCCTGCTTCACCGCTTCAAGCCCGTCTACCCGCCCGCCGATCCGCCCCCGCTCCCAGTCCATCCGGTACGTCAGGCTCGGAGCATTCCCCGCATCGGTCACATTCCCTTCCAGCGCTCCCGTCACCGGACCGGATCTGCCTATTGCCGGAATCATAAATCCACCAGCCGATCGAGGACAATATAGCTCTGTCCGCCTTGCATCCGCACGAGCAGCACGCGGTCTCCCGCTTCAAGTCCACGCCGCAGCAGGATCTCCCGGCCTTCGATCACGGCCTTGCTCTCCATCACGGATTCAACCACAACCAGTGCGGCTCCCGTCAGCAGCAGCCGCTGCTCCACCTGAATCTGCAGCGGCTCTGCCAGAACCACCGTCCCATAAGAAAAAGCCACCGGATTCGTATTCGATACGGCCCCGAGGCTTGCCTGTTTGATAATATCGAGCATGTTGTCTACACCACCTTAATGTCTAGGGACATCGTATGCTCCCCTCCGGAAATTTTATGGCTGCATTGATCCACCAGGAACAGCTGTGTCTGGAATTCATCCAACAACACGTAGATGAAGTTCCCCGCCCTCACCCGTATATCGCCAAGAGCCTGCACAGAGAGACTGACCTTCTCCCGGTTGTGCAGCTTGAGCAGGTTGCCTGCCTTTTCCTGAATCTGCGCAGCATTCGCATTATCGTCCGCCTTCTGGTAGAGATGCAGGATACCCCAGCGCTTTACATTTTCTTTATCTGTGACCGGATAGAACTCGCGTTTACCGGTTTTTTCGTTGTCCTGGTAGAGCAGAATCGTATTGTACGTATTATCGTCGATGCTTCTTTTCAGCGAATAATCGTACAGGTAATGGCCTGCCCCCAGAATCACCTTTAGCAGCATGGACTGCGGACTGCGCAGCGTCAGCTTACCGAAATCATCATAGAACGCCATCAGCCGGCCCTTATACTGCAGCTCACTGCCGACCGCACCCATAATAATATCAAGCAGCTTCTTGCCGTCTTCGATCAGCGAGGGGATCTTGTACTCCGCCGGTTCCAGTAATCCAAGCCGCAAGCCGCGGTCCTTGGCAATGGTACTGATGACCTCAGCCGCAGTAACATCCTGAAGCACATAACTGCCATTGCCCAGCAGATAGCGGATCTGATCGTACGCCGTCAGCTTGATCTCCTGATTCGCACCCGTGTCAATACTGAAGACGAAGCCGTAGAATACATCGACTCCGTCTCTGCGGAACTGCACAATATCCCCGTTGCTGATCGCGAACTTTTTATGCTGATACATCCCGCTGTCCACCAGCGTAAGCTCAAGCGTTGCAGGCTTGCCGGTCCGGGTGGTTTTCCACGTGATATCCGTAACGATTCCGGCAATATTCCAGATGGCGCCTTCCTTATTAATTACGATTAATTCCATCGCCACGGCCTCCTAAGACAGCTTGATCACTCGGCCAATTTTGAGCTTCTTCAGTTCGCTGTCCGAGATATTGTTCAGCTTTTGCAGGGTTTTGGATTTACTGCCGTCACCGAGCAGCTTTTGGGCCACCGACCAGAGCGTATCCCCGGCTTTGAGCGTATAGGTAGCGGGCGCTGCCTTCTCGCTTGCCCGTTTCTGCTGCTTCTTCACTTCACCGGTGCTGCCTACCTTCACAGCTAACGCCTGATAGAACACATACTTTTTGAGTCCAAGTGTATAATCGATATCCCCCGAGGACCCCGCACTGAGCTTCCAGGAGAAGTTCTCAATACTGACCGCCATATTAATGCCAATATCCCCGGTAAAAGTCTGTTGCGCCTGCGCCCTGGCCTGCCTCAGCCAATCTGGGGTCTGCGTATTCTGCACGTTCGCCGATTTCAGCCCTGAAAAAACAAACCGGACCGGCCTGCGGCTGAGCATCCATTTGCGAATCAGCTCTACATACTCGTAGGGTTTCAACAGCTTACCGGCATTCTCTCCGGAGTACACCACAAACGGATAATACTGTGCCGGGAACATACTCTCAATCGTAATCTCCGTCAGCTTCGGATATGCAATCGCGTTGATTTCACCAAAATCCACAATCGTATAGCTTTTGCCATCGCTGTTCTCCTTGATCTCCAGCGTCTCAGGGTTCACCGGAAGCCGGATCACCTCTTCATAATTATTGAAGCTCAGATAGAATCCATACTCCTCCATGTTACGTGTACACCCCCTGCGCCGTAGAGACGAACTCCTCTTTCAGCTTTTGCCCAATCTTCGTGATGATGGAGTCAATATCGCCCGAATTATTAATATTCCCTGTTGTTACCTGCACCGTTGGCGTTAGCTCAACAAAATTCTGAATCGACTGAATCTCCGCCAGCTCCCGCAGCATATCCAGATCATCACTAGAGATATCGACCTTTTCATTGATCTTGCCTACCTCGCCCACCTTGTTGACGTTGTTCAGGCTGCCGTTTTGGTTGGCGAAAGCATTAGTAGAACCTCCCGGGATATTCTTAAGAGACTTAGGGTTAGTTAACTCCTTGGCTTTATCCGCCATTTGTTGTCCCTTATCCATGAAATTGTTCATGGCATTCTTTCCTATTTCATTCCCCTTGCCATATGCCGCTTTTGTATCCTTATAATCTGTTAGCTTGGATATTTCCAAAACTACCTTGTCTGCTGGTTTATATGCTTCAAGGCCTTGACGATATTTCCCAATAATATCACTGGCACCATGAGGGGTCTCCGGTTCCTCTACATCTAGTTTGACCTTACTGATCCCTAATGTGTCGAAGAATGGAATGTTGCTCAGCATATCAACCAGTGAGTTGAACTTGTCGAGCACCCACTGAATAGCCTTAGCCATTACCTTCATGAATCCTCCGGCGAATCCTTCTGCGCCTACAGCAATACTATACATAACATCCAGCGCACCAGCGGCAAGACCATAAAAGAATCCCTGTACTTTATTGACAGCTGAATTAAATATATAAACTAACACATCGCCAGCCAAAGTGAAAAAATTCTGGATACCAATGGCTATATTCTGCACAACTGCAGCCAGGTAGTAGAACGATCCCACAATAAATCCAATCACCTCGCCCGCCGAGACGCCAAGATGCTGCAAAATCATCAATAAGACTGCTATCACCGCAATGACGATTAAGATTGGCCAGTTAGCAGCCAGCCAGGCTGCAGCGAGCATATAGACCTGAACAATCATAGCTGCCAGGAAAACAATCGCTATCGCCTCAAGAATAGGCTTGATGAAAGACCAGTTATCCTGAACCACTTGAGCCAGCCATAACAATCCATTAACCACCATTGAGATCACATTCGCTATGACAAGAAACCCGTTAGCCATCGCATCAATCAGCGGTGCAAGCTGTCCTGAAGTTAACGCGTTGTTAATCATATCCATTACCGGCCGCAGAGCGCCCATTGGCTTAGCACCAATCTGTCCGAGCGCATTGTCAATATTCTCGTTCATCACGTTCCATTTCTCAATATCCCCCGGCTGTGCTGCTTCCTTCACGGCCTTCTCCCCGAACGACTTAATCGTGTTAAAAGGCGTTACCACATCAGCCGTTTTGAGGAATTTCATGATCTTGGAATCGCCGCCCGGTGCAGGCGGGACTGGTGGAGGTGGAGGTGGCGGCAACGGCGGCGGTACCGGGTCCTTCTTCAAGTTGATTTTCGGTTTCGGAAGAACCTCAGGTTTCACCACTGGCGGTTTAACATCCTCTTTTTTCACCTCAGGTTTCTTCTCTTCCTCTTCCTTTTTTTCTTTTTCCTTGAGGCCCTCCCACCACTTCACCTCTTTGGGCTCGGGCTTTTTTTTCTCAGGCTCCTCTACAGCAGGCGCGGCGGTAAGCATCCTGACCCCCAACTGCTGGGATTGCGCAGCCCTTTGGCTTTGCTGCATCACCACTGTTCTGGACACATCCACTTTGACAGGCAGCCGTTTGAAGCCTTCCAGCAGCGTGTCATTAATCTGTTGCAAGGATTGAATGATCCGATCCTCTGAACGGATGATTTGTTCACTGGAACGTTTCACCGCCGCCTGAAAACCTTTTACCGACCGGTTAACCATGTCGAGATTATTATTCATCCGCAGGCTTTGTTTGTGGACGGCTTTCCAGATCGTAACCGACCTGCGCGAGATAATGACTGCTTTGGAGCTATCGATTTCCATTCATTCACCCCCTTCATCTCTTCTTCCCCTTGCTCCGAGCGCGCTCCCGCTTCTCCTTGTCCACACGTACAGAGATCATGGCATAGATCGCCGCGCGTTCGCGGACGGAGAGCTTCATCAGCTCATGCGGGAGAATATGCAGCTCATGGAGGGCGTAATAGGCCAGATTGGCCTCACCATCGCCCTCGTTGATTAGTTTTTTACTTCATCCACCAGCTCGTTCATATCTGTGGCGAAGCCGTTCAGCGCCTGTACCCGCTCCCCAAGCGCAGCGAATTCTCCGGGCAGCAGCATTTTGCGCAGCAGCGATTCGGCGCCCATCACCCCGTAGGAGCGTTGAAGCTCGGTATTTTTCAGATCCGGATGCACAATGCTTGCCGTCATGAGCTTCGCCATATATTCATTGGGATCAATGTCCGTCGTGTAGGTGCCGTTCTTTCCCTTGACCTTACGGGTAGCCGCCTTGCGGCATTCCTGGTTCTCTTCCTCATTCATACTGCGCAGCTTCCAGACGGCTGGGTTACCTTCCTTATCCTTGAACCGCAGCGAGACCGCGAATTCCTCTGTTGTATCACAAGCCGCATTTTGCGCAAAAAACAAACTTAATTCACTCATGTTGTTCCTCCCAGATTCTTATTGTGTTAGGGCAGCGAAGAGGCCCGCCGCAGAATACCGCCGCACAGCGGCTATGACTTCTTTAGTGATCGTCCAGATACTTTGCGGGAGCCCCCAACTTATTCAGTCATTTACTCTTTTACAACCTGCGGATAGCCCGCTTATGCCTTATTGGCCGGCATTTGCCGGAGCCGCGAAGGGCTGCACCAATTCCACATCCTCGAAGGTAAAAGCAACCTCTTCCTCCAGCGCATCCGACTCCGTATCCAGCGAAGCCATAATCACACTGTCCAGATTGACATCCTTCAGCATGATGCGCTGGGCGCCCACGGTTGAGGACGGATCTTCATTGGTCACGATAATGCTGAAGTATTGGTCAATCCCTGTCTTCATGTACTCCAGCATCATCTGGCGGAAACGGCTCGTCATATAAAAAATTGTCATCGTACCGCTGCCCGACCAGCCGGTCGCCTTATGCTGCACCCCGCGGCGTCCAAGCGTCTTCACTTCCGCCTTCTGCTTCTCTACAGTGGCTTCCAGGGTTTTGACATAGAACATTTCTTCCGTCTGTCCGTTAATCGTGGCATACGCCCGGCCCTCCTGGCCGGACAGCGTATCGCTGGCTCTCAAGAATGTCATCTTAGACCACCTTCACTTTCATATATACTTTTTCTACGGAATCTACCGGCTTCACAGCTACCTCCAGCACTACGCTGTCACTGTCCGCTCCAGGAGTCACTACAATATCGCTCTGTGCATTGAAGTTCTCAATCGCACCAAGGTTCTGCAGATCATTCATATAAGTGACGCACTGCGACCAGAACAGCGCGCGCCCGTCCTCATTATTCGGCAATTTGCCAATGAAGTAGCTCTCAAAAATCCGCTTCAAATCACCAGCGATCCCATCCAGCACCCGCAGCACGCGGTTCTTGGAGAAGGCCTTGCCTTTGTCTGTGGAGAAGGAGGTGAACGTGTTAATGTCCTGCTCCACTACTGCACGGCCTCCGCTATAGGTGAAGAGCAGTTCTCCGTCTGTGAGCGCTTCTACAGTCTCGGAATGGCTGAAACGCACATCCGCATCTACAGCATCGTCATAGGCCTGATAAGTCAGAGATTCGTTCACAGCAGCAGCGGCAGTTGCCCCCGCAACCCAAGCCACGGCATGAGCTTTATCCACTACCGTTCCATCACTCAAAATGACGCCGTTCGCCACACTGATGATGCCCTCATGGTCAGCCGTAGCGTAATCGGACAAGACCGCCTGCACCTTCTTGCCTTCCGTATTACGCAGACGCTTCACATAGGAGCTATACAGCGACTTCAGCGTGTTATCCTGCGATACCAGACCTACCGTCTGGAAATCCTGAACCTCCAGTGCCGACAAGAACGCACTATGCTCCGCATTCGTAACCGTACCATTCGCCCCGCCTGCCAGCGGCAGTCCAGCGCTCACCGTCAGCGCCCCAGATTCACTCGGCTTAAATTCTACATAAGCGTTCGCAGCCAGACCGGCAGCAGCGCTTACCGTCTGCTTGTCCACCTCTACCCCGTCCAGCAGCGTCCGGACATCGAACTGAGTAGCGTCATCGATATTTTTCTCGATTACTACCTTAAGCACATTCCCGCGTTCCCCGCCATACAGCGCAGTCGCCTGAACTCCGTTATTGGTCACAGCAGCCTTCACACCCTGATTCAGACGGTAGAGCAGCAGTGTGCCTGCCCGCTTCAGCACCTCTCTTACCGGCAGCAGCTCTGCTGCCGTCAGACCGTAGCCCAGCTTTTGCTGAAAATCATCCTGTGCCGTAAGCTTTAGAATGACTCCCGCAGGCCCCCAAGGCAGTGCAAGTGCCAAGGCAGCCGTACCGCGTTCTCCCATTTTCCCTGCCACAATACCGTTCGAGGCCACATTTACGTATACCCCCGGACGCACCTTGTTTTGTGTTGTCCATGTTCCTCCAGCCATTAGATAACCTCCTTATTTAGATAACGCTCCATTAAGTGCTTAGCCTCTTCCAAAGTGTAGCTCCCGTCCTCTTGCAGAACTACCTCCAGTACATCCTTTTCCTTAGGGCCGAACAGGGCCGAGTTCCTGATCTGCTTTTTCCCAAAAGCATCCGGTTTCCCGCTTCCGCGTTCCTGCTCAATTGCCTTCATTTCCTTAGAACTCATTTCAGCCGCGCCCCTTCTGTGAAGTGTCCCATCAGCTCTGCTTCTTCCTCCGGCTGCTTCTGCTTCTGGAGATAGAGCATATAGTCCACGGTGAACAGTGCGCCCCGTTCCTCTGCTCCGGCTACCCAGGACTGGCGCACCACCCGATAAGCGGGATTCACACTTTCTCTTGCGTCCAGCGCCTCACAGAGCCCGTCAGCTATAGCCTCTGCATCCAGCAGACTGCCTTGCTCATAGCGGATACCGAAGCGGTAGACCGCCATGTATCTGCCTTCACGCTGCCTGTCGTAGGTTGCCGAGAGCAGCTCCAGCCTGAAGTAGGCTGACTGAGGCTTATCCCCTTCCACATAAACAGGAATATCCGGGAAAAACTGCCCCAGCGCAGCAGTGATATTCCCCCGTAGATGTTGTACCGTCATGATTTCATTCCTCTCATGATTAGATGTGGTAATCCCTCCTGCCTTTCTTGAAGTCACTCGCGGGCTCGATTCAGGAAGAATAGGACCCGTCTTGTACCCGGCAATGACCGAAGGAGCTTTCACCGCGCTTGTCTGCCGGCCTGTCTTAGGCTTCGATGAGGTGGAGCATTCATGCTCCTGCGGTGTCCTTCTGCTTCATTTGCCATGTTATAATCATAGACCCCCTGAGACCTTGCGCAGGCGCTATTACAGAGGAATTAGCGATAACTTCCGGTGGTACTAGGGATGGTAAAAGGCGGTCCCCTCATCTGAAACAAAAAGCCGCATCACCCCGGCGGGCAATACGGCCATGTCGATTACATATGGTAGCTGCATGTTGTCAAAAGGATTTCTGCTCCTTAGGCAGGTTCCCTCCAGCCGGGGTCTTCGTGAGCGTAGCCAGAGACAACAGCTGCAGATCAGCAAGTGCAAGCGCCATCTTATAGAACGCCTTCGACCTTATTTTCACATAAGTATCCTTGCTCACCGGAGGATCGAACACATGATTGTATATCGTGTAGTCGTAGCTCTCCTCTCTGCGCATGTATCTCTCCCGCACCAGTTGTTGTTCCCTCTGGGTAAGCCGCTCTACAACCGAATCAATCACAGCACAGTACGCCCGTCTTGCAGCAGGCACATCTACATTATGCGTGGCAATCGCTGCTGTCTGATCAGTAACCGTATGGGTTGCGCCATGGAACCGTTCCGTATAGGAGTACGTAATCCCGGCCTCTTTAGCCTCAAACGTTACAGATTTGAAAATCCGGTACTTCTCCAGCATATTCTCTATAGTGACCTGAGTTCGGCGGCGGTCAAGCTCGGGCAGCGAAGATAGAATCATCATTTATACCACTCCTTAGATGTTATACAGATTTAAGAACTTTGTTGCGGACCTTTCCGGCCAAATGTGTTAAAATTCTACTTGTTCGTATATTGTTCGCCTTTTTTCATAATATACCACTTATCTACCAATTCAGTAAAACCTCATTTTAGCCCGTTTTGCAGCACAAACAAGCTAAATGCATGCCCATTCTTACCTTTTGGCAATAATAGACTCTTTATTGTTTACCTATTGGCATAAATAGCTTATAGTAAGTACAACAGCTTTTTAGGTGATTAGGGATAAGGAGTGGTTATCGATGGCAGAGGAATTCGGATACTATCTGAGACAGCTTCGGGAAGGAAAGGGATTGACCATTAATCAGCTGGCAGCGCTTGCCGGTATCAGTGGAGCCCAAATCTCACGAATCGAGAATGGATTACGGGGTGTCCCCAAGCCGGCTACCCTGCGTAAGATTGCTGAAGCGACCGATGTGTCGTACGAGGAGCTGATGGGCCATGCCGGTTATTTAACCGAGACGGAGAGCAGTACAGAGGGCGCTGTGCCTGCCTGGGCTACCAGCAAGGATAAGCGTGACTTCCGCCAAATGCTGGAGGATGATGGTGAGCTGATGTTTGATGGAATTCCCCTGAACAAGGAGGATAAGCAGCGGATCAAGGACGTATTAACCGGCCTGTTCTGGGAGGCAAAGCAGATGAACAAGCGGACCACGCCCAAGC
The DNA here is from genome assembly GCF_037975325.1 of Paenibacillus sp. FSL P2-0136. Classification (NCBI taxonomy): domain Bacteria; kingdom Bacillati; phylum Bacillota; class Bacilli; order Caryophanales; family Paenibacillaceae; genus Paenibacillus; species Paenibacillus sp. FSL P2-0136. The sequence continues at coordinate 6,423,589 of NZ_CP150244.1, forward strand.
ACGATCCAGGCAAGGAGTAAGTACCAGGCAATCCAACTACTATTAACATGCTGCGGGTGAAGAATATGGATGAGCTAATCAAGCGTTTGGTCAAAAAATACAATACCAGCAGCCCCTTCGAGCTGGCTGAAGCACTGGGGATTCACATCCGGTTCATGCATCTGGGTGACGGCACCAAGGGCCTCTACTATCGGAAGTTAAGAAGAAGGTTCATCGTCATTCATAACCAGCTGCCGCTGGAGTGGCAACGATTCGTATGCGCCCATGAACTCGCGCATGACCGTCTGCACAAAGGGGTCAACCGTTTTTTTCTGGAGGAGAATTCGTATTTCTCGCCAGGCAAGCTGGAGCGGCAGGCTAACCTGTTCGCGGTTAAGCTGCTATCGGTCGGCACTGCCATTGAGCAAGATGAGTCCCTACAGAGCTATTATGCAAGGATTGGCATCCCGGCTGAGGTTGTCTTTTTTTTAGACGATTAAAGGAACATACGTTCCTTTAATGACGCAACAAAAAACTCTTACCGCAGTAAGAGTTCATTGGCCAGCCATAAGCTGTTCGATCGGGATGACACGATTTGAACATGCGACCCCCTGGTCCCAAACCAGGTGCTCTACCAAGCTGAGCTACATCCCGAAACTATGAAATTATTATGGAGCGGGTGATGGGAATCGAACCCACGCTATCAGCTTGGAAGGCTGAAGTTCTACCATTGAACTACACCCGCAAAGGTGAAATATCGGGATGACACGATTTGAACATGCGACCCCCTGGTCCCAAACCAGGTGCTCTACCAAGCTGAGCTACATCCCGTTAATGAAGTAATAATGGCGCGCCCTGAGAGATACGGATGCTGCGCATCCGATTGCGAAGTAATCCTATCGAAGCCTATGCTCCAACGAACTCGTTCGAATCTAGAGGACACTTTGAATATTCAAGAAGTAATAATGGCGCGCCCTGAGAGATTCGAACTCCCGACCTTTTGATTCGTAGTCAAACGCTCTATCCAGCTGAGCTAAGGGCGCAAAAAATTTGGAGCGGACGACGGGAATCGAACCCGCGACCCTCGCCTTGGCAAGGCGATGCTCTACCGCTGAGCCACGTCCGCAAATAAGTGGTGCGCGTGAAGGGACTTGAACCCCCACGTCTTACGACGCCAGATCCTAAGTCTGGTGCGTCTGCCATTCCGCCACACGCGCATGAATCAATAAAAGTGAGCCATGAAGGACTCGAACCTTCGACACCCTGATTAAAAGTCAGGTGCTCTACCAACTGAGCTAATGGCTCATATTTGGCAGGGGATATAGGATTCGAACCTATGATGACGGAGTCAGAGTCCGTTGCCTTACCACTTGGCGAATCCCCTACAATAGATACCTATATAATGCCCACAATCTCCCTCAAATATCAAGAACATTATGGTGGAGGCTGAGGGGTTCGAACCCCCGACCCTCTGCTTGTAAGGCAGATGCTCTCCCAGCTGAGCTAAGCCTCCATATGTATGGTGACTAATAAGGGTACTAGTTAAAAATGGTGACCCGTATGGGATACTCTTCACTCCGTTACGAGATTGCGAAGTATTCCTTACGATGCCTATGCTTCAACGAACCCAGGGAATTCTCATCCCATAAAAAATGGTGACCCGTATGGGATTCGAACCCATGTTACCTCCGTGAAAGGGAGGTGTCTTAACCCCTTGACCAACGGGCCTTAAAAAATTTGTGGAGCTCTCAACCGGATTCGAACCGGTGACCTCTTCCTTACCATGGAAGCACTCTACCTGCTGAGCTATGAGAGCATGGCTCCCCGAACAGGACTCGAACCTGTGACAACTCGATTAACAGTCGAGTGCTCTACCAACTGAGCTATCAGGGAATATTGTCCGCTTGGCAACGTCCTACTCTCCCAGGACCCTTCGGTCCAAGTACCATCGGCGCTGGAGGGCTTAACGGTCGTGTTCGGGATGGGTACGTGTGGAACCCCTCCGCTATCGCCACCAAACGGGCATTTACAGCGTAAATGCTTCAGGAATTTGATTCCTGAAAACTGAATCCGAAACAAATCTGCGAATTATTTTTTTTGGATAAGCCCTCGACCGATTAGTATTGGTCAGCTCCATGCATTGCTGCACTTCCACCTCCAACCTATCTACCTCGTCGTCTTCAAGGGGTCTTACATACTGGGAAATCTCATCTTGAGGGGGGCTTCACGCTTAGATGCTTTCAGCGCTTATCCCGTCCGTACGTAGCTACTCAGCCATGCTCCTGGCGGAACAACTGATGCACCAGCGGTACGTCCATCCCGGTCCTCTCGTACTAAGGACAGCTCCTCTCAAATTTCCTGCGCCCACGACAGATAGGGACCGAACTGTCTCACGACGTTCTGAACCCAGCTCGCGTACCGCTTTAATGGGCGAACAGCCCAACCCTTGGGACCTACTTCAGCCCCAGGATGCGATGAGCCGACATCGAGGTGCCAAACCTCCCCGTCGATGTGGACTCTTGGGGGAGATAAGCCTGTTATCCCCAGGGTAGCTTTTATCCGTTGAGCGATGGCCCTTCCATGCGGTACCACCGGATCACTAAGTCCGACTTTCGTCCCTGCTCGACTTGTAGGTCTCGCAGTCAAGCTCCCTTATGCCTTTGCACTCTGCGAATGATTTCCAACCATTCTGAGGGAACCTTTGAACGCCTCCGTTACTCTTTAGGAGGCGACCGCCCCAGTCAAACTGCCCGCCTGACACGGTCCCCGTACCCGATAAGGGCACTAGGTTAGAACCTAGATACGATCAGGGTGGTATCCCAACGGCGCCTCCGCAGAAGCTTGCGCTCCTGCCTCCACGGCTCCCACCTATCCTGTACAGATCGTACCCAAATTCAATATCAAGCTGCAGTAAAGCTCCATGGGGTCTTTCCGTCTTGTCGCGGGTAACCTGCATCTTCACAGGTATTAAAATTTCACCGGATCTCTCGTTGAGACAGCGCCCAAGTCGTTACGCCATTCGTGCGGGTCAGAATTTACCTGACAAGGAATTTCGCTACCTTAGGACCGTTATAGTTACGGCCGCCGTTTACTGGGGCTTCGGTTCACAGCTTCGGATTGCTCCTAACCGCTCCCCTTAACCTTCCAGCACCGGGCAGGCGTCAGCCCGTATACTTCGCCTTGCGGCTTCGCACAGACCTGTGTTTTTGCTAAACAGTCGCTTGGGCCTTTTCACTGCGGCCCCCTCGGGCTATTCACCCTACCGAGGCACCCCTTCTCCCGAAGTTACGGGGTCATTTTGCCGAGTTCCTTAACGAGAGTTCTTCCGCGCGCCTTAGAATTCTCTTCTCGCCTACCTGTGTCGGTTTGCGGTACGGGCACCTTCTCCTGGCTAGAGGCTTTTCTTGGCAGTGTGAGATCATGACCTTCGCTACTATAATTTTCGCTCCCCATCACAGCCCAGCCTTAACGATGTGCGGATTTGCCTGCACACCAGCCTCACTGCTTAGACGGACATCCATCAGTCCGCGTCACTACCCTCCTGCGTCACCCCATCGCTCATAGCGGATTACGGTGGTACAGTAATTTCAAACTGTTGTCCTTCGACTACGCCTGTCGGCCTCGCCTTAGGTCCCGACTTACCCTGAGCGGACGAGCCTTCCTCAGGAAACCTTGGGCTTTCGGCGGATCAGATTCTCACTGATCTTTTCGTTACTCATACCGGCATTCTCACTTGTATGCTGTCCAGCGCTCCTTACGGTACACCTTCAACCCACATACAACGCTCCCCTACCCCAGATGCTAGTGCATCTAGCCATAGCTTCGGTGGTGTGTTTAGCCCCGTTACATTTTCGGCGCAGAGTCACTCGACCAGTGAGCTATTACGCACTCTTTCAATGGTGGCTGCTTCTAAGCCAACATCCTGGTTGTCTGTGCAACTCCACATCCTTTCCCACTTAACACACACTTGGGGACCTTAGCTGATGGTCTGGGCTGTTTCCCTTTTGACAATGGATCTTAGCACTCACTGTCTGACTCCCGGCAAGAAGTAAATGGCATTCGGAGTTTGACTGAGCTTGGTAACCCTTGCGGGCCCCGCACCCAATCAGTGCTCTACCTCCACCACTCCATTCACCGAGGCTAGCCCTAAAGCTATTTCGGGGAGAACCAGCTATCTCCGAGTTCGATTGGAATTTCTCCGCTACCCCCACCTCATCCCCGCATTTTTCAACATGCGTGGGTTCGGGCCTCCAGTGCGTGTTACCGCACCTTCACCCTGGACAGGGGTAGATCACACGGTTTCGGGTCTACGTCCACATACTCAAGTCGCCCTATTCAGACTCGCTTTCGCTGCGGCTCCGGCTTCTCACCTTAACCTTGCATGTTAAACGTAACTCGCCGGTTCATTCTACAAAAGGCACGCCATCACCCGTGCTGGACAAGTCCAGCATAGGGCTCTGACTTTTTGTAAGCACACGGTTTCAGGTTCTATTTCACTCCCCTTCCGGGGTGCTTTTCACCTTTCCCTCACGGTACTGTTTCACTATCGGTCGCCAGGTAGTATTTAGCCTTAGCAGATGGTCCTGCTGGATTCATACGGGGTTTCACGTGCCCCGCACTACTCGGGATCCGTCTCGGAGGGAACACAGTTTAGGCTACAGGGCTTTTACCTCTATCGCGGGCCTTTCCAGACCTCTTCGCCTACCATATTCCTTTGTAACTCCATGTGAGACGTCCCACAACCCCAAGAGGCAAGCCTCTTGGTTTAGGCTGTTCCGCGTTCGCTCGCCGCTACTGACGGAATCACTATTGTTTTCTCTTCCTCAGGGTACTTAGATGTTTCAGTTCCCCTGGTCTGCCTCTGCATTTCCTATGTATTCAGAAATGAGTAACTGCGAATTACCACAGCTGGGTTTCCCCATTCGGACACCCCCGGATCAAAGCTTGCTTACAGCTCCCCGAGGCAGTTTCGTTGTTCGCCACGTCCTTCGTCGGCTCCTGGCGCCTAGGCATCCTCCGTGTGCTCTTAGTAGCTTAACCAATGCGTTTTCCCTAAGGAAAATCGCTAGTATCGCCATTAATATGAAACTTGTTTACACAAGTTCAGCTTAAAGGAATGTTCTAAAACGCAAATTCGTTTCGGTATCCAGTTTTCAAGGATCAAGTTGCTGTTATTATGAAACAATCACGACTGTGATGTTCGGAATAACAGACGATGTGCATATACTGTTGTAAAACATGATTGGTGGAGCCAAGCGGGATCGAACCGCTGACCTCCTGCTTGCAAGGCAGGCGCTCTCCCAGCTGAGCTATGGCCCCATATAATCACCCCAAAAAGTGAGGTGTAGCTTCGAGGTTAATTCCGATTACTTTTCGGGGACCCCGGTACTTGCTATTCAATTCCAGATTGTTATATGGTGGGCCTTGGTGGACTCGAACCACCGACCTCACCCTTATCAGAGGTGCGCTCTAACCAACTGAGCTAAAAGCCCATATAACAAAACTTGCAGTAGTGAAGCAATCAATGAATTGATTGTTCGCTTGGCGGCGTCCTACTCTCCCAGGACCCTTCGGTCCAAGTACCATCGGCGCTGGAGGGCTTAACGGTCGTGTTCGGGATGGGTACGTGTGGAACCCCTCCGCTATCGCCACCAAACGCATACGAAAGAGACTTGCTCTTTCAAAACTGAACACGAGTGAGTGTCCGAACCCGAAGGTTCTATTGTGGAAGCAAAGCTTCCGATTTGAATGTCTTCGTTGCAGAAGACGATTCTCCATAGAAAGGAGGTGATCCAGCCGCACCTTCCGATACGGCTACCTTGTTACGACTTCACCCCAATCATCTACCCCACCTTCGGCGGCTGGCTCCCTTGCGGGTTACCCCACCGACTTCGGGTGTTGTAAACTCTCGTGGTGTGACGGGCGGTGTGTACAAGACCCGGGAACGTATTCACCGCGGCATGCTGATCCGCGATTACTAGCAATTCCGACTTCATGCAGGCGAGTTGCAGCCTGCAATCCGAACTGAGACCGGCTTTGCTGGGATTGGCTCCACCTCGCGGCTTCGCTTCCCGTTGTACCGGCCATTGTAGTACGTGTGTAGCCCAGGTCATAAGGGGCATGATGATTTGACGTCATCCCCACCTTCCTCCGGTTTGTCACCGGCAGTCACTCTAGAGTGCCCAGCTCAACCTGCTGGCAACTAAAGTCAAGGGTTGCGCTCGTTGCGGGACTTAACCCAACATCTCACGACACGAGCTGACGACAACCATGCACCACCTGTCTCAACTTTCCCCGAAGGGCACCTGATGCATCTCTGCTTCGTTAGTTGGATGTCAAGACCTGGTAAGGTTCTTCGCGTTGCTTCGAATTAAACCACATACTCCACTGCTTGTGCGGGTCCCCGTCAATTCCTTTGAGTTTCAGTCTTGCGACCGTACTCCCCAGGCGGAGTGCTTACTGTGTTAACTTCGGCACCAAGGGTATCGAAACCCCTAACACCTAGCACTCATCGTTTACGGCGTGGACTACCAGGGTATCTAATCCTGTTTGCTCCCCACGCTTTCGCGCCTCAGCGTCAGTTACAGCCCAGAAAGTCGCCTTCGCCACTGGTGTTCCTCCACATATCTACGCATTTCACCGCTACACGTGGAATTCCACTTTCCTCTTCTGTACTCAAGTCACCCAGTTTCCAGTGCGACCTCAGGTTGAGCCCAAGGTTTAAACACCAGACTTAAATAACCGCCTGCGCGCGCTTTACGCCCAATAATTCCGGACAACGCTTGCCCCCTACGTATTACCGCGGCTGCTGGCACGTAGTTAGCCGGGGCTTTCTTCTCAGGTACCGTCACTCCGGCAGCAGTTACTCTACCGGACGTTCTTCCCTGGCAACAGAGCTTTACGATCCGAAAACCTTCATCACTCACGCGGCATTGCTCCGTCAGGCTTGCGCCCATTGCGGAAGATTCCCTACTGCTGCCTCCCGTAGGAGTCTGGGCCGTGTCTCAGTCCCAGTGTGGCCGTTCACCCTCTCAGGTCGGCTACGCATCGTCGCCTTGGTGGGCCGTTACCCCACCAACTAGCTAATGCGCCGCAGGCCCATCCCCAAGCAGCAGATTGCTCCGCCTTTCATTCTTCTCTCAGGAGAAAAAAGAAATTATCCGGTATTAGCTACCGTTTCCGGTAGTTATCCCAGGCTTGAGGGCAGGTTGCCTACGTGTTACTCACCCGTCCGCCGCTAAGTCTGAAAGGAAGCAAGCTTCCTCTCAAACTCCGCTCGACTTGCATGTATTAGGCATGCCGCCAGCGTTCGTCCTGAGCCAGGATCAAACTCTCCAAATTGGTATTTAGAAAGAGCGATTGCTCATTTTCAAACATCTGACGAGAATTCACATTCTCATTTTTGGATCTCACCGAAGTGATTTCCCACTCACTCGTTGTTCAGTTTTCAAAGATCAATGTCTCATTTTAGCTCTTCACCGCATCTCAGCGGCGACCTTCATAATATATCATAGTGTTTCGTTGTTTGGCAAGCTTTTTTTTGAAAAAGTTATTTTTCATTATTTCTTGCCTGCGTCTTCTCTTTAAACATTCAAAAGGAGCGCGAGATATAATGTATCATGTCGGCTCCCTTTTCGTCAAGCTATTTCATTCATTTTATTTATTCCGGTTATCAGCCTGCTTCAGCCTAGTGCTTGAACTGAGAAGAACGTCCACCCCATGCATACTTAGACAGCTCTTTCTGTGGAGCAAATCGTGCATACATACGGAAAACTGTTTTATATCGATTGGCAATCGCATGCCTAATGTTCTGATCTAAACGCTGATCACTCATATCCAGTAGCATCTCATCCAGCTCTTTGCGCAAAACATAGTCCAGCTCCTTGCATTCCTTCTCATTGAATAACATCCCCAACATATGCTTGGCCTCCTTCATGAAATTCATAGTTATCCAAAACCATCAAACGCCGTTTCATCTCAATCAAAAAAGCCATTTGATGTGGGAAGCTCTATTGAAGTGCTTACACTAAATTAACCGGAGTATTGAACCTATAACCATTATCATAAGAAAATTCCATTTATGGACTCTCTTTATTCAACCTGGCAGCAGATCCAAATGTTTCGGCTTTACTGTTATGCACAATTCCCCAAGATTTTATGATAAAAGCCAAAATGTAATTGTGCTCTCGATGATTGCTGCCACAAATAACAGAATCACAATCCAGACCGAAGCGGTGAAGGTCTGCCGCATAAAGGCCTGCCAATTCATTGCTCCTTCCCCGCTCCGCTTCATCGATCCAAAGAGTGCAGAGAGCACCTTACTGCCGAACTTCAGCCCAAAGGCGCAGGCAATGATGATGGCCGGAATCTCAATGATGCCATGCGGCAGCAGTCCTTTTACAATCAGCGTGAACAGATCCTGTCCCTGTATCGCGGACAAATGAATCAGATAGCCGATAACCGCACCGTTGATGAGCAGGAAGAATGCCGGCAAGAGGCCGAATAAGGCGCCCAGATAAATGATGACTACGCTTTTGATACTATTGTTCAGAAAAATGAATACAAAAAAGCTCCACTGCGGATTGGACGACTCTCTAAGGTTCCCGCTAATCTTACTGATCCCCTTCAATTGCTCATTCAGCAGCTGCTGAAGACTACCTGTGCCGAGCCAGCCCAAGATTCCCCCGGCTATGAACAGGATTGTGGCCATTAGGAGCGCGGTGCGAATTGTCCTTAGATCTTTGATAAATGTATTAAAAGATAACATGCGTACCTCCTGATTTGGATTCTGCCGAATTGCATTTCGTATGGAATGATTCATATCTGAGGTCATAAGCGCCCTGTACGAGCATACATTTAGAACAAACAAGCATTTCGCATGGGAGAGGAGCGCTGACATTATGAATTCTTTTTATGTATTTAGCGGCAAAAAGATCAAACGGTTCCTGTACATTTTTGCTGCTGCGCTTCTTACCGCCGGCGTTGTCTATGTGGAGAGGGGCAATATCACCGTATTCTCTGAAGCTGCCCCTTCTGCCATTTACAGTGTGCCGACGGAAAAGAAGCTGATCGCCTTAACCTTCGATATCAGCTGGGGAGAGAAACGGCCTGAGCCGATTCTGAAGGTGCTGGAAGACAAAAAGGTGGATAAAGCGACATTCTTCCTGTCCTCACCTTGGAGCAAAACCCATCCTGAGATCGTTACAAGCATCAAAGACGCCGGGTTCGAGATTGGCAGCCACGGTCACAAGCATGTGAACTACAGTACGCTAAGCAATGATGAAATCCGCACGCAGATCAGTACTGCCCATACAGTATTGACGGAGCTAACCGGTTCTCAGCCCAACCTGATCAGAATGCCTAACGGTGATTTTGACAAAAGAGTCCTGCAGGTGGCCACCGATCTCGGCTATAAAGTCATTCAATGGGACACGGACTCACTGGACTGGAAGAACATCGGTGTGGATAACATCGTTAACCGTGTAACGAGCAAAGCCCATCCCGGGGATATTGTGCTGCTGCATGCCAGCGACTCCTGCAAACAAACACATGAAGCCCTGCCTCAAATTATTGATAAGCTCCGCAGCCAGGGGTATGAGTTCGTAACCGTCTCTGAGCTAATTAGCCAAAGCAGTGCAAACGGTAAGGAAGTCCGCGATTCCGCCTTGCTGAATAATGGCCTGGAAGACGCTGCAGGAATGTAACTCCCTTACCTGTGTATGGCATCAGTGACGCGGTGAGATCAGCTGAGAGATATCAGGCGTCGGTGTATTCAGCTTCGGGTAGCTCAGGTCAAGCCCCTCCAGCGTTTTGACCACAATCTTCAGGGCCAGATAGTTGCGGTACCAGCGGTGATTCGCCGGAATCCAGTACCACGGAGCCTTATCTATACTGCTCTCCTGGAAAACATCCTCATACGCCTTTTGATAATCGTCCCAGTATTCGCGTTCCTGCAGATCACTGGCATCGAATTTCCAGTGCTTCGCCGGATCTTCAAGCCGCTCCTTAATCTTCTCCAGCTGCTTCTCTTTGGAGATATGCAGAAAGAGCTTAATGACCGTCGTTCCCTCTTCCGCCAGCATCTCCTCGAACTGGCGGATGTAGCGGAACCGCCGCTTGGCATCCTCCTTGCTAAGACTGCCATGCACGCGGGGCACCAGCACATCCTCATAATGCGAACGGTTGAATGCGGCAATATAGCCTTTGGGCGGGGTCTTCATATGAACTCTCCACAGGAAATCGTGCGCTTCTTCCTCCAGTGAAGGCTTCTTGAAGCTGGTTACGATGAACCCCTGCGGATTGATGCCGGAGAAGATGTGTTTGACGGTTCCGTCCTTACCGCTTGAATCCATTCCTTGCAGGATGACCAGCAGCGAATGCTTTTTCTGTGCAAAAAGGATATCCTGCAGCTTGACCAGCCGTTCCTTCAGCTTCTCCATTTTGGCTTCGGCTTCTTCTTTGGATTTGAAGTCTCCCCGTTCATCAGGATCGAGGTCCTTCAGGCGTGTTTCACTGGTGTCTTTTATCATATAGCGCTTGATGTTCATATATTCCCTCCTCCACTCTGTTCTTTAAGATTAACCTCTTCATCTTCATTCTAACCGCTCCCCACAGGCAATGCCAAAACCCCGCCTCCCTGGTTGTATACAGAGGGGCGGGGTTTTGAGCATGATTGCTATGGTCCGATTGTGGCCGGCTTCAGTACACGGTGCAGCATCAGAATCTGGAAGGCATTACAGGCGATAAGCGGTACAAGAATAAAGATGGTGGCGCTGTCCACGCCGATCCGCAGCACACCGATAATCTCCACTATAGTGATGGCTGTCATGAAAAAAAAGGTCGGGACCCAGGCTGACGCGTTCGTGCTGCGAATTTTGACCCAAGATACAATAAGTGCAGTGAACAGAATTGCCACGCCTAGCGTCAAATCCGTCCGGGCGCTCTGGTCTCCGCTGACAAAGGTGCGCAGGAACATCAGCTCAAACAACGCCAGCACGGCCAGCACCAGCTGTATGTAACGCCACGCCTTGCGCGGGAACACCCCGATGCCCGTATAGTTGAGGATCAGATATGCAAAAAATCCGAGCTGGGCGTATACGCTTACAAGCACTCCGTAGCCCAAAAGAATGAGGGAGTACAGGAGAAGATCGGCAGTGCCTTTAAATTGTATACCGCCATTCCCTATCTGCAGAGCAAGTCCAGCAATGACAGCCCCGCCTGCACCGATCAAAAGCGTGGTCCAGAACAAATAAAACCATTTTCTCAAGCTCAGTACTTCCACCTCCCCGTGTCAGATTTATTTTACCAAGGTTACCGTCAAAAAACCATTCCGCTTCAACATAAATGTGCCCTGGCGCGGCATACTACAATCAGTAATTCTATAAAGGAGGGCAGCGCCAATGAAATGGAGGGCTATCTGGTCTGGAGGCTTGGCACTTGGCTTGATAATCACCTTGACGGCCTGCGGGGGCGAACAGAGCAGTTCTTCTTCGGGACAAGGCGGATATAAGGAAATGAAGACGATGGTTGTCGATATATTGAAAAGTGATGAAGGGAAAAAGGCTGTAGAGGAGGCCTTGTCTACTCCAAGCTCAGAAGAGGGCAGCGCCGCCAGCGGCTTAAGCATGAAGATGATGCCTATGCAAACCACGGAGCAGATCCGGCTCGCTGTTAAAGATACCCTCACCGCGCCGGAGTATCAGAAGGAAATTGAAAAAATCATGACTGATCCGCAGTTTGCCGGCGATTTCGCCAAAGCGATTAATAAACAGAGCAAGGAACTTCATCTTCAATTGATCAAGGACCCCACTTATCAGAAGTCGGTTGGAGAAATTATGAAGTCGCCCGAAATGACGAAAATGTTCCTCGATCTTACGAAGACTCCGGATTACCGCAAGCAGTCCATGACGATTATGCAGGAGGCTATGCAGAACCCGCTATTCCGAATGGAAGTACTTACGCTTCTCAAATCCGTGGTCCAGGATGAACTGCAGCCTAAGGTTGAGAAAAAGGATGGGGGTAAAGGCGGCAGCGGCGGGGAGGACAAGCAGGGCGGTGACAGCCAGAAGCAGGAAGGCGGAGACGATTCCGGTTCGGGTTCTTAACCTCTTATATTTTAAAATAAGGCCTTGCCCCGTGGATGGGACATGGCCTTATTTGTTTATGTGCATGGCAAAGCCAAGGATGATTATTGCTCGTACTTGGCAATCAGCTTGTCTGCAATGTCTGCAAACAATATTCCGGTAGCCGTATCCGCCTTATATACTGACGGTGAAAAGTCCGGCTCGGAAATATGGTTGTCCGGGGCACCCAGCGGCACCTGGGCCAGCAGCTCTGTATGCAGCGTTTCCGCCAGACGGGCTCCGCCGCCTCTGCCGAAGATGTAATCCTTTTTGCCGCAGGAGGAGCATTCGTAGTACGCCATATTCTCAATGACGCCAAGAATCTCATGCTCGGTCTGCAGAGCCATAGAGCCTGCTCTCGCTGCCACAAAGGCAGCTGTAGCATGAGGGGTAGTGACAATGATCTCCTTGCTGTGCGGCAGCATCTGGTGGACATCAAGGGCCACATCGCCCGTACCTGGAGGCAGATCCAGCAGCAGGTAATCGAGTTCCCCCCAGCCGACATCGGCGAAGAACTGGCGCAGCATTTTGCCAAGCATCGGTCCTCTCCAGATCACCGGACTATTCTCTCGGATGAAGAAGCCCATCGACATGACCTTGACGCCGAAGCGTTCTACCGGAATAATCGTTCCTTCTTCCACGATCGGCCCTTCTTCAATTCCCATCATGTCCGGGATACTGAAGCCGTAAATATCTGCATCGATCAGGCCGACTCTCTTGCCCTTACGGGCCAGTGCCACGGCCAGATTCACGGTTACTGTTGATTTCCCGACCCCGCCCTTGCCGCTGGCGATCGCGATGAAGTTCACCCCTGAGTTCTCGTTAATCAGCTCATGCCCCTCAAGGCCTGCTGCGTGTCCTTTGAGCTTCTCCCCTTCATCTGAATCCGGCTCGTCCCCGCTGCCCTCTCCGCGAAGCATAGCCCGTTCATAATCGGTGGCATCACGCAGGCGGATATGAATCTGTTCTGCCCCGCCCGCCGTAAGCAGGTCACGTACCTGCTGCTCCAGCTCCATCCGCTTCTTCTCATCCGAATCCAGACATACGATGGATAACGAAATACGGTCCTCTTTGATCATGATATCGCGGATTAACTGTAGTTCGATCAGGCTTTTTCCGGATTCCGGGTCTGTAAGCGGCTGTAAAAGTTCCTGAATTTGTTCCCTGGTCTGCATGGAAAGCACCTCTGTTCCTATCCGGCGGTAAGCCCCGGTATTTGTACCTATTATAGCATTACCCCCGGAGGGAAGAGTAGTCCCACCCTATGCCGCTATGGCTGCTCGGAGCTGTACCGCAGGATGCCCTGGTAGATGCTGGTTGCCACTTTCCGCTGATACAGATCATCCCCTAGGAGCAAGGACTCCTGAGGATGTGACAGGAAGCCTACCTCAACGAGCACGGACGGCATCTTTAACACTTTTAACAAATAAATGGTATTCGCCGTCTTCGCCACGCGGTCCGTATTCTCAAGTGTAGCTCTCAGCTCATCCTGAACCAGCCCGGCCAAGGCCTTGTTCCTCTCGCTGCTTGGATAATAGAAGGTCTGCGCCCCGCTCCAGCGGTTGGAGGGAATACTGTTCATATGTACGCTGACAAACAGATCGGCGCCCTTCTCTTCAATGCTCCGCACCCGCTGCTTCAGATCCTCCGTCTTGCGTCTTGCGTACCCCTTGGTGCTGTCCTGGGCCAGATCATAATCGCCTTCACGGGTCATCACCACAATCGCCCCAGCCTGCTGCAGATAATCGCGCAAGTACAGCGACACAGAGAGATTGATATCCTTCTCAATCAGGCCTGAGCGGCTCACTGCTCCCCCGTCCGGTCCCCCATGACCTGCATCAATGGCAATCACCTTGCCGGAGAGCGGCAGGCTCCAATAATTGACCGTCTTGGCAGTCGGCATGTCGTAGGCGATGATTCCGATCATTATAGTGAGCAGCACAGCGCCCAGGATACCTTTTTTGATGCCGCGCCAAGAGATCCAGACCGAGACTTTATGCTTCTGCCCTCCAGACATAACAAAGACCCCCTCGTCCCGATAGATTCTACTCATCTATATGGGACAAGAGGGCCAAATAGTACTGGCTGTCAGGAGTTTACAGAGACTTCCGGTGACATACCTTCAATCAGAATCTGCGCCACCTCAGGGCGAGTGAATTCAGGAGGCGGACACTGTCCGTCACGCAGCAGCGCACGTACCTTCGTACCGGAGAGAGTCAAGTGCTGGTCAGACGGATGCGGGCAGGTTTTGCTGGAGGCCATATTGCCGCACTTCACGCAGAAGAAGCTGTGCTCGAAGAACAGAGGCGTGATGCCCAGTTCCTCGGCGGTGAAGTTCGCAAAGATCTCCTGCGCTTCATACGTGCCGTAATAATCACCAACACCCGCATGATCACGCCCGACAATGAAGTGTGTACAGCCGTAATTCTTGCGCACCATGGCATGGAAGATGGCTTCACGGGGGCCTGCATAACGCATCGCTGCCGGGAAGACGCCAAGGAAGGTACGGTTCTCCGGATAATAATTCTCCAGTAAGGCCAGATAACTCTTCATCCGCACGTTGGCCGGAACATCATCCGACTTGGTCTCACCAACCAGGGGATTGAGGAACAGAGCGTCTACAACCTCCATAGCGCATTTCTGGATATACTCATGGGCACGATGTACCGGGTTACGCGTCTGGAAGCCTACAACCGTTCTCCAGCCCTTATCGGCGAAGATCCGGCGGGTCTCGGCGGGGTCAAAATAGAATTCAGCGAACTTCTCCGGCTGCGGGCGGTTCAGCACCGTTATAGGTCCGCCTACATAGGTTGCCGGCCGGGACAGCAGCTTACTGACTCCGGGATGCGCGGGATCGGTTGTTTTGAACACATTGTGCGCCTCAACCTGTTGGTCTACTGCGTAGATGCTCTCGATATCCAGTAAACCGTAGATGATATCATCGTGTTCGCCTTTGAGTGCCACTCTGTCGCCTATTGCAAGAGTCGCTGCCTGCTCGTCACCTATAGCCAGCGTAACCGGTATACTCCATACGGTTCCGTTAGCCAGGCGCATCTTGCTTACTACCGAGTGATAATCCTCTTCGTTCAGGAATCCGGTGAGCGGCGAGAAGGCACCTACACCAATTAAATCCAAATCAGATAAGGTCCATGTATTGAGGGCAATCGATTGATGGCCTGAAGCTTGCTTCAGCAGTTCTTCTCTCTCTTCTCCGTCTGCGATGCGCCGGATCAGCGTTCCTCCGTGAGGAAGTATTGAAGTCATCCCTGTTCTCTCCTCCTGTGCAATGCCTGTGTAGTGCTGTATAGAGTGCTGGTAACTTAGTGCGTGCGGGTAAATAAGTGCGGATAAATTAGTGATCATATCTGAGCGATATTTATTTAGGCGTGTCTTATTTGTGTAGTCCGCATTCTGTTTTGTCCGAACCGGACCATCTGCCGGCACGCGGATCTTCACCAGGCATAACAGCCCGGGTGCATTGCTCACAGCCGATACTCGGGAAATTGCGGTCATGCAGCGGATTGTAGACTACATCATTCTCGCGGATATAATTCCACACATCCTCTGTAGTCCAGTTCGCAATCGGATTGAACTTGACCAGCCCGAACTTATTATCATATTCTATCTTCTTCGCATTGGCCCGGGTAGGGGCTTGGTCCCGGCGAATCCCGGTAATCCAAGCGTCGTATTGTGAGAGAATACGGGTCAGCGGCTCCACCTTGCGGATTGCGCAGCACTGGTTAGGGTCAGTATTCCATAGGGCCTCCCCATACTGCAAGGCCTGCTCCTCCACCGTAATCTGCGGAGACACCCGGACGAATTCCATCCCGTACTTATCAGCCATAATATCTCTAGTCTCATAGGTTTCCTTGAAATGATAATCCGTATCTAAATAGAACACATCTGTCGAAGGACTCACCTTCTGGATCATATCCACCAGCACTACATCCTCCGCCCCGAAGCTGCAGGCAAAGGTTATATTCGGAAAGGTCTCTACCGCCCAGCGGATAATCTCCTCGGGAGAAGCATTCTCCAGCTCTTCCGCTTTCACTTTGATTAAATCCTCTTTCTCGAGCAGGTTCATCTTAGTTTCCTCCATCCGGATATTTCATAAAACATCTGGCTTCCGCTAATTCCAACTATTCTTATATGGAATATTATAAGGCATGTGGGGCGGATGCACAACAGTTTTATCCATTTTGGGCGAAAGTTTTGGATGGAGGGATGGGAGAGGATTAAATTGATAACTTTGCGGAACAAAAATGGTCCTACCGTTCTAGCGGGAAGGAATTTTACTGTATGGTTTTGCTCGGTGCAGAATTGTCATCACCCTATAAAAGTCATAACTGTTGCCGGAGGTACAATCAATCTAACCGGAACTATGATTTAAGCTCTATCTGTTCAAGCGTCAACATCGCGGTTCTCCTCCCTTTCACCAAGCCTAGTGTGGTGCCAGTTTGAGCCACTGCCCAGGACATAGACTTCAGTGTAGTATTCACAGCATCTCCACCAGAGATGTTCGAAACCCTTATCCAAAAGGCAATAGCCATTTTAACAGTATAAGCACCCAGGAAAAGGAATATTGCCAGCATGAACAGGCTGCCTGCTCGCACCCGAAACCTTTTCCGGAAATATAAAAAAAGCGCGGCCATCAGCAGCAGCGCACATACGAATGAAATACCATATGCAATTAACAGCACGATATCAGTGCCCCCATTGTCTGCACCCCGATCATAAATTAAAAATTCCGCAAATCCGTTGTTTCTGATCTCCTCCTGAATTTCCTTGGAGGTATCCTTATAACGGCGAATGGAGACCGTAATCCTACCCGATGCTTGAAGCACTTCTCTCTCGTTGGCGCGGTAACAGGGGAATAGTCGTTTGATCCATTGGCTCAACACGGTTATCCTCCCCTATCTTCATCACTGCCGTTTGCGGCAGTATGGTCAATTTTGAGTCTCTGCAGCACTTCCAACGTCGGTGCCATGAAATCGGAACACTCTTTATCCAGAATCGCTTGCAGCCTATCCCGGTCTTATTCAGATCGATCCAGCAGCTCACGCGGCACCAGGCTCCCCCTTACAATGGATCGAACTAGTGTAATAACAATGATCAGCAGAATCAGTGCTACAATAGGCCGAACCATACTTGTCTGCAAGTGGAAGCAATTTCTCAATATTTTACACATCATTGCTATCCTTTCCCCCGCTCCCCTCTCCCTAAAATCAAATAGCCCCCGGGGATCCGAGGGCAAAAATAAAAACGCCTAATGGGCGCTAAATACTCAATATACTATATGAGAATCCATGGTAACACGCTCAGTAGAAACGGCGACGAATGTACCATTACCGTAACATACAGAGAGCCAGTCATTGTTTGAAGCGCCTGATCTTGACGTCCATTTGATTCCGTCAGGTGAAGTCATGACACAACTATCATTGCCTGATTTACATACAACAACGAACAGCCCATTTCCATAACATACTGATTCCCATCTGTTATTAATTCCTGCTTGCCTCGATATCCATCCAATTCCATCATCAGAAGTCATAATTATGCCTGGTCCCACAGCAACAAATAACCCATCCCCGTAGCAAACAGAGCGCCAGTCAATAACAGACGCTGACTGGGTATAGCTGTTCATCCAACTAATACCATCCTCTGATGTCATGGCACCGAAATCTCCATTGGTATAGTTAATTGCAACAAATATGCCCTTCCCATAGCAAACTGAGCACCATGCTTCATCCTTAGTATTAAGTGTTTGCATAGTCCAATTTATACCGTCTGCGGAAGTCATAACATTGCCTGTATGCACGTCGCTGCCATACGGACTACCAACAGCAACAAATAATCCGTTGCCGTATGTGACAGATCTCCAAGTAGTATTGATATTAGCCGCAGTTCGAGAGACCCAGTTGATCCCGTCTAGGGATGTCATGATTATCCCTGATCCAACGGCAATAAATAATCCATTTCCGTAACACACAGAGCGCCAGTCATTGCTTTGAGCGCCCAACCTTGCCGTCCAATTAATTCCGTCAGGAGAAGTCATGACAGCACCTGTTTGCCCATTACCCACCGCAACGAATATCCCGTTTCCGTAACACACGGATTTCCAAGAAGTAGTTAAAGTATTTGATCTAGTCACCCACATTGCCCCTGCTCTAATCATGGGAAATGCTCGTATATTATTATTAAATAGTGCATTTGTGTCCATTGGAGTAGATGAACGGGACCCCACCTCTACAAGAGCGTGGGATATATCTTCCTTAAATTTATCCATAGGAACAATATAATTGCTTATACTTTCATCTGTACCAGAGGTCAATATATAAGACTGGCCTCCGACAGCCACAAACCTGCCATTACCATAACAAATAGAATACCATATCCTAAAATCAGTATTAGGTGCAGTAGGTTTATCTCTCAAAGTCCATGTAAAACCGTTAGAAGAAGTCATCACTTGGTCCTCATATGTGTCCACCGCGACGAACAGTCCATTTCCGAAACAAACACTTGACGGCCTTTTCAGTGGACTAGATCTGACCGTCCATGTAATACCGTCACGAGAGGTCATAATGCTTTTTCCAGTAGTATCACCTACAGCGACGAACAATCCATTCCCATAACAAACACTCTGCCAGGATGAATCATGGCCATTTCTATATGTCCAATTGATGCCATCTGGAGAAGTAAGAACAAACTGGTTTTTAAAAGATTGACGGCAGACAGCAACAAATACTCCGTTACCATAACAAACAGAGGTAACTATATTACTTTGATCTTCTAATCTAAAAGTCCATACGATACCGTCAGGAGAAGTCATGAACATGTATCTTCTTGAAGTCGAACTTATGCCCCTAGACGCGACGAATAGTCCATTTCCGTAGCAAATGGACGTCATGTCCGACATTTCCTCTGGAGTATTTACGATTTTCCAGACCATTCCATCAACTGAGACGGCCACTTTAGAAGAACCTAACGCAACAAATATGCCATTTTCATAACATACATCATCCCAAAGGTTTCCGATATCCGCTTGATGTGTCCATGTAATCCCATCAGTAGAAGAGAGGACTTCACCACCATATGAGACTGAAACGAACAATCCATTTCCGTAACAAACAGAATTGCCACTACTTGCGAAAGGTATAGTTCTAAATGTCCAATCTATGCCGGGTGGAGATAAGGATAATGCCCCATGTATTAACCCGTTCTCAGTACCAATCGTTGTCCCCTTTCGCACATCCGCTGCGGTTGCTGTTCCGTATTCACCCCCTTCACCCTGTAATTGAAAAGCCGTTCCATCATACACAACGGTGTATACTCCGTTCAGCGCAAGCGTGGCAGCGTTACCTTTCGGCTTTTTGATGGGTTTGGCTCCCAGCGCATTAAGGTTTAAGGTAGGATTAGCTCCGCTCTCAATATGTGATATGAAACTAAACTTTAGTCCTGCCACTAACGCTGTCGGTGCTGGGCTCAGAGTAATGGTGTATGCAGTGGCTATGCCAGCCGTGGTACCAAATCCTGTGTTATTATTCAGCAACGTTTTGTCAGCAGCAGACATGAGACCAGCAGTGCTGGCGGTTGCGGTTGCAGTCGATGCTTTAGCATTCCATGTATTTTTTTCTGCATCAGTAACAAATCGGTTATTCACATCTTGCACAATGATAGACGGCGGATGTGCAGCTGGATGTGTGTAGTTGTTGGCCCCGGCGGCCACTCCATCCAGCTTTGCCTTATCTGCTGCTGCCATCAATCCTGGTGTGCTGGTCGTGACCGTAGCCGTAGATGCTTTGGCGTTCCACACCGTCCGCTCTGCTGCGGTGATATGAACTGTTGTATTTCCGGTATGGCTAGTTAAATTGGCCTGGACGGTATTTGCCTTAGCCGCAGCATCCGTCGCAGCCGCTGCCTGGGCAGCGTTCGCTTTCGAGGTTGCGTCCGTTGCTGCAGCAGCCTGAGCCGCGTCTGCCTTCGCCTGCGCTCCTGCTGTTGTCTCTTTGGCATTCCAGGCCGTACGCTCCGCTGAGGTGATATGCCGTGTGGCATCATCTGCATGTGCTTTTGCAGCCTCCAGTGTTGTGGCCGGTGCAGTCCGCCAGGAAGACTTACCTGTAATGGATTTGACCATGTTTGCCAGCCAGCCCAGCAGATTCGTTACAGTGCCGCTGTCTCCTGTTGGCGCTGTCGTATCTGAGATCGTCCGGTTTCCAATAACCGCATCCGTGGCAGTGCCTGCCCCGCCTGCTCCTGCGGTGATCCCGGCCAGCTTATTCTTCTCAGCCGTGGTGTAATCATTGGCGGACAGCCCTTTGCCGGATATTTTGTCAACCTTCGACGCTGAAACGGTGTCCAGATCCTTTTGTAATGCAAAAATCAGTGAGTCATCAATGCTCCCTGTAATATTGGCCGCCATCCCAACAACAACAACGCAGTCAAAAGCCTTCTCAATGATATCCGTGCCGCCGCCCGGCGCGATATAATCCGCTGTCACTCCGGCATTGGCATAGGCGTACAAAATCTCTCCGGCATCCGGATCTTGAGCAAATACCCCAACCTCCCGGAAATAAAAGCCTGTAGTGACATCGGCGTTGGAGAGTGTCGTGCCGATAATCACTTTGTTCGGCGGTTGCATCTGAAGACGGGCAATCGGCAAGCTTTTCTTGAGAGATATCAGTGTATTAAGCGCGGGTACCGATTGTCCGCTAAGCGATCCGTCGCCAATCGCGATCCTGGTATAATTGAGTTGCGTTCCCGCCTGGGCCTTCCCCTGCAGCACAAGACCTTTATTCGTTAATGTCATGCCTCCAAATACTGCCACATGATTCCCTCCCTAAATCTGAATATGTTCCCCGAAATGTAAAAAGCCGCCCATATAAAGAGGCAGCGGCTCCGCTTGCGAAATAGTGACGCTATCCAGTACAGCAGACAACCTCTTAACCGCATCGACAGCGGCAATGAATTCCTGAGCCCGTGCAGCAGTCACATCCGCATTGTTGGTGACTACCCGGAAATGATAAGGGTCTCCTCCATATTGCCACCATTCTTCGACTGCCCCCTGGCCAAACAGGATGGCGATCAAATCTTCTACTGCACTGGCAGTCCCTTTGTGTCTGTGAAAAGGAATTGCATTTTGAATCAGCAGACGCTTCTGTTCCACAGGCAGAGCCGGATCATAATACGGCGGCTTGAATTGCCAGGCCAGTTCATCCGTTTCCTCATCCGTCCATTCAGCGGACCGGCCGAATATATTCAGACCGGCGATCATAGCGGTTGTCTCTTGCAACTGTATATCTAACGCAGCCGCAGCCGCAGCCATGGCAGGGTCCTTACGAATAGGAAGCGGCAGCAGCTCGATCAGGCTTAAAGTCTGGATATTAATCATCTGCCAGCCCCCCGTAAGTCAGTGCCGTTGTGCCGGCCAAAGCCACTTGGGTTGCGGACATGGTTTTATACACGGGCTCTGTTACCGTCACCCTTAGTGCACCAGCAGCCATAACACGGGATATTAGCTCTGACGGGTTGATATCCCGGCCAAGCTTGGAGCGCTGCCATAGCTGATAAGCAGCAACAGCTGCCGATACTGACGCCTGGATACCCGGAACCTCAGCAGCCCGGCTGCGGCTAATATAATAGGTCAGCGCAGTATTATAACTGACAGGCTGCGGCGCACTCACAGTTACCAGATCGGTCAGCGGCCGGATTCCCCGGTCTTCCAAAGTCTCAGCAATAGAATTCAGGACATCCTCGTTTGGAATCTCCCCCTCTGCCAGTAACGGAACCACGGTTACACGCCCGGGCGCCGGAGAGAAGGCATGAACATCCTTAATTGCCGAGGAAGCGGACTTGGCCCAGAATTCATATGCTCCCTGAGGCCCGGCCGTTGAGTACGATTCCGGCGCATGGCGGATACGTTCCTTGAAGGCTTCATCCGTCTCAGCAGCAGCGCCGCCAGAGCTGGTGGTCAGATTCGTTACCGACTGGACAAAAGGCAGCGGGTCCATTTGAACATTAATCTGCCCGGGCAAGAAGCCGTTCCCTGTTGTCCCCGATTCGGAGCATTTTGCCATGATCATTCCCGCAGTCTCTCCCGGAGGAATCTCCAAGTACTCCATGGTTATAAAATATATCGAACCCTTCCCGCCCTGTACTCCGACGCGTGTCCCTGCTGGTATCGAGGTTGCTGATGCTAGCGGGATGGATAAAACAAACTGGAGCGTAACGATTGCCGCTGATGCTTCCAATCGCTTCGATCCTTGAAAAGCCCCCATGTGATCCAATAATGTTCCGGAGGCATACCGCAGTAAATTTCCTTTGGCTGTCTGATTGATCAGCACCTTTTGCTGGATAATCACCGCTGCGAGCGAAGACAAAAAAAGCCGCACCGGATCGGCAGGCTGTAGAGTGCGTCCGGCAAGGCCTTCATATACAGTGATGACATTCTGCTGTATGGCTGCTGCATCCTCCTCCGAAAAGCGGATATCCGGTAATTCAGCATATTCCAATTCCTACTCCTCCTCTGCCAGGCTATATTTCAATACAACGGCCAAGCTGCCTGTAAGCTGTTCTTCTATATCCTTGTGAAAAGAAATATCGGCCACGATTGCGCGCGGCTCCTGCTCTGTAATGGCTGTGATGATCGCTGCCGTCAGGCGGGATTCAGCGATGTATGCCGGTTCATCAATAATCGAGTAGTCCAGACCAACTCCACGGGCCAACGGTGCGCTCCCAAGCGGAGTAGCCAGGATCATCCTTATATTCTGAGCCACTTCCTCTGCTACTGTTACCGGGCTAAAATCAATCAGGCTAGGCTGAGTCATATCAATGGTATACATCATTTCACATACTCCTCAAGCGAGATCGTGACCTGTGCGTCCAGCACATTGCCGATGCTATCCAGCCTGTTCCAATCCTGCGACAGACTGCTGATCACCCATAGCCCAACCCCGACATTCTTGCGTCCTATGATTAACGGCATCGCCTTGCCGGCACGGTCCAGCTCGGTAAGCCTGTCAAGCTCTTTGCGCGGATTAAGGCCAAGCGCCGCCGAGAAATGAACCGAGAATGAAACCGAATCTGCGCCCGGTCCCAGAAATTCCTTCTTGGGCTTCTTGCCGATAATGTCATGCTGCGCCCACCGGCTGGAGCTTCTGCGTTTGAATTCATCTATGGTACGAATGGCGCCTTCCGCAACGACAAAGACCACCGGGCCTAGACTGCCAATTTTATTCATCTTATAATCTTGCTTCTGGTCTTTGCTGCCCTTATCGCTCATCCGGTTCTGCCTCCTCCATCATGAAATGCACTGGCAGACACTTTGCCGGTAACCGTTAAGTCTCCCTCGATCCTCACCCCGCCGCTTGCCTTAACATTCAGCTTTTGGGCTATACGGTCATAATAGACATAGCTGCCATCCTCAAACCATACTCCCCGCTGATCCTGGGTTCCGGAAGGCTGACCGTCATCCGCAAAATAGGTTCCCAAACAGATGCCACCGGAACGCGCATGATTCAAAAAAGCACACACGACCCGCTCTCCCGGCAACGGTACTGCATTGCCTTTTCCCCAGCCGCCCGGTGTTAGAACCGGTAACTCGCCGGAAACCATATCATCACGGTCTGCAAAAGTAACCCTGACACTTCCGGCTGCCAGATTAGCTGTAGATACCCTGCCAATAAGTATCACCATTCACCACCCCAATACTTTACGAATGTCCAGACTGGTTGTATATCCGCTGCTTCCAATTGAGTGCCTTGCCGATTCAATAATGTATTTACCGTCAAACCGCTTCCAGCCTTTGATATTAATCGTGAGTCCTGCGGCCATCCTTAGATCTCCCATAAGCGAGAGAGTACCTTTGCCGCCCTCTTTATTCTTTTCCCGGAGCCTTTTACGGGCCAGCCGCATAGCATCTGCTTGCGAGTCGACCTGTTCATTAATCTTAAGAATTGGACCGCTCTTAGGCGCGCCTTGAGGGGTATACGTGGCCTTCAAGGACTCTTTGCCCTGTGATGGAGTATACGTCACTGTACATGCCCGGAAAGCTGCATAGGCAGTATTGTAAGTGAAGCTGTAATCTGTCACATTGGCCTCCCCGCGCACAATTGTGGCCACCACTTCTTTTTGTTCATATTCCTGTTCATCAAAAAGCACCAGGCTTCCAGATGATACTTTAATTGCGATACCTTCTTGCGTAGCTGTGTTCAGCAAAAAGGCCAAGTCCGACACCTCCGACTGCTCCAGCCGATCATAAGAGGGGTTGTCCTGTGCCTCGTAGATTAATTTGAGCTTCGCGCGTTTGGCCACTTGGGCGGCTACTGTTTTCAGATTGGTTTTCTCCCAGCTGCGTGAGCTGCGCTGCATCCGAACCTCGGAGGTCACGGGAAGCGAGACCGCCTTAATTGAGATCGTGTCAGGAGGACCGCTAAAATCAATACTGTCTACCTCAAAGGTGCCCAGCGGCAGCTTCTTGACTTCACCCGGCTTGTCCCAGTTGACCGTCCGTATCGCAGCAACCAATTGATCGCCTTCAACCGGTGACCAAGGCCCCTGCCAATTGCGCTCCCTATCCTCAAGCGTAACTGTAAGATCATCTAATGAACCCGAGGCAGCATCATTATACTGAAAGTCTGTCAGCGATTTAGTGATATCCTGTGTAACGTCCTTTCCGTTATAGCGCAGCTCGAGTACCGCTCTGCGTGCATCCTGCATAAGTTCCACGTGCCTTCACTCCCTTCGCCAAGGAGGTAATGAGCTGGATATGTCGGAGGGCAGCTCCGGTACATTCAGTACAATATTGCCTGAGAATACACTGACAGCAGCATGTGCCGGATTAGCATTCAGGAGCAGCGTTAGGAAACGGGCATCTCCATAGATTTTAAAAGCAATCCCATCCCACATATCGCCTTGTACCGTTCTATAGATCATTGGAAGCTCACCCGCCTCTGTTGCACTAGCATCGACTTGAACCGGCGTTCGAATCCGTCCTCAGACTGCCTTAAAGCCTCCCGTACCTGTTCAGCTACAGATTTATCGCCACCCTGAAGGGTTACACTAGGCGCCCAAGTTACATGGATATCCCCATTGTTAACAGAATTATTATTATACCCCATTAAATCATTTGCCTTCTCAAGCAAAGACCTCGACCGGGGCTTGCGGTTTAAGGGAATAGCAATTTCAGGGCCAGCCTCACCAAAAATAGAGGGCACGTATGCGATACCGCCTTCAGCATAACCCTCAAAACCCGGATCATGTTGCGCCAAGTAATTCGCTTTTCGACCAGCTTTAGTACGCGAATTAGGCGTACCATCAGTTTTTATGGACTTGTGAACTTCACCCCACTCTTCGTCCGTAAGTTTCCAGTTTGGAACCTGTCCGGTTTGCTCCCAAAGGATTTGCACATTTACCCTCTTATCAGCAGGCAGTTTATCAACCTCAGCATTAAGATTCATCATATCAGTCATGGCTTGATTGAATTGTGCTTGTTCAGCAGCAGACATATCCTTGTACTTGGCCGCTTGCTCTTGCAAGGTACCGCCGAGATCAAGCTCAATCAATTTCTTTTGCGAGTTATAGTAGGAAATAAAGCTGTTTTCAGCTTCGGTTATTTCACTTTGTGTTTTCTTAATTTTGGTATTATCTTTATCAAAGGACTTTTCTAGCTTACTAAAATCATCTTGGAAATCTAACAACCCTGTTGGATTTGTGTAATCTTTCCCAGTGACTTGACTAGCTTTCGTTCTAAAGGCAGAAAATTGTTCGATTTTCTGATCACTACTTAAGTCACTTAAATCAATTTTCGTGTATTCCGCCTGAAGTTGAACGTAATCTCTATACTTCACCTTGTTCTTTTCATAAGAAGCAGTTTGTTTCTTGAGGTCCTGAGTTAGCTCTGAATAATCATTCTCCAATTCAGGCAATTTCGCTTGTGCAGTAAGAGCATCATGTTCTAGTTCACGACGGCCCATTTCTTCCTTGGCTTTAGCAATATCTCCGACAAGACCTATCTGTTCTTTGAACTTATCATTCTTTGAGCCTTCTGCAGACAGAATATTCGGATTCATATCGATAAGTTCCTGCTCGACTAGCTTCTGCTTTCGTCTGGCTTCTAACAATTCGGCAGCAGGTGTTTTTGCATCCTTAAGTTTCTTCTCCAACCGGTCATGTTCAGTAATTAGATCCTTGGTTCTGGCACTGGCCTCCTCAATCCCAGCATAATTGGCATAGGACTCATCCAGCGCATCCCCCATATTCAAAAGCTCCTGGCGCGCATCCTCCTGATGCTTTTTGAAGGCGATGACACCGGCTGTAACAAGCCCGACACCGGCAACAGCAAGCCCTACGGGATTCGTCAGCAATCCCAGCACACCGGCAAATCCTCCAGCCGCTCCACTGGCTCCTCGGGCCGCATTGATGATCTTGGAGAATTCCTGAACAATCTTCACAGTCTTGGTAGCCAATACTGCGGTAGGCGCTGCAAGACCGATGACCATCAATGCTTGTTTGTTGTCTGACGCCCAGCTAGTCAGCCCCTGAAGCGCCGGCATCACGCTCTCTCCCAGAGGAACCACAAGACCGGACATCAACTCCCGCCCTATGGCTGCAAACTGCTCGGTTAGCGTATTGTCCTTAATCGCAGACACTTCATCCATCGTCTGCCGGGTCATATCAAACTGATGCCGCGTCTGGCCCAGCGACAACACCGCTTTGTTTCCGATTTCCTCAAACTGAGCCCCGAATATAGCGCTGGCAAGGGCCGCTTGATGAACCGGATCTTTAATTGCTTTTAATTTGCCAATCACCTGATTCATGGCATCCTTACCGGTCATAGACCCGTCTGCCAGCCCTTTGAAGATTTCATCCCCGCTGCCCATTGTCTTGCGCAGTTGAAGCATGGCCTTGCTCGCCGAGTCTCCGCCCGCCTTCAAATCCTTGACCAGGGCAACAGCTCCATTCTTCCCGGCCACTTTCACCAATTCGCCGAATTCTTTCGACTTCGTTCCGCCGCTTACAAGTGCAGCACTGAATTGGTTCAGCTGCTCAGGTGCAAACAGCTCATAGACGGCGGCCTTTGTGGAATCTGAGCCCTCTTTCACTGTTGAGCTGAATTTCTTCACAACCCCGGCAAGACCTTCAAGGGAATCCCCACCATTGTCCATGCCAGAGCTCAACAACTCAAACATCTCGTCAGCAGAATATCCCATCTTCTTGAAGTCAGCGCTATACTTCTCTACGGCACTTAGAAGCCCGCCGGATGTGTTCATCCCCTTCTGCGCACCTTGGGCCATCAGATTATAGGCCTGCTCTGAAGAGATGCCGAACTTTTGCATCATCGCATCAACGGCTTGTACAGAGTCTGATATATCCCCCTTAAAAACATCGCGATACGTCATAGCCGTCTGGGTGGTCT
Organism: Paenibacillus sp. FSL P2-0136; assembly: GCF_037975325.1. Classification (NCBI taxonomy): domain Bacteria; kingdom Bacillati; phylum Bacillota; class Bacilli; order Caryophanales; family Paenibacillaceae; genus Paenibacillus; species Paenibacillus sp. FSL P2-0136. Next base: position 6,451,105 of record NZ_CP150244.1, read on the forward strand.
TCTCCAGCTCATCTCCGGTTTGGCCCAGAACTTGCTGCACCGTTCCAACCGCCTCACCGATATCTTCGAAGTTTTTACCGTAATTCTGACTGTACAGGTTATCGGAGATTTCTTTCATTCCGCTCATTTCAGCGGCGGTTAATCCGGTTGATGCCTGAAGCTGCGCCATTGCCCCGGCAGAATCATTCACAGCCGTCCATACGGCTTTTAGGGGTTCAACCGCTTTAGTTAGCATGGAGAAATCCACTTTTTCGAAAGCAGCCTTAAGTTTGTCACCAAGTTGTTCGGCTTCGTCGCCAGCGTCCTCAGCATCTCCGCGCAGTTGATCGAAGTAGCCCGCCCTGGCCAGCTGCTTAAGCACGTCTTCCAAATCCTTAATTTGCTGTTCCACTTCCTCGACAGAGCGGGGAACATTTGGATTCACCAATACATTCAACCGGACAATAAGCTCACTGATGCTGCTTGGATTGCCTGAACCTGAACCTGCCATAAGTTACCTCCCTCCTTTAATTCTCGCCACCCGCTCTGCCCAATCCCCCAGTTCCTCAACAGGCAGGCTGAGAAAATAGGGGATTGGAGTGTGGGTAAGCATGGCCAAAGAGACGGCGATGTCTTTGATCCCATCGCCGTCTCCGCAGCCTACAGCAGCAAAAAACTTTGTGCCTGTAAGGTAAGTTTTGTGAAATCCTTAGCGGGCAGAGCTTTGATCAGCCCCACATGAACACCAGCAGCCCTGGCCACAATATAAGCCTGATAAGCTTTATTGGTCTCTTTAATCAATTCCCCGCCAGATTGACGGGCAGATTCCATCTGATACTGCCGGTCACAGGTGAGAATGTCCTCGCCGGTTAACTTATCAAAATCAATACTCAGGCTTTCAAACGTATCGCCCTCAAAGTTGACGGGCCGGGCGAAAGTGTATACTTCCGCTCCGGTCTCCTCCAATTCTTTTGTTCCCATCGTGCTCTCTCCTTATAGACCAAGATTCTGTTTAGTAGCCGCAAGGTAATCCACTTCGTATACTTTATGAATGTAGTTATACTTATCAATTTCCAGTACCTGAACACCATCCAGGGTGACCTTCAGATAGTTAACCGAGAAGTTGTTGGTAGTATCCATTGCTGCTCCAGTCTCCAGATTACCGAGTGTCAAGCCGAGCGGTCTCGCCCGGACAGTAACCTTAAACGGCACCTCGCGGTATTCACTTGTCGCGGTATCGAAGGTCTGAATGGAAGCACGCAGATCCAACGTGTGGACCTTCGGTGCCAGTAGAGAGGCTGCTGCACTCTCAATCGTGCGCCATTTAAGCGCCAGACTCATCGCTCCCGTATACCCTGGAGAAGGCGCCGCCATTTCTCCGGCAATCCCGCCCCCTTTGATGGTATCTACCAGGTAAGTAATTTCCGGCAGAGTCGCGGTTGCTGTTCCCAAATAATCGACGGCATTCAAGTACACCGAATAATCAATAACCCGTTCTGATCTTTTTGGCATTATTGCTCCTCCTTCTACGCTACCAGCGCAGCCAAGTATGTTGTGTCGTATTCAAGCAGGAAGGAAATCTCCTGTGCCGGTCCAGGCGGCGTAAGATGCAGATGGAATGTAATTTTACCGGCCATCAGATCTGTCACCGGATTCTCGGATTCATTGAATTCTACCCGACCGCCCAACAGAGCCCCCGATGCTGTCAGGCCGTTCAGCCAGATATTGACTGAATCCGTAACCGCAGCTACCAGCCGTTTGTTCATCGGGTCATCCACCTTCTGCATATAGGTCAGAATGAGACTGTTTCCGATCCAGTTGAACATCCGGCGGACCGGAATAAAGCTATCTTTAGGATCGGTTACGCCCGGATACACAGCGGTGTTGTTCCCCCAGCTCTTCCAGCCGCTTGTTCCCAAATTAAGTGCTGTTACAATGCCTGCACTATTCAGGAAGCTGGCCTGGTCAATTCCGAGGAATTGGCTTGTCCCATCAGATAGTGTAGTACCATCCGCTTTCAGAGGCTTATTTGAAGGCGATACAAAAGGGATACCGCCATTATCGGCATCCGCCGCAGCAATAAGGCCGGCAAGCTGAGTGGAGAAATGATATTTTTTATCCCCAAGCGTCAGCATCGGATAGGCGGCAATTTGCAGAGCACCCGTGTAGCTATTGTTAGCTTTCCAAGTACCGGCATCTGTATATGATCGGGATGGATCAATATCCGTCAGGGCAATCGCTTTGAAATTCCCGTTAATATTTCCGGCCTTCGCCTTCATCACTGCGGCAACCGCAGGCAAATGCGACCAGCCCGGGGCCAGCAGCAGATCCGGAAGGATCCCGAAACGCGGGTAAGCCTGATGAATCAGTTCAAAACCAGTGTATTCACCCGAAGCGGTTACGCCCCCGATGATATCCTCAGCTTCTACAGCACCGGGATTCAGCTTGTCATATCCGACGGATAGCTGATCTGCATTGGCAGCAATAGACCCAGAAGACTTCGTAGTAATCAGTACTTGTCCATTCTCATCGAAAGCAGCTGTGTAATCCTTACCGGATACATAAGTAGAGGTACCATCTGAAGATTTAACAATCAGTGTCGGCAGCATCACTCCTTCGGCTTGTACGGTTGCCAGCCGATTACTGACAGTCACCACCGCAGGGGCAACCGTTGTCTTATGGACAGCCGGGTCAAGCACATTGACCAGGATCATGGGAGCTCTCTCGTACAAGGCAAAATGAGAATATACTAACTCACTCAGCGTGTATTTTGACCAGTCTTCACTATATCCTAGAGCCGCAACGGCTTCCGCGTAGTTATTCACAAGCACGGGAGTATTAACGGGTACAGCTGCCGCCGCCAGATGAACCGGAGCTGTCCCTACTGCAAAGGGAATCCCGCTTGTTGCTTTAGCCGGAGCCAGAACCGAAGTCGACTGCTCAATAATGCTTACACCATGTTTAAATGCCATTGATTAAATCCCCTTCCCAAGAAGCTTTTGATAGACTGTATATTCAGCGGTACCCGTTTGAAGGATGCGCTCCTGCACTGTGGTCATTTCCTCGACCGGTACAATCAGTTCAGCCACATCCGGCTGTTCAGCCATTAACGGCGTTAAATAGGATGGAATGCCTGAACGGAATACGGTGGATTGCAGCAGTTGGCCGCCACGTAGGTTAGGCCCCAGATAAATCCGGATCGTCTCCCGCTGGGTTTGTTTCTGGTCTTCATTTTCAATAGAATTCACAATACTACCTCCTGTCGAATTTGGGGCAATGCCCAGGTTGTTGTAAGTTCGCCCCTCCACACTTCTGAAGGGTGCTCTTCGTCAAGCTTCCATGTCCAACTGGCGTCCAAACTGAATTTCTGCTCAAGAACTCTCTGGCGTAATAGCAGGATACGTACCCGCTCCATCAGATTAAGCAGCTCAACCAGGCCTGTATCATCTTCAGAATAAGTACCAAATTGAAGCTTCATTTGAATTTGCCCTTGGCCAGAATCTCCTTCACCCTCAGCAGGCCGAATCATAATTACCGGATATACCGGATTTACGCTTGTATTCGGTGAAAGATATCCAAGCTGCACTGGGGGCACGGGCTGCGTATCATCAGCCAACTCCTTTTGCAGAAACTTTTGAATGGCCAAAATTAATAATGTAATGGTCACTGTCGCCCTCCTTATTTACGTTGGTTAACCTCCCTTCTATTTATTAGGGGCTTTCACTAGACAAACCCATTTAATTATTTATAATAAGCTCACTTTGTCAGATAAGGGACCTATACTCCTCCATTACGGAGCTGATCTTTTTTTGTGCCCGCTGGATGTACTCACTTACGCTGCCTGCCGAAATCATGAGCATTCCAGCAATAGCAACATGCGAGAATCCTTCACCGTTAGCCAGCATATAGCACTCCCGCTCCCTTCTGCTTAACAGCCCCAATACATATTCCAATTGAAAACATTGATCCTCAGTGAGTCCTTCAGAAGGGACCGCATTGAACCCGGCGGTAAAGTTCTGCATACGCACAGGTTCTAAAAGAATTTCCCGTTCATACCCTGCACGCCGTTCAATCCCCCGCTTGTTCCCCGGCCGCCGGCCGCTGCTCAGCCACTCAATAACATATTTGCAGTCACTGACCATTCCGGCGATTACCTTCTTATCATCCGCATCTGCATTTCTGTATAATTGCTCTACACTCTTTAAAGAAATTTGATATTCCGGAAGCAGTTTTTGCACACAATTCGAATCCAGAAGTTCCAAATCCTCCTGCTCTATACACCACATGTTAATTCCCCCTTATCGAAAATAGATTTAAATATACTCAATTTCGTATTTCTAAATCATACTATGCTCAATTTCGCATTACGTCAAGCCTTATACCCGAAATAATACGAAAATGCATATTTACATTTGAATTCAAACCTTTTACAATAAACTTAAGAATACGAAGTAGCGTATACACTGATGATTTTGAGGAGGACTGCGTGTGCAACGGGCTGAAGTCTTAAAGCGATTAATTGAGGAAACCGGCCTGAACACCAAGGCTTTTTCAGAGAAGGCAGGAATTCCTTATACTACGCTGAGGTCCATACTAATGCGGGGTGTCGGAGGAGCTTCTGTTGATAATGTTCTTAAGGTTTGCCGTGCTTTAGGTATCACTACCGAAGAACTGGATCGTCTGGCCAATAGAGGCGCAGAAGACACTTCGTCTTCATCATTATCTGAGTTGTCTGAGTTTGAAGCTTTTTTAAACAATCCGGAGCATGGGCTATTTTTCAAGGATTATCTGGATGCACCGGATGAGCGCAAGCGGGAAATGTTAACCTTCTGGCAATTTATCAAAGACCAAGAAAAGAAAAAAGCCGATTCTTCAGACAGCAATTAAAAAGTAGAACAAATCGTGGTTTCAGCCAACGGGCTGATTCCGCATATCCATATATGCGAACATACATTCTATTTTGGAGGTTTATTATGTTTATTCATTATACAAAAACACATTTGGAGCATTTCGTGGAGGACCTTTACATAACACATTCGATTCTGCAGCCAGAGGACATCACGATTCCTAAGCTTTCAGAGGAGTTTGATGTGCTTGTTAATTATGCGCCGATGACAAGCCGTGCCTATGAGTCCTCATTAGGTGTACGTTATATACTTCTGGATAATCGGAATTCTCCTATGAAGCAGCGGTTTGATTTTCTGCATGAGCTATGCCACATCCTGAGACACGCTGGCAATCAGACGGTAATGCCTGTCCCCTTCATCAAAGCGCAGGAGGAGGATGCCGAGAAATTCGTTCTTTATGCCACGATGCCCTTTTTTATGCTCCAAACGTACAGTTTATCCAATGAATATTCTATTGCAGTTCAGCAGATTTCAGAGCTCTTTGGTGTACCCATAGATATGGCCAAAATCCGGTTTGATCAAATCTTACGTCGGGAGTATGAAGGAGAAATGTGGCCTAAGAAGAGAAAAGAGCATCCGTATGCCTTTTATCAAGCTGAAGAGGAATGGTGCCAAGCTTCGGATCAACCAGCAGTCTTTGCCTATTATGATCCTCACAGCACTTTGGATGGCCCCGATCAGCTTATTGTCTGTCTTGATCAACACACGTTATCTACACGAACTGAATGGAGGATTCCTTTAGAGGAGAGGTTTCACGAAATTGAGCTGGATGCCCTGAGGAATTTCGAACTTGCGCCAGCCGCAAGGGGAGATCTGATCTGCTTCGATGGACAGCTTACCTTACAGCTTCACCAGCTTGTACACCGGTATGGTTCATCCAAACGAAACTTTGTACTCCAAATGAGAGATATTGAACAGATCTTTGAAGCGGATCAGAGTACGGTGCGAAGATTTTTGTGAGGGGTAACAAAAACAAAGCTCCCGGCCAATAGGCCAGGAGCTTCTTTTCCTTGAAAACAAGGGAATATTAACGTTTCGAGAACTGTGGAGCGCGACGAGCAGCTTTGAGGCCGTATTTCTTACGTTCCTTCATACGTGGGTCACGTGTCAGGAAGCCGGCTTTCTTCAGCGTACCGCGATATTCAGGGTCTACTTTGAGCAATGCACGGGAAATCCCGTGACGAATTGCGCCAGCTTGACCGGAAATGCCGCCACCATGTGCAAGTACGATTACATCGTAGCTGCCCAGAGTTTCAGTCAGGTTCAAAGGTTGTCTTACGATCATCTTCAGTGTTTCAACACCGAAATATTCGTCCATCTCACGTTTGTTAATGACAATGCGTCCTTCACCCGGTACAAGGCGAACACGTGCTACCGAATGTTTACGACGACCTGTCCCATAGTATTGTACTTGTGCCATGAAACTGTCCTCCTTTATTCTTATCCGCGAAGTTCGTAAACTTCAGGTTTTTGTGCTGCATGTGGATGTTCAGCGCCTGCATATACTTTGAGTCTCAGCTTCATGTGATTACCTTGACGAGTCTTAGGAATCATACCATGAACTGCGAATTCAATCATACGCTCAGGTTTGGTCTTGAGCAGTTCTTCCGCAACGGTAACTTTCAAGCCACCTGGGTGCATCGAGTGACGGTAGTATTTCTTGTTTTGCATTTTCTTACCTGTGAGGTGAATCTTCTCAGCGTTGATAACAATTACGAAATCACCAGTATCAACGTGTGGAGTGAATTGCGGTTTGTGTTTGCCGCGGATCAGGGCAGCGGCTTCGCTTGCCAAACGGCCAAGTGTTTTGCCTTCGGCATCAATGATGTGCCAATTGCGTTCAACTTCGTTCGGCTTCGCCATGTAGGTGGTACGCATGAATGTTTCCTCCTTGTTCTCGTACGAAAATCATCTGTTTCGTATATCTTGTTTCGCGATTGAATTACAATTTAGTGAGTTAAAAAACTTATTTGTTGGCATTTCCTTGATCGGGGCTGTGGGATAGCCATCAAGAAAACACAACTTTTATATTACAGTATAAACATGACAAGCGCAAGCGATTTTTAAACAATCAGTACTTATTTTCATAAAAAATATAGTATCGGCCGTTTAGTCGTCTATCTCGTCATATTCCACACTCCAGAGTGCCAGCCCCTTAGACACAGCCGTAGGTCCGGCCGCTGCACGATCACAAGCCGCAAGAATGACAGGCATTCTATCTGCGGTGATTTTACCTTGCCCCACCTGCATCAGCGTGCCCATTATAATGCGTACCATATGCTGCAAAAAGCCACTGCCTGTAATATAGGTATGGATCACTCCCTGGTCAGGAGAGCCCGGGCGGCACATGCTGCGGTCTACTTCAAGATAAGCCTCATAAATGGTCCGCACATGCGAAGTCTTGGTAGACTTCCTGGACGCAAACGAGGTGTAATCATGGGTACCCAGCAGCGCGCTTAGCCCCAGCTCCATCGCAGGAACGTTCAGCTTCATCGGATGATGATGCTGCCAGCGCCGCTGGAACGGATCCGGGAACCGGTTGCCGTTAATCGTGTAGCGGTAGGTTTTACGCTTCGCCCCTCTACGGGAGTGGAACGAGAGCGGAACCTCAGCAGCCTCAGTAACCACGATATCCTGCGGCAGCCTGGCATTCAGCGCCAGACACCAGCGCTCCAGCGGAATCTGTGAGGAGGTTATGAAGTTAAAAGGTTGGCCATAAGCATGCACCCCTGCATCAGTCCGTCCTGAGCCCGTGATTTTGAGCGTCTCACCGGTCAGATGCTGAATTGCATGCTCCAGCTTGTCCTGAATCGTATTGCCCTGAGGCTGGGTCTGAAAGCCATCATAGTGGGTACCGTCATAATTGACTTTCATCAATAGATTGCGCATTTCATTCTCCTGTTGGTCCATATACTTAATTTATTCTCAAAAAAAAGAGCCCCGGCGGGAGCTCCTTCTACTCTATACAAGGTGATTCCCGCGGTTATTTGCACGGCAGGGTACTATGCCCTGCAGTACAATAACGTTAAATACGTAAAGCGTACATCCGGAAATCATGGCTTGTGAAACTACGCGCGGTCTACCAGTTCAAGATAAACCATAGGCGCAGCATCGCCACGGCGAGGTCCCAGCTTCAGGATACGAGTGTATCCGCCTGGACGCTCTGTGTAACGTGGAGCAATGTCAGAGAACAATTTTTGGATTGCATCTTGTTCACCATCTACAGTCTCACGACGAACAAATGCAGCTACTTGACGGCGAGCATGAAGATCGCCCTTTTTCGCTTTAGTGATCAGTTTCTCAGCGATGGAACGAACTTCCTTCGCTTTGGCTTCTGTTGTCTGAATACGTTCGTATAGGAACAGATCCGTTACCATATCGCGGAACAAAGCTTTACGCGCGCTGGAATCACGGCCCAATTTTTGGTATGCCATTTGTTTTCCCTCCTTCACTCAAGTCTCAAGAACTCCGGGGTCCTATTCTTCTGTACGAAGTCCCAAACCAAGTTCCTCAAGCTTCTCTTGAACCTCTTCCAAAGATTTGCGGCCCAGGTTACGAACCTTCATCATATCTTCTTCAGTTTTCGTAGTCAGCTCTTGCACGGTATTAATACCGGCACGTTTGAGGCAGTTGTAGGAACGGACAGAAAGATCAAGCTCCTCGATCGTCATCTCAAGTACTTTTTCTTTTTTGTCTTCTTCTTTTTCAACCATAATTTCGGCGTCTTTCGCTTCATCCGTAAGACCTACGAACAGAACGAGGTGCTCGTTCAAAATTTTGGCTCCAAGGCTAACGGCTTCTTCCGGTCGGATACTGCCATCTGTCCAAATTTCCAGCGTCAACTTGTCGTAGTTAGTCACTTGACCAACACGGGTATTATCAATACCGTAATTCACACGTGAAATAGGAGTGTAGATAGAGTCAACTGGAATTACACCAATTGGCTGATCGTCGCGTTTGTTCCGGTCCGCTTGGACGTAGCCGCGACCACGGCCTGCAAAAATGCGCATGTGCAGTCTCGCGCCAGGTCCCAGCGTTGCAATATGAAGATCCGGGTTCAGGATCTCAACATCGCTGTCCGCACGGATATCACCCGCGGTAACGATGCCTTCTCCTTCAGCATCAATCTCGAACACTTTCTCTTCATCCGAATGAATCTTCAGAGACAGAGCTTTAAGGTTCAGGATGATTTCCGTCACATCTTCCATTACGCCGGGAACGGTCGAGAACTCATGCAGAACGCCGTCAATTTGGACCGAAGTCACTGCGGCTCCCGGAAGGGAGGAAAGCAGGATCCGGCGAAGCGAGTTCCCCAGAGTCGTGCCATATCCACGTTCCAGCGGTTCAACTACGAATTTCCCATAGGTCCCATCATCATTGGCTTCTACGGTCTCAATCTTCGGCTTTTCGATTTCTATCACGAGTGTACCCCTCCTTCAAACGTCGCTCCTATATGAAACAGTCACCCCATCAGGTGTATCATGTAGTATGCCTAAACACCTATTATTAGCAGATGCGTCAGAATTATACCACAATCACAATTCTGATTGTACTAAACGCGGCGACGCTTCGGCGGACGGCATCCATTGTGAGGAACTGGAGTAACGTCTTTAATGAGGTTTACTTCAAGACCAGCGGCCTGAAGGGAACGGATGGCTGCTTCGCGGCCCGCGCCCGGTCCTTTAACCATAACTTCAACGGACTTCATGCCGTGTTCCATAGCTGCCTTAGCAGCTGTTTCGGCTGCCATTTGCGCTGCAAATGGAGTCGATTTACGGGAACCTTTGAATCCTTGACCGCCGGAGCTTGCCCAGGAAATTGCATTTCCGTGGGGATCCGTGATCGTAACGATAGTGTTATTGAACGTGGAACGGATATGTGCCACGCCAGACTCGATATTTTTCCGGTCGCGACGTTTCGTACGTACGACTTTTTTCGGTTTAGCCATTGTCTCTTATCACCTCTTCTTATTTCTTTTTGTTTGCTACAGTACGACGCGGGCCTTTACGGGTACGAGCATTGGTTTTGGTACGTTGACCGCGAACAGGCAATCCACGACGGTGACGAACACCGCGGTAACAGCCGATCTCAGTAAGACGCTTAATATTCAAGGAAATTTCACGACGAAGGTCACCTTCAACCTTAACCTCTTTGTCGATCGTTTCACGCAGTTTGCTGACTTCATCTTCCGTCAAATCACGGACACGTGTGTTAACGTCAATGCCTGTTTCATTAAGAATTTTCTGGGAAGTCGTTTTACCGATTCCGAAAATATAAGTCAAGGCGATCTCAACGCGCTTATCACGTGGCAAATCCACTCCAGCTATACGAGCCATTTTACGCTACACCCCCTTCTTAACCTTGTTTTTGTTTGTGTTTCGGATTTTCGCAAATTACCATAACAGTCCCTTTGCGGCGGATGACTTTGCATTTTTCGCAAATGGGCTTTACAGAAGGTCTTACCTTCATGTTAATTACCTCCTCAAAGTTTTGCGAAGCAAAACTTTTGTTGTAGTTCCCATCTATTTACGGTAAGTTATACGGCCTTTTGATAAATCATAAGGCGATAACTGCACGACCACTTTGTCTCCGGTTAGGATACGGATAAAGTGCATCCGCAATTTCCCGGACACATGGGCAAGTATTTGATGACCGTTCTCAAGCTCAACCTTAAAAGTTGCGTTAGGCAACGGTTCAATAACCGTTCCTTCTACCTCAATGACGTCTTCCTTAGCCACAGTTAGTCTCCTTTCTCATTAGCACTTTTTCCAGCGGGCTGGCCATACTTCATCACTGCAAACCGCAGCTTTCCGTTGGTGACCCGGCCGGTTTCTTCCAAACTGTCTACAATCTCACTGCTGATGAAGGGTATGAGCTCCAAATGCTGAATATTCTTCTTCTTTGGGCTGTCAAACTTACGTTTGTCCCCATCAGCAATATATACAAATCTGCTATCCACAACTGCGATAACAACGGCAGCCTCTCCGGCATCCTTGCCTTTGAGAATTCTCACGATTTGACCAACCTGCGGGCTGCTCCCAGTATTCACGTGAAGATCACCTACGCATTCAGTTTTGTGAAAATTTCCATGCCGTCCGGTGTAACTGCTACTGTATGCTCGAAGTGAGCGCACAGTGAACCGTCTACCGTAACGACCGTCCAGTTATCATCCAGCGTTCTGACATAACGTTCTCCAGCGTTAACCATCGGCTCAATGGCGAGTACCATACCCGGCTTCAGACGTGGTCCGCGGTCCGCTATGCCATAGTTCGGAATTTGCGGTTCTTCATGCAGTTCTGCCCCAATGCCATGACCAACATACTCGCGGACAACGGAGAATCCGGCGTCTTCAATGTATGACTGAATGGCATGGGAGATTGTAAACAAGCGCACATCCGGTTTGACTAACGCCAGTCCAGCGTACAGGGAGCCTTCCGTGACGTCCAGCAGACGCTGAGCCTCTTCGGAAATGCTGCCCACCCCGTATGTCCAGGCGGAATCACCGTGATAACCACGGTACTCTGCACCGATATCCAGCGTAACGATGTCGCCTTCTACCAGTTTGCGTTTCCCTGGAAATCCGTGCACCAATTGTTCGTTGACTGAAGCGCAAATGCTGGCAGGAAAACCGTTGTAGCCTTTGAAAGACGGCACAGCACCCTGACTGCGAATGTACCCATCGGCGATTCTGTCGAGCTCACCGGTAGTAATGCCTGGCTGGATAGCTTCAGCAATAAGACGGTGACTCTCGGCAACAATTCGACCAGCTTCCCTCATAAAGACAAGTTCCTGTTCGGATTTGCAAATGATCATTACATTAACCCCGCAGCATAGATACGATTTCAGAAGAAACGACATTGATTTCGTTTTCTCCGTTGACCTGACGCACAAGACCTTTATCGTCATAAAATGCAAGCAGCGGCGCTGTCTTGTTATCGTACTCATCCAGACGCTTGCCTACACTTTCTTCGTTGTCATCCGGACGCTGATACAATTCTCCGCCATCAATGTCGCAGACGCCTTCTTGCTTCGGCGGGTTGAAAATTAAATGGTAGGATGTTCCGCATACTGAGCAGATCCGGCGTCCGGTAAGACGCGCCATCAGCAGTCCGCGGTCCACATTCAAGTTGACAACGTGATCCAGTGAAGTTCCAAGCCGGCTGAGGATTTCTCCCAGCGCTTCCGCTTGCGAAAGGGTTCTTGGAAAGCCATCCAATAAAAAACCTTTTTCGCAATCGGACTGCTGCAGCCGTTCTTCGACGATTCCAATAGTCACATCATCAGGTACAAGCAACCCTTGATCAATATAAGATTTGGCCTTAAGTCCAACCGGTGTGCCTTGCTTAATAGCCAAGCGGAATGCATCACCAGTCGAAATATGAGGAATACCCAACTCTTTTACAACAACAGCGGCTTGTGTTCCCTTGCCTGCCCCAGGAGGGCCCATGAATAATATGTTCACGATTCTCTTCTCCCCCCGAAAGTTCGCCACCAAGCAAGAAACAGCACAATAGGTACCGGGAAGTTTAAAGCCTTAGGTACTTCTCCGGAACCTATCGCCTATTTATTGATGAAGCCTTTGTAATGGCGTTTGATCAATTGGCTCTCGATCTGCTTCATGGTATCCAGCGCAACACCAATTACAATCAGCAGTGCCGTACCACCAATCTGCACTTGCTTCGGTAACCCGGACAACGATCCAAATAATACTGGCAGTACAGAGATTAATGACAGGAAGAGCGCACCGGACATGGTCAGACGCGACATAACTCTAGTCAGATATTTCTCAGTAGCCTTACCTGGACGTATACCTGGAATGTATCCGCCATTCTTTTTCATATTGTCAGCCATTTGCTGCGGGTTCATCTGGACAAACGTATAGAAGAACGTGAATCCGATGATCATGACTACATACAGCAGCATGCCGAGCGGCTTGGTATGATCCAGATTGGCCGAGACCCATTTAGCCCAAGCGTGGGTGGACCAGAAGCTCGATAAAACGACCGGGAATTGAAGCAGTGAAACGGCGAAGATAACAGGAATTACACCAGCCGCATTAATTTTAAGCGGAATGTGCGTATTCTGTCCACCGTACATTTTGTTACCGACTACGCGCTTGGCATATTGTACAGGGATTTTACGGATACCTTGTTGAACAAAGATCACCCCGACAATAATCGCAACAACCACGATCAGTACAATAACGACTTTAAGAATATTCAGGAACATCTGACCCGGCTGAATGAAGCTTGATTGCGCCGTAGTGGTGATATATCCCGGAAAGGCGGCGACGATTCCCGCAAAAATCAGGATCGAAATCCCGTTTCCTATACCCTTTTCAGTGATCTGCTCACCTAACCACATCAAGAACGATGTACCCGCCGTCAATATGATCGCAATAAGCAGGTAATCCGCAAAGGTTGCATTTGGAATCATCTCAGTGCCATAAATCCGGTTAAACCCGATAGATGTGGCAAACGCTTGGATCAAACCTAGCACTACTGTGCCGTAACGCGTAATTTGCGCCAGTTGCTTTTTCCCGTGTTCCCCTTGCTTAGCCCATTCGGCAAACTTAGGGACAACATCCATCGAAAGCAATTGAACGATGATGGATGCTGTGATATACGGGTAAATGCTGATCGCAAAAATCGAGAAGTTTTTGAGCGCTCCGCCCGAGAAGGTGTTCAAAAGACCCATCAAAGCGTCTCCGCCCTGATTTGTTGATTCCAGTACTTCTTTGTTCACACCGGGAACCGGTACAAACGAACCGATGCGGTAAATGATCAGAACGAACAGGGTAAACAGGATCTTTTTGCGCAAATCTTCAACATGCCATATATTCTTAAGCGTCTTGAACATTAGATCACCTCGGTTTTACCGCCGGCAGCTTCGATTTTCTCTACCGCAGATTGAGAGAACTTATTTGCTTTGACAGTCAATTTAACAGCCAGTTCACCATTGCCGAGAATCTTGATGCCGCTCTTAGTGTTGCTGACAACACCAGTTTCAAGCAAAAGCTCAGGAGTTACTTCTGTTCCTTCTGCAAAGCTATTCAGATCTTCCAGGTTCACAATCGCGTACTCTTTACGGGTAGGATTGACGAAACCACGTTTAGGCAGACGACGATAGAGTGGGTTTTGTCCACCCTCGAAGCCTGGACGTACACCACCGCCGGAACGGGAGTTTTGACCTTTGTGTCCACGGCCCGAAGTTTTACCGTTACCGCTACTTGGTCCACGACCAACGCGGTTGCGTTCTTTCCGTGATCCAGGAGCTGGAGCAAGTTCATGTAACTTCATCGTTTGCACCTCCTTATGTTTGTTAATTTATGCGAGGCTTATTAGCCTTCAATTTCAGTAACGGACAGCAAGTGGCTCACTTTGTTGATCATCCCGCGAATTGCAGGAGTGTCGTTGTGAACCACGGACGAGTTGGTTTTGCGCAGGCCGAGCGTCTTAACAGTAACACGTTGTGTTTCTGGACGTCCAATTACACTGCGTACGAGGGTAATTTGCAATTTAGCCATTGACGTTCCCCTCCTTAACCGCGTAATTCTTCGACAGATTTGCCGCGAAGCTTCGCGACCTCTTCAATGCGCTTCAGACGGGAAAGTCCCTCTAGAGTAGCATTGACCATGTTCATGGAATTCGAAGAACCCAAAGATTTTGTCAAGATATCGCCAACGCCTGCCAATTCAAGCACCGCACGAACCGGTCCACCAGCGATAACGCCGGTACCTTCGGATGCTGGTTTCAGCAGAACGCGTCCTGCGCCGAAATGTCCAGTAACCAGGTGAGGAATCGAAGTTCCTACGATTGGAATGTGGATCAGGTTTTTCTTGGCGTCTTCAATGCCTTTACGGATGGCATCCGGAACTTCGCCGGCTTTACCGATACCAGCACCAACGTAGCCGTTGCCGTCGCCCACAACAACAAGTGCACTAAAGCTGAAACGGCGTCCGCCTTTTACAACTTTTGCAACACGGTTGATGTGTACAACTCTTTCTGTCAGTTCTAAACTGTTCGGATCTACACGCAAGTCGTTAACCTCCTTTTAGAAATATTCTAGAATTCAAGACCAGCTTCGCGAGCTGCGCTAGCCAGAGCCTGAATCCGTCCATGGTACAAGTATCCACCGCGGTCAAATACAACCACTGCATAACCCTTTTCTTTGGCGCGCTCAGCGATCAATTGACCCACTTTGCTTGCAGCTTCAACGCTGCCGCCATTTCCGATTGTAGCACTCAATTCCTTATCAAGTGTGGAGGCCGATACGATAGTAACGCCAGTCACATCATCGATCAGTTGAGCGTAGATGTGTTTCGAAGAACGGAACACATTCAAACGTGGACGCTCAGTAGTACCCTGGATCTTCTTACGAACACGCAGGTGTCTTTTGAGACGAGCCTTGTTTTTATCCTCTTTTGTAATCATGACTTCCCTTTCACTCCCTTCAGTTTGCCGTAAACAGCTTCACTTTAAGATGCACGGGGTATCTTACAATTAAGGTAGAGCTGGTTATTTCTTCTTACCAGCTTTACCTTCCTTGCGGATGATACGCTCGCCTTCATATTTGATACCTTTACCTTTGTATGGTTCAGGTTCACGTACGGAACGAATTTTGGCAGCATAAGCGCCAACGCGTTCTTTGTCAATCCCTCTAACGATGATCTTCGTGT
Source organism: Paenibacillus sp. FSL P2-0136 (assembly GCF_037975325.1). Lineage (NCBI taxonomy): Bacteria > Bacillati > Bacillota > Bacilli > Caryophanales > Paenibacillaceae > Paenibacillus > Paenibacillus sp. FSL P2-0136. Next base: position 6,466,669 of record NZ_CP150244.1, read on the forward strand.
TCGCAGGAACATCGAACTCGATACCCGCTTCCGGTGTAATTTCAACCGGGTGGGAGTAACCAACGTTCAATACGATCTTATCTCCGGATTTGCTTGCACGATATCCGACCCCAACCAGTTCCAGAGATTTCGAGAAACCTTCAGTCACACCACTCACCATGTTGTTGACAACGGAGCGGGTTGTGCCGTGAAGTGAACGATGCAATTTGTTGTCCGACGGGCGAACAACAGTGATTTCGTTATTTTCAACTGTAATCTTCATGTCTTTATGAAGCTCACGAGTCAAAGTGCCTTTAGGACCTTTTACTGTAATAACGGCGTTGTCCAAAGTGACATCTACACCGCTAGGTACTGCGATTGGTTTGCGACCAATACGAGACATGTGTTGCACCTCCTTATCTTGTGACGTTTATTACCAAATGTAGCAGACAACTTCTCCGCCGGATTTAGATTGACGAGCTTCTTTGTCGGTCATAACTCCCTTAGATGTGGAGATAATCGCGATTCCAAGACCACCGAGTACACGAGGCACTTCATTGCTCTTCGTGTATACGCGAAGACCTGGTTTACTGATTCTTTTCAGACCAGTGATAACGCGCTCCTGGCTTGGGCCGTATTTCAGGAAAATACGGATAATCCCTTGTTTGCTATCTTCAACGAATTCAGCATCACGGATGAAGCCCTCACGCTTCAAGATGTCCGCGATTTGTTTTTTCATAGTAGAAGCAGGCATTTCTACTGTCTCGTGACGCACAGTGTTGGCGTTACGAATACGAGTAAGCATATCTGCAATAGGATCAGACATAGTCATGTGTGTAAACCTCCTTCCCGTTTATAAACTTCTTACCAACTTGCTTTTTTCACGCCAGGAATCTGGCCTTTATAAGCTAATTCACGGAAACAAATTCTGCAAATTTTGAACTTTTGCAGTACCGAATGTGGACGACCGCAACGCTCGCAACGTGTGTATGCACGTACTTTGAACTTAGGCTCGCGTTGTTGTTTAACTTTCATTGAAGTCTTTGCCACTTAGACTGACACCTCCTAAACATTTTCGGAGAAATGGATGATTCTTATTTTGTGAAAGGCATTCCCAGCTGATTCAGCAGCTCACGGGATTCCTCGTCCGTCTTAGCAGTCGTTACAATAACGATGTCCATACCGCGAACCTTATCCACTTTGTCATACTCGATTTCCGGGAAGATCAATTGTTCTTTAAGACCCAGTGTGTAGTTACCACGGCCATCAAAGGCTTTGCTGGAAACACCACGGAAGTCACGAACGCGTGGAAGCGTTACGTTGATCAATTTATCCAGGAAGTAATACATACGCTCGCCGCGCAGTGTTACTTTAACCCCGATCGGCATATTCTCGCGCAGTTTGAAACCGGCGATGGATTTCTTAGCTTTAGTGATAACCGGCTTTTGACCAGAAATCAGTTGCATATCGTTAACTGCAGCGTCAAGTACTTTGGAGTTTTGAACAGCGTCACCTACACCCATGTTGATGACGATCTTCTCGATCTTAGGCACTTGCATAACTGTTGTGTAGTTAAACTTCTGCATCAAAGATGGTGTGATTTCATTCAGATAACGTTCTTTCATTCTTGCTGCCATGAAGATTTACCTCCTTTCATTAGGACTGTATTAGTCGATAATCTCTCCGGATCTTTTTGCTACCCGAACCTTCTTACCGTTATCTAGTACTTTATAGCCGATACGCGTAACTTTCCCGCTCTTCGGATCAATGTGCATTACGTTAGACACATGAATCGAAGCTTCCTGTTCGATGATTCCGCCTTGCGGATTCAACTGGTTAGGCTTCTGGTGTTTCTTCACCATGTTCACGCCTTCTACCAGGACGCGGTTTTCACGAGGATAAGCAGCGATGACACGGCCTTTTTTACCTTTGTCTTTCCCGCTGATCACAAGCACCACATCATCTTTTTTAACGTGCAGTTTATTGTTATGGGATTCCAGAACTTTTTTAACTCTAGGCATTGATTACACCTCCTATAACTGACCTTTTCAAGTACAACCGAGCATCACTCGGATTTTTAGATTACTTCCGGTGCCAAGGAAACGATCTTCATGTAGTCCTTGTCGCGAAGTTCGCGAGCAACTGGTCCGAAGATACGTGTTCCGCGCGGGCTTCTGTCGTCTTTGACAACAACAGCTGCATTTTCGTCGAATGCGATGTAAGATCCATCTTTACGGCGTACCGAACGTTTTGTACGAACAACTACCGCTCTAACAACATCACCTTTTTTGACAACGCCGCCTGGTGTTGCTTGTTTAACGGAACAAACGATCAGATCGCCGATTGCTGCTGTACGGCGTCCAGTACCACCCAGTACGCGGATACACATCAGTTCCTTCGCACCAGAGTTGTCAGCCACATGCAAACGTGTAAATGGTTGAATCATTATTATTTTCCTCCTTCCGGAAAGGGATCTGCTTCATGTCTTAGATGATTACCGCTTTTTCTACCACTTCAACCAGTCTCCACCGTTTGTCCTTCGACAATGGACGAGTTTCCATGACTTTCACGACATCACCAATTTTAGCTACATTCTCTTCATCATGTGCCTTGAATTTCTTCGTGGACTTGATGCGTTTGTGATACAGATTGTGCTTTTTATAGGTTTCAACAGCAATTACGATGGTTTTATCCATTTTGTCGCTGACTACTTTACCGATCAGCACTTTACGTGCATTACGCTCTTCGCTCATAATTAGCCTCCTTCCTGATTACGGATTATGCATCCGCCGTCACTTAACTAATCCCAAGTACTCTTTGATGGATAACGGTTTTAGCACGAGCTATTTCCTTACGCACATCACGAATCCGAGTCGGGTTATCCAGTTGGCCTGTTGCCAATTGGAAACGGAGATTGAAAAGTTCTTCCTTAAATCCGGCGATTTTCTGTTCAATCTCAGCAGTGGTTAAGTTGCGAAGTTCATTAGCTTTCATTTGCTTCACCACCCAATTCTTCACGTTTCACAAACTTAGTCTTTACAGGCAGCTTGTGAGCGGCAAGACGCATCGCTTCACGAGCGATTTCTTCCGACACGCCTCCGAGTTCGAACATAATCTTACCCGGTTTAACTACAGCTACCCACTTCTCAACGTTACCTTTACCACTACCCATACGAACCTCGAGAGGCTTCTGAGTGATTGGCTTATCCGGGAAAATCTTGATCCAAACCTGACCGCCACGTTTGATGTAACGTGTCATTGCGATACGAGCAGCTTCGATCTGACGGTTAGTGATCCAAGATGGCTCCAGTGCCTGCAAACCGAATTCGCCGAAGTTAAGTTCGGTTCCGCCTTTTGCCATACCCTTCATGTGACCGCGTTGTTGCTTGCGGTGTTTAACGCGCTTTGGTACCAACATGATTAGTTGCCTCCTTCCTGAGCAGCTTGTTTCTTAGCTGGGGGAAGAACTTCTCCACGATAAATCCATACTTTTACGCCGATACGGCCGTAAGTTGTATGTGCTTCAGCTGTTCCGTAATCGATATCAGCACGAAGCGTATGAAGTGGAACTGTTCCTTCGCTATAACCTTCTGAACGGGCAATCTCAGCGCCGCCAAGACGTCCGCCAACCTGAGTTTTAATTCCCTTTGCGCCGGAACGCATAGTTCTTTGAATCGCTTGTTTCAGAGCACGACGGAACGATACGCGACGTTCCAGCTGTTGTGCAATGCTTTCAGCAACAAGAATAGCATCCAGTTCAGGGTGTTTGATTTCATTGATGTTGATGTGTACTTTCTTACCGCCGGCGATAGTTGTAACTGCGCTGCGAAGTACTTCTACTTCTGCTCCGCCTTTACCAATTACCATACCTGGCTTGGCAGTGTGAATTGTAACGTTCACTCGGCTTGCCGCTCTTTCGATCTCGATGCGGGAAACAGAGGAATCTTTCAACTTGCCTTTAAGGTATTCCCGGATTTTGACGTCTTCCATTAAAAGAGTACCGAAATCTTTGCCTGCATACCATTTTGATTCCCAATCGCGAATAATACCGACTCGGAGTCCGACTGGATTTACCTTTTGACCCACGTGTTATCCCTCCTTATTTCTCAGATACCACCAAAGTAATGTGGCTGGTACGTTTATTGATCCGGCTTGCGCGGCCCATGGCGCGCGGACGGAAACGTTTCATTGTAGGACCCTGGTTAACGAAAACTTCGCTTACGAATAAGCTGTTAACGTCCATAGAGTAGTTATGCTCAGCGTTCGCAATCGCCGAGTTCAGTAGCTTCTCAACAACCGGAGAAGCGGACTTCGGAGTGTGGCGAAGAATTGCAATTGCTTCCCCCACTTGCTTGCCGCGAATCAAGTCAACAACCAGTTTCGCTTTACGAGCGGAAATCCGCACCGATCTTGCATGTGCTTTTGCTTCCATTGTTTTCCCTCCTCTCAAACGAAGACGTTAATTATCTTCTGGTTTTCTTATCGTCACCCGCGTGGCCTTTGTAAGTACGTGTTGGCGCGAACTCGCCCAACTTGTGACCTACCATATCTTCCGTTACGTATACAGGCACGTGTTTGCGGCCGTCATATACACCAAACGTATGTCCGATAAACTGAGGGAAAATGGTTGAGCGACGGGACCAGGTTTTTACTACGACTTTCTTGTCTGACTCGTTCAAATCCTCAACTTTTTTCAGCAGGTAGCCATCGATGAACGGCCCCTTCTTTAAACTGCGACCCATGTGTGAATCCTCCCTTCATCCGGTTCTTCAAAACCGCGAATCGACGCTTCGCGCTTAACTAACTTGCCTGAAGCGTCTTATTTTGTGCGGCGACGAACGATATATTTATCAGATGCTTTGTTTTTCTTACGCGTTTTGTAGCCGAGGGTTGGTTTGCCCCAAGGTGACATTGGCGATTTCCGTCCGATTGGAGCGCGGCCTTCACCACCACCGTGTGGGTGATCGTTAGGGTTCATGACAACACCGCGTACTTCAGGACGACGTCCGAGCCAGCGGCTGCGTCCGGCTTTACCAATCTTGATCAGTTCGTGATCTCCGTTACCTACGGCTCCGATAGTCGCACGGCAAACGCTGAGGATTCTGCGAACCTCACCCGAGTTCAAACGAACAGATACGTATTTATCTTCTTTACCCAGCAGCTGAGCTTCAGTACCTGCAGCACGAACCAATTGTCCGCCTTTGCCTGGTTTCAACTCGATGTTGTGGATAACTGTACCTACCGGGATGTTGATCAACGGAAGGCTGTTACCAATTTTGATGTCCGCAGCAGGGCCGGACTCAACTTTATCCCCAACTTTAAGGCCTTTAGGAGCGATGATATAACGTTTCTCTCCATCAGCATAGTGGATCAAAGCAATATTGGAAGTACGGTTCGGGTCATACTCGATTGTAGCAACGCTACCTGGTATGCCGTCTTTAGTCCGCTTGAAGTCGATGATACGGTATTTACGTTTGTGTCCGCCGCCATGGTGACGAACCGTAATTTTACCTTGGTTGTTGCGTCCGGCATGCTTGAACAGCGGGGACAGCAACGATTTCTCTGGCTGGTTTGTTGTAATTTCTTCAAACGTAGACACAGACATGTTGCGTCTTGCCGGAGAGGTCGGTTTGTACTTTTTGATTGGCACTATAGTTTCCTCCTTACTTTAAGAGTATTATTCTACCGCTTCAAAGAACTCAAGCGGCTTGCTGTCCGGGCTAAGCTTCACGATGGCTTTTTTCCACTCCGGAGTATAACCGGAATATTTGCCGTAACGTTTCAGTTTACCAGGTACGCGCATTGTGTTCACACTAACGACTTTTACTTTAAAAATAGCCTCGACAGCTTTTTTGATTTCGGTCTTGTTAGCACGGATATCCACTTCAAAAGCGTACTTCAGTTCGCTCATGTATTCGGATGTGCGTTCCGTAATCACTGGACGCTTGATTATATCACGAGGATCTTTCATTACGCGAACACCTCCTCTACCTTCAGAACTGCTTCTTTAGTGATGATCAGTTTGTCGTACGTCAGTACGTCAAGAACATTGATGCCGTCAGCCGCTACGAATTTCACCCCAGGGATGTTACGAGCGGAAAGTGCTACGTTGTCATCATAGCTAGGAGCTACGATCAGGGCTTTGCTGCCCACTTTAAGGTTGTTCAGAATCGCTGCGAATTCTTTCGTCTTCGGAGCATTCAGAGTCAAGCTATCCAATACGATGATGTCATTCTCAAGCACTTTTGAGGACAACGCGGATTTGATGGCCAACCGGCGAACCTTCTTAGGCAATTTCCAGGAATAGCTGCGTGGTGTTGGTCCGAAGACTACGCCGCCGCCTTTCCATTGTGGAGAACGAATGGAGCCTTGACGAGCACGACCTGTACCTTTTTGTTTCCAAGGCTTACGTCCGCCGCCACGCACTTCAGAGCGTCCTTTTACTTTATGTGTACCGCGACGAAGGGAAGCTCTTTGCATAAGTGCAGCTTCATGCAGCACATGTACGTTCGGTTCAATACCGAAAACTGAATCACTCAGTTCAACTTCGCCAACTTCGTTACCACTAGTATTGAAAAGTGTTACTTTTGGCATTTCATGTTCCTCCTTTCTTCAGTAATTATTTCTTAACGGTTTGTTTAACTTTCACGAAGCTGTTCTTAGGACCTGGAATAGCGCCTTTAACCAGCAGTACATTACGTTCTACGTCAACCCGGATGATTTCAAGCTTTTGAACCGTTACGGTCGTGTGACCCATATGTCCTGGCAGGCGTTTGCCCTTAGGAACACGGTTAGCCTGGATGGAACCCATCGAGCCCGGTCTTCTGTGGTAACGCGATCCGTGTGCCATTGGTCCGCGGCTTTGTCCCCAGCGTTTGATGTTACCCTGGAAGCCTTTACCCTTCGAAGTACCTGTTACGTCAACAAACTCGCCTTCAGCGAAGATGTCAGCCTTAAGCTCTTGTCCAACCTCGAGTGACCCGAGGTCAACACCGCGAATTTCGCGAACGTAGCGCTTAGGTGTTGCATTTGCCTTTTTGGCGTGACCCTGTTCAGGCTTGTTGGAGCGACTTTCCTTTTTATCGGAAAAGCCCAACTGCACTGCTTCATATCCGTCGATATTCAGGTCTTTCTTTTGCAGTACCACACAAGGTCCAGCTTCGATAACAGAAACCGCGATTACGTTACCTTCTGGAGTAAACACTTGAGTCATACCGAGTTTTTTTCCTAAGATACCTTTCAATGTTGACACCTCTTTTCTTTTCCTGATTACTTAATGAATTACAATTTGATTTCGATATCTACACCGGACGGTAGATCCAAGCGCATCAAGGCATCCACAGTTTGTGGTGTTGGGTTCACAATATCGATCAAACGTTTGTGAGTCCGTTGCTCAAACTGTTCACGGGAATCCTTGTACTTGTGTACCGCACGGAGAATGGTAATGATTTGCTTCTCAGTTGGCAGCGGAATCGGCCCGGATACACCAGCACCCGAACGTTTTGCTGTTTCAACGATTTTCTCTGCGGATTGATCAAGAATTCTGTGGTCGTATGCTTTCAAGCGAATACGAATTTTTTGCTTTGCCATTTTAGTCCCTCCTTCTATCGCCCAATTTATTATCGGACATACTCCGTGAAAATTTTCTGACGTCGACCTCATGGCAAAGGGGCCGGGTGTGTCAGTAACCTCTCACATCATCGCAACGTCTCAGAACAACATTTATTATTATATCTAATAGGCGGCTATATTGCAAGAGCCTTTGCAAAACAAATCACCTTTTCCAGAAAAAAAGTTTAAAAATACACGGTTTTATCTGAAAATTGTTAATGACTGATTTCAGCGAGCTGAATTAGAGTATCCATCTCCAAAATATTCACGGTTCTTTTATGCATAGCGATGATCTTCAGCGCTTCCAGCTTGTTCAGCTTACGGCTTAGGGTCTCGGCAGTAGTGCCGATCATCGCTGCCACTTCTTTTTGCGCCGATGGGAGATCCACGGAATGTCTTAAAGCTTGCATTGTCAGAGCTGATTCTGGTAGATTCCTCGTGTACAAGTAGACTAGAAGCCGGGCTAACCGTTTTTCCACTTCAAACATATGCAGTGCCCCTGCTGTTTCTTCCGCCAGATGCAGCTGCTCACTAACAGACATCAGAAAGCTAAACGCCAGGCCCGCATTCTGCTCCAGCAGGGGAATGAAATCCTTCCGGTGCATCCGGCAGACCACTCCACTCTCAATAATCTCCGCCGTTACATCATTATTTTTATTGTGAAGCAAGGCAAACTGACCGAAATAATCCCCCGGGAAAAGAAAACGGACAATATGCTGCTTCCCTTCTTTACTGTTCTTCGTTAATTTGATAAGCCCGCTCTTCACCACAAACAAGGCTTCAGACGGCTCCCCTTCTCGGCAAACTTGGCTACCCTTTTTATATGAATGGGATTCTGTGATTGATTCTATGATAACCAATTCTTTATCGGACAAACTCCTGAATACCGGAACCTGGCGCACACAGGCATGAGAACTGCACGTATTGCATTCCATACATCATTCCTCCTCTACTGTCGCTTATCCCACCATATCAATGATCGAAGCGCTGCCGGGTGACTGGACGCACAAATTTTCATAAAACTTGATCTATATCAAGGATTAACGCGCCGGCTGTCTATACAATAGGTTCATAGAGAGCAAAGGAGTTGATGGGCTTGCAGCAATACACTTTTGAGGACATGCGCCAGATGAATAGAACAACTCTGGGCAATATGGTACCCCTTGAACTATTCCGGACCATCCGTCTAATTGGAATGAACCAGGGATTGCCGTTAGGCGGAAAGGGAACGACTGTGACCATTGGCAGAAAGATCGGCGAGAGCCTGCCTGTCCAGTCCGTGGAAGAGCTGCTGCAGATCTTTGAGGAGCTCAAAATCGGGATTCCCCGAATTGTTCATTCCGATGAGCGCAAAATTAATATCGCTGTTGACGATTGCTTCTGCAAAGGACTACCTTCCCTTGAAGATGAAAGAATGGTCTGTGATCTGGAGGGAGCTATCATTGAAGGTGCTCTGTGCCGAATTCTCGGCCGCAAGGTTTCAGTGAAAGAGATCAAATGTAATGTCACCGGTCATGAGCACTGCGAGTACGAAGTCAAGCTTTAAATAATACTAATATAATGAAAGCAGGGATTTATAATGGAAAAGAAAACACTAGCTGAGGCCGTACAGTATCAAGAGGAACGCTTTACCAAAAAGATCATTTTCCAAAAAGGCGATAGCGTAGTATTTGTGCTTAATTTCATGCCTGGGCAAAAGCTGCCCGTTCACAAGCACCCCGGAGCAGATGTCTATATCCTCGCCTTACACGGTGACGGTACCATTCATGTTAATGAGGAAGAGTTCTCCTTCATCCAAGGAGAGACCATCTACATTGCCGGTGACGAGTCATTCGCTTATACGAATAATAGTTCATCGCCGTCCAGCCTGCATGTGGTTTTATCCAAGTTGCCAAGTGCGGACTATGCGAAGGAAATCTAATTCTCAATCTTATCTATAAAATAAAACAGGCCCCCTTCAAATGAAGGGGGCCTGACTTATATTCAGTCTATCCTAACGGATAGAGCCTGAATTATTTCTGGATGGAAGCTACGGAACCGGCACCAACTGTACGTCCGCCTTCGCGAATGGAGAATTTAGTACCTTCTTCAATAGCGATTGGGGAGATCAGCTGAACAGTTACAGTGATGTTGTCACCAGGCATAACCATTTCAGTACCTTCTGGCAGGTTGATGATGCCAGTTACGTCAGTTGTACGGAAGTAGAACTGTGGACGGTAACCAGTGAAGAATGGTTTGTGACGTCCGCCTTCTTCTTTAGTCAGAACGTAGATCTGAGCAGTGAACTCAGTGTGTGGCTTAACGGAGTTCGGCTTAGCCAATACTTGGCCACGCTCGATGTTGTTACGGTCAACACCACGCAAGAGTGCGCCGATGTTGTCGCCAGCTTGAGCGGAATCAAGCAATTTGCGGAACATTTCCACGCCAGTAACTACAGACTTCTTAGTTTCTTCGTGAATACCAACGATTTCGATTTCTTCTCCGACTTTAACTGTTCCGCGTTCTACGCGACCAGTTGCCACAGTACCGCGGCCAGTGATGGAGAATACATCTTCGACAGGCATCAAGAAAGGCTTGTCAGTCTGACGTTCTGGAAGCGGGATGTATGTGTCGATCGTTTCGAACATTTCAACGATCTTCTGTGCATACTCGCCATCAGGGTTCTGCAGAGCTTCACGAGCAGATCCACGAACGATTGGAGTGTCATCGCCTGGGAAGTCGTATTCGCTAAGCAGATCGCGAACTTCCATTTCAACCAATTCAAGCAACTCTTCGTCCTCAACCATGTCGCATTTGTTCAGGAATACAACGATGTAAGGAACGCCTACTTGACGGGACAGCAGGATGTGTTCACGAGTCTGTGGCATAGGGCCGTCAGCTGCGGATACAACCAGGATCGCTCCGTCCATTTGCGCTGCGCCAGTGATCATGTTTTTAACATAGTCGGCGTGTCCAGGGCAGTCTACGTGAGCGTAGTGACGGTTAGGAGTTTCATATTCAACGTGAGCGGTGGAGATAGTGATACCGCGTTCGCGTTCTTCAGGAGCCTTATCAATTTGGTCGAATGCTACAGCAGCACCACCGTATTTTTTGGACAATACAGTTGTGATTGCAGCAGTCAGAGTTGTTTTACCATGGTCGACGTGACCAATAGTACCGATGTTAACGTGCGGTTTGTTACGTTCAAACTTTGCCTTTGCCATTTGAACAGTTCCTCCTTATTGTGGGGTCCATATATTTGAGCCGTCCGCCTATTAGCAGTTCTAAGGTGACTTAAGTGTTATACCCGGACGGCAAGTTAAAAATTAAGCTTATTCTCCGCCTTTGTTCTTGGCTACGATTTCTTCAGCAATGGATTTAGGTACTTCTTCATAGTGAGAAAGCTCCATTGAGAATACGCCGCGTCCTTGAGTACCGGAACGGAGTGTTGTGGAGTATCCGAACATTTCGGACAAAGGCACCTTCGCACGGATAATTTGCGCTCCACCACGGGAATCCATACCTTCGATTCTACCGCGACGGGAGTTCAGCATACCCATTACATCGCCCATGTATTCCTCAGGAACAGTTACTTCCACTTTCATGATTGGCTCAAGCAATGCAGGTTGACATTTTTCTTTTGCAGCTTTAAGCGCCATCGAACCGGCAATTTTGAACGCCATTTCGTTGGAGTCAACATCATGGTAAGAACCATCTACGATGGTAGCTTTAACGTCAACAAGCGGGAAGCCTGCAATAACGCCGTTCTTCATTTGCTCTTCAATACCGGCAAGTGCAGGAGCGATGTATTCTCTTGGAACCGAGCCACCGACAACTTTACTTTCGAATTGGCTGCCAGTACCTGGCTCGAGGGGTTCAAACTCAACCCATACGTGACCGTACTGACCGCGACCGCCGGATTGGCGAACAAACTTGCCTTCTACGCGGGCAGATGCCTTGAACGTTTCGCGGTAGGCAACCTGTGGTTTACCCACATTGGTTTCTACTTTGAATTCACGACGCATACGGTCGATGATGATGTCCAAGTGAAGCTCACCCATACCTGCCAGGATGGTTTGGCCTGTTTCTTCATCAGTGTGAGCACGAAGAGTAGGATCCTCTTCAGTCAACTTTCCGAGAGCAACACCCAGTTTATCTTGGTCAGCTTTGGTTTTTGGCTCGACTGCGATTTCGATAACCGGATCTGGAAAGTTCATGGATTCCAGAATGATCGGATGCTTCTCGTCGCAGAGTGTATCGCCTGTGCTAGTGTCCTTCAGACCAACGGCTGCCGCGATATCACCAGCGTAAACGATGGAGATTTCTTGACGGCTGTTCGCATGCATCTGCAGGATACGCCCAATACGCTCACGTTTGCCCTTAGTAGCATTAATTACATAAGAACCTGATTCCAGGATACCGGAGTATACACGGAAGAACGTGAGTTTACCAACATAAGGGTCTGTCATGATCTTAAATGCCAAGGCACCGAATGGCTCTTCATCCGAAGGATGACGTTCCGCTTCTGTTCCATCCTCCAGATGACCCGTAATAGCCGGTACATCCAAAGGTGATGGCAAGTAATCAACAACAGCATCCAGCATAAGCTGAATCCCTTTGTTACGGTAAGAAGAGCCGCAAATTACTGGGAAAATTTTAACTTCAACTACGCCTTTGCGCAGAGCAGCTTTGATTTCCGGAATAGTAATTTCTTCGCCTTCCAGGTACTTCATAGTCAGATCTTCATCAAGTTCAGCAACTTTCTCGATCAGCTCGAGACGCAGTTCCTCAACCTTTGCCAAATATTCTTCCGGAATATCCGTAACTTCAATATTTTGGCCCAAATCATCTCTGAACATATGTGCTTTTTGCTCAACGAGGTCGATGATACCTGCGAAATCATTTTCTGCACCGATTGGCAGTTGAATAGCAACTGCATTGGCTTGAAGACGATCACGCATCGTTTCGATAACGTTAAGGAAATCCGCACCGATAATGTCCATTTTGTTCACATATGCGATCCGTGGAACGTTGTAACGGTCAGCCTGTCTCCATACGGTTTCGGACTGAGGTTCTACGCCCTCTTTCGCACTAAATACACCAACTGCCCCATCCAATACACGCAGGGAACGTTCAACTTCAACGGTGAAGTCAACGTGTCCTGGGGTATCAATGATATTGATGCGGTGACCCTTCCATGCAGCAGTTGTAGCAGCGGAAGTAATCGTGATTCCGCGCTCCTGTTCTTGTTCCATCCAGTCCATTGTAGCAGCACCCTCGTGAACTTCACCGATTTTGTGCGTACGGCCTGTGTAGAATAGAATCCGCTCAGTGGTAGTAGTCTTACCAGCATCAATATGCGCCATGATCCCGATATTACGTGTATTTTTTAAGGAGAACTCTCTTGCCATGAAATGGATCTCCTTTCAAAATAGAAGTTATTTGAACGACTGCAATCCTACCAGCGGTAGTGAGCAAACGCTTTGTTCGCTTCAGCCATCTTGTGTGTGTCTTCACGTTTCTTAACGGAAGCGCCTGTGTTGTTGGAAGCATCAATAATCTCAGCCGCCAAACGTTCTTCCATAGTCTTCTCACCGCGGTTGCGTGAGTAGTTTACAAGCCAACGTAATCCCAAAGCAGTACGTCTTTCAGGTTTAACCTCAATAGGTACTTGGTAGTTAGCACCGCCGACACGACGAGCTTTAACTTCCAATACAGGCATGATATTCTTGATGGCAGCTTCGAAAACTTCCATCGGCTCTTTACCTGTACGTTCTTGAATCAACTTGAACGAATTGTACAAAATGCTTTGAGCGACACCTCTTTTACCACCCAGCATAATACGGTTGATCAAACGAGTAACCAACTTGCTATTATACAATGGATCTGGCAATACATCTCTTTTAGTAACTGGACCTTTGCGTGGCATGGATATCCCCCTTTCTTATATGGTTATTATTCTGATAAGCTCATCTTATTTCTTGACTTTAGGACGTTTCGCACCATACTTGGAGCGAGCCTGCATCCGGTTAGCAACACCTGCAGTATCCAGTGCACCACGAACGATGTGGTAACGAACTCCTGCAAGGTCCTTAACTTTACCTCCGCGCAGCAATACTACACTGTGCTCTTGAAGGTTGTGTCCGATACCCGGAATGTAAGCAGTCACCTCAAGACGGTTCGTCAGACGAACACGGGCATACTTACGAAGTGCTGAGTTTGGTTTACGTGGAGTCATTGTGCCTACACGAGTGCATACACCGCGTTTCTGCGGAGCGCTCAAATTTGTAGCCTCACGCTTGAGGGCGTTGAACCCTTTTTGAAGAGCGGGAGATTTGGATTTTTCGATTTTGGCTTGACGGCCTTTACGAACCAATTGATTAATAGTTGGCATGTTGTGCCACCCCCTTCCTGAAATGATAGTCAATTTACAAACATTAAGTCCACAGACCCAGGTGGTTCATAAAAAGACAAATGAAAAGTCCTTGCTGCCGAAGTGTACCCCGGTACAAAAACGTTCTCTTGCTGCTATTGTTTTAAGACGGCTGCCATCGCAGCACCAACTTCTATACCGCAGGCCTTGCCCAAATTCAGCATCGTGTCCACATAAGTGACCTTCACACCTTGTTTGTTGCAAAGCATTACAATTCTGGAAGTAAGCCGTTGATCTCCGTCCTCTGCCACATAGACTTCTGCGGCTTGGCCCAACTCCACCGCCTTAACGGTTTGCTTGGAACCGATCTTGACCTGAGCATCCTGTAACCCTCTGTCATCAGTCATGAAAATCATTACCTCCACTGAATAAGAATGACAAGACTACTCACGCACCTTAGACATATTAGCATCCTCAGCACATGATGTCAAGAAAAACGACAATAAATTTATTAATAATCACAGCAGACAGCCGCGTCACGCCAGATTTCTGCGTGACGCGGATACTGCTTGCCATGAGTATTCAATTATTCAGCGGGTACCGGCTCTAAAGCTTCTTCACTGCTTTCAGCATTCGGATCGCTCAGCTTCACATTACGGTAACGATTCATGCCTGTACCTGCAGGAATCAGCTTACCGATGATTACATTCTCTTTCAGACCGAGCAGCTTATCCACTTTACCCTTAATAGCTGCATCTGTTAAGACGCGGGTAGTTTCCTGGAAGGATGCCGCAGACAGGAATGAATCAGTTTCCAGAGAGGCCTTGGTAATCCCGAGCAGAACCGGTTTGGCGACTGCTGGTTCATTGCCGGCAAGAATGGCTTCCTTGTTGGCTGCTTCATATTCATGAATATCCGCAAATGCACCCGGCAGGAGACTGGTATCTCCGGCATCGATAATACGGATTTTGCGCAGCATCTGCTTGATCATAACTTCAATGTGCTTATCATTGATTTCAACGCCCTGGTTACGGTATACACGCTGTACTTCTTGCAGAATGTAGTTCTGTACCCCGCGGATCCCTTTGATACGCAGCATTTCTTTAGGGTCAATTGAACCGTCTGTTAATTCATCGCCGGCCTCAATCTCCTGGCCTTCGCTGACACGCAGACGGGAGCCGTAAGTGATGGAATACGTTTTGGACTCTGCTTCACCCTGGACTTCGATCTCGCGGCGGTCCTTGGTTTCGCGGATTTCCTTAACTACCCCGTCAATCTCACTGATTGTAGCCTGACCTTTAGGGTTACGGGCTTCAAACAGCTCCTGGATACGCGGCAAACCTTGCGTAATATCGTCTCCGGCTACACCACCGGTATGGAACGTACGCATGGTAAGCTGTGTTCCCGGTTCACCGATGGATTGTGCGGCAATAATACCGACAGCCTCCCCGATTTCCACGAATTTACCTGTTGCCAGGTTACGTCCGTAGCACTTCTTGCAGACACCGTGACGGGCACGGCAGCTCAGTACAGAGCGGATCTGCAGCTTGGTCACGCCAGCATTCACGATTTCTTCAGCCTTATCCGAGTCAATCAGATCGTTACGGTGAACGATGATTTCCTTCGTCTCAGGATGACGGACGGTCTCGAAGGAATAACGGCCTTCAATACGGTCGTAGAGATCCTCAATGACTTCCTTGCCATCCTGAATCCGGCTAACCATGAAGCCTTTATCAGTACCACAATCTTCTTCACGGACAATAACATCCTGCGCTACGTCAACCAGACGGCGCGTCAGGTACCCGGAATCCGCTGTACGCAGCGCTGTATCGGCCAGACCTTTACGCGCTCCGTGAGTGGAGATAAAGTACTCGAGGACGGTTAGGCCTTCACGGAAGTTCGCTTTGATTGGCAATTCAAAGATTCGGCCCGAAGGTGTTGCCATCAGACCACGCATCCCACCGAGCTGGGTGATCTGCGATTTGTTACCACGCGCCTTGGAGTCGACCATGAGCATGATGGAGTTGAAGCGGTCCATTGATTTAAGCAATACGTTAGTCAGATCATCCTTGGTCTTCGACCAAATCTCGATAACGCGGTCATACCGCTCATCATTGGTAATCAGACCACGGCGGTATTGATTCGCAACCACATCAACCTTAGCTTCGGATTCCTTAAGAATGGTAGCTTTTTCCTCAGGCACGATAACATCCGATACGGCAACCGTAACACCGGAACGTGTAGAGTACGTAAAGCCGAGTTGCTTAATTTTATCCAGAATCACTGAAGTCTTGGTGGTGTGATAAGTCTCAAAGCAGCGGGCGATAATGAGGCCCAGATATTCTTTACCTACAGCACTGGCTTCCGGAGCTGCCATGATCAGTTCGCGGACATCCGCACCCTTTTCATAGATGAAGTACTTCTCAGGAGTTCCCTGCAGCAGGTTAGTTTTGGTAGCTTCGTTGATATACGGGAAGCTGCTTGGATAGATTTCGTTGAAGATAATCTTACCCACAGTAGTGATCAGCAGAGCATTCTGCTGCGCTTCTGTGAAGCTGGTTTTACCCAGAGCCTTAACAGGAATAGCAACACGTGCATGCAGACCCGCAGTTCCGCGCTGATAAGCAGAGACCGCTTCATTCACGTTACGCAGGATCATCCCGGTACCCTTTTCTTCCTTGTTGTCCATGGTCAGGTAGAACGTACCAAGGACCATATCCTGGGAAGGGGTAACGACCGGCTTGCCGTCCTTAGGGTTCAGGATGTTACCGGACGCCAGCATGAGAATACGGGCTTCAGCTTGAGCCTCAGCGGACAGAGGAACGTGTACCGCCATCTGGTCACCGTCAAAGTCGGCATTGTAAGCCGTACATACGAGCGGGTGAAGACGGATCGCGTGACCTTCTACCAGAATCGGTTCGAACGCCTGGATACCCAGTCTATGCAGCGTAGGGGCACGGTTCAGCAGAACCGGATGCTCTCTGATTACCTCTTCAAGCACATCCCATACTTCAGGACTTACGCGCTCAACCTTACGCTTCGCGCTCTTTATGTTGTGGGCCAGCCCTTTGTTAACCAGTTCTTTCATTACAAACGGTTTGAAGAGTTCCAGTGCCATCTTCTTAGGAAGACCGCATTGGTACATCTTCAGGTAAGGTCCTACGACGATAACCGAACGGCCGGAATAGTCAACACGTTTACCGAGCAAGTTCTGGCGGAAACGTCCCTGTTTACCTTTCAGCATATGGCTGAGCGATTTGAGCGGACGGTTACCTGGTCCTGTTACAGGACGGCCGCGGCGGCCGTTGTCAATCAGCGCATCTACAGCTTCCTGAAGCATCCGTTTCTCATTCTGAACGATAATGTCAGGCGCGCCGAGGTCCAGCAGTCTTTTCAGACGGTTGTTCCGGTTAATTACACGGCGGTACAGGTCATTAAGGTCAGAAGTAGCAAAACGGCCGCCATCAAGCTGAACCATTGGACGAAGCTCCGGAGGGATAACCGGGAGTACATCCATGATCATCCAGTCAGGCTTGTTGCCGGAGTTGCGGAAGGCCTCAATGACTTCCAGACGTTTGATTGCCCGGTTGCGGCGCTGGCCTTGAGCGGTACGCAGCTCTTCTTTGAGGAATTCCAGTTCTTTATCGATGTCGATATCCTGAAGCAGCTTTTTGACAGCTTCTGCACCCATGCCGGCCTGGAATCCGTAGCCATATTTCTCACGGTAGCTGCGGTATTCTTTCTCGGACAGCAGCTGCTTCTTCTCCAGCGGAGTTTCCCCTGGATCAGTTACAACATAAGATGCAAAGTAGATAATCTCTTCGAGCGATCTAGGAGACATATCCAGTGCCAGACCCATACGGCTTGGAATACCTTTGAAATACCAGATATGAGATACAGGAGCTGCCAGTTCGATGTGGCCCATACGTTCGCGGCGGACTTTAGCGCGGGTAACTTCCACGCCGCAGCGGTCGCACACTACGCCCTTATAACGGACGCGTTTGTATTTACCACAGTGACATTCCCAGTCCTTTTGCGGTCCAAAAATACGTTCGCAAAAGAGACCCTCTTTTTCCGGTTTCAATGTACGATAGTTAATGGTTTCCGGTTTTTTAACTTCTCCGCGGGACCAAGAACGAATTTTTTCCGGGGAAGCGAGCCCGATTTTCATAAATTCAAAATTGTTAACGTCCAACAAGGAGCAACCCTCCTTAACCTATATCCTGATTTAGTACCACAGCCCTCTCTTGACGCTGAAGTCAACAGAGGGCATGGTCCTTTGTGTAATGAAATTATTGGCTTGCTGGTGAACTACTCTATGCCGACTTCTGCGCCTTCCAAATTGAGGCTCAGCTTATCGCCTGACGTCTCGTCCTCATCGTCCAGTTCCTTCATCTCGATCTCCTGCTCGTCACCGCTGAGGATTTTGACATCCATCCCGAGCGACTGCAGTTCCTTGATCAATACCTTGAACGATTCCGGTACACCCGGTTCTGGAACATTTTCACCTTTGACAATGGATTCGTACGTTTTCACACGGCCGACCACATCATCGGATTTCACGGTCAAAATCTCTTGCAGTGTATACGCCGCGCCGTAAGCTTCAAGCGCCCACACTTCCATCTCCCCGAAACGCTGTCCGCCGAACTGAGCTTTACCGCCCAGTGGCTGTTGTGTAACGAGTGAGTAAGGACCTGTGGAACGGGCATGAATCTTATCGTCAACCATGTGCGCAAGCTTGATCATGTGCATGACGCCGACAGTAACCTCACGCTCGAAGCGCTCGCCTGTACGTCCGTCATACAGCACAGTCTTACCATTACGCTGCATACCGGCTTCTTCCATCGTATCGAACACGTCATACTCACGGGCTCCGTCGAATACCGGAGTAGCCACGTGGATACCCAGACGCAGTGCAGCCATACCAATATGGACTTCAAGCACCTGTCCGATGTTCATACGGGAAGGAACGCCCAGCGGGTTCAGGACAACCTGTACCGGCGTACCGTCAGGAAGGAACGGCATATCTTCTTCTGGCAGGATACGGGCAACGACACCCTTGTTACCGTGACGTCCGGCCATCTTGTCACCTTCAGAAATTTTACGCTTCTGAGCGATGTAGACACGAACCAGCTGATTCACGCCAGGAGGCAGCTCATCGCCGTTCTCACGTGTGAATACTTTGACATCAACGATAATACCATCACTACCATGCGGAACACGCAGGGAGGTATCACGAACTTCACGGGCCTTCTCACCGAAGATCGCATGCAGCAGGCGTTCCTCAGCAGTCAGCTCAGTTACACCCTTCGGAGTAACCTTACCTACCAGAATATCGCCGGCATTGATTTCCGCACCGATACGGATAATTCCGCGCTCATCCAGATTGCGGAGCGCCTCTTCACCGACGTTAGGAATATCACGTGTGATCTCTTCAGGTCCGAGCTTCGTATCACGGGCTTCGGATTCGTATTCCTCGATGTGGATCGAAGTGTATACATCTTCCTTCACCAGCTTCTCACTCAGCAGGATCGCATCCTCGTAGTTGTAGCCTTCCCAAGTCATGAACGCAACGACTACGTTGCGGCCAAGCGCAAGTTCGCCCATTTCTGTGGAAGGTCCATCTGCCAGGATGTCACCTTTTTTGACGATATCCCCACGTTTAGCCAGTGGACGCTGGTTAATACAGGTACCCTGGTTCGAACGCATGAATTTGTGTAATTTATATTTAACGATATCGCCTTTGACTTCCTTGCCTTCAACTGCCTCAACACGGCGCAGCCAGATTTCATTGGCAGAGGAGCGTTCGATAATACCGTCATATTTGGAGACAATACATACGCCGGAGTCTTTAGCAGACTTATGCTCCATCCCTGTCCCTACAAGCGGAGCCTTAGGAATAAGAAGCGGAACGGCCTGACGCTGCATGTTCGATCCCATCAGTGCGCGGTTGGAGTCATCGTTCTCAAGGAACGGGATGAGCGCCGTTGCGACCGATACGACCTGTTTTGGCGAAACGTCCATGTAGTCTACACGGTTGCTAGGCATAGTAGTGATGTTGTCTGAATCCTTGTTGTAACGAACGATAACCTGGTCTTCCTTAAAGGAGCCATCCTCATCGATCAGTACATTCGCCTGTGCAACTACATAGTTATCTTCTTCATCGGCAGTCAGATAATCGATTTGCTCAGTTACCTTACCTGTCTTCGGATCTACCCAACGATACGGAGCTTCGATAAAGCCGTATTCATTGATGCGGGCGAAGGTGGACAAGGAGTTGATCAGACCGATATTCGGACCTTCCGGAGTCTCGATAGGACACATACGGCCATAGTGACTGTGATGGACGTCGCGGACTTCAAAGCCTGCGCGTTCACGAGTCAGACCGCCGGGTCCGAGTGCAGACAGACGGCGCTTATGCGTAAGCTCGGCAAGCGGGTTCGTCTGATCCATGAACTGGGACAGCTGCGAACTGCCGAAGAACTCTTTGATGGATGCGATAACCGGACGGATGTTGATCAGCGCCTGCGGTGTAATCGCATTGGCATCTTGAATCGACATTCTCTCGCGGACTACGCGCTCCATACGGGATAGCCCGATCCGGAACTGATTCTGCAGAAGCTCACCTACAGAACGCAGACGGCGGTTACCCAGATGGTCAATATCATCCGTGTTGCCGATACCATGCAGCAAATTAATAAAGTAGCTGATTGAGGATATAATATCAGCCTGAGTAATATGCTTAACCGATTTATCAATGTTGCCATTGGCGATCAGTTTGATGATACGACCTTCTTCGATTGGCGAGAATACGTCAATGGTCTGAAGCGGAATATCTTCGCTGTCCATTACACCGCCGGTTACACGGTAGTTTTTGGCAGCCATATTCTTCTCGAAATAAGGAATCAGCTCATCAAGCAGGCGGCGGTCCACCATTTGGCCGGATTCTGCCAGGATTTCTCCGGTAGATTCATCAACCAAAGGCTGTGCCAGACGCTGATTGAACAGACGATTCTTAATATGCAGCTTTTTGTTGATTTTGTAACGGCCTACATTGGCCAAATCATAACGTTTCGGGTCAAAGAAACGTGCGACGAGCAAGCTCTTGGCATTATCAAGTGTAGGTGGTTCGCCCGGACGCAGACGCTCGTAGATTTCAATAAGCGCCTTCTCCGTGGAATCCGTGTTGTCTTTATCCAGCGTGTTGCGAATATATTCATCATTGCCAAGCAGTTCCAGAATTTCAGCATCACTGCCGAAGCCCAGAGCACGCAAGAGGACTGTTACCGGGATCTTACGAGTCCGGTCGATACGGACATACATGATGTCCTTAGCGTCGGTCTCAAGCTCCAGCCAGGCTCCGCGATTTGGAATTACTGTGGCGGTGTAAGTTTTTTTGCCGTTCTTATCCACTTTTGTGCTGAAATAGACGCTTGGAGAGCGAACCAACTGGCTGACAATAACCCGTTCCGCACCATTGATAATAAAAGTGCCGGTTTCCGTCATCAGAGGGAAATCTCCCATGAACACTTCCTGCTCTTTAACCTCACCGGTCTCCTTATTGATGAGACGCACCTTCACACGCAGAGGTGCTGCATATGTTACGTCCCGCTCTTTAGCGTCGTCAACCGTGTACTTCGGTTCACCCAGGCTGTAATCAATGAACTCTAGTACCAAATTCCCTGTGAAATCCTGGATCGGCGAGATGTCCTGGAACATTTCCCGCAATCCTTCCTCCAAAAACCAATCATAAGATTTTTGTTGGATCTCGATCAGGTTCGGGACCTCGAGTACCTCGTTAATTCTCGCATAGCTCCGCCGAGTGCGTCGACCATACTGAACAAGATGTCCTGCCAACTTTACTCACCCCTCATGTCTACTCACTTAAAAATTGATTGCGAACCCTTGTTTGGACCCGTATAATGGAACCATAACACAAGGATTCAGCCATAAATACAGAAAAGCCCCTTATCGAAATCTTTCGAAAAAAGAGCACATCTATCCACGGCCAAAATACTCCTTATCCAGTAGATTTGCCCAAAACGTGCGTATTATACGTCACCAGGCTACAGTTCATGCGCTATTATCTATTGCCCCGGCGACCTTCGCCGTGACAGGAACATAGAGAACGGAATTCGCAAAAAACCTGCCGTGCGGCATGCGCTTACCGGGCGACAATATATCACTTGACATTTCAGCAAACTAAAGACATGGAGCCTAGCTTAATACTGACATTTTATAATAATACCACTACGGACATCGCATGTCAATGAGTATTATTATTTATTTTTGAGCTTTTAAGATTCTATAGCCCTTGTCTTTCCCTACTTCTTCTACCACTGCAAACATACTCTCCAGCTTGGCAACCGCCGACGGCGCACCCTGCTTCTTCTGAATGACAACCCACAGACAACCGCCCTCATTCAAATGATCATACGCCTGTTCAAAAATCGCATGCACTACGGCCTTGCCGGCGCGAATCGGCGGGTTGGTTAGAATCACATCGAAGGTCTGCCCCTCTACTGCCGATAGCACATCACTTTCCATCACCGTAACATTGCGGATTCCATTATGCTGCGCATTCTCGCGGGCAAGCTCTACCGCACGGCTGTTGATATCAATCATCGTTACATGTCCCTTGGAAGCGAGATGCGCCGCACTAATCCCTATAGGCCCGTAACCACAACCCACATCCAGCACCTTCGCATCCTCCAGAATCTCCATCGCCTCAATCAGAACACGGCTGCCATGATCAATATCTCCTTTTGAAAAAACACCGGCGTCGCTGGTAAAGCGTAGGCGTTTGCCTCTCAGCTCCGTATCGATGCTGCGTCTGTCATGACGCGCTTCCGGCTGCTGCGAGTAATAATGCTGCGACATACTATCCTCCCTTTCACGTTGAACTACACATACCTGCAAGGCTCCCTTATAGAGCAACCCCCTTGAACAAGTTCAAGGGGGTTGCGGAAACCGGAGAGAATGACTTCTGCTCCGGGGCAGTACCTATTGAATCAACTTATTTTACTTCTACAGCTGCGCCTGCTTCTTCCAATTTTGCTTTGGTAGCTTCGGCTTCTTCTTTGCTTACTTTTTCTTTGATTGCTTTTGGAGCGTTATCTACAACTTCTTTAGCTTCTTTCAAGCCAAGACCTGTGATTTCGCGAACGATTTTGATAACGTTGATTTTGGAAGCGCCAGCGCTTGTCAAAATTACGTCGAATTCGGACTGTTCAGCTTCAACAGCTGCTACAGCGCCGCCAGCTGCTACTGGAGCTGCTGCAGTTACGCCGAATTCTTCTTCGATTGCTTTTACCAGGTCGTTCAGTTCCAGTACGCTCATGCCTTTAATTTCTTCTAAGATTGTTTCTTTGCTCATGATTGAACCTCCATTATATTTGAATTGGTTTGTGGTCTTGATTATGAAGCTGGAAGCAAAGGCTTACGCGCTTTGTTCTTCTTTCTCAGCAACAGCTTTAACTGCAAGCGCGAAGTTGCGCATTGGAGCTTGAAGCACGCTAAGCAGCATGGAGAGCAAACCATCGCGGGATGGCAGTTCAGCCAGTGCTTTCAGTTGGTCCGCATCGATAACTTTACCTTCTACAACGCCGCCTTTCAGTTTCAAAGCGTCGTTCTTCTTAGCGAAGTCATTTAGAATCTTAGCTGCTACTACCGCATCAGTCTCGCTGAATGCGATCGCTGTAGGACCCGTCAGGACAGCGTCCAGATCAGTCAGCTCAGCTGCCGCAGTTGCACGGCGAAGCAATGTGTTCTTCAGGACTTGAAACTCAACGCCAGCTTCACGAAGCTGCTTACGCAGTTCAGTCACTTGCGATACGTTCAATCCGCGGTAGTCTGCAACAACAGTGGAGACACTGTTCTGCAATTTGCCAGTCACAACATCAACCGCATCCTGTTTAGCTTGGATTACTTTTGCATTTGCCAATTATATACACCTCCTGAAAATTTATGTCACAGCGGTTATTCCGGAGAAACCCCGCCGTTCCTACGCAGGCATTAGAAAAGCCTCCGCAGATTCACGAAGGCTTGATAAAACGGAAAGTTAATCAGGCGAGCCTGGCACTTTTTGTTTCTATCACAACACCTCGGTAGGAAATTAAGCCCTACGGCACCTACTGTCTACGGTAAGCATATTCACATTTAAGATTGATCACCTTAATGTTCACAACTGTTATAGATTATCAAAGATAACTCTAGGAGTCAACCTTTAATTATCTGAAAGCAGCTGCGTTCACACGAGCGCTAGGTCCCATTGTGGACGAAATAGCGATGCCTTTAAGGTATACACCTTTGGCAGCAGCCGGTTTCGCACGGTTCAGAGCGTCCATAAGAGCTTTAAGGTTCTCGTTCAATTGTTCAGCGTTGAAAGACACTTTGCCGATTGGCGCGTGAATTTGGCCCGCTTTGTCAAGACGGTATTCGATTTTACCAGCTTTGATTTCTTGGACAGCCTTGGTAACGTCGAAAGTAACTGTACCTGCTTTAGGGTTAGGCATGAGGCCTTTACCACCGAGCAGACGACCCAGTTTACCGACTTCACTCATCATGTCAGGTGTAGCTACGCAGACGTCGAATTCGAACCAGCCCTGTTGAATCTTGTTGATCATATCAGCATCACCAACAAAATCAGCGCCAGCAGCTTCCGCTTCCTTCGCTTTTTCACCTTTTGCAAATACAAGCACACGTTGAGTTTTGCCTGTGCCGTGAGGCAGGACAACAACACCACGAACTGCCTGGTCTTGTTTACGCGGGTCTACACCCAGACGAACTGCTGCTTCAACGGTTTCGTCGAATTTGGCAGTTGCCGCCTTTTTCACAAGCTCTACAGCTTCTGAAGGCTCGTAAGTCGCTTCGCTGTTGATCAGCTTCGCGGATTCTTGGTACTTCTTACCATGTTTAGCCATGAAATGTTCCTCCTTTGTGGTATTAGCGGAAATTCCTCCCACATATTGCGGTCATGAATGACCGGTTCATCGAATACATATTAGTCTTCGATTGTGATTCCCATACTGCGGGCAGTACCTTCAACCATACGCATTGCAGCTTCAACAGATGCAGCGTTCAGATCGGGCATTTTGGTTTCAGCGATTTCACGAACCGCTGCGCGGCCCAGCTTCGCTACTTTTTTCTTGTTTGGTTCACCGGAGCCTTTTTCTACTTTTGCAGCGATGCGAAGCAGAACAGCAGCCGGAGGAGTTTTGGTGATGAAGGTAAACGAACGGTCTTCAAATACTGTAATTTCAACCGGGATGATCAGACCAGCCTGGTCGGCAGTACGAGCGTTGAATTCCTTACAGAATGCCATGATGTTGACACCCGCTTGACCTAACGCCGGACCTACTGGAGGCGCTGGATTCGCTTTCCCTGCAGGAATCTGCAGTTTCACCATTTTAATAACTTTTTTAGCCATGAGTGACACCTCCTTGCGTAAATAGTGGTATTCGAATGCTAAACAGCATTCTCCCACAAGAAACCCTTGTGCTTGTTATATCTTCTCCACTTGAGTGAAATCCAACTCCAGCGGGGTTTCCCGTCCAAACATGTTGACATGTACCTTGATCTTGCTTTTGTCTGCCAAAATTTCTTCCACGGAGCCCACAAAATTCGCAAATGGACCGACCATAATACGTACGGATTCCTTAATTTCGAAATCAATCTTCGCTTTAGGTTCAACCATGCCCATATGCTTCAGAATCTGTTCAACCTCTTCGGGTAGCAGAGCGGTAGGCTTAGAGCCCGAACCAGTTGAACCGACAAATCCGGTAACGCCCGGCGTATTGCGGACAACATACCAGGAATCATCAGTCTGAACCATTTCGACCAAAACGTAACCAGGGTAAACTTTGCGCATGACAGTTTTTTTCTTGCCATCCTTGTTTACCAGCTCTTCTTCCATAGGAACAAGAACGCGGAATATTTTGTCTTCCATGCCCATGGACTCAACGCGTTTTTCCAAATTGGCCTTGACCTTATTCTCATACCCGGAATAGGTATGAACAACATACCATCTTTTTTCCATATCAAGCCACCTGGGACCTCTCTAAATAATCGCTTCAATCACAGCGGAAATACCGATGTCCAGAACCCAGAAGTAAAGAGAAATAACTACAATTGTACCGAGAACGATCAATGTATAGTTCTTCAGTTCTTTACGGCTAGGCCAGCGAACCTTTTTGAGTTCACTCCAGCTCTCAGTGAAAAAGGAAAACAAAGACTTGAAACTACGTTTCACGCCGACTACACCTCCAAAAGACTATCTGGTTTCGCGATGAGGAGTTTGCTCGTTACAGAACTTGCAAAATTTCTTCATCTCCAAGCGGTCGGGGTGATTTCGCTTGTTTTTGGTTGTTGCATAGTTTCTTTGTTTGCAACTTGTACAAGCCAAAGTGATAATTACCCGCATGATGTGCACCTCCCGAAGACGTACTTCTAATCATCAAATTAGAAGACGTAGATATTGATTCAAAAAAAAGCCGCGAATTTAGGCCTACCTAAAACACTTTAGCATAATATCAATGTCTGTGTCAACGAAAGTTTCCCCCATCGCACTGGGTAATTCCGGGTGCTGTAGCCTTATGCCATAAGTCATCTTTGATCCTGTTTCTTCTTTTACCGCTAGCTGTCTTCCATAATCATTATGCTGCAATCCGCTTGTGTATAAACCTGCCATCATCCAACGTTTCAGCAATTGTAAATTCGTCGTATCCAAATCTAGCGGACACTAAAAAAAGACTCGAGTCCCGAGCCTTCCTAGTCATTATATCATTAATTGTCACGCACTTCCAGATATCTTTCCAATTTACGTTTCACACGCTGCAAAGCATTGTCAATGGACTTCACATGCCGCTTCAAATCCTCGGCAATCTCCTGATAGGAACGTCCATCCAGATAGAGCATCAGAACCTTGCGTTCCAGATCACTCAGAATCTCAGCCATCTTATCTTCCAGTCCGATGAACTCCTCCTGGTTGATAATCAGCTCTTCCGGGTCCAGCACCTGACTTCCGCATATCACATCCATCAATGTCCGGTCGGAGTCCTCATCATAGATGGGCTTGTCTAACGAGACATATGAATTAAGCGGAATATGCTTCTGGCGGGTAGCGGTCTTAATGGCGGTTATAATCTGACGGGTAATGCACAGCTCGGCAAAGGCCTTGAACGATGACAGCTTGTCACCCTTGAAGTCACGGATGGCCTTGTATAAGCCAATCATGCCTTCCTGCACAATATCTTCACGATCTGCCCCGATCAAAAAATAGGAACGGGCCTTGGCACGCACAAAATTACGGTACTTGTTAATTAAATGCTCCAATGCGCCACTGTCGCCACCACGGAAGATCTCGACAATTTCTTCATCACTTATGAAATCATACTCGGACAGCATTATTTCCTTGAGGTCGACACTCACCAAGAATCCCCCCGGCTGCAACGCAAGACACATCGTTACTTCTCGAAATATAGGAACAGTATATATTATGTTACCTTACACCGTCAACCGGATTTGTCCAAAAACAATCTTCAATAACATATTATGTCATTTTCTCGCGAGGGGCAACTGCTATTCCTGTCCTACTGCCTGCGCCAGTTCTCCAGCCGTTTACGTGTCTCCGGCGGCAGCTTGTCTTCAAGTGAGTGACGGGTTCCGCTCACGCTTCCCGGCTCGATCGCCTTCTTCACCTGCTTCTGGTTCTCCTCAATCTCAAGCCTCAGTTCCCTGGCTGAAATCCGGAGTGCGCCCTGGGCAAAAACGACATGCTGCTCCACAAAATCGCTGGTGGCTACCGAGATCTGTCTGCGGCGGTGCGTGAATTCCCCAACCAGCCGTTCGATGCATTCATCTGCCGTTTCCTTCTCCTTGGTGAAGAAGACCTGGATCTTCCCTTGTTCAAACGACCTGCCCAGTCCCGGCACACGGTAGGCATCGAATACGGCAATGACGCGCAGCCCGGAGAATGCCTGATAATCGGCCAGCATATCGAGCAGCCGGTCGCGTGCCCCCTGCATACCGGTCTGCGACAATGCCGCAAGCTCCGGCCAGCCGCCGATCATATTGTATCCGTCCACGAGCAGGATATCGCGCCAGTCTGCCATAGTTATCCCTGTTCTTGGCGGCGGCGGAGTACCTCGTACATGATTACGCCCGCTGCTACTGAAGCATTCAGAGAGTTGATTCTTCCGGCCATCGGCAGCTTAAGCAGCACATCGCATTTCTCACGGATCAGGCGGCCCATCCCTTTATTCTCATTGCCAATCACCACTGCTACGGGACCGGTGACAATATCCGATCCGAACAGATTCTGATCGGTATCCACATCCGTGCCGACTACCCAGACTCCCAGCTCCTTCAGCCGGTCAATGGTCTGTCCCAGATTCGTTACGCGGGCCACAGGCACATATTCGACTGCACCAGCCGAGGTCTTGGATACGGTAGCTGTAATCTGCGCAGAGCGGCGCTTCGGCACAATGACTCCGTGCACACCTGTGCAGTCAGCCGTACGCAGGATAGACCCGAGGTTATGCGGATCTTCAATTTCGTCCAGCAGGAGCAGGAACGGCGGTTCTCCCTTGGCTTCAGCAATTGCCAGAATATCAGCAACCTCCGTGTAGGCAAAAGGCGCCGCTTGCGCCACCACTCCCTGGTGCTGAACGCCCGGTGCAAGCTGATCCAGCTTACGCTTGTCTACATGCTGAATGACAATGCCCGCCTTGCGCGCTTCCGCAACGATAGGTGCGGTCAGGTGCTTTTGTGCAGTTTCGGCGATCCATATTTTGTTGAGTGTACGTCCCGCTCTAAGGGCTTCAAGCACCGAATGCTTGCCTGCCAGTATTTCCTCTTCAGTTCTCAATTCTTCCATTGTTTTATCTCCTGTTCTGTATACTCACTTGGGGCGGTGCATCATATATTCGATACTGCTGTGAACAAGCTCCTGGATTCTCGCTTGCTGTCCTGTGTAATATAAATAGCCGATCATGCATTCAAAAGCAGTGGCGTGGCGGTATTCCAGCACATCCGCATTTTTGGGAATGCTGCCGGATTTGGCATTGCGCCCCCGTCTGACCACATCCTTCTCATCCTCGGTGAGCACCGGGTCCAGATAAGCAAGAATGTTGCTCTGAGCTCTGGCGGAGACCAGTCCGGTCGCCGACCGGTGCAGATGCTGGGGGCGCAAATTAGGCAGCGAGATCAGATACTGCCGGACTGCAACTTCGTAGATAGCATCACCTGCATAAGCAAGGACGATTGGAGGCAGCAGATGGGCAGGCTTAGAGGGTTCATACGGGAACCAGGCGCGGTTCAGATCAAACAGCCCGTTCATTTGCGCCGCCACCGCATTCCCTGTGGAGTATCTTCCAGCAGAATTCCCAGCGCATTCAGCTCATCGCGGATTTCATCCGACCGGCTCCAGTTCTTGTTCTTGCGCGCTTCCACACGCTCTGCAATCAGGCGTTCCACCTCTTCGCTTGCCACTTCTTCCTCAGTCTCTACCGTGAGGCGAAGCACCGCATTCATCTCGGCAAAAGCCTTCAGCAGCGCGGCGAAGTCAGCCGGATTCGCCTCAGGATCAGCAAGCGTAAGGTTCGCCAGGCTCACCCAGTCGAACACCGCCGTAATAGCGTCCGGTGTATTGAAATCATCCTGCATCCGCGCATGGAAGCTGCTAAGGATAGCGGCCAGCCGCTCCGTAACCTGCGGACTTGCTTCACCCTTTGTCCCCTCCGCCGCCAGTTCAAGGCGATGCTTCACATTGCCTTCAGCCAGAGCGATCCGCTCTACGCTTTTCTCAGCAGATAGCAGTGCTTCCTCGGTGAAGTTCAGCGGATTGCGGTAATGGCTGGATAGCATGAAGTAACGGATAGCACCCTGCTTGAAGCGCGCGCGGATATCCTTCACGAGGAGGCCATTCCCCAGCGACTTTGACATTTTCTCGTCACCGATATTCAGAAAAGCATTATGCATCCAGTAATTCGACAGCGGTTCACCCGTCAGCGCTTCGGTCTGGGCACATTCGCATTCATGATGCGGGAATTTCAAATCCTCTCCGCCGCCGTGAATGTCGATCGTTGTACCCAAATATTCACGCACCATCGCCGAGCATTCAATATGCCAGCCTGGACGGCCCTCTCCCCATGGACTGGACCAGTGAACTTCGCCCGGCTTGGCTGCCTTCCAGAGTACGAAATCCTCCTGGTTCTCCTTGCGCGAATCCACCTCGACACGGATACCGAAGCGCAGCTCCTCCAGATTCTGGCGGGACAGCTTGCCGTAATTGGCAAATTTCCCGGTACGGTAATACACATCTCCGCCGTTCTCATACGCGTAGCCTTTGTCTTCAAGCTCCTTAATGAACTCGATAATCGTGTCCATGCTCTCCGTAACGCGCGGATTCATCGTCGCCGGCTTCACGCCCAGCCCGGCCAGATCCTCCTGGTAGGCGGCAATGAACATTTCGGCAACCTCGGCTACAGTGATGTTCAGCTCCTCCGCCTTGCGGATCATTTTATCATCCACATCGGTGAAATTTGTCAGATAGCGGACTTCATTACCAAGCGTCTCCAGGTAGTTGCGCACCATGTCAAAAACAATGACCGGTCTTGCATTCCCGATATGCATATAGCCGTAGACCGTGGGTCCGCAGACGTACATCTTCACCTTATCCGGCTCCTGCGGTACAAATTCTTCCTTCGTGCGCGTCATTGTGTTGTAAATGTGCAAAGCCATTCTTGTCCCAACCCTTTCTATTGTCCCCGGATTTCTGAAATGCCGGTACTCTTAAATTTCGTAATCGCCGATGTATTGCTGGCTTTCGAGCCGCCGCTGTTCCTGCTTCTGCTTATCTTCAGCACCCATCTTTTCTCTTAGCTCCTCGATTTCCTTCTGCAGGAATTTGAGGGAATCAATCAGCGGGTCAGGCATCTTGGTATGATCCAGCCGGTCGGATACACGTTCGCCGTTACGCTTAACCACACGCCCGGGATTGCCGACTACCGTGCTGTTGTTAGGCACTTCACGCAGCACGACTGCGTTAGAGCCGATATTAGAATTATCGCCGATTCGGAAGGAACCCAGTACTTTGGCACCAGAGCCGATGACTACATTGTTGCCGACGGTAGGGTGCCGCTTGCCCTTCTCTTTGCCGGTCCCCCCGAGTGTAACTCCCTGATAGATAATAACATCATCGCCAATCTCACAGGTCTCACCAATGACAATACCCATTCCGTGGTCAATAAACAACCGGCTGCCGATGACCGCGCCCGGATGAATCTCCACTCCCGTCATGAACCGGCTGATCTGAGAGACCATGCGTGCCAAGGTAAACCAGCGGCGTTTATAAAAAGAGTGGGCCATCCGGTGTGCCCAGAT
Source organism: Paenibacillus sp. FSL P2-0136 (assembly GCF_037975325.1). Taxonomy (NCBI): domain Bacteria; kingdom Bacillati; phylum Bacillota; class Bacilli; order Caryophanales; family Paenibacillaceae; genus Paenibacillus; species Paenibacillus sp. FSL P2-0136. Next base: position 6,497,993 of record NZ_CP150244.1, read on the forward strand.
CGCATGAAGCCCGGCGTAGGTGAAGACGACCTCGAACCTGCTGCGGGCAGCGGGATCATTGTCGAATACTGCCCGAATGTCCGACTTGATATGCTTAAACATCGCGGTTCCCCTCTTCTTTGGATGCTATATTTCAAGTTACATTCTTATATTTCAACAAAAAACGCCCCTGCAGCATGATAGCTGCAGAGACGTTTAACCGCGGTCCCACTCTGCTAGAACATTCGTATATTCCAGAGCTGTTAAACTTCGCAGCCGCTGTATCCGGTGTTCCTCTTGGTGTCTGTAACGGCGACAGCCCGGCACAGTCTACAGCCCCGCACAGGGACATTCAACCATGCAGCTCACAGGTGCATCTTCAGCGGCAGACAAATGAATAACTCCCAGCCTGCAAGGGCATTCGCCCTTAAGCGGTTATTCTCTCTGGTAATTGTCCTTATACGCCTACTTTTCCTGATCCCAGCTATTTCTTATATTCTTATATCTTAGCGAAAAGCCACAGAACTGACAAGTGTCTTCTACCCTCGCCCGTCCCTGCCCTAAGCGCCTTTGATTTGTGATTTCAAGCGTTCGATCACCCGGCTGCGGCCGAGCAGCGCAATCGTTGCATTCAAGTCACGGCCATGCATCTGTCCGGTAAGAGCGACACGAATCGGCATAAACAGCGCTTTGCCTTTGTGACCGGTCTCCTTCTGCACTTCCTTGATTAGAACAGCCATATGCGGGGCGCTGAAATCTTCGGCAGCCTCCACTTTGGCCAGAAATGCGGACAGCACTTCAGGAACCTGAGCTTCGGCAAGCACCCCTGCCGCTTCGGTCTCCAGCTCCAGGTGGCTGCGGAAGAACAGCTCGGAGAGGGCGACAATATCCGACGCAGCTGTCATTTGCTCCTGGTACAGTGCAACCAGGCTCTCCGCCCAGCCCTGCTGCTCCTCACTGAGCACCTCAGGCAGACGGCCCGCCTTCTGCAAATGAGGAATGGCAAGTGCAGCAATCCGCTTAGGATCGGCATGCTTGATATAGTGATTGTTCAGATGAGCCAGCTTGTTCGTATCGAACACTGCCGGACTCTTCGACAGACGGTCCGCCGTAAAGATCGAGATCAGCTCTTCCTTGGTGAAGATCTCCTCTTCACCCTCAGGCGACCAGCCCAGCAGAGTGATGAAGTTGAATAGAGCTTCCGGCAGGTAGCCCAGCTGATCGTACTGTTCAATAAACTGAATGATCGATTCATTCCGTTTGCTCAGCTTCTTATGGTCATCGCCGACAATCAGCGTCATATGTCCGAAGAGAGGCGCTTCCCAGCCCAGTGCCTCATAAATCATGAGCTGGCGCGGGGTATTGGAGATATGATCTTCTCCGCGCAGCACATGGGAGATAGCCATCAGATGGTCGTCCACCGCTACAGCGAAGTTATAGGTCGGAATACCGTCCTTCTTCACGATGACGAAGTCACCCATTTCTTTGCTGTTGAACGAAATGCTGCCTTTTACGATATCATTGAAGGTATAAGTGCGGTCTTCCGGAACAAGGAAACGGATGCTGGCCACGCGTCCCTCTGCCTCAAAGGCCAGGCGCTGCTCCTCGGTCAGATTACGGTGTTTGCCGGAATAACGCGGGGTTTCGCCGCGTGCCGTCTGCTCCTCGCGTTCAGCCTCCAGCTCTTCCTCTGTGCAATAGCAGCGGTAAGCCAGGCCGCGGTCCAGCAGATCCTGCCAGTAGACACGGTACAGATCCAGACGTTCAGTCTGGCGGTAAGGCCCGTATTCGCCGCCTACATCCACGCTTTCATCCCAATCGATTCCCAGCCACTTCAAATACTTCAGCTGGCTCTCTTCACCTTCTGCAATGTTGCGCTTAAGATCCGTATCTTCGATCCGGATAATGAATTTGCCGCCCAGATTGCGGGCGAACAGATAGTTAAACAAGGCTGTTCTGGCATTTCCGATATGTAAATGTCCCGTAGGGCTCGGTGCGTAACGCACCCGAACTTGATCCGCCATGGGTTTCCCTCCGCTTCATATTGGTTGAAATCAGGCCTTTATTTACGCTAAAGCCATCTCACGATGATATCACATCTTGCAGCAGACAAACAATAGATTGGGCGGCAATTCCCTCTCCGCGCCCTGCGAAGCCAAGCTGCTCGGTCGTTGTTGCTTTTACATTCACCTTCGATACGTCAGCGTTCAGCGTGCGGGCAATAATCTCCGTCATCTGCGGAATATAAGGTGCCATCTTCGGTTGTTGCGCTATGATGGTTGAATCGATATTCCCCAGCCGGTATCCGCGCTCACGCGCAAGTGCCCATACCTGCTCCAGCAGCTTCAGGCTGTCTGCATCCTTGAAGGCCGGATCGGTATCGGGAAAATGTCTGCCGATATCCCCAAGGCCCAGCGCTCCCAGTATAGCGTCGCTTACCGCATGCAGCAGCACATCCGCATCGGAATGCCCCAGCAGCCCCTTCTCATAAGGAATCGTCACTCCGCCGATAATACACGGCCTTCCCTCGACCAGCTGGTGTACGTCAAATCCTTGTCCTACAGCAATCATCTGTGTCCCTCTCCCCTGCTTCTTACTGTGAATTCAGCGAAATCCAAGTCCTCCGGCGTCGTGATCTTAATATTCATGTAGCTTCCTTCTACAACTGACACGGTAATGCCGCTGCGTTCCGCCAGACTGGAATCATCTGTCCCGAGAAAACCGTCCCGCTCTGCCTCCTCATAGGCGGACAGCAGATCGGACAAACGAAAAGTCTGCGGGGTCTGAATCGCCCACAGACTTCGCCGGTCCGGCGTTGACAGCACCTTGCCTTCACTGTCGACCTGCTTGATCGTATCCTTAACCGGTACTGCAAGCACCGACGCTCCAGCGGACTGCGCCCGCTCGTAGCAAGCTTCTATCTCGCTGTCCTGTACGAACGGCCTTACCCCGTCATGAACCATGACCCAATGGGTCTTAAGTTCATCCAGTCCGCGGCGTACCGAGTGCTGGCGCTCCGTTCCCCCGGGAATGACCGCAGCCACTTTATCCAGCTTGAAGGCTTGTACCCACTGCTTACAGCGCTGCACATCCTCTTCCCCGGTGACAAGCACAATCTCGGAGATCAGCTTATGCCGCTGGAATACCTCCAGGGTATGCACGAGTATCGGCTTGCCCTGCAGCAGCAAATATTGCTTGCTCTCTGCCGTTCCCATCCGGGTTCCTCTGCCTGCCGCTACGATAACGACGCCAACACTGTTTGACATGCTTTCGGCTCCTGTCTTTCTTTCACGTATACTCCCATCATAACGTGTTTGGCTGGCATTTCCAAGCCCGAAAGGGTGCTGCCGGAGGCCTGGGCTGAACTTATTGTGCTTTTTCCAGAAGCTTCGGTTTGGCAAAAATCATCCGTCCTGCCGATGTCTGCAGCACGCTCGTCACCAGAACCTCCATCGTAGTGCCGATATAATCCCGGCCGCCCTCCACCACAATCATCGTGCCATCGTCCAGATAGGCTACGCCTTGTCCATGTTCTTTACCGTCCTTGATCACCTGAACAATGATCTCTTCGCCCGGCAGAACCACCGGCTTCACTGCATTCGCCAAGTCATTAATATTCAGCACCGACACTCCCTGCAGCTCGCATACCTTGTTAAGGTTAAAGTCGTTGGTGACGACCTTGCCGTGCAGTACTTTCGCCAGCTTGACCAGCTTGCTGTCCACTTCTGAGATCTCCTCGAAATCCCCTTCATAGATCAGCACCTTAACGTCCAGCTCCTTCTGAATCTTATTCAGAATATCAAGCCCTCTGCGTCCGCGGTTACGCTTCAGCAGATCCGATGAATCCGCAATATGCTGCAGCTCCTCCAGCACGAACTCAGGAATAACAATCGTGCCTTCGATGAAGCCCGTTTTACAGATGTCAGCAATCCTCCCGTCAATAATCACGCTGGTATCGAGGATTTTATGCTCCTGAGTTCCACGCTCCTCCGGTTCAGCAGAGCGTGCCCAGCGTCCGGTATTCCAGAGCGAAGCCAGCTCCTCCTTCTTTTCCAGCCCGATCCGCAGGCCCATATAACCCAGAGCAAGCGTGGCAGCTACCTGCAGCAGCTCACCTGCTTTACCCAGCCAGGACATGGCGGGATACAGCAGCAGAGACAGCAGCAGACCTCCCGTAAGCCCTGCTGCGCCTGCAGCAAGCTCATTCATCGGGATACCCGAGCAATACGCAACCATCTCCCGCAGCTTTGAACTTGCCCATTCCGCGCATAAAGTCCCCGCAATCAGAAAAATAATGGCACCCAGCACCGCAAACAAAATGCTTCCTTCCATAGGCAAGCTATCCTCCAGTTTCCCAAGGCCTACCGGGAACCCTCTTTCTGCCGCGTGATATAGCGAATAACCGGACCAGGCTCCACAACACCCGGCAAGTATCAAAACAGACTTTTTCCACATAACCTCGCACCTCCTTTTATTCATCCATCAATCCTCTATACCTCACCAGTATGTTCCAATTTTTAGGACGATAATCCGGGGGCGCGTTATTTTTTCTGCAAGCCCCGAATTTCGTCCGGTTCTGTTGCCGTAAACTGCTATTCCTGGTTGAAAATGAGGGAGACCCTGGCATATAATGAATTCAATTCGAACCCAGGGGTGAATGGAAAATGAGCGCACCAAGTTTACAGGCCTTCCAGGATCAAGTCTCCGAACTGCTGCTCCGTCACCGTAGTCTTCTGGATGTCATGTCCAAGAACGGACAGAGCAGTGCTTCCGTCAACCGGGCTGTCGTCAAAGCCATTACCGAATGCGGCTGCATTCAGCTGCATGCCACCAAGCAGGTCTTCGAGCCCACTCTAGGCCTTGAGCAAGCCAAGGAGCTTGCCGGAACCCATCTGGCAGGGGAGCTGTGTGAGAACTGCCGGGAGGTCATTGGCTCCGAGCTGGGCCGCGAGCTGTTCTACATGTCTGCACTCTGCAATTTGCTTGCTATCAATATGGACGAGGTTGTCGCCAAGGAATCGCAGAAATGCGCAACACTCGGGTTGTTCAACTTGTCCTGAGCAGACCGTCCGCGCTCTCCTTCATCCATTCCGCCAGCTCCGGGGGAACCGTATTCCGTATACTTCCCTCCCCGCAGGCAGCAAAAAGGCATTGCACTCTCCTGATATTCAGGAAAGGCAATGCCTTTTGTATATAGCGGTCTATGAATGAAATAAGTTCTGAAGAAGGGCTAACCGTTCTTGGAATGATATACCTTATCCTCCGCGCGTCTTCTGCGGCGGCGTTGCCGGCGGACCTTAAACAGTCCTAAGCTCTGTCTGAAGCCGTACAATGCATACAGCGCCAGCAGTCCAAAGATCAGCTTGGCAATCTGTTCAGGGAAGACCACCGCAACAGCTACAGCGATCACAATAACTACAGGTGCGCCTATAACCGCTTTTTTGGGAAAACCAATCTTCTTGAAGTTGGGATACTTCACTGTGCTGACCATCAGATACGACAACAGCAGGGTAGCCACAATCATGAATGGTGCGGATACATCCTTATGGAAAAGTGCAAGCGTGGCCAGAACCCCGCCCGCAGCAGGAATCGGCAATCCTACGAAATATCCCGGAATCCCCGGGCGGACATTGAACCGGGCCAGACGTAAGGCTCCGAATACAGGGAAGATCGCTGTGACGGTCCATCCCAGTGCAGGATTCAGCTCCTGCAGACTTGTTAAATACATAATCAGCGCCGGGGCGACTCCAAACGAAACTACATCGGATAGAGAATCCAGCTCCTTGCCGAATTCACTCTCACATTTCAGCGCACGGGCCATCCGGCCATCCAGCCCATCGAGCAGCATCGCGATAATCACCATGATAGCGGCCATGCTCAGCTTGCCGTCAAACGCCATCATGATACCAAACATTCCAAGCATCAGATTACCAATCGTAAAAAGACTTGGAATTGATTTTTGTATCATTTCTTCACCTCAATTTTCCTACTTGTACTGCATGGGACTGCAACATTACGTGATTGTATGGTATTTACATTTGTCTGTCAATAAGAACTTGTTTCTGGAGCCGCTTCAGCCCGTCCTGAATATTGCGTGCGCGGACCTCGCCAATGCCGTCCACTTCATCAAGCTCAGCTATGCTTGCCTTCATCAGGTTAGGCAGCATTTCGAAGCGTTCTACCAAATTGTGGATGATTACATTCGGCAGCCGTGGAATCTTGTTCAGCAGGCGGTAACCACGCGGAGTTACAGCTTCTTCGGAGGAAATGGCTGTTGAGGAATAGCCCAGCAGGCGGGCAATATGGTTGTCATCCATCAGTTCATCATCACTGCTGCGCTTCAGCCCGGCAATGATCTCACGGATCTTCTCCTCCTGCTCTTCTCTGGCGTAGTCTCTGTACAGCAGCCATGCTTCTTCCTCTGTATTTCCAACCAGTTCTTCCATCTGCATACTGATCAGCCGGCCTTCATTGCCAAGCTCGTTGATATAACGCTTAATTTCCATTTTGATTCTCAGCACCATCTCCACGCGCTGGATCACACCGACGACCTCGGCCACCGTCACAATCCCCTCATATTCGGAAGCGGACAGGTTGGTCAGCCCTTGTGTCAGAACGGCTCTGTACTTCTCCAGGGTCTGGATCGCCTGGTTGGCTTTGGCCAGAATCGAACCAATTTCCTTGAGTGCGTAACGGATGGAGCCCTGATACAGCGTAATAATATTACGGCGCTGGGAAATAGAAACGACCAGCTTGCCGGTCTGCTTCGCTACCCGTTCTGCCGTCCGGTGCCGGATTCCTGTCTCGATCGAAGAGATGGAGGAATCGGGGATCAGCTGCGTATTGGCGTACAGAATCCGCTTCAGATCCTCGCTCAGAATAATCGCTCCGTCCATTTTGGCCAGCTCGTATAAATAGTTTGGTGAAAAATCGCAGTTAATGGAGAAGCCGCCATCGACAACCTCCATGACCTCCGGACTATATCCGACAACAATCAGTGCCCCGGTCTTCGCGCGAAGCACATTCTCCAGCCCTTCCCGGAAGGGTGTTCCGGGTGCAGCCATTCTAAGCAGATCATTCATATTATCTGATGGATTATATTCTTTCATATCCCTGTGCCCCCTAATCTAACGCGACCGCTAGTGCCTGTGCTACTGTGCTGACGCCTATAATCTGGATATCCTGCGGATGCTTCCAGCCCTTCAGACTCTTCTCGGGCATAATAACCCGCCGGAAGCCAAGCTTGGCCGCCTCTTTCACCCGCATCTCTGCGCGTGATACCCCTCTCACCTCACCGGTAAGCCCTACCTCCCCGAAAAACACATCATACGGCTTGGTCGGAAAATCACGGAAGCTGGAGGCAATGCTGATAGCGACAGCCAAATCCACCGCCGGCTCATCCAGCTTCACTCCTCCCGCAACGTTGAGGTAAGCGTCCTGATTCTGCAGGAACATGCCCATCCGCTTCTCCAGCACAGCAATGATCAGCGCCATCCGTTGATGATCCATACCTGTGCACATTCTGCGGGGCGAAGGGAAATGTGTCGAAGCCACCAGCGCCTGCAATTCAACAAGAACGGGTCTTGTGCCTTCCATGCTGGCTACTACCGCTGACCCGGCAACTCCGAGCGGGCGCTCAGACAGGAACAGCTCCGACGGGTTCTCCACCTCGGTCAGCCCGATTTCCCCCATTTCAAAGATCCCGATCTCATTGGTGGAGCCGAAGCGGTTCTTCACCGCCCGCAGCAGACGGTACGTATGATGGCGCTCCCCTTCAAAATAAAGGACGCAATCCACCATATGCTCCAGCATACGCGGTCCGGCAATAGCGCCTTCCTTGGTTACATGCCCTACAAGCACCGTAGCAATTCCCCGGATCTTGGCGATCCGCATGAATCTTGTCGTACATTCCCGCACCTGTGCTACACTGCCCGGCGCACTGGTTACCTCCGGCATAAATACAGTCTGGATCGAGTCAATGACCAGAAACTGAGGCTGAATCTGCTCAATCGCTTCCTCAATGCTCTCCATGTTCGTCTCACACAGAACGTACAATTCCGCAGACAGCGCTCCGAGGCGGTCGGCCCGCAGCTTGGTCTGCCGCACAGATTCTTCCCCCGAAATATACAGCACGCGCAGCCCTTGTGTAGTCAGGGCATGCGAAGTCTGCAGCAGCAGGGTCGATTTCCCGATTCCGGGGTCGCCTCCGACCAGCACTAGCGAGCCGGGAACGATCCCGCCGCCAAGCACGCGGTTAAGCTCACCGATGCCCGTCAGAATACGGGGCTCCTTGTCACTTTCTATATTTATGATCGATTGCGCCTTTTCTTTACTCTGAAAAATAGGTGCATTCATGCCTTGTGTTTTGACGACGCTTTCCGTTTCCTCTACCATCGAGTTCCATTCCTGGCAGCCCGGGCACTTCCCGAACCACTTCGGTGATTCGTAGCCGCACTCGGTACAGAAAAATTTTGTTTTAGGTTTAGCCATGTGCACTCCTTACCGTCCGAACTTGCTAAAATTGCGGATATTTTACTCTTATTCAAAGTTTACCATTTCTGCACACTGAACGGAAGGACACTTAAGATCTAGTTTTCATTTGCGTCTTCTTTTAGGCATGTTAGGGTATAAACAAATAAAGCTCCCGCCCCTCTATACGGAGGAACGGGAGCATTGTTTCATTTTCCGGAACAATTATTCAGTTTCGACTGTTTTCTCCAGGGAGACCTCGGCCGGTGCTTCAACGGTGGTTACGACCAGTTCGCCGTTCACCTCATCAATGTTCAGGGAATCCCCCTTCTTGATGTTGCCCTTGAGCAGCTCTTCAGAGAGGCGGTCTTCGATATGCTTCTGAATCGCCCGGCGGAGCGGACGGGCACCGAAGGCCGGATCATAGCCCTCTTTGGCCAGGAATGCTTTGGCGCCGTCAGTGAGCAGGAAATCTACATCGTACTCACGCAGACGCTTGCGCAGCTCCTCGGACATCAGAGTCACGATCTCTGCGATATGCTTCTCATCCAGCGAGTGGAAGACAATGATCTCATCGATCCGGTTCAGGAACTCAGGCCGGAAGCTCTTCTTCAGCTCTTCCATAACCTTGCCCTTCATGTTGCTGTAATCCGCGCCTGCATCCTGTACTGCGGTGAATCCAAGCGTCGAATTCTTCTTGATCGCCTGTGCCCCTACGTTCGAGGTCAGGATGATCAGGGTATTGCGGAAATCGACCACGCGGCCCTTGGAATCGGTCAGACGGCCGTCTTCCAGTACCTGCAGCAGAATGTTGAACACTTCAGGGTGGGCCTTCTCAATCTCATCCAGCAGTACAACCGAGTAAGGCTTGCGGCGCACCTTCTCTGTCAATTGTCCGCCTTCTTCATACCCTACATACCCTGGAGGCGCTCCGACCAGCCGGGAGGTGGAATGCTTCTCCATATACTCCGACATGTCGATGCGGATTACCGCATTCTCGTCACCGAACATCGCTTCGGCAAGCGCCCGCGCCAGCTCGGTCTTACCAACCCCGGTAGGTCCGAGGAAGATGAAGGAGCCCATCGGACGTTTCGGGTCCTTCAGACCCGCACGCGCCCGGCGGAGTGCCCGGCTGACCGCCTTAACGGCTTCGTCCTGGCCAATTACACGTTCATGCAGCAGGGCTTCCATATTCAGCAGGCGGTCTGTCTCTTCTTCCTTCAGCTTGCTGACCGGAATGCCGGTCCAGCTGGCCACCACCTGTGCGATATCCTCAGGTGTAACCTGGGAATCGGTGCGGCCCTGCTTTTCTTTCCACTGGTTCTTCGTAGTGTCCAGCTCTTCACGAATCTTCTGCTCGGTATCGCGAAGTGCAGCAGCCTTCTCGAACTCCTGGCTTTGTACTGCGGAATCCTTCTCCTTGCGGATATCATCCAGACGCATTTCCAGTTCCTTCAGATTCGGCGGGATGGTGTAAGAATTCAGTCTTACCTTAGAGCCTGCTTCATCAATCAGGTCAATGGCCTTGTCTGGCAGGAACCGGTCAGGAATGTAGCGGTCAGACAGCTTAACTGCTTCCACAATGGCTTCATCTGTAATCTTCACCCGGTGATGGGCTTCGTACCGGTCACGAAGACCGAACAGAATCTGTACAGCTTCCTCAGGGGAAGGCTGATCCACTGTGATCGGCTGGAAGCGGCGCTCCAGCGCGGCGTCCTTCTCAATATATTTGCGGTATTCATCAAGTGTTGTGGCACCGATGCATTGCAGCTCACCACGGGCGAGGGCAGGCTTCAGGATGTTGGAGGCATCAATCGCGCCTTCCGCACCACCCGCTCCGATAAGCGTATGAAGCTCATCAATGAACAGCACGATGTTGCCCGCCTGGCGAATCTCATCCATGATTTTTTTGAGGCGGTCTTCGAATTCACCGCGGTATTTCGTACCAGCCACTACAGAACCCATATCGAGGGTCATGACACGTTTGTCGCGCAGCGTCTCCGGAATTTCATTGTTGATGATCTTTTGGGCCAGACCTTCGGCAATCGCCGTTTTACCAACCCCAGGTTCACCGATCAGCACCGGATTATTCTTGGTCCGGCGGCTCAGCACCTGAATGACACGCTCAATTTCCTTGCTGCGGCCGATCACAGGGTCGAGGTTACCGTCCTTGGCATAGGCCGTCAGATCGCGGGCCAGGCCGTCCAGTGTTGGCGTGCTGACGTTAGCCGGAGCTCCGCTGTGGCTGGAGGTGGCTTCACTGCTGCCCAGGAGCTGCAATACCTGCTGGCGGGCCTTGTTCAGGCTAATGCCGAGATTGTTCAGCACACGGGCTGCTACGCCCTCTCCCTCGCGGATCAGACCGAGCAGGATATGCTCTGTTCCCACATACGTGTGACCCAGCTTGCGGGCCTCGTCCATGGACAGCTCGATCACCTTCTTGGCACGAGGAGTATAAGCGATGTTGGTCGGTTGTTCCTGACCTCTGCCAATCAGTGTTTCCACTTCATCCTGTATCTTCTCCAGACCCAGACCAAGTCCGATCAATGCCTTAGCGGCAATGCCGTCTCCTTCACGAATCAGTCCGAGTAAAATATGCTCTGTCCCAATGTTGTTGTGTCCCAAACGTACGGCTTCTTCCTGCGCCAGCGCCAGCACCTTTTGTGCGCGTTCCGTAAATCTTCCAAACATCATATCTCCTGCACCTCCACGGATAATAAATATCTATAATTTAATGTTGTGATCCCAGTGTCTCCCGGAGCAGCTTCGCCCGGTACATATCGCGTTCAGTAGGCGACAGCTCGTCACCGAACAGCTTTTGCAGAAAGCCCGGCTGAGTCTTGACATTCAGCTCATTGAGCACTGAAATCGAAGGCCCTTCCAGAATCCCCAGATCTACACCAAGCCGCAGATCGGAGAGCCGCTGTGCCGATTCTTTCAGTTCCATCACAGCAGCATAGGCCAGAATTCCGTAGGAGCGCTTGATACGGTCCGTAATCCGCAGAGCGGAATCGACCAGCAGGCGTTCGCGGGCGTTGCGTTCATGCTCTATAATCTGGGTGACTACGCTGTGAAGATTCTCAATAATCTCATTTTCGGTCTGTCCAAGCGTAATCTGGTTGGAGATCTGAAAGATATTCCCTACTGCTTCGCTGCCTTCACCATAAATTCCTCTAACGGTAAGCCCCACCTGATTAACTGCGGACAAAATGCGGTTGATCTGATGCGTCATCACCAAGGCCGGCAGATGCACCATAACCGAGGCTCTCAGCCCTGTTCCCACATTGGTGGGACAGCTTGTTAAGTAGCCTCTGCGGTCATCGAAGGCGTAATTGACAGCAGCCTCGAAAATATCATCGATGGCGGTTGCCCTTACCCAGGCTTCTCTGACCTGCAGCCCCGGGAACAGGCATTGAATGCGGAGATGATCCTCCTCATTGATCATAATGCTGACCGACTCGTCCTCATTAAGAATGACTGCCCCGCCCTTGGAATCATCCGCCAGTTTAGGACTGATGAGGTGCTTTTCCACCAGTACCTTTTTGTCCAGCTCACCCAGCTCATCCAGTCTCAACAGCTCGAAGCTGCCGAAGTCGGCCGAAGCTTCACCCTGAAATACGGGGGCAAGCTGCTCCAGCACCTCCTCCGACTGCTCTCTTGAAGCGAGCAGCGGGAACGGAAGATGCTCCAGATTACGGGCGATCCGCATACGGCTGCTGATGACAATCTCGGAATGGCTGCCGCCGCAGCGCATCCAGTCACTCAGTGCTTGTTCGGTAAACCGGAGACTTGACATGCCCGGATCCCTCCTATATATCAAAGACTTTACTCTTGTGGCATTTCTTTTTCAAGCTTGCGGATTCTGTCCCTCAGCTCAGCTGCGGTCTCGAACTCCTCCTGCACGATACTCTGCTGCAATTCCTGCTTCAGCTCATCAATCTGGCGCTTGCACATGATCTGTGCGCCCGCCCGTTTGGGAAGCTTGCCGACATGCGCTGTACTGCCATGCACCCGTCTGAAGAGCGGGTCGAGCGTACTGTCGAAATACTTATAGCAAGAGCTGCAGCCGAACCGTCCCAGCTTGCTGAACTGTGAATAGGTCATGCCGCAGTTTTCACAATGCAGACCCTGCACATTCTGTGCTGCTGTCTTGCTCTTGCCTGCGCCTTCCAGATCCAGAAGACCGGAAAGCAAGCTGTGGATAGAGAAGCCTCCCGCAGTTCCGGGAATCAGTTCACCCTTCTCCCGCGCACAGCTTTCGCAGATATGAAATTCCGTCTTCTCCCCGTTCACAATCTTCGTGAAGTGGAGTGTAGCCGGTTTGACGCCGCATTCCTGGCATAGCATGAGCGGTGTCCCTCCTTACCATTTGACAAATTATTTGCCCAATAAAGAGATTAGCATAGCCTTCATAAGCTTGGCACGAATCTCATCCCGGTACGGCAGATTAACCGTCAGGCATTCCCGGGAAACCGCAGACCGCATCAGACACGCTTCACGTTTGGAGAGGAAACGGGCCTCCTCCAGCTGATAAATCAGCCCTTCGGCAGAATTCTGATCAATATCATTCCCTATCGTGGAGTTCAGATGTGCGTATAAGGCCACATTCTGAGGCAGCTCATAGCGCTGAATCCGGATATATCCGCCGCCGCCGCGTTTGCTCTCCACCACATATCCCTTTTCCAATGTGAACCGTGTGCTGATGACGTAATTGATCTGTGACGGGACACAGGAGAACTGGTCCGCCAGATCATTGCGCTGAATTTCCACCGTACCTTCGGGACTTTCATGCAAAATATTCTTCAGATATTGTTCAATAATATCGGAGATATTACGCATCACTCATCCTCCAGTGTATAAGCATTGGTTAAATCTGTGCTGCGCCAACGCCTGCCGTCAGAGACATGCTCTTAAGAACTTAACCCGGGCAATGTAATAAGAATCGGCTGCAATAGCCTCTGCACTGCGCTTTTTCTCTAAATGTTACATTCCTGAGAACGATGATATCCGGCCTGCGTTGACTTTGACTTTCTTTGACTTTTTCATATTATAACATATTCTCGCTGAATGCCAAGGGGTTACTCTTATTTTCTACGTTTTGGCTGTATTGTATTCCGGTTGCCTGCTTCGTTCACTGAATGGAGGCGTTATGTATAGGACAGCTCTTCCCTTTCCAAGGGAAGAGGAAGAGCCGTTCTCTGTCAGAAAAAATCGAATAATGCCGTCTCGGCCTGCGGAATCAGCGCTTCAAGCCAAGCTGTCGCCTCAGCAGTCCCGGATAATTGTCCGTACTTTGCCGCCTGAAGCGGGCGCTTGTATCCCATCAGCAGCACAGTAAGCGTGCCGATACTGCATTCCAGGTCAGCCTCTGACCGCTCGCCCTGAATCCGGGTGAACGTCGCTGCCCCTTGCTCCGACACAGTCCACTGCCATAACCCGTTGTTCCATGATGCATGCTTATCTTCAATATAAAGCACCCGCTCCCGGTCACCCTCCGGCACATTGAAGATCATGTTCTCCACAAAAGCCTTAGCATTGACGATACGCGCCATGAAGTATGGATAATTCTCCTGCGCAATCCGCGGATCGGGAAGCAGGAAGGGCAGAATGTCGTCAGCCGGCACCAGCTTCAGCTGTGCAGCCGTAATCATGGAGTCGTGATTGGCCAGGAATGTCCACAAGCCCTGGCGGGCAAGCTCGTTCCCATAGATAAACTCATCGATGACCAGCTCCTGCTGCACTATTTTATACAGCACATAGCCCTCCGGTTCACCCTGCTCTGAATAAAACACACAGGAATGCGTAGCATCATCAAGCACACTTTCCTTCCACCAGGTCTCAGTGCGCTGGAGAGTCCCGTTATACCTCATGGCGAATTGGTCGTACAACTGCTGGAATACTGCAAGATCCGGGATATCGCGCTTCACGCTGCCCTTAATCTCCGTCTTGTGCGGGAACTTCCCTACCGGAAGAGTATACTTCTTATATTCACAGTAGATCTCCCATCCGAATTTACGGTAAAAGGGAATCAGGAACGGATGCAAAAAGGACAACGTCTGACCGGCTTCATTCATCGTCTCGAGCGCATGGGTCAGCAGATGGGCTACATAGCCCTGCCGGCGGTTCTCCGGCCAAGTGGCTACACCGGCGATGCCCCCCATAGAAATGGGCTTGCCTTGTATATATACCTGTAACGGAAGAAGCGTCAGCTTCGCACCTATGCTGTCTCCTTCAAAAATCGCCCAGGTTTGTTCCGGCTTGAAGTTCTCCCTGGCGCGTACTCTATCTTCTGCAGAAACCTTATACTTAAAAGCATATTCGGACAAGCTCAGGCTGTCCTCAAATTCTCCGGCACGTAATTGCCTGATTTCCATGCTGTTCCCCCCGTTACATTCCATAAATTAGCTCCAGATATTTGCTTAATAGAGAGTATAACAAGCCAAGCCGCCGGATGCTAATAAAGGCTGGCCACCAGTTGCAAAAAGAATAGTTATCCACAGCTTTTGCACAGCAAAGCAAAAAACCGGAAAGAGTTTCTTTCCGGCTGAAATGAGTTATCCCCGATTACATTTTATCTATCCACAATATTCACTTTTTATCCACAAAATCGGTGTATTACTTATGTTTTCGCTTGACTCATCCACAATATTGTGCGTGATCCCCCCATGATCCGGGGATCATTCTGTTCCTGTAAAGGTATCCACATGTGCGCAACTTTTCTGTACTTACTGAAATCTATCCACAGCTTTTCCACAGCCCTGCCCGCACGCAAAAAAACCACTGTCGATTGCTCAACAATGGCTCATGTGCTTGGCAACGTCCTACTCTCCCAGGACCCTTCGGTCCAAGTACCATCGGCGCTGGAGGGCTTAACGGTCGTGTTCGGGATGGGTACGTGTGGAACCCCTCCGCTATCGCCACCAAACGGGCATTTACAGCGTAAATGCTTCAGGAATTGATTCCTGAAAACTGAATCCGAAACGAATTTGTGTGTTAGTCTTTTTGGATAAGCCCTCGACCGATTAGTATTGGTCAGCTCCATGCATTGCTGCACTTCCACCTCCAACCTATCTACCTCGTCGTCTTCAAGGGGTCTTACATGTTGGGAAATCTCATCTTGAGGGGGGCTTCACGCTTAGATGCTTTCAGCGCTTATCCCGTCCGTACGTAGCTACTCAGCCATGCTCCTGGCGGAACAACTGATGCACCAGCGGTACGTCCATCCCGGTCCTCTCGTACTAAGGACAGCTCCTCTCAAATTTCCTGCGCCCACGACAGATAGGGACCGAACTGTCTCACGACGTTCTGAACCCAGCTCGCGTACCGCTTTAATGGGCGAACAGCCCAACCCTTGGGACCTACTTCAGCCCCAGGATGCGATGAGCCGACATCGAGGTGCCAAACCTCCCCGTCGATGTGGACTCTTGGGGGAGATAAGCCTGTTATCCCCAGGGTAGCTTTTATCCGTTGAGCGATGGCCCTTCCATGCGGTACCACCGGATCACTAAGTCCGACTTTCGTCCCTGCTCGACTTGTAGGTCTCGCAGTCAAGCTCCCTTATGCCTTTGCACTCTGCGAATGATTTCCAACCATTCTGAGGGAACCTTTGAACGCCTCCGTTACTCTTTAGGAGGCGACCGCCCCAGTCAAACTGCCCGCCTGACACGGTCCCCGTACCCGATAAGGGCACTAGGTTAGAACCTAGATACGATCAGGGTGGTATCCCAACGGCGCCTCCGCAGAAGCTTGCGCTCCTGCCTCACCGGCTCCCACCTATCCTGTACAGATCGTACCCAAATTCAATATCAAGCTGCAGTAAAGCTCCATGGGGTCTTTCCGTCTTGTCGCGGGTAACCTGCATCTTCACAGGTATTAAAATTTCACCGGATCTCTCGTTGAGACAGCGCCCAAGTCGTTACGCCATTCGTGCGGGTCAGAATTTACCTGACAAGGAATTTCGCTACCTTAGGACCGTTATAGTTACGGCCGCCGTTTACTGGGGCTTCGGTTCACAGCTTCGGGTTTAACCCCTAACCGCTCCCCTTAACCTTCCAGCACCGGGCAGGCGTCAGCCCGTATACTTCGCCTTACGGCTTCGCACAGACCTGTGTTTTTGCTAAACAGTCGCTTGGGCCTTTTCACTGCGGCCCCCTCGGGCTATTCACCCTACCGAGGCACCCCTTCTCCCGAAGTTACGGGGTCATTTTGCCGAGTTCCTTAACGAGAGTTCTTCCGCGCGCCTTAGAATTCTCTTCTCGCCTACCTGTGTCGGTTTGCGGTACGGGCACCTTCTCCTGGCTAGAGGCTTTTCTTGGCAGTGTGAGATCATGACCTTCGCTACTATAATTTTCGCTCCCCATCACAGCCCAGCCTTACGATGTGCGGATTTGCCTGCACACCAGCCTCACTGCTTAGACGGACATCCATCAGTCCGCGTCACTACCCTCCTGCGTCACCCCATCGCTCATAGCGGATTACGGTGGTACAGTAATTTCAAACTGTTGTCCTTCGACTACGCCTGTCGGCCTCGCCTTAGGTCCCGACTTACCCTGAGCGGACGAGCCTTCCTCAGGAAACCTTGGGCTTTCGGCGGATCAGATTCTCACTGATCTTTTCGTTACTCATACCGGCATTCTCACTTGTATGCTGTCCAGCGCTCCTTACGGTACACCTTCAACCCACATACAACGCTCCCCTACCCCAGATGCAAAGCATCTAGCCATAGCTTCGGTGGTGTGTTTAGCCCCGTTACATTTTCGGCGCAGAGTCACTCGACCAGTGAGCTATTACGCACTCTTTCAATGGTGGCTGCTTCTAAGCCAACATCCTGGTTGTCTGTGCAACTCCACATCCTTTCCCACTTAACACACACTTGGGGACCTTAGCTGATGGTCTGGGCTGTTTCCCTTTTGACAATGGATCTTAGCACTCACTGTCTGACTCCCGGCAAGAAGTAAATGGCATTCGGAGTTTGACTGAGCTTGGTAACCCTTGCGGGCCCCGCACCCAATCAGTGCTCTACCTCCACCACTCCATTCACCGAGGCTAGCCCTAAAGCTATTTCGGGGAGAACCAGCTATCTCCGAGTTCGATTGGAATTTCTCCGCTACCCCCACCTCATCCCCGCATTTTTCAACATGCGTGGGTTCGGGCCTCCAGTGCGTGTTACCGCACCTTCACCCTGGACAGGGGTAGATCACACGGTTTCGGGTCTACGTCCACATACTCAGTCGCCCTATTCAGACTCGCTTTCGCTGCGGCTCCGGCTTCTCACCTTAACCTTGCATGTTAAACGTAACTCGCCGGTTCATTCTACAAAAGGCACGCCATCACCCATAGAAAGGGCTCTGACTTTTTGTAAGCACACGGTTTCAGGTTCTATTTCACTCCCCTTCCGGGGTGCTTTTCACCTTTCCCTCACGGTACTGTTTCACTATCGGTCGCCAGGTAGTATTTAGCCTTAGCAGATGGTCCTGCTGGATTCATACGGGGTTTCACGTGCCCCGCACTACTCGGGATCCGTCTCGGAGAGAACACAGTTTAGGCTACAGGGCTTTTACCTCTATCGCGGGCCTTTCCAGACCTCTTCGCCTACCATATTCCTTTGTAACTCCATGTGAGACGTCCCACAACCCCAAGAGGCAAGCCCCTTGGTTTAGGCTGTTCCGCGTTCGCTCGCCGCTACTGACGGAATCACTATTGTTTTCTCTTCCTCAGGGTACTTAGATGTTTCAGTTCCCCTGGTCTGCCTCTGCGTATCCTATGTATTCAGATACGAGTAACTGCGAATTACCACAGCTGGGTTTCCCCATTCGGACACCCCCGGATCAAAGCTTGCTTACAGCTCCCCGAGGCAGTTTCGTTGTTCGCCACGTCCTTCGTCGGCTCCTGGCGCCTAGGCATCCTCCGTGTGCTCTTAGTAGCTTAACCAATGCGTTTTCCCTAAGGAAAACCGCTTAGCATCGCCATTAATTCAAAACTTGTTTACACAAGTTCAGCTTAAAGGAATGTTCTAAAACGCAAATTCGTTTCGGTATCCAGTTTTCAAGGATCAAGTTGTATCTAGTATTTCAGACATAACAAATAGATGAAGTTTGTTGGTGGAGCCAAGCGGGATCGAACCGCTGACCTCCTGCTTGCAAGGCAGGCGCTCTCCCAGCTGAGCTATGGCCCCGCAAATTCCATCAAAACCGAACAAATGGAAACGCTCAAGGCTTTACGAAGTAAAGCCTGCTTCAGGAAGTAAGCTTCCTGAAGACTTTTATTTGAATGTCTTCGTTGCAGAAGACGATTCTCCATAGAAAGGAGGTGATCCAGCCGCACCTTCCGATACGGCTACCTTGTTACGACTTCACCCCAATCATCTACCCCACCTTCGGCGGCTGGCTCCCTTGCGGGTTACCCCACCGACTTCGGGTGTTGTAAACTCTCGTGGTGTGACGGGCGGTGTGTACAAGACCCGGGAACGTATTCACCGCGGCATGCTGATCCGCGATTACTAGCAATTCCGACTTCATGCAGGCGAGTTGCAGCCTGCAATCCGAACTGAGACCGGCTTTGCTGGGATTGGCTCCACCTCGCGGCTTCGCTTCCCGTTGTACCGGCCATTGTAGTACGTGTGTAGCCCAGGTCATAAGGGGCATGATGATTTGACGTCATCCCCACCTTCCTCCGGTTTGTCACCGGCAGTCACTCTAGAGTGCCCAGCTTCACCTGCTGGCAACTAAAGTCAAGGGTTGCGCTCGTTGCGGGACTTAACCCAACATCTCACGACACGAGCTGACGACAACCATGCACCACCTGTCTCAACTTTCCCCGAAGGGCACCTGATGCATCTCTGCTTCGTTAGTTGGATGTCAAGACCTGGTAAGGTTCTTCGCGTTGCTTCGAATTAAACCACATACTCCACTGCTTGTGCGGGTCCCCGTCAATTCCTTTGAGTTTCAGTCTTGCGACCGTACTCCCCAGGCGGAGTGCTTACTGTGTTAACTTCGGCACCAAGGGTATCGAAACCCCTAACACCTAGCACTCATCGTTTACGGCGTGGACTACCAGGGTATCTAATCCTGTTTGCTCCCCACGCTTTCGCGCCTCAGCGTCAGTTACAGCCCAGAAAGTCGCCTTCGCCACTGGTGTTCCTCCACATATCTACGCATTTCACCGCTACACGTGGAATTCCACTTTCCTCTTCTGTACTCAAGTCACCCAGTTTCCAGTGCGACCTCAGGTTGAGCCCAAGGTTTAAACACCAGACTTAAATAACCGCCTGCGCGCGCTTTACGCCCAATAATTCCGGACAACGCTTGCCCCCTACGTATTACCGCGGCTGCTGGCACGTAGTTAGCCGGGGCTTTCTTCTCAGGTACCGTCACTCCGGTAGCAGTTACTCTACCGGACGTTCTTCCCTGGCAACAGAGCTTTACGATCCGAAAACCTTCATCACTCACGCGGCATTGCTCCGTCAGGCTTGCGCCCATTGCGGAAGATTCCCTACTGCTGCCTCCCGTAGGAGTCTGGGCCGTGTCTCAGTCCCAGTGTGGCCGTTCACCCTCTCAGGTCGGCTACGCATCGTCGCCTTGGTGGGCCGTTACCCCACCAACTAGCTAATGCGCCGCAGGCCCATCCCCAAGCAGCAGATTGCTCCGCCTTTCATTCTTCTCTCAGGAGAAAAAAGAAATTATCCGGTATTAGCTACCGTTTCCGGTAGTTATCCCAGGCTTGAGGGCAGGTTGCCTACGTGTTACTCACCCGTCCGCCGCTAAGTCTGAAAGGAAGCAAGCTTCCTCTCAAACTCCGCTCGACTTGCATGTATTAGGCATGCCGCCAGCGTTCGTCCTGAGCCAGGATCAAACTCTCCAAATTGGTATTTAGAAAGAGCGATTGCTCATTTTGAAACTGACGATTCATTGAATGAATCTTGTAAAAATTAAAGCGTTCCATTTGTTCAGTTTTCAAAGAACTTGCTCCGTGCATTTCAACGTTATGTCTCTTGCACAGGAATTAGATCATATCATTTTATTGCGTTTGTTGTCAACTTATTTTTCTTTCGCCGCTCAATTCAGCGTCGATGTCTCATAAGCACAAGAGATAATATATCACGCGTTCCAAACGTTTGCAAGTCTTTTTTTACAATAGGATTAAGCATTGCTTTTTTTGAGTTAATAATGAATAGTTCACCGCAGCCCTGCACAAATTGATTCCCATAATACTTCATTTGTCGCTACAATAGGATTTATCTTCGTATCCATAGATAACTTACTTATTAACTGTTCCTGAAAGGAGTTCAAATGTCCAACAAGACCCTGCCTCAAGCTCCACCCGGCTCTTTGGGTGAATCACGCAATCTGCAGCAGGCTACCATCTACCGTATTTTGCTTGCTGTCAGCTTTGTTCATTTATTCAACGATTCCATTCAGGCATTAATTCCGGCGATGTTCCCTGTACTAAAGGATAACCTGGTGCTCTCTTATGCCCAGATCGGCTGGATTGCGTTCGCGCTGAATATCACCTCTTCGGTGATTCAGCCTATTATCGGCTTCGCCGCTGACCGGAAGCCGCGTCCGATCCTGCTCCCGCTGGGGATGTGCTGTACCTTTGCCGGGGTCTTCCTGCTCGCTTTTGCCGGTAATTATGTATTAGTGATTGTGTCCGTAATGCTTGTGGGCTTCGGATCAGCTGCGTTCCATCCGGAAGGCATGCGCGTGGCTCATATGGCTGCCGGTCAGCGCAAGGGGCTGTCGCAATCCATATTTCAGGTGGGCGGCAACGCCGGCCAGGCCTTGGGTCCTCTATTAATGAAGTGGGTATTCATTCCCTTCGGTCAGATGGGTGCTCTCGGCTTCACCGTTATCGCCGCTGCCGGAGTCGCCATCCAGGCCTATGTGGCCCGCTGGTACCGAGAGATGCTGGATGCCGGATACACCTTCCGCAAAAAGTCAGCGTCACGCTCTATCGACCCTGCCCGCAGCAAACGTATTCTGATTACAACGGTTATTCTGGTCTTCATCGTATTCGTGCGATCCTGGTACGGCGCCTCCATCGGCGGGTATTACGCCTTCTATTTGATGGACAAATACGGGATGACGCTGGATAAGGCACAGATCTATATCTTCATCTATCTCGCTGCCGGCGCTGTGGGCACCTTCTTCGGCGGACCGCTGGCAGACCGCTTCGGCCGACGCAATCTCATCCTGGTGTCGATGATCGGGACGGTGCCGTTTGCGCTGGCCCTGCCTTTTGTGAATCAGTTCTGGGCGGCCGTGCTGCTGATCATCTCCGGGTTCATTCTACTATCCAGCTTCTCCGTCACTGTGATCTACGCGCAGATGCTGTATCCGGGCAATATCGGTACGGTCTCGGGTCTGATTACCGGCCTTGCGTTCGGGCTTGGCGGAATTGGCTCTGTCGTAATTGGGCATCTGATCGATACGATCGGAATCGCCACGGTGTTCGTGGCCTGCGGATTCCTTCCGCTGCTCGGCCTGCTGGCCCTGCTGCTGCCCGGTGACAAGAAGCTGGAGGAATGGGCGGCGGAATAAGCAAATCTATTCATAGCATGGAGAGAACCTTGGAGAACATAGCAGCTGCAAGCCCGCTGCCGGCAGTCATGTAGTTGTCGGGATCAGAGCGGTCGAAACCCATCCATACCGCCGCTGTCCATCTAGGGGTATAGCCTACAAACCATAAGTCCCGGTTGGCCTTGCCGGGGACTCCCGGCAGGTCCAGCTGCGTGGTTCCTGTCTTACCGGCCACCGTAACGTTCATTTGCGCCCGTTTGCCCGTCCCTTCATTCACCGCCTGACGGAGCATCGCTGTCATATCCGCTGCGGTACGTTCCGAAATGGCCTGCTGCGGCGCAGCGACATGTGAATACACCACCTGATTCTGCGAATTCCTGATACTACGCACCAGATACGCCTTGTTAAGAATGCCTCCATTTGCAAAGACGGTGTAGGCTTGAGCCATCGTGAGCGGAGAAACCCCGCTATGCAGACCTCCAAGGGCAATAGCCAGATGGTTGTCTTCTGCATCGAGTTCCATTCCCAGCCTGGCTGCAAACCCACGGGCATAGCTGACCCCCACCTGCTTCAGCAGCCATACCGCTGGGGCATTAATGGACTGCTGCAGGGCAACCCTCATGCTCACCTGCCCACGATATACACCGTTCAGATTAGCCGGACTGTAGCTGCCATAGGTTGTTTTAATATCAGGCAGGAGACTGTCCGGCGTATATTTCCCGCTCTCCAGCGCCGGTCCATAATCTATAATGGGCTTGAGCGCGGAGCCTGGCTGCCGGGAAGGAGTTACGGCTCTGTTCAGACCGCCTGTACGCGGGCTTCGCCCGCCCAACAGTGCGGCCACTTCACCGGTCCGCTGGTCCATGATGACCATGGCTGCTTCTGCTCTCTGGTTTTTGCCATCCGGCGGAAATGCCTCTTCCTGTGAGAAGGCCCGCTCCATAGCCCGCTGCGCCTCAATATTCATGCCCGTCACCAGTGTATAACCGCCTGTGCTTAGCTCCTTTTGCGATAATCCTGTCTGCCGCATCGCTTCCTGAATTGCCGCATCCATATAGGACGCCCCGACAATCTCAGTCTTATCCTTAATCGGAGGTACGTAGGTGCTCTTCATTGCTGCCGTCATCTGCTCGGTTGTTATCAGCTTGTGCTGCTGCATAATCCGCAGGACCAGATCCCGTCTGCCTGTTGACAATTCAATGTTGTCTGCCGGGTTATAGATGGAAGGCCCTTTGGGAATAGCCGCCAGTGTCGCGATCTGTCCAATCTCCAACTGCTCCAGATCAGTTATACCAAAATAACGCTCCGCTGCAGATTTCACCCCATATTGCCCTTGCCCCATATAAATTTGATTAAGATACAGCTGCAAAATCTCATCCTTCGATAACTGCTTCTCCAGCGCCAACGCTATTGAGGCCTCGTTCAGCTTACGCAGCAGATTCTGCCCCCGGTTCAGATACAACCCCCTTGCCAGCTGCTGAGTGATGCTGCTTCCACCCTCCGATACCCCCATACGTAAGGTATTGTTGACTAATGCGCGGGCTATTCCCTGGTAGTCCAGACCCTTATGACTGTAAAAGCGGCGGTCCTCAACAGCAATGAAAGTATCGATGAGCAGCTGCGGCATCTCTCCAAGTCCTGCTTTGATTCGGTAGCCTGTCTCAGGTAGCGGTATTCTCCGCAACATTGTTCCGTCAGAGGCCATAATGACACTTGATTCCGGTAAAATCATTTTCTCCGGATAACGATCCAGCATCAGCTTTCCATAATGACTCATATAAATAATTCCTGCTAGCATGAGAATAGCAAGGATGACTGTCAGATCAAAAACGGCATAGCAAATACGCAGCAGCGATCTCCGTCCTGTTCTCATACCTGCCGAGTCCAATGCTCCAGAAGCTTTTCCATTCCCAATGCCTCCTGCTTAGCCATCGCCAGCTGCTGCAGAACTGCAGCAGGGATATTACAGACCTCTTCCTCTGACTCCGCCACTGTCAGTTCCAGCATGCGGATCAACGCCCGTGTCCGCAAAATAAGCGCCATGAATTCTTGTGCATCCGGCTCCGGCATTAGTATTTGCGGTGCAGGGGCCGCTGCTGGCCGCAATCCGGCCTGATGAATCCGGCGCAGACTGGCAGCCAACCGTCTGAATTCCCCACCCGATTGCACCTCAAGGTCCGCAAGCTCACAGGCGCCGTGAACCGCCAGTTGTTCCGCGGCGCGCAGCAGCGCGGTAGTATCGTTGGCTGCTTTTTGTGAACGGAGCAGGAACAGCCCTGCACATACAACGGTGAACATCATGACAGCCGCCGGTCTTGCGCCGATATGATTGATGATCCAATGCATGAAACGGACAAACAGCGCAGCCGATTCCGGCGTATACCAGGAGTAGAACATAGTAAAAATCCCCCGCATAAGCAGCAACAGCCCTGCACTAAGCAGAACGCTACCGCAGAATATGTAGAGGTAAAGTGTGCGGATCGTGTGTATTTTTGACATCAGCCAACTTCTCCTGCCTCCCCGGGTCTCATCCCATAGCCCAAGGATATCGGCTAAATCTTAAGAAACACCATTGCCATTTCTTAAGAAATACTGAAGATTGTCAGGAGGATACCGGAAACCGGGTAACAAAGTCAGTCCGGGATCTGGTGCTGTGAGCCGTAATCTCCCCATGGTGCCTTTCCACAATTCCCTTGGCAATCGCCAGACCCAATCCCGAGCCCCCGGTAACCTGCGATCTGGAGCGCTCCGCCCGGTAGAACCGCTCAAAAATATGTGGAAGATCCCCCTCCGCAATCATCTCGCCGAAATTGCTGATCCGCACAACTGCATCGTTACCTTCACAGCTGAGTCCAATCTCAAGCCTTCTTCCATCCTTCCCGTACCGGATCGCATTGGCAATCAGATTCTCATAAGCACGCACCAATTCGTAAGGTGCCGCTTCAATCCACAGCGATTCGGTATCATCCTGCAGTTCATAAGTCATGCCTGCACGGGTCAGTGCCGGAACCGATTCCTCCGCAAGCTGGCGCATAAATGCCTTGAGATCGAGCCGTTCCAGCACTAGCGGCAGTCTGCTGCTGTTAACCCGCGTGTATTCAAACAAGTCGTCAATCAGCTTGCGCAGCACCAATGACTTCTGATAGGCAATCCCTACATAGTAACGTATCTCCGCCTCTTCCCGGCAGCGGTCCTGCTCAATATACTCCAAGAAGCCAAGCACCGAGGTCAACGGAGTGCGGAGATCATGCGATACACCGGTAATTAGCTCGTTTTTGGACTCGACAGCCTTGCGTTCTTCCAGCAGCGAATGCTGTAGCCGCTCAGACATAATGTTGATGTTCTCCGCAAGTACCCCCAGCTCGTCCGACGTTCGGACCTCAATCCGGTGCGATTCATCAAGCTTCGTGATCTGCTGGATACCGGTGGTGATCTCTTCGAGGTACGAGACGATTTTACGCGTATAGATGAAAAAGAAGATCAGGAAGCTGGCAATCCCGACAGCGGTCATCAGCGGCGCTGAACCGATATGGTTGATCATCCATTTCAGAGTACGCGAATACAGTGCGGAGGGCTGCGCCGGCTGCAGATAAATTAAAGAGTTAACCAGCCGATAGCCCGCCAAAAGCAGAGCTGCCCCCGACAAAATACTCAGCACAAAGGCCCAGATAAACTTCCAGCGGATGGTGCTTATATATTTGGTGTTCACTACAGTTCCCCTCAGCTTTCAGGATGGATGATCCAGTTTGTAGCCAATGCCCCATACGGTCTGCACATAACGGGGCTGCTTTGCGTCCAGCTCGATTTTGTCGCGGATATTGCGGACATGCACCATCACGGTGTTGCCACCATCCAGAAAAGGCTCATTCCACACTTTCAGATAAATCTGCTCCATACTGAGCACCTGTCCCTGATGCCGCGCCAGAAGTTCCAGGATAGAAAACTCGCGGGGTGTCAGCTTCACCTTGCGATTGTCCACACTTACCTCATGCCGAAGTGTATCTATCAGCAAATCTTCAAAGATCAGTTCGTGCTCATTCGTTCTGGCAGAAGTGTCCCGATTCAATTTATGGTAACGGCGCAGCTGCGATTTGGCCCGCGCCACCAGTTCCAGCGGATTAAACGGCTTGCCCACATAATCGTCTGCACCGATGCTGAGTCCAAGGATTTTGTCCATATCGGCATTCTTGGCGGAGAGCATAATAATCGGCATGTTGCGTTCTTCACGAATCTTCATGCAGGCGGCAATCCCATCCATGTGTGGCATCATCACATCGAGTATAATGAGATCCACCTCTTCCTTGCCAAGGCATTCAAGCGCCTCCCTTCCGTCAAATGCCTTAAGCAGCCGGTACCCCTCATTGCGAAAATAGATATCCAGCAGTTCCACAATCTCCACTTCATCATCCACCAGCAGTATCGTTTCTTGGTTCACGGGCATTTAATCCTTTCCTTAGCTCTTTCCATTAGTCTATAAGAAAAAGTTCAGGGAAGGCAACCATACGGTCGGGCTTGATCGGGGTAATATTATTCAGCAGTGTTTTTTTGCGGTACAATTAGTTAAAACTTAAATTAATATGATATTGGACACTTATTCATCAACGGGAGGGACTGCAGGTGAAAAAAATATTGACCGGCATCCGTAAAGGATACGGAAAGAAGCTCGTCTCGATTCACTTGTGGAATGCCTGGCTGGTCTTAATTCTTGCCCTTAGCGGTCTGATGCTGGTAGGCGGCTTCTGGAGAGAGCTGCTGGGTGAGGGCAGAGTGTGGCTGAAATGGGGCCATATCATGTTCGGTCTGGCGCTGTTGATCCCTGTGGTCTATTATCTGCTCCTGGCGGCGAAGCACTGGAAGCGGCTCAAGGGTAAACCTGCGCAAAAAGCCAACGTCCTCTTCGTGCTGACGCTTTTGATCGGCTGGCTGATCTCAGGGGTTGTGCTCTGGCAGTTCAGACTTACCGGGCCGAGAGCAGCGAATACTGCGTTATTCATTCATGATCTGCTGACCTGGGTCGGCCTGCCAGTCATCATCTATCACTCCATTACACGGGTGAAGTGGCTGAAGGAGCCCAAGAAGCGCACGATTGTGGCAGAAACTGTACCTGTTGAAGAGGCCTCTTCTCCCGCAGGACGGACTCGGCCTGCGGCTCCTTCTGAAGCCCAGCCTATGTATTCACGCCGTGGGTTCATTAAGGTTGCGGTAGGCGCAGGGCTTGCTGTCACGCTCGGCCCAACTTTTGTCCGCTGGATCGGTAAATCCCTGCAGTTTCCCGGCACAGCCGACTATGCGGCAAGCAATGCCAATGCATTGGTTCCCGATCCTATTCCGCTGGCGGAATCTGCACCTCCTATCGGCGGGGGAGCCGAGGGCAGCTTTCGCGTATATACGGTCACGGCCATTCCCGCGTTCGACAACTCCAACTGGTCTTTTACCATTGATGGCCTGGTGGATAAGAAGCTGAACTGGAACTGGGAAGAGTTCGTCAAGCTGCAGCGCGAGGTGCAGGTCAGTGATTTTCACTGCGTGACCGGCTGGTCTGTGTACAAAAATACATGGGAGGGCCTCCCCCTCTCGAAGCTGCTAGATATGGCCGGTGTGCAGCCTGGGGCCGTCATGGTCAAGTTCTACTCGGGAGACGGTGTCTATACGGACTCACTCACTCTGGATCAGGCGAGGATGGACGATATCATGGTGGCTGTGATGCACGATGGCAAACCTATCCCCAATCAGCTCGGCGGGCCGGTTCGTCTCGTTACTCCGCAAATGTATGCCTATAAATCAGTCAAATGGCTGAACCGCATTGAGTTAATCAATGAAGATTATGTCGGGTACTGGGAACAGCGGGGATACGATAAAGATGCCTGGCTGCCGGGTGCGAAGCGGGTGTAATGTAGCTTCTGTCCTCTATTTCAGAAAAAACCTCCTTTCCCAATCCGGGATTTGGAGGTTTTTTTGTTCTTGCTTCATGGATCACAGGCTTTTGAAGGAAGCATCGTACAGGCGGAAGATGGTTTTGTAGCCGGACTCGTCAATCTTGATTCCCACATCCAGGCGCCCCGATATTTCCAGCGGACCTGAGGTGTAGCGGAGCTTACTGCCTTCAGGAACAAACACGATCATAATCTTGTTCCAGTAGGTTTCATCCCCATTATCGAACGGACACTCTGCACCCGGTTCGGGAATAAGCAGGAACCAGTTTTTCTCAAAAGAAAGGACCTCACCCATGAATCCCTTAATGGTAACCTGCTGTCCGCTGAGATCCCAGAAGTGCTCTGAGGGCCGGGTCTGATCGTCTCCGTCAAAAAAACCGTTCCAGTCTATGGCCTTATTCCCTGTGGAGGTGGCACTCACGGTAGACGCTGCCTCTGCTGCCGCAGACGGTGACGGTGAAGGGGACACGCTCAATGCCGGAGCAGATCCAGCCTTGACGGGTTCTGCTTCAGCGCTGCTCCCCCCGGTACCCTTAGACGCTGCCGCTGGGCGGGGGCTTTGTACAGAAGAAGAGGCGGCTGGACTCGGCGTAATGGTTACATTCTTCCCGGAGGGCTTCCGGGTAGCCGTTCCAACAGGTGCAGCAGTAGGCGATGGAGACGGCTTGAACGTAACCGTCACCTTGGTCCCGGTATCCGTACCTTTGGATGGCGCAGCGGATGCAGCAACTCCGCCCTCGGCAACTGGAGCAGGGGCCTGCGGGGAAGGGGATGCGGACGACTCAGCCTCCGCCGTGACTTCCTCAGTGCTCTGCGGAGCTTCCACCACCGCCGCAAAGGACTCCCCGTTCCCATTAGCAGCAGTATTCTGGCCACATGCCTGAAGCAGCAGCATACCTGTCACAGCTCCCGACAGCAGAAGCATTCTTCCTTGTAGTCGTATCAATTGAACGTACCTCCTATGATTTGAACAAGGCGAGCGGATGCATCCGGTACATCCGGAAGGCCGGTCCAAGCGAGGACAGCAGACCTATAGCCAACGCCCCAAGCACAATAAACCAATGCTCCGGTGTCCAATGGTAAGGCTCGATTTGAATGCCCGCCTGCGAGAACAGCATGTCCTTGAGCAGAAAGGCACAGAGATGACCGATCACAAGCCCCGCGATGAGTCCGGTTGCTGTTACCACCAGGCCTTCTGTGGTCAATGTCAGCCATACATAGGCCCGTGATTTTCCGAGAAGACGTAGTATTCCGACATCCTTGGTCCGCTCCGAGGCTGCTGCAACGAGAGATAATAGAATCGCAATACCTGCGAGAAGTACACAAATGGCGGTCAGCATCCCCAGCAGCCGGGAGCCCTGATCCACTGCATTCAACACCTCGGACACGGCCTTGCTGGTATACGCCGCCTGGACACCATTGCTGCCATCGAACGCCTGCTTCAAATCATGGGCCCCCAGCAGACTGGCCGGCTTAACCAGCACCGCCGTAATCTCCCGTTCCTCAGGGGACAGCCCGTGCACAGCCCAGGCATAGTCTACTGTCGTAAAGACCGCACGGTCATCCGGAGTATGGAGTTCTGGAAGAATACCTGCTACCCTGTAGCGAAAATCATCATGGGCATGCCCGGCTTGCTCTCCAGTCCCCTCATCTTCGGCTGCCGCATGTCCTCCTGCTTCTTCGGCCTCATGATCCCCTTCATGCTCAGCCGCTGCGGATTCGTGGTCTTCTCCCTGTACAAGTCCATGCGCCCCCGCAAAGGTATCGCCTACCTTCAGTCCCAGCGACCGGGCCACGTATGAGCCTACAATCGTATCACCAGTATCGGCATACATCTTGCCTTCCTGTAGTCTGCTGCCACCGTAACGGGTGAAGAAATACCCGGAATCTATCCCGACAATCGGATAGCCCTTGTAGTTGTCGCCCGTAGTCATCGCAAAGGCAGCTTCCACAGACGGGTCACGCCGGGCCTCATCCAGTACAGCGAGCGGGATATTCCCGGTTGGTGCACCGATATGATAAAAAGTATTGAGCACCAGTTGTGTCTCACTGCCCGCTGCGCCTATGACAAGATCAAAGGGGCCATAGCCTTTCTTGGCTCCCTGCTCTACACTCTGCCGGGACAGGACAAGTAACACAATAAAGGCAACTGTAATCGCCACAGCACACACGGTAAGCAGAGACAGGAACCGCCGGTGCAGCACATTGCGGAGGGTGAGCCGGAACAGGCTCATAGTGAAATCCCCTCCCTGTCTATCCCGCTGAACGAAGACCGCTGCCGGGCTAATACCTCCCGGCGTACTTCATTGATATCTTGAATGTTCAAGCGGCGCGGAAACCGTTCAGCCATATTGAGGTCATGGGTTACCACGATTAAGGTGTGTCCATGGGCCTTGCTAAGCTCCAGGAGCAGAGAGGATATCTCATCGGCCGTCTCCCAGTCCAAGCTGCCTGTCGGTTCATCTGCCAGCAGAAGCGGCGGGTGATTGATCATGGCCCTTACAATAGCAACGCGCTGCTGCTGCCCGCGTGAGAGCTGGGATGGCAGATGCCTTCCGCGGCCCCCCAGGCCCACCTGTTCCAGCCAGCCGTCCACTATGCGCCGTCTCTCCTTTTGCGAAAGCCGGGCCGTCATGGCAATCTCGACATTCTGCCGCGCGGTCAGCGAAGGAATCAGATGGAAGTCTTGAAGCACATAGCCTATAGCGGAAGCACGAAAGGCATCGCGCTTCGCCTCAGTTAACTCGTGAAGCGGCTGCCCATCTACGGTAATTCTGCCGCTGTCTGCACTCATAATGCCGCTGATCAGATGCAAAAGCGTGCTTTTACCGGACCCGCTGGGTCCGGTAATGGCTACACGCTCTCCTTTTTCAACATTCCACCGGGGGATATCGAGGATCGGCACAGCTCTGCCGTCCACTTTGAATTGTTTGGTCAAATTCTGAATCTGGAGCAATAGGAGCCACTCCTATCTGAGCACAATGCGTTCGGACAGCGCATCCCAAGTTAAGGTCGTGCCCTTCAACTGGTTGAACGCACTAAGCGGAAGGTAGAGTACGTTGTTATCCACATCCACCGTGTATGCGGCCGCTTTGCTGTTCAGCTTCGCTGTTTTCCCGGTCAGATCTACCTCGATGGTATTCTTTCCAATAGTAAGCTTGGCAGCAGAAGTGCTCCCTGTATATGTTCCTCCAAGCGCCTTCACCAGAGCCTGAGCCGGATAGAGCACTTCATTGTCGCGGCTGATTTTGAATTTCGGATAAACATATTTCGACTGCAGCTCTGCGGAACGCTTGTTCAGATCCAGTCCCAGTATTCCCGCTCCCATAGTTGCGATCTGCGTATTGTCAATCTGCCCCTTCACCTTGTCAGCAATCGGGCCATACGCCCACACCCCAACATCCACCGCAGAGTGGCCGTGACCCGACCAGCCGACCAGCAGGCGTTTGGAAATCACTGCATTATATGCGCCTTCCCGTTTGTACGAAGAACCGTCGCCGTTCATAATCTGGGTAACTTCCTCGTCCGTCAGATCTGTAATCCAGGTATTTGCCGTTACGATCTTGCGGATCTCTTCCGGTGTCTGCGCGGCTTCAAGATCTGCTGCCAGACTCTCGGAGGAATGCTTCTGCTTGTTCCACAGATCGATGTTGATCTCATA
Organism: Paenibacillus sp. FSL P2-0136; assembly: GCF_037975325.1. Lineage (NCBI taxonomy): Bacteria > Bacillati > Bacillota > Bacilli > Caryophanales > Paenibacillaceae > Paenibacillus > Paenibacillus sp. FSL P2-0136. The sequence goes on from NZ_CP150244.1 coordinate 6,529,552, forward strand.
GATATTGTCACGCGAGAGTGAGAGGCCGCCTGTCTCATGATCAGCAGTGACCACCACGGAGGTGTTGCCGTTTTTCTTCGCAAAATCAACCGCTGTCTTGAAGGCTGCGTCAAAGTCGAGCGCTTCCTGCACCAGGGTCGGCAGATCGTTGGCATGACCGGCATGGTCGATACGCCCGCCTTCAATCATCATGACGAAGCCGTCTTTATCGGCGGACAGAATATTCAGTGCTTTGGAGGTCATCGCCGAGAGGCTTGGAATTTCCGGAGTGCGGTCTGGCGTATAAGCCACATGGGAGTTGCCGAACAAGCCTAACACCTTGGTATTCTTGGAAGTAAGGGCATTTAAAGCTGTGGTATTCTCAACGACCGTATAACCTTTGGCTTTGAAGTCAGGCAGCAGGTTCTTATCCGTACGTTTGCCCTTCTCATCCTTGGTCAGGAAGAACTGCTTCCCGCCGCCCATCAGCACATCCACGCCGCTCTCCAGGTACTGTGAGGCAATCGCCGATTCATTGTCACGGTTACGGACATGGGAAGCGTACACGGCAGGTGTGGCATGGGTGATACGGGCAGTGGTCACAAGGCCGGTGGCCTTGCCTGCGCTCTCCGCAGCTTCGATTATAGAAGCAAAGGGTCTTGAGACATCCTCATTAGAGACGCTGATGCCCGCATTGTAGGTTTTATGGCCCGTAGCAAATGCAGTACCGGCTGAGGCGGAGTCTGTGACGATCCCGGATACGATTTTACCGCTGTCCTCTCCCCGGTCTGCATATGTAGTAGCTTGTCCCACGTAGTATGGATCGAGGTTCAGGTGCTTGACACCCTTGGTATATTGCTGAAAATATCTTGCCGCAGACACTTGGGCCGGGCCCATGCCGTCGCCGATCAGAACGATAAGATTCTTAGACTGGGCCTTGGCAGTGCCCCCGGAATTAGCCGGGCTCTTGGCCGCACCTGCAAGGGTTGCTCCTGATACTACGGCTGCCGCCAATCCTCCAAAAATCATGCCCCTCATTAACTTGTTCATCATATACCCCTTCCTCATTGTGACGGTTCTAATCCCAAGCTTACCTTGGAAAGATTAACTAACTGTCAAAATAAGTATGGAGTTGTATTAAATTATCAAATGTTCACATGAAAGCGGAAGGGTAGCCGTCTGCAAAACAAAATCAGCCTACCGGGTAACAAATGCTGGTGACTTCCCCTGTACATCCGGCCCGTTCACCCTCGCTTGCCGCAATGTGGTCGGTTTTTCGATTTCCTATACATCAAAAAAAGCCCTGCGCCCCTCCGCCCATAAGCAAAGGAAACACAGGACTTATATATTCTCTTACATCTCTAGCAGCCGGATCAGCTCGTCTTCATCCTCAATGACTTGAATGCCGAGCTGCTGGGCTTTGGCCAGCTTGCTGCCTGCCTTCTCACCGGCAATAACCAGGTCGGTCTTCTTGGAGACGCTGCCGGATACCTTGGCTCCCAGAGCTTCCAGGCGTTCGGCAGCTTCCTCGCGGGTCATTTTTTGCAGGGAACCGGTCAGGACGACTGTTTTGCCGCTGAAATAGGTATTCGTATTGACTACACGCGACGCTTCAGGAGCTTTGGCCTCTACCCCCAGCGCCCGCATACGGTCGATGCTAACCACTACGAACGGGTCTGCAAAATAATTCACGATGCTCTCCGCCACAATTCCCCCGATATCCGGCAGTCCGGCCAGCTCCTCCGCGGTAGCAGACATGACAGCTTCCAGGCTGCGGTAATGGTCGGCCAGCATTCTTGTCGTGGCTTTGCCGGTATTAGGAATACCGAGTGCATAGAGGAAGGATGCCAGATCTCTGCCTTTGCTGTCTTCGAGTGCCTTCAGCAGATTCGCCGCTTTCTTCTCTCCGAACCGCTCCAGCTTCACCAGTTGGTCGAAGGTTAGCTCATACAGATCCGCAGGCTCCCGTACACTAAGCTCCTCATGCAGCTGAGCCGCCGTCTTCTCACTGAACGTTTCAATATCCATGGCATCTCTGGAGGCAAAATGGGTAATCCGGCTGACAATCTGCGGCTTGCAGTCAAGCTTGTTATTGCAGAACAGATGAGCGCCGCGCATCTCCAGCGGGAATCCGCAGGCCGGACACTCCTCAGGGAATAGTATCTCCCCGCCGTCACTCTCTTCTGTCACCTTACCCAGAATCTCGGGGATGACATCATTGGAGCGGCGGATGAACACCCGTGTGCCCAGTGCAAACTTCAGATTCTTGCGCTCAATATCGCCCACGTTGTTAAGGGTGCAATTCTGCACCGTAACCCCGGCTAGTTCTACAGCCTCCACCCGCGCGAGCGGAGTAACTTTGCCGGTACGTCCGACATTCCAGCTGACAGATTCCAGAATGGTTGTGGTCTCTTCCGCCTCGAATTTATAAGCAACGGCCCAGCGCGGGAACTTGTCGGTATAACCCAGCGCTTCACGAATACGGAAATCAGTAACCTTAATGACCGCTCCGTCAATAAGATAATCCAGACCGGAACGGCTCTCTTCAATCTCTGCCAGTTGCTCGGTTACATCATCGAAATTGCTGAAGTAGTTGAGGTAAGGGTTAACCTTAAACCGGTTGCTGCGCAGGAAATCCATCATCTCCTGATGATCGGCGAACTGTACGCCTTCTGCATACCCCACATTATAAAAGAAAGCATTCAGCCTGCGGTCGGCAGTCATCTTGGGATTCAGGTTGCGCAGCGCGCCCGCCGCACCATTGCGTGCATTCTTCAGCGGCTCTGCTGCGCGGGTATTATAATCCGCCAGTACTGACAGGTTCATAATCCCCTCGCCCTGCACTTCAATAACGCCTTCCTTGAACGGAATATTCAGCGGAACGGACTTGATCGTCTTCACCTGAGCCAGAATCCCCTCACCTGTCACCCCGTTGCCACGGGTAGCTGCTTGTACAAGCGCCCCATCACGATAGGTCAGGTTCAGCGTCAAGCCGTCGAACTTCAGCTCCACGGCATAACACGGCTCCGGCAGCGGATTCTCCGGGTTCTTGGTATTATAATCATTCACCAGCTTCAGCACACGGGTGTTCCAAGTACGGAGCTGTTCAATATTCTGCGCCTTGTCCAGACTCCACAGCGGTGCCAGATGGCGATGCGGTGTGAAGCCCTTCAGGAGCTCCCCGCCTACCCGCTGGGTCGGGGAATGCGGCAATACGATTCCGCTCTCCGCTTCCAGCGCCACCAGTTTGTCGTAGAGCACATCGTATTCCTTGTCACTGATCTGTGGAGCATCCAGCGTATAGTAGTGATAATTGTATTGATTCAGCTCGGCTACAAGCTCTTCCATCGTGAACATCATATCCATCCGGCATATCCCTCCGTCAAATAGGTTTCCTACGGTTAGCGTGATCCAAAAGCACTGCCGTTAATCGCAAGCTTGATTTATTCAACTTTGGTGATCGGCGCAAAGCCGGCCAGCAGCCGCTTAACGCCTACCGGCGCCGGGAAGGCAATCTGCAGCTCCGTATCGTTGCCGCTGCCCTTCACGGCTACAATGGTGCCGGTGCCCCATTTGCCGTGGGCGACCTTGTCGCCCGCCTTGAAGCCTCCGGCCTCCGCAGCCGCCCCGGCCCCGCCCGTCGTGCGCTGCGCGCCTCCGGTCGTCACCACCACACGGCCCGCGCCTGGCACCGCGCTTGCCGAGCTGCCGCTGCCGAAGCTGGCGGACCCGCCGCCTCCCGGCGCGTTCCCGGCAGCAGCGGTGCGGCTGCCGAAGTTCCCCCGGCTGCCTCCGCTTCCGCCGAAGCCCCGGCCGCCATAGGCACCGCCTGCCTCCGCGCCTCCGCGCCGGAAGCGGTCCGATTCACGGACAGTATCTTCCTTCAGCTCCTCCGGAATCTCCTCCAGGAAGCGGGACGGCGCATTCGCGTTCGTCCGCCCGAACAACGTGCGCATCCGTGCGCAGCTGAGGAACAGCTGCTTCTCCGCACGGGTAATGCCCACATACGCCAGCCGGCGTTCTTCTTCCAGTTCATCATTGTCCTGGAAGGCACGGCTGTGCGGGAACACCCCTTCCTCCATCCCGATGATGAAGACGGTCGGGAACTCCAGCCCCTTCGCGCTGTGCATCGTCATCAGCACCACCGCATCACTACGTTCTTCTTCATCATTCACGCTGTCGATGTCCGCAACCAGCGCCAGGTCGGTCAGGAAGGAGACCAGCGACTTGTCTTCATTGTTCTTCTCGAATTCCATCGTAACGGACAGGAACTCGTCAATGTTCTCCAGGCGTGAACGGGACTCCAGCGTATTCTCATTCTGCAATTCAAGGCGGTACTGCGACAGCTCGAGAATCTTCTCAGTCAGCTCTGTCACCGAGAGGAATTCCACCATCCGGTGCAGGGCTTCGATCATATCGTAGAATTCCACCAGCGTGTTGCGGGTGCGTCCGGCGAACCCGAGATCATCCACCGTCTGCAGCGCCCGGAAAATCGAGACGCCCTGGGCCGCAGCCGCTGCCGCCAGCTTCCCAACGGTTGTATCTCCAAGTCCCCGCTTAGGAACATTGATAATCCGCGTCAGGCTGATATCATCATCAGGATTGGACAGCAGGCGGAGATACGCCAGCAGATCCTTGATTTCTTTACGGTCGTAGAACTTGATCCCCCCGACGATCTGGTAGGGAATATCTGATTTGATCAGAATTTCTTCTATTACACGGGACTGGGCGTTCGTACGGTACAGAATCGCATGGTTCTGGTAAGCCTGCCCCTGCTTCACATTCTTGCTGATCTCCCCGGTGACAAAATATCCTTCGTCATGCTCAGTGTCGCCACGGAACACCTTGATCTTCGCGCCTTCATCGGAGTCGGTCCACAGCTTCTTCGGCTTGCGGCCCGTATTGAGGGCAATTACGCCGTTGGCGGCATTCAGAATGTTCGAGGTGGAGCGGTAATTCTGCTCCAGCAGAATCGTCTGGGCTTCGGGGTAATCCTCTTCGAAGTTCAGAATGTTCGAGATATCTGCCCCGCGCCAGCGGTAGATGGACTGGTCACTGTCCCCGACCACGCAGATCCGGTGGTGGCCTTCAGCCAGCATCCGGCAGAGCATGTACTGCGCACGGTTCGTATCCTGGTACTCATCAACATGAATATACTTGAACTTCTTCTGATAGAAATCCAGTACATCCGGCTTCTCCTTGAACAGCTCGATCGTCTTCATAATCAGGTCATCGAAATCGAGAGAGTTATTGCTTCTCAGCCGGTGCTGGTATTTGGAATACACCTTAGCCACCAGGCCTTCAAAATAATCGCCAACCTTCTGCTCATACTGCGCCGGTGTGATCAGCTCATTCTTGTTCGTGCTGATGACGGCCTGGATGGCCTTTGGTTCGAACTTCTTGGTGTCGATGTCGAGATCCTTCATACAATTGCGGATGACGGACAGCTGATCTGTCGAATCCAGAATGGAGAAATTCGAGGTGAAGCCAATCTGATCGATATCCTTCCGCAGAATCCGCACACACATGGAGTGAAAAGTGGATACCCAAATATCCCGGCCCTCCGGCCCTACCAGCTTGGAGACACGATCCTGCATCTCCCGGGCGGCTTTATTCGTAAACGTAATCGCCAGAATCGCCCAAGGCGGTGCCTTACGGTTCGCGATCAGCCAGGCAATCCGGTGGGTCAGCACGCGGGTCTTGCCGCTGCCTGCGCCAGCCATGATGAGTAAGGGTCCTTCAGTTGCTTCTACAGCCTGACGCTGCGGGGGATTCAGACGGCTTACGGCGTCCTGTATGTTAACAAGTTGCATGTGTTACATGCTCCTTTCTGAATATAAGTTATATAAGACGCACTTAAGGTTTGAACTCGAAGCTTGGTCGTCGCTGCGGTGAACATTCGGACATGATCTATAAACTCTACCAGTCCATCTGCGGTGTATCCCTTACAGCCTGGACCGTCAACAGCGCTTGTTCCACATTGCTATAAATAATATTGCCGACCACTACTGTATCACATAGCGCGGCTACATGCATGGCTTCCTCTGGACCTGTAATTCCGCCTCCATAGAAAAGCTGGCTGTGCTCAACCACTTCCCTGACCTCGCGCACAATCTCCAGATCTCCATAACGTCCGCTATATTCAAGGTAGACCACCGGGAGGTTCATCAGCTTGTCTGCAATCTGCGCATAGGCTCCCGCACCAGCCGCATCGAGCGAGCAGTCGGCACCGGTCAGACGCGCTACCGAGGAATCGCTGTTCAGCACAATATAGCCCTCTGTCAGCAGCAATTCCCATGGGATCAGACTGCCGAAGCGTTCAATGGCCCGGCGGTGATGGCCGAGAATCCATGAAGTATCGTCAGTGTTGAGCACCATGGGAATCATATACAGATCAAAACCGGGCACAGCGGCCTCCAGATCCGAGATCTCCAGCGCGCAAGGCAGGTCATACTGCCGGATTCTCGCAAGCAGACTCACTGTATTCTCATAAGTCACGCCAGTAGAGCCGCCTACGATAATCGCATCGGTTCCCGACTGGCACACAGCGGCCAGCTCCTTGTCACCCAGCACACGGTCCGGGTCCAGCTTGAATACATGCCGCCATGGCCTGATCATTTGCCGCATCTCGTTCATCTTTGTCCATCCTCATTGTTCATCTAAGTGAATATACACACTCCTGCGCACGCACAATCCGTATCTCTAGTCTAAGTCAGTACGAAGGGGAGTGTCAATTTAAAAGAGAACAAAATGCGAACATTTTTTCGCATATTTGCCTTAGCCTTCTCCTCGATCAGCGGAGACCCTTAATCCGGTTCAAATCATTTTCCGGGACAAAATCAGTATAGAATCCGTTGACGCCCAGCCGGGACAGCTCCACAATCTCCTGCTCATCGTTCACGGTATGCACGTAGACTCTGGCGCCCGCTTTTTTCAAGTTACGCACAAAGCTCTTGGTAGCCCTGGTTGTCGGCATCGTGATGTCCACGCCGGTCTGCTTGACGAATTCAATGACCACCTCGTCGCTGTCCTCTGTCTGGTATAGGGTATAGATGATTTCCGGAAAAGCGTACACCTGCTTCACAACCTCCAGCATCTCCCGGCTGTAAATCTGCGGAACAATCCGCTCCAGCAGCGCTGGGTCCTTCTTCCGTGCGGCTTCTACAATGAGCTGAAATTGCTTCGTTACCTGTTCCGGTTCCAGCTCCTTCGTGTCCGTAACAATATAGGTATCCGGGTAGATCTCCATCAGATTGACGATTTTCTCAATATCCAGCGGAGAGTAGAGCTCCAGCACCGGGCTGTTCATCACTTCATCGTGAGTCAGCACCTCTCCCTGCTTGTCAGGAGGAAGAACCTCCTGTTGACCCAGTTTCTTACTCATACCTGTAGTCCATTCATGACGGGCCACGAGCTGTTCATCACTGGTAAGCAGCAGGTCCGCCTCAAAGATCCGGGTCCCCTGCTCATAGTTCGCAATAAAAGCGTCCTTGGTATTGGTATACGCCTTGTCATTGATTCCGCCCATGGCATGGGCAATGACCCTGTGGGCCGCGAAGCCTGTAGCTGGCTGTTTTTCTTTTCCTCCAAGCATCAATACAAGCAGAAGTGTAACAGCCCCGATCATAGTAATAGAAGCAATAAGCTTTGTTCTCTTCATGATGGCAGTCTCCTTTGCAAGTAGTAGAGAGTCGGCTGAAAAAAGCAAAAACGGCTGTGTCATCCTCAAGGGGCAGCAACCGTTTTTTAGGGGAGAATAGAATATAGATAAGATCGTGTATTAATAAGCGTTCTTGAAGCCATTACGAATAGTCTTGGCAATAATCCGGATGTCGAACAGCAGAGACCAATTCTCGATATAGAAAATATCATGCTTGATCCGGTCCTCAATCGAGGTATCCCCGCGCAGACCGTTACTCTGAGCCCAGCCGGTAATCCCCGGCCGCACATGATGCTTGACCATATACTTCGGAATCTCGCCGCGGAACTGCTCTACAAAATAAGGGCGCTCCGGCCGCGGACCAACCACACTCATCTGCCCGAACAGCACGTTGAAGAATTGCGGCAGCTCATCCAGACTCGTTCGGCGGATAAACGTACCAAAGCGGGTCCGGCGCGGATCTTCCTTCGTGCTCCAGCCTGTGTCCACTTCACCATCCGTCTGCATTTTCATGGAACGGAACTTGTACATCATGAAATTACGGCGGTTCAGCCCCACCCGCTCCTGCTTGAAAATCACCGGCCCCGGTGAAGTCAGGCGCACTCCGAGCGCAACAATCAGCATCACGGGAGACAGCATGAGAATGGCGAACAAGGCGAACACAATATCAAACGCACGCTTTGCCATTTTGTTCCCAGCCATATCCAGCGGAATATCGCGTACATTAATCATCGGCATCCCGGCAAAGTTATCGAAATACGGACGGGCCGGCAGGTAATCGAAGAAGTCGGGGATAATCAGCGTCCGCATCCCGGCTTTCTCACAAGTTGCAATAATAGCCGGGTATTTCGAGTGGGCATCCAGCGGCAGCGCCAGAATCACCTCATTGACAGGAAGCATCTCCAGCATAGCCTCCAGCTGATCCACTGTGCCCAGAATCGGCTTATAACGCTGCTCCTCAATACCATCCCACTGATGGAAGTCATCCAGGAAGCCAATCGCCTCATAGCCCAGCTCCGGATACTGCTCCAGGTTGTTATAGAATCTTTTACCCAATGTGCCTGCACCAAGAATCAGGACGAACTGGCGGTTGAAGCCTTTTTCACGCAGTGACTTCAGCATCTTCTTCAGCACATAACGGTACAGCATAATGGACAGAATATTGAAGCCCATGTAGATCGCCAGGTATTGCCGGGAGACATCAATCTCCCTCAGGAAGAACATCAGGCCCAGCAGGATAAAGATCCCCATGGCATGCACCTGGAAAATCTTCAGGAATTCATCAATGAACCGCTTCTTCCGCTTGGGCAAATATAGAGATACCACAATACCAATCAGTACGGTTATGGCCCCATAGATGATGCTCCAGTAAGCATAAGATTCTATAGGCAGCGTCCGGTAGGATTCCAGCAGGCCGCTCTTGAACTTCAGCCACCAGGCTGCAATGAAGGACAGCTGGATCACCAGGAAGTCAGCCACCATATATAATTGAGTCAGGAACTTTTGATTCCGGCGGATCATAATCTCACCTCAGCCTTCGATTCATTGCGGATACCAGCTTCCCCTGGAGCATTAAGACTCTGTGCGGGTGTAGGTATCTTACGTGGAGCAATCAATGCGTTGCGCAACAGCGAAAGAGTGAACTTAACGCCGACGCCCGCATAGACCGCTCCATTTATCATACTGTTGTAGCGGCTGCTATAATGCTTCTTATGAAATAAAATCATGGCCCGGTGAAACTCATACACAATCTTGAACGGTCTGCGGCGCGCACTGCCACCCTTCAGATGTACGATGGACGTCTGCGGATAATAATAAATCCCCCAGCCCGCTTCCTTGATCCGGTAACACCAATCCAGATCCTCTCCATACATGAAAAACGTCTCATCCAGCCCGCCCACCTGCTCAATCGTCTCCCGGCGCAGCAGCATGAATGCTCCAACCAGACAATCTACCGGATATTCGTCATCCGGGTCCAGATAGCCGAGCTGATAGCCGTTGAACTTCGGACGGTCCGGGAACAGCTTACTGAAGCCAAACGCATAATAAAAGGACGCAGACGGTGTCGGGAACCCTCTCCGGCAGGCCTTATCGAGCGACCCGTCCGGCAGAATCACCTTACACCCGGACGCGCCAAGATCAAGGCGGCTGTCCATGAACGCAAGCATCGTCTCCAGCGTATCCTTACGGATCACGGTATCTGAATTGAGCAGCAGCACATAACGCCCGGAGGCGACCTCCATCCCCTGGTTATTCCCCTTGGCAAAGCCTACATTCTCCGAATTGGCGATTAACAGCACCTCCGGGAACTCCTTGCTTATCATCTCCACCGAGTCATCCTGGGAGTTATTATCTACTAGAATAATTTCATAGGAATACCTTGTCTCCGAATCATATACCGACCTCAGACAATCCATCGTCAGGCGGCATGTGTTGTAATTTAGAATCAATATACTAACATCTACATTCACTGCTATACTCTCCTGACAAATATAGTAATCTATCGACAATTATTATAACACAAAAACCCCGCTGATAGGCAGCGCCTATTCAGGGAGGTTTTTACAAGGCTATCAGTCATTCCCCGGCAGGCTTGACTCTCTCCTGAATATATCGGCGCTTGCGCTTCAGGGCTGCTCTCTGTGCAAAAAAGGATTTCCAAGCTCCCAGCAGCTTAGGCTCTTTCAATAGCGAGTAGCCATGTGCGGCGATCTCGTAAGGAAGAGAATTTAGCAGCGTGAGCAGCAGTGTGCGGGAGGGCTCGTTCTTGTATATCATTTTATACCGATTAATATAGGAGATCCGCTTGATGAACATCGCTTTACCACTCCGGCCGGACGTCTTCCACCCCCGCTCATGGTAGCCTAGCGCTTCCGCATCATAGTAGGCCTTCCAGCCAAACAATTCTGCACGCCAGGCCACATCCACATCTTCCTTATACGCAAAAAAATCCGCGTCGAAAAACTCCCCCTCCACGCTGATATCCTCAATCATCCGCCGCGCGTACATCGCCGCTGCACCGGAGACACCCAATACTTCGCCAGACTCATTCCACTGGTCAGCAGGCTCTCCCGCTCCACGGTCAAATGCCCTCCGCGCCTTATTCATCCGCAGTCCGGTACTATCCACCAGCGAATGATCCGCCTTCAGCAGCAGCTTGCCTGTAGCACTCCCAATCCGGGAATCGGCTTCCATCCGGGCAACCAGCTTGGATATATAATCCGGGGCCAGCGTAAGGTCCGGGTTCAGCACCAGCACATAATCGGTCGTAGTCCCGGCAATCGCCTGATTGTGCGCGGGGGCGAAGCCGGTGTTATGTTCATTTTCCAGAAGGACCAGGGTTGGGGGAGGGGGGCTGTCTTTAGAATCTCCATAGTTGGTTACTGTTATGTCAACGGAGTATAAAGGATCTAAGCGCGTATGCGCTGAACCCTGACTAAGCTCATGATAGAACGACCTTACCTTCTCCGCCGAACCATCCGTGGACGCATTATCCACCACCACAATATTTTTGACCGGATAATCCTGTCCAAGCACAGCCGACAAGCATTCCGCTATATCATCTGCGCTGTTATAAGTAACAATATGCACACTGACTGTTTTAAGTTTCATGGGGTACCTCGAATTCCATATATTCATTGTACGAACCTGTTACTCCCATTATAACGAAAACAGAGGTGCCGGGCTATGGAAGGTTGTTGAATTGACCCCACCAATACTATCGAATTACAATAAGAAACCCCTAACCATTAAGATGGATTAGGGGTTCTTCAACATATCCTGCAGCTATTTCAGCTCCAGCAAAAATTCTCTCAGCCCTTCACGCCATGGACGGATATCCTGGAACCCGTTGGTACGGATCGCTAGATGCTCCATCACCGAGTTGCGTGGACGAGGCGCCGGACGGGGGAATTGCTCCGTCGCACAAGGTTCAAGCTTCGCTGTAAACTTCAGCCCCAGAAGTTCCTCTGCTTCCGCAAAGATGGCCTGGGTGAATTCATACCATGTGCAAGACTCTGTGTTCGAGGCGTGGTACACTCCATACTTTTCAGTCTGGATAAGCTCAAGCAAGAATCTTGCCAGGTCCACCGTATAGGTAGGTGAGCCCTTCTGGTCATCGACAACCTGCAGCAACGGCTTTTCCTGCCCCAGCTTCAGCATGGTTTTGACAAAGTTATTGCCGTATTTGCCATAGACCCAAGAGGTACGTACGATGAAATACTTGGAGGATAACGACTGGACTAATACCTCTCCGGCACGCTTGGACTTCCCGTAGATACTCTTGGGGTCGGTATTATCATATTCATGGTAAGGTTGCTCCCCCATGCCATCGAATACATAATCCGTGCTGATATAGACCAGCTTAGCCCCTGCCTTCTCAGCAGCCAGCGCCACATTCCGGCTTCCTGTAGCATTAATCAGGTACGCTGCATCCACATCAGTCTCAGCTGCATCCACTGCCGTGTGAGCCGCACAATGAATGACAGCATCAGGCATAAAAGCCCCGATGATCTCCTGGCACTGGTCCAGATCAGTAATATCCATCTCCTGACGGTCACAGCCTAGCGCCTCATAATCCTGACCCTGAAGCAAAAGCATAAGATCCTGCCCCAGTTGCCCACCAGCCCCTGTAACCAGTACCTTCGTCTTCGCCATTACAAGGAGTCTCCCAGACGGCTGCCGTACTGAAGTGCAGCATACTTCTGGTATTCACCAGACTGAATGCGGGTCCACCATTCCTTGTTATTCAGATACCACTGAATAGTTTCCTTAATGCCAGTTTCGAACGTGTGCTTAGGATTCCAGCCTAGCTCGTTCGTAATCTTGGTTGGATCAATGCCATAACGGCGGTCATGTCCGGGACGATCCTGAACATACGAAATCAGCGAATCCGGCTTGCCGAGCTCTTGAAGCACAGTATTCACAATATGCACATTCGTCCGCTCATTGTTACCGCCGATGTTGTACACTTCACCATTCACGCCTTCATGAATAACCAGATCAATTGCGCTGCAGTGATCCTCAACATACAGCCAGTCACGGATATTCATTCCGTCTCCATACACAGGCAAAGCCTGATCTGCCAGCGCACGCGAGATCATCAGCGGAATCAGCTTCTCCGGGAACTGGTAAGGACCATAGTTATTCGAGCACCGGGTAATGTTAACTGGCAACCCAAAGGTTTCATGATAAGCACGCACCAGCAAGTCTCCGCCTGCTTTACTTGCAGAATACGGGCTGTTCGGCGTCAGCGGTGTTTCTTCCGTGAACAGACCTGTAGCACCAAGTGATCCATAGACCTCATCCGTGGACACTTGAACAAACTTATTCACACTATATTTCTTAGCCGCATCCAGCAGCACCTGAGTACCCAGCACATTCGTCTTCACGAACACTTCCGGCTCCAGAATACTCCGGTCTACATGAGACTCAGCAGCAAAGTTAACCACTACATCCACACCGTCACCGATCAGCTTATCCATCGCCGCCACATCGGTAATGTCTGCCTTCACAAACGTATAGTTCGGATGATTCTCAATCGATTTCAGGTTCTCCAGATTTCCTGCGTAAGTCAACGCATCAACGTTGACGATCTGGTAATCAGGATGTTGCTGCAGCATATAGATTACGAAGTTGCTGCCGATGAAGCCGGCTCCGCCGGTAATGAGGAGTTTCATTTTGTACCCACCTTTATAAGTAGTTAAGATTAATGGCATTTTCATAATCGGGAAATTATCTGTTATGACTTAAAAACTCTAGGTCTTTCCATAGTATGCCCCGGTCATTCTCAGTGGAATAAAATTCGTCTATTTAGAATTTGACTTAGGTAAATATTACTTGTTATTTGCTTTTTATAATTAGCTTAGAAAGAACAAAAGTGACTGGAATAGTCACTACAACAACAATTAAAGGTACGATTTTTGTAGATAGATGTAAATGTTCTACTAAAATATATAACATTAATAAATTAATGAAATATTGTATTAAATATACAATAGGAAACTTAAGAAATTTTTTAATCGATATTTTCTCTTTGAATACAAATACTGTATTCAAGTAATAGGACAGAAATATTCCGGAAACGTAAGAAACCGTATAAGATAAAGAATAATTCAGAAAAAGGAGCAGTAGCAAATACATTAAATATGTAGTTAAAGTATTAATCCCACCACTTACGACAAATTTCAAAAATTCTCTATTCAAAAGTTTGGTCAATAACGTAGGACGGCCGCTCTCTACTTTCATCTAATATCCTCCATAGATATTCACCAATAATACCCAACATAATCATAATTATTCCCAATAAAAAAGTAATTAAGGCAATAATTGTAGTCCAACCTTGAAGCTCAATAAATCCAGACAAAGTTCCCACTATTACAAAAACTCCGTACAAAAAACTTAAAATAGCTGTTATAACTCCAATAAAGGACATAAAACGGATTGGAGAATATGAGAAGCTTACAAAAGAATCAATAAAAAGCTTTATTTTTTTTGAAAGTGTCCATCTCGACTTGCCCAATTTCCTTTCCTGTCTTACATAAGGAATTTGCACTTGATCATGTCCAAGCCAATATATAAGACTCATAATATTAGTATTTTTTTCTTGGATCCTAACCACTTCATGAACAACCTGTTTATCTATTAACAAAAAGTCGAATCCGCCCTTTGGATACCCCTTCAAAGCAAATTTCTCCAGCAACAAATAATAAGTATTGGAGAACAGTTTCTGAGAAAATGATTCTTCCCTGTCTTCTCTTGTAGCAAGCACAACTTTTTTTCCGGATTTCCAGTATTCTATCATTTCTTTAAATAATTCTGGAGGGTCTTGTAAGTCAGCCGCAATGATCCCAACGCAATCGCCAGTAGTATAGCTCAGGCCTGCTTGTATTGCGGACATTGAACCAAAATTACGACTTAACTTGATGACTTTAATTCGTGGATCCTGTTTTTTTGCCTCCATCAAGAGCGAAAACGATCTATCCTTTGAGCCATCATCAACAAATACAAACTCAAAATCACAATCCGGTATAATACTCTCTAAGTCCTGCAATCGCGGAATAGTATGTGGAATATTCAATTCGTTATAATAAATAGGTACAACAATCGATAACTTAATTCGGTCTATACTCATTTACAACCTCCACAATTCTTTTAACATCATCCATTTCCATCACTGGACTTATTGGAAGGCTCACAATTTCAGAATGAATTTGTTCAGAAAGGGGGAACACCATCTCACACCACTCTTTATAGGCCACTTGTTTATGTGGAGGAATAGGATAATGGACCATTGTCTGAATTTCATTATTAGTCATATAATCAATAAAATGACTTCTTGACGAGGTCCTCACAACAAATATATGCCACACATGTGATAACGGTCCCTCTTCTACGCTTGGTAACACAATATGGTTATTATTGATATTATCTAAATAATACATAGCTATCTTTCTTCTAGAGTCATTATCTTGATCCAGATATTTCAATTTTATACTTAGGATAGGAGCTTGAAACTCATCTAATCTGCTGTTATATCCTTTAAATAGATTTTCGTATTTCTTATGCGATCCATAATTCCTTAAAGCGTGAAGATCTTTATACAGATTTTCATCATTTGTTGTAATAGCCCCAGCGTCTCCTAAAGCACCTAGATTTTTACCCGGATAAAAACTAAATGCTGCAGCATCTCCCAAGTTTCCAACCTTTCTGTTACCATAAACAGCACCATGAGCTTGAGCACAATCTTCAATTATCTTTAAGTTATATCTTTCTGCAATAATTATTATAGGTTCCATATTGCATGATTGGCCATACAGGTGAACAACCAAAATCGCTTTAGTATTAGGAGTTATACTTTCTTCAATCTTGTTAGGATCCAAATTGTATGTTAATAAGTTTGGTTCTACTAATATTGGCGTTGCTCCATTTGCAGATATAGATAATATGGATGCAATATAGGTATTAGAGGGTACAATCACTTCATCACCAGGACCAATATTGTATGCTCTCATAATTAACTCCAAAGCATCTAATCCGTTAGCTACTCCCAGAGCAAATTCAGTACCGCAATAAGTAGCAAATTCCTTTTCAAATGCTTTAACTTCCTCACCAAGAATGTACCATCCAGAGTGTAGAACTTTATGAACACTATCTAATATTTCCGTTTCATGACGCAGATTAATCTTCTTTAAATCAAGGAAAGGGATCATTTTAACCCACCTATTCTATTTCGAGTATTTTATTAGTTTTCAATAATAATCTTGTTTTTTAAAGAGTATTGCTTACCGCAAGCTGGACAGGAGAATTGTTGATTCAATTTTTCACCACAATTACAAATATATCCTTTGAATTTAGCTGGATTTCCATACCAAAGTGTATTATTAGGAATATTTTTAGTTACCAGTGAGCCTGCCCCTACCATGGCATACTTGCCGATAGTGTTCCCTGCAATTATTGTTGCGTTTGCACCTATAGAAACCCATTCTTCAAGAACAGTTTCAAGAAATTCACTTGGGTACTGCTTGGAGCGGGGTCTTAGATCATTAGTAAAGGTAACATTGGGTCCAATAAAAACATTGTCTTTTATTCTAACGCCATCCCAAATATAGACTCCTGATTTGACAGTAACGTTATCACCCAAAACCACATCATTTTCAATGAAAGTATGGTCATTCACATTACAATCGGAACCCAAAACAGCCCCCGGTAAAATATGAGCAAATGCCCAAACACGAGTATTCGCACCAATATTTTCTGACTCCACAAGGGCTTGGGGATGACTAAAATAATTTTTCATTCTCCATACACCTCAACAAATTTATCATAATCACGTATATAGTCTTCCGAGTCATACAAATGAGATGCTAGTACCAATAATACACAGTCAGGCGAGAAATCATACATTTCATGCCAGTCATTGGGTTCCAGAATTAGAATTGTATTTGGTGATTCCAGTATTATTTCTTCAGTCCTTCCAATATTATCTAAATGAACTTTGCAATTTCCTGAAACACATATTAACGCTTGTCGGGTTTTGTAATGGGCATGGAACCCCCTACGAACCCCTGATATAGTGCCATAAATATAAAATACCCTTTTGAACTCAAATGGGATATGTTTATTCTCTTCAAGTACAGTCAGTTGACCTCTTTCATCCCCTAGCGACTCCATATTAACTAATTTACTTATAATTGTCTGCAAATTCATTCCCTCATTTCATTAAAAATTCAAGCCAGTTAATTCTTCCAGTCTGGATGTCAATCAAAAAGGATATATTCATAGCTAATGCCATAAAGATAATACAAATTAAAACATATTGAATAAATTTTTTATAGTTGAAAAAATTAGTGTCACTTCTTATATTATTGTAAGCATATTTAGCCCCCCAACCTACGAATGGCAATAACAACATAAAGAGTGGGTAACCAAATCTTGATTCTATTATAGTGGTCCCAATAAACGACCAATAAAAAAGAAATGAGCTTACAAAAGATATTATAAAGAAACTCTGTTGTTTGTTAGGCTTTTTGTTTTTCAATATTTTGAATAATCCATAGAATGCTATAATCCAGAATAAATAAAGAAAAAATGAAGAAATCAATCTACTGGATGGATAGTAATCAGTTATATATGTATCAACATATCCCCAATCCAATACTCCAAATAAATGTGAAGAATATACTATTAAGAAACCCGGAAAATCTTTGTAGATTAAATCATACATTCCCTTGACTGACTGATTGACAGGATGGGGGGAAACAAAAAACATACCTGGTTCCTCGTTGTTGATGATAACCGTTCCATATTTTAAATTTTTGGTTGCCAAATTACTTTGAAACTCATACAAATTTGTATTCACTAAGGGCGTCCAGTTATCAAACTGTTTCACATTGTTATATAATTGCGGGAAAAATATAATTAGTGAAATAATAGAGATCAGAAGAACTTTTAATAATGAAACATCCTTTAGGATTAATGTCCGAATTATTAGCAAAATAATAATAATTGGAACTAAGATCAAAGACGCAGGTCTTATCATGACTGCAATATACGCTAAAGATATAACCCAAAAATATGTCGAAATTTTACTGAAATTCCCAAAAACCAATCTTATTATAGAGAGGACGATGCAGCAGGTTGCTAAAACATCGGTAAGTAATAATGTGGTGGATTGAATAAGATATGGATTAAGCAAACCAAAGCCTAAAATGGAATAATATCCCACATTACTATCATTTAAAAGAACAGTTTTTTCAGCAATTGTAAGAATTGTATATGTGTAGACCGCAAATTGTAAAACACTAATTAGTGTCTTAATAACTTCCATATCACCATTGGTAAATATACTAACACAAGATATTATTAAGGGGTAAAAGTAAGTTCTAAGCGGTTCATTTATGTTAAGCAGCCCTAAATTCAATATATTTTTGCTGACACTTATATATCCAATCTCGTCATAATAACTAACAAAGTAGTTCTGTCTCAAATAATATATAAATATCAAGAAAGATAAAACAAGAAAATAATACTTACCTTTTTTGTCTTTAAGACAATTGCTTAGCATCGTACCCCTCCGAAATATATAAATTAATAGTCCTCATAAAAAAACACCCTTGTAACTTTCATTTTCTAAAACCTAACTGAGTAATCAATTTAATTGCATATAAGAATAAAATTAACCATACAAATAAAGTGATATAAAAACTAATAATGAGAACTTGAGGAAAAAACTCAAATTCGACTTTATGACTCCCTTTATTCACTTGCGTTCCCATTGTCCCATCTTCATTAATTATTAAAGGGGCCGTTATTCCATCTATTTTGACATTCCAACCTTTGAAATAAGACTGGGTTAACCCAACCTTACCAGATTCCTCTAAATAAAAATCTCCACCTATCTTATTTCCTTTAACGTATATATAATCAGAACTAATTTTATGTCTATCATTAATGCTAGACCACAAAACCGGATCATCTTTTTGTGGAAGTAAGTTTAGTGAATAAGCAGAATTTAAATTTTTTAATTCAAAACCACCTATATATCCTCCATTTTGAAATTGCTGATTGAAAACTGTATACGGGAAGGTCGCTGGAAATGGTTTTGAATCAATATACTTATTCAACACCCAAGTTTTGTCTGGTGAATGATACATAATTTCAATGGCCTCAGAATATGAAGATTGACGCTCTATTTTCCCCAAGGTATATGTACCATTACTAAATACTCCAAACGAAGAAAATATTAGTACTACAATAAAAAATATTTTATTAGAAAATTTCGGAGGGGATTTTTTTATTGAAATATAATACAAGATCAATATTATGAATGATATAATCAACTCTTTTCTAGTACCTGAAGGCAGCTCAAACTTCAAGTTAACAAACATCTTTAGAAAGGAAATTTGTGCTAGTATTAGTAGTATTAAAATACTGATAGTTAAGAGCACCTTTTTATACTTTTTATAATCAAACTTAATTGAACTCAAGTTAGATGCGACCAGCATTATTAAATAAAAGAAAAACAAAAATCGTAATCCTGCAGGAAACCTAAAAGTATCAACAAATGGTATTAAATTATAAAGCGTTTTATAGATAAATAGATTTTTACCAAGCGATAACGATAAAGTTAGCAAAACTAAAAATATTAACTTTATATTTTCCTTACTAAACCGAGTAATGCAAACAAATATAGTGATTGGTAATGAGATATACATATTTGTCATTGATACATCAGCATTACTAATATAAGGTGACAGTTGATTGAATTTTGGAGATATCAACCCTATTAAATTATCAAAAAACAATGAATTAATAGTTGCCTCACCCCACCCTACAGAAGATCTTGTTATTGAATCCATTACTTCTATAGTGCTAACAATGGTAACTAAACTAGTCCCTAATATTACAACTATTAAAACAAAAAATGAATAGAATATATTTTTAAGCATTATAGAAATATTAATGAAATTTCCCCTAATTTTTTTTATATCAAATAAAAATTCAATGAATAATACAAGTAGCATAAAAATCACGAATACAGGATAGCTATTTAGAACTAACAATCCAATAAAAGCTCCTAAAAAAACCACATTCCTTTTATCCGAGTTTTTTACCCATAATTGATAGAAATATTGTACAAATGGTATTAAGGCAGCAGCAGCAATAAAAGTTATATGCTGGGCATTTCCAATAAATAAGCCACAGGTTGCATATGCTACACCTAGTGCGGAGCAAACCCACTTCGATGAACAATAATTAGCTGTAGCTAAATACACTCCTATTGATGCTATTATTGCTATAAATACAAACTGAACTTGTAATAGATATTGAGAATAACCAATTAACCCAAATAATAAAGTTAATGGCGACCAAACTGGGACACCAAGTAAGTGAGATAGTGGCACTCCTCTAAGTTGATAGAACTCCCACAAGGGTAAATTACCGTGTTTTATATGATTTGACAAAGAAACCATAATAGGGAATATCGCATCATACGTGTCCCACTTTAACCACCATATACCAAAGAGTAGAGGGCTATATATTATAGTTACACTGATTATCATTGCGATGAATGCAATTTTCTTTGTTAATCTATGATAAAAACGCTCCATGTATTTAACCCTCTCTACCTCATCTATAACCGCTAATGTTATTAATTATCATACATATAGAATGACAAGTTCATAAATAACATTAGCAGCTCATATATTCGTTTTCCAGTTATCTAAGTATTTTCTTTGCATATCTAATCATTTTATTCCTGGCTTTAAAGAAAAAAGATTTGAAGGTTAGTCCTTTAACTTTATAAATCAACATTGGGGGTCTATTCAATAGATATTCCGCATCTTTAAATATAGAAGCCATATTAATTTCAAACTTTTTATTAAAGTGCTTTTCTCTTACAACTATTAGATATTTATCAAACAATTCTTGTCTCTCTGTACTACTCACTACACTTGAAGGAATTCGATATAAGGAGGTTAGTTTCTCTACATACAAAAAATCGTATTTCAAAGCATATTTTAACCACAAGTCCCAATCTTCTAGAACCTCTAACTCAACATCTATTCCACCTAAATCATCATAAATCTCTCTGCTAAATAAAACCGTTTGAATGGGGAAGTAATTATGATGCATCAGCACCAATCTGTTAAATGGTTGTCTGTGTTGAACGTTGTGAAATAATTCTTTGTATTGGTAAGGATCCCTTGAAGTGATTTCCGTCGGAACCTCAAAACTTATAGAGTAAGCAGCCTTTTTGTCGGGATTTTTCTGCAATTGAGAAATTAAAACTTCAACATGATCTGCGTAGAGTAAATCATCATCATCTAGAAAATTAAAATATTTTCCCGTAGCTGTTTCCATTGCTATATTACCGACTACACATCTTCCAACCCTATCATGCGTAGCTTTATAAACTATATTTAGATCTGCAAATTCCTTTAATATTAAACTTTCTGAAATGGCTGGACCGTCTTCAACTACAATAACTTCAATGTTGCTGTATGTCTGATTTCGAACACTTATCAAAGCTTCTCGCAATACACTAGGTCTTCCACATGTTCTTATTAGAATAGATACAAGAGGCGTGTTTTCAGGTTTTTCATTGATGTAGAATGCGCCTTCTCTTATAATTTCATAATCCCACATTTTAAAATCAGCTTGAAATCTAACTGATTTTGCATTTTTAAATTTCCACTTTCTAAACCTATATCCTTCAAAAGGGGCACGAATTATATTTTTGAACACTTTAGCCTTATGATTCTTGGAAGGTCCCTTAACTACAAGTAATCCACCATACATAATATGGCCCTTAATAATATCCTTAATATCTCCAAACTTATAACGAAGCATCAAGTTCATGAATGTACTATTATAAAATTGATTAGGCTTAACTTCATTTGCACTCATATACGTATAATGATGAATTATACATTTAGGCACATATATCAGCTTAAAGCCATGAGCTCTAAATCTCCAGCTTAAATCAACATCTTCACCATACATAAAAATCTTCTCATCAAACATACCTATTTGTGTGAAATAGTCTCTTCTAACTAAACAACAAGCACCACTAGACCAACTTGTCTCCATACTTACAGGATTATAGATTTTAGGATGCTCGTAAGGAAATTGCCTCGCTTCCCACAACCCAATACTATCATCAGAGTTATCGACAGCCTTCATGAGTTCTATAATGCTGTTTTTGTCAACCTCAGTATCAATATTCAAGAAAAAGACATAATCTTGATTCGTATTTTTAACTCCATAATTATTAGCTTTACCAAACCCGAGATTTTTATCTAAAAAATGGTATTCATAGCCACCAAAATCTTCTTTTCCATCAAATGATTCTATTAATTCTCTACTTCTATCGTTTGAACAATTATCAACAAAAGTTAAATGTAATTTATTTAAAGGATAATTTTGATTGTATAAGCTCTTTAAAAGCTGATTGATCCATTTCTCAGAATTATACGATATTAATATAATATCTAAAGTTTTCAATGATAGTCCCTCTCCTGCCTAAAATTTAGCTAAATAAGCTCCTTATATACCTAAATATAGAAGTTATTCTCCATGAAAATGAACTTTTCAGACTACTAATCTCTAATTCAAGTTCTATATTTTTTCGGTTAATAGACTCTAACTCATTACTCATCTGGTTCATAAATTCTAATTTCTCATTCTGGGCATCGAACAAATTAATTATGAGATTGTTTGATGTCTTTAGTTCTAGCTGCAGAATTGCAATCATTTTAGCCATTTCTTCTAATCCATTAGTATTTCTCAGATCATCTAATCTTTTTTGGAGATTATATAATAACTGGGGCTTAAGTTTTGTTTCAAATAACATCTCAACCTGAACACGAAACAGCTTATAGTTCTCCATATTTTCATGGATAAAATCTTTTTGTAATTGAGGATCTTCACCAAATGAGAACAAATCCAACCCGTCTTCATGAACTTCGATTTCCAAGTCATGAATGGCTACTAAATTGTTATTTTCAATAGCCTCTAATTTATTAGTAACGGCATCCATGCCCCACACTTTAAAAGAACGTAGATTTGCAAAGCTGGGGAAATTAGTTGGATCTAAACGAAGTGACATCAAATCCCCTTCATCCAACTTAAACTCAAAGACATAATTATGGTATTCCCCATCCGCTTGCAGTGGAAGTCTTTTTGAATTTCGTTCTTTGAATCCCTCACCTGTGTTCCAAAACAATTGTATAAAATTCGCAAATCTATAACTCTCTTTTTCAATATAATCCTTACAATCATCAGATTTCTTAGACTTGTTTTTTTCTGAAACAGTAACGAATTGATATACATGAGCATCAGTTTTATTTTTCAAGTACTCCTCTATTGCACTTGGAACCATACTATAACTACTTGACAATTCTGTCTGCTCCGGCAACATACAAATCTTATGAAGTTCCAGCAATGACAAGTCTGCTGAAAGGAGTAGTTTTTCCAAGTTATCGCGAGTAAAAAAGGTTAAATGTGTTCTGTCTAATAGCCCTGTTTCTTTGTATTCAAATTTCCCTTGCATTAGCTGTAGTATTACAGCTGTATGCCCAATGTGGGGAACAGAGATTAAAACCTTCCCATCATCTCTTAATAATTTCTCAGTTAAGTTCCCCAGTATCTCTTCGGGCTTCACCAGATGCTCTAGGACGTCTGCAAATATCAAATAATCAAAATATTGGAATTGATCTTCACATTGTTCTAACCACTCTGTTTTATTCAGATCAGCTATAATCATCTTGTCACAGAACATTTCAGCTTTGGCGGCTGCTAACTCATCAATTTCCAGACAGTATACTTCACACTTCAACTCATTCTTCAAGTACTCTGTCATGTAGCCATCTGCGGGTCCAAACTCAAACACCTTTGAATTCGGCTTCACATTCCTTAGTATTACCGATAGTGGAGTATCCGTTTCTAAATCTACAGAATAATGATACTTCAACTTCCATCCTCCTCGACCTTCCAAGAATGTTCTAGAAATAATAAACCCTCAGCAAAATAGGAAGAAGAGCCTAGATTAAAAGAAGCATACCTCGCTTTGTAATCCAATCTAATTAAACCAGAACTTTCAAAGAAGCCTATATCCAAATAATATGTTCCAGGTAAAAGAGAAATTTTTTCATAAGTCAACACTAGTTTATACGTTCCTGATTTAGAAGGAAGTGGATACTGGTCTAATTTCGTGTTGAGACCACAAACATATTTGTTTTCCCTATCGAATATTGCAATACCCCCAACTAAATTTTCAATACTCTGATGCAACTCATAACTCACTTCAATTATAATATCGTCATTAAATTGAAACTGCTTCGTTGACTGCATATCTTTATTGAAGAATTTCACTTCTCCAATTGTTAAAGTATTACTTTGAAAATCTATACTTTCTTGTTGAGTATCAGATGATTCATCGGGTATATCCAACATATTTTTCATATAATCCTCATATAATTGAGAGACTCCATTCACATCTCCCCTCATATGAACTTGTCCGTCCATCATCCAAATAACTTCATCACAAAAATTACGGATTGAATAGGTATCATGACTAACAAATAAAATTGTCTTCCCTTCTTTTTTAAAACTTTTCATTTTCTCAATACATTTCAACTGAAATTGCATATCCCCTACAGACAAGGCTTCATCTACAATCAAAATGTCGGGATCGACATTAACTGCACAAGCAAACGCAAGTCTTACATACATCCCAGAGGAATATGTTTTAACAGGTTGATCTATAAAGTCTCCAATGGCGGCAAACTTCTCTATAAGAGGAACTCTCTCTTTCACTTCAGTCTCTGAAAGCCCCATGATCGCTCCATTAAGATAAATATTTTCACGCCCTGTAAATTCCGGGTTAAATCCACTCCCCAATTCTAGTAGTGCAGAAATTCTACCGTCAACATCAATATTCCCTTGAGTCGGAGTCATTGTACCTACTATTAATTGAAGCAAAGTGCTTTTGCCGGAACCATTTTTCCCAATAATACCTATAGTTTTACCTTTTGGAATTTGAAAGTTAACATTTTTCAGGGCCCAAAACTGATTTTTTAGTTTATCTTTATCTTTTACAAAGAACTGCTTCAGACGATCAGTTGGTTTTTCATACATTAAGAATGATTTGCTAATATCATTAATTTCAATAGCATTAGAGGACATCTGCAAACCCTCCCTTTGTCTTTCTAAACCAGACGAAACCTAATGCAAATACTATAGAGCCTAGGACTAGACCTAAGATAGTAAATTTCCAATTTGGAACTTGTCCCCACATTAAAATTCTCCTCATATCTTCAACCACATACGTCAGTGGATTAAAGTAATATAAAAATCTAAGTTTTTCAGGAATGATACTTATTGGATAGAATATAGGACTAAGAAACATAAGTGCTTGCATTACTAGACCAATTAGTTGTGTAATATCCCTTATAAATACTCCTAAAGAGGATAAGAGCCATGAAAATCCTGTTGCAAATAAAACGATAGGCAAAAACACGAGAGGTAAAAAAATGATAGTCCAATGAAGAGAACCAATAAACAACAGACCTACTACCAAAATCCCTATACTAATAATTGTATGCACTAAAACAGACCGCATTAATACTATTGACAAAATCTCTAAAGGAAAAACTACTTTTTTCACCAAATTGGTATTACTGATCATTAGTGTTGGTGACTTCGTAACTACCTCAGAAAAGAAGTTAAAAACAATTAAGCCACAAAATAATACTAAAGCAAATTCAAATTTATTATCAGAGGCAGATGCTCCCCACCTATTATTAAATACGAAGCCAAAAAAATATGTATAGATCGCCAACATAAAGAGAGGTGTAACAAAGGACCATAATATTCCCAAGTAAGAACCTTTATATCTTTGTAATACATCCCGTTTAACTAACTGTTTCATCAAATGTCTATTCTGTCTAATCAATTTTAAAAAATTTCTCACTTTTTTTCTCCCTAACTATAATGAATTTGGTATTAGTAATTTTGTATTAGCAAATGATACTTATAACTAAATCGCAATAATTATCATCCTAAAAACTAACTACTGCTCCTATGTTGGCCGAGACATGTCTCATATGCTAAAATATCCTCGTACCTACAGATAAAGGAGATTATAAACGTGTCGAAACCAGTATACGGTAAAAATGCGGTTCAGTCGAGAAATGTTGAAAAGATATCCAGTTACATATGGGCGTTAGCGATAGGGTTCATTGTTTTTTTGGTCTGGGCCCCGTTTCAAGTAGGATTATTTAATGGGCAGCAGATTGACTTTGAGAAGCCTATCTATCTGTCTTCACTCCTAAGTAGCCTGATGCTGCTGGTGTGGATAGGCCTATACTTCACCAAGTTCAGACTGGAGGGACAGCGTGATGCGCTGGCTGTGGCCTCGCTGCTGTTGCCTGCTACCTATGCGTTGTCGCTTATTGGCGCTGCTTCGCATTATATGGCGATGAACCTGCTGTTTGTACAGAGCATGTATGTCGCAATATTCATTATAGCGTTATATTTGCTCCAGCAAAAGCAACTAAATGTTGTCATTCAAAATGCCATTCTGGCGATCGCTTATTTCATCGTCGGTTTCGGTCTGCTGAACTGGCTTGGCAGCTGGAAATTTGCCGGGGGGCTGATAGGCTGGTTCTCCAATACGGTGCGTGATGGTAAATATTTAGATGCAGTCATGACGGACTCTAACGGGCTGCGTCTGACCTCCATTTTCCAGTATGCCAATACTTATGCAGCCTTCCTCATGGCATTCCTGTTCGTGGCAGTGTATGCCCTGGCACGCTCCAAAAAGTGGTATGGTACGCTGACGCACAGCTTCATGCTGGTACCGATTATCGTATCTCTTCTGCTGACCTTGTCCCGTGGGGGACTTGTCATGCTGCCTGTAGTGTTCATCCTGCTCCTGTTGTTCCTAAAGCCTGCGCAGCAGATTCTCTGGATTATTCATCTTGCGCTATCTGGCCTTGCGGCTCTGCTGGTTACCAACCCGCTGACCACACTTGGAACAGAACTAAACTCGGCTTTTAACTCCTCGGCTGCGCTTAAGGCGTGGGCTTACCTGCTTGGAGCCTCAGCGGTGGTGGCAGCTCTGGGCTGGGTGATTCAACGTTATATGGCTCCTTGGCTGCAGGACAAGCTGAGTAGCTCGGAAACCCGTAAATTCACGGGTCTTTGGATTCCACTTGGCTCAGTTGTAGCTGTGGCTATCATTGGTTTCTTGCTGATCGGGACAGGCTTGAAAAGTATTTTACCGGATAATATCGAGACTCGCCTGGAGAACATTAACTTCAAACAGCATAGTGTATTAGAACGTTTTACTTTTTATAAGGATGCTATGAAGGTAGTGAAAGATTATCCGGTTCTCGGATCAGGCGGGGGTGGCTGGTCTGCCTTATACGAAGAGTACCAGAACAACCCTTATATAAGCCGTCAGGTCCATAATTTCTTCCTGCAGTATTTAATCGAAGTCGGGATTGTCGGGTTCATTGTGTTTATGGGCTTTATCGGATATATTTTCTTCAAATACATCCGTGCCTACCTGAAGCGTGACAAGGATGAGTTCAATAACGGGTTCTTCTTCTACATTATTGCGCTATCTATCCTTGTACACAGTCTGCTGGACTTTAATATGAGTTATGCATTTATGGGTATTCTGGTGTTCATCGGTTTAGCTGGAATGGGCGCTGTAATAGATAACAAACCGCTCCGCCAGAGCTGGAATAAAGCCGGAATTCGGATGGGATACATGGCTGTACTGACCATCGGGACGATATTCCTGCTGTTCCTGTCGATCAACTACATCGGGTCCAGCGATGCTGCTCTCAAGGGTAAAAATTTAGTTTCGGTTAGTACTTCCTATGAGGAGATCAAAACTCCTTTGGTCAAAGCATTAGATGCCCGTCCATACCATCCGGAAGCAGCATTATACTTGTCCACTCTTGACATGCAGGTATTCAAGCAAATTCAAGATGAGCAATATCTGTCTGAAGCATCCAATGTGTTGACGCGCGCTCTGAAAGATGAGCCTTACAACAAAAATCTGTTGGCTCAATTGGCCAGCTATTACGATCTGAAGGGCCAACCTGACATGGCATTGGCAGTATACAGTGACAATGCCTACAAGTTCAACTGGGATATCACTTGGTATGAGTCATTGATAAATCGTGCCCAGACACTTGCTACAGCAGCTAGTGAGCAGAAGGATGAGGCCAAGAAACAGGAATACCTCACCGCTGGACTGGATGCGTATAAGCATGTTGTGGATGGCGTAGAGCATTTAAAAACCTTGCCTCCTGAGCAGCTGCAGGGCCGTCCTTTCTCAGTTACCCCTGCCATTGCACTAAATGTGGGTAAGCTACAGGTCATCTCAGGACAAAATGATGTGGCTGCTGCTACGTTGAAGCTTGGTTTAAGTGACGATTACAGTGATACCGCTAACCGCGAAGTAGCCCGCTGGTATTTGGCGGCACTGAAGAAAGCAGGAGCAGCAGTCGATCAGCCAGTCTATGACAAGCTGGTTGCCGCAGATCCGGCTGAGGCCGCAGCCATTGAGGCTGTTGTGAAGACACAGTACTGATCGGAATAGCAGAACAGTTATAGAAAAAAGCGGCTTACTGTCTGAGTACAGTAGGCCGCTTTTTATGATGATTTAGGAGAGGTTGGATAAGTATACGCATGAAGATAAGCGATAGTTTTCTTACCTGCTAAACAGTCTCTCCTCGTTCTCGATAACCTGCTTCAAATACTCCAACAGCCCTTCCTTAAGCTCTTCATGCTGAAGTGCGTAGTGAATGCTTGTCTGGATAAAACCCATCTTCTCACCGACGTCATGCCGTCTGCCTTCGAAATCATAAGCTATAATCCGTTCCACTTCACTTAAACGGGAAATCGCATCTGTAAGCTGAATTTCCCCACCTACACCTACCTGCTGCTCACCCAGCATATCGAAGATACGCGGAGTCAGTATATAACGTCCCAGGATCGCCAGGTTGGATGGAGCGTCCTCACGCTTAGGCTTTTCTACAAGCCGGTTGGCTTTATAGACACGTTCTGCTAATTCAGATCCGTCTACCACCCCGTAACGGGAAACATCCTCCCAAGGTACGGGTTGAACGCCGACGATGGAGGATCTGTACTGCTCGTACACTTCGATCATCTGCTTCAGGCAGGGCTTGTTCGACTCCACGATATCATCCCCCAGCAGGACGGCAAAGGGCTCGTTACCGATGAACTTCCGTGCACACCAGATAGCATGTCCCAGGCCGCGCGGTTCTTTTTGGCGGATATAGTGAATGTCGGCCATCTCTGAGGATTTGCGCACCGATTCCAGCAGCTCCCACTTCTGCTTCTCTGCCAAATTGAATTCCAATTCGAATGAATTATCGAAATGGTCTTCAATTGCACGCTTGCCTTTACCCGTCACAATAATGATATCTTCAATCCCGGAAGCAACCGCCTCCTCAACAATATATTGAATCGTGGGTTTGTCTACAATTGGCAGCATTTCCTTGGGCATCGCTTTGGTCGCAGGCAGGAAACGGGTTCCCAGACCGGCAGCAGGAATAATCGCTTTACGGATCTTCATCTCAGGGCTCCTTTAACAGATATACTCATAATCTCAATTATAACAGTTCCTGCTGATTTTGGGCAGTATACTAAGGCAGGGACAAACAGGGGCGGAGCGTTTCGGGTGAACACCCGGCGTTGACGGTCTCATTGGATGTTGATATAACAGCACTATAACAAGTATTTTGTAGAGGAGGGTATCCATGTTAGACCTATCCAGTCCGGTGTGGCAACAGCTTCACGGCCCTTTTGGCTCGTCGGAAGCGGTCCCTGGCTTGCTGCAACAGTTGCAGGAGGATTACACCACAGAGGTTAAAGATGCGCTGTACTGGGAGCATCTTTTACATCAGGACACGATTTACAGCATCACTTTTGCCGCATTGCCTTATTTGGCGCAGCTTGCCCGGCGGTCGGATGATCCCGAAGTTCGATTGGATATCTACGCGACCTGCGGGATCTTCGTGACGAATCAATTGACAGTGCACAGTGGAAATCTTCCTGCTGAATTTGCTCATCAGAACCCGCCGCTTGCTGAGGAGCTTGTCCAAGAGATTTATACAGACTACCTATCCGCTGTGGATAATCTGGGCAAGCTGTCAGAAGAGATCTTCCGCTACGCAGAAGGGGCTCAAAAGGATGACCTGGAGAAGCGATACATCCTCGCTGCGGATGCTGCTTACCGGGGAGATCGGGCAGTAGCGGGTATATTGTTGACCTATGCGGAAGGCGATGAATACATGGTCGGATGCCCGAGCTGTTATGAGGAAATGTATATCTGGCCGGATGAGAACAGCCCCGGGATGACCGCCTATTCTGACGACCCGGTATTCAGCGGCAAGGAGAATGGTCAAGCTGTTACGCCTTCCGCGCTTGGCAGCGTCAGTTCGAAAGACAGCCCGTTAGCACGCCTATGGCAAGCAGCTCATGCCGTCAAGAACGGTCAACTGATGGAACAATTGCCTTATCTCACCGGAAAGGTGAACTGCCCGGCCTGTGGTGAAGCTCTGGACATCTGGCCGGAGCTGTTGCCGTTGTAAGGGAGCACGGGTGGATAAAAGACTTGGCGGGATAGTTAGGGATACAAAAACAGGCCCGGAAGAATCGGGAGCCATCTGGTTAGATGGCCTCGGTTTCTGCCGGGCCTGTTATTATGGCCTTAGCTGATTGAGTGCATGAAACGTGCGAAAACAAGTCCACCCTTGGGGGAATGGGTCTAATTCATTTACTTCGCATTCACCAACTGCCCGCGCGTAACCCCAAGCTGGTTGGTAGCCTTCAGGCTCTTCCAAACCTGGGTGCCGGAGATTTCGCCACGTAGTGCGCGGCTGTAGAGGCTGATAACCTCTGCCACCTGCTCTGGGGTCTCCTCCAGGAACTCAACACGGAAAGAAGCTACGCCTAGCTCACGGAAGTGATTGAGGTATTCAGCGCCCGACTGCTCTACCGCGTTATAGACGGTGTTGCGGCAGCCTTCATCCACACGGACGGGATGGGACATGCCGATGCGGTCCTGTAAGGACGCACGCTGCTCCTCACAAGGACGGCCACAGTTGGTGTAGTCCGTGCCTTCACTCATGAAGGTACAATAGACGCAGTGTTCTGTATGGAACATCGGCAGATGCTGGTGGATAACAACCTCCATGCGGGAGGTGTCGCTGTGCCCCAGCAGGTCGACCATCTGCTGAATGTTCAGGTCATACGACGGTGTCACCATGTCACAACCGGCGTCAAGGAACAGATCCACAGCCCGGTGATTGGCGATATTAAGCGAGAAATCGCCAATCAGCCGGGGATGCGCAGCCTCCGGATGCTCCATGCGGTGGCGCAGGTAATAATACAGCGCACCGGTGTTGCGGACCAGCACAGCATCCGGCTGCAGCCGCAAGATGTTGGCATGGTAGCCGTTCTCGTTCGGCATATGGATGCGCGGTGTGGCCAGCGCAATGCTGGCCCCTGCAGCCCGCACAGCGTCTACTGCCGCCGGGAACTGCTTGATGAACTCGAAATCGGCGTATATATGCGTTACGCCGGCTTCGAGCGCAGCCTGTACCTGCGGCAGGCTGCGGCACAGCGCGGTGAGCTCCGCTTCACCGCTGCCCGCTGCGGCGCCCCTGCGGGAGGCGCCGCTGTAGACCTCGACCTCCCGTTTCACATACACGGGAGGTTTCGGGCGCTCGCCCGCAAGCAGCTCCACCGCCTGGCGGCGGATGCTGTTCAGCTCGCGCATAGGCACGATCACATCGCCTTGCAGATGCGACTCCAGCGCTTCAAGCTGGAACAGGGTCCCGCCCAGGCGGCCGAATTGTTCTTCCAGCAGCGCGGTATCCATCGGACGCTTCTGCGCTGTCTCCAGCGCGAGCTCCGAGTCCACACGGACAGCAACGTTCTTCTGAACGTCTGTCCACCAGGTCGTCAGCTTCTCGCCTACGCAGCCCTGCACTCTTACATGAACCGGGAATACCCGGTACGGCTTCTCGGTCTCGTAGGACTGGCGCAGCGCCTTGTCGAGCGCCGGGTCGTTCGTCTTCCAGATGCGGTCCCCCACATGTAGACGGCGCAGGTCTACGTCACTGCGGCCGGGAACGATATCAATGATCCAGCCCTCACCCGCTTCGCCTTCCAGCTTGACGCCCTTGCGGCGCAAATCGTAGACGCGGCCGCCTTCTTCCTTCTTCGTCGGATCACCGGCGTCGAACACAATCCCGTCTCCGCGCTTAAGCGGAGCATGGATACGGCAGACTACTCCATCACGCAGGATCTGCTCCACGGTGCCCAGGTACACCCCACGGCTCTTGGGGAAGGTACCATCGACTAATTTCTTATTATTGGTGCCTTCAAGGAAACCGTTCGTGAACCCGCGCGAGAAGCTCTGTTGCAGCTCACGCATATCCTCCTTCGAGGTAGGCGTCCAGTTACCTTCAAAATACTTATCGATCGCCTTACGGTACTTACTGACCACATTAGCGACATACTCCGGGGTTTTGAGCCGGCCTTCGATTTTGAACGAAGTCACTCCGGCTTCAATCAGCTCCGGCATCAGGTCGATGGCAGCAAGATCCTTCGGAGACAGCAGGTAAGTCACATCGCCCATCGGCTTCACTTCACCGTCGATCATCAGATCATACGGCAGACGGCAAGCCTGGGCGCATTCCCCGCGGTTCGCCGAGCGTCCGCCCCACATTTCAGAGGTTAGACACTGGCCCGAGTAGGATACACAAAGCGCACCATGCACGAAGACCTCCATAGGCAGGCGGGCTTGTTCGCCAATCGTGCGGATTTGCTTCAGATTATTTTCACGGCCGAGTACGACGCGTTCCAGCCCCCAAGGCTTCGTGAATTCCACCGCTTCTGGCGAGGTAATCGTCATCTGTGTAGAACCGTGAATCGGGAAGTCCGGAGAGATCTCACGAATCATTTTCACCAGCCCCAAGTCTTGAACAATAACGGCATCCACACCCGCATCCACGCAGGCATCAATCAGTCCCTTGGCATCCGGCAGCTCATTCTCGAACACCAGTATATTAAAGGTCAGGAACCCCTTCACTCCATAGCTGTGCAGAAACGCCATAATCTCCGGCAGCTCGTCCATCCGGAAGTTGTTCGCTCTGGCCCGTGCATTGAATTTCTCTACGCCAAAAAAGACAGCATCCGCCCCGTTCGCCACCGCTGCACGCATGCAGTCCCAATCTCCCGCCGGAGCCAGTAGTTCTACGTCTTCTCTGCGTATTCCTTGCTCTTTCATTTATATCCTCCCAAACCGCCTGTTCGGCGGGTCATTTACAGCTTTTTAACTTATTAATTGTATCAAATATCACAGCTGTCTGCCAGTAAAATAGAAACACTTGGATTTTGCTTTCCATACGGTTCTATCTTAAGATAAGCTGGAGCTCCTGCTTTAATAGACAAATGAAGAAGAACCAGCGTAAAATATGAATAGAAAAGAATAAATACGCAAAAGATCTCACGGTTCCCAAAATTTATATGCAGCAAAAGGAGAGTTGAAACAGTTATGAAAGGCATAATTCTTGCGGGAGGAAGCGGCACCCGGTTATACCCTCTCACAATGGTAACCAGCAAACAATTACTGCCGGTCTATGATAAACCCATGATTTATTATCCCTTGTCCACATTAATGCTGGCAGGCATCCGAGAAATTCTGATCATCTCTACTGCTGAGGATACACCACGGTTCGAGCATTTGCTCGGTGATGGCTCCCAATTTGGAATTTCACTGCAGTACATGGTCCAGCCGAGCCCGGATGGGTTGGCACAGGCTTTTATTCTGGGCGAATCGTTTATCGGAGAAGACTCTGTAGCGATGATTCTCGGAGATAATATATATTACGGAAACGGCATGACCAAGATGTTGAAGCAAGCTGCCGACAAAACAAGCGGGGCGACCGTATTTGGCTACCATGTGCCCGATCCCGAACGTTTTGGCGTGGTGGAATTTGACGGAGACGGCAAGGTCCTCAGCATCGAAGAGAAACCGGAGCATCCAAAATCTAATTATGCGGTTACCGGCCTTTACTTTTATGATAACCGGGTGATTTCTATTGCCAAGGAAGTCAAGCCGTCACACCGCGGCGAGCTGGAAATCACTTCAATCAATGAAGCCTATTTAAAATTGGATGAGCTGGATGTTGCCCTGCTGGGGCGCGGGTTTACCTGGCTCGATACCGGAACCCACCAGAGTCTGGTGGATGCCACCAACTTCGTCAGAACCATTGAAGATCATCAAGGGATTAAAATCTCTGCACCCGAAGAAATCGCTTATGTCAATGGCTGGATCACCAAGGAACATCTCCTGGAATGCGGACATAAGCTGAGCAAGACCGGATATGGCCAATATTTAATTAAGGTCGCTACAGGTAAAATCCAATTTTAAACCATAGAAAGAGTGGATACGATGAAGTTTATCAAAACCCATCTGGAGGATGTTCTTGTCGTTGAACCGGCAGTCTTCGGAGACCACCGCGGCTGGTTCATGGAGACCTACAGCGAAGCTAAATTCCATGAACAAGAGCTCCGATATCAGTTCGTTCAAGACAATCAATCTTATTCCGCTGTAAAAGGTACTCTGCGCGGACTTCACTTCCAGCTAAATCCGAAGGCACAGACCAAGCTTGTACGCTGTACACGCGGTTCGATCTTTGATGTGGCTGTTGATATCCGTCAAGGCAGTCCTTCTTACGGCAAATGGTTCGGCGTTGAGCTAACTGCTGAGAACAAGAAGCAACTCCTCATCCCCAAAGGGTTCGCCCACGGCTTCATGACACTAAGCGAGGATGTCGAGGTTCAATACAAATGCGATGAGCTATATGCGCCTGAATGCGACGGCGGGATTCTGTGGAATGACCCCGACATTGCCATTGAATGGCCGATCGATGTCACCCCTGTTCTTTCCGCCAAGGATGAACAAGCGCCGCTGTTAAAGGATGTAAAGCATAATTTTGTTTATCATGCTTAAGTAATTATTTCATTTGGATCTAACAAAAACAACGTCCCTGCTGATCGGCAGCCTGGGACGTTGTTTTTTTATACCCCCTCCTACTCCCCCACCCACCCAAACGACCCCAGCACCCGCTCCAGCACCGCCTGCTGGCTCGCCGTAGCGTTGGCGGCGTTCAGCGTGACAGTGAGCGTATAGACCACCTCATTGCGGCTGAACACAATGATCTTCGTGCTCGCCGGGATGCTATTCTTGGTCTGCTCTACCGTGAGTATGGTGGCTGGCATACCGGCAAAGGTGGTTTCTGTGACGCTTTTTACCTGCGGGCCCTTGGGATCTTGCTTGGTGTTCTGGTAATAGCTCTGCAACTGGCCGACGGCATATTCCGGCGTAACCTCGGGGCTGGCGTAGAGCTGGAACCGGCCGCCGGTGAAGCGGTATTCCACGCTCTGGCTCTCAAACAGATCCTGAACCGGGCTCCACAGCCGCGGAATCTCGAGCTTGTAGCCGTAGGTCTTGGAGATCTTGGTGACTGACTTCTGGCTGAGCTGGGTATAATCCTCTGACGCCAGGCGTCCGAAGTTACTCTTCGTCTGGGCAAAATCAATATCGATCGAGTTCAGTACCTCAGTGAAGCGCGCCTTGTCACCACTCTGCTCGGGCCCAGAAGCCGCAACATATTCAAAATAATAACGGTACCCGTTCTTCAGCAGCAAAATCTGATATTCCGTACTCCACCCGCTGCCCGGGTTAAGCCCGATCTCGTTAATCAGCACCGGCTCACCGGAGACCTTGCCCGCTACGCTGTCCTTCAAGGTGTAGGCCTCAGCCACATAGGTGTCACGGAGCTGAGACAGCAGCTCCTGGTTCCAGCTTGCCAGCGTGGAGCCCGCAGGGGCGGAGCTTACTTTTACACGCAGATAACTCCCCTGTTTGCCTGTATAGTATAGCTGCTGGTCATCCGCACTCCAGTCGGCAGGAACCTTGAGCGCAATCCCGTAGTCATCGTTGTAGCCTTCGCGCAGCCCGTTGCGGATCGTGGAGAGATCGCGAATGCTCCGGTCGGATGCGTCAAAAGAGGGCTGAAAAGAATTCAGCAACGCCGCATATTTGCCCAGATCCTTATAATTGGCTGCATTGTCATCTGTCAGATAGATCTCATACAGCCTGCCTCCGGCATAATATTGCCTGCCCTCCCAGAGCGCGCCGCTCGAATCCTTGCTCACGGTCCGGGCGTAAGGAACCTTGGCCTTAGACACAGCCTCCCGGTCCAGCACAATCTCCCCGCCCTCCTCCGAGGAGCGGACCAGATTCTCCAGCAGCCCTTCGGCATCAAGCGGAACGGCAAGCGGCGAAGCGTGCACCTCCAGATAATACCCATTCTCTGCACTCGTAAAAGTCGCTACGCTCTCATTCCCTCCACTGTCGCCCACGACCAACCCTGGCGGATAGTTCATGCTCCACTCCAGATAACTGTTGCCGATCCGGGTTTTGCCGGCGTCACTGTCAATCCCGCTTTGCGCTTCAATGCCTACTGCTGCCACTGGGGGAGATAACGTAATTAGTATCCCTCCGCCCTCCGTCGGAGTCATCCGCGCACCCAGCACTCCAGCTACGAATCTCAGCGGCACCATCAGCACACCGGATACCATACGCGGCGGCGCGGCGAGCTTAATTTTGACACCATCCTTCCAAGCAGTCATGCTGCCTATCGTCATCGCACCGGTATGCGGCCCGTACATAACCTTCACCACATCATCGCCTGTGAGGGAGACAGTGCTGCCGAAGGCTTTTTTGAAAATACCCAGCGGGACCAGCAGCGTTCCATTCTCAGCAAAAGGCTTCGGAATCGTGACCGGCTTCCCGTTAACCGTTGCAGAAGCACTGCCCGCTTGAAGACTAAGCTGTAGCAGAGCCCCCTCCGCCGCCTGGACTT
This sequence comes from Paenibacillus sp. FSL P2-0136, assembly GCF_037975325.1. Taxonomy (NCBI): domain Bacteria; kingdom Bacillati; phylum Bacillota; class Bacilli; order Caryophanales; family Paenibacillaceae; genus Paenibacillus; species Paenibacillus sp. FSL P2-0136. The sequence goes on from NZ_CP150244.1 coordinate 6,566,182, forward strand.
TTCCCACAGGGAATAGGCTGAGCACCAATAATAGCACTACAACAACAGTTACTCCGCGCCGTAGATGTGCCAACCTCCTACCCCGCCCGGCTGTACCTGCCGCCTCCTCACTCTGTCGTCTGATCATCGGTCTCCCCCTCCGTCTTAGCGGCACTCACCAGAGGGTCGCCTTGTCCAAGAACAAGGCTTCTGGCTACGATATCGCCGTCACTCTGCATCAGCAGCTTGACCACTGCCCCCGGCTTGTACTGTCTGAATAACTCATTAACGTCAACAAGTGAAGTCACCCGGCGTCCGTCTATGGCGTACAGTGCATCTCCTGCCGTGATTCCTGCTTTGCGCGCTTCCGCCGTAAGCACCTTCGTCACCGTCAAGGGCTCCTGCCCCGGCAGTCCGACAATTACGGGCCAGCTCTCCTCAAGCTCAATTCCGAGGCTCGGACGCCGGACCTCTCCATATTGGAGCAGCTGATTCATGATGTACTTCACCGTATCTACGGGAATCGAGAAGCCCATATTTTCCACACCCACGGCTGCGAACTTCATACTATTGACCCCGAGTACCTCCCCCTTCATATTGACCAGCGGTCCTCCGCTGTTGCCGGGATTGATGGCCGTATCGCTCTGGATCAGCCGGTACGCCGCATCTACCGAACGGTTAAGACCGCTGATCACGCCTACCGTTGCCGAATTTCTCAGGGAAAAAGAGATCGGCGTCCCGATCGCTATAACCTTCTCCCCAACCTGAAGATTGGCGGCGTTGCCTGCGAAGGTTGCGGGCTTTAGGGCTTTGGCTTTGATTTTGACCAGTGCAAGATCGCTGAATTCATCCGAGTATGTATCTGTGATGTTATAGCTCGTCCCGTCTGAGGTGACCACTACCGCCTTCTCCAGCCCTGCCATCACATGGGCATTGGTAATGATCCATCCGTCTGCTCTGACGATAATCCCCGAGCCGTGGGTCAGATTGTAACGGTCATCCGGTCCGCCGGTTTCTCCTCCCGCTTTGCCGATAATGCCGACTACAGACGGCGAGACTCTGCTTATGATTTGCGGAACCGGGTCTGCTGTTGCGGGCTGGCTCCATTGCCCCTTGCTCTCCTTGTGCACCGTACCTGCTTGTCCGGCCTTCATCACGTTGACAGCCGCGCCTCTCTCAGCCTCTAATGTTCCTATCCCGCTGTAGACCGCCCCATGAACAACACCGGCTGGACTTACGAATCCCGACAACACCAACAGCATAGTGCCCAGCAGTACTACCCTACTCCGGGCAGTCCAGTTCCTCCCCATTCCCATGGCTCTCCCCTTCTTCCCTGCACAATATTTTCCAAGTGGAAACGGCATTGACGTCCTTTTTAAAGGACCGTACCGTTTCAGCGAGAAAGATAATAATAATTATAGCGCGAAGCATATAGATTCTTATCTTCAAAAAAAGACGCCTTTAGGATCGCCGCTGGCGGTAAAGGTGTCTTTAAGATGAGCTTGCCTCTGAGGTTATGTGTGTCTTACTCTAGCTGAACCAGTTCATAATCATTGCATAATCGGATACCACAAAAACCAGCAGGCTTACCACTGCAAAACCGATGGCAAATTTGTTCTTCTGCGGAGCTCTAAGCAGCCGGACCACACCGATAAGTATCAGGATCGTGAATACAATCATAAACGCATCGAAGGTATGAAATTTAGACGGTTCTTGCGCGGCAGCTTCTGCAAGCAGCATGGCAATCCCTCCCTGAGAGTGTTGTCAAGCAAGTTTCTCTAATCCATATCACCTTCTATGTTATCGTTACCATTTCCGTCACGCAATAGAAATATTTTAAAAACGGTGTATTTGTCACAAAAAATATTCCTCATGGCTAAATCACGCCTCGGATTGGCGATATTCATCATTGACCGCTGTTGTTTTTCAATTTTCAAGGAGCCAATCCACCTCAATCCAGCCTACAGCTGCTGCTATCCATTCAACGTAAAAGCTTCTCATTGAATCTTACGGCGGACATGCTGTAGATATGCCTGTTTGGACTTGGTGGACTGAGTGGACTGGCTGGACCTCAATACTACGATTACAATACTTTATCACCTTTAATTAAATCTTCATTGATAAGCGCTAAATCGCTATCCACCATCATCTTGATCAATTGCTCAAATGTAACCTCCCGTTCCCAGCCTAGCTTTTCTTTAGCCTTGGAGCAATCACCAAGCAGTAGATCCACTTCAGCAGGTCTAACAAACCTCTGATCAACCACAACATAATCTTTCCAATCCAGTCCTACATGGGTAAATGCGATATCTACAAGTTCTTCAATCGTATGCGTCTCCGCAGTAGAGATTACGAAATCATCCGCTTTATCCTGCTGAAGCATCAGCCACATCGCTTTAACATAATCCCCTGCAAAGCCCCAATCTCTTTTTGCATCCAGATTTCCCATCCGAAGTTCCGTTTGCAGACCCAGTTTTATTCTCGCCACAGCATCAGATACTTTGCGGGTTACAAATTCAATGCCACGACGTGGCGATTCATGGTTGAATAAGATCCCAGAGCAAGCAAACATGTTATAGCTTTCTCTATAATTAACTGTAATCCAGTGACCATAAACTTTAGCTACACCATATGGACTTCGTGGATAAAATGGGGTCGTTTCTTTCTGTGGTGTTGCTAATACTTTACCGAACATTTCACTGCTTGAGGCTTGATAAAATCTCGCTGCCGGTTTAGTCAAACGCACCGCCTCGAGCAAATTGGTAACACCCATTCCAGTAGCTTGAGCAGTTGCAACAGGTTGAACCCAGGAAGTTGCTACGAAAGACTGCGCGGCCAGGTTATAGACTTCATCCGGATCTGAGATGCTCACCGCTCTCATCAGTGACCCCAGATCCAGCAAATCTCCTTCAATAAATTCGATTTCATTCTTTAGATGTCCGATGTTATCCATAATTGGTATACTTGTTCTGCGGCGCAAACCAAATACTTTATATCCTTTTGACAACAGAAGCTCTGCCAAATAAGATCCATCTTGTCCTGTAATCCCTGTAATTAATGCACGCTTTGTCATTTAAATCCCCTCATTTTCATAGGTAGTAAGGCTTACTGATACCTATTAACAAAGCCTGCAGAATATGTCTAAGCGCTTTCTTGTCCAGTACAATTATAAAAGTGAAAGCAGCCCAATTGTTAATCATATCTGGAAAGAACGGTGACCCCTTCTTGAAATACATCGAATTTGGAATCGGAAACACATGGCTGGTGCGAACAGAGATTGAACAGCCGGATGGGACAGAGGTCGAAGTACAGGGGATCGTCCGGCCAGTTATCTTCCGTTCCTTCTACATCCGCGTCTGGATCGGAAGAACCGTCTGGATTGTAGACTCACGGGAAGGGTTCAAACGGGGATCTAAAGCTACCCGCCGTTTTAAGATTATCCTGGGCATCCGCAGTGAGTTGTAGCGGGGAGCAGACACTATAAATTACTGATCGGGCAGCATTGCTGTTGCGTGTGTTTTTGCTTACCGCCGTAGTGTGAGGGCGAGGGATATTTAGTGGAATTAGTACATCTAGTTTGGCGCAACCGTTGCATTTATATCAAATAGTTGGAAAAACAACACTTGTTGAACCCGATTTTTGGTGAATATACAGAGTTCTATGGAGAGAAGTGTACTTTTTCCAACTACGTTAGTCCAACACTCCGCTTCGGCAGTATTAAGTGCCATATTTCCAACTACGTCCGCTCTATAGCTTAGAGACTCAATAGAGGGCATTCTGACTCCCCAAAACTTATCAGCACTTGTGAAACCTGCCGCAATATTAAAATACCCCGTGCCCCCTTTGTAAGAAGGGGGCATGGGGTATTCGGGTTAATGAGGTTATTAGGTTTTATACCGCTCTTCCTACAGTTACACCGTCTCCGAAGGCTGCAACTCCATAGCCTGCGTACGTTCCGTATCACGGATCAGGACAGGCTTCAGGTAGCGGCCCGTATAGGATTCCTCCACACTGATCAGCTTCTCGGGCGTCCCGGTCGCAAGGACCGTGCCGCCGCCGCTGCCGCCTTCCGGTCCCATATCAATGATGTAGTCGGCTGTCTTGATGACATCGAGATTATGCTCGATGACCAGAACCGATTCGCCGGAATCGACCAGGCGGTGCAGTACCTCAAGCAGACGCCCGATGTCGTCCACATGCAGACCGGTTGTCGGCTCATCCAGGATATACAGCGTCTTACCGGTGCTGCGGCGGTACAGCTCGGAAGCCAGCTTCACACGCTGGGCCTCACCGCCGGACAGGGTGGTTCCCGGTTGGCCGATGTTGATATAGCCCAGGCCTACATCCAGCAAGGTCTGCATTTTGCGGTGAATTTTCGGAATATTCTTGAAGAACTCCGTTGCATCCTCCACCGTCATCTCCAGCACATCCGAGATATTCTTGCCTTTATATTTCACTTCCAGCGTCTCGCGGTTATACCGTTTGCCTTTGCAGACCTCACAAGGAACGTATACATCCGGCAGGAAGTGCATCTCAATCTTGATAATGCCGTCTCCACGGCACGCCTCACAGCGGCCGCCCTTCACATTGAAGCTGAAGCGCCCCTTCTGGAAGCCACGCACCTTGGCCTCGTTCGTCTTGGAGAACAGATCACGGATATCATCGAACACACCTGTATACGTAGCCGGATTAGAGCGCGGTGTACGCCCGATCGGGGACTGGTCAATTTCGATGACCTTGTCCAGATTCTCCAGGCCGCGGATTTCTTTGTGCAAGCCGGGACGGACCTTGACCGCCTTGTTCAACTGGCGGGCCAGACTTTTGTAGAGAATCTCATTAATGAGCGAAGACTTGCCGGAGCCGGATACGCCGGTTACCGCTGTGAAGACACCGAGCGGAATTTTTACATTCACATTCTTCAGGTTATTCTCCTTCGCTCCACGGATCTCGATCCAGCGTTCATTATCGGTTGGCCGCCGCTTGGAAGTCACCGGGATGAACTTACGTCCGCTCAAGTATTCACCGGTCAGGGAACCCGGGTCCTTCATAATCTCCTCCGGGGTCCCCTGAGCAATGACCTGTCCGCCGTGTTTCCCGGCACCCGGTCCAATGTCGATAATATAGTCAGCCGCCATCATGGTATCCTCATCATGCTCAACGACGATGAGCGTATTACCGAGGTCGCGCATATGGGCAAGCGTGGCAATCAGACGGTCATTGTCCCGCTGATGCAGGCCGATACTTGGCTCATCCAGAATATAGAGGACACCCATCAGACTGGAGCCGATCTGGGTAGCCAGCCTGATGCGCTGGGCTTCCCCGCCGGATAATGAGCCTGCTGCCCGGCTAAGGGTCAGATAGTTCAGCCCCACATTCACCAGGAAGCCGAGCCGGCTGCTGATTTCCTTGAGGATCAGATTGGCAATCGCTGTTTCTTTCTCACTAAGCTTGAGATCTGCGAAGAAGTCCAGGCAATCTCCAATCGAAAGATCCGTCACATCCGCAACATTCTGCTCATTGATGGTCACCGCCAGAATCTCTTTCTTGAGCCGCTTGCCCTTGCAAGAATGGCAGGGTTTGGCGCTCATGAAGCCTTCTATAAATTCACGGATTCCTTCGGAGGCCGTATCCCGGTAACGGCGCTCCAGATTAGGAATAATTCCTTCAAAAGCAACCAAGGCGTCTTTACGCTGGCCGAAGTCGTTCTCATACCGGAAGCGGATCTTCTCGCTGCCCGTTCCGTGCAGCAGCTTGTTCATATGCTCCGGGGAGAGGCTGCCAACCGGTACATTCTGTGGAATCTTGAAATGCTCGCACACCGATTTCAGGAACTGCGGATAGTAGTTCGAGGTACTGCCTGTCCAGGCCAGGAAAGCTCCTTCTTCAATGGACTTCTCCATATCCGGGATCAGCAGATCGGGATCGACTACCATATTCATCCCCAGCCCGTCACACTCAGGGCAGGCTCCGAAGGGGCTGTTGAAGGAGAACATGCGCGGCGCCAGCTCTTCTATGCTGAATCCGCAGACCGGACAAGCAAAGCTTGCACTGAACAGCAGCTCTTCCTGGCCCATCACATCAACGAGAATCTGACCACCCGACAGCTTCAGGGCAGTTTCAAGCGAATCGGTAAGCCGGGTTTCAATATCATCCTTAATTACAATCCGGTCAACAACAACCTCAATCGTATGCTTTTTATTCTTCTCCAGTACAATATCTTCCGTCACTTCGCGCAGCTCACCATCCACACGTACACGGACGAAGCCTTGCTTCGAGATATCTGTGAACAGGCCCTTATGCTCACCCTTACGGCCGGAAATGACCGGGGCCAGAATCTGCAGACGGGTCTTCTCCGGGTATTGCATGATCCGGTCCACCATCTGTTCAACGGTCTGCGAAGTGATCTCTATGCCATGATCCGGACAATGCGGATGGCCGATCCGGGCAAAGAGCAGCCGCAGATAGTCATAGATCTCGGTAACCGTCCCTACCGTGGAACGCGGGTTACGGCTAGTCGTCTTCTGGTCAATTGATATGGCCGGGGAGAGTCCGTCGATGGAATCTACATCCGGCTTCTCCATCTGGCCCAGGAACTGGCGTGCATAGGCAGACAACGACTCGACATACCGGCGTTGACCCTCGGCGTAGATGGTATCGAAGGCCAGGGAGGATTTGCCCGAACCACTCAGTCCCGTCAGCACGACGAAGCGGTCACGCGGAATCGTTACATCGATGTTCTTGAGGTTATGGGCCCTCGCGCCCTTGATTACTATACTTTCATGTGCCAACGGTACCTCTCCTTTAAGGGGAATTTAAAATGGAAAAACATTTTGGGAAAATATTTTCGATCCCTCCCAAACCCTCCCTTCCAAGGGAGGGCCCCAAGGGTTGCACCCTCTGGACACCCGCAAACTTGGCGGAAGGAATTAGGCGGGTGGATGGACGACTACTGGGGCATTAGGCCCGCTAACCCCTACGGGGCCGCTATACTTACAGAGCAGGGTACGGCTCGCTTCCGCTTGCCGCAGACGCTGTCCCTTCGGGATACGCGCTAAGGGCTTAACTGCACACTCTCCTTACGGGATACGTGCTTAGGGCTTGAGTGCACGCTGTCCCTGCGGGATACGCGCTAAGACCCTGAGTGCACGCTGTCCCTTCGGGATTCGCGCTAAGAGCTTAACTGCGGGCTGTTCCTACGGAATGCGCAAAAGACTTCAACAGCGGGCTGTCCCTTTCGGGATACGCAAAGGGCTTTAACCATACTATCTTCAAAAGGAACGGCCTAAATAGCGCCGTTCCTTGAATCATTAACTTCTCGGCCGGGTTACTCTGCCCGCAGCTCAAGCAAGGCATCGCGCAGCTCGGCGGCGCGCTCGAATTGCAGGTTCTTGGCGGCGTCCTTCATCTCGGCCTCCAGACGCTGCATCAGGCTCTGCTTGTCTTTCTTGTTCAGCTTGCCGCCGACACCGGTGAGATAATCGGCCTTGGACTCGGCCACCTTGGTCGCCTCGATGATATCGCGCACCTTCTTGTTGATGGTCGTCGGGGTAATCCCGTGCTTCTCATTATGGGCGATCTGAATCTCACGGCGGCGCTGGGTCTCGCTCATCGCCTTCTCCATGGAGTCCGTAATGCGGTCCCCGTACATAATGACCCGGCCCTCCGAGTTACGGGCGGCACGGCCGATCGTCTGGATCAGCGAACGCTCGGAACGGAGGAAGCCTTCCTTGTCAGCATCCAAAATCGCGACTAGCGACACCTCCGGCAGGTCAAGGCCCTCTCTGAGCAGGTTAATACCGACCAACACATGGAAGGTGCCCAGACGGAGATCACGCAGAATCGCCATACGCTCCAGTGTCTTGATATCGGAGTGCATATAACGTACCTTGATGCCAATCTCCTTGAAGTAGTCCGTCAGGTCCTCAGACATCTTCTTCGTAAGGGTGGTAACGAGAACACGCTCATCGCGTTCTACCCGGTCACGGATTTCATTGATCAGATCATCGATCTGCCCTTCGGTAGGGCGCACTTCAATGATTGGATCAAGCAGACCGGTAGGACGGATGATCTGCTGGACCATCGTATCGCAATGCTCCATCTCATAAGGCCCCGGTGTTGCGGACACGTATACAATCTGGCTCACCTTGTCTTCGAATTCCTCGAATTGCAGCGGACGGTTATCCAGCGCAGACGGCAGGCGGAACCCGTGTTCTACAAGGACTGTCTTACGCGCACGGTCACCGTTATACATCGCCCGGATCTGCGGCAGCGTCACATGAGACTCGTCAATCACAATCAGCATGTCATCCGGGAAATAGTCCATCAGTGTATAAGGAGTCGCTCCCGGCTCCCGGAAGGTAAGCGGACCGGAATAGTTCTCGATCCCCGAACAGAAGCCAACTTCCTTCATCATCTCGATATCATAACGGGTCCGCTGCTCCAGCCGCTGGGCCTCCAGCAGCTTGCCTGCTTCACGGAGCACAGCCAGCCGCTCCTCCAGTTCACGCTCAATATTAACCAGCGCTACACGCATGGTCTCTTCCTGGGTAACGAAGTGAGACGCCGGAAAAATCGCGATATGATCGCGTTCGCCGATCAGCTCGCCTGTCAGAACATCAATCTCCGTAATCCGTTCGATCTCGTCTCCGAACAGCTCTACCCGGATCGCATGCTCGCCCTGGGATGCCGGGAAGATCTCAACGACATCCCCGCGCACACGGAACGTACCGCGCACGAAATTAATATCATTACGCTGATACTGGATATCTACAAGCCGGCTCAGAATCTGATTGCGCGGCTTCTCCATCCCTACACGCAGCGAGAGCAGCAGGCTTCCGTATTCCTGCGGCGAACCGAGACCATAAATACAGGACACACTCGCCACAATAATAACGTCACGGCGTTCGAACAGCGAGCTTGTTGCCGAGTGGCGGAGCTTGTCGATTTCTTCATTTATGCTGGAGTCTTTCTCAATGTAGGTATCGGAGGAAGGGATGTACGCCTCTGGCTGGTAGTAATCGTAGTAACTGACGAAGTAATCCACGGAATTGCTCGGAAAAAATTCTTTGAACTCACTCGCCAGCTGCGCAGCAAGCGTCTTGTTGTGCGCAATAACCAGCGTGGGGCGGTTCAACTTAGAAATCACTTGTGCGATGGTAAAGGTCTTGCCTGTACCTGTCGCTCCCAGCAGCGTCTGGTGCTTCTTGCCCTGCCGGATGCCGTCCAATAACTCCTCTATGGCATGAGGCTGATCGCCCTGGGGTGTATACTCGGACTCCAGTGCAAAAGTCTTCGTACTGACGACAATATCACTCATTTGCCCGTCTCCCCTCTATCGTCTAGAATATATGAATATATTATAATTTTAACCCTAATCATCCTTCATCCATACCAAGCTGAAAAATATGGAAGATAGGAATGCACGTTCCCGTTTATTATACAGCGTTGCCCAGACTGTTGCAAACCATAATATATAGAAATTTAAGGAGCCTGAATTTATGGATTTCATTACAATACTCGGCCTGCTGGCCGGAATTGCCGCCATGATCGGCGGTTTTCTGTGGGAAGGCGGCAGCCTGTCCGGCCTGCTGCAGCCCAATGCTGCCCTGATCGTATTCGGCGGCACCCTTGCGGCTGTACTCATCAGCTTCCCGGCATCCAAGCTCCGCAGCATTCCGGCGGCGCTCCGCCTGGCTTTTGGCCGACAACGGGATACCAGCCGGGAACAAGCCGAAGAGCTGATTGCTATGGCTGCACTAACGCGGCGCGGCGGTGTTCTCGCCCTGGAGAAACGGGCAGAGGAACATCCCGATCCCTTCACCCGTGAAGGCCTGTTTCTGATTGTCGACGGCAATGACCCGGATCAGGTCCGGCAGATTCTGGAGCTTGGTATGGATGCTAAGGAACTGAAATATGAAGGCTATGCCAAAATATTCGAAGCCGCCGGCGGCTATGCACCGACCATGGGCATTATCGGTACCGTTATGGGGCTGATCCGGGTACTCAGCAACTTAACGGACCCTTCGAATCTGGGCGCGTCCATTGCCGTAGCTTTTACAGCAACGCTCTATGGCGTAGCCAGCGCCAATCTAATCTTTTTACCCATTGCCTCCAAAATCAAATCCCGCAGCCAAAGTGAGCTGGGCACCATGGAGATGCTGCTCGTCGGCATTCTGTCCCTGCAGAACGGGGATCACCCGCATCTGGTCCGTCAAAAGCTGGCCCCCTTCCTGGCAGACGCCCCTAAACGCAGCGCCAGCACCAGCACCAATCCGGGAGAACCGCTATGAGACAAAGAAACCGCCGGCAGCGCCGCGCCGCCGCAGGGAAAGAGAGCCGGGACCGCTGGATGATTACCTATGCGGATCTGATCACGCTTCTGCTTATTTTCTTCGTGATTCTGTATGCTATGAGCAGTCTCGATTCGCAGAAATATGCCATTGTCAGCGGCTCCTTATCGGATACCTTCAAGAGCGGAAGTACAGTACTGGAAGGCGGAAGCGGCGTTCTGGAGGGCAAACAGGGAATCACTGGGACTGACGTTTCGAAGGGTCATAATGAAGACGGCAGCACCGCTGACACGCCTTCGGCCACAGACTCTGGGGATACGAACGGACTCAATGGACACGGGGCAGATACACCTGCAGCCGGACAAGAAGGAGATGGAGCTGGACACCAGCCGTCTGCGCGCGAGCTTGCTTTTCGTGAACAGGAGGCGAAGCTGGCTGCGCTTATGGGCGTTATCACCCAATACGTGGAGGAGAATAACCTGGGTGAGCAGATTTTTGTTGCCGATAAGCCGCAGGGCATTGCCATCACGCTCAGTGACCGCTTCCTGTTCGATGCGGGTAAGGCTGAGCTGAAATCGCCTGCACTCCCTGCACTGCGCCAGCTCTCCGGCCTGTTCCGCGGCATCGGCGCCACCATCAGCATCGAAGGCCACACCGACAATGTTCCCGTGACGCCAGGCTCAGTGTACAAAGACAACTGGGAGCTATCGGGCGCCCGGGCGCTGTCCGTCCTGCGCTTTTTTCTGGACAACGAGGGGCTGAGCCCCGATACCTTCCAGTACGCGGGTTATGCCGATACCCGGCCTGCATATGATAATGCGACCACCGAAGGCAGACAGAAGAACCGCCGGGTCGAACTCATTGTTCTGCGCCAGCTGCAGGAGACGGAATAATATACAGACGCAAAAAGACAGACCTCTCACATTAGTAACATCTAATGTAATAAAGAGAGGTCTGCCGTATTAATATCCGCTTCCGCAAAAAAGCTAACTTTTATTCCCCAACCAGTTGCTTGTACGCTGCCGCATCCAGCAGGCCGGTTACTGCCTCTGCGAACTCTGCGTCCAGCTCCAGCTCAAAAATCCAACCGTCTCCGTAAGGCTGATCGTTGATCAGCTCCGGGCTGGCCTCCAGCGCATCGTTGATCTTGGTCACCTTACCGGATACGGGTGAATATAGCTCCGATACCGTCTTCACGGACTCAATACTGCCCACGCTGTCACCAGCGGAGATTGCCGCGCCGACTTCCGGGAATTCTACAAACACGATATCGCCGAGCAGATGCTGCGCATGATCCGTAATCCCTACACGTACTACGCGTCCCTCGCCCTGCTGCGCCCACTCATGCTCTTCGCTGTATAGCAGGTTGTCAAGCACTTCACTCATGTCCAAGCCGCCTCTTTTCCGTAATTGGAGTTCTAAATTTAGTTATAGCCTAAGTTATCGGCTTGCCTAATGTCAATATAACTGACAGTAAAATTAAATTTGTCAACTTTTTGACGTTTTTTGATTGACAGGGCGGAGGGTTACCCGGTTTAATGGAGTCAGTAGAAAAACATATGGTTTGCGAATGATGGCATAGGGAGAGACTGTCTCACAGGAAGACAGCGCCGAAGGAGTAAGCCCGGGATGGGTGAATCTCTCAGGCAAAAGGACCTTTGCCGGACGCATCTCTGGAGAGCATCCGGATGCCTGCGCCGCAGGCTTCACGGATCACCAACGGGGAAACCTGCGCTGCAATGCAGGGTAACTCTCAGGTACCAAGGACAGAGCGAAAGTCCATTTATGCATACGTGCATAATGGCTTTCGCCTGTCCTTTTTCGTATGTAATCAAAGCCAAGGGAGTGACGAGATGGAGTCTTTGAGAAGAACGCCTTTTTATGATCTCTATGCCGCGTATGCGGAGTCCAGGTGTATTGATTTTGGCGGCTGGGAGCTGCCGGTTCAGTTCACAGGGATCGTGAAGGAGCATGAAGCCGTCCGCAATCAGGCCGGACTGTTCGATGTCTCCCACATGGGAGAATTCATGGTTACCGGAGAGGGCGCAGAAGCCTTCCTCCAGAGAATGACCACGAATGATGTCAGCCGCCTGGAAGACGGCGCGGCGCAGTATACCCTGATGCTCTATCCAAGCGGCGGTGTGGTGGACGATCTGCTCGTATACCGGCTGGGCGAGGAGCGTTACATGCTTGTCGTGAATGCGTCGAATATCGACAAGGACTTCCAGTGGCTGCAGGAGCATCTCACCGCCGAGTTCAGCGGGGTTACCCTGAAGAATATTTCGGATGAGACCCTGCTGCTCGCTTTGCAGGGACCGCTGGCCGAGACCATCCTTGCCAAAGTGACGGACGCTCCTCTAACGGAACTCAAGCCTTTTCACTTCATCGAACACACCGAGGTCTGCGGCGTCAGCGTCCTGCTCTCCCGCTCCGGATATACCGGTGAGGATGGCTTCGAGCTGTACGCTCCTGCTGATACGGCGGCTACCCTCTGGAAGGGCCTGCTGGAAGCAGGCGCTCCGCATGGCCTGACTCCTGCCGGACTCGGCGCACGCGACACGCTGCGCTTCGAGGCCAAACTGCCGCTGTACGGCCAGGAGCTGTCGGCGGATATCACTCCACTCGAAGCCGGTGTCCAGTTCTTCGTGAAGCTGGATGCAGGCGACTTCATCGGCCGTGACGCCCTGCTGAAGCAGAAGGAAGCCGGTCTGCCCCGTCGTCTTGTGGGCCTGGAGATGATCGACCGTGGCATTCCCCGCTCCCACTATCCCGTATACGCGGATGGAGTAAAGATCGGTGAAGTAACGACCGGCACCCAGTCCCCGACCCTGAAGCGGAATCTCGGACTCGCCCTGCTGGATACTGCCTATACGGAGATCGGTACAGAGGTGTACGTAGAGATCCGCGGCAAGCAGCTCAAGGCTGCCGTCATCAAAGCCCCATTCTACAAAAGAAGCCAAGGAGTGAAGCCGCAATGAAGCACCGCTATCTGCCTATGACCGGGCAAGACCGCGCAGAAATGATGGAGACCGTAGGCATCCAGTCCATCGATGAGCTGTTCGCCGATATTCCGCAGTCTGTCCGTTACCAGGGAACCCTGCCGATGTCCGGTGCGCTGGATGAGTACGCACTGCTTCGCCACATGAAGGGGCTAGCTAACAAGAATGCTGATTTCGATACCCATGCCAGCTTCCTTGGCGCCGGATTATACGATCACCACGTTCCGGTCGTCATCAACCATGTGATTTCCCGTTCGGAATTCTATACCGCCTATACCCCTTATCAGCCGGAGATCAGTCAGGGTGAGCTACAGGCGATCTTCGAATTCCAGTCCTATATCTGTGAACTGACCGGGATGAAGGTCGCCAATGCAAGTATGTATGACGGTGCAACGGCCCTGTCCGAAGCGGCTGTGCTGGCCGCAGGTGCCACCAAACGCAAGAAGCTGATTGTCTCCCGTACGGTTCACCCGGAAGCGCGTCAGGTACTGCGTACCTCCGCCAATGCCTGGGGCCTGCAAATTGTGGAGATTGATTACGCAGACGGGGTAACGGATCTTGCCAAGCTGGCCGAAGCCATTGACAGTGATACGGCTGCCGTTCTGGTTCAGTCGCCCAACTTTTTCGGCGGCATTGAGGATCTGCGCCAGATTGAGCCGCTGATCCATGCGGCCAAGGGACTGCTCGTGGTCAGCGCGAACCCCATTGCACTTGGCGTATTGGAGTCCCCCGGACGGCTTGGTGCAGACATTGTAGTCGGCGACGCGCAGCCGCTGGGGATCGCCGCGTCATTGGGCGGCCCGACCTGCGGATTCTTCGCGGTGGCTGAGCCGCTCATGCGCCGGATGCCGGGCCGGATCGTCGGCCAGACCGTTGACCGGAATGGCAAGCGCGGCTTCGTGCTGACGCTCCAAGCCCGCGAACAGCATATCCGCCGGGAGAAGGCGACCTCAAATATCTGCTCCAATCAGGCGCTCTTGGCGCTGTGCGCTTCCGTCTACCTGTCCGTGATGGGCAAGGAGGGCATGCGCGAGGTGGGTGAGCTGAACATCCGCAAGAGTCACTATGCCGCTGGGCGGCTGGCTGAAATCACCGGCGCTGAGCGCGTCTTCACTGCCCCGTTCTTCAATGAATTCGTCTTGAAGCTCCCGGAGGGCAGCAGTGTGAGTGCAGTGAACTCCAAGCTGCTGAAGGAAGGCTATCTGGGCGGTTATGACTTAGGCCGGGATTATCCCGAGCTGTCCGGACATATGCTGGTTGCCGTAACGGAGAAACGAAGCAAGACCGAAATTGACGAATTCGCAAGCGCACTGGAGGGCTGTGTATGAAACCGGAACAAAGTCTGATTTTTGAATTAAGCCGTCCCGGCCGCTCGGCCTACTCCCTGCCCCTATGTGATGTGCCGCAGGACGAAGGTATTGACTCCCTCCTTCCCGAAGGGCTGCTGCGCAGTGAGCCGGTCGTACTGCCGGAGGTATCGGAAGTCGATGTCATCCGCCACTATACCGCCCTGTCCCGCCGCAACTTCGGAGTCGATAACGGCTTCTATCCGCTCGGCTCCTGCACGATGAAATACAACCCGAAGATCAACGAGGATGTCGCCCGCTTCCCGGGACTCTCCAAGATCCATCCGTACCAGCCGGAAGAGAGCATCCAGGGTGCGCTTGAACTGATGTACACGCTGCAAAAGGATCTCGCCGCCCTGACCGGCATGGATGCCGTATCCCTGCAGCCCGCTGCCGGTGCCCACGGCGAGTGGACCGGCCTGATGATGATCCGCGCCTACCATGAGAGCCGCGGAGAGGTCCGCTCCAAGGTCATCGTGCCCGATTCCTCGCACGGCACCAATCCGGCAAGTGCCGCCGCAGCGGGACTCGACACCGTGACCATTCCCTCCAACGACAAGGGAATGGTCGATCTCGAAGCGCTGAGGGCAGCTGTCGGCAGCGACACCGCTGCACTGATGCTCACGAACCCGAGTACCCTCGGACTCTTCGAGACGCAGATCGTCGAGATCGCCGCAATTGTCCATGAAGCGGGCGGCCTGCTCTATTATGACGGAGCGAACTCCAACGCGATTATGGGCATCACCCGCCCGGGCGATATGGGCTTCGATGTGGTGCATCTCAACCTGCACAAGACAATGAGTACCCCGCACGGCGGCGGAGGTCCGGGAGCCGGGCCAGTTGGCGTGAAGGCGAAGCTGATCCCGTTCCTGCCGCAGCCTACGGTGGCACAGAACGAAGACGGCAGCTTCACGCTGGACTGCGGCGGGCCGGAATCGATCGGCCGCGTCAAAGCCTTTTACGGCAACTTCGGGATTCTCGTCCGTGCTTATGCGTATATCCGCACCTACGGCCCCGACGGCCTGCGTGAGGTGTCCGAGAACGCTGTGCTGAACGCCAACTATATGATGCACCGGCTGGCTCCTTACTTCGAGATTCCCTTCCCGGGCGTCTGCAAGCATGAATTCGTCATGTCCGGTAAGAACCTTAAGCAATACGGTGTACGTACCCTCGATGTAGCCAAACGGCTGCTCGACTTCGGCTATCATCCGCCAACCGTCTACTTCCCGCTGACGGTAGAGGAATGTATGATGATTGAGCCGACCGAGACCGAGAGCAAGGAGACGCTCGATGGCTTCATTGAGACGATGATCCGAATCGTCAAGGAAGCGGAAGAAACACCGGAGATTGTCATTAACGCGCCACACACGACTGAGATCAGCCGCCTGGATGAAACGCAGGCCGCGCGTAAGCCGGTACTCAACTGCTCCTGCGGTTAACCTTCTGCCTTTCAGCCAGAAATAGAAGGATAATGGATAGCGTAAAACATATAAATTCTATATTTTCAAATAGCCGGGTCAGGGATACATTCGTATCGCTGCCCGGCTATTTGATGTATGTATCTGATGCAGCTTCCTCCGGCTACGGCGTAAGTCGCCTCACGAACTGGAAGCGGTCATTCACCCGCATTTTACTATAGATACTCTTCAGCATATTGCGCACGGTGCCTTCACTGATCCCGAGGTCGCTTCCGATATGCAGCGCACTCTTCTCCATCAGCCACAGCCTCGCTACCTCCTGCTCCCGCGCGGTCAGCTTATACTCCAGCAATGTGGATTCAAGCCGGTACTGCTGCATCTCCGGGTTCTTCTCCATCCACTTCTCCATAATATTCTCAGCAATCTGCTGCACGAATGGAATGGCGAATTCAATCGGCTCTCCTCTATTAAAAGAAATATCAACATACCCGTAAACGCTATCATCATCCTGCAGCGGAGCGCATACACAGTTCCAGTCGCGGAAGGTCTGATCCGTATGCTCCGTTCCTCGCACCACCCCGATGCAGTTCATCTCCATCGCCAGCGATACGGCATTCATTCCCGCCTGCTGCCTGCTTAAGCTGACCCCCGGACGCAGCTCCGCCTGCTCCATCTCGGCTTGCGTCTCCGAAGAAGAATAGACCAGCTCCAGAATGGTCCCCGCCTTGTCCGTCAGGAACACCACATATGGAATCGAGAGCAGCTGGCTTAATTTGTTCATTTCACTGCGGATCGAAGAAATCATAGCTCTATGGTAGATATGCTCCCTGGATTCTTCGGAAGTACCCGCTACGGACATTCCGCTCTGGACATCAACTTGGGGTGCACCCAGAGGCCGGAAGGCTTCAAGTTCGCTTGCTTCTAAATCCCCAGGCATACTCCATGCTCTTGATTGATTAAAGACTCTCACAAACGATCCCTCCATTTTTACCAATTACTATATAATCAATTTTAAAAGAAAGCATTATAACATACAATTACGGAATAATGAACATTCAGTATTGGATCTGTAAATCCCCGCGTTAGCGCTGTAAAATGTAGAAATCTGTTCACTCTTATATTTCTACATCATTCCAGGAGGTTCGACATGCTTCGCATCGGCTATCTATCGGCTGCCCTTAATCTGGCTACCGCCATGGTGTCATTCCTGCGCTTCGGAAGTAATTATGCCCTGCTCATCATGGCCAGCTATTCCCTCTTAACCCTTGCGGGATATCGGCTGCTGCAGAACAAAAGAACATTATATCTGATCCCTCTGCTTACCTTCAGCTGCTCATTCCTCTTATACAACGTGACCTATGTATTGTTGAAGCAGATTAACCTCGTAGACCTGTATGCTGTAGACTGGAGACTTGAGGTTCAGCTGGCGCTTCCCCTGCTGGTAGGGTTCGCCGTCCAGACTATCCTTAAGCGTAGCGGCAAATCCCGGCTGGTGTAGGCTATACGGGGCTGCCGCTTTTTTTTGCAAAATCGACCTAATCTGATAGTTTTCGACATCGGCTCAGTGATATATTTACTCTTACGTCATTCAGAACGCTGAGGATTCAGAATTTTTCTCGCAGCCATCTGCGGTAACGCTTTCAAAGCAATGAACAGGAGGGTTAAGCTTGAGTATGATTGAAGCCAAAGGGCTGAGTAAGTCCTTTATGCAGGCGGTGAAGGAGCCGGGCCTTAAGGGAGCGGTCAAGCATCTGTTCCTGCCCCGGCATATTGAGAAGGTGGCGGTCAAGCCGCTGGATCTGAGGATTGAAGCGGGGGAGACAGTGGCCTACGTGGGACCGAATGGTGCCGGTAAATCGACCACCATCAAGATGCTGACCGGCATTCTGATGCCTTCCTCCGGGAGTATCTCCGTGAACGGGATCAATCCGTACCGCAAAAGAATGGAAAACGCCGCCCAGATCGGCGCAGTCTTCGGGCAGCGCACCCAGCTGTGGTGGGATATTCCGATTGCCGAGTCCTTTTCGCTGCTGAAGGATATCTATCAGATTCCGAATGTCCTCTACAGGAAGAACATGGACTTGTTCACCGAGATGCTCGGGATGAGCGAATTCATCCACCTGTCCGCGCGGAAGCTCTCGCTGGGTCAGCGTATGCGTGCCGATCTGGCCGCAGCCCTGCTGCATAATCCGCCGATTCTGTATCTCGATGAGCCGACGATTGGCCTTGACGTATCCGTGAAGGAGAAGATCCGCGGGTTCATTAAGCAGATCAACCAGGAGCACCAGACTACTGTGATGCTGACGACCCATGATTTGGGCGACATCGAGGACCTGTGCAAGCGGCTGGTCATTATCGATCACGGCGCGATTATTTATGACGGTACGCTGAGCGAGGTCAAGGCCCGTTTTGCCAAAAACCGCGTCATCTTCTTCCAGGTACGCTCCCCCATGCCGGAATTGTACGCGCTGCTGGAGCATAGCCCCGGGCTGAAGCTGGAACAGCAGAGCAGCCAGGAGTTCTCGGTCACTTTTGACCGGTATGAATATACCGCCAGTGAAGTGGTTAGCCGGGTGATGAAGCATGGGGAGGTACTCGATTTCCGCATGGAGGACACCCATATTGAGCAGGTCATTAAGGCTGTCTATGACGGACATCTGGACCTGAACGAGCACCGGGGAGCAAGGGGGCAGGCGCATGATGATGACATCAGCCCGGCTTAACAAATACAGAAGCATTGCCAATCGCTCTCTGCAAAATGTGATGGCCTACCGGAACTCCTATATCATTAATTTACTCGCAAACTCAATTAATCTCGTAGCGATCTTCTTCCTCTGGCAGGGAATCTATGGCGGGCGCGAGGCGGTGGGCGGCTACTCCTGGGATCAGATGAAGACCTATCTGCTGGTGACCTTCCTGGCCAATTCCGTCTTGTCCTGGTATTCCGAGACCGCTATCTCCGGCAAAATCCTGGACGGCAGCGTCGCCATGGACCTGCTGAAGCCGATTGATTTTCAGACGGCCCGATTCGCTGAGACTTTGGGTGCGAGTCTGCTGGAGGGGGCGATGAGTACGGTTCTGCTGATCGTGTTCGCCACCTTCCTTACCGGAGTGACCTTTCCCCACTCGCCGATCGTCTATCTGCTGTTTGCGGTCAGTCTGCTCTGCGCGGTTGTGGTCAAATTCGGCGTGGTCTATCTGGCGGCTCTGTTATGCTTCTGGTCGACGGGTTCACTGGGGATTGTCTGGACGCGGATTGCGCTCACTAACCTGCTGTCGGGCGCGCTGGTGCCATTGGCCTTCTTCCCTAATTGGCTGGAAAAGCTGGCACTGCTGCTGCCCTTCCAGGCCATCATTCATACTCCGACGATGATCTTCCTGCAACAGGCAGATACGTGGGAAAGCCTGCGGCTGATCGGGATTCAGCTCTTTTGGGGGGCAGGGCTCTGGATAGCGGGCAAAGCCATGTGGAACTGGGCAGTCCGCCAGGTGACCATTCATGGGGGCTAAGGCGGAAGGAGGACGCAGAATGAAAATATCGCAAATGCTCTATCTCTATAGAAGGCTGTATGTGCAGCAGCTTAAGGCGATTCTGGAGTATAACAAAGACTTTTATATCCTGATGTGTTCGGCAGCCTTGACGCAGGTACTCGGGTTCGTCTTTCTGTGGGTGATCTATGACCGGATTCCGGATATTCAGGGCTGGCAGTTCTGGGAGGTTACCTTCATGTACGCTATGATCTTCCTGACGGAGGGGGCGGGTTCGCTGTTCTTCGAGGGCAGCTGGCGGCTGGGCAGGCTGGTCAACACAGGGGAGCTGGACCGTTATCTGCTGCGGCCGGTGCCGGTGGTTCTTCAGGTGTTCTGCACGGGGATTGGGATTAACGGACTCGGCAATCTGCTCATCGGCGGGGTGATCATCTGGCAGTCGCTTGTGCACAGCCCTATCCACTGGACAGCGGGCAAGGCCGCTATTCTTATCCTGTTATTCGTCACAGCGGTCATTATCCGGGTATCCATTAACCTCATGGGTAACTCGGCGGCCTTCTGGATTCGCAATGCCGGGAATGCGTTCCCGCTAATGGTGCATAATCTGTCCGATCTGGCCAAATATCCGATTACCCTGTTTCCGCAGGCGATCCGCATCTTCATTTCTACGGTGCTGCCCTATGCGTTCATCAGCTTCTACCCGGCAACCTATATTTTCGGCAAAAGCGGCTGGTCCGGCTGGTGGCTCCTCGCCCCTGTCGCGGCTATCGGAAGCGCGGCAGCGGCTTACGGAGTCTTCCGGTACGGGTTGTCCCGGTATGAGAGTACGGGGAACTGAGGGATGTGGCGAGTGTGGCAATGTGGCGGTATGGCAGTCCGCCGCTCACTTGCGGCGGGAGTGGGGGGAGCTGATGGTTGGCGGGGATAGGGTGAATGAGGTGCAGAAGTGCACCTTATTTGCTGGATTGGCACGCATTTGGGGATTTAAGGGGCACTAGTGCACCACATTTACTCAATTGGCCGGTATCCCGTGAATTCGGGGGCACTAATGCACTTCACTTGCCTGTTTTGGCGTATGTTCGCTGAAATCAGGTGTACTAGTGCACTTCAATACTCTTCTTCAACTAAACTTGGCAACATTCCACTCATCCGCCCACTTCTGCCGCATCTGAGGGATTTATCCCTCTCATCCGTCCCATCCAACGTACTTCCGTCAGCCGCCCTAATCACTCCCCTTTGATTTTCAGTATCTTACTATATTAAAAAACCTCCCTTCTACCCGGAAGCAAAATTCCAGATAGAAGGGAGGTTTTACTCTAACGCGCGATAAACAGCCGCTTCTCCAGATCTAAATCGTATACCCGTGGCTTCAGCTCCGGGTCACCGCCAGCACCCTCAGGCGAGTGCACCACTAACTGTTCGTTCTGGTTGGCCGGGAACGGCGGCAGCTCGGAGTAGACCAGCGTATCGTGTACGATTTCCCCCTGCTTGAAGGATAAGGGAAATACTTCTCCGCTTATCTTATTGACCGCAAAGGCGTAAGCAACCAGTCCATGCCCGGACTTGTATTGGGGAGCAAGCAGATACACTTCTGCATTCTTGAAGCTGACTTGACCGAACTCCAGAACCTGGTCTGTTGGGCGTACGAATAAGAAGGCGGGCAGCTTAAGCAATAACTGATCCTGCTTCTCCGCCCGGTATACGATGGAGTAATCGGCCTGATACGTCTGCTCCCCTTCAAGACCGTAATTGCTGGAAACATTGAGATGCCCCCGCTCCTCCGGGCTGCTTGAGATCATCAGTAGCTCGCCTTGTCCCGCTGAGGTTCTTGCCCGAACTGTCCCTTCGGCATTCACAGAATCGATAATGACCGATCCGGCCAGACCATCCGGCGGGAACTGGCTGGTGAGGCCAGCTGTAGTTATCGGAGTCGCTGAGGATGCAGTTTCTGCGTCTGCTGGTGAAGCACTTGGTGCAGATGAAACAGTCTGTGCAGGGGCAGTAGGAGTTGCCGATGGCGACGCAGAAGCAGATGCTAAGGCAGACGGAGCCGATTCTGCCCCCGGCGTACCGGTGACGGATGTATTTTGGCTGCTGCACCCCAGCAGCAGGCTAAGCGACAGGACCGTGCCTGCTGCCAGTGTTGTAGCTGTAGACCGGATAGGACTCATTCCCCTCTAATCGTTTTTTTTGAGTACAACCCATTATATAAGATTATCACGGTCCACAAATTTAGAGATTGTCTTATTTTCTTTAAAAAATAGTCATCGGAACATGCCCTTGAGCAGCGGCGGCGTGACAAGTGTGGTTACAATTACAGCAATAATCACTCCAGTGAAATACTCCGGCTGCAGCAGCCCGCTCGACAGGCCCGTGGCGGCTATAATCAGGGCGACTTCGCCTCTAGAGATCATGCCTGCCCCAATCACCAGCGAGGAACGTAGGCTGAACCCGGTCAGCCGTGCGCCGATTCCGCCGCCCAGCCATTTCGCCAATATTGCGAACAAGGATAACACCACCACAAATAGAATGTGGCTGCCCAGCCCCTCGAAGCTGACACTAAGCCCGATGCTGACAAAAAAGACCGGCACGAACAGCGAATACGCAATCGGCTCCACCTTGGACGTCACCACATGCTTGAACGAGGTCTGCGCGATAGCAATTCCGGCGGCAAAAGCGCCGATAATCCCGGCCATCCCCATCATCTCGGCGAAATACGCGTACCCGAAGAGAATCACCAGCGCAGCCGTGATGACAGGCTCCGTCACCCGCAGCGGGGCAAGCCAGCGCATCACCCGGGGGACGGCCAGCCAGCCGGCGAGGATGGCAACGGCGAAGAACAGCAGTTTTTTGCCGATCAACAGGGGAATGGAGATGTCACTGCCTGTGCCAAAAAAGCTCATCAGCACCGCCAGCAGAATCACAACAAGGATGTCATCGATCACCGCCGCCCCCAGAATGGTCGAGCCCTCCGGCGAATTCAACCGGTCCATCTCCTTCAGTACCTGAACGGAAATACTGACTGAGGTCGCACTTAGAATCACCCCTAGAAACAGCGCATTGTGGTCCGCGAAGCCAAACCATGCCCCGATGCCATATCCGCCGATAAAAGGCAGCAGAATTCCGCCCACCGCGACTGCCAGAGCCGCCTTCCAGTTCTCTCGCAGCTGCTTCAGGTCTGTCTCCAGTCCCGCGATGAACATCAGCAGCAGCACGCCAATCTCGGACATGTAATGAATGAATCCGCCCGGCTGCACCCAGCCGAGCACGGCTGGTCCGAGAAGGATGCCGACCAGCAGCTTTCCCAGCACCGCAGGCTGCCCGAGCCGCACAGACAAGTCCCCGGCCAGCTTGGTGAATAATAGAATCAGCAGTAAGTACAATATGAATTCCACTTGCTATTCCCACTCCTTTTCTCCTAAAAAAAATCCATAAAACGACAAAGAGAAGCCTTGGTGACAGGCTCCTCCTAATTACACTGACCTATTCAGTTAGCTTCAAACGATTCTCTCCAGTATAGCTCCAATGAACATTGCTGTAAACCGGACTACTTCAGATAAAAGACCTCACGCAGTGGCACCATCGGAACCGCATCGTTGAAATCAAAGGAACCTTCGACCATCTTCGAGGTGATCGCATTCCAGCGGTTGCAGGCTTCACTCCCGGCGATGTAGGCGAATGCGGCTTCTGTATTATCACATTCAAAGCAATAGAAGAACTGGTTGCCGTTCTGAAAAATAGAGTAGTTGCGGATGCCCGCCTTGCTGTGCTCCTCCAGAATCTCCGGCCACGGCTCCAGATGCATCTGTACGTATTCCTCTAAGTATTCCTCTTTCACCTTCCAGGTCCAAGCCAGCTTATTGCTGCCCATCCTCGTATCCCCCTGTCATATCTTCCTTTGATTCGATCATATCACATAATTATATAATTTGAATATGTCCGTTTTAGACATGGAGGGCAGCAAAGATACGCTTCGACCTCAGGTACTGATTCCGGCTTCATTCGGACGAAGAATGGCAGAGCCAATCGCCAGCAGAACGGCAGCCATCAGGCCCAGGATCGCAAACGGCATCCACAGCTCGTTCCAGCCGCCACCGGTCGCGGCAATGTCTACCGCTTGTATCGCCCATTTCTGCGGTGTAAAGTTGGCCAGCTTCTGCATATATTCCGGCATGATGGAGACGGGCCAGAAGCAGCCGCCCAGCATGCAGGTAGGGGTAAGAATCAGCGAATTCAGCATCCCGGCATTGCGCGGATTACGGATCAGCCCAGCAACGGTGCTGGCAATCCCCATGGAGACCAGCATGAAGGCCGCCAGAACCAGGAAGTAGAGAAAGAGCGGCATCTCATAATCGTAGCGGAGCACCCATTTGCCCAGCACCAGCACGACAAGGATCTGAATCATTCCCACAAGAAAGCTGCCCAGGAAGTTGCCAAGCGCAATTTCATAAGAACGGACTGGAGCGCTGAACATGCGCATCATGGTACGCCCTCTGCGGTCATCCGTGATCTGGGAGACGGAGCTGGTCACCAGTGCCATCAGGAACATAAGTGTCATCCCTGTAACCACGCCCAGCGTCTGCCGTGGATAGAGATCATAATCGGTACGGGTGCTACCCACGTTGTGCTGCTCCGACTGCTTCAGCACAGCAGCGAGCTGCGCCTGCATATCGCCTGTTCCTCCACTGGCGGCAGCAACGGTATGTGCTGCTTCGGCAATTTGAGCGGCAGTGGCGGTGATCTTCATCTTCATCATGATTGAGCTTTCGCTTGCCCGAAGCTCATAGATGCTGATCTGCAGCGGGTCCCCCGCCATTAAGGCGGCAGTGTACCCGGCAGGAATGAACACCCCCACCGTTCCCTCCTGCTTAATTGTCGCTTCCTTCAAAGCGGCCTCATCCCTGCGCGGCTCGAACTTATATTCTCCGGCCTGCTCCAGCTCCGCAATCAAATGTCTGCCGGCTGCCCCCGTATCCGAGTTGGCATATAGAACGGTTGCCGGTCCCTCCGCCATCCCTCCGGTAAGGGAGATAATCGCTGCCACCACTATACCGGGAAGCAGAATGAATACCATAAGTCCCCTGAAGGTGCCAATGCTTCGTCTGATCATATTCCAGGCAATAATTAATATTTTATCCACGGTAACCCACCTTCCGGTATGAGACAATCACTGCCGCGAACAAGGCCGCGCTGATGAAGCACATCACCCACAGATTCGGCAAAAGCTGCTCCAGACCGGAATGCAGCATCATCCGGATGACTGCCTGCTGCACCCAATGGTTAAGCGTGAATGCACCTGCACTGTTCACCCAGGAATCGGGAAGCGGCGCCATTCCTCCGCTGACGAAGGTCATCACTATAGTCAGGACACTAATGATGTTCGTAGCCGTCGCCGAGGTCCGGCTGAAGAGGCAGATCAGTACGCCCAGCGTCATCGAGGCGGCAATCATCAGCAGACAGAACAGCAGCAGCAGCCCCGGGCGATTGCCCCAGTAGACGCCGAACAGCCAGTCAGACAGCAGAATAATCGTAAGGCACTGCAGGATGCTGACCAGGCCTACGCCGAGCATTTTGCCGATGAACAGATGACTGTCTTTTACCGGCATGGAATGGATTCTGAACAGCGTATGGTTCTCTTTATCGTTAAAAAGTGAGGCTGTCACAGTAAGTCCGCTATACATCAGGAACATCAGCAGCATGGACGCTGCATAGAACTGGGCCGCCGAATAGGTCTTCCCGCCATTGTTCAGATCCCCCAGCACCACCCCCGGCTTCCCGGCAGGTGCCGTAGTCGCTGTAAGAGCCTGTGGTCCAAGGGTTACGGCTGCCGCCTGCTTATAATTCAGCTCCATCAGCAGATTGTCGAAGGCTGTTCCGGCGACCCGGTTATCGTCATGGCTCCTGCCCAGAATGAACTCCAGGCTCGCTTTCTTACCGCTCTGCACCTCCTGGTCGAAGCCCGGAGGAACAATAACCCCATAGGCATATTTACTGGTACGCAGCCCGCTCTCCGCAGCTTCACGGCTCTCTGTCTTGACAGGAATAATGAGCCCCTTCACCTCAGCCGACTCCAGAAAAGCCGTAAGGATCGCAGATGCCTCTGCCCCTCCGCCTCCGCTATTCACAATAGCTACACGTACAGGCTTGATTTCATCTGCCCCCTGTACCCCGACCACCCCGGAGAGCGAAGCGCCCAAGAGGAAGATCAGCACCAGCGGCAGCAGAAACATATTAAGCAGCAACGTGCGTGAACGGAGCTGTCTGCGCAGCTCAAACCCCATAATGATCCAGATATTCACACCTATCCCCCCTCTCTAATCCCGCAAGGTGCGGCCGGTCAGACTAAGGAACAAGGTCTCCAGATCCGGCTCTTCAATATTCAGGGAGGCAATGACCCCTTCGTGCTTGGAGAAAATAAACAGAATATCCTGGAGCGCACTTTGCGAGGAGGGAAGATACAGCTCTATCGCATCCTGCACCGCTTCTACCCGGTTGATCCGGGGATGCTGCCCCAGCTCGTTCACTAAGGCAGGGGTGATGCCCGCTGCCTTCACAACGATTTTCTCCTCGTGGGCCACCCGTTCGCGCAGCTCGTTCTCCGTACCGCAGGCAATAATATGCCCCTGGTCCATAATGGCCACCCGGTCACAGATCGCAGCGACCTCCTCCATATAATGGCTGGTGTAGATCACCGACGACCCCATCTTATTCAAAGCCTTCACGGATTCCAGAATATGATTGCGTGACTGCGGATCAATGCCGACCGTGGGTTCATCCATAATAATCAGGCGCGGCCGGTGCATGATGGCACAGGCGATATTCAGCCGTCTTTTCATCCCTCCCGAGAAGGTTGACGGTTTATCCCTCGCCCGGTCGCTTAGGCCGGTGAACTCCAGCGCCTCTTGGGTCCGCTCCTTCAGCAGTTGTCCGCGCAGCCCATAGAGTCTGCCGAAAAAGCTTACATTATCGCTTGCCGTCATATTCTCGTATAACGCCAGCTCCTGGGGCACAAGCCCGATGCGCTTCTTCACCTCAAGCGGCCGCTCCCGTACGGACAGCCCGTCGATAATAATATTGCCGCTGTCGGCTTGAAGCAGCCCGCAGATCATGCTGATGGTCGTGCTTTTCCCGGCACCATTCGGGCCCAGCAGGCCGAAGATTTCACCCTCCTGTATATTGAAATTGACGTGATCCACAATCAGCTTACCGTCATATCTCTTCACAACATCGCTCAGTACTGCTAGTGCCATTGCCGATGCCCCCTGTTCCTTCATTCTCGTATTCTTATTGTACAGTAGGGCGGACACAGCCGAAGGTACTAAAGGTCATGATCCAGAGGTGACGAAAGTCATCTCCTGAAGGGCAGCACTCTTATGCTAAGATGGTTATACCTGAGAAGAATGTTGACCGATTAGGGATATTTGATCTAAAAGGATGAGCTTACTTGACCAGAGAACTGATACTGCTGCGCTACAGCCTGCTTATAATCCCGGCGATCCTCTCAATTCAAGTCTATGAATTCGCGGACTATGACTGGTTCACTCTGCATTTCATGCTGCTGATGCTGCTGGTCACACTGGGTGCAAGGCAATCCGGGCCTCTCTACACTCTGACCGGAGGCATGGAGCTGATCCTCACCGCCTGGCTTTGTTACGAATACGGGCCTCTGATGGTTTTTCCGGCCTTGTCTGCGGTGATCTCCTATACCCGGCGGCAGCCCAAGAATACGGCCCTCACCTTCTTCTGTATTCATCTGGCCCTGCTGAATGCCGCCCTGCTTCATGGTGCTCCGGCAGTGCTTGTGTTCACGAACCTTACCTTCCTGCTCTGTGCCGGCTTGAATCTGCTGCTGCTCCGCACAGGGCGCGGGCGTGCCGATACCTTATTCCTCTATGATGAGCTGCGCAAAAAGCATTTCGAGCTGGAAGAGGCCCGCGCAAGGCTCCTCCAGTTCACCTCGCAAATAGAGGTGGCTGCGCAGGCAGAAGAACGTGTGCGGATCGCCCGCCAGCTGCATGATGACATCGGCCACCGGCTGATCCGGGTCAAGATGATGACCGAAGCGGCCATCCACACCCTCCCTGCCGCACCGGAAACGGGACTCCAGATGATGATCCAGATCCGGGATCAGCTCTCGGGCAGTATGGACGATATGCGTGCGGCGCTGAAGCGGATTAACCCTGCTCCGCAGCTTGAAGGAGCCTATGCGCTGGACCGGCTGCTGGAAGAAGTGGGCCGCGATACAGGTATTGCCACCTCCTATACGGTGCAAGGGATTCCTTATCCGCTCTATCCGAGCCTTCAGGTTGTGCTGTACACCAATGCCCGGGAGGCCATCACCAATGCGCTGCGGCACGGGCAGGCCAGCTCCGTATGGGTGGAGGTCACCTATACGGAGCATGAGGTGCGGATGGAGACCGGCAATAACGGGAAGCTGCCCGAGGAGGAGGCTCTGCACAAGCTGCACCATACTGGCGGAATGGGCCTGAAAGGCATGCACGAACGCAGCGCCCTGATTGGCGGAACGCTGGAGCTGCGGCTGCAGCCGCAGTTCACGGTCATCACCCGGCTGCCCGTGTATCGGCAGCCGGAGGGAGTGCTGCGCTGAATAGGGAGTGGCGTGAGAGTGGGGCAAGGATGAGAGTGAGGCTGTGGGAAGCTGGCTATAGCCATAGCGTACATATAACTGACGGGGAACTGATGGGAAGGCGGATCGAGATACAGGTGTTATATGCTAACAACTTGTGGATCTGGGGGGAACTGCTCCCTCTCTGGCAGAAGCAAGTGGAAAAACGTATCTTAATTTCACAGTTTCTGATGTTTCCAGGGTATTAGTTGGAAAAACAGCATCTACTGTCGATGATTTTACTGCTGCGGAGCAGATTGGGAACAATTAAGTGTTGTTTATCCAACTGTTGTCCCCAGAGAGGCCACTCGTTGATCAGCAAGTGCTCATAATCCAACTATATTCCCCATCATAACATCGGCAGACGAGTCAGTTCTCCAACTATCCTTGTGCCATAAGCCGAAGCATCGGCCAGACTAACAGCTGTCCAACTGTAACCCACACCACAGCTTCCCCATATGCCACATCCCCCAACCACACACTCATCAACTTAGCCGGGGACGGGCAGCGGGAGTATATTCACAGATAAGAGGTGCTGATTCATGATTAGAGTATTAATTGTTGACGACGATTCATTCATCCGCGAGAGCCTGAAGGTATTGATCGGGCTGGATGCCGGTATCGAGGTGGCCGGAACCGCAGGGGATGGCCGGGAGGCCCTCTCCTTGCTGGGGGAACTGCCCGGCGGAGCGGATGTTGTACTCATGGATATCCGGATGCCGGGCTGCGACGGGGTGGAAGGCACACGGATGATCAAAGAAGCCTATCCGGCCGTAGCCGTCCTGATGCTGACCACCTTCGATGATGACGAGTATATCATTGAGGCTCTGCGCGCCGGAGCCAGCGGATATCTGCTCAAGAACATCCCGCCGGACCGGATCATTCAAGGCATCAAGACCGTACATGAGGGCAATATGCTCATTCATCCCGAGATTGCCCGCAAGCTGGCGGGCTTCCTTCAGCCATCCGCGCGTCAGGAAGCTCCCGAGGCTCAGCCGCTTGCTTCCTATGGCCTGACCAAGTCCGAGCAGGCCGTAGTCACCTCCATCGCAGAGGGACTCACCAACAAGGAAATCGCCGCCAAGCTGTTCCTGAGCGAAGGCACCGTCAAAAACTATATCACCGACATCCTCAGCAAGCTCGGCGTACGTGACCGGACACAGATTGCGATTCTGTATCTGAAGAGTACGCAGGGGAACCATTGAGCCACAGACAAGCATATCCAGGATAAGGCACTGAATCCTAACAGGTGATAGACGCTTGTGCCTTATCGCTTTCTGTTAACAAACATCCAGCCCATATGCCTTTTTGGCCACACCCTGTAGCCGGTTTTCGTATACGTTCTGAAGTGCCTCTTCCTTTCATGGTGGCGCTCCGCCTATCTCTCGCCAATTCTAAGAGTTTCCTCTCACGGATCGCTTGTATGAATCGCATTGTTGCACATTTTGCAGGATTCTTCTAAAAATGTTACGGGCTACGGTACATTGTTGCATCATTTGCAGGAATTCCAGTGCTTAGCGCAACTTATCGCTGGATTTGTTGCATTTGATGCAGAATTTCAGCATAGGTCGCTTCTATTGGGCAGTATTCCTGCATTTCTTGCAGGATTTCTCTAAAATGTTACGGGCTGCGGAGCATGGGGCCCCCTCTTCGCAGCAGCACCGATTGTGTTCGGTTTAATACGAAAATAAAAGTCGGGATGCGACTGATGCACCCGACTTATTTTCATTCCTGGGGGTGACAAGGCCTCTGTCTTGTCATGCCTGTTTTTCGCAACCATGAGGTCCACAAGCCCCCATGGTTACGCATTGCGATTGTATTCGGTTTGTCGCATACATTCCAGGTGCCTCACATCACTTCCTTATCAAATATAAAAGGCCCATTCCCCCTGAACTTAGTTCAGAAAGAACGGGCCTCTTTAAGCTTCCGTACCAGCAGCCGCTGGGGGAACCAATTACGTTGATAATCATCCGTCAGACGCCGGCAGATTCCTGTTTGGCCTCTGCCGGCGGCGTCTGTTTGGCCTCCGCAGGCGGCGTCTTCTTCGCCCGGCCCAGCCGGTCGCCCTGCACTCCCCTCTGCCGGATGCCTGTCCGCATCCCGATGATGCTGAAGATACTGGACGGCTTGGTCTCTGCGGTGATGCCCCCGTCCGGGTCCGGCACCAGAATGATGCCGAGCTGATGATGGTCCCCCGCATAGATCGCGCGCTGCAGATACTTGCTTTCGCCTTCGCGGTTCTGCACCTCCAGCTTGCAGAACGCGGGGTTCATGCGCAGCGCCTCATGCAGCTGCGCCGCGCTGGTCAACAGGACCCCGTTGACCTTCAGCAAGATCTCGCCGGGCAGGATGCCCAGCTCCTGCGCGGGGCTGCCCTGTAGCACGGCCAGCACCTTGCGGCCGGCCGGGGGATGCACGAAGATGGGGCTAAGGCTGCGCTCCTCCAGAGCGCTGTACCAGCTTAACCCTTCGTGCAGCAGAATGGCCGCGAGCGCCGCGACAACCGTCAGCGGGCTCCATAGGTCCGCAAGCAGGCTGAGACCGAGCAGGACGGCGCTGTAAATCAGCAGCCGTCCGAACGTCCGGGCCGCCTTGCGTCCGGGCAGCATGCCCTGGGTCATCTCGCTGAAGCCGATGATGACCGGCAGCGAGACCAGGCCGAGGCCCCCGCCCAGCAGCGGATGCCACGGCAGCTCACCGATTCCCGTGCCTGCGGGAATCAGCACGAACAGCGGCAGCGGCCAGAAGGCCTGCAGCTGGTAGCCGCCCACCACCTTGCCGCGCTTGCCGGCAAGGAACAACGGCGTCGCCAGCCGTGGCCCCTGCCAGCGCGCCAGCAGCGCCTCGGCCACGTGAAGCAGCGCGGCCAGCACCAGCAGCGCCGGGATGTCCATCTCCCGCACGGCACCGGCAACCGTTCCGGCGGCTCCGCTCTGCAGCGTCCCCGGGAAGAACGACAGTACAAACTGCACGATTCCCAGCACGCCTATGGCATACGCAAAGCATAAGTAACGCACCCGAAAGAGCATTAAGATAAGGCTGACTACCCAGATACAGGCAACAGCCATATAGGTCACTGATACTCCCAGTGCAACGGCGGCAAGGGAGACCACCAGTCCCATGAGTCCACCAGTCCACACGGTCCGCCAGGTTTCCGGTCCCCAGCTATGCAGCTTCACATGAATAAGCTTCCGCTCCAGGGCTACCTGTCTGCGGTAATATAGGGCAATAAATAGAATAGCGATATAGTAATAGGGCTGAATCAGCAGATGAAGGACTGCTGTGCCCCAGCTGGTCAGCAGCTCCGGGAGTACATTCAACGGTTCGCACACTCCTTTTCATAGCCTATAGCAAATAGGGATTATCTGCACGCCAGCACAATGTATGCTGTTTTTCACATACATTTGGCCCATACGCCTGCACGTCAGCACAATGTATGCTGTTTTTCACATACATTTGGCCCATGCGCCTGCACGTCAGCACAATATATGCTGTTTTTCACATACATCTGGCCCATACGCCTGCAAGCCAGCATAATGTATGCTGTTTTTCACATACATTCGGGCCACAATTAAAAACAGAATTAAATGATAATATCCCATTCAAAGAAAAAAAGAAGGCTGAAATCAGCCCTCTTACTTGTTCGACGCCGCAGCCTTGATTTCCTTCTGAATTTCTTCGATCCCCTTATTCCGCTGATTGTCATTCACCGGATCCTGGATGACCTTGATCAGCGCCAGCTCCAGCGCTTCCGCGGTCTTGGCATCAATCGAGCCTGTCGATTTCAGCTTGGCTGCGCTCTGGAATTTCTTGACCGCTTCTTTGGTCCCGGCATCGAAATAGCCGTCCTTACGGCCCGGCTTGTAGCCTAGCCCATCCAGCATCGTCTGTGCACTTTTGACATCTGCATTGTTCATATTATATTGCAGCGTAACGCTCTTGTTAATCGGCGCCACCGAGAAGTAATCCGGCTGGGCTACGGCTATATCCGGCTTAATGCCCTTGCCGTGAATCCAGGTGCCGTCTGGCGTCAGCCACTTGGCAATCGTAATCTTCAGCAGGCTTCCGTCACCGAGCTGCTCCTCGAAGCTGGTCTGCACGGTGCCTTTACCGAACGAATTCTCCCCGATCAGCTTGGCTCCGGCAGATTGCTGCAGGGCTCCGGCCATGATCTCCGAAGCGCTCGCGCTGCCCTTGTTCATCAGCACGACTACCGGATACTTCTTGCTTGATCCCTTCGAGGTGCTGATCTCGCGCCGCTTGTTCTTATCCTCCACCTGTACGATGGCTTTGCCGGAAGGAACGAACTGCTCAACCATCTCAATGACGACCGGCAGCACACCGCCCGGGTCATTGCGGACATCAATAACGAGTCCCTTCATGCCCTGCTTTTCCAGCTTCGTCAGCTCTTCCTTGAACCGCTCCGAGGTGTTCTGTGAGAACTGCGTAACCTCGATCACACCGACATGCTCCTTCTCCATCTTCGCATAGACCGTCTCCAGTCTGACATCATCACGGGTGATGACGAATTGCAGCGGCTCTGCTGTTCCGGTCCGCTGGACCTTCAGGGTCGCCTTGCTGCCCTTGGGACCGCGTATTTTGGCTACAGCCGCATTCAGCTCCAGCCCTTCCAGCGATTCACCATTAACGGAGAGGATCACATCCTTGGCTTGAATACCGGCCTTCTCTGCCGGTGAGCCCTTGATAGGGGAGACTACAACGACCTTACCGTTGTCGGAGGAGACTTCAGCGCCAATCCCCGAGAAGGAGCCTTCAATGCTCTCCTCGAACCGCTGTGCCGTCTCCTTGCCCATGTAGTTCGAATACGGGTCGCCCAGTGCTTCCATCATTCCGTTGACCGCACCGTCAATCAGCTTCTCCCGGTCGACCTTCTCATAATAATTGCTCTCGATCAGGCTAAGAGCGGTACCCAGCTTCTTCGATTCCTTCTCCTGTAGTCCGGCAGTCTGCAAGACCGTTGCCAGCCCTTCACCTGCGGCTTGTCCGAATACCTGTACATAACCGGTCACGCCCAGGGTCAGCAGACTGCCGCACAGCAGTGCCGCGACAATCATAAAGGCCGCAGTGCTTTTCTTTAACATGATGTTCCCACCGTCCCTTCTTGTCCATCTTAACACCAGCATGGGTCCGTTCCATGAGAAACGGCATCTCTTCCAGTATATGCCGCAGCATGAAAATATATTTATCAGTTCAACCAAACTTATAATTCATCCGCTCAGTCCACTTACAGATAAGGCATAGGATTCACCGGTTTCCCGTTGATCCGCACTTCAAAATGCAGATGCGGGCCGGTGGAACGTCCCGTTGAACCGGATTCGGCGATCGTCTGTCCGCGCTCCACCCGTTGTCCCTGGCTCACCTTGATACCGCCCTCGCGGATGTGTCCGTACAGCGTCCATACCCCGCCGCCATGATCAATAATGACACAGTATCCGTAACCGCTATACCACTGCGCTAACACAACTGTACCGGAATCCGCCGCATGGATACTCGTACCCTGCGGCACGGCAAAGTCTATACCGGTATGCAGCTTGCCGACTTCATGCGTCACCGGATGGGTCCGGTAGCCAAAAGGAGAAGAGATCCGCGCGTAACCCACCGGCCGCAGGTAAGGACCGTCTCCGCCCGAATAATCTTCTGCGCTCGCAACGGAGGAGCTGTCGCCGCCGGAAGACTTGGAGGCCTTCGCCTTCTCCGCCGCCTTGGCTGCGGCTAATGCCGCCCGGCGCTGCGCCTCAGCCTTCGCGGCTGCCGCTCTGCGCGCTGCTTCCTCCGCCTTAATCTTGTCCTTCTGCGCTTCCAGCGCAGAGCGGCTGCTGGCCAGCTCTACCAGCTTGGCATCCTGCTCAGCAGAGATGACCTCCGAATTCTCAATCTCCTCATCATAATAAGCGATGAGCTCCTGCTTCTCCGCTTCCTTCTCCTTCAGCATACTGCGCTGGGCTTCCAGATCGGTATACAGCTGCTTCGCTGTTGCATATTGCCCTTCCAGCTCCTGCTTCTTGGCAATCACCGTCTGCTTGTCCAGCTTGTGCTGCACCAGCAGATCCTGATCCTGATCCACGATCATCTTCAGGGAATCGGCCCGGTCCAGGAAGTCAGAGAAGCTGGTCGAGGACAGCAGTACATCCAGATAGGAGACTGCGCCATCCGTGTACATAAGACGGACACGGGATTCCAGCAGCTTTTCGCGGGAGGCCACGCGCGCCTCAGCATCATCCAGCTCCGTTGCTGTCACGGTAAGCGACTTCTCCGTGCTGGCAATTTTGCCGGATATCGTGGTCATCTCACCCTTCACCTGTGCAATCTGCCCCAGGACATAGTCCAGATTCAGCGTGGTCTTATTCTTATAGTGCTTAGCCTCCTGATTACGGGAATCCGCCTTCTCCTGCGCCGCCTTGGCCGCCTGGACCTCCTGCTGCAGCTGCTTCAGCTGCTTATCAATCTCGGCAACGCTTGTTTTCTTCGCATACCCGTCAGAGGGCCCGAACATTGTGACAGCCAGCAATATTACGGCCATTCCGGCAGCAATTCTTTTCAACTTGCACTCTCCGTCCTTTGTTCAATAATGTGAATAATACAGGCTATACCTTCAAGAACTTGCGGATCGACACCGTGCTGCCCCATACGCCAATCAGTACACCGAGGCCCACCAGCAGCCCGCATAACAGCAACCAGATATCCTCGAACGGAATCAGCTGCAGTCCCAGCATCGGATCTCCCTTCACGGAAGCCACCAAACTGCTGTAACCGGCGTAGAGCGCACCCGAGGTTACCACTGAACCGATCAATCCGATCAGAGCGCCTTCGATGAAGAAGGGCCAGCGGATGAAATAATTCGTCGCGCCTACGAGCTTCATAATACCGATTTCCTTGCGGCGGGCCAGAATCGTTACCCGGATGGTATTCGAGATCAGGAACATCGACATCAGCGCCAGTCCTGCTACAAAAATAAACCCGATATTCCGCACCGCCTTGGTCACCTTGAATAAAGTCTCCACAGAGCCTTTACCGTAGTTCACCTTGTAGATCGGCTGCTCTTCATGTGTCTTGTTCAGTGCTTCTATCTTCTCCGCTACAAACGGAACCGTGGTCGGCTCAATCACTTCAACGAGCAGCTTGTCCGGCAGCGGATTATTGTCTTCATCGAAGCCTTCCAGGAGCTCGGCGGCATCCGGCCCCATATCTTCACGGAATTCCTTCAAGCCCTGTTCTTTGGAGACGAACTCCACCTTGCTGACTTCCGGCATATTGCCGATTTCGTTTTCCAGCTTCTCCCGCATCTTCTGGTCCGTATTCAGCGTCAGATGCACATTGATCTGCACCTGGCTGTCTGCTTTGTCCGCAATTTGATTGACGTTGAGCACCAGCAGGATGAACACTCCGAGTACGAAGAGAGAGACAACGATGGAAGTGATGGACGCCACCGACATCCAGCCGTTGCGGAATACGTTTTTGAAGCCTTCCCGCAAATGCCGCAAGAAGGTTTTAAAACTCATAACCGTATTCCCCTCTCAATTGGTCTCTGACGATCGTTCCATTCTCAATCGCTAGCACCCGTTTGCGCATTTTGTTCACAATATCCCGGTTGTGGGTCGCCATAACGATCGTGGTACCGCGAAAATTAATCTCATCCAGCAGCTGCATAATGCCCCACGAGGTCTCCGGGTCCAGATTGCCGGTAGGCTCGTCCGCAATAATAACGGAAGGATTGTTGACGATGGCTCTGGCAATCGCGATACGCTGCTGCTCCCCCCCTGAGAGCTGTGAGGGCTCACGCCCTGCCTTGCTGCGCAGTCCCACCAGATCGAGCACTTCATTCACACGCTTCTTGATAATCTTCTTCGGCGCCTCAATAACATCCATCGCAAAAGCCACATTCTCATACGCCGTCATCTTCGGCAGCAGCCGGAAATCCTGAAAGACCACACCGATATTGCGGCGCACATAAGGGATCTTACGGGGCTTCAGCTTGCCGATATTGAACCCGCCTACAGAGATTTGTCCTTTGGTCGGCGTTTCTTCTCTATAAATTAATTTCATGAACGTTGATTTCCCTGCGCCGGACGGTCCGACAATGTAGACGAACTCATTGCGGTCGATTTTGACCGATATTCCCTGCAATGCATGGGTCCCGTTAGCATAGGTCTTCCATACATCCTGCATCTCAATCATTTTCTCACTTCCCGATTCTGACATCTTCCGCCGGGCCACCGGGCCGGGGGAGCTTCCATAAACTGCATGATTATCGCAGGCGTATCTATTGTAACAAATCCATAACCCCTTGAGTACCCGAAAGTTTTACCGAATCCTTACATATACATAAAAACATCAGGTTTCGCCCCCATAGAAGGAGAGATTATTTATGAAAAAAATACACGCCGCTCTCATCGCGGGTTTCGGTCTGATGCTGGCCGGTTCGCTGGCTGCCGGAGGACTTCATCTATACGGGACCCAACCTACCCTACCTGCAAACACCGTTATCGCTGGCTGGGAGGTTGGCGGAATGAACATCGCTGACGTAGCGGCCGGAATGGATGCAAGACTTCAGGCGCTGGAAGCCACTCCACTCATGCTGAAGGCAAAAAATAATGCCGGACGCAAGGTTACCCTTAAGCAGGCAGGTGTGACCTATGAGGCCGGGGACTTCCTCCAGGCGCTGAAGACGCTGACAGACGGCACGCTGATGGAGCGGGTACAAGCCCGGCGCAGCTGGTCCGGCAGCTGGAATATGGAGATTCAGCTGCAGACTGCGCAGCTCAGAAGTCTTTTGAATCCCGAATGGGAAAAAGCCTCCTTCGGCGTTCCGGTCGATGCGGTCCGGCGGATCACCGGAGATGACCGGGTCGTATATACGCCGGGCACCTCCTCCTACGAGGTGGACTGGCAGGCGCTGGAGCTTGCGATGCAGGCGGCGGTGCCTACCCGGTTGGCCGCTGACGGCACACTTCAGGATCAGCAGATTCAGCTGGAAGTTCCCCTTGCCGTCAAGCAGCCGAAGATCACACTACAGGCGCTCAAGGATCAGGGCATCGATCGCAAAATCGTCCAGTTCAGCACCTCCCTCGGGGCCAGCGGCCCCGGGCGCAGCTTCAATGTGGAGGCGGCCGCCAAAGCTGTAAACGGCACGGTGCTGCCGCCGAATGCGGTTTTTGATTACGGAAAAGCGATCCAGAAGGCCCAGACCGAATACGGCTTCCGCGAAGCCCCGGTCATCGTGAACGGCAAGCTCCAGCCCGGCACCGGCGGGGGGATCTGTCAGGTCTCCAGCACCCTGTATAATGCCGCGCTGCGCTCCGGGCTGGAGATCGTAGAACGGCGCAACCACTCGCTTCCGGTCAGCTATCTGCCCAAGGGGCAGGACGCCACTTTTGCCGAGGGGTATATTAATTTCCGCTTCCGCAACAACACCGGCAAATATCTGATCATCAAATCCGAAGTCCAGGGGCGCACGCTGACCATCAAGCTGTTCGGCACGTTCCCGAAGAACGTCACCTATTCCGTTGAATCCAGAACCGTCGAGGTGCTGCCCCCTACAGATAAATATGTGAGTGATGCGTCGCTCCCCAAGGGCGGAACCCGGGTACTGCTTGCCGGCAAAACCGGCTATGTAGTTGAAACTTACATTACCCGCCACGTAGATGGTAAAGCCGTAGAAAGAAATCTGCTCTCCCGCGATACCTATTACGCCCAGAAACGTGTTATCGCCATCAACCGCGGCGGGATGAGCAAATCCGATCAGCCCGAATCCCCGCGCAGACAGCTCGTCGAGGACGGCGTGAAGGTGCGTTAACTTCCGGTTCGCCGAAGCATCTGAAGTGTGTATGGCAACCAGAAACGGCTGTGCCCTCCTTGTGACAAGGTCGGCACAGCCGTTATTTATGAAGCGCTGGATGGAGCCTGAAGCCTCTGCTGCTTAGAAAAGGGTATCCGGCGACATATCAATTCTCCAGTAACCGTTAACCTTCTTCAGCTTCACTGTTACTACCTCGGACGACCCGTTCGCTCCTTCAGCAGGTACAGTCAGCTCGAACACTGCCGCCTGTGCAGTCTTGGAGACCATCCGTGCAGTCGCTCTGGTGAAATCCAGCGAGTTGCCCAGATCGGAATTGACCTGCGCCATTCGGCCCTCATGCTCCAGGAACTGTGTCTGTGCGTAGAAGGCGGCCGCATTATGCGTAAATCCCTTCTTGATGTAACTCATCAGCTGCTGCTTCGAGCCCAGATCACTGGACAGATAGCGGTACTCCTGTGCTTTATAAGTGAACCGCTCCGGGCTGAATACATTGCCTCCCCGGCTGGCATACGTATATAGCTTCTTGGCATGAACCACCAGCGGAACAACGCTCCGTTCAGTGAGATTGTTAATGGTCGCTGGCCCTTCCTTGCCCGGCGCAGACGCCGCAACCGTTCTTACGCCCTCAATGCTTGCCACCGGTGAAGCCGCAAGCGCTCCGCCCCCTGCAGAGACAAGACCCAGTGATAATGCCAGTGACCCGATCATCCATTTTTTGTTCTTCATCTTGAACGCCTCCTCGTATTCCTGTGTGGTAGCCTGAAGCGTACTTCAGACTAAGCTGCTGCGATAAGTACTGTATAACATTACAATAGCCCGTAAGCTGTAATACCCAAACCACCTGGGGGTATAAACGGGTAATGGGGGAAATGCGTAAAAAAACTCTGCCCTCCATGTAAATGGGGGGCAGAGTTGGGGGGAGGATTAGTCAGCGGTATCCTTTGACTTCTCATAGTATGCTGTGAAAGTAATATTGGCTGAAATCATATTTTTGGCATTACTAGAGTGCTGGAAGCTGAATGAATCCACATTTATAATACGCGGCAGAAGCTGTAATGCATTCATCCAGCTCAGGACATTGTTATAAGTCCCTTCTACCAGTGCATCCATCTTCACTGTCTTTACTGCCGGAAATGCAGCTTCGGAAGAACCCGTCATAACCTGAGCTGGATTGTTATCCTCCACCGCAAAGCCGATATCCTTCAATCTGGCATTGGTCATTGTTCCAATAGTTTGTAAGTCAATAATTAACTGCTCACTATTGTCTCCTCGTGGAAGCTTGGCTAGAAGCTCATCCTGCGCACCATTATCAGCCGTTGAACTATTAAACTCTTGTATTTTGTTCTCCATGAGTCGGTTCTGTTGTTCCAACTGCGATATCTCTGATTCCTGCTCTGCAATCTTACTAGTTGTAGGTTGAAATCCTAGCAAGAAGAAAGCGAACAATAGCAGAAACAAAACAAGAACGCCAAGCACAATTGGTGAACGATATTTATTGATTTGTTCCATGCTCATCCGCCTCCCCCGGGTTTGTAGAAGCAGCAGATTCTTGCAGCCGATCTTTGACCAAGTTAACATGGTAATTCGCTGTATAGTAGCTTTTTAGAGTAGTAGGTGATGGTAGATTGCCAGATAAATCTCCTTCAGACAACTTTTGAACAAGGACGTCTACAGCGAAGGACATTTCTCGCAATTCAGCCAGATATTTGGCCGCATCTTCCATTTTGGACAGCTTCACTGTTAGGTCAATAGAATTTTGGAACGTGTAGCCAATGCTATTAAACGACGCCCCTTGCGGCAGACCGGATGCGAGCTCGTTTAATATAGGAACGATATTCTGTTTATACTTTAGAATCTCTTCAACGGCAGTCTTACGGTCCAGCTTACCTGAACCTCCATTATTAGCCTTGGCGAGCTCCAGCTGAAGTAGTTCACCCCGGTCCTTCAGACCCTGAATCTGCTCAGACTGATTACTAATCTGCCCCTTATTGGCTGTATAAAAGATCCCGTTCCCCACCATGCCCAGCAGCCAAATGCCAACGAGTGCAATGACCAAATAAGGAAACAGCATGGCTTCACGGTCTTCTCGCGGCAAAAGATTAATATGCTTTCGGCCATAGCCTAATGCAGCTCCGGTAGCTATCCGGTAGCTGTTCAACTGCTGATCCTCGCTTCTCGCCGCGCTGGACTCAAGCTGATCCAGGCTTAAAGGAATAATCTCCTGCTCCGCTAAGGACTGGCTCAACTCCTCATGCAGTTGACCGCGTATACCAGGTGTTCCTGTAATCAGAATATTGCTGATTCTTGTACTTCCGTCATGAAGACTATATTGATAGAAATTCAGCATCCGTGAGATTTCCGCCGTAATCTCCAGCATCTGCTCAGGCGACAAACGCTCCTCTGCACTTTCATAAGCAGCAGCTACCTCTGACCTGTAGGAGATCTCTTCTCGCCCAGGAACAGCCATCGGTTCTGTCCTGCCTGCTTGAAGATCCGCAACATTAATGGTTCGGATGAAGACAGGATTCCCCTCACGGAACATATAAATATCCAGCAGTGAACGCTCCAAATGGATCAGCATCGTCTCTGCAAAGGTTTGACCTTGATTCAGCATGATACTTCGGGCTAACGCTGTTGCGGATATTTCGATACTATTTACCCGCAAGCCCGCAGCTTCCAAGATATCGATATAATCCTGAATCGGCTTACGCGGTGCTGCAAATACCAGCAGGTGGCTCTGGTCTTCATCAACACTAGTAGTTACATAGTCGTATACCGGATTTTCAAAAGGCAGATGCAGCCCCGTCTCCACCTCAAGCTTCACAAGCTGCTCCAATTGCTTCTCATTTGTGCTGGGAATACTCATTTTACGGATTATGATTTGAGCAGGCGGGATGGCTAAGGATACCTTAGCTCCGCGAAGGCCTTGCTTCTTAACCCAGGGCTTAAGAATATCCAGCAGCGACTCCCCATCCGCAATCTGATTCTCTACAATTATACCGGGATGTAATGGAAGCACCTTTTTCTTGCGGACTTCCCATGTTTTATTCTTCTTCAAGCTGACGCAGCGGATAGCGGATTCCTCTATGGAAATCCCGACTGCTTGTTGACCTAATCCCATCATCCGATGATGTTCCCCCTAACCGATAAACGAAAGATATGCGCTGATGATGTCTGGGCCGAACAGAAACGACAGCAGTGCGCCGAGCGCCAGGAATGGCCCGAACGGAACAGGCTGTTTGCGCTGAATGACCCCGGACCACTGCAATATACCGCCCACTCCGGCCCCCAAGGCGCATGCTATAAGAAAGGCCAAAATAACATTAGGCCATCCGATAATCCAGCCCAGCAATGCAAACAGCTTAACGTCACCAACTCCCATGCCCCCGAAGAGAGCCAACAGCAGCAGAATGCCCCCTCCGCATAAAGCGCCAAGCAAATGAGCCCCCAGCGAAACCTTTGCCAAACAAGGAACTAGCACCAGGAAGAGCGGCGTGAAGAATAGCAGAACCTTGTCAGGAATCAGCATATATCTCAGATCAGAGACCGTAATAATAACCGCCAGGCACACCAGCAGTATTCCGGTAACGCCCTCAAGGGTCAGCCCCAATCTCAGATACATCACCAAAAACAGGAATCCTGTCGCCGCTTCACCAAGCGGGTACACAGGGGATATCGGAGTTCCGCAATGCCGGCACTTCCCCCGCGAGAACAGATAGCTGACCACCGGGATCAAATCCATTCCCGTAAGCCTGGTCCTGCACTTAGGACATTGCGATGGCGGATGCACCAGAGACTCTCCTGCCGGTATCCGCAAACCTACTACGTTGAAGAAAGAGCCAAGCGTCAGACCTAGCAGCGTTATATAGATTGCGATAAATGTAGTCATAGTTGATGGTTGTCCCTTTCGGGGATTTTAAAAAAGGAACCGGAATGAGTCCGATTCCTTAAAATATACAATAGTAAAAATCACTCTTTTTCTGTTGAAAGAATTTCGGTCTCTTTGTATTTCTTCATTGTTGAATCTGTATTTAGAGTAGATGTTCTAAGATCTACAGCCACAAGATTAACTAAAGTACCATCTGCGTCAAAATACACATTACCGCCTGAAAGAGGTTCCTTGGTGCTTGGTAGGACTATCCCATTATCTAAATACTTCTTCAATTTCAACTCTGCTACGGTTACAGTCATTCCACTAGTGCTTGTGAATACGCCCTGTTTTTCTGCTGTTACGTATAGTCTTGCAGATTCGTACACTTGGCGAGCAGTAGCTAGATCAGCATCTACTTTGGTTTTATTTATAATTCCACTAATCATTGGAACTGCAATCACCGCAATAATCCCCAAAATAACAATAACCGCCAGTAACTCAATCAGCGTGAACCCCTTTTGGTTCTCTTTCTTACTAAGTCTTCTTTTAATCGCCTGCGCTAACATTTCGTGTCCCCCTTGAATTTAGTAGTGTGTGCTCTTGGTACAGAAGCAGTTCTCTCCAACGTCCAGCACAGCGGAAGCGGCTTAGCTTCAGCCTCCGCGCCGTTTTCCCGGCGTCACCCCTTTCAATAGCTGCAAGGAACCGCAAGGTTCACATATTGCCGTACAGACTGAACATCGGCAGCATAATGGCGGCAACAATCACTCCCACTATCCCTGCCAAAAAAGCAATCAAAAGCGGTTCTAACAGCGACTTCAGCCGGTCCACCGTATTCTCCACATCCATCTCATAGAAATCGGCAACCTTCGATAACATCGTATCCAGTGCCCCTGTCTCTTCACCGATGGCGATCATCTGTGTCACCAGCGGCGGAAATACCCATGCCTTCTTAAGCGGATCAGAAAGCGGATTTCCCTGTCTCAGCGAATCACTTGCACTGCGGATATAACGACCAATCACCTTATTTCCTGCCACCTCTTCAACAATGGCAAGGGATTGCAGAATCGGTACAGAGCTTGCATAGAGTGATGAGAAGGTCCGGGTAAACTGCGCGATCGAGCCCTTCTGATTGAGCTTACCGAAAACGGGTACCTTCAGCTTGGCATAATCAAGCGCGTATGCACCTTTCTCGGTACGTTTCGTTATTTGATAAGCAACCACCAAGAGGAGTACTCCCAATATCCAGAAATACCATTGGCCCTGAATACTCTTACTGAGCGCCAGCACCATCTTAGTAATTGCTGGAAGCTCTGCATTCATTGATTCGAACATGGTGACAAACTGCGGCACAATCGCCCACAGCAGGTAAATAACTGCCCCGACAGCCATGACGCCAACGGTGATGGGGTAAGTCAGCGCAGATTTTATCTTTTCAGTCGTTGTATGCTGTTTCTCAAAAAATACCGCCAGCCGCTCCAGCGTCCCTTCCATATTTCCCGATTCCTCACCTGCACGGATCATGCTGACAAACAGCGGCGGGAAGATCCGCTTGTGATCCTGCACGGCTTGGGAGAACGGAATCCCCCGCAGCAGGCTGGAACCTACATCCTGAAGTGCTTTG
The DNA here is from genome assembly GCF_037975325.1 of Paenibacillus sp. FSL P2-0136. Classification (NCBI taxonomy): domain Bacteria; kingdom Bacillati; phylum Bacillota; class Bacilli; order Caryophanales; family Paenibacillaceae; genus Paenibacillus; species Paenibacillus sp. FSL P2-0136. Next base: position 6,609,640 of record NZ_CP150244.1, read on the forward strand.
CGTAGCGGCTTGCTGTCCGTCTGCTCTGCCAGAATCCGCGTGGCGTCTACGATAGATACTCCAGCCCTCATTAGCGTAGCGAATTGGCGGCAGTAAATAATAAAGTGAACCGTCTTAACAGGATTTCCTATGTAAATATCCATCTGCAGAAGGGAGGTTTTACGTTCGACCAGTGAGAATACGGTAAGACCACGCTTACGGAGCTCGTCCATGGCAGCTGGTTTATCCGTAGCGGTAAGCTTCCCCTTGATTGGTCTGCCTGCCGGTGTCTTAACCTGGTACTCAAATAATGCCATTAGCCGTTCACCTCGCTCATATAGGCTTTGGCTGCCGCAGGAGTTATAAGACCACCCGCAAGGTGTTCACGGATGTTCATCTCCAGTGTGTGCATCCCCAGCGCCCTGCTGGTCTGCATGACGTTCTTTAGTTGATGTGTCTTCTCCGTGCGGATCAGATTGGCCACAGCCGGTGTATTCACCAGAATCTCCGTTGCACATACCCGCCCCCGGCCTGTGGCTCTTAGGAATAGACGCTGGCTGACTACGGCTAGCATCACTGAAGCCAGCTGCGAACGAATCTGATTCTGCTGATGGCCTGGAAAAGCATCGATAATCCGGTCTATCGTCTGTGGTGCATCCGTTGTATGTAGAGTTGCCAGTACCAGGTGCCCTGTCTCAGCCGCAGTAACGGCTGCCGAGATCGTCTCCAGATCACGCATTTCACCGACCAGGATAACATCCGGATCCTGCCGCAATGCCGCCCGCAGACCGCTGGCGAAGCTGTGGGTGTCACTCCCGACTTCACGTTGATCCACTAAGCACTTACCATGGCTGTGCAAGAACTCAATGGGATCCTCCAGCGTTACGATATGTTTGCTCTCCGATTGATTGATTGAATGAATCATTGCTGCCAGTGTGGAGGACTTGCCGCTGCCCGTAGGGCCTGTCACCAGGATCAGACCTTGCGGCTTCTTGGCCAAGCTCTCCAGAATGAGCGGCATGGATAGTTGCTGTAGTGACGGGATCTCCGCAGGAATAGAACGGGCTGCAATGCTTACCCCGCTCCGCTGCCGATACACATTGACCCTGTAACGTACTCCGTTATCTAGCGGATAAGAGAAGTCAATTTCTCCAGCAGTATTGAAAATACCGCTATTCCCTTCCCCCATAAGCACCCCTGCCATTGCCTGTGATTCCGCAGCCGTGACCCGATCTCCTTCAACAGGGTGCAGGACTCCATCAATTCTGATTACAGGTGCAGACCCTACGGAGATATGCAAATCCGATGCTTTGGAGGTATAGGCCATATGGAGCAGTTCTATGATGTTCCTCGTGAAAGTAGTCATTGGCTATCCTCCTCAACGCATGATTTAGAACCATCAATTCTTGTTTATTGCGATACAGTCTCTCTCAGGACCTCTTGGAGTGTTGTAGTTCCCTGTGTAACCTTAAGAAAGCCATCCTCCATTAGTTGTACAAGCCCGCGTTGCCGGGCAGCAGCCTTCAATTCATCAACAGATGCCAGATCGGTAATTAATTGCCGCATGTGGTCGTCTATCGTCAGGACTTCATGAATGGCCATTCGCCCACGGTATCCTGTAGTGCTGCAACTCCCGCAGCCCCGTCCACGGTGTAAATAGTCTGTAGGCAGGCCGTATTTCCGCAGCATGATCGCTTCCTGCTCCGACGGCTTGTACTTTTCTTTGCAGTCCGGGCAGATTTTACGCACAAGCCGCTGGGCAACTACTCCTATAAGGGACGAGGCAATCAAATAAGGCTCAACTCCCATATCCCTAAGGCGCGAAATGGTACTGATAGCATCATTGGTGTGTAATGTAGATAGAACAAGATGTCCGGTTAACGATGCTCTGACAGCTATCTCTGCTGTTTCAGTATCACGTATTTCCCCGACCATAACGATATTGGGATCCTGCCGCAGAATCGATCGCAATCCAGCCGCAAAGGTGAGACCGACCGCAGCATTCACATGCACTTGATTGACCCCTTCAAGCTGATACTCTACCGGGTCCTCGACGGTTATAATGTTCGTACTCTCCACATTTAGTTGGTTCAAGGCAGAGTATAAGGTCGTTGTTTTCCCGCTTCCCGTTGGCCCTGTAATCAACAAAATTCCGTACGGTCTGGCAATCATTTCTCTAAATACAGCAGCATTCGACTCACTGAAGCCGAGACTGTCTACGGATTTGACGCCAGTGCTGAGATCCAGCAGCCGGAGCACGATCTTCTCTCCATGCATAGTCGGCAGGGACGACACACGGATATCAACCATCTTGTAATCAAATTGCATCTTGATGCGTCCGTCCTGGGGAAGCCTGCGCTCGGCTATGTTAAGCTTCGCCATAATCTTCAATCTCGCGGTGATAAAGCCCTGCATCTGTTTGGGAATTACACGTTCTGTCCGCAGTGTTCCATCGATCCGGTATCGGATGGAGAGGTTGTTCTCTCCCGGATCTACATGAATATCGGATGCGCGCAAGGCTACTGCCTGCTGAATCATCTGATTGACCAGCCGGACTATTGGTGAATCCTCATCCGTAATCTCGGTCTCTTCAATCTCTTCCTGAGTGGGCAACTCTACCATCATTTGGCTCATAGAATCACGCATACCATAATGACGGGCAATCGCCCGCTGCAGCTCATCCCTGGTAGAGATTGCAGGTTCAATTCTGAATCCTGTACTCATCCGCAAATCTTCAATAGCAAAATAGTCCAGCGGATCAGCCATAGCGACCATCAGCTTGCCGCCTTCCTTCATGAAGGGAAGCACTTGATAGCGTTTGGCCATGCTCTCCGGAATAATTTGTGTGATAGCCGGATCAATCTGATATTTGAACAAACTAACGTGTGGTATACCAAGCTGAAATTCCAATACTTCGATTAATTGTTGTTCTGAAATGTAGCCCTGCGAGATCAGCAGGTCCCCAAGCTTTCGTTTGGTTTTGCGTTGTTCCGCCAGTGCTTCAGTCAGCTGCTCCTGCGAGATAATGCTGTTGTCTACCAACAAATCTCCAAGTCTTTTTTTTATGATTGGCACAGTAGCTCATCTCCAGCTCTCACTTAAATTCCTCAATATTCGAACCTCATAACATTTAGCAGAAGTGGAAAGTCAATTTCCATTTTTCCGAAAAAAACCGAAATCTATCTTGCCCAGGACTTTGCGTGTTACAGAAGTGTTTTTCTGATAATTCATTGAATTTATAGTTCTAATTGCTTAAATTTAAGGTATCTTTTACATATGTTATTATTGCCTATGAAGGTAAATTGTCCTAGAATGATATATAGCACATAACTGTTTTTTTTACAATTATGATTTCCAATTGTTAGACAATTTTAGCGAAAATTTTCGATAAATCTACCAACCAATTATTCCACTTCTTATCGGGGGAGATGCTGAATGAAATTATTCCGGCGGAGAACATGGTTTTATTTCTCAGGGGGGATATTCGTTGCGCTGCTAATCGCTTTAAGCATTCATTTTTTTGTTTTATCCGTTAATGCAGTTGATAATACATACACGATCCGTATTCTGGAGATCACAGATCCCACCAGTACTGCAAGCTTAGAACTGGATGCCAATGACAAGTACCCCTTGAGTGAACTCGATAGTCTTCAAGGGGTAGAAAGCATCGAGATTGATACAATGACTATGAAGCGCTTCGTATCTCTGCGTGATAATTGGGACGGCAAATATGATGCCATTTACATCGGCAAGGGGGCTTTTAGCAAAAATCTCGTAAACAGTAACAGCAATTCTACCCAAGACGAACGCAAGTCGGCACATAAGACTATCAATGTTGAGAATGATATTACACGCCTTAAGGCCCAAGAGATCACCGATTACTATATTAACAAAGGCTTGAATGTTATCCTTCGTGAAGAGACCTTCATTGAGCAGAAAGCAAAAGGTACTGAAGGTGTTCTATACGAAACGTTCAACCCTTACCGCACTTCGACCCGCCCCAATGTAGTTTTTCTGAAGAACAAGAATGAACTCGATACTTTTACAACCGGGATTAAGAACGAAAGCTGGCCGCAAATGTCGGCACTTAAACAACGGCCGAGACTAACCATTACTCACAAGCCGGACAGTTACAGCAAAGGCTCTACAACCTTATATCAAGCCGGAGATATCCTTGAATTTCCTATTAAACTCAACAATATCCCTGACTTAAGAACTAATACTGTACGCATCAAGCTTTATATAAATGTGGATTCCTCCCTGCCGATGACAGAGGAGACTGCGGTTGCCACCAAAGAAGTAACCTCAAGTACCGATACCTTAAGCTACACTTTACCTTCCACCTTCTCCGGGCCTCTGTATTGGAGAATGGAAGTAAGTACATTAAGTGGACTGAAGGATTTCGACACCGGCAATTTTCTCTACAAAGGCGTTAAGCGTGAGATTAAGGTGCTACAGATAATGCCTGCCGGCAAGACCGATAGTAACTTACTCAATACTAAAAACATGAAAGCAGCTTATCTGAAAAATCCTGATTACTACGAACTAATCATTACACCTCATGACATGACCTGGTTCAATAACTACATTGCGGAGCATACCAGTGCTGATGACAGAACCTCAGGACTTAACGGGAACTTTGACATGGTCGTATTTGGCTTCCTGGACATGTATGACCGGGCCACGACACCGATGCTATCCGAAGCGGCTGCCCGGGCAGTCAAGGCCTTCGCTGAGGAAACAAAGCAAAGTCTGATGCTGACGCACGATACCATTTTCCGTGAAAAGGATGCGCCTTACAAAGAAAGCGCCAATAACCTGAATTACTGGAGTTACTATTTCCATGACATGGTTGGACAAGCTCTGCCACGGACTTATCTGGGCGGTAATGCGATTTACCCGTCCACTAAAGTAGTGCCTGTCAACCAGGGGCTAATGACGCAATACCCATTCAACCTAGACAAGAGTGGAAGCAACTCCAGCCGTTATACCGTTGCTACGACACATGACCAGTTCTTCCCGCTTAACCTGGAACGGGCGGATGTCATCCCGTGGTACAACATCTCAGGTTCAGAACGGGATACGGATGATAGCTATAATCACTTTTATACCTATTCTGTCGGCAATATTACCTTCTCGGGAACGGGACACACTAGCACAGGCTTTCCGGACTGGGAGCAGATGTTATTCGTCAACACCATGTACCGTGCTTTCATCGGCGCCAACCACGCTCCGAAGATCACTGTGCATACACCGCAGAATATGAGCACCAAGCCTTCTTATCATGACAAGTTAACGGTCAGCTATTCAGCTACCGACCTGGATCTCAAGGATAATGAACTGATTACCGATATTACCGTCAGGAAATGGGTTGGCGACAAACAGACAGGTAACTATGTACAGGTTGATGCTATGAACAAGAAGACAATTCTATCCGGTGAGACTGTCACCCATACCTTTGATAATCCATTGCATGAGAACGGCGTACTTCAGATTGAAATTACGGCCAGGGACAAACAGGGTGCGCTAGATTCCAAGATCATTACAGTCAACGTGGAGAAGGTACAAGCGAATCTGTCTATTAGCAGGTCGTTATCCAAGGATAAGGTGGAGCGGGGAGAAACGTTTACGATCACGTATAAAATCATTCCAAAACCTATTCCAGCGCTTAGCTTAGATCTTGGCTCCAAGGAGCCGGTGATCTCCGATGTCCAATATTCCGAGGTTTTTCCGCCAAGCCTTAGGTTCAGTGATTTGGCCGCAGGAGCATTCACCCAGAGCGGTAATGAAGGCTCCGGTTACACGCTCACTAAGGAACTTGGAAAATTTAACTATCACCTGTCGCCGGACGGATTGACGTATGTGCCGGATGCTACTGATGGGATCAGCTTCGAGATTAAGGCCACCGCGACCGCCAAACAGGATTATACGCTGGATAATTCTAAGTTAAGTTACGTGGATCTGCATGCTGAGCAGGAAGAGCTGGCGACTGCAACACCAGGGATTACGGCTACTGCAACGGAAACTGCCCCCCCGGTTCCCGCAGCCAGCCAGACTCCGGCTCCGCCACAGGTGGTTAGAGTCCCTCCGCTTGGGGTAGCTAAGGATTTCAGCCTGTTCATCCGGGGGAACATTAACCGGACAGGCGGGATCGAAGGAACCATTGCTGCCGGAGGCAATGTGACTACCAGCGGCAGCGGCATTGCCAGCGCCTTCACAGGTGACCCGCGTACGCTTGACGCAATGGTTGTCGGGGGCAATCTCACTTTCAGTAACGACTCCGTCAACGGGAACGTAATTGTAGGGGGAACTGCATCAATTGCAAACAATGTGCACATCAAAGGGGAATTGAAGCAGGGGAACCCGATCGATTTTGCCGCAGAATTCAATTATCTGCAGCAGCAATCTGATGCGCTTGCCAACCTTCCTGACAATGGCCAGTCCAAACGCTATGATTGGGGCGAAACCTTGCTCAAGGGAACGCAAGCTACTAATATCTTCACAATTAACGGCCAGACCATCACCAATACCGTAGCAATTGATGTTCCCAAAGGATCGACCGTCATTCTGAATGTTACAGGTGCTAATGCCACCTTACAGAACACGTCCTTTGTATTCTGCTCCAGTAGCAAAACGATTGAGGATTACAAGTATAGTATGGATAGCTGCAAAGGTGCTGACAAATATTCCGGCAGTGAATTGGAGCATCAGCGCTCCAAGGTCATCTATAACTTTTACAATAAAACGAATGGTACCATCGATGCTGCAACCAGACTTAATATCAGCTCGATCGACATCGAAGGAACCGTTCTTGCCCCCCGGGCCGCCATTGAATTCAATAACGGAAGAGTCTATGGCAACATCATCGGTGCTTCGCTGAATGGCGGAGGGACTCCAATGAATGTCAGGTTCAGCGGAGAGACGGGGCTGCCGCAGCCTACCACACCTGCCGCCACACCAACTCTAGTACCAACATCAACACCTGTACCAACCGTTACTCCAACACCAAGCCCGACACCAGCACCGGTTCTGGAGAGAACAACGCTAGAATTTGCAGAATTAACCTTTACCGCATACGTCAAGATGACTGGTTTATCACTAGAGGGAGCGACAATCCGGATTAACACCGACCTGAACATGGACTTGCTGAAAAAAATCGTGCCTAATGATGCAAACACTCCAGCACTCAAATGGGAGTCTCTGAATCCCGGGATTGCTACCATCTCTGATACAGGTGTGGTGTGGGGAGCTGCACCTGGGGTAGCCACCATAAGACTTACGGCTGTTGATGCAGCAGATCGAACCTTCACAGCTAGTGCAGATGTTACCGTCAAAGCCCCAAAACTGAATATCAGCGGCCCGGCTTCTTCCTACGTAGGTACTCTTACAGACTACTTGGCCAGCTATGATACAGTAGACGATATCGTCCAACAATATGAGTGGGCCATTAAAGAGGGTAGCAACACCGCAGGGGCAATACTTACCGTTGACTCGGCCTTTCCTGTAAGGGATCATGCGTCACTCCTGGCACAGAAGTCCGGAAAAGTGACCCTGGTCGCCATCGCTAAGACCAAGGCATTTGAAGGAGGTACACCTCCACAGGAGGTGACGGTCGCCTTTACCAATCCAGTTCAGAAAATTGGCATAACTGGGCCAAATACAGTCAAAGTTAACGATAAAATCACTTTAAAAGTTGTTGTGCTTGATCCGTTGGAAGCAGACCCGGCCAAATATATTTGGACCATAGAGGGTGACGGCCGCAACTATGCAACAATTATTGATCTCCCAGATACCAGTACTATAGAGCTGGCAGGCGTGAAAATTACGGAACAAGACAAGCCGGTAATTTTGAAGGCCGCCCTGAAAGAAGCGCCTGCTGATAAGCCCGTTGAAGCTACTTACAAAGTAACTGTAGGGACCCGTCTGGAGGGTCTGCGTTTGACAGATCCTATAAACATCAGAGTAGGCACCGAGCTTAATTTATTTACTAAAGATCTTGATGTAGACCCTGCGTCCATGAAGCCTGAGATTAAGCTAGCATGGAGCAGTAGTAATACTGCTGTGGTCAGAATCACCCAAGAGGGAGTAATAATAGGCCTGCTTAAGGGCACCTCCCGAATTACAGCAACTTCTATAGAAAACCCCCAGATCCAAGTGACCGCTTTGGTGAATGTCATCAATGAAGACCGTTATTAAATAAACTTCAAAAGAAAACGGATGTCTCCCCTTTCGGAGATGACATCCGTTTTCTTTTTACTTCCTAGTATCCTAGGCATATTAAACTATTCTAACCTCAAATCTCCCACCCGAATATTAACAGCTTTGACGCGGGGAAGCCCCGCCTGCTGATCCGTAAATATCTGATCGTTGTAGATAGCCTTGAATCGGATTAAGCTATTATTGCCTTGTATGTTAATATCCGAGTCTCCACGGAGTGCTGTGCCGCGAACTGCATTAATCGTTAAATCCCCCTTGGCAAAGAACCCGCCTATAAGAGAAAACATAGACCCTACCCCGTACAACTGGGCATTAGAATCGGTATAAAAGAACGCAGCCAATGGAGCCGGTTCTGTATTATCAAAAGCTGCGAGCCGGTTAATTAAAATCTGCCCCTGAGACATCAAGACTAATTCTTTCCCATTCAGTCCTTCAATAAAAGCATCCTCTACAACTGTAGTGAAATCTTCTCCGCCGCTGGGGGCATTTGATTCCTTCAGAGCAAAAATAGTGGAGTCAAACCGTACTTTCCCTCTGATCTGAACTTTACCCGTAACCAAAATATTGGCACGTATGTCAATGGGAGTTAGACCACCATAATTATCAATAGTTAAATTACCGTCAATAATGTACCAGTAATGCTTGGCATCGGGATAAGCTGAGCTTGTCTTCTGCGTATAGTTGATCCCTGTCAGTTCCGTTCCATCTATGGTTAAGTCACCTGCATAAACAAGTGATTTCTTAGGATTAGTAAGAATATTAACCGCCTTATCATATTCCTCTCGGGACTGTATCCCTTCCTCTGTGGTATCTTCCGGATCTGGTTTAGGAGGCAGCACAGTATGATCAAATATAGCTTCATAATTGCTAGTAAGATAGGCCGCTAAACTGTGATTATTTATGTTATTGAGAATAGATTGTCTACTGGCACTGGTACCTACAGCCTCCTGAACCTTATCAATGAAAGAGGATTTAACATTCACCTCTACAAAGCTGCGGTGGCTTTTGATTTTTACTTTTTCTGCTGAAATAATACCTGCTTCTGTAACCTCATTTCCCGTCAATTCCCCCATCCTGTCATGCGCCTTATAAACGAGCTTGTTAAGGGATTGCACATGCGCCTCACCGACTAACTCGAAGGGTCTGGATACAAATGAGCCAGGATTCGAATATGTATAATTAGCAGTATCGCTGATTTCCAGCCTATTCCCTGCATAGATGTTCCCTTTAATATAAGGCGATCCATTGATTATCAGATTGTTCTCTGAGCCCAGAGTATACTTCAGAAAATCAGGATAGGTATCAACTACCACATTTTGTTTTAATTTGCGTACCACTCCATTAACCTCCGCTTGAGCTGTAAGAGTCACGGTGTAGCTAACGGACTGCCCCTGCTCAGTGGTGATAGGATCAGTAATATCTACTATGGTACCAATTGCTTTCCCCCCGTCGGACTGATGAAGGTCGGTGCTGGCAAATAGTGCACTAGGATTGCCAGTCTCCTCTGGGTTATTCATACTCTTGAGGTTACTCAAGAAGCCCTTAATTGCAGCATCCACCTCTGTTTGGCTCATATCTACACTCGCTGCTACTCTTTTATTCAAACTTGATGTAATGTAGGCCACTGCCTCGTCTAGTGTCTTCTCCGCCAGATGCAGGCTCTGGACATCGTTCTTACGCGTCTCTGTTCGCTGGGCGCCCCCAACAGCTGCTGAAAGTACACTTAGCCCCAAAATCGTTAGAAGCAGCACAATAAACATCACTAGCACCAGTGCTGATCCACGTTCTTCCCGGATGCGTCCGGCGAATCCCTTCCATTTCCCCGTGCTCTCATGATGCAGTGATGGTCCAGCTCCAGGCATGGGCAGCATCCTCCTAAAATCCAAATTTACTTTTCATTTCCATGGTGTAATCCCTGCCATCATACTTCTGAGCCAATTCGAGCGTAATCTCAATTAGTCCGCTATCACAAGGAGATGTACCAGTGCAAGATCTTCCGTCAGGTGTCGCCGAAGAAATGAGTGAACCTGTCAGGTCTGATTTCACTGCTGTCCGGGAGTCATTAGAAGGCGCATCCGTTTCAGCACCGATGACCAATTTCCCCTGAGTGAAAGCAATCTTAATCACTTCAAGCGTAGAGTCGGTATCGCTTTTTTTCTTTTTTAGCAAAATTCCGTCATTATCGATTGTTCTCTCTACCCGCTCAGGAGCAAATATGTATAACTCATTTATAATCGAAGACATAATGATGTCTGCTTCATCTCTAAGTGAATTCTCAATAGTTATCTTATGATAGCTGCGGAATCCAAACATAGTCACCATGGAGATCATGCCTACAACCATTGAAAATATAGTTATGGCGGCGATCAGCTCAATCAGTGTGAAGCCCTGCTGTGATTTTAGGCATTCAACGTATTTTCTCATCAGTAATATAACCCTCCACTACCGTGCTGGCTGTATTCGCATTCGGGCCGCCCGGGCCGGTGACCTCTATCTGTACAGGGATCAGATAAGGAGCCATTTCCTGTTTGCGGTTGTCTCCCCCTGTCAGCATGTCCCGATGCAAATCTGCCTGGTATGTTATGTTCACCTGATAGGGAATATTATTAATTACCGGATTCAGCACTTCAGGCAAAACCGATGAATTGATGAAATCTTCATTACTATACATACAAGAAGTACTTGTACACTGCTTAGCTTCAATACTAGGGTGTGCAGCGTTGGGATTTGTATCATTTACATTAAAATATTTGCTCATCGCCTCAAAATCCTGCTTCTCCATATAAAACAAAGCATTACGCGCCAGATTGACCATGATCGTCTTGTTCTGATTCGACTTGGAATAGGTCATGGCGTTGGTGAAATAGGAGGTCAGCACCAGGGACACTATCGACAAAATGACGATGGCGGCCAGCACCTCGATTAAGGTGAAGCCCGCTTCCTTGCTCCGCTCGCGGCTGCGGTTCCATGGGTCTTTCCAGGACATTATGTTCGCTCCCTATACTCTATTGAAATTCAAATTATGGGTTTATCCATGTCTTCAGTCCTGTGTCCTTGCATGTTTATATGAACCTTTCTACCTACTTCCATTATATTCTTTCTCCTCCGGCAGCAGCAATGCTTGCGGACAATAAATCTGGAGAAATCTACAGTTTATATCAGGTAGGGGCTGTGCTATCATGTGGGCAGAAAGGGGATACGCAAATGGCTTTGATTGAATGTAAATTTTATTCGGAGGTGCTAGGGCTCAGTACTTCGATGACTGTCATTCTGCCGCAGCAGACCACTACGCAGATCGGAATGAGTAATGTCTCCAAAGGGACCTTACACCCCACCCTGTACCTGCTGCACGGCTTGTCTGACGATGATTCGATCTGGCTGCGCCGGACCTCGATTGAGCGTTATGTAGCAGAGCTGGGCATCGCTGTTGTTATGCCGCAGGTCCACCGCAGCTTCTACACGGATATGGAGGCGGGCGGGAAGTACTGGACATTCATTAGTGAGGAGTTACCGGCACTTGCCCGTTCCTTCTTCCCTTTGTCGGCCAAGCGCGAGGATAACTTCGTGGCGGGATTGTCGATGGGCGGTTATGGGGCAATGAAGCTGGGACTGCGCAAGCCGCAGGACTGGGCCGCAGCAGCGAGTCTGTCCGGGGCACTCGATATGGCACACAATTTCTTGAACTTTGAAGATCCATCGCAGAGAACCAAGGATTATTTGCAGATTTTTGGGGACAAAGACATTGCTGGTTCTCCGGAAGATCTGCTATGGCTGCTAGAGGAAGTGAACCGCTCCAAAGGGCCGAAGCCGCTGCTCTATCAGTGCTGTGGAACCGAGGATTTCCTGTATGAGGATAATCAGGTCTTCCGTAAGGCCTGCTCCAAGACCAAGCTGTCTCTGACCTACGAGGAAGGGCCGGGCGAGCATGAGTGGGGATACTGGGATACCAAGATCCGCGATGTGCTGAAGTGGCTGCCGCTGGGGAAGTAGAGATTGTGATATTGTAAGCGGTATCGAATGAACCCTGGGCATTATATTTTCAAAAAAAGGGATCTGGACAATTCATCCAGCGCCCTTTTTTATGGTCACCCGCGTAATTACGTACTGCTCCCTGCCAGCAGGTTAACGATGATGTCCATTTGTTGTTCTACCGAAATCGGATCACTGAACAGGAATTGATTGAAGTCAATATTGTAGATTTTGCCCGCTTTCCCTGCCGGTGAATTCTGAATGAGCTTATCCACTTTCTTCAGCTCTGCCTCCGCCCCTTCATTCACTGCGAGAATTAGCCGGTCACCGATGAAGTCAGGAATGACCTCGCTGGAGATCTCCCAGGTCTCTCCGTGAATGACCTCTTTCTCCACCTTTTCGGTCGGCTTCAGGCCCAGATATTTATACACGATGTTGCCGCCCAGATTGGTATCCCCGTAAATGAAGACGGCACCGGAACGCACATTTAGAATGGAGAAGGTTTCGTCCGGTTCGATGTAGGGAGCGATTTTTTCTTTGGACTCTTTTATTTTTGCTGCAAAATCCTTGTTCCACTGCTTCGCTTCCGTCTGCTTGCCCAGAATATCCCCGAACATTTCGACATCCTTGACCGGATCATTATACTGCTCCACTACAAGGGTTGGTGCAATCTGGCTCAGCGCCTCGTATCCTCCTTCGACCACCTCCGCGAACGGGGCTGTTGTAATAATCAGATCAGGCGCAAGCGACAGGATCTTCTCCGCATCAGGCGTAGAACCTACATCTTCAATATCCGACACATCGCTTAACAGCGGATTGTTCAGAATGAAGGTTGTTGCTCCCACCGGCTTCACTCCAAGCGCCATCAATTCCCCCAGATGAAAAAGACTGACGACCCGCTGAGGCTTCACGGGAATCTCGGTCTCCCCCTTCAAATGCTTGTAAATACGTGTATTTGCGGCCTCGCTGTCTACAGCCGTACTGGTGGGAATAGGCTCAGAGGCTGCCTTTCCAGTGTTGTTGCCTGTCTGACATGCACTTAGAAATATGGCTGAACATAACAGCAGCGCAGCCCCTAAGGCCGGTCTTGAAAATCTGAACATCGATGTGTCCCCTTCCTCATTTAACTGATAATAATTCTCATTATCATTATGAGAAACAGGCTTACCAGATACAATAGACGATTTCAGCAGATGTAATGGATTATTCTGAACGGTATGCTTGTTATTCTCCCGGAATCGCTGCGGCGAGCAGCCGGTATGCTTTTTGAACAAACGGCTGAAATAATAGACATCGGCATAACCCACACTGCCTGCGATTTCCTGAATTCGGGCATTGGATTGCAGCAGCAGCTGCTTGGATCTGCGGATTCGTACATGGATCAGATAATCGATAGGACCGAACCCAAGCTGACTCTTGAACATGCGGAACAAGTAGCTCGTACTGCAGCTGCACATTCCGGCCAATACCTCTGCGGTAATCGGCTCACTGTAATGCTCATGAATATAGTGAATGGCTTCAGTGACTACACCCGGTCTGCTGGTCCCCTGAGCCGAGGAGTGAATTTGCCGCATAACCTCATATACAAATTGATGAAAAACCGTCTGTGCCTCCAGCTTCTCCAGCGGGGCGGTATGCTGCCACAGACGATCCATTGCCTGGCACTTCTCCTGCAAGGGCAGCAGTGTATAGGGAGTGAAGGCATACGGCATATTGAAGCTCTCCTGGTCCTCTGGAAATAGACTGTCGGCTTGATAGCGAATGAAATAACAGACAAACTCGTTGTCCAGCGGCATCAGCCCGAGCTCCGTTTCCTTGCCGCCATGCAGAAGAGGCGCAGACCGGGTGGAATAGACCGTCCCCGATAGACTTACAGTCGCCTCGCCCTGCACGCTCAGCAGGAAAAAACCCGTAGCCGCCACATCATGCTCAGGCACCGTTCCTGCTTGCGCAGCGAATAATTGAACCTCCAGCAGCCTGACCGTAGTACGGCTCCAGCATTCAATATGGGCTTCCCAATCCATACCTTCCCCCCTGCTCTGTATTGCAAGTGGAAACGGCTTCGCCGTCCTTTTAAAGGATGGTACCGTTTCAGCGAGAAATATAAAAATAATTTATCACGTGAAACATATAAATTCTATGTTTTAAAAAAGACTGCCCTTCTGCAGCTTGCGCTGCAAATGACAGTCTCTAATGCCTTCAGCAATCCTCTGCCTCTAGCGGGCAGTGCAGACGACCTGCATATAGGTTAGACGGCTCCACCATGCTGCTTCACCCATTCACCCGCAGCTGTCAGGTCCGCTTCGGCCCGCCCGATGGCGGCCTGCACCTGAACCGTGGCGGTACCGCCGTAGACATTACGGGCGTTCACCACGGCCTCCGGCTGGAGCACCGCATAGATCTGATCGTCGAACAGCGGCGAGAACTGCTTGAATTCGTCCAGCGTCAGATCCAGCAGGAACTTGCCCTCGTTGATGCAATACAGGACGGTCTTGCCGATCACCTCATGCGCCTGACGGAACGGCAGGCCTTTGCCCACCAGGAAGTCGGCGATATCGGTCGCGTTGGAGAAGTCCGTGTTCACCGCTTCACGCATCCGCTCCTTGTTCACCTTCATGGTGGAGATCATCGGTGCGAACAGCTGCAAGGCCCCTGTAAGGGTAGCTACAGTATCGAACATGCCTTCTTTATCTTCCTGCATGTCCTTGTTATAGGCCAGCGGCAGCGACTTCAGCACGGTCAGCAGTCCGATCAGGTTGCCGTAGACACGGCCTGTCTTACCGCGTACCAGCTCCGGCACATCCGGGTTCTTCTTCTGCGGCATGATGCTGCTGCCGGTGCAGAAGGCATCATCCAGCTCCACGAAGCTGAATTCGGTGCTGCTCCACAGCACCAGCTCTTCGCTGAGCCTGGACAGGTGAGTCATAACGAGCGATGCATTCGCCAGGAACTCCACGATGAAGTCGCGGTCACTGACCGCATCCAGACTGTTCTCATAGACCCCGTCAAAACCAAGCTGCTCGGCCACAAAGTGGCGGTCAATCGGGAACGTCGTTCCCGCCAGCGCCCCGGCACCCAGCGGCAGTACGTTAATCCGCTTGTAGCTGTCGGTCAGGCGCTCCGCATCGCGGCGGAACATCGACACGTAGGCGAGCAGATGATGCGCGAACAGAATCGGCTGTGCCCGCTGCAGGTGTGTGTATCCTGGAACGATGGTCTCCAGGTTATCCTTGGCCTGCCCGATCAGTGCGCCCTGCAGCTCATGCAGCAGCGCGACTAGCTCCACCACGCGGTTACGCAGGTAGAGGTGCATATCTGTCGCCACCTGATCGTTGCGGCTGCGGCCGGTGTGCAGCTTGCCGCCGACCGGGCCGATCTCTTCGATCAGGTTCTTTTCAATATTCATGTGGATGTCTTCATCGGCAACCGAGAATACAATCTCCCCCGCACGCACCTTGTCCAGCACCTTATTCAGCCCGGCCTTGATCGTCTCCACATCTTCCTGCGGCAGAATTCCGCATTTGCCCAGCATCGTGACATGGGCCAGACTGCCCTGCACATCCTCTTCCGCCAGCACTTTATCGAACTCGATAGAAGCCGTATATTCCTCTACCAGCTTGTTCGTTCCTTTGGTAAAACGTCCGCCCCACAGCTTGCTCACCTGTTGTTCCTCCTCGATAGACGTTAGAAGGGCCGCCCCTGTCCGGTTGGGAGGAACGGCCTTCTTGTGTCCGCTTTTATATGCTGCTACTTATTTATTGGATTCTGCTACGCCCGCCGATACCTTCAGACGCAGGGCATTCAGACGGATGAAGCCGGTCGCATCGCCCTGGTCGTAGGCCTGGGTAGGATCTGCCTCCATAGTGGCGATATCCGGGTTGTACAGGCTGACCGGACTTTTCACTCCGGCGCCGATGATGTTGCCCTTGTAGAGCTTCACGCGTACCGTACCGGTCACATTCTTCTGGCTCTCCTTCACCAGGGCCTGCATTGCAATCCGCTCCGGTGCGAACCAGAAGCCGTTATACACCAGCGTGCTGTAACGGGTGATCAAGCTGTCACGCAGGTTCATCACTTCACGGTCCATGGTGATCGATTCCATTTTGCGGTGAGCGGTGAACAAAATCGTTCCGCCCGGAGTCTCATACACGCCGCGGCTCTTCATGCCGACAAAACGGTTCTCGACCATATCCACGCGTCCAATCCCATGCTTGCCGCCCAGCTCATTGAGTTTCTCCATGACTTGCAGCGGGGACAACGCCTCACCGTTCAGCGCTACGCAGTCGCCCTTGAGGAAGTCCAGTTCCAGGTACTCGGCTTCATCCGGAGCATCCTCTGGAGCATTCGAGAGCAGGAACATCTCCTTGTTCTCCGGTGCGCTTGGATCGAACCACGGATCTTCCAGCACGCCACTCTCATAGCTGATATGCAGCAGATTGCGGTCCATCGAGTACGGCTTAGCCGCTGAGGCTTGTACCGGAATACCGTTGGCTTCGGCGTAAGCGATCATCTCCGCACGGCCCGGGAACTGGTTGCGGAACTCTTCCAGACGCCAAGGCGCAATTACCTTAATGCTCGGTGACAATGCAGCGGCATTAAGTTCAAAACGCACCTGGTCATTCCCTTTACCTGTAGCTCCATGGGCAATGGCTGTAGCGCCTTCGGCGATAGCGATATCCACCATGCGCTTGGCGATCAGTGGACGGGCAATGCTGGTGCCCAGCAGATATTGTCCCTCATAGAGTGCGCCCGCCTGGAACATCGGGTAGATGAAGTCATTCGCGAACTCGTCGCGCAGATCATCGATGTAGACTTTGGACGCGCCGGTGGCGAGGGCTTTCTCCTCCAGGCCGTCCAGTTCTTCTTTTTGACCGATATCGGCTGTAAAAGCAATAATCTCCGCATCATACGTTTCTTTCAGCCATTTCAGAATGACTGAGGTATCCAGCCCGCCGGAATAGGCGAGTACAATTTTTTCTTTTGGCATGGGGGTTTAGCTTCCTTTCGGTGTGGAGGGTGATTATAAGATCAACTTCAAGCTTTGCGTATAGACATCCGGTGCTTGGACGCAGCTGCATGAAATGTTTGGACTTCCGGCCGCTGTTGTCTACAGATTTCTTGAATTTATACCGCTGTACGCAGTTGAAATCCGTAGACTGCTGATGCTTCCGAAGCGAGCTTTCCTGCGGAAAGCTTTCAGGCGGACGCTGACGCTCCTACAGTTCCAAACTTTCACTTCGCTGCTATGCACCGGAAATCCAACGCTCCGTACCTAAGTTTATCTTATATATGTGTTGTGTATATATAATTAAATTACTTCAACCCAACTCTTGCTGAGGGTTGGCTGTGCCCGATTAAGGTGCCCTGGGTGGACTTAATTGCAATCTGTACAACTAAATTGGCTGATATAACACCGAATGTGCGTTTAGATGTAGTTCGTGCAATTAAAATGCCTCTATACCTGAATTCTCGCCCATTCGGGCAGATTTTGTTGTACAGACTACAGTTAGAAGAGAAAACTCTTACTTTTCACTGTTTTTAATTGCACATAATACACTTATCTCTGAAAGTCCGCTTCGAACGTCAACTTCATACATTAGCGCATTTGTGGAATGAACTCATATCTGGCCTCCTGATGGCTCTGCTAGGCTACATCTGCATCTAGCCCATCAAAGCCGCCATAAGCGCCTTCTGCGCATGCAGGCGGTTCTCCGCCTGATCGAAGATCACGGAGTTCGGGCCGTCGATGACGCCGGTGCTTACCTCTTCCTCACGGTGGGCGGGCAGGCAGTGCAGGAACAGATAATCGCTCTTCGCGCCTTTCACCAGCTCCTCGTTGACCTGATAGTCCTTGAACGCCGCTTCACGCGCCAGCTGCTCGGCCTCGAAGCCCATGCTTGCCCAGACATCCGTATAGATCACGTCCGCGTCCTGTACCGCCTCCTGCGGGCTGCGGGTCACAGTGATGACCGAGCCTGTCTCCTTGGCGATCTCACGCGCCTCGGCCACGACAGCCTCATCCGGCTCGTAGCCTTCCGGTCCGGCAACCGCGACATGCACACCCAGCTTCGCGCCGCCGATCAGCAGTGAATGAGCCATATTATTGCCGTCGCCGATATACGCCAGCTTCAGTCCCTTCAGCTTGCCCTTGTGCTCGTATACAGTCTGGTAGTCTGCCAGCACCTGGCAGGGATGCGCAAGATCGCTGAGGCCGTTGATTACAGGCACTGAGGCATACCGCGCCAAATCTTCCACTTTATCATGGCCGAACGTACGGATCATGATACCGTCCAGATAACGCGACATGACCTGGGCGGTATCACCAACCGTCTCGCCGCGGCCCAGCTGAATATCATTTTTGCTTAGGAACAGTGCATGTCCGCCCAGCTGATACATCCCCACTTCGAACGACACCCGTGTGCGGGTAGAGGATTTCTCGAATATAAGGCCGATCGTCTTCCCCAGCAACGGCTGGTAGACCTCACCGTTCTTCTGCTTGCGCTTCAGCTCAATCGCGAGGTCAATCAAATACGTGATTTCCTCCGGGCTGTAATCATTCAGCTCCAGCAAATCACGGCCTTTGAGCTGTGCGGCAATCGTCTCTGTTACGCCTGGTGTACCGTGACTCATCAATTTGCCTCCCCGTTTACTTTGTTAGCATAAGTATGAATTAGTTCCGATAGGATGTCCACCGCCCGATCAATTTCATCGGTGCTGACATACAGATTAGGCAGCAGCCGGATCACATCCGGACCAGCCTGAACGAACAGCAGTCCGCGCTTCTGTCCGGCGAGAACGATCTCGGCTACCGGCTCCTGGCACTCGATGCCGATCAGCAGGCCTTTGCCGCGAATCTCCTTCACAAAAGAAGTGTCCGCCAGCTTCGCTCTAAGCTGTCCGCTTAAGTATTCGCCCATCTCCGCCGCCCGCTCGGGCAGCTTATCTTCGAGCATGGTCTCAATGGTTGCTTCCATCACCGCTGCCGCCAGCGGGGTGCCGCCGAAGGTACTGGCGTGGCTGCCCGGGCTGAAGGCCTCGCGCAGATAGCCTTTACCGAGCATCACACCGGCCGGGAAGCCGCTCGCCACACCTTTGGCCAAGGTGAAGATGTCCGGCTCAATGCCGTAATGCTGATGAGCGAACAACTTGCCTGTACGGCCCATGCCGGTCTGCACTTCATCCACAATCAGCAGTAATCCGTGCTCCTTGCACAGTGCTACAACAGCATCCAAGAACTCCTGCTGTACCTCAAGCACACCGCCCTCGGCAAGCACCATCTCCAGCATAATCGCTGCCGTATGCTCCGTAATGGCGGCTTTCAGCGCCTCCAGATCGTGCAGTGGCACTGTCTTGAAGCCCGCCGGAAGCGGCAGGAAGCCTTCCTTGACCTTTGCCTGCCCAGTGGCTGTCAGAGTAGCCAGTGTACGGCCATGGAACGATTGCTCGAAGGTAATCACTTCATAGCGGTCCGTCCCCTTCACTTTCTGGTGATACCGGCGCGCCAGCTTGATGGCCGCTTCATTCGCTTCCGCTCCGCTGTTGCAGAAGAAAACCTGATCCGCACAGCTATTCTCTGTCAGCAGCGCAGCTACCCGGTCCTGGCCTGGAATGTGGAACAGGTTCGAGACATGCCACAGCGTATCAATCTGCTCCTTGAGCTTCGCACCGACCTTCTCCGGCGCATGGCCCAGACTCGTTACCGCAAGTCCGCACATGAAGTCCAGATACTTGTTACCCTGCTCATCCCATACCCAGCTGCCCTTGCCTTTGACCAGACTGAGGTCATATCTGGCGTAAGACGGGAATACCGCACTCAGCTTGGCAGGAGCGGCCCCCTGCCCGTCCGTTCCCGCTGAACGTTCCTGCAGCGCCCCTGTCAAAGAATTCTTGTCCGTTTGCGTAAGCTCACTCATTCTTAGTCACTCTCCCACCATGCTGCTGCCGGCTCCCCGTCAGCGCGTCTTATTATTCTTCCAGCCTATCTATGCTCTTACAATCCGCGTGCCCAGCGCTTCGCCCTTCAGCACCCGGCTGAGTACACGCGGCTCTTTGCCGTCTACAATAATAACCTCGGACACCTGGCCCTGGATGCAGTCCATCGCGGCACACACCTTGGGAATCATTCCGCCGTAGATTTCGCCGTTCTCAATCAGTGCTTCGATCTGTGCCACCGTTACGGACGGAAGCACCACCTTCTCCCCGTCCACCGTCCGCATAATGCCCGGCACATCCGTAACCACGATCATACTCGGTGACCCTATATAAGAAGCCACCGCTCCGGCAGCGGTATCCGCATTGATGTTATACCGCTGTCCTTCGCCGTCTACACCGACAGGTGCGATCACCGGAATATAGCCCATCGCGAGGATACCCGTCACAATCTCCGCTCGAACACCGGTCACTTCACCCACCAGACCCACTTCATCGTGATTGGCCACCGGGTGCGCCATGATCAGGTTGCCGTCAACGCCCGACAACCCGAGTGCCTGCCCCCCGCTGGCCTGAATTCGGCGGACAATCGCCTTGTTGATGCTGCCGGCCAGGGTCATCTCAACCACATCCAGCACCTCTTCTGTCGTTACCCGCAGGCCGTTCACGAAGCGGCTCTCAATACCGAGCTTCTCCAGATTGCCGGAGATCGCCGGGCCGCCGCCATGCACGATTACAGGCTGAATCCCGCTGACCTGAAGCTCCCGCAGATCCTCGAAGAATGAATCCGGCAGCGCCGCCAGCGTACTCCCTCCGCATTTCATTACGAACAGCCCGGCGGCCCCCGCCTGCGCCTGAGGCTCTATCGGTTCTATTGTCATCTCCTTGCCCCCTGTACGTAAAAGCTTAGTCGGCTTTCGGCCGCTGTTGTAATCCGGTGAAACTATCTGCACTACGTACGGTAGGCCGCGTTAATCCGCACATAGTCATAAGTCAGGTCACAGCCCCAGGCTGTAGCCTGACCGCTGCCGTCCGACAAGGTTACCGTGATCAGCACGGTATCGCTTTTTTGCAGATAATGCAGTGCCTGCTCCTCATCAAAAGCCACCGGACGTGATCCGCGCAGCACCTCGATCTCACCCAGCTTAATATCTACCCGCTCCGGCGATACCGGAACGCCCGCGCGCCCTACAGCCGCGATAATCCGCCCCCAGTTGGCATCCGCGCCGAAGATCGCCGACTTCACCAGGCTTGAGCCGACCACGGTCTTGGCAATTGCCGCCGCAGCCTCATCATGCACCGCCCCGTTCACCTGCACCTCAATCAGCTTCGTGGCCCCTTCGCCGTCACGGGCAATCGCCATGGCCAGACTCTGGCACACATGGGTGAACGCCGCTGCAAAAGCCTCCCAGTCCGCATGCAGACGCGTCAGCTTCTCATTACCGGCAAGACCGCTGGCCATAGTGACCAGCATATCGTTCGTACTGGTGTCACCATCAACGGTAATCATATTAAAAGTAGTGTTCGTCGCGCTTCGCAGCAGACTAAGCAGATCCTCGCCGTCAATGAGCACATCGGTGGTCATGAAGCCCAGCATCGTCGCCATATTCGGGTGAATCATCCCGGAACCCTTCGCCGCTCCGGCAATCGTAACCTCAGTACCGCCTACCGTTACTTTTACGCAGCTTTCTTTTTTGACCAGATCGGTGGTCAGAATCGCCTGGCTGAATTCCTCCGCACCGGCAGCGCCCGCGTCCAGCTTCTCCGGCAGTCCGGCAATCCCGCTGCGCACACAGTCCATCTTCAGCAGTTCCCCGATTACTCCCGTGGAAGCGACAGCAACATCCAGCTCATTCACGCCCAAATAACGGGCAGCAGCCGCACGCATCTCATATGCATCCGCCTCGCCCTGGTCCCCTGTACAGGCATTGGCATTGCCGCTGTTCACGATCACCGCCTGCAGCGTTCCGTCCGCCAGACTCTCCCGCGTAACCTTCAGCGGAGCCGCCTGAAACACATTGGTCGTATACACCGCAGCCGCCGTAGCAGGCACCTCACAGAGAATTACGCCGAGGTCATTACGCTCAGTTTTTTTGAGACCGCAGTGCAGGCCACCGGAGGTGAAGCCCTTAGGTGCAGTAATACTTCCGCCTTCTACGACGGTATATAGTGGTTGCTCACTCATGATATTGTTTGACCGCTTGCGCTTATGGATACACTGGTGTGTAACCAAGCCCGCGGGTTTCCTCCCATCCCATCATCAAATTGAGGTTCTGAATCGCTTGCCCTGCGGCGCCCTTAACGATATTGTCGATGACCGACACAATGGTAACCCGTCCGGTACGCGCATCTGTGGCGAAGCCGATATCGCAGTAATTCGATCCGCTGACTTCCTTCGTCGCCGGAACCACGCCGGGCTCACGCACCCGCACATACGGTCTGCCTGCATAATATTTACGATATAAATCTACGAGTTCCTGTTCACTATGTTCACCATTCAGTCCGGCATACATCGTAGTCATAATCCCCCGGGTCATCGGCACCAGATGGGTAGTGAAGGTTACTGTAACTTTCTCCCCGGCAATATCGGTAAGCACCTGTTCAATTTCCGGGATATGCTGATGTTTGTTGATTTTGTAAGCTTTGAAGTTCTCATTCATCTCGGCAAAATGCACCATCAGGCTAGTTCCCCGCCCTGCCCCGGACACCCCGGATTTCGCATCAATAATGATGCTGTCCGGCTTGATCCAGCCTGCCTCCAGCGCCGGAATCAGCCCCAGCAGCGTAGCTGTCGGGTAACATCCCGGATTCGAGATGAAATCCACTCCAGCCGCACGTTCGCCGTACACCTCGCATAACCCGTATACCGCCTGCTCCAGATACGCTGCCGGAGGAGCCGGATGCTTATACCACTGCTCATACTCCGCGCCATCCTTCAACCGGAAGTCCCCCGACAGATCGACAACCTTGAGTCCTGCTTCAAGCAGCCCGGGCACCAGCTTCGCACTCACTCCGGAAGGGGTAGCAGTGAATACAACATCCGCTCTGCTTGCAATCTCTGCTGCATCTACACCATCCAGCTTACGCTGCACCACTCCCGTGAGATGCGGAAAACCCTCCTCAATCGGCGCACCCGCACTCGAAGAGGAAATCACTGAAGTAATCTCTATATCAGGGTGTCCCTGCAGCAGCCTGATCAGCTCCACGCCCCCATAACCCGTTGATCCGACAATCGCCGCTCTCAGCTTGTCTGTCACTGTCATCCCCGCTTCCCGTTTCTCATTTCTATCATTATCGCTCATGCATAACCGTCCTGCAAATATGTATTATTATACGACCGAATTAATATAAATACAACACGTTGCGTTAACTTTATTCAGCTGGCGCACAAGAAGAAACGCAGGGTTATCCTATTCGCTACAGTATATCAAAAGAAGCGCAGAGCCCCCTTAAGGGAGTCTACGCTTCTCTTTTGAACCCTTCGCCCAGCACCTCATGAGCCTCGGTAATAATCACAAATGCAGCCGGGTCCACCGAGCGGACGATCGCCTTGAGCCTGGTAATTTCATTCTGGCCTACCACGACCATCAGCACCGTACGATTGTCACCGGTATAGCCGCCTTGCGCATTCAGCTTGGTAAGCCCGCGGTCCAGATCATTCAGAATCGCCTGCGAGATGTCCTCTGTGTGATCCGAGATGATATACGCCACCTTCGTGGTGCTGAAGCCCACCTCCAGCGCGTTGATCACCCGGCCGGTGACGAACAGCCCGATCAGTGCATACATCGCCTGCTCCATTCCCAGCACAAAAGCCGCCAAGGTAATCACCGTACCATCCAGCAGCACGACAGACAGCGAGAAGCTGAAGCCGGTTAGCTTTTGAATAATCTGTGCCGCAATGGTCAGTCCGCCCGTAGAGCCGCGCCCCCGGAAGACGAGGCCCAGACCGAGACCCACACCAATTCCTCCATAGATAGAGGCCAGGAGCGGATTCGTGGTCGGCACAGGCCCGTCCTTCGTCAGGAAGATAAACAGCGGCAGCACAAAGCTGCCCAGCAGAGAGCGGATGCCATACTGTTTGCCGAGAAAGATCACGCCGAGAATGAAGAGCGGAATATTAAGCGCCCACTGGGTAAAAGCAGGCTCTGCCCCAAACCAGGCCTCAGCCAGCACCGACAGCCCCGACACCCCGCCGGATGCAATCCGGTTCGGGAGGAAGAACAGGTTGAACGCCAGCCCGGTGATCAGCGAGCCGATCAGAATAAGCGCAATGTCCACCGTATGACGCAGCGGTCCGTTCAAGGGAATGAGCGGAGGTTTGTTGCGTGAATTGATTTTTTGCATGGTTGGCCGGACTCCTTTATGTTCAGACAAAAATTCCTACACCTCCGAAGACGCGTAGGAATTTGATTACTTTTATTCAGCTTCCGTCTTGATCTGGCTCCGCAGATACCCGTCAATGAACCCGTCCAGATCGCCGTCCATTACCGCTCCAACATTGCCTGTCTCTACAGAGGTGCGGTGATCCTTCACCATGCTGTAAGGATGGAATACGTAGGAACGAATCTGGCTGCCCCAGGCAATCTCGGATTGTTCCCCGCGGATCTCGTCCAGATGTGCCTGCTGCTCCTGAATTTTGCGCTCATAGAGCTTGGAACGCAGCATCTTCATTGCCTGCTCCCGGTTCTTGATCTGTGAACGCTCATTCTGACAGGTGACCACCACGCCGGTTGGCATATGCGTAATCCGCACCGCTGAGTCGGTAGTATTGATGTGCTGACCGCCCGCTCCGCTGGCCCGGTACGTATCAATCTTCAGGTCTTCCGTACGGATATCCACCTCGACGTCGTCAGCAATCTCCGGTACCACATCGCAGGATACGAAGGAGGTATGCCGTCTGCCTGAGGAGTCAAAAGGCGAAATGCGCACCAGCCGGTGAACGCCCTTCTCTGCCTTAAGGTACCCATATACATTGTGGCCCTTAATTAACAAAGTTACACTCTTGATTCCCGCTTCATCGCCCGGAAGATAATCCAGCACATCTACCTTGAAGCCCCGCTTCTCCGCCCAGCGTGTGTACATGCGCAGCAGCATTTGGCCCCAGTCCTGAGACTCGGTACCGCCTGCCCCCGGATGGAGCTCCAGAATGGCATTCAGCTTATCGTAAGGCTGATTGAGCAGCAGCTGCAGCTCGAACTCATCCACTCGGGCACTTATACTGCGGATCGTTCCAGCTATCTCTTCAGCCAGTGCGTCGTCGCCTTCGTCATCGGCCAGCTCCGCCATCATGGCAGCATCGTCATAATCCTGCTGGAGCTTCTCAAATTGATCAACCACCGACTTCACGGCATTCATCTCGCCAATCACGCTCTGTGCCTGATCGGGATCATCCCAGAACCCGGGAGCCGCCATCTTCTCTTCGAAGTTCGCTATCATCTCCAGCTTCAGGTCTAAGTCAAAGTGACCCCCTAAGGTTGGTTAATTTCTTGCCCATTTCACGCAGGTCCTGCTTCACATTAGGATCGATCAATTGGATCACATCACCTTTCATAATTGAATATTTCGCCGGGCTGCCGGTTTAGATGTTTGGCGGATAGGCGACGCAGCTTCTGATCGCTGCTTCATCGCTCTTAAGAAATGCCTGTCGGTGTACACCGTAACTGCGGGAAATGTTTGGACTTCCGGCCGCTGTTAGGATTGAATTTCCTTATTCAAACTGCTCATCGCAGTAGAAATTCAATCCTAAAGGCGGACGCTGACGCTCCTCCAGTTCCAAACTTCCCCTCCGTCACTTCCACCTCAATTGCAGTTCTAAAGAACAGTTCCATCCGCTTCCTTTGAAGCGGCGGCGCTCTTCCTGCAAACATCCAAAAAAGCAGCCGGGCCGCAAACGGGGAGTCCCCCGGGCCCAGCCGCTTTTTATTGTCATTATAACTCAAGTGCAAGTGCACAAAACAGGAAGTACGATCGGGTGAAAGGTACTCGCAGCTTAACGCCTGCTCATTATTTCACCAGACAGTAAATCTTACTAGCATTAGCTCTACTATATCTTATGCCTGACCGTGGCAGTTCTTATACTTCTTGCCGCTGCCGCATGGGCATGGATCGTTACGGCCAACTGTAGATTCCACATGCACCGGACGCTTCTCAGCAGGCTCTGCGTTGGTGGAGATCTTGTCTTCCTCCACTACCGATTGGCGCTCCTGGTTCGTCTCGATGTGTGCCTTCATAATGTAGGTCGCTACTTCTTCCTGAATGTTCGCTGTCATAGCGTTGAACATCTCGAAGCCCTCGAATTGGTATTCGCGCAGCGGATCGGTACCGCCGTAAGCACGGAGGTGAATCCCCTGACGAAGCTGATCCATGGCGTCGATATGATCCATCCATTTGCTGTCTACGGAGCGAAGCACAATAACCTTCTCAAATTCACGTACCAGCTCAGAGCCAAGACGCTCTTCACGTGCAGAATACTTCTCAAGTACACGGGCGAAGATGAATTCGATCATTTCATCTACTTCTTTGCCCCACAGATCATCACGGGTCAGCTCATTTTCTTCCAAAAGCTTGCTGTTCACATAATCCGCAACCTCTTGCAGCTCCCAGTTCTCCGGGATATCGTCACTGCAGTGGGCATTTACAATACGGTCGATAACCGGCTTGATCATTTCCACTACGATGTCTTTGATATTGTCCGACTCCAGAATTTCGCGGCGCTGCTTGTAGATAATCTCACGCTGCTGGTTCATGACGTCATCGTATTGCAATACGACTTTGCGGATGTCGAAGTTATTGCCTTCTACCCGCTTCTGGGCAGATTCAACAGCCTTGGTAATCATACGGCTCTCAATCGGCTGATCTTCCTCGAATCCAAGACGGTCCATCATGTTCAGCACATTGTCCGCACCGAAGCGCTTCATCAGCTCATCACCTAGGGACAGATAGAACTGTGTCGAACCCGGGTCGCCCTGGCGTCCGGCACGGCCGCGAAGCTGGTTATCAATCCGGCGTGATTCATGGCGTTCTGTACCAATAATATGCAGGCCGCCAACATCGGTTACCCCTTCGCCCAGTACGATATCCGTACCGCGTCCAGCCATGTTCGTGGCAATCGTTACGGTTCCCGGCTGACCGGCATAAGAGATAATTTCGGCTTCAGCAGCATGATGCTTCGCATTCAGCACCTGGTGTCTTACACCCTTACGCTTCAGCATTTCAGATACGCGTTCAGAGTTCTCAATCGATACCGTACCTACCAGCACCGGCTGATTCTTCTTGTGGCGTTCCACAATTTCAGCGACAACAGCGTTGAACTTGCCGTTTTCACTTTTGTAGACCACATCCGGCATATCAATACGCTGATTGGGCTTATTCGTAGGAACCTGAAGAACCTCAAGACCATAGATCTTCTTGAATTCCTCTTCTTCCGTCTTCGCAGTACCCGTCATGCCGCCTAGCTTGCGGTACATCCGGAAGTAGTTCTGGAAGGTGATGGTAGCCAGCGTCATACTCTCATTCTGGACTTCAATCTCTTCCTTCGCTTCAATCGCCTGGTGCAGCCCGTCGCTGTAACGGCGTCCCTGCATCAGACGGCCGGTGAACTCATCGACGATCATAACCTCGTCTTCATTCACCACATAATCGACATCCCGGCGCATAATAGCGTTCGCCTTCAAGGCCTGTACAATATGATGGTTCAAGGTAACATGGCTATGGTCATACAGATTCTCTATCCCAAAAGCACGCTCAGCCGTAGCCACGCCCTTCTCAGTGAGCGCTACAGACTTCACCTTGATATCCACGGTGTAATCCTCTTCGGCAGTGAGCTTCTTCACGAAACGGTCTGCTGCATAATACAGCTCCGTCGATTTCTCAGCCTGGCCAGAGATGATCAGAGGGGTCCGCGCTTCATCAATAAGGATGGAATCGACTTCGTCAATAATACAGAAGTAGAGCGGGCGCTGTACCATCTGTTCCTTATAGAGCACCATGTTGTCGCGCAGATAGTCGAACCCGAATTCATTATTCGTGCCGTACGTAATATCGCAGGCATATGCCGCTTGCTTATCATTATGGTCCATGCCGTTCAGGTTCACCCCAACGCTCATGCCCAGAAAGTTATAGATTTGTCCCATTTGCGCACTGTCGCGCTGAGCCAGATAATCATTTACGGTGACGACATGCACGCCTTTACCCAGCAGCGCATTCAAATACACCGGCAGCGTTCCAACCAGTGTCTTGCCTTCCCCGGTCTTCATCTCGGAGATCCGGCCTTCATGCAGCGCCATACCCCCAACCAGCTGAACGTCAAAATGCCGCATGCCCAGCGTCCGTTTGGAAGCTTCGCGTACGGTAGCAAAGGCCTCAGGAAGAATCTCTTCCAGGGTCTCACCTTTCTCAATACGGGCGCGGAATTCCGCTGTCTTCGCCTGCAGCTCTTCATCCGTAAGCGATACGAAATCCGGCTCCAGCCCATTAATTACTTCGACCGTCTTCATGAGACGTTTGACATCCCGTTCATTAGTGTCGCCAAATATTTTCTTAACAAGTCCTAGCATGGTTAACCCCTTTCATGCAACACAGATGGTGGAACCGAGCCCATCCTCATAGATTGAAAGGGCCATATATGATTTCGATTCCGCTGCTTCATAAATTGTAACAGTTTGTAAGAGAAGCCGCAATACAAGCCGCCCTAACCTTATTCTGTATAATCCCCTTACAAGAGGACAGAAGATGGCATTTTAATGAAACTTCTATATATACGCACAAGAGCCCTATTCGCTTCAGGCGAATAGGGACTCGTCTAATTGTCCACGTTAGGCTGAACCGAAGCCCTTGCTTATTCCAACAATTCCCGGTCCAGAGGTTAGTTCTGCTCGATCAGACCGTACTTGCCGTCATCGCGTTTGTAAACTACGCTCACTTCGGAAGTGTCAATGTTGGAGAACACGAAGAACGTATGTCCAATCATGTTCATTTGCAGAATCGCTTCTTCCACATCCATAGGCTTCAAGGTGAACCGTTTGTTCCGCACAACCTCAAGATCATCATAATCCTGTTCCTGCTCTTCAACAGCAACGGCGCTGCCCGAACCTTCAACGAACAAGGTCTTCAGGCTGCCTTCCTGACGGAACTTGCGATTAAGCTTAGTCTTGTGCTTGCGGATCTGACGTTCCAGCTTGTCCACTACGGCATCGATGGATGCATACATATCATCGCTGCGGTCTTCCGCACGAAGCGTCACACCAGCTAGAGGAATTGTCACTTCCACCGTATGAAGGCCGCGAACGACGCCAAGCGTCACATATCCTTCAGAGGTAGGGGGTGCTTCGAAATACTTCTCAAGTCTGCTGAGCTTCTTATCAACATAGTCTCTCAAAGCGTCGGTCACTTCAATTTGTTGACCTCGAATGCTGAATTTCATAAGGCACTCCTCCTTTGTTTACTTTTCCATTATAGCAAATTGTCAGGGCTAAGTAAAAAACAAATCATGACAGACTTTACATTCACCTAACAATAGATGTAACAGACCTGCCGTAACAACAAACGGCCCGGCTCGAGCATAAAGCCGCCCTCGCCGGACCGAATACTGATTGCTGTATTATTTCACGCTGAAGCCTGGATTATGAATGATTCCATTCATCAAGATTACTTATTTCGTGTGAATACGCAGAAGCTCTACAGGTGACAAGGTGCCATTAGAATCAGTGATAAAGAAGACTTTATACGCTGTATTGGCAGTGAGTCCAGTCAGGTTAATGCTGTGTTTCACAACTGGATTACCTGTAAGAGTACCAGCCCAAGGCGCTGTTAATGTAGCACCCGCACTGTTCTGTGCGTTAGCAATCTGCATTGCCGTTGGATCAGCATCTGTTGCCTTAACCACCACATATTTCAGAGGGGTTACCGGTGTACCCGTCTGCCCGTAAGCAGCATATACATCCGCAGACACTGTTGTTACATTGGTGATCCCTACCTGAGCGACCGACCATGTGCTGCCTGGTGCTGTTTTCACTTGAAGCGGCGTTACGCCGGACCAGTTACCAGAAGCGTCAGCCAGGGCAACGTAAACGGTATAATCCGTATTTGCAGTCAGACCATACACCGAGAAAGCAACGGATGTGCCGCCTGTAGCCGCAACTTGGCCGAAATGAACGCCTGCTGTTGTAGCATTAATCAGTCCGTCTTTCACTTGTGCTGCAGTTGGTGCGGTTACGTTCATGCTGTATGGAGCAACTACATAATACACGGCTCCTGTAACAGAAGGCGTAACATATACATCAGCGGTAACAGAACCTACATGGCCGTAAGTCACGTTGCTTACAGACGGCAAGGTAACGCTACCGCCTCCACCGCCGCCTCCGCCAGTGCCGCCACCACTACCGCCGCCAGGAGCTGGAGTAGCTGTTGGGCTGGTGCTTGGCACAGGTGTTGCAGATGGAGCCGGTGTTGCTGTCGGTGCTGGTGTAGGCGTTACTCCGCCTGTAGCCGGCTTATGCACAACTGAGTTGCTTATAATTCCCACCGCTTCGGCACGGGTAAGGGATTTCTTCGGACCGAAGGTTCCGTCAGGATAACCGTTAATGATCTTCTTCTCAGCCGCTGAGGCTACGGCCACCTTGGCCCAAGCTGCGATCTGAGCATTATCCTTGAACTTAAGCGGAGTAGAGCTTGTACTCAGCTTAAGCAGCTTGGCAGCAATAACTGCTGCTTCCTGCCGGGTGAGCGGGTTGTTGGCCCGGAAGGTATTATTCTCATACCCGCCAATATAACCGGCCTTCACAGCTTTAGCCACTTCACTGTAGACCCAATTGGATTTCTTCACATCCGTGAAGTTAAGAGTAGCTGCTTCGGTGAACCCGAACAGACGATTAATCAGTGCCACATATTCACCACGGGTAATTGCCTTATTCGGCTTAACCGTTCCGTCAGGATAACCACCCAGGTATCCTTTATCCAGCCAGCTCTGCAGTTGCTTCTGCGCCCAGTGTCCTTGAATATCCTTAGGTGCAGGCGCTGCGGACACACTTCCCAGTGATCCAAGCAGCATTGAAATACCAAGTACTCCGGCCGTAAGGCCACGCCACAATTTCTTCATTCTTTTGTTCATCCTCCTGTGAGTTTGATGGGCATAGGCTTCACTGCATGACTTCTTACCAAAAGATCTTTCGGAAGCATACGCCTAAGCAATAATGAGAGTGCAGACTAGGCAACAAAAAAGCCCAACGGTTTCTATTACCCATATTTTGGAGGATGTTAACATTTTTCCGTAACTAATTTTTACAAAGTGTCCAATTTAGGACTCTTTTCATCTCGAAATGTAGGCCATTTACTCGAAATTGAGAATATTTATAAGAAGAATGTAAGAACAGAGTCATACGGTCCCTCCTTACAAAGAACACCTCTCGAACTCTTATCCCCAGCTTTATGCACAGTTTATCCACAACAGACAAAGTCACATCATTAGACAAAAGCAACTTCATTCACTGCATAAAAAAGACCCAAGGGAGATCCCCTGGGTCTAACGCTAGCGTTGTCTCAATTGCTAACCATCTACCATATATGTAGGTCGGCTTCGCCGGATGATTATAATTTGATGACGTTAGCTGCTTGTGGTCCGCGTGCGCCTTCAACGATATCGAACTCTACGGATTGGCCTTCATCCAAAGTCTTGAAACCGTCAGTTTGAATCGCGGAAAAGTGTACGAATACGTCGCCACCATCGGAAGTTTCGATAAAACCATAACCTTTTTCTGCGTTAAACCATTTAACTTTACCTTCCATTGACTAAACATTCCCTTCGTCATCAGATGAACGTGAGTCTTGCTCACAATTCGACTATACCACCGCAGCTTCTCTATTGTCAATTGGAATAGTAAATGATTACTTTCAATAATTTACCAGGGTACAATCGGCATCAGAAATGGATAGAATTCGGTAATATAAGTTACAAAAAAAGGAGCAGACGCTTGTAAATACCCGTCTGCTCCCCTATTGAAACAGGAGAAAATCTATTATTCTATCTTTATTTTTTACGGTCCATCAGGAAGCTGTCCGGGGTGTAGGCGGTCTCGTAGGCGCTGCGTTGGATTTTAGCTAATTCTCTATGTTGAAGCCAATTGGCAGCCTCGCCTTTGAGTTGCTGCATTCTTTCAATTATTTCAGGATCTCGTCTTAGGACTGCCTTCAGATGACTCTCTTCCTCAATAGAGAGAGCAGACTGTCCACTAAATTTTTCTCGAATGGAGTCAATCAAAACCTGACGTTTCTCAACAAATTCCTCTAATTCCTCGAAAGAGCAAGTATTTAATCGATTAGTGATATTCAATGTAATATCAACCAATATAGCGACTTGTTTATCCATACGTGTTGTTATTTACCGGCATCTTAGAGGCTTCCATCCAAGTTAAGCGAAACTCAGTTAAATACCCCAAGGCCTCTTCTGCATGCGATTTCTCCTTCTTTACATTCGCTTGGATAAGCAAGTAATTAATATATTCATAAAGAGAGAGCAAACTGTTGGATATCTCGTAAGAAGGATTCAAAGTCGACATCAATTCACTGATAATCAGTTGAGCTTTGCCTAGATTCAAGTTTGCCTTCTGATGATTCACCGAATCAATCCCCTCGATACCAGCCCTGACAAATCGGATTGCTCCATCAAACAACATTATAAGCAACTGCGCTGGGGTCGATGTGTTAACCGATGATTGACGGTATTTTTCATAAGGAGAATTTATCATTTATGTCACCTTTCAGTTCAAATTAATTAGAGAATAAACTACTTAAACTTGAAGACTGAGAATTATATTTATTCATCGCAGTTTCCATAGCTGTAAACTGTTTATAATATCTAGTTTCTAAATCGCTAAGACGATCCTGCAATGAATTAATACGTGAGTTATAATCCTTTAGCATCCGTCCCATAACACTTTCCGTTTTGTAGGCAAAATTAAGGTCAGTTGAGAATTTTGATGTACCCGCTTTTAACACGATTTTATCTAAAGCTTTGTCTGCTGCAGTAGATAGTCCCCCAAAGATTCCTCCGTTCACCTCAAGCGCAGAACCACGGAATGTATCGCTTACTTTTTGTGGATTATCCAGGATAGCCTGTTTAAGTTTATCCTCATTCAGATAAAGCTTCCCATTTTCATAATATTGCCCAGTAGTAATTCCCATCTCACTAAGAGCACCAAGTTTACTAGTTATTGCTGTACGCATATCTGAAATTGCAGTTTGAAGAATAACATCTCCTTTGAGCAAACCACTTTTCGCTTTCTTCTCCCACAATTCTATTTCCTTCTCGCTCATTGCTTCCTTTTGTTCATCCGTCAGAGGAGTGAAACTTCTGTACTTTTCTTCCCCTATAGTTGTAGCCATTGTGTTGATAAGTTCATTATACGTTTCTACAAAAGCTTTAATTGTCTCAACAGATTTATCAGCATCAGCCTGAGTCTTAATCGTGGTAACTCCGCCCGTAGTGTCGCTTTTAGCAAGAAAAGTAAGCGTAACACCATTGACAGTTAGAGAATTTGAAGTACTGGTATAAACC
Source organism: Paenibacillus sp. FSL P2-0136 (assembly GCF_037975325.1). Taxonomy (NCBI): domain Bacteria; kingdom Bacillati; phylum Bacillota; class Bacilli; order Caryophanales; family Paenibacillaceae; genus Paenibacillus; species Paenibacillus sp. FSL P2-0136. The sequence goes on from NZ_CP150244.1 coordinate 6,643,283, forward strand.
TCAGCAGTAGCAGACTTACTGCTTGTAATTTCGACCTTTGCTTCTTGGGCCTTAAAAAACGATGCGCTTGTATCACTATAATCCATCTTTAACAGAGTAAGGAGTGAACCACTGACCTTTTGACTTTCAATCAAGTTATCTGTTCCAAACTTATTGGATGTAATCGATAACTTACCACTCACTTCATCAAAGGTGGCTTTGATAACTCCTGAGCCACTATTTATTCTAGCCATAGCTGTTGAAATAGTATCATCCTCAGTAAAAGTAATACTTTCTCCACCATCTACAACAAATGATAGTGGTGATGTCGCTCCACTCAGATTAATCAACTTGGTGTTGAGTGTAACTTTACTTTCATCGGGACTCTTCGAGGTATCAATAGTAAGTTTTGTGGCCGATTCTAATGAGGATTTAGTTGCAAGCTGTGTCACCTTAACCGACATATCCACCCCATTAGATGCCGAGCTAGCCTCTGCCCGAACAGCAGTCGTATTGCCTCCTAGAACTGCTTTTTGAGTGTTCATTTGGGTTGAAGTATTCCACTTAATAAGTTTATTCATTTTTAGATCGACTAATTTAGCATTAAATTCTCTGTAACTGTCCCGCTGCCATTCCATTAATGTCTTTTGTTGATTCAGCTTATCCAGTGGTACGCGCTTAGCTGCCATCATTTTTTTAACTACACTGTCGATATCTAATCCTGAAGAGAATCCGCTAACTCTCATCACCATTCATAATTCCTCCTTACACTTTTTCATCAATAAGAATGCCCGCTATTTCCATCATCTTTGCGACAAGATCCAGCGTTTTTTCTGGTGGAACCTCTCTTATTAACTCGCCTGTTTCTTTATTCATTACCTTTACCATCAGAGCATGAGTTTTCTCATGTATGCTTATCTCTAAAGAGGTGGTTGGCCCTTCTAGCGCTTTTACTGCACGAGCAATAGTTCGGATCAGCTGCTCTTCTCCTACGGGCACCTTGATTCCCTGCTTTTCCATAGCAGTCAGCTCCAAAGCACTCGTAGCTTGCGCTATCCTATTACTAACGTCTTTGTTTGAGGTTGATTCATTTCTCACATTACTAATGCTCCGCTCTACCGATTTTGCGGATAGAGAAAATTGAACGTCCATTCCCATAACCTCCACGGAAACTTGTATTTAGTTTATATATCGGTATAAGATTGAGGTTATTTAGCTTTTTCAACCTATCTCTCTATTTTTTACAGTACAAGGTGTCGATGCTGTTAATCTCTTCATCCCTTTTTACGCTTCTAAGCAAGGATACATCTATATTTCATTTATAAAGAACTGTTGGGCCCAGCATTTCTGTTTAGCTTTATACTCTATTGCCCCATCCTCATCTTTAAAGACAATCATTCCATTCTCAACATTCCGTTTATAAACCGAGGCGCCAATCCCTACTGATACCCGGTCGCCAATGGTACACTCCCCTACAATGGAGGAGTACGGAAGCAAGGAAACACCTTTTCCCAGTTTGGGATAAATACCGTTTTGCGCTCCAACTGTACTGCCCTGCGATGCTATCAAATAATCGCTGTATTGAGCTTTGCCTAATACCGTACCTACGGTATGAAATAGCAGGAAAATATCAGGCAACTTTGTATCATACATGCAGCTAAAGCCATGAAGTGATTTGTTAAGATAAAATATTTTATTGGCTAAGGCAGCATCCCCATTCTCATTCCATACACTATTTGACAAGAACCACAGAAAAACTGCGTACTGATCTGAGTGAAGATGATTTAAAAAGGCAGAGCCGTTCTTGTTATATGACTCAAGAGCTATGTTTGTGAAACAGTAATCAGTCCGCTCCAATGCAATATCAACTGCCACTTTCTCAATCCCGGATTGAAAATCAATAGTTTGATTGTCCGGAAAGAAATGATTAAGTTGGGCAGATATATACTTTTTAAAATCATATATTGAAAGAGAGAGTTTTATAGGATTCGCCTCTTTTCATTAGCGTAATCTCTTATCAATTCTTCCAGCAAATCCAAAGGATTTTGCGGCTTATAATTAAATTCTGTCCGTACACGTTTATTATCAATTTCCAAAAATTTTATAGTTTGAGGATTATCAACAACCTCAACCCTGCATCCCGTAAAAGAAGAAATACGATCTACCCATTGTTTATTTGTAAGGTTAAATCCGCTTGCAACGTTATACATACGATGAACTCCGTTATGAGCAATTTGAATAAGTAAATCAACGACATCGTTTATAGAAATATAATCCTTCTCTGACTCTAACGAAGTTCTTAATAATATTTTACCTTCAACTATCGAATCTTTAATAATAGAATATAAAAAGTTGTTAGAATTAAAATCTGGTCCGCACACATTTGATACACGCGAGACCCTTACATTAGGTTTGTTAATAGTGAGACAAATTGATTCTCCTGTGAGCTTAGATAAATTAAACAAATCTTCTTCACGGAATGGATTAACAAAGATTTCGCTTTCTTCCCCAGCCGTCTCTCCTGGAGGTTGATTTATATAGAGCCTTGTAGATGATACGTATAGAAAGGACTCGTACTTAGCCTTCTCTAGTAAGTCTGCAAGAAAGCTGACGTGTGCCTTTATAGTATCAAATGGGCGATCCCGAAAGTCAGAAGTGACACCTGCACAATAAATAACATGTCCCAGGTGATTATTGAATAGGTTTTGCTCTTTACGACTAGGACCATAAGCTTCCATTTGAAGCTGGCTAAGTTTATTCATAATATGTCTGCCAATAAAACCTTCTGCACCGATAACGGTTGTTTTCATTAACTCCTAATACCTACTTTCCTGGTTGGACTCCCTAAATTGACGGTGTAAGCTTCTATTTCCCCCGCTACCAAGGAGTTAGCTCCAATAACACAGCCTTTACGCAAAATAGCCCCGTCCAAAACAACACAATTAGCGCCAATCCATACATCGTCTTCTATTATAATTCCTCCTCTGCTTTCCATAAATCGTTGTTCTTTTATTGTCATATGGCGAGAACGATATTCATGATTTGTAGGTGCCAGGGTACAGTTTGCCGCTATCAGGACATCTTTTCCAATGCTAATACCATTGCCTGAATAAAGAACACAGCCTGAATTTATGTAGCTGTTCTCTCCGATTAATATATCGCCAGAACCACCAGATGGTTTAATTTTAACAAAAGAGTCAATCATTACTCCTTTTTCGATTACAATTCGTGTACCACGTGAGGATGGCTCAATATCTGCTAAATTTGAAACCTGGGCATGTTCAGATATGATCAGCATATATAATCCCTCCTATAACGTCCAATTAGGATAATTATTATCCCTATCATTGATAATCGGGGTATCTATAGGCCATTTAATTGTAAAGGCAGCATCGTCCCACCGCACTCCGGCACTATATTCAGAACGATAGGTTTCAGACATTTGATAATACACTTCTGACTTATCCTCTAATGTTTGGAATCCATGTGCAAAACCTTCAGGCACATAAAGCATCCGACCATTGGCTTCGTCTAATTCAACAGCAAACCATTTGAGATATGTAGAAGAATTCTTACGTAAATCGATAATAACATCGTATACTGCACCTCTAGTACACCTAATTAATTTAGTCTCCCCGAATGGTTCTAATTGAAAGTGCATTCCTCTCAGTGTACCACGGTGAATATTAAAGGAGGTATTACACTGTACAAAATCATTCGCTAAACCATGAAGTGAAAATTCTGCTTTACAAAAGACCCTGGCGAAATGACCTCTTTCGTCATAGTGAGGCTCCATATTAATTACATACGCCCCTATTAGAGGAGTCTCAGTAAATTTCACGATATCACCGTCATTTCGGGTACTGGAATTATCCATTTACCTCCCCATTCACGTATAAACGTCGTTTGTTCCATGATCTCTTCTTTCAAATTCCACGGAAGGATTAGCACATATTCCGGTTTTGTCCGTTTTAACACATCAGGTGAATATACCGGGATTCTAGACCCTGGAAGGAAAGTACCTTGCTTATAGGAGCTGCGGTCAACTGTATAATCCAAATAATCCCGATCAATACCGCAATAGTTAATTAAGGTGTTACCTTTAGCAGGTGCCCCGTACCCTACAATTGTATTTCCATTGTTTTTAAGATCTATTAGAAGGCCCATAATTCTCCTCTTTACTTCAACTATCTTATCGGAGAAATTTTTGTATGTGTCTATTTCCCTCATACCTAATGAAGCTTCTTGTTCCAGCAATGCTTGAACAGCTTGGCTTATAGAAAGCTCTCTGTTTTCTGAATGCTTTGCATATATCCGAATGGAGCCACCATGTGTCTCCAACTTTTCAACATCATAAATAGAGAGTTTGTGCTGTGCAAATAAATTACACACTGTTGTAAACGAGAAGTATGAAAAATGTTCATGATAAATCGTATCAAATTGATTATGCTCCATAAGCTGGAGAAGATGAGGAAATTCCATAGTAATAGTCCCATGAGAGTTAAGTAGCACCTTCATCCCCTTAACAAAGTCATTGAGGTCAGGTACATGGGCAAGTACATTGTTGCCTAGCAGGAGATCTGCTGTCTTCCCCTTTTCCTTCAAGGCATTTGCTAATTGGGTTCCAAAAAAATCAACTACAGTATCAATCCCTTTTTCTATAGCAGATTTCGCAACATTGGCTGCTGGTTCGATCCCTAATACAGAAATGCCCTTCTCCTTAAAGTACTGCAATAAGTAGCCATCATTACTGGCGATTTCCACCACATTCGTGTCACTAGAATATTGGAATTTATCTATCATATGTTCAACATAATTACGGCAATGGTTTAACCAACTATCCGAATAACTGCTAAAATAAGCATACTCACTAAAAATATGCTCTGGAGTTTCGAAATCTTCTACTTGAACCAGGAAACAATGCTCACAGACATAAGTTCTTAAGGGATACATAATCTCCTTCTGGCTTACAGATTCCACATAGGAGTTAGCTAAAGGCGAAATCCCTAGATCTACAAATATGGTGCTTAGTTCCTCACCGCAAAAACGACAGCTTCCCTTAGACATTCATTGTATCTCCTTATCATAAGGTATGTTTTTCACTTTTTATCTTTTCGTAATCGCGAATTTGTTTTAACGTCAAGTCTTGAATACCCTTACTCATATAATTTAAGTACCAGTCCATTGTCCATTCAATAGAATGGTTTATCGGCAGTTCAATTCTCCAGTTCAGCATACGTGAAGCCTTCTCACTATTTAACACAAGAGTTGAAGCTTCATAGGGCTGAGTAAGGGAAGGATAAAGGACATCTACAGGATAATCCAGATGCTTATTACATTCTTCAATAAGCTGGGCAACAGATATATTTGAAGCTTCGCCAGGACCAAAATTCCAGGAGCCGACATACTTTTCTCCGGATTCTCCCATATTTTGAGCCAGCAGCAAATATCCATTAAGACAATCCAACACATGCTGCCAAGGCCGTATGGCACTAGGATATCTGATATTTAATTTTTGTTTATGGAGTATAGAGCGGATGATATCGGGAATAATCCGATCTGCAGCCCAATCTCCCCCGCCTATAACATTGCCTGCTCTGGCAGAAGACAATAGTTTTCTGCCATTCGAGTAAAATGACCGTTTGTAGGCAGAAGTAATGATCTCCGAACATGCCTTACTTGCACTGTAAGGATCTGTTCCTCCAACGGGATCACTCTCAATAAATCCCTGTAATGAATTGTTATTCTCATAACATTTATCTGTAGTAACATTAATAACAACCCGTACAGATTCTGTATGCCTGGCTACCTCTAACAAATGAGCAGTTCCCATGACATTAATCGAGAAGGTTTCAATAGGTTTACGATATGATTCCCGCACTAGAGGTTGGGCTGCCAAATGAAATATAAACTCCGGTTGAACCTTATGAATAAAGGATTGCAGTTGTTCATAATCCAACATATCACCATAAACAGAATCCATATTTTCCGCCACGCTTGCTAGCTTGTACAGATTTGGGTCACTTACTGAAGGGGTATTGCTGTATCCATAAACATCAGCCCCAAGATATTGCAGCCATAATGCTAGCCAACTTCCCTTAAACCCTGTATGACCTGTGACTAACACCTTCTTGTTTTCCCAAAAGTTCATTCCTTACCACACCTTCCAGGGAGCAAAGCCTGTATCCCACAACTCTTCCAACTTGTTCTTATCCCTTAATGTATCCATCGGTTGCCAGAATCCATCATGCATAAAGGCTGCCAGTTCTCCTGATTTCGCTAATTTTTTCATTGGTTCTTCTTCCCAAATAGTATCGTCACCACTTATTAAGTCAAATATCTGTGGCTCCAAAACAAAAAATCCGCCATTAATCCAGTTACCATCTCCCATAGGTTTCTCCTGAAATCCAATGATTTCATTATCATGAAACTCAAATGCACCGAACCTGCCCGGTGGACGAACTGCAGTCACAGTCGCCAATTTCCCTCTCCGCTGATGAAAATCTATAAGCTCAGTTATATTAATATCAGATAACCCATCTCCATATGTGAAACAGAAAGGGCTATTCCCAATATATTGTTGTACCCGCTTTAATCTTCCTCCAGTTAATGTGTGTTCTCCTGTGTCTACTAAGGTCACCTTCCAAGACTCTGATTTATTTTTATGAATTTCCATCTCATTTGATCTGAAATCAAACGTAACATCCGAAGTATGCAGATAGTAATTGGCAAAAAACTCCTTGATCAAATAACCTTTGTATCCTAAACATACTATAAATTCATTAATTCCGTAGCTAGAATATACCTTCATGATATGCCAGAGCATTGGAGCTCCACCGATTTCAACCATGGGTTTTGGCTTCACTACTGTCTCTTCGCTTAATCTGGTTCCCAATCCACCAGCCAATATTACTGCTTTCATCTGCTATATATCCTTTCTAACGATAATATCAAAATCTACAGCAGAATCTTTTTTCTTTAAGACATTGCTATACGTAAGGGATAACCCCCGATTTGTAAATGCGCTAATTATCTTATTACAATCCAATTCATTAAATTCAGGAAAGCTTAGGCTCATTCCCAATTGACCGCCTAGATTGAGCATACCTGTAATTGTTTTGAATATATGATAATTGCTTTTCAACTTGGTAGCATCGTATTCGAATAGAATATAATCAAAGCTCTTTCCAATCAGATGAGTACTTATTTCATCTAAATTTCCTTCAAAGTAATAATCGGAAACCGTCTTTATATCCTCTAAATATTTATCTTCTAGGCAATAGTTGGTAATTTCTATATTTTGGATCCCTTTGTAATTTAGCATGTTTTTTAATTGTAGAGGATTACCTCCACACTTAGGATTTATCCCCAAAATTGCAGGATTCAACATGGACAATTTAACCGAAAACTCATTGAGAAGCAGAGGATTCATTATCGCATCCGACCACGAATCTAAATTATATTTTCGAATAAATATGTCTCTACTAACATTTAATGAGTTATTATTAATCTGATCTTCTCGAACCGTAACAGAACCAAAGTGATATGTGAATGTATCCTTGCAATATACCAACTTGTATCCCGCTCTTCGAATTCGGAAGCTGATATCATCATCAGCAAATTCTCCATAGTAAAATAACGGATCGTAGTAACCTATTTGTTTAAGTAATTCTGTTCTTACCATTAATACACAAGGAAGAAGTCTTACACGTTCCTCCCATTTTCGGGGATCCGAGTGGTTATATTGATCTGCAAATTGAATCATCTCTTCAATATTATTGTAATCACCATTAATCTGCTGCATATTGCTGATCATGCTCGCACCAGGAGATACATAACCTATTTTGTCATCAGATTCTATACACACCAATAGGTTATCCAACCAACGCGGTGTAAGAATAAAATCATTACATACCCCGGCAGTATATTTACCTGCTGCCACTTTCAATCCTTCATTAAATCCATTAGTGGGTCCTACATTTTTAATTAAATGAAGCGGCTTAACTTGGGGCATAGAATTAAGATATTCTTTAGTTCCATCTGATGAACCATTATTAACCACGATTAATTCATAATTAATATTTTGTGTATATTGCAATATACTCTTTATACACAATTTGGTATATTCTAATTTATTATATGCTAATACTACTATACTAACGAGTGGCTGTTCAGTTAATGAACAGAGCCTTTTATTATCATCGACCAGTTGTTCTATCACATTTACTAATTCAACGTCTTGTGTCACCTCTTTTGCTTTAGCAAAAAAGTAGTTGGATTGAATTAGATTATTGCTTAATTTATAAACGTATCCAAGGTTAAAAAGAACATCTACGAACTCCGAATCAATAAGCAGTCCTTTCCACAATTCATTTTCCGCCTCTTTTAAATTGTCCTCAGCTACGGCTATCGCTGCTCTCATAGTACAAATTTCAACTTTTGTAACTACTGATTCATCAGATTTTATTTCAGATATTATACATTTTGCCTCTTCAAGGTTACCGCTTTGAATAAGTTCTTCAATTTTCTCCTTGATCATGCAAGTCTCCTCGATTCTCTGTTGAATGTTAGGTTGCAGCCATCCATGTTACTATTGGAAATTTCCGTTTGATATCATCTCTAATATCGTTCATACCTTTAACATTATTTTGCTTCTTATAACATTGGTAACAACGCTCATAAGTGCTATAGACAGGATTTAAGTCCATGAGTTGGGAATAGAATAAATGAGCATCTTCGAGATAGTTATTTTGAAAACAAAGATCACCAAGTAAAGTAATAACCTTCATATTATTCGGTTGTTCGTCATATAGCTTGATCAAAAGATCAATTGCTACCTCTGCAAAACTATAATCCGCGAGTAAAAGACATATGTTGTACTTCGTTTCTACGCTTCCCTTCAAAAGGAGCCCTAACACACTTTCAAAGATTTCAAATTCCTGCAGTATGATAAGATGACGGCAAACTTCAATAATCAATTTTTCTAAACCTGTAGTTAATCGAACATTGGAACTATCTTGTCTGTTGACTAAACTCATTAGCACGTCACTCTCTCTGTTGCTTAAATTCAAAAGTGTACGCGCTTTTCGAAAGAGGGCAGGATCCTTAAGAATAACAGAAAGCAAAAGCAGATCTTCTCCCACTTCAACTGGATATTCGGTAATATCAGACCATTGTTCATGTGCCTGCTCATATTTTTTATCATATTGTAAAGACACCGCGATGATATGAGGCGGTGGTTCGATATTAAATTTCCCCACATATTTAATAAGCAACGGGTGCCTCAAGACGTATAGGGTATCCAGCAACAGCCTTAGGTCATTAATATTCTGAACATTGTATATGAACTCTATATTGTGATAGACCTCCTCAACAGGGAGATTTGCTTTCGTTACGATTTCAAAATACTTTTTTAAAGCCGGAGAGTACGTTTTCTTTTCTCGTAGGACCTGAACGGTCTCTTCATAGCTTTGAGTTATTTTTCTTTGTTTGTCATATATTTCAGCCAGCATAAACCGGGCTTTATAACCTCCTGAACCTTCAGTTATCATCGTTCCCTCTGTTTGGTCCCCAAGGAGGAGACACTTCTTGAACGATAATATCGCTTCTTCCTTATAATCTGCCTCCAGGAGCATTTGTCCTTGTACATAACGCATTTCAGAGTCTGAAGGAAATAGCTGAAGGGCATCCCCTATGATTCTTAAACCATCTTCATGCTTATTCAACTTCCCAAGATTCGAAGCAAGAAAGGACAACAAATCCGGAAAAAATGCTTTATTTTTACTCAAAGGGTAGGCTTGTTGAAACAGTTTAACAGCTTTCTCTGTTTCACCAAGTGCTACATAAGTTCTCCCCATATTAAATAAATTGTATCCATTAGGATTCTCATTAACTGCCTTAATCATGATAGGAAGATTTCTTTGCAGCTTATCCTTATCTGCAATCGTCTCTTTGTTGTAACCCGTATGGTGAAGAAGCAGATCCGCATCTCCTCCAACGAAAGAATAACGTTTATCCAATACATTAATATGTTCATGAAGATGATTCTCAAAATAAAGCTTATCATTATTCTTAAATAACCTTACGACTTTATGTGTAAAGGTTTGTGCATAGGATATATAATTTTTAATTTTTAGTAAGTAATAATCCGCATCTGATACAATTTCCTTATAAATATCAGATTTCTCATCCAGATATTCATCCGCATCCATGATAATAATATAATCACAGGTAGCTTGTTGAATACTATAGTTTCTTGCCTCGGAAAAGCTGCCAGTCCATTCAAAGTGGTGAATGTTTGAAGTAAACCTAGTTGCAATCTCTATAGACGCATCTTCTGACCCAGTATCTACAATAATAATTTCGTCCACCTTGCCGGTAACACTTTCCAAGCAACGTGCAAGTGTGTTCTCTTCATTCTTTACAATCATGCATAGTGATACTTTTTTGTTCATCGAGGTATCCTCTCATCATTTCAGAAATTAATAATTATACTCTAGTTATCGGTCTTTTCTCATAACATAATAAGATGCACAATGATTAAAAATTGATTAATTTTCATCATTTTTTTTATTTAGAATATCGAGACGATTTTGGGCCAATTTGTAATTGTATTCAGCTGAAATTTGATAATATGTTTTTGCTTTGACCAAATCACCTGTAGTTTCATAGAATACAGCAAGGTTATAGGCTGCCAGGAAACTTCCTGTTCCTTTAACACTTTCGTAATTTGTAGTATCTCCTACGGACAGACATTTCAAATATGACTCTTCTATTAAGGGGAAATATTTAAAATACTTATCTGTATCACTAAACACCAGTTCCATAAAAAACACTCCACTAGCGAAAAGGAAATCCGGGTAATCAATTAAGTAATGTTTCTCCTTTTCAATTAGAGTAAGCCCTTGTTCAAAATCTTTCAGCTCCAAGAATGTATGCAAATACTCAATTACTACTTGAGGTTTATAAACATCATTATTAGTGATTGACTTATAACATCTTGTTAGGTAAACATTAGCTTTAGCATATTCTTTTATTATCCGGTACTCTTTACCCAGTTGAAATATTGTATATGAGTCATCAGGATTCTGCTCTAACTCGACTTCTAGCATCTTAATATTACGTTTATACTTCTCAGACTTAAAATATCCGTCATGATATACTTCAATAGGCACGTTTTTTCTTGGAAGATCAGAAACAATCTGCTCATGTATTTTACCGGTGTAGAAGGATCCTTTGGGAAACAACCGGGTCACATAAGCCTGCGATTCTCTTAGCTCTCCATTATAATTAAAAATGTTAGTAATTTGGATTCGACCTACGGCATCATGCTTAAGTATGAAGTCGTCTATTTCTTTTCGTGAAGCATGTGTAATCTGGTCATCTGCATCCAGCACTAGTATCCACTCACCACTGCAATGCTCTAAAGCATAGTTTCTTGCACTCGAGAAATCATTATCCCAAATATAATCAAAGATCCGCGCTCCAAAGGTGCTTGCAATCTGCTTAGTATGATCTGTTGAACCCGTATCGACGATTACGATCTCATCAACGATAGATTTTACACTCTGCAAACACCTTCCGATTTTTTCCGATTCATTCTTTACAATCATAGCTAATGATAACATCGCCGTCACCTCACTTAGTTTCTACCCTACATGCGCGGGTTCAAAAAAAAAAAGACCTTAGATAAACTAAGGTCTCTATTCAGACGGTAAAGATTAACGAAGCAATTGAAGAACGCCTTGTGGCTGTTGGTTCGCTTGAGCAAGCATCGCTTGAGCTGCTTGAGCAAGAATATTGTTCTTCGTTTGCGCCATCATTTCTTTCGCCATATCTACGTCACGAACACGGGATTCTGCTGCAGTCAGGTTCTCAGAGGAAGTATTCAGGTTGTTGATTGTGTGTTCCAAACGGTTCTGAACAGCCCCGAGCTTCGAACGTTCTGTAGATACTTTTGCAATGCCCGCATCAACAGCTGTCAGAGCTGTTTGCGAATTAGCCTTAGTCTTCAAATCACCTACAGTAGTCATTAATGCCGCAGCATCCATATCAGCGAAGGTATAAGAAATCTTTTGGTTTGTATTAGCACCCACTTGGAAATCCACAGCAGTTGTAGCGCCATTCCAAAGCTTCTGTGTATTGAATTCGGTATCATCTGAAATACGAGTAATCTCAGTTGCCAATGCCTGATACTCTTGGTCAATAGCTTCCCGGTCAGCCGTCACGTTCGTATCATTAGACGATTGAACAGCAAGCTCTCTCATTCGTTGCAGGATGGAGTGAGTTTCATTCAATGCACCTTCAGCTGTTTGGATCATGGAGATGCCATCTTGAGCATTACGGGATGCTTGATCCAAACCACGAATTTGTCCGCGCATTTTCTCAGAGATTGCCAGACCTGCAGCATCATCTCCTGCACGGTTAATCCGAAGACCGGATGACAGCTTCTCGATATTCTTGCTTGTATTGCTGGTGTTAACTGCCAATTGACGGTGAGTATTCAGCGCCGTAACATTGTGGTTAATAATCATTTTGATTTCCTCCTTGAATGTAACTTCCACATCCTTGTGGAAGTTTTATAGATTAGACTCGAACTTTAGATTAACGAAGCAGTTGAAGAACGCCTTGCGGCTGTTGATTCGCTTGAGCAAGCATTGCTTGAGCTGCTTGAGCAAGAATGTTGTTCTTCGTCTGACTCATCATTTCTTTAGCCATATCCACATCACGAACGCGAGATTCTGCTGCAGTCAGGTTCTCAGAAGATGTATTCAGGTTGTTGATCGTATGTTCCAGACGATTCTGAACCGCCCCCAACTTCGAACGTTCTGTGGATACTTTACCGATAGCCACATCAACAGCTGCCAGAGCTGTAGATGCGTTGGCTTTTGTCGTCAAATCACCAACAGCGGTCAAAGTAGTTGCATCCATAGAAGCGAATGTATACGAAATTTTTTGTCCAGTATTAGCACCAACTTGGAAATCAACCGCTGTGGTAGAACCGTCCCACAGCTTCTGCGTATTAAATTCCGTATCTTTAGAAATACGTGTAATCTCAGTTGACAACGCTTGATACTCTTGATCAATAGCAGCGCGGTCAGCCGTAACGTTCGTATCATTGGATGATTGAACAGCAAGCTCTCTCATCCGTTGCAGGATGGAGTGAGTCTCATTCAATGCACCTTCAGCGGTTTGAATCATGGAGATACCGTCTTGAGCATTGCGGGATGCTTGGTCCAGACCACGAATCTGCCCGCGCATTTTTTCGGAAATAGCCAAGCCAGCAGCATCGTCCCCTGCACGGTTAATCCGGAGACCGGATGACAGCTTCTCGATATTCTTGCTTGTATTGCTAGTGTTAACTGCCAGTTGGCGGTGAGTGTTCAGCGCCGTAACGTTGTGATTGATAATCATGATAATTTTCCTCCCTGAAATATACTGGTTCCACATCCTTGTGGTAACAAGGATCCGTTAAGGTCGGCCGCCCCGCGGGATCTTCGTCTAAATTATATATCGTCTTTAAACCCTCATGAGTTTAGAGTAATCCGGCAAATTTCCATATATTTATTTTGGATTATTTTGATGTCATAAAGAAATACCGGAGATAGCCCTGAGCTACCACCGGTTAAAGTCTTATATCCATATTAATTTTTCGCCTCGCGTATTCGGTCAATAAGTGTGTGAATCTCTGAGGGAGCAGGTGCTGCCGATTCCTGATTGGATTCCTTAATGGATAGATATATTTCTTTACGAAATATATCTATATCACTGGGAGCCTTTATACCAACTTTGACTGTATCCCCCTCTACACTTAAAATTGTAACTTCAACCTGGTCCGTTATGATGATACTCTCGCCTTTTTTTCGAGAGAGAACGAGCATATTAAGCACCATCCTTTCCATAAATACTTGGAGACAACGCTAATAAGCTGTGTTTAGTATGATAGGGTGTGTTGTGCAGTACAATCTGCTTGCCTACTCGTTCTTCTGGGTTAAGCACAAGGGGAGCAAGCAAATTAATCGTAGACTCCTCCACCTTATTCTTCAGGGTTATTACACAACGTACGATTAGTTGGTTATCAATCTTTAGTTCCTTTGCTTCAGCATCAGGAAGATCAAACTCATACGACGGATAGAAGACAAAAGGGTCACTAAGCAGAAAGGACAAGGCCTTATCTTTCGTCGACTGTAAATACCAAAAAGAATGATCAAGGGTAGAAATTAATGCAAAATCAGTTTCCTCTTCAAATCCGGGAATCCCCTTTGAAAAATGAAATACATGTTCCTCATCCACTTCCATTTCCCCCCAAGACAGTGTATCAATAATCATCTGTTTCCACTCCTTCGTACAATATTAAACAAGAAAAGCCGTAGAAGCGCTATCCGGCACATCTACAGCTCACCATTGCAAATTCACTTCAGGCGGAATGAACTGAATAGATGTATACTGCCTCATATATATATCCAGTTTACCTCTTTTATATTCAATATCAGGCCGACGAACAACTACATCTATCTTTATCGCTCCCCTCAAAAACTCAATCCGGGGGCTTCTCGTTTCAAAATGAATATCCACATTATCATACGAAGCGGGGCCACGAATTTCCGGAAATGAAAAAGAATTCCAGTCCCCCCCGTACAATTCTGCAATAGAGTTTCCAGGTTTGAAGAATTCAGCCATTCGATTCCCCTGCTCCACTCGACGTGCAATGCCTTGGAGGTAAATTTGCTCAATACCGGAATATATGCGCCTATTTACCTCAATAAGACTCCCGCCATTATAGGCAGCCAATGCTTTGGATTGATCCACAGACATTTCAGGTTTAAACTGCTGGATATCCCACTGTCCTCTTTCGGATGTAATGTTTAGCTCTGCTTGGTGTTGAATAATTGAGAACTCCCCCATGTCAGAATCAATACCTATCAAACCAGGTGTCTGACGTATTTGAACTACTGACAGTACCAACAGAGAGCACCTCCATTATCTTATGAAATCAACGAGAGTTGTAGATATAATCTTAGCTCCAACAGATAGTGAGGCATTGTAGATGTTCTCTTGAATCTTGGACTTCATAATAAGTTCTTCGTAGTCCGCATCCTCAGTCTTAGCTTGAAGGTCTGTCAAGTTTAAATTCAAATCGCTCAAACGATCCTGCATCAACTCTACGCGATTAGTCTTAGCACCTATTTCAGAGCGGGCTGACAAGATGGTCTCTACGCGAGTGTCAATTATATCAAGTTGTCTGGAAACCGCTGTAATGTTACCAGTTTTCAATCCTTCTGAAATACTGTTTATTATAGAAAACAGATTATCTGTTTCTCCTGTATATCCAAAAATATCGTTTCCTGTCATATTAATAGGTAATTCCACACCCTCACCTACAATATATTGAATTTGTCCTGGGTCTGTTGTAATTACCTTAGTAGTATCGTAGGTGCCATCAGCCCGCTTGGCAAAATCATAAGGTTTGGTAGCATACTGTTCACCATTGAATATATACTTTCCGTTCAGCTTGCTGTTCGCTATATCCACTAGTTGTTCTTTAAGTTGCATCACTTCTTCATTAATACTATCCAAAGCTGACTGTGGATTACTGCCGGTAGAAGCCTGAACAGTAAGCTCCCGCAAACGTTGAACAACATCCCCCGCCTGTCCCAACACCGTATCGTTATAATTCAGCCAGGACAGCGCGCTATCCACGTTCTTCGTGTACTGCTCATTAGAGGACAGCTCGGCGCGGTAGCGGAGGGAATAGGTGATGCCTACCGGGTCGTCGGAGGGCTTGTTGATTTTGCGGCCGCTGGCCAGCTGGAGCTGGGTCTCGTTCATGGTTCGTGCATTGCGGTTCAAGTTAAGCAGCAGCTGTGAGCTCATCATATTGGAGGTGACTCTGATCATGGTATGGCCTCCTTATCTTCCGACTGTGCCGGTAGAATTAATCAATTTATCAAGCAGTTCATCATAGGTGGTCATGAAACGCGCAGCAGCACTGTAGGCATGCTGGAACACGAGCATATTGGACATCTCTTCATCCAGGGACACACCGCTTACAGACTGGCGGCGGGAACTCACCTGATCCACCAAGTAATCCGAGTTGCTGGCCTGGCGTGTAGCCTCTTGAGATTGGATACCCAATTGTCCAACCATGGAGCTGAGATAGGACCCGACTGTACCGGTCTTAGTACCATCCGCTGTAGCGAAAGTATTGTTATCCTTCATATTGCTGAACAGCAGCGCCAGTGTGTTATTTCCTTTTACTACGGATACATTGCCTGAGGTGTCTGTAGTAGTACGCAAGGAAGTAGCAAACAGCGTGGGATCAGCAGCGATTTCCGGATTCAGCTTGAGATTGGCAGCAGTGATCGCTTCCCCCGCTACCGCAGAGGTGAAGAACGGCCGGCCTGACGTCCCGTTGAGCGCATACCCCAGCTGATGAAGTCCATTCAAACCCTTGACTGTTGTTCTCAGATCACCCGGCAACGGGATAGGTACCGCGCTTCCTGCTGTTAGAGTCGTTTTGGTACCATCTGCATTTATAATCTCTGAATCCTTGAGCACAGTCGTTCCTGCGGGCAGGTTAGAGCCTGATGGTATGGTCACCTGCACTTCACCATTGGCAATGGTATTGGCCATCGCGTCGAGCTGCTTCCTGTAATCTGCTACATAGGTGTTTTTGGAGAAAAGCATCCCATAAGCTTCACCGGCCTTCAAATCGCCGGAGGCGAAGGCGGTATTAAGAAACGTACTGTCTACAGCCGCAGTCACGGTTGCTCCTTGAACTAACGGCTGTGTGCCCAGTGAGATGTTATATCCGGCATCTGTATCCAGAATAGTGATATTGGCAATCTTGGACAGCTTGTCCGTCAGCAGGTCGCGCTGGTCGCGCAGATCATTAGCTTTGTCGCCCATGCCTTCTATCTTGGAGATGGATTGATTGAGGTCAGCGATGGAGCTGAGGTAGCTCTGTATCTCTTTGCCTTTGACGTCAATGTTGGTGCTGAGATCGCGGTCCAGATTGCTGAGCTGTGTACTCATATAGTTCATGGCATCGGTAAGGGCCTGGGCTGTCTGCACGACGATCTTGCGGGCGGTGGGATCTTCCGGGTTCTTACTGAGGTCCGACCAGGATTTCCAGAAGTTATCCAGTACGATACGGACACCGGTATCTGAAGGCTCATTCACGATCGCTTCCAGCTTATCTAAGGTATCCGACTGAATGCTCCAGTTCCCGCTTGCCGAGTTCTCCCCGCGGAACTGATCGTCCAGGAACATCTCCCGAATCCGCTCGATGGAACTGAATTCAACCCCGGTTCCCAGCTGCCCTGGCATCGTCGAGTTATTCATACCATAGGCTTCAATCGGGATGGCCGCCTTCATATTCACACGCTGGCGGGTGTATCCCTCCGTGTTGGCGTTGGCAATGTTGTGGCCGGTGGTATTGAGCGCCGCTGTCTGGGTAAACAGGCTTCGTCTTGCGGTCTCGATGGAGTGGAATGTGGATGTCATGCTACTTGTTCCTCCCTTGTGATTGCTGCGGTGAGCGCAGCTCAGCGGATAACCTGATTATCCACGGGCATCAAAAATACCCGGCCGAGTCACACTGCTGCCCTTGTCGGACGGATGATGGTATGTCATTTCCTGATTTGGTCTTCCGACCAGCAAATCCAGGGAATAATCTATAAAGGTAAGCGACTGCTCAATCAGCTTCTGGTTCAGCTCATTGGCCTTTTTTAATTGCTGCAATGTGCCGGAAAGCTTCTGCTGAATCTGCAGCAGGCGTGATTTGTCATCGGGATCAAAGACAAGGCGGGACAGCTCGGTAAGATTCAGATTCAGATTGGAACGGATTCCAACCCCCTGCAAAAACTCGAAGGCCGCTTCTGCACGCCGTTCTTCCAGCTGTCCGATCACCTTCATCAGCTTGGACTCGCGGTTCAGGATATCAATGAGACCCTCTACCTTGTTGTCCATAATGGTCTGTTTCTTCACTGCGGCCAGATCCAGCATCTGCACATGCGCCTCGTCCAGCCGCTCAAGCAATTCTAATAATGTTGTAAGTGCCATGGGTGTGTTCACCTAATTCTCGGAGGATTGCTTAAAGTAGGGGGCGAGTGTCTCAGCGAGCTTGGCTGAGTCAACCTGGTAGGTACCTGCGGATACTTGCTGTTTCAGGCTCTCGATCTTATTCGCACGTTCCGTGTCAATCTTGCCGCTCTTCTGTGCCTGGAGCAGCTTAATGGCCTCATCCGAAATCGATACCTCATCCTTGCGTGTACTCTTCTTCATCTGTTCCTGCCTTTGCGATTCCGCACTTCGTTGGTATGGATTAATCGCATTGATTCGTCCGGCATCGTTAATTTTCATAACTTCACCTTCCTTCTGTAATAAAAAAGCCGATAATCTTTACTAAGTTTATCGGCCCCTGTTGAAACATTCTTTATAGCTGCAAGCGTTTTTTTGCAGAATTGTTTAGTTGCGGAACTTGTCTACCGCGCGGTAAGCGCCATCTGGAGCCTTCTTGGAAGCGCTCGAGTCTGCACTTTCCTTGGCTGCATTGGCAAGGTCCTTGGTCAGACGGCTGCGGCAGCTGTCGCACATATGCCCGTCCCGGATCAGGGTTCCGCATACCTCGCAAGGGTACATCATATTGGGTGCATTGGCTATGGAAATCCGGCCCTCCCGGATAAAACGCGTGATTTCCTTGATGGAAATATCGGTGGCATCGGACAGTTCCTGTATGTTGGTGCCTCTATTTTTACGCAAATATTCTACACAGATTTCATACTCATGCTCTAACTCTTTGATGCAGGGCTGGCACAGGTTCATCAGGTTCTTGACATATAACCGGCCGCATCTCGGACAATTGTCTACATTCATATCTACCGCGGCTCCCTTCTATCATTCTGCACAACTCATGAATCGCTTATGCTACTAAGATTACATGATCGCCGAAGATCCGTCTATGTTTAGTATCGGTCAGGGAAGCGGTTTTATTGAATTCCAGAGCGGCGGAAGCTGCTAGGAACGGGCCCAGGTCAGAGAGTATATCTCGGCGGTGCAATTCAGGCTGCGGCAGAGCTGCTGAAGCGCTTCGGCGCAGGCACGAATCGTACTTCCGGTAGTGTAGATATCATCGACAATGATGATTTGCAGGGGGCGCTGCTCAAGCTGATGCGTCGCACGGGAATGATGATATTCATTCAGACTTTGCAGAACCGCCGAATCTGTATTACCGGCAAAAGCATGCTTCATATCGGCCAGCCGCTCCCTTCTGCTTTTGAAGCTCTGCTTGGCAGTGTGATGGGTGCGAACCAGCAGCGGGAGCTGAGGGATTCCTCTGCGCAGGGATACTACTTCCGCCAGCCGCTCCGCCTGATTGAAGCCCCGTTCCGACAAACGGACAGCGCTCACAGGCACAGGGACCAGCAAATCGGCTTGCCATAGGTTAGAACGCATACGAAGCTTTGAATGCCATATCGGGAATGGTTTACTAAAAAAGTTGCTTTGTAGCGCTTCATTCAGTTGTTGTACACTCTGTTCTTGTTGCAGCAGCGCGTATGCCCTGTCCAGCATCAGACCGAGCAGGGGTGCGAGCCGCTCATTCCCTCTGTATTTATACTGGCCTAATATTTCACGCATTTCACTGGTGTAGGCTACTGCACTCCGGTTGCACCGGATCGGTATAGGTCCATGGCTGCGGCTGCAATCGGGACAACCCACATGTCTTCCGCAAGTCTGGCACCGGGGAACGCGAATCCATGGAATGCTGCTCTGGCAGTGCAGGCAGATCTCAGGCCATTCAGGGGAAGGGCGGCCTCTGCGGCCGCAAAACAGACATTCCGGCTGCGAAGGCGCGATTAGGGAGCGGGCTTGCTTCATCCATGATGACAGGGAGCGCATGGTAATCCTCCTTGTAAAATAGGGTGTGTGGAGATCAAAGTTCAGCATGTATAGCATTCAAAATGAGGGGAGCCGGGCATTCACAGCTATTTCCAAGGAATCCTCACAAAATCATTAAGACTTGAGATATCCTTGTCTGCGGGCGATAGCATTCATACTGCGGATCTGTGATATGGCGGCGCGCTGCGAGCGGCTCCACTCTGTTGAAGCGAAAATGACGTTGCCCGCCGGATCATCCTTGGAGCGTCCCGCCCGGCCCGCCATCTGCACTAAGGCTGCCTCATCGAATAGTCCGCTGTCCGCATCCAGAATAAATACATCACTATGCGGTACCGTGACCCCACGCTCCAAAATCGTGGTCGTTACCAGCAGGGAAATGGTGCCATCCCGGAACTTAAGCACCTTCTCTGCCCTGCCCGGATCTTGAGAGGAGGTTCCCTCTATAGAAATTTCGGGAAACATCCGCCGCAGAAGCTGCAGCAGTCCCTCAATATGGACAATCCGGGAGACGAAGAGGAAAATCTGCGCCTTACGGTCAAGGGACCGCTGCAGTGCTGAACGCAGTCCTGCCGGGATTCTGCCCTGCTTCAGGCAGCGATAAAGCGGCGGCATCCGGATATGACGCGGAACCGGCAAGGGGTGGCCGTGAAAACGGACCGGGACCCTCGCATGCGGCAATCTGCCGGAGCGGGCAAGACGCTGAAGCTCCGCAGGCGGTGTGGCGGAGAGTAGGATGAATCGTCCGCCGGGCTTGCACACCTGCCTTGCGGCATAATCCAGCATGGGATCGTTGTGATAGGGAAACGCATCGATCTCATCGATGATGACCAGATCGAAGGCCTGGTGAAACCGCAGCAGCTGGTGCGTGGTCGCCAGCGTGATCCGGCTGCGGCGCAAGCGGTCCTCGCTGCCTCCGTACAGCACGGCAGGGACATCCGCCGGGAAGGCTCTGGCCAGGCGCGGCGCAAGCTCCAGCACGACGTCGCGCCGCGGCGTGGCGATCAGCGCCCGGCCCCCGGCCGCGAGCGCCGCCTCCAGGAGCGGGAAGACCATCTCCGTCTTCCCCGCGCCCGTCACTGCCCAGAGCAGGAATCGCTCTGGGCCTCTTGCGGCGGAGCGCCTGCGCGGCTCCGCCAGGAACCCCAGCGCAGCGGCGGCGGCAGCCGCCTGCGCTGCGCTAAGCCCCCACCGGCGTGCTGCTACGGTGGGGGACACGCCGGCCGTGCAGCGCACGGCCGGCAGCGGTGCGCTGCGCAGCAGCAGCGCGCAAGCCCGGCTGCGCCCCAGTGCGAGGCAGGCCTCGCAATAGGCGCAGCCGGCAAGGCCGCACGCGGCGCAGGCCGTGCGGCCCGTGGGTACGCTGCCGCAGCGCAGGCAGCGCGGCACTTCGCGACGGCGCAGGCCTAGCCGCGCGGCGCCAGTGCCCTGGACGGCGGCTTCCAGCCGCAGCCGTCCCTGGAGATAGGCGAGCTGCGCCGTAGCCCGCCAATTCTCCGCCAGCTCCGGGAGCTGCTCGGCCACCAGCGCCTCTGCTTCACCCTGAAGCAGCGAACGCCCATCCAACGCCGTAACCAGGCGGTTTGCTCCCGCTGCAAGCACCTCCAGCTCATGCCCCCGTAAGTTCACCTGTTCGTTCCCTCGCCAGCTCTCCCTCCTACTTCCCCGCTCGATAACCCGTTCATTCTCCCACTCCTTCTCCCCGCCGCTGTCCCTCCCACTCTCCCACTCGCTCCCCGGCTCATCCCCCCATTCAAATCCCTCTCTATCCCTCCACTCACTGACCCCTGCCTTACGCCCCCCGTTCCATCCTCCAACCACTCTCCCCTCATCCTCGCTCCATCCCCTGTCCTCCGGCAGCTTATACACCTGAATCTCCTCGAAAGGCCAGCCCGCTTCCCGTCCACCTCCGGCAGCCTGCTCCGCCCGGATCTCTGCCTTCAAGAGAGCAGCGGCGTACTTCCTCCAGGCTGACTCATCCCAGCGCTGCATCTGGTCCGTGAACTTGCAGGCTGCTGCCAGCTTCACCGCCCAGCCCAGCGGCAGTGACCGGGAGAGCACCACAACCCGGTCTGCCGGTTGGCTTCTCTGGTCTACCCGCTGACCTTTCCGGTCCGCCGCTTGGCTTTCCCGAGCTACCCGCTGACCTTTCCGGTCCGCCGTTTGACTTCTCTGGTCTGCCCGCTGACCTTTTCGTTCCGCCGCTTGGCTTTCCCCGTTTGCCACTTGACCTCCCCCTACTACCCAGCGCCCTCCCCACCCTCCCAGCCCCTCCGCCTCACCCGCCCACCATAATTCATCCACCGCCAGATTCAATGAAATCCGGGCCTGCCACTGTCCGCCCTGCGCCACCACATACACCGCCACCTTCAACCCCAACGCCTCCTTATCTTTTAGAGCACGCCAAAAAGCACACCGCCCCATTCCTGGAGAGTGTGCTTCACCCGTAACTTACATATTTAGCTGTCATTCGCCGGGCTTGGATGGGGATTTCCCGCTTCCCGGCAACCGCATCATCCGCAGCGGCAGCAGCGGCTCCTGCACCCGCAGGTCTACCGTAACCCCCTGACGGAGTTCTGCCCTGTCCGCGAGGCCGAAGAACGGCACCGCAGGTGCAAATTCAATAGAAGAGTTATGATAAGCCATCCGTGAGGCTACCGCCATGGTCCTGTCTTCTGAACCGTCATCCACCAAGGTGACCTGCAGGGGCCTGCCGATCCAGCAAGCATACACTGCAAAAACCCTGAGATACCACTCCACCACGGCCTCATGATTACGGGTAATCAGAATATAGTGAAGCCGCTTACCAGTCCGTGCTGCTGCCCGGGTCTCTTCCCGATGATGCAGGAGTTGAACAAGGGCTGCTGCGGATGCATAAATAGAGATAATCCAGATTAACTGGGCGATCATGAAGATGCACCTCCCTCTTATACCCACACTATATGCCGGTGATAAAAGGACGGTGACAGCCCATTAGCGCGGGAGCCCACCCGCCAGTTCAACTTAGGGTACATATTTAAGTTAGCATTTTGCAAAATTCGAATAGAGTGCGGACTGAAACAATACTATGGCTGCAGCTCTCGGCTGCATACAAGTTATGTACCGTTTATAAGGATCATTAGGATTCTCCAAAACGCTCAGTTAAAAGTTTATGAGGGAAGCTATAAAGTTACCCAGCCGTATTTGATAGAATTAATTACAGCCTGCGTACGGTCGTCCACTTCCATCTTTTGCAGAATACTGCTGACATGGTTTTTGACCGTCTTCTCACTGATAAACAGGTACTCCCCAATCATCTTGTTACTCTTGCCCTCCGCCATCAACCGCAATACCTCTGCCTCGCGGCGGGTCAGCGGATTGTTATCGCCTGCAACGAATTTGACACCGGCTTCCTTCACGGCCGTCTCGGCCATAGCGCCAGTCTCGTTAAGGTACGTCATGCGCCGCAGCTGATTAATCAGCTTGCCGGTCACCTTCGGATGGATAAAAGCATGTCCCTCGCATACAGAGCGGATCGCATTAATCAGCGACTCGGCCTCCATATCCTTCAGCAGATACCCGTTCGCCCCCTTGCGCAGCGTCTCAAACACATAGCTTTCATCATCATGAATCGAGAGGATAATCACTTTGACATCCGGGAACATTTCACGGAGCTTTTGCGTAGCCTCCACGCCGTTCTCAATCGGCATATTGATATCCATCAGCACGATATCCGGCTTATTGCCGTTGCAGAATTCAAGCACCTGGATGCCGTCCCCGCATTCGCCAATGACCTCGATGTCATCCTCCATATTCAAAATACGTTTAAGCCCTTCACGAAACAATTGATGATCATCGGCCAAAAGAACTTTAATGGGCGCTTTGCCAGAGTTTTGGTTCTCCATCACATTACTCCTTTCCCTTTTCCACATTCGTCGGAATGTGAATTACGATTGTTGTGCCCTGGTTCTCGGCTGATTGTATTTCCATTCTTCCCTCCAGCAATTCCACGCGTTCGCGCATACCCACCAGACCGAAGCTTTCCCGGTTGGCTTGTTCACTGATTTTTTTCACATTGAAGCCTAAGCCATTGTCTTTCACAACAATCTTGATCAATTGAGCCTGATAAGTAATCTCTACCAGTACGTAGCTCGGATAAGCATGCTTCGCCGCATTGGACAGAGCCTCCTGCACCAGCCGGTATACCGCCGCTTCCATCGCCGAGGACAAACGGTGCTCCTTCCCCCTGGTTTCAAAAGAGGTGCGGATCTTCGTCTTCTCCTCATAATCATGCACATACTTCCGCAGAGTCGGAATCAGTCCCAAATCATCAAGCGCCATCGGACGCAGGTTGAAAATCACCTTGCGCATTTCTTCCAGGCTGTATCTTACCTGACCCTTTAAGTCTATTACTTCGGCTTGTACCAGCCCAAATTCCTGCTTTACCAGCATTCTTTCTACAATTTCCGTCCTTAGGACTAGATTCGCCAGCATTTGAGCAGGACCGTCATGAATTTCCCGGGCAATTCTTTTCCGTTCCTCTTCCTGAGCCAGGATTATTTTGAGTCCAATCATCTGGCGGTTCTTCGCAGATTCGACAATTCGCGTCACTTGACCTAGTTCTCCGGACAGATATTCCAGGACAACGCTCATTTGCGAACCAATCGATTCGGCACGTTCTACAGAATTTTCGACACTGCGAACCCGCATTTGCAGTTCATCGCGTCTGCTCCGCAGATAAGCCTCCCTCTCCCTGGTCATCATCAGCTCCAGCTGCAGCTCTGTCGCCTTCTCATAGGCAATCCGGATATCCTTCTCCGTGTAGCGGACAAAATCCCGGCTGACCTCTGTCAGCCGGATCCGGGAGCGGTGGTACTGCTGCTCCAGCTTGTCTACCTTTTGCAATGTTTCATCCGTTTCTTCCATGACCCGCTGCAGTTCTTTGTTGAGTGCAGCAAGCTCATCCCGTGCCACCTGCAATATTTCGAATATCTGATACTTGCTGCTCTCCATCACGTCGATGGTGTTTTTAATCACCCGATCTATCGCATCGGCTTGAAATTCCACGGATGCTTGCCCCATTTCTATCGAATCGTATTAAAGGCTTTCCTTTATACTAACATATCACGATTCGATAGTTACGGTCTTAGTGTTCTGTTCCCATTTTACAGTGAGTCCGAGCTGTTCTGTCACGAGTCGAAGCGGTACTAAAGTCCTGGCATTCAGAATCATCGGTGCTACTTCAGCACTCTGCCGCTTCCCGTTCAGTACGAACTCCTTCTTATTCACGGTCAGATCCAGCGCCTTAGAGCCCCGAAGGACCATAATCTTCTTAGTCTTCGCATCCCAGACCGCATTGCCGCCGAACGCGTCCAGAACATATTTTATCGGCACATACGTACTGCCGTCCTTCACGATCGGCGCAACATCAATCGGCCGCTTGGTGCCGTTAACCGTCATCGCCTTGCCGCCAATGCTCATCGCCGCCGTCCCTTTGGGCAGTCCCGCCTCACTGGAGAGAGATGGCATCACGAAGGAAATATTATCAAAGGCCACTGTCCCTGTCTTGGCCCGTTCATCCTGGCCTTCTTCTACATTTACCACGTAAAGTCTCTTAAGGGAAGCTGGGAATTTAATCCCTGAGCCGGACAGATCGATATTAAGCGTCTTCCAGCCGTTCCAGTCAATAACTTTCGCCAAATCAATATAGGCCGTCTTTCCGCTGGCATCTGTCAGCTCGGCACGCATCCAGTTCAGGCTCATGTCTCCCATCACATCGACTGACATGGAGGTTGCCGCCGCCGGAATATCCTTGCCCTTTGTACCGTTGAACTGGGCGTATGCGTACATTTTGCCGGTGCCTGCACTCATATCGTAGCTAAGCGATAAGACCTTCGAGCCTGCACGCTCTGCGCTGCCCGCAACTACTGCTGCTGTTCCAGTGACGCCTGCCGCATTGGTTGTGAACGCGAACGGATAATTGGCATTCTCGAAATCCTCCCACGCCGTAGCAGCTGCAGTAGACAAGACAACCGCCGTGCTGAAGCCGTCATAGCGGGCAATCGCATATCCGGTAGTTACGCCGGGATCGACTGCCTCCACTTTAAGCTTGCCGTCCCCCACACTTCCTTTGAAGCCGATAAACTCCCACTTCAGTGCGGTTGCCGGAACAGCTAGCGTTGCCCCGCTCTTCGACACCGCGCTAACCGGAACCGATACAGTGGCTCCTGCTTGCAGCGGTGCAGTTGCTGTACCTGCAATCAGGCTGGACAGGTCTTCTCCGCCCAGAACGGTGACCTCGGTCTCCGCACTCGCTGTTCCGCTGGTCGCCTTCAGCTTGACGGTTCCCGGCTTGACGGCCGTGGCTTCGCCCGCATTCACAGTCACACTGCCGCCGCTTGCGGTCCAGGCCGGATTAGCTGCCGCTACATCCACCGGATTGTAGTACGTATCATACCCCTTTAGGGAGTATGTGGCCTTTTGTCCGATTAACAGTACCGAGTTGCCGCTGATCTTGATTCCCTTCACTTCACCTTGCGGAGCAGAAGTATATACCCCTACGCCGTTAACGATTGTGCGCTGCTCCTTGCCGTATTCGGTATTGAAGGTAAGTGTAGTCGAGGTTTCAGCCAGCGGGCGGTCTACCATCGTTGTAGAGCCCCCTCCGTCCAGATTAATCCCTTTCCACACCCCGATATTCGTCATGAAGGATTGCAGCTCTGTCAGCGACAGACCCACACTATTGCTGTTCTTCTCAGCTGCAATGACATATACGTACCTGCCATCCTGGGAATAGCCCAGCGCTGTACGCGCCCGGTACCCGCCAATGCTGCTTGTAGAACGGGAGAACGACGACGCCTTGCCGTTATTGACCAGAATCGTATGCCCCCCGATCATCATCTGCAGCGTTGAAGGATCGAGCTCCTGCTGGGTGGTTTTGGAACGGAGCAGATAGGTACTGTTTATCTTTTGTCCTACAACCAGATGTGCCTTGACGAACTCGGCAGCCAGCCCGTGCGTCCGCAGAATATAAGCGCCTTTGGGTACGGTCACCGGCAGAGCCGAATCCAGCGAGATCTGGGTAATCGTATCATTCTCTACCAGCACCTCTGTCGGTGTAGTAGAACTGCCCTTAGGCCGCTCCAGCGCTGTCCACGCATCCGTGTAGATATAAGCTGCATTAGCATGACTGTAAGTCGAGCTGCCGCCTTCGGGATTGTAGGCCCCTTTGTTGATGCCGGACAGCGGGAACTGGGAGCCATCCTCTGCGGTCAGCATCCCTTCAAACGTATATTCATCAATGATAGGTTTACGGTCCTTGGTTACTGCAAAAGCATACATTCCGTTTAGCTGTGAAGGAGTGGACACGAGCACACCGCCCGACACCTGGCCGCCAATCGGTGCACCTTCTCCGCCGGTATTGAAGTAATCCCCGTTCACCGCCGCGACCGCGCCTGTCTCCGCCGCCATGCCCCCTGTGCTCTGCCGTGTCGTCAGATTCCCGCCTTTGCCGGTCATGACATCCAGAGAGACATAAGGATTATTCAGATCGACACGAATGACGCTGGCCAGTCCTGTGGCACTCTTACCTGAACGCACCGTGGTAAACTTATATTTCATCATCATCGCACCGGAAGTGATAACCTCTTCACTCAGTTTCGTCGCCGAGAAGGACGCTGCTGCTTGTGCTACCGGCGCAGTGCTTGCGCCCAGCCATCCTGCACCTTCACTCCCGACAACCGGCATGATCCAGATTACACCCGCCAGGGATGCAGCAATCCATTTTTTAGCAGGCGACCATTGATTTCCCCGTGTTGACTCAGTACTCTTTTTCCCCATGAAAAGCTCATTCATTTCAGTGTAACTCTCCCATCTATTTGTACTCTTCTACCTCGCTATCAAGACCTGGATATCAGTTCATAGTAATAGACTATACCTTTAATAGACTGAATTCAGCTCGAAAAGTTGCGAAAATTGGAGAGAACTAGCAGGTTTTACCGGATGAGCGGAGTCACGCTGGAGCTGTCCAGGTATGCCAAAAAAGCACCCGGCCCATAGACCGGATGCTCTGCTTAACTATACAATTCCCTTGCTCTTACAAATAGCCTGCTGTCTTCAGCATCCGCTGCAGCATGACCGCAGCCTGCCCTCGGGTAGCATTACCCTGCGGCTGGAATTGCGTGGTGCTGACTCCCTGAATAATCCCCGCCTTGACTGCCTTGGCTACAAATTCGATACTCTGGCTTAGAATCCTCGCCCGGTCCTTGAACGGGCTAAGCGTATCCATTACAGATGCACTTAGCGTTACAGGCTGCCCCGTATACTCAAGCGCCCTCACCATCATAATCGCCATCTGCTCACGGGTAATTTTATCCTCCGCACGGTAGGTCCCGTCCGTATTGCCATTGATGATGCCGGCTTTGGCTGCGGCGCCGATATAATTGCCCGTTTGACTGGATGACTGCACATCTGAGAAGCGCTGCGCTGTCACGCTATCCCCTAGCAGACCTAGCCCTCTGCTTAGCATTACTGCAAACTCACCCCGGGTGATGGCTTGATCCGGCTTGTATTGGCTGCCATAGCTGTTGTCGATGATATTCTTGGCTGCCAGTTCAGCAACAGCCGTGTTACTCCAGTGAGTAGCCATGTCTGCAAAAGAGCGCGTGGAGGAAAATGCTCCAACGATCTGATTTCCGCTGGTCAATGCACGCATTACTTTGTAAGTCCCTTTAGTAATACTAGTTGTAGGCAGATAAGCTGCATCGTAATAGGATTGATCTAGTCGTGCTACAGAAGTCTGCTCACTGCTATTTGAACTTGTTGTCCGGATCATGTACTTCCCTGGTAAGCTAAGCGCAGTCTCATTAGCGTAATTACCTGTCACAGATGCAGCCAGCCGAAGATCAGCCAAAGGGGTTATACTGGTTAGCCCCTGTGTCTGAAGTCTTTGGACGAATGGAGCAAACGCCTCAGAAGGCATTTTCTCTATGCGATAGATAAGAGAAATATTACTGCCGGTTGTATTTAGACTGGCTACGATTCCGTTGAGGTCTATTTTACCGAGATCAACACTATAGATCTGATCCCCATAACGAATACCAAATGACGAAGCCTTGTTGCGGTTGAACGCATCCACGAGTGGCTGTAGAGGTACAGTAACATAGGCTGCCAATTCGGTGGAAGGCACCTCAAACACTAGTGAAGCCGTGCCCTGTGCGTTTAAATACATATAACTGGCTGCCAGCTTATCTGCATTAAGACTGTATCTTTTCACATCCTGACTGTAAATTGAGCGGTCTGCTGCGATTACGGCGGAATCACTCTTCAGTAGCGGGAGCGCGTCTCCAAACTCGCTTGCCTCCAAGGTCCCCAGATAAGCTGGACGGTTCGCATCTGTTGGTACAGCAGCCGCCACACCTCCAGTAAGGTTCTTCACCGGAAGCTGCGAGAACGAAGCGAGTGCATTTCCGTTAAGATCCTTAATGAAGGATGTCCCCGTAGTATAGGATAAGTCAACTGTCTGCCCGCTACCCGCATAATCAGCCAGCATTAGTTTGAGGACGTTGCCTGTTAGGGTATAACTCTGAACCAGGGTAGTGGTACTATTCAATCTGACTGCAAACTGCGAAGTGCTCAGTGCAGAAGAAGTCAGCATACTTTGGACAAAAGTTACCGTCAGCTCATTACCGTTCACTGTTGCGCTGCTGATCTCCGATACGGTGATATCGCTCAGATCAACCGGCTTCAAGTCCACATAAACAGCCCGGTTGCCGTTAAGATCAGTTAAGCCTTTTACACCGGGTACATAGGAGACTGTTACAGTCTGACCTGCTACCATGTTATTTTGAAGTGTTAATGTCACACTGCTTCCACGTACTGCAACATTTGTGACGTAATTCGGGCTACCTCCCACCAGGACCGAGAACTGGCTGTTCATCGGAAGGTTACTGTCAGATAATCCCTCATTGTAATTCATTGTAATTTTCTTTCCTCCGCCCGTCGCATTCTGGAACACCGGCGGCACATTATCCTTACTATTGCGGATGTTAAACTCAGCGAAGTTTGCAATATTCTGCCCCAGAGAGCTAACCAGCGGATACGAACCGGCGTAGTAGGATACCCGGACCGACTCCGAATTGCCCACCTCGGAACCCACTGTTAAATAAAGGGTGTTGCCGCTGGAGCTGATTGAATTCACCCCAAGCGAATATCCATCAGTTGTTACCACAAACTGATCATACGCATAAGGAGAGACCGTTTTGAGCGTATCATTGAAGGTCAGTGTCACTGTTCTGCCAGTAATTCTGCCTTCTTTGGGCGTAGGGAGCGCCGATTCTATAGTATTAGTGATCTGCTGTCCAGAAAAGGTAGGCGCAGCATTCCCGCTCGTATCCTGAATCGTCCGCACGCCGCCGGTATAGCTGATTTTTACATTCTGGCCTACAGCGATACCTGTGCTAATCACTACAAATACACTGTCTCCTTGAATATAGGCACTTTCAATATTCCGGCTTTCCTCATTGACGGTTACCCCGAAGCTGGAAGCCAGCAGAGCCACTGAAGCATTAAGCGTCTCATTATACCTCAGGCGGATCGTCCGGTTGTTCTCTAGCACTGCGCTCGTCAGCGATGGCGGAGTCTTATCTATGGCTACAGTGCGGAAGCTCCAAGACTTGGTACCGCTTAATCCCTCATACTGCACACTGGGGTCTGCGGCATCTGTGAAAGCTCCTTTGGCGATGTCGATATAATAGATCGTATCTGATTCCAGCGCTGCGGACGGCTTAATGATGAATTCTTTAGCAGAGGAGCCTTGCTGAACTGCCGCATTCACTTTAGATCCATTGCTTTTGTACAGAACAACTCCGTTCGCGACTGTGCTATTGTAGACAACTTCCTGGTTGAAATTAACCGCTATTGTTTTGGAGATATCTACCGACTCACTGCGGTCTGCTGGTGATAACGCGGCTACAGACAGACTTGTCAGTGATGCCGTCGTGAACGTCCAGGAGTACGGTCCTGAAGCCGGAAAGATATGACCATCCTGATCATAAAAAGCTCCCTGCGGTATAGTCACTGTATATAGTGTACCGCTCAATAGCGGTGAAGCTGCGGAGGCTGGCAACAGAGTTATTGTCGAGCTTCCCCCACCGGTAACATTCGTTGAATTGACATTCAGCCATCTTGTTCTAGGGTCCCCTGCACCTGGAGAGACCGAGATTACTCCAGAGGCCGGACTCATCGGGCGGTCGAAGTATAGCTTAAGGGCTCCACTAACCGATGCGCCAAAAGATGCATTGGCTGGAGCCGTAGATGCAGAGATAGTACCCGTGCCGACCGTGGAGAAGCTCCAGCCGCTGCCGCTTGCTATCCCCTGATAGGTTGTATTATTAGCATCCTTGAATGCATAAGCGTCGATAAGGACATAATAATTCCCGCCGGATGGAAGCTTATTAGCCAGTGTCAACGTCACCGTTGTCGAGGAATCTGCACTCTGGAATGCTACCCCAGGTTCTCCATCTCTGATCGCAAACTCTTGTATAACCGCGTTATCCGCTGACGAGAGCAGCCTGACGCTGCCTCCTCCGGCTGTAAGGACTCCAGATAAGCGAATACTCAGCTCCGTTAAGCTACCTGCCTCTACTCTGGAATTGATGGCAGGAGACATGCTGCTTGCTGTAATCGCCGGATTTACCTCCGGGGCTGTCGTGAACTTCCAGCTTGTTGCGGCAGATTCATTGCCTGCACTATCCTTAAACAGCCCCTTAGGCACACTTACGCTATAGGTTTTGTAGGGAGCAAATTTAAGGCTGGCGCCTAGCTTGATCTCGTAGCTTGACGAGTTTCCGATTAGTCCTGCACTCCCGACTGCAATTTCCGTAAATACCGTTTCGGCATTTACATCTGTAATGGTGATTTTCCCGGCTTGCGGGATCACCTGGCGGTCAAAGCCAAGCCCCAGCGAAGCCCCGACATTTACAAAAGCAGACCCGTTCGCAGGAGAAATGCTGATTCCGAATTCCGAAGCGGCGTATACCGCTGATGTATGTATACCGATAGCCGGACTGCCCAGACCAAGCAGCAGATTGCCTGCAATGATAATTGCCGTTCCTATTCTTAATTTCTTTCTCATTCTTAAAAAACCCCTTTCAGCCCTTCCAGCACTTCTTGTATTTGTATACTGTTATATTTCGGCTAAAGGGCTTCCAAAGTTTAGAAGATGACGGCTGAGGGCACATCGGCTTGCTCTTTTCACAAAAAAATGCCCACACATCACCCTCTTCATGAGGGCTTCTGTATGGGCATATTTATTCTTAATTTCTTAGATTCCAGACTGGGCCTTTAACAAATCCGCCTTATCCACGCGTTCCCACGGAAGGTCCACATCGGTACGGCCAAAATGTCCATAAGCTGCTGTCTGTCTATAGATAGGCTTACGCAGATCCAGCATCGAGATGATTCCTGCCGGACGAAGATCAAAGTTATCGCTGATCAGTTGAACCAGCTTCTCCTCACTGATCTTGCCCGTTCCATATGTATCCACATTGATCGATACAGGGGTAGCAACACCTATAGCATACGCCAATTGAATCTCGCACTTGTCAGCAAGGCCGGCAGCGACCAGATTCTTCGCTACATAACGAGCCGCATAGGCTGCAGAACGGTCCACTTTGGTCGGATCTTTACCGGAGAAGGCTCCGCCGCCGTGACGGGCATAACCGCCATATGTATCCACAATGATCTTACGACCAGTCAGACCGGCATCTCCTTGAGGACCACCAATAACGAAACGGCCAGTAGGATTTATGAAATATTTAGTGGCTTCATCCAATAGTTCAGCCGGAACAACCGGAAGAATGACATGCTCTTTGATGTCTGCCTGAATTTGCTCAAGGGTAATTTCTTCTGCATGCTGGGTAGATACAACGATAGTATCCACACGCACCGGCTTGTCGCCCTGGTACTCAATCGTAACCTGGGTTTTGCCATCCGGGCGCAGATATTTCAAAGTTCCATCTTTACGGACTTCCGCCAGACGCCGGGCAATCCGGTGAGACAGGGCAATCGGAAGCGGCATAAGCTCAGGTGTCTCATTCGTAGCGAACCCGAACATCAGACCTTGGTCCCCGGCACCAATGTTAGCAGTCTCTTCAGCTAATGACGCAGGGTCCCGATGCTCAAGAGCAGCATTTACACCCTGGGCAATGTCTGCCGATTGCTCGTTCAAGGAGCTAAGGACAGCACAAGTATTATAATCAAAGCCAAACTTCGCGCGGGTATAGCCAATTTCCTTAATAGTATTACGTACGATTGCCGGAATATCCACATATTCAGATTTAGTGCTAATTTCCCCGATGACAAGCACAAGACCTGTTGCTACAGCTACCTCACAAGCTACACGGGCATTAGGATCGTTAGCAAGAAATGCATCTAGTACCGCGTCGGATATCTGATCACAGATTTTATCGGGGTGTCCCTCCGTTACGGACTCAGAAGTAAACAGATGACGCCCTTTGATCGACATATACAACAACCTCCCATATTGTTGATCTGACACTGTATTCAAGGGGGCTCCCTAGTAGATAACAGGCCAAATATAAGTAGTAGAATAATAATGGCCAATGCCTGTTTTATTCAAAAAATGAACCTTTTCCGGATGGAAAAGGTCTACGGCCTTCCTCAAAGGTCATATTATCTTATTTACCGGTGGCTGTCAATTGAAGCCAGTTATGCGAAAAGAGACTGCTCCGCCTGTTTGATCAACCTCTTTGTGATTTCCCCACCAACAGATCCATTATCTCTGGAGCTTAGATGTCCCAGATATGGAGTACCTCCAGAAACACTTGCTCCGCCAATCGTCCCCAGCTCAGAAGCAAATTCCGTATCCATTCCTCCGCCGTACGAAGCTCCATATAATCCGAATTCAGAAGCAATTTCATATTGCATTTGTTTCAGCATTGCCCGGCTCTCTGGTACCACAGTGCGATTTGTACGTGCCATGTTACAGCACCTCCTGCGAATTTTTTTTAAGATTACAGGTGGTATTGTGTACGAATCCCAAAGGCCTGAGTCGGCTTAATGTTTGTCAACTGTGGGAATGAGTTCCGGTGTATATGGAGGTCCAAAATAGGGCAATCTTTATATAGAAAGAAAATGTAAATTGTAGTGTAACTTAAATGGGTTGCAGCTTATTTCAGAGTATATGCTCCACGGACCATAACAACGATTTTCATCGTTTGACCGTCCTGTACAGCAATTCCACGGCCATCCCGGGGGAAAGATAACAGATGATTCGTAGGCGCAGCTACACCATTCGCCAAATCGACACCATCCGTCAAGTCAGCTACTCCATTAGCATCTTGGGAATAAATAACCGCTTTGCCGGCGCGAACAATAAATTCTGCACCCGCCCCGGCAATCAGGGTTTGTCCAGGTTTCACATCAACGATTTCGCTGGCAGTGCCTGTATCACCTGGACCCGTTGCCGGAGCTTTCGTTGGTGATGTGGTTGCAGCCGGTGCATTAGTCGCAGTAGCAGCCGGAGTCTGAGTAGGTGGACTAATTGTTCCACCTTGCAAAGCCTTCTGAATCTGTTGGTCCACATAGCTCTTAGTAACCACCGGGTCCTCTGCCGTGCCTGGCTGTGAACCGACACCGGCACCTTCAGCCGTTAAGTTAAGCATGGAGCCTGCCCACAGGCCACCCGCCAGCAACACTGCTGACATCGTAACTTTCCAAGCGGTCTTCAAAGTTGATTCCTCCTTATGGTGGGATAAATGGCTATAAAAAAAGAATAGCCTCCGAAGAGGCTATTCTTTGCTTCGTTAATCGGAGATTACTTAGCGGAAATTTCAGTGCTATCAGTGAGGATGTTACCATCACCATCTCTAGCAGTTGTTGTTCCAGCAACCTTAACGATGATTCTGTTAACTTCGTTGGAGTTCAGATCCAGCTGAGTATCTACAGCTGCACTTGAATCAACAATTTTCTTGGAGAAAGTAACAGACCATTTGCCTTT
Organism: Paenibacillus sp. FSL P2-0136; assembly: GCF_037975325.1. Classification (NCBI taxonomy): domain Bacteria; kingdom Bacillati; phylum Bacillota; class Bacilli; order Caryophanales; family Paenibacillaceae; genus Paenibacillus; species Paenibacillus sp. FSL P2-0136. Next base: position 6,678,156 of record NZ_CP150244.1, read on the forward strand.
GTCAGATCCGTTAACAATCTTAGTTACTGTGTAGTAATCTTGATTGATAACGTTGGCAGCAGCAACATCATTATTGATATAGAATTGCAGATCTTGTTTGTTCAGAACTGTAACTTCTTTAGAGAATCCAAGGATCAGCTCATAAGAGTTGCCGCTGGACACTACTGCCGAAGTAAGGAGCGGACTAGTTCTGCTAGTCAATTTACCAGGTTTGCTAGCTGCTACAATCGGGTTACCAGAAGTATCAGTAACACCATTAACGATGAACTTGTAGTCAGTTTTTGTTTCAGTGATAGAAGAACTTGGGATATGAATTGTTGCACGAGCAAATTTCGGACTGGAAGAGCTGCTTGTCACAACCCCACCTTCTGTGAGAGTCTGAATAGTTACATAGCTACCTGAAGGAAGAGCCTTGTCATCCAGAGTATAGCTGTTAACATCCATCACAGAAGCAACATTCAAGCCGCTTGCATCTTTGATGTCGACAGTGATAGTAGCATCACCATAAACATTGCTTGTTGCGGATACTTTTTGACTGTCATTGAATTGAATTCCGTTATTAAACAATACTGGAGATTCGCTATCAGTAGCAGCAGAACCAATAGTCACTGTAAGCACAGTTGCCGCAAGTTTATTAGCAGAGAAGGATTTATCCTTGAAGAGTCCTTCTGGCAGGCGTACAGTGTATTCACCAGCTTCTACATTAACACCAGTCAAGATAAACGTTTTGCCGCTACCGCTTGTAGTGTTAGCAATCGAAGTAGATTGACCAGTTTTGTTATTGATCAGCACTACAGAACCAACGCCACTATTCACAACATCTTCTGAGAATGTCAATCTAATACCTTTAACAGAGCCAGAAGTAGTATAAGTGATACCAGTAACAGTTGGAGCAACAGTATCCTTAGTGAATGTGATTGCTTGACTCGAAGCAGTTCCCAGAGTATTACCCAATGTATCCTTAACTGTCGCTCCAAACACTACGCTACCAGTGAAAGTACCGGTGGATGGGAAGCTAGTCAATGGGCTCTGCAGAGTGAACTTTTTGCCATTTTCAGTGGTAATTACGCTGAAGGTACCTTGGCTTTCACCAACGGCATTCAGGAGACGTACATTACCAACCAAAGACGCACGGTCAACATTCTTATCAAACTCAACTTCAACGAACTTATCACTTACAGGAGTTACGCTCTTGATCACAGGAGCAGCAACATCGGAAACGACAGTTACAGTTGTTTTAATTGGGTTTGGAGTAGCAACATTACCTGCAAAGTCAGTTACATTAAGCAGGGATACGTCATAAGATTTACCACTTTCCAATGTTACTCCGCTCAGTTTGAATTCAGTGTAAGTATCATTCTGAACAGTAGTGGAAGCAGCAGAACCATTTACGTAAGCTACGATACCAGTAGTTTTAACCGGTTCGCTGAAGGTTACATAAACATCTTTAGTAGTCTGTTTAGCGGAAGAAGTAATTGAAGCTACAGTTGGTGCAACTGTATCAGCTACAGGCAGCAAACTTGTGAATGCTGGGATAGCTTCACCAGCTGTAGTTTTAACAGCATCGCTTACTACAACTGTGTAGTTACCTTTAAGTGCTTTAACACCAGGAAGAGTAATAGTAGCTTCTGTGTTATCAGCGCTCAAAGTTACATATGCATTAGCAACTTCATCAGTTTCGCTTCCAACCTTAGTAACCTTTACAACACCATCGATAACTTTGCTGGATTCAGCCAGTGTATCAATATCGATAGCACGGTTGAATTTAATCACAACTTGCTTAGCGTTTGGTGCTGTAGCAGAAACTACCTTAGGAGCCTGCAGAGTTACTTTTGCAGTGTAGTCCTTTTCAAGGTGTTTGAAGTTGATTGTTGTTTCAACGCCTGCTACCAGAGCAGTTGTCAATTCAACGTTTGCAGTTGTCTTGTCAGAGAAAGTTACAACTACTTTGGTTGGGCTTAATGCTTCAGCAGTAGTTACAGTCAATGTAGGAACTTTACCGATTTGGTCAGCATAGTAAGCTGTTTCAACTACCAAAGAACGAAGAGCGTTAGCTTTGAAGTTGGCAGTTTTCTCTACCAGACCAGCGTTGATAACTGCTTGCGCATAGCCCTTAGCCCATACAGATGCACTGTTATCAGTTGTAGTTGGTTGTTCCAGCTTAAGAGCGATAGCCAATACTTTAGCTACTTCTTCAACTGTTACTTTACCGTTGTAGTTGAAGATACCTTTAACAGTATCTTGACCCTGCATCAATCCTGCTGCAGTAACTGCTTCGATGTAAGGAACAGCCCAGTTTTTAGCGTTGTAACCTTTATCGTTGTAAGACAACTTGCCAGTTACTTCAGTAAGACCGAACAATTTAGTAACGATCTTAGCGAATTCTCCGCGAGTCAAATCTTTATCAAGATGAGCCTTACCATCAGGGAACCCATTAACAACACCCTTTGCTGCTAAAGCATCAAATGCTTGTTGTGGAGTTACCTTTGCTGTTTCACCAAATGCTACAGAGGCAAACATCGAGAATGCCATTGCTGTAGATAATGCTACGGATAAAATTTTCTTCATAACCTTTTTTTCTCCTCCTTGGACATTCATAAACTGGGATTTTTCTTTAGTTGTGTAGCTCATATCACTCATTTGTCGAGCACCCCCTTTCCCGAGTTGAGCAGATTAAGTATAAATAATGTCTGTGACGGGTATCACAGAAACTTGTAAACAGCTTCAAGGCATAGTAATACTAGATTCCTAATTCTACCTAAGTATTATACAATGTGCCTCTAGTCACGTAAAGCTAATTTTTCCATTTAGCAATGAACAGTGCCTTGAGGGCATTCCGCAATTGCCTTGTGCAAGTGACTCTACACCTTAAACGCAATAGTTTCAAAAAAGTTGCGCTTTGGTTAAAAAAACTTTTTCTGCCCTGCTGTATCCCTGCCCCGATACTCTAGAAGATACAATATGTATGTTCTACTAACTATTGTTAATGTTGGGTGGCTACGGGAATCAGTATAGCATAGAGGCATTCCAAACGTCATTAAACAATATTTGCTAAGTTCATAAACAAATATTGTATACTAAATGTGATTTTTTTGTTGACCAACATTCGAGCTAATAAGTATATACCCACATTGCAGCAGGGTTAACACGTTCCCGGATAATGATTGACATAAAGAAAGGCTACTGAGATCAACTCAGCAGCCTTACCTTCAACTCAGTATATCCAGGGCTATCGAATCTTCATCGATAGCTGTATTAACTCCTGGCGCTTCTCAGGGCTTGCATTTACATTCTCATACATGGCATCAATCGCTGCGCGGTTCTCACGGTAGGTCTTCTCATGCTTGATGGTGCTATGGGACCAATCGATCAAAGCATTCTCAGCAATAACAAGTTCATTATAAGCATCATGGAAGCCAGTTGCTTGAACAAGCTCTTCCATTACTTCCTGAGTGATCTCCTGCAGTGCCCGCTTCGCTGCAATTTCCTTTTCCATAACCTTTGCTCTATTCTCAAACATATTCTTTGCTTTCGTGTAATCCAATTGTGCTTTTGATAAAATCGGTTTCATCGATAGCTTTCTCCTTCTTGCATTAAATGTTTGTGCTTACAGCTTCTTAGGTCATTGTAACGCAAAGTAACACACAATTCAAAGATTTGTATATGGAAATTGTAAAAGATAAGCCTCTTTCCCGTAAACAGGGAGTCAGAGGCTTATTTTTACTTCATATATATATTTTTTTTACAACCTCTTCATCTTAGCCATAATACGCTGTGCCATTACTGCTGCATCCGCCCTCGTAAAGTTGGCTTGCGGATCGAAACGGAATGTTGCCTTCTTTTGTCCAGCCACCAGCTTGTTTTCAATTCCAGAAATTACACCGGCTTTGTAGGCTGCAAGGATAGAAGGAGCTGAGTATACCGACACAATTGATCCCGTATCCGTAAACAGCTTCTGCAGGGCCGCCAGATCGGTGGCATTGTTTCCAAGCTTCAAGCTCATTGCACGAGCGATCATCACCGCTGCATCCTCTCTGGATAAGGTGCGGTTAGGAGAGAAAATTCTCGGTGCTGTTCCGCGGATAATCCCTTTGCGGACCGCTGTTTCTATATAACGATAATCCCAGTGATAATCACTGTATTTAACCACATCTGAGAAAGTCAGATTGTTTGGCTCGTAATCAAGCTGAATACCCATAATCTTAACGAGCATGGTAGCAAATTCCCCACGCGTAACATTCTCATACACGCCAAACTCATTAGCATCCTTCGCATTCATAATCCCTCTGGATAAAATAGTCTCCAGCTCGCTGCGCGCATAGGTGTGGGAGACAATATCATCATAACTGTAGCGTAAGCTCATTACAGTGTAATAACCAAAGCCGTCGAAGGTGGCCGTAATCGTCTTGCTCCCTGTGTTGACCACACCGCCCATGTTATACCAGGTGCCGTCAACATTCTTCCAAACAGAGATATTAGAGGTTGCGGCATTAACGATTGTCGGATCATATTTCAGTGTAATCTTCCCTTGCTGTGTAGGCTCCATCCATCTGCCCATATGTCCGAGGAAGGATTCGTTCCCCTTCTTATATGGATGAGAAGCAACTACAGTTGAATAATCATTAATGGACGTCGCGGAAACAAAGTATCCCGGGTCAATCCAATACAAGTTCGAAGCATATCCGTAATGAAGTTTTGGGGTCATATAAGCAGTAGCCAAGCCGCTGGCAGGAACCTCAACCAGCTTGCCGTCCTGATAACTCGTTCCATCATATTCACCTACCGGATTATACTGCTTCACGGTACGTCCATCTTGCTTATCAGCAATACCAAGCAGGATATATTGTTCATTGAACAGATTGATCTGCCGGGTATTACTTGACCCTGGTGTCGGCGTTGCATCCCGCAGCATTGTTCCTTTTGGGAAAACGAGACTAACTGCATTCTGGAAGGCTGTCAGCTTGCCAGATGAGTTAAGAGTCGTTTTTAGCTGTGCTCCTTGCAGGATCTCATCTGAGTAGGTTACATCAAACGTTCCGTTCGATTTCGTCGTGCCTGTCGTGACGGTGAACTTAACCGTGTTTTTTCCTTTTTTCAGACCTTTCAATTCGAGACGGAAGATGTCCTTCGCCCCTTTAATCATCGGTTCTTTACCAATTACAATGCTTGTAGCCCCTTCAGCCTGAATACTCACATCAATAAAGTTCTGTTTGATGATGCTTTCATTCGGAAGCTTTGGTGACAAAATTCTATAAGGAGGAACCTCACGGGTAATTTGCAAAGTCTGCGTGATTGCCACTGTTCCTACTCTGGCTGTAATGACAAAGGTCTGCAGCCCGGTCGTAGGTAGCTCTTGAGCTTTAATCACGAATTCTCCGTCCTTGTTAGCAGGTGTCGTGAGATAACTTGAAGCTGTGCTCCATACACCTGCACTAGTCCCGGAAGGTCCACTATAATCTGCAACAGCATATTGCTTACCGTCTTTCATTATGACAACCTGAGTGGCGTTATTCACTACAAAGTGAATATCCGCCGCAGATTCGTTTGTCGTGTAATTAAGATTTGAATTCTTAATAAACACCCCATTCGGATCCGAGATCTGACCTACTGGATAAGGAACGACGCCATCAATATTTGGTGTATTATTCGGAAATAGATACACAGTGAGGTTCGTCGAGACAGGAACTCCATTTGCGATACCCGCAATCGTAATTTTGTTTGGTCCGGCCACCAGAGAGATACCAGAAGTATCTACGCTGAACTCTTGAGGAGAAGTACTGTCGAGAGTTGGTTTAATCGAAGTTCCATTAATAGTTGCCTTGACAGAGCTAAGATCACCTGCCGGGAAATTTACAAACCGCCCCTTGATGGATGTGAATTCACCTTCATATTTAAACACCTGATTGTTATAAATATTCGTAAGCTCAATAAATGGAGCAGACACATAATTAACTGGGAGCACCTTAGTATCAATGACAGGACTGTTGGCAGAGTTGTCCTTCTTCAAGTCAATCTGCAATGTCTGCTCGCCAGTTGGCAGTCCATTAATCTTGAACACTCTGTAGCCGTCTGCCGTCTTCATAGAGTTTGTATCTGTGACAAACAGACCATCTGATACCTTTTTACCATTCTGATATGAGCTAATGACCAGATTTCCTGGAGCACTTGTAGTTTCGCTTGTCTTGATCATTAACCACAAAGGCAACTCAAACAAATTGGAATTGCCGGTAAACACGCCGGATGAGGAATAACTAACAGAACTCCCACTCGCCTTTGCGCTGTATAACTGTTCAACCCCTGTAATAGAAGGGTCATTGGCATCCCGGTAGGTGAATTGCAATGGATTTATGCCCATACCGTTATACGTACCATTGGTAGTTGTAAAGGTGATAGTGTACAAGCCATTGGCAGAGAGTGTTACATCAGCTGTAGTAGTATAATGGAACGTTATATATTCCCCGTTTTTAACCGTAGAATCAATTGTGGTAGCACCGCTAGCTAGTACATCGCTGCCCGTAGTCGTATTACGAACAGTGACGGTCATATTCGACAGCGGCGGTTTGCTGGTATCATCGGATACACGATAGGTAATCGAACCGGAAAGCTTACCCTTAATTTGGGTATCTGAGCCTGCATTTGTTACGATATTCCCCTCATCTATCTTGTAAGATCCGATCTTCGTCTGGTTCGGAGTCCCCTTATCAATAGGCGCATATACCACTTCACGCGTAACCGCATAAGTACGCGTACCTGAATCTGTGGTTGCAACGAAGGTCAGCTTATTAAGACCCGCAGTTAACGGTATGTCAGCAATAACGAAAGTACTGCTACCACCGTTAAACATTTTGGAATTATTAACCATAACTTCTGTGGCATTCGGAGCTTCCAGAGTCAAAGTTAATCCTGCTGTATTAACCATTGTAGGTGTATTCTCACTTAGCAATGTACCATCCGGTAAAGCAATATTATAAATGGCAGGAACGTTGGAGAAATTAACATAGGCTTCCCCACTGGCTAAGCTTCCTGTAGCCGTGGTACCGTAAACTGTGATCCGGTTGAGGCCTTGGCTCAGCTTCACACTAGGAAAACGGAAAAATTTCTCGTTCTCAATAATCGGCTTAACATCGGCACCACTTGCTCCAGGTACTACATTCCCGTTGACAATTCCGTCTACTTGATAGTAGATGCTGTCAGCAGACACTCCATTAAACGTACCTTCTACGTCAACGGTACTGGTATTCACTGAAGTTGGAGCACCCTTATCTGTACTGAACTTGGTAAACTGAAAGTATTGTCCTGTTGCAGGGTCCGCTGCATAAACAGCACCCGCTGAGGAAAGTGTGGATATCATCATCACTATCGCTAAGAACATTCCGCCTATCGCCTTCAAACTTTTCTTCACGTAAGAAACCTCCTACTGCTTTTTGGTTTATTGTCGGCCTGTGCAGCATTCCGCGTCTTAACCAACTCTATATTTTTATCGGACAGATATTGACTAATAATTAGCAAAAAAATAAAAAACCTTACTCCACTGGAGTAAGGTTAGGTGCTCACTGCGATTTGTATTTTATAAATTGCTAATCATGAATCTAGGATTTGGAGCTTCGTTCAGGATCAACCTTCATCCGCATTCTCAAAAACAAATCAATCACCGGGCGCTTGGTCTTGCTGATGACGCCGGTGATCTCTGCGCCGATCTGCAGGAAGAAGAGCATGACGCAGATGACTACGAAGGTAACCCAGTTGGCTTCGTAGAGCGAAGCGGAGGTCTGGATGACTGCCAGGATACCGAAGAATGCGGCAATGCCGTAGATGATCAGTACCGTCTGGCGGTGGCTGAAGCCGAGCTCGCGCAGACAGTGATGGAGATGGCCTTTGTCCGGAGCGAAGATCGGCTTCTTCTGCAGCTTGCGCCGGACGATGGCGAAGAACGTATCAGATAACGGAACTCCGATAATCAGGAGTGGTGTGATGAATGAAACCACCGCAATCTGTTTGAAGCCGAGGAGTGCAAGCAGTGCCAGGCAGAAGCCCAGGAACAGCGAGCCCGTATCTCCCATGAAGATTTTGGCGGGATGGAAGTTGAAGAACAGGAATCCCAGTATGCTGCCCAGAAGCAGCAGACAGAGCAGGGCAACCATGGTGTTCCCCATCAGGAAAGCCATGACAGCAATCGTAGCAATGGCAATACCGGATACGCCTGCTGCAAGCCCGTCCAGCCCATCGATCAGGTTCACGGCGTTCGTGACGCCGACAATCCAGAAGATCGTCAGAGGGATGGCAATCCAGCTCTCTAAGGAAGAATAGCTATTATGAAAAGGAATATTTACGAAATCTACCGTGATGCCAAACCCGAAAACTACAATACAGGCAGCAGCAATCTGGCCCAGCAGCTTCACTTTGGCTGATAGCTCAAAACGGTCATCCAGACCGCCGATCAACACAATCAGTCCTCCGCCGCATAGCAGCGCTTTAATGAAATTAGCCTCCCGGGGAGTGAAGTCATACGGAATAATCGGTAATACGGCAAGCAGGCCTAACACAAACGCCAGAAATATGCCGAGTCCGCCAAGGCGGGGCATGATCTTCGTATGCACTTTCCGGGCATTTGGCACATCTGTCGCACCGATCTTAATGGCGAATTTCTTCACGAACGGCGTCAAAAGCAGTGCAAGCCCCATGCACACAACGAATCCGGCGATGTATATGATTAACATGTGAAAAGTCGACCTCCATTTCTCTACCGCATTGAATTATACGCTGAACCAAAAACAAATTCCAATACTGTTTTTAGGCGATACCACGGATTTTTTCAGTAAATTTCCTCATTTTACTGGTCTTTTGTCACTTTATCTTTCTCTCGTACCACTTTTACTGCGAATTTCGGCAGCGCAAGCATTCTTTTGTAACGTGTGGGTTCCTTGAGCAGCCGGTATAACCATTCTGCCCTTAATTTCTGGAAGGCCACAGGTGCACGGCGGCTCTTGCCGGAGATCACATCAAAGCTCCCGCCGACACCCATCATCACCGGGATCTGCAGCCGGGCTTTGTATTTGGCGATCCATGGCTCCTGGCTGTCCGCCCCTCTGGCAACAAAGAGCAAGTCAGGCTTCGCTTCAAGGATTCCGCCCACAATGTGTTCATCCTCTGCCGGACCAAAATACCCGTCATGATATCCTGCGATGACAATACCGGGATATCTTGTTTGTAACCGGGAAGCCGTCTCGCGAATCACCTCAGGGGTTGAACCGAGCAAATATACTCTCCAGTTATAGCTTTCGCCTTGGTGCAATAATTCATGTAAAAGATCAAAGCCCGCTACACGCTCAGCTACAGGCTCCTGACAATACTCCGCGGCCCAGACCACTCCAGTTCCGTCAGGGACAACCAGCTCAGCTGATTTCATAATCTCCATATAAGACGGATTCTCCAGCGCCGCCATGACCATAATCGGATTGGCAGTAATTACCTGATGAGGCTCACGCTTATGAACCGCCTCTGTCAGATAAGAAACGGTGGTCTTCATATCCGCCTTGGATACTCTTATGCCAAAAATGGGTACTGTCGGTAATGCGCTATCTGCTTTCACTTGTCACTCATCCTTTACGGCCGAAATATTGGACAATTCGCCGGGCCGGTGCCTCTGCCTCTTGGGTGAGCGCGGCAATCAGCGGCTCCCGCTCCTGCTTCCAGCGCTCCCCTGAGCGCAGCAGTTCCAGAAGCCCGGCAGCTACCTTGTCTGCCTCCAGTGTATCTGTCTTGCCTACCGGCTGACAATCCACCCGCTCAAGAAAATGATCAATCTTCGGATCATAAGAGACGCCCATCAGCGGAACATGCTGTCCCGCAGCATAGATAAGGCTGTGCAGCCGCATACCTATAAGCGCCTGGCACTGGCTTACCTCCCGCAGCATCTGCAGCGGATGAAGCGCATCCTCACGGATCGTTACCGATCCCCCATTGTCTTCTATACTCCGGCCCAGCTTCTGCATTACATAACGGGAAGCCTCATTGTCCGCAGAATGATGGAAAGGCAGAAAGCGTATATGGAGCGGCTGCTCCGCAGAAGCCTTCACCAGGCCTTCAGCCAACGCGTCCAGCTCCTTACGGGACTGCTCCCAGAAGCGGACAGAGACACCTACAGTAGCGGGCACAATTTGCAGCCCGGAGCTATGTGTATGCCCAGCTACCGGATCTGCTCCTGTATGTTGTTCCGGCTGCATATCCTCAGGCAACTCCAGACCCATAACCGGGTCAGGTACAACCTCTATCCCGTCAGTGCTAAGCCCCATAGACTGAAGCAGCAGGCGGGACTGTTCATCCCGCACAGAGATATAGGCACATTTCCGGAAAACCGATTTGATCAGCGGATGAAACAGCTTGCGGTTCACCGGGCCGATCCCCTGGGAATAGATAAATATCGGCTTCCCCATCCACTGGGCCAGCTTGATGATGCCCAGGTAATACGGAATGGTCTTGCTGCTTGTAACATCCTGAAGCAGGCTGCCGCCGCCGCTGATCAGACCTGCACTCTCCGATATGGCTCTCCGCACCTCTCCCAGCTTCATGCGGTGTACGGATTCCACCCCATACGTAGCAGCCGTCCAACCCGGATCAATGGATAAGACCACAGGCTCCAGCGTTATTCCAGCGGCCTGAGACTGCTTGCGCAGAGCATTCAGAATTGACTGCAGAACGGCTTCGTCTCCGCTGTTGCGGAAGCCGTAGAAGCCGGAGATTACAATTTTTTGAGGAGTGGTGACCATCGTTTCCAACATCCTTCCGCAATCTGCCATACCCCAACAGCGATAATACCGATGATCAGGCCGAGTCCAAGACCCAGGAGTCCGCGGATCAGCGAGATCAGCACAGGTGAATGAATATGGGCAAAGGTATCCACCATAGACAACTGCCCAATGACTGCAATAATCATGATGAAGGCTGCACTCCTGTATTTATAGGCCAAGAATGCTCCGAGGATAAAGAGCGGATGCGCCAGCAGGAATTCCTTGTTACGCGGTCTTACCCCGACGGTATTCTCCAGGAAGACACGAAGGATTTTCTCCGGTGCACTTACACTTCCGGCATTCCCGGTCCGGCTCAGATAATACATTCCCACGATACCGATTACACCAGCCGCAATGACCATAGCGAGTGTAATCGGCGTCCGCAGCAGTTTACCTGTCTTGTTAAAGGCAAACTCTCCACGGTACAGAAGCACATAGATTGCGGTAAGCCCGATCGGGGCCAAATGTAGCAGACTTACCCCGCGGAACTGTTCCAGTACCAGGGCATAGGTAATATTATTCAGCAGCGCAATGACGAAAGGCACCGCACTGAAGGTGATTAACGCAGTTTTGACATACAGGACGAGACTATGGGTCAGACGGCGGCGCGGGCTCATTACTGCAAAGGTTAACGGATTAGCGCGTAACGGCGGGCCCATCTCATTAATTTTGCGGATAGCCAGCACTATAGCCAGTGTAGGCGCACTTATAGCAACGGCAAGCGCAAGCGCCTGTTCAAATAATGTCGGCTTCAGCACCAGCAGTCCTGCACTTCCAACCAGTCCAAGCACCCATACAGGCAGAGTAAGCCAAGGGATGAAGTAGGAGAACAGCAGCGCAACCATAGCCACCGCTCCGATTACCGCAATCAGCTTGAAGTAACGCTGGAAGGAGGAATCGCTCACATCAAAGGCTGTAGCCTGTCCAATGTTGAAGCCGTTCGCTTCAATTTTGGCCACCGCACCCTCAGGTCCGCTGAGACTCTCAATCAGGTTATCCATCGTATCTGTAATGGCAGCCTTCTTGGTGTCTCTGGAGGGAATCGTATTCAGATAGATCATGCGGATATTGCGGTCTTTGGTGCCCAGCGCGAACCGGTCTGCAATCACTTCAGTCTTCAGGCTGGAATCCGCCTCGCTGAGTGAATACAGGCGCGTCACGTTGTAATCCAGCATATAGGCCAGCTTGGAGAAGCCCTTCTGCTGAACCTTAATATTCTCGATTGCCGCAATTCCCATCCCGTGCTGCTTCAGGAGATTGGCGAAGACGGTCAGACTGCCCGTATCCGCATCATCGGAGTACCCTTTGACAGACTCTCCTTCAAAAAGAATCCGCTTGACGCCAAGCTCGGCGTAACGGTCCAGCAGCTTCTTCACGGCATCCTGATTGTATGCCAGAGAGTCTACAAGCCGGGGCACAATGTTGAAGCCCTTCCCGTGCAGCATTTCCAGTGTAATCGGGTCCGGCTGCAGCGGCTTGAGTGTTGCATCCTCCAGCGGTGTCTGGATGATCAGCCCCTGCTGGCCGCGGTAGTTCCATTCTTCCGTCCGGATGTCCAGTCTGCTGAAGGCATCGCGGATAACCGGTGAGAGCATTTCACTGTTCTTCGCACTGGTAAAGAGGACATATGTATAGTTCTCATTCTCCGGAATCACAGTATCGGTAAGATTGGCGATATCAGACGCTCCCCAGATCATCAGGCGGCGCGCCTTGCGGAAATCCTCCAATGTATTTTCATAGATAGCCATACTCTGAACACCGGCTGCCTTCAGCCGGTCTAACTGCTCGTTGATATAATCCTGCGGGTTCTCCCGGTAGCTCGCAACCTCAACCAGATCGCGGTAATCAAAGACAAACTCAACCGATTTGGAAGACTTCTCTGTCTGTAGACGGTCGTATACGACCGGAAGTGCACCGATCAGCCCTATCACCATAATGATCCATAACCACTTGCGTGATGCTATATTCCAGCGTTGCCATTTCTGCTGCACCAAAGTACCTCCTCTTTCACTTTAAAGCTGATTGCCTTACATCACAGCTGCCGACCCGACCCTCTTGCCACCGGCAAATTTAAGCGGAAACGGAGGTCTGTCCATCTGGAGCAGCTCCGTTTCCGCAGGGAAGTTATCTATTGCTTATTATTTCCCGTCTACCCGTGCCATAACCTGACTGGTCAATTCCGCAACCTTGTGCTTGGCGTTGTCCAAGGATTCACCCACCACGGCAAAATACACTTTGATCTTCGGTTCCGTGCCGGACGGGCGCAGGCAGAACCACGAGCCGTCCGACAGCAGATATTTCAGCACGTTCTCTTTAGGCAGACCGTCAAGCCCCAGGGAATAGTCCAGCACCTGCGTTACGGATGCCCCCGCGATTTTGTGCGGCGGGCTGGTCCGCCAGTCATTCATGATCCCCTGAATCTGGGCCACTCCGTCCTTGCCCTTCAGCGTGCGGGATTCCAGGCTCTCCAGGAAGTATCCGAACTGTGCATACAGCTCTTGCAGCACATCGTACAGGGTCTTGCCCTGGGCCTTGTAATAGGCACCCGCTTCAGCGATCAGCATTGCAGCAAGGACTGCATCCTTGTCACGGGCATAGTTACCGGCCAGATAGCCGTAGCTTTCTTCATATCCGAACAGATACGTATACTCGCCGGACTGCTCGAACTGGTTCATCTTCTCCCCGATATATTTGAATCCGGTCAGGGTGTTGAACACCGTAGCGCCATAATGGCTGGCTACAGCAGCACCCATCTCACTGGTTACAATGGTCTTGACTACAGCGCCGTTAGCCGGCAGCTTCCCTTGTTCCTGTAAACGGCTCAGGAAATAATGAATCATGAGCGCGCCGGACTGATTCCCGGACAGCACTACAAATTTGCCTTCGTTGTCACGAACCACGGCACCCATACGGTCAGCATCCGGATCTGTACCGATCAGCAGATCCGCATTCAGCTCTTCGCCCAGCTTCATCGCCAGGGTGAAGGCTTCACGTTCCTCCGGATTCGGAGATTTCACGGTAGAGAATTCGGAATCCGGCTGTTCCTGTTCAGGAACTACATGTACCTGAGTGAAGCCGATCTTCTCCAGTACACGGCGGACCGGAAGATTGCCTGTCCCGTGCAGCGGCGTATAGACAATGGAGAAGTCACGGCCCAGCGAAGAGGCAATCTCTTCACGGCTGACACTTACCGCAGCAACCGTATCCGTAAATGCCTCGTCCGCTTCGGCCCCCAGCCAGTGCAGCAGGCCTGCGCTCTCTGCAGCCTCCTGAGACATGCGCTTCACTCCGTTGAAGGAGTCCACATTCAAAATATTAGCAATAACCTTCTCCGCTTCATGCGGCACCAGCTGTCCGCCCTGGGCATTGTAGACCTTGTATCCGTTATATTCAGGGGGATTGTGGCTGGCAGTGATTACAATGCCTCCAGACGCCTTCAAATGACGGACGGTAAAGGATAACTGCGGCGTAGAACGCAGGGAAGAGAACAGGTGGGTCTCAATTCCGTTGCCGGCGAGTACAAGCGCAGCCTCCAGCGTGAATTCCGGCGAGAAGCGCCGGGAATCGTGGGCGATAACCACCGAGGGTCTGCCTTCTCCCGTATGCTGTCCCAGAATGTAATCAGCGAAGCCCTGAGTAGCCCGGCCGACTGTATAACGGTTCATCCGGTTACTGCCTGCTCCGATGACTCCGCGCAAACCGCCTGTACCAAATTCAAGATCTCTATAGAATCGCTCTTCCAGTTCCTTAGGTTCACCGGCAAGGGCCTTCAGCTCTTCTTTGGTGTTCTCGTCGACAGAAGGGTCCTGCAGCCAGCGTGTCAGGGTCTCCTGCGCCTTCGGGCTTAATCCAGTCATGTCAATCTCTCCTTCTCCATCTATAATATATAAGTTTATAACAGGAACTAGCTGAGTGCGAACATAATCTCGCCGGACGCTACCGTCTTGCCGTCCACCTTGGCAGTGGCTTGTCCTTTACCGATACTGCCTTTAAGCCGGGTAATCTCTACCTCAAGCACAAGGGTATCGCCGGGAACAACCTGTCCGCGGAAGCGGAAGCCGTCAAGCCCGGCCAGAAAACCGATTTTGCCCCGGTTAGCTTCTACGCCAAGAATAGCCACAGCGCCCACCTGAGCCAAGGCTTCCGTAATCAGCACACCCGGCATCACCGGGAAGCCAGGGAAGTGTCCGGCGAAAAACGGCTCGTTCACTGTAACATTCTTGATGCCTACCGCACGTTTGCCCATTTCTATTTCAGTAATTCTGTCCACCAGCAGAAATGGGGGCCGGTGGGGGATTATTTCTTGAATCTCATTGGTATTCATCATGATTATAAAGCTCCCTTCGGTTATAACCGCGTCTATGAACCTCCGCCTACAGCAGCACTTTTGTTTTATTCTCCGCCGTCTCTGCATAAATATGGACAGCTTCGGCAAAAACTATAATTATCCTTCACCACCTGCAGCAGTGGAGGTTAAGATAAGGGGCTTTCTCCACCGCACGCGGCAGCATGGCGGAGAGGGCCCTTTTTGGCGCTCTTAGGGCACGCCATCATTATACATTTTTCAGTATAAAAAAGAAAACTCCCCTGCACAACAAGGGAGCCTCCGATATCGGTATGCCATAACGCTTTAAGGTGCGAACACCAGATCATATACATGCTTCCACGTGCTCCACAGGAGCACATCACTTAGTTCCTTTTTGCCGAGGATCACATACCCTACGACCAGCCCGCCTCCAAGCGCGGCAACCAGCAGCAATGGAATCAGGAACCACTGAATAATGGTCCAGGCCCTAATCCTGCGCCGCTTCACCGGCTGCTGCTGTTCCTCTTCTGCTTTCTGTGCAGTCTTAACCTTCTCACGACTCATTCCTTCACCTCACGCGCGCATGTTATTAGCCAGGCCCAGCATCTGGTCACTGGAGGACAGCGCCCGGGCAGCAAGCTGATACGTACGCTGAATCTGCATCATCTCCGTCATTTCCCGGCTCAGATCCACGTTAGAGGATTCCAGATAGCCTGAGCGAACGCCCACTGTCGAAGGCTCTGTAGCAGCCTTGAATGCCTGCTGCGCTGTTACGCCATCAGCCAATACATAGAAATTACCGTCCACAGCTTGCAAAGCATTCTTGCTGAGCGGCTCAACAATCATTAAGCTGCCTGCCAGGACAGGCGGCTGTTTCTCATCCGTCTTGGTCCACACCTGCCCGCGCTCATCAATAGCAGCACTTACATTAGCCCCTACGCTGAGCGGAGTACCGTTAGCACCCAGCACAGGATTGCCGGTATTGTCCACAAGAATCATCTTATCCTTATTGGCCGTATCCGGGGTGAAGTGGAAATTCCCCTGGCGGGTATATGCCGTTTCACCTTTCACCTGAACGCCGAACAATCCATTGCCTTGAAGCGCCAAGTCCGTAGGCTTCCCTGTCTCCTGGAGCGTGCCTTCCTCCCAATTACTTGACACTGTAGGCACACGCACACCAAAGCCGATATTGAAGCCCAGCGGCATGCTGCGCCCAGGCTGGTCATAGTCCTTGGATTGCTGCTGTACACGGGTAAGCACATCCTCAAACGAGCCTTGCTTGCTCTTATAACCATTGGTATTCATATTGGCAATGTTATCCGCTATAATATCCAGCCGCTGCTGCAGACTGGCCATTGAGACAGAAGCACCGATTGTCGAGTTGTTCACAGGTCTAACCTCCTACTAGCTTGATAAGAAGAAACTGGCTTACACCATCAGTAATGGTCCATGCAGCCCGGCTATACCCGGCCGACTTCATTCACGGCCTTCTGCAGGCTGCTGTCGTAGAACTGGATCACTTTCTGATTCGCTTCATACGCGCGGTAAGCGGCGTTCATATCCACAGTGACCTGAGTGGCATCCACATTAGAGTTCTCAAGGTAGCCCTGGCGTACCTGCAGAATATCCGTTCCATTAGAAAAGCGGATGTCTGCGGCCTCGGCATCATCAGCATGAAAAACCCCGTTGCCGTCACGCACCAGCTCCTGCGGTCTTGTGACGACGCTGATTCCGATCCGGGTGCCTGAAGGCTGCCCGGTAGCATTGTTAATCAGATTTCCCTGCCCGTCCACTTTAAGGTTATCCTGGGGCCCTGTCAATCGCAGTGGATTGCCGTTACTGTCGAGCACCTTGAATCCGCCAGAACTAAGCACTTCCCCTGTAGGAGCAACTGTAAAGCTTCCGTTACGTGTATATAAATTATTGCCTTCATTATCTTGAACCGTAAAGAACGCCTGGGGCCGGTAAGTAACCTCGCCATCCGGACTGATATATTTCCCCGAGCCGTCAAAAGCAAGATTGGTACCCGGATTCTCCGGGTCTGGGACCTGCAGATCGGTAGACAGCGCAAAGTCTACGCTTTTGCCGCTCTCAATAAGGTCGCCCTGCAGGTATTGGGAGACGGACTGCTCGGCAAAAACCCCGGTATTGATCCGTCCGACAGTCTTAGCAGCGCCCCCGTTCATCGCGGTGACCAGCACCTCGGGAAAAGCGTGGCTGACACTGTCGACCTGCTTGTACCCCGTAGTATTTAAATTGACCAAGTTCTGCGTCGCCGTATCATGTCTGCGCTGCTGCGTCACCATTCCTGCTGCGGCTGTATATAATCCTCTGAGCATGAGGTCAGTCCCTTCCTGGAATCTGCTGTTCTCCCTTATTATCGGCAGGCTAGAACTTTTTCTTAACCACCTTGTCCAAATGATCCAGCATAATTCCCGTGCCCTTGACGACGCAGTGCATCGGATCTTCAGCCACCCAGACCGGAACATGCAGCTGTTCGGAGAGCAGCTCGTCCAGTCCGTTAAGCAGGGCGCCTCCGCCGGTCAACACCACTCCACGGTCAATAATATCTGCCGACAGCTCAGGAGGCGTACGCTCCAGCACCGACTTGGCCGCAGCCACAATCGACGAAACCGGGTCCCACAGCGCTTCCTTCACCTCGCCGGATGAAATGGTAAGAGTCTGAGGTAATCCGCTCACCATATCACGCCCGCGGATGTCCATCTCTGCCTTCATGCCGCCCGGACGTACCGAGCCGATGGTCACTTTGATATCCTCCGCCGTGCGTTCACCGATCAGTAGCTTATATTTCTGTTTAATATATCTTAAAATGGCATCGTCGAACTTGTCCCCTGCGATCTTAATGGAAGAGGCGGTAACGACGTCGCCCATGGACAATACGGCTACATCCGTCGTTCCGCCGCCAATATCGACGACCATATTTCCGCTAGGCTGATAAATGTCCATTCCTGCGCCAATGGCTGCAGCTTTGGGCTCTTCCTCCATGAAGACCTCTTTGGCCCCGCTGCGCTCTGCCGCCTCACGGATGGACTTCGTTTCCACAGATGTAATATTGGTGGGAGCACAAATCAAAATACGGGGCCGCGAATACCAGGTCCGGCCGCCAACGCTGTCAATAAAGTATTTGAGCATCATTTCCGTAATGGCAAAGTCGGCGATTACCCCGTCACGGAGCGGACGAATCGTCGTTATATTTCCAGGTGTCCGCCCGACCATCCGGCGTGCCTGTTCACCAACCGCAAGGACCCGCTTCGTATCACTTTCAAGTGTGACCACGGAAGGTTCATCCAGAACGACTCCCCTTCCCTTGACATGAATGAGCACGTTGGCTGTGCCGAGATCGATTCCGATATCCTTGCTAAGCATAATGAAAGAGCCCCCAAAGTGTTATTTTAAATGAGAAAAGAAGATTGTACCAAATTTAAAAATACCATACTTTAGGGGGTGAGTACAATGGACTAAACCTGAATTATGGCGCGAAAATCCGAAAATCTTATGGCTTTGAGGCTACGGCAACCTCACGCTTCTTACCTGTCGTTTTCTTATATTTAATTTTTGTGGCTTCTCCCCCCCGAAGATGACGGATGGACTTGTGATATTCGAGAATGTGCTTCACCTGATCAGCCAGATCCGGATTAATTTCCGGCAGCCGTTCGGTTAAATCTTTGTGCACCGTGCTTTTTGAAACGCCAAATTCCTTGGCTATGGTCCGGACCGTGTGCCTGGTTTCCACGATGCAGCGTCCGATTTTAATGGTACGTTCCTTGATGTAATCGTGCACGCTCCCGCCTCCCAACTGTGAATAGTTTGGTACATTATATGAGGGGCGGGCCTATATATTCGCGCTTTCAGGACATGACAAGCTCAGGAAGGCTCATTTTATTTGTCGGACAACCCAATTCACTGCATTTCACGGCCCCATTTCCAGAATAGAACCTGCTGGACTGTCCATTTCAGGTAGAAAAAAAACAGGAGGCTTCCGCCCCCTGCTGATCATTCGGCTTAGCGCTGCGGAAGCAGATCCGAAGGATTCACAATCTTGCCGTCCTCATGCACTTCAAAGTGCACATGGTTGCCAAGACCCTTCTCCATCTCATTGCGTCCCGCTGTAGCCAGCGTATCGCCCTGCTTCACTTCGTCGCCCTGCTTCACTTTGGTTTCACCCAGACTCTGATAGACCGTCTTCAAATCGCCGGGGGAGGTAATCTCGATTACCTTACCCAGTACAGCAACATCTTCCACTCTGGTGACTTCACCGCTGAGCGCCGCCTTCACATCAAACGTCTTGTTGTCCTCACGGGCAATATCAATTCCGGTGTTGGTGACAAAGGTATTGTTGTACTGCACCATCGCCGCAATATGATTCTCTTCCGTGCCGTTCTCATCGTAGTACGGTTTGACCACTTCCACTTCACTCGGGCTTGCTACAGGCCAGACCAGGCTTTCGGCTGATGCGACAACTTCCAGGGCTTCGGGATCACCGTTTGCGGCTCCGGTTTTGCTGCCGGCCTCACCTTGGGATACTACCGCGGCGTTGTCGGGATTCAGCGGCTTCTGGCCGGCATCCTGATAGACCCACACCAAGGTTAGTATAAGTGCCGCTGCCGCCGTGTAGACTGCCGGGAATACCCACCGTTTGGATAACAGTCTGCTCCATGAAGAAGGCTTGGCGCCTGAATCTCCCTGCTTGTTTTTGAGAGATTCATCATGGGTTGATTTGATTTTGTCTTGTTCATTCATATGGTTATCACCTCAGTAACCAGTGTTACCGGGCGCTTCGCTTTTATACGTATCTTGCAGATTATTTTTTCAGGAGAGTTGAGATTCCGGTAAAAGAGACCCCGCTGTAGTAGTGTTTGAGAATCTGGGTCGCGGTCTTGCCCTCTTTCGCCATTCCGTTCGCCCCCCACTGACTCATGCCGACACCGTGGCCGTTACCATACGTGGTGATCTGCACCTTCCCCGCTTGGCGCTTCCAGGTGAACTGGCTTGAGCGCAGCCCCAGCTTCTCTCTCACTTCCCGCCCGGTAAACACCTTCCCACCGATAGAGATCTGTTTGATCCGGTGGCCGGCTGTAAGCGACAGCACCTCCGCTGGCAAACTGGTGGAGGATTGAGCGGAGACCGGCACTGCCTTGCCCGAAGCTCCCAGACTGGCTGCTACCGGAAGGTCCTTGGTTCCAAGGCCCAGCTTGCTGCGCAGCTCCGAATTGCTGAAGGTGTAGCTTACCGCCAGGTTCGGGGTGATCTGCAGTTCCCACGGGCTGGCTACACTGCGCAGGTAGGGAACCGCAGCATTCCAGTACTCCTCGGAGTTCTCCGTATACCCTCCGCTGGAGGCGAAGAAGGAAGCCGTGATCGGCTGCCCCTGATAGGTCATGATGGTCCCGCGCGTCTCCAAGACCGCGCGGCGGATCTTCGCCAGGCCGGCGCGCTTGCTGCCGGACGCCCAGTCCCGTTCCAGCACGGCCTGGGATACGTAAGCCTGATGGCTTACCGTATCGCTCACATCCGCTTCGTGAACGGGGACCCCGCTGTGGTCGCCGGCGACCAGACGGCGGGCAATGAACGTGCGGGCCGCTACGGCCTGCGCCTTGAGCGCTTCGAGCTCAAATTCGGCCGGCATCTCGGCCGCCAGTACGCCGCTGACGTATTCCTCCAGCGGCAGGGTCTCTATTTGTCCGCTGCGCGACAAATAGACGGAGACCTCCGGCTGCGGCGCCTCTGCGGCAGCCGTTGCCGGCGGCGCCGGAGCGGCCGTGGCCTGCGGCACGGCCGGGGGCGCCGGCGGCTGTTGTCCCCCGCGCTGCGGGACAACGGCCAGCGGCAGCAGTAGCGCCGCCAGCAGGGGCGCTGCCAGCCAGGCGGCGGGGGCCAGCCGCCGCAGCGGGTGTGCGCCGCGCCGCCGCACGCGCGCTACGCTGCGCGGACGCTTCAGAATGCGCCGCAGGTTGATTAACTCTTTCATTTCTATGGCTCCTTCCGTAAGCACCGGTGATTCTTATAGATATGAATTTGCGGCACCTGCTAGAACGGGATTTTGAGAGAAAGAGAGTTGCGGAATCCCCCGGAACATATAAGGTAAATTTCCCAAGTGGAAACGGCTTTGCCGTCCTTTTAAAGGACGGTACCGTTTCAGCGAGAAATAGAAGGATAATTTATCGTGTGCAACATATAAACTCTTATATTTCAAAAAAGGACCAGCCGCTTAGCGGCTGGTCCTCATATTTTTAAGAATAACTATTATACCCAAGACGGCTGAATCTGGAAACGGGGTCTGATCTCTTCGGCTTTGGAGGATTCGCTTCTGGCCGGTTCAGGCTTAAGTGCTTCTTCCTTCGCAGCAGGAGCAGCCGACTCTTCCATGGAAATCCGCCATATGTCCGCACCAAGTCCTGACAGCTTCTCAGCCAGGTGCACATACCCGCGGTCAATGTGATGCGTTCCGCTAACTTCTGTAGTGCCTTCCGCCACAAGTCCTGCCAAAATAAGCGCAGCTCCTGCACGCAGGTCCGTAGCACATACCTTAGCGCCGACCAGACTGGCATTGCCGGTCACGATTGCAGAACGGCCCTCAATCTTGATCTCCGCGTTCATGTTGTGGAATTCATCCACATGCATGAACCGGTTCTCGAAGACAGTCTCTGTCACTACGCTGGTTCCTTCCGAGCGGAGCAGCAGCGCCATCATCTGTGACTGCATATCTGTCGGGAATCCCGGGTAAGGTAATGTCTTGAGATCGACAGCCTTCAGCGGCTTGTCGCTGATGACACGGACTCCGTTCTCATCCGGGATAATCGTAACGCCCATTTCCTCCATCTTGGCAATCACCGGACCCAGATGGTCGGCAATAGCTCCCTCAACATACACATCACCGCCCGTAATCGCCGCTGCCGCCATGTAGGTTCCAGCTTCGATCCGGTCAGGAATGACATGATGTCTTACGCCGTGCATACGCTCAACGCCTTCAATCCGGATCACTCCGGTACCGGCTCCGCGTACAATGCCGCCCATCCCGTTCAGGTAATTGGCAAGGTCAACAATCTCCGGCTCTTTTGCGGCGTTCTCAATCACTGTGGTGCCTTCGGCAAGCGCGGCAGCCATCATTATATTTTCGGTCGCACCTACGCTGGCCACATCCAGGTAAATCTTGGCGCCGCGCAGTCTCCCGTTACTTTTCGCATCAATATAGCCCTGGCCCAGACTAATCTCGGCCCCAAGCGCTTCAAAACCCTTCAAATGCTGGTCAATCGGCCTAGTTCCAATGGCACAACCGCCAGGCAGAGAAATACGAGTATGCCCCATACGGGACAGGAGTGGGCCCATAACCAGGAAAGAAGCCCTCATTTTGCGTACCCATTCATATGGTGCTTCACAGGAAGTAATATTAGTGGCATCTACTTCAATCACATCGTTCTGGTATGTAATACCTGCACCCAGAGATTCCAATACCTTGTTAATCGTCATTACATCGTCTAACGGAGGTGCGTCCACAATGACGCTGACTCCTTCTTCTGCCAATAGAGAGGCGGCTATGATCGGTAGTACGGAATTTTTTGCGCCGCTGACTTTCACGCTCCCGGTCAATCTGTTGCCACCGCGGACGATAAATTTGCTCATTTCGGTTTCCCTCCGCGTCCATTATTTCTGAAATTAATTTTGAGGTTAAAATTCGTCTGTTAAGATATTGAATATTCCGCCATTGCGTCTTAGGTGCAGATTCCTTGCTTAACTTCAGTGTTGACATAATAAAACCTTATTATTCGACACTTTTTTCACTATGTTGGCCTATACAGATATAACCAAAGCCGCTGCCGTTAAAACATCCGTGCGATAAGTCCGCTCCAACCCAGGTAATCAAGCAGGAACCCGGCCACGAAGTGACCCAGAACAATCGCCAAGAGCAGGTGCAGCAGTCTGCCCTGAGGGCTCTTGGGATATCTTATGACCAAATCCAGCTTAAGGTTCTGAAGTGCCCACCAGGATAATGCAACACAGATCAAAGAGATAATCATCGAAATCATATTGCTGGTGCCGATCGCACCTGACAACTCAGCGGATAAGCGTGTGTTCATATTAGCCCCCTGTGTTAGGTACTCGGAAATCGACTCTTATATCATACTTGTGCAGGGGAAAAGAATCCAGTACTTTTACGAAATTTTAAACAATTGGGTCTTTATATGCAGATCTGATGACGATATGTTCATAATCTGCTAGATTTGCGCTAGCTAAATTCCCCCACAAAGTGGGCTTTAGCTTCGATGATGACTCAGGTACTTTGCGGGGGCCCCAAAACATATAAATTCTAAAAAAAGCAGTCAAGCCCAGGGCTTGACCGCTTATCTGCTACTGTTGTCCTTTGCCGGTCGAAACTTTGATCCGCGTTACAGCACGCTGCAATGCCAGCTCCGCACGGCGGTGATCGATCTCATCCTGCTTGCTTTGCAGCTTAAGGCGGCGCTCAGCCCGCTCCTTAGCCGCTTCAGCGCGCTCCACATCAATATCCCGGGGCAGCTCAGCACTTTCAGCCAGCACCGTTACCTTATCTTTGTGCACTTCAACGAAACCGCCATGCACAGCGATGGAGACTGTAACGCCGTCCGCCTTAACGCTAAGCGGAGCAACCTGAAGCGGGGTGACGAGCGGAATATGTCCCGGGAGAATCCCCAGTTCACCATTCACGCCGCGTACCGTCAGACTGTTCACTTGCTTGGAGTAGACCAGATGCTCCGGAGTAACTATTTCGAGCAAAAAGGTATTCACTTCCATTCCTCCTCAAAGCTTTACAGAATAAAGCCCGATCCCCCAGCATAAGCATGCTTAGGGTTACAACGTTTTCGCTTTTTCCACGGCTTCTTCAATCGTGCCTACGAACAGGAACGCTACTTCCGGAAGATCATCATGCTTACCTTCCAGTATTTCCTTGAAGCTGCGTACGGTTTCTTTGATCGGCACGTATTTGCCTTTGAAGCCGGTGAACTGCTCTGCTACGTGGAACGGCTGGGACAGGAAGCGCTCAACCTTACGGGCGCGGGCCACAATGACCTTATCCTCTTCACTCAGCTCATCCATACCGAGGATGGCAATGATATCCTGAAGCTCGGTATAACGCTGCAGCAGCTGCTTAACGCCTTGTGCCACGTTATAGTGCTCTTCGCCGACGATTTCCGGTGCCAGCATCCGCGAGCTGGAAGCCAGCGGGTCAACCGCAGGGAAAATCCCTTTTTCGGAGATTTTACGCTCCAGGTTGGTCGTTGCATCCAAGTGGGCAAATGCCGTAGCCGGTGCAGGGTCAGTATAGTCATCCGCAGGCACGTAGATCGCCTGAATGGATGTAACAGAGCCTTTCTTCGTGGACGTAATCCGTTCCTGCAGCTGACCCATTTCTGTAGCCAGTGTAGGCTGGTAACCTACCGCAGAAGGCATCCGGCCGAGCAGGGCCGATACTTCGGAACCCGCCTGGGTGAAGCGGAAGATGTTATCGATAAAGAGCAGCGTATCGCGGCCTTCCACATCACGGAAATATTCCGCCATAGTCAGACCGGTCAGTGCTACACGCAGACGTGCGCCAGGAGGCTCATTCATCTGTCCGAAGACCATGGCCGTTTTCTTGATTACGCCGGAATCAGTCATTTCGTGATAGAGGTCATTCCCCTCACGTGTCCGCTCGCCAACGCCGGCGAATACGGAGATACCGCCGTGTTCCTGTGCGATGTTGTTGATCAATTCCTGGATGGTTACTGTTTTACCTACGCCGGCACCGCCGAACAGGCCGATTTTACCGCCCTTGGCATAGGGTGCCAGCAAGTCGATAACTTTAATTCCGGTCTCCAGAACCTCTGCCTGAGTTGACAATTCATCAAAGGTAGGAGCCAGACGGTGAATCGGGTTTCTAGCCGCCACCACTTCAGCACCGTTATCGATTGGATTACCAAGTACGTTAAATACGCGGCCAAGTGTTGCTTCACCCACAGGAACCGAGATTGGCGCTCCCTGGTCAATAGCGTCAATCCCGCGAACCAGTCCATCTGTAGAGGACATGGCGATACAGCGCACCAGGTTATCTCCAAGATGATTGGAAACTTCAAGAGTCAGATCCATGCTGCGGCCATCGCTGAGGCTCGCAACTATTTTGATGGCGTTGAATATCTCGGGCAGCTGGCCGCGTTCAAATTCAATATCGACAACCGGACCCATAATGCTCACAACGCGTCCTTTGTTCATCTTCATTTCCCTCCTCGAAAGCTGTTACATATGGACCTTAAGCCCACTCATATTAAGACTGCGCGTTCGCACCAGCCACGATCTCGGTAATTTCTTGCGTAATGGCCGCCTGACGGGCACGGTTGTACGTAAGCCTAAGTTCTCCGATCATTTTTGACGCGTTCTTCGTTGCACTGCCCATCGCTGTCATCTTGGCTCCCAGCTCGCTGGCCTTGCCGTTCAGAAGAGCACCATAGATTAAAGTTTCGGCATATTTCGGAAGCAGAACCTCCAGCACGCCTGCAGGTGAAGGCTCGTATTCATAAGCAGCAGATGCTCCGTGATGCCCGCCTTCCCCAACGCCTTCCATAGGCAGAAGTCTGTCTACAGTCGGAACCTGGCTGATCGCATTAACGAACCGGTTGTAGCAAATGTAGATCTCATCATAGACGCCTGTCTCGAACTGGTTAACCGCCGAATAGGCAATCGACTTGATGTCGGCAAATTTCGGGGTATCGGACAGCTCGGTGATTTCTTCTACAATGGGATATTCACGGCGCCGCAAAAAGTCACGGCCTTTGCGCCCGATCACAAACAGCGCATACTCATCCTTGGACTTATGGCGTTCTGCGATCAGCATCGTTACTTTACGCAGAATATTCGCATTGTAGCCGCCGGCAAGACCTCTGTCCGAGGTGATGATCAGATAACCTGTTTTTTTGACAGGCCGGCTGACCAGCATCGGGTGCTGGAGATCCTGCGTACCGGCAGCAATACTCGAGACGACCTCTTTCAGCTTCTCTGAATACGGACGGGCTGCTTCCGCCTTCTCCTGCGCCTTACGCAGCTTGGATGCAGCGACCATCTCCATCGCTTTGGTGATCTGTCTGGTGTTCTGAACGCTCTTAATTTGACGTTTAATATCGCGCATGCTTCTTGCCATGATTTCACCACCTTAGAGCTTTGACGTAGGTCAAAGCTAACTTCGTAAGCATAAGCTGAGCTTTGGCGTACCAAAGCTAACTTCGTAAGCATAAACGGTAAACTCTATATATTAGCTTGTAGCAAAGCCTCTTTTGAATTTCTCGATGGCATCCTTGAGCGCTGCTTCGTTGTCTGCTGTCAGATCCTTGGTATCCGCGATGGATTTCAGGATTTCAGTTGCACTGCTGTCGATAAAGGCCAGGAATTCCTTCTCGAAACGCTTAACGTCCTTGACAGGAATATCATCCAGATGTCCTTTGACAGCGGTGTACAGACTAAGCACTTGATGTTCAACGCTAAGCGGCTGGTTCACACCCTGCTTCAGAATCTCCATCATACGCGCGCCGCGGTTCAGACGGGCTTGCGTTGATTTGTCCAGATCGGAGCCGAACTGGGAGAAGGCTTGAAGCTCACGGTATTGAGCCAGATCCAGACGCAGGGAACCGGCGACCTTCTTCATGGCTTTGATCTGTGCGGAGCCCCCTACACGGGATACGGAGATACCTACGTTGATCGCCGGACGCTGACCGGAGTTGAACAAGTCCGATTCAAGGAAGATTTGGCCGTCTGTGATCGAAATTACGTTCGTTGGAATGTAAGCCGATACGTCAGAAGCCTGTGTTTCGATGAATGGCAGCGCGGTTAATGAACCACCACCAAGCGCATCGCTAAGCTTGGCCGCACGTTCCAGCAGACGGGAGTGCAGATAGAATACGTCACCAGGGAAGGCTTCACGGCCCGGTGGACGGCGGAGCAGCAGGGACAATTCGCGGTAAGCCGAAGCCTGCTTGGACAGGTCATCATAAATGACAAGCACATGCTCACCCTTGTACATGAAGTATTCGCCCATAGCGCAGCCTGCGTACGGAGCAATATAGAGCAGCGGAGAAGGCTCGGAAGCCGACGCGGTTACAACGATAGTGTAATCCAGCGCGCCATGACGGCGGAGGGTTTCTACTACCTGTGCAACAGTAGATTGTTTTTGTCCGATAGCAACATAGATACACTTCATCCCGTTGCCCTTCTGGTTGATGATCGCATCAATTGCGATTGCTGTCTTACCTGTCTGACGGTCACCAATGATCAGCTCGCGTTGTCCGCGGCCGATTGGCACCATGGCATCGATTGCTTTTAGACCCGTCTGCATCGGTTCGTGTACCGACTTGCGGTCGATAACCCCCGGTGCGTTATGTTCAACCGGACGGAATTCTGTAGTAGCGATCGGTCCCTTGCCGTCAAGCGGCTGACCCAGTGCATTCACTACGCGGCCCAGCATGGCTTCGCCAACCGGAACCTGCATGATCTGACCGGTACGTTTAACCTGATCGCCTTCGCGGATCTCTTTGTATTCACCCAGAATAACAACACCGACGTTGCTTTCTTCCAGGTTAAGCGCCATGCCTACTACCCCGTTGGAGAACTCCAGCAGTTCCCCTGCCATTGCGTTTTCCAGACCGTAGACACGGGCGATACCGTCGCCGACTTGAATGACGGTGCCAATTTCGGCCACTTCGATATCGGCTTTATATTGCTCAATTTGACTTTTGATCAAAGTGCTGATCTCTTCAGGTCTGATGCCCAATATCCTCACCCCTATCTTCTTTGCTTATCATTAAAGGATTTCTCAAGACGCGTAAGCTTACCGGCCAGACTTCCGTCATACAACGTATCGCCGATGACGACCTTCAGTCCGCCGAGCAGGCTTGTATCGACCACATTGGTTACACGAATCTTACGGCCAGTAAGCTGGCTGAATTCAGCCGCAACACTGTCCTGTTCTGCCTGGTTCAGGGAATAAGCGGAATAGACAGTAGCGTAGCCAATGCCAAGGGCATCCCCTTCAATCTTGATATACTTAGCCAGCAGCTCTGCGAAAATATCGGTTCTGCCCCGCTTTACCAATAACTCTACCGTGTTCATTACGGCTTCCGAGACTTTACCTTGAAGTGTTCCGCGCAGCACATTCAGCTTGTCGGATTGCGAGATGCGGGGTGCCAGGATAAACCGTTTCACCTCTACATCGTTATCAAGCACTTCAACGACTAACTTCAGCTGTTCCTCCACTTGAAGCGTAATGCCTTCATCCACCGCTACACTGTACAAGGCTTTGGCATAGCGCCCGGCAACTACCGTGTCGCGGCTCATGATCGGCCTCCTACCTCTTTGAGGTATTGATCAACAAGCTGTTCCTGTTCGCCGTCAGCTGCAACTTCCTTCTCAAGCAGCTTCGAGGCAATGCGGACCGAGGCTGTACCCAGCTCGCTGCGCAGCGCTTCTACCGCCTTGTTCTTCTCGTTCTCAATGTCACGTACCGCTTCGTCTTTCAGACGGCTTGCTTCCACGTGAGCCTGCTCAAGAATCTTGTCAACCTGGTTGTTGCTGGTAGCCTGGGACTGCTGAATGATAGCCTGTGCCTCTTGGCGCGCCTGCTGCAGGGCTTGCTTCTGCTCTTCCACATAAGCGACCGCCTGCTCTCTGGTCTTGGCTGCTTCATCCATTTGCTGCAGTACCATTTCGCGGCGCTTCTCCATAATTCCGAACAGCTTGCTGAAGGCAAACTTGCTGAGCAGGAAGTACAGAACTCCAAATGCAACAATGGAAAATACTATATTGGTCCAAACGATATTCACTGAGGTCACTCCCTTCCGTTACCGCGGCTTGCGGACATATACAAAAGTAAGGCGCGGATGGCACTTGCCCTCCCCGCCAAACCGTAAAAACGGTTTATTAAGTAAACATGATCAGGAACGCGATAACTGTAGCGGCCAAAGGAATAACTTCCACGATACCTACACCGATAAACATTGTTGTCTGCAGTGCGTTACGTGCCTCCGGCTGACGGGCGATAGATTCCACCGTCTTGCTGACGATCATACCATTACCCAGACCTGCGCCGAGTGCGCCCAAACCAACCGCGATTGCTGCTGCTAAAAATTCCATTTGTAAATATCCTCCTTTAATTTCGGTTCTTTTTGTAATGTCTTAATAATATAAAATCTCCCGCGAAGGTTTCCGGCACCTGCCGCTATCCTCACGGCAGCTTATTAATGCGCTTCTTCCTCGTGGATCGTCATCTGTGCGATGTAGACCATCGTCAGAATCGTAAAGATAAAGGCCTGAAGCGCCCCGACAAAGATACTGAAGCCCTGCCAGATGGCCAGGAACGGAATACTGAACAGTCCCAGCTTCAGAATGACGGTAATCAGAACTTCGCCGGCAAAAATGTTAGCGAATAGACGAATGGCAAGCGCCACTGGCTTCGCCAGGTTCTCAATGATGTTCAGCGGCAAGAAAATTGGAAACGGCTCAATATAATGTTTGAAATAATGCTTGCCGTTCAGCTTGATGCCTAAGTAGTTCATGAGTACAAACACAACGATCGCAAGTCCTGCGGTTACGTTGATGTCTGCAGTCGGCGATTTGTACCACAGAATCTCAGCATGCGCGCCATCGGCCAGGTTCCTAGTTGCTTCGATAACATGTCCGAAGACTGTAACCGGACCATCGGCCTCTGTAATAACGGAAAACGGCAGACCAAGGAGATTGGAGACGAAGATAAACAGTATCAGCGTCAATCCCAGTGATATGTAAGGCTTTCCCTTCTTCAGATCCATGGCGCTGCTGATCAGTCCCTGTACAAATTCAACCACCCATTCCATGAAATTCTGGAGCTTGGACGGATTCTCAACCGACAGGTTGCGGACGGAGAGCATGACCAGTACGAACACTATCACCGAGCTGATTACCAGCATCAGCACAGCAGACAGGTCAATCGGTATTCCGCCAACATAGATTAAAGGCATTTCGTGCATAGTATCATCCCCCTTTCTCTTTAATATGGCTACAGCTTATTCTTGATTCCTAGATATATCCCCACGGGAATAGCCAGAAGCTGGGGGATGAACAGGCCGATAATCGTTGCCTCCAGCGAGAAATGTTCGTATTTGACTGAGAACATGGTCACCAGAATTCCAAAACTGATTCTTGTAGCAAAACCAAGGCTGAAGGAGCTTTTCCCTTGCTTCGCCACCGCTGCTGTCACTCTTCTGACCTTCAGGGCTAGATAACGGAAATTAACCAGTCCTGCCAGCAAGCCGAGTGTCATTCCCAGAGTAACTGCACGGGTCTCATGATGGAGAGCCCACCCCATTACCAATCCTGCCATAATGATTACTGTCACCCTGGTGACGATATTGATTACGGGAGTCATATTATCCATTTTGCTCCCCCAAAAATTTTTTGATTAGCAAAGCAACATTCACAACTCCGAGAATCAACCCGGTAATCGTTCCGATAGCCAGCCAAAAGGCAGGTCCGTCCATCAGATTGCGCAGCCACTTTGCCACAAAAAAGCCTATTACAATGTAAGCGGTGAGCAAGCTGCCCGCACCCCCGAGTACTAGAGCCGTACGCCCCAGTCCAGGCTCATTCTTTGGTTCCTTCATAGGCTACAATCCCAACTAATTTTACTGAATATCCAGACTCTTTGTCAATTCACAGAAAATTGCCCAAAATCGCATGAAAATATGAAAATAATCACAGCAAAATACACCAAAACCATATAAACCGTACAGTTTAACTGTATGCTGCTTTTATTAACCTTAGTATATTAGTTGTCTTGCCCTGTTTTATCATTTGTGAACATTGTGTGAAATTCTTCTGGACGTTCTTCAGCGGCTCCGAAATGGTGCAAAATCGCATTGACAATTCTCTCGGAGGCTTTGCCGTCTCCATACGGGTTGGCGGCCCGGCTCATTGACTGATACAGGTTCTGATCGGTCAAAAGAGCATGTGTCCGTTGATACACCTTCTCCTCGTCCGTTCCCACAAGCTCCAGTGTTCCGGCCTCGATCCCTTCCGGGCGCTCGGTTGTATCACGCAGCACAAGCACAGGAACTCCAAAGGAGGGAGCTTCCTCCTGCAGGCCGCCGGAATCGGTCAATATCAGGTGGGTATGCGGATAAAAGTTATGCAGGTCAACGACATCCAGCGGATCAATCAGCTTGATTCTAGGGTGTCCGCCGAGGATCTCATGCGCCGGTTCCTTGACTGCCGGACTCGGGTGAACGGGATACACAATGGCTACATCTTCAAATTCATCAGCGATTCTTTTGACTGCACGGAAAATATGACGGTGCGGTTCGCCTTGGGATTCTCTGCGGTGCGCCGTCATCAAAATAAGTCTTTTTCCTGAAGCAAAATCAAGGACCGGATGCCGGTAGTCCGGCTGTACGGTATATTGAAACACATCGGTTACGGTATTGCCTGTGATATAAATACTTGATTCTTTTTTGTTCTCGTGTCTCAGGTTGCCCGCTGA
Organism: Paenibacillus sp. FSL P2-0136; assembly: GCF_037975325.1. Taxonomy (NCBI): domain Bacteria; kingdom Bacillati; phylum Bacillota; class Bacilli; order Caryophanales; family Paenibacillaceae; genus Paenibacillus; species Paenibacillus sp. FSL P2-0136. Next base: position 6,709,777 of record NZ_CP150244.1, read on the forward strand.
CCAATGGGTCGGAGCAAAATGCAGATCAGCAAGCACGCCTGTCAGCTGACGGTTCATTTCTTCCGGATAAGGCGAAAGCTTGTTCCATGTCCGAAGACCTGCTTCCACATGCCCAACCTGAATCTGCTGCAGGAAAGACGCATAGCTGGCCAGGAAGGTGGTCAAGGTATCGCCATGTACAAGCACGAGGTCCGGCTTCACTTCGCGGAGCACCGGCTCCAGGCCTTCGAGCACCCGGATCGTGATCTCATTAAGCGTCTGGCGGTCCTTCATTACGTCCAGATCATAATCCGGGGTAATCTTGAACACCTCAAGCACCTGATCCAGCAGCTCCCGGTGCTGCGCAGTTACACAAACAATCGATTCAATCTGCTCAGGGTGTCTGTTCAGCTCCAGAACCAGAGGCGCCATCTTGATTGCCTCGGGGCGCACTCCGAAAATTGTCATTACTTTAATTTTGGACATAAGCCCTTCCCTCTCTTCTGAAAACCGTGGTCTATTGGGTTTGTACTATTATTATCTGTTATTATCTGTGCTTCTTACTTGGTTCCGTACAGTCTGTCCCCGGCATCTCCGAGGCCCGGAACGATATATCCGTGATCATTCAAATGATCGTCAAGCGCTGCAACATAGATATCCACATCCGGATGAGCAGCTTGTACAGCCGCAACACCTTCCGGGGCAGCAATCAGGTTCATCATCTTGATCTGAGTGCAGCCGCGGTTCTTAAGCGAGGTAATCGCCGCAATGGCAGAGCCGCCTGTAGCCAGCATAGGATCGATTACGATCAGCTCACGTTCCTGGACATCCGTAGGAAGCTTAATGTAGTACTCCACCGGCTGCAGGGTGTCCGGATCACGGAACAGGCCTACATGACCTACCTTCGCCGCAGGAAGCAGCTTAAGAACACCTTCCAGCATGCCAAGACCGGCGCGCAGAATCGGAATCAGCCCGAGCATTCTTCCCGAAATCACCTTGCTCTGCGTTTCCTGCACTGGCGTCTGCACCGTAATGGTCTCCAGCGGGATATCACGTGTAATCTCATAAGCCATAAGTGTTGCTACTTCATCGACATGCTCCCTGAAGTCTTTTGTGTTGGTCCGCACATCGCGAATGAATGTCAATTTGTGCTGAATCAATGGATGATCGCAAATCACCAATTTTCCCATGTTGTCCCTCCGGTAATTGTAAGTCTTATTTATAGCCAAAGTAAGCGCTGTGCTTCTCAGGTGGCTAAATCCTATCTATTATATCATCACCAAGACTGCTTTTCACCTACAGATAGACGGATCCGCGAGTCCTCCGGCTTCCTGCAGACTCCCAGCCCATGGAAGCTTAAGTCAATATATCCACCTCTTTGGATATAAAACAAAGCTTAGTTTGTACGATTGAGCGCTTTTAATACTATTCACAGTTCTTTCACTACTTTTAATGAAAGTTCCATGAACTTTCATGTAACTTTCAGTATAATTCAAACATTTTCCCGGCAGCCATTTGTGAACATTATGTAACAGCAACGCAGCAAATAAAAAGCCTTTGCGTACTTCCGGCGGAACCGGGTACGCAAAGGCGATTATTAGAGGACTCTGATTAGTACTGCAATCCAGGGTAAATCGGATATTGTTCAGTCAGCTTGGCTACCTCACGGGCCGCCTGAGTCAAGTTAGCTTCATCCTGCGGATTCTTCAGGACAGCAGCAATAATCCGGCCGATTGTAACCATAGCCTGCTCATCCATACCGCGTGAAGTAACAGCCGGTGTGCCGATGCGGATACCGCTGGTTACGAATGGGCTAGTCGGGTCAAACGGAATCGCGTTCTTGTTGACTGTAATTCCGATGGAATCCAGCACCTTCTCAGCGACCTTGCCGGTAATGTTCAGGTTGCGGGTATCCAGCAGGATCAGATGGTTATCGGTTCCGCCGGATACAATATTAATACCTTCGCCAACAAGGGTCTCTGCCAGTACCTTGGCATTCTTAACTACGTTCTCGGCATAAGTCTTGAATGAAGGCTGCAGCGCCTCACCGAACGATACGGCTTTGGACGCAATCACATGCATCAAAGGTCCGCCCTGGGAACCAGGGAAGACTGCTTTATCAATCGCGGCAGCCCATGGCTGTCTGCACAGAATCATTCCGCCGCGCGGACCGCGCAGGGTTTTGTGCGTAGTTGTAGTCACGAAGTGGGCATGAGGAACCGGACTCGGGTGAAGACCGGCAGCCACCAGACCGGCAATATGGGCCATATCGACCATGAACAAAGCGCCCACATCATTCGCAATCGAACCGAGTGCGGCAAAATCAATCGTACGCGGATACGCGCTCGCACCGGCAACGATCATTTTGGGACGATGCTTGAAGGCGGCTTTGCGCACTTCATCATAATCGATCAGGAAGGAATCCTCCTGTACGCCATAAGCCACGAAGTTATACAGAATGCCTGAAGCATTCACCGGGCTGCCGTGGGTCAAATGGCCGCCATGCGCCAGATTCATACCCAGTACGGTATCGCCAGGGCTAAGGGCAGCAAGATATACAGCCATGTTAGCCTGTGCGCCGGAATGCGGCTGCACGTTGGCATGCTCTGCACCGAACAGCTCCTTGGCACGGTCACGGGCCAGGTTCTCTACGATATCCACATCTTCACAGCCGCCGTAGTAACGCTTGCCGGGATAACCTTCGGCGTATTTGTTCGTAAGCACAGAGCCCATGGCCTCCATGACGGCTTCACTTACAATATTCTCTGAGGCAATAAGTTCAATGTTCGCACGCTGGCGGCTCAGTTCGAGGCCCATCGCTTCCAATACTGCCGGGTCACTTTTACGCAATTGTTCCATGTTTCTAATTTCCTCCCTGTAACTCTGATTTATGTGGTATTAGTTAAATCCTCTCACTTCAGTCACAATTCACGGAACCGCTAGTCTCAGGCGTGCGGTACACGGCCCGTTCCCCGCCGATCAGCGGCGGTCTGCTCCATGCGGCATTCACCCGGGCAGCCCCGATATACCGCAGGCTAGGCCGGTAAGGTACGGCAATCCGGCGCAGATGCATGCCAATCAGGGTCTCCCCGATATCTATACCGGCATGAGCTTCAATCGTCTCTGCCAGTACCGGATCTGTCATGGACTGGTAGGCCGCAGCAGCCATGGAGCCTCCGGCTCCCGGAATGGGCACAGCCGACACCTCTCTAAGGCGAAGGGATTCCAGCAGAGCGCGTTCCATCACCAGCGAACGGTTCAAATGCTCGCAGCATTGATAGACCGGGTGAAAACCAAATTCATCCGCAATCTGGGTAATCCCCTCCAGCAGCTGCCGCGCAACCTCCAGCGCACCTCCTGTCCCAATCCGCTTCCCTGCCACTTCGCTTGTGCTGGCTCCGACGACCAGGATCTTCCCCGGACCGAGCTGGCCCGCTACTGCAAGTTCACGCGTTACCGCAGCAGTGGCTGCGGCCAAAGAAAGCTCCCCGCCGCCCGTTAGCTGCTGCTCTGCAGCTGCCATACCGGATAAGCGGTCATCCCCTGACTTCTGCTTCAGGACTTCCTCCATCTTACCGCCCCCTTCAACCGTTTCTGATTTCCATGGAGATGCAACTTTTAAACAAAAAAGAGCAGTCCGCAGGTTGAACTGCGGATGTGCTCTTTTGCCCAGGCGACCGGCCGTTTATTCCAGGTGCTCCATCGTGGTTTCATCCACACTTGTCGCCAGTTACACCGGAACCGGATCATATTTATTACATCTTAAGGGATAGTCAGCAAAAAATCAACCACTTCAAAGCCGTCTCAGCGATTCAAGCTTATCGAGCAGACTGTACAGCGCCGTACGGATCTCGGCAGCCGCCAGCTCGTAATCTTCACGCGAGCCGCCGTACGGATCACTGATATCGAAGCTGGGGATACGCTGGCGGATCTCAATCATCCGCTGCATTGCCGCAGCATCCGGCTCGGTGCCCAGGGCCAGATTCAGCTCCGCATCTGCATACAAGCTGTCCAGCTCCCGGATATCGGCGTTCACGGATTCCTGCGTCTGGACATACTCCTTAAGGGTATGGGTCTTGGTAACAGCGTCAGGAAAATATTGCAGCAAGTGCCGCTTATGCGCTCCTGTCAGGGTAAGGATCAGATCGGCCCAAGCCACTGCCTCCCCGTTCAGCTGTGAGGATACGATGCGGTCCTGAATCCCTTCATCCTGCAGAATGCCCGCAGCATGTCTGGATATGGAAGTACCCGGGACAGCAGAAACTCCGGCAGACCGCACCTCCACATGAATGCCCCGCTCCTTCGCAAGCTTCCGCAGAAGCCCTTCGGCCATGGGACTACGGCAGGTATTACCTGTGCAGACAAATAAAATATGCAGCAACCTTTCCACCTCCGGTAAACATTATAATTTCGGTATTAAGCAAGCTTAAAAATTATGGGTATTGCCGTTATTGTATCAAAAGATGAACATCAAGCCAAACGCCAGGAGAATGGCTCCGCCCAGCGCTTCCCCGTACTCTCCGAGGCCCCGGCTCACCCGCCTGCCCAGCAGCAGCCCTGTAATGGACATAACACCGCCGCAGGCACCGAAGGCCAGCACGGTTAGAATAATACTATTCACAAACATCCCAAGCGAAACCCCGACCGAGAACGAATCCACACTTACACTGAGCGAGATCAGCAGCATGCCCCACACTGTCCGGTGATCCATCTGCCGGCTGCTGCCGCCGTCGTCCTGACGGAAGGAGTTGAACACCATATGTCCGCCCAGCAGAACAAGCAGGCCTCCGGCAGCATAGGTGGTAACCTGTCCCAGCAAATGCCCGACATAGCTGCCCGTGAACAAGCCCAGCAGCGGCATCAGCACATGAAAAAAAGCAATCAGCAGACTAAGCTGCAGCACATGCAGCAGACGGATGCCCCTCATCCCGATGCCCACGCCAAGCGAGAACGCATCCATCCCCAGCGCAACTGCCATAATGGCCACTGTTACTATCTGGCCCCAGCCCCCATGTATTCCGCCCCAGCCCCCATACATTCCGTCCCAGCCCATGAATAACCCTCCACCCTGAGTCCGTAAGTTCTTGTACAACAACGATATGCGGACAAGATGGTATTCATGACTGCGGGGTGGATGGCAGGGCGGGGGCGAAGGGACCCAGGTTGCGTAATATCAGGTGTATCCGAACATTCATTTTCCAAATTTATCGAAGTATTCCTTTGCCTTTTTGAGGATGGCCAACTCTTCCTCCATCTCGGCTAGCTGCCGATTGCGTTCCTTCAGTTTCCGTTCAAGCTCTCTGAGTTTGTCCTGATCGGCTTCCTGATCCTTTCCACTCATAGCAGCACCTCCACGTTAATCTTATGAGTTCCAGTCTATTAGCAGGAGGACATGGTCCATACCATCCTAACAGCAACTGACTACCCGGCGTCGATCACTGATTCTCCAGCGGCTTTCATCAGCCGGTTCATGATGGCTGCGCCGAGGCCCGTGACCGGGCAGGCCTCGGCCAGAATGTACGTGGCCCCCGCTTCATCGAAGCGCCGCAAGGCGGCATACAAGAAGCGGGCGGCCTCCTCCGGCGAGGACAGCGAGCCGAGAGACACCGTGCAGGCGGCCGGGTCGGCGGGATACAGGGCCCTATGCTCCTCGAAGAGGAGCAGGCCCGTGATCTCGCCTGCCCGCTGCGCCGCCTGCAGCAGCCCTGCGGCGGTCTCCGCCACGCGCTGCGCGGAGGAGCCGCGTACAATGCCAAGCGCGCCGCGCGGGGCATAGTGCGTGTACTTCATGCCCGGCGCGCGCGGCGCCGGGCTATTGCCTGCGGCCGCCTGCGCAGCAGCGCCGGCTTCGCCGCCGCCGGGCACGGCTGCCGGCGGCACAGGCACGGACCCGCCGCCGGATGCACCGGCAGGCGTGTCCGCCCCGGCGGCCGGCTCCGCTGCGGCCGCTTCAGTGCCGGTCACCGCCGCGAGCTGCTCGGCGGTGATGCCCCCGGGACGGAGCACGGCTACCGTCCCGTCCGGCTGCACCTGCACCACGGTCGACTCCAGGCCGACCCCGGCCGCGCCGCCGTCCAGAACCCCGCCGATATATCCGGCGAGGTCTTCCAGCACATGGGCGGCCAGCGTCGGACTCGGCCGCCCGGAGCGGTTGGCGCTAGGCGCAGCAACCGGACAATCCGCCGCGCGCAGCAGCGCAAGCGCCACCGGATGATCCGGCATGCGCACCCCAACCGTGTCCAGGCCCGCCGTCACCAGCGGCGAGAGGACGCCGGGCCGGACCGGCAGCACCAGCGTCAGCGGGCCGGGCCAGAACGCATCGATCAGCGCCGAGGCCACCGGATGTACCTCCGTCACCAGGCGTCCGAGATCCTCCCGCCGGGCAATATGCACGATCAGCGGGTTGTCCGAGGGACGGCCTTTGGCTGCGAATACCGCTTCTACCGCTGCGGTGTTCCGCGCATCTGCGCCCAGCCCGTACACCGTCTCCGTCGGAAAGGCCACCGTCTCCCCGCTCCGCAGCAGCGCTGCCGCTTCCGAGATCATGCCCAGGTCACTCCCGCTCACCGGCAAACCGTCAGAACTCTCCGTTCCGCCATCCGTTCCCTCCTTGCCGGAAGCAAGGCTCCAGTACAGGGTGGATTCTATATGACCGCTGCGGCGCTGGGCCGCGAACGGTGAATGCTGATCTTCTGTCATCTATCATCACTAGCTTTCTGAATTGAATTATTACGGAACAAAATCATCCGACCGGATGAATGGGATTACCTGCGCGTCAGCACAATGTGTGCTGTTTTCCACATACATTCGGCCCATGCGCCTGCGTGTCAGCACAATGTATGCTGTTTTTCACATACATTTGGCCCATGCGCCTGCGTGGTAGCTAATGTATGCTGTTTTTGGCATACATTTGGGCCATACTTCTTCACACCAGCGCAATGTATGCTGTTTTCCACATACATTTGGCCCATGCGCCTGCGTGGTAGCCAATGTATGCTGTTTTCCACATACATTTGGCCCATGCGCCTGCGTGTCAGCACAATGTATGCTGTTTTTCACATACATTTGGCCCATGCGCTTCGCACCAGCACAATGTATGCTGTTTTCCACATACATTCGGCCCATGCGCCTGCGTGTGAGCACAATGTATGCTGTTTTTCACATACATTCGGTCCATGCGCTGCGCGTCAGCATAATGTATGCTGTTTTCCACATACATTTGGCCCATGCGCCTGCGTGTCAGCACAATGTATGCTGTTTTCCACATACATTTGGCCCATATGCCTGTACCAGCCGATTGTGCTCGGTTTTAGACACCTCGTCCACAACAGGAGGAAACTATAGTTTCCTCTACACTCAAAAACGGCCCCCTCAGGTGGAGCCGCCTCTGCTCAAGTTCTGCAATCATCGTACCATATCCGGCGCAAAAACTGTAGAATCCAATCCGCGTCGACACTATCCTTCTCAGGATATTCAGGCGAACAGCCCGCAGATCCAGCTCCAGATATTCTTCAGCAGCTCCCACACGAAGAACTTCACCTTCGGTGTCTCAGCAGCATCACCTGAACTTCCTGCCTTGTTAGCAGAATCCGAGAGACTGGATACTGCCCCTTGCGCTGTTCCATCCGCCGCCTTCACCTTCGCACCGTCTTCCGAAGCCTTGGCTGAGACCTTAGCCGCATCCTTGGCCCCCGCCTTCGCAGCAGCCGGTTCCGCAGCCGCAGCATCCCCGGTTCCTGCATCGATGAAGCAGAGCGGCGGAAACAGCACACACCACCAGTTCTGCCCTTTGCCTGCTCCAAGCGTGACCCGTACGGCCTCGTATTCTCCGGCTGGGTAGACCCGTCCGCCATACATTTTGGTCGGAAAAGGAACCGTGCCCAGCTCCACCTGATAGCCGTATTCAATCCCGCGCTGCGCCAGTTCTCTGCCCACCAGCTCATTCAGCTCCGGCAGATGATTACGGATCAGGGCACGGGCCTGCTCCAGACTCTGCGGATCTTCCAGCCCGGCCACCCACTGATTAATCTGCTCCACGATCCGGTCACGAATCTGGCGCTTGACCAGCTGATCCCCGGTGCCGTCCGAATTCGCCAGAATACGCAGGCGGATCGACTCCTGCGGGATGGATACCTCTGCTACGGCGGCATCGCTTTTTTGCCCTTCCCAGGCCATCATCAGAATCATAAAAAAACAAATTAAAATGGCAGTATACTTAAAGGTAATCCGCAGGGAATCCCCTCGCTCCAGCTTATAATCCTCCATCTTCCGCAGCCCCTCTCCCTCTGAACCTCTTATGTTCCCAGTATGTCCAGGAATGAGAGACTGCAAACCTATTAATCTATGATTTATGAAGTAGAGACGCCAACACCTAGTTTTTGGACAAAAGAGATTTGCCCTTCGCCTCCGGCTGCGGCAGCGGAAGATCATCCTCCACATCCTGCCCGTAGAGCCTTACGCTCATCGCAATCCCCATACAGGCCATATTAATCAGCAGCGAGGTTCCGCCGTAGCTGATGAACGGCAGGGTAATGCCGGTCAGCGGCATCAGTCCGGTCATCGCACCGATATTCTCCAGAATCTGATACAGCAGCATCGCCACAATCCCGACAATCAGGAGCGGCCCGCCACGGTCCCTGCATTCTAGGGCAATCAGGATTAATCTGTGGATCAGGATAAAAAAGAGCATCAGCAGCGCCGCTGCGCCCAGGAAGCCGAACTCTTCCCCAATCTGCACAAAAATCGATTCCGAATACAGATATGGCACACGGTTGCTCTGTACGGAGCTGCCCTGCAAATAGCCTTCTCCCTTAAGGCCCCCGGAGCCAATCGCCGTCTGGGCATTTTTCGTCTGATAGCTCGCCGTGCTGCTCGCCATCTCAGGCACGAGCCAAGGATCAAACCGGCTGACGAAGTGATCCCGTCCCAGCGTTTTTTCAATGAAATCCACTGTCTGTTCGTGATAGTTGATATAGCACAGGATGAAGCCCAGAATCGCTCCGCCCGCGACAACTAGACCGATCAGCGCATGCGAGAATTTGATACGCCCAATCCATAGCAAGCCAAGCAGGATTACGATATAACTAAGTGCATTGCCCAGGTCATTCTGGACGATGACCAGCGCGCATGGCATGAATGCAATCAGACCCAGCGGCACGACATCGCGCCAGAACTGGAGCCGGGTTTTATTTTTACGGACAAGCATGGTCGTCAGAAAAATAATCAGAATCAGCTTAAACAGCTCCGCCGGCTGAATGCTTAAATCTCCAATACCGATCCAGCCCTGGGCGCCATTCTTCACCTTGCCGAAAAAGCTGACCGACAGCAGAATCCCGATCCCGGCGATGTAAATGTAGAGTCCATAACGCACCAGCAGGCGGTAATCGAACAGGGTAATCAGGATAAAGGCGATAAAGCCCAGCGTATAATATTTCAGCATGGTGATATGCATACCATCCAAGCCGTCTCTTCCGTGAGTCACACTGTAAATGGAGAAGATACAGATCCCCATCAGCACAATCAAAATAAGCACAATGCTGCCGTCTATTCTTTTGATTCTCTGCAACATAAGGATATACCCCTCAACCTCTCCGGATTAGGAATCCGCCCGCTACACCCAGCCCAGGCTTCAACCCACTAATTTCCATTGTAATTCAATTGGGAGCATTTATTCAATTTTTCTATTTCTGCATAGCTGATCCACTACGCCCTCCTCCTAAGTATGTCAGCCCAGGTGGAAACGGATTTGCCATCCATTTGCAAAAAAATACCGGAACCCTTCGTAAACGAAGAATTCCGGTATGGATGAAGCATCCCGCTTCCCTAAATGCGCGGGCTTTATTATTCTTAATTAGTTAACTTCTCTTGGCGGAAGCCGGGGAAGAATACAGCGCAGGACTCGGCAGATCCTCCTCCACCTCTTGCCCATGCAGACGCACGCTCATTACAAGCCCTATGCTCGCCATATTGATCAGCAGTGAGGTTCCCCCGAAGCTGATAAACGGCAGCGTAATCCCGGTCAGCGGCATCAGGCCCAGGAAAGCCCCGATATTCTCAAAAATCTGGTACAGCAGCATCGCCACCACCCCGACGATCAGGAACGGCCCGCCCCTGTCCTTGCACTCCAGTGCAATCAGTATCATCCGGTGAATGAGGATAAAATACAGCAGCAGCACCAGCGCCGATCCGACAAAGCCGTATTCCTCCGCAATCTGGACAAAAATGGAGTCCGAATAGGTGTACGGTACACGGTCGGTCTGTACCGAGCTGCCCGTCATATAGCCTTCACCGCTCATTCCGCCGGAAGCGATGGCCATTTTGGCATTCTTCGTATGGTAGATCGCCTTGGCTGTCGCCTTATCCGGCACCAGCCACGGGTCGAAGCGCTCGATCCAGTGAGATCGTTTGATATCTACCAGGAAATCCTTAATTTCATCGTGATAATGAATATAGCTCATAATTCCGGCAGCCGCAGAGCCGCCTATAACCAGCAGTCCGATTAGCGCATGGGTGAACTTAATATTGCCGATCCACAGGAGACCGATCAGAATAACGATGTACGAGAGCGCATTCCCCAGGTCATTCTGGCTGATTACGATGACAAACGGCATGAGACTGAATAATCCCAGCGGAACCACATCACGCCAGAACAGCAGCTTATTTTTATTTTTGCGGACAAGCACAGCTGCCAGGAACAGAATCAGAATCAGCTTGAACAGCTCCGCCGGCTGAAGACTGAAGCTGTTGCCGAACTTGATCCATCCCTGTGCGCCGTTCTGCTCTGTGCCCACGAAGCTGACCAGGATCAGAATGCCAATCCCCGTGATGTACACATATAACGCATATTTTACAAGCAGGCGATAATCCACGAACGTCAGCCCGATAAAGGCAACAAAGCCCACGATATAGAATTTGATCATCTTAATATGCGACCCGTCCAGCCTCTCACGCCCGTGGGTCACACTGTATATGGAGAAAATGCTGACCACCATCAGCAGCACAAGAATCACCAGGATGACGCCGTCAATCTTCTTAATCTTCTGAAGCATATTCTGTCTCCTTACTCAGTACTGGTTCTTCCCGTTCTTGTCTCCCGGCAGCCGCCCAGGCAGAAGTTCCGTCACCTCTATTGTAAAGGAAGGGACCGCCTAAATACAATTTCCATCGTTTGGGGGTACTCTGTCAGACGAACAGCCGGGCCGCCTCCCCTCCAGCGGACTGAGCGGACCTTATTCGCTGCAAAAGCACCTTCCCGGAAATTATGCGGACAGAGAGGACGCTATTCGTTCAGTTGGTTGCTCAAACAGGCTTGTTTACAGGTAATAAGGTCTTCTCAGTCCACAAGAGTTGGTCATTTCGCGTTATTTGAGCAAATAGCGTCTTCTCAGTCCGTTCCCCGTCCTCACCGTGCTATCCCGAGCACATGCCGGGGAATCCCGGCGAGATCATCGATGGTGATGATCTCGTCCCAATGTCCGGCTGCCCGCAGCAGTCCGGCCACCTGCTCGGCCTGCCCCTGGCCGAGCTCAAAGCCGACCAGGCGCGGCGGAGCCGGGAGCAGCGGCAGCTGCTCCATCATGCGGCGGTACGGGTCCAGCCCGTCCCCGCCGCCGTCCAGTGCCGTGCGCGGCTCATGGTCGCGCACCTCGCGCTGCAGCCCGGCGATGTCGCCGCCGGGGATGTACGGCGGGTTGGAGACGAGAATATCCGTCTCCAGCCCCGCGAACGGCTCGAGCAGATCGCCGAGCCGCAGGTCCACCGCCGTGCCGTGCCGCTGCGCATTGCGCCGGGCCACGGCCAGCGCGCTGGGCGAGATATCGCCGGCGCAGACCCGCCACGCCGGCGCTTCCGCCGCCAGCGTGACGGAGATGGCTCCGCTGCCGGCGCCGATATCGACGGCGGTCAGCGGCCGTGCGGCGCCGGCTGCGCCCGCGCCGCTCACCCGGGGGGCTGCGTTGCGGCCCGCCCCGCTGTGGGCGGCTGCTTCATCCGCAGCCGCCATAGTTCCCGGTGCGGCTTCGCCCCGCACCACTCCAGCCTCACCGCCCGCAGTTGTCCACTGCTCGTCTCCTTCAACTTCACGTGCGGCTTCGTCCCGCACCCCCGCCAGACCGTCCGGCCACAGCTCCGCGCCGTACTTCAGGATCGCCTCGACGAGCAGCTCCGTCTCCGGGCGGGGGATCAGTACATCGGGCGTGACCTCGAAGGCCCGTCCGTAGAACTCTTGCTCGCGGGTGATGTATTGCACCGGTTCTCCCGCCGCCCGGCGGGTCACCAGCGCTTCCCATTCGGCCTTGAGAACCGGCGGGAACGGATCAGCCAGCGCCATATAATAAGCCGCCCCGGACAAGCCCAGCACATGCTCCAGCAGGAGCTGGCTGCTGCGCTGCGGCTCCGTAAGGCCGTGTCCGGCCAAAAAAGAAGAAGCCTCCGCAAAGGCTTCCCGGATGCTTTGCAATTCCGACATGACGTAAGAGTCGTGTTTCAAAGCATTATTCTCCTTTTTCCATCAATTCTGCTTGTTCCGCAATCGACAGTGCCGAGATAATCTCGGTAATATCCCCGTTCATCACCTGATCCAGACGGTGGAGGGTTAAGCCGATCCGGTGATCCGTCACACGGCTCTGCGGGAAGTTGTAGGTGCGGATACGCTCACTGCGGTCACCGGTTCCCACCTTGCTTTTACGTTCTCCGGAGTACTTCGCTTCCTCTTCCTGACGCTTCAGATCCGAGATCCGGGTACGCAGCACCTTCAGCGCCTTATCCTTGTTGGAGTTCTGGGACTTGCCGTCCTGGCAGGTAGCCACGATCCCCGTAGGTACATGGGTTACACGTACTGCTGATTTGGTCGTGTTAACGGACTGTCCGCCCGCGCCGCTCGAACAGAAGGTATCGACACGGATATCCTTGTCATGAATCTCGATTTCGAAATCTTCCGCTTCCGGCATTACAGCAACCGTAGAGGTAGACGTATGGATACGTCCGCCGGATTCTGTGGTAGGTATACGCTGCACACGGTGTGCGCCGCTTTCGAATTTCATTTTGCTGTAAGCGCCGCGCCCGTTAATCAGGAAGATCACTTCCTTGAAGCCGCCGAGATCATTCGTGTTCACATCCATCAGCTCTACGCGCCAGCCTTGAGTATCGGCATAACGGGTATACATCCGGTAGAGGTCAGAGGCGAACAAGGCCGCTTCGTCCCCGCCGGCTGCGCCGCGGATTTCTACGATTACGTTCTTATCGTCGTTAGGGTCCTTAGGCAGCAGGAGCAGACGAATCTTCTCCTCAAGAATGGCCTGACGCTCGGACAGGTCATCGATCTCCATCTTGACCATTTCTTTCATTTCATCATCAAGCTTCTCGGCCTGCATCATCTTCGCGGCTTCAAGCTCTTCCATTACGTTCTTATATTCGCTATACGCCTCGAAGGCGGGCTGCAAGTCGGATTGTTCTTTGGAATAGTCCCTCAGTTTCTTACTGTCGCTTGCAACATCCGGGTCACATAGCAGTTCACTGAGTTTCTCATAGCGGTCCGCCAGGGATTGCAATCGGTCCAACAAGGGAATTCACCTCTCCTGATTCAAATTCTTCGTTCATTATTACTTTAAATTGTTGCTACAACTGAAGTAGATATACGACTTTATATTATACCACCACAAGCCTCAATTGGCTACAGCACATACGGCGGGCCGGGGATTTTTTTAAATTTTGATTCTATATGATCTTATGATGTTGAGCCTCCGGCCAGCTTATACACCGGCACCGAGTCCGAATGACGAAAAGAAACCATCCAGCAAGCAAACCTCTACTCCTGAATGGCCTCTCTATAACAAGCGAAAAGTATCTATACGTTGAACCGGAAATGCATAACGTCGCCGTCCTGCACCAGATATTCCTTACCTTCCAGACGCAGCTGCCCGCGTTCCTTGGCACCGTTCATTGAACCTGCCGCCACCAGATCGGTATAAGCTACAACCTCCGCCCGGATAAAACCGCGCTCGAAGTCCGTATGAATCACGCCCGCTGCTCCAGGGGCCTTAGTGCCCTTGCGGATAGTCCAGGCACGAACCTCTTGAACGCCCGCAGTGAAATAAGTGTACAGACCCAGCAGCTTGTAAGCCGCTTTGATCAGACGGTTAAGCCCAGATTCCTGCAGACCCAGCTCCTCCAGGAACATCGCCTTGTCTTCGCCTTCCAGCTCTGCAATCTCCGCTTCCACCTTGGCACTAATCGGCACGACTTCAGCGTTCTCGGCTGCTGCGAATTCACGGACCTGCTGCACATAAGGATTCTCCTCGGCAGTCGCCACTTCATCCTCGCCCACATTCGCCGCATACAGCACGGGCTTCAGGGTGAGCAGGTGAAGATCACGCACGATCTGGCGCTCATCGTCAGACAATTCCAGACTGCGTGCAGGCTGGTCCTGATACAGGGCTTCCTTCACACGCTCCAGGACTTCTACTTCCTGGGCGTATTTCTTGTCGCCGCCCTTGATGTTTTTGCGGGAACGCTCGATCCGCTTCTCCACGCTCTCCAGGTCAGCCAGAATCAGCTCCAGGTTAATCGTCTGGATGTCGCTGATCGGATTCACCTTGCCGTCTACATGGGTCACGTTCTCATCGACGAAGCAGCGCACCACATGAACAATGGCATCCACCTCGCGGATATGGGCCAGGAACTTGTTGCCCAGGCCTTCGCCCTTGCTCGCACCGCGCACCAGTCCGGCAATGTCGACGAATTCAAAAGCGGTCGGAACCGTCTTGTTCGGCTGTACCAGCTCCACCAGCTTATCCAGACGTTCGTCCGGCACTTCTACAACCCCGACGTTCGGGTCGATGGTGCAGAATGGATAGTTGGCGGATTCTGCGCCCGCTTGTGTAATTGCATTGAATAATGTCGATTTGCCTACGTTGGGAAGTCCAACGATACCTGCTTTCAAAGCCATTTATATGACAACTCCTATTTTCGGTTGGTTTGATCACCGCATGAAATACCGAACTGATCTCAAACCATTATATATTAGAACAAATTCTCCAGCAACAGCAGAAGTCAAGCGGACAGCAAAATACCCCGCAAAGGGGTCTGCCTTACCTATAGGGTTTTGGACATTGTGATGTCTGTAACCTGGAAGCCCATTTTCTTGTATAGCCCGAAGGCGCGTTCGTTATGCCCGAAGACATGCAGGCCGATCTTGACCGCCTTCAGCTTCCGGGCTTCTTCATCCAACAAGAGTAGTGTCTGCTTGCCATAGCCCCGGCCCTGGAACGGCTCAAAGATATAAATGTCATAAATGAACGCCTCCCGCACCCCGCCGTTCTCGCTCACGTTGAACCAGAGATAACCGGCCCCAGTCCCCGAAGCGTCCTCTACTACCGAATAGAAATAAGCTCCCGCCGTATTGAGGCCTTGCGGCAGGTAGCGATTCATCGATTCCTGGGCCTGCGCTAACGCTGTATCTGCATCCCAGGCTCCGGCTTGTACTTTCTCTTCTGCGTAGTCGCGGGTAGATTGCTTCAAGAACGACTGAAACGCAGATTCGTCCATCGGGACCAATGTAATCGTCATTTGGATACCTTCCTTCGGTTCTGATTATAAAAGCAAGCCTGGCGTTAGCGCCGGACCAGACGGGGCGTTCCACGCAGTGCGGCAAGGTCCGGTGCGCCGATACCGAACATCACCGTCCGCAGCTCCAGCTCTACCTGGGCCAGCGCCTGATCCAGCGCCTCCTCGGAGCTGACGGCCGCACCCAGCAGCCCCCGTCCGAAGCCCGCCAGATCGGCGCCAAGGGCCAGCGCCTTGGCGGCATCGACGCCGTGCTTCAGCCCGCCGCTGCCGATCAATGCCCCGCGCGGGGAGACCGCACGGACCTCGGCAATGCACTCCGCCGTGGGAATGCCCCAGTCCGCGAAGGCCTCCGCAGCCGCACGCCGTACCGGGTCGATGCTGCGGAACTTCTCTACTTGGCTCCATGAAGTGCCGCCAGCCCCGGCTACATCAATGAAGGCAGCGCCAGCCTGATAAAGCCGGGCGGCGGTATCGCCGTCAATCCCCCAGCCGACCTCCTTGATCCCCACTGGAATCTCAAGGCTCCGGCATAATGCCTCTATCCGCTGCAGCAGGGAACCGAAGCCAGTGTCACCCTCGGGCTGGAATACCTCCTGCAGCCCGTTCAGATGGAGAACCAGCCAATCGGCTCCGGCAATCTCAACCGCCCGGCGGCATTCTTCTACCCCGAAGCCGTAAGCGAGCTGCACGGCTCCGACATTGGCAATGACCGGAATCGTGGGTGCATTGGCCCGCACATGGAAGGTAGCAGCCAGCTCCGCACGTTCTACAGCCGCGCGCACCGAGCCGACGCCAAGCGCCCAGCCCCGGCGCTCCGCCGCTTCGGCCAGCCGCTCATTGATCTTCCCTGTAGCCGCGCTTCCCCCGGTCATAGAGCTGATCAGCAGCGGGGTACGCAGCGTACGGCCTAAGAACTCAGTACCCAGTGAGATGGTATCGTAATCCAGCTCCGGCAGCGCGTTATGGCGGAACCGGTACTGCTCGAACCCGGTTGTAATTCCGTTACCGGCCACATCTTCATTCAGGCAGAGCCTTACATGCTCAATCTTCCGTTCTCCAGTTCTGGAGTCGGGCAGCAGAGATTTATGTCCGGCATGGCCTGAGCCTGCTGCCTCCTGACCTGGCTGGGGCCCTGTTCCTGAGGGCTTCACAGCGCTCTGCGGCACACCGTTTCGCGGCATATCATTCATGCTGTCTTCCTCCGTTTCTGCTTTACTATTCTCAAACTATAACAACATCACCCTACGGAGAATGTATGCTGTTTTTCGCACACATTCGGCCATGCGCCTGCCTGGGAGCACGATGTATGCTGTTTTCAACATACATTCGGCCCATGCGCCTGCGTGCGAGCACTATGTATGCTGTTTTCCACATACAGTTGGCCCATGCGCCTGCGTGCGAGTACAATGTATGCTGTTTTTCACATACATTCGGCCATACGCCTGCCTGTGAGCACAATGTATGCTGTTTTCCACATACATTTGGGCCATACGCCTGCGTGCGAGCACAATGTATGCTGTTTTTCACATACATTCGGCCTTACGCCTGCCTGCGAGCACAATGTATACTGTTTTCCACATACATTCGGCCCATGCGCCTGCGTGCGAGCAAGATGTATACTGTTTTCCACATACATTCGGCCATACGCCTGCGTGCGAGCACTATGTATGCTGTTTTCCACATACATTCAGCAACAAAGACACTCTACGAGTTATTCAAGGACTGGTGCCGCCCCTAAAAGGCGGCGAAACCGTCTCCACTTGCAATATATCCCGCTCCACAATTACCTTCCATTATAGCACAACTATTGCACAACCCCGCTCGGCAACTGAACGCGCTGGCGGGGTCCTCACTCTTCATACATGGCTTGCAATATATTCGCCCACCAGCCTGCCGGACAAGGACACCACAGGGGTTCCCCCGCCGGGATGCGTGGTTCCGCCCACATACCACAGTCCCTTAACATCGCTGGAACGGTTGCCCGGGCGGGAGAAGGTCTGCTTCACCGTATTGGAGGAAATCCCGTAAATGGCCCCCTGATGTGCCAGCGTATCGCGGGCGATATCCTGCGGGGTGTAACGCTCCAGCACATCTGCGGACGACAGCCCTCTCACACCGTGACTCTCCAGTACAGAAATCACCCGCTCCCCGTACGCATCCCTCTCCTCACTCCAGTCACAGGCCGGGCTCAGATAAGGCGCATTAGCCAGAATGAACAGGTTGCTGCCGCCCGCAGGCGCCAGCTCAGGCTCGGAATAACCGGAATGGCATACATACACTGTCGGCTGCTGCGGCGGACGCTTATGCTCGAAGATATCCTTGAATTCCTGCTCGTAGTTCTCCGGGAAAAACACCGTATGATGCAGCAGCGCATCATACGTGCGCGGCACACCCGCCAGCGTTACCAGCCCCGACAGGGAGGGTTCGTAGGCTTCAATCTTGCGGTCCGTCATTCCAGGACGAACCGCTTCCGGCAGCAGCATCCGGTTGATGCTCAGGACATCGCCACCGGCAATCACGGTCTTGGCCGGGTAGAAGCCCTGCGCCGTATCCACACCTTCCACCGCACCGGAGACTACGGAAATCCCCGTCACCTCTGTGCCTGTGATCAGCCGTACGCCCAGATTACGGGCGAGTGAAGACAGACCGCTGATTAATTCATAGGTGCCGCCCTTCACCCCGTATACGCCTTCCTGAATCTCCAGATGACCAAGCATGGCGAAGATGGAGGGGGAGCGATACGGCGATGATCCGACATAGGTGGCGTAGCGGCCCAGCATAGCCAGCGTATTCGGGTGGCTGAAGTAGCGGAGCAGCAAGCTATGCAGGCTGAGAAAAGGCCTTACGCGCACCAGATCCCGCACAAGGGAAGGCGAGAGCTTATCCCTCCAGGATAGCAGCAGCCTGTTCAGGAACTGCTTCTCGCTGAGCTGATACAGCCGCGAGGCTTCCTCCAGAAACTCCGGGAGCCGCGCAGCATCCGCCGGGCTGTAAGAGGCCATCTGCTCCTGCATTCGCCCGGTATCCCTTGAGAAATCGACAACCCTGCCGTCTGCGAAGACATTGCGGGTGCGCGGCTCCAGCTCATAGAGCTGGACATAATCCTCCATGCGGGCTCCCGCAAGCTCATAGAGCGAGCGGAAGACATGGGGCATCGTAATTGTACTCGGGCCGCGGTCGAAGGTGTAGCCCCCCGCCTTCACACGCTGCAGCTTGCCGCCCGGCTGCTGCTGGCGTTCCAGCACAGTGACTTCCCAGCCCGCCGCGGCAAGGGTGACCGCACAGGACAACCCCCCGAATCCGGCGCCTATGATGACTGCCTTCGGTTTCATCCATAACGCCTTCCTTTCCATTCATAGCCTGCGCGCGTGCGGCTTCCGCGCCAGGACGCCACAGCAATCAGCGACAGGCAGAGTACACTCGCCGGGAGTAGGAGACAGAACCAGAACGGCTGCCGACCGGCAGCATCGCTGGTCCGTTTCACGGCCAGACCGGCAAACAGCGCAGCAGCGGGCCAGAGGGCCACACTGGGCTGTGCGCTTAGGGCATAGTACAGAACGGCGGCGGCCGGTGCCACGTACAGCGACAGATATGCAATAAGCACACCCAGCAGCAGCAGCGGGCTGCGGCCGATGCCGGCATAGATATTCTTCCGGTAGCCATTCCATACTTGCCGGGCATTGTGATACATCCGCATGAACACCTGCTCCGTAACATCCATGAGCGCCACCGTTCCGCCCGACCGCTTCACGGCGCGGGCCAGCGCCATGTCATCCACCAGCTCGCTGCGGATGGCATCATGCCCGCCGCAGCTGTCGTAACTGTCCCGGTGAATCAGGATGAAACCCCCATGCGCCGCAACAAACCGCGGATCTCTGGAGCCGCGGACCAGCGGAATGGGCAGGTGGCAGATGATGGTGAAGACCATCAGGGGAACAACCAGCCGCTCCAGCCAGGTTCCGGTCATCTGCCGGGGGAAGCCGGTAATCATGCCGCCGCCCGCTGCTTCAGCAGCAGAAAGCGCCGCCTGAAGCGCCCCGTGCTGAAGACGGACATCTGCGTCCAGGAACAGCAGCCAGTCTCCGCTTGCCGCTTCTGCAAGCTGAGCGCAGGCATGGGACTTGCCCAGCCAGCCCTCCGGCAGCTCTCTTCCCTTCAGAACGCGTACTCCGCTGCCCGCTGCTGCGGCAATAGCCCCCGTTCCGTCAGTTGATGAATCATCCAGTACAATAATCTCCACCCCGATTCCGCCGGTGTTTGAGGCCAGTACAGAGGAGAGGCAGTCCCCAATATTATCCGCTTCATCCCGGGCGGGGATCAGTACCGATAAGCTCAAGGCCCGTGAGGATGCCGTTGCTTTTGCTGGCAGCGCCTTCGCCGCTCTTGTACCGACCGCTGCCCCCAGCTTGGGGAGCTGCGCTGCATTCCATATTGCGAACAATAGCTGGAGCAACACAACACCGGTTACAGCCTGAAAGAATACGTTCATCCTCTCCCACCGCCCGGCCGCAGCAGGTCAAGCCATTCATTGGTAGATCTACCCCGGCGGAGCAGCGGCCTGAATTCATCCGGCATATAGCCTTGATGGTTAAGCACTCTGCTGCGGTGGGACTCCAGTTGTCCGCCAAGAACAGTCTCCAGCGTACGGGCTACCCTTGAGCGGTCCATCTCCGCCCAAGGGAGCAGCAGCGGCGCACCGGCCAGCAGCGTAGCCTCCGGCTTCGTATGCCGGAACAGGCCGTGGTATAGCGTCACTGGGACAACGGCCGTCTGCGGACTGAGCCGCAGCGCCAGGGCCGCCCCTTCCTTCAGGCTCAGCGGCCGGTGCTCCAGCGGCCGGATTTCCCCTTCAGGATACATCCAGACATTCTCACCCGCCTGCAGCAGCCCGGCTGTATACCGCAGCGAAGCCCGTGCATCCCCTGGACTTCCAGGGTTAATGGAATACGCGCCAAGCTTTCTGAAGAAGGCATACTTCCGGAGCTGCTCCTCTTCCATCATGAAATAATGACGCTTCCCCGGCAGCTTCCCTGCGGCGTGATAGGCCAGCAGGCCGTCCCACCACGAGCTGTGATTCATGAGGTAGAGAATCCCCCGCCCGGCAGCGGCAGCGGGCTGAAGCTCTCCGCTGATTCCAATGAAGTGGAAATGTCTGCGCAGCAGGTACAAGGAATTATAACGGTAGAATAACCAGTCAAACCTTCCCGATGGAACGGCTTCCAGCATAGCGTAGACTCCCTTCGGCCAAAGCGGTGCCTGCTCCGGCGATCACCGCGCAGGCAGGCAATCCCTCTGTCAGGCTGATCAGGCCGAACAGGATCAGGATCGCCTGATACAGGCGGGTGCCCCGGCGGGCAGCCAGGCGGGTGAACGGCACAGCCGGGAGCAGCATAGACAAGGCAGCGCCTGCAATCAGCCAGCCGGTGAAATTGCTCCAGGGCACCTGATAGAAGCCCCCGCCGCCCTCCCAATGCCAGAAGTTCCTGGCATGGGCAACAGGATCGAGCACCAGATCCATCAGGACCGTCCAGAAGCCTACCTGCACGGCCCGCAGCAGCAGAAGCCGGAGGCCGCGCTGTCCGAAATCATGGCTGATCAGCACAGCATTACACACAACAGCAATCCAGGCGAAACCCAGGGTAACCGGCACACCAAATAATAAAGGCCCGAGAATAGTAGAATAATTATAATCCCCAAACAACCGCCCGGAATGCACGCCTACCCATTCGACGGCCATTCCGCCTAACCAGATCAGAGCCGCAGCATACCAGAATCGCTTGGTCATCCGGCCTCCTGAAGAATTGACTGACCAGTCAGACATGAAGGGTTTGAATTGCCCCTTGATTAATAAGTCCAGCCCGTAGACACCATAGAATACGAGAAATAATCCGTTAGAGAACTTCAGACTATCCGGAATTCCGAACACGATCAGCAGCAGCGCTCCGATGGTATACCAGATCCAAAAAAGGGTTCGGACCATCGCTAGACCACCGCAGTTCTTACACCGGCATAACGCACGACCGTACGCTGGAACAGCTGAAGCTTGGCTTCATCGCTGACATAGGATCTTTTGCGGAAAACATCATACCCGTCTGCCTCCACAGCATCCAGAATAGCAGCATAGAAGGATGCGGCAAGTTCAATGGCCAGACCGCTCTCCAAAGGATACGTGTGCACATGCTCCAGCCCTCGCCGGAACCAGTCCAACGCTTCTGTCCGCAGCTCCTGGATAACGGCAGTGAAACGGTGATTGACCTCCCCGTTCTCCAGCTCCTGCTGGCTGTAGCCATGTCCCTCCATCACCTCAAGCGGCACATATCTGCGTCCTCTTCTGAGATCCTCACCCACATCGCGGATGATATTGACCAGCTGCATTCCTATCCCCAGCGCAATTCCCGATGTCCGTGCCGCTTCACTCTGATCATCCCGCAGAACAGGCAGCAGCATCTCCCCTACCGTTCCCGCTACAAGATAACAGTAATCCTTAAGCTGCTCCATCGTGTCATAGGCTGTGAAGGTAAGATCTCTAAGCTGTCCCTCCATTTGCAAAAGGAACGGCTCACGCTGAAGCTGCGGGAAGCTGCTGAACAGCCAGCGCAGCGCCGGCCAGATGAAATGCCCGTCCGCCTGCTCCAGATTCATGAAATGCTCCCGCAGCTCATGAATGCTGTACGGCGCGCCTTCCGGCTCATCCACACTATCGTCTATAATCCGGCAGAAGGCATAAATAACATGCACCGCTTCACGCCTGGGACTTGGCAGAACATCAAACGCCTTATGGAACGAAGTGGATCCTTTCTTCATCAGTTCCTCACATTGCTGCAGTATCCTTTCATCCATGTACGCTCATCTCCTTTATCATTTCCTGAACGGCAAGCTTCGCTCCCTGCATGACGATCGGCACACCGCCGCCCGGATGGACGGAAGCACCTGCGGCATACAATCCCTTGAGCGGATAAGGCTTCGGCTGGGGCCGGAATACCCCCGACTGGCTCAGCAGCGGTGCAATACCGAAGCTGCCCCCGCCATACATCCCTTCCTGCTCCGCATCGGCAGGCGTTCTAAGCCTGCGCCAGATCACACTCGCGGCTAGCCCGGGGAAGCCCCGTTTCTCGGCATCTGCCATGACTTTATCGGCTAGTGCTCCGGCTATTTCCTCCCAGTTCTTATCCGGCGCCGCCGGGACGGGAACAAGGAAATACAGCACGCTCTGTCCGGGAGGAACTGCACTATCGTCCAGCGCTACCGGATTAAATACATAATAAGAAGAATCCTGAGGAATTTGTCCCCGGTCAAACAGCTCATGCAGGCTGCTGTTCAGACTATCCGGCAGGAAGAACTGATGCACCAGCGACTCCGGCCAGCGCTTGTCTGTGGCCGCATAGATCAGCAGACAGCCCGAGGAGGGCTTCCAGCTTCCGCGTTTTATGGCCTTGGCCGATACGGATCTGCCCTTATTCGCCGTCACAACCGGTGCCTGTTCCTGCTTGAACACACCAGGCGGCAGCAACTTCTCTACATTCGGGAAATCTCCATTGTACAGAACGGCATCATAAGGAATCGGCCGCCCCTGAACAACAACTCCGCAGCAGCGGCTTCCTTCAACAAGCAAGGATTCCACCTCAGCGCCCGTATGAATCTGTACCCCGCGGTCTTCCAGCTCCCGGGCCATGATCTGCGGCAGCGTCCCGTATCCGCCCTTCAGCATCCAGATGCCGAAGGCATGCTCGGCGTAAGGAAGCATGGTGTAGATACCGGGTGTGCGGAAGGGCGCTCCTCCAATATAGAGGCTCTGCAGGGAGAACGCATCCTTAAGCTCCTCATTACGAAAATACTGGCCGATCGCAGAGCGCAGATTCCGGTAAGCACGCAGGCGGACCATCAGCGACAGGTTAGCCGGACTAAAGAATTCCCGCCCGCTGGCATACCCCCGCTCCAGGAACGAGGTCCGCCCCTGCGGATACAGCACCGACATGTCCTTCATGAACCGGGTGAAGCCCTTGCCCTCTCCGGGATAGAGCCGGTCAATCTCCTCCGCCTGCGCCGATGCATCCGCGAATTTGGTTAACACACGCCCGCTTCGGAAGTGAACCCGGTAGAGCGGATCACAGTGCAGCAGCTCCAGACTGGATCGCGGAAGGCCGCCTTCCTCCAGAATACCCAGAAGCATCTCCGGCAGCAGCACGATGGTAGGCCCGCGGTCAATCCGGTAGCCGTCCTGCTCTTCAAAGGCCACACGCCCGCCCGCTTGGGCTGCGCGCTCATAGATCACCACCTCATGTCCCTGACGGGTAAGCAGCAGCGCCGCCGTCAGCCCGCCGATTCCGCTGCCTACGATGGCAATGCGGCTCATAACGGAACCCCCGCACCTGCGCCGGGCGCACCCGCCTGTACGGTGAACCGCCCCCGCACAGCCTGGTCATGCTCCCGCAGCAGCCGTGCGCTGATCTTGGCCGACTCGAAGATCGTCGGCAGGCCGCTGCCCGGATGGGTTCCCCCGCCGACCAGCCAGATGCCGCGTACCTCCTCGAAGGTATTATGCGGCCGCAGATGCATCATCTGCCCGAGATTATGAGCCAGATTGAAGGTGGCCCCGTTATATACATTCTGCTGGTTCTGCCAGTCCAGCGGAGAGAAGAACAGGCTCTCTTCCACGCGTCCGGCGATTCCGGCCAGCTGCGGGATCTGCTGCAGCCGCTCCATCATCCAGTCCTCCACCTCCGCACGCTCTTGCTCCCAGTTGATATCGGCACTCAGATTAGGCACCGGCATCAGCACGTAGAGCGAGGACTTACCGGGAGGCGCCAGTGTCTTATCGATGACTGACGGATTATGAATATAGATAGAAGCATCCTCCGACAGAACGCCCAGCTCCGTGATCTCTTTGACATTACGCCGGTAATCGTCCGCGAAATGAACCGAATGATGACTGAGGTGCACCTCTCCATCCACACCGAGGTAGAGCATGGCGGTGGAGCAGGAATATCTTTTGCGGGCAATCTTAGCAGGGGTATATTTCTTCAGAAGTCCAGGCTCGAACAGTTGGGTCATTGCAGATCCAAAATCTGCACCAATCACAATATAATCCGCATCCACCTTCTCTCCGTTCTCCAGCAGCAAGCCTGCGGCCTGCCCGTCCTTGACGATAATGCGCTTCACCCCGCTTGCGGTATGAACCCGCCCGCCATGCTCCTGGATGACCTCAGCCATAGCCTGAAGCACACGGTTAATGCCGCCAGTCGGATGATAGAGGCCGTAACGGTGCTCCATGTACGACAAAATCGTGAAGGTGCCCGGACACTCCCAAGGCGACATTCCCAGATACTTGGCCTGGAACGTGAACGAGAACCGCAGCCGCTCATCATCGAAATAACGGGACAACCGGTTATACACGGTGTCTGTAGCGTTCAGCTTAGGCAGCGCGTGGAACACATCTCTTTTAACATAATCCCCTAACGATTGGAACGGACGCTGCAGCAGCGGGATCACCCGCTCCAGCTTGTCGGCTTCTTCGGCCATGAACCGGCGGTAGCCGTTGCCATTGCCCGGGAACAGCCGCTCAATCTCCTCGGCCGTCTGATCCTGGTTCGTGGAAGGCGTAAATACGGTATCTCCAAAATGCAGTGAATACAGCGGATCAAGCGGTGTAAGCGAGACATAGTCATGCACCGAACGCCCTGCCATGGTGAACAGCTCCTCCAGCAAATGCGGCATCATCAAGAAGGTGGCTCCCCGGTCAAAACGGTAGTCTCCCAGCTTCAGCTCGCCTGATCTTCCGCCAACTTCTGCCTGTTGTTCATAAAGATCTACTTCATATCCTTCGGCGGCAAGCAGCATGGCGGCGGCCAGCCCGCCCGGTCCTGCGCCGATTACTGCGACTTTTGCGGTATCTGTGGTTCGGATCAAGCGACGTCCTCCTTCGTTCAAACATTATACAAAAACTATACAATAGTGATACAAATATCATACATACTTTGCCGGGTCATGTAAATATCATCCGCCGGACTTCCAGCAATTTGGTTGCTAGACTTGTCCATAGCAAAAGAACCGGACAGCCCCGCAAGCGGGTCCTGACCGGTTCCATAAAATCTCCTACACTATTAAAATTCAATATAACTGCTACGCTCTATGCCGGATTGTTGCATATTCCTGATCGAACCAGGCTTGCCATTTCTCCGGCGGCTCCGCCATCACATAGGTGGCGTTGGTATCCTGGAGGCTGATTGCCTCATAAGCTCTACCGCCCGCAATGAGCTGCATCTCCGGGTACAAGCTGCCTAGCCGTTCAAGCAGCTCCTCCGTATAGGGGACCAGCGTACCATTCGTAACGGATAGGCAGACAGCTCCGATACGCTCTTGCTTCTCCAGCAGCTCCATCACACCGTCCTCGGGGGTATTGGCCCCCAGATAGATGACTTCAACCCCGTTTCTGCGCAGGAACAGCGAGAACAGCAGCAAGCCGACCTGGTGATGCTCTCCTGCCGGGCAAAAGGCAAGCACCTTGTGCAGATGGGCATACACCGGGAACACGTGAAAGAACTGGGACAGCCGGTTCGAGATCATATGTGTCATATAATGCTCCTGGGCTACGGTTGCCGTCCCTTGCTCCCAGGCATCACCAACCTTCACCAGAACAGGCACCAACACCTGATGGACCATCGCCTCATAGCCGTACAGGGAGAACCCGAAATCGATCAGGGCATCGGCCCGCTCACCCTGGATGTCGAGCAGCGCTGCATAGATCTGCTGCCTCATTTTGTCCAAGGCATCCTTGGGGTCACCGCCCGCAACGGACAGCCGGTCATCCAGGTCCTTCTGCTTATGCTGCTTCAGCATCCGCACAGCATGTGAGATACTGATGCCCTGTTTATCGGTCTGTTCCTTCAACCAGCGAAGGTCCTCAATATTCTCTTGGTTGTACAGTCTATAGCCGGACTCGGTACGTTCCGGGACGACAGCCTGATACCGGTTCTCCCACGCCCGCAGAGTGACAGAGGGAATATCGAGCATTTCGACAACCTGTTTGATGGAATACACGATGGATCTCACTGCCTTCCTGTTTACACTGAATACATTTGAAGATTCAAACCTTATACAAATTATTTACACTCATTATACAATTGCATCTGTGTTATGTCACCAGAACTTGTATGATGCAGCTTGCAGGTACGGCGCGGATGAGCAGGAGCGCTTTGTGCAACACTAGATTTTTCAGGGATTTTGCCGTCAGCTGCTTCACTTCTCCTTAGCGGGCGTTATAGGTATTTACAATGCCGGGCTACCCTATAGCCGCTCTAGCCCCGCAGCAGACCCAGGAGGATAACTATGAATCAAGGCCGCCATCCCGTCACACCCGAAAAGTTACAGATCACGCTGGCTTCAGGTGCCATTACGGCATCCCGCCACAAGCGTCAGACGCAGTTCTTCCTGCGCCGCCGCTCCAGACTCCTGCTGGCCCTGATCCTTCTTCTCCTCTGGCTGGCCGGGGTGATGATCTATCAGACCCATAAGCCGCTGCCGCCCGGACTTTCTGCGGAGAGCCCTGCTTATAAGGTGAGTACGGTCGCCTTCTGGCATGATCTGACCTATCAGGACAGCAGCGGGAAGCAGGCAAGGGAAGAACAGATTCTGCCCAGAATCCTGCAGATTATTGAAGAGTCCAGACAATTCCTCGTGATCGATCTGTTCCTGTTCAATAACTATACCCATACAGACCAGCAGTTCCCCGCTGTCAGCAGACAGCTTACCGATAAGCTGCTTGCCCAGAAAGCCGCCTATCCCGCCATGGAGATCGCCTTCATCACCGATGAGGTGAATACGAACTACGGCTCTGCGCCTAATGCCCTCCTGGAAGAGATGAGAGCTGCCGGTATTAAGATCATCATGACAGATGTAGACGGTCTGCGGGACTCGACTCCTGCCTATTCTGCGGTCTGGCGCACCTTCATCCAGTGGTTCGGACAATCCGGCACCGGCTGGATTCCGAATCTGATGGCCAGCGGAGGGCCGGACATTACCACACGTTCCTACCTGAAGCTGCTCAATGTCAAAGCGAACCACCGCAAGGTCGTGCTGAGCGAGAACACCGCCTTGATCTCCTCCGGCAATGTGCATGATGCCAGTGCTTATCATTCCAACATTGCCCTGGAGGTGCAGGGTCCAATCCAGGAGGATATTCTGCGGAGTGAGCAGGCGGCGGCTAATCTCTCGGGAGCCGGTCCCTTGCTGAGCAAGCCCCCTGAATTCAAACCGCCCGCCGCCGCATCCGGGGAACCTTCGCTTGAAGTCCGCTATCTGACCGAAGGCAAGGTATACAAATATGCCCTGGATGGGATCGCTGCGGCAGGACCCGGGGATGTCATCTGGATGGGGATGTTCTATCTGGCGGACGACGGAATTATCGATGCCCTTCTTGCCGCAGATGCCCGCGGCGCCCAGGTGAGACTGCTGCTTGATCCCAACCAGAATGCCTTCGGACGGGACAAAATCGGCATCCCCAACCGTCCCGTTGCCATGGACCTGGACCGCCGCTCTGAAGGAAATATCCTGATCCGCTGGTACAACACAGGCGAGGAGCAGTATCACAGCAAGCTGCTGTTCATTGCCAAGGCGTCAGGCGACTCTACCCTGCTGGGCGGATCAACGAACTTCACAGCCCGTAATCTGGACGACTATAACCTGGAGAACGACCTCTATGTATCCGTTCCGCGGGAACAGCCGCTGTATGCGGAGGTGGAGGGCTACTTCAACCGGCTATGGAACAACGAGGGCGCTGAATACAGCCTGCCGCTCACGGAATATCAGAGTGAGGTCACCTGGTTGAAATACATCCTCTACCGTATACAGACCCGGCTTGGATTCACTACCTTCTGATGGAACAACAAAAAACGGTACCGTCCTTTTGGGGCACGGTACCGTTTTTTTATTTCAGTCCGCTTGTCCGCTTACAGCAGCGGAGACATCAGCCGGGCTGCGGATTCCAGCAGCCGCTCCAGCAGTCTTTTCTCCATGAAGGTCTCATGGACAATCTGCCGCGTAGACTGCAGGTCACGCTCGAAGTCTGCAACAATGCGCGAGACACTCTCGGTCTGCAGCAGCAGCGCGTTCACCTCAAAATTAAGATGGAAGCTGCGCATATCCATGTTCGCTGTTCCAATCGTAGCAATCTCCCCGTCTGCAATCAGCAGCTTGGAGTGGATGAAGCCCTTCTCATATTCATAGATCTTCACGCCGGACTCCAGCAGCGCCGGGAAGTAGGAATGGGAGGCCAGGAACGGAATCCATTTATCCGGCTTCGCCGGGAACAGCAGGCGGACATCCAGACCCGACATCGCCGCCACACGCAGCGCAGTCAGTATATCCTCATCGGGGATGAAGTAGGGACTGGCGATCCAGACGGATTTTTCCGCAGTAGTAATCATGGAGAAGAAAATATTCTTGAGCGCACGCCGCTCATTATCCGGGCCGCTGGCAATAATCTGCACCGCCCCGTCTCCGGTAGTGAAGCGAAGCTGAGGGGAGAGGTAGTCCTGCTCCAGGATTTTCTCGCCGGTCGTGTGCATCCAGTCCTGCAGGAAGATAATCTGCATCGTCCGCACCGCTTCGCCCCTCAGCAGCATATGTGTATCCCGCCAGAACCCGTAGGTCTTGCTGCGGCTCAAGTACTCGTCCCCGACATTCAGCCCGCCCATAAAGCCGACATCGCCGTCGATGACCACGATTTTGCGGTGATTGCGGTAATTCACCCTGCTGGAGAAAAAGGAGGTGGAGTTGCCGTAAGCAGCCACCTGCACCCCCGCATCACTGAGCTCCTTAAGGAAGGCTCTGGAGAGCTGAATGCTCCCGACCGCATCATACATGAACCGGACCGCCACGCCTGCGCGGGCTTTCTCAATCAGAATCTGCTGAATGCGCGTGCCGATATGATCTGCCCGGAAAATATAATACTCCATATGGATATGATGCTGCGCCTGCCGCAGCTCCAGCAGCAGTGTCCCGAAGGTCTCCTCCCCGTTGGTCAGGATGCGCGACTCTGAATTGAAGGAGATCGGCGTGCGCCCGAGCCGTTGGGACAGGCCCAGCAGCTTCTGCTGCGAGGGGCTGAACACCGACCAGTCCTGGTGCATCCGCAACGCATCGTTCTCAATCCGTTCATAGGCCATGAGGTCGCGCTGGGCCTTCTTGTCATACTTGCGCCGCTTGAATACATTCTGCCCGAACAGGAAATAGAACACCAGCCCCAGCACCGGGATCAGCGCGAGCAGCAGAATCCAGGACACTGTGGTGGAGGGATTGCGGTTCTCCATGAAGATCCCCAGCGCGACAGAGATGACCGTCAATGTGGAAAATATACTGATAATCGTCCCGGCTGTACTGCCGAACACGCCAAATCCAAAATAATAAAAAGCCAGCAAAGCCGCTATAATGACTATTGCCTGCAGTCCTCTTCTCATATGTACCCTACCTTCTCATTCCGCCGATTCTCACCAAAATGACACATTTATATCTTACATGAAGAATCCGTTTCTTCCTACTGAAACCTGCAAATTTGTATTGCTGCAGGATATATAATATAATCTCACTGACCAATCAGTCAAATATAGAACTGTCTAGTCAGAACGGGGGCTTATATCGCCTTGACCGCTAAAAGCATGACCAAAAAAGAACAAATCATCAAGACCGCCATGCAGCTGTTCGCTGTAAAAGGCTCCTCCTCCACCTCCATGCAGGAGATTGCCGAATTATGCGGGATTTCCAAAGGAAGTCTGTATCTGATCTTCAAATCCAAAGAAGATCTGGAACGCAGTATATACATCTACTGCTTCCGGATGATTCATGATCCGCTGCAGCAGGAGGAGCAGGCTGCCGGCAGAGAGCCCCGGGAGAAGCTGCGTAACCAGCTCGAAATTCTGCTTAGTCATGTATACGAGCTGCGCGAATTCCTGCAGCGCCAATTCCAGGAGGTGGCCGGCCGGGGTGTGGCCGAGATTCCCGATTGGGTGAAGCAGAACAACGCCGCCCTGCTGCGCTGGTTCCAGCAGAAGCTGGAGCTCATGTACGGGCCAGAGATTCTGCCCTATGCAGGCGAGCTGTGCGTGCTCAGCCACGGCATGATCAGCTCCAGCATCAAGCTGCTGTTCGGTCAGGAGACTGTTGTCTCCATCCCTGAACTGGCTGACCGGCTGGTGGACTGGCTGGACATTATGGTCTCCGGCCTGCTTGCAGGGAAGCCCGCCCCTCTGATCTCTTCCGCAGTCCTCGCCGGATGGGCTGAGGGTCAAGGAGAAGGACCGCGCCAGAGCCCGCTTCAGCTGATCAAGGCGATGAAGCTCCTGCTCAGTGAAGCGGACGGAATCAGCCCGGAGCATGCCGAAGACGGTCTGGAGTCCCTGGGTATTCTGGAGAGCGAAATCCTCACCACCCAGCCCCGGAAAGCGATCATTCAAGGAATGATTGCCAATCTTGAGGGGTACCCCGGATTATCCGGCGAGCTAAGTCAATTGAAGAAAATATTCACCCCCTATATGCACACTTCCTGCGGACTTCATTAAGGACAGAGGCGGCACGCCTGTAAGATCAAGAATAATTGTACTGGAGGTTCCTTTTTCTGATGAAAAGCCTAATTAATTTCTCGCTCCGCAACAAATTCGCCGTCTGGCTGCTGACGATCATTATTGTCTTCGCCGGTCTGTACAGCGGATTGACTATGAAGCAGGAGACCCTGCCTAACATTAGTATCCCTTATCTCAGCATTACTACTATTTATCCTGGAGCCGCACCCGAAGGGGTCGTGAATGACGTCAGCAAGCCGCTGGAGCAGAAGCTCCGCAACGTAGACGGCGTGAAGATGCTGACCTCCACCTCTCTGGAGAACGCCTCCAGCGTCACCATTGAGTTCGACTACGGCACGAACCTGGACAATGCTACAGCAGCAGTGCGGGAAGCTTTGAACGAGGTGAAGCTGCCGGATGAGGTGCAAAAGCCGCAAATCTCGCGCTTCAGCCTCAGCTCGCTGCCGGTCATCTCCCTCAGTATCTCTGACGAGAGCTCCGGCGATCTGGAGGAGCTGACCCGGGTTGCCGAGAATGATATCCGCCCGGCGCTGGAGGATATAGAAGGCGTCGCCTCTGTGCAGATTGCCGGACAATATGTCAAAGAAGTCTCCCTGAAGTTCAATCAGGAGAAGCTGAAGCAGTATGGACTGACCGAGGATACGATCAAAGGCATCATCCAAGCCTCCTCCCTGCGGGTGCCGCTCGGATTGTTCGAGATGGACAAGTCACAGAAGGCTGTTGTGGTTGACGGCAACATCACTACAGTGGAGGACTTGCAGAATGTCAGCATTCCGCTGGTTCCTGCTGGTCCTGCGGCGGGTGCTGCCGGAGCCGGTGCAACTGGCATGCCTGGCACAGGAGCCGGGGAAGCAGGCGGTGCTAGTACTGCTGCTGGCGGCACCAATGCTGCTGCTGGCGGTACCGGGGCTGGCGCTGGCGCCATGACCGGGCTGCCGACGGTGAAGCTGAGCGAGCTTGCCACTATCGAGGTAGTCGGCAAATCGGAATCCATCTCCCGCACCAACGGCAAGGAATCCATCGGGATTCAGATTGTGAAGGCCAATGATGCCAACACCGTCGATGTCGTGAACGGGGTCAAGGACAAGACAGAAGAACTGAAGAAACAATACAAGTCGATGGACCTTACCGTGCTGCTGGATCAAGGCAAGCCGATTGAGGATTCCGTGAACACGATGCTGTCCAAGGCTGCCTTCGGCGCCCTGTTCGCCGTGCTTATCATCCTGCTGTTCCTGCGCAATATCCGTTCTACCATTATTTCTATTATCTCGATTCCATTATCCCTGCTGATTGCAGTATTATGCCTGCGGCAAATGGATATTACGCTGAATATGATGACGCTCGGCGCCATGACCGTAGCCATCGGGCGGGTAGTCGATGACTCCATCGTGGTCATTGAGAACATCTTCCGGCGGCTTACGCTGTCCGGCGAGAAGCTTCGCGGCAGAGAGCTGATCAGCGCGGCTACCCGTGAGATGTTTGTGCCGATTATGTCTTCAACCATTGTGACGATTGCCGTCTTCCTGCCGCTCGCCTTTGTCAGCGGGATGGTCGGTGAGCTGTTCCTGCCGTTTGCCCTCACTATGGTATTCGCGCTGCTGGCTTCACTGGTGGTTGCCATTACCCTGGTGCCTGCACTGGCCCATACCCTGTTCCGTAATGGACTCAAGAAGGGGAAAAAGGGTCACGAAGACAAGCCCGGCGCATTGGCGGGCGGGTATGTCCGAATCCTGGACTGGTGTCTCTCGCATAAGCTGATCACCTTGGGTGTTGCTGTCCTGCTACTGGCAGGCAGTCTGTTCCTGATCAAGCCGATCGGCGTCAGCTTCCTGCCTTCCCAGGAAGAGAAGAATGTTACGCTTACCTTCTCCCCGAAGGCCGGGCAGACGCTGGAGGATGTGAAGGCGCTGGGCCTGAAGGCTGAGAAGTTCATTCTGGCCCAGAAGCATCTCGACAAAATGCAGTATTCCATTGGCGGCAGCAGCCCGTTCGGAATGGGCTCAGGCAATTCAGGCTTGTTCTATGTCACGTATGACAGCAACACGCCTGATTTCGATACCGTGAAGGAGAAGTTAATTGAAGGCTTGAGCCAAGAGGTGCCGGATGGCGTGTGGGGCGATTTGTCCGGCATGGCCGGAGGCGGACTGGGCGGCAGTACCCTTACTGTTAACATCTTCGGCGATACGCTGGAGCAGCTCAAACCGGTAGCCGATGACATTGCCGGGATCGTTCAGGCAGACACCAAGAACTTCAAAGACGGGAAGACCAGCCTCTCTGAAGCCTATGATCAATACACCATCGTCGCTGACCAGGCCAAGCTTAGCTCACTGGGCCTAACGGCCGGACAGCTTGTGATGAAGCTGAGCCCTGCCGGAACCCGGCCTGTACTGACTGAGGTAGAGCTGGACGGCAAGAATTACAAGGTCTACATTGAGACGGACAAGGATTCCTACAGCAGCATTGAAGAAATGAAGGCCGCCACGCTCACTTCGCCGCTAGGTATTACTGTACCGATTGGCGAGGTAGCAAGCATCGAACAGGGCCAGTCCCCGGATTCCATTACCCGTGAAGACGGCAAAATGAAAGTCGAGGTAACCGCCGACATTATCTCCAGTGACATTAATAGTGCCTCCAAGGCTGTGCAGGACAAAATAGATGCTCTTGATCTCCCGGACGGCGTGACCATCACCTTCGGCGGAGTCACCGAGCAGATTAATGAGACCTTCGGACAGCTTGGCATCGCCATGCTCGCGGCTATTGCGATTGTATACTTCGTGCTCGTAGTCACCTTCGGCGGCGGTCTGGCACCGTTCGCCATCCTGTTCTCGCTGCCGTTCACAGTCATCGGCGCTCTTGTTGCCCTGCTCCTGGCCGGCGAGACCTTGAACGTCTCCGCACTGATGGGTGCGCTGATGCTGATCGGTATCGTGGTCACCAATGCAATTGTCTTGATTGACCGGGTAATCCATAAGGAACAAGAGGGAATGTCTACACGCAAGGCGCTGCTTGAGGCCGGGGCTACCCGCCTTCGCCCGATTCTCATGACTGCGCTCGCTACTATAGGCGCCCTGCTGCCATTGGTTACAGGCCTGGAGAACAGCGCCGGAATCATCTCCAAGGGACTTGGCGTAACCGTCATCGGCGGTCTCGTCAGCTCCACGCTGCTGACCCTGGTCGTTGTACCGGTGGTGTATGAGTTCCTGATGAAGTTTCGGAGTAAGAAGACTTACGAATAAATAGGGGATGAACTGCAGTTTCAGTTATATAGAGTGAACTGGGGCACCTCCGCTTCAGGCAGGACCGTGACTGCAGAGAATGTTTGGACTTCCGGTCGCTGTTAGGTTGGAAATTCCTGATTCGAACCGCTCTTCGCGGTAGAATTTCCAACCTAAAGGCGAACGCTATCGCTCCTACAGTTCCAAACTTCTCCTCCGCCACTCTCCCTGAAGGAGATTCTCCAGATCACAACCTATAAAGTGAAAGCTTAAGTTCAAGACCCTAGGAGCAGAAATAAGGCGCCCTTCCGAATTGATGGAAGGGCGCCTATCTTTATGTAATGCTAATTATACCAATTAATCTGCTTCTTCTATCAGTAAATCCATTGTACCAAGGTAACAGTACCGAGAATCCTCTTGCTCATACATTCTTAGCCATTTCTAATGCACGAGCTAAAAACTCAGAATTTTTCATACCTCCATTACTTCTATCTATTAACACCTGATTTTCTTGTACAGTAAGATGATTTCCTTCAATTGCAAGGGATGATCTAACATACGATAGGGCAGCCTGCTTTCGTTTCAATGATCTTCTCAATTAAATCATTCCTTTGAATATTCCATATGACTTTATTATACCATTTACCGCTAATTGTATTTTGTACACCTAAATGATGACTAAAAGCCTGAATAGTTGAGATAACTGCATTCCGTACAATTAAAAACAACGGTATCGCTTGTTTTAGGAAAAATCGGGATATTTAGTTGTATAAACTACATTTATAACCATTTACTAGCGATCACCCATCACTTTAGTTGCACAGACTACACTTAAGGCCCGACGACCCTAGGAGCAGAAATAAGGCGCCCTTCCGATGGATGGAAGGGCGCCTTTTTGATTGAATATGGATGCTTATTATGCCATGGCCGCCGCGCTGCTCTCCAGCGAAGCCTTCCAGGCACGCAGCATATGCAGATCCTGCGGCAGGAATTCCTCCAACATATGGCTGAGTCCCAGATACAGCGGGCTGTCGGTGGCAGCGTTCATTCTCGCACAGAATTGTGGAGTCCACTTCAGCAGATGCTCCTCAAGGAATCTCTCCTGGATCTCCAGAAGCTCCATCGCACTGCGGATCGAGAAGCTGTTGTACAGCATCCGTTCATGCAGCACGGCCATGAATTCCAGTTCAATGGCAATATGGTCGTCGGCTTCGCCGCTGCACTTCTTGAAGACAATCCCCGCCGAAGCGTACACATCCGAGAGCACGTTGCAGAATTCTTCCTCACGGCCCAGCTGAGCCGCTTCACGGGCCACGAAGGAGCTGACGGCCCGCTCATTCATCAGACGTTTGTATTCGAGTTTCTCTTTCTCGCAGATGGCCGGGAGCATGGATGGCTCCTGGCTGCACAGGTAACGCTTCAATTCACGGCCGCCTTCGGTCATCTCCGCAGCGACACTCATCTCACGGTTACGGCTCCACTGGGCGACCAGTGAGAGAGATGGTTTTCTTCCATAGAAGTCCACCAGCAGCTGATATATTAATCCCCGACTCTCCAGCCAGCGGCTGCAAGCCTCCGGCACGACAAGCGATGGAACAGTTGGTATGGTCATTTTGCAAATCCTCCCTACATAGTTTGCCGGATACCCGGGGTATCCTTAGGGATCGCCGCCTGAGCCTTCCGGTATCATAGCTGTGCTTCGCAAAAGTAAAAGTATCTAAAGTTTGAATCTTCCGCACCTAAATTATATCGAATATGATAAGCGCTTTCGGTGAGCATTCTATGACCATTCCCTGGAATTGTCGCACTTTTGTCATAATTAGGCTGCTGCTTTGGCCTTCTATCCCCCTATGCTTTAGATTGTCCGCTGTGCATTGACGCGGCTGAATGGTTTCTTTAAAATTTAAACTAAAATCAACAGGTGAAGGAGCAACGCTATGGAGCCGCTGACTGACCCTTTTGGACGCATACATGATTACCTACGCATCTCGGTTACTGACCGCTGCAACCTGCGCTGTATCTATTGTATGCCCGCCGAAGGAATGCAATTCCAGCCGCAGGACGAGATTATGAGCTACGAGGAGATTGCCGCTGTGGTGGAGGCGCTTGCGCCCCTGGGCCTGCGGAAGGTCCGGCTGACGGGGGGCGAACCGCTGGTCCGCAAGGATCTGGAGAAGCTGGTAGCCATGATCTCCGCTATACCTGGCATTGAAGATATCTCATTGACGACGAACGGGCTGATGCTGCCAGCCAAGGCGGCTATCCTGAAGCAGGCTGGGCTGTCCCGGGTGAACATCAGCCTGGATTCGCTGCGGCCGGACCGCTTCTCGATGATTACCCGCGGCGGCGATGTTGCCAAGGTGCTGAAGGGAATTGAAGCCGCAGAAGCCGCCGGCCTGTCCCCGATCAAGCTGAATGTCGTGCTGATGAAAGGCATTAACGATGACGAGATCAAGGACTTCATCGCCCTGACCCTGAACAGCCCGCTGAATGTGCGGTTCATTGAATACATGCCGATTGGCAGCGCCAGCGACGCCTGGCGGCAGACCTATCTGCCGCTGGAGACTGTAGTAGAGGCCTGCAAGGAAGCGGGCTGGGCCACCGAGGAGGCCGACATGCCCTCCGGGAATGGCCCTTCCCAGAACCGGCGGGTCACCGGCGCGAAGGGAACCTTCGGGCTGATCCACCCGGTCAGCGAGCATTTCTGCGACAATTGCAACCGGCTGCGCCTAACCGCCGACGGCAACATCAAAGCCTGCCTGTACTGGCAGGACGAATATAATGTGCGCCCGCTGATCAGCTCCCCTGCGGCGGTGCAGGCCCTGTTCCGCGAGGCGCTAGGCAACAAGCCGCATAACCACGAAATGGCGCTGGCCCTGGAGCACAAAGCCCAGAGCCACACCCCCACCGCCCGCCGCATGTCGCAGATTGGCGGGTAGGGCGCACGGAGAGAAATGTAATATGCCCATGAACTTGTTCATGGGCCTGCTTGTTTAGAATAGATTCATAGTTAAAGTGTTAAGCTACTCCAACACACTCATTGAAGCAACAGCCTTTTCATAAGCCTCTGGATCAATTTGTTTGGCAGATTTCATGCTAAAGTAAATTCCATCAATCTCAAAATATAAGAACTCCTGGGACCCTTTTTCCTTAATCCAATTTCCCGTTATGGTTTGAGTAAGCTGAACTTTTCTTGTTGTTTCAATTTCGTGTAACGGTTCAAGCTCTCTGGAAGACTCCGTAATTAAACCACGAATAAACGAGAGATTAACTTCATTTTCTCCAGCCTTAACGCTATGCAGGTAGTCGTCAACACCCAAGCCAACTGTGGGTATGTACACTTTACTAAGTCCAGCTTTCTTCGCAGCAGTAAGGATTTCGTTTATTTGCTCATCGGTGTAACTTAACAGTTCACCTTGTTGTTCCTCTAGATTGTCCTTCTCTCCTGGATCGTTATCAGCATTTACGGTTTGGATCGGCTCAGTCATAGACGGCTTACCGGTCGGGGCTGGATCAGAAGAAGATATGTTACTAACCTGACTACAACCAACTAACAATATTTCTATTAATACGACACTCGCCAATAATCTTCTTTTATTGTTCATTCTTAATTCCTCCCCACACTTCAGAAACCTATTTATCCATCATAGGCTAGACTGCCTGCGGAAAGTTCTCATAATGGTCTCAATAATATTTCATTTTTCGAAATCTATAATATCATTCTGTGCTGTACCCAACGCACAACGGCCGAGATTCCTTGAAGGATTCTCAGCCGTTATGTATGGAGGATCTATAGTTTAAGCCGTTCCTGAATACATCAGCCCAACTTCGGAATATCCGAAATCGCAATCTCGAAATCGACGGATATCGTCCCCCGGATCACTTGCTGCTCGCTGTCTAATTTGGCGGATAAGTCTACGCTTTGCATAATCACATCATCGCCTTTGTACCGCTTGCGGGATAGATAGTAGGTCGCCAGCTCGCTGCAGAATTGGGTGTAGTTTTTTTCATGAATGAACTTGTTGTGCTCACCAAAGATACTGTAAACCTTTCGGTAAGGAATGTAGTCCGCAAATCTCTGTATCACATGATCCACGTCCCACTTATACTGATTAGCCAATTGAACGATCTTGAACAGCGCCATAAAAATCTCGTTCTCACAGGTGGAGATATACTCTATATATTCTTCCAGCACCTCAATCTGCCCATCCATTAAGCGGTAAAGGTACGTATTAGCCGTTCCCCATTCTATATATTGAGCCTTAATACGTCTTGCTTCTTCGTCATCTTCCCGTATCCAGCTGTGATCCATGTACTGAGGTACCATATCCAGTGCGGTTTTATAGTCCCCCAGCTCTTCATAAACACAGGATCTCATAAGCTGAGCATATAAAATATATGTATACAGCGGCTTTTTATAAAATTGATTGCTACTATGCTTACGATGCACTTGTCCGTGGAGTTCATATTGAACAGTGGCGACTCTTAGCAGTTCTTCTACAGACTGAGATACTTTGTCCC
This sequence comes from Paenibacillus sp. FSL P2-0136, assembly GCF_037975325.1. Taxonomy (NCBI): domain Bacteria; kingdom Bacillati; phylum Bacillota; class Bacilli; order Caryophanales; family Paenibacillaceae; genus Paenibacillus; species Paenibacillus sp. FSL P2-0136. The sequence continues at coordinate 6,748,628 of NZ_CP150244.1, forward strand.
ACGCCTGAAGCCCACTGTATAAATTAGCCAACTCTTTCAGCGCATCCAACTGATTGACTTCGTCCAGCTTATCGACATAATTCTCTAATATAGTAGCAGCGATTAGATTTTTCTGGGGATCATCGCCCAGATTAATGAGGAAGAGCCGATACTGGCAGAGCGCCAGCCGTTCGGAATGCTGGTATTTCTCGCTGGCTCCCACATTTTCGTAGATTAGTGCTGCGGCTTGCCAGTTTTTCTGCTCAAATAACTCCTCGGCAACCTCGAACAGCAGCGGTGCATACAGCAGATTATCCAGTAAATTCTGTGCCACCCGCTCAATGCAATCCAGACGCGATAGCGCCGCGCATTGCAGCAGGAATGGCCGTAAACGCCGCCAAGTCGGCGTCGAATCGTATAGACATTCATCAACATACTGACTGTAAAAGTAATCCTCCGGCAGGCCCATCCCGCTGGTCACGCGGGTCAGATGGTTCATCGCTAAGGCCTGCTGGCCTTTCATTACCCGGCTGAGTGTGCCGGAATGAATTCCGCTGGCAATCGCAAACTGATTAATAGACAGTTTATGTTTTGTGAGATACGCCGCTATCTCGTCTCGAATTTTGACTGTATGCTCCACAGCAGTTACCACCTTTTTTATACACGTGTCCAATGGAACTTATATCTGACTCTCCGATTGTTTCTTGAAGCACTGTTTAAGCAGGCGGCCTTTTATTCATCCGGTAGGCATTATCGTAGGCATTGAGCAGCTCATCCAGAACCACGGATTGCCGCAAGACCTCAGGATGATTGAAACCGCCATATTGAATATGTAATGTATGAAGCTTACTTCTGGCTTGCTCTATGCGAATTCTAACGATTGCTGGACTATGCATGGGAATCCCGCCTCCTTATGCAACATTATAGATTTTTATGTAAAACTACAAAATAATGGACTGATTGCATTATCTGTTAAAGTGAATATATTGACAAAGCTCTGATGCGATAAGAGTTGTCCATAAAAAAGACGCCTCTGCATTAGCAGAAGACGCCAGAGGTGATACTGTTATTACTGCTTGCGCTTATTCAGCCGCCCGCCCCATGACCCATGGTTTGAATCGTTTGTTGTTGTATAGGTTTGCCCACTAAGTCTGCTACAGGTATAGTAATCAGTACAACAATACTAAACGAGGCTAGCATTAATAGGAGTTTTCTTTTCATTTGCATCCCGCACCTCTCTTATTAATATTTTGTATTGCAGTTGCTCGTTTTCCCCGGCAATATGCCTGTTCTGCTCGAATAAATCAACACACTTGAAGATGATACTCTCATTATTAAGTTTAGATGATGATTCCAAACTTTGTAGGATATATCCAATACCTTCACTTCGCTTATTCCGCAAATAATAGACTCCCAATTCAACAAGAAATCTGGCATGTTGGTCCGCTTTAATCTGCTGATTGTACACTCCAAACTCAGTGAGATGTATCCTGTAAGGCATGTAACCCGCGAAGCGTTCCAGAATAGAATCTACATTCCAGTTATACAGGTTTGCAGATTTCACAATATAAAATAAAGCTATGAAAATCTCTCCTTGTTGCGTGGAAATATAATTAACGTAATCATCTAATACCTCTAACTGTCCATCCAGTAAGCGATACAAATAAGTATTAGCTTTACCCCATTCCTGAAATTGCGCTACAGTCCTCTTGGCTTCCTCACTTTCTTCATGTATCCAATCTACGTCCAAATATAAAGGTACAAGTTCAAGAGCCTTTTTATATTCTCCGCATTCTTCGTATGCATTTGCACGCATTAAATGGGCATACAATATATAAAAGCAAAGAGGTCTTTCTCCGCTCTTCACTGCCTCTTTATATTTCGGGTTACAATACAGATCATAACGGATTGTCGCAAGCCGAAACAGTTCAAGAGCAAGCTCATTTACTTTACTCCATAACTGCAATGAGTAGTAGACATCCATCAAATTCTTCAGTCCATCCAACTGATCCGCCTCATTCAGGCGCGGGATGTAGCTCTCGAACAGGGTGGCTGCGCGCAGGTTCGTGCTCTGGTCATCACCCAGGGCAATCTGGAACAGGCGGTATTGGCAGGTGGCCAAGCGTTCAGAATACTGGTATTTCTCGCTGGCGCTAACATTCTCATAGAGCAGTGCAGCCGCCGGCCAGTGGCCCTGCTGGAACAACCCTTCCGCAACCTCGTACAGCATGGGGACATACGTCAGATTATCCAGCAAGTTCTGCACCAGCAGCTCAATACAATCCGTACGCCCCAGTTCCGCACATTTCACAATGAACGGGCGAAGCCGCCGCCAGGTCGGTGCCGAATAATAGAAGCATTCCTCCACATATAAGCTGTAAAAAAAATCCTCGCCAAGCCCCATTCCTGCAGTGATTAACTCCAGATGGCTCATGGCAATGGGCTGATGGCCATTAATAATCCGGCTCAGTGTCCCGGAATTAATGCCGGATCTTATGGCGAACTGATTAATGGACAGCCCCTGCTGGGTTAAATAATCTGCAAGCTGGTCTCGAATCATGACTGCAGGCTTCAAAGCAACAACACCTCCCACATTCCATAATTTAGAACATTATGTTTATATCTGTATGGTAGATGATGGGATTTCAACCGTCAATAGAATAGAGTCAAATTAAACAACTATAGCTCGAAAGTGTGAAGAATTCGAAACAGTTTGGCAAGCGGCTTGCCGAATCTTACGGATACAGGCCGAAACTATGTTAAACGGCACTCTTTTTCCAAAAAGGTCCAGAGCATACATAGAGGTATCCAAGGATCTACAAGATTGCTACAAGGGGGAGCGTTTATGAGAAAAATCGGCATCATTTCAATTTCATTAATACTATTACTTGTTTTAATATATGTTTTAGTCAGACCAAATCCTGAGATTGTTAGCGTCACTCTTACTTCTGAAACAGCTGAAACTACTTACACTGATAACGATAGCATCCGGGTATTCAACCATGCTATAAGAACTGTGAAAAAAGTGCGCGGGGCTGTTGATGTGGGTCCACCAACGTATCGAATGAATGTTACTTACGCGGATACCGAAGTTATGAGATTCAGCCTTTATTTAGATTTTAAAACCAAAAGTGGATTTTTGATTAAAGATAGTAATAGCGAAAAAATGTTGAAATTAAAAGATCGCAGCTCTAAAGAACTAACAGATTTATTGAGCAAAGACTAATTAAGGGGAATCACTTAGCCATACAACAGCCCCCATAGCTGAACCCCCATGTAGACGGCGATCCCCCAGATCAGCAGTGCTGAAACGGTATTCAGTCCCTTCATAACCTTGCCGGAAGCATCCAGCCTGCCGAGCTGGCGCCCCGCTGCAGCAAGTCCTAGGAACCAGAGCCAGGAGACGGCCACTGTCGCAGCCGCGAAGGTCCAGCGCACCGCACCGTCGTATTGCAGCGAGCTGGTCCCGATCACGCCCACCGTATCCAGCAGGGCGTGCGGGTTCAGGAGGGACACAGACAGCGCATAGAGGATCTGTCCCTTCGGTGACAGTCGGCCCGACTCATCCTTCGCCGGAGCGGAGTGCCAGATTCTCCAACCCATAAAGGTGAGAAACAGAATGCCCGCTCCATATATAACAGGCGTGACCCAGCGCAGCGATAAAATGACCAAGGAGACTCCGCCGACTGCCGCAGCGATAAGCAGCGTATCGCATATCGCTGCCGTCAGTACGACAGGCAGTACACTACGGAATCTGGTATGCTGTGCCCCTTGATTAAAAACGAATATATTCTGCACGCCCAGCGGCAGAATCAGCCCGAAGGCCAGGATAATTCCATGTAGAATGGCCTGCACCATTTCTTTTCCCCCTTATATCTTCCTAGTGGTGCTTCCCGATAAACAAACCTCCCAGGCTTCCTCCGGTTATAGCCTACTGATCGTACCCTGCCATAGCGGCCGCCGTAACCATCCAAGTTTTTGGACACATACCAACCAAGACGAATGAAAGGGGAGGAATCATGGTAGACTGGGAGAAAGAACGAAAGAGAGAGAGAAGGAAAGCAAGCAATGAGGGATTATGTTAGTCAACAGCGGCTGTGAAGGGGACACTCGCTCGGTAGCCTTCGCAGTGGCACAATGTGTTCGGTTTTTCGCATACAATCGGCCGGTTACCTTAGTAGTGACACAATGTATGTTAAAAACAGCATACATTGTGGTGGCACGCAGGCGCATGGGCCAAATGTATGCGGAAAACAACATACATTGTGGTGGCACGCAGGCGCATGGCCGATGTGTTCGGTTTTTCGCATACAATGGAGCCGGTTGCCTTGGCAGTGGCACAATGTATTCGGTTTTTCGCCCTTGGCATGATAACTGCTAATTGTCTACAATCATTCGTCCGGAAGGAGCCTGCCCTTGACACACTCACAACGCTCCAACCATACAGACTTAAGCACGCCCGGCCAATCCGTACATTCGGAGGCTTTCCGGCCCGCAGCTCCTGAAGTGCAGCAAGCTGACGCTGGCTCCGGCCTGTCTGAGAACTGGAAGCCGGACCCGGCTTCTCCGCTGCCGCTGCATGGTCAGATCTACGCCTACTTCCTGACCAAGATCAGCACCGGGGCCTGGCCGCCCGGTATGCGTCTGGCCCCGCAGAGGGAGCTGTGCCGCAAGCTCGGAGTGAACCGCAGCACGGTGGTTACAGCGCTGGGCCAGCTTACCGCCTTGGGCCTGATAGAAGGCAGAAGCGGGGGCGGAACAATAGTTACGGGCACACGTTCTGCGCTCCCGGCTTCCCTTGGTTCCGCAGGAGAATGCGTAGAAGACGGGGAAGAGGAGCCCTCTAAGCCGGAACGCTCCGGCAACTGGAACGACTATGTCGAGGAGGGGATTCACTATCCCAACCTGCCCACCATCCAGGACATTAACCGGCTCGAATATGAGCCGGGCCTGATCCGCCTTGGCACGGGTGAGCCAGCGCCTGAGCTGCTGCCCGGGGCAGCAATGAACCAGGTGCTGGCCGGACTCGCGCAGCGCGTTCTTCCTCCACTCTCCTATGAGGAGCCGCTCGGTAGTCCGGCGCTGCGGGCGGCGGTCAGCCAGTTACTGGCCCGGAGCGGCATTACCGCTGGCCCGGACTCCATTCTGATTACTTCCGGCGCCCTTCAGGGGCTTCAGCTCATTGCCCTAGGGCTGCTGCCGCGCGGCTCTTCTATCCTGCTGGAGAAGCCGTCCTATCTGTATTCGATCCATGCCTTTCAGTCTGCGGGGGTGAAATTCAGCGGCCTGCCTATGGACGGGCGTGGTCTGATCCCGGAATACCTCACGGCTGAGGCGATCCGCACTAAGGCGGCGATGCTCTACAGCATCCCTTCCTTTCATAACCCTACGGGAATCCTAATGGATAAGGGGCGCCGCCAGGAGCTGATGGAGGTCACAGGCAGACTTGGGCTGCCCATTCTGGAAGATGGGGCCTACCAGGAATTATGGCTGGACGCTCCGCCTCCGCCGCCGCTGAAGGCGCTGGACCAGGAGGGACGGGTCCTGCATCTGGGCACTCTGTCCAAGGCCGCCAGCCCCGGTCTGCGCATCGGCTGGATTGCCGGACCCGAGCCGGTAGTCCGGCGGCTGGCCGACATCAAGATGCAGAGTGATTATGGTGCAAGCTCCCTGTCTCAACTGGCTGCCGCCAGCTGGCTTACGGGCGGCTATCATGAAGAGCACCTGCATGTGCTGCGCGGCAGACTACGCGCGCGCCGCGACCACATGCTTGAGCTACTGCAGCTCCATTGCACCGGACTGGCAAGCTGGAACGTACCGGCAGGAGGCTTCTATATCTGGCTGTCTCTCCACGAGGCTGTCCCTCCACGCAAGCTGTTCAGCGCAGCGCTGCGCGCCGGACTGCTGCTGAATACGGGCGATCTGTACGACCGCAGCGACGGCAGACATCTCAGGCTGTCCTACGCTTATGCCTCTGCGGCTGAACTGGAGCGCAGCATCCCCCTGCTGGCAGAGCTGATCCGGCGGGGACTGTGATTGAGACAGCACAGACGGATTCAACCGAGTACGGCTGCGTAAATAGCCCCGCACCCATGACAGTATGATCTGTCTGTCCTGGGTACGGGGCTATGCTGTTCGGATGGGAAACCCTATCCACCCCAAGGTCTAACGGACCGGAGAGACTTTATCCCCACGAAAATGCCACTTTTTGCAGTGTAACGGACTCAGGTGGCCTTATTGTTTCAATCTGAGACGTTTCGGAGCCGAAGTCTAAAGGATAAGGCCTGTGGAGTCCGTTACTCGCCCAGTTGGCGACTTTCTTCCCAAATAAGAGCACCTCAGTCCGTTACGCTAAGCCAACGCCCCTGAAGAACACCCCCGCTTAGAAAAGATGTAATTTGAAGGGGAGTTGCTTCTACTCCACTATTTTAAACCTGACACTGTACTAATTTAACCGGCCTCCTGGCCAGTGAATATCCGGCTGAAGTACCGGCGCTGATTATTCGCCTGAACGGCGGGTTCATGGCTCATCCGCTCTGCTGCGGCAGCCGCACGATGAACGCCGTCCCCTCTCCGGGACGGCTCGTTACGTCTACGCTGCCTTCATGGAGCTCCACGATCTTCTTCACGAGCGGGAGGCCCAGCCCGCTTCCGCTTCCGCTGCTGACGCTTCTGGACTTATCCGCCTTATAGAACCGTTCGAAGATCCGCGCCAGCTCTTCTTCGCTCATGCCTATCCCGCTGTCCCTGACCTCCACCTCGGCCCATTCCCCCATGCTGCGTACAATGACGGTGATCCGTCCGCCCTGGGGGGTGAATTTGATGCTGTTATGCAGCAGGTTGGTCCATACCTGGCTCAGCAGATCCTGCACCGCAGTCACAGTGGTCTCATGAAGCTCGGCCTCCACCTCAATCTCCTTGCCCAGCCACTGCGGCTCTGCGGCCAGGATCATCGCCTGCACCTGCTTATCCAGCCTATAAGGCTTCCGCTCGAACGGGAAGCTCTCTGCCTCCAGCACGGACAGCTTCAGCAGATTGTCGCTCAGGCCGGACAGACGGCGGCTCTCCGCTTCAATAATATCCAGGTAATGCTTGCGGATCTCCGGACTAAGGTTCTCCTCTTGCAGCGCGGCAGCGAACCCGCGGATCGAGGTCAGCGGCGACTGGATCTCATGGGATACGCTGGCGATGAAGTCCTGCCGCATCAGCTCCATCCGGCTCAGCTCACTCGCCATTTCGTTAATCCCTTCCACAATCCCTCCGAACTGCCGGTACTGGCCGCTGTTCTCCAGTTCAATCTTGAAGTTGCCTTGAGAGATCTGCCGCATGGCTGTAAGGATCGGCCTATAGAAGTTCTGATCCTTGCCGCGTGTAGCGAAGGCAATCATCGCCCCGCAGACGAAAAAGATGATAATCTGCATCGCCATCACAAACAGGTGATACCCATATTCGGAGAAGGACCAGTGAAAATAATGGACCAGCAGCCTTGAGCCGAAATAGCTCCCGTTCCAGGTGATAAAGAACATGCTCAATAGTCCGGCTATAGGTCCAACTATTTTGACTTTCTCCCATATCTTCTTGGCTCTGTGCTTCATGCCTATCCCTCCAGCCGGTAGCCAAGCCCCCGGATCGTGCGAATGGAGAATCCGAATCGCTCCTGCGGAAACCGCTCGCGCAGACGGCCCACATGAACATCCAGCGTCCGCTCATTGCCTTCGTAATCGTAGCCCCAGATCTCTTCAATCAGCCGGTCACGGGTCAGCGTCTGCCCCCGGTAACTGGCCAGCTTGAAGAGCAGCTCGAATTCCTTCAGCGGCAGCGTGAACTCGCCATGCTCGGACAGCACCTCATAGGTGGCGCGGTTCATCCGCAGACTGCCAACGGTAACACTCTGGGCGGCCGAAATCTGGTAACGCTTCAGCAGGGCTTTGACCCTGGCGATCAGCACAGGCGGCTCAAACGGCTTGACCAGATAGTCGTCTGTGCCCAGCTCGAAGCCTTTGACAATCTGCGAGGTCTCCCCTTTGGCCGTCAGCATCAGTATCGGAAAATCATACTGCTTGCGCAGCTCCCGGCACAGCTCCCAGCCGTCCATATTCGGCATCATAATATCAATGATCGCCATATCCGCCGCAGTCTCTTCGAGCAGCCGCAGCGCCTCCAGTCCGTCAGAAGCGCTCAGCACCTCGGCCATCCCTTCAGCTCTCAGGAACACTCCCACCAATTCGCGGATGTGCGGATCGTCGTCCACTACCAGTATTTTGACCATAGTCTGTAGAACCCTCCTCTATCCCTTGGCCCAGAAGCTCAGGTGTGTTCATTTGCAGCTGCTGCTCGGCGAATTCACGGTACAGCTCATGGTCCCTCAGCAGCTCCTCATGCGTGCCTTTGCCGGTGATCCGGCCCTTCTCCATAAAAATAATCTGATCCGCATTCACCACCGTAGCTAATCTGTGAGCAATCACAATCGTAGTCCGGCCCTGCATCAGATTGCCCAGCGCCTTCTGCACTACGGCCTCCGACTGGCTGTCGAGGCTTGAGGTAGCCTCATCGAGCATGAGAATCTTCGGATCACGCAGCAATGCTCTGGCGATGGCAATCCGCTGCCGCTGTCCGCCGGACAGCTTGACGCCGCGTTCACCGACATCCGTGTTGTACCCGTCCGGGAGCTCTTCAATGAAGCCGTCAGCGTAAGCCATGGCCGCAGCCCGCTTCAGCTCCTCCTTGCTGATTTCGCGGTCCAGCCCGTATCCGAGATTCTCGGCAATGGTACCGGCCAGCAGCGGACTTTCCTGTGAGACATAACCGATTCTCTTCCGCCAGGATTTCAGAGAGAACAGCGAAGCCGGTTTGCCGTCCAGCCGGATGACTCCGCCCTGCGGCTGATAGAACCGTTCCAGCAGCGAGAACAGGGTTGTTTTACCGCCGCCGCTCGGGCCGACAATGGCAGTCACCTGCCCCGGATGCATAGTGAAGCTTACCTTGCTGAGAACCTTCTCGCCCGTCTTGTATCCGAAGCTGAGATCTTCCACTGCAATCGGACCCTCTGTGCCCTCAGCCTCTTCCACACCTTCATACACCTCTTCCTCTGCAGCAAGGGTCTCAATGATCCGCTCGGAGGCACCCTTGGCCTTCTGGAGCTGGGTAAAGAATTGCGTCAGCTGTGTCAGCGGCATAATAATCTGGATCAGATACAGAATAAAGGCGACCAGTTCGCCGGCGGTGAGCGCCCCTGAGGATACCAGCATCCCGCCATAGCCGATAATAACCACCAGCAGCATCATGAAAACGAAGGAGATCAGCGGGCTGATCAGGGCGCTGATCTTGCCTTCACGAATCCCGAAGCCCAGCAGGTTCATAATCCCTTTCCGTCCGGCCTCATATTCCTTCTGCTCCGCTCCCGAGGATTTCACCAGCCGGATCTCGGACAACACACCGCTGAGCACAGCGGTGAAGGAGGCCGTCTCGTCCTGCGTGCCTTTGGAGATCTTGTACATCTGCCGTCCCAGCGGCACCAGAATGAGCGCCGACAGCGGAAGCACCGTGAACAGCACCAGCGTCATTTTCCAGTTCAAATAGAACAGTACCAGGACAGAGCCGACAATGGAGATGAGGCCGGTGAACAGACTGGCCAGATGCTCCGAGATCAGTGTCTTGAGAATTCCTGTATCATTAGTCATCCGGCTGACGCTCTCGCCTGTCCGGTTCTCATTGTAGTAGGAGACGGGCAGCACCAGGAATTTGCGCCACAGCCTGTCACGAAGCCCGGCCACAACTTTTTGCCCGACGGCATTCAAAAGGTAAATCGAGACTCCGCCGGCCACGGTCTGCGCAATGAACGCTCCGGCGATGCCGGCAATCTGCAGCTTGCTGACAGAAGCCAGCGAGAAGCCGTCCACCAGATTCTTCGTGAACATGGGAATGACCAGACCGACCAGGGTCGAAATGATGCTGAGGCCAAGGGCCAGCGCCAGCAGCAGATAAGATGGTTTGGTTTCGTGCAGCAGCTTCAGGAACGGCCTCATGGCCGCGCCCTGCTTCTGCGGTGCTTGCTTGTTTGTCATAAGGAATCCCCTTTTCCGGCAGATAGATGTATGGAGCAGTGGCGCCCCGCTTCCGCCTTAGAACCCAGAATAACTGACCTATGTAAACTGAAGTTAAACAGATATTTTGCCATTGATTTGTAGTTCCCCATAAAAGTTGGTTTGTATCCCTTTTCAACAAATGTTACAGTGATATCAGCGGCATCATAAGACGGCCACAGCAAGAATGCAAGGCATCCTAGCGGGAAAGGAGTGCAACGTTTGCGGGATCAATCCGATAAGCAGCTGTCTTTCACCTCTCTGAAATGGTTCAACTTCTTCGTATATGGAACGGTTGTCCTCTTCACCAGCTTCTTTCCCTTATATCTGCAGGATGTAGGGATGAATAAGCTGGAGATCGGGAGCCTGATGTCTGTAGGCGCACTGGTCTCCATTATTGCCAACCCCTTCTGGGGCATCTGGAGTGACCGGTATCAGAATATCCGGCGGATTGTCCTCGTCATGCTGACGGGAACGCTGGTCTTGACCCAACTTGTCTTTCAGGCGAATACATATGAAATGATCTACATATCCATTCTGTTCTTCTATTTCTTCCAGGGGCCCCTGTTCGCCCAGAGCAACACGATGATTCTCAGCTATATTGACGGAACCAGCCGCAGCTTTGGCTCTTTCCGGTTATGGGGATCACTAGGCTGGGCTTTCACCGCCATCCTTGCCGGTCCCGTAATTGAATGGGCCGGCATCTCTGTGCTGTCCTATCTGTTTGCATCACTGCTCTGTGCGGCGATGATTGCACTAATCACGCTGCCGAAGCTGGACCATTCGATCGGAATTGCCCCCTTGCCCTTCAAAGGCATGAGCCAGATCTTCCATAACCCGTTCTTCCTGTGCTTCATCCTCTTCGGCATCCTGGTCTCGATTCCGAATACGATGAATAACACCTTTGTGTCACTGTACATCACGGAGCTGGGGGGAAGCAAGACCATGATCGGTCTCGCTGTGTTCCTGTCCTCCATCCTGGAGATGGGAGTGCTGCTCCTATGCAATTACGTTCTCCGGCGCAAAATCTCTGTCCTGCTCGCCTCACTTACGCTGGTCAGCGCGCTGTTCTTCCTGCGGTGGTGGCTGATGGCCGATGCAACGACTCCGCTGCAGGTCGCACTTATTCAGGTGCTGCACTCCATTACCTTCGGCGGCTTCTTCTATGTCGGAACCCAGCTGACTATGCTGCTGGTGCCAAAGCCCTACCGTTCCTCGGGACAGGCTCTCTACACGCTCACCTGGAGCGGAATCTCCGGCATTCTTGGCGGCGTCCTCGGCGGCTGGATGTATCAGACCCTCGGCGCGCAGACGATGTATCAATCCGGTGCGCTTCTTGCCCTGTTCGGGGCGATCGGCTTCGGAATGATGTGGCTCACTGTCATTCGCGGCAGCTACCGCCCTCCGGCTGATCCCGAGGACGAGCTGGCGGAAGACTAGGTATACGCACAAGTGGAAACGGCTTTGCCGTCCTTTAATGGGACGGTACCGTTTCAGCGAGAAATAGAAGGATAATTTATAGCGTCATATAAATTCTTATATTTGGATACAGCAAACAGGCTTGGCCTCCCGGCGGGAGACCAAGCCTGTTTGCTTATATGCAGCTCTTCTAGCCTTTCTTGGGCTGGAAGGAGCTTTTGAGGGATACAATCAGATTGAACACCAGATGCTCCGGCGACGAATACTTGCTGTCTACGTTGAAGTACCCGTGACGGAAGAACTGGAACTTGTCCTGCGCCACACTGTTCTTCAGCCCAGGCTCCACGAAGCCCTGCAGGATCTCGATGGACTTCGGATTCAGCTGATCCAGGAAGGTTGGCTCCGGCTTGTCAGCGGAAGCTTCCAGACCTTCTACTTCAGCATCCGTCTCCGCCTCTTCGGCAGAGATCAGCGGCTCATACAGGCGGAATTCCGCCGGTACAGCCTGGCCTGCATCTACCCAGTGCAGCGTTCCCTTAACCTTGCGGCCGGTGAAGCCGCTGCCGCTCTTCGTCTCAGGATCATAGGTACAGTGCAGCTCCACCACTTCGCCGTTCTCGTCCTTGATGAAGTCGTTGCACTTGATGAAATAAGCATTCTTAAGACGCACTTCATTACCGGGGAACAAGCGGAAATACTTATTCGGCGGAATCTCCATGAAGTCATCGCGTTCAATATAGATCTCACGGGAGAACGGAATCTGGCGGTTGCCCATCTCCGGGTTCTCCACATTGTTCTCAATTTCGAAGTATTCGGTCTCGCCTTCAGGATAATTCGTAATAACCACCTTCAGCGGCCGCAGCACAGACATCGTCCGGGGAACCGTCAGCTTGAGATCTTCACGGATGAAGTGCTCCAGCATCTGCAGGTCCACCAGCCCCTGGCTCTTCGAGATACCGGTCTCATGCACGAAGCTGCGGATGGCTTCCGGTGTATAGCCGCGGCGGCGCAGCCCGGAGATCGTCGGCATGCGGGGATCATCCCAGCCGTCCACATGTCCTTCATCGACCAGCAGCTTCAGCTTGCGCTTGCTCGTAACGGTCTGGGCCAGATTAAGGCGTCCGAATTCATATTGATGCGGTGCAGCCTCCATGTCACATTCCGCGACAACCCAGTCATAGAACGGGCGCTGGTCCTCGAACTCCAGGGAACAGAGGGAATGGGTGACATGCTCAATGGCATCCTCCAGCGGATGCGCGAAGGTATACATCGGATAAATGCACCATGCGTCGCCCGTATTATGGTGATGGGAGTGGGAGATCCGGTAAATGACCGGGTCCCGCAGATTGATGTTAGGAGAGGACATGTCAATTTTGGCGCGCAGAACCTTCTCGCCGTCCTTGAATTCTCCCGCCTTCATACGGTGGAACAGATCAAGGTTCTCTTCCACCCCGCGCTCGCGGTAAGGGCTGTTCTGCCCCGGCTCCGTCAGGGTTCCCCGGAATTCACGGATCTGCTCGGCACTGAGATCATCGACATAGGCCTTGCCCTTCTTGATCAGCAGCTCGGCCCGCGCATACATCTCCCCGAAATAATCCGAGGCGAACCGCAGCTCCTCCCATTCATACCCGAGCCATTTCACATCCTCCTGGATGGAATTGACATACTCGGTATCTTCCTTGAGCGGATTCGTATCATCGAATCTCAGATGGGTCTTGCCGCCGAACTCATCCGCCAGCGTGAAGTTAATCCAGATCGCCTTGGCATGTCCGATATGTAAATAACCGTTCGGCTCCGGCGGAAAGCGGGTGACGACTTCCTTAACCTTGCCCGAGCGGAGATCTTCGGTAATGACGTTCTTAATGAAATTGGAGGGTGTACCCTGGTTCTCCACATTGATCAACCTTTCATTCTGTAATATAACTACTTCCTTGTATGAACATGTTTCCTATTAATATACCCGTTAAGCCGTGAATGTTCAACAAGCGGAAACGGCATTGCCGTCCTTTTAAAGGACGGTACCGTTTTAGCGCCGCATCCTTTGACTTCTCTCCCGACGATGGAGTAGCATGATAAATATAGGAATATTAAGCTAAAGGGGGATGCTTATGCAACCGGTAAAACTGCCTAAAGAGCAGCGGGAGATGATTACGGAGAACATCCGTGCCTACTTCGAGGCGGAGCGCGGGGAAACGATCGGCCACCTGGCCGCAGACAATCTGTTGGAGTTCTTCTTGAAGGAGCTGGGACCGGCGATCTATAACGGGGCGCTTAGCGACTGCCGCACGCTTGCTCTTCAGCGCATGCAGGCCCTGGAGGAAGATATCTACGCCTTGGAGTGGCAGAAGCGTTAGTTCAGCGAGGCTTAGATCTCACAACGCATAGGGGGCAGCCGCATGTTTAATTATGTCATAGATGAAGAGCTGAAGCTGAAGCTGCTCATGCCGGAGCATGCCCGTCAGATGTTCGCCCTGGTGGAACGCTCCCGCCACCGGCTCAGACAATGGCTACCTTGGGTGGATGGCGTAGCCGAGCAGGCTCATCTTACCACGTTCATCAAGAACTCCGTGAAGCAGGGGATTGATAACGGCGGCTTCACTGCCGGACTGTGGGTCCGGGAGGAATTGGCCGGAATTATCGGCTATCACGAGATTGACTGGCATAACCGCTCGGTCGGCATCGGCTACTGGCTGGGAGAAGGCTATGAGGGACAAGGCTATATGACCAGTGCCTGCCGGGTCTTTGTCGATTACGCCCTGCTGGAGCTTGAGCTGAACCGCATCGAGATCCGCTGTGCCACAGGCAATCTGGCCAGCAGAGCGATCCCCGAACGGCTGGGCTTTATCTTCGAAGGGGTCATCCGCCAGGCCGAGAAGCTGCCTAGTGGTTATGTGAACCATGCAGTGTACGGCCTGCTGCGCAGCGAATGGAAGCTGCTGGGCTGAGCGGGGAGGGCTGCCGGTCATAGAGCACGGGTGCGCGGAGCATACAGGGGAACGGGTCGGTCGGGTCGGCGGATTCAGGGGCATTTCTGCTCCTCATTTCCGCTCCCGGCCCGCTTTCGGCGGATTCAGGAGCACCGATATAGTTGGATTTTGTCCACTTACTGATGAACGATTGGCCCGTGCGCGAACTGGAGTTGGATAAATAACACTTAATTTCTCACCTTTCGTCTAACAGGGCTGGAACTAACTATTTTAGTTGCTCTTTTTCCACTTGTTTTCGGTTATTTGCCAGAAGTAGGCGAGATAAGATACGTTTTTCCACTTGTTTACTTGAAGGGCGGGTTGAGGGCGGCGGAGCGACAGAGTAGCATGTGCAGGTGTGGAGTGGAGAAGGACGAGTGTCTTAGCTCTCCGCCGCATCCAGCCATCTCTGGAACCGCTCACGGATGCCAGCCGCAAGGCTCTCCAGTCCGGCCAGCTCAGCCAGCCCGGCAGGGTCCTTACGCCCATGCTCCATCGAGTACAGTACCTGTCTCACCGGGAAGCTTCCCGCACCGCTCTCCAGCTTAACAATCCGGTCACCGGCTGCCACCCGGCCTTCACGCAGCACGCGGAAATAGAATCCGCTATACCCCGTGGACAGCACCTGGGCCGGCATATCCGCTGGTCCATGCTTCTGCGTGAGCTTGAAGCACGGGAAGCGCGGCTGGCTGACCTCCAGCAGTGCCGTACCGATCTCAAAAACATCCCCGATGCACACCTCGGTCTCCAGCAGTCCGCGCGCCGTGATGTTCTCGCCGAAGGCGGAAACCTCCAGCTTCCGGCCAAGCCACTCCTCCCAGTGGGCATAATGCTCCACCGGATAGACGCACACTGCCTTGTCAGGGCCTCCATGATTGATCAGATCCGCTTGCCCGTCTCCGGTGAACCCACCCACCCGAAGCGCAAGCGGCCCGGCTACCGGCAGCTTGTAGATTCCGGTGTCCAGCGGCTTACCGCGGTACTCCACCGTCTTCGGCTTGCCTACATTAAGCGAGACGACTTGCATCTTCACTTCACTCTCCATCCCCTTCTCCTCCCGTCAGCCTGCAGCTCATGAATACTTCATCCACATAACGTCCGCTTAAGTAGAATTCCTCCCGAAGCCGTCCCTCTTCCTCGAATCCGCATTTGCGGTAGAACTGAAGTGCCGGTGTATTGCAGGAGAGCACACGCAGCCGCAGCTTGCGGATGCCATGCCCCGCGGCATGGCGCTTGATCTCCGCGATCAATCGGCTGCCTACACCCAGCCGCTGAAAGCGCGGGTGCACAGCGATATTCACCTCGCATACATGGCGGTTGCTCTCCATCCCGCTGGGACAGCCGAAGCCAACATAACCGCATAGCTCCCCGTCCTGCAATGCAACAAGCTGGGAGCCGGGCGGCGCATGCAGCAGATAGTCCTCCCGCGAGCGCCACATCAGCGGACCCGGGGTTGTATTCTCCGTCCAGATCATATTATCGAGCACGATCAGCTCACGGGCATCCCTGATTTCGGAAGGCCGGATAAGCAGTGCAGCATCTCTGTTAATTGGTTGCATTATTATACCCCCTTGCCTTACTAAGCAGATAGAAAAAGATTAGTTGCAGCGTGAACGATTATGCAGTCCTGCGCTCAAGCTGTACAGCTGAACGGTTCATATAGGCGTGAAGCGCGAAGAATCCTACGGATAGCACAGCCATGCCGCAAGCGAGCCAGCCGGTTGGCGCAAGACCGCCCCTGTCGAACTGAACACCCATCAGATAAGGCCCGATGACACGGCCGATTGCGCCAATTCCGCCGCTCAGCCCGAGATAGAACGGCGCGCTGCGCTGGGCATGCTCCGAGATGAAGGAAGGCATCGCCGGAGAGATCAGCATCTCCCCAAGGGTAGCCAGCACCATACCCAGCAGCATCCCCGGATAGCTTGGCATAAACAGAATTACAGCATACCCGCCCAGGTAAAAGACGGCGCTTGCTGTCATCTGCGCGGTTGACGTCTGCGCGAACCCGCGCTTGATCAGGCTGACCAGCGGCTGCGCCGCGAAGATCAGCACACCGTTCATCGTCCAGAGGAAGCCGTATAGCTGCTTTGACCAGCCTTCCGAGATAATGAACGGCGAGACTCCGCTGTTCCAGATCGAATTGCCGATCAGCAGGAACATCGAGCCCACCGCCATGAACAGATAGATCCGTATATGGCCGAGGAGTCTCCAGCCCGACACTTCATTCTGCGGTTGCTTTTTCGATACTGTGCTGTGAGCCGGAGCCGTCCCTACCTTGCGCAGATAGACGAAGAAGAATCCGGCAAATACGGCCGAGGTCACCCCGTTAAGCACAAAGCTCAGCATATAATTGCCCAGGAAGCCGCTCAGCGCGGTTCCCAGGGCTACCCCTATATTATTGGCAACATAGATGATATTGAACAGCTCTGCGCGCTGCTCCGCGAACCGGAAACCGATAAACGCCTGGATCGCCGGGAGGGAGAGGGAGTTGAACAATCCCATCATACCCATAACGATTATGAATACGCTCCAGCTTCCGCTCGCCCACGGGAGGGCAAACAGCGTCAAGGCATTCATCGCCAAAGCGCCGACAATCAGGCGGTTCACTCCTACCTTATGATACAACGAACCGCCCAGCAGCTGACCGGCAATCCCGCCAAGTGATTGCACCAGCAGCACGATTCCCGCGTCTTTCATACTGCGTCCCAGTTCATCGAATACATACATTGTAACCAGCGGCCACATCAGCGCACTGCCGGTAGCATTAATCAGACTGGCAATCAAGAATACTTTAATTTCCTTCGGATAGGCCTGCATGAATCTCATATCTTGTCTGTCATCCCCTGTAACATAGCTGTCATTAATCCATCCAGTATCATCCCAAAACAGGGGGCGGGGCAAGCATGTGCGTTAATGCTGTATCGCGGGAAACCGGGATATAATTTGTGATATTTATATTCTATAACCCGCTCTTTCACACGTAAACAAAAATACCTTGCCGGCACTGATTCGTTCCCCGGAAGCCGGGGTAATGATCCATATGAAACACTCCCTATTTTATTCACCGTGAGATCCGATTTCGTTCCCCCGAATCGGATTGCACGGTGAATTTTGTTTTGTCCGGAGGATGATCCTGCTGCACCTATACCAAACAAGTAGAAACGGCTTTGCCGTCCTTTTACAGGACGGTACCGTTTCAGCGAGAAAGATAAGGATAATTATAACGCGAAGCATATAAATTCTTATCTTTATACAAAAACACTCCCTGTCTCTACGAATCCCTTGAAGCAGGGTGCCGAGAAGCAGGAAGTGCTAGGCCGAGCTATGTTACAGTCCGGCGATGTGATTCACCGGGTCAGGTCCGTATTCATTAAGCGTGTTTCTTCAATCCTGCCGCCGGGAGGCCTTCCACCGAATTCACAGCACCCGGCTCCTTGCGCAGATAGGCCATCCAGTACGCAGCAGCCACGAAGATCGCGCCACCCGTCAGATTGCCCAGCCAGACCGGAACGAAGTTGGCCGCATACTGGCCCCAGGTAAAATGTCCTTCGAAGATCGCAGCAGGGATAAGGAACATGTTAGCTACAACGTGCTGGAAGCCGATGGCCACAAACGCCATGGTCGGGAACCAGATACCGAGGATTTTGCCGCTGAAATTGTCTGCCCCGTACGACAGCCATACCGCCAGCGCTACCAGCCAGTTACAGCCGATCCCGGAGATAAAAGCCTGCAGGAACGTAGCATCGATCTTATGCTCCGCCATACTTACCAGCTTCTCCAGATACACGCCATCTGATGTAAGGCCAACGATGTGACCGAAGAAATAAGCGACGAACAAGGCACCTGCCAGATTGCTGAGTGTGATCAGCACCAGGTTCTTCACCACTTCCCAGAACGAAATCTTCTTCGCCATAAAAGCCAGCGGCACCGCCATCATATTGCCCGTAAGCAGTTCGCCTCCGGCAAGCAGCACCAGCACCAGTCCAACCGGGAACACCGCAGCCCCGATGAAGTTAGCAATGGATCCCCACTCGGCGGGTGCACCGGCAATGACACGAATATCCAGCAAAAATCCGAGCGCGATAAACGCTCCTCCCAGGAAACCGAGAATGAGTACAGTGCTGAGCGGATTATGCGCCTTCTTAATTCCGTTCTCTACCGTGACTTCAGCGATTCCCTGCGGTTTGTTATAAGCCATGATTCCTATCCCCTTCGAATTACTTAAAATTTGTTCCTTTATGCCATTGTAACGTGATCCCAATCACATTTACGTGATAAAAGTCACTATCATAAAAACCACGTGAAAGTTTTCACTGACATGTCAAATTTACCACAAAAGCTGGCTGTACGGAAAATTTTTTCATTCCCGCTGCCATTGCATCGAGAGTTCACAAAAAAAGAGCCCTAAGCGGGCTCCGGCAAAATGTTCAGCTCTTATACGTGTACAGGTTCTTTGACGGCAGCCAGTTTCGGCAGAGCCTGAAGGCCTGCGGTGTTCAGGAAGTTCCAAGGCTTGTTGTAATGCGGCTGGAAGAAGAAGTCGATGAAGGCCAGCTGGTCCACGGTCATCTTATTCTGGATGCAGACCGATACGGTATTGATCGACTGCGTCAGATCCATCTTGGACATAATCTGCGCGCCCAGAATGCGGCGGGTGGCACGGTCAAAGACCACTTTTACCTGAACCTGCTCGAAGGTCGGCATAAATTCCGGACGGTAATTGTCGATCAGCATTACACTTTCCGTATCCATTCCCTCGGCTGCAGCAGCCTCTTCCGTCAGTCCGGTTCCGGCAATATTGTCCTCGTAGATCTTGATGCCCGACGTTCCTTGTGTTCCCATGTAAGGGATCGTATTCGAGACCAGATTGCGGGCAACCAGCGTTCCCATACGCACTGCGTTGGTGGCCAGCGGGATATACGCGTGTTTACCAGTCGGATTGTAATGAATCGCGCAGCTGTCTCCGGCAGCATAGACATCCGGCAGGCTGGTCTGCATATAATCGTTAACCATAATCGCGCCGTTCGGCAGCATA
This sequence comes from Paenibacillus sp. FSL P2-0136, assembly GCF_037975325.1. NCBI lineage: Bacteria > Bacillati > Bacillota > Bacilli > Caryophanales > Paenibacillaceae > Paenibacillus > Paenibacillus sp. FSL P2-0136. The sequence continues at coordinate 6,768,112 of NZ_CP150244.1, forward strand.
TCGACTTGGCCCTTCAGCAGCTCGGTATTCGGACGGAAGCCGATGCAGAGAATAACCAGATCTGTCTCATGCTCACCCTTGCTCGTAATCACCTTGGTCACTCTGCCGTTCTCACCTGTGAAGGAGGCGACCTTCTCGCCCAGCGCCAGCTTAATGCCGTGATCCTCAAGCGACTGCTGGATCGGTGCGGTGAACTCTTCATCGAGATATTTGCTCAGGATGCGGTCTTCCCCATCAATCAGCGTAACTTCCTTGCCGTTCATCTGAAAAGCTTCCACCAGCTCGACCCCGATATATCCGGCACCGACTACTGTAATTCTGTTTACCTTCTGCGCTTCTTCGATAATGGTGTTGGAGTGATTGTAGTTCTTCGAGAGCAGGATGCCCTCCATCTCTATTCCTTCGAGCTTAGGCACGATCGGCCATGAGCCGGTTGTCATAATCAGTTTGTCATAAGTATCTTCCATTTCCTCGCCGGTCACGAGGTTGCGGGCTTTTAGGGTTTTACGGGCAGTGTCCACGTTGATTACCTCATGACGCATCTTCGTCTGCACACCCAGGGCGGCAAGTTGTTCCGGGGAGGAATAGAATAGTCCCTGCGGGTCCTTGACCACGCCGCCAACGTATAAGGCAATGCCGCAAGACAGGAATGAGATATTATCGTTGCGCTCATACACCGTAATCTGGGCATCCGGGTATAACTGTGCGGTATTTACAATGGCGGCCGTTCCGGCGTGGGTACATCCAATGACTGCTACTTTCATAATTTCTTCCTCCTCCAAGTTGAAAAGCTTATTTATCAGGGCTTGTGATTGCGTCTGTAAAAAAGTGCTGTACTGACTGCGTTTATACAACTTTACATTTGTGATTGTTTTCACTTTATACTCTGATTATATTGTGATATTTATCACATTGCAAGAGTTATTGTGATTTTTCTCACATTGTTCACAATTTCAAATTTTAATAACTTTGGAGGTTCACCGCATCATCCACTCCATTTGTACCGCCGCTGCACTCTTCAACCTTGGCTTAGTTTCCCCCGGAGGAGGGGCATTATGTCTGCCAGGAGCAGGAAACAGCAGGAGGAGCACAAGGGGCAGCCAGGCAGAACCGCAGCCCTGATTTTTCGATTACATTTGCTCCGTATCCACCGCTCCAGCCCCAATGTAATCGGTTTTTCGATTACATTTGCTCCGTATCCGCTGCTCCATCCCAATGTAATCGGTTTTCCGATTACATTTGCTCCGTATCCGCCGCGCCAGCCCATTGTAATCGGTTTTCCGATTACATTTGCTCCGTGTCCGCTGCTCCATCCCAATGTAATCGGTTTTCCGATTACATTTGCTCCGTGTCCGCCGCTCCAGCCCATTGTAATCGGTTTTCCGATTACATTGTGGTCACTGACCCTCGCGGCTGCACAATGTATTCGCTTTTTCGCATACAAAAAAGCCTCACTCCCGCAGCATACCTGCGATAAAGTAAGGCCAAGCTATACTCATTGTTATTTGCTAATCGCTACTCGCTATACAGCCCTATGATCCTATGCTGCTGGTAGTCACACGATCGGAAGTATCTTATTCCAGACCCGAAATCACGCCATCCTCATCCACCAGCAGGCCTTCTGCTGCGGGCTTGGCGGGGAGACCCGGCATCGTGACCATGTTGCCGGTGATCACAACAGCGAATCCCGCCCCGAGGGACAGGGTGATGTCCCGGACGCCCATGGTGAAGCCTTCCGGGGCTCCGAGCAGCCGGGGCTGATCCGAGAAGGAATACGGGGTTTTGGCCATGCAGACCTGAAGATGGTGCAGGCCCAGCCGGTCAATGACAGCGAGACTGCGCTTGGCTGCCGGAGAGAAGGCTACTCCCGCACCACGGTAGATCTCCGTGACGATGCGGTTGATTTTGGACGGAATATCCAGATGGTCTTCATACAGCGGCGCATAATTCACAGGCTCTTCCCGGTCCAGCAGCTTCATCAGCTCCTTCGCCAGCTCCTGTCCGCCCGCGCTTCCCTCAGCCCATACCTTGGATACGGCAGCAGGTACACCCAGCCGCCCGCAGGCTTCCAGCACCTCATTCACTTCAGCAGGGGCATCCCCTTCAAAATGATTCAGCGCCACCAGCACAGGCACGCCGAATTTGCGCAGATTCTCAATATGCCGCTCCATATTTGACATTCCGGAGAGCAGCGCCGGCCGGTTGCCCTCATACAGCTCTTCCTTGCGGACGCCGCCGTTGTATTTTAGCGACTTCACCGTAACCACCAGAACAGCGGCCGAAGGTGCCAGCCCGGCCTGGCGGCATTTGATGTCCATGAATTTCTCCGCGCCCAGGTCCGCGCCGAAGCCTGCCTCGGTCACCACCACATCGCCCAGCTTCAGCGCGTAGCGGGTTCCGATCACACTGCTGCAGCCGTGGGCAATATTAGCGAACGGGCCGCCATGTACAATGACCGGTGTTCCTTCCAGCGTCTGCACCAGATTCGGCTTCACCGCCTCCTTCAGCAGCGCAGTCATCGCCTCTACGGCTCCTATGGCCTGTGCCGTTACCGGCTGACCCGCATGGTCATACCCGATCAGAATGCGGCTGAGCCGCTGCTTCAGATCCGCAAGGTCGCTGCACAGGCAGAGCACGGCCATAATCTCGGAGGCTGTTGTGATCTGGAAGCCGCTCTCCCGCACAGTTCCATTGCCGTCGCCAATGCCGGTCACGATATTCCGCAGGCTGCGGTCATTCATATCCATGACCCTTTTCCAGACGATTCGCTGCGGATCAAGCCCCAGGCTGTTGCCCTGGAACATATGATTGTCGATCATCGCCGAGAGCAGGTTATGTGCTGACGTCACCGCATGGATATCCCCCGTGAAATGCAGGTTAATCTCATCTGCCGGAACGATCTGCGCCTTGCCGCCCCCGGTCGCTCCGCCCTTCATCCCCAGACAGGGACCAAGCGAGGGTTCACGCAGCGCTGCTACCGTCCGTACACCCGCTGCATTCATCGCCTGGGCGAGCCCGATCGTCGTCAGCGTCTTGCCTTCACCTGCCGGTGTAGGATTCATTGCGGTAACCAGAACCAGCTTGCCGTCCGGTTTGTGCTTCAGCTCTGCCCAGAGCGAGGGCGCCAGCTTGCTTTTATATTTTCCATACAGTTCCAGATGCTCCTCCTTGATCCCCGCTGCCGATGCTACCTCTGTAATTAACCTCATGCCGTTATGTAACCCTCCTGCCGTTATTATCCTGCATTCTTGCTTCCTGTATGCGATTCATGTAGTCAGGCGAAGCATTTCTCTTCAAAGAATACAGGGTCTCTGAAAAGATTCAAGGATAATTTTCATAAAGGGTGAAACTTAATTGTATAGAAAACTCCCGGACCGGGCGCATCTGCACCACTATCCGGGAGAACACGTATTGCCTGGCTCCAGCCTTCAGAGCGGATGATTTCAGCCTCATTAAAGCAGGGATTCGATAAGCCCCTTCATGCTCTCCGGTGATTCCTTCGGCTCGACACGGGCCACCACATTGCCGCTGCGGTCAACCAGGAACTTCGTGAAGTTCCACTGGATATCACTGCTCTCGCCGTCACCCGGCTGCTGACCCTTCAAATATTGAAACAGCAGGCTCGCCTCCGGACCATTCACATCTACCTTGGCGAACACCGGGAAGGTGACTCCATAGTTAATCTGGCAAAAGGACTCCGCTTCCTCGCTTGTGCCCGGCTCCTGACCGGCGAACTGGTTACACGGAAAGCCCAGCACCACCAGCCCCTGGTCCCCGTACTGCTCGTACAGCTTCTGCAAATCCCCGTATTGCGGGGTCAGTCCGCACTTGCTGGCGGTATTGGCGATCAGCAGCACCTTGCCCTCATAGTCCTTAAACGGCACTTCTGTACCCGAAGGCTTCACTCCGGCAAAACTATAAATTGACATCTCTGCTTCGCTTCCTTTCGGCTGTATGGCCCAGTTTTGAAGTGCGCTTTAAGCTTTAGATAAGTAACCTCTTCATTTTACCCTATTCGCAGCCAAAACCAAATTCCGGCGGCAAAGGCTACGCCCTGCGCTGCAGCCCGCAGGCTTCGGCGATGAGCCGGATGGACTGCAGCTTGTCCCTGAACTCATGGATATGCGAAGAAATCATCAGCTCCCCGCACCGGTATTCCTCCGCCAGCAGCTGAAGCTGCTCCCTGACTTCAGCAGGCGAGCCTATGACCATCCGCTTCCGGTTATCCTTAATGGTGAAACGGTCGTAAGGGGTATATGTATAGTTCAGTGCAGTCTCTACGGACGGGGTCGGGGAAGAGAGGTGTTCCCTCTCCAGGCTAACCAGTGAGAGATCCATACTGGCAGCCAGCCGGTCTGCTTCGGCCGATGTCTCTGCACAGACGGCGAACACCGCAAGCAGCGGCTTCGGCGATGCAGCGGCCACAGATGGCGCGAAGCTGTCCTGGTACTCATGCACCGCTCCCGCTCCCCCATTCCCGGCAATGAACCGGGCGAAGGCATAACCGGTTCCCAGCCGGGCCGAGAGCGCCGCACTCTCCCGGCTGGAGCCCAGAAGCCAGATTTCCGGTGCTGAGTCTACTGCAGGCGTTGCCCGCAATCCGGCATAGCGCTGCGGGGATGCTCCGCCCTCAAATTCATAGAGATAAGCAATCAGCTCCTGAATCTGCTGCTCGTACCGGTCAACGTCGTCAATAGTCACACGGGTATCCTGTAGTGCTTTGGCGGCCAGGGCACCGCCGCCTGCCGCTCTCCCTATCCCGAGATCGATCCGCCCGGGATAGAGCGCCTCCAGGATGCGGAAATTCTCCGCGACCTTGAACGCACTGTAATGCGGGAGCAGCACCGCTCCCGAGCCGATGCGGATCGCTGAGGTCACCGCAGCGAGATGCGCCATTAGCACTTCAGGGCTGGAGCCGGCAAGGCCTGGCGCAGCATGATGCTCCGCAACCCAGAAGCGGTGATAGCCGAGCCGTTCCGCTTCACGGGCCAGCAGGGCCGTCTGCCGGAGCGCCTCTGCCGGAGTGCTTCCCTCCGATACCGGGGATTGATCGAGAATGCTTAATTTCATATGAGAGCAACTCCAATGGGTTGGATTGTAGAGTCTTCAGAGATATCTTGGCGTCCTGCTGCTGTAGGATCTGTATTCTTCGCCAAAGACAAGACGCAGATGCTTCTCCTCCTGCAGAATCAGCAGATGAATAGCAGCAACATTCAACACTAGAATAACCAGCGTCAGCCAGCTCGGATACATAAGATAAAGACCTGCGAACATCAGATCGAAGCCGACAAAAGCAGCGTTCCGGCTAATCTTATATACCCCGCGGGTCACCAGCCTGGTTGTTGTGGACTTATCAATTCCTACTCTCCAGGAAGTGCTCATCGCTGCCATGGCAAGAATGAATACCGCACACCCTATACTAACTATACCCACACCGATATAATTCACAACCGGAAGATTATAATGCCGCCCAAGCAAGTTCACAAGATACGGCTCAGCTATGGACATCAGGAACCATGTAGCGCCCCACAGAAGCGTAGCGATTTTGACAAACCATTCGGTTGATTTAATGGTCGTAATCTTCTTACCTTTGCCCAGTACATTGGCCTGGATGTTGTTCTTTCTGTTGAGAATTACAAGCTTTAACACATAAGAGGCAAGGAACGTGCAGAATAAGATCAGGGATAGGAGATTAAGGGTGGTCATTGGACATAGCTCCTTTGTTGGATGGATGGCTTGGATGGTTGGATAGTTGATTAACATACATATGAACAAATGCTCATATAATAAAATAATTATATCTCCCATCCGCTGCTGGGTCAATTGTTTCCTGCACAGCAAAAAGGCAGCACCGCAAGTATCACGGGACCGCCTGATTTACTTTACTTTTATAGGATGGGATGGAGCAACGTTGTTACTTTTTCAGGGAGCCATGCTGCTTGTTCATGCTTTTTGCAGGAGAGTATAGGCACTCTATGCCATCAGCGTTGATTACTACAAAAACGTTTGCTACTTTCCGGTACCGCTACTTTTAGTGCTGCACCATCTTTACCAGCATATGCGCCAGCCGGTGGCGCTCCTCCTTGTTCCCGGCCTTCCACAATTCCAGCAGCAGCTTCTCTTCGCTATTGCGGGGCTCCTCATACGCTGCCAGATAATCGGCGATTTTCTCGGCGGCCAGTGCCAGCTGTTCGTCGCTGAGGCCGATTTTTTGCGCCAGTTGAATGCGCTTTCCTAAATACGCCTTGAACTGCCCAAAATTGTCCAGAATCATCTCCTTCTGCCCCGGATCGATCCGGTCCAGCGCCTCCGTTACCCGATTCATCGTCACACTGCCGTCCTTACTCACCACATGATTATGTTCAGACATCCAGAACGCCTCCCATTTCATAGTGTGCGGTTTCCCACTACTTAACCAGCGTTCCCGGGGGTGAACCATGCTGCTGAACGAGCCATTATCCGCCTCAGAAGCAAGCAAGTGGATTAACGTATCTTATTTTCCAGGTTTCAGACGATTGGCCGGAAGCAAGTGGATTAACAGCATCTAATTGGGAGCGTTTGGCTACTTTTGCTGGATAGTGATTAATTAAGTGCTCTTTTTCCAATTGCTACCGGAGGAGGGCTCAATCGCGCCACAGCAGGTGGATGAAATCCACTTATTCTCCTGACACACGTATGATCAGAGCATCTATTACCCGACATTAGCGTGCCTTGTAGCATCAAAAGCATACATTACTCACCCTAGCCTGCTTCTTTGTAGCTTCAGAGATGCAACCTCTTACTATAGCGCCCCGTTAATGTCCGTACACGCTTCATTGTGGCGATACAGCCAACTGGCGAACAAACCACCTCCCGCCCGCCCAGACACACAAACGGCCCCGCAAATCGCGGGACCGCCTGATCATTGTGTAGGTTAATTCGACACCGGGACGGCGTCGTAATATTCTTCGAGTGTGATCCCTCTTTCGGCTATGGAAGCTGCAATCTCCTTGCCTACATACCGGACATGCCAAGGCTCATACTTGTACCCGGTAATCGCCTCCTTGCCTTCAAGGAACCGGATAATATAGCCGTATTCAGCGGCATGGGCGGCAAGCCACTCCGCTTCCTTTGTTCCTGCAAAGCAGCTCTCCGCCGCACACTTGCCGTCTCTGCCGGACAGGTCAATGGCCAGCCCCGTCTGATGCTCGCTGTGTCCCGGCATGGCGCTGTAAGTCCGGGCCTTCTCTTCGCCGTCTCTGGCGACATAGTTATCGAACAGCCGTCTCTGGGTCGATTCCGAACGGTAGCCGGATACACCGGCCAGATAGACCCCGTCCGCCTTCGCCCCCGCGAACATCTCCTCCAGCGCCGCAGCCGCTTCACGCCGCAGCATCCGCTTCTCAATCTTCTCCGAGAAGATAAAAGGTACGTCCGGGTAGACCAGATCGGCAGGCTTATACTGATCAGGCAGGCTGTACTGCTTATTAACCATAACCGTGATGCTCTCCGGCTCGGCTACCACCATCTGCGCAGCATTGTTCCCGGATGTGCCATTGCCTGAACCGCCAGGAGCTGGCTGATCCGTAGACCCCGGCACTGCCGAAGCATCAGGAGCTGCATCCGGCCCCTCGGCTCCCAGGTCTGTGCCTGTGCTTATATTGGTTCCGTTCTCCGGAGAAGCGGACGGGGCAGTATATTTCCCGATTCCCCAGCCGACCGCAATGACGGCGATAAGTAGAATGATAATTTTAGCGGTTTTGGACATGCTGTGAATCCTCCTAAACGTTGTGTACCCCTGCACTGCTGTATTCGGCAGAACCCCGCCTGATCCAAAGTGCAGGTTACATTCTTTATCTCTCTATTTATACTTGTACCCGAATGTTACGGCAGTATCTATTAGACAGGCCTGATAGCCAAAAGGTTTCAGTAAATAAATATTACCATAGAGTCATTGGCTGTTACGCCAACGGCCCTATGGTAACAAGGATTAGCTATGCATGTAAAGCGCCTTTATCTGGAGGAGCCGCGTCCGCCGCGTGCACCGCCGCCGGAGCCTCCGCTGCGCCCGCCGCGCGATGAACTTCCGCCGCTGCTGCGTCCGCCCGAGCTGAAGCCGCCCTTACCGCCCTTGGAGCCGCCGCGTGAGCCGCCTTTGGGAGCGGAGGCGTTATAGCCGCCCGCATCGTTGCTGCGCGCTACATGCGCCCGGAATTTCGGGCTCGACTTCGCGCCGCCGGGATTATACCCGGCACCCGAGCCGGCACCCTTCGAAGCGCCGTAGCTGAAGCCGCCCGCATCTGCACCCCGGGATACGTTGGTGCTGTAGCCGCTGCTCGGCCCGCCCTGGGAGGCGTTGCCTCTGGAGGCCCCGCCCCGCGCAGCGCCGCCCTTGCCGCCGCGCCCGGCTGCGGCACCCGCACCTGCACCCGCAGCATAGCCGCTGGCTGGTGCGCTGTCGACGCCGCTGGCGAAGGCGCCGTAGCCGCCGCCAGGTCTCGGCTTCTTCGCCGCGCCTTGCCCGGCGGAGTCCCCCTTCGGCGCCGCAGCTGCGCTGTACGCGCTGCGCTTGCCGCCTCCGGCCGCGTCCTTCCGGCTGCGGCCGCCGCCTTCCGCAGGCGCGCCCCAGCCGCCTGCGTCTTTGCCGCCGCGTCCGCGCCCGCCCGGACGCCCTGCGGCTTCGCCGCGCGGCGCACCGCCGCTGCGGCCCTGCCCGCGGCCGCCACGGCCGGCGCGCGCCGCTTCAGGCGCCGCGCTCTGCCGCCCGCGCGGCGAGCCGCCGCCTTGCACCGAGGTGAATTCGCCTACGCCGAATTCATCCTTCTCGTACCGGCGGCGGTCCAGCCGCTGGGAGATGCCGTGCTCGATCAGTTCGAGCCCGGCGCGCTCACGCGGCGAAGCGAACGTGATCGCGAGGCCCTTGCCTCCGGCGCGGCCGGTGCGGCCGATCCGGTGAATATAGCTGTCCGCATCCAGCGGAAGATCATAGTTGAAGATATGGGTGACCCCTTCAACATCCAGACCCCGTGCCGCCACATCCGTAGCCACCAGCAACTGGAGCTTGGCGTCACGGAACCGCTTCATGACGGCTTCGCGCTTGCCCTGCGACAGATCGCCGTGCAGCTCGTCACAGTCATACCCGGCCGCCTGCAGCGCCTCGTTCAGCTTGATGGCCCGGCGCTTCGTCCGGCAGAAGATGATCGCCAGGTAAGGACGGTCGCGCTCGATCAGGGAGATCAGCGCCTCCTCCTTGTTGCGGTCCGAGCATTCCACCACCTGCTGGCGGATATTATCCAGAGGGATCGGCGAACCGCTCTTGATAATGACATCCAGCGGCTCCTTCATATAGTTCGCTGCCAGCCGTTTGATCGGGTCCGGCATCGTCGCGGAGAACAGCATCGTCTGGCGGCGGTAAGGCACAGCCGTAATGATCGTCTCCACATCCTCCAGGAAGCCCATATGCAGCATCTGGTCCGCTTCATCCAGCACCAGCATCTTCACGCCGCTAAGGTCCAGGGTCTCCCGGCGGAGGTGATCCAGCAGCCGTCCCGGTGTACCGATGATCAGATGTCTGCCGCCTTCCAGCTTGCGCAGCTGCTTCTCCACATCCTGACCGCCGTAGACCGCCAGAATCTTCACACCCGTATGACGGGCCAGCTTGCGTGCCTCTTCGGTAATCTGCAGCGCCAGCTCACGCGTCGGTGCCAGAATCAGCGCCTGCGGATAAGCGGCCTCCACCCGGATCTTGTCCATAATCGGGAGCAGAAAAGCCAGCGTCTTCCCCGTTCCCGTCTTCGCACGTGCGATCACATCCAGACCCTGCACCAGTGGCGGAATCGCCTCTTCCTGCACCGGCGTCGGCTTCACGATGCCCTGCCCCTTGAGCAGATCAATCAGCACTTCAGATACTCCTAAATCTTTAAAACCCGGCAATTGCTCCACCTCACTAATTTTCTAAATTTTCAGTTCATCATGTCAGTCCATAACTTATATTCATCCATGTAACGGAGTAATGTACGCAAGGTAAGCAGAGGGGATCTCACCCTCAGGCCCTGTATAAGGACGGTACCGTTTCACATTCTTATCATATTAAATAAAAGCGGAAGCACCCCGTCACCGGAGCCCTTCCGTCCCATGGGCCCGCAAGGCAGCGGTCGAACGTTCGGTTATACGGCGCAGCAGCGATCCACCGGACGTTCAGACGGCACTCCATTTGCGTTCCATTACACTTTAATTGTGGCAAGTTATCTTAATATTGTACTTGATTTTGCAACCTTTGTATGCATTCGGCGAAGAATAATTATTTATCCGTCTCTTCCGGCTAGAATCTGCCCGATTTGAAGATAGAGAATAGCAGCCACAGAATCATCAGCAGCGCGATGACCGAGCCGATCTCCACAATCGGGAAGTCCCAGAGCAGCGACGGCTCGCCGCGCAGGGAGGAGGCAACAATCAGTCCGGCCATGATGATGCTGAAGGCCAACAGCACGATACTGAAGGAGAGGCGGTTGCCGATCCGGCTGAACTTATGCTCGAGGTCCTGCAGCTCGGGGACCCCGATCTCCACCTTCAGCTTCCCCTTGCTGATCAGCGAGGAGAGCTGCCGGGCCTGAGCGGGAAGCTCAACCAGACTCTCGGCAAGATCAGCTACCCCGCCCAGCAGCTTGCGCTGCAGACGGCTTCCGCTGAAGCGCTGCTTGATCAGCCGCCTGCCGAACGGCTCGGCCATCTGCATAATGCTGAAGGCCGGGTCCAGGCTGGCGACCATGCCCTCCAGGGTCAGCATCGTCTTGCCCAGCAGCGCCAGATCCGGCGGAATGACCAGCCGGTGCTTGCGGGCAATGCTGAACAGATCATTCAGCGCCTTGCCGATGCTGACCTGCTTGAACGGGATATCATAATACTGCTCGCGCAGCCGGTCCATATCCTCGTGCAGTGCCATCCGGTCGGCCTCCTCCGGGATCACTCCCAGGCGCAGAATGGCCCGTACCATTGAGTCCGTATTCTTGCGCATGAGTGCAATCACCAGCGCGGACAGGCCATCCTTCATCTCCTCGCTAAGCCGCCCGACCATTCCGAAGTCGATCAGGGCCAGCTTTCCGTCCTCCAGCACCATGACATTCCCGGGATGCGGGTCGGCATGAAAGAAGCCATGAATAAAAATCTGGTTCAGCATCATCTCCACGAGCTGCTGGGCAATCGTCTTAAGCTTCATGCCCGAGCCCAGTAGCTCGTCCTTGCGGTTCAGCGTAATCCCTTCCATGTACTCCATAGTCAGAACCCTTGTGGAGCTGAAATCCCAGTAGATGGCCGGAATATAGATGTTATCTTGAGCAGACAGCTGCCCGGCTATACGCTCGGCATTGCGCCCTTCCTGGGCATAATCCAGCTCCGCCAGCAGCGCCCGGGAGAATTCCTCGACCATCCGGGCTAATCCGTATTGCCTGGCCCAGTCCATCTTGCGCTCGGCGAGCAGGCTTAGATCCGATAGAATCTCAAGATCCCTGCCCATCGTCCGCATGACGCCTGGACGTTGTATTTTGACCGCAACACTCTGTCCGCCATGCAGCACAGCGCGGTGCACCTGGCCGATGGAGGCGGCAGCGAGCGGATTGTTCTCGAAGTATTCGAAGACCGCATCAATAGGCTGGTCCAGCTCCTGCTCCAGAATATTGCGGGCCGTCTCGGCTGAGAACGGCGGCACATTGTCCTGTAGCTTGACCAGCTCCTGAATAATCGCATCAGGCAGCAGATCGGAGCGCGTACTGGCAAGCTGGCCCAATTTGACGAAGGTCGGCCCCAGCTCCTCCAGCACCCTGCGGACCCGCTCAGCGAGGGTCACACTTTCATGAACCTCCTGTGTGATGATCCGGCGGGGAAGCGACAGAAGATGGTAGAGGCCCAGTTCCTCCACCATATAGCCGAAGCCATGACGCATAAGCGCCATGGCGATTGCCCGGTAACGTCCGGCATGCCTTATGCGGACAGCCATTTATTCCGTACGCTGTTCCGGCACGGTGGTCTCCTGGGGTGACTTGCCCTCAAGCTCGGCAACACGGCCCTCAAGCTGGGCAATGCGCGACTCCAGCCTGGTGATATCCTCCTGCACAGGTACCTTAAGCTCCTTCAGCACCCGCTGAACCTGCTCCTGCACGGCAGACTTGAACACACCCCGTTCTTCATCTCCGCGCTCTACCAGCCGTTCCACCAGCGCCTTGGATTCCGATGGGGCCAGCTCGCCCCGCTTTACCAGCTCGTCAACGACCTTCTCAACCTTCTCCTTGCTGACAATGGTGAGGCCTACGCCTAATGAGATAGCTTTCTTCAACAGATCACTCATGGTACTTCCCTCCCAAAGATTGCAGTTATGGATAAAGTATACCCCTTCGCCCGCCATTTCACAAAATAACCCCACAAAGTGGGGCTAAGCTTCGATATTGCCGATTATTTGCTGATTATCTGGGGATACGCGCCGCCCAGGTGGCTGCCCGCAGAATCAGCTGACGAACAGCCGGATGCCGGAACGACGGCTCATGATGGCCGGGCATCAGATAGACCACCCGTCCCAGGCCATAGCTGTGGCACCAGGCCGCAGGCAGCATCTCCCCGTCCGCTTCGTATTCGAGCAGAATCTGCTTCTCGGTGAACGGATCGAACTCGAACCGGTATGGCTCTTCATCGAGCTGGAAGTCTTCGATGCCTTCGGTAATATCATGCTCCTGCACCTTGAACTGAAGCGGAGTATAAGCCGGATGGCCGGTGAATCTGGCACCGATCAGCTGAGCCAGCTCATAACGCTTCGCCAGGGATACCCCGGTGTGCAGGACAATCAGACCGCCTCCTCCGCTGACATAGCTCAGCAGACCTGCCGTTTGCTGCGGAGATACGGTTTCATTCCACAATTCATTATATGCGATGCACAGATCATATCCGGACAAATGCTCGCTTAGCATCAGCTTCTTGTTCTCCGAGCATTGTACCGTCAGAAGCTCATGCAGAATTTCACTGACCTGCTTGTCCACACCTTGCAACGGGTGAAACCGGGGGTGTGTGTAATCGCCTAACAACAGGCATTTTCTCTTGTCCATATGGTCTCCTCCTCCATCTCTCTCTGTAATTGTAGTAGTAATTGTAATTGAACGGCCTGCTGCTACCGGTTAGCCGCAATATAGCGGCCCAGGGTAACGAACATGCTGCCCATCCGCTCGTGCTCCGGCATGACAATCCGCTTCACGCCTTCTTCCTTCAGGGCCTCCGAGGTCATACGGCCGACAGATACCGCCAGCACCCTCTCTTCAAAAGCCTGCACCAACGCCGCAAGCTGCCCCTGCTCCCGCGCATGCTGTGCCAGGAAGCGGAATTGCGGCGCACTTGTGAACGCCACTGCATCCACCTGTCCTTGGGTGATCTCTGTGAGCAGCAGCTCCAGCGCTCCAGGCTCCGGCTGAGTATACCGGTAAGGCTGCACACAGCTTACGGCTGCGCCCGCCTGCTCCAGCCAACCGGTCAGCTGCGGGGCAGTCTCCCCATGCAGCTGAAGCATGACCCGCTTGCCCTGCAGATCATAGTCCTGCAGGCCGCGAATCAGTCCGGCAGAGCTGCCGTCATCGTCACGTACGACCGGCTCAAGTCCCCGTTTCTTCAGGGCATTCACTGTCTTATAACCACGGGCAGCAACAGGTGAGCCAGAGAGAACCTCCAGGAAGCGGTCCGCAAGCGCCAGCTTCGCAGCCGTCTCGAACAATGCGTCCAGCCCCATACCGGTAGTCAGAATAGCCAGATCCGGCGGCTGCTCTGTCCAGGCAATCAGCCCCTCACGCAGGGCTGCATCATCCAGAAAGGTTGTCCCTTGAGCGGGACGGTGCAGCGCGGTTCCTCCCATATTCTCTACCAGCTTGGCCATATCTTCCGCTTTACGCGGACCGGCCAGGGCTACGGTAATGCCCTTTAATTGCTCTGCCATGAACGCTTCTCCCCTTCATCACCCCGTATTGTTGCTTACCAGTATACTTGCAAAGTGAGGTAAAAGAAAAGACCAGACCGCATATTCGGCCTCATGAATTCTGCTGATCCCCAGGGAGGTTCTCCCCCGGCTTGACCGCTTCCGGCGCGGCAGGAGCCTGGTTTCCTGGGTACAGCTTGAAGCGTCCGACCAGCTGCTGCAATTCATCGGCTTGCCGGCTCAGGTCGGCTGAGGAAGAGGCGATCTCTTCCACCGAGGCAAGCTGCTGCTGGGCGGCTGCCGAGATCGTCTCGGTACTGCCTGCCGCAGCCTCGGTAATGCCGCGGATCTCGTTAATAGCCTGATCCAGACTATCTGCTTCTGCAGTCAGGGTCTGAACGCCTTCGTTCATTCCGCCTATAGTCTCCGCTGCCCCCTTAATCGCCCTGCGGATACGCGAGAACGAACGTCCCGTTGTATCCACAGCCATGATGCCGTCCATCACCTTGGTCTTCGCATCCTCCATGCTTGCCGTAGCCCGGAGCATCTCTGAATGGATAGAGGCAACCTGCTCGGAGATCAGGCTTGCTGACTTTCCAGATTCTTCCGCAAGCTTGCGGACCTCCGAGGCTACCACAGCGAACCCGCGGCCCTGTTCACCGGCTCTGGCCGCTTCTATGGACGCATTCAGCGCCAGCAGGTTCGTCTGCCGCGAGATTCCCGAGATCACGCCGGTAATCCCCTGGATCTGCCCGACCCGCTCACTCAGCTGATCGATGACCTTGCCCATCTCCTCCACGGTCTCATGAATGCCGTTGATTTTGTCGACTACGCTGATGACCGAATCATTGCCCTCCGAAGCCGACAGCGAGGTCTTGTCCATCATTACCGACACCTGCTGCATGAACTCCGAGATATGGGCTACCTCGGTGGTGGTGGCTGCCGTGCTTGCCATTCCTTTATGTACACTGCCCACCTGCTGCTGCGTGCCCGCTGCCACCTCCTGGATGGCCACTGTCACATGCTCTATAGCCTTGGTCGTCTGCTCTGCCCCCGCGCTCAGCTGCTCCGCAGAGAAAGAGACATTATCCGTCATCGTCTGCACCCCGATAATCATCTGCCGCAGATTCTCCACCATCAGGCGGAAATTCCCGGCCAGCAGGCCGATCTCATCCCCCCGGAATTCCCCGATATCCTCCGACAGGTCGCCGCCGGCAATCCGCTCGGTTGCCTTGCGCAGGCGGATCAGCGGCTTCAGAATCGACGCAATGTTGAAATAGATCAGCACCAGCGCCAGCAGCACGGATACAGAGATGACCAGCCAGACCGTCTCACGGATGCCGCTGGTTGCCTGCGTAATCTCATTCAAGCTGATAGTGCCTCCAATTCGCCAGCCCGTCAGCTCATTCACCATGAAGGTCATCTTCTTGGGTGCATCCTTATATACATAATCGAAGCTTCCGCTCTCACTCCCGAACATCTGCTTCACGAACTCAAGCGAGGATTCCGCACCAATCGCTTCTGTGGGATGAACCAGGAATTTCTTGCTGCTGTCGATAATCAGAATATAGCCCTCCTGACCGACCTTGATATCCGTCATACCGGCAAGGGAGGACAGATTCAGATCAAGACTGACTACGCCGTCCCCGCCTGCGAGCACCGCCGATACCGCAATGGCGCTCTCCCCGTTCACCGTCTGAAATACCGGTGAGATCACAGTGCCGCTGCCCTTCTTAAGCGCATTGATATATGTATTCTCCTTGCGCGGATCATAGCCTTCCGGCAGCTCCAGCTCTGCCGCTCGGATGCTCTTGCCTTTGCTGGTTCCGGCATAAATATCAAGCACATCGGGATGCAGCGCGGCATACTCCCGCAATCTGTTCTCCAGGGCAGGCGCCGCCAGTCCGGCCGCCTCGTTATTAATGGAATCTGCCGGAAGCTGTCCGGCGAAATAGAGAATATCATCTATTTTCGACTGAATATTGGAACTTATGATCTGGTTCACTGCAACTACACTTTCCTGGGCATTATTGGTAAGCTGCTCCCCTATGTTGCTGCTGGCCGATTGATAGGTTAACCAGCCTATAATGATGCTCGGTACCAGCAGGACAAGCAGATAGGTAGTAATCAGCTTCGTACGGATGTTCAGACGCACCTTTTTATTCATATAATGGACTCACTCTCTCTTTCATTCTTCCTGGGTCTTAAGAAGGATCATAGCGGCAGCTTTATATATAATTAAATATCAGCCCCCGAAACCCTCTTTTTTCCGGCAATTAATGATAATTTCCCTATATTTATTGATAATTTTTATAGGAGCACAGCAAAAAGACCGTTTCCATGAAAACGGTCTTTTGTTATATTACATTACTAAGCGAGCCAGCACAACTCATACAAACGTCCTAGTTCTGGCGTGAATTTCTGCTCTGGCAGGCCGGGCATATGCCTCCGAATACCACATGCGTATGAGTGATCGAATAGCCTGTATCTGCTGCCACCGAGTCGCTCCACTCCTGCGGGACCTGGCTCATCACTTCATCCACGGCACCGCAGATTTCACAGACAATATGCTGGTGGTCGTCCAGGCGCGCATCATACCGGCTGGCCGCCTCCCCCAGCTTCAGCTCGCGGATCATCTGCTTATCTGTAAGGTAGCGCAAGGAATTGTAGACCGTTCCATAAGCGAGGTTATGCCCCTGCTCAACCAGCCGGTTCATGACTTCCGCAGCGGTAGGGTGATCATGGGAATTGCGGACGATATCATACACGGCTTGACGCTGAGAGGTCAGGTTCAGGGTTCTCATCTTTATCATCCTCTAATTTGTTTTTAGATCAAGTATAAGTCCTGATGCCGGAAGCGTCAATCCGCCGCGGCTCTATTTGATCATTCCCGAGTATTTAATGTCCACCTTGGCCTTGACCTGAAATTGCAGCCGGGGATACAGACGCTCCCAGTCAGCCATCTCCGTATCATTATTCCAGTGCCGCGCGCCATAATGCAGCCCCCAGCCCAGCGGGTCCATGCCGCTGCCTTGTATTTTGACCAGCAGTGCGGTTACAGCATGTTCCAGTTCCGCTGCACCGGCCTCCCCAATTCTCTTCAGCATATGGTGGGTGACGGTCTCCGCCGTGCTGCTCTCCTCCAGGATCGCCCGGATTTTAATGGTATAGCGGAGATAGGGATCTTCATCTGCGGGAGTGACAATCTGGTAGCTTGAAGAGGAGCTCTCCGTATAGTACTGATACATACCGCCGCCTATATGGGCGGGGAAGTTCGTCCGCAGATTGGAGCGGGACAGCAGGTTGAACAGCCGGGTCTCGTCCGGGGAGAGGACCAGCTTGATTTTTCTTTTATCCAGCAGAGCGATCTTGTCAATCAGGAACTGGTCCTTCTTCTGCGCTTCAATAACCGGCAATATGGGGTCTATCCCATTCTCATAAATACTCCGCATCAGCTGATAGGAATACACACTGGAGATGAAGGGCGACTCGGTGCCTTGCCCACTCATTGCCAGAATCAGCGAGTTGGACGGAATGCGCTCTGACGGCGGCTTAACCTGAAGCACCTCCAACGCCCCCGGCCTGCCCACGGCGAAATTAAGAATCAGCTGGATGTCTCTGCGCCGGACTGCCCAGTCCGTTACATGCCGGATATCGTCTGCGGCAAGCCCTTCCCCCAGAATTACCGATTTGCAGTGCACATAGTCGAGCTCCTTCTCCACCTTGGACTTCATTCTGCGCAGTGCTTCAGAGATACTATCCGATTCTTCGGTCAGGATCTGCATCTTCTCGTCAATCTTCGTGACATCCCCTTGCGGAATCGCCAGCTTCAGACTAACCTTGAACGTTCCTTCCTTCCGGCCGGGATCAATGCCAATAGCAACGACAAATATTCTCCGGTCAATATCCTTGAAATTACAGCCTGCAAGGGCCAGGGTCATGGTTGCGGACAGCAGCATCACCAGCAGAGTCCCGATTACTCCCGCTCTCACGCTCTTCGCCTCCTTACCATCCAGTAGCACCCGAATAACAGCAGGATCAGCAGCAGCTCCCCGTACCAGCGGATATGCAGCAGGAATACCCCGAGCATATTAAGGTCGTACTGATCTATGCGCATCAGGAGCAGGGTGCCCGCTGCAAAAACCGCCAGAATGACGATCTCCTGCCACTGTCTGGTCTTAGGTCTGCCGGGGGCGGAGGGGAGCTGGCTGAGGAGCAGCTCTTTGCCGACATGCCACTGGATAATGGCACTGACCAGCGCCAGCGTGCTGTAAGCAAAATAAAAGAGATAGAGCATACGCTCAATCAAAAACGACTCAATCCGGATGCTGTCCGCTGTGGTGAACCAGGTGTACACATGCCGCTCAACACCGACGGTTCCGTGATATCCGATGGGCACATAAAACGTGATGGCCAGCACGAGCAGCCCCTCCAGACTCAGAATCCAGATATGCTTCAGCTTCAAGCCATGAAATACCCGGTTGAAGACCGCCATATTTATGTAGCCGCTGAACGTGAAGGTCGCCGCCGCAATGCTGTTCCAGTCTGGAGGATGCAGGGCATGTGTCATGATCTGCAGCACAGCGTCCCAGCTAAAGTCCGGGTTCACCACTGCTTTGACTGTCGTGTACAGAATTAAGGGCAGGGTGATAGCCAGCGTAATTTCCAGTCCATAGAGCAGGGACAGCGAGTCTATTCTGGCACAGAGGCAGGTCAATACCAGGAACCCGAGCAAGACTGCCATCGGGCTGGTGTCCGGACTGATGAACCGGAGGGTAATGTCCACAAAGGACAGAAGAATCAGCGCCCCGGCCAGATACCAGAGAACCGCATATACAACAATCAGCGGGGAGACCAGCAGCCTCGGCATCACTGAACCGAAGATCTCCGGCAGTCCCTTCCCCGGAAATTTACGGATGACTCTGGTGAACAGGTAGATGAACAGGGTGCCCGTAGCCACCGCAACCAGGATGGAGGACTGCGCACCGTCGAAGCGGGCATCCATCAGCTCCCGTGGGGTGAAGTTAATGATATTGATCAGGGAGTTCATGAGAAACAGACAGTAGAAATAGCGGCTGTTTGCCATTAGGAGCCCCCACTTTTCTTCTTCAGTGACGCTCCCAGCGCATCAAGGGCGAACATCTTGAAATACGGCTGGCCGAAGCTGCGCTGGCTGCATAAGTACAGCGTGAAGCCCACCAGGCAGATAACGACACCCACAAGCCCGAGCACAGCTGCGGCAATGACAAAGAAATACTTCAGCACACGGATGGAGAAGCTCATCATATTCAGCGGAACCAGGAAATTGGATATCGCCACTACGGAGACGAGAATAATCATAATGTTGCCGATCAGCCCCGCCGCTGTAGCAGCCTGCCCCAGGATCAGACCGCCGACCGTGGTCGCTGTAGGACCGATGGCTCTGGGCAGACGCAAGCTGGCCTCCGTCAGGAACTCCATCATGATCATCATCAGAATCACCTCGACAAAAGAAGGATAAGGCACCGTAGCGCGGCTTCCCCCGATCAGCAGGGCGATCTGCACCCGCACAATCTCCGGATTGTATGAGGTGAAGGCAATGTACAAGGCCGGCAGCCATAACGTCATGGCCACGCCCAGAATGCGCAGCAGCTTCAGGAAGCGGCCGACGAAGGGCAGATGGATTTTGTCATCCATGGCGGTGAAGAAATCATTGAATATGGACGGAAGCACAATCGCATACCCGGTCGTATCCAGCAGGACCGCCACCTTGCCCTCTGCCAGATTGAATACCACCCGGTCGGGGCGCTCGGTTACTATGGTCTTGGGAAAAATGCGCAGCTTGTCGCTGCTGATATATTTCTCCAGTTCACCGGCAGCCTGCAGAATGTCGAGCTTCAGCGAGTCCAGCTTCTCTTTTAACTCCGCCAGCACCTGGTGATTCACCCGGCTCTCGTCGTAGAGGATCGCCACCTTGGTCTTGGACACATTGCCGATAACGGTAAATTCCATCTTGAGCGCAGAGGACAGATAACGCCGCCGGACCAGATTGAGGTTCACCGCCAGACTCTCCCCCAGCGCATCGGAGGGACCTTGGCTGATACTCTCCGTAATCGTCTCCTTGATACTGCTGGCCTCCGCCCGGAGGACATCGAAGCAGCAGAGCTTGCCCTCCCGCCCAATACAGGCATAGCCGCTGAGCAGAAGATCCAGAGCACGCTGCCCGTCTGTCACCTCTTCACTGCCGGGGTAATCGGCCACATAGCTGTAGTAGGCTGCGGGATGGCCCATCTCGTAGAACGGAGCAATAATATTGCGGCTGATGGCCTGTCCGTCTGTCACGCTTTTGATATAGAGCAGGCTGACCTGTCCCGCCGGAATCGTCAAGACCTTGTCTTCAAGGTCGCCGAACCCGCTTAGCTGGCTTCTGATCCATTCGAGCAGAACCGCCTGTGTATGCTGTTGTTCCGACATAGGTCTCTGCCCCTCTCCGCCCGCTGCTCCGTGAATTTCTTCTTAGGTTGGCACTTTCTGGCGGTTTTCATGCACCTGCCGGGGGAGCGGGGCGTTTCTTTTCACGGAAGAGTGGTAATAAATGAAATGGATCATCACTTAGGAGGGACTAGACTATGAGCACACAGGAACCCCGTCCGCAAGGTCTTCCGCAATTTCCGGAATCGTTATGGATAGCCAGTACAGGTCTGCCGTCTTTTCCGGTGCTTGCGGAAGATCATGTCACAGACGTAGCTATTGTAGGGGCAGGAATTACCGGGATTACTACCGCTTATCTGCTGTCCAAGGCCGGATATAAGGTCACACTGCTTGAAGCCGGACAGATTCTCGGCGGAACCACCGGCTATACCAGCGCCAAAATCTCCGCCCAGCACGGCATGATCTATCATGATCTGCTGAAGCATTTCGGCGAAGAGCAGGCCCGGATGTATTATCAGTCGAACAGCGAGGCCATGGAATGGATGATTGCCACAGCGGAGGAGTTGGACCTGTCCTGCGGGATGAAGCGGGAGGCGGCCTACCTGTATGCGGATCAAGGTGACGAGAAGACGCTGAAGGCGCTGAATAAGGAATTCGAGGCTTACGGCAAGCTGGGACTGCCCGGAGAGTGGCTGGATCAGGTCCCCCTGCCGCTGGGTGCAGGCGGGGCTATCAGGATGCCGGATCAGGCCCGTTTCCACCCGCTAAAGTACCTGAAGGGACTGCTGCAGGCGGTTCTGGACAGGGGCGGCGCCGTATTTGAGCATACGATGATCGGAGAGAAGGTTGATACGGACGGACAGATAACCCTGCATACCGAGGGAGAGAAGCTCCAGATCCGCTGCCGCCATGCCGTGTCGGCTTCCCACTTTCCCTTCTATGACGGCGGCTCCCTCTACTTCTCACGGCTGCATGCCGAACGCTCCTACTGTCTGGCCTTCGAGCCGGAGACGGATTATGAGGGCGGCATGTATCTGAGTGCCGGTGAACCGGCCCGTTCGCTGCGGGCAGTGGAATGGGGAGACCGGAAGCTGGTCATCGCCGGCGGGGAGAACCACAAGACGGGTCAAGGCATTTGTACGTTCGGCCATTATGAGAATCTGGAGCGGTTCGCCGGGGAGCAACTGGGCATCCGCAGTATTCCGTTCCGCTGGTCCACCCAGGACCTGATCACGCTGGACCGGGTTCCCTATATCGGTAAGCGCGCTGAGGACGAGGAGATCTATATCGCTACCGGCTTCGGAAAATGGGGCATGACGAACGGAACCGTGGCTGCCCGCCTGATCGCAGACGGCATTCTGGGAAGCAGCAACCCGTACACCGGGTTATATGATCCCTCACGCTTCAAGGCCGTTCCAGCCATCAAGAACTTCATCGTGCAGAACTTCTCGGTCGCCAAGGAGCTGGTGGCCGGCAAAGTGGAGATTGTGCACACCAAGACAAAAGATCTGGAGCCGGATCAGGGGGCTGTTGTCTTCCATGACGGCAAACGCGTAGGTGCCTACCGCGACCCTGAGGGCCAATTGCATCTTGTGGACAGAACCTGTACCCACATGGGCTGTGAATGCGAATGGAATAATGCCGAACGCTCCTGGGATTGCCCGTGTCACGGCTCCCGCTTCTCCTACGAAGGCGATGTGCTCGAAGGTCCGGCGACCCTGCCGCTTAAGACAATTACGCCGGAAGACTAAAGCGGGATGACCGGGCGCTGCGGGGCATTAGCGGCACAGGCGGCACAAGTGGTACCGGGGGCCTGGCGGTCTGCACTGCCGGAGGTGCGGCTCCGGCGTGATTGTGCCCGGCCGCTCAGGTATAATAGACAGTATCTTCTAGAATTACCCATCATTCTATATATAAGGAGCGTGACGACAGGTTATGGATTTGAGAGGAACCAGTATTGTCATTACAGGTGCAGGCAAGGGAATCGGCAAGGCGCTCGCTATGGGGCTGGCTAAGGAAGGCGCCAACCTGGGGCTGATCTCCAGAACCTCGGCGGATCTGGAGGCGCTGAAGGCGGCGCTGACCGAGGTGTACGACATCAAGGTCAGTATCGCTGTAGCCGATATTGCCGTACGTGAAGAAGCGGAGCGGGCGGTAGTGGCCCTGCAGAAGGACCTCGGCCCCTTCGACGCGCTTATTAACAATGCCGGGATCGCCCAGTTCGGCACGTTTCTGGAGATGGACCCGGCGGACTGGGAACGGCATATGCAGATCAACCTGTTCGGGGCCTATTATGTGACCCGCGCGGCACTGCCTGCGATGATCGAGCGTTCGAGCGGCAATATTATCAATATCTCCTCCACCGCAGGAGAACGCGGCTTCGCTACAGGCTCAGCCTACTGTGCTTCCAAGTTTGCGCTCATGGGCATGACGGAGTCGCTGGCGATGGAGGTGCGTAAGCATAATATCCGTGTCGTAGCGCTGACCCCAAGCACAGTGAATACAGGCCTTGCTGCCGATGCGGGTCTTAAGATCGGGGACGAGGACCGGATGATGCAGCCGGAGGATGTGGCCGAGCTGACGCTCGCTGCACTTAAGCTGCCTGACCGCGTTTTCCTGAAAACAGCAGGCATCTGGACCACGAATCCGCAATAACGACAGACATTACGTACAACAAAGACAGACATTACGTACAGCCCTACAAGGAGGACTTGGCATGCTGGTAGTTACCAATACGATTAAGATCAAGGAAGGACATGGTGAAGCGCTGGCCTCACGGTTCAGCGCAGATAACGGGGTGCAGAGCATCCCCGGCTTCATCCGCATGGAGGTGTGGCGCGGCGCTCCCAAGGAAGGCGTGGAGGAGCTGAAGATCAGCACCGTCTGGGAGAATGAGGAAGCGCTGAACGGCTGGACCTCAAGTCCCGCCTTCCGGGACTCGCACCGCGGTGCCGGCCGGAACGAAGCCATTGTCGGCTCCTCGCTCGACAAGTACGAGCTGCTGCACAGCCGTACTCCGGATGTCCAGGCTGACTAGTAGCACATCAGATCTAAACATGTTGAGAATTACTTTAACTAATGGCTTGCTGAGGGGTTACCTCACCCCGATTAGGGTGCAAGGGGTAGGCTTAATTGCAATTCGTACAACTAAATCGTCCGATACGCTGCCAAATCTCCGTTTAGATGTAGTTCGTGCAATTAAAATGCCCCTATACCTGGATTTTCGCCCATCCGGGCAAATTTAGTTGTACAGACTACACTTAGAAGAGGAAGTCCACCCGTTTCCCTATTTTTAGTTGCACAGAATACACTTATTCCTGTTTTTTCGCTACGAAGGCAGCTTCGTACCTTACTGCTTTTATGGAATGAACTCACTTGTTTACTAGCTTCGCTCAAAAAAAGGGCTTCTCCCTTTAATAGAGATTCGCTGGCAACAGCAAAAAAATCGCTCCTTTCGGGATGGTTGATGGATCTTCCATTTTCCCGAAAGGGCGATTTCTTTGTTGTTTCTCCAGAAAATTGTAGAACTAACTACTTCTTACCGCTGTGTATCCGAAGCAGAGGCTTCACTTACTTCCTGATGCTTACCCGGCCAGAAGGCCAGACGTCCGAAGAGAACAGTAATAGCCGGTACCAGGAAGGGACGGACCACGAAGGTATCCAGCAGGACACCGATCGCAGTGATGATGCCGAACTGGACCAGCACCTGAATAGGTAGGCTTGCCAGCACGGCGAAAGTACCGGCCAGGATTAATCCGGCGGAGGTAATGACCGAGCCGGTCTCATTCACACCTTCTGCAATCGCCTGCTTCAGCGGCATATGCTTCCGCTTTTTCCAGATATTCGAGACCATGAAGATGTTATAATCCTCCCCGAGCGCTACCAGGAAGACGAAGGAATATAGCGGAATGGCCCCTTGAATCGCATCTGCTCCGAGCACGTAATGAATAATGATCCAGCCCAGGCCCAGTGCCGAGAAGAACGATAGAATTACTGTCCCCACCAGATAGACTGTGGCTACGACAGATCTGAGATAGACCAGCAGCAGCACCGTAATCAGGCCGATAACGACCGGGATGATCAGATCGGTGTCACGTTCCCCAAGCTCCTTGGTATCGTGCTGGGTAGCGGTCTGGCCGCTGATCCATACCTTATCCTGCGCGTTCTCAATCCCGGATTCCGTCAGGGCCGACTCAACCGTAGCCTGAAGTGCCGGGATATGGTCCATCGCCTCAATCGAATACGGATTGTCCTTGAATTCGATATCATAGGCAGTAATCTTCGGATTGACGGCCCCCTGCTGCGGGTCTGAGACCACATCCACGTAAGACAGGCTGCTCAGCACGGATTTCAGGTCTTCTCCGCCGGGTAACCCTTCCGTATCAACTATCAGTTTGGCGGGCGCCAGCTCACCGGGGGAGAATTGCTTGCCGATCAGGTCGAAGCCTTCCCGCGACTCCATAGTCTTCGGGAATGACGACAGAATATCATAGGTGAACTTAATTCCGCTGGAGAATGAGGCCAGCACTCCCAGAAGTACTACGGTAATTCCGACAATGGCCCACGGACGGGATACCACCAGGTACCCGATTCCCTTACGGCGGGCAGGCTGCGGCTGCGGCACCGGTCTGCCCTTGGCCTTGGCCCGCTCTGCTTCCATCTGTGGCGTGCGCGGCACGAACGGGAAGAAGGAGGTCCGTCCGAAGATTGCCAGCAAGGCCGGAACCAGGGTAAGACTGGCTACCCCCATAATCAGGATGGATACGCTGAACGGTACTGCAAACCGGTGATACGCGCCGTATTTGGCCAGCAGCAGAGCGAAGAGGGCCAGCACCACCGTGAAGCCGCTCATCGCAATTGCCCCGGAGGAATGCGAAATGGCGCTCAGCAGTGCGCGCCCCTTATTCTCCTCCACCTTCAGCATCTGACGGAAGCGCGAGATCAGGAACAGGCAATAGTCTGTCCCTGCCCCGAAGAGCAGCACCGTCATGATCGAGACCGCCTGCGAATCCACTGTAATCCAGCCTTCCCTGGCCATCAGGCCAAGCACCGGGCTGGTTACGCCATAAGCGAAGCCTACAGCAACCAGCGGAATCAGCGCCAGGATGGGTGAACGGTAGATCAGCAGCAGGAAGACCAGCACCAGAATGACGGTGGCAATCAGCAGCGACACATCGGCATTCTTGAACAGCCCTGTAGCATCTACCGAGATTCCGACCGGGCCGGATACGCGCAGGCTCAAGTCTCCGCTGTCCGGCTTGGCGGCAGACGGGTCAGTCCCCGTCTCCGTCCGGACCAGCTCCTTCAAGCTCTTCAGCGACTCTCCGAGCTGGTCGCTGTCTGCCGTCTTGTCGAACAGCACAGGGGTGACCAGCGTGCTCCGGTCCTCCGACAAGGACGCCTGCAGCGCCTGCGGCGGCAGCTTGCCCAGCGGAGGAACGAAGTTCTGATGCATAAGAGGCTGCTGCTCAAGCTTGCTGTATACTGCTGTTATATGTACGAGATCCTCCTCCGCGATTCCTCCGTCACGATGCCATACAAGCAGTGCCGGCACTCCGCTTCCGGCCGGAAATTCTCTCTCAGCAACGACCGATGCCCGCACCGATTGTGAATCCTCCGGCAGATTGGAGGCATTGTTAGCAACCTGTGAATTCACTGATGGCCATAGCATCGTAAGCACCCCGACCAGCGCAACCCATACCAGCAGAGTGATCCATTTGGTCTTGCTCC
Organism: Paenibacillus sp. FSL P2-0136; assembly: GCF_037975325.1. Classification (NCBI taxonomy): domain Bacteria; kingdom Bacillati; phylum Bacillota; class Bacilli; order Caryophanales; family Paenibacillaceae; genus Paenibacillus; species Paenibacillus sp. FSL P2-0136. The sequence goes on from NZ_CP150244.1 coordinate 6,794,174, forward strand.
CTGCTACCCATTTTCCGTAGCCCGACATACCTTTCATCCTCTCTCCTATCCGTCCGCCCAAAAATGAGCCGCGGGTCATTTTGATATCCTTATCATATATACCCCGAAATTTTTAAGCAAATCTTTTTTTGAAAAACATAGAAAATGGGGTTTTGTCATCGCAGTAGCGCTTTCACCGATTTGTCTTCATATGATGTGGATTAAGTGGAAGAAAATGCTGCATGTATTGCAGCTTCTGCCCATCAATAACCCGATTATCCGGAATGTTGTTGTACGACATGCAGGAACTTTGATTTGTCGAGCGTTACGTAGAGGATGAATCATGCCTTCTATACAACAATTCCCGATTTAGGTGGATTGAATACTGGAAAATTTGTATTTTGAGCAGGAATGGAGGGATGAGGTGGAACAGTGTGCGAGCATAATGTATGCTGTTTTTGGCATACATTCAGGCCAAGCGCCTGCGTGCGAGCATAATGTATGCTGTTTTTGGCATACATTCGGGCCAAGCGCCTGCGTGCGAGCACAATGTATGCTGTTTTTGGCATACATTCGGGCCAAGCGCCTGCGTGCGAGCACAATGTATGCTGTTTTTGGCATACATTCAGGCCAAGCGCCTGCGTGCGAGCATAATGTATGCTGTTTTTGGCATACATTCAGGCCAAGCGCCTGCGTGCGAGCACAATGTATGCTGTTTTTGGCATACATTCAGGCCAAGCGCCTGCGTGCGAGCATAATGTATGCTGTTTTTGGCATACATTCAGGCCAAGCGCCTGCGTGCGAGCATAATGCATGCTGTTTTTCGCATACATTCGGGCCAAGCGCCTGCGTGCGAGCATAATGTATGTTCTAAACACGCCTTACCCACTTCAGGAGGAAACTATAATTTCCTAAACGACAAAAAAAGCGTTCATACAGAGAATGTCCGAAGACGCTCTGCATGAACGCTAAGTTATACTTGGCTGTGGTCTACAGCCGGCTATATTCAGGTAACTGTTCTATTCGGATCAGCCTGCGTCCGGCAGGTCATCCCCGGAGAACTGGCTGTTATAGAGATCGGCATAGAAGCCGCCCGCTTCCAGCAGTTCCACATGGGTGCCCTTCTCAATGACGCTACCCTGGTTCATCACCAGGATCAGATCGGCGTCCTTGATGGTGGACAGGCGGTGAGCGATCACGAAGCTGGTTCTGCCGTGCATCAGCGTGTTCATCGCCTTCTGGATCTGCACCTCTGTCCGCGTATCTACGCTGCTGGTTGCTTCATCCAGAATGAGGATGGACGGATCGGCCAGAATCGCCCGGGCGATGGTAAGCAGCTGCTTTTGACCCTGGGAGATGTTCGAGGCCTCTTCATTCAGAATCGTGTCATACCCGAGCGGCAGCGTACGGATGAAGTGATCGGCATGCGCAGCCTTGGCTGCCCGCACCACATCAGCCTCCGAAGCCCCTTCCCGGCCGTAAGCGATATTATCGCGGATGGTCCCGTTGAACAGCCAGGTATCCTGAAGCACCATACCGAATTTGCTGCGCAGCTCGCTGCGCTTCATATCGGTGATGTTCACACCGTCGATCACAATTTCCCCGCCGCTGATCTCATAGAAGCGCATGAGCAGGTTGATCAGTGTGGTTTTACCGGCTCCGGTTGGTCCTACAATTGCAATGGTCTGTCCCGGACTGACCTCGATGTTCATGTCTTCAATCAGGAGTTCACCCGGCTTGTAGCCGAACTGTACGTGCCGGAATTCCACAGAGCCCTCTTCTGCAGCTGCTGAACGTTTCGCCAGTGTAGCAGCCACTTCAGGGACTTCCTCGTCCTCATCCAGCAGTTCAAATACACGTTCTGCCGAAGCGATGGTGGACTGAATGATGTTGGCAATATTGGCAGTCTGCGTAATCGGCATGGTGAACTGGCGCGAATATTGGATGAATGCCTGGATGTCACCGACGTCGATCGCTTTTTTGGTCACGAAGATCCCGCCGACCACACATACCAGCACATACCCCAGGTTCCCGATGAACATCATCAGCGGCATAATAATCCCGGAGATGAACTGGGAGCGCCAGCCGGAGTTATACAGATCCTCATTGATGGCATTGAAGTCCTTCAGGGAATTCTTCTCCCGTCCAAAAGCCTTGATGATCCGGTGCCCGGTATACATCTCCTCCACATGACCATTCAGCTGGCCCAGCGATTTCTGCTGTCCGACGAAATAGGTCTGGGAGCGCTTGGTGATCAGCATAATCACCACGAAGCTCAGCGGCAGCGTTACGATCGTAATCAGGGTTAGCCACGGGCTGATCGTCAGCATCATCACAATAACCCCGACAATCGTCACAATAGAGGTGATCAGCTGGGTTAAGCTCTGCTGCAGGGTGGTACTGATGTTGTCCACATCATTGGTCGCCCGGCTAAGAATCTCCCCGTGGGTCCGGGAATCGAAATATTTCAGCGGCAGCCGCTCCAGCTTGCTGTTGATCTGCTCGCGCATGTCGTATACGACCTTCTGCGCCACACCGGCCATGACATACTGCTGGATATAACTGAACAGCGCGCTGAACAGATACAGGCCTGCCAGCAGGATCAGAATATCATTCACATAGCCAAAATCAATCGCCGCCCCAGGCACGCCCATCATCTTGCCATAAGCGCCTTCGAAAAGCTTGGTCGTTGCCTTACCCATCACCTTGGGGCTGAAAATACTGAATACGGTACTGGCAATCGCCATTACGAATACGATAATCAGCTGTACCTGGCGCGGGCGCAAATACCGGATCAGGCGGCGCAGGGTGCCCTTGAAATCCTTCGCCTTCTCGGGAGGCATACCCATGCCGGGTCCGCCCGGGCCGGGGCCGAATCCGCCGTGTCTGCGGGCGGGCGGCTTCATTGCTTTGTTCTGCTCACTCATGCTATTTCCTCCTCTGACAGCTGCGAGGATACGATCTCGCGGTACACCTCATTGTTGTCCAGCAGCTCGCGGTGCGTGCCCATACCGACAATTTGACCTTCATCCAGTACGATAATCCGGTCTGCATCCATTACCGTGCTTACCCGCTGTGCGACGATAAGGACAGTAGATTCCGTAGTCTCCTCCTTGAGCGCGGCACGCAGCTTGGCATCGGTCTTGAAGTCCAGTGCGGAGAAGCTGTCATCGAACAGATATACCTCCGGCTTGCGGACAAGGGCACGGGCTATCGACAGACGCTGCTTCTGGCCGCCGGAGACGTTACCGCCCCCCTGGGAGATGCTTGAATCGAAGCCTTCCTTCATCGCTGTGACAAAGTCATAGGCCTGTGCCACCTTGGCAGCATGAAGAATCTCCTCCTCGGTAGCATCCTCTTTGCCGTAACGGATATTCTCGTTGATGGTACCAGTGAACAGCACGGCTTTTTGCGGAATATAACCTATCTTGCTCCGCAATTCCTCCTGCGTCATCTGGCGCACATCCACACCATCCACACTTACTGTACCTTCTATGGCATCATAGAATCTCGGAATCATATTCAGCAGCGTGGACTTGCCTGACCCGGTTCCGCCGATAATGGCGGTTATCTCACCAGGGCGCGCACTGAAGGTAATCCCCGACAAGGCTGCCTGCTCTGCACCCGGATAAGCGAAGGATACATTGTCGAACTCCACATACCCGCGCAATCCGTCACGGCCATCCTCATGTGTAGCTGTAGCCGTATTCTTCAGTTCTGCAGAGGTAGGGTCCTTAATCTCTGGCTGCATATCCAACACTTCATTAATGCGCAGCGCTGAGGCAGAAGCTCTTGGAATCAGCACGAACATCATCGACACCATGATCAGCGAGAACATAATCTGCATTGCATACTGAATGAATGCCATCAGGGAGCCAACCTTCAGATCCCCATCGCCAATGCGGATTCCACCGTAATACAGAATGGCAATCATCGAGAAGTTCATGACGATCATCATCAGCGGCATCAGTCCCGCCATCACCTTGTTCACTTTAATCGCCGTGTCGGTAAGGTCGCGGTTCGCCGAACTGAACCGTCTGTTCTCATGCTCAATCCGGTTGAAGGAGCGGATGACGCGGATACCGGTCAGATGCTCGCGCAGCACCAGATTTAATTTGTCCAGCTTGATCTGGATCGCCTTGAACAGCGGTAGACCCTTCATTCCGATGAAAAATATCGCTCCGACCAGCAGCGGAATCACCACTACAAAAATCAGCGAGAGCTTGGCGTCCTCAGACACCGCCATAATAATCCCGCCGATCATCATCATCGGGGCACCGACCATCATGCGGAGCATCATAGTCAATACTGTCTGAACCTGTGTGATATCATTAGTGGTACGTGTAATCAATGAGGCCGTACCCAGCTTATCGAATTCATGGAGCGTAAAATTCTCCACATGATTGAACACCCGGGAACGGGTATTCTTCCCGAAGCCTGCCGCCACTCTGGCTGACAGATAGCTGGCAATAATAGAGCATAGCACACCGCCAGCCGCCACCAGCAGCATGAAGCCGCCGATTCTCCAGATATAAGGCTGGTCGCCGTCCACAATCCCCTTGTCGATAATGTCACTCATCAGGGTCGGAAGATACAAATCCCCCATGGACTGCAGAAATACAAGAATCAGTACAGCCGCAATGGCCCAGCGAAAGGGCTTCAGTTGTTTCATTAATTTAATCATGCTTCTCATCTCCGTTCATTTGTAACCGGTCTAGATTAGGCGGAGGATTATCCTCCATAAAGGCATAGACTTTCAGCAGCAGTTCCGCCAGTTGATCAGATTCTTCCTCACCTAAATACTCCACCATCCTGTTAAGTGTGGCGTCCATATGGTCCCTGGCCCTGCGGGTAATAATTTTCCCCTGTTCGGTCAACTTGATGCGCACTACCCTCCGGTCAGACGGATCAGCCTGCCGTTCTACCATCTGTTTGGCTTCAAGACTGTTAATCAGCTGGGTTACTGTTGGCGGAGTCAGTCCCAGGAAGCGGCTGATCTCCGACACCTTAAGTCCCAGATCTGAAGTATGCGACGCCCGTGCAATACATATCAATAAAGTCATCTCACTTGGCTTGTGCCCCTCCACTGAGTGATGCCAATGCCCTTTGCGCAGCTTCCGAAGTGCAGAGAAAAGCTTGTGTCCGACTGAGTTTTCACCTTCGCGATTTATCCCAATGCTTCCACCCCATTTTTAGTTAGGTTTCCAAATAATTAAACCATGTATTAATTAGGCTACCTAATTATATTTTCGTGCCTGCAATTTGTCAATTCCTGATTACGCTCTTACTATGTAATTTATTTCACATTACCACGCGCAAACGCTCCCGCGACACAGAGGGCCGGGGAGTCTCTCTTAGCTATACAATTAACTGCTCTAATCTGCTCTAGAATTCCACTCCGTGTTCAACAGCGGTAAAGCCTCTTACCTTGGACTTCTGTTCTGTTCCTGTACCCGCAAGAATGAAGCTAAACAATACCAAAACGCTGGCCGTCATCAACAGTGATCTCTTCATGCGCTCTCACCTCCCTGATCAGCTCCCGGTAAGCATTCTGCTGGGTATCGGAGGCATAGTCTCTGTTCAGTTCAAATAAGGTTACACAATTAATAAAGTCCTTGCCGCTGTTCAGCCTGATGGTCAGACGCAGACAATGAATGATATAGTCGATTCCCTTGGCATATTGCTGGCGGGAGATATGGTAGATCGCAATCTGATAATAGAGACGGTACACCCGGTCTACATTGATCGTATCCTGGAATTGTTCAAAACGCAGCATCTCCCGGGAAAAGCGCGACATCACCGTATCAGCGGAGAACCCGAAGCGGTTGGCCGACTCCATAATGATCACCATGCCGGACAGAATCTCGCCGGGATGCTCGGACAAGAAAGCGATATAGGACGGCAATACAGAGATATTGCCCATCAGAATCTCCAGCGTGAACCCGTTGGCCGTGGCAAACAGCTTGAAGCTGTCCACACTGCTGCGCCCCTCGTCATCCAGCATCTCGAACCATCCCAGGTCCGCATAGCCGGCGGTATATTTCTTGGCCTGCTCATACTCCCCTTGCTTGGTAAGCGCCGATGCCTTCAGCAGATAACCGTGCCCGTAATAGACCACCAGCGGACGTTCCGCCTGAAAAGCCTCTGCCCTCTTCCCCTTACTGCGGCGTAGTTCCTCGCGGTAGATTCCGCTTGCTAATGCCCTCAGCTCGTCGGCGAATTTCTCAACATCCTTCCAGCGATGCAGCGCGAAGCATACCTTCGCCAGCTTCAGCAGTCCGTCCAGTTGCATCTCCTCGGGAAGCAGCCCGCGGTAAGGCTCGAAGCTGATTACGGCGCGCAGCTTCTGCTCCATATCCACATCCGGAGTGGTCTGCAAAGACATGAAGATACGGTACTGGCTGATCGCCATCCGCTCGGAATAGCTGTCTTGTTCATGGTCTACAATCAGCTTGTAGAATACGATGGACTCCTGTACTTTGCCGCTGCAGAACAGCCTCTCTGCCACCCTGTAGATAATATCCAGCGGCCGCTGATATTCCATAATCCGCCTTAAGACCTCTTCAATGCATTGCTGCTTGCCCATCTCGGCACATTTAACTAGGAAGGGCTCGATACGGCGGCGGGAGATCCGCTCTTCACTGAAGCACTCATCCACATACAGCGGATACAGCCAGCCTTCCGGGAAGCCGAAGGCCCGGATCATGGCATCGAGCTGTCCCAGCGAGATGGGCTTCGGTGGATTGCCGTGAAGAATGGCGCTGAGACTGCCGCGGTTCAGGCCGGAGACTTTGGCAAATGAGGCAAGATTATGGCCCGAGCGGGACAGATTCTTCTCGATTTCCGTACGTAATGTAGTCAGCTTCGCCTCCACCCGGCACCTCCCTATCCATCATTCAGGTTATCCTTCTATTAATTGCCATTATAGGACAACACTATGAAAAGCACAACAAAATGGCCCCACATTAGTAGGACCATGATTAACAAACACCGTCAGATGCTTGGGTGTATTATAGATTATTGCTGCAGAGCCGCCTGATTCCTGATCCGCTGGCTCTTCTTATTCTTCTTACCGTAGGGCGCGGCAGCATTCTTGCGGCTGCGCAGGCTCTCCATCATCAGGTTCTGGGCCATCACGATATATCCGTCCAGCCGCTGGCTAAGCTCCAGCACTGTATGGTCGCTCAGACTCCGTTCCCGGGCCACCTCCAGCAGCTCGCTTCTTAAATTCTCTATAGTAAGGAAGAGCTCATCTTCTCTGTAATCCCGGCCGCTAACATCAGGAGAATTCTGGTAAAGGTTCACGGTTACTCACCTTCTCTCTATCAACTTCTCCCCTATCATAAATCATGATGCCAAAAAACAAAATTTGCAAAAAAAGAAAAAAATGTCGGCGGAAGTATAAATAAGCTCTGTTATTTATATATCCTCCGGAGGCTCCGGCCGCGAATACCGCTCTCCTAGTACATTCATCGCAAAAGCAATCCACTCCCTGGCGGCAAAGGACAAATAGCGGTCCTTGCGCCAGATCATGCCCAGCTGCCAGGGAATCACCGGCTCGGTCAGGGAAATCACCGCAATCCGCGAACGGTCGATATCCCGGCAGATGGTCTCCGGCAGCAGCGCAATGCCCATCCCGGCGGCGACCATCCGGCTGATCAAATCCCACTGGGAGCTTTCATAGACCACCTTGGGCTGAAAGCCAGCTTTGACACATTCCGAGATAATCCGGTCATGGAGGGCGAAGTCCTCCCGGAACAGGACGAACTCCTCCTCGGCCAGCTCTCTCAGCGGCACCTGCTGCGCTCCGTCCAGACGGTGGCCTGCGGGAACCAGCAATTCCAGCTTCTCCTCCACAAAGGTGAAGCAGTGGAATCTGGCCGGGTCCACCGGCAGTACAATCGCCCCGATATCGAGCAGGCCGGACTCTACGTCATCCTCCACTTTCTTCGCCCCGTCCTCATGCAGCCGGATCGTCACCTCGGGATACTTCCGGTGGAATTCCCCGATGACCGCCGGGAAGAAGCTAGCCCCAACCATGGGCGGAAGTCCGATACGGATATGCCCCTGCTTCAGATTGCGCAGGCTGTCCAGCTCGGAGGAGAGGCTGGCAAAGGACTCTACAATGTTCTGCGCCTTGACGAGCAGCAGCTCTCCCGCATCGGTCAGACGGATGCTCCGGCCCTCGCGGTAGAACAGGTCGGCCCCCAGCTCCATCTCCAGATTGCGGACCATCTTACTGATGGTCGGCTGGGTGATATACAGCGATTCTGCGGCTCTGGAGAAGCTGTTCAGCCTGGCGGCCTGCACGAAATACTCCAGCTGTCTGATATCCATTAGGTAACCTCCATGCATAGACAATTAGAATGCGAGATATTCAATCCATTCATTGTACCTATGAAAGAATTAGATGTAAAATTTCAGTAAGAGATGAAAGGAGGTAATCATGATGAAAAAGATTGCCTTAGGCTTACTGCAGGTGGCCGGACTAACCGTGTTCTCCCTGCTCGTTAACGGATTAACCTCACTACTGCATATTCCGCTTCCCGGAAGCATTATCGGGATGATTCTATTATTCCTGCTGCTCGAATCCGGCGTGATCCGTATGAACTGGGTGGAGGCAGGAGCTTCTTGGCTGCTGGCTGAGCTGCTGCTGTTCTTCATTCCATCGGCTATCGGGGTCATGAACTACTCGAAGCTGCTGGAATCCTTCGGCCTGCAGGTACTGGCTGTTGTGCTCGTGGGCACCTTTGCTGTCATGGCCAGCTCGGGTCTGCTGACAGGGATGATCTATAAAGTAAAGGAGCGTAGAAGCTCATGATGACCGGACTATTATTCCTTGGACTTACCATTGCGGTATACCTTGTAACCAAACGGATTTATGCGGCCAGCGGCAAAATGTACGCCTCTCCGCTGATCATCACCCCGCTGGTAATCATCGGCTTCCTGCTGATCACAGGCAGCTCCTATGAATCCTACAATGCAGGCGGCAAATGGCTGTCAGACCTGCTTCAGCCGGCGACAATCGCCTTTGCAATTCCGCTGCACAAGAACTTCAAGCTACTCAAAAAGCACGCCGCCGAAATTGCGGCAGGCGTGCTGTCAGGAACGGTAACGGCTGTACTGTCGTCCATGCTGCTGGCCAAATTAATGCACCTGAGCGGAGATCTCGCCACCAGCCTGGTCCCCCGTTCGGTAACTACGCCGATTGCCATGAGCATCTCACAGAGCATCGGCGGAGTTCCCAGCATCACCGCAGTCTTCGTCATTCTCACGGGTGTGCTTGGAACGATGATGGGTCCTTCGGTGCTGCGCCTCTTCCACATTGAGAATGAAGTGGCACGCGGGGTCTCGCTGGGCACTGCAGCGCATGGCACCGGCACCTCCAAGGCCTTCGAGCTTAGCTCGCTGACCGGCACCATCTCCAGTATCTCGATGATTCTGGCGGCGCTGTTCTCCATTGGGCTGGCACCCGCACTGATCGCAGTGTTCATTCATTAAGCAGCTCCCTGACCCTAGGACAGAGTCCTACAGCTTCACCGGCAATCCGCTCTGGGCGGATTCATACGCGGCGCAGGTTACCTTCAGCGTCTTGTACCCGTCCTCGTAATCGCTGAGAATACGGGAGCGGTCTCCGGTGCGGACAGCGTACAGGAAGGCCTCGCTCTCTACAGCGTAAGGGTTGCCCGTATTCTTGTATTCCTTGCTGTCCCCGCTGCGGACTTCAAGCAGACGCTCCGGGTTCCAGTCAAGCATGCCGTTGTCATTATAGAAGCTGATTCCAGCCTTGTTCACCTCTCCTGGCAGCACACAGGTATTGGAGATGCTGGCGATAATGCCGCTTGCAAGCTTCAGCGATACGGTGCCTACATCGGCTACGGTCACCCCTTCATGCTTCTCATGCATAATCCGGTTGCCGAACATGCCGTAGACCTCTGTCACCTCACCGGCCAGATAACGCAGCAAGTCAACAATATGCGTCGTCTGCTCCGTGAATTGCCCGCCGGACTGCTCCTGATTGCGCCACCACGCCACGCCGGGCATTCCGCCCATCCATTCTCCGGTAATCATCCCTACCTTGTCTCCGGCAAGCGTCTGCTTCAGCCGCTGGATATTCTCCTGATAGCGGAAATGATAGCCTACCGAGGTCAGCAGCTGATGCTGCTTGATATCCTCCAGCAGACTGGCCGGAATGGCCGTACTTGAGCCTAGCGGCTTCTCGATGAAAAAGGGGATAGCCCTGCGGATCAGCGCCCGCTCAATCGCCCCGTGCGACTGTGGCGGCACGCAGATGTAGACGGCATCCAGCTTGTGGCTGTCCAGCATCTCGGTAATCTCCCCGTAGCCTTCGGCCCCGTAAGGGCGGGCCATCTCTTCTCCCTTAAGCTTGCTGCTGCCGCAGACCGCCTTCAGCGACACATCCTCCATGCCCGCCAGCAAATCCGCATGTACCTTGGAGAACCAGCCTGTTCCAACAAGTCCGATATTAAGCGTCATGTCATTACCTCCTGAGTTGTCTGGTGAATGCCTTTTCAGTAGATTATACCCGCTTAGGTCATAACAGAGTAGTCCCGCCACTCCTCTGGAAGCAGCTGCCGGTAGGAAGGCTGCATGAAGCGGTCGTCTGCAAGCACAATGACCCCGCTGTCGCTCTCACTGCGGATCAGCCGTCCTCCAGCCTGCTGCACCTTGCACATGCCAGGGTAGATATAAGCATAATCGAAGCCGTTCTTGCCCTGTGACTGGAAATAGCTCCGGAGCAGATTGCGCTCCAGACCCACCTGCGGGAGTCCTACACCTACGACCATCACCCCGTTCAGCCGGTCGCCGGGCAGATCCACCCCTTCGGAGAAAATACCGCCCAGCACGGCAAAGCCAAGCAGCGGCTCCGGGTTATCCGGGCGGAAGGCCGCCAGGAAGCTCTCCCGCTCCGGCTCGCTCATCCCGCTGCCCTGCAGCAGCGTAGGGACTTCAGGGTACTTCTCGGTGAACACCTCATAGACATTCCTCAAGTACACATAAGAGGGGAAGAAGACCAGGTAGTTGCCCTTCTTCGAGACCATGCCTTTAAGAGCATTACTAAGCGGCTGTAAGGAAGCCTCCCGGTCATGAAACCGGGTGGATACCGGCAGGACAGACACCTGCCACTGCTCTTTGTGAAAAGGTGAGGCCAGGCTCAGACTGTAGTCCTCCTCGCCTGCACCGATCATATCCCTGTAATACGAGAGCGGCGAGAGGGTCGCAGAGAACAGAATCTGGCTGCGGAAGCTCTTGCCCATTTGCTGCAGCAAATGCGACGGATCGAGATTGAACAGCTTCAGATACACATCTCCGCTGCGCACCTCGGCATAGGTAATGTAACGTTCATCGTAGGTTTTGAAGGTGCGAAGCATCCCCTGTACTGCGTAATAGGTATCCAGCAGGCTATCCGCCCCGTCCTCCTCCGCCTGCACAGAGCTTACCGGGAAAGAGGAATTCAGCAGCTCCAGCTCCGCTTCGGCTGCGAAGTTCTCCAGCAGCTCCGGCAGCTCCTCCGGATAGGCCGCCCACTCTTCCGCACCCTTATCACCGCAGATCTTACGCAGCGCAATGAAGAAAGCGTTCACCGCTTTGGCGGCAGTGCCGAGCCGGGGATTCGCCGTTTTGTAGGTCCGGCTGAGCGCCAGGAAGGGTGCCTTGGTAAGCTCGGCCGAATACATCTCCCGGCCCCTGTCCACCAAATTATGCGCTTCATCCACCAGCAGCACGGTGTTCTTCTTACGCTCCTCAGACATGCGCTTCAGACTGATGCGCGGGTCGTAGATATAATTGTAATCGCAGATAACAACATCGCAGGCATAGGCGGCATCCAGCGAGAATTCAAACGGGCAGACCTTATGCTTATGGGCATAGCCGGCGATCGTCTCCCGGGTCATCAGCGTCTCATGCTCCAGCATATCAATCAGGGCGCCGTTGATCCGGTCATAATAGCCCTCCGCATACGCGCAGGAATCCGTGCCGCAGATGCCTTCCTCCCGGAAGCAGGCCTTCTCCTTCGCCGTCAGCGCAATGACATGCAGATGCAGCCCCCGGAGGTTCAGCATCGTGGCTGCCTCCTGCGCCGCGATCCGTGTAACGGTCTTGGCGGTCAGATAGAAGATACCGGCCGCCTTGCCTTCGCCCAGCGCTTTGACCGCCGGGAACAGAGTGGACATGGTTTTGCCGATGCCTGTCGGTGCCTGGGCGAAGAGGTTCGCCCCCTCAGCAATGGAGGTGTAGACTGCGGCTGCGAAATGGCGCTGGCCGGGCCGGTAAGCCGAGAACGGAAAAGACAGGTTCGTGATGCTCTCCCCTCTCTTCGCCTTGTAACGGACCATCATCTCGGCATACGGTGCATATCTGCTTACTGTCTCTAGCGCAAAGGCCGTCAGCGCTTCACGGGACATCTCCCGGTAGAGACTGTACTGTGCCTCGCTTCCCCGCTGCACATAGGTGAGCTTCACCTGAATGTAGGGAAGCTCAAGATCCGTTGCCAGCATGTAAGCGTACATATAAGCCTGGGCCCAGTGTACCTCCTTCCCTTCAAGCGCAGGGTCCGGGATTCCGGCCATGGACTTGATCTCCTCCACTGTCAGGCTCCCATCCTCTGCCGTAAGCAGTCCGTCGCAGCGCCCGTCAATCTGGAACAGCAGCTCTCCGTAAGCAATTCCGGTCTTCAAATAGACCTCCTTGCGGTCTCCTTCCTTGTATTGCTTCTGGATCAGCTGATGGCTGCGCGTCCCCTCCGCCATGGCGGCTCCGCTGCGGAAGCCCGGCTCCAGACTGCCGCTGCTGTAGGCAAATTCCACAAGCGCCCTCACGGACAGTATGATTTCTGTATGCTCCATCCGTCCCCACCTCCAATAATTTCCGCCAGCTTCCGCTGCGTAAGGCTCATATTCTTCGTTTAACGCCGATATCCCCCCGCCTGAGGGAGTGGCCTGCGCCGGGTTCGTTCTAGCCGTAGTTTACGCGCGCTCCAGGGAGTATACGGCCGCTTCTGATTTTTGACATTCCTTCCCTGGCACTGCATAATAAGTTCTATTGATAATGGTATTCTTATGTCCTCATGCTGCTGTTTCCTATCACCCGGGAAACCTGTTCATTCTTCAGAAAGAAGGCGAAGCTGTGTCATCCCAAACTGTGAAACGCTGGCTCCTTAAGCCATTTGTGTTCTTTTCCATTCTTTTTCTGTTCAAAAGCCTGCTGGCCTGGGGTGTAATCTTTGATGATTTGCAATTCTGGAAATCCGTATTGACGGAGCTGCCCTTTGTCTGGGCCCTGTTTTTCCTGATTGAGCGCTTTGCTTCCAGACGGAAGCTCGGCTATTACATGACGGTCAATCTGCTGGTTACCGCGATCTTTTTTGCCGCCATTATGTACTTCAAATATTACGGGGTCATTGTCACTTACCATGCCGCCGAGCAGGTGAACCAGGTCACTGCCGTCAAGAACAGCGTGTTCTCATTGATGGACCCTTATTATCTGTTGATCTTCACCGATATTATCGTGCTGGGCTTCTACTTCTTCATTAACAAGAACGGACGCAATTATAAAAAAGACCAGATCAACCGGCGCAGTGGCCGGACGCTGCATGTCGTACTGTTCGCGGTCTCGCTCGGACTCTGCCTGTTCAATATTCTTCCGAATAAGGCGAGCATGAATGAGATCAAGAAGGCCCAGGAGATGGGCATCCTTAATTATGAAGCATACACGATCTTTGCCAAAGATAAAACCGAGCTGGTCCAGGCCAGTGAAATCACACAGAGCACGATTAACCAGCTCAAGGGCATCGACCCTTCAGCAGTCTCGGCTTATGCCGGTTCCGCCAAGGGCAAGAATCTGATTGTGATCCAGCTGGAGTCCTTCCAGAACTTCCTGCTTGGTCTGAAGATAGACGGCCAGGAGATTACCCCTAACCTGAACCGCCTGATGGAGGAGAGCCTGTACTTCACGAACTTCTATCAGATGGTCGGCCAGGGCAATACCTCAGATGCGGAATTCGTGGTCAATTCGTCCTTCTATATTCCTCCGCAGGGTGCGGCCACCATGTCTTATATCGACAAGCAGCTGCCGAGTCTCCCCCGTCTGCTGGGAGACAACGGCTATCAGACGGCCACGTTCCACACCAATGTAGTGGAATTCTGGAACCGGGGCGAGCTATACAAGGCCCTCGGCTGGCAGAAGTATTACGATCACCAGTTCTTCGGTGATGAGGATGCCTTCTTCTTCGGCGCTTCCGATGAGGTGCTCTACCGCAAATCCTCGGAGAAGCTGAAGGAAATGAGCGATGCGGGCCAGCCGTTCTATGCCCAGGTCATCTCCATGTCGGCGCATCACCCGTTCACTATTCCTGAAGAAAAGCACAAGATGAAGCTTCCTGAGCGGTATGAAGGAACCTTTGTCGGCGATTATGTCCGGTCACAGAACTATGCAGACTATGCCTTCGGACAGTTCGTAGATGAACTGAAGGCGAATGGATTATGGGAGAACAGTCTGGTTATGGTCTACGGCGACCATATGGGACTGCCGATCTATTCGCTGGACCATGACGACAAGCAGCTAATGAAGGAAATCTACGGATATGATTACAGCTACGCCAATATGCTCAACATTCCGCTGCTTATCCATGGCGAAGGAATTGCTCCGCAGAAGCTTGCACAGGTAGGCGGAGAAGTCGATATTATGCCTACAGCTGCCAGCCTGCTGGGGGTATCCATGGATAACAACATTCATTTCGGCCAGGATCTGCTCAGCCAGTCCTACAATCTGCTGCCGCAGCGGTATTACCTGCCTACCGGCTCCTTCATCTCCAGCTCTGCCCTGCTGATTCCGGGCAACAGCTTCGAGGATAATACCCAATATCCGCTGGCGACCGGAGGTACTGCTCCGGCCGGCAACGAGGATGAATACAACCGCGCTCTGCGGCTGCGCCAGTTGTCTGACAGTTACGTCACGCAACTGCCGGACAAAGAACCTGCCGCAGAATAGCCAGACTCAAGTGGAAACGGCTTTGCCGTCCTTTTTAAGGACGGTTCCGTTTCAGCGAGAAATAGAAGGATAATTTATAGTGTAAAACTTATAAATTCTTATATTTAGACAAGAGGCAGCGCCTCTCCGTAACGGGAGAAGCGCTGCCTCTTTGTAATGCTTATGTTAACGCTCCTGATTCTCCAGCATGAGATAATAATCCGCGAAGTTCTCCAGCTCTGCCGGCTCCAGAATGGCCAGATGCTCTTCCAGCAGCAGCAGTGACCGGCGCTGTGCTTCTTCCAGCACCTCTTGTCCCTTGCCGGTGATCGTGACGATTACCGCTCTGCGGTCATTCTCGTCCGTCACGCGGGCGATCAGCTCCAGCAGCTCCAGCCGGTCCAGCATGACGGTGACTGCACTGGACTTCACCTCCATCTTGTCCGCCAGCTGAATCACCCGTGCCTGCTGCTCCTGAAAGATCATATGCAGCAGCCCGAATTGCGGCACAGTCAAGCCCAATTCCTTATGAAATGACATCTGCGACATGATTCTGCGCTGAACCTTCCACATGGATAATCCCACACGTTCGATCAAAGGATTGACTTCTTGTGACATCCCTTCAGCTCCCAGTCCGTTTGTTCTGCTTCAAGCGTACCATTATACGGGTCCGACATACAGTATTTTTTGAAACTAAAATAGGATTAAGCGCCTACTTTTCAATGATTTTTTATACATAAACCATCATTTTCCGACACAAAAATTCTTTTTCTGACGTCTGCTCAAACCGCAGCGTATGCGCTATAATCGTAGCAGTGAACCCCATAATTCACTTAATCTTTTAGAGTCAGGGCTGGTGATATTTGTTATGAAATTGGCAACAAAATTAACATGGATGATGCTGATTGTATTGCTACTGGTTGGTTCATCCATAGGCTTCTTCGGTTATCATGCGGCTTACAAGCAGATCGATGAAGCTGCAGGCATTGAATTGGTAGGCTGCGCGAATATAACAACCGGTCTTATCGATCCTGCCGACATAACCGCTCTGGCTGCCGGCGATACCAGCAAGCTGACTGCGATCGAAGACCGCATCGGATGGATCAGTGATCACAAGCCTATTTTCAAAGAAGCCTTCATTCTATCACTGGACGGCAAGGTGCTGGCCGCTGACAAGAACTTCAAACAACGCGGCTACAAAGCTGGAGACCCCTTCTACTTCGCAGATGAAGATAAAGAAATGATTACCACGATGAAGCACTCCGCCTACTCGAAGGTGTATACATATCAGGGCACCTCCCTCAAAACCGGCTACGGCCCCATCTATCAGGACCATGACCCTACCAAACCCATCATTGCATTAATGGCGATTAACTTCGACGGCCCCTTGATTCAATCGCGGACCATGGATATCATCACCCAGCCCTTCCTGATCGGCAGCTCCATTCTGATTATTGCGATTCTCGCCGCTTATCTGCTGATCCGCCGGATGGTCAGCCCTCTCACCAAGCTGTCCGCATCCGTGAACACGGTAGCCCAAGGCGATCTGACCCGGGAACCGCTGCTCTTCACAGCCAAGGACGAGATCGGCGAACTTGCACGCGACTTCAATGCGATGACCCTGAATCTGCGTGACCTGATCACACAGGTTAACGATACGTCCATGCTGGTTGCCTCCTCTTCCCAGGAGCTGTCCGCCAGCGCCCAGGAGACCAACCGGGCCGGAGAACACAGCGTTAATGTCACTCTGGATCTGGCCGACGGGGCACACACCCAGCTGCAGAATTTGGAAGGCAGCTTCAAGGCTGTGCAGGATATGTCACATTTCATTACCGAAATTGCAGGCAATGCCGACAGTGCAATGAACCAGGCAGCCATCAACTCCCAGAAAGCCCGGACAGGCCGGGAATCTATGGACTCGACCACCTCCCAGATGGCTATTGTGGGCGCAAGCATCTCGGATCTTTCTGGCATTATCGAGACGCTGGGCAGCCATTCCAAAGAGATTGAGAATATTGTCGGCACCATAGCCAGTATTGCCGAGGAGACGAATCTGTTATCCCTCAATGCGGCGATTGAAGCCGCACGGGCTGGAGAAGAGGGCCGTGGCTTCGCCGTTGTCGCAGGCTCTGTACGCAAGCTGGCTGAACGTTCAGCCGGATCTGCCCGCCAGATCGGCGAGCTGGTCAGTCTGATTGTCCAGCAGATGGACAAGGCCGGAGAGACCATGAGGCACTCCACGGAAGAAATGCATCACGGCAAAGAAATGATTATAGCGGCCGGCCATTCCTTCTCCGAGATTGAGTCATCCGTCTCCGATATGTCTGCACATAGCCAACAGATCTCAGCCACCGTGCGTGAGCTGGCCCTGCTCTCTGACGGACTGGTCGCTTCGATCCAGAAGATCGTAGCGGTCTCCAATCAGACGGCCGAGGGCGCCGAGACCTTGTCCGCCTCGTCTCAAGAGCAGCTTGCCGCCATGCAGGAGGTCGAATCCTCCGCCGCATTCCTCTCCTCCCTGGCAGAGAAGCTGCAGGTATTGGTCGAGAATTTCAAAATCTAGACCGAAGTCTCATACATTTTTCAGAATAAAATCACCCCGCGGGTGAAGGATGCTGCTGCCTTCTCTCACCCGCCGCTTGTATTGTTGCACATTTTGCAGGATTCCTTTATAAAGGTTACTGGATACGGGTACAATGTTGCATTATTTGCACAAATTCCGGGGCAGAGGGCAAGTTAATGCTGACTTTGTTGCATTTCGTGCAGGATTTCGGCATAGACCGCTTCTGTGGGGCAGTATTGTTGCACTTCTTGCAAGATTTCTCTATAAATGTTACTGGCTTTAGAGCATGGGGCCCTTCTCTCGGCATATCAGCACCCATTGTATTCGGTTTAATACGAAAATAAAAGTCGGGATGCGACTGATGCACCCGACTTATTTTCATTCCTGGGGGTGACAAGGCCTCTGTCTTGTCATGCCTGTTTTTCGCATACATTTCCTAAGTAGCTAAAAAGGCTGCCCTGATGTGGAACAACCCTCCACATCCAGGACAGCCTTTTGCGTGCAACAGCAACCAGGAGCATTATGCCGTATTCTCAATGAACCATTGGCCTAATTCGTTAACCGGCATCGGACGGCCGTAGTAGTAGCCCTGCATCACGCTGCAGCCCAGCGATTGCAGCAGTTCAATCTGCTCCGTAGTCTCCACGCCCTCAGCCACAACCTCCATGTTCAGATTGCTGGCAATGGCAATGATGTTGCTGATGATCGCTTTCTTGGAATGCATCTTGCTCTTGCGGATGAAGACCTGATCAATCTTCAGGGTATTCACTGGAATCTCATCCAGATTGCCAAGCGAAGAGAAACCGGTTCCGAAATCATCCAGGGACACCCGCACACCGAGATCCCGCAGCTTGGAGAGCTGGGCTACCGTCTCTTCCATATTGTTCATCGCAATCGACTCGGTAATCTCCAGTTCAAGGAAATGCGGCGCAAGGCCCGAACGCGACAACGCCTCTTCCACTACCTCATACAGGCTTCCGCCTTCAAACATCCGCGCCGACATATTAATCGAGACCGCTACACTGGCAACCTTCGCCTGATGCCAGAGCATATTCTGTCCGCACACCTCATGCAGCATCCAGTATGTAATAGGGACAATCAGGCCGGTCTCCTCGGCGATCGGAATGAACTCTCCCGGAGAGATGACGCCATGCTCCGGATGTCTCCAGCGCAGCAGCGCTTCAAGCCCCACGGTGACATTCAGCAGCGAATCCCATTTGGGCTGGTAGACCACCATGAATTCCGAGCGGGCCAGTGCCTTGCGCAGATCCTTCTCAAGTGACATCCGCCGGACCTGATGACGGTTCATCTCCAGATCGAACACACTGAATTTATTCTTGCCCGAATCCTTGGAGGTATATAGCGCCGTATCGGCTGCCTTCATTAGCGCCGAACGGTCGGTGCCGTGCGCCGGAGTCATGCTGATTCCCACACTCGCAGTTACGTACAATTCGTTACCTTCAATGCTGTAAGACTTCTTGAGCTCCTGAAGGATATGCTGTGCTACCTCCTCCGCCGCCACGGCGGTGCAATCCGGCAGCGCAATCAGGAATTCATCCCCGCCAAGCCGGAACACCTTCCCCTTCCCGCCCACGCAGCAGGTCAGCCTGGCAGACACTTCACACAGCAGCAAGTCTCCAATATCATGGCCCAGCGTATCATTAATCGATTTGAAGCGGTCCAGGTCAACAAAAAACACGGCGCCGGAGATCCCGCCGAAGAAATCATCCTTGAAGTAGCGCTCCAGACCATGCCGGTTCGGCAGCTCGGTGAGCGGGTCATGATAGGCCATGCGCTCCAATACATCCCTGTCCAGAAAAACAGTCCCGCCGGAGACTGCCAGCACGAACAGGGTAACCAGTGAAATCCCTGTCAGCAGAACCACATCGGTCTCCATCAGCATCGGGGCGGGCGCCTGCCAGCTGTAACTATGCAGGTCGCTTGCTCTCAGACTCGTATAATGCATACCGGTAACCGCCAGGGCGATGAATAGAGCCGAATACAGCTTCCAGCGGTTGAAGCCTGTATGATCCTTGAATCTGCGGAACATTAGAACTCCGATGTAGGAAGCAGCAAGGGCAATCAGTACCGATACAGCCTGATCCATTGCCCTGTAATGAATCTTGGCCTCCATCTCCATCGAGGACATTCCGGCATAATGCATGAACGAGATGCCGCTGCCGAGTATACCGGCGCCCGCAAGAAGCCGCCAGCTTCTCTGGCGGGGAGCCGTAACCAGCTGAAGGGTTGCATAGCAGGAGGACATAATAATAAGCAGGGACACGGCAGCCATCACCGGATGGTAGCTGACCTTGAACGGCAGGCGGCTGGCCATAATGCCGACAAAATGCATGGCCCAGATCCCGCCGCCAAGGACACAGGCACCTGAGAGCAGCCAGAGACGTCTGACCCGGCCCGCGGAATGGGAAACCTGTGAAATCAGATTAAGCGCGGAGTACGCTGCTGCGGCAGCTAGCGTATAGGATAGTAAAACGATCCAGATATTATAGTGGATTCCCATTTGATCCATAGTTGACCTCTTCACTGGTTATAGTATCAGCGTCGTTTCAGGGTCTATCTTAAGTTATAAATCAATATACGGATAGCGGATAAATGGAAGAGTATATAATGATTGCAGGTATTCTCTGAAAACTAACTTTAGCTGTATTTTACCTTGTAATCACCGGGCTGTCTAAGTAAATAATGGAACTTGGACCCTTTTTTGAACGCCGGCAAAAATTGTCCATATTTGTCCTCAGCCGCCTGCGCGAAGGGTTGGAAATCCGTTGTCCCGGGAGGTGTCCGGCAGGAAGGCCCTGCGCCAGATCCAGGCATTTGCAGCTACCAGAATTACCATGTAGATGTATATTCCTGCAGGAATCAGGGTGAAGACATAGTGCACTCCGGCCAGCCCCCCAAGAATGAACAATTGTACAAAAGCACTGCCGGTGAATTCCTTCCGCTGCGCCGCCTCGTACTTCTCCGAGAACGGGAGCGCCTTCGGGAACGTAAGGAAGCAAATCACGGCATACAGCAGCAGAGCCAGCAGGACGACTGCCATATCTGCAATAATCCAGGAGCCCAAGAGAGCGGTGAACACTGCCGCCTCCAGCAGAAAGAGCGGCACCAGCAGCTTCACGACCGCTGCCTTCAGCATTCCCCGGTAGACCAGCCCCTTGCCCGGCAAAGGAATCACCTGATAGATCCATGCCCCCTTATAGCTGGCCGAGTAACGGACCATCTGCACGACCGTCATCAGCAGCAGTGCGCTGTAATAGATAAACAGGAAGGACTTAGAGCTTCTGATCCCGGCCAGATCGCCGCTCCACACCTGATTGAAGATGAAGATAAAGGGAAAGATCAGCGAGAAGCCGATGGTCGGATACACCCGGAGCTTGAACTCGCGTTCATTCTTCATCATCGACCAGGTGAAGCGGAAGAACATGGCCTCCGCTTTGTTCCGGCACACGGTCTCCGACAGCACACGGGCAAGCCGCCCGCTATCCCGGCCCTCTGCGCCATGCTCAGCCAGCTTCTGAAGGCTGCGTTCAAATACCGGCATCAGCCGGATGTAGGCGGCGAACATCACGGCAGGCACCACCACAGAGAGCGCTGTCAGAATAACCACGGACCGGCTTCCTGTTCCGCCGCCCAGCAGCTCGAACGGCGCCCCGAACCAGACCGGAGCCAGCAGAAAATGCCACCAGGCGGGAGTGAAATCCAGCCCCAGCTCCGATAGATTGAACATCCGGCTAACCAGCTGCGCGCCGACAGTTACCCCCACAGACAGGACAATCTGAACGTAGTTGATGATGTCCTTGAGCTTTTCCCCGTCAAAGAACCTCAGGATCAGCAGATAGATTAGCGCAGTGAACACCAGAATGAAGCCGTCCATCAGCAGAATCTCAGCTGCGTACACGAAGAAGAAGCCCGGCCCGTGCCGGAATAAAGAGAATAACAGCGAAGGTCCGGTGAAAGTCAGCGTTAAGGTCAGCAGATAGATCAGAATATGTAAGCTCTTGGCCATGTTCAGTGTACGGCGGTCCACCGGCTTGGAGAAGAGGATGTTCTTATCCCGCAAATCCAGCATCACCGTCGAGAAGTCGGAGATCAGCGTCGTGGTGATCAGGAACATCACTATACTGAACAGCAGACTCATCATCAGCATATGATGATCTTTGGGCGCGACCATAGCGATCAGCATCAGCCCCAGCAGCAGATAGAGCCACTGGACTCTGAAGGGCGAGCCCTCCATCTCCAGCTTGGAATTCTGCGACCCGGAGAACAGGGTAGGTGTCCGTCTGCCATCCATCGTCAGCTTGACCTGAAGAATGCGGCGCATGAGCGCATAATCGGCCCCCAGGCCCTTAAAGATCCACTGTATCCGGTCAAGCAGCTTCAGAATCAGGAATTCATTCATGCCCCGCACCCTCGCCTATCACAGCCACGAACTCGCTTGCAATATCCCTGTATTGATCGAAACCGGTCAGCTGATTAAAAATCTCCTCCAGCGACCCCTCCCGGCTCTGCTCCCGCAGTTGCGTGAAGGTTCCGTCCGCGACAATATCGCCTCCGTCCAGCAGGATGATCCGGCTGCTGATTCTCTCGACCACATCCATAATATGCGAGGAATAAAAGATGGTCTTGCCCCTGGCGGCAAGCGTGGCGAAGATCTCCTTGACCACCATGACACTATTGGCATCCAGCCCGCTGAGCGGCTCATCCAGGAACAGAATATCCGGGTCATGCAGCATGCTGGCAATCAGCAGCACCTTCTGCTTCATCCCCTTGGAGTAGGAGGCAATCCGCATATCATAGGCCTTCTCCATGCCCAGCAGCCCCATCAGCTTCCGCGCCTTGTCATCGGCATCCGCCTGCTTCAGTCCGTAGAGCTCACCGGTGAAGGTCAGATACTCCCGCGCTGTCAGGCTGTCATACAGCTCTGCTACCTCAGGCACGTAACCGATTCTTTTTTTGTAAGCCGTATCCCCGTCCGAGATATCCCTGCCAAAAATCCGTATGGTCCCGTTGTAACCCTCCACCAGACCGAGCATAATCTTGACTGTCGTGCTTTTACCGGCCCCATTGGGTCCGATATATCCGATAATCTGCCCGCGGTATACCTTCAGATCAATCCCCCGCAGCACCATCCGGTCACTATAATTCATCCACAAGCCCTCAATTGAAATCACCGGCTCTTCCGTTAAGCCCATTGACGTCTCTCTCCCTTCAGTAAGCATACTCTTCATCCCGCAAACAAAAATTACCATTCACCCTATTCTAGCAAATTTTAGCACTTGATTCCTGTGATTTATCGCAGCCGGAATTCTGCATCAACCCGGAAACAGCAAAAAGAGCAGCCCTAAGGCTACTCTTGGTGAATTTGCTATGCTACTGAGGGACGGTGCTATTGCGCCAGCAGATTATATATGACCCGGGCCGCCTCTGCTCTCGTGGACAGTGCAAGCGGCTGTAATCTGCCGTTGTCACCCTGGATCACTCCGCGTTCCGCAAGAGCCTGCAGGGCTTCTTGGGCATATCCGGCAATCTGTGGGGTATCGCTGTAAGCGGAAAGCGCTGCGTCTGTCGACTTCCCGGGAAGCTCTCCCAGCGTATTCAATGCGCGATACAGCAAGGTGAACAGCTCCTGCCGTGTAATCTGCTTATCCGGCTTGAACTGGTTATCCCCGGAGCCCGAGGCAATCCCGAGCTTCTTGGCAGCGGCCAGATAAGGGGTGTAATAGGCAGCTCCCGCATCGGTAAAGTTGACTGCTCCTTCACTCTCCGGCGCTATTCCATACGCCTTGAGCAGCAGAACAATGAATTGGCCTCTGGTTACAGCAGCATTTGGGCTGTAGTTGTTGTCATCTGTACCGGAGGTTATTCCTCTGGCTGCCAGGAAGCTTACCGCATGGCTAAACCAGGCCGTCTCCGGCACATCGGCGAAGCTTACTTTGTTATACCCGATAATGTACTGGGAGAAATGCGGAGTCACGAAATTCACACTGGCTACCGCCTGGCTATACCCGCCGCGAATCGTTTCCAGGCTGCCGGATTCCGTAATATAGTAGATAACCAAGGCATCGGCATCTTCAGCTTCCTTCAGAGTATACGGCACACTGATGCTGGCTTTACCGCCGCCGAACGACTTGATCTCACTCTCGCCTGCAGTCAGGGACAGATCATAGACCGGCCGGTTGCCGAGCACAGCCTGCCCCTCCTCGTTCAGCGAGACCCTGGCGATCCGGATATGGATATCTCCACCGTCTGCTGCGCCGCTGATGCTGGCTACGGACCGGGCATCGAGTGTAATGGTCCCCACATTCAGATAGCTCACTTTAATTTCAGCCTTCGTCCCCGAGGCCAAGGCATCGAAAGCACTTCTTGGCAAAATCAGCTCTGCGGTCTGCGTATCGCTCTTAGTCTCCACCTTAATCTCCAGGACGGCCTTCTTACCGGTGGCTTCGGCCTTTGTGAGACTCTCCACAAGTCTGGACAGCGTATCCGCTGTAAGGGACGCCGTAGTTACTCCGGTAGTATCATCAGTAGTGGCCGAAGCCGTTGCCAATACCGTCACCGTTGCCCCCACTGTTGTCGTAACAGGCTCGCTGCTGACAGGCGTGGCCGGTGTTGAGCCTGGTGCAGACCCTGGCGTTGTAGTACCAGGGGAAGCCGGGGGATTGCCGCCGGAAGCTGGTACATACTCAGGCACAATGACGCTGGCTGCCGCCCCCGCCTTATAGCCTTCTTTGGCTGAATATCTGACCTCATACGTACCCGGAATCAGACCGGTGATCTCCGGGCCTGTTGCATACACGTAACTCGTAGCCGTAGACAGCTTATATTCCTGCGCTGCCGTGGTACCGGTAATCCGGCCGTCCTTATTCGCTGCCGATGTTGGAGCAATCCCGGCCAGTCCTGTTGGGGCTGCCTGCTCAGCCGTATAAGCCGGCACGGTTACATCCGCAGCGCGCCCCGCCTTATAGCCTTCTTTGGCTGCAAATCTTACATTGTATACACCTGGCACGAGTCCGGTAATCTCACCATCCGTCGCATAGACATAATCGGTGACTGTGGAGAGCTTGAACTCTAGTAGCGAGGTGGTGCCTGTAATCCGTCCATCCTTATTCTCGGGAGTGGTCGGTGCAATGCCTGCCAGTCCGGTCGGCGCCGCCTGCTCCCCGTAGGCAGGAACCTCAACCTCCGTTGCCGGGCTGGCGCTATAGCCCTCTCTGGCAGGGTATCTCACCAGATAGATCCCCGGGGTCAGTCCGGTGATCAACGAGCCTTCTACCTTAACGTATTCAGTGCCTTCAGCCAGCTTATATTCCTGTCCGGCCAACGTCCCTGTGATTTGCCCGTCAATATTCTCCTCTGTAGTAGGAGCTACCCCCGTCAGTCCGGAAGGTGCCGCCTGGGACTCAATATATTCCGGCACCACTACCTTCACTGGAGCTCCTGCCGGGTAAGAGATGGCTACTGCACCGCCATTGGATGTAATCGGCCCCTGATACCCCGGCTTGGAGGCGTAGCGGACAGTGTAGGTTCCCGGAGCCAGTCCGGTAATGGCATCGCCTGTTACAGGGGTGTATGCAGTTTCCCCCTCTCTTGTGTACTCCAATGCTCTGTTTGCTGTGCCTGCAATCTGCCCGTCAGTACCTCCCGCCGTAGCCGGGGCTATTCCTGTCAATCCCACCGGCACGCTCTCCAATCGCGAATACAGAGCCGACAAGGCCGTTACGGTATTGGAAAATCTGACGCCGGCCGGATACACGCCAGGATATCTGGTATCCACATAACCCGGCTGAATGTTCGTCCAGGAGTACATCAGCTCCACATGCCCCAGGATCGGAGCGCTGTTCCCGGCGGCATCCTTATTATTCTTGCTGTAAGTGAACAGATAAGGAACCTGAAGCCGGTCGCCGCTAACCTTAACGCCGCTCGCATCGATATAGCTAATGACGGAAGGCTTCGCCGCCGTATTGTTCTCTGTCTTGATGTTGGTCAGATAAGTGTTAACCAGATCGACATACAGGTTCGCATAGGGATGTCCTGTTAGCCGGATCTGAAGCTCTTCATTGCCGTGCGGATTGGCCGGATAGGTACCACCGCTGTTATTATCCGGTTCGGCAACAGTCACCCCGGCGTCCAGCTTGGTATCGAAGAAGTAAATTTTGTCCACCTGATATCTTTTGGCATATTCGTTAATGTATTTGATGACCGCTTGCGTATTCGGGCACCAGGACCCGCCGAACAGAATCGCATAATTCCCGTCACTGGCCAAAATCTGCTTGAGCTGATGATAGGTTACATGCTCATAGACAAGGCTGCCGTCCCCTTCCGTGAAGATTGCCGGCTTGCCCGGATTCTCCCCCAGATAGTTCTTATTGAAGGCCGCCTTGATATAAGCCGACTCATCAATGTTGTTAAAGGAAGGAACTGAACGGAATACAGGCTCCAGCAGGGCTTTGTACTCTGCCACCTTAACAGGGTCCAACGTTCCGCCCGTCTGGAAATCACTCCAGGACCTGCTCTCGTTCAGATAGGAGACGATCGGAGCACTATTGCCCTGGCTGTCTTTATGATCCTTGTTGTAGACGAACAGAAAAGGCGCTTCCAGCTTGTTCGCAGTAATTACTGCCCCCGCTTTGTCGACGTAGCTGACATTATGCTCGGGAATGCTTTTGTCATACAAGGCAAGATTCTTCAAGTACTTATTGACCAGGTCTACGTATTTATAGGCATATTTATTATTGCTGTCCGCAATATCCAGACTGTCGCCATCCAGCTTCGTATCAAAATTATAGATAGTGGATACACCATACTGCTTGGCAGCCTCATTAATAAAACCTATCTCCGCCTGGGTATGCTCGCTCCAGGCTCCGCCTACCAGCACCGCATAATTCCCTTCACTCTCAAACAGATGGACGATATCCTCATAAGTTGCTGTCTTGAACACATGATTCTCGTCCTGCAAATGGCTGTAGACATTGTTGAAATAATTATAATGGCTTACGCCGCCCTTGGAAGCTGCTTGAACTAAGGCCTCCGCTTCCGGCACGGCCCGGTCTGCTGTTGCCTGGTGAACCGGGAGAACAAATAGAGAGGCTGCCAGCAGCAGCGGAACAATTTTTTTCAGCTTAATCAGTTTTGTCATTATGTGCACCTCGACTCGGATTGGGTTAGGGTCTGTAACGGCAGGCGGACTTCAGAAGCAGGCTTGCCCGTCAAGGGCAAACCTCTTCTGTGGCTGCCGGAGCCGGAGCAGCCTCCGCAGGAGCAGCTTCTGCCGGTGCAGGGTTAGGAGCACTCACCGGTTGCTGCGGTGCAGAATTAGCTGTGTTAGCCGAAGGATCAGGGGCAGCAGTAGCTTTGGCTTTGATCACCTCGGTTGTGGAGAATGTAACCGCCTTGGCAGGAGCCTGTGTGGCAGCAGGGGCCTGTGTTGGAGCAGGCGCTGCGGCAACCACCGGCTGTTGCGTGGCGGTAACAGCAGCCGGAGCGGCCGTAGGAACCGCTGCAACGGCTGCTTTAGGAGCAGGGGTGCTAATTACAGGAGCTGCTGTTGGAACGGCTGCTTGCGGTTTGGCGCCGGCAGCCTGCACTTGAGGGGCTTGAACGGCAGCGGCGGGGGTAGCCTTCGGCTGAGCCGCCGTCTTGTTCAATGCTGGGGCATCCTTCGGCTCTGCTGAAGCTGCGGCGGCTGGAGCCGCCACGGCAGGGGCTGCGCTGGCCTTAGTCTGCACGGCAGCAACCACAGCCGGTACTGCTGATGCCTCAGGCTGGACTGCTGCGGTCTGAGCCGCCTCAGCCGGAGGTGCTTCAGTCTGCACCGCTACAACGGAAGAGCTCTCTGCAGGCTGGGCCGTCTGCACGGGTGCTACCGGTGGCTGGCTTGCCGCTGCGGCAGCGGCGGCCTTCTCCTGAACCGGCTCAGCCTCCGCTGTTTTTTTAGTGGCGGATACTGCGGCAAAAGTCAGTGCCGAGAAGACTACCGCTGCGGTAATAACGGATACGGTAAGCTTTTTCATAGATGAATCATTCCTTTCACTTCGCCCTTGGCTGATAGTTGGCATTGCCGATTACAGGACAACAGAACGCAAAAAGAGATTCAACAGCACGCATGGTTATGCGCTCCTGTTGAATCTCTGGCGGTCCAGTCGATCCCGAAATGGCTTGCAGATAAGTTCCATATTATTCATCCTGACATCCCTTGTCAATCACAAATTTATTTATCACATGTGTTTTATCGGAATTGATTTTAATTAACATATTTATACATTGACATTCATAAAATTACCATATACATTTAACCCCATAATTCCGACCAAAAAACTATTATTAGGAGGCTTTAGAGCAGCATGAATAATATCGACAACAATCTATTAACCGCCATCGAGACGAACTGGCATGGCTTCGTGGTTTCTATTATCGTATTCGGTATCCTTTATTTCCTGGCCCGCAAGAGAATCGGCTTCGGCACCCGTGTTCTGGCAGGGCTGGGCATCGGACTGATTGCGGGAATATTTTTTCAATATTTCACGTTGGAGACTAAGGCCATCAGCACCTTCGGCAGCATCTATGTCAGTCTGATCCGTATGCTTGTTGTGCCTCTGGTGTTCATTCTGGTATTGAACAGCATCTCTTCCTTAACTAACCTGGAATACCTGCGCAAAATCGGAATCAAAACCTTCGCCTGGTTCCTCGGCACCACCGGAATCGCCTCCATCATCGGCCTATCCGTGGCTCTGCTGTTTAACCCGGGCAAAGGCATCCAGCAGACCGTTCCCGAGGACTTCACCGCCCGTGAAATTCCCACCTTCTCACAGGTGATCCTGGACCTTGTCCCTTCCAACCCAGTGAATGAAGCCGCTACCGGCAAGGTTGTGCCTCTGCTGATTTTTGCCATCTTCCTGGCCGTGGCCATTATTAAGGTCGGCTCCAAGAAGCCTGAGGCTGTGAAGCCTGTCCGCGATCTTATTGAATCCTTGACGACAGTGCTGCACCAGGTTGTAAAATTCGTCATCCGCCTGACGCCTTACGGCGTGTTCGCATTGATTGCCGGGATTACGGCACGCTACGGCTGGGACACCCTTCAGGAGCTGGGCAGTGTCATCCTTACCTCTTACGCCGCACTGATTCTGCACTTTGTCCTGATCTTCGGCGGGCTGGTGCTGCTCGTTGCCAAGGTGAACCCTATCCGCTTCTTCCGCAAAATCTATCCGATGCTGACCGTGGCCTTCACCACCAGAAGCAGCTACGCCACCTTGCCGATCAATCTGGAGGTCATCACGAAACGGCTGCATGTCTCCCCGCGCATTGCCAGCTTCGTGGCTCCGCTCGGCGCATCCGTCAACTTCAATGGCTGCGGCGGCGTATGGCCGGCCATTGTGGCTGTGTTCACCGCTCAGGTCTACGGGATTCAGCTTACCGGAACCGACTATATCACGCTGGTGCTGGTCAGCATCATCTCCTCTATTGGGGTAGCGGGAGTGCCTGGACCGGCTGTAATCTCCACCACCGTTGTATTGACCGCGCTAGGCTTGCCGCTTGAGGGTATAGCCATCGTTGCCGGGGTGGAAGCCCTTATCGATATGGGCCGCACCGCAGTTAATGCTACCGGGACTACCGTAACAGCCCTGCTGGTGGCGAATTCAGAGGGCGAATTCGACCGCGAAGCCTTCAACCGTGGGGATAAAGAGGATGATGAGCTCCTCCTGAACCCAATCTAAGCAAGCTCCCTCTATAAAAGCATAAGGACGCCAAAAAAAGCAGCGATTCCTCCATAGCCGGAAGAATCGCTGCTTGGCGTTATAAGCAGATGGAACAAATGATTACGTCAAGCTGATCCGCTCACGCCTCCGGGCTGATGTAAGACAGCTCTCGATCAGCCTCATATTCAGCACCGGGTCCTCCTCCGCAATCCAGGGCTTGCCGCTGAAGACTGCTGTAGCGAAATGGTCGGCCTGCTGGACGTAAGGATTGGCTCCGACGGCTTCGACACGCCGGGGCTCTCCGCCGCCGTATACGAAGAACTCCGCATCATCGAATCTCGCATTGAACGGCATCGGAATCTCGATCCGCCCCTGCGTACCGAGCACCTCCAGGAGCTGGCGGTTGTACGCCCACATCCCGCAGTCGAAGATCAGGCTCTTCCCGCCGGGAAACTCCACCAGCCCGGAGGCCATCATATCTACATTATCATGCTCCGGCGAGAACAGCGCGTGCACGGTTACCGCCTCCGGCTCTGTACCGAACAGCAGCCGCGCGGCCGTGAGCGGGTAGCAGCCGACATCGTAGAGCGATCCGCCTCCCCAGGCAGCGTTGAAGCGGATGTTGGAGGTATCCGTAGCATCGTTGTAGGTGAATGTGCCGCGGATGGTACGTACCGCGCCGATCTCGCCGCTGGCGATAATCACCTGCAGCTCATTGATGCGCGGATGATGACGGTACATATAAGCCTCCGCCAGGTGAACGCCCGCCTTCCGGCAGGCCTCTACCATCTCGGCTGCTTCACGGCTGTTCAGCGCAATCGGCTTCTCGCATAGGATATGCTTACCGGCTTCAGCCGCGCGGATCACCCATTCACAGTGGAGATGGTTCGGAAGCGGAATATAGACAGCGTCTACCTCCGGGTCGGCAAGCAGCTCTTCATAGCTGCCGTATGCCTGCTCAATGCCGAATTCGGCGGCTACGCTGCTGCTCTTCGTGAGTCCGCGGCTGGCCACCGCCCGGATCACTCCGGTCTCGGACTCCTGGATCGCCGGCATTACCGAGCCTGTGGCAATCTGCGCGCAGCCCATAATTCCCCAGCGAAGCTTCTCTGCCATAGTTAACACCTTCCTTATCTTAGTGTGACCCATATAACAGCTATACCCAGCACAAGGATTCTTGCCGCACTCATCAGCACGAAATTCTTCACCGCCAGAATGAAGGTCGTGCCTTTATGCTGCTCCTGATAGAAGCGTGCAATATTGCGGCGCAGCGGAATCAGGGTCAGCAGGAGCAGCAGGACCAGGACCGGATGGACCCCGAGCAGCACCAGCACAATCAGATCGGCAAAAGACACATAATAGAGCAGCTTCCACAGCAGCAGCGCATTCTCCCGTCCGATGTACACCGGCAGCGTGTATCTGCGGTTCTCGATATCATCCTCGATATCGCAGATATTGTTCGCCAGCATAATTCCCGCAATGCCCAGAATGGCCGGGACGGAGAACCAGAACAGATACAGCACCTCAAGGAAATTGATATGCAGGCTGATCCATTCGCCCTTCAGCAGCAGAGTGACCACCGCCTGATCCGAATGAATATAGGCCGAGATGAAAATAATGACGAACCCCATGAACAGCCCGGAGAACAGCTCGCCGAGCGGCATCCGCGAGATGGGGATCGGTCCGAAGGAATACAGGATGCCGATCAGGAAGGAGAGTCCCCCGAGCAGGAATACCAGCAGTCCGGTCTGGAATACCAGAGCAATGCCCCCGCCTGCCGCCAGCACAAGGAGAATGACGATCAGCGCCACCACCGTAGACTCCTTCAGCTTGAAGCGGACAATCGGATTATGGGTCTCATACCCGTAGCCATGGGTTTTGGCGGCCTTTTTGAAATCATAGTAATTGTTGATCGCTGTTGTCGCCATATCAAAGCTTAAGAGGGATACCAGCATCAGCACGAAGCGCAGGATATAGAAGTCCTCGAACCGGTACAGGGCATACAGCGTTCCCAGCAGCAGCGGGAGCATACTGGCCACCTTCGTCGGCAGCTCGACAAACTTGAAGAAAGTTCTTATATTCACAGCCATTCATCCTTATCAGTCATATGAGCACGTTATTGTGCAGTGGTTGTAATAGTAACCGGCGACCATTCAGCGATAACCGTCTGTCCGTGCGCCGACACGCTGCCTTCCGGGGTCAGGTCCTTCTCCGTCATAATGCCCAGCGCAATGGTGAAGCTGTTGAATTTCACGGGCACATTCCGCTCGCGCCGCACCTCATTCCCATTCACATAGAAGACAGCCTCATTGTTGCCCCGGTGGTAGGTGATGGTGTACGTGTTGAATTCGCGCGGCTTGAAGTCCGTATCCTCCTTGAAAATACAGAAGTATTTGGTCCCTCCCGTCTCGGGTACGGTTACCCCGGGGAACGGAAGGATGCCGTACACACTGGCGTATTTGTCGTTGCCGGCGAAGAAATCAAGCGCAGCGCCTGTGGTGAAGTCCAGCAAATTCAGCGACACATAGCCGTCATACAGATCCCCTGGTGCAGTGCCCTGTGTGCGGGCGCGGATCTGGAGCTCGAAGCGGATTTCGCCTTCCTCCGGAATCTCTACCGGCTGAGCCGAATAGTACATATGCTTGGCATTATCCAGAATCTGCACCTGATCATGACGGCGGCTCAGCTGAGCCCGCACATACAGATACTCATTACGCACAATCACCACTGCTTCCGGCTCACGATACGCCCAGAACGAGCCGTCCGGCAGCTTGAAGCCGCCCGTCTGCCAGACCTTTCCTTCCTCCAGAATGGTATGGAAATCCCCAATTACCGTTTGTTTGCCCTGTGTTGCAGGCATGCCTTCGTTCGCTGGCAGATGCTTGTCCATGAATTCTCCCGCTTTCTGTAGTGTAGTAGCCTATCCATTTCTTATATTTTAAAATAGCCCCTGGATCAGCAGCGCTGCCGTCATGACCGCCCCGCAGCGTACCGATGCGCGCTGTGAGGCACCCATAAGCGGCAGATAAGCTTCAGAAGGATTCTCCGGCCGGAGGCTGCGGTAGATCCGTATCGGGGCAATGGCTGTAAGCAGAGCGAGCAGCGCGTATACCGGCAAGATATGAAGCAGTACACATACAATCAGCGAAGCATAGGAGATGTAGAGCAATACCTGCGAGAAAATCAGCGCTCTGCGCTCCCCCCATACCACGACCAGTGTGCGCTTACCGGCCTGCCGGTCGGCTCTCCAGTGCAGAAAGTGATGATTGAACAGCAGCAGGGTTGTGAGCAGGCCGCCCGGCAACGATAACAGCACCGGCTTCAGGCTGAATGCTCCGGTCTGTACGAAGTAAGCGCCAAGCACCGGCATGAGTCCAAAAGCCAGGAAGATGGCAAGCTCGCTGTAGCCCTTGCCCCGGTAGCCGAACCGCAGCGGCGGCGCCACATAGAAATAGGCGATCAGCGCCCCTCCGGCCACGAACCACAGAATTTCCCAGCCGCTGTACAGGCTGAGCAGCAGGCCGCAGCCAGCCGCAACGGCCAGCAGCCCCCAGGTCAGCAGGGCAAACAGCGACTCACGCATGACGCCCCCGGACAGAAACCCGGAGTTCGTAGAGATGGCTCCAGGTGTATGCTGCGCCTCTGTATCCGTGCCGTTGCGGAAATCCCAGAGGTCATTCACCATATTGGAGAATAAATGGGCCGCAGCCGCTCCGATGAACGTTATTACAAATAAAAACGGATGGAACACTCCCTGCCATACATAGGCCCCGGCTGTTCCCAGGATAACCGGTATGAGCATAACGGGGATCACTCCAAACCGTGAGGCTTTCTTAAATAAGGTCCACTTCTCCAGCATGCCAAGAAAAATCTCCTTTTATTATTATTTGATAATTATTATCATTAAATTATTATACATCAAAATTCGACACTTCGGGCAGATTTACGCTGCAAAATATTCCCTAATCGTGGTACACTATAACCGATGGTACTTATTTCCTATTAAATCTTAAATAATGAAGGGGATCAGATGAAACTCCGCAAAAAAATAATCATCTTCATTAGTTTTGTCGCTATCCTCGGCATTGGCGCCACCTATCTGATGCTTCATGTGATTCTGCTGAACCGCTTCGAGAAGCTGGACGAGGCAGAGCTGAAGCGCAACCTGAGCAAGGCTACCGCAGCTTATCATCAAGAGTTGGACAACCTGAGAACGGGACTCCTTGATGTTGCTGTCCGGGATGAAACCTACCGCTTCATAGAGAACGTAGCGGCTACCGGCTCTGCGGACTCCAACAGTACGGCTGCCGCCTTCATCCGCAGCAGCCTTGAACCGGCTGCTTATCCAATGAATCATTTCGATATGATTGCCCTGCTTGATCTGGATGGACAACCGCTGTACGGCGGCTCCTACGACCTTCCGGCAGGAATAGTCACCCCGCTAACTGAGGAGCAACTGACGTTAATCAAGCTGATCCGAAGCCGTCTGCCTGTGCCGGGATCTCCCGGCAAGAGCCGGAGCGGCTTCGTTAATCTGGATAAAGGGACTATGCTAATTACCCTTACGCCTATTCTTAACAGCAGCAAGAACAAGCCGGTCATCGGAACGGCCATTGCCGGACGGATGCTGCACCAGGATGGAATCGCACAGATCTGGGAGGATACCCTGTCCACAATGGAGATGTCGCGCCTCACTACCCCGCTGCTTGCGGACAGCGGAGGGGAACGCGTCTGGACCAGCCCCGCCCGGGGCGGGCAGATGTCCATCCACACCATACTGGACGACCTGTTCGAAGATCCCGGGATGGTCCTCACCCTGAAGGAGCCGCGCCAGTTCTACAACAGCGGGCTCAAGTCGCTCTCCACCTTCCGTATGTTCTATTTCATCTCCATTCTGCTAATGCTGGGTGCCAGCCTCCTCTTCGTGAACCGGTTCATTCTGAGAAGGATGTCCACTCTGGTACGCAACATCCGAATGATCGGCAGCAGCAAGGATCTCTCCATCCGGATTCCCAGCTCCGGCAAGGATGAATTCAGTGAAGTGGAGGTTGAATTCAACCGGATGATTGATTCACTGGAGCAGACCCAGGATGAGCTGCGGCAGCAATCGATGCTGGACCCGCTGACCCGTCTGCCCAACCGCTCGCTGTTTTTCGACAAATTGAATGAAGCGATTGCCGCCGTCAAGGGAAGTGACAGGCAGATCGTGCTGGTCTTCATTGATCTGGATCATTTCAAGACGGTGAACGATACCCTCGGCCATGACTTCGGAGATGCCATCCTGAAGGAGACCGCCTTCCGCATCACGCAGGTTGTCGGCAAGCATGATGTCGTCTCCCGGCTCGGCGGGGATGAATTCACCATTCTGCTCTATGATGTGCCTGATGAAGGCAGCATTGCCCGGCAGCTCTCCCGGATTCAGGAAGCCCTCTCCATGCCGCACCGGATCAAGGGGCATCTTCTATATAATACCGCCAGCATCGGCATCAGTATTTATCCGCAGAACGGGGAAGACGCCGATTATCTGGTCAAGCAGGCAGATCTGGCCATGTTCCATGTCAAGGAGACCGGCCGTAATAACATTTTCCAGTATTCAGAGGATCTGGAAGCAGGCATCCGGCGCAAAAAGGTACTAGCCCAGCAGCTCCTCTCCGCTGCCGCCGGGAACGAGTTCGAGCTGCACTACCAGCCGATTCTTGGCGCGGGACAACTGCAGGTATCCAAGGTGGAGGCCCTGCTGCGCTGGCACAGCCCAGCCTATGGCCCCGTCTCCCCGGCCGAATTCATCCCGCTGGCCGAGAGCAGCGGCTCCATTGTTGGCATCGGCAGCTGGGTGCTGCGCCAGGTCTGCTCTGATATGCGCGATTTCCGCAGCCGGGGCCTTGAGCTCACCGCCGCAGTGAATATCTCCGCGCTGCAGCTCATGCAGCCGGGCCTGCTGGAGCTGCTCTTAGAGCTGCTCGATGAGTATGAGCTGCCCGCTTCCAGCCTGGAGCTGGAGATCACGGAGAGCGTGCTCGTCTCCGGGGACGGCATCTTCCTGTCGCTGCAGCAGCTTCGGGCCCACGGGTTCCGGATCTCGCTGGATGATTTTGGCACCGGCTTCTCCTCCCTCAGCTATCTGCGCCGCTTCCCGGTGGATGTGATCAAGATTGACCGCTCCTTCATCTCCGAGATGTCACGGGAGGCCCAGGGCGATGTGCTCGTCAAGGCGATTATCGAGCTGAGCCATAATCTGGGGCTGCGCGTAGTCTCGGAAGGCATTGAGCATAGAGAGCAATTCGATATGCTGCGGGAGCTGGGCAGCGACGAGCTTCAGGGCTACTATATCAGCAGGCCGCTTCAGGCCCAGGCACTGTATTCTTTTCTGGAGCAAGGTAATTATTACACCGGCCGTTAAGAGACTTCTTTTATAGGCAAGCTACTGGCGATATGATATGATAGGCAGGCTGATAACAGCACCCGACTTAGGGTGCTGTTATCCTATGCGAACACTTATGAAAATTGGAGGCTTTCATTGTTATGTCAGCGCAATCGCACACCGCACAGTCCGTCAAAATCGTTACCGCCGACCCCAGCGCCATCGGCTTATTCGGACTAGCCATCGTTACCCTGGTCGCTTCTTCACAAAAGCTCGAAATTACAACAGGTCTCAGCTATTGTATTCCATGGGCCATCTTCCTTGGAGCCTTCGCCCAGCTATTCGCATCCATCCAGGATGCCAAGCACAACAATACCTTCGGCATGACTGCCTTTGGCGCCTATGCGTTCTTCTGGTTCGGCATGGGGGCAAGCTGGCTGATCAAGCTCGGTGTATTCGGTGCAGTGCTGGCAGAGGGCGTGGACCCCAAGCAGCTGGGATTTGTTTTTGCAGGATATCTTGTGTTCACCCTCTTCATGACGCTCGGCGCTGTTGAGGCAAACCGTGTACTGCTGATTATCTTCATCCTGATCGACTTTCTGTTCCTCGGACTCTCAATGGATGCGTTCGGCGTCGCTGCGGAATTCTTCCACAAGCTGGCTGCCGTATCGGAAATGGCTATCGGTATCGTATCGCTCTACGGCTGCGGCGCATCTGTGCTCAACGCCCACTTCGGACGTACCTTCCTGCCGATTGGTGCCCCGCTGGGCATCTTCAAAAAATAGCACCGGCTTCCAGCCGGGCAGGGCCATGCCCTTCTCTCCAAAGACTCGGATAAATGCTTACTGCCCTTTTATGCAGATGGTGTTTATCCGTTTTTGGATTCAGGCGGGTTTTGTTAGGAATTCCCTTGCGCAAACACGATAATAATGACATGCTATAGAGACCCAAACGACATTTATCGACATTTCCCTGCGGTCTAGGAACCGCTTATTATACACTTTGACATCTGCGGCTTTTATTTTTCCGGTATCGGGGGCAATCCATGGCTTTCCTTAGTAAAAAGCCTTTAAGCATCATCATCGGCTTCATCATCATCCTGCAGCTCTGCCTGTTCTATTATTATTCCGTATCCCTGGCCCGGGAATATAGAGCCGAGAAGGCGGATCTGGCCTCACAGGCGGTCATGCTGGCCTCGAACATCGAAGAGCGGGTGGCCATTGTGAAAGGGGTCAGCTCCTTTATCCAAACCGTCGGCTTCGATGCCGATCCTGCACTAATCCAGAGCTACCTGGTCACCGCACACGCCAAGAACACCAGCAATGTCACGAATATCATGATCGCTCCGGATGGTCTGATCCGCTACCTCTACCCGCTTGAAGGTAATTCGTCACTGCTCGGCAGAAGCCTGCTGCTGGATTCCTCCCTGGCCTCTCCCGGCATGATCCAAGAAACGCTCCGCTCCCGCAGCATTACAATAGACGGTCCGCGCACACTTGCCCAGGGCGGCTATGGCATGGTGATCCGGCAGGCCATCTATAAGGATAACTCTCTGGAGGGCATCGTCTCCGTCACCGTAAAGATGGATAATATCGTTAACCAGCTTGTATATAAGGACAGCAAAATATCTGTCACCACCAAGGATCTTACCTTCCTGTTCGGCAATGAAGCCCATTCGAAGGACCCGCTGCTTACGGTTCCCGTGAACACCTATAATCAGCACTGGCTGATGGGTACTTCCATGCCCCCGCATAAGAAATGGCAGGTACTGCTCAGCGTACTGTGGATCGATATTGCTTTTCTGCTGGTGATTGCCTTCATTCTATATATTTTCTGGTATCAGAGCCGCTTCAACCGTGAGCTGGAACGGGTGGTCAGCATCCGGACCCGGGACCTGCGTATTTCCAAGCGTCTCTATGAAAAGCTTGCGCACTACGACAGTCTGACGGAGATCCCCAACCGGCGGTTCTTCATGGACGAATTTGAGCGTCTGCTGCAGAGCTCGGAGCCCACACAGACCTATAGCTTATTCTTTTTCGACCTGAACCGGTTCAAGGAGATCAACGATACGCTTGGCCACTCTACGGGGGATCAGGTGATCAAGACCCTGGCCGGACGGCTCAAATCCGGGAGCCTGCCCTTCAAGCTGTTCGCCCGTACCGGCGGAGATGAATTCGTGATGATCTTCGCGGGTCTGCCGCACACGGATATTCCTGTGATCGCCGGGCGGATCAGCACGCTGATCTCACAGACCCTCCTGATCTCGGGAGCGCATCTGAGCCTGTCCACCAGCATTGGCATCTCCCTGTACCCCGAGCATTCGCAGAATACGGACGATCTGCTGAAATTCGCCGATATGTCGATGTACCAGGCCAAGTCGCAGGAGGACACCAATTACTTCATCTTCGACTGGGAGCTGCGCGAGAAGCTGGAGCAGAAGACGATGATCGCCAAATATCTGCACTCCGCCCTGGAACGGGAAGAATTCGTGCTTTATTATCAACCCCAGATCAACGCCATCACAGGGGAAATGATCGGCATAGAGGCGCTGATCCGCTGGAATCACCCCGAGAAGGGGCTGATTGGACCAGGGACGTTCATCACTGCCGTTGAAGAAGCCGGCCTGATGATCCAGCTCACCGATTGGGTGCTGCGCGAGGTGTGCCGCCAGCTCTGCGAGTGGCGCAGCCTGGGGATGCCGCTGCTGCGGACCTCGATCAATATCTCCAACAGCTGGTTCTACAACCGTAACCTGATTGAGAATCTGTTCGCCGTGCTTGACGAGTACGGGCTGGATACCGATGTGCTCGAATTCGAGATCACCGAGAGCACCGCACTGCTAGAGGAGCATTATCCACTGCTGCAGCAGATGCGCGATCACGGGATCATCGTCTCCATCGATGATTTCGGTACGAAATATTCGTCGCTGAATTACCTGAAGCATTTTCCCGTGAACAAAATCAAGATTGACCGCACCTTCATCACCGGCATCGGCGTCAGCTCCATAGATGAGACCATCATCAAATCCATCGTCTTCGTCGCCTCCCAGCTTGGCTATGACCTGATTGCCGAAGGGGTCGAGACGCAGGAGCAGCTGGCCTTCCTGGTGCAGCATAATTGCCCGCATATTCAGGGATTCCTGTTCTTCCCTCCGCTGCCTGCCGATGAGATCCGCAAGCTGTTCTCCTGAAGCTGTCCGGATGCTTTGCACGCGGGTATGGGGATCGTTATAATTAGCTTCATCCGATGTTAACCCGAAAGGATTCTGAGACCATGAATAGATTGACTACCGGCGAAATGGCCGGAACCGCCCTGTTTGCGCTGATCCTCGCCCTCCTGGCGTACCGGATTATCCGCGGCATGCCGAAGATGGCCGGAGACATTACCGCCTTCCGCAAACGGACCCTCGTCTGGACCCAGGTCGCCCTGGTGCTTACCGTCCTTCAGCTCAACTTCAAGGCCGGAGACTGGCGCTTCGGCATTATCCTCGGCCTGATCGTCCTGTTCACCGGCAGCATCTGGCTGTCCGCCCGCCGCTATGACAATGCCCGCCGGGCTGAGGCTGAGCAGGGAGAGGAGCAGTGAGGGACACGGTAACCATTCGCCCCTCTCTCTATCCGCATCCAGTAGATTATGTGAGCACAATGTATGCTGTTTTTCGCATACATTCGGCCATACGCCGCTGTACCAGCTTATATTTACGTTTCAGGCTCCCGCCAGGGAGCCTTTTCTGTGTCTTCCGGCCGGGCGGCAGGCATACTTTCCCTCTCCCTAACCATACTAATGACATTCTATGGATACCGATGGAGGGCTGATGAATGGGCAAAAAACTGAATCTGCTGATGTTCAGCGGGGAGTATGACAAGGCGATGGCCGGGCTGATTTTGGCGAATGCGGCCAGGGATATTGAGGTGGAGGTTACGATGTTCTTCTCGTTCTGGGGGCTGTTTCTCGTCCGGGACCCGGAGACTATGACGCTAGAGGATAAGAGTATCTATGAGAAGCTGATGGATGTCATTACTCCCAAGGGACCGGAGCAGCTTCCGCTCTCGCGGATGAACTTCAGCGGGCTCGGCAAGCTGATGCTGGAGGAGATGATGGAGGATCAAGGAGCACCGAAGCTTATACATTTCCTGAAGGGCGCGCGCAAAAAGAACATCAAGTTCTACGCCTGCAAGCTCTCGGTGGAGATCATGGGCTTCAAGCCGGAGGAGCTGCTGCCCGAGGTGGAGATTATCGATGCCGCCGCGTATCTGAAGGATGCGCT
Source organism: Paenibacillus sp. FSL P2-0136 (assembly GCF_037975325.1). Taxonomy (NCBI): domain Bacteria; kingdom Bacillati; phylum Bacillota; class Bacilli; order Caryophanales; family Paenibacillaceae; genus Paenibacillus; species Paenibacillus sp. FSL P2-0136. The sequence goes on from NZ_CP150244.1 coordinate 6,834,046, forward strand.
GGAGAGCGATATCCAGCTCTTCATCTGATGGCTATGGGCTTTAACCTAATTACGCCACCGGGCATATACTGAGGCAGACGAAGACGGATTGGTTACCCCCGGCAGGCATGCAGAGGCTGCGACTCACACGATACTTGCCTTGCGCAGCACCAGCGCCTGCCGGAATCCGTCTCAAATGATAGAGCATTCATTGTCTGGAGGGATTGTCCGTGCTGAGTATCCACCGCGCCGCTGCGGCAGACGCGCCGTCTTCACTGCAAGAGCATTTCGCGGCATTCCGTGAGCACACTGTCGGCAGCCGCCATCTGATCTCCACCCCCTACGGACGGCAGCCGCTGCTGTACGCCGACTGGACGGCCAGCGGCCGACTGTATGAGCCGATTGAGCGCAAAATACAAGAGACCTTCGGCCCCTATGTCAGCAATCCGCACACCGACTCCAACACCACCGGCCTGACCATGACCCTGGCTTATCATGAAGCACGGAGCATCATCCGGCAGCATGTGAACGCCGCCCCCACAGATGCCCTGCTCTTCTGCGGCAACGGCACCACCGGCGCGGTGAACAAGCTGCTGCGGATTATGGGCCTGAAGCTGCCGGAATGGCTGAAGCAGGAAACCCTCTGCGCACCGGAGGAGCGCCCGGTTATCTTCATCAGTCATATGGAGCATCATTCCAATCTGCTGCCCTGGCAGGAGAGCTTCGGCGATGTGGTTACCGTTCCATCCGGGCCAGGAGGAGAGGTGGATCTGCAGCAGCTCGGGGAGCTACTGACGATCTACCGGAACCGCCGCTTCAAGATCGGCTCCTTCACCGCCTGCTCCAATGTCACCGGCATGGAGACCCCGTATCATCAGCTCGCTGCGCTCATGCACCGGCATGGCGGGGTATGCTTCGTGGATTTTGCAGCCAGCGCCCCTTATCAGGAGATCAATATGCATCCGGCAGCCCCGCAGGAGAAGCTGGACGCCATCTTCTTCTCGCCGCATAAATTCCTCGGCGGCCCGGGAACCGGTGGCGTGCTGCTGTTCGACACCGCGCTCTGCACCGGCCGGCTGCCGGATGAGCCCGGCGGCGGCACCGTGGTATGGGTGAACCGCTGGGGCGGACGCCGCTACATCGATGATGTTGAGGTCCGCGAAGACGGGGGCACCCCCGGCTTCCTGCAGGCGATCCGCACCGCCCTCTGCGTGAAGCTGAAGGAGCAGATGAACGGAACCGGACAATATATGATCGTCCGTGAACAAGAGCTATGCCGGAAGCTGCTCTCAGGGCTGGCGCAGATTCCCGGCTGCTCCGTGCTGGAGGGCGTACACCGTAAGCGGCATGGCATTGTCTCCTTCACGCTGAAGGAGATTCATTACAATCTCGCGGTACGGCTCCTGAATGACCGCTTCGGCATTCAGGCGCGTGGCGGCTGCTCCTGCGCCGGTCCGTACGGCCATCAGCTGCTAGGGTTGAACCCGGCGCAATCCCAGGCGTTTATCCAGGCGATCCACGCCGGAGACCAGTCGCTGAAGCCGGGCTGGATCCGCCTGTCCCTGCACCCGATCATGACGGACCGGGAGGTGGAGCATATGGTCTTCGCCGTACAGTCTATCGTCAGCAATATTGGAGAATGGAGCAAGGATTACCGCTATAATGCTGTCACCAATAGCTGGCTTCATACCGGGGAGAGAGGCGTTACAGAGGACGGGGAGATTCGTGAATTATTTGTGCTGTAGCGGCGCTTGGCCGCGCAGCTCCCGCTCCCGCGCCAGCCGGGCGAACCTGGCTTCAATCGCTTTAACCCCCCACAGAGAAGCTCCGATAAACAGCAGCACATAGATGATTTCCGCCGGATGACGGATGAACCGCTGCACATCATTGCCGATGTAGGATACCGCAAATACCATAATGGCTTTGCCGGCACACAGTGCAATCAGATAGGAACGCAGCCGCATTCCGGCCAGACCCGCCGCCATATTAATCACCACGAACGGACCCACCGGGAACAGGCTAAGCAGGAACACATAGCTGAACCCGCTCTGGCGGACCCAGGTCATCGCTTTGGCTACCTTGGGCCGCTTGGCCCATTTGGTGAGGTAGGGATGTCCGGCAATCTTGCGGATAATCAGGAAGGTGACCGTGCAGCCTGCGACCAGACCGATCCAGGAATACAGGAACCCCAGCCATAACCCGTACACCGCCCCATTAAGCCCTACAATCGCTATAGTCGGCAGCGGAGGTACGAACGATTTCATGAAGGTAAGCCCCACACCCGGCAGCGGCCCGAACGAGCGGTATTGCTCCAGCAGCTGCAACAGGCGCTCCTCGGTCAGCCATGACATGATATCTATATAGAACATTTCTTCAGCGCTCCTCAAGTACTCTAGTGAGCTTCAATTATACAATACTTTCTGCTTCTCTGATGCCAATCGGACGCGGCTTTACTGTCTAATTTATGGACGATACCGTATCAGCGGGAAATAGAAGGATATGTAATCAACAGGCTGGACAAGCGCAAGCTGCCGGAGATATGATGAAATTATGAGAACATTTGATTATAGTCTGCTGGCCAAAAGAGTGCTCGCCCTGTTATGCATCGGCCTGCTCGCCGCAGTGGCGCTGATCCCCCTGCTCGGCTCCTCGTCTGCCTGCTACAGCCCAAGGTCAGGATGGGCCGATTTATCCTCCTGCACCTTCGATAATTCTGCCGTCTACCCGCTTGAAGGGAAGTGGGAATTCTATTGGCAGGAGCTGCTGGAACCGCTGGATACCTTATCCGGAACAGCAGAGGCACCGGCCTATATGTCCGTGCCCGGCGCTTGGGGCCGGGCATCGGAGGCTACCGGCTTCTCCCGCTACGGATATGCAACCTACCGTCTGCTGGTTCAGCTGCCGCCGGAGGTTCCCGCCTTCGCCCTCAAGGTGAGCAATATCCGCAATGCCAGCGAAGTATATGTAAATGGCGAGCGGCTGGGCGGAAGCGGAACGCCGGGGGAATCCCGGGAGACCACCAAGCCGCGCAATCATCCGTATTCCCTGATTTTTCACAGCAAGGATAACCTGGCGGAGATTCTGATACATACATCCAATTTCACTTATTCAAACGGAGGCATTGCGGAGCCTATCCGGATCGGCACGCCTGCTGCTATAGCTGCCATCGACCAGCGGAACCGGACCTACGACACTTTGCTGGTGGCAGGCTTTGCTTTTATCGGCTGCTATTTCATCGGCCAGGGCTTGCAGCGCAAAGAGGACAAGTCTTCGCTCCAGCTGGCTGTCTACTGCTTCGTGATCGCCCTCTACATGCTGACTCACAGTGAGAAGCTGCTCTTCGAGTACCTTCCATCCCTCTCCTATGAAGGATTCAGCAAGCTGCAGGCGGTGTCGGGTGTAGTCGGGTTCTATTGCGTGTCCAGCTATACCCATTCTTTGTTTCCCGCACTGTATTCCCGGCTCTTCAAGCGGATCTGCTTCGTATATGCCTTGTGCTTCTGCACCATTGTACTGTTCACCACACTGCCTGTATATTCGCGGATTACAGGGGTGCTGCTGGCCTTCAGCTTCATCTCTGTCTGCTATACCTTCTATGTCATGGTCAAGGCTGCCTGGCTGAGGGAGACCGGTTCTAACTATCTACTGATCGGTGTGATTGCCGCAGTCATGTTCACCTTATCCTTAGCCAGCAATCTGTTCTTCGGTACCGAACTCTACGCTGTTCCGCCGGTAGCCGGTCCGATCTTCATTCTTGCCGAAGGGCTGTTCCTGTCTGCGCGCCACGCCCATGCCTACGAGACCATTAAGCAGCTGTCCCGGCAGCTGGAGCGCAAGGACAGGGATAAGGATGAGTTCCTGCTGAAGACCTCCGCCGAGCTGCGTACGCCGCTGAATGCCATCATTAACGTGGCTTTATCCATGCATGAGGGAGCCGGAGGACCGCTAAGCCCGTCCCAGCGGGAGGATATGCGGCTGATTCTCGGTACTGGCAGAAGGCTGGCCTTCCTGGTCAGGGATATTCTCGATTATGAGCAGATCAAGCGCCAGCGCATCACCCTGCAATGGGGGACTGTCGATGTCCAGGGGGTGGCAGCCATTGTCATTGAGGTCTTCCAGTTCCTGAACAAGAAGGGCAGCATCCGCATCAAAAATCACATCCCGCCGGGCCGCTTCCTGGTCCAGGCTGATGAACAGCGGCTGATGCAGATCCTCTATAGCCTGCTGGATAATGCACTGAAATTCACGGACCGCGGCAGCGTGGTCATCGAGGCCGCCTGGCAGGAGGAGTTCCTCTCCATTGCTGTCACCGATACCGGCAAGGGCATTCCCGAGGATCAGCTGGAGTGTATCTTCCATGACTATGAGCAGCTGAGCGAGGCCGATTCCCTTGAGACCGGAGGCCTCGGACTGAGCCTTGCGATCAGCCGTAAGCTGGTAGAGCTGCATGGCGGGAGCATCTCCGTCTCTTCCCGGGTTGGCCGGGGCAGCACATTCACCTTCACGCTTCCGGGCAACGAGGCGGAAGCCGCCGCTGCCGCCCAAGCCGGAGAACAGGCGCTCTTAAGACAAGCGTATACCCAGCCGGAAATGCTGGATGACCTCTGGAAATACCGGTCGGCTGATCCGCCGCAGTCCAGCGGACAAGCCGTTCCCTATGCGCCGCGTATCCTGATCGTAGATGACGACTATGCCAACCTGAAGGCTCTGACCAACCTGCTGTCGCTGGAGAATTACAGCATCGCAAGCCGCAGCAGCGGCAAGGAGGCGCTTGCGCTGCTGGCTGTGGACCGTAATTTCGATCTCTGTATGATCGATGTTATGATGCCCGAGATGTCCGGCCTTGAGCTATGCAGGATCATCCGTCAGACTTACACCCCGCTGGACCTGCCGATCCTGATGGCTACAGCCGGGCAGCAGCTTCACTTCAACGAGGCGGCCTTCCGCGCCGGAGCCAATGATTTTATCCATAAGCCTTATATCTGGAGCGATCTTAAGGGACGGGTTAACACGCTGGTTCAGCTAAGGCGGTCTGTCTCCGAGCGGCTCAGCTCGGAGATCGCCATGCTGCGTGCGCAGATCAAGCCGCATTTTCTGTACAACGCTATTAATACAATCATCTGGATGAGTACGCGTGACACCGAGAAGACGCAGCTGTTGCTATACGATCTGAGCCATTTCCTGCGTGGCAGCTTCGACTTCAGCAACCAGGAGACCGCCATTCCATTTGAGAAGGAACTGGAGCTGATCGAAGCCTATCTGTCACTGGAGCAGGCCCGGTTCGGGAAGCGGCTGAATGCCGAGTATCATATTGAGGTTAGTGAATTCCCGCTGCCGCCGCTGATTGTGCAGCCCATTGTAGAGAATGCTGTTCGTCACGGACTGATGGAGAAAATTGACGGAGGAACAGTGATCATCTCCACCCGGCAGGAGGGCGGTGATATCCTGATCACCGTCTCGGACAACGGAAAGGGAATGAGCGATGAACAGCTATCCTCGTGGATGAAGGACGACTACCGGTCTTCGCATGGCGAAGGCACCGGAATCGGCCTTCGGAACATTAACCGCCGGCTGCTCACACAGTTCGGGCGTCCGCTGATTCTTACCCGGGGAGCCAGCGGAGGTATAGATGTACTGATAACAATCCCATGGAAGGAGGAGGTCTCCTGAGTATGAGCATCTCTGTAATGGTAATTGATGACGAATGGCCGGCACTGGATCAGATGAAGCGGCTGCTGCTCCAGTGTGAAGGAGTATCCTCTGTCCTGACGTACGATAACCCGCGCGAAGCCCTCGCTGCTGCTTCCGAACTGAAGCCGGATGTTCTATTCCTGGACATCCAGATGCCGGAGCTGTCCGGTCTCACTTTTGCCGAGAAGCTGTTGCCGGTATCTCCGGACACAGACATCGTATTCGTAACCGCCTACCGGAATTATGCTGTCGAAGCCTTCGACTTGTCTGCGATGGATTATCTGCTGAAGCCCGTTGATCCTTCGCGGCTGCTCAAGACCTGGAACAAGCTGCTCAGTAAGCGTCTAGCGCCTGGGGTTGCCGGAGCAGCCGAAGCAACTGGAGCAGCCGGGAGGACAACTGCGTTCCGGCTCCTGGGGGATTATGAGCTAACCAGCCCTCAGGGCTTGGTGAAGTGGAGGACACATAAGGCACAGGAATTATTTGCGTATCTGTGGATTCACAGGCAGGGCAGTGTCAGCGTCATTCTGAATGATGTGTTTCCGCAGTGGAATTACGAGAAGGGCAAGCAATATCTGCACACTACGGTCTACCAGATCCGCACCACCTTGAAGAAAGCCGCGCTGGAGGACAAGATTGAGCTGACCTTCGGCAGGGAAAACTACAGGCTGGAATCGAGGGGGATTGAGGGGGACATTGAGAAATTCCAGGAAGCTGCGGCGCTTGCGCTGCAAAGCAGCCAGCTAGAGGGTATGCAGCAGGCCGCCGCTCTGTACACCGGTGATCTGCTTCAGTCGCTGGACAGCCTCTGGGTGTATTCCGCCCGTGACAAATACCGCCGGCTGTACCTCAAGCTGCTGGAGCAGCTTACCCTGGGATTGGTGCAGGCTGCACGGCCACACGAGGCCGAAGATTACGCCATGCGCCTGACGGAGCTGGAGCCGCTGGAGGAGAGCTACGCCCTGCGGCTGATTGCGATCTATTACGAAACCGCCAAACCCCTGCGCGCACAGCGCAAATTCACCCAGTTCAGTGAATCCTACATTGCAGAGACCGGCGACGCCTTGCCGGACTGGTTCGTCGACGAATACCGGCGGCTGGGTAAATAGGGTCGGGGTATTTTCAGGGGGGGAATTGGGTTGTGTTATACTATCATAAAATAAATCCCAATATTCAAGTGAGGTGCTATCCTAATGCTGCCCCAAAGAGAAGAATTACAACGGTTACTAAAAAAGGCAAACCAGCATGCAGTCGCAGAAGCCAAGAAAGCAGGAGCTTCCATCTATTATATAAAAAACGGGAAACGAATTCGTGAAGATGCCACTGGTCAAAAATTCGAAATTACTTATGATGTAGCCGGTAACCGGACTGAGCTTGTTAGTCATGAGTGAATCTAAATCTGTAATGACGGTTTTTGCCGGAACTAATGGAGCTGGAAAAAAGCACAATTAGTTTCCAGTTGAGGGACTATGTTGGAACCATTATTGATCCGGACCAGATTGCTAAGAGGATTAATCCGGAAAATCCCAGAAGTGCAGATCTGTCTGCTGGACGAGAGGCTGTAAAGCAAATAAGGGAACTAATCAGTCGTAAAGAAAACTTCGCTATAGAAACTACTCTATCGGGAAGTTTTGTCTTACGTCACATGAAGACAGCTAAGCAACAAGGTTATAAAGTCGTCATGTATTATATTGGATTACAGGATGTGCAAATGCATATAGATCGGGTAGCTTCAAGAGTGGAGCAAGGAGGGCATTGGATTGCCGAAAAAGATATCCGCTGGAGATACGGTGAATCCTTGAGCAACCTGAAACCTGCATTAGAGATCTCAGATGAAGTCACCATTATCGACAACACCAGTGAACCTGAGGTGGTGATGGAAATCCAGAACTCACAAATCGGCTTTTGCAGAGATGAAATTCCTGCATGGGCTAGAGGAGCTTTAGAATTTTATTTATAATCCCGGCATTTTTTCGATATTTTACGCCATGGTTCGACGTTTATCAGTATTTTATCAGTGACAATTGTTACCATTGTTCATATACAAGATCATTCGTGCATAGGGATGCATCATTATGATGGCAATGGGGGATGTAACATGAATAAAAGGAATAGATTCAAGCGGGCAATCAGAGGGATGAAGGTACTGCCGCTTATGATGTCCATGATTCGTGAGGCTGCAGTGGATACCACCGCTCCTGCGATGTCTGTTGAAGTGACCACTGACAAAGAGGCCTATAATCCGGGGGATGAAGTTACCGTGCTGGTGCATTTAAAAGACTTCGCGCCAAATGACCTTGGCTACAGCTATCTTAACTTCATTATCCAATATGACAGCCAGGTATTTGATAACCTTGAATATACACAGCATTCGGTCTATACGGAAGGAAATTATACGGCTGGCAATGAGGTCGATAACCTGTTCCAGTTCAATTTCCAGAGTCCTGTGGATGGCAGTATCTATCTCGGAAAAAACACAAGTATGCGCGGCATTGATATTCAGGTTGAAGCGGGCAGCGGGCAGCAGGCGATTCCGGCAGTAGATCAGACTCTGGTCACGTTCAAGCTGAGGGTCAAAGAACTTACGCTTGCCTCCTCCTCAACGATCAGCCTGGCCAATGAATTCACCAGAATCCGCACCTCTGAAGCCGCGAATAGCATCTATCTCTACTCGCCCGATGTCACAGCGAACGCCCCGGCAAGGATCGAAATCACCCAATCTCCGTCCGTCTCCGTCTTCTCTGCACTGGAGTCCGTTAACCGTCTGACGTAGCAGTGTACCCTGCAACTGCGGCAGCTCCATCCACATACATATCCCTTACATCATTAGCTGCCGTCTATATTTCTTGTACTATGGTGTATATACATATCCTAATCTCACACTCTGTATCAAGCGGATTGTAATACAGACCAAGGAACGCGGCTACGGAACAGTTACGCTGAAGCTGCTGATCCATTGGGCATTCAATCTCACGGATACGCACCGGCTGTGGCTCGACGTTAAGGATTACAATGTCAGAGCGCAGCATGTCTATGAAGCGGCCGGCTTCAAAAAGGAAGGCACCCTCCGCGAATGTATCCGGACGGAGGGTGGATTTGAGTCACTCCAGATCATGTCTATCCTGCGCCATGAATTCCGTACGGATGAACTCAATGCCAACCTGCAAATTAGAGGGATACAGCATTAGCCATGAGGGGCATGAGATTGTATTCGGTTTTCCGCATACATTATAAACCCTTACTCTCCTAAACGTAACTAAAAGACCAAGCCAACGTCAGAGACGTTCGGAGCTTGATCTCCGTTATTCCGGTTTACGCCTGGGCTTCAATCGACTCCACAGGTCTGCTTCCGCCAACAAGCAGCGTCGTCACATGCTTGCGCGCGTCCGCTGTGAGCAGCAGCAGCTCCACCGGCCCGCCGGCCGGCTCCCTGCGGATGAAGGTAACCCTGGCACCGTCCAGATCCTCATAGATTCCGGCAACGTTATAGCCCAGCCCGACAAGATTGTCGATTTCCTGCCGTTCCCGGTCGAACTCTGCAAATGCTGACATCTCAGACCACTCCTCCGCTGATTTCTGCCTGGGCCGGATGGGGAGCTTCGGCCTCGAAGCGCTTGCGGTGCAGGTATTTGCCTTGGCCTGCGGCACCGACGAATACTTTGTCCCGGATCACGAACTCTCCCCGGCTCAGCACAGAGACCGGCTCTCCCTTGACTTCCAGCCCCTCGAACGCATTATAGTCCACATTCATATGATGGGTCTCTGCCGACAGTGTCCGTTCCACTGCCGGATCGAAGATCACGATATCAGCATCGCTGCCCACGGCAATCGTACCCTTTTGCGGGAACAGGCCGAACAGCTTGGCGCTTGAGGTGGCGATGATATCCACGAATTTGTTGAGCGTGATCCGGCCCTTCTGCACCCCTTCGGAGTAGAGGACACTGAACCGGTCTTCGATGGTGGGCCCACCGTTCGGGATCTTCGAGAAGTCTCCCCGTCCCAGCTCCTTCTGCCCCTTGAAGTTGAACGAGCACTGGTCAGAGCCGATGGTCTGCAGCGTCCCGCTCCAGAGGGCATCCCAGAGGACCTCCTGGTTCCACTGTTCGCGCAGCGGAGGGGACCAGACATACTTGGCGCCTTCAAAGTCCGGCTTCGCCAGCGCCGACTGATCCAGCACCAGATACTGCGGGCAGGTCTCGCCGTAGACGCGCAGCCCTTTCTTGCGGGCCTCCGCAATTTTCCAGGCCGCCTCGGCGCAGGTGACATGCACCACATAGAGCTGTGAATCCGTCAGCCCGGTCAAATACGCCGCCCGGCCCGTCGCCTCGCCCTCCAGCTCAGGAGGACGGGTCAGCGCATGATAGAGCGGATCGGTATTTCCTGCGGCCAGCGCCTGGTCCACCAGATACTCGATGACATCCCCATTCTCGGCATGCACCATAACCAGCGCCCCTTCGTGCTTCGCCGCCTGAAGCGTCTTATACAGAACCCCGTCGTCCGCCTGGAACGTGTTCTTGTAGGCCATGAACACCTTCAGCGAGGTGATGCCCTCCTGCTCGATAATCTGCGGCAGCTCGCTGAGCACCTTGTCATTCAGCTCTGACACCATCAGGTGGAAGCTGTAGTCGATGACCGCTTTATCCTGCGATTTGTGATGCCAGGTATCTACAGCCTGCTGGAGCGGCTGCCCCTTCGTAGTCAGGCAGAAATCGATGACCGTGGTGGTTCCGCCGTAAGCAGCGGCAATCGTGCCGGTCTCGAAGTCATCGGCGGTAACTGTACCGCCGAAGGGCATATCCAGATGGGTGTGGGGATCAATCCCTCCCGGAAAGACATAACAGCCGGAAGCATCAATGATCTCCGCTCCCGGCGCTTCCAGATTCAGGCCGATGCCACTGATGATTCCATCCTCAATCAGGACATCCCCCGTATACGTATCTGCCGCTGTAACGATAATTCCGTGCTTGATGATCTTCTTCATCTTATCCCACCTCCGCTTCCGAATAAGAACCGTTAACCCCGCTGATGATCCGGCTGCGCTGATTCCAGCTCATCGGGGCCGCTCCGCCCTCCAGTACAATCATATCAATGGCTCCGTCTGCCGGGCAGACAATCGAACACAGATTGCAGCCCACACAATCCTCCTCACGCACTTGCAGAATCGCCTTGCCCTCCGCATTCGTCAGCATATCGATGCATTGATGAGAGGCGTCTTCACAGGCAATATGGCATTTATTGCAGTTGATACAGTTCTCCTCGTTGATCCGCGCAACGACTTGATAGTTAAGGTCAAGATCGCCCCAGTTGGAATACTTAGGCACCGACTTGCCAATCAGCTCGGTTACCGAAGCCAGCCCCTTCTCGTCCAGGTAATGGTTCAGACCGTCGATCATCTCCTCCACAATCCTGAAGCCATGATGCATAACCGCTGTGCAGACCTGAATCCCTGTCGAGCCCATCAGCATGAATTCGACGACATCCTGCCAGGTGGAGATGCCGCCGATGCCGGAGATCGGTACGCCGACTTCACGGTCCCGGGCACATTCTGCCACCATGCTAAGGGCAATCGGTTTGACAGCCGGGCCGCAATAACCGCCGTGCGCTCCCTGGCCGCCGACATTCGGAATCGTATTCCAGCTGTGGATGTCCACCCCGGCCAGACTGTTGATGGTATTGATCAGGCTGATCGCATCCGCTCCGCCCTTGACGGCGTGCCGGGCCACCACGGTAATGTCGGTGATGTTCGGCGTCAGCTTCACAATGACCGGGGTGGTTGCCACCTCCTTGACCCAGGCGGTCTGCGCCTGCACCAAATCAGGCTGCTGGCCCGAAGCCGCGCCCATGCCGCGTTCAGCCATGCCGTGCGGACAGCCGAAGTTCAGCTCCAGACCGTCTACCCCGATGGCCTCCACGCGCTTCACAATCTCATGCCACTTCTCCCGCTTCGGCTCCACCATCAGGGAAGCAATGATCGTATGGTCCGGGAATCTCCGCTTCGTCTCATAGATTTCCTTCAGGTTGACCTCCAGCGGACGGTCGGTAATCAGCTCAATATTGTTGAAGCCCGCTACACGCTGGCCGCCAAAATGAACGGCGGCGAACCGGGCCGAGGTATTGATGACCGGCTCTCCGAGCGTCTTCCACACCGCGCCTCCCCAGCCTGCCTCGAACGCACGCTGCACCTGATAGCCTGTATTGGTAGGCGGCGCAGAGGCCAGCCAGAACGGATTCGGTGACTTGATGCCTGCAAAATCAATACTGAGATCTGCCATTGCCATTCCCTCCCCTTCTAAGAAATACGCTTTATACGGCAGAGCCGACTACGCCATCCTGACGGCCTGACCACTGCTTCACAATCGCATAGGCAACATCCTTGCCCTGCTGCGCGGCTGAGACCACCATGGCCTCCCCCGTTCCTGCCCCAAAAACAATATCGCCGGCAGCATAAATCTGCGGATCAGAGGTACGGCCGGTCGCGGGATCAATCTCCACTACCCCCCGCTTATGCTTAAGCCCCAGCGCCTCAATGAGGTCCATCCGCCGCTTCTGGCCGATAGCCACCACTACAGCATCCACCGGGAGCAGGAATTCCGAGCCTGCCACCGGCACGGGAGACAGGCGTCCATCCGGCCCGGCCTCACCGCTCAGCTCCATCCGCACACATTCCAGTGCCGCGACATTCCCCTGCTCATCCCCGACAATCCGCTTCGGCAGCGTCAGCCAGTTGAACTCCACACCCTCCTGCTTGGCGAATTCATATTCAAAATCATAAGCCGTCATCTCCCCGCGAGTCCGGCGGTAGATCATCTTCACGTTCGCCGCGCCGAGCCGCACCGAGCAGGTGGCCGCATCAATGGCCGTATTGCCTGCACCAATGACAGCCACACGCTGTCCCATCAGCTCCAGGGCAGGAATCCCGGTCTTGGTGGTCTCCACCAACTCAATTGCATCATAGACACCGGACAGCTTCTCGCCTTCAATCCCCAGCGGAGGGACGTACCCCATCCCGGCCGCCAGCACAATGGCATCATATCCGGCCTTAAGCTCTTCTATGGAAATATCCACGCCCACCTTCATTCCCGTGCGGATCTCTACGCCCAGCCTCTCCACCTGCTCCACTTCCCAGAGCGAAATATCCTGCGGCAGCCGGAAGGAGACAATCCCGTGGGTATCCAGGCCTCCGGCCAGCGGCTTCGCCTCATAGATCACCACCTGGAAGCCTTCGCGCGCCAGCTCTCTGGCCGCCGACAGACCTGCCGGTCCTCCGCCGATCACCGCTACTTTCTTGCCGTTAGGCTCACCTGCCCGGAAAAGCTGGAGCCCGCTGCGGATCGCCCAGTCCGTGGCATACCGCTGCAATAGGCCAATCTCAATCGGTGCGGAAGCGCCGTTCAGCACACAGGCCCCCTCGCACAGCTCCTCCGTAGGACATACCCGTGCGCAGCTTGCGCCGACCGGATTAGCGTCCATGATGGTCTGCGCCGCCCCTCTGAGATTGTCGGTAGCGATTCTTTTGATGAAGGAAGGGATATTGATGCTGGTCGGACAGGCCTGGATACACGGCGCATCATAGCAGTACAGACAGCGGTTAGATTCTTCGATAGCTCCCTTGCGGGTAAGCCCCGGCTCTGCCTCGGCAAAATTACGCATGAACAGCTCAGGTGTAAATGTGGTTAACGGTGAAGATTGCTCCATTGGGTACCCCTCCTTCTGGCCAAAGTAGCTTCCACTCTCGGCTTCGATTTATGTTATATAATATAACATTATTACGATGATCGCCTTAATATTTTGCATACTTGTAAGAATTATTGTAGTAAAATAAACTTCAAGCCGATAAAAATCGTTAATCACACTCCAATTTGAGTTAAGTTTCCTGACATATTATATTCAAACTATAGTCAATTCGTTTTTTCGTTACATTAGACAGATTGTCTAATTTCAAAAGTCTATTTTTTACCTGTGAGAATGGCCTGAGAACTATGTTAACGAGGGGGAAGCTTATGGACTTTGAACTTGTATTTACGATCCGCGACGCGCTGAAGCGGCCGCTGTTCGCTGAAGCTGAGCTGATCGGGGGAAGAAACGGCCTGAACCGGGCAGTCCGCTGGGTGCATGTGCTGGAGAGCGCGAGCCTGGAGAGTCTGATTCACGGGGAAGAGATGATTCTGACTACCGGAATGAGCGCAAGCACGGATCTCGACGCCGCCCTGTCCTTCATGCAGAATCTGATTGATAAGAACGCCGCCTGCCTGTGCATTGAGCTGGGAGCCTACTTCAGTGCCATTCCGCAGGAGATGATCAATCTGGCGAACCTGCATGATTTTCCGCTGATCCAATTCACCCGCACTGTACGGTTCGTCGACATTACACTCGATCTGCATTCTCTCATCATCAACCGCCATCACCGGATGCTGCAAGAGCTGGAGAGCATCTCCCGCGAATTCCACCGGCTGACCCTAACCTCCCAGGGGACCCTTAAGGTCCTGCAATTGTTATGTAAAAGCACCCGCACACAGATTCTCTATATGCACCTGCAAGGTAAACCTCTCTTCTTCCCGGCCCTCGCGCCCGAGGAGCAGCGCCCGCTGCTGGGCTTCTTCGAGACCTTCAGCGAAGAGATGGAAGGGGTACAGCCCGAGGCGGCCCCCTATATCCGCGAATACGGCCACAAGACCATCGCCGTGAAGCCCGTTGGAGCCTTGGATCAGACCTGGGCCTATATCCTGATGGTCTGTAATCACAAGCCGCAGGAATTCGACTGTCTGCTGCTCGATTCCGCCTCCTTATCCATCGCACAGGAGCTGCTGCGCACGCGGTACATGGAGGAGCGGAAGCTGTTCTCGGAGAATCTGTGGGTGGATGAGCTGGCCTCTGGACGCACTCAGGACGACAACCGGCTCAAGGGGCTGGTCGGCCCGGACTTCAACCTGGTCAATGAGCTGCCCTACCGGGTCTGTCTGATCGAGATTGAGAATCCCCGGGATGTCAAATGGAACAGCTCGGAGAATGACTGGGAATCCATCACCTTCCATCTTTCGCTCATTCTGCGCTCCATCTTCGAGAAGTATTCCCTCCGGCCGCTGATCACCCTGAAGAACAACCGGCTGACCGTCATCGCACTGGATATCCAGTCCAAGCTGCCCGGCAAGCTGCGCCTGCAGCAGGCGCTTGATTCCCTGCAGCATATCCGTGCGGATGAAAAGTTGAAGGACCTGCAGCTCGTCATCGGAGTCAGCAAGTCCCACAAGGGCCTGAAGCATGCTCATGCCGGTTACCAGGAAGCTGTACAAGCGCTGTCCCTCCATTCCTGTTACCAGAAGCCGGTCCTCATGTATGAGGAGTTAGGCGTCTTCCAGCTGCTGCTGAGCCTGAACGACGGCAAGACGCTGGAGAATTTCATCCGCAGCTATATCGGCCCGCTGATTGACCACGATGAGGCGAAGGGCAGCGAACTGCTGCTGACGCTGCGCGTCTACCTCGATCATGACGGGTCGAAGCAGATCGCCGCCCGCAGCCTCTTCATCGTCAGGCAATCCCTCTACTACCGGCTGGACAAAATCACCGAGCTGCTCGGCGAGGACTTCATGCTCCCGGAGAACCGGATCTCCATTCAGGTCGCCCTGCGCGCCTACCAGTTCCTGTACCCGGAGAAATTCACTCTGCCCAGCTCCCGTTCAGCACAGCTGTGAAGGTATCGATGATGAACTGCACATCCTCATCCGTCGAGGATAACGGCGGAGCGAAGGTGAGCACATTATTGAAGCCAGCCACCGTATCGCCGTTCTTGCCGATAATCAGCCCCTTGGCTTTGCAGTCGGCAATAATTCCCTTAACCACACTTAGCTCAGCAGGCACTCTGGTGGCCTTATCCGCCACCAGCTCAATCCCCAGGACCAGCCCGAAGCTGCGGATATCGCCAACCAGCTTATGCTCCAGAAGCCCAGCGAACCCGCCTTCCAGCCTGCGGCCCAGAATTCCGGCGCGTTCGACCAGCCGCTCCTGCTCCAGAATCTCCAGGTTGCGCAGGGCAAGCGCACAGGCAGCCGGATTGCCGCCGAAGGTGTTCACATGCCGGAAATGCCCGTAGTCATCGCTGTTATCCTTGAAGGCCTCATAGATCTCCTTGCGCACAGCGGTAGCCGATAACGGCAGATAGCCGCTCGTCAGCCCCTTCGCCATTGTGACAATATCGGGCTTGATCCCGAAATTGTGGTGTCCGAACTTGCGGCCGGACCGCCCGAAGCCGCAGATCACCTCGTCGATAATCAGCAATACGCCGTAGGTCCGGCAGATCTCCTGCACCCGGTCCATATAGACCTGATGCGGCACGATTACGCCCCCGCCGGTAATGACCGGCTCCATAATTACCGCCGCTACAGACTCTGCGCCTTCCCAGACGATCATATCCTCAATCGCCTGCGCACACTGGAGGTTGAACGCCTCTTCGCTCATGCCGGCCGGACGGCGGTAGCTGTCCGGCGGCGCTACATGCAGGAACCCGCCGCCCAGCGGCTCGTACTTGTACTTGCGCTGCGCCTGCCCGGTCGCCGCCAGGGCGCCCAGCGAGCTTCCGTGATAGCCCCGGTAGCGGGCTATGAATTTATGGCGGTCAGGCTGGCCGGTCTGCTGCTGGTACTGGCGGGCGATTTTGAAGGCTGCTTCGTTCGCTTCCGAGCCGCTGTTGGAGAAGAAGATGACATACTCATCCTCCAGCCATTCATTCAGCTTCTCGGCCAGCGCGATGGCCGGCATATGGCTCTGCGTCAGCGGGAAATACGGCAGGCTCAGCAGCTGGTTGTACGCCGCCTCCGCCAGCTCCTTGCGCCCGTACCCCACATTCACGCACCACAGGCCAGACATGCCGTCCAGGAATGTGTTGCCGTCGATATCGGTAACCCATGAACCGCTTGCGGAAGCGGCAATCATCGGCGGATGCTGCTCACTGTAAGGAGTCATATTATGCCACAAATACCGCTGGTCCTTCTTAACCGCCAGCTCACTTTCTTTGCCCAGACTCTGCACGGCACACTCTCCTCCTTGGCTTTCCTTCTTTTAGTAACGCGCGGTAATCATTTTCTTGCGGGTGTAGAACTCCACACCGTCACGGCCGTTCGCGTGCAGATCTCCATAGAACGATTTCTTGTACCCTGAGAAAGGGAAAAATGCCATCGGCGCAGGTACGCCCAGATTGACACCCAGCATCCCCGCATCGATCTCCTCACGGAATTCACGGACCGCCCTGGCGCTGTCAGTATAGATGCAGGCCCCGTTGGCAAAGGGCGACTCATTCGTGACCGCTATCGCCTCCGCCAGATTCTTCACCCGCACCACTGACAGCAGCGGCGCAAAGATCTCGTCACGCCAGATCTTCATACCCGGTACCACATGATCGAAGATTGTCGGGCCCAGGAAATAGCCGTTGCCCGCAGCCGCAGCATCCTTGCGGCCATCCCGCACCAGCACCGCTTTCTCGTCAAGCCCAGCTTCAATGTAATCAATCGTCCGGTCTTTGTTCGCCTGCCGGATGACCGGGCCCAGGAACACACCCTCCTCCTTGCCGTTCCCGATCTTCAATCCATCTGCGGCCGCAGCGATCCGGCTCACCAGCTCATCGGCAATGTCCTCCTGCACCACCACTACAGCGCAGGCCATGCACCGTTCGCCCGCCGAGCCGAAGGCTGCGGACAGGATATTTTTCACCGCATGGTCCAGATCGGCATCCTTCAGCACGATCGAATGATTCTTCGCGCCGGCCAGCGCCTGCACCCGCTTGCCGTGCGCAGTCCCCTGCTTATAGACATATTCCGCCACCGGCTGCGAGCCGACGAAGGAGACCGCCTTCACCTCCTCATGCGCCAGCAGGCCATCCACCACCTCATGCGCCCCGTGCACCACATTCAGCACCCCCGGCGGGAAGCCCGCTTCTGCGAACAGCTCGGCCAGCCGGTTCACCAGCAGCGGTGTCCGCTCGGAGGGCTTCAGCACAAAGGCGTTGCCGCAGGCTACCGCCAGCGGGAACATCCAGCAGGGCACCATCATCGGGAAGTTGAACGGGGCGATGCCGCCCACAACTCCCAGGGGATAGCGGTACATGCCGGACTCTACGCCTGTCGCGATATCCGGCAGCTGGCTGCCCATCATCAGCGTGGGAGCGCCGGCGGCGAATTCCACGCATTCGATGCCGCGCTGCACCTCTCCCAGCGCTTCCTCCAGGCTTTTACCGTTCTCCAGCGTGATCAGCTCCGCCAGCTCCTTGCTGTGCTGTAACAGCAGCTGCTGGTACCGGAAGAAATAGCGGGCCCGGCGCGGGACGGCGACTCTTTTCCACTCGGAATAAGCTCTGGAAGCTGCCCGCACGGCTGCATCCAGCTCCTCCCGGCTGGAGATCGGCACATAGGCAATGATTTCGCCGGTCGCCGGGTTGAACACTTCCTCCTGCCGCCCGGAGGAGGACTCCACCCAAGCTCCATTTATATAGTTCTTCACCTTACTGGCCTGCCCCGTGAGCAGTGTCATCGTCCGCACCTCTTTTCCTGTGTTCGTCCGCTACCCTAGAAGAGATGACCGCCTTACCAGGCGGCCATCTGCTTCAGCTATGAAGGAATCCTGTTGCCTGTTATTTCGCCGCCATCTCCACAATCTCGTTCGTGTAAGCCTCCTCCACCTTGGAAGCCGTCTTGATGACCCCGAATTTCAGCGCGATATCGGCAGTCTGCTGGAAGGCGGCAGCATCCGTATAGCCCAGCTTGGAAGCATCGAAGCCCTCCGGCTGGATCAGCTTGGCAACCTCTGTCATCATCGTCAGCTGATGCTCCCGGGTTGTACTGCCCGCTTCCGCAAGCTTCATCACACTGTCCACAGCTGCTTCGGGATCAGCAATCGCATCCGCCCAGCCCTTCAGAGAAGCGCGGACGAACTTGGCCGCCGTCTCCTTGTTGCCCTCCAGCCACTCCTTATTGGCGAACAGATTGTCTTCGAGCATCGCCACACCTTCGTCATTCATGTCGATAACACTGAGGTCCTCTGCCTTAATGCCTGACTCCAGCACCACCTGATATTCGTTATAGGTCATGGCCGAGGCCGCATCCAGCTCACCGCCGAGGAACTGGTCCATCGTGAAGCCCTGCTTGGTGAAGTTCAGATCCTTGCCTGAATCCAGCTTGTATTTATCAAAAAGCGCCAGAAGCTCAAACTCATTGCCGCCCATCCAGTTGCCCACCTTCTTGCCCTTCAGCTCAGTCGGTGTAGTGATGCCCGCCTCCTTCTTGGATACCAGCACCAGCCCGCTCTTCTGGAAAATCTGGGCGATCTGCACCAGCGGCATCTCCTGCTCCTGGCTGGTCAGCAGACTCGCCACCCAGTCCACCCCGATATCGGCCGAACCGCCGGCCACCTGCTGCTCAGGCACGATATCCGGCCCGCCCGGCAGAATCTCAACCTTCAGGCCCTCCGCCGCATAATACCCTTTGTCCTGCGCCAGGAAGTACCCTGCGAACTGGGCCTGCGGCACCCATTTGAGCTGCAGCTTCACGGTAACCGGCTCAGCCGCCGGTTCTGTGGTTGCCGCAGCTTCCGGTGAAGCTGCCGCCGCATTCCCCGCAGTCGCTTCTGCTCCGGAGGGACTGGCGTTGTTGTTGCCGCCGCAGCCCGCAAGCAGCGAGATCAGCATTAGAGTCGCCGCAAGCCATAATCCTCCACGATATTTGCTCTGTTTGCCCTTCATCATAGCAACTCCCCCTACCAATCATTTTTTTGTAAGACGGCCTAACACAGTATGATTGCGTTCTTGTTGCCCTATGCAGGAATTACACGCTACGTACGCCGGGAAGGGTGCCACTTGATAAACACCTTCTCCAGCCGCTCTACGACCAGGTAAAAGATTACTCCGGCAACCGCGGCAAGCACGATGCAAGACCAGCCCAGCGGCATCTTCGCCACCTTGATGGAATTCGAGAGCAGATAACCCAGCCCCCGCGAGGAGAAGAAGAACTCTCCGACAATCGCCCCGATCATGCTCGCGGTAGCGTTGATCTTCAAGGCGGTGAATACATAAGGCAGACTGTTCTGAATCCGCAGATGGCGGAATACCGCCCGTTTGCCTGCCGCATAGGAATGCATCAGGTCCAGCGCCAGCGGGTCCACAGCCGCCATGCCCTTGTAGGCATTGATCGCCATAGCCGCCATAGTGGTCGCGGTCACAATTGCCGCCCGCGAGCCGATGCCGTCCCCGAACCACAGGTTCATGATAGGGGCAAGCGCCACAATGGGCACGGCATTGAGTGCAGCTACCATCGTGAGACTGCCGCCGCCCCAGCGGGGCCAGGCCGTAGCAGCCAAGGCAATCAGGAAGCCGCAGCCGGAGCCGATCAGCATACCAAGAACGGCTTCAGTGAGGGTATACCCTGTATAAGAGAGCAGCAGACTGAGATTGTCCCGCATCGCTTCAGCGATGGCGGAGGGCAAGGGGAGCTGATATTTCTTCAGATCGAAGATGCGGTGAAAGATCTGGAGCTCCCACAGCAGCAGGAACAAAGCTCCGGCAAGCAGCGGCAGCACGAACCCGGGGTTCAGCCATTTCAGGAATTTCCATGGATCTCCGCCTTGATCCGTATCTGGCGTAATAACGTTGTTAGATGACGGGAATTCGCGAACCGTATTACTTTCCATTAGCGGCTGCCTCCTTGGGGACGGAATTCCGGCTGCCAGGGGGCTACCAGACGTTCCACCAGACTCATCAGCCAATAGCTGGCCATGCCCAGCAGAGCACCAACCAGTACCGTAGACCAGAACATATACGTATGGGAGGGTCCGTAATAGAGATTGCGGAGCATAATGACCCCGATCCCGCGCTGCGCACCCATGAGCTCAACCAGAATTGCACCCGTTACAGCCAGCGGCGCTGCAATCTTCAGCCCGCTGAACAGCCCCGGCAGCGCTGCCGGGAAGCGCAGCTTCCAATATACAGCCCACGGCTTAGCGGCATAAGAGTGCATCAGCTCCAGGGCAGAGGGGTCCACACTCCGCAGACCGCGCAGCATATTCAACGCCACCGGAAAGAAGGTGATATAGCCGGAGATGATGATCCGCGACAGCTGCTCATCCCGCACAATCCCGTATATAATCGGCGCCAGCCCCAGAATCGGAATCATCTGCGAAGCAACCGCATACGGGAAGGCAAGCTGCTCTATCGTCCGGGAGAGACTCATCAGCACGGCCAGCAGCACTCCAGAGAGCGCTCCGATCAGGAAGCCCACCCCGGCATTGCCGAAGGTAGCTCCCCCTTCACGGAGAAGGGTGCCGCTGTACTGCCACAGAGTAAGCGCCACCTCGTGGACATAAGGCAGCTTGGACTGGGCCAGCGGCGTCTTCGCCACATGCAGCAGCCACCAGGAGACCGCCTCCCACAGCACCAGCAGGCCGCAGATCCAGACAAACAGCGGTAGCGCACGGTTCCGCATTAACGCACGGCTCAGCTTCATCACTACACCCCTTCGAAGCTGTCGCGGATACGGGCAATCAGCTCGAAGAACTCCGGACTGTTCCTCATGTCCGCCGTACGCGGACGGGGCAGCGGAATATCGACAACCGCCGAGAGCCTGCCCGGATGCGGAGACAGGACGAACACCCGGTCCGACAGGAAGATCGATTCGGGAATACTGTGGGTTACGAACACAATCGTGCTCTGTACCTTACTCCAGACGGAGAGCAGCTCTTCATTCAGCCGCTCGCGCGTGAATTCATCCAGCGCCGAGAACGGTTCATCCATGAGCAGGATTTCCGGCTCCATGGAGAGCGCCCGGGCAATGGCTACACGCTGCTGCATCCCCCCGCTGAGCTGCCAGGGATACTTATCGGCGAACCCCTGCAAGCCCACGAGATCAAGCAGCTCCAGCGCTTTGTCCTCACGGATCGATTTCTTGACGCCCAGCAGCTCCAGCGGCAGTGTAATATTATGCTTGACCTTCCGCCAGTCATACAGCACCGGACTCTGGAACACAATACCGTATTTCTGTGCCAGCCGGGCCTCCTTGGCGTTTTTGCCTGCCACCATGATATTTCCAGCCGTTGGTGTTATAAGATCTGCCATCAGCCTCAGAAGAGTAGTCTTTCCGCACCCGGAAGGACCCAGCAGGGAGACGAACTCCCCCTTGGCAATATCGAGACTTACCTGATGCAGGGCCAGCACATCTGCCGTCTCCGTCTGGTAACGCATTTCGACATGCTCCAGCTGTATTTCAGGAATTTTTGCTGCTACTAGTGACATCTCCAGTCCCCCTCCATCCCTGAATCTATTCAATGTTAATTAACATCACATAATTATCTTAACTCTCGTCCTCTTCATCATTTCATGTAGGATTAATTAACATGTTACACGTTGCCTGCGAATCCCACATTAGACAAAGCGTAACATTGAGACTGTGAAATTCCGTCACTTTGTCTAGGGAGCCGCTTACAGTGTAAATAATAGAGCTGATTGCCGATAAAAATAGTAAATAACTATAAGTGAAAACGGCGTTGCCATTGCATTTCATTTTGTGTCCAGGAGACTATTCACAATGTCCAATGCTTATCCCAATTCATGGAGGCGCTCCCCATGGCATCTCTGATTTCCAACTACATTATTATCGTTTCGATCTCCGGTGTGCTGAACGCCTTGCTCGCCCTGTTTGCTTTTTACAGGAAGACTGACTTCTCGGGCCTGCGCGCATTCATCGTCAGCTCCGCCGCCTCGGCGGTATACACATTCGCCTTCGCGCTCGAGCTCTCGGGGAACTCGATGGAACAGATTAAGTTCTGGATCAAGCTGGAGTATCTCGGAATGCCGTACATCGCGCCCTCCAGTCTGCTGATGATCATGCACTTCGTGGGCTTAGAGAAGCTAGTCTCCCGAAAACTGCTGGTCCTCCTCTACTCCATCCCGGTGATCTCCACGGTGCTTGTCTGGACCAACGACTCCCATCACCTGTTCTATAAGGCTATCTACTTCCGGGAAGGCGCGCCTGCACCGCTGGTGGATATCGTCATGGGACCCTGGTATATCGTGCAGGGCAGTCTGACCTTCGGCTGTATGCTGGCCGGTATGTGCCTGATCCTCTGGCGCTGGGGCCGGATGCGGCGGGCTTATCTGCGGCAGATGCTGATTATTTTTGTCGGACAATTCCTGCCTGCGCTGGGGGCCTTCCTCTATCTGATGGACCTGACTCCATACGGAACAGACCCTGTACCCGTTGTGATGAGCGTAACCTCGTCCCTGTATATATGGGCCATTCTGTCCAGAGGGATGCTGACCGCCGCACCGATTGCCCGCGAGAATCTGTTCGAGAGCATGCGCGACGGCGTACTGGTTATGGACCTCTCCGACAAGCTGGTGGATTATAACCGGGCCGCTGCCGAGATGCTTGAGGATCTGGATGCCTCCGCCATCGGCCGCCCGCTGGCCCAGCTCTTCCTGCCTGCCGGCAAGGAAGCTGTCGATTATGTAATGAATTCCAATCCGCAGATCAGCGAGGAGCAGGAGCTGGTATGGCATTCCGGCGGAGAAGTCTGCTATTATCAGGTCCGTTCCTCTCCGGTCCAGAAGCATGACGGCCATCTTGCCGGGCGGATGATCATGCTGATTGATGTTACCGAACGCACCCTGCTCCAGGACAAGCTGCTGCAGCTCGCCACCATCGACAGCCTGACCGGCATCTACAACCGGACCCACTTCATGGAGCTGAGCCGGCAACGGCTGCAGGAAGCTGCCGGCTCAGCCGCCCCCTTCTCGGTCATCCTGCTGGATATCGATTTCTTCAAGAGCATTAACGACCGCTACGGGCACCATCACGGGGATATGGCCTTACAGCATGTAGTAAGCGTATGCCGCCAGCATGTCCGGGAGGGGGATGTCTTCGGACGGTACGGAGGTGAAGAATTCGTCTTAAGCCTGCCGGGAGCCCCCTTGAAGGAAGCAGCCCTGATCTCTGAGCGTATCCGCAGGGACATCGAGCAGAGCACCTTTTCCACCATCACAGGAACAATTAAAATCACAGCCAGCTTCGGCGTGACTGAAGCCTTCCGCCGTTCGATCTCACTGGAGGAGCTGCTCTCGGAAGCAGACCATGCCCTCTACTCCTCCAAGCGTAACGGCCGCAATAGCGTTCATCTGTATGGCGTCTCCTCCATCACCCGCTTCAAGCCCATGTGATGGAGGAGAAGCCCATCTTTTCCTGCCCCGCGCGTCACCTCACGCTTTCCCTCTGCATAACAAGTAGAAACGGCTTCGCCGTCCTTTCAAAGGACGGTACCGTTTCAGCGAGAAATAGAAGGATAATTTATAGCGTGAAACAAAAATTCTTATATTTGAATAAATGGCACCCGCCGGGTATATCCGCCTACTCTTTTGGTGATACCAGCTTCCATAGCCCCTTTTCTCCAGTTCTTTCCTGTCCCTGCACTGATTTCCGTCATTCCTGTTCTCCTGTTGTTTGCATAGGCGGGTTTTCAGTTTAATAAGAGTTAGCCGATCCGTTCGGCAGAATTCAGGTTCATGCGACATGGAGGGGGTTCTATGATCAAGATCGGGCTGACCGGCTTCGGAGACCATGAGGAGCTGTACGGCAAAATCAAACCTGCCGACCGCCTGCCCGCCTACAGCGCCCATTTTCCCATTGTGGAAATTGACAGCTCCTTCTACGCGGTTCAGCCGGTCCGAAATTACGAGAAATGGGTCAACCAGACGCCGGAGGCGTTCCAGTTCATTGTGAAGGCTTATCAGGGAATGACCGGACATCTGCGGGGGAAAAAGAATTACTACGATACGCCGGAGGAGATGTACCGGGCCTTCCATACCTCTATCGCCCCTGTCCGCTCAGCGGGGAAGCTGGCGATGGCGCTGTTTCAATTCCCGCCCTGGTTTGACTGCATCAAAGACAACGTGGATTTCCTGCGTGAGGCGAAGGAGCGGCTGCTGGATGTGCCCGCTGCCATCGAATTCCGTAATGATTCCTGGTACAGCCCTGAGATGCGCGAGCGGACCCTCCGGTTCCTGGAGCAGGAAGGCTGGATTCATACGATAGCCGACGAGCCGCAGGCAGGTTCCGGCTCCATCCCGATTGTCCCTGTCGCCACCCGGCCGGACCTCACCTACGTGCGGCTGCACGGGCGCAACACCGCAGGCTGGAACCAGAGCAGTCACCCGGACTGGCGCAAGCTTCGCTATCTGTACCGTTACAGCACCGAAGAGTTAACGCAGTGGCGGGACCGGCTGCTGGAGCTTGAACAGACCTGTAAGAATATTTACGTGGTATTTAATAATAATTCTGCCGGGGATGCCACTCCTAATGCCCAAGAGCTGCAATCGCTGCTTGGGATCGACGGCGGGCTGGCCCCGCGCCAACTGGACTTATTCAACTGATGTACAGAGGTCTACATAAATCTCTTCTACTCCCTGCTGAAGCATTTGATCACCGTCCCATTCGTCTTATATTTGTAGAGGAGGCCAAAGAATTATGAAGAGAAATCATACTATGATGCAATTTTTTGAATGGCATGTCGCGGCGGACGGAGAACACTGGAAACGCCTTGCCCAGATGGCCCCGGAACTGAAGGCGGCGGGCATTGATTCGGTATGGGTCCCCCCCGTTACCAAGGCCGTCTCGCCCGAAGATACCGGTTATGGAGTCTACGATCTGTATGACCTCGGTGAATTCGATCAAAAGGGTGATGTGCGCACGAAGTATGGAACCAAGCAGGAGTTAATCGACGCGATTGCCGAGTGCCTGAAGAACGGCATTGCGGTCTACGTGGATCTGGTCATGAACCATAAAGCCGGAGCGGATGAGACCGAGGTCTTCGAGGTTATTGAGGTGGACCCGAACGACCGCAACAAGGATATCTCCGAGCCGTTCGAGATTGAAGGCTGGACCAAATTCGATTTCCCGGGACGCGGCGAGGAATACTCCAGCTTCAAGTGGAATCACACCCACTTCAACGGAACCGATTTCGATGCCAAGGAAGGCCGCAACGGCGTATTCCGGATTGACGGCACGAGTAAAGGCTGGAATCAGAATGTGGATGACGAATTCGGCAACTACGACTATCTGATGTTCGCCAACATTGATTACAGCAATGACGATGTGAAGAATGAGATGCTGAACTGGGGCAAGTGGCTGGTTGACACCCTGCAATGCAGCGGGTACCGCCTGGATGCGATCAAGCATATCAACCATGAGTTCATCAAGGAATTCGCCATGGAGATGAAAAAGAAGCGCGGCGAGGACTTCTACATCGTCGGTGAATTCTGGAACTCCAATCTGGAGGCCTGCCGCGAATTCCTGAACACTGTCGATTACCAGATCGATCTGTTCGATGTCTCTCTTCATTACAAGCTGTACTCCGCCGCACTGGCAGGCCGGGATTTCGACCTGACGCATATCTTCGATGATACGCTCGTACAGACGCACCCCGCCAATGCCGTCACCTTCGTCGACAATCACGATTCCCAGCCTCATGAGGCTCTGGAATCCTGGGTGGGCGACTGGTTCAAGCAAAGCGCCTACGCCCTGATTCTGCTGCGGCGCGACGGATATCCCGTTGTCTTCTACGGGGATTATTACGGCATCGGCGGCCCTGCGCCGATGGAAGGCAAGAAGGACGCCATCGATCCTCTGCTCTGTGCCCGCTACACCAAAGCTTACGGTGATCAGGACGATTACTTCGACCATCCGAACACTATCGGCTGGGTCCGGCGCGGCGTTCAGGAGATCGAAGGCTCCGGCTGCGCTGTAGTCATCTCCAACGGAGACAACGGAGAGAAGCGGATGTTCGTGGGCGAAGCGCGCAGCGGAGAGGTATGGGAGGACTTCACCCATAACCGCGGGGAGTCCGTAACCATCGGCGAAGACGGCTGGGCCGTATTCCCGGTGAACGGCGGCAGCGTCTCCGTCTGGGCACTGCCCGAGCCGAAGCCAGCCGATGCCTGCGCGGAGGATTGAGCTTGTAAAGATTAATGCCGTCCCTGTTATTAGGGGGACGGCATTTTTTTATAGGTGAGAAGTGACTCGGGATGGATCAAGGGTAGTAGGAGCTCATCAAATCTAAACGTGTGAGAATTACTTTAGATAATGGCTTGCTGAGGTTTACCGCGCCCCGATTAGGGTGCAAAGGGTGGGTCTAATTGCAATTTGTACAACTAAATCGCCGGATGTCCCGCTAAATCTCCGTTTAGTTGTATTTCCTGCAATTAGAATGCCTCTATACTTGGATTTTCGCCCATTCGGGCAAATTTAGTTGTATAGACTACAATTAGAAGAGGCAGTCCACCCTTCTCACTGTTTTTAGTTGCACAGAATACACTTATCCCCATTTTTTCGCTACGAACGCAGCTTCATCTTTACCGAACCCACCAATTACTTTGCAACTTCACTGCTTTCACAGCCAACCTCCCATTTTATCCACATATTATTCACAAAAGAAATATATTACTCTATTTACACGCAAACAAGTTACTCATTGGCTCATTTGACACTCATCCGGCCAAACTCAGCGCCACCAATGGGTTTTTCCCCTCTCCTTTCCTCATCCAGCCCACTTTCAGCGCCACCACTGGGATTTTCCCACAATGTTATCCACATTTTATCCACAGTACGTTCAGCATCTGACGGATGCCTATAGAATTACTATTGTGAACAACGCGAAATAGGCGAATCCACGCCACAGGGGCTATGAATTCGCCTATTTATGCTGAGCAAGACATAACTTGCAGTTAGCATTTGCACTTTTGGTCAGCAGCTTGCGCTTAAGGGGTTGTGGTTGTTTTGTCCCCGTCAGCCCAGACGCCTGTGTCATGGTTCAGAATACGTTCGATCGGATATACCTTCCATACCGCCGTTACTACAGCCGAACACAAGACTGCTTTGAGCAGGTCCCCCGGAAGAAACGGCCACATGCCTGCCGTCAATGCCTTGCCGAGTGAATCCATACCTGTAGAATAGGCCAGCCACCCCACACCGCCCGGATAAACTAACAGTGCCCCGAAGATAAAGTTAGCGGCCAGCAGCTTCACGAAGGTGTATTTGTCCTGCTTAATGCGTTCAGCGAAAAAGCCGATCAGCCAGGCCACGAACGGCCAGGAGAAAATATATCCTGCGGTAGGGCCAACCAGGACCGCCAATCCTCCGCTTCCGCCCATCACCTGGAATCCGGCAGCGGCGAGTCCGATCACGATCAGTACAGCAAGCGCCCCGTAACGGGCCCCAAGGATTGAACCAGCCAGCATTACCGCGAGGGTCTGCATGGTAATGGGTACCGTGGAGAAGGGCAGCGAGATTTTCAAATAACTCAGAGCTATCATGACGGCGGCGAATAAGGCACTGAATATCAGGCCGCGGGTGGTCCATTTCTTCATGGCCGAGAGGTTCCCCCTTTTTTTAAAAAATATAAGAATTTATATGTTTCACGCTACAAATTATCCTTCTATTTCTCACCGAAACGGTACCATCCTTTAAAAGGATGGCAAAGCCGTTTCCACATGGGATCACTATAACATCACCCTCCAGATACATCAATTCTGAAATCTTTGTTATAATGGGTAGCAATTGTTGACTAGAGCTGGACGGAAAGCAGGCATGAGGATGATCAGGGCGCATAATATAAGCTTGTCCGTGCGGGAGGGGCAGCATCGCCGAACGGTACTGCAAGGGATTAACATTCATATAGGGCCTGGGGAATGGGTAGCGCTGACAGGGGCCAACGGCTGCGGCAAAACCTCGCTAATCCGCTCCTTCAACGGACTGAACACCCCCTCCGGCGGCAGTCTGTCCGTGGCCGGACTGGATCTGCGCCTGCCGGAGAACCGTATGGCTGTTAAGCAGCACGTGCAGCTTGTGTTTCAGAATCCCGAAGCACAGACAGTTGGCTCCACTCCCTTCGAGGATATCGCCTTCGGACTGGAGAACCGGGGACTGGAACGGGGGCGGATGATTGCACGAATCCATGAGATTCTACAGCAGGTAGGACTAAGCCATAAAGCGGAGGCAGAGGTATCTACACTATCCGGCGGAGAGCGCCAGCGTCTGGCGGTAGGCTGCTGCCTGGCACTGGAAGCCGAAATGATTATTTTCGATGAGGCTACCTCGATGCTGGACCCTGAGGGAAGATCGGATATTCTGGAGCTGGCCCAGGGGCTATGGCAGGCAGGGACTACCATCCTCTGGGTCACGCAGCGGATGGAGGAGCTGGCTGCAAGCCCGCGCATTGCGGTGCTGGGCAAGGGGCAATTGCTCTATGACGGCAGCCCGCGCAGCCTGTTCTATACCTCGGAGCTGCCGGAGACCCTCGGCTGGCTTCCTTCTCCGGCCGTCCGGGTCGGGAAGCTGCTGCAGAAGCAGGGCTGGCCGCTTCACCTGCTGCCGCTGACCGGACAGGATCTGGAGGAGCTGCTATGAGAATTCGTACGGAGCATCTTTCCTTCTGCTATGAAGGCAGCAGGCCAGCGGTTCAGGATATCTCTCTGGATATTCCTACAGGTACACTCACTGTCCTCTGCGGAGTGAACGGGAGCGGTAAGTCTACGCTGCTCCGTCTGCTCGCGGGCCTTGCACAGCCCTCCTCCGGGCAGATACTTTATGATCACGGGAAGAAGACGGACTTCAAGACTGCCGAAGCTGTGTCCATGGTATTCCAGCAGCCGGAGACGCAGCTGTTCGCGGGTACGGTGCATAAGGATATCGAATATGGCCTGATGGAGCGCGGGGTGTCCAAGGAGAAGCGGACAGAGATCATCGCGGGCGCCCTGGCGAAGACCGGGCTGGCTTACGATGAATTCGCCGGGCGCTCTCCCTTTCTGCTTAGCGGGGGCGAGAAGCGGCGCGTATGTATTGCGGGTGCCCTGGCCGTACAGCCCGGGCTTCTGATTCTGGATGAGCCGACCGCAGGGCTGGACCCTCAGGCAGCGCAGGCACTGCTCGAAATGGTACAGCAGCTGCGCAGTAGCGGCCTGACCCTGATCATCGGCACCCATGATCTGGACAGCTTCCTGCCGGTTGGCGACAAGGTCATCGTGATGAAGCAGGGTGCTATCCATTATGACGGCCCTGCTCCGGCATTGACTGCTGATCCCAGCCTGCTGGCAGACGCCGGACTCACGCCCCCCGTCTATGCTTCTATGGGACGCAGAGCGGTGCAACATGGCCTGCTGGAAGCAGTCCCGGACAATCTGGAGGAGCTGCTGATAGGGCTGGAAAAGCACCCGCTGCCTATGCCGCAGACGGACAGGCGGCCGGCAGGCACTGGCGCCTCTGTCCGCAGCGGCGCCATGCCACCCTGCAACCAGAATACCAAAACCAGCGAACAACACAGTGCGGAATACAGCTTAGAAGGCACCTGGAAGCGAGATCATTCTCCTCGATCCTCCAGAACAGAGAGGGTTCAGGCGATAATCAGGCCTGGCAATCCAAGACTAGAACAGAACACCCCGCGCAGGCCCGGCTGGCAAGGACTCGATCCCCGGGCCAAATGGCTGGGGATGATTCTCGGCTCGCTGGTCCTGTTAGGGATGAACACTCTGCTCCCGCTGCTGCTTACCGCCGGTCTGCTGGCCGGGCTCGCGGCTTCGGCCCGCATCTCCTGGCGCCGGGCCTTCCGCTTCTTCCGCCCGTTCCTGCTGATGTTCCTGTTCCTCTGGCTCCTGTCCGGGCTTAGCTGGAGCTCTCCCGACTTCGCACTCGGGCCGCTCAGCTTCAGCTATGCAGGACTCGTGCGCGGGGGAATTAACGTGCTGCGCTTCCTGCTACTGATTGCCCTGGGCTTCCTGTTCACCGAGACGACCACCGGTGCCCCCTTGCGCGAGGGTCTGGAATGGGGCATCGCTCCGCTGCGGGCCCTGGGCATCCGCACCCGTAACTGGTCGCTTGCCGTATCCGTGACCCTGCAGTTCGTGCCGTGGATTCTCGGCAAGCTGGCCCAGCTGCAGCTTGCGCTGGGCTCACGCGGAAGGCGCGCCCGCGGGGTGGCCCGCTGGTCCCCGAGGCAGATCGCCCTAATCATCGTGCCTCTGCTGATTCTTGTCCTGGGTATGGGCGACGAGCTGGCGACAGCCGTAGAATCACGGGGGTATGATCCCGCCAAGCAGCGGACCCCGGTCTATCAGCTCCGCTGGAGCAGGCGTGATACACTGGCAGCGCTAGGTATCCTGGCGGTTGCAGCTATGCTGTGGTGGGTAGCGCGTATCAGCTGAGTGGGTACGGGACGATTCAGCGAACAAAATCACCATAGCGGATGGATAGTGTAAGAACTTATACGGCTGCGCAGCAAATACAGTTAAACCCTTCTTACCTATCCGCCCACTTGTGGGGCATCCGGCGAAATCAGGGGCACTAGTGCCGCTGATTTTTGTTCCATTGGCCTTAATTCGTTTTACTCTCCTTCGCGTCAGCCAATTGTATGCTGTTTTTGGCATACATTTGGCCCGTGCGCCTGCACGCCAGCACTTTGTATGCTGTTTTTGGCATACATTTGGCCCGTGCGTCTGCGTGCCAGCACATTGTATGCTGTTTTTGACATACATTTGGCCCGTTTGCCTGCGCTGCAGCACTTTGTATGCTGTTTTTGACATACATTCGGCCCGTGCGCCTGCACGCCAGCACATTGTATGCTGTTTTTGGCATACATTTGGCCCGTGCGTCTGCATGCAAGCACTTTGTATGCTGTTTTTCGCGTACACTTTTGGCACACCATTTACTCATTCAGCATGCGTACGGGCACTTCCCCCAACTCTGCGCACACTCCTAATCAAAAGTAAGCCACCCCCTCCAGCAATCGGAGAGGGCGGCACCTTTTTTGCTGCCACAGCAGCTTTATTTACTTCAATGTACTCGCAATGACCGAGATATCACCAGATGAATAATCCAGGAAATACGCTGTTTTCGACTTTATATTAGCGTACAGAAATTTCGTGTTGCCATTCTTCGGCCATTCCTGATTCTTCAGCAGCGCCGCGCCTCCCTGAGAGAATAGGGACCATGAGCGCCCCTGCAGATCCCCCACAAACACCTGACCATTAATGAATTCCGTTACCCACCCGGAAATGTCGCCATCCTCTTTGAAAACCTGTTTGACAGAAGCCGTTTCTTTGCTAGTGGATTTGCTGATTAACTGGAAGACCTTCTGAGCCTCATCGGCTGAAGGACGACTTACATTCCCCGGTACGGGCTGATAAGTGTAGGAAGTGTAAGCTGCATAGAAGTTCCCGCTGGAATGAATGGAGAAGTCTGTATTGAAGTCCTTGATTACCGTCTCATTTCTTGAATACAAATTAACCAGCTTCACCAGATAGTCCGTGCTCATAATCCCTTGTGCCTGATACTTAACGGCCAAATACGGGTATGCCTGAAAATCCCAATCCATTACGGATACATTTTCATATCCCTTGTCAATAAACTTGGCATTATAAGTCACACTCGGCTTTGCCCAGGGATATTGATACAGGCTGAAGTTGTTTCCCGCTTGGACCATGATCCGTTCATTGGTTTTGCCGGTTGGAGCTACCCATTTTACTTTGTCCCCTGCCGTTTTAAGCGGGATATCCGTTTTGCTGAGGAGACGTCCATCAGAGGAGAATACGGATTTCGAAATTTTAGTGCCTTTGCCTTGTTTAAGAAGCACAATTTTCGGCGGACTGCTCATCACCTGTAGGTCCAGGATACGGCTGGAGTCCTCTGATATCGTAGTCGCAGTGTTTGTATGTAGGTCAACGATATCTGCTTTATTATTCACATGATCCACAAGTGCCGCTGCATTTCCGCTAACCCATACCACGTCGGTCCGCTCATTGACCGGCTGCTCTTTGGGATTCGCATTCACCGGACCGGCGGTAATCAGCATGCTCATAGTCAAAACAGAAATAAGCAATACTTTCTTGAACATAGAATAATCCTCCTGTTACGCGATTTTTGAATCCTTGTTTATGACGCTTGGATATATAAAAAGTCGCAGAAAAACAAATATTTTCCGTAACTTCTTATCGCCGTATCCGGCCTTCCGTATACTACAAGGCTTGCTCGCCAATCGCCAATAGGCTATTCATCTCACTTCCCCTCCTCCGGATGCCTGGAGACCAGCCTCACCAGATCCAGAGTCAAGAGAGGAAGAGTCACCGCAGCGGGATAGGCCAGATAACGCGGCTCCCATACCGGGTTGAACTTCTCCTTATACCGGCGCAGACCGGAGAAGCCGTACCAGTGGCCTCCGCGCTCAAAAACCAGCCGGGCGAGCTTCTCCTCCCGCAGCGCTCCAAAGCGGCCCCCGACATTGGACAGCGGGGCAGACCCCAGATTGAAGCTTCTGTAACCGCGCGCTTTCGCCCATTCCAGCAGACACAGGAACAGATAATCCATAGTCCCGTTCGGAGTATCCTTGTGATGGCGCATCAGATCCACCGAGACCGTCTTCTGCCCGTCATAACCAGGAGCCATGGAGGCAAAAGCCAGCAAATGGCCGTCTGCTCCACGCAGCAGCGCCAGCGGTGCGAGCTGGAGGTACGGCTCGCTGAACCAGCCCAGCGAGTAGCCTTTCTCCCTGCGCCCGGCCAGCCATTCCTCTGACAACAGGAGAAGCTCCTGCAGCAGCTCCTTCGAATGCCGGGCCTCTGTGATCTCGAAATGGTAGCCCTCGCGCTCGAACCGCCCCTTCACACTCCGCAGGCTGGCGTTCCGCGATCCGCTAATGCTGAAGTCCGCCAGCGGGACCAGCGCTTCTTCCCCCAGCTTGAAGAACCGGTAGCCCTGCTCATGATAGAGCGGAAGATGCGCCGGGGCCGCCTGATAGAAGACTACAGATAGTCCATACAAATCAGCAGCCTGCCTGAACTCACTGATTCCGTTATTAAGCAGATTCATCGGCCCAAGCGGATCACCCAGTACCACCAGCTTGTCCCGGACTCTGGCGAAGGCGAACAGCACCTTGCCTTCCTGGGCCCAATAGAAGCTTTTGTCGCCAAGAAACAGCATATGGCTTAAGGCATTGCCCCAGCCCTCCGAGAGGAAGCGCTCCAGCCGCGCCATATCCTTATCCGCGAGAAGCGTATCTGCCTTGTGCTGCGGCCTGAGGGCTACAAGCATCGTCAGCAGCAGCCAGGAGAAGATCAGTCCGCCGGCCGCCGTAACGGCCACATTACTGTGCTGCCGCAGCCATTCCGGCTGAATGCCGGGCGGGAGATGCTTCAGGAAGCCGTGATGGGTATAACTCGCCAGCCCGTAATAGCTGAGGGCTACAGCCGAGGTCAGGAGCAGCCACCATAAGGTGCTTTTGGCGCTCAGCGGGACACTGATCCGGTAGAACCGGCTTCGGGAGATCCACAGAATCAGTGCCACCACCAGCAGGAACAAGGCCTCCTCGTAATCGAACCCCTTCGTAAATGCAAAGACCGCCCCGCCCAAAAGCAGCAGGCCTGTCCAGACATAAGCCCTGCGGACGCGCAGGGAGATCCCACGCGACAGCAGAATCAGCATAAAGCCGATCAGCACGGACAGATGGTGCGAGATCTGCATCACGGGCAGCGACAGCAATTCTTCTGTCACCTTCAGCCGGTAGAGCAGCTCAGGCGTAGCTGCGGACAGCAGCAGAAGCAGACCGCTGGCTAGGACCAGCTTGCCGAGTGCCCATACACCCAGATCGCTGAGGAAGGTATATTGGCCGGGCCAGCCCCATATTCTCTGCCATATCGTCAGGGGTGCTTCCACTCTGTCGCCGCTGCGTTCAGCGCCCTTAGTACCCGGCAGCCCGAACTCCAGCGCAGCCAGCACCAGACCGATCAGCCAAGGGATAATGTAATAGAATAATCTGTAGATGACCAGGACTGCCATGGCATGGTCGCTCTTGATGCCCAGTTGGGTAAGTCCGAGCAGCGCAATCAGATCGAACGCGCCGATGCCTCCGGGAGCCATACTTAGAATTCCGGCTATCGCAGCCACTACATAGATACTGAAGACGGTGAGAAATGGGGCGCTCCCGAGCAGCTCACCGGCGATGAACCAGAAGGTCAATCCGGCGAACACCCACTCCAGGAAGGACGCACCCACAGAAGCAACTACGGTAAGCCAGGCGGTTCTCCCTTCACCCCGGTTAACCCATTTGGCGAAAAGCGCAGAGCGCTGGAGGAGTACAAAGAACGGCAGATACAGCGCCATCCCCCAGACCGCAAAATCCAGCCAGCGATGCGCCTCCAGCAGCCGGTCCGCCGGCAAAAGACCGGTAATCGTCCCCCAACCGAGCAGCGACAGCCCCGTAATCATCAGCGGTGACAGAAACACAATGGCCGGTGCGAGCAAGGACGCAGGCACACAGCTCCGCTTATAGAGCAGCGTTCTAAGGCCCGCGCCAGCCAGACCGGCGAATCCGATCATATTATTGAACGTATTGGCGATCCAGGCATAACGGAAGGTCCGCAACCAGCCGATCTGCAGGCGGAAATGCCGCCGGATCAAGTAATCATAAGTACTCATAACCGCCACCGACAGCAGCGAAATTCCCAGCATCTGCATAATAGAGGGTACGGGAACGGATTTCAGATCACGGATGATTTTGCCTAAATGAATTTGCTTCAGCTCATGCTGCCCCTCCAGATAGACCAGTCCGATAATCAGCAGCGGAAAAAGCGCCCGCACCGCCTTAATCCGGTAGATGGATATCAGCAGCCGTACGAATTTGAAGCGTTCCAATTTATTTTTGATTACAGTATGCATGACTTCACCTGTCCTCACTGCCGAACGCTCTTGTTGCCTGAACATATTCAGCCCTCTCCATACGAACCCATTATAGCAAGATCAGCAGCAGATCTCCCGTATAATGGTCACACGCTTACAAGAGTTAGACGGCGGCGAAGGGGAAGTCCCTGCACAGGGGCTGTATTTGTTCCAGTAATGGTGAGAAGCGTATACATCCATATTTGCATAAAAGCACCCGGACTGCGATTAGTCCGGGTGCTTTTATCATCGTGCCAAGGGTTATCATCCCCTAATGGAGAGCCTGTCATCACGGCAATGGCGGCTCTCTTCAGAGGCATGCAATTCTCGCTCAAGACTATACTCTAATGTCGAATCTCCCTGCGCTGTCGGTGGTTGCGTTAGCAATCTCCTGAACAGATGCTGCTGTCAGCTTATGGTTACCGGCAGGCTTGTCCGGAGGCGCAGCAGCGCTCTGGGCAGAAACGGAGCTGCCCGCAGCCTGTGACTTCTGGGCAATTTGTGCTTCAATCTGCTTGATCTGCTGTTCTAGCTGCTTGGTTTTGGTTTCTTTGGCTTGCTCGTTGTCCTTGCTTGCGCTTACTTTCTCAAGCTCAGCTTCCAGCTTCGCCTTCTGCTTCTCAAGTGCAGCGGTATCGCTGGCGCTGGAGGATGTATAAGATACAGATGATGAAGCGGCAACGGATGAGACATTCATGGGTGTCCCTCCTTTCACCTCTTCAATATATCCCTTTTCTCTACAATGAACGTTAAAATGCGCTGAAAGTTTGCTGAATATCCCCTCAACCCTTCCTGGCCCTACGGTTCACCAGCATAACGCTCAGCAGGATGATGACCAGCCCGGCAATGGTGTTGGCATAGATCTGCTCCTGCAGGAAAATTACGCCCCACAACAGGCCGAATACAGGCACGAGGAAGGTAACACTAACGGTCTTGACCGGGCCGATATTGGCAATCAGGCGGAAATACAGCAGATACGCCACTGAGGTGCAGATCAGCGAGAGGCCAAGGACAGAATATACAGCGGCGGAGGAAGGCAGATGATCCGGGGCAAAAATCACCGCCAGCGGCAGCAGCACCACACTTGCGCCCAGCTGTTGTCCCGCAGCAAGCGCCAGCGGAGTGAGACCGGAGCCTACGCGTGATGCATATAATCCTCCGAACGCATAGCAGAGCGCGGCTCCAAGAGAGTAACCTACGGATAAAAGAACCGTACCGGTCAGCGGGAGCGGACTCCAGCCGACCAGCACACCCACACCTACCAGGCCTATGATCAGCCCGGCTGATTTGGCCGCCCCCGGCTTCTCCTTCCGGGTCCCCCACGCCGCCAGTGCCGCGAACATCGGGGTTGTAGCATTCAGAATCGCCGCCAGTGAGGCGCTCAGATGCAGCTCAGCCATACAGATCAGCGTGAACGGAAGCGCCGCGTTAACCGCACCGAGCAGCAGGAAAGATCTCCAGTGCTTCAGGAGGCCCAGCCTGCGCCGGGTCAGCAACGCATAGAGCAGCAGAGCAGCTCCGGCAATCGTAACGCGCAGCTCTGTCGTGAAGACCGGACCTAGCTCCGGCGAGGCAATCCGCATGAACAGGAAGGAAGCCCCCCAGGCAAAAGCAAGCAGCAGCAGGGTAGCAAAGTCCTTGCGGCTCACAGCTTAACCTCTCTTCTGCACAGCAGCAGATAGGACAGAACCGACAGGAGGCCCGCTCCCGCGATGACCAGCGCCATCGGCAGGGCCGAGCCGCTGCCGCCAAGTCCGACCAGCGGAGCCGCACAGCTCCCCAGCAGCAAGGGAAGCAGACCCAGAAGCGCAGAGGCGCTGCCCGCCGTCTCCCCCTGATCCTGCATCGCCAGCGAGAAGCTGGTCGTACCCACAAGACCTACACTTGCAACCACAGCGAACAGACAGATCAGGATCGGCAGCAGCCCGCCATCGGCGAGGAGGGTAATCAGCAGCAGAATACCTCCGGAGGTACTGAGCAGAAGGCCGCAGATCAGCAGCTTACGCTCACCCACTCTGGCCGACATCCGCCCGGCAATCTGCCCGGTCAGAATAATGCCGAAGCCATTCACGGCGAAGATCAGGCTGTACATTTGCGGGGATACCCCGTAAATCGTCTGCAGAACAAAGGAGGATCCCGAGATATAAGCGAACATGCCTGCCATAACAAAGCCCTGGGAGAGCGCGTAGCCCATGAATCCGGCATTGCCGAGCAGGATGCGGAAGGTACGCAGGGTCCCTCTGAGCCCGCTGCGGATACGCCGTTCCTTGGGCAGGGTCTCCGGCAGCCGCAGGAGAATGACCGCCGCGAAGAGCAGCCCGCATACGAATAAGACTACAAATACGCCCTTCCAGTCCGTCACTCTCAACAGCTGCCCCCCGATGACCGGCGCTGCAATCGGGCCCAGTCCGTTGACAATCATCAGCAGCGAGAAGAACCTGGTTAATTCCGAGCCGCTGTACATATCGCGGACCGCCGCGCGGGAAATCACCACCCCTACCGATCCGGCCAGCCCCTGGACGAAGCGCAGCACAATCAGCAGTCCGATGGACGGGCTGAACGCACAGAGCAGCGAGGATACCGCATAGATCATCATTCCGAACAACAGCGGAATCCGGCGCCCGTGCACATCACTGAGCGGTCCGGCCACAAGCTGGCCCGAAGCCAGTCCCAGCAGGAAGAAGGTCAGGGTAAGCTGAATCATGGCGGGACTGGTATCGAAATAGAGGCCAAGAGCCGGCAGGGCAGGCAGATACATATCAATCGACAGGGGACCAATGGTAGCGATGGCTCCCAGAATCACGGCAAGCTGCAGCCGCTGGCTTCTGGACGGCCCGCCCTCAGCCAGGCTTGTCACCGAATTTTGCTTCATCATGAACAGGATACATCCTTTCTTGCCCGTAACCTTTAGTAAGACGGCAGAGCCATTTATGTTCAGGTCCGTGTATATATTTCTCCATACTACCGATTACCGCCGGAATGTTCAATGAATTTCTGGTTCGGCGGGAAAGCGCGGTTCGGCAGGAACGACCTGCATGGAAATCCTGCAGAAAATGCAGAAAATGCAACATTACCATCTCCAGAACCACAAAAAACCGCCTGCCATAGCCTCCAATCCCCTCGGTGATCGGCAGGCCCGCAGGCGGTTATTTCGGGTGGTGCTGTTGTTACTTCACTGAATCGGTATGCTCAGCCAGCCAATCTCTTGCCGCCTCCGCCTCGGCGGCGCTCAGGCGGTGCCCCTGATTGCCCCAGTGCGAGGTAACCTCAGCTCCGGCGCCGCTTAACAGTGCTTCCAGCTCCCGGGTCTCCTCGGAGCGGATAATCGGATCATTGGTCCCTGCCCCGATAAAGACCGGAACCCCCTGCAGCGAAGGAATCGCCAGGCCGCGCAGCGGAACCATCGGGTGCAGCAGCACCGCCTCCCGGAAGAGGGCTCCGTAATGGAAGAGCAGGCTGCCCGCGATGTTCGCACCGTTGGAATAGCCGACAGCTACCAGATTACCGGCATCGAAGCCATATTTTGCAGCCGCCTCCTCCAGGAACTGCTTCACCTCATGGGTGCGGAAGATCAGATCCTCCTCATCGAAAATCCCCTCTGCCAGCCTACGGAAGTAACGCGGCATGCCATTCTCCAGTACGTTGCCGCGGATACCCAGGACAGATGCTCCAGGTGCCAGCAGCTCGGCCAGCGGCAGCAGATCACGTTCATTGCCGCCTGTGCCATGGAATAAAACCAGTGTGGGCTGCGTTACGTCTGTACCTTGCTCAAATACATGAATCATACCGGCTTCACCTCCAGTTCGCGGATTTCAAATGGGCTTAGATTCGCTTCAATCGCCGTACGCTGCGGCTCAAACCATGCCGGAAGCATCAGCTTCTGTCCCAGCGCCTCAGGTGCTTCATCACGGGCGAAGCCCGGAGGATCGGTTGCAATCTCGAACAGAATTCCGCCTTCTTCCCGGAAGTAGATGGCATTGAAGTACTGGCGGTCCTGCACCGGAGTCGGCTGGTAGCCGTGACTCTGAACCCGGCGGCCCCAATCCAGCTGCTCACTGTCATCTGCGGCCCGCCAAGCAATATGGTGAACCGTACCTGTACCGCCGCCGCCCTGCGGAACCGGAGTGGCCTTCAAATCAATAATATTGCCGATATTGCCGGAAGCTCTGTAGCGGATGTAGCCATCCCCTTCAGCGATACGCTCCATTCCCAGGGTGCGGGAGAGGGTATCCGCTGTCCGGTCCGGGGCCGTGCTGTAGAGGACAGCGCCTCCGAAGCCTTTGACCGCATGCTCTACCGGAACGCCGCCGAACGACCAGGTGCTCAGCGCCCCCTCTTCCCGCTCCACCAGCTCAATCCGCAGTCCGTCATAATCTGCGAAAGAGAGATACGACTCGC
Source organism: Paenibacillus sp. FSL P2-0136 (assembly GCF_037975325.1). Classification (NCBI taxonomy): domain Bacteria; kingdom Bacillati; phylum Bacillota; class Bacilli; order Caryophanales; family Paenibacillaceae; genus Paenibacillus; species Paenibacillus sp. FSL P2-0136. The sequence goes on from NZ_CP150244.1 coordinate 6,873,834, forward strand.
CAATCCGGGTAACCTTAGTCACAGGAATCTGATAAGCGGCCAGCCGCTGCTCCCAGAATCCGAAAGAGCCAGCCGGTACAGCATAAGTGGTCACACCGACCTGTCCTCCGCCGATTCTGCCTTTGCGGCCATGAGCCCAAGGGAAGAAGGTGATAATCGTACCCGGCGCACCCTGCTCATTGCCGAAGTAGAGGTGGTAGACCTCGGGGGCGTCGAAATTGATGGTTTTTTTGACGAGCCGCAGGCCTAGAATTCCGGCATAGAAATCAGCATTACGCTGAGCGTCTCCCACAAAAGCGGTAACATGGTGAATCCCTGCAGTATGCATAGTCATAAATGAAACCTCCTGATAGTTGTGATGATGATGCGTTTATTTTAATTGAAGAATATTGCGTCCAGTGAAATCGAACCCGCGCCTGTCAGCGCTATACCTACAGCGACTACCAGCACCGTTAATGGAAATTCAATCCCGTTCGCCGTGGACCAAAATCCGTTAGGAGCATGAACCTTCACAATGGCACCGAGCATCGTTGCCGCAATCAGTACCGCAGCCACCGGAGTCAGCAGACCCAGAGTGAACAATAGGCCTCCGACCAGCTCCATCAGACCTGCCAGCACCGCCATGCGCACGCCCGGCTTGATACCAATCGACTCCATCCAGCCGCCTGTTCCCTTAGGCCCATATCCGCCGAACCAGCCGAACAGCTTCTGTGCGCCATGCCCAATGAACGCTACACCGATCACCAATCTCATCAACAATAAACCTACACTAACCATTTTAAACACTCTCCATTCTCTTGGTTTTAATTATCTTAACGTTAAGATATTAGCTAAAAAAAATTTACTGATCTATTATTCTCTTCATTAGTTCAGCTTGATAACAAGCAGACAACCTTACCGCCGCTGGGCTGCTAAGGACTCCCTTCTATACGCCCTTGCCCAGCTTCTTCAGCAGCAGCGTAGCCTGAGCCTTCTCTTCGCTGTCCAGTCCGCCCATCAGGCTGTGAATAGAATCGACATGCTGCGGGAAAATATCATCAAACAGCTCCCGTCCCGCCTCCGTAATCTCGGCATACGTAACACGGCGGTCATCCTCGCAAGGTACGCGCTTCAGCAGTCCCCGCTTCTCCAGCTTGTCGATATTGTATGTGATGCTGCCGCTGGTGACCAGAATCTTCTCGCCAATCTGCTGAAGTGGAATCCGATTTCTATGATACAGCACCTCAAGCACCATGAACTCCGCCGATGCCAGCCCGTGACTCTTCATATCCTTCACCGCCTGATCCATCAGGCTCTTGTACGCCTTCGACAGAACGACGAACAATTTCAGCGATGCTGCCTGATCCTGCATAGTGTCTGCTTCTGTTCCTGCTGTCTTATTCTTGCTGCTCATATCCTGCACCTCCTGTCCGGCTGCGTTTATCTTTAAGGTAATTATCTTTAAGTTAAGATAAATATACGTTATGGAGGGCAGTCTGTCAAGCGCGGGAGGTAAATTAATTTTCATTTCAATTTTCTCGCCCTGACCTCGTCAACAAACACTTCACCTCTAACTCCTGCGGCAAATCCTCCCCCAACCCGCGCAACAATCAGCTCCTCCAACTCCCGCAACAAGCAAGTGGACAAAATCCTTCTATCGCCCGCTCCGCATATTTGACCTGTTCTTCAAAACGGCGTAGACTTTCAAAAGGTGAGTATGAACTGAGGAATGAAACTATTTCTATAGAAGGAGGCTGATTATGGAACCGAAGGATCATTATCATTCCGGGGCCGATGCGCGCCTCGAAGCAGCGGAAAAGAAGCCGCGCGTGCTGATCGTAACGGCAGTCGCGGCTGAGTGCGAAGCGGTCCTGCGCGGCCTGTCCGGCAGCCGCAGGTTCGACGTCATCGCGGCGGGCGCCGGCACCGCAGCGGCAGCGGCGGGAACCGCCGCCGCCCTGGCAGCCGGCTCGTACGGCTGCGTCGTCAGCGCCGGGATCGGCGGCGGCTTCCCGGGACGCGCACCCGTAGGCTCGCTGGTCGTCGCCAGCGAGATGCGGGACGCGGCCCTCGGCGCAGAGACGCCGGAGGGCTTCCGCAGCGCTGCCGAGCTTGGCTTCGGCAGCGTGTCCGTGCCTGCACCGGGCGCTGCGGTGCAGGCCCTTGCGGCCGCGCTGGCAGCGGCCGGCCTCACGGTAAGCACGGGCCCCGTGCTTACCGTGTCGACCGCGACCGGCACCGCCGGGACGGCCGCGGCTCTGGCCGCCCGCCATCCGCAGGCGGCGGCGGAGGCGATGGAAGGCCACGGGGTCGCCGTGGCCGCCCAGGCGCTGGGGATCGCGGCGCTGGAGGTGCGCGCGATCTCGAACCCGGTCGGCCCGCGCGACCGGGCCGCGTGGAAGATCAATGAAGCGCTGGACGCCCTGGCAGCGGCGGCGGCTATTTTACGGGAGGTGCTGTAATGACACAAAAGCTTCATATTGCTTATTCCCCTTGTCCGAACGATACCTTTGTCTTTCATGCCTGGGCGCATGGCCTGATTCCCGGCGCACCCAAGCTGGATGTAATGTTTGCCGATATCGATATTACGAACGGGCTTGCTGCAGACGGTGCCGGACCTGAGGTGCTCAAAATCTCCTACGCTGCCCTTCCCTGGGTGCTGGACAGGTACAAGCTGCTCCCTTGCGGCGGTGCGCTGGGACGGGGCTGCGGCCCGCTTGTACTAACCCGCAAAGGCGCAGGCGCGATCAAGCATCCGCGCGAGCTGTCCGGCCGCAGAATTGCCGTCCCGAGCGAACGCTCTACGGCATACCTGCTGTTCCGTCTTTGGGTAGCACAGCAGGTGCAGGTCGGTCCAGCTGAGATCGTCGTTATGCCTTTTGATGAGATCATGCCTGCCGTACAGAAGGGAGAGATTGATGCCGGACTCGTCATTCACGAAGCCCGCTTCACTTACCCGTCCTACAATCTCAACCTGCTTACTGACCTCGGGAGCTGGTGGGAAAGCGATACCGGCTTACCTATTCCGCTTGGTGCGATTATTGTCCGCCGCGATCTGGACCCTGAAGCCATTACCGGCTGGATTCGCAGTTCACTCCAGTATGCCTGGGACCATCCTCTCGACTGCCAGGAATACGTGCTAAGCCACGCCCAGGAGCTCTCGCCGGAAGTCGCCAAGTCGCATATTGATCTCTACGTCAACGAATTCACGATGAGCCTTGGCGAGGACGGCTATGCAGCCATCTCTGCACTGCTTAACCGGGCTGCTGCCGAAGGGCTTGTACCTGCTGTTGATCCTTCGCTTCTACGATAGCTAAGCAAGGAAATAATCCATCCCGCGAGGAGGCCCTTCCTATGATTCCTTCAGGCAACAGCAAGGCTAACATTGACCGATTCTTGGGATACCAGGACGAATATGACCGTTACCGGCCCGAAGCCCCTCCGCTGGTAATTGAACTGCTGAGTAATTACCTGGGCCGCCGTCCTGCCCATGTTGCAGATATAGGCTGCGGTACCGGCCTGTCCACCTTCCTGTGGAAGGACGCCGCTGAAGCGGTAACCGGAGTAGAGCCTAATCTAGATATGCTCAGCAAGGCTCAGGATAAGCTGCGTCTTCTCGGCAGCGGAGCGAATAACGTGTGTTTTGTGCAGGGCTACTCTAACCAGCTTCCTTTTGACACGGGGAGTGTGGACATCATCACCTGCTCGCAGTCGTTCCACTGGATGGACCCGGACAGCACCCTTCAGGAGATCTCGCGTTGCCTGCGGCCCGGCGGAGTATTCGCCGCCTATGATTGTGACTGGCCTCTGGTGCTGCAGCCCGCTATTGAAGCCCGGTATAACCGGCTGATTGCAGCTTCAGATGACTTGCTTACAGAGCTTCAGCCGGACACCGATCAGGCCAGCAAATGGGATAAAGAAGGACATCTGGGCCGGATCAAAGCCAGCGGACTGTTTACGTATGCGCGAGAGATTGTTTTTCACAACACAGAATCATGCGATGCACAGCGCTATATCGGCTTGGCCCTCAGCCAGGGCGGCATCCAGTCCCTCCTGAAGCTTAGCCCGACCTCACTTGTGCAGGATATTGCCGAATTCTCGGCAGAGGTAGAGGCATTCTTCCAGGGCCGGACCTTGCAGGTACCTATTAGCTACCGGATGCGGATCGCCGTGAAGTAACCATTTCCGTTAGCATCCTACCTCCGTCTAATAGAACAAGCTGAATCAAGTACGCCCCGGTTATCCCCGCAAAGGAACCGGGGCGTTTCAATGTGTCACGGTAAGCTTAGCCAGGGATATAGTTCCAGTCTGCCCTTCCTTTTGTTCACCGTATTTACTAATCCGCTCTATTGACCGTTGGAATATTATCACATATTATTACACCAATGAATTAAAAATCTATTTACTGGGATTAGGTCAGGTGGTGTTTGTATGAAGTCCACAACCACGATTCGCGATCAGGTAACCGCATATTTGTCTAATCAGAGCCTGTCCATTAATCAGTTTGCCATTTCGTCAGGAATCAATTCCGGCACACTCAGCCGTGTCGTTAAAGACCGTCAGCCGATTGCCATGGATCATCTGGAGCGCATTACCCGGGGCATGGGCCTGCCGGAGGACCACTTCTATAGCTTATATGTGGACGAATGCTTTCACCATTCAGCTCCCACCTGGCGACGCTTGCGGCCGTTTCTTGTGCGTTCAGCGGCGCTCGGCCGCCTTGACTGTGTTGAACAGGTAGTTAGGAACCTGCTGGAGAATCTGGTCTATGCTCCTATGCTATTCGAAGTTGCAGAAGGGCTGTTTGAGCAGGGATTGTGGAACGCAGCAGCATTATTGTATGAGAATGTGAGCACCAGTGAGAAATATCAGAATTCCGACCGGCTCGCCGTATGCCAATACAGGTTATTCCGAATTGGCCTCGGTGATGACCAGAGCAGCAATCTGCGGGTAGCCATCCTGTTCGAGTGCTTCATCGACCGGCTGAATGAGGCGGATCAACTGGACGGATTGAAAGACCTGCTGGATGTCTACTACTCTCTGCAGAAGTGGGCTAAAGTGAACGAGCTTGCCGAGAAAATGCTTGAGCTCGCTACCCTCCGTTACAATCTACAGCACCGCTCGAAACGTAAACCGGACAACGAAAGATTGCCTTCAAAGCCGCTGTATTTATATATTCTAAATGCCCGGCTATTAATCTCGAGCATTTATATGGAATATGGGGATTACAAATCTGCGATTGAGCATGTCCCTCTCTATATAGATGGTAGCTGGATACAAGAGAAGGATGATGAGGCAGCTCGGACATTAGCCCAGTTCAGGGAGTGGGGGAAGGCAAATATCTTCCTATATCGTCTGCTTGATGGACAGCTAGAGGTATTATCTGATTATGTGGAGTATATCTCTAAGCAGCCAGACGAGATATTTACAGCTATGTACCATATTGTTAAGTCAGCGAACCGGTATGATTGGAATGTGGATGATATTCTGGAACGCTTCTCTGAGCATATCCCTTACCGAATTTATAAATCGGAATTCCGGGAATACAACCAGCAAGTTATGGCAGACAAGCATGTCCGATTTCTAGCAGAATTGGCCACCTATTATGTAAAAAATAATCGAAGTGAAGGTATTATCTTTATCTTAAAAAGTTTGGAATCCTCTGCTAAAATTAACAACGAGAGTGTAGTCATCACCTGCGTAGATCTATTTGAACAATACAGACATATAGCACGTGATGATGAAATCGAGACATACAAACTCCTAATTAGAGAGGTGCGTAATACAAATGATCAAAAGGCTTTTAAAGCTTCTAGTTATATGTAGTATGGTTACTGTGATTATTTCTTCTATTGAGATAATTGAGGCTGCTTCAGGCAGTGACACACAAAGTTCATTTCAAACTATGTCTCATGGTGTTGGCGGTAGCTAAATATCCTTACTGTTTTTGAAGATTTCTTAAAGTCTGCACATAAGCTATATGTCTTACTGGACTGTCGTCAGACAATCACGAACACTTCTTATTTACCGTATGCGGAACGCCATCAACTACCGCATTTCTCACTGCATTCAAGCTCTACCCTATACTTAACATCAGCGAGACGAAGAACGTCCCGGTAGCCCCTTTATGGGAAAGCCGGGGCGTTTTCTATTTTCCGGAGAGGATGAGGAGCATGACTTTTGAAGAAGCACATGATCAGTTTATCAGCGGACACTTGGACAGCAGAGCTGATGGAGAACGTCGGGCACGGTTGGAACGGGGGCATCGGCATGCCGAGAGCCTATTCCTGCATAAGGTATGGTGGCCGCTGCGGGGCCATTTTGACGGGCTTCATCCGGAGTATGAGGTGATAGATTGGCGGGGGAGATCTTATTTTGCCGACTTCGCCTGGTTGCCGGGGTACGTGAAGCTACTGATTGAAATCAAGGGATATGCTTCACATGTACGCGATATGGACCGGAACAAATACTGCGGCGAGCTGAACCGTGAGACCTTCCTGTACGCCATGGGCTATCACGTGATTTCCTTCGCATACGATGATGTTGAACAGCGTCCCGAGCTCTGTATAACCTTGCTGCGGATGGTGCTGGGCAGATATCAGCCTGCGGCAACCCCAGTATCGCGCGTACAGTTGATGGAGCAGGAGGTCATCCGGTTAACCGTTCATTTAGCCCGGCCTATCCGCCCGCAGGATGTGAAGCAGCATTTCTCAATTGATTACAGAACCGCTGTCCGCACCCTGCGCAGTCTGTCTGACAAGGGCTGGCTCTTACCGGTTCCCACCAGCAATCAGGAACGAACCGCACGATATGAGTTGAAGCGCGGTGTACTGGAATATTTTAATTAGCCTTCGGCAAATAATTGGAATAACGCACCTTAATTTCCTGATTCCTGAGGAATGACCGGCAACAAGTGGAAAAACAGCATCTGCTACTCTTGGTTTTGCCGCTATGGAGTGAATTGGGAGAATTTAAGTGCTGTTTTTCCAACTATCTCCGCCAGAACCCTTTAATACTTATCAGCAAGTGGACAAAATCCATCTATTTCCCGCTTCCGCTGTACTATCCCCCTACTCCACAAGCCTCTGCAGCACCGGTTCTTATCATCAATCAAATTATCCTCCCCAGCGCCTATCCCCTTAAGAAAAAAGCCCCACGCCTGCGCATAAGCACAAACGGGGGCTTTTCTGCAGGCCTACAGCCTGCCAGCTACTTCTTATTCATCTTAAACATCAGGAACAGCTCATTATAGTGGGCAAGCATCCGCTTGCCGAGGTTGTCGTAGACCTCCAGCCGGCCGGTGATCTCGGCGGGCGGGTAGAAGCGCTCGTCGCCGGAGATGTCCTCCGGCAGCAGCTTCAGGCCGGGAACGTTCGGCGTGGAATAGCCGACGTATTCCGTATTCTGGGCCGCCACATCCGGGCGGAGCATGAAGTTGATGAACTGATGCGCCCCTTCGATATTGGCGGCTCCGCGCGGAATGACCATGTTGTCGAACCAGATGTTCGAGCCTTCCTCCGGCACCACATAATCCAGCTTGTCGTTCTCATCCATAATCTCGGAAGCGTCGCCGGACCAGACGATCCCGACAGCCGCCTCTTCGTTCGCCAGCAGCATCTTGATCTCGTCGCCCACGATCGCCTTCACATTCGGCGACAGCTTGTTCAGCTTGGCCAGCGCCTCCTGTAGATGCTCCTCATTCCTGTCATTAACGGAATAGTGCAGGCTGTTCAGCGACATGCCCATCACCTCACGGGCACCGTCCACCAGGAAAATATTATTATTCAGCCGCTTGTCCCACAGCGAATTCCAGCTGCTGAAATCCATCCCCTTCGTCATCTCGGGATTGAAGATAATCCCCACCGTCCCCCAGAAATAAGGAACCGAATACTTGTTACCGGGATCAAAGGACAGATTCATGAATTTGGAACCGATGTTGGCCAGATTCGGAAGCTTACTGTGATCCAGCGGCAAGAGCAGCTTCTCCTCCCGCATCTTGGCAATGGCGTAGTCGGAAGGCACAACGACATCGAAGACCGTACCGCCCTGCTCGACCTTGGTCAGCATCGCTTCATTGGAATCGAACGTCTGGTAGATGACCGTAATACCGGTCTCTTCCTGGAATTGCTTGAGCAGGTCAGGATCAATATAGTCGCCCCAGTTATAGATCGTCAGCGTATTGCCGCCGCTATAGCCCTGGGCCGAGTTCAGCCGGGACGCCAGGAACATCAGGCCGAACGCGACGATCAGAATCGCCAGGAACGTATTCACAAGCTGCTTCATCTTGGCACCCCCGCTTCGGCCACCGGCTCGGCAATCTGTACCGCCGGGCGGCTCTTACGCTGGTTCAGGTAGTAATAACCGATGACCAGCAGAATCGTGAAGAGGAAAATCAGCGTCGACAACGCGTTAATCGACAGCGAGACCCCCTGACGGGCACGGGAATAGATCTCCACCGACAGGGTGGAATAGCCATTGCCTGTGACGAAGAAGGTAACCGCGAAATCATCCAGGGAATAGGTCAGAGCCATGAAGAATCCGCTGAAGATTCCCGGCTTGATGATCGGCAGAATGACCTTCGTCAGCACATCCCGGCGCGTGGCCCCGAGATCACGTGCGGCATCCGTCAGGGTCGGGCTCATCTCCTGCAAATGCGGCAGGATCATAATGACCGCAATCGGAATGCTGAACGCCACATGCGAGAGCAGCACGGAGGTGAAGCCCAGCTTGATCCCGACAATCGTGAACAGGATCAGGAAGGAGGCTCCGATGATGACATCCGGGCTGACAATCAGCACATTGTTCAGCGAGAGCAGCGTGTTTTTGGCCCGGCGGCTGCGGACATGATGGATCGCCAGCGCACCGATTACCGCTATAATCGTCGCTATGGTCGATGACAGAAGGGCGATGACCAGTGTGTTAATCACAATAATCATCAGCCGGGTATCAGCAACTACCTCACGGTAATAATCCAGCGTGAAGCCCTCGAACTTGTGCATCGTGCCACCGCTGTTGAACGAGTAATACATTAGATAGAAGATCGGCGCGTACAGCACCAGGAAGACCAGCACCAGATAGATATTGGCGATGCCGTTCTTGTTCTTAACCCTTCGTCTGTTCTTCATCCGCGCACCCCCTTCCGCGAGCCGCCGGTCAGAATCATGAACAGCGCCATAATGGCGATCAGGAACACCGCAACGGTGGAGCCCATCCCCCAATCCTGTGTGACCAGGAAGTGCTGCTCAATCGCGGTGCCGAGCGTAATCACCCGGTTCCCGGCAATCAGACGCGTAATCATGAACAGCGACAGCGCCGGAATGAACACCGCCATACAGCCGGAGCGTACACCCGAGATCGTCAGCGGAAAAACCACCCGCCGGAACGTTGTCCACCCCGATGCGCCCAGATCGCGCGCGGCATCGACCAGCGACAGATTCATCTCATCCAGGGCACTGAAGATCGGCAGAATCATGAATGGAATGAAAATATAGACCGACACAAACACGAAGCTGAAGCCTGTGAACAGAATCTGCTGCTCACCCAGCCCCATCAGATCAAAGAAATTATTGACCGGGCCGAAAGTGCCGAAGATCCCGATGAAGGCATAAGTCTTCAGCAGCAGGTTGATCCAGGTCGGCAGAATAATCAGCAGCAGCCAGAGCTGCTTGTGCTTCGTTCGCGTCAACAGATAAGCGGCCGGATAAGCCACCAGCAGCGAGAACACCGTGATCAGAAAAGCGTACCAGAACGAATTCAGCATCATTCTCATATAGACCGGCGTGAAGAAATTGACGTAGTTATTCAGCGTCAGCTTCCCCTCCAGATCGAACAGGGAATAGTAGACCACCAGCAGCACCGGCGCAATGACAAACAGCGCGATCCACAGGTAGTACGGGATGAGATAATACGACTTGCCCTTAGTCATCATGGCTCTCCACCTCGGCGTAAGCCTCCAAACGCTTGTCGAACTCTTCCTCCGTTTCACCGAAACGCATAACATGGATCGCTTCCGGGTCAAAATACAGCCCAATCTCGGAGCCAACCTCCGCCTTACGGGTGGAATGGACGAGCCATTCATGGCCGGAGCCGTCATAGCAGCTGATTTCGTAATGAACCCCGCGGAACAGCTGCGAATCCACACGCACCTTCAGCTTGCCCGCCTCAACTGTAGCAATCTCCAGATCCTCGGGACGGATGACAATCTCCACCGCTTCATTCGGCCGCAGACCGGCATCGACACATTCGAACCGGTGACCGTTAAATTCAACCACATAGTCCTCAATCATCACACCCGGTACAATGTTCGACTCTCCGATGAAGTCAGCCACGAACCGGTTAATCGGTTCATCGTAGATATCGTTAGGCGTGCCGCTCTGCTCAATCTTGCCGCCGTTCATGACAAAGATCCAGTCGGACATCGCCAGCGCCTCTTCCTGGTCATGGGTGACGAAGATGAAGGTGATGCCCAGCCGCTGCTGCATCTCCCGCAGAATATACTGCATCTCCGTACGCAGCTTCAGATCAAGCGCCGAGAGCGGCTCGTCCAGCAGCAGCACCTGCGGCTCGTTGACAATGGCGCGTGCAATGGCCACACGCTGTCTCTGCCCGCCGGACATTTCATTAATGGCCCGCTGATCATAGCCGACCAGGTTAACGAAGCGCAGCGCTTCCTGCACCTTTTGCTGAATAACATCCTTCTTCAGCTTCTTGATGCGCAGTCCAAACGCCACATTCTCGAATACGTTCAGATGCGGAAACAGCGCATAGTCCTGAAACACCGTATTGACCTGCCGCTCATTGGCGGGAATGTGGTTGATAATTTTGCCGTTCAGATAAATCGAACCTTCCGTCGGCTCCGCGAAGCCGGCGATCAGACGCAGAATGGTCGTTTTTCCGCAGCCCGAAGGGCCCAGCAGCGTGTAGAATTTACCGCGTTCAATTTCGAAGCTCACGCCTTTGAGTACAGCCTCTTCGTCGTCGTATTGCTTAATCACCTGGTCAAAAGAAATAATAGTGCCTTCCGGGGTAGCTATAGCTAACAACCTCCCTTACTTATGTAGTACAACCTATTTTACCCGCTTCTTGCGGGAGACAATCCGGCAGCAGCATGCTTAGCACGGATAAGCGACAATTCTTGCCTTGGTTCGACAGACTTCAATATATATAGCATAAATGAATCCTGCAATATATGCGATAGCTTACATTGTGAAATCGCGCACAAAAACTTAACAAGTTCGTAAAATCTTGCCCGCCTCCAGCCTGTTTTGAGGTGCTATAATGAAAACGGATGAAAACCATAAAATTTTTCCTATTTACATGAAAGAAGATGACAAACATGAACGAGGGCTTACAGGAGCGCCTTGAAAAGTTCGGATTATCCTTATATATGATACGGATTACGCTCGCCGCTTCGCTCTCGTGGCTGGCTGTGCACATTATCTACGGGGACCATTACCTGTACTTCGCACCGCTGGCGGCGATTTTGATTACCCAGAGCAGTGTCAAGGCCTCCCTTGAAAAAGGCGTCTACCGCATGACCGGCGTGGTCCTCGGCGGCATCGTCAGCCTGATCGTAGGCAAATTCTTCGATGTGGGTGCGCTGTCGATTCTGCTGATGCTGCTGATCGGCATCGGGGTGGCTACAGCCTGCCGGATTAATATCCAGGCCGTCTCGCAGGTCGGCGTCACCTCGGTGCTTGCACTCACCTTCTATCATGACCAATATATCGTCTGGAGAGTCGCCGAGACGCTGATCGGCGTGCTGATTGCCCTCATCATCAATATGATTATCGTGCCGCCCAAGAGCTTCGTCAAGGTCAAGGACCTGGCGCTGAAGGGCAGCCTGACCTTATCCGATGCCTTAACCGGATTCGCTGCAAGCGGCCGGGATGCCGCACAGGCCAAGGCTGCTCTTCAGAGCTCCGGCGAGCTGCTGAAGAAGAGTGACCGGCTGCAGAAGGAGATGCATTACACGCTGTCTCATTACCAGTGCCGTAAGGACATTGGCAAGCTGACACAGACGACCACCCATCTCATCAAGGTCCACTCCTATGTCAAAGCCATAAGCGAAGAGATCGCCCTGCTGCCGGCCCATTATGCCGCAGCCGACTGGATGCTGGAGGTTGTAACCGCAACGGCAGACTGTATCGCCCTGTACGGCACACGGACGCTATCGGATGCCGAATGCAGCGGCCGGTCACTCCCCGAGAGTCTGAGAAGAGCCCGCGATGTGCAGCTCGCCTGGTTCTCGGAGCTGCAGGATCAGTGCCCGCTCGCGGCCTTCCGTGATCTCGGTGCGGTATTCTCCCACCTGAACCGGATTCTTGAAGAGATCGAACGCGCCGATTATGCGGCCCTTTCCACCGTACCACAGCATGTCAAGGCACAGCCTGCACGCGCCATCCAATTCATACAAAAAGGACTCTTCCACAAGCTATAAGCTTGGGAGAGTCCTTTTTTGTATTCTATCCAGGTCAGTCACTCCGCACCCATCCGTCTCAAGCTCCCCACAGAAGCGGTTGCCGTCTTGATTCAGAACGTTGCCGTTGATGTAACTTGTTGACGGGATGGGATGCGCGCAGGTAAAGTAGCTTGGATGGCAGACGTAAAGTAATAATAGTTGGAAAAATGACACTTAATTCAGCCAACCTAACCGGTTTGACTGAAGCGGTTGGATAAAGTACATCTAATCCGCCGAATTCTATGGAATCCCTTAAAAGCGAGCAAAATAAGTGTTGTTTATCCATCTGCTGTTCCCATAGGAGGTATTCCACCAGCAGCAAATGGAGAAAATCCAACTAATTACTACATGTATCCCGGTGAAGCAAAATGGGATACACAAATTCCACCTTAGTATAACGCACGCAGAGGTGAACGCCGAAAGCGGCAGTTAATCGGCATGCAGAGCTGCACGCTGAAAGCGGTATTTATTCAGCAGGAAGGTATCTCCAGCCCCCGTAGGCTGTAACGTTCTCAGCTCCGGCGGCGGCATAGCCTTCGCAGATGAAGCCCGTCACTTCGCGCCCATCCGCGAGGGCCACCCGCCCGAGACCCAGCGGAGCCGGGATAAGCGTGGCGAATGCGCCCAGCGATTCCACCGGCATCTGCCACAGCTCCAGCTCGATAGCGCTTCCCCCTGCAGCCTGTCTCAGCAGGCCCGGCTTAGCTGGCACCGTAGGAAGCTTGACCAGCTCATAACAGGCAGCAGTCCGCGCCTCCTGCCAGAAGCGGGCGCCATGCTCCAGCATCTGCTTCTCCAGCGGGAAGCCGCGCATATGCAGCCCGCAGACCGCAAGTGTAACCATGCCGGACGCTGGTGATTCGGCAGCAGTAGCAGCGCCAGTAGCAGCGCCAATACCTCCAGCCTCACCAACGTCAGCCCCAGTAGTACCACCTGCACCACTAGTACCTCCGCCAGCTTCCGGCTCCAGCGATTGGTGCTCTGCCAGAAGTTGAGCCTCGGCCCCGGAAGAACTACCCCCACTCTCACCATCATCCCCCTCCGCCAGAAGCTTCCCGGCTCCGGCCAACAGATGCTCACTGTCCGCCAGAGCGAACAGCGTAATGCCGAACGGCAGGTTCCCCGCCGCTTCCCCGGCGGGAATTGCCACCGCCGACAGGTCGAGCAGGTTGCAGTGATTGGTGTAGCGGCCCATATCGGAGTTGGCCCCTACCGGGTTCGCAGCCAACTGCTCCCGGGTCCAGGTTCCGCCGCAGGTCGGCAGGACCAGCACCGCATCCCGCAGCAGCAACTCCGCTTCCCGCTTATACTGCTGCAAGCGGTGCATGGCCCGGAACAGGCTCGAAGCAGTGTGGCGCTCCGCGGCCCCGGAGGAGAGAATCGACTCCGTTACCGGCAGCACTGCTTCACGGTGACTCTCTACGAATCCGGCCAGATCCGCCCAGCGTTCGGCTACCCAGGGGCCGTCGTACAGGATGGCTGCCGCTTCGGAGAACAGCGTACAGTCCACCCGTTCAACCGGCAGCCCCAGCTCCTGAACCGCCGCTTCGGCCCGTTCCCAGGCCCGGCGGTATTCGTCCGCATGGGGCCCGTAGAAGTCCAGCGGCGCTTCCGGCAGCAGCAGCTTCCCGGGCAGAGCGGCAGCCTCCCGCTTCACGGAACGTGACCACGGATCGGCTGCCTCGAAGCCGCGTGCTGCGCGGTCCACCGTAAGTGCATCCTCCAGATTGTGCGCGAATACGGTGACACAATCCAGGCTGGCACACGCCGGCACTACGCCGCGCACCGGCCAGGCGCCCAGGCTGGGCTTGTAGCCGACCAGCCCGTTCAGTGCGGCCGGCACACGGCCCGAGCCGGCGGTATCAGTGCCCAGGCTGAATACCGCCTGGCCCCGGGCCACGGCAACCGCCGAACCGGCGCTGGAGCCGCCGCTGATGTATTCGGGACGCAGGGCATTATGCGTCTCGCCGTAAGGGCTGCGCACACCGACGAGTCCGGTGGCGAACTGGTCCAGATTGCTTTTGCCGACAGGGATCGCCCCCGCAGCCACCAATCTCGCCACAACCGCTGCGTCGGCTTCCGGCTGATAAGCGAATTCAGGACATGCCGCCGTCGTGGGCAGCCCCTTCACATTGATGTTATCCTTCACCGCGAATGGAATGCCCCACAAGGGATGCTCCTGCGGATTCAGCTCTTTGAGCGCTGCCAGGTAGGGAGCGATCTGCGCCACGGCGGGCGCTTCAATCCAGATGTTCATGTCCTTGTCCCGCGCAGCGCGGCGGATGATCTCCCGGATAACCTCCTCCGGGTCCAGCGTGCCGCTCAAATACTGCCTCCGCAGCCAGCCGGCTGTCAGCTTCGCGGGCCATTCTGTTATTGCTGTCATCAGGCTTCATCTCCTTCTCTGCATATCGGTGCCGGACCTGCGGCCCTTGCCCATCTCATGCAGCTTCAGCGCAAGCTGCAGCTCCAGCATATCGTCACCGTCATCCTGGCTTAATCCCAGCAACTCACAAGCCCGGTCGATCCGGTAGGTGACCGTATTATAATGAGTGAACAGCTCGCCGGAGGTCCGCTTGACGTTGCGGTTGCACTTGAAATACAGCTGGAGCGTCTGGAGCAGCGAAGCATTATGCTTGCGGTCGTACTCCAGCAGCGGAGTAATATACTGATCCCTGTACTCGGTGATCTCCTCCAGCTCGGGCAGATGGTACAGCAGCCGGAAGACACCCAGCTTCCGGTAATCGACATAAGACCCGCTGTAGCCGCTGATTTGGCGGATGCGGGCGATTTTGCGGGAGGATTCATAGCTGAACCGCACCTGATCAGGGCCGTCCGCAAGATCGCCAATACAGAAGGCGCAACTCCCGCTGACAACTATCCGGTTCATCTCGGCCAGCAGACGACCCAGCGTCTCCTCCAGCGGAAGCTCCGGCTGCTCCGGCACGGTCAGCACCAGCTCCCCTTCAAGGATGGTGAGCTTCACATGCTGAAGGTCTGCCCGGGCACGCACCCGCTTCACTACCTGCTGCAGCTGCTTAAGCTCCGGCTTATCCTCCAGCCATCCGATGGTTACAGCACGCAGCGGACGCTCCGGTAGCGGACAGCCGCAGGCTGCGCCACGCAGCTTCAGATCCTCGGCAGCGGCAATCCGGCCGCTGATCCAGTCCTGCAGGAACTGGTCCACATACTTCAGCTCCACCTCGCGGCGGGCTCCGGCATTAATCATCTCCAGTCCGACCAGCACACCGACCCGGTCAATCGTTAACTGATCCACTACCGACAGCTCGCTATTCCATTCCAGCAGCACCAGCAGACATTGGTCTGCTCCCTTGTCATTGACAGCCGAGACATAAGCTCGGATACGCCGTTCTCCAACTGTGAGGAATGTAATGCCGAGACTGCCTTCCTGGCGAAGCTGTATCCAGGCCGGAAGCTGCTCCTCCAGCTGTAGCGCATCCGCTTGCGGAGAACAGAAGACCTGATCGGTATCATCCAGCAGGACGACCGGATTATGCAGCATCCCGTCCAGCGTCAGCAGGAAATCTTCAATCCCGTCGCCATGGAGAAGCTGCTTCGACAGCTTCTGGAACCGGCTCTGCAGCTGCGAGAGCTCCCGCGCCTCCTGCACCAGCACCCGCTCCATAATGTCGCGGACCACATCGGAGAAGGAGGTGGAAGCGGGCAGCTCGAAGATCGGGAAGCCCAGCTGATCCGCCAGCTCCAGCGCCCGCGGCGGAATCTCATCGATATAACGTTTGGTTTTGATCCCGAGCGCGGACACTCCCTTCTGGTTCAGCTGGGGAATAATCTCTGCGATCAGCTCCGGCCGGTTATGAAAGGGGAAGCCGCTTGTAATCAGGAACTCTCCCGGACGGACCCAGTCAATAACATCGGGAACCTCCATTACATTGACCCGGTTAATATAACGCCCAAGGCCCCCGGCCCCAGCCAGCAGGGCCGCTTCCTTCAGGTCGGGAATCAGCAGAATATCGCTGCAGGTCAAACCGGTAATTACATTGCTGCCCATGGCTCCGCCGCCTTTACTATAGCTTGGAAGAATAGATATCCTCGATTAGTGTAGTGCCGAAGAAGCTGTTGGACGGCACGTCCGCCTCCGCCGGTACAAAAATACTGATCTGCTCCGAAGGAGAATCCCCTGTATTCCTGACAGAATGGACTACGCCCGCAGGCACATGGAACGTATCTCCGGCCCGGTAGCTGTACCACTCCCCGTCACATAGCAGCTTGACCTCTCCTACGGTAATATGAATGATTTCGACTACATCATGATAATGCGGCAAGACTTGACCGCCGATCCCCAGCTTCTCCCACAGAATCGAGCTCATGCGGATGCCCAGGCGGTCCGCCTCCGTTGCCGAGACAATCTCCCGGTGATACAGCTTTATGTGATTCGGCATAAGCTCCCATGTCATATCTGCTGCTGCCAGCACTTTCGTTTCCTGTGTATGCATATTCGATTCCCCCATGATGGATAAAATTTTTCCTTTAACTTAAATTTTTAGTTCAATCTATATAGCTCTGCTACCTGCGGCGGAACACAGCCGCCACCGGTCCTCCGCCCTTCGGCCCCTGATGCTCGCCTCCGCCGGAGACGTAGATCATCGGGTCGCCGCCGACATAGGCCAGCACACCGCCGACTACAGCCCGCGCATGGCGGGTATGATTGATATCCGAGTCATCCAGCATGATATGGCGGCGTCCGCGGATGACGCCATCGGGATCAGCTTCCGCCTTGGCCAGCACCTGCACCAGCTCTTCACCGGGATAACGGTCCAGCAGGCCCTGAAGCGCAGCGCCATCCACAGCATCCTGCATCACGGCATGGTCGATGTGGTACGGGCCGTCCGCAGACAGTGAGTTCCCGAACACAATCACTTCGCAGCAGGACAGCTCACTGCCCGCCGAAGTGGAGGCTACCGCGCTGAATTGAGTCCAGTCCGTGCAGATCTCTTCTTCCTGTAAGGCCGCACGATCCACCTCACCCAGCGCTACCCCGGCACCCAGTGCAGAAGCTCCTCTGGAATAGCCCATCGATTTATAAGTATCCTCTGTGACGAGCGAACCCTCACGGCTGTGTGCCTCATAGATCTGCTCAGCGGTAAGCAGCGGACATTTGATCTGTACAAAATGCACATCCCCCGGTGAGGTAATGCCCGCATCCATGACCGCACGGGCCACGGCATCCGCCACGGCGTCCACCTGAGGGAGCCGTCCCAGTTCCTCCGGCCGGAAGCTCCGGGTTCTGGCGACTCCAATGGCGAGTGACTTCAGGCCATCAGTGACCACACCCGGCTCCTTCTGCCCGCTGCGGCTGATAACCGTGAAGTGCGGACTGAGTACCCCTTCCGTACCGCCGGACATCACATAAGAGATGTCGTCAGCTCCTCCTTTTGCCGCTTCAGCAAAGAATCCTTTCAAGGCCATCACAGCATAACCCCGTGTAAAATCATTCACACAGCCGTTTCCCTCCGTCTTCCCCAGCACCGCGACCACTTCCTCCGGCCGGAACAAGCCTGCTTCCACCGCTGCGCTTAATCCCGACATATCATGCGGCGCGCCTGCCGGGATTCGAATGACCGAGCAGTTCATCATAGATCATCGCTCCTTGTCCAGAAAATAACCCGTTTCTCCAGCAGCCCGATACACCAGAACAGCAGCAGGCCGCACAGCGCCGAAGCAATAATGGCCGAGAACATCACCGGCGTATCCATATGATAGGAAGAGACAAGCACTACATAACCGAGTCCCTTATTGGCTCCGACAAATTCGCCGACTATGGCACCGACTATGGCGAGCGAGGTGGAGATTTTGAGGGCAGAGAAGATATAAGGCAGACTCGTCGGCAAGCGCAGCTTCCAAAAGATTTCGCTCTTCGTCCCTTTATAGGTGGAGAACAGCTCCCAGGCTTCGTATTCAATCGCCTTAAGACCCTTGACGCTGTTCACCAGAATCGGGAAAAAACAGATCAGCATCGAAGCGATTACCTTCGAGGTATACCCGGTCCCCAGCCAAACGACCAGCAGCGGGGCCAGCGCCACCAGCGGCGTAGTCTTAAGGGCGATGGCCAGCGGGAACATTCCCTTCTCCATTGGCTTGGAATGCACAAAAATCACTGCAGTAGCCAGGCCGAGGATATTGGCGAGAATGAACCCGGTCAGGGCTTCGCCCAGCGTAACCAGTGTATGCGACCAGAGCGAGCCATTAATAGCCGAGACTACCTGCGTAGGCGCAGGCAGCAGATACATAGGAACCGACAGGAGACGTACAGCCAGCTCCCACAGCAGCAGGAAGCCGAGCGCAAACGTGACCGGGTACAGGGTGTCTTTGATTTTGACCGTCATAGATGCTTCACCCGCTTTCTCAGTTCCTTGACAATCCGGTGGAATTCCGGCAGCTCCTCCATGCCCGCCTCACGCGGGGAGGGCAGCGTCACCGGAATGATATCCGTCACACCGGCAGGCCGGGGAGACATCATCACGACCCGGTCCGACAGCAGCGCGGATTCATGGATCGAATGGGTGACCATCACAATGCTGCTTAGACTGGTCTCCGGGCTCTCCCACAGCCGCAGCAGCTCGAAATTAAGCTTCTCACGCGTCAGCTCATCCAGCGCGCCGAACGGCTCATCCATCAGCAGCACCGTCGGATCGGCCGCCAGCGCCCGGGCAATCGCTGCCCGCTGCTGCATCCCGCCGCTGAGCTGATGCGGGAAGTGGTTCAGATAATCCTGGAGGCCGACCAGGCGCAGTGCACTTTCTGCTTTTTCACGTGCCTCGGCTTTGCTGAACTTCTTCTTCTCGCCCAGCTCCAGCGGCAGCATGACATTCTGTAACGCGCTGAGCCACGGCATCAGGACCGGCTTCTGAAAGACCATGCCCAGGGACAGATCAGGTGAAGCATACGCCACCTCTCCACCGGTCTCCGGGCTTAACAGCCGCAGCATCAGCCGCAGTGTCGTGGATTTCCCGCAGCCGCTCGGTCCGAGGATCGAAATGAACTCATTGCGGTATACATCAAGACTGACCTGATTCAGCACAGGCACGTTGCCGAAGGACAGAGAGCAATTGCGCAGGGAGAGCATGGTTTCCCGGGTACCGGGATGCTGCGCGGCGGCAGCATCCAACTGTTCTTTGATCGCTGTTGTCATTGTCGGTCCCCTCCTTATTTCAAAAACTCGTTGGTGAACAATCCGCCGATGTCCTGTTCCTTTTTCACAAATCCCAGCTCGACCAGATTCTTCTGCAATGTCTCCCAAGATGCCTCGTCCATTGAGCCCAGCGGGAGCTTCTCCGGATCAAGCAGCGGAATGCTGGCCTTCATCATATTGACCTCATGCTTCAGATCCAGCTTCTCGCCATACTTCAGACCAAATTCGGCTGCCTCCTCCGGATGCTTCACTGCATAATCCCAGCCCTGCATAGACGCCTGCACGAAGCTTGTGACCATCTCCGGGTCCTTCTTGATGATAGACTCCGTAGTGAACAAGGTATCGGCATAGAAATTGATGCCGTAGTCGTTCGGGTCGATAATATTCACTTCCTTGCCCTGCTCCTCTACAGCCAGCACTTCATTAATGACATATCCGGGCCAAGCCTTGACCTGACCGGTTAACAGCGGACTCAGATCATATTTGACCGGCATCTCTTCGATTTGCGAAGGGTCGATACCCGCGCTTTTCTCCATGGCCCGGAAGGTCAGCTCTTCATTGCCGCCCAGCTTAATGCCTACCTTTTGCCCGACCAGATCCTCCATCGTCTTGATCCCGGACTCTTTGAGCGTGAACATGACGAACGGGGTTTTGCGGTAGATCGCGGACAACGCTTTGACCGGGACGCCTTTCTCTCTGGCGATGACGATCTGGTCGGCACCGGTAACTCCGAACTCCTCACTGCCGGAAGCTACCATCTGCACAGCCGGGAAATCCGAGCCCCCCGGGCGGATCTCAACATCCAGCCCCGCTTCTTTATAGAAGCCTTTTTCCACCGCGGTATAAAAGCCGGCAAACTGCGCCTGGTGAATCCACTTCAGCCGGAGCACCACCTTTTTCAGCTCGCCCGAGCCTTCCGCTCCCTGACCTTCAGCCTTCCCGGCTTCCGTATTGTTACCGCAGGCGGTCAGGAGCAGCATTAGCGAGGTTAACAGCATCAGCGCTTTCGTTCTGGACTTGTTCCACATGGTTATTCCCCCGTTTATGAATGATTTAGTATTGCTCCAGCGCCTTCAGCACCGCTTGTGAATCACTTACACTGCCGAACACCCCGCCCTGCATTTGAACCATACTCAGCGCCGCCAGGTGATTCGCTTCATCCGTTGCTCCTGTACAATCTGCAAGGATCAGACACTCGTACCCGCGGTCATTGGCTTCCCTCATCGTGGTGTGTACACAGACATCGGTAGTAATACCGGTCAGAATCAGATGGGTAATTCCTTTATTCTTCAGGATCAGGTCCAGGTCTGTTGCGTAAAAGCTCCCTTTGCCCGGCTTGTCTATAATGTACTCTCCGTGGGCAGGCGCCAGCTCCTCAATGATCTGCCAGCCGCGCTCCCCCCGCACGAGGATTCGTCCCGCCGGTCCTTCGGAGCCGATCTCGGCTCCGATCTGGCGGCTGCGCCACTGCTTGTTCGCCGGCAGATCCGACAGATCCGGCTTATGTCCCTCGCGGGTATGGATCACGGTGAAGCCTTCGATGTCCCGGATACGGGCCAGCAGCCGCTGAATGGGCTGGATCGCCCTCGCTGTTAATGAGAGGTCATAACCCATTCTCTCGACGTAACCGCCCTTGCCGCAAAAATCCGTCTGCATGTCGATAATCATCAGCGCTGTCTTCGCCGGGTCCACAGCCCCGTCATAAGGCCAGATGTAAGGTGTTGCTGCAATCTGCATGGTTTATGCTCCTCTCCTGATGTCGCTATCTCCATTAATGTTATATTAGTTAACATTAATTCGCGTTTCCTTGATATGAGTTAGATTATATTACAATGAATTTGCGATGTCTTCGGTTTTATTACGAAATAATACACTGAATGTTTGTGTTTATTTACATAGTTAACATATACATAACATTAACACCCGCAAAACTGCTTATCAAAAAAGAACACTCCGAGTCTTACCAAGCCCAGGGTGTCCCAACAGTTGAATGCTCATACTTTCCTCCCCCTGACTCTTCCATAAGCTGTAAGCGCTGGGAAACCAGTTTTTTTGTCGAAATAGAGCTGCATATTTCGAGTTTTTTGATAAATAGGCATAATATAGTTGAAAAATAGCTCTTTAAGTACTAGAATTAAGCTTGTTTGCAGAAGTTAATGACGCGTAAGAACTATTTATGACTCTTTTTGTCGATTACAGTCGACCATAACTCCCACCTCTACAGGATGTATATCATTGATCTATTTCTAAAGGCAAACTCCCCGAAAGGGCAGGACGCAAAGCTATGGGCCTAAGAACGCCGGAATCTGCGTTTACGGTTGCCAGGCTGCCAATAGAGACCACTTAAGCCAGCTATTCAGGAGGGAAAGCCTCCCAGGCTTGATGATGTTCTTTTTCTGTACGAATTGCCATTGATCATACGAAAAAGTGAGGTTACAACCATGCCGCAGCAGGATATCGAACCAAGCCGATATGAATTCGTAGAGTCCCTGATGCTCGAACGTAAAGGTCTCCTGGATTCATTCTCTGTGGAGGGCCGAGCTTCTGACGGGACAACTGGAGATAAGAATGGAATTATCCTCGTGCAGGACAACCAGATATTCATTACTCCCCCGCTCCCCGGAGGTGCTCCCGCCCGCATTTCTGCGGTCCACCCTGTTGTCCTGAAGATCAACTGGAAGACCGTTACAGAGCCAACCGAGGTGACCAGGGCGGATTATATCACTTGGGAGATCTGTGAGAAGCCCCAATATGAAATTACCGTATCGCCTGACAAGCTCAAGGTCCACTTCACTTTATACCGTGCAGAGAAGTACGCCTGGAATCTGGTCAACTGCCCCGCCGCCTTCGAAGCGGTCGTCCGTGCCCAGCCCAATCCGGCGATGCTGCTGTCCACGCTCACCATAGAACAGATTATCGCCTCACTGGACAACCGTTTTATTCTGCGCAACCTGAACATTCCCGCCCTGTACGCGGAGCTTACGAACCCTACATATCTTCCCGTATGCATCGCTGAAGGCAGAGCCCCGCTGCCCGGCAAGGAAGCCCGGCTGGAATTCCTGCTGCCTGAGCATACACTGGAGGGGAACCGGATGCTTCAGGGACAGGGAGCCCGGGGTCAGAAGCCTGCGGAACCCTTGGAGTATCTCCGTTTCCCGGGAGCCCCCTTTGCCTTTGCAGGCGAAGTCTTCGCCCGCAAGCTGCCGCCGGAAGAAGGCATTCCCGGCCTCGACACAGACGGAAGGGTCCTGCCCCCTCCCCCGCCACAGGATATCTACTTTGCTGCCGGTAATCATGCCAAGCTCCTTCCCTGTGGTAATATCGTAGCCCGGCACACCGGCAGGCCCCGTATCTGCGGAGGAAGCGGCAGCGTCCGGATATGTGACTTCCCTCCGGTCAGTCTTCTGGCCAGAGAGATGACAGATCCTGCGGGCGATGTTATGTTCGCAGGTGACATCATTGTACCGGGAGATCTGGAAGGACCTGTACGAATTGAAGCCCTTGGGAATGTGTACGTCTATGGCGATATCCGCAAATCTACAATTATAGCCACCGGCAGTATTTACGTTAGCGGCCAGGTCACCGGCAGCGGCCTGTACGCCGGGCACGCCGGGGTAATGCAGCATCGTCTGCACAGCCTCGCAAGCCTGCTGCGGACAGAGACGGACGGACTGCTTGAGGCGGCGCGCCAGCTGGCCAAGAATGTGGAATCCCGCCAGCAATCCGTGAATTACGGCCTGGTAGTCATGCTGCTGCTGGAGGATAAATACAGCCACTTGGGCAGCCTGATCCGTGATCTTCAGGCTGCGCTAAGCCGTATGAACGGGGCGTTCGGCTCCGGCACGGACCAGCTCTGGCAGATGCTTGAGGTATTCGCCCATCCGGGACAATTCACCGGGTACATCACGGACAGTGTCCTAAGCCGCTTCTCCAGGCTGCTGCTTAAGCTGGGTGAGGAGATTGAGCTGCTCCAGGAGGAGCATGCGGTGATTAATCTCGCCCGGTCACAGGACAGCCGCCTGGAGTCCGGCGGCAAGCTGCTTGTGCGTGATTCCTGCTAAGACTACTACTATATAAGGAGAAGTGAGAGCGTGCGATATAACCGTCTGGGCAATAGCGGCCTGCAGGTGTCCGCCCTGGGTCTTGGAACCAATTCCTTCGGCAAACGGGCAGATCAGGAGACCTCGGTCCGCATTCTGCACACCGCTATGGATCAGGGCATCAATTTCATCGATACCGCCAATATCTATGCCGGATCTGAATCGGAGCGGATCATCGGCCTTGCGCTTGAAGGCAAACGCCATAACGCAGTGCTGGCGACCAAAGCCGGATTGCCGAAGCATGAGGGACCCGGCGGCAGCGGCTCTTCGCGCCATCATCTGATGCAGGAGCTGGAGGGCAGCCTGCGCCGGCTGAAGACCGACTATGTGGATCTGTATCAGATTCACACCTTCGACCCCTACACACCGCTGGAGGAAACGCTGCGCACGCTGGATGATCTGATCTCCGCAGGCAAGGTGCGCTATATCGGAGCCTCCAATTATGCCGCCTGGGAGCTGATGAAGGCGCTTGGAATCAGCGAAGCCCGGCACTTCGCGAAATACATCTCTATCCAGTGCAGCTATTCGCTGGCTGACCGCACGCCCGAAGCGGAGCTGCTTCCGCTCTGCCTGGATCAGGGTCTGGGCATCATCCCATACTTCCCTCTGGCGGGCGGCATTCTTACCGGCAAATATACTGGCAGCAGCAAAGCCCCTGCCGGCTCCAGAGCAGAGACCGATCCGAACTTCCGCCGCTTCCTTACCCCGGAGCGCATCTCGCTCGGGGAGCAGGTTCAGGCCATTGCGGAGCGACTGGGCACCTCACCTGCAGCTCTATCCCTGGCCTGGCTGATGAACCGGCCCGCCGTCTCCACGGTGATCGTCGGTGCAACTACTGTAGAGCAGGTACAACATAATCTGCTGAGTCTCTCCGCTTCACCGGATGCGGAAATACTTGAGCAGCTTGACCAGGCCAGCGCCGCCTTCCGCACCGGCGAGCCGTTTGCAGTCTACCGGCTGCCGTAAGCGCTGACGGTGACGTTCATATCCATACACAAAAGCGAGCCCCCGTATACGGAGACTCGCTT
Source organism: Paenibacillus sp. FSL P2-0136 (assembly GCF_037975325.1). Lineage (NCBI taxonomy): Bacteria > Bacillati > Bacillota > Bacilli > Caryophanales > Paenibacillaceae > Paenibacillus > Paenibacillus sp. FSL P2-0136. Next base: position 6,898,572 of record NZ_CP150244.1, read on the forward strand.
TTGAGTATTTTGGCTAATGCTGAAGCTGTATTGCATTATACCGCAGCAATGAACCGCTCCATGTCTTCCTGTACCGTAGTAATACCGCCGATGCCGAAGGTATCTACCAGAACCTTAGCTACATTAGGCGACAGGAAGGCCGGAAGTGTAGGACCCAGATGAATGTTCTTCACGCCCAGATGCAGCAGCGCCAGCAGTACAATCACCGCTTTTTGCTCATACCAGGCAATGTTATAGGAGATCGGAAGATCGTTGATGTCTGCAAGACCGAACACTTCCTTCAGCTTAAGCGCTATGACCACAAGGGAATAAGAGTCATTGCACTGGCCGGCATCAAGTACACGGGGAATTCCGCCGATATCGCCAAGCGCCAGCTTGTTATATTTGTATTTGGCACAGCCTGCGGTAAGGATCACCGTGTCACTCGGCAGCTCTGCCGCGAAATCGGTGTAATAATTCCGGCTCTTCATCCGTCCGTCGCACCCAGCCATGACGAAGAATTGCTTGATGGCGCCGCTCTCTACTGCTCCAACCACCTGATCCGCGACATTCATTACAGCCGCATGCGCGAAGCCGCCGATAATCTCGCCTGTCTCAATCTCCACCGGAGCGCTGCAGCTCTTGGCCTGCTCAATCAGCGCCGAGAAATCCTTCTCTCCGTCCGCGCCTGCCGCGATATGCTGAATTCCCGGATACCCGGTGTTGCCTGTCGTGTACAGCCGGTCTTTGTAGCTGTCCTTCGGCGGCACAATGCAGTTCGTAGTCATCAGAATCGGACCATTGAAGCTGGCAAATTCCTCATTCTGCTTCCACCATGCATTGCCGTAGTTGCCTACGAAGTGGCTATACTTCTTGAAGGCCGGATAGTAGTGGGCCGGCAGCATCTCACTGTGCGTATACACATCCACTCCGGTACCCTCGGTCTGCTTCAACAGCGCCTCCATATCCTTGAGGTCATGACCGCTGATCAGAATACCAGGGTTCGTGCCTACCCCAATATTGACTGTGGTAATCTCCGGATTGCCGTAGGCTGCGGTGTTCGCACGGTCAAGCAGCGCCATCACATCCACGCCGAACTTGCCGCATTCCAGCACCAGCGCTGTCAGCTCACCGCCGCTCAGATTGTCATCCAGCGCAGCTGCCAAGCCTTTTTCCATAAAAGCATGTGCTCCTGCTTCATAGAAGCCCAGTACCGCAGCATGCTCCATGTAAGCAGCCATTCCCTTCAGGCCATAGGTCAGCAGCTCGCGCAAAGAGCGGATATCCTCATGTTCTGTAGCTAGCACACCTACCGTTGCCGCCTTGTCCATCAGCTCTTCATCAGTCACTGCATTCCACTTCGCCGCGTCATGCTCCGACAAATAGGCCATCACTCCGGCATCAGCCACTCTGCTGCGCCACAGATCCCGCAGGGCCAGTCCTTCCCGGATCTTCGCAGTGAAGTATTCCGGCACAAAGTTGGCATTGGTAATGGTAGCGAACAAGCTCTCTATCATAAATTTCTCCGTCACCGGATCAGTAATCCCCAGCTCACGCCCGCTGCGCGCGAAGATGGCAATACCCTTAAGTGTATACACCAGAAGATCCTGCAGATTTGCTACCTCACTGGTCTTACCGCACACCCCCTGAATCGTACAACCCGTCCCCTTAGCTGCCTCCTGACACTGGAAACAAAACATTTCGCTCATTACCTGAATCACTCCTTATCATTAATGGAATCGCTCTGTGCCTCGCCTTTACAGTTACCAATAATTGTAGTAGACTTTCGTCTATCAATCGGTAACGAATGTTACCAATTACAACACATCGGGAGGAAAAGTATGAGACCGGAGCCTGCTTCGCTGCAATCCTGCCTGCTATTTCGCGGAAAGTCCGCAGATGAGATCGAACAGCTGCTGCATACACTGGCTTACTCTGTAAGCTCCTACCATAAGAATGCGATTATTCTGGCAGAGGGTGATCCGGCGGACCGGCTTGGGATTCTGCTCTCCGGCCGCATTGAGGTGCAGAAGACACACCCTACCGGCAGCAGTGTAACCATCGCCCACCTGAAGGAAGGGCAGACCATCGGCGAAGCCGTATTGTTCCGCAGGAATAACACCGTGCCCGCCACCGTCACAGCCACTGGCCCCTGCAAGGTGATGTTCATCAGCAAGCAGGAGCTGCTGAGATTATTCGCGGCCGACACCGATATCCTCACCCGCTTCATCGAGAATCTGTCCGAGCGGCTGGTGCTCGTGAACCGGAAGATCGAGAATCTGTCCGCCGGGCCGCTGCGCCGCCGTATCGTAGACTTCCTGCTGGAGCAGGGAGAGCAGCAGGAGTCCGATCGGCTGAAGCTCCCCTTCAGCCGGAAGGAATGGGCCGAGCATATGAATACAGCCCGCCCCTCCTTGTCGCGGGAGTTGGGATTCCTGCGCGACCAGGGCTGGATCGAATTCAAGGGCAATGAAATCACCCTGCTGAACCGGAGCCGGATGCATGATTACATCCAGACTCTGCCCTCTTCGGCAGGCAATCTATAGGAACCGCAAATAACCAAGGAGGATACAAGCATGCCACCATACACTGCACAACAGATCGACCGGCTGCTGGCTGAGCATAGACAATGGTTCGCCAGCGGAGTCACGAGAACCCCCGGCTTCCGGCTGAAGCAGCTTCAGAAGCTGAAGGATGCCATCTCACGCAATGAAGCCCGGATTATCGCTGCACTGAACCAGGATCTGCATAAAAGCGAATTCGAGGCTTACGCCACAGAGATCGGATTCACGCTGGACAGCATCGGCTATATGATGAAGCATCTACGGCGCTGGATGAAGCCGGTGAAGGTAGGCTCACCGCTGCACCTGTTCCCGGCACGGAGCAGAATCATAGCCGAGCCTTACGGGACGGTGCTAATTATCGGGCCGTTCAACTACCCGTTCCAGCTGCTGATCGAGCCGTTAATCGGCGCCATTGCCGCCGGGAACTGCGCCGTACTGAAGCCCTCCGAGAGCACGCCCGCTACCTCCGCTGTCATTGAGGATATGATCCGAGAGACCTTTGATCCCGCCTATATACGGGTAGTACAGGGTGAGAAGGAAACGACGAATCTGCTGATTCATGCGGCGTTCGATTATATTTTTTTCACCGGGAGTGTGCCTGTCGGCAGAATTGTCATGGAAGCGGCGGCGAAGAACCTGGTACCCGTCACCCTTGAGCTGGGCGGCAAAAGCCCAGTAATCGTAGACCGGAGCGCCGACCTGGAGACTGCAGCGAAGCGGATTGTCTGGGGGAAGCTGATCAATGTGGGACAGACCTGTATTGCGCCTGATTATCTGCTGGTCCATAGGGAGGTAGCAGCCGAGCTGATTGAGCGGATGAAGCGCTGCGTCACTGATTTCTATGGCACAGACATCCGGCAGAACACAGACTACGGACGGATCGTGAATGAACGCCAGCTGCGGCGGATCGGGGAGATGCTGGAGCGGGACCGCGATAAGCTGATTCTGGGCGGGACGGTCATTCCCGAGGAGCTATATATCGAGCCGTCTCTGATCTATCCGGCGGCCTGGAGTGACGCTTCCATGGAGGATGAGATCTTCGGGCCTGTGCTGCCGATTATGGAGTATACCCGGCTGGAGGAGGCCATCCAGAGCATCAACGCCCGTCCGAAGCCGCTCGCTCTCTATCTGTTCACCCGCGATAAGCAGGTGGAGCAACAGGTGATGACCGAGGTGTCCTTCGGCGGCGGCTGCATCAACGATACCATCTCCCATGTAGCCAGCACCCGGCTGCCGTTCGGCGGTGTCGGGAACTCCGGGATCGGCGGCTACCACGGCAAATACAGCTTCGACCTCTTCTCCCATCACAAAAGCATTGTTAAGCGAGGCACCCGTCTTGACCTCGGCATTGTCTACCCGCCCTACGGCAGCAAGGTCAAGCTGGCGCGGAAGCTGCTGAAATAGCGCCGGGGCAGGAGCAGCAGGGAAACCTCTTTTATATAGAAGGAAGGTTTCCTTTGTGGTGCTCGGGTTATTCTAGTTATTGCCCCACTTCAATAATTGATAATTCCAGTCTCCAAAAAAATCTTTATCGTCAAGCACGTTATGATAAACAGGACCGAGGAAAGTATGTATCAATTCCACTGCATCTCGGAATGTGGGTGAGTGTTCCAATTTCAGATTTCTTATAAATGCTTCCCACATCGCATTTCTGCGTCTATCTGTATAGAATTCAGCTGTAAAAACGACATGTCTTCTTTCAGTCAGAGTAGCTCTCCGTTTAAACGTCTCAGACACCGCTTCATATAACCGAATCCCTTCAAACGGCGTAGTGGTAGCAAGCGTATAGATATCAAAGAAATCCTTCATCCTGCTATTCACCAAAGAGAGGGAAATCATAGCTTCGAATTTCTCCGCAATAACAGATTCATTCGTATACACCAAGATTTCCGGCCTATCCATAACAGATAACAGGACAGGAAAATCGATGGTTTGGGGACTTGGTATGATTACATCACCAAAACCAATATCGAGTTGGAGTACCTCCTTCATATTGCCAAGCAAACAAGGCACCTTGATTCGCACACCTTCATACTCTGAATCCTCTTTGATGATTTCAGATACGGTTTGATCTGTAAGAAATATAATCCCATCTTCAACATCGTCGGGTTGCAACTTACATATAGAAGAAATGATGGTTGTCAACATCGTTATATCCTGATTCATTCTCCAGCCTGAGAAATCCATATCTCTTGTGGGTCTGGATTTAAATTGGGTTATAGAATATAAATACACTCCACCTTTAAGAATGAAATTATCTTTATAATTAGACATCGATAAACGTTTCAAAAAGCGTTCCTGAAAATAAATCATAGAAATCACATTGAAGGTTTTTTTATGATCTCGGGCAACATTTTTTAGTCTGGCAATAATTGAAGCAGCAGTATTTGTAACTATCTACAGCACCTCCAGATAACTATCCAAAATTGATCTTACCCTCAGTTTATCTGCATATCTAAGCAGTCGGGTGTAATTCTTTCTTTTACCGGAAGAGTAGTTATTGAGACTTTCTTTCACAACATTTGCATCCAGCTTATTTCTGTATTTCACGATATCGCAAATGGTCCGCTCCAGATTGTATACATTGATAATATGACCTTCCTTATCGATTTGTTCAACGCCCATAGTAAAGGAAACATCGTCGTATGAGAAAAGTCGGATAGGCGGATGTTCCGGGAGCAAAGGCTTTCTGGACTTACGGGATACCGCAAAATTATATTCACCCGGAGTATACGTAGTGATTTCATGGTGGGCAAGAGCTGAGTACAAACAAAGGACACCATTAGGCACAAGGAGGGAAGCCTCCACGATCTCATCTACAACATAATTAATATCCCTAAGCGCATAGAGTCCACGTTTCAGTCTGATAATCTCCCCCCTTTCTTCGAGCTTACGAAGCTTGTAGTAGCTGACCTGATTTTCTTTGAGAATGGTGCCGTTGGCAATCCCATTATATGTTTTAAACAGATCTATAACCTCCGGATAGAGTTCAGCTTCAGCTTCACTCCCAGTCGCAGACTTGATAGCCTCTATAAGCCCATCCAGATTTTTTATATTAGGATAACGATAAATTAATTCAAAAAAATCCTCTTGTTGCATATTGAGATGCTCCAAAATCTCTGAAAATCCTTTTTTAATATGAATGTAATCTATATCTCCAGCTTCAGACACCATTAACACCTCCTCAAAATAAATGTACTCACATTCAAATAAGTGTGTACACTTAAGTGTGAATTATACCTTTATCATTAGAATTTATCCACTATTTGTACACACATAAGATAATTAAAATACATTTCCCATACCCAGTTCACCTCAACCCACCATCCGCCCAGCCACCCAGCCCGCGACCTCTTTCTCCGGAATAGGCTTGCTGATATAGTAGCCCTGAATCTTGTCACAGCGGGTCCGCTCCAGAAAAGCAAGCTGCTCCGGGGTCTCCACCCCTTCAGCCGTAACGTTCAGTCCCATATCATGGCCGATGGTGACGATGGAGCTGGCCAGCGACCTATTGTTCGGGGTATCGATGCTGTCGATAAAGGACTTGTCGATCTTCAGGGTAGTAATCGGGAGCTGCTTCAGATAGCTGAGTGAGGAATAGCCCGTTCCGAAGTCATCCAGCGCAATGCCAATCCCCCTCTCCTTGAGCGCCTCCAGCTTGGAGCTGATCGCCTCGAAGGATTCCATGAAGATGGATTCTGTAATCTCCAGCTCCAGATACTCCGGCGCAAGCCCGGTATCCTCCAGCACGCTCAGCACCATCTCCGTGAAGTCATCCAGCATCAGCTGAATGACCGAGATATTAACCGAGATATGATAGCCCTCATAGCCCTGATTCTGCAGATCCTTGGTGAACCGGCAGGCGGCGCGCAGCACCCACTCCCCTATGGGGACGATCAGGCGGCAGTCCTCGGCAATGCGGATGAAGGATAAGGGGGAGACGAAGCCGAGCACCGGGCTGTTCCAACGGATCAGCGCCTCGAAGCCCCAGAGCTCGCCGGAGCCGGTATCCACCAGCGGCTGGTAATGCAGCGACAGCTCATTATTGGATACCGCGCTTCTTAAGTGATTCTCAATAATCATCCGTTCGTCAAAATACTGCTGCATCTCCTGCCCGTAGATCATATAACTGCCCTTGCCCGCTTCTTTGGCCTTATACATGGCAATGTCGGCATTCTTCAGCAGCTCCTCCGCACTCTTCCCGTTCTCCGGGTATTGGGCAATCCCGATACTGGCCGTGATATGCACCACACTTGCATGAAGCTGGAACGGCTCCATGAAGCCCTGTACCAGGGAATCCGCATAGCGGATTACCTCACCTGCCCCCGCCACATCCTTGAACAGAATCACAAACTCATCGCCGCCGAAGCGGAAATGCTTACTGCGCCCGTCAGAGCGGCTAAGCAGCCGTTCCCCGACCTGCACCAGCAGCTCATCCCCGAAGGTATGGCCCATGGAGTCATTAATGTACTTGAAGTTATCGAGATCCAGGAAGAACAACGCCGCATGGCCGCCGGAATGCTCTTCAATGAACCGCTCCAGCTCCTCGGATAACGACAGCCGGTTCGGCAGACCGCTAAGCACGTCATTATAAGCCAGCAGCCGGTACTTCTCCTCACTGGTCTGCAGCAGCGCCTGATTCTCCACCACCTTGTTATACTGCTCCAGCAGCTCATCCTGCAGGGCAGTCAACTCCTCATAGGTCGATTCCAGCTCCTGATAGCTCGTCTGCAGCTTACTCTCATAACCCTTGCGGTCCGTGACATCCACCATTGACCCGGCAAACCGGATATATCCGCCGCCCGCATTACGCAGCACCTTGCCCCGGGCCTGAAACCACTTGTATTCGCCTGCCTTGCTCCGCATCCGGTATTCAGCGTAGTAGTAAGAAGAACGACCCTCCAGATGCTGGATGCGCAGCCGGTTCTCCTGCTCGGCATCCTCCGGATGGAGAATATCCCGCCAGCCGCCGCGGCTCTCATTCAGCTCATCCCGGGCATATCCTAGCACCTCATACCAGCTGTCCGAGAAATAATAGATCATCGTAGACATATCAACGTCCCAGATTACCGCATCCGAGCCGTAGGTTGCCAGGCTGAAGCGTTCATTGCTTTTTTCCAGGTTGCTTCTAATCCTTCTGACCAGCTGCACATAGAATAACAACACCAGAATGAAGGCCACCAGCACCGCAAAAGCAGCCACAATGCTCAGCACCAGCACCTTGTACGTCTGATAGAAGGAGAACGGCTCGTTAATCACTTCGCTGCCCTTCGGCAGCTTATCCGGTGATATCTTGAACCGCTGCAGCTCATTGTAATCAAACACCTTGCGTACATTACTGTCGGTCACCACCGGGATATCCCCGGCACGCTCCCCCTTCAGGATACGCAGCGCCAGATCGGCCGCCGTCTGCCCCTGCATTCTGCCGCTGATCAGGCTCCCGCCGAAGGCGCCATGATTCAATGCAAAATCATAGATATGATACACCGGAACACTGCTGCTCTTGCCCAGCTCGCTTGCGAACCTGTCGAACTCCACAATTCTTCCGGTAGAGTCACTATAATATGTAGTCATCAGCACAATACTGTCCGGGGACAGCGCCGATGCTGTAGCTTTGATCTGTTCCATGGACATGCGGTTCATCGGGAACAGCGCAAGCCCCGGATTCAAGGAGCTAATCTGATCCATCACCATCCGGCCGGTTGACAGCCCGCTCTCCGAATTATCGAAGACGACATACACCTTTTTCAGCAAAGGGTTAAGGTCCATGGCCATGCGGATGGTGGGCGCTGCATCGATTTTCTCAATAACGCCTGTCATGTTGCGCTTATCCGGTAGGCTGTCCACCCCCAGCTCGTTGACCCCGCTGAAAATAATCGGAGCATCGTTCAGAAGCTCATGGCGATACTTCATCGCGAAGCTCAGCGCCGCATCGTCCGTTGTGATGATCGTATGAATAGGGATGTTCTGATACTTGAAGCGGATGGTTTCGTAGAAATGTTCGAGGTTCCCCTGCGTGGGGTACCTTTTCCAGTCCATATATTCAGTGTAGATGACGGGGGGATTAGCTGTGCCCTTGAGACGGTCCTCTATTCCGGCACTTTGGTCATCGGTCCAGGCAAAGCCCTTCTGATAGGAATGCAGCACCAGCACGTTCCGGTCGGGAAGCTCCTCGGCTGCAGCGAATACAGCTCCTGCCGGGGCTGTTGTACACAGGAAGATCAGCAGAGGCACAAGCAAGCTTCTTAACAACCTGAGATGAATATGATCTACACTCATTCGCACACTCCCGTTCATCTATCTCATAATCGGAATCTGACAAGTAGAAGGATAATGTATTCATGGGGCTTCATTACGGGGACTGCTTTGATACAATTATAGGGGGAAAAGATGTTTTTAGAAACAACAAAAAGCGACAGCAGGCGTCGATATTGGACAGAGCCGACCGCTCACGTTAGAATGAATCTGCAGTTGACTGCTCAGACAGGAGGCCAGGCCATGCCGACCATCAAAGACGTTGCGCTGAAGGCTGGCGTATCGGCAACCACCGTATCCCGGGTACTGAATAACAGGGGTTACTTAAGCGAGGAATTGAAGCACAAGGTGCACCAGGCGATGGAGGAGCTGAATTACCGGCCGAACGAACTGGCCCGCTCCCTTAGCCGCTCGAAATCCAACATCATCGGACTGATTATTCCGCATGTGTCTTTGCCTTTTTTCGGCGAATTAACCAGTCATATTGAAGAACATGCCTACCGGGAAGGCTATAAGCTGCTTCTCTGCAATTCGTGGCAGGACAAGCAGAAGGAACAGGAATACATCCACATGCTGCGCGCAAGCCGGGTAGACGGGATTATTATGGGCAGTCATACGCTGGAGGTTGATGCCTACCGGCAGATGAATCTGCCGCTGGTGACGTTCGACCGGCAGATCTCACCGGATATCCCTTATGTCTGCTCGGATAATTATGAGGGAGGCAAGCTGGCTACCACTCTTCTGATTCAAAAAGGCTGCCGGCACCTCGCCCATATCGGCGGGCATCCCAAGCTGAATATCTTATCCCATCTGCGCTGCGTGGCCTTCGAGGATATGGCGAAGCAGCACAGCCTGGAGTACGTTACCCTCCATACCGACAACAACAGCTTCGACTTCGAAGCTTACGAGCAACTGCTAGGGCAGCTCTTCCTGGAGCATCCTGAGGTGGACGGGATTTTTGCGGGCAGCGATATCATCGCGGCCTATGCCCTGAAGGCCTGCCGCACCAGAGGACGGCGCGTCCCGGAGGATGTGAAGATCGTCGGCTACGACGGCATCATGCTCCGCAGCCTGCTCGACCCGCCGATCACCACCATCCGCCAGCCGATGGAAGCGATAGGCCAGCTGGCCGTGGACCTAATCCTGCAGCAGGTGCAGGGCCACAGCGTAGCCGCTGCGCACATTCTGCCTGTGGAGCTGGAGGAGGGGGCTACTACTTGAGGGAGCTACAACCCGGAAAGGCTGCCACTTAAAGTAGGTGGGGGCTGAGGGTTTGCTGGCTGTACCCGATAAATGCGCGAGTGGTAAGGTACTTAACTGTATTCCGTACAACTAAATCATCCGATGTGCCGCCGAAAATCCACTTAGCTGTATTTCGTACAACTAAAATTCCAGCTGTGGCTGGTTATCACCCATTTGGGCAAATTTAGTTGTACAGACTACACTTAGAAGAGGAAATCCTGCCATTTTACGGTTTTTAATTGTACAGAATACATCTATCAACGAAAGTTCGCTTCGAACTAAACTCCAACCATCGCCGCATTTATGAATGTATTCACTTCTTTAGAGCTCATGCCCTGCTAGCCAAAAAGCCTCTGCATACCTGCAGAGGCTTTTTTAAAAATCTCATAGTAAATAGTGTTTAATTATGAAGACAGCAACTTTTGAGTAAATAACGTTCTATTTCTCGCCAGCATATTGTATTCAGTTTTTCGCATACATTGGACCCGCTCACCTTTGCGCCACCAATTGTATTCAGTTTTTCGCATACATTGAGCCAATGTGCCCTCTCGCCGCAATTTGTATTCGGTTTTCCGCATACATTCGGCCCACTAGCCCTCGCACTAGCACATTGTATTCGGTTTTTCGCTTACATTTGGTCCGCACACCTTCGCGTCACCAATTGTGTTCGGTTTTCCGCATACATTGCGGCCGCGTGCCTTCTCGCAGCACAATGTGTTCGGTTTTTCGCATACATCTAGCCACGCGCCTGCTCCCTTACTATACAGACAACAAACTCGCTGCCTGATCCCCCCCCCTCCGCCAGCGGCTAACGCGCGAACAGCTTAAGCAGCTTCCCGGCGTCCAGCTCCGCCGTAGTGGGCAGCACCAGGTCGGCCGCGCCAAGCTGCTCGGCCGACCCAATACCTACAGCCTTCATGCCCGCCGCCCGGATCGCGGCCACGCCTGCGGCTGCATCCTCCACGCCGATGCAGTTGCCCGGCGGAACACCCAGCCGCTCTGCCGCCTGCAGGAAGATCTCCGGATCGGGCTTGCCCTTCCGGAGCGCAGCCGGGTCGGCAACGGCCTGGAACCACCGGGCTGCGCCGAGGCTCTCCAGAATGAGCGGCGCATTCAGGCTGGCCGAGGCCAGCCCCACGGAGATTCCCCGCTCATGCAGGGAATCGAGCAGCTCCCGGATCCCCGGCAGGAGGTCCGCCGGGGTGATACGGCCGATCATCTGCCGGTAATGATCGTTCTTCTGCTCCGCCAGCCGGAGCTTCCCGGCTTCAGGCAGCTTCGCAAGGCCGCTGCCCTCCAGCACAATCTCCAGCGATTCCATCCGGCTGACGCCCTTCAGCCGTTCATTCTTTTCCCGGCTGAAGGGGATACCCAGCTCATCCGCGAGGGCCTGCCAGGCAAGATAATGAGCTTCGGCGGAATCCGTAATCACGCCGTCGAGATCGAAGATTACGGCCTCCAGCCGCTGCGCCAGCGAAATCCTCACCGGCTCCTGCGGAAGCAGCTGCAGCGCCTGCTTCTTATGCCTGATCTCAAGCGCCGTCCCCTCCAGCAGCGTATACACTACCGCCTCACGTTCAACGAAGATATCCAGCAGCTGACCGCCTACTGTAACCTTGAAGCGGTAGCTCTCCCACTGCTCCGGCAGGACAGGGGCAAAACCCAGTTCTCCCTGAGACAGCCGCATGCCGCTGAAGCCGTTCACAATCGACATCCAGGACCCGGCCATCGCTGCCATATGCAGCCCGTCCTTGGCATTGTGGTTGATATCGTCCAGATCCATCCGTACTGTGCGGCTGAAATAACGGTATGCCCCGGCCAGATCGCCGATCTCCGCAGACATAATACTGTGGATGCAAGGAGACAGCGAGGAGTCATGCGTCGTCAGCGGCTCATAATAATGGTAGTTGCGCAGCTTATCCGCCAGGCTGAACTTGTTTCCGAGCAGGAACAGAGCCATTACCAGATCGGCTTGCTTCAGCACCTGATGCCGGTAGATCACCAGCGGGTGGTAGTGAAGCAGCAGCGGATACTTATCCGCAGGAGTATGCTCGAAATCCCATTTTTGCTTACTCAGAAAGGTATCATCCTGGGCATAGATCCCGAGCTGCTCGTCAAAAGGAATAAACATCCGTACTGCGGCCTCTCTCCAGCCCTCTGCCTCTTCGGGAGTTAACCCGATCGCCTGCCGCAGCCGTTCGTAATCCGCGGGATAGTCCCGCTGAAGCAGCAGAGCTGTCTCATAGGCATACTGGAGCTGATCCTGCACCATGAGGTTGGTGTAAGCATTGTTATTGACAATCGCCGTGTATTCATCCGGCCCTGTTACTGCATCGATGCAGAAGGCCCCTCCGCGCGCGGAGTTATAGTGGCCCAGATCGGCCCAGAACCTTGAGGTCTCGAACAGCATCTCCGCACCCCGGCTAACCAGAAATCCCATATCGCCTGTGGCCTGGATATATTGCTTCAGGCCGTAGGCAATGTCCGCATTGATATGCGCTTGGGCAGTGCCTGCGGGGAAGTAGGCGGAGTTCTCCTCGCCGTCAATGGTCCGCCACGGGTACAGCGCCCCCTTCTGCGACATGACCGCTGCCTGCTCTCTGGCCTTGCCGAGCGTAGCATAACGGAATTCCAGCAGCGCACAGGCGATCTCCGGCTGCGTGAAGGTGAAGAACGGCAGCATGTACATCTCCGTATCCCAGAAATAATGCCCCTCATAGCCTTCGCCGGTCAGGCCCTTGGCTCCGATATTCGTTGCTCCGTCCCGGCCCACGGATTGCAGCAGCTGATAAGCATTGAAGCGGATGCCCTGCTGGAGTGCAGGATCACCGCTAATCTCAACATCCGCATGTGCCCAGAAGCTGTCCAGATACGCCTGCTGCTCCCCGGCCAGACCGGCGAAGCCCAGCTCCTTGGCCAGCGCCAAGACTTCAGCACTCCGGCCGGGCAGCTCCTCCTCCCCGGAATCTCTGGAGGTATGATACGTTATATATTTGGTTAGCGTCACCGTCTCTCCGCTGCGGACAGCAGCGGCGTAACAGACGGAGATGCGCTGCCCGATCAATTGGTGGCTCATCTCCCGCCCGGACTTCGCCTGCAGCGCATGGCTGACAGCGGTCAGCAGCGCAAACCGCGTGTGGCGGGTGCGCTGCTTCATCCACAGCCTCCCGGAGGCTTCGTCATAACCGGTATCCTCCAGCAGCAGGCTGGGCACCGCACTGCCCGCTCCCAGCCTTGGATCATCCGTCGCCTCCGGCCGCCGGATCTCGCCGTCCACCGCAGAATCGAACTTCAGTGTCCCGGAGAAGTTCAGCGCCGTCACCGCATAGTCGATAGCGGCCAGATGCTTATGCGTCAAGGCAACCATCCGGCGGATCACCAGCAGTACCCGGTGCCCGGCGGGAGATTCCCACTCCAGCTCCCGGTGCAGCATACCGCTCCGCATATCCAGCCGGCGTTTATACCGGTGCAGCTTCCCCTGATCCAGCCGGAATTCATGGCCTTCGATGCTGAGCCGGATGATACGGGCATCGCTCACATTCAGCATAGCCTGGTTGCGGGAGGGGTACCCGAAGGCTCCCTCAGGATAGACAACCGGCTCAGAATCAAAGAAGCCGTTCAGATAATTTCCGGCTACCGAAGCCCCCGCCTTGCCGTGATAGCCTTCCTCGAAATTCCCGCGCATACCGATATAGCCGTTGCCTAGTGCAAAGACACTCTCGCTCCGCTGATTGTATTCATCCTCGTAGTGTTCCTCTTCAATACTCCACTCTCTGTAAGGGTATAAGGGGGAAGGATACTCACAGGACTTCATCTTTATTTTCATCTCCGTATTTATCTCCGTATTTGTCTCCGGTCTCATCTTCGTATTCTCCTCCCGATTGCCGGCTTCTCTTGTCCCAGCCGCAGATCAGCCTTTGACTGAGCCGCCCATCAGACCCCGGACGAAATACTTTTGCAGCAGGAAGAAGATCGCCAGCGGCATCAGCATCGAGATAAAGGCTGCCGAGGTCAGCAGATGCCAGTCATTGCCGCGCGAGCCGACCAGATCGGCGATCTTCATCGACATGACCTGAACCGACGGCTGGTTCCCGATGAAGATCAGCGACACCAGATAATCATTCCATACCCAGAGGAACTGGAAGATCCCGATGGAAGCGAGCGCGGGCACGGACAGCGGCAGAATCAGTCTGCTGAAAATAGTAAAGTGGCTGGCGCCGTCAATAAAAGCTGATTCAAACAGATCCTTCGGCAGCTGGCTGATGAAGTTGTACATGAAGTACGTAACCAGCGGCAGCCCGAAGGCCGTATGTGCCAGCCAGATTCCAAGATAACTGCCGTTCAGCCCAAGCGCCGTGTAATCCTTGAGTACCGGAATGAGCGCAACCTGAATCGGAATGACCAGCATCGCAATAATAATGACGAACAGCGTCTTGCGTCCGGGAAACCGTAACCAGGCGAAGGCATAGGCGGCAAAAGAGGCGATCAGCACAGGAATCACCGTCGCCGGAACAGCAATCGTCAGTGTATTCCAGAACGCCTGCGACAATCCGCTCCCCTTTTGCACCGTTTCACTGCCGTCCGCTTCCTTGAGTGTGTACTCCTTGCCGGACAGCACATTCTTATAGTTGTCGAGCGTGAGGTCAGGCACCGCCTGCCAGCCCTGCTCTTGCATATTCACCGTGCGTGCCCTGCGGTTCTCCCACATCAGGCGGCTGCCATCCGCCTTCACCCCTGCCTTGAGCTGTTCATCCGTATAGGTCTTGCCGTTCACCTCAATCGGCTCCCGCAGATCAACCTCCTTGGGAAGCTGCACCGTCCCGCCCGCTTTCCATTCCTGATGGGGGAACACCTTCCACCAGCCCGTCTGCAGAATATCCGCTGCGGGACGGAAGGAGGAGGCGAAGAGTCCGAAGGTCGGCAGAATCCAGAGGAAGCAGATGACGCCCAGAATCAGATTGACGGCCGTTTTGCTGCCCTTTTTTTTCTTGGTGCCCACCATTAGAATCCCCCCTGCTTGCGGAACTGCCGCAGATTAATAAGGATAACAGGCAAAACCGCGATCAGGAGCACGATAGCCAGCGTAGAGCCGTAGCCGAAGTTGCGGTACATGAAGAATTGCCGGTAGAACTGCGTCGCTACAACCTCTGTATCGTATTGACCGCCTGTCATCACCATGACAACGTCAAATATTTTCAGCGTAAAGACAATAATCGTGGTGGTCACCGTCAGAATCGTCGTAGAGATGTAAGGAATCATGATGCCAAAAAAGATCTTCACCTCACCCGCGCCATCCACCCGTGCAGCCTCCAGAATATCCTCGGGCACTCCTTTGATGGCCGCTGAGAAAATAACCATCGCAAACCCCGTCTGCATCCAGATCAGAATGATAATAAGGAAGAAGTTGTTCCACGGCTGCAGCATACTCGTCCAGGCCTGCGGTTCACCGCCGAAATAGGTCACAATCGCATTCAGCAAGCCAATCTGCTCATCGCCCGGCTGATAATAATAGACGAACTTCCAGATGACCCCGGCGGCAACAAAGGAAATAGCCATCGGCATGAAAATAATCGATTTGGCGATCCGCTCATAGCTGCTCCGGTCGGCAAGAATGGCAATCAGCAGCCCGAAGCAGACACAGGCCAGCGTGCCTACGAACACCCAGAGCAGGTTGTTGCGCAGAGCCGTAGCCATCAGACGGTCGCTGAAGATGGCGGCATAATTGCTGAGTCCGACGAACTTCTCGGAGGAAGCGTTGAAGAAGCTTAAGTACAGCGTCCGCAGGGCGGGCAGAATCAGCAGCCAACCGAGAATAAGGACAGCCGGTCCGACAAAAACATATGGCAGCACCTTCCTGCGGACATGGTCCGGGTACTGCTCCACGGCCCAGGTCAAGGTGTAGTAGATCAGATATACGCCCAGCACGCCCCACAACACTGCGAGCACCGCTGTCAGCAGCGGTTGAAGCGTTGAATCGCGGAAAAACAGGAAAATCAGCCCGTTGACCACAATATTCGCAAGCAAGACGCCCAGCGATAGCAGGACTGCCCTGCCGCTGATTCTCTGATTGGCCTGCGCCCCGGCGGCACCCGGCTCCGGCCTTATTTGTGCATCCATATCGGTTCCTCCTATAGGCTCTGTTAGAGCAGAGCCCTCTTCATAAGCACCCGTTACCACCAGCTGAGGGGCAGGCCTGATTGCTCAAGACCGCCCCTTCAACCTCTTGGTGTCTAAGTCCCGTGCTGCCTGCTTCTTAGTTCTTCCAGCCTGACTGAATCTGCTCCAGGGCCTGATCCAGCGTAGCCGTTCCGCTCACATAGTCAGTCATGCCCTTCCAGAAGGTACCTGCACCCACCTTGCCTGGCATCAGGTCCGAGCCATCGAAGCGCAGGGTCGAAGCGTCCTGCACCAGCTTCGCCATCCGGCGGTCGGATTCGGACTGGTACCAATCCAGGGAAGCATCATTCATCGGGGCAATGACACCGCCGGATTGCACCCAGCTTTTGATCGATTCGCCAGTAGTGAAGAACTCCATTACAGCGCGTACTTCAGGGCGGTCATTGAACATAGCGTAGATGTCGCCTGCCACCAGGACCGGCTTGCCGTACTGCTCATCAATCGGCGGAAGATAGAACCAGTCATAGTCTGTATCCACCTTAGCCGTTTCCGGGAAAAAGCTGGTAATGAAGTTCCCCATCAGGTTGAACCAGGCTTTGGGCGGATTGTCGAACATCGGCTTCGGAGCATCGCCAAATGCAGTAGTGACAATGGATTTAGCACCGCCGTAGACATAATCCTTATTCAGCCAGATCTTGGACATCACTTCCACCGCGTTCTTCACTTCCGGCGAGGTGAACGGAAGCTCACCGCTTACCCACTTATCGTAATTCTCAGGCGTCGTGGTCCGCAGCATGATGTTCTCTACCCAGTCGGTTGCCGCCCAGCCGGTTGCCGCGCCGCTCTCAATACCGATTGCCCAGGCTGGATCACCGTCTTTGGCGATTTGCTCCGTCAGGGCCATCATTTCATCCCAGGTCTGCGGAACCGTGTATCCCGCTTCGTCAAATTGCTTCTTCGGATACCAGACCAGGCTCTTCACATTGCTGCGGTTCCAGATCCCGGCCATAATCTTGCCATCCTTGCCGTCCATGGTGGACATATCCAGCCAACTCTTATTGTAATTGGCCGTCAGCTTCGCCTGATCCAGCACCCCGGTCAGATCGATGACCTTGCCGGTCTTGGCAATAGAGGCCAGCAGGCCCGGCTGCGGGAAGTCCGCGATATCCGGCGCATTGCCGCCATCGACCCGGATATTAATCGTAGCTTCGAATTCCTTGGAGCCTTCGTATTGAATATCAATGCCGGTTTTCTCTTCAAATTCCTTAATGCTGCTCTCGAACTTCACCTGGTCCGCATCGACAAACGGGCCGAACATCGTGACCTTCGTGCCTTTATATTCACCCTTCATTGCCAAATCCAACGGGCTTCCTGCCGCAGCGGGATCTGGACTATCTGTTGATTCTGCGTTGTTATCTGCCGATGGTGCTGCTGTGGGAGCTTCTGTAACCGCCGGGGCCTTCGTTGGCGCAGCGGTGTTATTGCCGCCGCAGCCGCTGAGCATCATGGTGAAGGATAGACACAACACCATCGCAAGTGACAGTTTACGTGCTGGAGCTTTCTTCATTGTTTCATACATCCCCTTTAATTGTTTTTAGAGACTGCATTGAACCAGCTTCATTACCGGAACCCCTTCCGGCAGAGCAGTAACTCACCCCCTTATAGTAATTCACAGACAACAGGCACCCACACCCATTAACAACGCTAATTCAAACGTACATTCTCCATATCCCACAATAATGTATGCGCTTCCAATAGTCAGTTAGTACCTTCTTCTGTGGATAAGGTTTCTGAAACAGTTCCTGAAACGGTTCCCGAAACGATTCGCTCACATTCCTCTAACGCGTCACTCTGAAAAGCTTTTCAGAAGAGCGTAAAGAAACCGTGCTGCCCTATCCCCAGGCAGCCGTGCTTCAGCCCGCAGGAACTACATCTCATTTCTCACGCGAGGATTCTCTTACGATTAGCTTATGCTCCATCTTCTCTTTCATGACAGCCACCTTGCCGGTGGTCAGCAATTCATGCAGCTTCTCGGCCGCCCGGTACCCCAGCTGATAGATAGGCTGTGCGATTGTTGTCAGCTTCGGAATGAACATCCCCGACATCCGCAGATTATCGAAGCCGATGACCGATACCTGACCGGGAACCAGAATATTGCGGTCCTTTAAGTAAGAGATCGTCCCCATAGCGAACTCATCCGCTACACAGAATACTGCGGTTAGCTCTGGATATTCTGTGAACAGCTCATGCGTTGCCTGATAGGCGTGTTCAAAGCGGTGGTTCGCGTACTTGATTTTCCCGATATTACGCTCCAGCCCCGATTCGCTCAAGGCTCTCACGAACCCCGCCATCCGCGGTGGCCCGGACACCGAATTATCATGATTGAAACCAATCATCCCAATCTCTTGGTGCCCCAGCTCAATCAGGAATTTCACAGCATCATACGCCGCCTTCTCATCATCCACCTCGACCGATGCTACCTCGTACTCATCGGAATGGGAGGAGACCAGCACGAATGGAATTCGGCAGCCTATAAGCTTCTCATAATACTCAGGGTGCAGAATATCGCTGGCGAACACAACACCATCCACCTGTTTCTCATGAAAAGTATCCATATAGGATAATGTCCGCTCCTTGTCACGGTCTGTATTGCAGATCATCAGACTGTAACCGAGCTTAATGCAGGCATCCTGCATTCCCCGGATCACCCCTGCGAAATACAGGTTCTCAATATCGGGAATGAGTAGCCCGAGAGTGAATGACTTCCTGTAAATTAACCCCCGTGCGAATGCATTCGGCTGATACTTGAGCGCTTCTATCGCTTCAATGACCCGGCTGCGCTTACTCTCCACGACCGTATCCGGGGCATTCATTACACGGGACACAGTGCTGATAGATACTCCGGCCATCTTGGCGACATCTCTGATTGTTGGCTTCATAGTCTGACTTCCTTCTTGATTCTTTTAGCCCGAAACGTGTGCCCTCCTTATCAGGATTGGCCTAGCCGCTTAAGTTAGAAAAGCTTTTCAAAGCGATTATAGCAAGGCTCCCTTAAATTGGCAAGCAAATTGTTATGCGCTTACATTTCTGCCTGCGGAGCCCTTGCTGTACGGTTGTAACCGTCCAAATTCAGTCCAAATACTCCAAATACAGCCCTCCAGTAACTGGACCTTTCTCCCTTCAAGTTCCCCCTCCCCGTCATGCCGCTTACTTAAAGTGTGTAAATTATATTATTTCATGTTATAATTGGTGGGTATATTGATTCATGGCTGCAAATAATGCTACTGATGCGGAATGCATCTACTATAGGAGGGATTCATGTGAAGCAATTGCACGACATACCATTCTCCGTACTGGATTTAGCCCCTATCCGGGAGGGCGGAACGGCGGCGGATTCTTTTCATAACACCCTTGATTTGGCTCGTCATGCTGAGAAATGGGGGTATAACCGTTACTGGCTGGCAGAGCATCATAATATGACCGGCATTGCCAGCTCCGCCACCTCCGTTGTTATCGGACATGTCGCAGCCGGAACTAACACCATCCGTGTAGGTTCAGGCGGCATCATGCTCTCCAACCATGCCCCGCTGGTGATTGCCGAGCAATTCGGCACGCTGGAGTCTCTGTATCCGGGACGGATCGATTTGGGTCTGGGCAGAGCCCCCGGCTCCGACCAGGCAGCCGCCAGAGCACTGCGCCGCAGCCTCGGCAGCGATGGCAGTGAATTCCCCGAGCAACTAAGTGAGCTGCGGGCGTATTTCGACCCTGAAGGATCAGGCTCCCGTCCGGCCGGTGTCCGCGCCGTACCCGGTGAAGGACTGAACATCCCGATCTGGCTGCTCGGCTCCAGCGGCTTCAGCGCCCAGCTTGCGGGCCAGCTGGGTCTGCCTTTTGCTTTTGCCAGCCACTTCGCACCGGATTATCTGCTGCCGGCCCTGCATCTGTACCGCACCAGCTTCAAGCCATCAGCTGTACTCGACAAGCCTTATGTTATGGTGGGTCTGGGAATTACGGCAGCGGATACGGTGGAGGAAGCGCGCAGACTTGCCACTTCCCAGCAGCAGCAATTCCTGAACATTATTCGTGGCCGCACCGGCAAGCTCCAGCCGCCTGTAGACAGTCTGGACGGAATCTGGACCTCTCAGGAGAAAGCGCTGCTTATGAGCAAACAGCAATACTCCATTGCGGGCGACCAGGCCCTGATCGAAGAACGGCTGCTGCAGATTCTCGAAGAGACGGGTGCCGATGAGTGGATTATCGCTTCACAGATCTATGATCACTCTGCCCGCCTGCATTCGTATGAGCTTGTGGCCGACCTGTTGAAGAAGGAATAAGGCCGTAGTAGCTCATCAGATTTAAAATAGTGGAGCAGAAGCAATTACCCTTCAAATTACATCTTTTCCAAGCGGGGATTGTTCTTCAGGGGCGTTTGGCTTAGCGTAACGGACTGAGGTGCTCTTATTTGGGAAGAAAGTCGCCAACTGGGCGAGTAACGGACTCCATGGGCCTTATCCTTTACACTTCGGCTCCAAAACGTCTCGTAGGGAGACAATAAGGCCGCCTGAGTCCGTTACGCTGCAAAAAGTGGCGTTTTCGTGGGGATAAGGTCTCTCCGGTCCGTTAGATTTCGGGGTGGAGTTTAACAAGCTTATCCACCCTTTTAAACCTGACACTGTACTAGTCTGATTACTGCCCAGTCTATATATTCAGCCCATTTAACTACCTATGGAGAACTCCATTGAGGTAGCTGAATGGGCTATTTTAGTCTTGCAGCAAAAAACAAATGTGTTCGGAGTAGAAATGATGGAGCCGGGCCTTTACAGCCCAAATCGTTCTTTATAAAATACAAAATCAACTAATATATAGAGAAATAATGAGTTAACCGCAGTAAATATTAAATAAATGCCGTTTATTCATAATAAACGCCCGAATTCATTCACTTAAAGTATCTTTTTCTGTTTTTCTTTATGCTTCATTTTGATTATACTGTAATTATTATTCGTTATAACGAACGTTAGTGTATTTTTACCATTCCGCCTCATTCACGCACGTTCAGGCTCATCCAGATCCGTTCGTACTCGTTCTGATTTATATCATCGCTTTAATTAGTAGTAGTTCTTCAAGAAACTACTTTATTCAACAAACTATGATTTTGAAGGGCGAACCGGGGCGGATTGTGGCTGGTGGCTGCCGAAGGTCTGCACAGGAAGGGGCGGGGAGAGTGAAGAAGAGACATACATCTATAATTGGCGCGTATATTTTGGCCGTTCTGGCAGGTGTAATCTGGCATGCCGGAGGGGTCAGCGCTGAGGATACGATCAAGCTCACTGTCAACTCACATACGACCAGTACGGCAACCATGAACAACATGCAGCCGGGAGATACGATGGCTTCGGATTATAAGATTATCAATGACGGAAATGATCTGTTCGATTATGCAGTAGCCTTTCAGTTCCGCTCCGGGGACGCAGATCTGTACAATATCCTGCAAATGACCCTGCAAAAAGAGGGAGTAATCCTCTACTCAGGGGTAATGAGCGAGGCCCCGGGGGTAGTGACCATCGGCTCGCTCGCCGGAGGGGAAGAGGAAGCGATCGAAATGAAGGTATTGTTCCCGCCGGAGGCAGGCAACGAGTTCCAGGAGAAGACGGTAAGTGTCGCCTTTGAATTCACTGCCACAGCAGAGCCTGCGCCTACAGCCGGGCCGACTTCTACACCTCAACCCACAGATACGCCAACGGCTGCAGTAACGCCTATGCCTACGTCAACGCCGGGGTCCACCAGCAGCCCTGGCAGTACGCCGCCTGCTGCAACAACAGTCCCTACAGCCTCACCGGCCGGCAGTGCATCGCCTGGCAGTTCAGCAGCACCTTCACAGGCACCGGCAACTGCTACAGCAGCACCGGATGGAGTGAGCGTAAGCGAGGAGCCTGTTCCGCTAGGGGCAGGAGAGGAAGACGGCGGCAACCGTCCGTCCGCGACTCCGGATTCCGGAGCCGCTGCACTTGGCAGCACACCAGCCCCTTCACCAGGGAAGGAGGTCAACCTCACTGGTGACGCGCTTCCGCTGGGCGGGCCGGAGGAAGACGGCAGACTGCCGGACACAGCCAGCCCTTGGTACAATCTGATTGCGGCCAGCCTGGTTGTCGCTATGATTAGCGTGCTTGTGCTCCGCAGGCTGGGCCAGAAGAAGTAACTACCCGTATAAGTAAGGAGGAGAGAGCATGAAGATGCGCAGCGGATTCACTTTAGCCGTCAAGCTGATCTTCCTGCTCTCTGTGTGTGTTATGCTATATTCCGCCTTCCAGATCCTCAAAGCGCCCGCCGAAGCCCGCGAAGCCCTGAGTATCTGGGACAAAAAGAGGGAGGAAGCCCAGCTTCCCGTAAGTTCCGAAGAAGAAACGCCGCTTCCTGAAGGTATGGTCAGCAGCGCAGAATCACCAACAGGCGACAAACCAGCTTATATAGCTGGAGAGGTAATCGGGGAGATCTATTTTCCGAAGCTCAAAAAGCGGGTCGCCATTCTGGAGGGAACCGGACGGGCGGAGCTTAAGCGGGGCGCCGGACACGATGAGGCAAGTGCCGCCCCGGGCGCCTCAGGCAACAGCGTGCTGGCCGGACACCGTGATACCGTCTTCCGCAGTCTCGGCGAGCTGGAGACCGGAGACCGGCTTGAGCTTGCTACAGCGAAAGGCACTTTTACCTATGAAGTGACCGGGAGCCGGATTGTTGACGGAGATACGCGGGGAGCGATTAAGCCCAGCAGAGACCCCGTACTCACCTTGATTACCTGTTACCCATTCTCTTATGTAGGCGCAGCGCCCGAGCGCTACCTGCTCTCGGCCAAGCTAGTCTCCAGCCAGCCTCCATCCCCTTTCACTCCTCACCCTCCGCCTAAAGTATGAGACCCGGGCCGGATCGTGATAATATAGACATACGAAGCTGAAGAGGAGATGACCCGCATTGAAGGAAGAATTAATTAGACGTTTTGTATCGTATGCTGAAATGGATACCCAATCCAGCGAGGACAGCGAGAGCTGCCCGTCCACTCCAGGCCAAATGGTACTGGCGCATAAGCTGGCAGAGGAGCTGCAGGAGCTGGGACTGACGGAGATTACGGTGGACGAGCATGCCTATGTCATGGCCTCGCTGCCCGCCAACACGGATAAAGAGGTTCCGGTGATTGGCTTCCTGGCCCATCTGGATACCGCTACGGATTTCACCGGCACGAATGTGAAGCCGCAGATTGTAGAGAACTATGACGGGCAGGATCTGGTGCTGAATGAAGCCCAGAATATTATCATGTCCACGAAGAGCTTCCCGGAGCTGAGCGGTTACAAGGGGCATACGCTGATTACGACCGACGGCAACACCCTACTGGGGGCAGACAACAAGGCAGGCATCGCTGAGATCATGACGGCTATGGCCCATCTGCTGGCGCATCCGGAGATTAAGCATGGCAAGATCCGGGTCGCTTTTACCCCCGATGAAGAAATCGGACGCGGCCCGCATAAGTTCGACGTTGCCGCCTTCGGTGCTTCCTATGCCTACACCGTGGACGGAGGCCCGCTTGGGGAGCTGGAATATGAGAGCTTCAATGCCGCCGCCGCCAAAATCACCTTCCACGGAGTCAATGTCCATCCCGGTACAGCCAAGGGCAAGATGATCCATTCGTCCAAAATCGCCATGGCCTTCCATCTCCGTTTGCCCGCCGGTGAAGCCCCTGAATTCACAGACGGCTACGAGGGGTTCTACCACCTGATCTCCATGCAAGGCAGTGCCGAGCACAGCAAGCTGCATTACATTATCCGCGACTTTGACCGCGGGCAGTTCGAGAACCGCAAATCGAATATCGCCGCAATTGTGGAGGAATTCAAATCTACATACGGGGCGGACAACATCATCCTGGAGCTGAATGACCAATACTATAATATGCGCGAGAAAATCGAGCCCGTCCGGCATATCGTCGATATCGCCCGGGAAGCGATGGAGGGCCTCGGAATCACGCCGGTTATCCGTCCAATCCGTGGAGGGACTGACGGCTCACAGCTCTCTTATATGGGGCTGCCTACACCGAATATTTTCACCGGAGGCGAGAATTTCCACGGCAAATTTGAATACGCCTCTGTAGACGTAATGCTGAAGGCTGTACAGGTTATCGTTGAGATTGCCCGTCTGGCGGAACATAAAGCGTAAATAAGATTATATTAAAAACAGCAAAAACCCCGTGCCGCCCTGGAAACAGGGGCGCACGGGGTTCTTATATTGCTTTGGTCACAGACCGTTATCCTTCTGCCTGCTTTATTGCTTAACCGGCAGCCAGCCCGGTGTATGGATCAATGCTCTCCAGAGCGGGTCCGGAATCACAAGCTCTGCTTGGGCGTTCGGATCGAGCTCTGTCATAATCTCATCGGCCCGGCCCCCGGCCAGCTTCTGCACCCAGTCCGGTTCAATCAGAAGCGGACGGCCCAGCGCCACCAGGCTGATGCCGCTGTCCAGACTCTTCAGGGCATCGGCGGCAGAGTAGAGTGAGCCTACGCCAATTACCGGCGCCTTGTCTCCTGCCCGGTCAACGATCTGCTCAATACGCGGACGGCTGTCCTCCGTTCCCCGGCGTGGCAGCGACCACAGCTCCATGAGGGACGCATGCAGGTAATCCAGCCCCTCTGCTGTCAGCGCATCGATTAGAGTAAACGTGTCAGCCATCGTAATCCCCGGCGTCTCCGGCTCTTCAGGCGAGAAGCGGTAGCCTACAAGGAATGCACCCTCTGCATGCTGCTTCACCGCAGCCTTGACACTGCGCAGAACGGCCAGCGGGAAGGCGAGACGCTTCTGCAGATCCCCGCCCCAGCGGTCTTCGCGTCTGTTGGAATGCGGCGAGAAGAACTGCTGCAGCAGATATCCGTTCGCACCGTGAATCTCGACGCCATCGAAACCGGCCTCGATCGCCCGGCGCGTCGCTTCACCGAAATCAGCGATAATTCCGGTAATCTCTTCGTCTGTCAGCGGGCGCGGAACCGCCCCCTGTCCGCCGCCCGGCAGCTCAGCCGGCACATCGCTTGCACTGACAGGCTGTCCGTCAACCAGCTGCTCCGGCGGGCATTGGCGTCCGCCATGGAAGATCTGGAGCACGGCCTTCGCTCCTTCGCCCTTGATGGCCTCCGCCAGCTCACGCAGACTTGGAATCAGCCCGTCATGATCAGCTCCGAATTCACCCGGGAAGCCCTTCCCGCCGCGTGAGACATAGACACACGCGGTAATGACCATCCCCGCCCCGCCCGAACGGCGGATATAATAATCCAGCTCCGGCCGGGAGACGGTTCCATCCTCATTGGAGGAGAAATTAGTCATCGGCGCCATGACCACACGGTTCTTCAGTTCAATCCCGTTCTTGAATTTGAACGTCTCCAGCAGCGGGCTATATTCTGTCTTCAGCATACCTATCAGCCTCCATTTATTTAAATCTTCACAAATGTTAGTATACAACTTAATTTTGCACAATACAAATAGAACGACTTCGTTTACAGTTGCTACCTATCACAGTGAGGTGCATCTTTCCAGATCACCTTGTCCCCGTAATTCTTGCCCCAGTCATACATCATGCGCAGCACCGGCATCAGAGTATGTCCATACTCTGTCAGGGAGTATTCTACCCGCGGAGGAACCTCCGCATATACCTGCCTGAATACCAGCTGATCCTCCTCCAGCTCGCGGAGCTGGTTGGTCAGCATTTTCTGGGTGATATGGGGGATCAGCTTCTTGAGTTCACTGAACCGCTTAGTCCCTTCCAGACCCAGGTGCCACAGTATAATCAGCTTCCACTTGCCGCCGATCACAGCGAGCGTAAGCTCCTTCTCGCAGTTGATCTCCTTCAGGTTGATACGGTCTTTAATTTCAGTCGCCAATATTTAGCCCCCTTCCGGCTATCATCATAATACAAATCCATCGCCCACCGCACATAAGCAGCAAAGGATGCCCTCCCGTCAAGGAAAGCATCCGTGTGATAGCTTTATTGTATTCCAAGCTCTATTCTATTCCAAATCGTATGCTATTCCAAATTGGCATGCTTGCCGAACATCCGGCCGGAGGTCTGCCCCGTCTGCTCCATGATCCGCAGAATAACTGCGTCATAGAATACAAGCAGCGTCTGTTCAAACAAGGAGGCCATCGGCTGCAGCGTAGTATAGCCGCCGTCCGGCCGTTCCTTGGGAGCGCCAGGCAGCTTAACTGTATAATCTGCGAGACGTCCGATCGTCGAATCCGGCTGAATGGTTACGAGGACTACAGCTGCTCCGATTGCCTTGGCTTTCTCAGCCATGGAGACCAGTCCCTTCGTCTCGCCTGAGCCGGAACCCAGTACAAGCACATCGCCGGGGCCAATGCCCGGCGTTACTGTCTCTCCGACCACATAAGCTGTCCGCCCGGCCTGCATCAGCCGCATGGCGAAGGCCCGGCCCATCAGGCCGGAACGACCGGCACCGGCCACGAAGATCTGCCCTGCGCGCAGCAGCTCCTCCGTCAGCGCCTCACCTCCTCCGGCATTCAGCCCGGAGACGGAGCCCTCCAGCTCCTTCACAATTTCCTGTGCGTATTGCTGCGTGTCCATGGCTGCTTAAGCCTGGCTTACAAGGCGCTTCATTTCCGCAGCAGTTGCCTTCATGTCGGCTTCGCCAGTAATACCGCCGCCCACGATTACCAGATCAGGCTGCGCAGCAATCACTTCAGGCAGCGTACTCAGCTTAATGCCGCCGGCAATTGCAGTTTTGGCCCGGGTAACTACGCTCTTAATATCTCTCAGATCCGCGAAGGAATTCTTGCCTTCAGCCTGATGGTCATAGCCGGAATGCACGCAGACATAATCCACACCCAGCGCATCCACTTCAGCGGCTCTGGCTTTGAGATCCTTCACATTAATCAGATCGACCAGGATCTCTGCACCTGTCTTCTTCGCTTCCTCCACCGCACCGCGGATCGTTGAATCATCAGATACACCCAGCACAGTCACGATGCCCGCGCCTGCTTCCACTGCCTTCATGACCTCATATCCGCCAGCATCCATGATTTTGAGATCGGCCAGCACCGTAAGCGCCGGAAAAGCTTCCTTGATCGCTTTTACCGCATGCAGCCCCTCATTAATAACGACCGGTGTTCCAATCTCAACGATATCTATAGATTCGGCAACCTCTGCAACAACCGCCTTGGCTCCGGCAATATCCACCAGATCGAGTGCTAACTGTAATTTCATATGTGTAAGTTCTCCTTATCCGTAATATATTTTAGGAAGTGCTGCTTCTCAGTTTAGGGATATACTGCCGATTAGGGAAGTAGGCACTTTAAAGTGAGGTAGTCACCTGAAGGATACTATTGGGCGAAGCCGGGGGATTTTTAGCCGACATGTCTGAAATCCTACTGCATTTTCACAACAGCTGTGCTACCATACATTTGATTCAAAGATTCACAGCCGCAAGGAATCCTAATAAGAAGGTGTATGATGGAAACAAGCAAGCCCAAGACATTCAACTTAATGAAGCTGACCTGGCCAATCTTCCTGGAGCTGTTCCTGTTCATGCTCATGGGCAGTATGGATACCTTCATGATCAGCTCGGTGTCCGATGATGCGGTCTCCGGTGTCGGAGCAGCCAATCAGATTATTGCCATAGCTATTCTGGCGCTTAGTGTCATCGGTAACGGCGCGGCGATCGTCGTGTCGCAGTACCTCGGCTCCAAGCAGCCCAAAGAAGCCGCCAGAGTGATCGGCAATGCAGTTACCCTGAATCTTGTGGTAGGGATCATACTTAGTACAGTGATGCTGCTGCTCGGAGGCCACCTGCTGCAGGCGCTGAACGTGAAGGGTGACATTCTCGCCTACGCCCGCTCGTATATCAACATTGTCGGAGGCGCGATCTTCCTGCAGGCCCTCATCAACGCGCTGGCCGCCACCATCCGGACCCATGGCTTCACCAAGCAGACGATGGCGGTATCGCTGCTGATGAACGTTATCCATGTCGGCGGTAACTATCTGCTGATCTTCGGCCATTTCGGACTGCCTGCGCTAGGCGTGGAGGGTGCGGCCGTGTCAACCGTAATCAGCCGCTCCATCGCTCTCTTGATTTTCTTTCTGCTGCTCTACCGGATTATGGAGGTACGCGTGAAATGGAGCTATTACGTTCACCTCTCCAAGAAATACGTGCTGCAGATTCTCAAAATCGGTATTCCGTCCGCCTTCGAATCCGTAATGTACCAGTGCTGCCAGCTCGTCTTCACCCTGTACATCACCTATTTGGGGGCCGAGGCCATGGCTACCCGCCAGTATGCGGTTAATATCTCGAACTACATCTTCCTGTTCAGCGTAGCGGTGGCAATGGGGACCTCAATTATTGTGGGGCATCTTGTAGGTGCAAAACGGACGCAGGAGGCTTACTCACGGGTGTTCACCAGTGTGAAGTGGGCGCTGCTGGTCACAGTCA
Organism: Paenibacillus sp. FSL P2-0136; assembly: GCF_037975325.1. Taxonomy (NCBI): domain Bacteria; kingdom Bacillati; phylum Bacillota; class Bacilli; order Caryophanales; family Paenibacillaceae; genus Paenibacillus; species Paenibacillus sp. FSL P2-0136. The sequence goes on from NZ_CP150244.1 coordinate 6,927,196, forward strand.
TCATGGACCTGATCGTCATTCTGTTCCGCAAGCCGCTGCTGGGTCTGTTCACGGATAATGAGCTGATTATCGCTATGGGCGCCCAGGTCATCCTGCTCAGCTTCTTCCTGGAGACCGGACGGACCTGCAATCTGGTCATTATCAACTCGCTGCGCGCGTCGGGCGATGCCAAGTTCCCGGTCTACATGGGCATGATTTCCATGGTGTGCATGAGTCTGCCGCTGGGCTACTTCCTGGTGTTCACACTTGATCTGGGTCTGGCCGGGGTATGGCTGGCCACAGCGTTCGACGAATGGGTGCGGGCAGTCATTATGTACTTCCGCTGGAAAAGCAGAGCCTGGGAGAAGCATGGCCTGATCCAGCACGAACCGCCGGAAGCCGCTCCGGCCGCTCCGGCGCACTAATTCTGCGGCAGCTCCTCAGGCCGGCTCGCCACACCAATAAGGGATGCTAATCAGCCACCGGAAATACGGCTGATTAGCATCCCTTTGTCGTAAGCTTATCCCATGCTCAGTTCCCCTTGGCTACTGCAACCTTATGTCTGGCTGCGAACTGCTCCGGCGTGACTGCTTTGCCGAACAGCGCCTGGATCATATCCAGATGGACCTGGGCAGCATGCGGCTTCATCTGCACATCCGCGAACAGGGTAATACTGCTGGCATTGTTCAATTCATTCAACAGATCCACGTATAGCTGCGGCAGCTCCTCATTCGTGGTATCGACCTTGGTCGCCGGAATCACCCCCGCACTTGTCACTGAAGCCTCGCCCCATTTGAAGACGAAGTATTCGACAAAAGCCTTGGCCTCCTCCTTCACCCTGGACGATTCCGCTACGAACAGTCCGACACCCGGACCGCCTACCCAGTCGCCCGAATTCCCCTTCCCGCCTTCCACTGTAGGGAATTTGAAGAAGCCGACCTTGTCCTTGAAGGCCTGCGGAATCTCCGGGTTGGTCGTGAAGTTGGGCAACTCCCAGGTACCGGTCAGGTACATGGCCGCCTTTTCTTCCATGAATTCCGATTTGCCCTCATCATACGACAAGCCGTTGAAGCCGTTGTTGAAGGCGTTCATATCGACGAGGTTCTGCACTTCCGCTGCTGCCTGCACCAGTCCGGGATCATCGAAATAGCCCGTCCCCTTCGTTGCCCGCTTGAGCGTCTCACTTCCGGCAATACGGTCCGCCAGATACATATACCACAGTGAGCCTGTCCACCGGTCCTTATTACCCAGCCCCACCGGAGGCACACCATGACTGGAGAGCGCTCTCACAACTGCCTTGAACTCCTCATATGTTGTTGGCACCTGAAGATTATATTGGGCAAAGATCTCTTTATTATAAAAGATCGGTGAGATGTTCATCTCCAGAGGCAGCGCATAGGTCTTGTTATCGACAACATAAGACTCAGTAGTGCTCTTCAGGAACTTATCCTTAAGCTGCTCGCCATGCAGGATGTCATCCAGCGGAGCGAATAATCCGCCTCTTACATAAGGCTCCATGAAGCCGGCTGCCCAGGTTATGCCCACATCGGGAAGGTCATTGGAAGCGGAGAGCACCTTGAGCTTGCTTTTATACTGCTCATTCTCCAGCACATCCTGCCTGATGATAATACCCGGATGCTCCTTCTCATATTCTGCGATAATCTGGCTGACCAGCTTATACTGCTGCGCGGAGAGTCCGGCGGGCCAGATGTGCATCATATGAATGGTTATTTTGGGGGAAGAGGCACCGGTAGCTGCAAGCTCACTATTATTCTCTCCCGCAGAGCCGCAGCCTGTCAGAACAAGCAGCCAGATGCAGGCCAGGAGCAGCCCCTTGGTCATGTGATTCCTTCGCATTGCCATTGCCTCCCCATCTCACATTGCAAAAGGCCGTAATTATCCATGTAATCGCTATCATTCAAATTCTAGCATCGTACTCTGAGGCAGATAAGGGCACATTTATTGGCTAAAATACCACATTTATTGGATTTCCTGCGCTCCGCCCTTCATCTGCTGACGGTATCGGCTCGGGCTTATCGCCTCCAAGGACTTGAAAACCTTAATGAAATATTTATCCGTCCGATACCCTACACGCTCTCCAATCTCCCCGACCGGCAGCGCGGTCTGGAGCAATAACTCCTTCGCCCGCTGAATCCGCAGACGGGACAGATATTCAGTGAAGGAGACCCCGGCCTGCTCCTTGAACAGCACGCTGAAATAGCTGGCATTCAGGTGAATCATCCCCGCTACCTCAGCCATCGTCAGCTGTTCGTGCAAATGCTGCTCCACATAGGCAATGGCCTCCTTAACCGGCTGCCCCATCCCGGCCTGCTCCGGATCAATCTCCAGCAGCTTGTGATCCACCAGCTTCTCCAGCTTCACATGGCGCTGCTGCTCCTCCTCCCGCTTCAGCGCATCCTCGACCACTGTCAGCAGCTCGGACTTGTCCAGCGGCTTTAGCAGATAATTGACTGCCCCCAGCCGCATCGCCTGCTGCACATAATCGAACTCCGCATAGCCGGAGATGACAATGATCACCGGCTTCCGGGGAGCTTCCTGCAGCGAATGGATCAGATCCAGCCCGCTCACCTCCGGCATGCGCACATCTGTGATCAGCAGATGGACGCGCTCCTGCCGCAGCCGCTCGCGCGCTTCCACCCCGTTGTCGCAGGTCTCCACGATATACCGGCCTGCCGCCCATACTTCCAGCGTCTGCTTAATCCCCTGACGCGTTCTTGGTTCATCATCTACGATTAGAATCGTCTTGTTGCCCAGACTCATAGGTATCTCCTCCATTGCTTGGAATCTCAAACCTTATTACGGTCCCTTCAGACCGCCGGCTCTCTACGATCAGCCCCTCCGTCTTCATGCCCGCTTCCGCATAGTACAGCTTCAGCCGCCGCTGCACATTCACCAGCCCGACTCCGCTGCCCTTGGCAGAGACCGGGGGCCCGCCATCCAGCGCATCACGCAGCGCCAGCAGCGCGGCCTCATCCATACCCGGCCCGTTGTCCGACACCTCCACTGAGGTCCAACCCTTGCGGGAGGAGGGGGTGATGATTACTTCAATCACGCCCTTGCCGACGCGGCTCTCCACTCCATGCAGAATTGCGTTCTCGACAATCGGCTGAATCAGCAGCTTAGGTACCGGTACAGCAGCCTCATGCGGGTCAAGCCTGATGTCCCAGGACAGCCGCTCTCCCATCCGCATCTCCATAATCCGCAGATACCGCCTGATCTGCTCCACCTCTTCACTCAGCGTGACCCATTCATCCTTGTTGTGCGGGCTGCCCATAATGTAGCGGAATAGCCTGGACATCATGACCACTAATCCGGCCAGCTCCTCCTCTCCCTTCTCCTCCAGTGACCAGTTGAAGGCCTCCAGCGTATTGAACAGGAAATGGGGATTGATCTGCGCCTGCAAGGCTTTAAGCTCGGTCCGGCTCTGCAGGACCTCCTTCTCATAGACCACCCTGATCAAATCATTAATATTAGCCACCATACCGTTGTAGGTATTATTCAGCTCCCGGAGCTCCATAGTCGATACCTTCTGCGAATTGGGGGTCAGCACCCCCATACGGGATTTGCGCATCGCCCGGATCAGGTGAATAATCGGCCGGGTAATCATTGTCGACAACAAAAAGGATATAATCAGGAATAGCAGGGTTCCGATTCCGCCTGACACCAGCAGCACCGTCCGCAGCACGGACAGTCCCTTGGTGACATAGCTGACAGGTGTCAGCACCAGCAGCGTCCAGGAGGTCTTGTCCGAGCGCAGCTTGACCTGCACATACTCCTTGCCCCGGAAGCTCACCGTCTGATCCCCGCTCTCCAGCAGCGGCAGCAGATCCTCCTGCGGCGTTCCGCTGCTCCCGAGGAGCTGTCCTTCATCATTCACGAGCAGCACAGACTCCCCGCTGTCACTGCCGGAGAACGGATCGTCGAGCTGGAAGTAGCTGCGTTGGATGCGGGCCATCAGGTAGCCGCCCCGCGAGAACCAGCGGTCCATCAGGCTGACCTGGCGGATCGCCAGCAGGCTCTGATCATCATGCGGATCAACGCCGATCCAGACCAGCCGCCCCTTCTGGGCATTAGCCTCACTGATATGCTGCTCGTTAATCCTGCTCTCCAGGCTGCCTTCCTTAATCGGGAATAGCAGCCTGTAATCAGCGGTATATAGCTCCAGCGAGCCTACACTCGGCATGTACGCCTGATAGCTGGAGACAATTTGCAGCAGCGACTGGCGCTGATTGAAGGACACCTCATTGCCGTCCAGCTCCTCCAGCAGCAGCTGCTGAACGGTAGGATGATTGGCCACCTGCTCCATCAGGCCGTCAATCTGGCCGGTCAGCGCATCCAGCCTTCCGTTGGCCTGAACCGCCGTCTGCTGGATGTGCCGCTCGGCATTATTTTTGAGCAGAATCGAGACACGGTCATACACAAATGCCCCGGATACCAGAATAATAATGAGCATCACCAGCAAAAAACCGATGAATATCTGATTGCGCAGTGTGTTGAGCTCTCTGAACCTCTGAAGCATCAGAATTCCCTCTTTCGTTGGCAGCGTTTCCAACTCTATTCTCCAAACCCCGGGAGTTTTGTCAAGATAAATCATTGCCCATCCTATCACATGAACGGGCTCACTAGCGCGCCGCCACAATGTATGCTGTTTTCAACATACATTTGGCCCATGCGCCTGCGTGCCGCCACAATGTATGCTGTTTTCAACATACATTCGGCCCATGCGCCTGCACGCCGCCACAATGTATGCTGTTTTCCGTATACATTTGGCCCATACGCCTGCGCGCCGCCACAATGTATGCTGTTTTCAACATACATTTGGCCCATGCGCCTGCGCGCCACCACAATGTATGCTGTTTTCCGTATACATTTGGCCCATACGCCTGCGCGCCGCCACAATGTATGCTGTTTTTCGCATACATTCGGCCCATGCGCCTGCGTGCTGCCACAATGTATGCTGTTTTCAACATACATTCGGTCCATACGCCTGCGCGCCGCCACAATGTATGCTGTTTCCATATACATTCGGTCCATACGCCTGCGTGCCGCCACAATGTATGCTGTTTTCAACATACATTTGGCCCATGCGCCTGCGTGCCGCCACCTCGCCATCCTTTGTAAGCAGTGCGAAACTATAAATTATATTTCAACAAAAAACCCTTAGCACAGTTCTCCCGGTTCGAGGAGCTGCCCTAAGGGCTTACACAGAAGACTACTTAGATGAACATTAACGGAGTGATCCATTCGAAATGCAGGGCCGCCCACAGCAGAGCCAGCAATACCGCGCCGATGCAGTAGCTTATCACCTTGCGGCGGGTTGGCTCCAGATAAATATCCAGCGGAATCAAGATCAGAATCAGACCAATCGCGATAATGTTAAGCATAGGCTTATGATAAAAAATCCCCGCTGCATTCAAGGCAACCGCAAGTAACGTCAGGAGCAGAAAATATTTTCTCATAGCCCCATCATCCCTGTATTATCCATTATTGTCAACCCGCTGATTCGCCGGCGTTTAAGAATGGCTTTGCCGTCTTTTTCATGGATAGTACCGTTTTATAAAAGAGGTACTAAAGAAATTAACGAAAAGCAAAAAGAAACGGAGGGGAAATTTGGAACTGTAGGAGCGATAGCGTCCGCCTTTGTCACCGGATTTCCACCGCGATTAGCGGTTAAAATCAAGAAATCTGGTGACAACAGCGGCCGGAAGTCCAAATGTTCACCGCAGTGACGACCAAGCTTCGAGTTCAAACTTTAAATGCCTTTTATATATAGAGGTAAAAATCCAAAAAAAATAGCCCATTGCGGGCAAGGAACAGACAGCTGTATAAGGTTACTATCCTCTAATTCTGTATGAACCGCTTAAAGAGCGGCAGCTTAGTGGATAGTCACACTCTTCTTAATAGCCTTCGCGTCCAAATTCTTATTAACGAGCGTAGGCAGCATCTTCATGCTCCGGGTCATGGGCGAATTACATTGCCAGCAGGTAGGCACATGTTGAAAGGCAAAGTTGTCGCGTATCCATCCGGTGCATTCTTCCTTGGTGCAGGACCAGATAGCCGTCTCTTCCTGCGGAAGATCTACCATTGCTTTTTTACGAAAATACATAAGTACCCCTCCTAATAGCTTGGTTAGTGCGTCCAACGGACTGTTATGGCAGAACGGAAGCTTGTTCTCTACTACATGGTCATAAAAAAAACTACCCTCAACTGGTGTTAAGGGCAGCTTATTTGTGGAATTACAGTTTTACAACGTTCTCAGCCTGTGGTCCACGAGCGCCTTGAGTTACGTTGAACTCAACGCGTTGGCCTTCGTCCAAAGACTTGAAGCCTTCGCCAGTGATTGCGGAGAAGTGTACGAATACGTCGCTTCCGCCTTCAACCTCGATAAAACCGAAACCTTTGTCTGCGTTGAACCATTTTACTGTACCTGTTTGCATGATATTACCTCCAAAGTTTATTTAACACATGTCCTTTTATTCCTACGTATTGTACGAACAAATAAAAATTCACACATTGGAAAAGGCTTCATACACAAATGCTAACCTTTTACAATATGTGAATTAAGGGTTAAATTTATGATTAACTTCATTGTAGCACACTATTTTCCCAAATGCAAAGGGTTACTGCCAATAACACAAAATAAATTTTAAATTTTAGAGAACCTTTGCCAGGGGCACGGCTTTGGGGGATCAGCCGCGCACCACCGGCTAAGGCTTCAGTCGATATATCCGGCCAGTCCCTTGTCCATCAGGTAATCCATTTCCGCATCCAGAATGGTCTCCACCGTCAGCTCGTCCAGCTTCACATCGCGCTGCGCAGTCACATAGTCAACCAGATCATCATTATCGATATCAACCTCGCCTTTGGCATTGGCCTTGGCCTTATTAATGAACGTCTGCTCATGCTTCAGCACCAGCCGGATAACGGCCGGGGCCACCTTCGTCTGTGCAGACAATACCTCCACCAGTTCCTGCTCGTTCACTTCATTGCTCATCTTCGTTCGTCAGCTCCTTGGTATATATGAACCCTGATTGTACCACAAGTCCCCTTCAGGCGGGCAGCCTCATCTCCACCAGGGAAGAACCGGATATCCGGCGGCCCCCGCGGTTACAGTCTCCCCGATTCTCGGCGTGGCCAGCCGTACCCCTCTCAGCGCCGCAGCAGCCGAGATCCGTTCTGCCGGATCAGTCCATTCATGCATCGACAGGGTGAATGCACCCCAATGGATGGGGATCAGCAGACCTCCCTGCACATCAATGTGCGCCTCAACAGTCTGTTCCGGCAGCATATGGATATCCGCCCAGCGCGGATCATATTGGCCGCATTCCATCAGCGTAAGATCGAAGGGTCCATGGGTACGTCCGATCTCGGCAAAATGCGGACCATACCCGCTGTCTCCGCTGAAGAAGACCTTGGTCTTCTCCCCTTGAATAATCCAGGAGCACCACAGCGTGGTGTTGCGGTCCAGCAGACTCCGCCCCGAGAAATGCCGCGCCGGAGCGCATGTGAAGGTTATCCCCTCATAGGTAAGCGTATCTCCCCAGTCCTGCTCGCGGATCTTCTCTGCGGCCACCCCCCAGCGGCGCAGATGAGCGCCGACACCCAGCGGTACAATGAACAGTCCCACCTTATCCTTCAGCTGGCGGATGGTTCCATAGTCCAGATGATCATAATGATCATGGGAGAGCAGAACCGCATCCAACTGCGGCAGGAGGGCAGCCTCCAGCGGAAGCTGCTTGCTGTAGCGGCGGCCGCCGATGAACGGAAACGGGGATGGGGCACGGCCCAGCATAGGGTCGAGGAACAGGGTCAAGCCGTCCATCTCCAGCAGCACCGCTGAATGCCCGAACCAGGTCACCCGGGTGTCGCGGCCCGCTCCTATAGAGGACGGCAACAGCGGCTGCGGCTGAAGAGGCTCGGCAGGTCTGGAGTGGGGGTTACCCTTAATGAAGTCCTTCAGAATGGAGAGTCCGCTGCTTCCAGCCTTGTCACCGCTCAGTTCCGCAGTCTGCGGATAAGCAAATTTGCCCTTGCTGTAATGGGCGGAGCCGAGGTTACGGGCCCTCTCCTGCTCCCCGGCCCTGCGCCCGAACGCCGGATAGACAGTCATGATAAGATACGCAGCAGCAATAAGCAGGAGCAGTATAACGCAAATGGTAATCAGGGTCATGCAGTAATCCTTCTTTCTGCGGACTTGTGCCGCATCTCCTATTTCGCCTGGCCCAGCTTGCGGGCTACGATAAGAATAAGCAATAGCGAGACCACAATAATAATGGCATTGAAGCCCCAGCGGCCCTGAAGCCACCAGCTTGTGCCGGGCGGCTCTGCTGCCGTTACCGGTACCCGGGTCTCTGCGCCAAGCGCAGCCTGCACAAGCTTCTCCCCGCTGATCCGGTCTTTGAAATTAATAATATCATACTGCGGAGCGGTTGCCAGCGTGTTGCCATAGCGCAAGGAATACGGCGTCTTCTCCCCTCCCGCAAATACAAGCCGGTCTACCAGATATTCGATCTTAAGGTCCGTGATGGAGATGGGGGCATCGTCCAGATTGTAGATAACCATCCGCAGGGAATCCGAAGAGGCTGGCGTAACCGGCTGAATCTCTGTCCGGGAGATCCGGGTATCCTTGAAATCCAGCTGGTACAGCTCCCCGCTTCCGGTGACCGGGAGCTTACTCCCGGCGCTGTCATACAACTCATAGCGCCGCAGGAAATTCCCGGTGCTGCCGAGCATCACCTTCCCAATCTTCAGCCGGTCCGTGTTGCTTATTATGATCTCGGTACGGTTCTCCACCTGCGTAATCTCCGTCTGCGGTGTCTTCTGCCGCATGAATGCAGCCGTGCTCCACTCCCGGCTGCTGTCCACCAGCGTCAGGCCGGGGAACTCCAGCTCCTCCGGGTTGTTCTTCACTACAAGCCGGTAATAGCCGAACTTGTAGCTGCGCTCCAGCGTAATGCCGTCCGCACTCAACCCGTTCGTGGCATACAGATCCCCTGTACCAAGCTGCTCCCAGGCCTGCCCGTCATAGCCGCCCCACACCTCCACATGCTTCAGGAAGGATTCTGCGGGCAATTCGAACACCAGGCGGTTCCCCTGAATATCGGCATGCTCGGCAAGCGGCTTAATCTGATAATCCAGCAGGGTATCCGTCCCTTTCACTGCCTTGTGGATCAATTCGGAGGCATAGATCGCGCTATGCTCCTCCACCGTCTCCGCTCCGCTCTCCATATAATAGGGAACCGGAGCGCCGGTGCTGTCCTGTATACGCAGATCGTGCAAGTCCTCTGCCGCCGAGCGGTACACCGCTTCATCCAAGTACAATTCATAGTAAGGAGCCGTCTCCGGGACGGAGATTTCGCGTGAGAACTTCCATTGTCCGCCGCCCGTCTTCTCCGCTTCGCCGGATGCCGCTGCTGCACTGTGCGGCGGGAAAGCGCCGGGACCCAGCACAAGTCCGCCCAATACAGCGAGCAGCACAGCCGCCACTCTAGCTCTCTGTCCTGTCTTTCTCTTCGAGTGCATAAGCTTCCTCCATTCTGACCGATATCCGCTGGTAGAGGTAGGATATTCCCAGCAGGCAGAGTCCGAAGCTGAAGTACGCGATGATCTTGCTGCCGGTGTTCAGCAGGGTCAAATCATAGAGCAGCAGCTTGCCGGTTGCCAGCAGGGATAGCGCCAGTCCGAAGCGGCGGATATACAGGTATCTTTTCCAGAAGCCATACATAATGAACATCACAGCCAGCAGCAGATAGAGCAGACTGAAGGCCAGCCCTCCGTCACGCACCTGCATCTGCACCCCCAGGAACGCCGTAACCATCACCAGCAGATAGATGCCCATAGCTACCGGGTACAGCTCTATATTCTTGTAATCGCGCAGCAGCGTTGTCCGCAACAGCCTTGCACTGCTGAACCACACGAACACATTGAACAGAACAAGCAGACCCAGCGCCACAACATCTGCGGCAGTGCTGCCGGACCATCCTTCCGGAAGACTGGGCAGACCGAACGTGATGCCGATACAGACCGCATAGGCGATCCCGTGCAGCACCAGTACTATGATGCCGACCACCTTGTCATACAGAACGTTCACCTTCGGCAGCGCATAAGCGAGTCCAGAGGTAAGCAGACCTGCCAGCAGCAGCTTGTAAAAGGCATTGTGCGCCATATCCCCCGGCACCATCCAGTCATACAGGCGCAATGCTTCATACACCACATACCCGTAGAAATTAACGATAGCCGCATATTTGAACCAGACGGTAGCCTGCACCTCCGCAGGCGTGCTGCGGAGCAGCGTCTCCTGATTCGAATAACGGATGGCATACAATAAGGCTACAATCACCATACCCGCGGTAATAAATGTATACTTCAGATCGAAATAGGAGTTCGTGTAGTAGATTACCGCATTATAATCAGAGAGCTGCAGCAGAACGTCGAATCCGAAGAAGGTTAGCAGACAGAGGGAAAGGATGCCCCAGCCTGCACGTTCTACCATTTTGAAGCGGTACAGATGTCCGTAGACCGTAAGCGCCACACCTTCCACCAGCCAGCCGATGGACCACCAGGCCGCTCCCAGCTGGAACGGAATCATCAGAATGGCGAAGGTCAGTGAGGTGACATAGAACAGCAGACGGCTCTCGCGTTCCTGCGGCATCTGTTTCTCCAGAAGGACACCAAGCCCCAGATACATGAGGCAGAAGGCCAGCGCCAACGCGCCTGTGAAATCATCCAGCCCGGCATTCAGGAACAGAAGATACAGTGTCATGCAGCTAACGAGCGTGTTACAGCCCAGCAGGCCGAAGTCCAGCCAGTTAAGCTTCGTCTTGAACTTGAACGGATACCAGAGTGTAATCCCCAGATACATGGCGAAGGTCAGCACAGTGCAGAGAATGCCCGCAGCGTAGCTGTCTGCCAGATAAATCAGCACCAGGATAGACGGCGTGTTGAACAGGAAGCTGATGTAATTGACCACCACCCAGCGCTTGCGCAGAGAGATCAGCAGAATCAGCAGGTTCAGCACAAACAGATACCCCATCGCCGCATACACTGCACTGCCCTCCAGCCCGAAGGCTCCCATATAAGAGAAGAGCGGCAGATAACCCCCTACAAGCCCCATAGAACAGATCGTCCGTGACTCATAGCGCAGCGACAGCAGCACAGCGGACAGCGTGACCAGCACCGACAGGCCGATCCCGGCCCATAACCCGATAATCTCCAGCAGAAAATAACTGTAAAATATCGAGCCGTACAGCACCGACACCCCGCCGCCAATCAGCCCCAGTGCGAAGGCTCCCCGCCCCTTGCGGAACAGCCACTCCCCGCCCGCCAGCATGACTGCCCCCAGCAGGAAGAAGGCACTGCCCTTCATATAATCATTGAACCAGGTGGAGTAGGTGTATCTGAACCCGGCGCCCACTGCCAGGATCAGCAGCAGAATCCCCAGGCGGTTGATCCAATTCAGGCCAATCTTCATTTCGATCCGGTTCTGCTTGCGGCGGCGCAGCAGGGTCTCCTCGTCAACCCCTTCAGCAGCCAAATCATCCAGCCCGCTGTCCATCGTCCCCCTGAGCGAACGCTCTGCTTCCCGCTGCCATTGCCTGCGCAGCAGGATACTCTCATTCAGCTTCGCCTGCACCTCATCCAATATATAAGTGATCTGGGTCTTCTCCTGGCCCAGCTCGCGGGCCCCGATACTGTACATCTCCTCTATCCGCCGCTTGGCGTCCTGCTCGAAGGACGTAAGCCGGTCGAGGTACGCATGATCCCGTGAGGAAAAATAAGTCTGCAGCTTCTGCCGCGATACCCGGAGAATGCCCAGCTTCTCATCCAGAATCTGCTCCGCCAGCGCAGTCCGCAGCTCCGAGTTGTCGCGCTCAAGCCTCGCGGCCTGCGCCTTCAGCTCCGCCAGGCTCTGCCTGTTTGCCCCATTTTCCCTTCTTAACACTTCGTTCTCGCGGACGAGATCATTACTCTCGTATTCTTCAATCAAAGACTGGTATTCCTTCAAAAGCCCGTCCTGCTGCTGCTGCACAGCCCTCATCCGATCTCTGAAATCCTCCATAGCCGCCCCCCAGTATCTGCTAATCGGCAAATTGTTAATATATTGATATTACTATATTTCTAATTACCACCACAGACCTTACAAAAACCACACCGCTTAGTTAAGATCCTGTCACATTTTTGTCTTGGCAGACGTTATAGGTTTATTATTATCTTAATATTCGAGAGATGGGGAGAATCGGACATTGAAACTGAACCTGCACAAACCGCAAACACGTTATATCCTCATCCTGCTGCTGCTGGTGGTGGTCTTCCTGCCTGTGCCTTTTAGACATAAAGCAATGACCAAGCTGAGCATTACCGGCCTTGATGGAGTCGAATTCAAGACAGATGCCTATGCACTGACAGCGGATCATAAGCTGATGGTGGATAAAGACCTCGCTGAACGTATTCTTAATGCGCGTATTGGCTGGGAAAAGGAGGCTCCGCTCCCCAAGGGGGTGTACTATAAGGATCATGTGGCGGTACTCATGTATCACCATCTGGCGGAAACGCCGTTAACGCTCTATCCCGGCGTATTACCCGCCGCACAGTTCGATGAGCAGATGCAGCTCCTGAAGCAGGAGGGCTTCCATGTCATCACGATGAAGCAATACCGGCAGTTCATGCTGGACCGCGCGCCGGTGCCCGATAATGCAGTTCTATTGACGTTCGATGACGGCTATGAGAGCTTTTACAAGCTGGCTTTTCCCATTCTGCAAAAGTACGGCTACACCGCCGTGAACTTCATCATTGTCTCTGATGTAGACAACACTAGTAAGCGTCAGGTGCCCAAGCTGACCTGGGAGCAGATGCGGGAGATGAAGCGCGCCGGAATGGGCTTTTATAATCATACGTATAATCTGCATTATTATGCAGTGGTCGATGCAGAGGGCGGCACCCGCCCGGCGGCGAGCTCCCTGCTGTATATTCATGATGAGAACCGGAATGAACTGAATGAAGAATACTACAGAAGAGTAAACGGGGACCTGGCTCATGCAGAGCGCAGGCTGAAAGAAGAATTGGGCAACACGGATTCGGCTATCGCTTTCCCTTACGGTTCCTATAACGATAAGCTGCTGCAAATCTGCGATTCACTCGGCATCCATCTGAAATTTAATATCGGGCTGGGCCTGAGCTCCAGAACCACACTGAATGCTCCACGGATTAATGAAGGGAACCGGACACTTCCCCCGGCGCTGTCCATCCAGCAGCTGAAGCAATTCGAGCCGCCGATGATCCTGACCGTGAACGGGAAGAAGGTTCTCCTAACCGGAACTCCGCCGGAGCTGCGGAACGGAAAGGTCATGGTTCCACTGGATGCGCTATGCTCCGAGCTAGGCGTAGCGATGCATTATGACCGCAGCAGCGCTGTCCTGAAGCTGACGCCTACCCCTTAGCTGCCTGACGCACCATAGGCTCACGGCCTAAGGTTACCCGGTTCTTCCCCGTGGCCTTGGACAGGTACAGCGCCTCGTCCGCCTCGCGGTACAGGTCCTCGAAGGTCACATCTGCCTGATCCGTAAAAGCGATGCCGATGCTCACCGTAAGCTGGATGTGATGCCCCCCGTCCAGCTCCACGATGTGCTCGCCCATAGCGGTACGGAAGCTCTCCGCCTCCTTCAAGGCCGCGGCTTCGCTGCCGGCGAAGAAGCAGACGGCGAACTCTTCGCCGCCTACGCGCCCGGCAATTCCTTTGTCATGATATACCTGCATAATCTTGCCCGACAAATCCACCAGTGCCTGATCACCGGCCATGTGTCCGTATGTATCATTAATTAATTTGAAATCATCGATGTCGAACAGCAGCAAGGCCATACCCGCGCCGATCTGTGCGGAGTAACTCTGCACCAGCCTCATGAAATGCCTGCGGTTGTACAGCCCGGTCAGATCGTCCACCGTGGCCTGATGCAGCAGCTCCCGCTCATACCTCTTCTTCTCGCTAAGATCACTGAAGACCAGCAGCATTCCCGTACTCTTCGCCCGGACCTGCTCTGTGGCAATGAGCGCAACCCCATAGCAGGACCCGCTCCGGCCGGGAGGCTCGATTTCGAACTGTCCCTCCCTCCGCTGCGCATAGCAGGCCGACAGCTGCCCGTGCTGCCTCAGCAGCGGCTGAATGCTTGTGCCCATCCAGGTCTCCGGCTTCTCCTCCAGCAGCTCGGACAGCATAGCATCCGCCGCCTCATTGACATCCATTATGTAATCGTAGCGGTCTGTCAGGACGATGCCGTCCTTCATATTCTCGAAGATTTTATTCTTAGCCAGCGGATATAAGGACAGTCTGGGATCGCGGAACAAGGTGAGGTAAGCGGCCACGATGGGCGGCAGGTAAGTGAAGGCCGTGAAGCCTGTAATCGTAATCTGCAGCAGCGGAAGCAGGAACACCGACAGGACCGGGACCAGCAGACTGAATAACAGCAGCGCATTATGGCGGAAATAATACTTAGGCCCATTCAGGAGAGAGATGGCCAGCAGATATACAGCATACAGTCCGAATAACTGATCGTACGCGATGAGGATCATGCTGAGCACCGTGGGCTTCACTACGATTCCGGTAACACCGGCCACCGTAGCCAGTCCGACCTCGCTGCGCATCAGATGATGGTAAGAGTCGGTGAAGATCAGCAGCACATCCACCGCCACCGGGATACAAAAATAAATAAGCCTCTTGGACAAACCCTCAGAGGAACGGGATACATACTCTTTAATAACCGCATAGGTGAAGATCGCACTCAAAAAAAGCGGGCCCTGCTGCACATTCTTCCACCATAGCTTCGCCTCGAAGGAATCCGTTAGAATCTCTCCGGCCGTAGCCGCGAAGATCATGCTGACCAGCAGCATCAATATCCATAAATAGCATCTTCCTGGTGTATGACGGTGCTTGTAAGAACCGATGCCCATGTAGAGACTTAGAACGCTGCCCATTACCAAGTAAAACGGATAACCCTGCATCCACGGCATGTCATATTTCTCCTATTTTTGAGATTGCTTTGCCTTATTATATCCTACTCTTTCGCACAAATGAATCATTCTGCCAAAAAATACTACCGGTACCTAAGGTTCCGGACAAAACAAAAGAGGATACTCCTTCACCATCTGCATGGATGCGGGAATATCCTCTATAGCAATACCATTATTTCTTCTGAGCGAGACGTTGTTTGAACTTGTCAACGCGGCCGCCAGTTTCGGTATCTCTTTGTTTACCTGTGTAGAACGGGTGGGATGCAGAGCTGGAGTCTACACGGATCACCGGGTAAGAGTTGCCGTCTTCCCATTCCATAGTTTCACCGGATGATTTGGTGGATGAGCTAAGGAATTTGTAGCCTACGCTAGCATCGAAGAAAATAACCTGGTTGAACTTAGGGTGTATGCCTTGTTTCATTGTAGTAACCTCCTTTCCATACGGATACAACTTATGAAGAATTATTGAAGCCATCTCTTGGTCTATTTAAAAATCCGGTTAGACAAAGGGAGATGCGTAAATCTTCCGATTTTTACACGCCATACTATCATACGTGAAATGAGCCGCTGAGTCAAGAGCCTGTCCTAGAGGGATTTTACCATTCCGCCGTCGATCAGCAGGGACTGTCCCCTCAAGACCCAAATCCATCGTCCAGTCCTCCTGTCAGATTGGTTGCAGGACTTCCTGCTCCCACTCATTATACATCGTATTCCAGTTCCTTTTTGGCCTGGACGATGAAATCCAGCGGATTCTCGATGGTGTCCGCCGCATATTCCACTGCACCGATCTTCAGCCCCAGGGTGACCTTGTACTTGCCGGAGAACTCCGAGTCATTCAGTTCCTGCAGCCGCTGTTTGATCCGCTCAATGACAATCTTGGCCCCTTCCCGGTCCGTGAAGAGCAGAAGGCCCCAGGTAGCATCCTCCTTGTCCAGCAGATACAGCGCATCATTGGTACGAATGCTCGACTGGCTGAGCTGGGAGACATCATAGATGGCTTCGGACAGCTGTTCTTCCGGGATCAGGCGGCGGATTTCATTCCAGTACTTCACCTTCACCACAAGCAGCGTCAGCGGGATTTTATAACGGACCGAGATTCCGGTGAACAGGCTGGCGTCCTTCTGAAAAGAAATGCTGTTGCGCAGATCCGTATTCTCATCCACCGCAGCCAGATTATTCGTGCGCTTCAGCAGCCGTTCATTCTCCGCCTGCAGCTCACGGGTGCTTGAGGTGAAGACCCACAGCACCACCGTAAGCAGCGGGGTCATAATCAGCCAGAAATATGTCTCTACACCGATCGATGCGCCCTGCGATACCGTCTGATAGACCACGAAGAAGCCGTAGCCGAAGACAAACGCCAGATTCAGCGTCAGTCCCGCCGTGACCGTGGTGAAATACGTGACCAGCGCCAGGATGAACGATACATTCAGAATAATAATGTTCTGGACGTAGTTATCCGGTGAGCCCGCGATATATACGATGCAGGCGAAGATCAGAACCAGAAAGGCCAGGAAGCCCAGATCCGAGGTTAGACTGCTGCGGTTACGTCTCACGCTTGATCACCACGTTTCTTCTTATGTTTGCGCAGCATCAGAATCAGCGCCACGACCACCAGCGTCACGATCATCACCGCTGCGGTCACGAAGCCCAGTACATCGCTGCGCTCCATCACCCGCGAGACCAGAGAGTCCGTCTTAGCGCCGGAGACCGTCTTGAAGCGGTAGGCATTCACCGTGCCGTCCTTATCCGCCACAACGCCGTCACCGTACACCCTCCACCTGTCCTTCTCGCTCCCGATCAGCTTGGAGACTACGAAGTAGCTCTCAGAGCTGACCGCAGTGACCGCAAGCAGGCCGCGTCCGCTCTCGTAAGGGGATTCCAGGAGCTGGAGCGTGCCGATGGCGGCTCCGTACTGCTCGTCGAGGGCGATTTTCTCATTGGAGAGGAGGGTTGACCCGTCCTTGTTATACTTGAAAAAGAGCTTGCCGTTGTTGTCACGGATCACCTTATTATTCTTATAGCTCCCGATCGCAATAATATTGTTGTCCTTCAGGTTATCCGCTCCTGCGTTATCGCTGTAAAAGTGGACATCACCGGTATTTCCTCCGGCAAACTGCCCGAGCATATTGAAGACATTCCCGAGGCTCCGGTAGGTGTAATCATCCCTCTCCTTCGGCAGCACCACCGCCACACGGTTGAAGATGCCGTCCCGCAGGAACGGATACGGGTAATTGCTCAGCAGGAGGTCGGTGCGGTCCTTCGTGTTCAGGCGCATGAGCGATTCCTTGCTGATATAAGCCCACGGCATCTCCTCTTTGTTCGGAGTACAGAGCATGCTCGCAAGCTCCAGATCGAAAGCCACCGTCACGGTGAAGTTGCCGGAGATATTCAGACTCTGCGGCACATTCAGATTCAGCACATCACCGTTGGCCAGCTCCTTCGTCAGCTTCTTGCTGCCGATGGGCGTATTATTGATGCTCACGGTCACCAGGGAACGGTTGAAGTCCAGATTCGCCGCATACCGGAAATCCAGGCTGATTCTGCCGTCATCCGCAATGGAGCGGTTGGACGGGAGAGAGACGAAATACGTCTGCTCCTGATGGTTGGGCCCGGTGAGCTTGTCCCCCGTCTCCGTGAACGTAATGTTCGAGCTGATGGCCGGCGCAGGGTTCACTACATCGGTAGCATTAGTAACCACCTTCAGATCCTTGCGGAGCTGGCTCATCAGCTCCCGGCTTGCCATCAGCCGTCCGGCCTTGATCAGCAGGCTCTCGTCCCTCGAGGTCACCACCAGTGTAGGCAGGGAATCCTTGTTCACCAGCTGAATGACCGCATGGGTGCCGAGGTCGTCCGCCGTACTCACCAGCTTCTTTATTCGTTCCGGCAGATGATCATACGTAGCTACCAGCACTACTGCACTCTTGTCCTTGACGGTATCTTCGCGATAAGGCAGCAGCGGAATGGTTCTGTCGTTCAGCGTGTTGCCTTTGGCGAATCCCGAGAGGGCGTAGGTAGCACTTTCCAGCTCTGCCCCGCTGGCATTCTGCGGCACGGCGAGCAGGCTTTGTTCATTTTTTACCGTATCCATTCCTGAGAATCTGGCACTGAAATCCTGAATGCCTCCAGTAATGGGCTTCGGTGTATAATTCACAGCAATGTTCGAGGTGTTGAACAGATGCAGCCAGCTGTCCTGCATATCATCGATATTACACAGTTCATAGCCGCCCGTCGTGGTTCTTAAGCTCCCTTGTATCCGCAGCGTATTGCTGCCCTTAGTCAGGAAGCCTTTGGGCGCCTCTACACTCAGGCTCTGCTGCCCGTTATTGTCCAGGGACGGCCGGAAGGAATAGAACGGAATGCCGTTCAGCGACAGTGTTACGCTCGACAGCTTATCCTCACTGATCTGTGAGGTCTGGAATTGCAGATTGATCATCACTTGATCCACATTCCAGTAATCCATGACTGTGAAGAACTGCTGCTGGGAGCTGGAGCCCCTCAGCGAGACATCGCCGGTGAACAGCGTCTCATACGTTGCTCCCGCTTCACCGGGAAGCACCGCCGCCTGTGCCGCAGGGATTTGAACCAGGAAGAGGGAGAGGCAGAGCAGCACTGTTAGGATCTGTTTTTTCATCATGTTCCGTATCTCCTGACATCTTATTTCTGGACCTCCGGCGCACTAGTACCGCTCGGTTTTGTACCACTTGGCTTCCCGTTTGAAGATAACGTCTTTGAAATAGTTGTACAGCCCGTAAGCGGCCACTACCATCCAGAGCTGGCAATACGAGACGTACATCAGCAGAATAATCCACAGGTTCGACAGGCTCATCTCACCCTTCTCTGTGGTCAGGGTAACGAAGATCCCCACCACGAACAGCACAATAGCGAGCAGCCACAGGAAGCTGCTGAGCCCGGCGATGGTGGTATGTACATACCCCATGGCATGCAGCACGAGCAGAATATCCGAGGTGACCAGCGAGATCAGCAGGAGGAAGTAGATCGAGACATAATACAGAATATCGAAGCGGATCTTCGCCGCCTTCCGGTCGATGAGGAGCGGAAGGTTCTTCACAATGACATAGATATTGCCCTTCGCCCAGCGTGTCCGCTGCTTGAACCATACCTTCACCGTCTGCGGCTCCTGCTCCCAGGTGACCGACTTCGGCTGGAACTTGATCCGGTAGCCCATCATATAAATGCGGAAGCTGATCTCCGTATCCTCGGCAATTGCCTTCACATCCCAGCCGCCGATACTCTCGACAATGGTCCGGCGCATAATGAAGTTCGTTCCCGGGATCGTACAGAGCTTGAACAGCTTCCAGCGCCCTGCTTGCGCCATCCACTGGAAGGACAGAGTCTCGATATTAATGAACCGGGTCAGCAGGCTGGCATCCCGGTTGCGGGTTCTGAACTTGCCGATAACCGCCCCTAGGGAGGCATCATTCATAATCTCTGCCACCAGGTATTTCAGCGCCGTGCGCTCCGGCGTATTGTCGGCATCATAGATCGCAATCAGCTCCCCGCTACTGCGGGTAAAGCCGATATTGAGCGCATTGGATTTCCCTTTGCCGCCTGTGACGGCGTCCGTATTGATAATGATCAGCTTGCGCTGCGGATTCCGCTGCTGGATAGCATCCAGCAGCTCAGCGCTATTGTCTGACGAATTATCATTGATGACGATAATCTCATACCGGTCATGCGGGTAATCCAGTGCCAGCAGGGATTCCACGGTTTTGCTGATGACGACCCCCTCATTGTGAGCAGGAACCATAATCGTCACCATGGGATGCTCCCCGGTAATCTCAGGCACCGGTTCGTTTTCCGTTTGAATGTAGTACAGATACCCCGCTATAATCAGCATCACATTCACCAGCAGCAGGGACCAGATACAGATGACCGCGATCACCATCAATACGTCTGAGATCGTCATAGTATTCTCCTAAACTCGCTATATTTTTCCCGGATTACTTGTTCAAATATTTCCTGCGGTACATTCTGTAGCCGATAGTGAGCAGGCCGCCGAACAAGAGCAACGCAGCCAGGATCACGATGATGAAGAATTGATTCTGCACGCTGAACAGTCTGTTGAAGCTTGTCGCCTGCTTCTCCTTGTACTGGAAATCAACGGCGACCTTCTGCGGGGTATAATCGACATCCAGTGTGTTGCCATCCAAGCGGATCACCCCGTCAGCAGATTCAAGAGTGTGCTTATCCGTGCGGACCGTATGCGCCTCCTGCTTATAGTCTGCGAAGGTATACCATTCCGCATTCAGATTCTGCAGAAGTTCCTCCAGCCCGCGCTCATCCTCCGGCAGGTCCAGCGTCACCGCCGTATTCAGCGGAAGCTCCGGCATCGCCTTTCCTGTTCTGCCAACTCCCTGCAGCAGCGCCGGGGGCAGACTGTACAGAGAAGAAGAGAAGGCCGCTGAGGTGTCTGTCTGCTCCATATAATGGGTCTCTCCGTCCGGGAAGAGCACCGCCGAATTGAAGAACCCCATGCCTGCGGCCGAATACTCCTTGTCATACGTCCAGTAGCTCTCGGCAGCAACGCCGAGCGGTGCCACGCCCCCTTCCGCCAGCACATTAATGAACTGATTCATCTTCCCGCGCAGGGACCGGTCATTCGAATTAATCGGCGGTCTGACCGCAGGGGCATTGACCACGATGCTGCCGTTGCGGGACTGGACGGCTCTGAGCGCCTCCAGATACCGCTTCATAGCGGGGAAATCCGTATTCGCGAATACCGGACGGACACTGGCGATGAAGGGAATACCGCTTCTATACAGGCGGTCTGCCATCTGCTCCAGCAGATTCAGATCCGAGAAGGGATAGATCTCCTTGATGACCAGATACATCTGCGGCTGTGCGGTATAGTGCAGCCAATCCTTCAGCACATAGGCCGCAGCTATAGCTGTGAAATCGCCCTGCTTCAGATAAGGCAGGTAAGCGGAGCGGCCGCTGCTTACCGCAAACGGCAGCTGCGCCCCCCCATCTGATGAGGACCACGTTCCATAAGAACGCCCCGCGTCCGAAGCGGTGATATATGGCATCCCTTCGACCTCCACCGGGATTCCGGTGAATCCGCCGATGGAGAGGCT
This sequence comes from Paenibacillus sp. FSL P2-0136, assembly GCF_037975325.1. Taxonomy (NCBI): domain Bacteria; kingdom Bacillati; phylum Bacillota; class Bacilli; order Caryophanales; family Paenibacillaceae; genus Paenibacillus; species Paenibacillus sp. FSL P2-0136. Next base: position 6,948,291 of record NZ_CP150244.1, read on the forward strand.
TGCGCCCGCTCTATGCCATACCCCGGTCTTCAACCGCAGCGTCTGCTGCATCCGGGCAGGCGGTCTATATCCAACATGCAGCATAGCCCCCTTGTACCCGGCTGCTTCCTGAAGGTAGTCTTGATTCGTAATCTCAAGCTCATCATTGTTAATCACAGTGATCACGCCGGAATAGCCCTTCATGCCGCCCGGCTCATAAGAGGAAATAGGCTTCAGCGTGACCTGTGCGCTGTAGGCGGCAAGCAGCCGTTGCAGCTCGGCCACATTCCCCTGCTGGCCTGAATTCTTCGCCAGACTGTCGAACAGCAGCAGAATCCGCTGCGCCGGAGCCGGAGAAGCGGCAGCGGATGCCGGACCGGCAGACGGCAGCAGATCACCCGCCAATACAATGAACAGCAGAATGACGATTCCTCTGCGTCTCACATGCCCACCCCTTTATTCAGTGCCGGATATTCCTTGAGCGGCCGTGCAGACGGCGCAGACGGCACCGATCTGCGTGATGAGATTCCGCGGCCGATTACGCTCGCAGCCGTCTGGAAGATGATCAGGTCGAAGGCCAGGGTGAACAGGAATTCATGCTTGGCAATATCCGCGTCACCCGCCCCGATAATGGAGACTACGATACCCGACAGTCCGACCAGCATCGTTGCCAGAATCACCAGCAGACGCTGCATCCCCCGGAAATCCCGGGTACGGATGGACCGGACGAACGATGGCATATAGACCCCTATCGTTACGGCCATCCAGAGAAGAATGAAGGCGAAGGGACGAGGGGCCAGCTTCTCCTTAAGTGTGCTGTACAAGCTGAAGAAATGACTCTGTGCCCGGAACTCCTTGCCTGCGGACAGCTCATAGTTCCCCATAGCCGCTGGCTTAATTTTATAGGCACTCTCAGCAGCCGTATCCAGGATTGAGCCCAGCTCATTCGGGTGAGAAGCATAATAGGTCAGAATGGAGACGAAGCCGTAACGGCTGTAGAAATTTTTATCCAGCAGCTCGGATTTCACATCCACCGTCCCGTATTGGTCATAGTACGTATTCTCTTTGAGAATCGCGTACTGTTCATTGATCCCGAAGGAACCGAGCGCAGTCTCCGGATTCTTGGATTCCATCAGCACCCCACGCGTCATCGCATGATACTGGTTAATATTCACGAACTCTTTGGAGATATTAAGATACGTTGCAATTCCGGCGAACATCATCAGACCGGCCGACAGCAGTGTCACCCAGCGGAATAGCTTGTCCCGGCGGATCAGCACCAGCGGAATCGAGAGCAGGGAAATCACCATCCCCACCGGAGCATTCTGCTGCTTGGAGGTGGTCAGAATCAGGGTGCTGATCAGCAGGATCGCCAGCATGGCATAATCGTTGTATCTCTTCCGGTACAGTAGCAGCCAGGAGGCGAACACCAGAATCATGGTCACCATCACCAGGCTCTCGCCGAAGAAGGAGCTGAAGTAGTTGGTGTAGCCTGTATCCCCGAAAATGAACACCGCAAGCGCCGCGACTGCCATCCCCCGCTTTGGTGACATTTTCAGCGTGATCGCTTCAACCAGCAAGTACACTGCGGCAACATACAGCAAGGTGTAGATTGCAGCCTGGAAGCGGATATCGAAGACCTCGCGGCTGAAAAACAGCTTGTTGACGAAAATAGCCAGCTTGATAAACAGGGACTGGGAGGAGACCACCATCGTGCTGTTCTCGTTGAAATATTGAAAGATTCCGAACTGCTTCACGAAATAGCCGAAGTACTGGCTGTCATAGTCCGGAGCATTGAAATAAAGGCCGTTGCTATAGATAATCCGGTAAAAGTCTCCATTATCCGCCATGCCGATATAAGGGGAGGTAAACAGCGAAATAGCCGTCACCAGCAGCACGCAGAACGCGGCGGCAAAGGCCGGAGTAATCCGAAAGCCAGCCAACGTGATACCGGGCCGGGTCGATGTAAGCTCTAGGTTGTTTATCATTCCGATTCCCCTTTTTGGTTATATTATGGAGCCTTATAGGAGTACGCCAGCAGTGCCATCAGGTTGTCAAAAGAGTAGGCCTGCCCGGAGGCAGGATCACCGAAGCCGCCATATAGCGGACTCAGAGGATCTGTCACCCTGAATTCATTCATCCGGTCCATACTGGACTGATAGAGCTCACCATCCTCCAACACAGCTCCAATCATGGCTGTGAGCGCGTAGACCGCTGTTGAACGAATATCATTAGCCGGCTTGCCCTCACGTGTATATTGTCCGAACAAGGTTCCCGCTGCGACCTGAGCTTTGATGTAGCTGATGCTTGCCGGCCGCTCGCGGCCGATCTCTGCCAGATGAAGAATTGTCAGCAGAGATTCTACCGAGTTGATGCCTTCAGAGCTGTACTGTCCGCTCTTGTAATCGAAGCGGGTCTCATAGAATGGAAAAGAATCGGACAAATATCCCTCCTCCAAAATACCGCTCATATTCTTCAACAAATTCTCTTGTAATTCGCTAGATATCGACAATTTCTGCAATACACTCAGATCAATATAACACAAAGTTACGAATCCGTTGACCATTTTCAAATAATTGTCATAGATGTCATAAATGTAACCTTTTTTAGTGTTGTTTTTATAGAAACGTTCTCCATATTTATCGGCTTCTCTGGTATATTCCGGCTGGTTAAATGCCTGCCCCGCCTCATATAGCGCTCCGATCATCCGCAGGTCATCCACCGCTGCATTCACGGGGTAACGCTTCTGCTGCCTGGGACTGTAGCGGTAGCTGAAGCCGCCCTCCATATCGAAGATTCTGCGGGCCGTCTTCCACTGCCGGTCGAACAGCTCCTGATTGCGGGTCCGGACCGCAGTCTCCATCAGGAGAGAAGCGGACTCGCTCAGAATCTCATGACCGGTAGCCACCTCTGCCGATTCAGAGGTCTCCTTCAGATTCGTATATACCCCGTCGGGTCCTGTAAGCTGCGTATTTATGAAATGGTATAATTCCTGCTGTTCCAGTGTAGGCTCAAGCTGCGGCGCTTCATCCGGCCGTGTAGTCCCTGCGGGAGAGACCGCCGGAGTATAGACGGGAGAGGATGGCGCCGGTCCGGCCTGATTGCCGCCGCAGGAGGTTAGCAGGAGCAGCGACATCCCCAGAACAGCAGCCTTGCTATATCTGCTTTCCAATCGATCACATCCTTAAATGACAACTACCAATTGATCCATACTAATATAACGGTAATTATTGTCACATTATTTACTGTTTGTTCGAACATTATGTGTCGCCTTCACATATTTCTCCTTTTCCGCCAAAAAAAAGAGCCGCTCCATGTCTTAATGACCGGAACAGCTCTTATGAATGCTTAGGTATTATCTCTAGCTCTCTTTAATTCTCCGGTACGTGGCCTCATCGGCGACGATGTAGAGTCTGGCGTCTGCCGGAATCGGCCGGTCAAGCTTGCGGTTAATGCCCAGGTCGCCCCGGTCGGACAGCAGAGTCGCCCCCTGACGCAGCAGATCCTGAAAGGCCTCCCCATAGGTTGTCCAGCCGCTGCGGCGGGGAATCTCATAGATATCATCCCCGTGCTCGCGGCTGAGCAGCTGGGTGATCACCTCAGAATTGCCCTCCTGCAGCGCAGAGCGCACCGCCAGTCTGGAGATCGCATCATGGGAGAGCACGAACTCGTTCACCTGCACATGCTTGAAGTTCTTAATGTTCTTCTCCTGCATAATCTCTACGGTAGTATGTACCTGCGGGGCAATCCGCTCAATGCTGGAAGCAATCAGCAGCGACTTGCCGTCGCTTAAGGAAGCTTCGTCGATACGGGTGTCGCTGAACACAATCGCTGCTCTGGCGCTCCCGATATTCGCCTTCAGCAGAATGTCATCGCTTGCCGCATCGCCGCTGATGAAGTGGACCTGCTCCATGGCTTCCAGCGGATGCCGTCCGTTCTCATCGATAATGACCACTTTGCATTCCTTGTCGTAACACAGAATCTCATCTACTGCCGCCTGTGTCTTGCGGTTCCAGTTAATCAGCACGACATGATGTTGTCCGTGAAAGGTCAACGTTCCGGCTCCTCTCCTGCGCTGCATCTCGCCCATGGCATCGATAATCTTGCCGATCACCAGACTGAGCAGACCGATGCCAAAGATATATAAGAAAATCGTAAACACCTTGCCTGTGACGGTAGCGGCAAAGTAATCGCCATACCCGACGGTAGCCATGGTGGTCATCACCCAATAAAAGGCGTTGAACCAGCTATGAAACGTGTCCGGCTCCAGCAGGAAGGCGATGGTTGCGCTGAGAAGAATGAAGGCCAGAATAATAAAGGCAATGGACTTCTTCTTGAGATGAAGCAGCTTGCCGGATAATTGGATTAGAAAATGCAATGCTCATCCCTGCCTCCCGGGTGAATTGAGCCGGCGGGCAGCAGCCTGCGCCGAGTCCCTTGCGGGGCACAGCCGCCCGCCTGCCAATCGAGTCTACCTAAATAATCAGACTGCTGACCGCAAAGGCCGTCCCGATGAACACCATGCAGAGCATGACGCCGACCGCAACATTTCCCTTCTCCAGCTGCTCTGAAATCCGGAAGCCGGGCGTGAACAGCTCGAAGATCCAGTAAGAAGCGATCAGGCAGACATACCCCACAGCGAACCAGAGCATCATGAACCAGATGGAGGTATTGGTGTAAGCGGCCACGCCTAGAATTACCGCCGTAGCCAGGAACTTGCCGCCGAACGCCAGGCCTACCGCAATATTTCCCTTTTTCAGCTCCTCCATATCCTTGAATGGAGTCATGAGCGCGAAGATCACCATACCCAGCACCTGAAGCAGAACAATGGTCAGAATACTAACCACCAGATTAATTACGATCGTCATTTAGCCCACCCCCGAAATTTCGCATAGGCCGAATCATAGTCGGCGAAATCATGTACTTCCTCCAGCACCACTGAGACTTTCTTCTGCTTCTCCAGCGCGGTATAGCGCTTGTCGTCAATCGGCTGCTTGATCCGGTTGCCGGAAGGCAGCTCCAGCACTGCGAAATTTCTGGTCTTGCTCTGGTATTCCGTCTTGTACACTCCAACCAGGTCCACATCCGTTGTGATGGATACCTTGAGATTAGCCAGATCCTCTGTGGCCGCCTTCTGGTCGGCGTAAGACTTAAGTGTCGTCCAGGCGGACAGCTTGATCTCATTTTTCTGGTCAGCGTCCGTTATCAGCTCGGCATCCATGAACTGGAGCGTCCAGACGGTGTCGCCTGTAGCATAATTCCCGTCGTTCGGGAGCAGCTCATTATCCGGCAATATAGTCATATCGCTGCCGACCAGATCGCCAACCTTGCCCTCCACCACCCGGTAATCCCATGGTACACGCGATACACTATCCGACGTATCAGTGCCGGTATGAAATACACTGCCGCTGTTCGCTGAGCATGCACTCAGCACCATAACCGCCAGTAGCAGCACTGTAGTCAGCAGGGTGCCCCGGGCTCTGCGCCCGGCAGCATGCCCCTCTCTATCCTTGAACATCTTCAAGCCCCCTCACTCCTAGCGCGATAAAATGACTGGCATTGCCTGTAATCGGCCCGCCGGCCCGGCCAAGCAGCCCGCAGGGCGTTCCGTTAATGACGAACATGCCGGTCAGCAGGTGCAGCTCACCCTCCGCCGTCATGATCCGGGCCATTTCTGCCCTTTTCTGATAGACCACGGGGAAGAGCTGGCTGCTGTCGTAGCCCTCCTCGTCCTCGATCTCAAGCGCGCCGCTGTCATCAAAGATCCGAACAGATCCGCCTTCGCGGCCGAATACGGATTTGGATACAAAGCTCTCTGAGAACACCGCCTTATTGTACGTCGGCAGGATGTACCGGGAGATGGCCTCGCGTTCCGGCTCCGTGAACAGCAGGCCAAGCTCATACATTCCCCAGACAGCGGCCATCAGCCCCTTGGACTGGAGGATGATGCTATGCGGTCCGTTGAACAGCTGGAGCTTCCCGCTCTCAATGGCATAGGCCAGAGCCTCGCCGCCTTCATCTACGGCCATCCACTCCTTCGGGTACAGCGCGAACATCCGCTCTATGATCCGGTTCTCTCCGTCCTTGACCACACCCTCATCAATCGACAGATCCAGACAATCGACACAGCGGACATCCAGTCCGCTATGCGCGGCCAGCGCCTCAATCGTTCCGCTGTCCTCCTCATGGCTGCCATAATCCACACAGGCTACCGTGTCGGGGCGCTCCACGCCCCAGGCTGCGGCAAGCTGCTGCTTCATGGCCGCATTCACGTTTCCGACGCCTGCTTCCGCGCAGATCCACGGCGTTGCAATGGAGGCCTCCACATAGCCGGTCGGAGTATCCGCATTCAGCTCCAGCAGCTTAATCGTGCCATCCCCTGCCACGGCAAAATCGAACCGGGCATACCGGCTGATCAGTCCCGGCTCCGGCAATGGACAGTCATCCAGCATATGCCATAGCACCGGAGGAATCCCCAGGAGATCGTACAGATCATGTCTGAGATGGACATAACGCACGGCCTTATCCAGAATCGCCCAGAGCGCGGCGGCGGCTTCCTTCAATTCCTGATAGGTCTCGCTGCGCATCACAGCCACCGCATCCAGCCAGTATTCCTCGTCCTCCAGATCGGCCCAGGTGAAGCCCAGCTCATGCAGCCGCTCAACCCGGGGAGCTCGTTCCAGACCGGACTGGTCTATATATTCGAATGCCTGCTCCGCCCGGATCATCCGCCGAACCCGCTCTTGCCGGAGCGCACCGAGCTTTTGCCCGAGCTTTTACTGGAGCCGGATTTGGATTTATTCGAACCCAGCCCGCTGGAGGTGCCGCCGATGCCGCCCGATTTGGAAGAGGTATTCCTTCTGGTAATGGAGCCGGTGGATGAAGTTGAGGTCTTCGGCTTCACCACCGAGCCGGCCACCGGCTTGTTCTGGAATCGTCCGCTATTATAGGAGGGCGGCTTATAGGTATTGCGTGTACCTCCATAATAAGTAGGCCGGTCATTGTACCAGCCTCTGGAAGAGTAGAACGAACCGCTATTGAAAAGCATGTGGTACAGAAGCACATCATCCCAGCCAAACCCTGAGTTATACCCGCCGTAGTTGTTAATTACTGTCGTGCCGCCGGAGGTTACAGCCCCCTGCCCTTCCTGGACCTTCTCTTCCTGGTCTTCCGGATATGGAATACTCCAGTCTACATTCTTGTCGAAATATTGCTTAACCTCCTCAGTAGACCAGGAGACCAGCTTAGGCTCCTCGCCGCCTGTGCCGCTTGCGCCTGCACCTCCCGGAATGAATAAAGCGTTAGCCAGCAGCGCAATGCCGAGCGAGGTGGATAATACGCGGACCGGTTTGCCGTCCGGCGTGAACAGCCTGCTGATTGCGGGTTCTTTAGCATCTTCGTCTTTTGCCAACTTGGGGCCTCCTTTCCTGGTATTCATCCTTAACCTTCTGTACGCATGGGAACCAGCAGAAGCTCCAGCTTCCCTTCATCTACATTCAGTCTTCCCTCTACCGCCTCGAACTCACGTCCGCCAACGACAATATAATTGACATGCTCCAGTGCCGTAACCATATTCATGCTCCAGACGCGCTCTTCAATCATTTGCAGGTCGCCTTCAGGCAGCTTCTCGAACAGGATGACCTTCAACCCGTTATCCATTCCCACTCCATCTCCTCTTGAATATTCGTATGCTTCTGATACGCTGTCATTACGCTTTCGTTTCAATTCCCGCAGCCTTGAATATGTATACCACAGCATATAAATAATAATGACAACAAGCAGTTTTGCAGTGGCCGGCTACGGGCTTACAATACCTTCTGGACCCAGCTGTCCATGACCTGGTCAGGGCGGATGCCCAGCTCATTCTCCAGGAGCTCCTTGTATTTATCGTAGTGTGTCCTGAATCCGATGAAATCCCCCAGGTCGGCGTAACTTCGCAGGATCAGCCTGCAGAGCTGGTCGGAATAAGGATCGGCTGCCTGCAGATCCAGCAGCCGCTCCAGCGCCAGCCGGGGACGCCCGGAGGACAGCTCATATTCGGCGGAATGCAGCGCCATGCGGATATACCGGACCTGCAGCTCCTTGCGCCGGATCTCTGCCCAGTCGTAATGATGCTCCTGCAGGTAGTCTCCACGGTACAGCTTCAATATCTTTTCCCGGCGCAGCCATTCCTCTTCTGACTCCACAGGCGTGCCGGCATAGCCCAGCTCGAACTCCTCCACATCCAGCAGCACCTGCTCCTTGGTCAGCCTGTAACGCTCCTGCGAGAATTCGACGAGCACCTCCATATCCCAAGCCTTCAGCAGCTTGCGGATATGGTATACCGTGGTATGCAGGTTCGTTACGGCCTTCTCGGGCTTGAAATCGGGCCAGACGAGATCCACAATGGTGTCCTTGAGTATCCACTGGCCGCGGTTATGCAGCAGCAGGGCGAAGACCTCCTGCGCCTTGCTTGTTCTCCACTGCATTTTGCGCCCCGGCTCCGTGCTGTCTGTGAATTCAAGCCGGTGGAAGCAGAGGATTGACAGCTCCTTGACAGGCGCCGCAGACGCCGGTGTAGGCGGCATCTTCACTTCAGCGCTCTCCTTGCCGACTTCCAGACGCTCAAGGGTTTTGTTTAACCGTTGGGAGGTCACCGGCTTCAGCAAATAATCCGCTGCATTGAGTTCAAAGGCTTCGATCGCATACTCGCTGTATGCGGTAATATAGACAATCCGGGTGTTCCGGTCCATACCGGCAATGTATTCACCTGCTTCCAGCCCGTTCATCTCCGGCATCCCGATATCCAGGAATACAATATCCGCCTTCTCCCGTTCCAGATGCGCAAGTCCCAGGCGTGCCGAGGTGAATTTCCCGGTGATTGTAAGACGCCCATCCTTCAGGAGCATACGCTCCAGATGCTGCAGCGCCGGCTTCTCATCGTCAATCAATATGGCCTTCATCAGTCGGACTCACCTCCTCTTCGTTCGTAGTTCTCAAATACCTTTAGGTGGGGATGGTATATGATATAGCGGTTCCCCTTCCCGGTACACTGTCGATATTCAGGCCTGCTCCGTACATCTTGAGCAGACGGTGCTGAATATTGCGCAGCCCTATGCCCCCCTCTGTCCGCTCTTCCGAGAGGACCTCCGCAATCTTCTCCGGGGTCATTCCTACACCGTCATCCGTGACTGCTACCTTGAGGCAGCCGGGCAGCAGCTCAACTGTCAGCCGTACCGTCCCTCCGGCCTCTTTCTGCATCAGGCCATGATTAACGGCATTCTCCACAATCGGCTGGATGCTCAGCGGCGGAACCATCGCCATCACATCTTCCGGCACATCGAACTCGATGTTCAGCCGTTCATCGAACCTCGCCTGCTCCAGCGCAAGATAGGATTTGACCAGTCCCAGCTCCTTCTCCATAGAAACCGTCTGTCCCCGGTTCTGGAAGTCGAAGCTGCTCCGCAGGTATTGGCTGAGGTCCAGCAGCAGCTCCGTGGCCTTGTCCGGGTCCTCCGGACAGACCGAGATAATGGCGTTCAGCGCATTATATAAGAAATGCGGCTTAATCTGTGCCTGCAGGAAGGCAATCTCCGACTGGACAGATACACGGATCGACTTGCGCATATCCAGCAGGGTCTGCATCCGTGCCTTGAATTCGCGCACCTCCACCGGCTTGCTCAGATAATCATTCGCTCCGGCCTCGAAGGCTGCGAGGATATCATCAGGACGGCTGCTCGCCATCAGCACCAGAATCGGCAGCTCGGACAAGGTGAACCGTTCACGGATGGCCTTGCATAACAGAAGCCCGGGCATTTCCGGCATTACCCAGTCGGCAATCACCAGATCAAGCTCAGGATGCTGCTGGATGATCTGGATCGCCTCCGCGCCGCTGCTGGCGGTAATCACAGAATGGTTATCCAGCTGCAATACGCCTACCAGCACGCGGAGGTTAACGGGATCATTATCCACTACCAGAATGGAGCAGCAGTCTTCAGACGGCAGTTGCACAGGTTCTTCTCCGGGAAGCGGGTACGAAGGCGCCGTCTCCCAGCCGTGAAGCTCTCCGAATTCCTCCTCCAGCAGTGCATTGCTCCTCTGCAGGATCGGCTGGGTGAAGCAGAAGACGGAGCCGTGCCCCAGTTCGGAATGTACCTCAATCTCCCCGCCCGTCAGTTCTACCAGCCTCTGGGTAATGCTGAGGCCAAGCCCGTTCTCGCGGTAGACCTTACTGGCGGCAGGACCGCTTGGATCATTGGCATCGAAGATCGTACGCAGACGCTCAGGCGCGATGCCCTGGCCAGTGTCTGTTATGATGATGGCAACATACTCTTCTTTAACCTCAGCAGACAGTGTTATCACGCCTCTGGGCGTATAATTCACTGCACTCGCGAGTAAATTATGCAGAATCTGAGCGAACCGCTGCTCATCCGTCTCCAGCAGCGGAAGCTGTTCCGGCAGACTCAGCCGGAATTCCAGCTGGCTGTTGCCGTAGACCTGACGGGTGACCGCCATAATGGAGGAAGCTGCCATGCGGAGATCGACGGCCTGCCGGCGCAGGAAGAGCGAGCCGTGATTCAGCTTCGCGAAGTCCGACATATCATGGATCAGGGCTGTAAGCCGCTTGCCCGTGGAGACAATCGTCAGCAGCTGATCCTGCTGGGCAGTGCTGATGGAGCCGGCCGTCCCCTGAGCCAGCACCTTGGCCATGTTGACAATCCCCTGCAGCGGCCTCCGCAGCTCCTGCGAGGTATCGGAGATGAAGTCATCCTTCAAGCCGTCAAGCGACAAAAGGCGGCGTGAGAGCTGTTCCACTTCGCGGAAGGAAGCTGCGTATTGCCGGGTCATAAGGATCGCCTGCACGAACCCGAACAGGAGTATCTCGTAGGAGATGATGAAATAGCTGAAGGTCATGCCCATGAAGCTGACCAGATAATAGATAATGACCACGCTCAGGCTCTCGATACTGACCATCATCAGGAACATATTCTTCGGATTTCGCCGGGTGCCCTGGACCATGGAGTAGAGCACGAAGCCCAGGCTTACGGAGCCCCAAGTCAGCAGCAGAACCTCCAGATAGCTGAACAGATAGGCCGGGACGAAGGCAGCAATCAGCAGCAGGAATGCCGTAACCAGCCTGGAGGCCTTAATCATCCCAATGGACATCGGGTAGTTCACTGAATTGGCGACATAGTGCAGGAGATAATAATAGACCAGTGTAGAGGACGCAAGTTGCAGCTTGAGTATAATCTCGTAAGGGAAGCCGGGCAGCGCCGCCAGGATAAGCTTTTCACCATGCGTAAAAATGTAGACAAAGGCCGCTATGCAGAACAAGCCCAGATACAATGTGACCCCCCGGCTCTCCCTTACCTTGGAGAACATCAGCAGGAAGAGGGCTAGCACGAAGAATCCGATCAGTGCAGCCCCGTCTACAAACAGGGCAAATTCCCTGTGCTTCAAAATAGCGGCCTGATTACCGATCACAATCGGCTGAACGATCCCGCCTGAGGAGTAGCTGTAGTTAGCTACCTGCACAATAATCTCCATGGTATCCCCGGTTACCGAGGCGAATCCCATAAAAGGCATGTTATTCTGTCTGCCCTCAGAGGCCGAGGCTGCCGGGGTTCCGCTGCTTCCAATCTCCTGCCCGTTCAGATAGACCTTGCCGGCACTGCGGATGTTGCTGGTGCGCAGGCCGTAGACCATGGCTTCCCCTGGGGTAATCTTCGCCTGGAGGCGGTATGTAGCATAGCCTTTGGCTCTGCGCCCGCCCTGTTCAGAGATATCGTCGTTCCACTTCCCCGGGACCTGAATCATCGTAGAGGCGGCGGGGACCTCCTTACCAGCGTTCACCGGATGGAAATCCTCAGGCGACAGCAGCACATCCCGGTACAGCTCCCACTCTCCATCCAGCTTCATAATCCCGTCGTGGCGGGCGTCCCAGGAGCGAAGGTCAATCACACCCTGCACCGCCTGCGGCCTGTCTCCCTTAATCTGATGTGTCTGGAGGACCGAGAGCAGCGGAACGATCAACACCAGCACCAGACTGCCGAGAATGCTCAGCCAATACTTTCTCATGTCCTCTGCCAGTCCCTTCTAGTTGTCATTGTATAAATTATACAACAGACTCCGTTCATCTGAAGCAAAAAAAGCCGAGTTCCATTTATTTCGGAATCGGCTGTTCATCTTATTAGAGCTACGTGGATGGAATATTTTACTTCGTTTCCGGAGCGGCTGCGGCAGGAACCGCACTCTCCTGGGTCTTCGACAAGAAGATATTGAGAATGATCGCTGTCAGCGACCCGGATACGATTCCGTTCTGCAGCAGCATCCGAGCGAATTCCGGCAGCTGGTCGAACATGGACGGAAGCACTGCAGAGCCGAGGCCCACCGCGATGCTGCAGGCAGCGATCAGCAGATTGCCGTCCTTGCGCAGATCCACATCGGACAGAATCGACATGCCGGAAGCAGCGACCGAGCCGAACATGACAATCATCGCCCCGCCCAGCACCGCATTCGGCACCACTGTAGTCAGTGCAGCCAGCTTAGGCAGCAGCCCGAGTACGACCATAATTCCGCCTGCTGCAAAAATAACATTCCGCGTCTTTACCCGCGTCAGCGACAGCAAGCCGACATTCTGAGAGAATGCGGTGTACGGGAAGGCATTGAACAGGCCGCCCAGCATGATGGCCAGTCCCTCGGAACGCAGGCCGTTCACGATCTGCTTCTGCTCCACCTGCTGGTCCGTCGCCTTACCAACGGCAAAGTAGACCCCGGTCGATTCGACCATAGACACGATATTCACGATAATCATTGTGAAGATTGCGGTGATGCTGAACTGCGGCCAGCCGAAGTAGAACGGCTGTGCAACGCTGACCCAGGAGGCTGTAGTCACGGTAGAGAAATGCACGATGCCCATGGCGTAGCCGATTACTGTACCCACTACAAGTCCTACCAGCACCGATATGGAACGCAGAAACCCTGTAGTCAGCCGGTTCACGGCCAGAATAACGAGCAGAGTAATCAGAGCCAGCAGCAGATTGCGGGGCTGCCCGAAGTCGGCGCTTCCCTGGCCGCCGGCCACATTATTCATCGCAACAGGAATCAGCGACAGCCCGATAATTGTGACTACCGAGCCGGTGACCACGGTCGGGAAGAACTTCAGCAGCTTCCCGTACACCGGGGCTGCCAGCACCACGAACAACCCGGAGATAATGATCGCGCCGTAAGCTGTCGCCAGATTGGAGCCTGAAGCGATGGCGATAATCGGGCTGACCGCCGTGAAGGTACAGCCGAGCACCACCGGCAGCCCGCTCCCGAAATATTTGCTGCCCATAATCTGCAGCAGGGTCGCCAGCCCGCAGGTGAACAGATCCGCTGCTATCAGATACGCCATCTGCGTACCGTTCAAATTGAGTGCTCCCCCGACAACCAGCGGTACAATGACCGCTCCGGCATACATCGCCAGTACATGCTGAAGCCCTAGGGCAAGTATCTTCTGTTTGCTTAACATCCTGCACGCTCCTTGATTAATCCTTCATTATCTATGAAATGAATCTCACCCGGCGACATGGAAGCAATCCGTGCCAGGGAATACACCGGAACTCCGCGCTGCTCCAGCAGACCGCGTCCCTCCTGGAAGCTCTTCTCAATGACACAGCCGACCCCGGCCAACTGCGCCCCGGACTCTGCTACGATATCGCATAGCCCTACAAGCGCCGCGCCGGTAGCCAGGAAATCGTCAACGATCAAGACGGTATCGTCCGGCCCGAGATATTTCTGTGAGATGCTGATCTGGTAGTCCTCTTGACGGGTGAAGGAATGAACCGGTGCCGAATACACCGCTTCGGACAAGGTGACTGCCTTCTTCTTCTTGGCATAGATGAACGGCACGCCCAGCGCAATTCCCGCCGCCATGGCGAACTGGATGCCGCTGGCCTCCACAGTCAGCACCTTGGTGATCTGCCGGTCCCCGAAGACCGCTGCAAATTCCTTCCCGATCGCAAGCGCAAGCGCCGTGTCTACCTGATGGTTCAGAAATGAGTCCACTTTCAGTACAGTCTCCGATAGAATTAAGCCCTCTTGTCTAATGCGTTCTTCCAATACTTTCATTACAGCGGATCTTCCTCCTTAGAAATAAAAAAGACAGATAAAATAAAAAGGACAGATTCCCTGAGTGTTTCTCTCAAGTGAATCTGTCCTTCTGGGTTTTTGTCCCTTGGTGGTGTAACACATATACGTGTCCGCATCGCTTGGACCAGTCTTTCCCGTGCCGCAGCACAAGAAACGGAACCCTAGATGCGCTATTTCACTCATAGTCGGATAATTACAGTGGCTATCCGGTAGAAACTTATGGGCCATATTCCCAAGATTATATGAGTTATATGAAATCTGTTATAAGAAATCTATTATGAAGCATGTCTGTTATCTTACACGCTCTACCCGCTGCTTACAAGCAAAATTTTAAGTAAATTGCGGTGATTTCAAAGTTTTCATGAAACCTCCTGCAAAAGCGGGCCCGCCTCCAGGAAGCCTTGTAAATTTTAGGTTTAAGGTGTTTTCTTCATGTCTTCTATATCACTGAAGCTCCATAAAAGCTATAATTATATAGCTAAACATTCTAACTGAACAAAGGCGGCGAACAATGAGAATAAAACAACAGGTTTGGTTAGCAACTTCAGCTACTATACTGCTGTTAGGCAGTATGATTACTATATCTTTCCTCTTTATGGAGGGCGGCTCGCGCCTGCTTGCAGCAGGATTAGGCGCAGGCGGCATTCTGGTTAGCATCAGCCTTCTTTACAGTATTCAGCGGAATATAGATCGCGGTCTAGGCCGGATCACGGAGATCTCAGAGGATATCGCAGCAGGCATTTTCAACCCTGATGCTGCGGCTGCTGTTCAGACGGATGAATTCGGGCAGCTGGCCGCTTCCTTTTTCGGGCTGGCGGCTGACCTTCACCATAGAACCGCCGATGAGCGCGAACTGCGGCTTAGAGCCGAAGAACAGGCCTGGATTAATACGCAGGTGTCTGAGATGGCGCTGCTGCTTCAAGGCTCTGTCCAGCTGAAGACGGCCTCGCGTGTGTTCATCGGCAGGCTCGCTACCGCTGTAGGCGGAAGCTACGGGGCTATCTATCTTAAGCAGGGGGGCCAGCTGAACTTCGCAGCCGGCTATGCCTTCGATGATGCCGCAGGGCAACAGGAATCCATACCGCTGGGCAGCGGCCTGGTCGGACAATGCGCACTCGATGGGCAGATGATTGTTCTGCAGGATCTTCCAGAGCATTATATCAAGGTCCGTTCCGGTCTGGGGGAGGCTGCGCCTGCCTCACTGATTATAGTTCCTATTAAGCATGAGCAGGAAATTGTTGCTGTCATGGAGCTGGCGGCACTACGCCCGTTCAGCTCCAAGGAGATGCAGCTGATTGAACGCACCGCACAGAATATGGGCGTGCTGATTAATACACTGGCGGATGTCGCCCGGATCGAAGATCTGCTGAGTGAGACTCAGCTGCAGAAGGAAGAACTGGAAGCCCAGACGGAAGAACTGACCGCCCAGACCCAGGAGCTGGAAGCTCAGACCGAAGAGCTGATGGCCCAGACAGAGGAGCTGCGCCTGCAGACCGACCAGTTACAGGACCAGAAGACTGAACTGGAGGCGCAGTCCGAGAGCCTGCTGACCTCCAATGAACAGCTTCAGACACAAATGAAGCTCACAGAGGCCCAGAAGGACGAGATTGAAGCCCAGACGGAGGAACTGCGGCAGCAGACGGAAGAGCTGCATGCCTCCAACCTGGAATTGCAGAATCAGATGGAGATTTCCCGCCGGCAAACCATGGAGATCAAGGCCCAGGCCGACGAGATCTCTGCGGCAAACCGCGATATGCAGAAGCAGCTTCAAATCACGGAAATGCAAAAGTCCGAGATCGCAGATCAGGCCGGGGAGCTCCAGGCACAGACGAGTGAATTGCTGGAGCAGAAGGAGCAGCTTCAGGCCCAGACAGAAGAGCTTCAGTCTCAGACGGAGGAGCTTCAGGCCCAGACCGATACATTGCAAACCCAGGCCGATGAACTGCTGATCCAGAAGGAGGAGCTGGCTGCCTCCCATGATCAGCTGCTGCTTCAAGTCGAGCTTACTGAGAAGCAGAAGGAGGAGATCCAGGCACAGGCGCAGGAGATCTTCATGGCCGCGCAGTACAAATCGGAATTCCTGGCCAATGTCTCCCATGAGCTGCGCACCCCGCTGAACAGCCTGCTGATCCTCTCGCAGATTCTTGCCGAGAACAAGGACGGCAATCTGGAAGCGAAGCAGCTGGAATACGTTCATACGATCTTCTCGGCAGGCAAGGATCTCCTGCAGCTGATCGATGAGATTCTCGATCTGGCGAAGCTGGAGGTCGGCAAAATGACCCCTGTCATCGAGCCGGTCTCCCCACAGGATCTCAGCAATCATGTCTTCCGCCACTTCGAACAGCAGGCCAAGAAGAAGAACCTGCGGTTCGATGTCCATTCCGACAACCGGCTGCAGGATTATCTGATGACCGACGGTCACAGATTGCAGCAGGTCTTGAATAATCTGTTATCCAACGCCATCAAATTCACACCGGAGCAAGGCTCCGTCTCCCTGTCGATCCGTACCAGCGGCGAAGAGGTCATCTTCGCCGTCAGCGACACCGGTATTGGCATAGCCGCTTCCAAGCTGGAGAGCATCTTCGAAGCGTTCCAGCAGGCAGACGGCACCACCAGCCGCAAATACGGCGGCACCGGTCTCGGCCTCACGATCTGCCGGGAGCTGGCTACCCTGCTGGGCGGAAGAATTGAGGTTGATTCCTTGGAAGGCAAGGGCAGCACCTTCTCCCTGATTATTCCCGCTGTAGAACCGGGTGAGGATGCCCAGACCCTTGCTGCCGCAGCCTATTCAGCAGCAGCCTCTCCGGAGATTCCGGCTTCCGAGCCTATCCGCCGCGAGAATCCGGCCTTCCGCGAGTCCTTCGTGCCCGACATTTCTATCTCCAATCCGAAGCTGCTGCAATATGCGGAAATGGATGATGACCGCAGCAATTTGCTAAGCGGGGATATTACCCTGCTGATTATCGAGGAGGACGCCGAATTCGCCGCCCGGCTGCTGGAGCTGGCGCGCAGCCGGGGCTTCAAGGCTATCGTCGCCTTCCAGGGCGATCAGGGGCTTGCCCTGGCCCATGCCTACAAGCCTGATGCAATCCTGCTGGATCTGCATCTTCCCGTTCTGGACGGCTGGTCCATTATCAGCCGCCTGAAGAGCCGGCCGGAGCTGCGGCATATCCCTGTGCATGTGATTTCAACAGCCGAGGAGAACCAGCAGAGCCTGTCGATGGGGGCTTTATCCTTCTGGAAGAAGCCGAATGATTATGCAGAGCTGGAAGCAGCCTTTCTCCAGATTGAGACTTATATCCGCCGTCCGGTGAAGAGTCTGCTGATTGTCGAAGACAACAAGGTTCTGCGCGGCAGTCTTGTCGAATTCATCGCCCATCCCGATGTGAACATTATTGCTGTGGGCACCGGAAGAGAAGCGATGGAGCATCTGGCCAGCCATCATTTTGACTGTATGGTGCTGGACCTGGGTCTCTCGGATATTTCCGGCTTCGACCTGCTGGAGCAGGTCAAGACCAACCGCAAGCTGCAGACCCTGCCGGTGATTATTTATACAGGCAAGGATCTCAGCAAGACAGATGAGCAGCGCCTTAAGCACTACGCCGAGAGTATTGTGATCAAGAACGTGCGTTCAATGGAACGTCTCTATGACGATACGGCCCTCTACCTCCACCGCAAGCATGCAGACCTGCCTTTGGATAAGCAGCGCCTGATCGAGAACCTGCATAATCCGGAGTCCGCTTTTGCCGGGAAAAGCATTCTGCTTGTGGATGATGATATGCGTAATATTTTTGCGTTATCCAGTGTGCTGGAAGGTTATAATATGGAGATCAGCTTTGCCCAGAATGGCAGAGAAGCCCTGGAGCATCTGGAGACCCACCCGGGCGTAGAGCTGATATTCATGGATATTATGATGCCGGAGATGGATGGTTACGAGACGATGAAGCATATCCGGCTAAACCCAGACTATGATCAGATCGTCATTATTGCGCTGACCGCCCGCGCCTTGGAGGAAGACCGGGTCAAATGCCTCGAAGCTGGGGCGAGCGATTATATATCCAAACCGATTAATACCACACAGCTGGTGAGAGTGCTGAAATTATGGTTGATTCAATAGGAGGCAGCATGGAGTATCCGATTAATATTTTGGTTGTAGATGACCGGGCAGACGAGTTCCTGTCCATTCAGGCATTGCTGGCCGATTCACCCTACCGGCTGGTTCAAGCCCTCTCGGGCCTGGATGCTCTGAAATGTCTGCTGGAACAGGAATTCGCCCTGATCATTATGGATGTGCTCATGCCTGGCATGAACGGATTTGAAACGGCGAAACGGATTAAGATGCGTCAGAAGTCACGGGATATCCCTATTATTTTCTTAACCTCGCTGACCTCGGAGCTGGAGAACTATATGTTGGCTTACTCGGCCGGGGCCATTGACTATCTGACCAAGCCGTTCCATCCGACCGTGTTAAAAAGCAAGATTGACGGCTTCGTCCGTCTCTACCAGACCCGCAAGGAGCTGCAGCTCAAAACGCAGGAGCTGGAGAAGGCCAACGGCATCCTGACCGAGCTGAAGGAGACGGCCGAGTTGGCGTTGCGGATCAAGAGCGGTTTCCTTGCCATGATGAGCCATGAGATCCGCACCCCGCTGAACGGGATTATTGCCATGTCGGATGTGCTTCGTTCCTCCGAGCTGTCTGCTGACGACCAGGAGATGGCCGAAATCATTCATACCAGCGGTCACGCGCTTGTCTCTGTCATTACGCACATCCTGGACTTCACCAAGATCGAATCCGGTAAAATGGAGCTGGATTACGAGCTCTTCAATCTTCACTCCTGCATCAAAGAAACGGTCGATCTGTTCAGGGCTCTGGCGAAAGAACGCAACCTGACCCTGGAGACCTCTATTGATTCTGACATTCCTGCCCTGCTTATCGGTGACCCCAACCGTCTGCGCCAGGTACTGAATAACCTGATCGGCAATGCCATCAAGTTCACGATCACCGGCGGCGTCAAAGTGCATGTCCATCTCCGGCAGGCTATGGATAAGCTGCTGGAGCTGGAATTCATTATTGAAGATACCGGCATTGGCATTCCAGCGGATAAGATGAACTATCTGTTCCAGCCGTTCACCCAGATCGGAGCCACCATCAACCGCAAGTTCGGCGGAACCGGGCTCGGGCTGTCCATCTGCAAAATGCTGGTCGACCTCATGGGCGGAACGATCTATGCCAAGCCGGGTCTAGTGGGCGGAGCTACCTTCATCTTCACCATCCAGGTCGCTGAAGGCCAGCCGGATTGAGGCTTCGCCCTATTGTTCAGCATGAAGCAGCCTCACTGTATACAAGAAGCTCCCCCTTCAGATCATGAAGAGGGAGCTTCTTTGTTATTGCTGTGGACTATTGTAGAATGGAATGGACCAACTGTGGAAGGGGCTGAACTCTATAGATGGGAACCTCCAGATTCCCTTTGTTCCAGCGGAACTTCGTTCTGCAAGCGCGAAGTACAACTCATCATTGGGAAGGCACCGGCCCCCTTTCGATCAAGACATTTCGGAATGGCCGGGCCTATTACAAAACAAGACTCGGCCATTATGCTGTTGAGCGAGAGGGCTACCTCCTGTTAAATGAAGGGGAGCAGTACGCTATAGCCATTGAGTCAGAAACCGAAGTCGACTCTTTTTGTGTATTTTTCAAGACTGGCTTTGCTGAAGAGGTTCTTCATAGAGCCGTTCATTTAGGAATAGAGAAGTCTTTGGACGATCCATTCTCAGAATCTAAGCACCCGTTGCAATTTCACACCAAGTCATACCGCAATAGTCATCTGATAACTCCACTTCTCGAGAACTTCAAGAATTCCTTACCTGCACTCGGTAGCGAGAATCTCTGGGTCGATGAACAATATCAATGTCTAATTCAAGCAATGCTTAACGTCCACCAGAAGATTTCTCAAGAAATTAATACATTGCCAGGTATGCGGCCAGCCACTAGAGAAGAACTCTTTCGGCGGTTGACACTAGCATACGAGTACTTACATGCTTATTACAACCAAAACGTGTCGCTTGAAGAAGTTTCAAGAGTCGCTTGTCTTTCTAAAAACCATCTGATCCGCAACTTCCGCCACTTTTTCAAAAGAACGCCACACCAGTTCATCCTCGAAAAAAGGATACTTGAAGCACAGCGTCTCCTTGCTCAAACGGAAAGCAGTGTAACCGAGATTAGCCTAAGTGTTGGCTTCGACAATGTCTCTTCCTTCAATAAGGTTTTTAAACAAAGAATGGGATACTCACCCCGGATGTTTAGAAAAAAGTGATTTTGGAAAAGTAACGCTTCATCCGCACATGTTACATTTACTGCGTGGAACATACAATATAACAAGGGAGCGATATTCACATGAATTCAGAATTTCAAATCAAAGGCATTGGGCAAATATCCATTCGGGTACATGACATGGAGGCTGCCACCCGATTCTATCAAGATACCCTAGGCCTAAACCTGTTATTTCAGATCCCAAACATGACTTTCCTGGAGTGTAACGGACTTCAGATGGTCTTGAGTATTGCTGAAGACCCGCGGTTCGATCATCCCAGCTCGGTGTTCTATTTCCAAGTTGACAATATACACGCATCGTACGAAACCTTAGTCGGGCGGAATGTACATTTCCTGGACAAGCCGCATAAAGTGGCTGAGATGGGTCAAACCGCAACCTGGATGACGTTCTTTCAGGACCCCGATCAAAATGTACATGCACTGATGAGTGAAGTGCCTGTGTCTTAATAATTACTTCCAGGGGGGCACTATTGCCCCTCTATTCAGTTTTTCGCATACATTCGTTGCGCCCCCCTATCCCCCCACCGCCGCAATCAACACCGGCAGGACCAGGAAGGAGGCCAGCGTCGTCCAGACGATACAGCGTGAGACCAGCGCAGGCGAGCTGCCGAAGCGTTCGGCCAGGACGACGGAATTGACTGCCACCGGCATGGAGGCCAGTATCAGCAGCACTGAGAACAGGGTGCCTGTGATGTTCAGGGCGAGCAGCACCAGCGCAGCCAGAAGCGGAGCCAGCACCAGCCGGACGGTCAGCCCCGTCCAGAAGGCCAGCTGCACATTGCGCTCCGTATGTGCTGCCTGGACCTTGACCATCTGCGCGCCGAGGATCGCCAGTACTACCGGCGAATATGCTCCGGCGGCCATCGCAACGCCTGAGGCCAGCTCATGCGGCATATGCAGGCCCAGCGCCCGCAGCAGCAGCGCCAGGATGGCGGCGTAGATGGCCGGCAGCGAGAAGACTGACTTCAACGCGCTGCGCACGGAGAACTGTGACCGGGCGGCAAAATACACACCGATCGTATTCACGATCACCATCTGGGCGATGACATAGACCGATGCCTTGTCCAGGCCCAGCTGGCCGAAGGCCAGCAGCACCAGCGGCAGGCCGTAATTGACGCTGTTCGTGAAGGTGGAGATGAGCGTAAGACCGGCGGCCTCCGGCGGAGCCAGCTTCAGCATTTTACCGATTAGGGTCGCCACACCCCACAGCAGAAACAGGTTCATGAGCGAGAAGGCCAGTGTCTTATAGACATCATCGAAGGAGATATCCGCCGTAGCCAGCGTGTCCAGAATAATAGCCGGACTGAGAAAATACAGATACAGCGTCAGCAGAGGCTTCGTATCGAGCTGCTTATACCGTCCAAGCAGCGCTCCGGCGGCCACCGGAATGGACAGCGGTACGATGACCTCAACAAGTGTCGTGAGTACAGTCTGAATCACAAGCCAGGACTCCTCTATGCAGTAGTTATTTTCTAATATAACCCTCCCGGCAGGGAGCGTCTAAGACAAGGAAGCAATATCCTTGATAGCAATTGCCTATGACCCCCGCCCCGTGCAGACAAAATAACCCCACAAAGTGGAGCTTTAGCGTAGGTGTTGACTCAGGTACTTTGCGGGGACCCCAAAACATAAAAAAAATCCCGCACCCTTAAATTAAGGGCCACGGGATTCCGGCTAGGTCTTCATTTTACAGCATTTTGATCTCAAGCAGCTCGTATTTGATGATCCCCATCGGGGCATTGACGCTGATGATATCGCCTACCTTTTTGCCGATCAGCTCTTTGCCGAGCGGGCTCTCGTAGGAAATCTTGTTGTCCAGCACATCGGCTTCCGCCGGGCCAACCACTCTATATTCGATCTTCTCCGAGTACTCCACATCGTTGAGGATAACGATGCAGCCTACGCTGACTGTACTCAGATCCATATTGCTGGCATCCACGATCTGCGCCTTAATCAGCATCTTCTCGAGAATCATAATGCGGGTCTCCATGAAGGATTGATCCTCCTTGGCGGAGTGGTATTCGCTGTTCTCCTTCAGATCGCCGTAGCTGATCGCCAGCTTAAGCCGGGCTGCAAGCTCCTTGCGCCCTGCTCCCTTCAGTTCCCTCAGCTCTTCCTCCAGCTTGGCCAAGCCTTCTTTGGTCAAAAATACTTCGTCATTATTAGACATGTATACAACTCCTATTATTTGCTCACTTTATAGTATTCTAACTCATAATCGCCCAACATGCGAAGAGAAAGCGCTATAACGCATGATAAAGGAGTATTTAGGGCAGAGTCCCGGCTTCAAGCCTCCGCCTGTGGAGCAGGGGCTGCTGCAGGCTTGCCGTTGCCGCCTCTCAGGAGGAAGGTCAGCGGAATAGCCAGCAGCCCCACTGCCGTAGCGATCAGGAAAATATCCTGCACGCCCATCGTCATCCCCTGCGCCTTCAGCAGAGAACCGGCTGCCCGGGCTGGCCCATCCGCCAGCTCCTGCTGATGGGCCAGCGATCTGGAAGCGAGCAGCGAGCTGAATACGGCAATGGACAAGGCACCTGTAGCCTGGCGGACCCAGTTGGTCACGGAGGAGGCGTGGCCGGTGATGGCCCTTGGCACCGCCGACATTCCGGCGTTGGTCACCGGCATGAAGGCCAGCGCAATGCCGACATTGCGCACTGTCATAAGCACCGCGACACGGGTATGGGTCACGGCCAGCGTAATGTGGGCAAGCACCCAGGTTGAGGCGCTCAGCAGCAGAATGCCGCCCAGGATCAGCCAGAACGGTCCGATCCGGGAGTACAGCTTGCCGACCACCGGTGACAGTACAGCCATCACGATGGAGCCCGGCAATAGCACCAGCGCGGTCTTCAGCGGGGTAGACTGCTGGATATCCTGCAGGAAGACCGGGATCAGGAAGGTCCCCGAGTATAACGCAACGGTAATAATACAGTTGATGATCAGGCTGTAGGTGAACCGGCTCTGCCGGAATACCTTCAGATTCAGCAGCGGCTCCTGGATCGACAGCTCCCTGCGGATGAAATACGTTAAGGCCGCCGCCCCAACCAGCAGCAAGGTCAGGGTATTCCATGACGTCCAGCCCCAGGCGCCCCCTTTATTGAACGCCAGAATAATGAAGGCGCTGCTTAGAATGACTGTGACGAAGCCCGGCAGATCAAAGCTTCTGCTCCCGGTGTTCTGCCGCTGGAAGGGCAGGCACTTGAGAGCTACGCCAATGGCAATCAGGCCAATCGGCAGATTGATTATGAACAGCGATTTCCAGCCGAAATATCCGGTCAGCCAGCCGCCGAGTGTCGGGCCGAAGGCAGGCGCCAGCATCGAGGACAGGCTCCAGAGACTCATGGCGAAGGCCTGCTTTTCTTTGTCGATAAACTGATAAATCATCGTCATGGTGGTAGGGATGATCAGGCCGCCGAATATTCCCTGGATAATGCGGAAGGTAATCAGTGAATGAATATTCCAGGCCACCGTACACAGTGCCGAGAACAAGGTGAAGCCCGACAGGGCGAATACGTAGAGAACCTTATAGCTCCATTTATCCCCGAAATAACCCACCACAGGTGCAATGACGCCAGTAGTCAGCAGATAGCCGGTAATCATCCACTGTACGGTGCTGATCCCGGCGTGGAAGTCCTTCAGGAAGACCGGGAACGCTACGTTAATGGTGGTTGTACTGAGAATAGCCATGAAATTGCCGAAAAAGATGGCCAGAATAATCAGCCAGAATGATGAATGTTTTGCCGCCGGACTGCTCAAGGGCGCTCTCTCCTCTATTTTGCGGTTCACCCCAATATAGGTGTATGATACAATTAATTTAATATATGTGTATTATACAACTATATGTTTGAAAGTCAACTTGACTTGTTTCATGATTCTTTCAAAATAAGGCGGCAATATCCGGTTCCCTTAGCATAAGGCCGGTGTTATCACTTATACTAGGGAGACATATGACAAAGTAACCGGTAAAGGACGGAATCTAACTATGGCTGATGAACAGAAGGATAAGCACCTCGAAGCCCTGAACCAGGAGCTGATCACGCTGATCCGCCTCGGCTCGCTGGATAAGAAGCACGGCGGGCTGGACCGCTCCTCGTATACCCTGCTCCACCATCTGTCGATACACGACAAGGTAGGCGTTAAGGCGCTTGCCGAACAATTCGGCCTCGACACCTCTACCATCAGCAGGCAGACAAGTGTCCTGGAGGCGAAGAACTATGTGGAACGGGTGCCTGATCCGCAGGATGGGCGCTCCAGCTATTTTCAGCTTACTGCGCTTGGTGCACAGACCTTCGCCGAGGCCCGGGACATCCGGCTTGCGCGCTACGGGGAGATCTTCGGGGACTGGTCCACGGAGGACTGCGAACTCTTCAGCGGACTGCTCGCCCGGCTCAACCGTACCCTGCAGCAAAAATAGCACCAAGAGGATTGACGGATGCTGGCGAAGCTGGTAGATTGAATTAATCATACAAAATAACTCGGGATTATATTTTAGTCAAAGGGGCCGGTCTGCATGAACTTTATTTTCTTTTCCCCGCATTTCCCCAAGAACAGCGCTGAATTCTGTACGCACCTGCGGGAGCAGGGGGCCACGGTGCTTGGGATTGGCGATGCAGCCTATGACCAGCTGGAGGACAAGCTGAAATCGGCATTGACCGAGTACTATAGGGTAAGCAACCTCGAGAGCTACGAGGAGATTCTGCGGGCTGTCGGTTATTTCACCCATAAGTACGGCAAGATTGACCGCTTCGAGTCGCTGAATGAATACTGGCTGGAGCAGGATGCGGCGATCCGTACGGACTTCAACATCTACGGCACCAAGTCGGATTTCGTCCATAACCTGAAGCAGAAGTCCAAGATGAAGGAATTTTTCCGCAAAAGCGGGGTAAGCACCGTCCAGTTCTCCACCGGCACAACGCGTGAGAGCGTCGAGAGCTTCATCCAGAGCGCCGGCTTCCCGCTGGTGGTGAAGCCCGATCTCGGCTCCGGGGCCAGTAACACGTATAAGATCAATAACGAAGAGGAGCTCCAGCACTTTTTTGACACGAAGCCGGAGGATGTAGCCTTCATTATTGAGGAATTCATAGACGGGGTCATCCTCACCTATGACGGGCTGGTAGACAGGGACGGGAATGTACGCTTCGCGGTCAGCCACCTGTTCGAGAACAGTGTGATGGATGTCGTCAATACGGACAATCACCTCTACTACTTCTGTCTGCGGGAGATCAGTCCGGAGGTCGAGGAGGCGGGGCGGAGCATTTTGCAGGCTTTTGACATCCGGGAACGGTTCTTCCATATCGAGCTGTTCAAATCGCACAAGGATGGCCGGATCATTGCCCTGGAAGTGAATATGCGACCGCCCGGCGCCTGGATGACTGATGCGATTAACTTCGCCTATGATGTCAATGTGTATAAGGAATGGGCCAGCATGGTTGTGCATAATGAGGTCGGCGGTCCATACGAAGGAAAATATTATACCGGCTATGCCAGCCGCAAGAATCATAAGCATTACGCTCACAGCCATGAGGACATCTACCATGCATTCGGAGGGAAGATCGTCAATTATGACGAGATTGAAGAGGTCTTCAGCAGAGCAATGGGCAACCGCGCTTATCAGTTCCGTTCACCCGAGCTTTCGGAGGTCAGAGACATTAGAGGCTATATTCAACAAGAAGAGGGATAGGATGTGTTAACGGATGAGGATAAGCTACCATAAGGAGTACAGCCACAACCTGGGCAGAGACATGGAGTATAAAATTTACGGCCACGCCGGCAAACCGATGCTCGTCTTCCCCACCTCGCTTGGACGCTTTTATCAATATGAGGATTCGGGCATGATCGATACGCTTTCGTCCTTCATTGAAGCGGGCAAGCTGCAAATCTGGGCCTGCGACAGTCTGGACGAGGAGACCTTCTTCTCCACTCACTGGAACAACGAGGACCGGATACACCGTCATGAACAGTATGACAAATATATTGCGCATGAGCTGATTCCCGGCATCCTCCATGAGAGCAAGCACAACAACGGCGGGACCGACCAGCGCATTCTGATCTCCGGCTGCTCGATGGGTGCTTATTACAGCGCCAGCTTCTTTTTCCGTTATCCGCACTATTTCGATACCTTGATCGCCCTGAGCGGCGTCTATTCCACCTATTACTTCTTCGGCGACTATATGAGCGGGAACGTCTATCTCAATTCACCGCTGCATTACCTGCCGGGGCTGACGGATGAGCATTATCTGAACCAGTACCGCAACAGCACAATTATCGTCTGTGTCGGTCAAGGGGCGTATGAGGATGAGATGCTTCATGAGACCCGGCTGCTTCAGGAGGTGCTGGGGCAGAAGGGCATTCCGGCCCGGATCGACTACTGGGGCCATGATGTCAGCCATGACTGGCCATGGTGGAACAAGCAGATTCATTATTATGTGGAAGGCTGCCTGGGATAGTGAAGCTGGGGCTTGAACGCGAATCTATTTGTAGATTTGCACAAAAAAAGGAACTGCTGAAATCAGCAGTTCCTCTTTCTTAAGACCGTTGCCGCCCTGTCCTATGCAGGAACATGCTCCGAACAGAACTGAAGCAGCGCGGCTTCCTCATCTTCTTCCATATCGAAATCGAGCAGCTGGCCTGACGAGGTCTCCAGCAGATCGTAGCTGACAATGCTTGTCTGCTCTTCTTCCACTTTGACAATCACGCGGGCGGACACGCCGTTCTCCACGTACAGCTCATCATCCTCTGGCACATCAATATTCACGACGAACTCATACCGCTTGCCGCTTAGGATATTAAAAGGATCTCTTACGTTCTCCACGGTGTAGCTTGTAAATGTCAACAAGTTGCATTCCTCATTTCTCAATTCACTGCCAGATTATTGTAACACAGTATCTGCGGCTTTGCCTTTGGTCTTCTTGATCTGCTTGCTGCGCAGCTGTCCGCAGGCCGCATCAATATCGACGCCCTGCTCGAGCCGGGTGCTGACGCTGACGCCCTGCTTCTTCAGCGTATCGAAGAAGGCACGCACCGATTCCCGACTGCTCCGCTGATACTGGCTATGCTCGTCCACGGGATTATACGGAATCAGGTTGACGTTCGCCAGCTGGCGGCGGTCTCCGATCAACTCGGCCAGCTCCAGCGCATGCTCCTCGCGGTCATTGATATCCTTCAGCAGGATATACTCCAGCGTGATTCTCCGGTTCGTCTTCTCCAGATAGTAATCAATCGCCGGCATTAACTTCTCTATAGGAATGGCCCGGTTAATCTTCATAATCTGTGTCCGCAGCTCATTATTTGGGGCATGCAGCGAGATCGCCAGATTGACCTGCATATTGGCGTCGGCGAATTCTCTGATTTTGTCCGCCAAACCGCTGGTGGATACGGTGATTCCTTTGCCGGCAATCGCCAGGCCCTTGTGATCCTTGATGGTAATCAGGAAGTTCAGCAGATGCCGGAAGTTATCGAACGGCTCGCCGATCCCCATAACCACGACATGGGTGACCTTCTGGCCCAGACCAGCCTGATCCAGATAATGCTGGACCTTCATAATCTGCTCCACGATCTCGCCGCTGGTCAGGTCCCGGCTCTTCGCCAGCAGCCCGCTTGCACAGAAGCTGCACCCGATATTACAGCCGACCTGAGTGGTGACACATACGGACAAGCCGTACTTCTGCCGCATCATCACTGTCTCAATCAGGTTGCCGTCCTGGAGGCGGAAGAGGAACTTCACCGTACCGTCGGCCGATTCCTGCTTGACATGCTCTTCCATCGTCTGAAACACATAATGCTCTTCCAGCAGCTCTATGCATTCCTGATTCATTCCGTCCATCTCGGCGAAGCTGGTGATCCGCTTGCGGTACAGCCATTCCCAGACAGCAGCGGCCCGGGATTTCTTGTGGCCATGCTCCAGCAGCCATGCCGTCAATTGCTCCAAAGTCAATCCATAAATGGATTCTTTATTCATTTCATATCCTCTTTTCAAAACATTAAAGTTCAATCTATCTATTCTACCTTGACAGGGACATTAGCAGCAACAATACCTTATTGTCTCAAATTTCGTTTATTAAAACAAGAGGAAAACGCTGCGGAGTTGGGTGCTTGAAGCAGGAAAAATAAAAAGCGCAGTCCGCAGGGACCACGCCTTTTCCATCAAACCTTATTTATACAGAACCTTCTCGACATTGTACTTCGCGCGAAGCTTGTTCACGATGTAGGTCTCATAAATCTCTCTGTCCACCGGATCTTCGACGAGGCAGACTTCGATGCGGGTAACCTCATCGCGGTGGGGCTTCATCACGGATACATTATCCTCGAAATGCTTCTTGATCCGCGGTCTTAGCTTGCGGGCCTTGCCCACAAACAATAGCTCGTCCTGATCATTGTAGAACATGAAGATGCCGCCGGCTTCGCGGGTAATCAGGTGGAAATCGGTGAATCCGTAAATATGGCTCAGCTCAGGGTTAGCTTGCTTGTAAATAATAACTTCCGGTGACGGAATGGTAATGCTGATCATTAAGCTTCACTTCCTCATTGGATATAGAAATAAATAGTATCACAGAATGGGTAACGTGACTATTTCTATCTTGCGCAAATTGGCTCATAGGTTACTTGCGCTTCGGCTTCAATTCCGGCATGCCTAGCGTAAGCGCCATATTGCACAGCATCGAATTAGCCAGGAAGGTGCTCACCTTCACCTCAGGATGCGCAAACCCGGCAGCTATTGATCAATCACTCTTCATAGACTGATGAAAAGCACAGCCCTTCACTTCTGCAGCCTCAGCGCCATGCTGCTGAGAATCAGCCTCCTTCTTCCGGTAGACGAAGCGCGGGCTTAGCTGCAAATCGCGCAGCTTGTTGTCATTCCAGATCGGTGTAGAGGAAGGCGACATCGGCGGAATCAGCCAGCCCCACTTGCCTGAAACTTCCCGACCCTGCTGCTGCTCCTGTTCCTGGAAGCGGACGAACTGGTCTGCCGCTGTATGATGATCCACAATACTGACCCCGGCCTGCTTGAAGGAATGGAGTACTGCGCGGTTCAGCTCCAGCAGTGCCCGGTCCTTCCACAGCGAGGTATTCGTGGAGCGGTCCAGGCCCAGAAGATCAGCCACCGCAGGCAGGCGGTTGTAACGGTCCGTATCACCGAAATTCCGCGAGCCGATCTCCGTCTCCATGTACCAGCCATTGAATGGCGCTGCCGGGTAACGGATGCCGCCGATCTCCAGGCACATGTCCGAGACAATCGGAACGGAATACCAGCGCAGGCCCAGCTCCGTGAATTGCGGGATCTCCGGGTGGCTGAGCGGCACCTCCTGTACAAGTCCTGCCGGGATAGGGAAGCAGCGGGGTTCCTCCCCGCCGATGCTGATTACGAGCGGCAGAATGTCGAAATCACCGCCCGTGCCCTGCCAGCCCAGCTTGAGGCAGACGGCGGTGAATTCATCCGAAGCCGGATCACCGGCACGCGGATGCTCACCGTCCCCGGGATAACCGGCATAGCGGATCAACTGATGATTCCAGATCCGAATAGCACGGCCTTGCTCCTCTTCACTGCGGAAGACGGTAATGACCGGCCGGATACGGCCGCCGTTATTCGCATGCTTCATATGATGCAGCAGCGCCTCCGCGACCTCCTCTACCGTCTCTGCTCCGCGGGCGTCAATCACATCTAAGGAATGCCAGAACAGTCTTCCGATGCAGCGGCTGTTATGACGCCAGGCCATCCTTGCCCCGTGCGCCAGTTCTTCTCCCGTATGCCTGTATGTACCTGTGCGCTGCAACTCTTCGCGTATGTCCGCCAGACGCAGGTCCCGTTCATCCTCTGTTAACCCCAGTTCCTGATAGCAGGCCGTAATGAAAGACTCCGCCTGCCCGATCAACTCCTGAGTGTTATGCTGTGGAGCTGTGTGTTTCATCTTCTCTCTCCTATCCAAGCATTGCCTGCTACAGTTCCCTCAGCGTATCATCTCTGCTCCAGCTCTGCCAGTCTGGAGATAATCCGTCTTTTGCGGTAGAGCATCCTTGCAGCCTCCGTGACCTCCTCCAACGTCTTCCTGTTGAGGTAAGCGCCGAAGAACATACCAGCGACAGGAACGGTCTGGAGCAGTTTTTTCCAACCCCAATTGTCACGGTATACAGTCACTACCTCCTTCCAGCCCTGAATCCTTGATACGGTCTCTTTGGTTGCGGCCAGAATATTACCGTCCCCGCCCGCCTGCAGATTCAGCTCCTTCAGCAGCGTACGCTTTCCGACCACATCGGAGGAGGCGAACTGCATCACCTTCACGGTGAAGATCCGCTCTGCCTTATCGGTCGGATCGTAGCCATAACACAAGCCGATCTCCTGGATCGCCTTCAAGGAGAGGCCCAGGACAGCCGGAATATCGGCAGCCAGTGTGAAAATCCCGCCGAAGCCCGTAGTCGCCCCCTGGGCCGTAGCCGTATTCCGGCTCCGCTCCGCGAGCTTCAGTGCCGCTGCATCCATGACAGCCAGCGGGAACGGCCCAGTAGAGGGAGCGCCCGCCGCCCGGCTTGTCTCTTCCATCAGCTTGCCCACCTTGCGCCCGGCCACCAGATAGTTACCGCCGTTCTGGATGTAGCCGCCCAGTTCATCGAGCAGCCGGCCTACCTTATCGTGGATAATCTTTGGCGTAATTGCATCAAGCAGCTTGAACGGCAGCCGGGTTATCCGGTCCCAGATCATCAGCCTATTCTGCTCTTTCTCCCACCTGGTAATCTCCTTAAGCGCGGCATACAGCATCTCCGGTGTCTCCGGAGGACTCCATGAACCGGTGTTGTCCGCTTCTGGCATAGGTATGTACCTCCCCTGAATGGTCTCGTCATTACCTTATAACCTATTTCACAGCAAATGATTGCACAAGTCCCCCATTCGCCCCTCGGGCACCATCAACAGCAAACAGGCACCCCGGATCAACTCCGGGAATGCCTGTTCACCATAGCCTGGTTCAGGCTTTGATCCTGTGACTCGCCTACC
The DNA here is from genome assembly GCF_037975325.1 of Paenibacillus sp. FSL P2-0136. Classification (NCBI taxonomy): domain Bacteria; kingdom Bacillati; phylum Bacillota; class Bacilli; order Caryophanales; family Paenibacillaceae; genus Paenibacillus; species Paenibacillus sp. FSL P2-0136. The sequence goes on from NZ_CP150244.1 coordinate 6,979,691, forward strand.
TGCCCATCCAGCGAAGACAATCTGCGCTTCTCTTCCTCCAGCCTCTCTTGGACCAGTCCTACCCCTTGTCTGCCGACCGAGCCTTCCGGGGCATGGAGCACAGCTTCTTCAGCGTACTCCAGGCTGTTCTCTGCCTGATCCATCATCTGCCCGATCGGATGACTCGAAGCCTGGGTTACAGCATTGTGCAGCTTCGTCACCGCATCGTGCGCCTGATCCACCGTACTGTTGGTGCGCAGACTAGATTCGTAATGCTTCATATTATACTTCCCCCTCCATCACAATGTCCGTTCTTCTGTAGGATGGATTAGGGAAGGAAATCTTATGCGGATTCTAGGCGCGGGGTTCACCCGGGGAGAATATTTATCTGGTTGTGGCGGGCAGCAACTGGTGCTACGTGTGATTTGGGGGAACAGGCTGGTTTCTGGAAATAACGGCGCTGGGGTCCGTATGCGCACGGGCGGGTGGAGGTGATTGTCCCCTTTTCGCTCACTCTTGTTCCATGCGGACCGTACGGACGTTATTACTCTCAAAACCGTGGCCTTTCGCTCCATGCGGACTGGAGAGACCTTATCCCTCCATAAGCAAGGCCGAATTGGGCCAAATGGGAGCAATAAAGGCTCTGGAGTCCGCATGGGTTCGAAAACAGGCTGATTTCTGGAAATAACGGCGCTGGGGTCCGTACGTACCTGAGTGGCGGAGGTTATGAAGTTACAGCGCTCAGGTCTGTGTGTACTGGAGTGGTGGTGGCTCTGGAATTACGGCGCTGGGGTCCGTATGCGCCCGGGCCGGTGGAGGGTATGGTACCTTAAGCGGTGCCTATTAAACGGTGCCTACACCAGGAACATGGCGACTATGGTCATTGCCGTAAGGCCCAGCAGGACCGGCTTCAGATTGCGCCGGGCCAGCTCGAACGGGCTGACGCCGCAGATCGCAGCGGCGGGAATGAGCGCCCACGGGATCAGGGTGCCGCCGCCGACCCAGATGGCGGCCACCTGCCCAAGGGCGGTCAGCGTTGCCGCCCCGGAGTGGATCGCGGCGGCGAACAGCCCGGCAATCGAGCCGGCCAGCGAGATGCCGGAGAATCCGGAGCCGTCGAGGCCGGTAATCGCCCCGATTACCGTCAGCGTTACGGCTCCCACCACCCCGTTCAGCGGCACGTGATTCGCCAGGGCCACACCCAAGTCGTTCACGATGCCGTGCGAGCCGTCCGGCAGCACCTTGCCGTACAGCTCAGTGAAGGCTGCGTCGCCCAGATAGAAGAAGGCGGCAATCGGGATGACCGGCCCGAAGACCTTGAATCCGAAGGTGAAGCCTTCAATAAGATAAGCGGTTATTTTCTCCAGGCCCTGCCCCTGGCCGCGATGGGCCAGCAGGGTAATGACAATCAGGATCAGCACGGCGGTTCCCCCGACCAGCGCGGTAGCATCTCCGCCTTGCAGGTGAAGCACGAACATGCCGATCACATCCAGCAGGAAGAGCAGCGGAATGGCGATCGCCAGCCCTTTGCGCAGACGGTCACTCATGAGCACTGGCTGGTCATCATCCGTCCCCGCATCAGCCGGCGGCTCTGCTGCTCCCGGGGAAGCGACCAGGCCGTCTCTCCAGGTGCCATTCTTCTGGTCGCGCTTCATCATCCAGAATGCGCTCACCGTCGTGACTATCCCCATCACAGCAACCAGGGGGATACTGGCTTGCATCACGCTAGACACTGGAAGACCGGCGGCATCCGCCGTCAGCTTCGGAGCGCCTTGAATAATATAATCGCCGGAGAGGGCGATCCCGTGCCCGAACAGGTTCATGGCTACCGCTGCGCCCAGCGCAGGCAGACCGACCCGGACCGCCACCGGCAGCAGAACCGCCCCGACCAGCGCTACCGCAGGGGACGGCCAGAAGAAGAACGAGGTCACCATCATAATCAGTCCGATTCCCCAGTAGGCCATCGCCGGTGTGCGCAGGAACCGGGTGAGCGGAGATACCATCGTCTCGTTGATGCCTGTTATAATCAGAATCCGGCTCATCGCCACGATAATGGAGATAATCATTATGGTGCCGAGCAGCTCCTTGGTTGCATAGACAAAAGAATTAAAGATCCCCGACACCGACCCGCTAAGCGTCGCCGTCGCCAGCAGCCCGAGCGCCAGAATCCCGGTCACACAGATCATGGTCGTATCACGCCGCTTGATCAGCAGCGCCAGAATGAACACAATAAACACCAGATACACCCAATGAATCGCAGTAAGCTGGATACCCATTAGCCATGCGCCCCCTTTCCACTTACAAATAGCAAGCAGGTGCTATATGCTATGCAGGAGGATAGGCTATTGTTCGCGCACTCGCAGACCGGGAGGACCGCCAAGTAGAAACAGTTTTTCGAATACATCCGGCTCTCCATTTTACTTATTTATCCCGCTTCCCAACGCCATAGCAAAAAGACCCCTGCCTCCACCTCATATGGATTCAGGGATCTTATTTGCGGATTACACTCTGTTACCGGTGCCTGCCTGCTCTTCTGGCCCGGAGGAACGCTAGCTGCTTCAGTCTGTCCTGATCGTATAAGCTGCCCGCGATTTCCGGTTGCCCGGTATGTAGATGGGTAATCTCCTGTACGGCTGCTGGTCTGGGGGCGGCAGGAAGAAGGGAGGAGGTTCCGTCCCTGTGAACGATCAGACTATGGCCGGGTGAGGAGTGCGGCTCGCGCACATACTCGTCAAGATAGCCATACACCTTACGTTGCATCACAGGATCTTTGCTCATCTGCTGCAGAATATTCGGAGCGATTATAAGCTCCCGCTGATCACTCCGGTCCCCTGCGCCGGTCTTCTCCCCCTTGCTGCCATCTTTGGCTACCGCCATAATGCGGACGGACAGCCTGTACCTTGCCTTGATTCTGCGTGCCTGATCCTCAATTGCCGCTCCCACAGCTGCCATCATCTCCGGGAAGCTGAGCGAAGATGAACCGGCAGAAGTGTGGTCCGCCTGTTGCGGTGAGCGGGTCAGCGAAGCGGCGTTGATTCGTGATATGGGAATATACATCGGACGCTCCTCTTCTCGCGCGTAAAGTTCAGGACAACTCTTTATCGGCAAAAAGAGGAAAATTACTTATAAAGGGCTATTCCTTAGCCAATGCGCCCGCTGCCGCATCCTCGCCGCCAAGCCGCCCGGAGGTGAAGGAGTAGCCCAGTCCAACGCCGTTGCCTACATAGGTATCATTGAAAAGCACCCCTTCGGACTCCACGCCCACGGCGTACAGCCCTTTGACCGGCAGACGCTTATCATTCAGCACCTGGAACTTGGTATTGACCAGCAGACCGCCTACTGAACAGAGGTTGTTGATCTCGGCAATAACGGCGTAATACGGCCCGCTGCTGCCCATAGGAACCAGATATTCCTTCGCCTTGCCGAACTCCGTATCGGTGCCCGTCTTCGCTGCTTCCTCATAGAGCTTGAACTCAGCGGTAAATACTTCAGGGTCCATCCCTGCATTCTTCGCCAGCTCCTCCAGTGTATTGCCCTTGAAGCCGTCGCCGTTCGCTACCATGGATTCGAAGACTTTATCGGCATCCTTCCATGGCTGCTCCAGCGTGAACTTGTCTGTATAGGAGGCATAGAATTCCGGCGGCATGCCCGGCAGCTTAGGTGCCTGAACCCCCTTCATCCCCTTGGCCTTAAGGGCATCCAGCTGCGCCTGCGAGACAATCACCAGATGATATGCTCCGTTAAAAGCACTGGTATTCGCTGCCGCAACCGCTGTCAGCGTCGCCGCTTCATCTCTGAATCTCGCGCCCGAAGGGCCGACATTCATCAGGGTTGGCAGGTAAGACAGCATCATCGGATAGCTGGCTTCAAACGGCTCATACTGCGTCTTCAGCTTGTCTGTAGCTCTGGCCAGCGTCTGGTGCAGCATCTGCCCGCCGAAGTTATCCGGCACCTTCGCGCCGATCTCCCAGGACATCTTCAGCCCCTCGCCAATGTTCTGCCCAAGCCCGCCATTGACGCCTTCGAAGCCAAAGGCTTCCTTAACCATCTCTTTATTCCCGGCATACCCGCCGGTAGCCATTACAACGCTTGCCCCTGCAATCTCCAGCGTTGTTCCGTCAGACTTCTTGGCCACGACTCCGGTCACCTCTCCATTAGCGCCAGTCATCAGCTTCTGCGCGGTGGCCTCCGTGATCACCTGTCCGCCGCCCTTCTCTACGGATGCTGCAAGCATCTTGCGCAGCAGCTCCTGGCGGGTCTCATAAGGAGGCAGCATATGGAGCTGTTCCCCGGCGAAGTTCAGGAAGGTGGTGGTGTAGCCCTTGCCGGTCAGCCAGTCATAGGTCTCGCCCGACTTCGTAACGTATTGGCGGATCGCCGCCGCATCCACACGCCAGTGATTGTTCACGATCCAGTCGGCAATTTCCTTCTCGACTTCTACTTTCAGCCCGCTGCTTAGCGCGGCCGAGGAGTTGTAGAATTTGCCCGCCCAGGACAGGTTGCTCGCGCCGCCGATCGTCGCTGTTTTCTCGATCAGGATCACCTTCGCGCCCTTATCAGCTGCCGATACCGCTGCCGACACACCGGACGCACCTGCACCAACCACGACCACATCTGCGGACAGCTGCTCGGTCTTGCCTTCTCCCGATTTCACTACAGCCTTTGTTTTAAAAGCCTCCACATTGCCGCCCGCCTGCTTAAGCGCATCCTCCACAGCGGTCAGAATCGCCTTGCTGGACTCGGACGCACCGCTGACGGCATCAATATTCAGGGTCTGGCCGGATAGAATCTCCTCCTTGACCTTGTTGATCGCCTCTACCCCGATTCCGGCGGTTTCGTTCTGGCTGACCACATTGATTCCGGTAATGACCGAATGATCGTCAAGAGTTACCTCAACCTGAATCTTGCCATCCTTGCCTTCAGCCTCTGCTTTATAGGTTCCCGCTTTGAAGTCTGCCGGTACAGCACTTGTATCCGCTGGCTGTGACGCCTGCGGCGAAGCGGACGGCTGCTCTGAAGCTGCCGGTGCGGCGGAATTGTTACCGCTGCAGCCGCTTAGTAGCGACAGGACCAATACCAGACATACGGTGATTAGGAACACTCGTTTTGTTGCTTGCTTACGCATCAATTTCTCCCCCTGTGTGGTTAATGCAGCCCCGTTTCTCTCTAATGGGACTGTTGACTACCGCACAAAGTGTAAACCTTGGTACTGTACCAAGGTCAATGAACAATATGTGAAACTTTTCTCAAAGTAAGATGAACGCTTACTCCGCTTCAACCGGAATATTAATCTCCAGATACGTTTTGCTGCCGTTACCCGTGCGCTCAGTGAACAGGATTTTACCGCTGATATCCCCGCTAATCTTATAATTCCTTGCCTGCACATACTCTAGCATGAACCCGAAGGCCCCCCGCTCCAGGTAATCCTCGTGGCCGCTGACAATGACGGCAGAGATGCAGGTAGCCGGCTCCAGAACCTCCACGCTGTCGTTCAAGTTAACGCCAAGCTTCACCTGATCCTCTGCAAGCAGGCCAAGTCCCCAGCTATACTCCAGCTCCCCTAGTCCACAGACGCATTCGCCTGCCTTATTCTCAACCCGGAAGGAATAAAAGGTGAACGGCAGCAGCTCCATCCATGCCTGGACCGTGTCTTTGATATCCTCCTTTTGCAGCAAATGATTCTTGTTCGTCTGCTGAATCCGATACATGCCCGGCACCTGCTTCATCTTGCACGTATATAGAGATGCGCTAACCTCCGCCAGCTCCGCCTGAATCTCCTGAATCTTGCCGAGCAGCAGCCTGCTGCGCCGGATCTCCTCCTCCAGCTGCATACCCGCGGCAGCAATCGATTCCATCACTTGCTCACACGGCGCGTCCTTAATCAATCCGGCTACATCCTGAAGCGGAATCTGCATGCTCCGGTACCATCTGCTCGTCAATAGATTCCGCGCATCCAAATCATTGAAATACCTGTAGTTATTATGATGATCCTTCATCGGCCGGACAATATCATGTTTCTCATATAAGCGCAGTGTATCTGCCGTCACTCCAAGAATGGATGCAAATTCACCGATCGAATACTTCATCAGCAGCCCCCCAGCTTACTTGATCGCATACGCTCATGCCTGTCGTTCATGTCATTAATGATAGAGGGTTTGACCAGGAGACATTGTGGGTTATGTCACACCGCTTCTGTCTGAGCACTGAGCGGAGCTTTTCCTGTCGCAGGTGGCGGTGGCATGGTCTATACTTGAAGGATACGGAAGAATTTGACGAACGGAGGCGGCTGCCATGCCCGCACATCTAACAGACAAGGTCGCCAGCCTGCCCTTGACGCCTGGCGTATACCTGATGAAGGACGGCCTGGGCCATGTGATTTATGTCGGCAAGGCGAAGCAGCTGAGGAAGCGGGTCCAGTCTTATTTTTATAATAATAAGGGACATTCTCCCAAGGTGAAGCAGCTGGTTAAGCATATCCGTGATCTGGACTACCGGCTGACCGACACGGAGCTGGAGGCCTTCATGCTGGAATGTCAGCTGATCAAAGAGATCAAGCCGATGTATAACCGCAAAATGAAAAATCCGCTCGCCTACAGCTACATTTCCATCGTGGACAAAGCACCTTACCGGCAGATTGAGATCGGCTACGAGCCAAGTACAGAGGCAGGCGGCCTCGTCTATGGCCCTTATACCAGCCGGAGTACGGTCGAAAGGGCGGTGCTGGGCATCAAAGAATCACAGCGCATTCTGTGCAGCAGCCCCCATTCCCGCAACTCACGGTGCCTGAACCATTCGCTGGGCTTATGCATCGGCATGTGCGGGGGCGGGGAGGCAGCTGTGGCACAGTATGAAGCCGTTATAGACGAGATTATTTGCTTACTGGAAGGCAGAGACAGCGTAATTATAACCGGACTGGAAGCCCGCATGGAGGAAGCTGCGCTGCGGTTCGACTTCGAGACCGCCGCCAAATTCCGCGATTATCTGGGGGCGGTTCACTCGCTGCTGCAGAAGGAGCAAGTGATCGAATTCACCGGAGCCAACAAGAATATTATCGTGCTGGAGCCAGTAGACGAGCACTCCCATAAGCTAATCCTGATCAAGGGCAGCGTCATCCTCTTCCGCACCCTGCTGGCAACGGAAGCCCTGAATGAAGGGCAGCTCACCGGGATGATCGCTGCATCCGCCCGGGAGGTCTTCCACAGCAGCAGCCAGACCGCCGCTACGGAAGAGATGAGCCGCCACAAGATCGACGAGGCACAGATCATCTACAGCTACCTGAAGAGCAGCTCCAGCCATTATCTGCTCGTCCCGCCAGAGTGGCTGGAGGATGAGGGTTTGACGGGGTTAGAGGAAGGGATAGCGGAACTCGTTCAGTCTTCTGTCTTGGATATGTAGCAATTGATTATAGAGAAACTCTACCATCAGTCCCCTGATGAATCATGTCATAATTTGTATGATCGTTGAAGATTCGTTGAGTACAGGAGGACATTGATGAACATACAGATTATTCATCCCGAAGCAGACCAGTACGGGAACAGCAGAGAGAATATCTTCATTGCTTTGGGTGAGCAAGGAGATTACCTGGGCAGTGCCTATGCCTATCCGGCGATCAATCATCACCAGACACCGGATACCCCATATCTGATCTATATAAGCGTTGACCCCGCTGAACATTCGGATGAAATTGTACAGCAGGAAGTTAGCCGGGAGCTGTTTAACCAAGTGCTGATCCGGGCGAGAGAGCTGCGGGCATTACGGCCGGACTTAACCGCCAGAATCTACGGCGAATTCCAAGCAGACCAGAAGCAGCGTGACTTTTACATAGGGACCCAGTTCGAAGCAAATTACAGCATAATTATGGAGGCCTCTATTGCGGAAGGCTTCACTTACAACCTGCCGGAAGAGATAACCGTGCAGCCGGAGGACCTTCATTCAGAGGACAGACGGATAGTCTACAAAGAGCGGTACGATACCATATTTATCACCCCACTCAATCTGGACACACTTGCGGAGCAAGGCAGACATCCCCATTTCCGCAATCTTTCGTTTAGGCGGGACGGCAGGCTGCTGGGAGGCTGTACCTTTTGGGCGGCAGATGTCTGCGGTTATATTGAAACGCTGTATGTTATGCCCGAAGCCCGGGGAACCGGAATCGCCAAGGTGATCATGCATTATATATTTGATTATTTCTTGGCAAATGGGATGAATCTGGCCAGACTCGAAGTCTGGGAGCTGAACACCCGCGCCGTTGCACTGTACCGGTCCTTAGGATTCACTAAGGTGGAGCAGAAAACTATGTTTCCCGGAATCACCTTACAGCCGCCGCTGCATCCCCTTTAATACAACGCCTGCGGCGCAAACCGGCCGATGCCTTTTAACGTATAGTCATAGAATTCAAGAATTAGCCTGTTTATGGTCTCAATACAGTAATACTTATCGATATCCGCCTGCCCGCGCTGCAGCATATTCGCAAGGATCGGGGAGAACAGCGGCAGATCGGTCAGGCTTAAGTGCTTGGCTCCCTCAAAATGAACGGTATACGCATCCTTGAAGTTCGGATTTCCAGTGTTATTCGCTGCGTAAGCCGAGTTCTTCCCGATCTGTCTCCACACATCGTCCGTGTATATGTTCAGCAGCGGTACGCGGTAAGGCTCATCTTTGGCCGCCAGATCATTCATCTTCCGGTCATACACCAGCTCGGTGAAGAACGGGGCATCCAGATTGACAACGGCATCCACATCGCTGCGCTCCCGGCCGAGCGCCACGCTTGCCGCACCCCCCATGGAGTGGCCGATTACGCCAATGTGCTCCATATTGATGCGTTGGTACACGGGGTCATAGTCCCTTCCCGCCTTCTTCAGGATATTATCGATTACCAGATTCATATCCCCGGTCCGCAGCTTCATCCATTTTTGCGTAAGGCCGTACAGCTCCTCCATGGTGTAAATCCCGTCTTTGTTGGAATCGTTAACTTCCCGCATATAATCAGCATTAATCATAGTGACCTTCCCGTCCACGCTCTGTGTATAAAAGGAATGGTAAGGATGATCGACGGATGCCACAACATAGCCGTGACTGGCCAGCTCCGTGAAGGTTGAAGCGTTGCTCTCTCTAACCCCAAAGGCGCCATGGGAAAAGACGATCAGCGGGTACGTTCCCTCCGCGTGGCCGGGATACCAGAACTCCACATTCACCCTCCGGCGCTCTCCGGTATCCGTAAATCCCTCCATCCGGTTAGGGTCCGTATAGGTGTACACAGCCGTTCTGACCTCATATTCCCCGGTCACTTCAGGTGCACGGTACTGCGGGAATAGAATAGGCGGGATAAGTGAGATTAGCAGCGCCACAGCGGTTAGCAGCCTTTTCCACACCCGGGTTGAACGTCTGGACGGTCTCACGCCTGTCTTCTTGCGGAGCAGATCAACCGAGCCTTTCAATGCAAAAATAAACAGCAATGCCGCCAGCAATCCCCAACTAAAACCCCACTCGATCACAGGGGACAATGTCAGAATAACGAATACGATAAACAGGGTAATTCTAATCCAGCTTAAGAGCTTGATGCGGCTGTGCATAGGGATTCTCCTTTTCGCGTTAGGTGATGAACTCATCATAAAAAACTGCGAAAGGGGTGTATACCCATTTACGGTAAGCTGTAGCTACAGGGCAATAAGATGCATAATACCCCCACATAGCGCGGCATTACCTACGGAATCACCCGCGAATTTCCTGCTTCACAGCCTTCAGTCTCTCATTAATCTGCTCCGCTTCCTTCTTATCCTTCTCATAGGACAGCAGACGGACAATGGCATAGACTACAGCGATTTGCAGGGCAAACAGAAGTGCAGCGGACACACTGGCTATAACTCCGATCAGGCTGGCAAGGGCAATCAACAGAATCTCCAGCAGGAGAAAATGAATCACAATTCTAACACGCATCGCCTGCTCGCTTACCTCGTTAGGAGCGTACAACATCATGCCTGTCAAGGCTCCAAGCAGGGAGAATCCCATAATCGTATAGATGGATATCAGATCAAAGGCGAGTTCCGGCATAAAAATCTGCCGCAGCACCGTAATGATAATGATGATGGATGCGAAGATAACCAGAAAATCGCGGATGATATCTTTGACAACCTCAGAACGCTTCATGCTGTGATCCCCTCCTTTATAATCCAAGTCTTTGTTTCAGTACGGGCACATACTGTCTTGAAATGACTACACGTTCCCCATTATCAAGCAGTGCTGTGAACCTGCCGCTGAGGGACGGACGCACACTTTCGATCTTGGCGATATTCAGAATCGTGGATTTGGAGGCGCGAAAACAGTTCTTGTCCCGGCACAGCTCCTCCAGCTCATACAGCTTCTGCTTCACTTCATGCACCTGGTTCTCGCTGTAGACAAACACTTTGCCGTCCACGGCTTCGAAATAATAGACGTCACTGAGCTTGATGCGGCTGACCCGCTCTTCCTGGACTCCCAGGAGCACAAGGGTCTCTGCCTTAAGCTTACGTACAATCTCACTGATCTCTTCGTTTGCTTCATAGCATCTGATGATGATTTCCTCTTGCTGCTCCCTGCTGATATGCTCGATGGAAATTTTGATAGGATCACCTGCGTTAATTCAGAATGGAAGGTCTACCGCCTAATTCATGTTCATGATAAGGGAATGGATCTCATGCGGCAAATATAATTTCTATGGGTACACAAAAGGCTGCCCTCCGGTGGACCGGTCGGACAGCCTTATATGCAATGTGAAACTGCCGGAAGTATGACATCTGCAGTCCTTACTCTAGCGCATTCGCCTACCTGTTATGATACCGCCCTCTAGGCACAACCAACGGGGAACCGGAGACCGGGTCAGGGATGACTGTGCTATCCAGTCCGAAGATCTCTTTGACCCGCCCGCTGGTGATGACCTCTGCGGGTGAACCCTCCGCCACCAGCCTGCCGGAATACAGCGCAAAGATATGGTCGGCATACCGGGCGGACAGGTTGATATCATGCAGGACCATCACAATGGTGGTTCCGTGCTTGCGGTTCAGATCGGTCAGCAGGTCCAGAATCTCCACCTGGTAAGTGATATCCAGGAAGGTGGTCGGCTCGTCCAGGAACAGGATGTCGGTCTGCTGGGCCAGGGCCATCGCAATCCAGACCCGCTGCTGCTGGCCGCCGGAGAGCTCATCGATATTACGGTTAGCGAATTCGGTAATATTCATAATCTCCATCGCTTCGGCCACGGCCTCGTAATCCTTCCGGGACCAGCCTCCAAGCAGGGACTGGTGGGGGAATCTGCCGCGTCCCACCAGATCGGCAACCGATATCCCTTCCGGCACAATCGGGGATTGCGGCAGCAGACCAATGACCCGCGCCAGCGCTTTGGCCGGAATATGCGAGATCGGCTTGCCGTCCAGCGTCACCTGGCCTGCGGTGTGCTTGATCAGTCGGGCCATGGTTTTGAGCAGGGTGGATTTTCCGCAGCCGTTCGCTCCGATAATCACGCTGATCTGCCGATCGGGGATCACCAGGTCTACCCCATGAATAATCGTCTTATTCTCATAGCCTGCTACAACCTGTTCAGCTCCAAATACATGTGCCTTGTTCATTATAACTCTCCCTTTCGATTCATGCGGATTAACAGGAAGATCAGATAAGGCGCTCCGAGTAATCCGGTAATGATGCCTACAGGGAATCTGTACTCAAAAGCAAATTGTCCAATCAGATCGGACGCCAGGACCAGATTCACGCCGACCAGACCTGCGGGGATGATGCTGGAAGCGCCGGTACCCACCAGTCTTTTGGCAATCGGCCCTGACAGGAAGGAGACAAACGCAATAGGTCCGGTAGTAGCCGTAGCCATCGCCACCATGCAGACAGAGCTGACAATCAGTGCAATTCGGGTCCGGTCGGTGCGGACTCCAAGCGAGGTAGCCGACTGCTCCCCCAGCTCCAGGATACTCAGATGCTTGCCCAGCAGGATGATGATTGGCGAACAGATCAGCACGATGATCACCAGTGGCGGAAGCTCGCGCATCTGTGAGCCGTTGAGACTGCCGGTCAGCCAGCGGACCGCTGAAGGGATGTCCTTCTCGGAGCCGATCAGCAGCAGGTAGGAGATCACGGCATCCAGCATTGCCTGAAGGCCGATTCCGATCAGTATTAAACGCCCGATGGAGAAAGTTCTTCCCCTGGAGAGCACGTAGATCAGCAGCACGGTGGCAAGGCCAGCGATTACCGAAGCAACAGAGACTACAGCTCCGCTGGCTTGAAGGATAACGATACAGTATACCGCCGCCGCACTCGATCCAGAGGTAATGCCAATGACATTCGGATTCGCCAGCGGATTGCGCAGCATCGTCTGGAAGGTGTACCCGGCAATGCCGAAGGCGAACCCGGCGAACAGACCCGCCAGCATCCGCGGCAGCCGGATCACATTCACAGCGAAGGAGACACCCTTCAGCTCTTCGCCGGAAAGTGCGCGGATGACCTCCGAAGCAGGATAGATGGTATTCCCTAGCAGCAGCATCGCGCAGCACAGTACACAGGCAAGTACGGCAAGCAGGCTGGTAACAATCAAGCCCCGGCGCTGTCTCTGACGTCTGCCCGCCATAATGAATTCAATCGTTTCATTTCTCATAAGGACCGCACTTTCGACTTCATCGCTAATAGAATCAGGATCGGTGCCCCTACAAAGGCTGTGACTACACCGACTTCAAGCTCTCCGGGGCTTCCAATCAGCCGGCCGCCTACATCGGAGACCGTGAGAATAATAGCCCCGGTGACCGCTGACATCGGGATCACGAACCGCAGGTCCGAGCCGAGGATCAGCCGGATTACGTGAGTGGACAAGAGGCCAATGAACCCGATAGGCCCGGCCAGTGCCGTCACTGCTCCGCATAATAATACCCCGGCCAGCGCTGCTATAAGCCGCAGTGTCCCTGTGCGGACCCCGAGGCCGGTCGCCACATCATCGCCCAGGGCCAGCGCATTCAGGGCCGGAGCTGTAATGAAGGCAATCAGCATGCCGATCAGCAGGAACGGAAGGAAGGTTGTAATGCCGCTCCAGGTCCCCGCACCCACGCTGCCCACCTGCCAGAACCGGAACTGGTCCATGACGTAAGCGCGCGGAATCATGATAGCGGTAACCAGAGAGGAGAGAGCCGCGCTGATGGCAGCACCCGCCAGAACGAGCTTAATGGGCGTGGCTCCGCCACGCCCCATCGAGCCGATTCCGAATACGAAGACCGCTGTAATTGCAGCTCCGGCTAAGGCTAACCATATATATTGGCCCGCAGTGCTTATGTTCAGGAAAGCAATTCCGCAGACCACGAACAAAGAAGCTCCCGTGTTCACCCCGAGGATGCTGGGATCGGCAATCGGGTTACGGGTCACCGCCTGCATCAATGCTCCCGATACGCCGAGCGCCCCGCCGCACATCAGGCTGAACACCGTCCGAGAGATCCGCTTGCGCACCACGTTTGCCCCATAGCTGTCCACTTCTGGACGGAAAAGCCCGTCCATCAGCTCATTCCAGCCTACATGACGGGCTCCCAGTACCAGTGAGGCAATGATGCACAGGACCAGCAGGACCATGCAGCTCACCAGCACCAGGATGAAATTCTTCGGCATATGCAATTTTAGCTTGTTATCGTCCGAGACCGGTGAACTCATCATTTTATTTTATCAATAGCTCCCCCAATTAAGGCAAGGTATTCATCAATCGTATACGCAATGGACAGCGGGTTCGGTGTTCCGGCAGCAACCAGCGGAGTATCACTGTCGATAAAAGCTACCGATCCCCGTTCAATGGCCGGGATTTTGCCGATCAGTGAATCTGCCTGAAGCGTCTTAAGCAATTCGGCATTGCCATAACCTACGATCAGATCTGCATCATACAGGGCTTCCACATTCTCGGAGCTTAAGCTGAGCGAGTAGCTGGTTGGGTCTGTAATCTGTTTGGTAATGCTCTCGGGATACGTCATGCCCAGCTCATACAGGAATGCGACCCGGGAGTCCACAGGTGTATAAATATGCAGTTTCGACAAATCCTCAGCAGAGAAATTGACCCAGACTACTTTTTTGCCGGCAATTTGCGGATATTTGCTCAGCTTGTCCTTAACCAGGGCTTCGGTGTCCTTGATGAGCTGCTCGCCTTCAGGCTTCATACCCATGCCTTCTGCGTTCAGCAGCACCTGCTCACGCCATGTCGTAGCCCAAGCAGCCGTCGGGTAAGCTACCACTGGAGCGATCTGGCTCAGGGTCTCATAATCTTCCTTCGTTAGGCCCGAGTACGCGGCCAGAATAACATCCGGGTTGGCGTCAGAGATTGCCTCGAAATCAAGACCATCGGTATCCTGGAACACATTCGGAGCGGTTACATTCAGCTCCTTGAGCTTATCAGCGGTCCAAGGCAGCAGCCCGCTGCCATCCTGCACACCGAAGTTCGCAGCCGAGAAGCCTACAGGGACAACGCCCAGAGCCAGAGCCACATCATGGTTAGCCCACTGCACAGTAACTACGCGTTCCGGCTTGCTTTTAATTACAGCTTCACCAAGCGCATGCTTGATGGTAATCGGATAGGTCACAGCATCCTGCGCCGCTGGTGCTTCTGTGCTTGCCGCTTCGCTAGTTGCAGCTGCTGTCGGTGCCGGGGTAGGTGAAGCAGCTGAATTCGACTGGTTGGAGGAACAGCCTGCGAGCACTATAGTTAGCGCTAATGGAATAAATAATGTCTTGAAAGAGAACTTTTTGGTACGGTTCATGTGTGGACCCTTCCTTATCTGAATAGGTTTTTTATACGATAATGAGAATCATTATCGATAAATATATACGTGTCTGGACAGGTTGTCAATGTACAATCTGGATTCCGCGCTCAACAAAAGCCCGCAAGCGGCACTAGTTACAGTGAGCCGCTTGCGAGCTTGGTCTAATCCTGGCCTCATATAGAAGGTTAACTTCCGTTCACAAAATCACATGCTCTTAGTCAACGTAATAGACTGATCGGCATTGCCCCATTGTACGTTCCAGCCCAGTAATTCGGTGATGAAACGAAGGGGAACTACGGTTCTGTTGTCGTCGTTCACAAAGACCTTGGCGCCGACGGATTTTCTCATGCCGTTGACTTCCATGAAGTCTTTGTTCATCCAGAATACCAGGGTGTCGCTGCCTGCTGTAATGGTAACCTGCTGCGCCTGCTTGTCCCATTTCACCTCTGCCCCGATCCCTTCACTCAGATAACGAAGCGGGATGTAGGTCATTCCGCTCCAGATGAACGGCTTAGTATCCATTTGAGTTACTTGTCCGTTAATGTTCAGGACGCCGCTGCCCACCTTCATCCAGACTTTCATCATGGAAGCAGGATCTGCTGGTGTTGCAGGTGCAGGTGCTGCTGCATCCTGGAACTTGTCGTTGAACTGCGTAACAATTGCATTGCCCAGCGCTTGGCCTACCCCGAACATCGTCTTGTAGCCCTCGCGGTTCGTCTTGTAAGAAGCGTCATAGTTGCCCGCTGCATATTGCGTAAGCATCTGCTGCACTTGATTCTCGTGGGTGGTCAATGCGGATTGTCCCGCTGACTTCGGCAGGTTGCCTGCTGTAGCCGAATCAAGGAAGGCTGCAAATTCAGTGGTGAAGCCTGCGATACGCGCTTCTACTGCCGCTTTTGCCGCTGCATCATTGTTCTTCACTGCCGCTGTGAAATCAGCCTGGGCATTCACATGATTCGTGACCCAGATCTTCTCGAAGGCCGCTGCCCCCTCTGCACCATAGATAGAAGCAATTGCTGCCTTGAAGTCTGCCGTATTCATGGCCTCGGCTGCAATCAGCGCATTGGAAGCGGCTCTTCCGTCATATTGCTCCTGCATTTGCAGGACGGACAGAGCAAAGTGTTCACCCGCTAACTGGTTGAGTGCGGATCTCAGATCAGCAGCTTTGGTATCTGCCTTGGTATTCTCGAATTTAGCAGGCATTTGCGTAGTAATCGCACTGGACAAGGCTTTGCTGATACTGAACATTTCTGCATAACCCTTACGGTAAGCTTCATACGCGCCCTTGTAGTCACCGGCTGCATAATCCTCGAACACTTCCTGGACATGGTTCTCATGACTGCGGATAACCTGCATCGCGGCAGCTGCCGGAAGCTTGCCCTCTGTTGCCGTGCCGAGGAAATTTCCGAACTCGTCTACAAAGCCGCTTACTTTATCTTCTGCAGCTTGGACGGCTGCGGTGTCCTTGTTCTTCGTCGCCTTCACCAGATCGTCGGTGTACTTGTTATGAGCGCGGAAAATCCGTTCAAATTCAGCTGCACCTGCATCACCGTAAAGTGAAGCAATGGCGGGCTGCATATCGAGCGCGTTCTGATCAAGCGCCTGGTAGGCCGCTGCCGCATCCTTAGTACCGTCATAAGCCTTTGTCATTGCGGTTACGGCAAGGGTGAAATGCTCGGAGAGCAAATAATCCAGGCCCGCTCTCAGCTCGGCTGCCGGTGTATTCACCGAAGCCTTCATCATTGTGGCTGCCGGGGCTGCCTCCGCACCTGCCAGCGCAGGTATCATCAGGGTCAAGCTTAACATCGGAACGACTAATTTCTTCATCTTCATCTCAATTCACTCCTTAGGTTGGGGTAATATGTGGTGTTCACGTTGCCTGTCTGCCTGTTTGTCTGTACATACACTGAAACGCAAGGGATTCAGGTTTGGATCACAATCCCGGCAAAAAAAATAAACACCACCCCAACCTTCGTCCCCCAACCCGCTTGTATCTCTAGCCGCGGCGCGGCTTACACCGCATTTTGCTCCCTCTGATCTACATCCGGCCCGCGCGTCTCCCGCTCAGATCATGCAAACGCAAAAAAGGCTGCCTGCCGGTTGCCAAACAACCGGTATAGGACAGCCTCTTCTCATAGCAGGCCCTGCCAGAGTATAACTGGCGGGCTTGTTCAACCAACAGTGATTAACCCAGCAACGCGCGTACGCCTTCACTCAGCGGGGTAAGCGGACGGTTCAGCAGCTTCACGAGGTCGCCGCTCTCGATATTCAGCGCGCCATCACGGATGGCTGCCTGAATGGCAACGACGATTGGCAGCGCCGCTTCCGGCACGCCTGCACCTGCCATAATCTTCGCATAGGCGGTGTCATCCACTTGCTGCACAGCAACCTCCTGGCCTAGAACCTCGCCGACCACTGCTGCCAGCTCTGCCTGGGTAAGCGGAGTACCGGACAATTCGTAGATGACACTCTCACGGCTCTCTCCAGCCAGAACAGCAGCCGCCGCTTCAGCATAATCACTGCGCGTAGCCCAGCCTACCTTGCCATCTTCGGCAGAGGTCAGCCATGGAGCGCCGGCCTTCACGGCCTGAATGGAGCCGACTTCGTTCTCCAGGTACCAGTTGTTGCGCAGGAAAGCATACGGAATGCCGGATTCACGGATGAACTCTTCTGTGGCACGGTGTACCGGTGCCAGGAACAGGGAGCTGTTATCGGCATCGCCTACACTGGTGTAGACGATGAAGCCTACACCTGCACGGACAGCTGCGTCTACAGCTGCCTTATGCTGGCGGATACGGGTGTCGTTGTCGCCGTCAGCCGAGACGATCAGCAGGCGCTCCACTCCGGCAAAGGCGGTGTCCAGCGTCTCCGGCTGATCGAAATCACCATGACGGACATCGACCCCGCGCGCCTTCAGGGCTTCTGCCTTCTCCGGGTTTCTGACACTGGCTACAATATTCCCAGCGGGTACGGTCTTCAGCAGAGTCTCTGCTACGATGGAACCAAATTTGCCTGTTGCTCCTGTTAATGCGATTGTCATCTCATATTCCTCCATTTGGGTTCTTGTATTTCAATCTCAGCTATAAGCTCTCGTTGACATCGGTGATCATCACTCATGTAACCATTGTAGTTACAAGTTGGCCGGATGTCAAATAGATTGTTCAAGATTCACCCCACCGTCTTGAAATAGCGGTAGATCTGCTCCAGCTTCTTGCTATGCTTCCCCTTCTTGCTCTCCATGTTACCGAATTCGAAGAACTTCACCTTACGGATGCCCACGTAGTTGAACAGGGCTTTGCGCATCAGTATCTTATGCGAGTTCCCCAGCCACAGCAGCGGGTAGTGGGTCGGCCCCTTCATGCTGGAGATGCAGATCACGCTCTTCCCCTTGAGCAGCCCCTCCGGCAAAAGTCCGCCCTTATCCCGGTAGGCGAAGCCCGATGCAAACATCCGGTCGATGTAGCCCATCAGCATCGCCGGAGGGCGTCCCCACCAGATCGGATAGACCAGAACGATCTGATCGGCCCACAGCAGCTGCTCCCTGTACTCTGCCAGCTCCGGTTCCCGGTACATATCCCGTCTGCGCCGATTCTCATTGAACACCAGGACCGGATCGAATCCGGCCTCATACAGATCAAGCACCTTCACTTCCGTAATCTTCGCATTCTCCTTGCTGCCGCGCAGCACTTCCTCCAGGAAGGCGTAGCTCAGGCTCTTATGGTTCGGATGGGTGTAGATCACAAGTGTATTCATCAGTGGTATTCCCCTTTAGTTGTCATTTGATAACAAAAACATACCACAGCCGCAAAATACTTGTCAAATGATAATTGTTTTTTGATAATTATTCTGCTATTGTGACCTCTGAGGTGATCTTATGGACAACAACCATCTATTCCAGAAATTCATAGCCTTCACTGCCGCCGTCCATCAAATAACGAACGATATTTCCAAAGATGTCAATTCGGACGGCTTAACGCCGCTGCAATATAAGATTGTTGAATACATCGCCGTCAGCCAGCCTGTTACGCTCAGCGAGATCAGCGACTGCATGAACATGTCGATGCCCAATACGAGCCGGGAGCTGAAGAAGCTCAGCGAAAAAGGGTTATGTACCCGCATCACCGACCCCGCTGACCGCCGCAGGCAAGGCATTACACTCTCCGCCGCAGGCGAGGCGTTGATGAATGAGGCCTTCGGACAGATCGCTGTCCGGTTCGAGCAGCGGATTGCCGCCCTGAGCGCTGAGGAACGCAAAGAGACCGAGCGGGCGCTCGATCTCTTGCAGCAGAAGGTATTTTATTTGAGCTGAGGATACATCCTCTCTCCATACATGAGCGGTTATTTCACAGCGACGCCCTTCCGGGAATCTCCGCAGGGATCTCTTCCTTCCGCCGGATGAAGAAGGACAGAATCAGTGCAACCACTGCGGCTCCTGTGGTGACCATAGAAGCGACATTCATTCCATGAATTAAGCTATGGACATCGCCCGTCTGTTTCAGGCCACCGCCGCTGTAGGTCATGATCGTCACAAGCAGCGCTGTCCCGATGGAACCGGCGACCGTCCGCAGCGTAGTGTTCACGGGAATCCCGTGGCGGATCAGGGCAGGCGGCAGGGAATTCATTCCGCTGGTGACGACGGGCAGCAGGGTCAGGCTGACACCGACCATCCGCAGTGAATAGCCAACCATCAGGAACGTATAGGACGTATGCTCCGTCAGATTGGAGAACAACAGTGCAGAGATGACCGTCAGGCTGATTCCGGTGATTACCATCGTTCTGGCACCTATTTTGTCAAAAATCTTCCCAGCGATAGGGGACATAATACAGATCAGAATCGCACCGGGAAGCAGCATCAGACCCGACTTCAGCGCGGTGTAGCCAAGCATGGTCTGCATATAGAGCGGCAGCAGGAGCTGCGCGCTCAGCATGATAATCATCAGGATCATACTGATTACAGTAGCCAGGGTAAAAGAGGGACTGGTGAACACCCGCAGCTCCAGCAGAGGATTCTCCATCGTTAACTGCCGCCAGACGAAGAGGCCGAGCGCAATGAAGCCTACTGCGAGGGAGATCAGCACCTCGGTGCTCCCCCATCCTTTGCTGCCGGAGACGCTGAAGCCATACAGCACGCCGCCGAAGCCGAGCGAGGACAACGTCATGGATAAAGCGTCGGCCTTGCTTTTTACCTGTGGCGTAACGTTCTTCACGAGAAATACCCCAAGGAGCGTAAGCAGCAGCGAGCAAGGAGCCAGAATATAGAACAGTAGCCGCCAGGAATGATCCTCCACGAGCCAGCCGTTCAGCACAGGTCCGATAGCCGGAGCGAAATTAACCGCAAGTCCGATCATTCCCATCGTGAACCCCCGCCGGGCAACCGGGATCAGGATGAACGTCAGTGTCTGCACCAGGGGGAGCATGATGCCCACTCCAACCGCCTGCACAATTCTTCCCGTAAGCAGCAGGCCGAAGCCCGGGGAGACCGCACACAGAAGCGTTCCCGCAGTCAGCATCCCCATCGCAAAGACGAATACCTGCTTGGTGGTGAACCGCTGAATAAGATAAGCTGTAATCGGAACCACAATCCCCGTCACCAGTGCAAAAGCGGTCGTTAACCACTGCACAGTGCTCGCAGACAACCGGAACTCACCCATAATGTTCGGCAGCGCCGTATTCAGCGAGGATTGATTCAATAGCCCTGCCATTGTCCCGATAATTAGAATAGCCATGATAAGGATCGTGCCCTTCGGTGCCTTTTCCATTTCTGTTCCCCTCCACTAATTAAAATCTGCAATAATAAAACTCTGCAATTCCACCCGACTTAGGTCTGGTCGGCATACCTCCACCAGGCAAGCGTGCCTATGAGGCCAACAGCGCCGGTTAGAAACGGAAGCATATGGCTAACCGTCTCCAGATGTGTGCTCTCCTCTCCCGATGCACCGCTGAGCAGTCCGGGAATGGCCCACGGAATATACTCTACAATGCCCAGCGCCCCGCCGAACTGAGCGATCACAATAGTGAGCAGGACAATGCCCAGGGGATACAGGAAACCGCGTCCGATACAAGCCATCCACGCTACAGGGATGCTCAGAACAATCACCATGAGACAGATCTGTGCGTACCCGCTGAAGCCCTGAACAATGACTCCCAGACTCCATCCGTCCAAGCCGGTAAGCCATGCCGTGATGCACCCAGATATGAACATGAACAAGGATAGAACTTCACATAATAACGTAGCAACAACGATCTTTGCAGCGGCCACCCCATACCGGGACAGCGGCAGGGCCAGCAGATCCTTCACCGTGCGGTCGGAATATTCCCGGCCGAAGCTCCAGCTGTACACGAACCCGAAGCCGATCAAGCCTCCCATGGAGACGACAATTCCCAGCTCCTTCAGAAATCCTGCCATATTGATCTCACCCTCAAAGGCGCTCTGGGAGCCAATGGTCCCGGAGAACACCAGCCCGATCATTACCGGCACCAGGATGCTGACCACAAGCGATATCACGAACAGCCTGGAACGGCGAAGCTTCAAGACCTCCACCCACAGGGCCGATAGCCATTGATTCATGGTCTCACTCCTCCTTCAGATCCAATGACTCTTAGAAAATAATGCTCCAAATCCTCTTCCTCCACCTGAATCAGCGTAGGCGGCATATCCGCATACACCAGCAGCTTGGAGATGTAATCCGGGTTCGTTACGGCACGTTCCTCCTGAAGCAGCAGTGTGCCCTCTGCATTCTGCTGCACCACATAGCCTGCCTGAGTAAGTCTGCTGCGGGCACTTGCCGGATCGCGGGTCTCTACCCGCAGACTCCTGCGGAGCAAGGGATGAAGATCCTTCACATCCGTCTCTTGCAGCAGCTTCCCTTGATGCACGATGCCAATTCTGCTCGTCAGCCTGGAGACTTCGCCAAGAATATGGCTGGAGATAAAAATCGTCACTCCCTGATCTGCCGCAAGCTCCCGGAGCAGTTCCCGTACCTCCACAATCCCCGCCGGGTCCAGCCCGTTCGTCGGCTCATCCAGAATCAGCACCTGCGGATGATGCAGCATGGCCTTGGCGAGGCCCAGCCGCTGCCCGTTACCGAGGGAGAGCGTCCCGGCCTTACGGTCCCGGTAAGCGGTAAGCTGGAGCCTGTCGATGATACTGTCAATGGCAGAGCGGTCCGGGATACCCCGCAGCCTGCGGATAATCTCCAGATTCTCGCGGACCGTAAGCTCAGGATAGGAGTAGGGGGTTTCGACCATGTACCCTACCTCCGCCCACAGCTTATGGCTGCCCGCATCGACGCGCCGTCCGAACAGGTAGGCCGACCCGGAATCGGGGCGGATCATGCCCAGGAGCATGCGGATGGTTGTAGTTTTGCCTGCTCCGTTCAGCCCAAGGAATCCGTAGATTTCGCCCTGGTTCACCTCGATCGACAGCCGATCCACAGCATGATGGCTGCCGAAATGCTTGGTTAATCCTTCTGTCTGAATGATTGCGTTCATCATCATCACTCCTATGCTTCATTTAAAACTAACTAGTTGTTTATATTTATCCCAAAGAAACAGCCGCCCTTACAGTAAAGACGGCTCCATAACGCCATGGATAATAAATTGTGTGATCTGACGGGTGGTCTGCTCTCTAATCTGCGGAGAGTCCAGACTGCCGAACAAGTGCTCAAATCTTGAAGAAGACTGCAGTGTCATTGCAATTACGTTCATGACTAGCATCGGAAAGAGCGCGGGGTCCAGATCCTGACGGAGAATTCCGTTCCTCTGGGCGGCCAGAGCAATCTCATGCATCTGAGGGTCATCATCCGGACGATAGGGAATCTGATTCCAGATCTTCCAGCCCTCTGCAGCTTCCCAAAACAGGATTCTCAGGTAACTCCGGTGCTCCAGCAAGAAGGAGACCGTCTGACGGGTCCAGTACTCCACGAAGTTTTTGAATGCAGCCGGGTCCTTTAGTAGCTGCTCATCCTTCAGCAACTCGCTGATGAACGAGCCGGTGATCTGTTCGCTAATCTGGTCAGCCCGCTTGACCACTTCCGTATATAGCCCTAGCTTGTCGCCATAATACTGATAGATCAGGCTTTTGTTATACCCGGATGCTTTCGCAATGGCATCGATCCGTGCTGCGGAGTAACCGGATTCGGCAAAAATCTCCTCCGCTGCATCCAGAATAATCGCCCGGGTGCGGGCGGCGTCGTATATTTTGGTGCTGCGTTTGCCCCCTGTTGTGGTTATGGTTTCCGCCTCCTTATTTCTAACTAACTGGTTGGATTATAATCTGTATTCTGGCGGACGTCAAGCGCAACTCCTGCAGCCTTGTCTGATCCTCGTTACCAACAATTGGCACAAAACCAATTCACACCAATCGCGTCTAACTGGAGAGAGTTAAATCTATCCATAAGGTGATGAATCCATGACAACAAGAACGACTATGCTGCTGTCTCTGCTTGGACTGGCCCTGACCGCTACGGCGGGCGGTTATGCCCATGCAGATGCAGCACCCTCACCCAAGTCCATCTCCATCTACCTGGACGGGCAGCAGCTCCAGCCGGAGACTCAGCCACTCAACATCAGCGGGACTGTACTGGTTCCCATGCGCGGGCTGTTTGAAGCCCAAGGTGCTGAGCTCTCCTGGAACAATGCAAGCAAGACGGTAACTGCCGTCAAAGGCGGCACTGCACTCACCTATACCTTAGGCTCGTCCACAGCTCTGCTGAACGGGAAGACCGCTCAGCTGGCAGTACCGGGACAACTGTCGCAAGGCTACAGTATGATTCCTCTGCGCTTCGTTAGTGAAGCACTGGGCAGCCAAGTAAACTGGGAGCCGGCTTCGGGCTCCGTCCTTATCTCCTCGGCGACCGCCTATGAGACCTCAGTCACCTGGGGAGTCAACCTGCGCAGCACCCCGGATGCCGGGAGCAGCACCACTAGCCTGGGCCTGCTGCCCGCCGGCAGCAAGGTTCATGTCATCCGTGAGGTTGATGCCCTCTGGCTGGAGGTGCGGACCGCAGATCATGTGAGAGGATATGTATCTTCCAAGCCGAAATTCACGGATTACAGAAGTCCTTCCCTGCTGCAGAAGCAAGGGGAAGCCCTGATTGCCTCAGGTAAAAAATACCTGAATACCCCTTATGAATTCGGCGCTTCTCCTGACCAGACAGATACGTTCGACTGTTCTTCTTTTGTGAAGCGTGTATTCGGGGATACGCTTGGGATTGAGCTTCCCCGCGTCTCTTATGATCAGGCACAGGAAGGCCGGAAGGTTGGCGTGGGCGAGCTGCGCACCGGAGATCTGCTGTTCTTCACCGCCAGGGGTCTCGACATCGGACATGTAGCCATCTATGCCGGAAATAACCGGATCCTGCATACCTACTCCAAGGAGCAGGGTGTACATATGGAGGATTTCAGCAGTAAGTGGAAGCAGCGGTTTGTTACCGCGCGGCGGATTCTATAGCGGGGAGAGTTGGCGGACCGGAACCTGCTGCCTGCCGGGCAGCGGACTTCCGGTCCTGCTTCATGCTATGCCTTGCGCACAAACTCCGATTTCAGCTTCATTGCGCCGAACCCGTCGATTTTGCAATCGATATCATGGTCACCATCCACCAGCCGGATATTCTTCACCTTGGTGCCTATCTTCAGAACGGACGAGCTGCCTTTGACCTTGAGATCCTTAATCACCGTTACAGTGTCCCCGTCAGCCAGTACATTTCCGTTAGCATCCTTAACTACCTTCTCTTCTTCACCGCTTGCACTTCCTGCATCCAAAGACCACTCATGTCCGCATTCCGGGCAGACCAGAAGCGCTCCGTCCTCATAGGTGTACACAGAGCTGCACTGCGGGCAATTTGGCAATTCATTCATGATTTCATTTCTCCATTCCTGCTTAAGCATGTTTATAGGGATAAGTCTGTCTAAGTTTAACATATAACTTGATTAAACTCAGTTATTAAATTAATATCTAATTAGATAGTTATTTAATAATAAGGTGGGATTATTATGATTCAGTTAGAAGCTGTTACCGACCCGCTGTCTCAGGAGAGTCTTGAGATACAAGCCTCCATCCTGAACTCACAGCCTGAATTCAATCTGATGGTGGAGCATAAGTCATACCTCGAACCGCTGGAGCTGCAAGAAGAGAACCGTAAGAACCTCGCCATGGGTGAAAAAATGCTGTACATCAAGTTCCGTAATCGCGTCGCCGGCCTACTCACTTATCTCCCAGACTACGGCCCGGATCACTATCCCTGGATTGGTCTCCTGGTAATTCACCGGCAATATAGCCGGCAAGGGTTAGGGAATGCTGCTGTGCATGAACTGGAGAGAAAATTCCAGCAACAGGGTACACAAGCCGTCAGACTGGCTGTCCAGCTCGAGAATAAGGCCGGGGAGATGTTCTGGACTCTGAACGGATATGGCCGGATCAGAAGTGCTACCGATAACCATGGTAACCAGGTGGATGTCTACGAGAAGCGGTTTGGATGAGCAGTGAAAGTGGTAATAATTAGAAAATAGTTTGTATATGTTGTAAATCATCGTGGAGGAGTGAATGAGGACATGAATGAATCGGAATCGGAGCACAGCAGCAGCCATTCTGCCGCAGACACCAGGGAGCATCCAGCGCTTGCCGCCGAGGCAGTAGACGCGATCGAGAACCTGTCCGGTGTCCATCCCGGATACCGCCGCGCCCATGCGGCGGGAGTCTGCTGCCGCGGCTTCTTCCGGCCGAGCGGACTGGGGAAGGAATTCACGGAGGCGGAGCACCTTCAGGAGCAGCAGGTAAATGCCATTATCCGCTTCTCGGGCAGCTCGACTGATCCGGCACTTGCGGACCTGCTATCCCCTGCCAAGGGGATGGCTGTCCAGTTCATCCTCCCGGATGGCGGGGTTACGAATCTGGTTGGAGTGACCGTGCCTGTCTTTTTTGCGCGGACCCCGGAGTCCTTCATCGACATTATACAGATGGCCCACAGGCTGCGGACCGGGACACTTGGACCGATTGAGCTGATGAAGGAAATTGTCAGCCACTTCAGCGAGAGCAAAGAGGCTCTGCTCGCGGTGCGGCGGCTCAAGCCGCCTGCCAGCTACGCCGAATGTCATTACCACTGCATACATGCTTATGTGCTGGTGAATGCAGAAGGCAGGCAGCAGCCTGTCCGGTTCGAATGGGTTCCAGAGACGGGCATGCGGACACTGACGCTGGAAGAGGCTGCGCAGCAGCCGGACCGCTATCTGGAGGATGAGCTGGAGCTGCGCTTCAAGGATGAGCCGGCTATCTTCCAACTGGTCGCTGTTCTTGGAGAGGAAGGCGATGCTACGGATGATCCTACCCGTGCCTGGCCGGAGGACCGCCGCAGAATCGATCTCGGGCGGCTGCATATTTCAGAGATCTACCCCGATCCGACATATCTGCTCATGGACCCTACGATCCTTACAACCGGTATGCTCCTCTCGGATGATCCGATTCTTAAGTTCCGCAGTGCGGCCTACGCCGAATCTTATGGGCGGCGGATTGAAGGAAGATAGCTGCTGCCTGCTGCGGCATATGTCGTTCAGCGCCAAAGGGACACTGCGCCCTTTGGCGCTTTTGATTCAAACGCTATACTTAGTTGGTTAATGGATATTAATCCGGTTACAAGAGAGAGGAGTGCAGTATGCAGCAGGCCATGATCATCATGAACCCGTCGTCCGGCAAGGCAGAGGCGCGGGATTATATTAGAGCAGCGGAAGAGGTGCTGCAAGGCGCAGGATATCAGGTTACCGTCCAGGAGACCGCAGGGGAAGGAGATGCAACCGCCTTCTGCCTCCAGGCCTGCGCCGAGTGCTATGATCTGGTGGTTGCCATTGGAGGAGACGGAACGCTCCACGAGACGATGAACGGCCTCACAGATCAGCAGCACCGCCCTAAACTTGGCATTGTGCCAATGGGCACCGTCAATGATTTTGCCCGCGCGCTACAGATTCCGCTTGTCCCTGAAGAGGCAATTCAGAGCCTGGCTTCGCCCCGGACCCGAAGAGTCGATATGGGCCGGCTGAATGACCAGCTGTTCGTCAATGTGGTGGCCGCAGGCTCTCTGGCAGGCTCCCTCTCCTCGGTTAGCTCCGAAGACAAGAGCCGGCTCGGGTTCCTTGCTTATCTAAAAGAGGGCATTAAGGAGCTGGCCAGCAATACTGCACATACCCTGACGATTACTCACGACGGTGAGATCTGGGAAGGCTCCTCCCCGCTGTTCATTGCTGCACTGACGAATTCCGTGGGCGGCTTCGAGAAGCTTGCCCCTGCTGCCGCCGTAGATGACGGCCTGCTCCATTGCTTCATCGTCAAGGACCTGCACCTGCTGAATTCCGTTACGGTCAGCATCTCCCTGCTGCTCGGCAATCTGCGGAATCATAAGGATGTCATCTACTTTACAGCCAAGGAGGTCTCCGTCCGCTCCACCGAGCCGGTACAGACGAATGTGGACGGCGAGCAAGGTCCGCCGCTGCCGATCCGCTTAAGCACCATTCCGCGCCACATTCAGGTCGTGGTGCCGGAGGACTGAGCAGCTCGGGCGCCTCAGGTGCTCCAGGCTACAGAATACAGACATCCGGGAGAAGCCTCTTCTTTAGCTGATTCCGTGCAGCTCTGCGAAGTCCTCACCAAGTGTCCATTCCAGACGTCTGACCCATTCACGCTGCACCTCCTTAGGCGCGATCTGCAGGCGGTGCAGGATATTCCATACCCTGTACAGACTCGCCGCCTTCATCTGCTGCGGCGTGAAGGATAACGGGTTAACAGACAGATAGCCCTGCATGAAGGCAGTATTGAGCAGCACGGATTGTACGGGATAATGGTGCTTCGTGAACCAGCAGACCCAGGCTACATCATTCAGCGGGCTGCCCCATTCCGCCCATTCCCAGTCCAGCACATGCAGCAGATCATCGGCTTCACAGAGCAGATTATGTACTCCGTAATCGCCATGGGTCAGGACCCACGGAAGCTCCCCGGCCTCCGCCGCAGACAGAAAGTGAAGCGACTGTCTGCCGAGAGCGGCGGGAACGAATTCCAGCTTCTGAACCATCTGACTCAGTGCAGACCTGTTGCTGAGCCGGATCTCTGTCTCTTGCGGCTGATAAGGGCGGGAATGAATCTGGGCAGCCAGCAGCTGCCCCATTCTGCTGTAGATCCGCTCGGCTCTTGTCCAGTCCCTGGCATCCAGAACGGACTGGGCGTTCCCGCCCTGCATGCAGTCCATGATGATGATGCGCTTCCCGTCCATCTCCGTCACCTCATGCACCACCGGGGTATCACAGCTTCCCTGCACCAGCCGCATTACATGAACCTCATTGAGCGTATCTTTATTGGACAGATTTGTTATTTTGGCTACAAGCGGCGGCTCGGCCCCCGCCATCAGATAGGTTAGATTCGTATATCCCCCTGTCAGCCGTTCCAGCCGGCAGGCATATCTTGCTTCCAGACCTCTGATGATGTTCTCAATCATGATATGAATCCCTCTCTTTTCCCTTCAGTAGACCCTATGCCAAGTGGAAACGACTTTGCCATCCTTTTAGGGACGGCACCGTTTCAGCGAGAAATAGAAGGATAAGTTATCGTGTGCAACATATAAATCCTTATATTTCAAGAATATCACATGCTCCATTTCATTACAGATTAAGCTATTCTGCACAAGCAGATCTATGCTGCGGCCCTCACTGTACGTATGACAAAGAGACCGGCGGGAGAATCCCGGCCAGTCTGCTTGAGCCATGCCTCATAGCGGTCTCCTGCACAGCCAATGCCTGCCCTGGAAGGGGCTTATGCTTGTGGCCTGGCCGGGACGTACAGCTTGTGGATCAACACCATTTGACCTATATGATAGGCATTATGAGTTGCCGCATTGCTGATGATCTCCCACCATGCAGCCGGTACCGGGAAGCCGTTCACCTGCTCCTCCAACCCTTCCTCAGACAGCAGGCTCTGCCAGTTCAAGAGCGTCTGCAGCAGCCTTCCGCGCAACTCACTAAACGCAATATCTGCCGGAAGCCTGAAGCTGAGGTTATTATCCTTAACCGGAGGCACAGCGTCCATATGCCCCTTGCGGTACCGGCTCTGCCAGGCTTCATTCCAGTACAGCAAATGCTGGGTAAGCTCAGCTATGCTGCTGACTCCTTCACCGGGCTTCCAGAACGCTTCCTCCTCGGTCACGTTCTCCACAGCCTGCATATAGGGAAGATGCCAGCTGGGGTCGTTGGCCCCGGCCAGCAATTGATTGGCAAGCACATCCTTGGCATGAACCATTGCCTCACTCTCCTCTTCTTCGCATTCCGTTATATTTGAAGTGAAGCCCCCTTTCCCTACCGGGAACGAGGGCTTCTCTACTGGCTGGAGGGCTTGTATTCGCTCAGCTTGCCGTAATAGACCAGATGCAGCCGGTCGCTCTGCCGGAAGTCATCCGGGGTGACGAGCGCAGGCAGCTTGTTCCACAGCTTAATGCCGGAGCGCTCCAGAATCTCGGCAACGAACTGTGAGCAGAAATAGGAGTTGCTGAACTCCACCGGCTCCTTCAGTGCAATGCCGATGACGCCGAGGATATTGTAGAGATACTTCTGGCGGCTGCGGATGAAGACCTGGAGCACCCGCTTCATTTTCTCAACCTCACGGTCCGTGACCTGAAGCTCGTAGATGACGCAGGTCGTCTCCGGGTATTTGCTGTAGGTGCCTGTGCGGATATCCTCCTTCACGAACCCGCCGTTCAGCGGATTGGCCGGATGCTTCCTTCCAAAACTATATAGCTCTGAGAGCTCCCGGTTAAACGAGATCGACGCATGGTTATACGGCGCTTTGGTATAGCCCTGAATGAGCTTCGTGAACAGCGTTCCCGTATTGGTGAGCATGATGTACACCGATGGATCTGCTGACATTTACAATATTTCCCCTTATCAAGTCGGTTGTTTTGCTTCATAATAAGCTGGACGCTCTGTCTATTTTAGCATAAAATTCCTATATTGAAATGATACCCGAGACAAGTTGGTGATTGTATTGAACCGTTCTTTATTCACACTAGTTCTGATCTTTGCAGCTCTATCGGTGATCCATGTGCTGTATCTTGTAGTCAGCAAATTACAGAAGGACAAAGATTATACCGGAATAGGCTTCCGTATCCGAACCTGGTGGGGCATGCTGTTCATCTTCTGCCTGGCTACCCTGTCCAACTCTGTCGTGTCCCTACTGTCCCTGATGGTTCTGAGCTTCTTCGCCCTCAAGGAATACTTCTCCATGATCCGCACCCGAAAAGCAGACCGAAGGCTGTTCCTCTGGGCTTATCTGTCCATTCCGCTGCAATTCTACTGGATCTACATCGAATGGTACGGGATGTTCATTATCTTCATTCCAGTCTATGTGTTCCTGCTGCTGCCGATTCCCCGGCTGATTAACAAGGGGACGCTCGGCTTCCTGCGCGGTGTCAGCGCGGTGCAGTGGGGACTGATGCTGATGGTCTTCGGGCTTAGCCATCTGGCCTATTTCCAGTTCGCCACGCCGGAATACGGCGCAGGGCTGGTTCTCTTCCTGGTGGTGCTGACCCAGCTCAATGATGCCGTGCATTATCTGGCCTCGCTCTACATCGGCAAGCACCGGATCGTCCCGACCGCGAATCCCCATCTGACTTGGGAGGGCTTCGTCTGCGCGTTCGCGGTGACAACAGCCGTCTCTTACCTGATCTATTCTCATCTTACACCGCTGAATCCGGCCTTTGGCTATCTCTCCGGTATGCTGATCAGTCTCAGCGGCTTCTTCGGCAGCCTGACAGTCTCCGTCCTGAAGCGGGATCTGCTGATCGGGGACGATGACAAATTCGCTGCCCTTAAGCAAAGCTATCTGAGCCGCGTAGACAGTCTTGCCTACACCGCACCGGTATTCTTCCATGTCATCCGCTACTATTTCGACTTCATGTAGCCGCTGATCACACTTATATTTGTACAAAAGCAGAGACTATCCGCTAATGGATAGTCTCTGCTCTGCTGGACCGCTTAATTCGTGCTTGTACCTGCACTGTCTGGAGCTGTAGTGCCCGCATCGGCTGGCTTCGTGGTACCCGCATCGGCCGGCTTCGTAGTACCAGCGTCCGCAGGCGGCGTTCCTCCCTCTCCGCCTGGTCCGCCTCCGGCTCTGTTGCCTCTGCCGCTGCCGAAGCCTCCGCCTCCCGGCCCGCCCATCCCGCTTCCGCCTGTGGTTACACCCGATGCATTCACCCATGTCACCGTACTGGCGATGTCAAAAGCAACGAATTTGCTGCCCCCGCTGTATGTCCCGCCGGTATACAATCCATCTGCTGCTGTTCCGGTAGAGCTGCCGCCGGTATAGACGGTATAAGAGCCGTCCATAAGCTCTGGAGCGCTGACCACTACGGTCTGGAAGCTCTTCGCCGGAGCAAAGGTCAGAATGGCATTACCATCAGCGTCTTCCAGATGAACCATGGTTCCTGCCTGCTGAGTAGCTGCGAACTCCACGCTTACTGAATACTGGCCGGAGTCCTCTCCCGGAGCCTGTGCCATGCCGGAAGCGCCTGCGGCTACCAGGAATCCGCCTGTGATGTTGAAGGCCCCGTCATAATCCAAGGCTCCGTTGCCGGAGTTCTCGGGGCCATTCACAATGACGGTGCCTCCGGTCATAGTTACCGAGCCGTTGGAGTCCAGACCATCGCCTGCGGCATCTACAATCAAGGTGCCGCCGCTGATGGTCAGCAGGTTGCTGCCGGTGCTGCTGAACGAATCCTGAGCCTGCGTTCCTGCTGCCGTATTAGTATCGTTGCCTCCAGCCACATTTACGCCATCGTCTGTAGCTGTCACATGGATCTCACCGCCGGATATGGTGATGTCCGCCCCTTCTATCCCTTCATAGCTCCGCGTAATATTGACGGTGCCGCCCGATATCGAGACCAGAGCATCGGCGTGAATCCCGTCATCCCCTGTAGCGATCTGGAATTCCCCATCCGTTACAGAGAGGCTGCTGTTGCTGTGCAGCGCATCATCTGCGGCATCCACTGTGAAGCTTCCGCCGTTCACCGTCAGGTCGCCGCCTGCCTTAATCCCTTTGGCGCTGACGGATTCTGTCTCCGCCGCTGCTGTGGTGTCTGTCTCCGCCGCTGCTGCGGTGCCACTCTCCGCTGCTTGGGGCTGGTCAGCAGCCGGCGCAGCATCCATCGCAGGCGGCGTACCCCCTTCTTCCCCGGGAGCAGGGAAGGCTCCACCCTCCGGACGCTGGCCGAAGCCGCCGCCCATTCCCGGCCCTCCCTGGTCGCCGGTCTTCACTTCGGCATTCACATAGCCGCCGCCAGTCACCAGTGTATACGTCCCGCCGTCGATGACAGCAGCGGTCTCCGCCTGAATCCCGTCATTACCGGCCGTAATGTCGAAGGTTCCGGCGGCAATAGCGATGAAGCCCTTGGCGGCATCCTTGTCATTCGTTGATTTGATGCCGTCGCCCTCTGCATGAATTGTAATACTACCGTCCTGTATAGCTACCAGATCCTTACCGACAATACCGTCATCTGCTGCCTGCACTTCGATGGTGCCGGACATGATTTTCAGATCATCCTTGCCGGTGATGCCGTCGTTATAGTTGCCGGTTACCGTCAGCTTGCCGGTGCCGTTAACCGTCAGGTCTGCTTTGCTGAAGACCGCCGCGCTTGGCTCATCCTCAGCCCCGTCTCCGAATACATAGGCGGCTCCATCCGTCACACTGTTATCCGTCCCTTCCTGCAAGGTGATGACCACTTTGCCGGCTTCCTTGATGTAGACCGGAGCATTATCGCTGTCCGTCAGATGAGCGCCATTCAGCACCAGCCTTACGGTCCCTTTGGCCTGCTCATCTACGATAATCCGGCCGTCACTCAGTGTGCCGCTAAGCACATAAGTTCCTGCTTCCGTAATGGTTACTGTGCCTTCTTGCGCTGTGGCGCCTGCACCGTCTACCACAGCAGCAGTGCCAGCCAGAGTTATAGCAGTCGAATCTGCTGCCGTCCAGGCGGTTACAGCATCCTCTTCCTCCCAAGTCACAAGATCCGCCGCCTTCACACTTGCCAGCTGCACAGCGGCAGAGGAACTGCTCTGCACAGCCGCAACTGATGTACCCGCGTTGTTACTTGTATCTGATGGCGTAGCAGCTTTTGCACTGCATGCCGACATGACTGCGGCGCATAGCAGCACCAGTCCTATTTTGCTAGCTGTTAATCCGTTCTTCATCAGTCATCATTCCCTTCCTGTAGCGGATTAGTATTCATTCATGACAGGTGCCATGGTTAGTGAGAGATCAAGGTTCCCGTTACGTGTGCGGATGGCGTCCAGCAGCTCCTTCTGGCTCGTCTGCTCATCAATCGTTACTTCGTAGACCAGCTCATACAGGCTGCCCAGCTCCGTGGTTCTGATCTTCTTCAGCTCGTAGGCAACTTTGAAGGTATTGAAGACCTCCGCGAAGGCCTCCTCATAGCCCAGGTTCTCAGGGATCGTTACCTTCAGTGTCTTGTGCATCGACTTCTTAAGTCCAAAGCCTGTACGGTTAAGCAGGACCATCAGAGCGCAGAGGATAAGGGTGAAAAAGACCGCGTAACCAAAGGCCCCTACCCCGCAGGCCAGCCCGGAGGCCATAGTGAACAGAACGAAAGTGATATCCTTCGGATCACCGGGGGCGCTGCGGAACCGGATGATCGAGAAGGCGCCCGCCAGGCTGAAGGCCCGGGCCACATTGCTGCCGATAAGCAGGATGATGATCGCTACAATCGCCGGCAGCAGAACCATGGTCAATGTGAAGCTCTGCGAGTATCCGGCGGGGCTCGTCTTCATGTAGGTGAAGCTGATTAGCCCGCCGAGGATAATGGCAATGACGATGGTTAAGGCAGCATTCGTGAACGTTAGTTCCGAAGTAGACTCCGCTACGGCAAAAATCGAATCAAGCATATAGAACACTCTCTCTTTCTGATTGGCTGTTTCGCAGCATCTTTTTATATTCGTTGCCGTATTTGGAGAAGCTGGTGCGGTACATCTGATGCTCCGACAGCATCCTGGCGAGCCAGACCGGTATGGTCTTCTCGGCCTTCACTTCCATCAGCCATTGCCCCGGCTCCAGCAGCTCCTCGCCATAGACGCCGTGCTCCATCTTCAGATCATACCGGCGGCAGCGGATGTTGGTGTCGAAGGTGATGCGCAGGTCCCTGTTATTTTTACAGAACATGGCTTTGCGGTCATAGGACAAATACAGCTTCGGCTCCAGCTCATAGCGGGTCAGCAAGTACTTGATCTCCTCAATCACCTGCTTGTTCATATAGCTCTCGAATTCAGGCTCTCTGCCGCTCTCGATGAACGCATAGGCCTCTTTCAGCGTCAGTGAGGTTCTCCTCTTGTTGACCAGACCCAGCACCTTCTTCTTGATCTCCAGATAGACTCTGGTGTCGCCTTCAGGAATGCCGTAGGCTCTGATGCGGAGCTTCTCCTTGTATTTCGGCTTCGCCAGGCTGCTGCGGATCAGTGAGTTCTGAGGGGTGTCGTAGTACAGATTGGTGATAGAATAAAATTCGTGCTGCTTGTTGTAAGCATCGGGCTCCATATATTCCAGCAGTTCGTAATAGAGCTTCAGATAAGATTCGTGGTCGAACAGATACTTGTTCTCGTAGCGGTTGAAGACCTCGATCGCCATAGGGTTCAGATCCTTTCGGGTGAGTATGGGGTGCGCTTGCTTATGAATGTATCTTAGCCCCCGAACCTTTAATGAATCTTAAATGGATTAAGGTTGATTAAAGGTACCCTTGATATAATGTCACCAGCAGCAAGTACATTACTTAGGAAGAGGATGAGCCATCCCATGAGAATATTAATTGTAGAAGACGAGGTCCATCTGGCGGAGGCCCTAACCCAAATCCTCAAAAAACACAATTATTCGGTAGACGCGGTGCATGACGGCAGAGCCGGTCTCGATTATGCGCAGAGCGGGATCTATGACCTGCTGCTGCTGGATATTATGATGCCGGAGCTGGATGGAATCAGCGTGCTGAAGGAGCTGCGCAGGGACGGAGTCTCCACACCGGTCATTATGCTTACCGCAAAAGGGGAGATCACCGATATGGTGACCGGACTCGATCATGGTGCAGACGATTATATCGCCAAGCCGTTCGCTTCGGAGGAGCTGCTGGCCCGTATCCGGGCTGCGCTGCGGCGTAAGGGCGAGGTGATTCCTGACGATGCCCTGAAGTTCGGGGATCTGGAGCTGAATACCGCCAACCCGAAGCTGACGGTGAAGGGCCGGGAGATGAAGCTGAATCTCAAGGAGACGGAGCTGCTGGAGCTGCTGATCCTAAGGAAGCAGGCGGTCACCTCGAAGGAGCAGATCATTGAGAAGCTGTGGGGGTTCGATTCCGATGCGGAGCATAACAACGTGGAGGTCTATATTTCTTTTTTGCGTAAAAAGCTGGCCTTCCTGAACTCGGAGGTGCGCATCAGCACGATTAGGGGCGTAGGGTACGTGCTGGAGGGGAGTGCCTGATGTTCAATAAACTCCGAACCCGGTTCCTGATTGTCAATCTGGTCACCATCTCCATCATCATGCTGGTGGCCTTCGCCGCCATCTACATCTTCACGTACCGCAATGTGCAGGGAGACATCTATATGGCGCTCCACCGGATTGCGGACATGCAGCAGCGGGGTCCGGGAGATGGACAAAGTCCGCCTGGGGCAGGAGGCGGCGGGGGCAGAGGGACAATGCCCATGGATCAGGGGCCGATCGACCCTTACCAGCCGGAGCGCTCCGTCTCGTTCATGGTGCAGACCGATGCCAGCGGCACGATGACCGGCAAAGAATCGAAGTTCACGATGGACGATGACCTCTATAGCGCCGCGTTGAAGGAGGCTCTTAGCCTGGGCAAGGACACCGGCCGGTTCACGATGGACGGCAGCCGCTGGATCTTCATGGTCAAGCCTGCAAGCAGCGGGAAGCAGTTTGTCTTCATGGACATCACGGCCCAGCAGCAGATCCTGACAAACCTGATCTATACCTTCGCGGCTGTCGGCCTGCTGACGCTGGTCATCCTCTACTTCACCAGCCGCTACTTTGCGGGGCGCTCGATTGCGCCGGTGCGGGAGGCTTTTGACAAGCAGAAGCAGTTCATTGCCGACGCCTCCCATGAGCTGAAGACGCCGCTGACGATTATTAACACCAACGCGGATGTACTGCTGGCGAACAGTGAGGATACGATCCGCAATCAGGCAAAATGGCTGCAGTATATCAAGTCCGAAACCGAGCGGATGACCCGGCTGGTAGGCGATTTGCTGTACCTGACAGAGATGGATGACGCCCGGACCAGGAAGCTCCACAGCAGGTTCAACATGAGCGAAGCGGTAGAGAATATTATTCTGACCATGGAGGCCGTTCTCTTCGAGAAGAATATCTCCTTCGACTATGACATCCAACCGGAGCTTACCGTGCCGGGCAACCCCGAGCAGATTAAGCAGGTGGTAATGATTCTGCTGGATAACGCTGTGAAATATACGAATCCTAAGGGCGCTGTCCATATCTCCCTTCATAAGCAGAACAGCGATGTCCTTCTCTCTGTCTCGAATACAGGGGAAGGCATCGCTGCGGAGCATCTGGCACGGATTTTTGACCGCTTTTACCGTACGGATACCTCAAGAGCACGGAAGCAGGGCGGATACGGGCTGGGTCTGGCTATCGCCAGGTCCATTGTGGACCAGCATCAAGGAAGGATTTACGTAAAAAGTGTGGTTGGAGCGTCCACGACGTTCTATGTACAACTGCCCAGAATGGCGTAAAGTCTATAATTCCATAAACCAGCCACTTCCTTACGGGAAGCGTGCTGATTTATGGACTATCCTTAAAGGTAGGGGTTCCTTGTTAACCCCGCTGCCGGCATTGTGCACTCTTCTGCCTCCGCCCCGCTGGTGCGGGCCGGGTCTTCAACGGCACTGTCGTCTGTCTTCAGCAGTACCATCATGAATTCGCCGATCCCGGGAACGTAGATCCGGGATACAGAATTCTCCTGGTCCATGCCCGACAGCTGTATCATGATATCTTCGGCTGATGTTATTTCCATCCTATGAGTCACCTCGCTCGTTAAGATAATGGCCTCAATTGGCATGATACTGAATTCCTGTTCCTGGCTTCCTACGGATTGACGCCCACGGAGAAAGGACGCGCGCCGACCGGTATGACACTAATCACAGCCTGGGTGACCCCATCAATGACCGATACCGTATTATCATCCTGATTGGTAATATAGATGCGGTTCGTCAAGGGATTAGCGCCCGCGCCGTTGGGATTATTTCCGACCGGGATGGTAGTAATCACCGTATTCGTTAATCCGCCAATCACCGATACATTGTCGCTATCCCGGTTGGGCACATAGATCGCATTGGTAGATACGTTCACTCCCGGCTCAGCCGGAGTCGTGCCGACAGGCACGTTGGTGATCACCGTATTGGTCGCACCATCTATGACGGATACGGTGTTGCTGGTGAAGTTCGAGACATAAATCCGGTTCGTCAAGGGATCAACAGCCAAACGGAACGGGTTCACCTGCACGGGAATCTGGGTAATAACCGTATTTGTAGCCCCATCAATGACGGTAACAATATCCGAGTTGAATTCAGCTACATAAATAGTATTGGTTAAGGAATTCACACCGATCCCCGTTGGAAAAGGAGAACCGCCGGCGGGAATAATGGTAGTCACCACAGTGTTGGTTAATCCGTCAATGACAGTGACCGTATTATCATTAAAATTCGCAACATAGATGGCATTGGTAGCGGTATTGACCGCGACTCCGCCCGCTCCGTCCCCGGCAGGAACGGTGGCCAGCACCGTATTGGTTAACCCGTCGATAACGGATACGTTGTCACTGTTCAAGTTAGCGACATAAATGCGGTTGGTTAACGGGTTCACGGCAATTCCAGCAGGATTCACCCCTACAGGGATGACTGCGATCACTGCACCTGTAGCACCGTTGATCACAGAAACATCATTGCTGTTGAAATTGGCAACATAGATACGGTTGACGGAGCCTGTGACTCCCCCCTCTTCAGCACCCAGCAGCTCAGCTGAGACAAGACGGTGGGCGGTAACCAGCCGCCCGGCTGAATCCTTGCCCCACACAGAGACTTCCGTCTGCAATTCAGCAAGACCCCCCGTTGTAAAGACAAACTCATAGGCATTCAGATTGGCAAAGTAATTCCTTGTGATCACCTCGTCCGGGGAAACCGTAATAAGCTCGCTTACGTACAGCGTTCTGGTGAGGGTCAAGTTGTACCCTTGGATCAGAATCGCAGACGGATTCACCGCATCCCGGTTATCAATCTTGACCGTCACCTGTACCGTAGGCCTTACACCGTTCACTGCATTATTCTCAATAGGCCCTGTTGATAGAATAGCCATTCCAGCCAAGCCTCCCTAGATAAGAGATTTGCAAACTACCAGTCTCTCATAATATATGTAAGAACTGTAGCGCCGCTTGGACTATACTATAACTAGATTCAAATTATGGCCCGGCTCCCCATTCATGTGAGAAAGGTGTGATCCTATTGCATGCTACAGGACCAAATCCCAATGACATCCATCCGAATCCACAGATCAAGCAAGTCCGTTTCATCAAAAATACGCTGACCCGCTCCAACATCATCGCCGGAGACTTCTCCTACTATGATGATCCTGACGAGTCGGTATCCTTCGAGAGCCGTGTTACCCATCACTATGAGTTCATCGGGGACAAGCTGATGATCGGCAAGTTCTGCGCCATCGCCCGCGGCACCGAATTCATTATGAACGGTGCCAACCACCGGATGGGCTCGGTGACCACCTATCCCTTCAACATTATGGGCGGCGGCTGGGAGCAGGCAACGCCTGAGCTGGCGGACCTGCCCTACAAAGGCGATACTGTCATCGGAAACGATGTCTGGATCGGCCAGAATGCCACCATTATGCCGGGCGTGACGATTGGTGACGGCGCGATCATCGCCGCCAATGCTACCGTCACCAAGGATGTTCCTGCATACCATATTGCCGGGGGCAATCCTGCCCGGATTCTGCGGCAGCGCTTCGATGACGAGCTCATCGCCCTGCTGCTGGAGCTGAAGTGGTGGGACTGGAGTCCAGAGAAGATCACCGCCCATCTGGAGGCGCTGTGCAGCAGTGATCTGGAGCAGATCCGGGCTCTGGCAGGCCGAAGCTGAACCAGAATAAGGGGGTGCCCGTCAGCCATGCGATAGCTGGCTGGGGCCCCCCCTTCAATGTTGTAGCTTTAATTGATTTCCAGATAATCAAGATAAGCATCCCAAGTCCCGTCATCGGCGGTAACCACCAGCTCAATCACCTGATTGCCGGTTCCATGGCTGACATTGCTGATCGTATAGACCGCAGGGCTGCTTCCGCCATAGTAGAAGGTCCCCTTCGTCACCCCGCCGATCTTGAGGTCCACCCTGGCCATATTGGCGTTATTGGAGGCCCCGCGCAGGGAGAAATTATGGGTGCCGCTGGTGAAATTCTGGGTGTACTTCACGGAATCATTGTTTGCATACAGAGCGACTCCGGTGAACGGGGAACTGATATTCGAGGTGTATTGACCGGCCTTGGTCATGCTCTCCGCCTCTACCTTCGTTACAGCGGGACCAGGACCATTGCCGCCGTCAGGCGCAACCGCCCTGCCCGTGCTTGGCGAGATCATGCCTGAGCATAGGCCGCGGTTCTTGAGATTCTGTGCAATCTGCGGTACTGCCTGGAGTGTGGTCTGGTATTGGTCATGCATCAGGATGACATCCCCATTCTTCATCGTGCCCACAGCGGCCACGATCTGGGCGGTTCCCGCTCCGTTCCAGTCTTGGGAGTCCACGTTCCAGAGTACTTCGGTAAGGCCGTTCTGGGCCTCGATGGACTTGAGAGTCGCGTTAGTCGCCCCGTACGGCGGACGGAACAGCTTCGGAGCTGTGCCGGTAATGGATTGCAGCGTCTGCTGGGTGTTCGTAATCTCCGATGTAATCTGGGAGGTACCCACCTGGGTCAGATTCGCATGCGACCAGGAATGGTTGCCAATCCACATCCCTGCGTTCTTCTGGGCCAGGACGAGCGAAGGATTGTTCTGCGCATTCTGCCCGACATTGAAGAACGTGGCGCGCAGGCCATTCTGCTGCAAGGCATTCAGCAGGTTCGTCGTGTTGCTTGGATTCGGCCCGTCATCATACGTTAGAGCTACATAACCGGCCGTGCAATCGGCGGCGAACACCTTCTCCCCGCCCGCTGCAAGAGACCCCATAAATAAAGACACGACAAGCGACCCGATAGCTGCCCATTGTATTGCTTTGCTTCTAAACATTCTTTTAATCTCCTCTCGAATGAAATAGTTTCCTGATAGGTTGTGTTATGAAGCTGGACTTTAAACCGTTAAGCCGTTACCTGTATGTATACGCTCCGTTGCTTCAAACGCTTACATTAGTAATTATAGCAATTTATCCCTTTTTAAGCTAGATGTGATTGTTGGAATTTGTGATCTTACTAGCGACTAAGGAGAGATACGGCGACGCCGGGAGTCCGTCCCTGTTTTATTCAAAAATTTTCCATAATTTAGACCCGTCCGGGATGAATAGGTTTTCATTTTACCCGTATGATATAAAGTTCGACTTTATCATGAATCATATTACGAGGAGGAAGATGAATGACCTTTGGTTTCAGGACACTGGGGACAATGCTTTTGGCTTTAACACTGCTTGCAGGTACAACCGCTATTGCCGGACAGCCGGTGAAGGCTGAGGGGGCAGCGAAGCTTTTTTATCACACCTCGGGCAGCCGGATTGTAGATTCGCAGGGGAACCCGGCCGTGTTCAACGGACTGAACTGGTTTGGCTTCGAGACGCCGAACTATTCCCCGCACGGATTATGGTCGCGTTCCATGGATGATGTGCTCGATCAGGTCCGCGCAGAAGGGTACAACTTGATTCGCCTGCCGTTCAGCAGTCAAATGTTCGATCCGGCTTCCCAGGCCAACAGCATTGATTATGCCAAAAACCCGGACCTGGCCGGTCTGACTCCCATCGAAATTATGGATACCTTAATCGAAAAAGCCGGCCAGCGCGGCATTCAAATCTTCCTGGACCGGCACCGTCCCGATTCCGGCGGGCAGTCGACGCTCTGGTATACCGCTGCATATCCTGAATCCCGCTGGATCAGTGACTGGGTGATGCTGGCTGCACGGTATGCGAATAATTCTACGGTAATCGGTGCCGACCTGCATAATGAGCCTCATGGCCCGGCAAGCTGGGGGACCGGTGATCTCAGTACAGACTGGCGGCTCGCGGCCCAGCGGGCTGGGAATGCCATCCTTGCGGTGAATCCGCACTGGCTGATCATCGTCGAAGGGATCGAGCAGAATGTGCAGGGTAACACCAGCAAGTACTGGTGGGGCGGCAACCTTACCGGGGTGCGGAATTATCCGGTAACGCTTACCGTGCCGAATCAAGTGGTGTATTCTCCGCATGATTACGGTCCCGGGGTGGCGGAGCAGCCGTGGTTCAGCGATCCGGCTTTTCCGGCGAACCTGCCTGCTATATGGGATCAGACCTGGGGTTATATCAGCAAAGAGAACATTGCCCCTCTAATCATGGGTGAATTCGGAGGCCGCAGCGTGGACACCCTCTCGGTTGAAGGGAAGTGGCAGAATAAACTAGTCGATTACATCGGCACGAATGATCTCTACTGGACTTACTGGACACTGAACCCCAACAGCGGGGATACCGGCGGTCTGCTGCAGGATGACTGGGCAACCTGGAACCGGCCGAAGCAGCTCATGCTGAACCGGATCATGAAGACAGTCACCTTCCCTCCTATTGAGGAGCCCGGCGGCCCCGGGACAGGACCTGTAACCGCCACTCCGCTCTACCGCAGTGATGAGACCGGCAACAACGTGGGCTCCATCCGGGCAAGTCTTCAGCTGAAGAGTACTTCCACCGTCCCTGTCCCGCTCAGCCAATTCACGATCCGTTACTGGTTCACCCAGGACGGCAGCTCCGCACACACCATGGAGATTGACTACGCCGTCGTCGGCAAAAACAATATCCAGACCACCATCGTCCCGCTCGCGGTTCCGGTCCCGAACGCTGATGCCTACGCTGAAATCTCCTTCAAGGATGGGGCAGGCAGCCTGGCAGCTTCCGGCTCGACCGGAGAGATCCAGTTCCGTATTCACAAGGATAACTATGCAAATTATAGCCAGGCCAACGATTACTCCTTCCGGCCGCTGCTGACCAGCTTCACGGCCAATGACCGGATCACTGTATACCATAATGGAACGCTGATCTATGGCGTAGAGCCGTAACCAAGCGGAAACGGCTACGAGGCTGTCCCAAAAGCAGGTTTTCTACGGCGGAAGACAGTTCTCTTCATTCTTAAAACCACAAAAAGTGAGCAGAGCAGCGATTCCCCCATTCGGAGGATCGCTGCTCTGCGTTTTTGGTCATTGGGGGCTCATGGGAAATCCGCCCGTGATCAGCGGCATTACCCGCTCCGCCAGTTTGGAGGAAGACTCTGATCTTCCCTCCAGATTCCAGCGGTAGGTTACGCCATATAAGGACCAGCTTAGCAGGATGGCGGCAGTTGCAA
Organism: Paenibacillus sp. FSL P2-0136; assembly: GCF_037975325.1. Classification (NCBI taxonomy): domain Bacteria; kingdom Bacillati; phylum Bacillota; class Bacilli; order Caryophanales; family Paenibacillaceae; genus Paenibacillus; species Paenibacillus sp. FSL P2-0136. The sequence continues at coordinate 7,022,045 of NZ_CP150244.1, forward strand.
GCGGCTTCGAATCTGTAGCCGCAGCTGATCCGGAGATCAGCTGCAGGATAAGTTTCTCGAGATGCAGCTTAATATTCTCTTCAAGCAAGAGAGCTACAGAATCATATCTTTTGAAACAGCGGTGGCTGTTTTCATGATAATTACATAATGCTACTATCAGCTCTTGAAGCGTTTTCTCAGTCAACGGTCCTTTTGCATCGACTTTATGGAGGACCATATTCGTAAAGGCATCTAACAAAAAGGCTTCGAACAGCGCATATTTATCCTGGAAATGTGCATAAAAGGTGGTCCTGTTAATCGTAGCTGCTTTGGTAATGTCGCCGACGGTTATCGAGTTGAAGTCCATGATATTCAATTGCCGGACGAAGGCATCCAGAATTAATTGACGGGTCCGAATCACCCGCGGGTCGTTCGGATTGGGGGGAAGTATGCCAGCCATCCAAGGAGCGCCCCTTTCAGAAGAGATTATAATCCTCTTAATTATAAACATGTGCTCTGTACACAACAAATAGGATCTGCCAATACGACAGTTTATCCAGCTTCTAGCTTAAGCAACAACTTGGGCAGTTTGTTGGTTGAAGGGAGGATTGGAGCTTGTTACTATTGCATTCATACCCCGCTTTGAGAATAATCATTCAACCTACAGGAGGCGTTAACCATGGCTAAACAACAGGAGCAAATCCATTCACTGGAGACCTTATTTGAACCGTACACGGTTCAACAATTAACTATACCCAACCGGATTGTAATGTCACCGATGGCGCGTGCTTTTTCACCGGAGGGAGTACCGGGTGAGGATATGGCAGCGTATTACCGCCGCCGTGCTGAGAATGGGGTGGGGCTAATCATCACCGTTGGTATGATTGACCATCCGGCAGCAAGCAGTGATCCGGGACTGGCTAGTCTCTTTGGTGAGGCCGCTCTGAACGGCTGGCGTGAAGTCGTTAGACAGGTTCATGAGGCCGGCGGTATCATTTTTCCGCAGTTGGCACATATGGGAATGATTCGGCCCATGGGTTCCCAGCCTCACCCGGATGCACCATCAATCGGGCCATCAGGACTCGACATGCAGGGGAACAAGATAAGCGAGCCGATGACAGAAGAAGAAATTGCCGGGGTCATTCAGGCCTATGCCGATGCGGCAGTGAATGCACAGCAAGCTGGCTTCGACGGAATAGAGCTCTCCGGCGGTCACGGCTTGTTGATTGACCAGTTCTTCTGGGAAATAACCAATCAGCGGACGGACCGCTATGGCGGCGATTTCCTGAAGCGTACCCGGTTTGCAGCCGAAGTTATCCAGGCCGTCCGCGCTGTAGTCGGACCGGATTATCCGATTTCCATCCGGTTGTCCCAGTGGAAGATGGCGGATTACATGGCGAAGCTGGTGGATACACCGGAGCAGCTGGAGCAATTCCTGGATGTGCTGGTACAGGCAGGGGTGGATATTTTCCACATCTCGACCCGCAGGTTCTGGGACCCGGAATTCGCGGGCTCGGAGCTGGGTCTCGCCGGATGGGTGAAGAAGCTTACCGGGAAGACAACGATTGCCGTTGGTTCCGTAGGCATGGACAATGCTCCCGCTGAAGGCGGGGAAGCAGACCATCAAGGGATGGAGGAGCTGCTGAAGCGGCTGGACCACCAGGAGTTCGATCTGGTAGCGGTTGGACGCGCACTTCTGGGTGATCCGGCATGGGCGAAGAAAATCCGTGAGGGCAGGCTGGAAGAGATTCAAGCTTTTACTCCAGAGGCGGCGGCCCAATTGTATTGAATCATAGATAATCTCCAAGAACCGCTCGACTACCCTTTCTCTGCCAAATAAAACGCACGGGAATGAGAAATTCTCTCTGTACCCGTGCGTTTTTTGGATTGTTAACCCAGGTCACTCTGCCTGTTCCCCCAGCCTCGCCCGCATCTGCGCATAGGCTTCCGGGGTGCCGACATCCTCTATCGTGCCCTCCGTATAGTAGGCCCGCATCTCCTGGCGGGAATGCAGCCATTCGGGAAAATAAGTCGGCGCATCCGGGTTGCCCCCTTCCGCCAGATAACGGGAGAACAACGGCAGCGTAGACCGTTTGTAGATATACAGCGCGAATACGCCAATGTTCGAGCGGGGCGCCTGCGGCTTTTCCTCCAGGGACAAGACCCGATTCTGCGCATCCAGCTCCGCCACGCCGATACTGTGCAGCTCTGCCGGATCATTCACCCTACGGACAAGAATACAGTCGGTACCCACCTTATGAAAATAGTCCAAGTACCCCTCAAGGCCGAATCCCAGCACATTATCGCCTGCCAGAACCAACAGATCCTCCTGCGGCTGCTCCCGCTCCAGCACAAACTGGATATCGCCAATCGCGCCTAGCCGCCCCTCAGGAGAAGAAGTGCCATCGTTCAGAACGCGAACCGGCTTCATGCCCTTATACTGCTGCTGCCACTGTTCAAAAGCATGGAAGAAGCGGTCATTCGTCACAATGAGAATCTCCGAGATCTCCTCCAGCACCTCCAGACGGGCGGCCAGCAGATCCAGAATCGTCCGGCTTCCTTGAACCGGGAGCAGCGGCTTGGGCGTGTCTAGCGTTAATGGATACAGGCGGGTCGCATACCCCGCAGCCAAGATTAATGCAATCATCCTCTATCCGCTCCTCTGTCCGGTGTAGATGCTGCGAATAAGGCTCTGGACAGCAGAACCATGGTTTGTTTGTATACGGTATGGGCGGCATCGGCATCGCCAAGGAACCCGCCCATATACAGGTGAATTACACCGTGCAGCGATGACCATATGGCGGCGACAAGAGCCCCGGTCTCTTCCTGGTCCGAAATCAGTCCCTGCTGCTGGGCGGTAATGATTAGAACTTGTAATTGGCGTATGGCGGTCAGTGTTCCCTGCATACTCTCCGCATCCGGCTTGAACTCGGCAAAAGCTCCTCCAAACATCAGCTTGTAGTAGCTGCTGTGCTCCTGTCCGAACTGCCAGAAGGCTTCGCCCAGATCCAGCAGATGCTGTAACAGATCTGAAGAAGCCGGCACTTCTTCAAACCGCTGGGCCAGTAGCTTGCAGCCCTCCAGATATAATTGCTGGGCCAAACCCTCTTTATTGACAAACAAACTGTAGATGATCTTAGTGGAACAGCCCATCCTTTGCGATACTTTACGGACAGTAACGGCCTCTGGCCCCTCTTCCTGCAGAATAGCTGCGGCGGCATCAACCACCAGCTTACGGAGATTCTCCGTATTTTGCAGACGGGCTTCCTGATATGTTTTTAATACCCGCCCCGTGGAGGGTGTAGGTTTGTCTTCGCTACGGATAAGAATCACCTTCATTCGGTTATCATGTTATTGACCAGCAACAGAGTTGCCGGGTTCTAACAGGAATTCTAAACATTTGAACATAGGTTGTCAATTGAACCCTCATGCGAAAAAAACAGATTGACACAGCAGTATTCTTTTGGTTACTATGATTCATATAAGAAACAATGTTACCAATTGTATTAACGCCGCCGAACACGGACGTATACGGCTGAGAAAGAACTTATGCCACTAAGAACGAACTTATGCCCGCTAGGATCGGTCATATTTTTTTCGCAATTTGGTAACGTTGTTTCCATTATAAAACACTGTTGTAGAAGGAGCAAAACTATGAATATTAAAGGAAAATGGTCGTTAATCACCGGAGCCTCTTCGGGAATCGGCGAACAGTTCGCCAGACAACTCGCCAAGAAAGGCAGCCATCTGGTGCTTGTAGCCAGATCCAAAGGTAAACTGGATGCGCTCGCAGCCGAATTGACCCGAAGCCATGGAATACAGTGCCGGGTAATTCCCCAGGATCTATCGCTTCAAGTTGCTGCCGGAGAGCTGTATCAGACCTGCCAGCAGCTAGGCCTGAGCATCGATCTCCTGATTAACAATGCGGGCTTCGCCACCCACGGACTGTTCGAGCAGGTCTCCGGGGAGCGCCAGCATGATGAGGTGATGCTGAACGTCGCCGCTGTAGTGGATATGACTCATTTATTCCTTCCCGCAATGCTCCACAATGGGTCAGGCGCCGTTATCAATGTCTCGTCTACGGCAGGCTTTCAGCCGCTGCCTTATATGGCCGTCTATGGGGCGACCAAAGCTTTTGTCTTGTCCTTTACCGATGCCCTCTACTGGGAGAATCGTGATCGCGGTGTGCAATTTTTGGCCCTGTGCCCAGGCTCAACAGAGACGGATTTCTTCAACGTAGTGGGTACGGAGGATGCTTCCGTCGGCGGCGCGAAGGACTCGCCTGAGCGGGTAGTGGCAATTACACTGCGCGCTATGGCCCGAGGAAAACAGTACATTGTCCCCGGATTCCGCAATTACCTGGGCGCCCAGATCTCCCGCTTCATGACCCGCAGACAAAGCCTGCGGCTGGTTGGCAGCATGCTTCGCCCTGCCCCGAAGGAGCATAATGGACAGCCGTCATAATCCTGAAGGAACATTGTATGGTATCACCGCTGCCCTAAGTCATGTATCCAGCCGCAACTTTTAGGCAACCCAAACAGCAGCTCATCCCGGCAGGAGGGCTGCTCTTGGGGTTGGAATTACCGCTACGTACGTGGACGGTACGCTACACCGTCGATCTGGACCTTCAGTCCATCCGGGCCGCCCACATGCGCGAACTCGGTGGAGATCGTTTTGCGGGCAGGGTACTTGCCTTCGAATCTGCGCTTGAACACCTCTTCCATAACCGGAATATCCCACACATCCCGCAGCAGAATGTCCACCTTCACCACATCAGTTAGGGTAAGACCTACCTGACCCAGACGGCCGCTCATATCATTCAGCGCACCGTCCACCTGCTCCTCCACTGTCCCGCCAACATTACCTACACAGAAGCTCAGGAAAATGAAGTCCCCCGCCTCTACAAAACCGGAGTATGCATATTCCTCATTCACATCATGTCTAATGATCTCGCCCATTCTGGTTCTTGTCTCCTTCTCGCCTGAGATAAACCCAGTATAGCAGGGAAAATTATACATCTGTATGACATATTTTGAGAGGAGGAATATGGTATTATTGCAAAAAGACTTATATTATCATATTTAACAGAGAAATTTCTGAATGGAGGAGAACCATGAAGCGATTCCTGAAATCAAAGTCTTTTCTGATTACATCCGCCCTGTTTAGCCTGCTGTTCATTATGAATATCATATCGACCCCCGACAGTACGGGGATGGACATTGCACTCAGTATTCTCAAATCTGTATTGGCTGGTTTAATAAGCGGCTTTATTATTGGCGGCATTCTCTTTCTTTTGCTTAACAAGAATTCAATTTGACCTTAGACTCCCACAAGCGGAGTTTCAGGAAGCTCCAAAGCAGCCTGCTCCAGACACTCTGCCAGTACCTCACGGTACCGCCGTTCCTCTTCTACCGTCACTTTCCCACGCAGCAATTCGAATAGTGCAAGACAGCGCTTGAAATTCCCGTCATGTCCGGCCTGGTGGGCCAGCCTTAAAGATTGCATCGTCCAGTTCAGCGCCTCGGGGAGTCTGGCTGCCCGTTTATGATAGAGAGCCAAATAATAACAATAGTCGAAATAATGCGAGAGATTGCCCGCATCCTCATAGTCCCCAAACCCGGCACTCTGCTCCGCGAACGTATGCAGCAGATCATCCACATCTAGTCCGTAATGCACCGCTGCCTGCAAAATAGTCCCTAACCCCGGCAGCAGCTCCTCGGGATTAGCCTGTAAGAAATGGGCATACTCCTCCAGCAATTCCGTCCTGCCAGACAGAATCTCTACCATATACAGATTGGCACGGGCCAAATATCTGAATTCTCCGGCAATTTCCTCCCCCTCTACTCCCAAATCCTCCATCCAGCCAAGCTCGGCATAGCGGTATATCATCTCTCTAGCCTCTTCATACCTCCGCTGTTGCTGATAGGCAATGCCCTGCATCATGTGACTGAACCCGAAGTAATACACGAGGGGAAGCTGCGAGTCCATAAGCGGTACCGGAAGCCCTTTAGCCTTGTGATACTGCCGCTCCTCATAGATACACTGTGCATAGCTGTAAAGAATACCCGCCGTGTTCAGCATCTTGTCCCAATCCTCTAAGCGATATGCCATTTCCAGCATTTCAACGATAATGTCCGGATGAAGTAATTTCAGGATAGAAGGGCGCATGGGTGGGGCCTCCTTTATTATCCATTTTAAGTTAATTGTATAGCTGAATGTATATTTGGTCAATACAATTAGTACTTTTAAGTACAATTTAATATTCATTAAGTTTGAGTTTAGTTATCTGTAATGGTTAGCGCGCCTCTTCTAACCTTAAGTGGAGGTGATACCATGAATTTACCAGAAAGTGTAGGAAATCGGATACGTGAACTCAGAAAGGCCAAAGGATGGACACAAGAGCAACTAGCTGAGGCAGCGTCACTGCACTACAGTTACATAGGTGGTGTTGAACGGGGAGACCGTAACATTTCTTTGGAGACACTGGAGAAAATAATAGCTGCCTTCCAAGTTCCAGCAATAGAAATTTTTCGCTTTGAGGATGAAAGTGACCGCCGCAAGGTGTTAGATGAACATATGATTTTGATTAGTGATAGGAGTATTGAAGAAATAGTTGCCCTCACTAAAATAAATCGGGAAGTGATTGTTACACTAGATATCTCTGGAAGAAAGGATACTAACTAAATTAAGCCTTACTTCTAAGAGGTGAGCCAAGATGCCAGACGAGTCCAAAACAGAGCTTGTAAAAAGAATCGGAGAACGCATCCGAAGATTGCGCAAAGAAATGAACCTCTCGCAAGAGCAGCTTGCAGAACGGTCAGGTCTACATACCAATTATGTGGCTTGATGTAAGGCTGGGCGGTTACTAACACCCAGCCTTACATTCTCTAGAGTCACGGCAATCCCAGAACAGCCACCATAGGATCACCCATCATTGTTCCTCTGGAATATCCACAATAATATAATTTTCCTTCAGTTTAGGTTGAGGAACCTCGGCTTCTTTATAAATAACCTCATTCCAGTTTTCCTTATTAATCAAACCATACCCCGTGGAAGTAATATGAGGCATCCAGCGAAAGCTTGCGAAGGTCGTAGCTGTAAAATCCGGTAAGGAACCATCCTGCTGCGTAAAAGAGCGGCCTATGAAATAAAGGTTCTCTTGCTTACCGGCCTTGTCGCCAGTGAGAGCCTGCCACTTAAGGTAAGCTGTGTTCTTCGTCAACTGATAATAACGGATTACATTATTATTAACCTCGATGAACCGGTCCTTTGTAGTTGCCGGAAAATAATATTGGAGACTGGCGGTTTCCAGCGAGGGTTCAAAGTCCTTCTTGAGCTGTGAAACTCTGGGAAGATTAATCGCAGCATTTCTCGCAGTGCTTAACTCGCTGCTCTTTACATCAGCCAACAATTTCGCACTTGGTTTTGACACAAATGCCGTTTGGGTGTCTGGATTCCAAGTTACTGAACCGTCCAACGCTTCGGCAACAAAACGTAAAGGGATCATGGTTTTACCATTATGAATAAACGGAGCAGCGCTTAAGGAAACGGAAACTCCATTTTTCAGTGCTGTTGTATTATTTATGGTCAACTGCAGACTTGTGCCACTCCCCTTCACGGTTACTTGCTTAGTCGCATTATTCCAGGCAAATGTTAACCCGCCTAAGCTTTGGAGTGAAGTCAGGCTAAAAAACACCTGATTCTTCTTGTTAAGAATGTCTTTGGCTTCTAAATCGTTATTATTCACAACTACTTGTGTTCCTTTGGGACTCTTTCCTGCTGCAGACGCCGTATGTGCTACCGGTGCCAGAAGCGCAGCACATAGAACAATAGATGAACATAGGATCAACTTCCTCATTATACACCCTCCTAAATTTTACATTCTATATATGAGAGACGCAAAAAAATCCATAAAGTTCCTCGAAAGTACCCTTATAACAATACAGGACCGCCCTATAATACAGGCAGTCCCGTTATTGTCTTATCCGCGCTAGTCCAGCTCAGCCCGCGAGAATAAATCGCGGATGAGCGCGTCGTCCTCGCAAGCCTGCTTGAATGCATAGGCGAACTCTACGAGCGCAGCCCCATCAGAGGAATAAGCGCAGAACATATCCGCCTCCGGGTCAAACCGGATAATGCCTGCCAGGTGAGGCATCCGCTCCTCCAGGAAGACTGCCGCCAGAGATGCCCAGTCATATCCGCCCCCTTCGAAGCCCTCGTCTTCCCTCTCGGCGAATACTTCTGCCTTGTAGCTTCCTGCGTTCAGAATCACGGACTTGCCGCCATTATCCTGCTCCACGATTATAAAAGGCTTCAGATCTACAGCTCCCCCTACTTCTGCTTCCTTCAGCTTCTCAAGCAATTGTTCCTTCGCCTCATCCGTGAACCGGAGCGTCCCTTCAGTCTCTACAATCCTTCCCTGCCGGATCCGCTCATCCAGCCAATCCGAGATGAAGCCCGGGGCATATCCGCCTGTGCTGAATTCACCGCCGAACGCGATCATTTTGGAATAAATCTCAAGATACTGGTCACGGCCCGTATTCGGGTAAGCGCTGGTATAGAGCCAGAACTGGAGATCATACATCAGGGTGGATTCTTCGTCCACATGAAGTGAGAAATGGCCCTTCTTCTCTACAATGCGGGTGCATATCTTGCGGATAACGCCCTCTATATCGTCCACTTCCGTAACCTTGTCGCACAGCTCCTGAAGCAGCGGAGAGAATGGAGCGGACGCTACCTTCTCTAGATCCTCCTGCTTATCCTCCTCCGAAGTATCGTAGACCTCCTCATTCACCAGCCCGCGAATGAAAGTCTCAAAATCCGGGGCCAGGAACGTAATCTCATAGTTGCTCTCCTGGTCCACATGAATCACCTCAGGTTCCCCTTCCGGGCCGCAGTGACGGTAATCCAGCATGATTACATCATGTCCAGCGGAAGGACAGTCGCCGAAGACCACGCCGATATCGGGGTAACCCCACTCCTCAATCATGAAGCGGCTGCCCAGCTCCCCGCAGAGGGAATAGAGTTTGTCGCGGCCGATCCCGGCAATTCCCGAAATTGCGACATGATCTTCTGACCAGGAAGTGGGTTCATTCACCGGAAAACACGTATTGCGGGGAATCCCGCCGTTATGCTGCTTCATCATGGCGATGTAAGAGGCCGGCAGCTTATAACCCACTTCCTGCTCCACAGAGGCAATCAGCTCGTCACTGGGCAGCGGGGACACATACTCCTTCAAGGCATAGTCACTGTCCTCCCAGAAATCCGCGCAATAGTCGAGGAATGCACCAAGGTCTCTACCACCCCCCTCTCTATTCACCTTCAAGGCCTCCAGCGCTTCGGCGCGTCTTGCCTGCTCTCTTGTCTCACGCTGGGCGCCTTCCCGGCTCCACTCCAGCATTCTTGCGGTATCCCCGTCTCCCGGCTCCAGCTCCTCCGCACGTTCAAAGGCATGCACAGCCTGCTCATACTGCTTCAGGTGATAGTAGGAATACCCTATGCGGAATTGCCACAGCGGATCCTCCCCGCCTTCCTTGGAGATGCTGAGCAGCTGCTCCAGCGCCTGCCCATATTCACCCAGGTTATTGTAGGCTCTGCCTAATTGGCCGATACACTCATAATCTCTTGCATCCGGCGGAATCTCAAGAATACGGTCTACAATCTGCTGATATTCATCTTCTTCATGCCAACGCTTCACCTGTTCCAGCAACGCCTCATCCATGCCTTTAGCCTCCCTAATTGGACACTGCAAAACAAGCCTGTCCCCTATTCCGAAGGACTGCTTCTTGTCAGTATATTCGCTATTACCCATTCACCGGAAAATCAGGAGATTAAACAGGTCTCCGGCTACGAAGACTGACCCCCCAGCTCAAAAAAGAGGCTGCCCAGCATTGCGCAAAGCATAGAAATTCTTAACTTCGAACAAACAGCCGGGAATCATCCTCCCGGCTGTTCAGCTTCAAGTCTATTCATTTCCGCTCGCCTGCCCGCTAACCCTGCTTAATCGGCGCTGCGAGAATCATCTTCCCGCGCGGGGTAACGCCCGCACCATCCGGCTCCAGTGTAACGGCTATGGTATCATAGGCCTTCGGGTCAAAGGAATAATACAGTGCCCCGTTTCCGTCCTGTGAGATGAAGGTGCCCGCATTCACCGGCTTGTCCCCCTTGATCAGCCATACCTGATAGACCTCCGTGCCAGTAAGCTCGGGTAGCTCTTCTGCCTGAAGTACAAGATGGGTGCCGGTAGGGTCTGCGACAATTGTTGCTGTACCCTTGGCGGTAATCCCTTCTCCAGCCGGACTAAGTGCTACTGCCTCATTCACCTTAAGCCCCTGGAGCGGTCCGGTGCCGGAGGCCAGCTGCTGCTTCAGCTCAGACACATTTCCGCGCAGCTGGCCGGTGTAGACGACCAGGAGCAGTACAGCCACAGCCAGTCCAAGGCTCAGGTACCCCCAGAAGCGGGTTCTCTTGGGCTCCGGGATGTTTAATTGGGGCAAGCCCTGCTCTGCCGGAGGAGTCCTCACTGGTTCATGCTCCGCAGCCCGCTCTGCATCAGGCTGAATATTCAGCAGGCGGGTCTCCGGCCGGGCTGCCGGTGCGCCCGCATTCCCGGACTCCAGCACCCGTGACAGGATGCGCTCCTTCATGCCGGAGGGCGGGTCAACCGGCTCGGATGCAAGCGGAAGATGGTCTAGTACCTGCCGGTATTCCCCCACCAGTTCTCTGCATTCCGCGCATTCTGCCGCATGGGCAGCGAATTGCTGCATTTCCTCCGCCGTCAATGCGCCCAGCGTATATAATTCGGCCAATTCACAGAGTTCCTCATTGTGTTCACTCATGCGCATGATCCCTCCTTCCCCAGTGCCGTAACGATTTGTGAAGCTGCTTCATCGCCAGCCGGACTCTTCCCTTGACCGTGCCCAGCGGGATTGCCGCAAGCTGTGCTACCTCCTGCTGGGTGTAGCCCTGGTAATAGATCATATCCATTACCTGTTGCTGGTCGCGGCTTAATCCCAGCAGCGCCTCTCTGATCTGTTCCCCCGCCATCTGCAGCTCAACGAGATCCTCGGTGAGCGCGCTGTGGTCCTGAACCTGCTCCAAATTCCCGGAATCGGCGGATTGCCGCGGCAGCCTGGCGTCCCGCTTACGGAGATAATCGATCGCCAGATTGCGGGTCACCGCGAACATCCAGGTGAGCAGCTTGCCTTTGCCGAAGTCAATCTGCCCCGCATTCTTCCACAGGCGCAGGAACAGCTCCTGCATAACCTCCTCGGCAGCCATCGAATCCTTCACGATCTGGTAAGCAAAGCTATAGATGACCCGTTCATACCGGTCATAGAGCAGTTCGAGGGCATTCGAGTCTTTCTGTGCAATAAGCAGAATTAACTGCTTATCGTCAGCTGTGTCATTCAATTGCCATCCCCCATTCAACAGACAATATAGTAGTACCAGTGGTGCCATACTGAAAAACCTGCGTCCACTGAGTATAACCGCTTTGCACAACCGTCTCAACCTGCCGGGCTGACGGTTGCAGGCATTCGGCAGCCGTTATTGAAGCCTTGCCCGCTTCCATATATGATAGCTATATCATATCCGCAAAGGGAGGATCATTACCGTGGCCGTACTGATGAATGAACAGATTAAGGCAGCCGAGGTCGAGCTGACCGGGCTGAAGGGCGAGAAGCTCGGCACCGTATCCAGAAGCGAGGCGCTGTCCAAGGCCAGAGCCGCAGGGGCCGACCTGGTCTGCACCTCGCTGATGAGCAGCCCGCCGCCCTGCAGCCTGGTCGCCAAGGGCACAGGCAAGGCGGCTGCGCAAGCGGCCCGCAAGAGCGATACCAGCCGCCCGCAACAAGGCGGCGGAAGCAGCCGGGAGAAGGTGAAGGAGCTGCGCTTCACCGCCCATATTGAAGAGCATGACTACGACACGAAGCTGCGTCAGGCGGACAAGCATCTGCGCTCCGGCAAGCCGGTGCAGCTCGTTGTAAAGTCCTCCGGCGCCAAGGAGGCCGCCGCTGCGAAGGCTGTGCTGGAGCGGCTCGTGGCCGATCTGAAGGAGGCCGGAACCAAGGCCTCCGGGCTGCAGACCAGCGGCAAAGGCGCACAGGTTAGAGTTAATCCACGGGCGAATTAGCTGCATCCATTAGAAGCATAGTAGAGCACCAGAGTAACATTTGTGATAGCTACTTTAACCAACCGCTTGCTAAGCGTATGCCATGCCCTGATTAGGTGCAAGCGGTATGCTTTAATTGTACTTCGTACAGCTAAATCATCAGATGTACCGCCGAATGTGCAGTTAGCTGTATTTCCTACAACTAAATCGCCCAATTTACCCGGATCTCCCCCATTCGAGCAGATTTAGTTGTACAAGCTACAGTTAGAAGAGGAAAACCATCCTTATCAGGGTTTTAAATGCACGGAATACAACTATCTCTGAATGTTCAATTCGAACGTGCCAGATTCCGCCGATTAATCAAAACTACTGCATTCTATACAGCTGCATCCATCACGCATAAACGGGTGCCATCCCCCTCAGGGACGGCACCCGTTATTTGTTCCAGCTAAATTTGTTCCAGTTCCTCCAAGTCACCTTTAAACCGCTCCACAAACCACTCCTTCCTCAGCACATGCAGCAGCTCCCCATTGCAATCCTCATAATCGCCGGTCAATCCGGTCAGCTCCTGCTTCACCCGGAAGCCCAGCTTCCGGAGCACCCCGAGCGACGCGGTGTTGCGCGGATCTGCCTTGGCATATAATTGCTCCAGTCCGATCACACCGAAGGCATAGTCCGCCATCGCCGCAGCAGCTTCGGTAGCATAACCCCGGCCCCAGTGTTCGCGCCCGATTAGATAATACAGCTCCGCATCCGGCGCCATAAACTCCAGCACGCCGGTCCCGCACCAGCCGATCAGCCGGCCTGTGGCCTTATCGCAGACGGCGAACGAATATTTGAACGGCAGCTCGAACGGTGTATGATAGCTGAACATCAGCCAGCGGAACATCCCCTCATACTCATGCATGGACATGACCTCCATATGCATGAAGGCCAGCACCTCCGGGTTCTGCATCAGCTCGAACGAAGCCATAAGATCACTTTCCATATAGGGACGGATGATTAACCGCTCCGTTTCGAGCCTCATCCTGGACAGTACCGGATTCATAATACGCTTACCCTCACCTTCAAGTTCTATCTGCCCCCAGCATAGTTCAGGCACAGGATCGTCCACAAGGTAAAAGATAGTTTAATCCGTTTGCCCCCTGCCGTTATTCCACAGCGTACGGAAGGACGGGCAGTCCCGGATCAGGGAATCGAAATCCCCTTCCCCCGCCAGTCTGCCTTGCTCCATGACCAGAATCTGGTCCACGCCGCTGATGAAATTCAGCCGGTGCGCGATAATAATGACCGTCTTATGCCTGAACTCCGCGAACACCGTCTCCATCAGGCTGCGCTCCGTAATATTATCCAGGGCCGATACCGGCTCATCGAGGATGATCAGATTCCGCTTTTGCAGGATTGCCCGGGCAAAAGCCAGACGCTGCCGCTCCCCGCCCGACAGCTTCAGCCCGCGCTCCCCAACCCGTGTCTCCAGCTTCTCCGGCAGCTCCAGTACCTTCTCCCTCAGATGAACCTTGTCCAGCACTGCATACAGCTCCTCATCCGGGACCTGCTGCTCAAACACCATGTTGCCCCGGATAGTGGTGTCGAAGATCGGACTGTCCTGCGACAGATATGAGATGTGATCATAGTAGCTGTCCAGACTCAGCTCATCAATATCCGTGCCGTCTACCAGCAGCTGTCCGCCGCTTTTTTTGAGCAGGCCCGTAATCAGCTTAATGACTGTTGACTTCCCGCTGCCGCTTAAGCCCACCAGGGCAACCGAGGTTCCGGGCGCGACTGAGAAGGACAGCCGGTCCAGCACCTGCACCTCTCCATAGCTGAACGATACCTCCTTGAATTCGATGCTGCCTTGTAGCTGCGCAAGCGCCTTGCCCTGCTCCAGATTCCGGTCCTCGGGGGCATTCAGGAATGCCTCGAACCGCTGATAGGTCACCCTGTTTAGCTTATAGCCGACGAATAATACGTTGAAGATGGCGATTGGCGTATAGATTTTCTCAATGAACATGAACAGCGCGACCATGACCCCGACAGAAGCCTGGCCGGAGACCACATTCTTCACGCCGTACAACAGCACAATCACCTTAATGACCGTAATGAATAATTCGAATAAGGCGAAGAAGGATTCATGAATCATCTGCAGCTTCGCGCTCTGCCTGATAATCTGCTGTGCCGCCTTGTTCAGTCTGCCGATCTCCTGCGCGTACTTCTTGTTGGTGCGGAAGACGACCAGCTCCATGAAGCCGCGGACCCCGTACCGGGACATGGCCTCCTGCTGCATAAGCACCGATTCCTTGATCCGGTAGAGAACTTTGAGCAGAACATTCGTTAACCCGAAGATGACCACGTACCCGCCCGCAATTACCAGCATGATCCTGAGGTCATAGTAGCTGATGAACAGCAGGCTGAAGAGAATGGTGGGCAGCAGCTCATGCAGCGTCTTCAGGATAAAAGAAAACAGAATGCTGTTCCCGGCCGCCGCGCCGTTCTCAATCACCTTGATCATCTGGCCTGTGCCCATGTTCTGATAGGCGGAATAATCCATTCTGGAGATTTTGGACAAGGCCATAATCTTCAGTCTTTCTGTGATGCTGTTCGATAGATAGGCGCTGGGATATTCATCCGCATAATTCAGCAGGACATTCAGGCCGAGCAGCATCCCGTAGAAGATAACCCCATATAGGATTTCACGGAAGCCCGTTCCCGCCACCGCCTGATCCAGAATCCGCTGAAAGACAACAATGCCCAGGCTGCTTAAGAGCTGAATGGCGAAGCCGAGACCTATATACAGAGCGGCCCACCCTCTGAGGTGGACAAGACATTTTTTTAACATGATCACAATCTCCAATCTTATTCATAAGAGTATGGCAAAAAAGCCGGGAACTCTCCTCGCCACTCCGCGCCAAAGACTCCTGCCTCAGCAGTGTAGTCTTCAAGCGGAATAACTCAGTGTCCCGGCTCACAAAGAATGACCTTCCAGGCACCGTTCAAGAATCCAGTTAACTGTGACCAAGAGGACAGACCTCCCCCTTGGTGGCTGGTACGCGTTCTACCCAGCCCGATAACTAGTTCCTTGCGACAGTACGGAATGGCATCCATTTCACCTCTTTGATAAGATTGACTTTCATTGTATGCCTCGGCCAGACCGGCCGTCAAGCCCTAGTGCTTAGTCTTTTTTGCCGCATCCGAACCCGCTTCGGGACTGGCATCTGAAGCGGAATCCGCTTCGGCAGCTTCTTCTGCATCCTCGCTCTCCTCGTCCGCAGCGGCCAGCGCCGCCTTCTCACTGCGGCTCCATTCCAGGAATTCGAGGGTATCCTGATCCTCAGGGTCCAGCTTGTTCGCCTTCTTGAATGCTTTGATCGCCTGATCGTACTCGTCCAGATAATAGTGGGCGTAGCCGACACGGAAATGCCACAGCGGGTCTTTTTTACCCTGATCTGCCGCTTTGTTGAACCATTTAAGCGCTTCCCGGTAGCGGCCCAGATTGTTGAGCGCCCGGCCCAGATGTACCGCCAGCTCTTCATCGATCAGCGGTGTCGGCACCTCTTTGATGCGGGATACGATTTCTTCATATTCGTCCGCCTCATGCCAAGCGTTCAATTGCGCGATTAATTCTTCTCTCATTACCCATAGCCTCCCGGTTAATAGTTCCAAGTTCTCTTAGAGATACTTTATCATTTTCACACCAAGTTTCCCACTGTTGCCGTGCGCTAGGCCGGGATAATGATCCGGAAGACGGTTCCCTTGCCCTTCTCGCTGGTAACCTCAATACGGCCCTTGAGCTTGTTAATCGTGTTATAGGCCATGACCATTCCGAGCCCTGTCCCGTCTGCCTTGGTGGAGTAATACGGCTTGCCCAGGCGCGAGATCTCATCCTTGGTCATTCCGACACCGGTGTCGCGGATGGTAATGATAATACTCTGTCCGCTCGCGAAGACAGCAATAGACAGGACCGCATCCTCCACCCCATCCATCGCTTCAATCGCATTCTTGTACAGATTAATCAGGCATTGCTGCATCTCATTACTGTCATAATGGGTGCTAAGCGGGTTGTTGAAGCTGAATTCAACCGCAACCTTGTGGATCGTGGCATACGGCAGGATCACATTCTTGGTGTACTCACATTCAGCCTTCAGGTTGGAGTAGACCCGGCTCTCCGACTGCGGCTTGGCAAAAGACAGATAGTCGCTGATAATCTTCTCCGCCCGGTTCAGCTCCAGCAGTGACAGCTCAACATACCCCTTCTCCTCCGGGGAGAGGTTCTTGGAGAGATTCAGCAGCTGCAGGAAGCCGCTGGTCACGGTTAACGGATTGCGCATCTCATGGGAGACACTGGCCGCCAGCTCACTGACCACATTCAGCCGCTCCGACTGCATAATCCGCTCACGGTTCCTGAGATTCGCCAGGATCTGCTCCAGCAGAATCATTAGGATCGCCATGACCACCGCGTGCGTAGTTAAGGCATAGAAGGCAAGCGTCCAGAACTGGGTATCCAGCTTATTCATGATCTGGCCCAGAATGATCAGATAACAGCCCATCGTCAGGACCGCGATAGAGGTAGCCCACAAGATCCGTCCCTTGGGCTTAGAACGGAGAAATCTGGCGCTTATGGAAGGAACCAGAATGAGGACTGCTGTCGAAAAAAGTAAAGATTGGACGGTTCCCTCACCGCCTATGTAGAAACGGTACACATTCAGAATCACATATAAGGGCAGGGTATGTTTGTACCCTCCATACAAGGCCGCAATCACAAACGGAACATACCGCAAGTCAAAGATGAACCCGGTCTCCAGCCGGATCGGCTTAGCGATACACAGGATCATGGTGGCGGCGATGAGCAGTACAAGAATCTTATGATTGTAGGCGTGGGGCCTATTTTCGAAGAAAATCAGAAATATCAGCACCGGAAACAGCATAAACAAAAAATTGAGCAGCAGCGTCTCAAACAAGGCTAACTTCCTTTCGGTTCTAATGCTGGTGTCAAGAGATACGTTTGTATTCTGAGCACTATACTTAGAACATTACGCTAACCTGATATTAGAAGTAAAGGAATTATTGTATGCGTTTTTTCTCCCGGAATTCAAGGAACCCCGCGAGAAGTGTCGAATACGTATGCTTTGAAGGCATGATGCACAGCATTGCATAACTACAGCAACCGAAGGAGCGGGTATCGATGGCTTTTACCATTAATAATCTGAAGGACAATTCCAACGTAATCATTAAAGAGCAGCTAGGCGGCTTCAGCATCATCGAATACAAAGAGGATCTCAGCACCACTACCCGGTATGAAGCAGAGACCAACTTCTTCATGAGCAAGAGCAATATGCGCAACAAGCAGCTGATGATTGAGCTGAATAACAATGAGGTGATGCTGAGCGCCGGAGCCATGCAGTATATGATCGGCAATATCGAGATGACCTCCGGCATCAAAGGCGTAGGAGGACTGATGCGTAATATGCTGTCCGGGGCGGCAACCGGAACCAGTGCAGTCAAACCGCTCTACAAGGGAACCGGAACCATCCTGCTGGAGACCACCTACAAATACCTCTGGCTGATTGATGTGGACAACGACCATATCGTAATCGATGACGGCATGTTCCTGGCTTGTGAGACTACGCTCGACATCTCCGTTGCGGCACGCAAAAACATCTCCTCTGCCGTCCTCGGCGGTGAAGGGCTGTTCAACCTTAGCGCGCGCGGCAAAGGGATTCTTGCCCTCGAAGCTCCCATTCCTTCCGAGGAAGCTGTCGTGGTCGAGCTGCAGAACGATGTGCTGAAGGTGGACGGGAACTTCGCTCTCATGTGGTCCAACTCTCTGGACTTCACGGTCGAGAAGTCAGGCAAGACCCGTCTGGGCTCCGCCGCCTCAGGCGAAGGCCTGGTCAACGTGTACCGGGGAACCGGCATGGTCTGGCTGGCCCCGCTCATGAATTACAGAAACAGTTTGCTTCAGGGCACGCCTACTTCATAATGATGCTGGGGTACCGTCCCACCCGCATGAACCCAATCGAAAGGAGGCCCTGTCTTTATGTCCATTCAAGCTGTGCTGTTTGATTTCGATGGAACTCTGGCAGACACCCTGCCGTTATCCTTTCGTGCCTTCCAGGCTGTATTTAAGCAATACGACCAGAGAGAGGTCACCCGCGATGAGCTTGTCGCGATGTTCGGTCCCACCGAGGAAGGCATCATCGGCGGAAATTTCACAAATCCGGCTTCGGTTCCACAAGCAATAGAGGATTATTATTCAATATATAAGCAGGGGCATTTCGAAGAATTCCAGAATAATGAGCACATCCTTGGATTACTTCAAGCCTTGAAGGCTCAGGGAATGAAGCTTGGAGTCATTACCGGTAAAAGCAGACGGGCCTATCACATATCGGCCGGAGCGCTGGATCTGGAGCGTTTCTTCGATATCTCGATTACCGGCGATGATGTGGCGAAGCCAAAACCTGATCCCGAAGGTATACATTCGGCATTGCGAACACTGGGCATTGAACCCTCCCAGGCCATATTCGTAGGGGACAGCAATGCGGATATTCTCGCAGGCAAGGCTGCCGGAATGCAGACCTACGCTGTCCGCTGGCTGCCCACCTTCCAAAGTCAGGCCTATGATCTTGCGCCGGACGGCATTCTGGAGAATGTTGCGGAGTTCCAGCGGCTTCTCCAATTGAATAACATTATACCAATGACCTACCATTCCAAGCAGCAGGCAGCGGACATTAAAGCGTTGGAGCAGCAGTGCAGCCAGGCCGATTCTATCCAATTAAGCTCAGACCTGGAGCATCTCGTCAAGGAAGACGGCGACCATGCCCTGCTCTGCTACCGCGAGGATCAGCTCATTGGCCTGCTTAGCTGGTTCTCTGCGGACAGTGATTATGCGCAGATCAATGCCATGGTCCATCCGGATTACCGCCGGCAAGGTGTGTTCCGCAGCCTTGTGAAACGTGCCAGAGCAGACATTGAGCCTCTTGGCGTACAGCGGCTCAGCTACAAAATTCCCGCCGGCTCGCAAACAGGACTATTGGCGGCGCAGGCCCTGGGCGGGGATTTTGACCGGTCAGAATACGCCATGTCCTACGCCGGTATGAATTCCGCCAGCCCGCTTCCTTCAGAGCTAATCCTGCTTCCCGCTGCGCCAGAGGATTTCGAATTCATGGTCTCCTGTTCCTCCCAGGCCTTCGGAGAACCGGAAGACGATACGCGCAAGTACTTCACACAGACGGATGAGCCAGAGCGGATAACGTATATCGCTTGGACAGGGAGTGAACGAATCGGCCTGATCCGGGTCAACTATATCAATGAGGATACGGCTTTTATTCATAATTTCTGTATCCTGCCTTCCCATCAGGGGAAGGGGGCTGGCGAAAAGGTACTAAGACAGACCGTCGGTATCCTGTCGCAGAAGCCCTACCCGGTTATTCGCCTAAGTGTTGTCACCGGGAATGTCCGGGCGCTGAATCTCTATCTCCGTGCCGGATTTAAGATTAATTCAGAGTATAAATATTACAGCGGCAGCCTGTACCTTGAACCGTAATTGCAGCTTTAACTACAGTCAGCACATGCCAAAAAAGATCCTCTTTCTGATTAAGAAAGGGGATCTTTTGCACGCGGGCACACATATCTTATATCGCATCTATGACTTCTGCTTACCCGCCAGCTGCTCCTGTGCCAGACGCACCATCTCACGAACCATGGAGCCTCCGATGCGGCCGCCAATCTGTCCCGCCGACTCAGTCGTCAGCTTGCCGTTATTTCCGGCCTGCAGCGGAATGCCCAGTTCCTTCGCCACCTCGTATTTCACATCGTCCGGGTGATTCGGATCTACATGATATCCTTCCTGCCTCATAACCTCCGCTTTGAACGTCTGCATTCCCTGGGCGGAACCTGGTACAGCATATTTTCTGCTTCTTCTCGCCATTTAAGGACACACTCCCTTGCTGTCTTTCCCCTAAGTTGCCCAGGAGTGTGGACCTTCATTCCCTGTCGTCCTTTAAGACTGCATCCCGTCCTCAATCCGCTGCATGAATTCTTCCACCGCGCTGTAGCCCAGCTGCTTGAGATACCAGTTGTTCGCAGCCGCTTCAATCAGACCGGCTACATCGCGACCCGGCTGAAGCTGGACCTCGATATGCGGGATTTGCACCCCGAGATATTCGGTGAACTGGGGCACCAGCTCCAGCTCATTGTTGAGCGAATTCTCCTGCCAGGGGGCAAGCTCGATATCGAGCACGATCCGCGTCTCATCCTGGAACGCCCGCCGCCCATACTGCCGTACGACGTTGATCAGGCCGATGCTGCGCAGGGCCAGGAATTCACGTGTGGTCTCATTATGGGTCCCGAGGAGAGTCGCCGGACCCAGCTTCTTCAGCACCACAATATCATCAGCCACGAAGCGGTGGCCCCTGCGGATCAGCGTATGCGCCGTCTCGCTCTTGCCGATCCCCGACTTGCCCCGCAGCAGAATTCCTATTCCCGATACGTTAACGCATACCCCGTGGATAGACAGTTCGGGCGCCAGCGTCTTCACCAGGAAGCTGTCCAGCTTGGCGATGAACTCGGTGGTCACCTCCGGCGTCCGCAGCAGCGGAATGCCTTCCTGGTCACAGAACAGCGTCAGGTAAGGAATCTCCTGCTGACCGCTGGTCACGATGAAGCAGGGCGGATGGTATTTGACGATGTTGCCGATATGCAGCATACGCTCCTCTACACTCAGCGTTAACAGGTAGTTGATCTCTTTACGTCCAAGGACCTGCACCCGCTCCATCGGAAAAAAATCAAAATAACCGACAAACTCCAGACCCGGTCTGTGCGTCCTTGGACGGGTGATGTTCCGGTCCATCCGGCCCGCTCCGGCGAGCACCTCCAGATGGAATTTCTCTACAAGACTCTGCACGCTGATAGATTTCATGTGATCCCCTCCCAATCCAATATTTTCCGATAGATTTATCTAAAAATCTTGTAATCTGCACACGCTAATTATATATTAAAAACAATATATAAGACCTAAGACCCACAAAAATCTATAAATACTATTAAAATCAAGAAGGTGTAACATATTGGCCTTAGCCTCTTGGATTGACCTGATTATGTGCTTCCTTCTGTTCCTGCTGCTCATCTATATCGTGGCTACGGTCACCATTACCAAGCTGCACAAGGTCTATTTAGGGTTCCATTTCTCCATGCTGATCTGGCCCTACTGCCAGTTTGCCATAAGAACCGTGGATGATCCTCTCTATCAGCTCTTTTATGTGAAGCTTGCCTTCGTGGATGCTTCTCTGCTGGGCCTGGGCTGGATCTTCTTCACGATTTTGCTTGCGGGACAATCCCAGTTCCTTAACAGAAAAATAGTGTCCGCGCTGGTGATCCCTGCAGTACTGACCTCCCTTGGAGTGGTGCTCAATCCTTATGGATGGTTCGTCCGTCCGGTGAACGGAGGGTATGTGGAGCGCATCTACGGACCTATTTTCTGGATCAGCATGACCTTTCTTGTCATTAACGCCCTCGTGTCCATGTACGTCATCTACGTGGCTCTGACCTCTAATCAGGCTGCACGGGTCAAGAATCAGGTTATGTATATGCTCAAAGGCATTACAGCCCTATGCGTCTTCCTTATGATCGATGTGCTTCTCAATGTCATTCTGGATGACTATCTGCCGGTAATTCCGGGCTTCACTTCGCTGGGTATCGTGGTGTCGGCTACGTTCTTTGTGATTACGATCCACCAGGACAAAGTATTCGATATCGTAACTATCGCCCATCAGGATATTATCAATACCATGGAATACGGAATTCTCGTGCTGGATGACCAGGAGCAAGTGGTAGAGATCAATCATGCCCTGCATCCCTATATCCCGCTTGTGACGGGTGCGGCGTTCAACATGAGCAGCTATCTGCCGGATGACCCTGCCATGAAGATCGAGTCCTTCCTTGAGAAATACCATGAGCATCCGCTGGAGACGGCCGAGCTGGAAATTCTGCATCCCCTTATCCAAATGGTTGTCAGTATTCATGCAGCACCCATTATGGTGAGCGGCAGCCGGGTCGGACGGATTGTCACCTTCCAGAATGTTACCGAGATCCGGCGGCTCATCGATGAGACGAACCAGCAGAATGCCATCCTGAAGGAACGCAACGACTCGCTGGTGAAGGTACAGGAGGAGCTGTTCCAGACGAACGGCAAGCTGAGGAAGCTGGCGATCACCGACAGCCTGACCGGCTGCTACAACAGGCATTATCTGATGCAGCAATTGGAGCAGGAGGCGCTGCGGGTCAGCGACACCCGGACACCTTCGACTATTATACTGATCGACATCGATTTTTTCAAAAAAATCAACGACCAGCACGGCCATCTGGCCGGAGATATGGTCCTGTGCAACACAGTGGAGCTGCTGCAGCGCAGCCTGAGGCCCTCCGATATTCTGGCCCGCTACGGCGGAGAGGAATTCATTATCTATTTGCCGGATACGAATGGAGCCGAGGCGCGCCGTCTGGCCAAGCAGCTGAAATCCGAAGTTGAGCACAATACCATCCACATCGATTATATCGATGAGCCTGTGTCCATCACCATCAGCATGGGACTGCTCAGCATCGCTGAATTCAAGATCCCGCCTGCCATCGAGGCGAACACCTACTTGAACGACCTGTTCAAGTCTGCCGACAAAGCCCTGTACGCCGCCAAGCATCAGGGCCGGAATCAGATTGTTGCGGCGGAGGTATAATTGGATGTTATCTTATCCTTGTATCATGAGCACTAGCCGCATAGGCAGTGCTTTTTTTTGCGTTTATTTATGATTTTGATTATTTTATTTTTGCTGGAACCTTTTTGACTAAGCCGCCGTCTATGATCACAAATAAACCACAAACTACTCTTACGAGGTGACTGGACATGAAGAATACATTCAAGATGATAACCCTATCCGCAGCCGCCGCTCTGGCGCTCAGCTTCACCGGACAACAATTCGCCTCGGCCGCAGCCTTCAAGGATATCCATAACGTGCAGGACAAAGACAAGATTATTGCCCTTCAGAACAGCGGCCTGATCAAAGGCATTAGTACGGATCTGTTCGGCCCGAACCTCAGCATCACAGCAGCCCAGGGGGTGCAGATGATCGTGAGTGCGCTTGATCTGAATCTGGATACGATCCGGTTCGTGAAGGAGCCCCATGCTACCGACTATTTCAAGAATGCCAATGACTCTGCGTGGTATGCGCAGGCGCTGATTATTGCCGGTGTGCATGGTCTGGACCTGCCTGCCGATCTGAAGCCTGGTGAGAAGCTGACCCGCGAAGAATTCACCTACCAGCTTATTGATGCGATGGAGAACACGAACCGCCTGCCGATGATTAAACCGGTGGTAGCGGAGTACGCCGACCAGGATCAGGTGAAGGTGGAATACTCCGGTGCCCTGCAGCGTGCGCTGAATTACGGTGTCCTGAAGCTGGATGGCAGCGGCAAGCTTAATCCGAAACAGGAGATCACCCGTGCGGAAGCGGCAGTAGCCATCAGCAATGCGCTCGCTTATTTGAAGGCCCATCCAGCCCCTGCTGCTACGGATGAGGTCCTGACCGCAGAACAAGCTGTGCAGGTTATTAAAGAAGCAGTCGGTCCTGAAGCCGGCCTGCAGATCAAGATTGCTCCGGCGGCCAGCATGTCACGTGAAGCCTTCACGTATCTTTTAATCCATACCTTACAGACCAGCGGGCAACTGCCGATGATTAATGTCATTCCAGAAGACGTGAAGGACGGCGATCAGATCGACATCCTGAACTCGGGAGCTATCCAGACCGCCCTTGCCCTTGGCTTCGTGGAGCTGGATGCCGACGGGAACTTCAATCCGAAGGCGGCAATCACCCGCCCTGAGGCTGCTTCCATCGCCGGAAATGCCGTGAATTATCTGAAGGCCCATCCGGCACCCGGTGCTGTAAGCAAGACAATCACCGCAACCGAGGCCGTCCAGTTCATCAAGGACGCTGCCGGACCTGAGGCGAATCTGCAGATCAAAATCGATCCGAATATGAGCGTAACCCGCGAATCGTTCACGTATCTGCTCATTAACACGCTCCAGACCAACGGTCAACTGCCGATGATTAAGCTGATCCCGGTGGAGATCAAGGATAATGACAAGATCAATATCCAGAGCTCGGGAGCCATTCAGACCGCGCTTGCCCTCAAGATCGTGAAGCTGGATCAAGACGGAAGCTTCCGTCCCCAGGACGGCGTCACCAGCGCTGACGCCGCGGCAATGGTCAGCCAGGTGAAGGCTATCCTGAGCGGAAAGTCTGCGAAGTAAGCAACATATGCGATTTATCTTACCCCTTCTGCAAACATGCGGGAGGGGTTTGTGCTGTGTTTTACAGCAGCAGCACCATCAGGTCCTCGTCCAGATACTCGCCGTCAAGCTTCATCGCCCTTGGCTCTGTGCCGTAGCAGACGAATCCAAGGGATTCGTAGAGCCTTTTGGCAGACAGATTACTGGAGGTTACGGTCAGCGTAAGCTGCTCCAGCCCCGGCGCGCCCTTCGCCCGGGCAATCAGCTCCAGCATCAGCGCGCGGCCCACGCCATGTTTGCGGGCAGCCGGATCTACATATACTGCATAGACATTAGCTTTGTGCTGAATCTTAGGCCTGCTCTCCCGGAACAAGGTTGCCATTCCCGCCAGCCTCTGCTCCCCATCCAAGAAGGCGCCCAGGGTGAAATGCTCATCGGAGGAATCCAGCCTAATCCGGGTAGTCTCGATAGACAGCTTCGCTTCCGATTCATAAGAGCTAAGGAAAGCTTCCGGGTGCTGCTGCAGCGACTGCAAACGAAGCGCCCGGTAGCTTTCGGCGTCCGTGGGGGCCAGTGTTCTAATGTACATTTCTTTCCTCCCTTACAATATGGATGCAATAAATTGACAAAAGGCAAGTATTTGGTTATATTTAGGTTTGTAAAATTATATTTTGCGCAATATAAATCAATGAAACACTAACCATCCTGATTCACATTACTTAAATTCCTATCACTTGAAAAGAGGGACTTCTTATGATGACTGTAAGTTTAATTCTTGTTGCCTTAGTAGCACTAGAGCATGTGTACATACTTGTACTGGAGATGTTCCTGTGGACCACCCCGAGAGCACAGAAGGCGTTCGGATTGACCCCCGCCTTCGCACAGGAGACGAAATCGCTGGCAGCCAATCAGGGCTTATATAACGGCTTCCTCGCAGCCGGTCTAATCTGGGGGCTGCTGCATCCAAGCGCGGACTTCGGTTACCAGCTGCAATTGTTCTTCCTGATCTGTGTGGCGGTTGCGGCCATCTACGGCGGACTTACCTCCAAGCGATCCATCCTGCTGATGCAAGGCCTCCCGGCCTTTCTGGCGCTGGCGGCCACATTGATCGCACATCTGTAAAATTCGCGGACCGATGCAGGCAGCTTCCTCTCCGCTCAAGCCTTACAGCTTCTGCGCGAACTCGTTCAACTGCTCAGACATTGCCCGGATCTCCTCAATGAAGCTGGAGATCTCATGCGTGGAAGCCGCCTGCTCCTGCCCGACGGACGCAATCTGGCCTATGGCTTGACTGATCCCTTGCATGGCCGACTGAATCTCACTCAGGGTATCCCTGATCCGCTGCGCCGATTGCTCGGTTTCCTTCGAGAATCTGCGGATCTCCTTAGCCACAACGTCGAAGCCCCGGCCCCGCTCCCCGGCATGGGCGGCTTCAATCGCCGCGTTAATGCCAAGCAGGTTCGTCTGGTCGGCCACCTTCCTCAGCACCGCCAGAACCTCACTGCTTTTACGGACACTATAAGCCGTTGCATCCGATTGAATCAGCAGCTTCTGCGAATAATCGGCAAGCAGGCCTGAGCCGTCCGCGACCTGGCTAATCCGCGCATTGGCCTGATTCAGGGACAGCGCCATCCGGTCCGCGATCTCCCGCAGCTCCGTCTGCCTGCGTACCTGAATACATACCGCCCCACAGACCTCCTCATCCTCCCCATGTACCGGCAGAACTGTACCCACAAATTCATACCCGTAATATTCCCTGGGGACATTAGCCACCGAGTATTCATCCTGCTTCAGCGCATGATACAGAGGCTCATCTGCCTGAATGATCTGCCCTGCCCGGATGCCCAGATCAATGGAATCACCGGGGTAATAGGCAAGGAACTTCTCTGTGTCGCAGATGGCAATTGAGATATCGTAAGGAAAAGCAGCTTTCAGAATGGGTGCCAGATTCATTAGTTCTTCAAGGGAGCGGACGATGTTTTTCATAGATGCGGTTCTCCTTCTATTTCAGGTAGCTTCACGGTACAGTGAAATCTTGAGTTAAGTTCGACATTTTGCGACAAACCTCCTTTATTCAAAAATGAATAATTAAAAATTGATTTATAAGCACAGCATCAGCCTGACGGGTGAAGGATGCTGGTGCTTCAAGCAGCACCCACATTTTCTTCGCCTACCTGCAGGCGTGACCATTGTGGGCGGTTTTCCGACCACATTGGGCCCGCGCGCCTTCGGCGTGACCAGTGTGGTCGGTTTTTCGACCACATCTGGCCCGCGCGCCATCGGCGTGACCATTGTGGGCGGTTTTTCGACCACATTTGGCTCGTGCGCCATCGGCGTAACCATTGTGGTCGGTTTTTCGACCACATTTGGTCTGCGCGCCCTCGAAGTGACCATTGTGGTCGGTTTTTCGACCACATTTGGCTCGTGCGCCATTGGCGTGACCAGTGTGGTCGGTTTTTCGACCACATTTGGCCCGCGCGCCTTCGGCGTGACCATTGTGGTCGGTTTTTCGACCACATTTGGCTCGCGCGCCATCGGCGTGACCAGTGTGGTCGGTTTTTCGACCACATTTGGCTCGCGCGCCTTCGGCGTGACCATTGTGGGCGGTTTTTCAACCAAAAAAGCCGGAACCCGTCGTCTATTGCTGACAGGCTTCGGCTTTCCTTCGCTCATTGCGGCTTAACTCTATTGTACTCTTGCCCCTATTGCATCCTTCAACCGGTCCAGCTGCAGCAAGTGGTGGCGGTAGTGCATCTCGATCAGCAGATACCATTCGGTTGCATTCAAAGGGCCGAAGCGGGGATGAGGGACAGTGCTGTGCTCAGGTGCCTGCGCAAGCTTCGGCAGGGTCTCCCGCATACGGTCCATCACGGTGTGCAGACCCTGGATCAACTGCTCCTTGCTTTCCGGCTGTACCGGCGTATACTGCGGTGACGGCGGAACATGAACGCGTACAGGCGGGAAGCTGCCCCCGGCAAAAATCGCTTTACCATCCGGGGTCATCTCTGCTTCATTCCCCGCCGCTTCTCCGTTCCCGGCCAGACACTGATCGATATTACGGAGCTGCATGTACAGCGCCGATTGTATCAAATGCTGGACCATCTGCCCGAGAGACCACTCTCCCTCGGCAGGCTGCCGCAGCAGCTGCTCCATACTGAAGATATCTAATTCCATAAGATAGTGATGGGCAGTCTTCTCAAACTGCTGTAAGGCTTCTGTTGTCTTCATATTCATATTCTTATTCTTATTCATAATATTCAGGCAGCTCCTTTATTCTTAAGGTCTGTTCTGAATATACACAACCTCTCCTGACAACGTTATGTCAGTAGCGTTCCAGCATTCTCGCCGCTTCGGCCCGCACAAGCTTCCGCAAGGCTTCCGGCTCCAGGACAACCGCCCCCGCTCCCCAGCCAAGCACCCATTGCAGCAGGTCCTCGGGCTGGCGCACACGGAAGATCATATGCCTGCCGTCTGCCTGGTCCTCCACTGCCTCCAGATAATAGTTCCCGGATTCAGCCGCCTTGCCCGCGATCTCCGGCTGAACCAAAATGCACACACGTACATGGCGGTCATCCTCCGGCTGGTACTCGTGCAGATCGAAATCCGCAGGCGCTTCGAACCGGTCATCCAGAATGGTAAGCTCACTCATTCTGGATAAGCGGAAATGACGGATCTCCTGTCGCAGCTCGCACCAGGCCACCAGGGTCCATGCGCCTCTGTTCAAGACAAGTCCATACGGCGAGGCGGTTCGGACACTGTGGTGACTTCCGTCAGCTTCCTGTCTGCCCTTTGTATACCCAAAGCCGATCTTCCGCTGCTCCAGAATCGCGCGTCGGATCTGCTCCATGTACTCCTTCTCCTGTCCTTGCAGCTTATCTTTACTGGTATTCAGCAGCAGGATGCTCTGGCGGAGCCGGGCGGCATTCTCCTTGACATCCTCCGGCAGAACCGCTTCAATCTTCCTCCCTGCTGCGGAGGCCTGGTTACCATACTGAGTGTCGAACCGCTGCTCCACGAAATCCGTCCCGATCAGCAGGGTCACTGCCTCCTCGGCGGTGAAGCTGACCGGGGGGAGGAAATACCCTTTTACCAGTGAATATCCCTGACCCGTAGCTCCTACCACCGGCACTCCGGCTTCACTAAGCGCCTGGATATCGCGGTAGATGGTTCTTACGCTAGTCTCGAAGACGGACGCCAGATCCTCTGCCCGTACGACCCCTTTGCGCTGCAGCTCCAGTACGATGGCTAACATGCGGTCTGTCTTGTTCATACGGCGGCTGCACCCTCTTCATCCTGAAATCAGTTTATGTATTGATTATACTGATTTCCTGTTCACTTTTCTCCTTACGGCTTCTAATGGAATACAGAACGAACAGCAGGATGAACCAGAGCGGGGTGAACAGCAGCGCCGGACGGGTCTCGGCAGCAAAGAGCATGATCACAAGAATGGCGGCGAACAGCGTCAGGACGGCATAGTTAATTACCGGGGTGAACGGCGCTTTAAATTTGGAAGCGGCATGTAAGTCCGGGCGGTTCCTTTTATACTTGATATGGCAGACCAGCACAACGCCCCAGACCCAGATAAAGCAAATGGCGCTGATCGTAGTCACGATGCCGAAGGCCTGACCCGGAATAAGCTTGCTGAGCAGTGCCCCGGCAGAGATCACCAGCGTGGAGAGGAATAAGGAATTCGCAGGCACATGATTCCGGTTCAGCTTGCCAAGCTGAGGCGAGGCCTGATTCCGTCTGCTCAGATTGTAGAGAATCCGGCTGGTCGAGAACATCCCGCTGTTGCAGGCGGAGGCTGCCGAGGTTAAGACCACGAAATTGATAATCCCCGCAGCAATCGGAATCCCGACCAGACTGAAGGTGCGCACGAACGGACTTTCAGCCGCGCTAAGCTGGGTCCAGGGATTAATGCACAGCAGCACGAAGAGCGCGCCGACATAGAAGAAGAGAATCCGCAGCGGAATTTTGTTGATCGCGGACGGGATGTTTTTCTCAGGATTAGCCGTCTCCGCTGCCGATACCCCCACCAGCTCCACGCCGACATAGGCGAATACCACCATCTGGAAGGAGAACAGGAAGCCCTTCACCCCGTTCGGGAACACGCCCCCGTGCTCCCAGAGATTGCGGACCGACACTGAGCCTGCATCCGTCTTGAACTGGGTCACCAGCAGGACAATCCCCAGGCCGATCAGAGCCAGAATCGTAACCACCTTGATCAGAGCAAACCAGAATTCGAGTTCGCCGAAGCTTTTGACCGTGAGCAGATTGAGTCCGAGCAGAATGATCAGGCAGATCACGGCCGGCACCCACTGCGGAATATCGAACCAGTACTGCACATAGACGCCCACCGCAATCACATCGGCCATCGCCGTCATAATCCAGCAGAACCAATAAGTCCAGCCCGTAATGAACGCCGCCCGCGGCCCCAGGTAATCCTCAGCAATGTCTGTAAAAGACTGATACCCCGCCTTGGAGAGCAGCAGCTCCCCCAGCGCCCGCATCACAAAAAACACGGCAATCCCCACGATCAGATACGTGAGCATGATGGAGGGCCCGGCCTGCTGAATGGCTTTACCCGATCCCAGGAATAAACCTGTGCCAATCGTACCTCCGATGGCGATAAGCTGGACATGCCGGTTTGCAAGCTCTCTTTTTAACTCTGTCTGTGCCATACCTGTTTCCCCCTTAGTGTATATGACGCTGTCCTGCCGGGTAACGCAAAAAGGAGACTGGATATCATCCAATCTCCCGGTTCATAAGAGGTTCCAAATAAGCGTCTGCAGCAGCGGCTAATCCGCACGGCAAAACACAAATCCGGTACTCTTCTGTCCTTTTGCCTGAGATTGTGAACCCTTCGGCGCTGCGGTCTCCCGCAGTCTCTCCAGAAGCTGCTCCAGCTATAGTGTGATCCATAGCCTTCATAGCTTGCGAATATTCAATTATTTGAAGCTGACTTCATGTAAATATTTTTCAATTCTATGCACAGTCCAGACTTCTGTCAATATCATTTGTTACTCTCGTGGTCATCGCCGGGTGTCCTGCACTGCTTCATTGCACGTTATTTAACCGTAATTTTGGTTTCCAGGTCTTTATAATAAGTTTTAGCCCATTGGCCCTGCTTGTCTTTGAACATCTTCCCGCTGGCATCTTTGGAATACGTAAAAGGCTTCACGCTAATGGACTTCGGAACGGCTGGGAATGCACTATAGTTCTGTTCCTCGGTACCGCTTGTTTTAACCTTCTCAAACGGCTTGCCCCACGGCGAGATCACATTCCCCTTCTCATCCACAAGGTCATATAACATTCTTTCCGGGTTCACCTTGGACTTGGCCGCTGCCGGAACTTCACCCTTAAAGGTCACCTGCAGAGACATCGTTAACGCGGTCATCTCGAAGGAATTCACCGTATAATTGAATTTGTTGTTCTTCTTGGAGACGCCCGGCTTCAGGCTTAACAGGGTCCCCAGCTTGTTCACTTGAACTTTGAAAATAAACGGCTCCTTCACCCCGTTGGCGTATGCCTTCAGCGTTAGGTCGAATTTGTCCGGGATTTGCTGCTTCATGGCTCCTTTGGTCAGCCAGATCAACGCCGTGTCCGTATCTTCCAAATTGGGAATGATGGAAGTATCAAACAGCAGCTTTTTCCCATTGATCAACACGTCCACATTCCTGGTCTGGTCCATGAAAGAACCGTTCTTGCCCACCGTCCCTCCCTCCTGCCGGATACCTGCGACAAGCTCGTTATTGTCATAGATCAGATCGGTTAGAGTCAGGGTCACCCCTTCCTGGGTCACGGTCTGATTCGGGGCAGCAGCAAGCCCTTTCTGGACAAGCGCCTTCAGCACGGTGCTGTCACTGACCGCAAAGGCGCTGCCAGCCTTAGTTGCCTTGTTGACATCGGCTGCCGCCGCTACGGGTACAGTGAATCCCCCGCCGACAACTGTCCCTCCGAGTACAACGGTTACTGCTGTTGCTATCATTGCTTTCTTCATCGTATTTAAGCTGATCGTGTACATAGTTTCTCTCCTTTGCTGATTAAGAATATACAGGTATAACGTTCCCCTGCTGCTATTTTGTGACAGGAGCGCAGAATAACATCCTACTTGCACAAAGTCATTTTTGAATAAACAGGGTCATTTGCAAGAGAGAATTCGGTTCATCCGCTCTACTATAATAAGTTCATCCAGAACAAGTAGAGTGAGGTTAGAACTTATGGCAAATCCCGCACCACAAGCTATGAACACCAAGTTAGCGACACCGCCCCAGGGCCGTTTCGGCCGTCTGCTGCACAATATCGTGCGATACCGGGTGCTGCTGCTGATGCTGCTGCCCACCTCGATTATCTTTTTCATCAACTGCTATATTCCGATGTTCGGATTATTCATTGCCTTCAAGAACATCAACTACATTGACGGCATTATGGGCAGTCCTTGGGCCGGGCTCGACAACTTCCGGTTCCTGTTCGCCACCTCTGACGCCTTGCGCGTGACCATCAACACCGTGGGGTACAATGTGGTCTTCATTATCTCAGGACTCATCCTCTCGGTCTCGCTGGCCATTGCGATCAATGAGGTGCGTAACAAGCTGGCTTCGAAGTTCTTCCAGACCGTCATGATTATGCCGAACTTCCTGTCCATGGTCGTGGTCAGCTTCATCGTCTATGCCTTCCTGCACCCGGAGTACGGCTTCCTGGTCAAGCATATTCTGCCAATGTTCGGCTACTCCTCAGTGAATGCCTATATGCATCCTAACGCATGGCCTTACATTCTGTGGATCACCAAAATGTGGCACTCCATCGGGATCGGCAGCGTCATCTACCTTGCAGCCATCACCGGCATCAGCGAAGAGCTGTACGAAGCCGCGGTGATGGACGGCGCCAGCAAATGGCAGCAGATCACCAAGATTACCCTGCCGCTGCTCACGCCGATCATGGTCATTCTCACGATTCTTAACATGGGCGGCATCTTCCGCTCTGACTTCGGGCTGTTCTACCATGTGACCCTGGACTCCGGTGCGCTGCGCTCGACTACGGACGTCATCGACACCTATGTCTACCGGGGCCTGATCCAGCTCAACGACCTGGGGATGTCCTCAGCGGCGAATTTCTATCAATCGGTCGTCGGCTTCTTCCTGGTCATCGGCGCGAACGCTCTCGCCCGGAAGCTGAACCGCGATACGGCGCTTTTCTAGAAACGGAGGATTCTAATGACTACTGCATCCCGAAGCAACCCTTATACCAAAGGCTCCACTACCGCCCAGATTATTCTGAATGTGTTCTTCATCGCCTTCAGCCTGGCCTGTATTCTGCCGATCCTACTCATTGTCGCCATCTCCTTAACCAACGAGAAGGCCTTGACGCTGCAGGGTTACAAATTCTGGCCCGATCATATCGACGCATCCGCGTACCAATATCTGTTCAAGCATTCGGAGACACTGGTTAAGGCGTATGGCGTCAGCCTGACCGTTACCATTATCGGGACTGTTCTGGCCGTGCTGCTGATTGCGCTATATGCGTACCCGCTTTACCGGAAGGATTTTCCCTTTAAAAAAACATTCAACTTCTACCTGCTGATCACCATGCTGTTCTCGGGAGGGCTTGTCCCCTTCTATCTGCTGTACGTGAACTATCTCGATCTGAAGGACTCGCTGGTTGCGCTGATCCTGCCCGGCCTGTCCAATGCCTTCTATATCTTCATCACCCGTACCTTCTTCCAGCAGACGATCCCGGAGGAGATGATTGAATCCGGCAAGCTTGACGGGGCCTCGGAATGGCGGATATTCTTCCAGCTTGTGCTTCCGATCTCCCTGCCTGTTCTGGCTACGATCGGTCTGTTCACTACGCTGATGTATTGGAATGACTGGTTCAACTCCATGCTATTCATTAATGACACCGACAAGTTCTCCCTGCAATACGTCATGATTCAGATGATCCGCCAGGCGGAATTCTTCAAAACCCAGCTTGCCGGCAGCGGTGTCGCCCTGATGGTACAGGAATCCGTTCCGACCGAAAGTCTGCGGATGGCTATGGTCGTGCTGTCGATTGGTCCGATTCTGTTCATCTATCCGTTCTTCCAGAAGTACTTCACCAAGGGCCTTACTATAGGGGCAATCAAAGGTTAAGCGGTCTAGCTCTGGCGTAAATGCCGGTTAGAATATATGATCTAATTATCATTCGAGGAGGTTCATACAAATGAGAACAACAAGAAGCTCAGGCACGGTGCTTGCCGCTCTGACTGCCGTGATACTGGGCATTACCGGATGCGGCGGGGGCAATTCAGGTGCATCCGCCCCGTCCAAGGCAGAATCAACAGCAGCAGCCACAACGGCTGGCACGGAAGGCAGCACGAGTCCTGATACCTCAACGTTCCGGAAGCTCAAAGTTTACACGGTCGGGAATTTCCCGCAGAATGATACCAAGGCAGTTGTAGATGAGATCAATAAGTATCTCAAAGAGAAAATCAACGCCGAGATTGACTTCCAGGGACTCCCTTGGTCCTCCTGGGCCGAGAAGATGGCACTGGCTTACCAGTCCGGTGAACAGGTTGATCTGACCTTCGCCCCCAACTGGGCCGACTTCGCCAATAACGTAGCCAAGGGCGCGTTCCTCCCGCTGGATGATCTGTTAGCCAAATATGGACAAGGCATCAAGGAGACCCTTGATCCCCGCTTCCTGGACGGCGGAACCGTAGACGGCAAAATCTATGCGATTCCTACCAATAAGGAAATTGGTGAGAGCCATACCATTATGTTCCGCAAGGATCTGGTAGATAAATACGGCTTCGATGTGAACTCGATTGAGACGCTGGAGGATCTGGAGCCATGGCTGCAGACGATCAAGGAGAAGGAACCGGCTATTGCGCCGATCTGGCTCTCCGGCAGCGGCTCCGATACCCTGGGCTACTTCGACAAGACCAGAGAGAGCATGAAGGAGAACTTCCGTTATGAGCTGGTGGCCGGCGCTCCCGCCGGAATCGTACTGGATACCAAGACTGATAAGATGGTGATCAGCTCCATGGAGTCCGACACCGCAATCTACCGGATGAAGCTCTACGGCGACTGGTTCAGCAAAGGCTACATCAATAAAGATGCCGCAACGACCAAAACCAGTACTGAAGACGCTTTCAAGGCCGGTAAGACCTGGATGAAATTCGGTTCAGACAAACCGGATTCCGACAAGGAAGATTCCATCGCTACCGGCATTGAGCTGGTGAAGCTGAAGGGGAATGAACCCGAGATCAGTACAGCCAGCGTCAGCAACTCCATGATGGCCATCGGACGCACCTCGATTGATCCCGAGCGGACCATGATGCTGCTGAACCTTCTGCATACCGATCCGGTGCTGGTCAATCTCATTGACTTCGGTGTAGAAGGACGGCAATATGTGAAGGTGGAAGGCAAAGAGAACTTCATCAAGCTGCCTGACGGCATTGCTACCCGTGCCGATACCGGCTGGGCGCCGGGCATTGAATGGATGTTCGGTAACCAGACCATAACCTATCTGTGGGAAGGCGAAAGCGCCGACAAGTGGGAGAAATTCAAGGCTTATAACGAGAGCGCCCATAAGGTGAAGTCCTTCGGCTTCAACTTCAATACCGACGCTGTCAAAACACAGGTCTCCGTGGTCAGCAACATTATCAAGGAATTCCGCCCGCTGCTGGAAACGGGCAGCCTGGGTGTAGATAAGGTGCTTACGGAGTACAATAAGAAGCTTAAGGCTAACGGCATTGAAGAGATCCGCGCCGAGGTTCAGAAGCAATACGATGCCTGGAAGGCCAAACAATCCTAAACAAACAAGTGAAAACGACGATGCCGTCCTTTTAAGGACGGCACCCGTTTCAGCGAGAAATATAAGGATAAGTTGTCGTGTGGAACATACAAATTCTTATATTTTAAGCTAAGGGGAAGGACGGCTGCCGTCCTTCCCCTTTCCTGCCGCTCAGCGTGTAAATGTACCTAAGGATAAGGGGGAAGACTGTGAAACTATCATTGCGATTCAAAGTGAGTGCCCTTGTCCTGCTGCTGGTCACGCCGCTGTTCCTCTTTCTCTCCTACACCAATCTCTATTCCACCAACATTGTCCGGGAGAAGGTTGCGAAGTCCGCTTCGGACACGTTGACCCTGCACTTAGGTACACTCGATGAGCTGCTGGAGCAGACCAGCCATTATCTGCTGCGTACGGCCAATGAAAACATGCTGCTGGAGCTCTATTCCGACAGCGGTCCCGACAGCGTCAATTATTATCTGTCCATCCGTAAGCTGATGGACCAGTGGTACAGCGATGTCAGCTACTATACCATTATCCGCAGTGTCTTCGTCTACCATCAGGACCGGGATGAACTCTTCCTGAGCAGCCAGAAAGAGTATTACCAAGAGAAGGAGATGATTGCCTCGGGGCTGTCTTCACACCTCAAGACCCCTAATCTCCAGGCCTCCCTGAAGTGGGAGACCGTGACCCTCGGCGGAGAGCCGGTGTTATTCAAGGTGCTGCCGGACAAGAGCGGCCGGCTTCTCATGGGGGTACTGGTCAGCATCGATTCTCTGGCCCAGCCCCTGACCCAGTTGGAGTCTACCGGGGGCAGCGGACAGGTCGGCATGATCGACAATGACGGTAAATTACTCTGGGGCCAGTTCGCCAGTAAAGATCTTGCGCTCATCCGCAGCCGGCTTAATCAGCCCAACCCTCGTGCTGATGCCTCGATTCGCCTGAGTAACGGTAATTCGTATCTGCTGATTGACAAGCCATCCCAATATTCCAATCTGAATGTCTTTTTCCTGCTCGACGAGAAATCCATTCTGGACGAGCTGCCGATCTTCCAGCAGATCATCAAGGTGATTCCCTTCGTCATTATCCTCGTAATGGTTATCCTGTTGGCTCTGCTTAGCAGACTGGTGTTCAAGCCTATCCAGCAATTGACCAGCGGGATGCGCATCTTGGGGAAGGGACAGCTGGAATACCGGCTGAAGGATGGCAACAGCAGAGAGTTCCAGATCATTACGATGCAATTCAACCAGATGGCGGAGCAGATCGGCAATCTCAAGATTGATGTGTATGAGGAGCAGATGAAGGTGCAGCAGGCCGAGCTGAAGCATCTCCAGGCGCAGATCAATCCCCATTTTTTCATGAATTCCTTGAATATCGTCTTTCATCTGGTAGAGCTGAAGCAATATGCCTTGATCAAAAAGATGATCGGACATCTGGTCTCCCACTTCCGCTTCATTATGAATACCAACGACGCCTGGCTTCCGCTCCGCAGCGAGCTGAATCATATTCAGAACTATATCGAGATCCAGATGGTTATGTATCCGAACAAGCTGTCTTATGAAGTGCTGCTTCCGCAGGAGCTGGAGTCTACGCTGATTCCGCCGCTGCTGATCCAGCCCTTCGTCGAGAATGCCATCAAGCATGGCTTCATCAACAATTCGAAGCCCTTCGAGGTCGGCATCACAGTCAGTGAAGAAGCCGGAGAGAGCGGCGATTCCTGCATTGCCATTCAGATCCGCGATTCCGGGCCGGGCTTCTCCGCGGCTCAGCTCGACAGGCTCAATCATGGCGTATATGAGCGCAAGCCGACAGACCGCCATCTGGGGATATGGAACGTATACAGACGCATGCTGATGTTCTATAACAACCGGGCACGGCTTACCTTCCACAATGCTCCAGACGGAGGCGCGGTTGTGGAAATCAGACTACCCGTTCAAAAGGAGCTGTGACGTTCAATGTACAGAGTTCTAATCGTTGACGACCAATACTTCGCCTTGCTCGGCCTTCAGCAGGGGGTAGATTGGAGCGCGCTTAGCGTGTCAGATGTCTGTCTGGCGGAGAACGTAGACCAGGCGATTGCTGTTCTTGAGCAGCAGCCCGTAGACCTGCTGATCTGCGATATTGAAATGCCGGGCAAAAGCGGCCTGGAGCTGCTGGCCTGGGTGAAGCAATCCGCTCCCGGCACGCTGACGATTATGCTGACCTGCCATGCGGATTTCGAGTATGCCCAGCGCGCGATTTACCACGGAGCCTTCCATTATCTGCTCAAGCCGGTAGACTATGAGGAATTGATGAAAATCTCCCGTGAGGCGCTATTCGAGATCAGCAAGCAGAGAGAGCAGCAGCAGTTCGAGGCCCTGATCCAGAAGTACCGGAGACAGTGGGAGCATCAGCTCCCCCTGCTGGTGGAACGGTTCTGGCAGGATATTCTCAGCCAGCGGGCAGCGCCCGTGCTGGAATCGCTCACCCTTCCGGCGAACACCTACAATCTGGATCTGCAGCCTGGAGACCGCTACTTCCTCGCTCTGCTCGGGTTGGAGCAGTGGAAGGAGAACCTTAGCGCACGGGATGAGACAATTATGGAATATGCACTGCGCAACATGGCCGATGAGCTGCTGCTAAGCGGGCTGGAAGGCACTGTGCTGCAGGATCAGGTCGGCCATAATCTGGCGGTCATCTACGTGCGTGGCGATATGAACGCCGTCCGGCATACGCTGGAGCAGAATGGCCGCACCTTCCTGGATACCTGCGGACGGCTGCTGCATTGCTCCCTCTCGATCTACATCAGCGCGGGTGTCCCTCTATCCGGAATCATGAGCGCTTACACGAATGTCACGGAGCGGGAACAACGCAACCTGAATCGTTCGCGTCAGGTGTTCGGACCGGAGGATCAGGCATATAGCCGAGATCAGCCGCTTGCGCCGGTGCCTCAGGCAGCGCCTATGCATATCTTCGGAGAGTGGGCGACCCTCCTGGAGCTTGGCGAGCTGGAGGAGCTGGAGCGCCGCGTGACGCTGTGGTTCTCGGGCATCGGGCCCGGCCGCTGGACAAGTGAGCTGCACCGCCAGCTTATCCACGGCATCCTGTTCATTGTACACACCGTTCTCGCCAAAAAAGGCTTATCCGCACACGCCTCAGCGGAGCTGAAGCCCTTGATGGATAAGGAGAATTATCCGAAGCAGTCCGCTTCGCTCCAGCATTGGGCGCTGGAATGCCTGCGAGCCGTAATGCACTTATTGCAGACCAGCAATAACGTATCCTCGGCCACGGTCACCAAGATCCGGCAGTATATCCGCTCGCGTCTGAGCGAAGAGATCACCCGCGACGAACTCGCGGCCTATGTCTACTTGAACCCGGCCTACTTGTCGCGGCTGTTCAAGAAGGAGACCGGGCTGTCAATCTCCGATGTGATCATTCAGGAACGGCTGCAGAAGGCCAAGCAGCTGCTGGAGGAGACAGAGCTGAAGATCACCGATATCGCCGAGCAGGTCGGATACACCAGCCTCGGCAGCTTCTCCAACCTGTTCAAACGGATCGTCGGCGCCACACCGCAGCAATACCGTGCGCGGAATAAGAAGTGAGCGGAGCAGGCAGATGCTTTTGAATCTCGCCGCCGCACTCACCATACCTGCCGAACAAAAAGAGCGAGAGGGCTTTATGCCTCCTCGCTCTTTTTAACATCTACTCGCTGTTAAATTTTACAAGTAACTCGAATTACTTAATAATTACATATTCCAGGCCAACCAGCTTCGCATAGGTAACGATCTGATCGGTCGTCAGGTTCAGCGATACAACGGTGTGGTGTCCGCCGCCGTTCTCGATCCAGGCTCTGACTCCGTCCTGGAAGTTAGGCTTCACCTGCCACAGCACACGGGCTACCGGCAGATTCGGAGCCGGAACGGTTGGCTCGAACGCGGTAACTTCG
This sequence comes from Paenibacillus sp. FSL P2-0136, assembly GCF_037975325.1. Classification (NCBI taxonomy): domain Bacteria; kingdom Bacillati; phylum Bacillota; class Bacilli; order Caryophanales; family Paenibacillaceae; genus Paenibacillus; species Paenibacillus sp. FSL P2-0136. Next base: position 7,061,105 of record NZ_CP150244.1, read on the forward strand.
TTGATCAGCAGCTTGTAGTGGGTGCCGAAGTCGGCCATCGATACCACGACACCTTCGCCTGCCTTGCCGTCGAAGACGAGGCGGGCCGGGTCTTCACGGTCGCCGATCCCCAGCGGAGATACGATGATCTTCGGCTGATTGCTGGCCAGGCTCGGATCAACCTCCAGCATGTGGGACTGGAGAATTGCTTCCTGTCCGGCAGCCATTTCGTAAGTGTAATCCTCCATGAACCCGGTGTTCAGGTTGTGGCTCATCACCTTCATCAGGCGGTCCAGGGCCGCAGTCTTCCAGTCCCCTTCACCGGCGAAGCCGTAGCCTTGGGCCATCAGGCGCTGAACAGCCAGACCCGGAAGCTGCTTCATGCCGTGCAGGTCCTCGAAGTTAGAGGTGAAGGCATTGTAGCCGCCTGCATCCAAGAAGCGCTTAAGGGCAATCTCGTAGCTCGCCTGCACCTTCACGCTGGCTTCCCAATCTTCCTTGCTGTACGTGCCATAATCAACGGCATACAGCTTGGTATATTCTGCGAACAGGGCATCGATCTCTTCCTGCTTCACTTCATTCACATAAGTGACCAGATCGCCGATGCCGAAGTAATCTACGGTCCAGCCGAACTGGATCTGGGCTTCTACCTTGTCGCCTTCGGTAACGCCGACGTTGCGCATGTTGTCGCCGAAGCGGGCAACCTTGATGTTGAAGCTTTCGTTATAAGCTACAGCAACGTCCATCCACTCAGCAATCTGCTTCTGGACTTCCGGACGTTCCCAGTATCCTACAACGACCTTATTCTGCTTCTTCAGGCGGGCATTGATGAAGCCATACTCACGGTCGCCATGGGCAGCCTGGTTCAGGTTCATGAAGTCCATGTCAATCGTTGCCCAAGGGATGCTCTCATTGTACTGGGTAGCCAGATGAAGCAACGGCTTCTGCAGCAGCTTCGTGCCGCGAATCCACATTTTGGCCGGGGAGAAGGTGTGCATCCAGGTGATTACACCGGCAACCTCATCACGATAGTTCACTTCTTTCATGATGGAGGTGATTTTGTCTGCGCTAACGGCCAGATCCTGCAATACCAGCGGATAAGGAAGCACCCCGCTGTTGTTGAGCGCATCAGTCATTTCCTGGGCATGTGCCTTCACCTCACCCAGCGCTTCATCTCCATACAGGTGCTGAGATCCTACGACGAACCAGAATTGCTTGTCGCTTACTGTTGACATATCATTCATCCTCTTCTCTATTAGTTTGGTAAAAGTCGTTACTTCTGTCCGTAATACGCATCCTTGCCGTGCTTGCGCAGATAATGCTTGTCCAGAATCCGCTGCGGCAGCTCCTCGGCGAACGTATTCAGCTGGCGGGCGAAGTGGTTCATCTTGGACACTTCCTCCAGTACCACACTGTTCATGACAGCAGCGTGGGCATCCTTGCCCCATGTGAACGGCGCATGCCCCTTCAGCAGAACGCCGGGAATCGCCATCACATCCAGCCCCCGCTGTTCAAAAGTCTCAATGATCACATGCCCAGTCTCTGCTTCATAACCGCGGTCAATCTCTTCCTGGGTCAGGAACCGTGTACACGGTACAGAACCATAGAAGGTGTCTGCATGCGTCGTGCCCATAACCGGAACATCCAGTCCGGCCTGAGCCCAGATGGTTGCCCACGTGGAATGCGTATGCACGATGCCGCCAATTTCGGCATAGTGCTTGTAGAGTACAGCGTGGGTCGCTGTATCCGAGGAAGGCCGCATCTCTCCCTCCACCACATTGCCATCGAAGTCCACAACGACCATATCGCTCGGCTTCATCTTGTCATAGCTGACTCCGCTCGGCTTGATGACGAACAGACTGCTCGCCCGGTCCACCGCGCTCACATTGCCCCAGGTGTATTTGACCAGCCCGTGCTTAGGCAGCTCCAGATTGGCCGCGTACACCTCTTCCTTCAGTTGCTCCAGCATGTGTTAATTCCCCCCGTTCTCTACGAGATGATCTACAGCGGCCTGCTCAATCGCCAGACCCGCCGTGTAGCGTTCCATGAACAATTCAAAGCCCTTCACATCCGCCGCAACCGGATGAATGGTCTCGCCTTCGATATCCTTGAAGACCTTCTGGTCGAGGAAATCATCCAGACGCTCCTGCTGCGCTCTGTTCTTCATATAAGAAGCCAGAATCGCCATGCCCCACGCGCCGCCTTCTCCGGCTGTTGCCATCACAGAGACCGGAACATTCATCGCAGCAGCCACGATTCTCTGTCCGACAACAGGCGTCTTGAACAAGCCGCCGTGCGCCAGAATGCTGTCGATGGACACCTGCTCCTTCAAGGTCAGAATATCCATCCCGATCTTCAGCGCGCCAAAAGCGGAGAACAAATGCGTCCGCATAAAGTTGCCCAGCGTGAATCGGCTCTCAGGCGAGCGGACAAACAGCGGCCGTCCCTTCTCCAGCCCGGTGATGTTCTCACCCGAGAAATAGCCGTAGCTTAGCAGTCCGCCGCCATCAGCGTCCGCCTCCAACGCTTTATTGAACAGAACACTGAAGAGCTGGGCCGGATCAGCCTTGAAGCCCATCGCCTCCGAGAATTCCCGGAACAAGCCGACCCAGGCATTGATATCGCTGGAGCAGTTGTTGGCATGCACCATCCCTACCGGACTGCCATCGGGGGTAGTCACCATGTCAATCTCAGGGTATACCGCTGTAAGGTCCTTCTCCAGCACGATCATGGCGAACACGGAGGTGCCTACAGAGATATTACCGGTCCGTTTGCGCACACTGTTCGTAGCGACCATTCCTGTTCCGGCATCGCCCTCTGGAGGACAGAGCGGAATGCCTGCCAGCAGGTCCCCGGACTCATCCAGCAGTCTCGCTCCGGCTTCCGTTAACACACCAGCCTGCTCGCCTGCTGCGTAGACCTTGGGCAGGAGATCACTCAGCCTCCAAGGGTAATTCTTAGCGGCAATCAGCTCATCGAACTGGCTGACCATGGCCGGGTGGTAATCCTGTGAAGCTTCATCTATAGGGAAGACCCCGGAGGCATCGCCAATCCCGATCGCCTTGCTGCCGGTCAGCAGCCAATGGATGTATCCGCCCAGCGTCGTTACGAACGTTGCCTGCGGAACATGCTCTTCCCCGTTCAGAATCGCCTGATACAGGTGGGCAATGGTCCAGCGCTCCGGAATATTGAACTGGAACAGCTCTGTTAATTCCTTGGCCGCCGCACCGGTTGTAGCATTACGCCAGGTCCGGAACGGAACCAGCAGCTCGCCCGCGCTGTCAAAGGCCATATATCCGTGCATCATTGCTGAGAATCCGATCGAACCGACAGTAGTAAGCGTAACCCCGTATTTCTGTGCAACCTCCTGCTTCATCTCGCGGTAAGCCGCTTGCAGCCCCTTGATGATATCGGTGAGGGGATACGTCCAGTACCCGCCTTCCAGCAGGTTCTCCCACTCGTAGCTTCCGGATGCAACCGCCTCGAATCGCTGATCAATCAGGACGGCTTTGATACGTGTGGACCCAAATTCGATACCCAGTGATGTCTCTCCCTTAAGTATCGCTTGCTTGATGTTCTGATCCATGCCCACGTTACTCCTCTCTGAACCAAACTGTGTTACTTACGAATTTAAAGAATGCGCTTCCTTTATGAACAGGTTTAGTATATTTTTTGTTCGTACATTTGTCAATAATAGATATAAGATATACCTACAAATTTACCGGAAAATCACCCGTATTTTACGCAAATCATGATATATGGTAGACACCGGAGGATATTAAGCTTATATTCAAGCTATAATATGTACGTACAACTACAATAATTTATCCACTCCAAATAAGAACAACTATGAAAGAAGTGACCCATGTGCGAACCAAGTACCAGATCATATTCGATGAACTCAAAAGCAACATCCTGTCCGGCACCTACAGTGTAGGCGAGCAAATTCCTACGGAGTCGGCGCTGCAGGAGATGTACGGCGTCAGCCGCCAGACCGTGCGGAAGGCCATTCTGGAGCTATCCAATGAGGGGTTTCTGCGCAGCGAAAAGGGCTCGGGCACCTATGTCAGCCACCAGTTCCGGTCCAAATCCGGGAATGGCGCGGGCAAGCGGACCATCGGCGTAATAACAACCTACCTCTCCGATTATATTTTCCCATCTATTATCCGGGGCATTGAAGGCAGGCTGAATGAAGACAATTATTCGCTGCTGCTTGCCAGCACCAATAACGATGTCGCCCAGGAGAAGAAAGCGCTGGAGATGATGCTGTCCTACGGGGTAGACGGGCTGATCATTGAGCCAACCAAGAGCAACCTGTACAATCCGAACATCGCTTACTACTTGTCGTTCAAGGAGCAGGACGTCCCGTTCATCATGATTAACGCTTATTATGAGGAGCTGGAGGTGCCGTTCTTCTGTCTGGATGACGTACAGTCGAGTTATCTGGCGACCCGGGAGCTGATTGCGAAGGGCCATACCCAGATCGGGATTATCGCCAAAATGGACGATCTCCAGGGCAAATACCGCATGAAGGGCTATATCAAGGCACTCGGCGAGGCCAAGCTGCGCTTCCACCCGGAGCAGGTCCTCTCCTTCGATACCGAATCGAAGCAGGCGCTGTCGGCCAATCTGGAGCAATTCCTGACAGATAACAGAGAGGTGCTGACCGCTATCGTCTGCTATAACGATGAAGTGGGCCTGGAAGTGGTCAAGGTGTGCCGCGAACTGGGGATCTCAATTCCTGGAGAGCTGTCGATTATCGGGCAGGACAATTCCTATATCGCCAAGAATGCAGGGATCAAGCTGACGACGCTGACCCACCCGCAGGAGAGAATGGGCCGTGACGCCGCCGAATGGGTCATTAAGAAGCTTCAGGGTAAAAAAGATCTGAAGAACAGCAACTACTATCTGCCCGAGCTGGTAGAGGGGGAGACGGTGCGGGTGCTGGAGCCGGCTCCAGTGGAATAGGAAGTCCGCCCGGGAATATGCAGACAAAAGACAAACAGCCCTGACCGCTTCATGACCGTTACAGGCCGTGAAGCGGCAGGGCTGTTCAGTATTCTGCTGATTCAGGGGACTGATTTAGTCCAGCAGAGTAGAGATGCTTATGCTTTCAATCTTAGCGCCCTTGACGTGGAACAGCATATAATCCACATAGTTGCTTGGGGCGAACCGGAAGTCATCCTCTTCCTCAGGTGCACCGTCTCCGGTCAGCTTGCCTTCGGGATAGGCTTTTTTGAGCGTATCCAGGCTGTCTCCGACCTTGATATTACGGACCGTAGTGTACTTCGGATCAGTGATCTTCATGTTGAAGATGTAGAACTGCTTGCCGTCACCCGAATCAATGGTCTTAATCTCAAGGCCCGGGAAGGTATACGTGTTCTCTGTTCTGCCGATCAGGGTATCCATATTTTTACCGTCATCCAAGGAATAAGTGTGCGATTTCTTCGCCGTTGCCTTGCCAAGCATACTCTCCAGCTTAGCATCATCCACAATGTCAGAGAGGGCAATAGTCTGGTCCTTATAGACAAAAGCCAGCTCCTTCAGAACCACATTCCCTTCCTTCTCAATGGTTCCCTCCTTGATTGCCTCCGAGCTGCCCGCTGAAGCCGCAGGGGTTGGCTCGGCCGTAGCAGCTTCAGTCGCCGCAGGGGTAGCCTCCGGCGCCGCCGTGGCCACCGCTTCAGTTGTAGGTTCTGCCGAAGGAGTGGCCGCCGGAGCGGCCGAATCGGATTGGCAGCCGGCCAGAAGTGTCATTAATAATACTGCGGGCAGCAGCAGCGCTGCCGGTTTTTTAAATGTTCCCATAAGTAATCCCTCCATGAATGTACGCGATGGACGCGTTGTTTGTTTGGTATGAGGTTAGTATACGAAAAGCATTTATTAGTGTAATAACAGAGTTGTATCAGTCTTGTAACGCCTGTTCACAGGAGCGGCAGACGGATGTAGACTGTGGTTCCCGCGCCGAGCTGGCTCTCTATATCCAGGTGCCCGCCGAACTTCTCAGCGATCTCCTTACATATGGACAGCCCCAGCCCCGTTCCTCCTGCCCCGCCTGCATTGCTTGCCCGGTAGAACCGCTCCTGCACACGGGTAAGCTCATCCGCGCTGATTCCAATGCCCTGATCGCTGATCCGCACGACAGCTTCCTGCTCCCGGACCAAAGTTTCAATGCTTACCCGGGTACCGGGACCGGAGTATTTGATCGCGTTGTCCAGCACATTCGCGATGGCATGGGACATCAGCACCTGATTGACATTGACGAAGGCCGGCGGCCCCTGCCGGATCGTAAGCTCTATCCCCTTACTGTCAGCCTTGGCCCGCATTCCGGCGGCTACCCCCGTAGCCAGCTGTGCCAGGTCCGTCTTCTCGGCATCGATTCCATCCTGCCCTGCCTTGTCGAAGCGCGACAGCATGAGCAGCTCATTGACCAGCCGGGTCAGGCGGTCCGATTCATTCACCAGATGGAAGTAGATCCGCTGCAGCTCCTCATCCTCGTCCTCACCTTCGTACAAATATTGAGAGAACCCCTTGATCGCAGCAAGCGGCGTTTTCAGCTCATGGGATACGTTCGAGACAAACTGCTTCTGATACTGGATATAGTCGCTGAGCTGGATGCCCATCCGGTTCAGGCCCGCAGCCAGCATGCCCAGCTCATCCTTCCGATTCAGGTGAACCTCGCGGAACTGCTGCTTGGAGAAGCTCTCCGTAGCACCCAGCAGATATTTAATCGGCTTCGTCGTATTCCGGGCAATGAACAGACTGGAGAGCGTAATCAGAATAATGAATCCCCCCGCACCGGCGAACAGGATATAGCGGATCTGGTCCATCATCGTATAGAAATAAGAGACATCCTCCACGAACTCGTACACATAGCTATTCTGATAATACTTGTCTTGGATCGGAACCGCGAAGTACAGCAGATGATCCTCGGAGACCGTATACGCATAATTGCCCTTAAGGGCATTCTGGATATTCCCGGGGAAAATGACGGGGGTCTTGTTATTGATCACAATCCCGTCAACGGCGAGTCCCAGCAGCTTCTGGCTGCTGTCGTAGATGCGCACCTCCTTGACGGAGGCTTTTAACGTCTCCAGCGCGCTTCTCGCCACCTCCTCCATCTGCCCCGCATCTACCTCCTGTTCGTGCCTGGAGAGCACCTCCCTGAAGGACATCTCGCCAAGATCGGCCTTCTCCATCATTTGCTTCTCTATGGTTACGAAGCTGAAATAGTCAATCGCCTTATTAACCGAAATAATGATAACGGCAAAGGACAGCACCGAGAACAGCAAATACATTAGCACCAGCCGGGTCGCGTATTTCAGGCAGAGCCACCTCCCAGCTGATAACCGAAGCCGTAGACGGTGCGGATATATTTCGGATTCTCGGCATCATCTTCCAGCTTCTTTCTTAAGCGCATGATCGTCATATCCACGCTGCGGCTGTCGCCCATGAAGTCATAGCCCCAGACAATCTCCAGCAGCTCATCCCGGGTATAGATTTTGTCCGGGCGCTTCAGCAGGGTCTCCAGAATCCGGAATTCCTTGGCTGTCAGGGCCACCGGAACGCCGCCTTTCTGCACCACCCGGGTCTCCAGATCGAAGGTCAGCTCCTCATGAGTGATCCGGGTATCTTCAGCTTCTGCGGGCAGACCGCTGTTCTGGGCTCTCCGGAGCACCACCTTGATCCGCGCCAGCAGCTCCCGGTTATCGAACGGCTTGGTCATGTAATCCTCGGCCCCCAGCTCAAGCCCCAGCACCTTATCGATAATCTCATTCTTGGCCGACAGCATAATGACGGGAACGGCCTGCCGCTTGGTGATCTCCTTACACAGGTCATAGCCGGAGCAATCGGGCAGCATCAGATCCAGTACCACCAGATCCGGCTGAAAAGCATCCAGGGCCTCTAGTCCCGCACTCCCGTTCTCCGCTGTCCGCACCTCATAATTCTCTCTGCGGAGCACAAGTTCGATCAGATCTCTAAGGGCAGCTTCATCATCGATTACGAGAATTTTGTTCATCCGATCCCTCCTCCTATACTTAATATTAACACCGGCAAAGGACGTTAATCTCCCCGCAGCGCAGATCACCTGTTATCACTGCCCGTGAACCCGTCGTCAGCAAATTGTGTTCGGTTTCTCGCATACATTCGGTCCGCGCACCCTGGTGTACCCGGAGCCTTTGCTGTTGCCGGACCGCTAGCTATATCCTTTCCAAAAATAAACCTTCGGCAGGCGGTTCACCTATCGCATTTTCCAACATACCTTGAATAAACCAACTAGAAAGGGGACAAATCAATGTATCTGCTCTGGGTAATCATCGTAGGGGGACTCATCGGCTGGCTAAGCGGCAATCTAATCGGGCGTGATGTTCCGGGAGGCGTACTGGGCAATGTAATCGCCGGATTCATCGGTTCCTGGCTGGGCTCCGAGCTGCTTGGTCCAAGAGGCCCTGTAGTAGGTGGCTTCCACATTGTTCCGGCCATTATCGGCTCCATCGTTGCGCTATTGATCTTCTTTGCCCTGGCCCGCGGCGGCGCCTTCCGGCGTCGTTAATCCTTCCTGCCGGCTGCTGCAAAGTCAACACAGAGCCCCTCCTGTTCAATCAGGCAGGGGCTCTGCCATGTCATCCTTACAGAATCCTTAGAATCTGCCCTTAGAGTAGAGGGAGAGAAAGGATGATATACTATGCAGGAACATATTCTGGAAATACAGGATCTATGTAAAAGCTTCAAACGCCAGACAGCCGTCAACAACGTATCGTTAACTGTTGCACGCAATTCGGTCTACGGGCTGCTCGGTCCGAACGGTGCAGGCAAATCGACCCTGCTCAAAATGATTACCGGCATGCTGCGGCCCGATTCCGGGACAATCCGCTTCCAGGGCCAGGAATGGACCCGGAAGGACTTAAGCCGGATCGGCGTATTAATTGAAGCACCTCCGCTGTACGATAATCTGACCGCCCGGGAGAATCTGAAGGTACGCACGCTGGCCCTCGGACTGCCGCAGTCGCGTATCGAAGAGGTGCTTGCCGTTGTCGATCTGACCGCAACCGGGAAGAAGCGGGCCGGACAATTCTCCATGGGGATGAAGCAGCGGCTCGGCATCGCCATTGCGCTCCTCAACCAGCCGGAGCTGCTGATTCTGGACGAGCCGACGAACGGGCTGGACCCGATCGGGATTCAGGAGCTGCGGGAGCTGATCCGCTCCTTCCCGCAGCAGGGAATCACCGTCATCCTGTCCAGCCACCTGCTCTCCGAGGTAGAACAGACGGCAGATCATATCGGTATCATCGCGGGCGGCGTGCTGGGCTATCAGGGGGCGGTCTCCCCAGAACAGGACCTGGAGGCGTTGTTCATGCAGGTCGCGGCAGCCCACCGGAGGGACGGTGCCGTTCATGCTTAATATCATAAGAGCTGAACGCCTGAAATGGCGGCGGACCTTCATTCCCAAGCTGGTCTGGCTGGCCCCGGCAATTGCGCTTCTGCTGTGTGCCGTTCTCATGGGCGGAAGCCTGTTCCAGAACGGCGCCTACAACTGGTGGTATACCCTGTTCCTGCCCGGTGCGCTGAGCTTGGCCTGTTCGCTGGCGCTGCTTAAGGATGCCAAGCTGAAATACCGCAGCCTGCTGGCCCTGCCCTTTACACCGGGTACGCTCTGGACCAGCAAAATCCTTGCCTGCACCGGCTGGCTGCTCACAACTCTAGCTGTGTTCCTGATCGGCGTGACCGCCGGGGGCCTGCTGTTCGGCCAATCGATTCCGCTGCTGAGCAGCCTGGCGGGCAGCGCGCTGATCTTCCTGACCTTCCTGTGGCAGATTCCACTGTGCCTGTTCCTGGCTGCCCGGCTCGGATTATTCGCAGCCATCCTACTGAACCTGTTCGGTACTATTCTAGGTGTAGTTCAATTCGACAAGGGCGGCTTATGGGATTACATTCCTTATACAATTACCGCAAGGCTCATGTGTCCGGTGCTGTCCATCCTGCCGAACGGCCTGCCGGTCCCGGCGGACAGCCCGCTGCGCAGCACAGATATGATTCTTCCCGGTACGCTGGTCTCCCTCGGATGGTTCGCCCTCCTGTTCCTGCTGACCACCTTATGGTTCCGTAGACAGGAGGCGAAGTAGCATGAATACACTGCCGGGTCTGCTCAGGGCCGATCTGCTCAAAATGCGGCGCACCCCGTTTCTCCTGACCCATCTGCTGACTCCGCTGATCGGGGCTGCCCTATTCATGGCTTACTATTCCATTTCCTCTGCCAGCGAAGGGGTTAAGGTGATGGCGTTCATGCAGGCGGTCGCCTGTGCGTTTCCTACCCTCATCGGGCTGCTCTGTGCGATGGCAGCGGAGCAGGAGGCCGCCGCCGGAGGATTCCAGGGAATGCTGGCCTTGCCTGCGGCAAGAAGCACCACCTATGCAAGCAAGCTGCTGCTCCTGCTGGGCTCCAGCCTGGGGGCTGTCCTGCTGATCTTTGTCCTGTTCAGCCTGGGATTTGCCGGAATGCTGGGGCAGGACCGGCACGGCATACTCTTTTATCTGACCGGGGCCGTGATCCTGTTCGCAAGCAACATCCTGCTCTATCTGGTTCACTTCGCTTTCAGCCTGCGGTTCGGCCGGGGCGTCTCCATCGGCATAGGAATCACGGGGAGCCTGCTCGCCGCCCTGATGCTGACTGGTCTTGGCGATATCCTGTGGCCGTATATCCCCTTCGCCTGGGGCGGACGTTTCCTCTCCCTGCTGGAGCTTCAGCATTCGGGACTCCGGCTGCCCCGGGCTGAAACGGGACTGGCCACCGGCATATCCATCTGTACAGGAGCAACAGTAGCCGCTGGCCTCCTCAGTATGTTATGGTTCAACAAATGGGAGGGCCGCTCTGCGGATAACTAGTAGACCATCAGATTTAAACGTGTGAAAATCACTTTTAACTCATCACTGGCTGAGGGTTGCTGTGCCTGATTAAGGTGCAAGGGATAGGCTTAATTGCAATCTGTACAACTAAATCGCCGGATGTGCCGCCGAATCTCTGTTTAGCTGTATTTCGTGCAACTAAAATGCTTCTGTACCCGTCTTTTCACCCATACCGGCAAATTTAGTTGTATGGAATACAGTTAGGAGAGGTATGACTTCCTTTTCATTGTTTTTAGTTGCACCGAATACACTTATCTCTGATTATTCGCTGCGAACGCAGCTTCATACCTTACGGCAATTATGGAATTAAAATAGTGCAGTGGGCATGATGAGGCCTAGCCTACTAATCTGTAAATGAGGGAATCCATGATATGGCCAAAATACTTGTGGTAGACGACGAACCCGCCATCCTGTCTCTGATAGCCAACGCGCTCAGTACCGACCGCCATCTGGTAACCACCTTCTCTGATTCCGCGCTGGTGCGCCGGACTGACCTCGGTGCGTATGACCTGATTCTGCTGGATGTGATGATGCCCGGCGTGGACGGCTTCACCCTGTGCCGGGAGATCCGCATGGCGGTGGATTGTCCCATTCTTTTTTTGACGGCAAAGACGCTGGAAAGTGACCTGATGTACGGACTGGGGCTGGGGGCGGATGACTATATTATGAAGCCCTTCGGCATAGGTGCGCTGCGGGCGCGGATCAACGCTCATCTGCGGCGGGAGAGCCGGGAGAAGCGCAACATTCTGTACATGGACCCTGTGCGCCTGAACCTCTCCGGTAAAGAGCTGTACGCCCGGGAGGACAAGGTGCCGCTGACCAAAAGCGAATATGAAATCTGCGAATTCCTGGCCCGCCACCGCGGACAGGTCTTCTCCAAGGACCATATCTATGAAGGGGTCTTCGGGATGGACGGGGACAGTGACAGCAGTGCGATTACCGAGCATATCAAGAATATCCGCGCTAAGCTGGCCCGGCACGGGCTGGAGGCCATAGAAACCATCTGGGGGATCGGATACAAGTGGAAGCTGTGAAACAACGTAAAGCCGTGCGACTGCGTACTTTTTTCCTAAAATACCTGCTGCTGCTTAGTCTGGGCACCATTCTGCTGCTGGGAGGACTGCTCGGTGTATTCGCGCTGGCGTTCGCCCAGGGGGCGCTGCTGCCTGCCAACTATGAGGAGAAGGCAATTGCCCAGTTCAAGCAGCAGTTAGCTGCTGATGTAACAGATACGGTTCCCCGGGTCCCGGACCAGCTGAATTACACCGTATTCACCTTGGACGGGAAGCCGCTGGCCGGCAACCTGACGGCTAAGGAGGCGGAGCAAGCCTGGAGAATAATCCGGGAGGGGAACAACAGAAGCGCCTACTACTATACCACCGCCGAGCATGGGCAGGAGCTATGGATCTTCCGCTATGTCCTGACACCGCAGTATGCTTCTCCAGTGCTGCGCAGCGCGCTGCCGAATCCCCAGCTCCTGGGCCCCTTGCTCTTCGTGCTCGGGTTCCTGGTGATGGCCGCCCTGCTCGCGGCCCGGTTCGGCCGGAAGCTCTCGGAGCGGATGGCCGGACTGCAGGAAGCGACCGAGAACATCCGGCGCGAGAATCTGGAGTTCGCCGTCCATCCCAGCGGCATTGTGGAGATTGATGAGGTACTGGGCTCGCTGGACCGGATGAAGGATGCCCTGCAGACTTCACTGGAGAAGCAGTGGGAGCTGGAGCGCTCCCGCAGAGAGCAGATCTCCGCGCTGGCCCACGACATCAAGACGCCGCTGACCATTATCCGGGGCAACGCCGAGCTGCTGCAGGAGATTGTAGAGACGGAGCCGCAGCGTGAATACAGCGGCTATATCCGCCGCAGCGCTGAAGACATTGAAGCCTTCGTGCAGGAAGTCATTGACCTGTCCAACCAGCAGGCCGGCTCCTCCCGCCAGAAGGTGCTGGTCCCGGCAGCAGAGATCATAGCTGAGCTGGAGCTGCAGATGAATGCCCTCAAGGCAGGCAGGAACCTGAAGACCTCTATCCGGCAGGAGAAGCTGCCGGAATACCTGTTCATTCACAAGGAGCTGCTGCTGCGGGGCATAATGAACGTGATTACCAATGCCGCCGAGCATACCCCGCCCGGGGGCAGCATTGCCCTGCTTGTCCAGAGCGGGCCGGATGCGGTTCAGTTCACGGTTACCGACACCGGCAGCGGCTTCTCGGCGGCCGACCTCCGGGAGGCCACCAGCCAGTTCTACCGGGGCGACCCGAGCCGCAGCTCCGGGAATCATCACGGAATGGGGCTCTATATTGCACGCTCTGTGGCCGAGCAGCACGGAGGCACGCTGAGCCTCAGCAACGACTCCGTCTCCGGCGGCGCCAAAGTCACGATGCGCATTGCCAATCCGGAGCGTCTGATTACCCCGTCTGCGACTTCATAGAAATCTTCATCTCAAGCGGTTTTTGTGATTATTTTAATAGACAAATCCACTCAATTCACTGTTACGTTCCTTCTCTATCCGTAGTAGAATGAAGAGGTACCGCTAATCTTCTGCTCAAAGGAGAAGTCTATGGAGATCCAAATTCTGATTGTTGAAGATGATGCGGTATGGAGAAGCATGCTCGCCCGGTTCCTGAATAGCGAACCCGGTCTGCAGGTTATTCACACTACAGCTACCAAAGAAGAGGCGCTCGCCTTTTGTACAAACCATACAGTAGATGTGGTGCTGATGGATCTCAACCTGACGGAGCATCATCTGGACGGCCTCCAGGCTACGCTGGAGCTGAGCCTGACGGGCAACGAGGCCCGGGTGATTGTACTCACCTCCGTTGCGGATGAGCGGACGATTCTGGATGCTTTTACGGCCGGTGCCATTCAATATGTAAGTAAATCGGATTTCCGCCTCATCCCGGGCACGATCCGGGAAGCGATGCGCTCCCGTTCTCCCCAGTCTGTTCTGGTCAGGGAATTCCTGCGGCTCAAAGAAGCCGAACAATATAACCGCCTGACGTTAGCCGAGAAGGAAATTATCTCGCTTAGCGAAGCAGGCAACGGCAGACAGGCCATGATGCGCTCGCTCCGCAAATCGGAAGGGACGCTGAAGAATCAAATTACCAGTATACTCCGCAAATTCAACTCCAAATCCCTGAAGGAGGTCGTCCGGGCTATCAAGAGCAGAGGATTAACCGACAGAGAACTTGAGCTATGATCCCCGCCTTGTTCATAACTCTGTTAGTAGCTTCGGTGGTTCTCTGGCTCAATTCGGGCAACGCCTCGTTCCGCTGGTTCAGTATTGCTCTGTTTGCGTCCAGCAGCAGCATTATCACCTATCTGCTTAGCGCAGCCTATCCGCAGACCAAGTACGATGTATGGATTAATACACTATATGCCGTTTCCGATGCTACAATTGCCTATACGTTCGGCATGTTTGGTGCTGTATATTCGGATTTGCTGCACAGGCGGCAGCGGCGGATGTATGGCATTATTCTTGTCATTGCGGCGTTAGCGGGAATTGCTGCTACCCCGCTCACGCCCGGCCGGCTCGTCAATTACAGCGGCAGAAATGAATTGCCTATGCTGCTGTTCATTGGCTGTGCGTTAGGAATCAGCGCCGTGCTGCTTATTCTGGCGAATCTCCGTGAGAAGCACCCGTTCAAGCGCCGCGAGCGGATGCTGACGAACATGCTGGCGCTGCCGGTGATGGTGTATATTATAGTGAGCTATGCCTTTTATATGCTGGGGATTGACCTGTTTCAATTCAACCACCTCGTTAGCATAGGCTTCCTGTCCGTGTTCCTGCTGATCGGTCTGACAAGGGGCATCCTTGGAGTGCGGTTCAAGGTGGAGATGCTGAAGATAAACGCGTCCCTGCACACCTTGAAGGGAGGCTCCCATCTGCTGAACCATACCATTAAGAATGAGATCGGCAAAATAGACATCCTGCTCCATCAGATCCGGCGGGAGCTTCAGAGCGGTGAGCAGACTGGCGGCGGCCACCGGGAAACTCTCGATATGGTCGCTTCGGCTGCCGAATCCATCGGCCATGTGCAAAATATGATGGGCAAGATCAACGAGTCCGTACAAGCCATTGACATTCAGGCTCAGACAATGAATCCTGCGCCTGTATTAGAATCTTGTCTTGCAGCCTTTGCAAGGGTAGCTCCGCCGGAGATTCACCTCCATCATTCCCTGCATACCGTCCAGGACGTATACTTCGATCCCCTTCATCTGAAGGAGATGCTGACCAATCTGCTGAACAATGCGGCCGAGGCCATGGAGCATCAAGGAGCGATTACCGTCCGGTTGTCGGAGACCTCCCGGGAAGCGGTCATCTCCATTCAGGATAGCGGCAAAGGAATTCCGCAGACGGCACTCCCGTATATCTTTGATCCCTTCTACTCCACCAAGAAGATGACCGCTCATTATGGTCTGGGCCTGTATTACTGCAAGAATGTGATGATGAAGCTTGACGGCTCCATCCGTGTAGAGAGTGAACCGGGGCAGGGCACCTGCTTTTACCTGTATCTCCGAAAAATAAAGCGCTCCTCCATATAACGAATTCCTCCGCCCGTAGGTCCTATAAAAGATAGGCGTTACGGGCTTTTTTTGCCCAATGATACAATGAACCATATCGAAATATAGGGAATCGCGTCGAATGATGTCATTTCACTGCGAAACCCGGTTCATTCTATTCATGTACAAAAAGGGGAGTTGCGAAAATGCAAGAACTGAAGAAAACACGCAAGAAGCTGTACATCAGCGCGGCTGTATCCGCTTGTCTGGTGCTTGGCGCAGTTCCATCCGCTTATGCCGGACCCGGCAGTCTGCTGGACAACAGGATCGGTAATGAGCTTGAGGCAGAATTCAACGTAACGGCAGTAAATGCCGAGGATACCGTTGTTCTATCCTGGGATTCTTCAGCTCTGAAGCTGGACAAGAAGGCCTATGATCTGACCAAGGATACTTCCAAGGAGATTGAATACTTCATCAGTCCTGGCGCGGAGAATGACGACAATCTGAAGGTCAGCGTACTGCTGGAGATTCCAACCGCTGCTGCGGGTGCCGTAGAGCTGGACAACCACCCAGAATCTTTTGTGGAAGGCAATTATACCTATTACTACATTGATAAAGGCCTCGAAGTCAATGTCGGCGATGCTGCGGATTCCAATGAATTCGATATTACCTTCAAGGCTGTATCCCCGCAGAACGCTCCATTTACAGCCAAGCTGCTCGCTGTTAAAGAGGTGAAGCCGGCGCAGAAGACAACCTTTAGCGGAAATCTGCAAGAGCCGAATCCTTATCAGCATAGAGATATGATCATGTACCTGAGTTCAGCGCCGGCAACAGCCGCTTCAACGGGAACGTTCGTTATTAATATCGGTGAAATGACTCCGAATTTCAGCGATGGCCAGTATGATGGATTCCTGTATACCGATAAAAAAGGCATCCCGCTGCTGGCAGAATATTATGATGCAGCCGCCCACACCTTCACGATTCCGGTAGAATTGGCAGCAGGCGATTCCTTAGAGGTATTCCGGCTGAACTACCCTACGTATTCTCTGACACCTAATTCACAGATGACAGCGAAGTTCGACCAGGACGGCGAAGAAACCGTCTATACGTTCAGCGATGAAGTGAAGGTAACCTACACTACGACCATGATTCCCTAACGAATGGAATGACACAGGATTGGAATGGTGATCATGAAAAAAGCAAGGATTGTACTCTATACCGTCTCCCTGCTCCTCGTCCTGCTTGCCTGCACGACTGCGGTATTAGCGTCTGAGGGCAACCGCCCTCCATCCGGGCTGGCGAATGTCGTCTCTAATGAACTGGAGATGGCATTCACGGTTACGCAGCCAGAAGTTAAACCTACAACTGCACCAGAAGCTACAACTGCACCTACTGCCACGCCAACTGCTTCACCTGAACCTGCCAGTACGCCTACAGCTACACCTCAACCTACGAGTGTGCCTACGGCTACACCTCAACCTTCAAG
Organism: Paenibacillus sp. FSL P2-0136; assembly: GCF_037975325.1. Classification (NCBI taxonomy): domain Bacteria; kingdom Bacillati; phylum Bacillota; class Bacilli; order Caryophanales; family Paenibacillaceae; genus Paenibacillus; species Paenibacillus sp. FSL P2-0136. The sequence goes on from NZ_CP150244.1 coordinate 7,077,969, forward strand.
CGCACCGGCCGCAGGTGCAGTAAGCCCAGGCGGAAGTGAGCTGCTGACGGTTATCGTCGACAATGGAGACGGCACTACGATCTCCGGCGCGGCGGTGCGGCGGACCAGAGATGCTGCCGGACGCATTACCGACCAGGTGACCTTTGATGCGCAGCAGGCCGCCGCAAGTGTGGCGGGCGCCAAGGCTGCCGGACGGAGTGCGGCAAGAATCGTCATCCCGGACGCCGAGGATAAGGTGTCCGAGCTGAGGCTGCAGATTCCGGCAGCGGCTCTGGATGTACTGTTCAAGGGCGGTCTGGAGCTGGAGATTTACTCGGATAATGCGGCAATTAAGATTCCCAACGCATCGTTATCCGGGATCACGGAGGACCTGTACTTCCGGCTTGTGCCGATCAAGGATGCGGCACAGCGCGCTGAAGTTGAGGAGCGGGCCAGAGTGGAACGTGTTGTCAGGGAAACCGTGAGCGGCGAGGAGGTTCAGGTTGTTGCACGCCCGATGACCATCGAGACTAATCTGAGCAGCCGGGCTGTTGAAATCACGCTGCCGCTTAAGGGGGTTCAGCTGCCTGCAGACGGTAGAGAGCGGACGGCCTTCCTGGCTAAGCTGGCTGTCTTCATCGAGCATAGCGACGGCGACCGCGAATTGATCAGACCTGAATTCGTCCAGTACAAGCAGGGATTATCCGGCCTGTCCTTCGGCATCAACAAATTCAGTACGTTTACGATTCTCAAGCTGGAAGGCCTCGGGGCCGCTGCCCGGCATGATGCCTATATTCTGGGCTATCCGGACGGGACGTTCCGGCCTGAACGGGGAATTACCCGTGGAGAGCTGGCCGCAATCCTTCAGCGGCTGAAGGCGGAAGGGGCGGCTCCGAAGGCCCCGGCTGCTGCGGCACTGGCCGATATTACCGGCAAACGCTGGTCTGATGCGGCGGTGCAATACGCAGCAGCAGCCGGTCTGATCCAAGGTTACCCGGATGGAACCTTCAAGTCAGAGGCTGCTGTCAGCAGAGCCGAATTTGCCGCTATTGCCAGCCGCTGGCTGAACCTGCCGGCCGGCGATGGTTCAACCTTCGCAGATACGGCTACGCACTGGGCGGGTACGGAGATCGGAGCGCTTCTGCAGAAGAAGCTCATAACCGGTTACCCTGACGGTACCTTCCGTCCAGACCAGCCGCTGACACGTGCGGAAGCCGTTACGATCATCAATACTATTCTGCAGCGGAACAGCGAGAGCTGGAGCAAGTCTTCCTGGAGTGATGTGCCTGCTGCACATTGGGCCTTCCAGGCCATTCAGGAAGCTTCCGCAGCGCATGAGTATGCGGGCAAACCGTAATATTTAAAAAGATGTAGTCACAACAAATAGAGAAGCATCTCTTCCGTACGTTGAAGAAATGCTTCTCTATTCATGTTCGGTAACACAAGATTCTTTATCCGGATGAAAACAAGAATTAGGCCGTTTATGCTCAGGCGGCATGCATCCCCAGCTTTCCTTTCAGCTCCGGGTAGATTTGGCCGTACAGCTTCCGCCGCAGTACCGAATGGTACAAGGCCAGCACCAGCGTCACCACGATCAGCGCGGCAGGTACGATATACAGCACCGGATGATCCACGAAGTAGCCGAACACATCATAACCCCGGTTAATATACCTGCCGTAGATCGCGGCGATGGCAACCACCAGCAGCACCGGCAGGGCGAACAGACCGGACAGCATGTTGACCTTCTTCATCTTTTTGTAGGTGGATTGAAACGCGCTCTCACCCTGGGCTTCTTCGAGCAGCATGACCTGCTTATCGAAGGAGTCGCTTTTGCGTACCGGCATCTTGGATTGTGTAATGTAGTTGTGCAGCACATCCAGCTCGTGGCTGAATTCCATTGTTCTTAATATTGCTCTTCCTGCATTCATGGATGGTTCCTCCTAATTAAAAATTCAGACTTCTCCCCAGTTCCGCTGATACAAGCGGCGGGAGGGTGTGTGTTCCGTATGCTCTGTGTACAGGTTGGTCGCGGTTATAAGCGCAGCCACCTTGTCCAGGAAGACCGCCTTCGGCAACTCCTGGCCGAGAATCACCTCGTAGACCTGCTGCAACTCGGCCAGGGTGAATTGCTCAGGCATTAAGAGCAGCGCGATTCCGGTTCTCTCCGTCTCCTGACGCAGCCGTTCAATAGCATAGGCAATGATCTTGGCGTGATCAAAAGCAAGTCCGTCATTGGACAAGACGGCATACTGCACCGATCTTGCAGCCGGTGTCGCCGTCACCGTCTGTTCGATCACTGCTGCCAGCTCCTGCCCGCCCGCTTCCAGCCGAAGCTCATAGGTACGGGTGCGGATGCAGCCCTGCTCCAGCAGCTCTTTATGCTCCTGCCGGAGCTGGTAGCTTACCTTGAACCAGGCCGCAGCCTCGGCATCATCCCCTGCCTCTAATTGGCTACGGCGGCTGTCGACCAGCGCCATATAACTGCTGCTGATCACCCAGGTGCGGGGATCGCGCCCGGGGTCGCTGAAGGTGCGCAGCTGCTCCAGATAGACACCGGCCACGCCGGTCTCCTCCTCCAGCTCTCGCGCGGCCGCCTGATCTGTGGTCTCGTCCGGCTGGACGAAGCCGCCCGGCAGTGCCCACTTCCCGAGGCAGGGATGCCCGCCTCTGCGGATCAGCAGGAGGCGCAGCTCCTTCGCCGTAGCCCCGGGTTCATAGTCTGCCGCTGTATCCGTGGCGGTGAAGATCACCATATCCGCCGCCACGGAAGGCCGTTCATAGTCCCCGGCCCGGTACTGCTCCAGGAATTCACGCTCTGTAAGTCCGTTAGCATCTCTCAATTCCACATTCTCCGCCTCCTTCTGTCTCTGGCTCAATGCTCCAGCTCTCCGAAATAATTCCCGTACGGCTTGAATTTTGCCAGTACACTGTCCACCTTGCTTATACGTTCCGTAAGCGTGCCCCTAAGGGTTATATAGGGAATCCGCCTCTCCTTCAGATCTGCGATAATCTGCTGGTGGAACACATGCCGCTTCTGATCCCCGCTGCGGTCCCACGTATCGTCATAGGGAATATCATCGTCGCACAGGAAGAACAGGTCGTAGCGCTGCGCGTTCTCCAAGGCCAGCCGGGTTAGCAGCTCGGGTGCCTTCCCATGGTAATCCAGCGCATACATATAAGTGGTAATCGCATTCGTATCGACGAATAAATACCTGTTGGCATCAAGCAATGCCTGCTCTTCCCGCTCCAGATGCCCCACCCCGATCTCGTCAAAAGCCTCCAACCCAATCCGGCGGTCCACCTGATGCTCTGCCCAGTAATCCCGCCCGTATTCACTGGCAAAGGCCGTACCGTATTTCCGGGCAAGCGCTTCGGTGATCGTCGACTTACCGGTAGACATCGCCCCTACAAATACGACCTTGGTAATTAGATCGCGGTACACTAGCCCACTGACATAACCCCGGTATTGGTAAGGGTCCGAGCGGACCATCGTGGCCGATACCGGAACCTGCACCCTCGCCTCATCCACCCGCCGGTCAATAGCACCCAGCGCCAGACTCATATGCTCTCCATAGAATTCACTCGAATAAAAATGGGTCACCTGCTCGCCCTTCAGCAGCCCGAGAATATACTGCTCCTCCCGGATTTCATGCTCCCTGTCATCCGAGTATCCATCGGGGCCATCCCAGGCCTCGATTACCCGGACCGCAGGATAGAGCCTGCGAATCCAGTTGGCCCGGATCTGCAGCGGTACCGGAGAGACCTTGGTCTCATAGATCACCACAATCAGCTCGTCAACCTCCCGCAGCGCCGTCTCGAACATGAACTGGTGCCCTTTATGCAGCGGGGCGAACTTCCCGAGTGTTAATCCAAGTGTTTTCATGACAGCGCCTCCCTAGCCCCTTTGTTCCAGTTGTAGTAGCCGTAGACCGCATTAATCAGATAGGCGCTCCACATCACGATCATCAGCAGACCCTCCCCGCTGCCTTCCAGCGTCCGGATCACCCAGAGCAGCACTGTGAACATATTCAGCACAATATAGACCAGCCACTGCTCCTTGAAACGACGCACCATCAGAATCGTTGCCACTACCGATAACACGGTAGTCAGGGCGTCGATGTAAGGTGAATTCTGCGCGGGAATGAACGATAAGCCGAAGCCCAGCAGCAGCGCTCCCGCCACACAGACTGCAACGGTGAGCAGGATGCCCCTCGTTTCCATTTGGCGCATGGATAGCTTGCCGCCGTGCATGTTTCTTTTCCACATATAAAAGCCTGCAATATTCATGGGCACAAAGAATAGCAGATTCAGCATAACCTCGCCGAATAATCCGTTGATATAGGCCAAATAAGCATATCCGAACGTATTATACATCCCGAATCCATAGCTCGCCAGCTTCCCCTTCGCCGTCAGCACCACGCATAGTACCCCGGTGATGAAGACCGTGAACCCGAAGAGCGAATCCTTGGACATTACCGTAAAAACAACCGCGATCAGCGTAAAAATCACCAGCCAGGCGAGTTCAAACCCGCTCCAGTTGCCGGGTGCCTTCTTCATGCTCATCCCTCCGCTTCCTCTGTATCCTAAGAAATTGAATACTTATTAACTAATTGATAATTACATTTTGTTAATATCAAAATAACAGAATTTATGGCGGGATGCAAGCCCGATTTTCCACAGCTTATGAGATAGCGGTCTTCGGCCGCCTGTTGAGAACCAATCATTTGGAGGATTAGATAACGGCGGTATTAGGAAGCTATTAAAACCTCCTTCACACGTACAAGTCAGCCTATGAGCTGGCTATTTTTGACGTCCCTCTACTTTTCTTCCATTTGTTGTTGCCTAAACCTCTTTATGCAAATATGATAGATTCATATACCCCAAGATCTTACATATTATCCACCCCATTAGCGATCATATAAGGAGGAACGGCAGCAATGTTCAAGACAAGGATCATGAAACGAAGCTTCATCTTATTTGCCATTCTGGTATTGGTATTCTCTTCTCTTCAGCTCAGGCCCGCTCTAGCTCAGGAAGACACGGGCGGCAAGCAGCAAACAATCTACACAGGAGAGGGGTACGAGGTAATCTACACAATTTCCTCCCAGTGGGAAGGCGCCTTTAACGCAGATGTCACGATCAGGAATACGGGTAACCGGACGCTGGAGAACTGGAGTATTGATTTTACATCCCCTTATGAGATTACGAATATCTGGAACGGACAAGTACAGTCCTACGAGAACGGAGTTTATACCATCAAGAATGCAGGCAGCAATCAGGACATTCCGGTGGGTGGCAGTGTGAATTTCGGCTTCACGGCTTCATTTGAAGGAGAGCTTCAGCTGCCTGTAGCATTTGAAATGCAGGGCGCGGAACAGATCGTACCGGCGGGGCAATACGAAACAGGCTTCAAGGTAACAAGTGATTGGGGGAGCGCTTTTAACGGCGAGATTGCCATTAAGAATACATCGCAGTCTACCATAGAGGATTGGACGCTGGGGTTCGATTATGACGGGAACCTGGACCGGTTCTGGACGGCTGAAATTACCGGGCATACCGGCAATCATTACGTTATACATAATGCGGGCTATAATGCCAATATTCAGCCGGGCGAGACTCTGATCCTGGGCTTCTCCGGGAACCCGGGGAATGTTGTAAGTGCGCCTTCGGGCTATCAGCTAACGCAGATCTCAACCGGGGAAGAATCCCCGGAGCCTGAGCCGGGCAGGGTCTCCGTGCAGCTTGAAACGTACAGTCTCCAGCTTCAGAACAGTCCGGACGGAGACTATTACTTCCTGACCTCCAAGATGGACAAGCTGACGGGAACGCTAGGAGGAGTATCACAGGTCAAGGCCTTCAATTATGAGATTACGGACAAAAACAAAGCAGTCCTCCAGCAAGGGACGATCCCTGTAAGTGCAGCATGGTCTGTGGAAGGAATCGGACTTGGCATCGGATATAATCTGCTGAAGTTAAGCGCGCAGTTAAACGATGGCTCAGAGGTCTCCAAGACGTATATTATCGTGAACTTCGACGAGAGCAATCTGGATAACCTCGGGATTGACCGGGAGAAGGACAGCGATAATGACGGAATTAGCGATTACTATGAGGAGCATTATGGCCTCTCCGCTACCAGCAAGGATACCGACGGCGACGGGTTAAGCGACCGGGATGAGCTGCTCGTGCTGAAGCTGAATCCGCTTGAACCGGACAGTGATAAGAACGGGACTGCTGACGGTGATGAAGACTACGACAAGGACGGATTAACCAACCTGGAGGAGCTGATGCTGGGCACCAGCCTCAGCAGCGAGGACAGTGACGGCGATGGCCTGACGGACGGCGAAGAGATCCATAAGCACAAGACCGATCCCCTGAAGGCCGACACCGATGGAGACGGACTCTCTGACGCGTGGGAACTCCAGATCGGAAGCGACCCGCTTGTGCCTGAGACGAAGTTCGCAAGAACAATGAAGGCAGAGGATGTCGGGGGCAAGGCTGTTCCAACGGTAGCTGTAGAAGGGATCACTGCGGAGCAGGTAGACAGCTTGTCTGTCCAGCCGGTCCAAGATGGCATTCTTAATGATACAACTATTCCCGGATATATTGATCAAGGCTATAATTTCTCCATCGACGGAAGCTTTGAGAAGGCCACAATCTCCTTTGAGTTTGACAAAAGCTTACTGAGTCAGGCAGGCTTTGTGCCGCGAATCTACTATTACAATGAGGAGTCGCAGCTGTTCGAAGAGCTACCGGATCAGCAGGTGGCCGGGAATATGATCTCGGTCCAGACGGTTCATTTCTCCAAATACATTCTGTTAAACAAGACAGTATACGACCAGGTCTGGTTATATAAGTTCCTGTATGATGAGGGACAGGAGCATTATGCGGGGATGGATATTGCCTTCGTCATCGATTCATCGGGCAGTATGTCAGATAATGACCGGAGCAATGTGAGAATCAGCGTAACCAGACAGTTCGTCAATCTGCTGACGGACAGTGACCGCGGGGCTATTGTTGATTTTGACGACTCTGCCAAGGTGTTATCCGGCTTCACTTCAGACAAGACCGTGCTGAGTCAGGCTGCGGGGCGGATTGATGCGAACGGCGGAACGACTCTGAGCAGCGGGATTTCAAGTGCAATTAATCTGTTCGCCACCACCAGCAGAGCGGATGTTCTGAAGTACATTATTATGCTTACTGACGGGGAAGGCTCTTATGATACCGCACTAACCAAACGGGCTGCCGATCAGGGTATTGTGATTTATACGGTAGGCCTGGGCAGCAGCATTTCGACGAGTGTCCTGACCAGCATGGCCCAGGGCACCGGCGGCAGCTATTATCATGCAAGTAATGCCAGCCAATTGTATGGGATCTTCGATACCATTGCCGAGACTTCCGATCTGTACAAGGATACAGACCAGGATGGCATCAGCGATTATCATGAGAAGGAGATGCAGGCCGGAAGACTGCGTGTTGGTACTGGCGGTGCGGCAATAAGGTTGAATTATCTGGATGCAGACAGCGATAACGACGGGCTTAAGGACGGACAAGAGATCCGTATTGTTAAATCCGGCGACAAGGTCTACGCCTATTTGTACTCCAATCCCAACCTGGCCGATACGGACGGCGACGGCTTGAACGATGCGGTGGACAGCAGAAGACTGGTTCCAGATGTAAGGGAGGCCCTGATCCTTCAATCTGATAACAGAGAAGGAATTCTTAAGAAAGCACCGCAGGGAACTTCCCCAGTCTCCGATGACCTGACGTTCAATGACTATACGTATTTTGAATTACTCAAGCTGGGCCCGGTATTCTCGGTGGCCAGAATTACGCCCGAGCCCATGATCTGGGGCGAGATGGCCCTCCTGTTCGTTGTCGGCACAATAGGTGCAACGGATGATATGAAATTCGTTCTTGGCGATCTGATCTCAACGTTCAAATACAGCAAAACCATTAATGAGGGATCTTCGGTAACCCTTGGCGACACCTTCGATACCAGCAAATATATCAAGTATCATAACAGCCAGCTGGATAATGCCGTCATCACGGACGCCAGTACCCAGAACTATGTACAATTAATCAAGAATTTTGTTGTGCAGGAGCTGCGCAGTAATAACGGTGATCTGTCCAGACTAAAATTTGATCCGAACAGCAACCGGAATGTGGTGTATAGTTACGTGAATCAATTCTCGACCAGCCCGTATCCGTTATTTACGGAGAAGACCAATCTGGCGTTATCTCTGGCTATCCATGCCTTCCATGGTCATAATATTACCATTAAGGACTTCAACAACAACGGAGGTCAATTCAGCGGCAAGCTGGTGTTCCATTTCTATGATCATTTCGGCCTGGATGCTGATGATGAGATTAATAATCCGGGATTTGTGGACTGGTTCACTTTGCAGCACTACGAACGGTTCAACGGCAAATATGTACCGTTCATTACAACGATTGACTACGAGCTGCCTTTTAGCGGCTCCGTTAACTAATTTCAATGGAGCAGGCAGGTGAAGCTATTGAGTCGCAGGACACGAATCTTACTTGGCATTACCATTATACTGTTGCTTGCAGCGGCAGGCTTCATCATCGGCTACGATTCCTCCAAGATGAAATATGAACTATTCCGGGAGCACCGCGCGCAGTTTGATGCTGTGAAGACGAAGACCCTGCTGCTGATGGACAGCCTGGATGAACGGAGTAATATCGGGAATACCTTCATCTACTCTAATAATGCCGTCCCTCCATTCCATGACAGTATGAATACGGAATTGCAAGACAAGATCCGGCAGATCGCCGCATGGTCCGGGGACAGCCTGGACTTCGTGCGCTATAGCAAACAGGACGGGAAGCCGCTCCTCAGATTCATATTCGACTGGGAAAGGGAGCATGGTCCCACCTATCATATCGTGTATTGCGCAAGTCAGAGCATGATGGAGCAGGCGTATGCGACAGAGCCGGTTAAGTATAAGCTGACTCCACTTGCAGACGGCTGGTATGGGATTGAGATAGAGTAATTTAAAAAAGGGGTGTCCCACGCCATGTGTAATGGCTGAGACATCCCTTTCTTTTGAACAAACCGGTTACCCGCTCTGCTCACACCACATATTCGGCCATAATCTGCTCGATATGGTACGGAGTCACTCCCTGATGCACCGAGAATACGGTATCGGCCTGCTGTGGGGATGCGGCCTGCTGACCGCGGGCCTTGGCGTGCAGCGTGAACAGATCATACAGATCGGGCTTCTTCAAGGAGGTCATCGCCTTGCCGATGATCACCATCCCCTTCTGGTTCCCTTCCACGTTATTCACATGGAACGGATCTCTGGTCAGGGACAAGTCTGTCCAGATCACGGTCCGCTCCACCAGATCGAGTATCACAGGAATGGCGAGTTGGGTATCCGCCGTGACATCAATCTTGTTCGATACCGTGGCTGGCTCATAGATTTCACCGGACCCCGGCTTCTTCCGCATCATCCAGCCCGTAAAGCACTCCGGCAGATTGCAGTACGGCTGTCCTGTGAAGGAATGGAGAGTCGCCACTACATACCTTCCGCCATACTCAACAATAGAAGGAATATGCAGATCAATGAACTCGCTGGCCCCGTAAGGCGCCGTTACTATATCGCCGCTATGGACTGCACGATATTGTGCCGAGCGAAGATTCGTATAAGAAATATGCTCCACATAATTCCAATTCTTATCATACATCACTGCTGACAGATCAATATCAACTCGGCCTGTAGAGGTACCGTCCATCTTCCCTTCCTTCCACCAGCAGAAGAAACGGACCGTGTTCCCTTCTTCCAGCGGAATCCGGCTTCCCCGTACAAGAGTATGCAGCGCTTTACTGGCCGACCGCTGGGAGAACGGCACCAGATAGTCCTTCAGACGCTCATCCACATATACTTTTCCCAGGGAAGGCTGGCTTGCGAAGCGGGCGACCAGAGTCTGCTCACAGAGGTCCACCATGTCCCGACAGGCTTCTTCACTGATCTCCGGCAGGGTATTAGGAGTGGCCCAGGCTTTGGCGACATTTCCCTTGGGGAAAAACACCCTAAGCTCCGGCAGCTCCCGCTGTCGCGCGAAGTAGCTCTTCACCTGCAGCAGCACCGGGGTCGATACCTGGTCTGCCACTTCTGCGAAGGCCATCACCACGTACTCCGGCTCGCGGGTCATCCGCAGCAGCTTCGCCAATCTTCGTGCGAATTCGCCCGGACGCTTCACCAGCAGATCCAGCGCCGTCCACATCTGGTGATACTGAAGGGCCAGCTCCACACTTCCGTTAAAGGTCGTGAAGGCTTTGTTGTTGCGCAGGATATCAAAAGCTTCCTCACAGCGTTTATACCGCTGCTTGTATTCAGATGGATGCAGGATCTCGCCGAGACGAATCCAGCGCTCCCTGTATCGCAGCATATCCTCGGTGATCGTCTGACACCGTTCCAAGAGCCCCAGTAACAGCCGGCGTTCACTACGCTTGAACTTGCGGAAGCGGGTGGGCAAGGCCAGACTAACATCGCCTTCCGACCAGGCCACCGCCAGCCGCAGCACATCGGTTGCTGTCATGAAATAGGGGCTTATTCTGGCTACATCCGCCTTATCATGCCTAAGCAGCGACGCTGCCACGAATCCGGCATTCTCCTTGAACGGGATCTCCTTCGGCAGGAGTTCATCCAGCTCTTCGTTGGCTGTATTCGCAATCACAGCATCGATATCCTTCTGATCCTCTGCCGAGATCGAGCCTCTGGCCTCCATCAGCTGGCGGATTAGGGTCCGGAACTCCGTGATGCTCCCCAGGTCAATGACCTTCATCTTCACCTGTTCCTCAAGGGGCGTTCGCTGCACGGAATCAGCATATGGAAGCTCCCAGGTGTAATAATGGAACATCGCATTGAAATACAGCTCCGCTTCATCCTCCTGCATGACCTGCTCCGGGAACCCTGGATACATCGGTGCATAATGCACATGCGCGCCAACCATCCGTCTTACATCGGCAATCAGCGGATAATACAGCTGCTCGAAGGCCTCGCGGGGCATCTTCTGGACCGCCCGGAACAAGGCAGGCGACAGGGTATACCCAAGCCCCTGCAGATTGCGGAGGGCTGCGGCCAAGTACCCCTTCGGTAGCTTCTTCGTGTCAGCAGCATCAGGTGTGTGTTTCAGCATCATTTTGCCTGCTCTACGCAGGTAGATTCGGTTTATTTGCATAGTAAAAGTGTCCAGGAGAGCTGTATCCCTACTCGGTTTCAGTCCATGGGTAGAAGGAAGGAATACAATAGCCTGGACGCCTCCTCTCTGGATAAGCATCCTTCAGGAGAGCTGCGGCTCTAATTCATCCAATTGAGTAGAAGGAAGAACCGCAATAGCCTGAAGATCTCCCGGCGATCTTGCCGCCGTTTGATGAATCCATCATCGCACACGGTCCAGCGGGCCAACAGGGCGGAAGTATTACGACAAAGGGAATTTTTAACTTATGGCACATCCCGCCTCTTATCGCACCCTGTATTTTGGCTTTTCATTGAGGGTATGTTATCATTCTTACAGTAAGTTAAATTTTAAATGTTTAGGAGGGATACCTGATGAAAAAGAGATCTATTCAATATCTGTCTGCTGGAATCGGGTATTCGACTGCTGTTTTTTTCTAGAATTCATGTTGACGGGATAGGTCTGTCCAATATGAAGTAATACTATAAAAAACAGCCCATTTAAAAGGAGACTTATAAGCAATGAGACTAAATAACAATGTCATTCAAAGATATAATCCGGAAAATATAGCAAAACCTGTTGGAAGCTACAGCCATGTCACTAAGATCAGCAGAGACGCTGAAATGTATGTCTTTTCCGGTCAAATCGGGATCGATCAGAACAACAATATCCCTGCCGATTTCAATCAGCAAGTAACCAATACGATGAGCAATATTGTAGACATCTTGTCCTCTCAAGGGCTAACTCCCGATCATGTCATCAAAATCAACATCTGGGCCACGGAGGAAATCGATTGGGATCATTTCTATTCCATCTGGAATGAAGTGTTCGGCCCTACGCCTCCTTCCATGACGGTGGCCTACATCCAGGGATTAGGTCTGCCTGAACTCAAAATCGAGCTGGATGTGTGGGCCGCAGGTTAGAGCGTAGCGTAAATTAATACACCCAAAACAAGCCCTAGAAGTATTCTAGAGGCTTGTTTTGGGTGTTTTTTTCTGCGCTGCGGGTAATTAAGAGATAAAGGTGTATTATTGATGTGCATCAGATAATTTAAGAGGATTTTAATGTCGTTTTTCTTAAAAGGTTAGATAACGTTGTTAAATCATTCCACTTAGGGATATACTAGAACAGAATACGGAACTAAGATATCTACAACCATTTAATGCTGCTGAGGGGTGATTGTTTGAAGCTCAGAGTTAGAGATGTTTTTATTGCTGGTGCCCTTCCGATTCACACCTATATTTCGCGCAAATCGGAATTTGGGCTGACCTATGAATTCCGTCTTCATAATGTGATCGATATGGTCGGATTTTTAACTTCAATTATAGGTCCATCGAAAACAGGAAAAACCGTACTGTGTGACAAGGTAATCGGCTTGGACGGATACGTCGATTTTATAGGAAGCGACTTTAAGGATACCGTAGATTTCTGGGAGACGGTTGCAAATAAAATTGGTATTCCCCTCGAACGAGACCATACAGAAATACGCACGCTTGAAGGTCAGGGGCTCGCCGGAACAACAGAAGGAATCACCACCTCCATCACAGAGTCTTTCCGTTCCGGCAAAGATAAAGTCATTAAATATTTTATAGCAAACAACTTAGTTCTATTACTAGATGACTTCCATTACGCTTCACCCAGCAAACAGTTTGAGATTGCCTATCAGCTCAAAGATGCGATCCGCAAAGGGCTTCGAGCCATCATCATATCCTTACCTCACCGTTCGGATGATGCCATTCGAAAGAATGCCGATTTAAGCGGGAGACTGAACCTGATTAATATCGAGCCTTGGAATCCAGATGAACTGCGTGAAATTGCTGTAGGAGGATTCAACAAACTAAATATGCAGATTGATCTGCGGATCGCCGATAACATTGCGCAGGAGAGTCTATCTTCTCCCCAACTCATGCAATCTATCTGTTATAACCTTAGTATGATACTCGATATCGACAATACAGATTATCCGGCAATGCCTGATCAGGAGACCCTCAACCAGGCCTACAGAATGACCTCATTGAACCTTCTTGCTTACCAAGAGGTTGCCAGGAAATTGAAAACAGGTCCAAATCCCCGGGGACAAAAAAGAAAAACTTATTTGACTATAAAAGGTGAACAAACCGATATCTATGAGTTACTTCTAAAGGCAATTGCTGATGATCCGCCCATTGTGAGCCTTTCTATCGACAGCATCAAGCGAAGAATTGATGTGTTGCTAGGTAATCATGCTGACAAACCGGATCGGGTGAAAATCAAAGCAGCTATTGATCAGATGCAGGCTATTATGCAGAGCAGCGAACCGATGTATCAGGTTTTTGAATATAAGGACGATGAAGTTTACATTTTAGAACCGTTATTCCTGTTCTTTTTGCGCTGGGGTAATCTCAACTAATCGAAGGGGGATTATTTTGACTACGATTAATGAGGATAGACTACAAGCTATAGGTGCGCTTCAAGTGCAAATTCAATCTTTCCCACAGGGACAATCGGCTGACTTCAGCAGATGGGTAGATACTACCAGCCGCATGTTAGAGCGTCTCTTCTCCGATCAGTCCATAGCACAGAAATTTGTCTTGCTCACCAGAGCAGGTATACTCCAGGCACAATTATACCTGGAGAATTTAATTACAGATATTAACGCTGGGCTTTTCGATGATGCCAAACCACTTAATGAAATAGATGAAGCACATTTTCATCTTATCATAAGCAGAGTTCTTCATAATTTCGATAAGCATATTTACGAAATGTATCAGAAGCCAGTCCATGGAAATGGAACACTGAAGCTAGAGAGCCTTGCTGACATTTCACTGGGTAACGAATATGATGTGCAGCGGTTGCTATATTCACTGCTCCGTCCCATTTTCCCTGAAGCAAGGGTCGAGGTGCCCACTGACGGAGGATACAAGGGTTATCGCTTTGATATATTTATAGATTCCTACGAAACTGTAATTGAAGTTAAATGCTCGCGTCCAAATATGACTGAGAGGAAGCTCACCGAAGAGATCGGGTCAGATGCATTTCATTATCCCAAAAAGCACATCTATTTCTTCATCTATGATAAAGCTAGAATCATTACAAATGTTGATGCATTCTGTAAGAACTATAACAGGACTCATGATTCCAAGCAGATAAAAACAATAATAATCCAACCAGTTAAAATGATATGAAAAAACAGGCTGCTCTCCATCATTGGAAAGCAGCCTGTTCTTTAATCTGCAATATCACTCCCCCTCCCCCTTCTTCGGCGCAGGCCGCTCATACACCACAGCATAATTCTGGCTGCCCAGTAGTATCCGTTTGCCCTGGAACTCATCGTAAATATTCACCCGCACCGTTGCGCCGTTAAGGGACTTGTACGCTTTGTTGTTCAGCGGGAAGGACAAGCTGCCCGTGGCTCCCGCACCAGCCGGTCCGTCTCCCAGAGGCAGAAGCTGCTCCGACGGCTGACCAAACGGATCAATCAGTTCGGCCACCAGCCTATGCTCATTTGCCTCAGCAACATACTGCTCACTTCGGGTTAACCGGTAGTTCATCTGTACCTCTATGGACTCCCGGTCTTCAGGCATCGTGGCAGTCACCTGGTTCACGGACAGGGAGTAGGGGAACAGGTCCAGCTTCTGAAGGGACGGCTGCGGAGCAGGATTGGCCGGACTCAGCCCCAGGCCCACGGTCTGGATGTAAGCGGTCGGCACTGCGCCGGGTGCGGTCAGCTTGCCTTCGGCGATGCCTTCCCCGAGGAAGAGGGTTAGATCTGACGCATTGATCTCCGTAGGAAGCTTGCTCCAGACGGTTACGAGACTCTTCTCTTTGGGGTTCAGGGCCGCGGCGGACTGCGAGATTACCGCCTCGAAATACTGTCGATCCGGGGTCCGGTAATACCCCACCAGCTGCGCCGGCTGGGTCTTGCGTAGTTCCTCGTTGGTCATCACCAGCTCGGTATAGATCAGCTTGGAATCCGTGCCCGGATAGATCCGGCTCTGCCGCTCCAGAATCTCTGCCTTCTTCCCGGCCAGCTCCAGACGGAAGGGTTCACCGGCCGCCACGGTTCTTAAGGTATTCTCCACCTGGCTGGTGAATAGCGTGAGGAAATTCGCCTGGGTCTCTTCCGAAGGATACTGGAGGATCACCTTCAGCTTCGTCAGATGATAAGAATAGGGAAGGTTCCCCGTAATATACAGAACCGCTGTCTCCTGCGGGGCCAATTGGCTCTTGGAGCCTTCGATCACCATCTGCGAACTGCCGCTGATATCGAGATCCCCCGCCTTCAGAAGCGCTGTAAGGGCCGGAAGCTGAACATTCGCCATGCCTGAGTTGCGGAGGCTGAGCTTGGTCACGACCTGATCGCGGTCCGACCACGGCAGGCGTTCCACCGCTTCCAGCTTCACCACGAAGGTACCCAGACTGTTCTGCACGGGGTACTCAGTCGCCAGCAGATGATTCGGCTGCAAGGAGTAGGGAATCTGATAGTAAGCCGCCGGGAAGGCGATCCGGCCCTCTTCTGCCGGCTCGTTCATCTGTAGCTGGAGCACTCCCTGATTAAGCTTCAGGGGCAGCTCTGCACTGAGTTCGACTACCCGCTCCTCCAGCGGCTTCAGACTCAGACCGGCCAGTGCCTTATTGCTGACCGGATAGCTGTACCCTTCGGCAGTCGTCAGGCTGAAGGAATAGGCCGGAATCGTCACCGCTTGGTTGCCTGTGTTGCGCACCCGGAATTTCAGGCTCCATTTCGCCAGATGATCCTCCGAATACACCGCCGCGCTTGCGAGCTGTGTCTCAATTGTATTGTTGGCAACCTTAAGCTTGGCGACGGCGTTAACGGGTACGGTGAAGTTCGGCGACACCGCGGCAGGCAGCTTATACTCAGCCACAGGCAGGTTCAGCTGCAGCTCGCTGTCTTCCTGGATGAACTGCAGGGACATATTATCCGTCTTCGTATAGGAGGGAATGTCCGCCAGAAATTGCACGGTCCGTTTCTCCTTGGGCTGAATCTGGTAATCGGCAGGGGCGGCATTCAGTTCAAATCTGGAGCCTCCCGAGGATATCAGATATCCCTTCAGGCCCGTGTCCTTAAGCACCTTGGTGCCCGAATTGGCGAAGCTGATGCCCACCCTGGCATACACTTTTCCGTTAGCCTTAACGATCTGCAGGCTCTCGGCCTTACTGATCACCGGCATACCCGCCAGGACCAGCTTCTTGCTCTGCCCTCTGGCGGTGGCTACCGAGTAGGAACCCGGAATCGTGAACATCCCCAGCTTCTTCTGGTAATTCGCCTGGCTGAAGTCCCAGCCGAACAGGGCGATTCGGACTCCGGTTATTTTGGCAGCCTTCCCCGCATTGACATAATACGTGACCGACTGGCTGCTATTAGCCGGAATAGATTTGACGGCAGCACTGCCCGTCACCGGCTTGCCTTGAATAACTGCGCCGCTTGGGGTAGTAACCTTGGAGAAATAATCAATCAGGCTCACGTTGCTGTTACTCCCGTTAACGTAATTCAGGGTATACGTAATCATATTCCCGCTCTCCTGGGGCTGAAGGGCAGCGTCCAGCAGCTTCACGCTCACCCCGCTCTTCAATGAGACCGCCCCCAGTCCCTCCAGCGTGGACACGGAGGCTGTAGCCGCCTTTCCCGCTGAAGGCCCGGCTGCCGCATAGGCTCCGAAGGCGATGGACTGGCTGAGAACCGCCAGGCTTAGCATGGCTACAGCATATTTTCTAGTGGTATGATTCATAATTCTCTCCTCCCTTAACTTCGCTTAAGCTTGCGGCAGCCGGACCTCGAACCTCGTCCGCAGCTCATTGCTCTCTACAGACAGGCTACCGTCATGCTGCTCTACAATATTGCGTGCAATGAACAGCCCCAGGCCGGTCCCGCCCTCCTGATGTGTCCGTGCCCGGTCCCCCGAGTAATACATCTCGAAGATATGCGGCTGCTCCTCCGGCGGAATGGGATTTCCGTAATTGATGACCTCAACCGCTACTGAACCTGAATCTGGGCGGCTGTTAATATCCACATAACCGCCTTCCTGCCCGTAACGGGCGGCATTGGTCAGCAGATTGCCTAATACGCGTACCAGCAGATCCCCGTCCCCGTAGATCATTAGGCCAGGAGTCACATTCAGCCGGGAGGTCAGGCCATTGCGCTCGAATACCGGGTACATCTCCTCGTTCAATTGCCGCAGCAATTCGGTAATATCCAGATATGTCTTCACCACAGGCAGTGTGCCATGGTTCATCCTGGTGATCTCGAACAGCCCGTCAATCAGCTTCTCCAGCCGCTGGGACTTGGTGAAGGCAATCGTCGCGTAATGCCGGATCGTCTCCACTGGTAATTGCTCATCCCTCAGAATCAGATCCAAATATCCGAGAACGGACGTCAGTGGTGTACGCAGATCATGCGCCAGATTGACGACTAGCTGGTCCTTGCTGCTCTCGGCGAAATCACCTCTTTGTACGGCCTCCTGCAGCTTGGCTCCGGCCACATTCAGATCCTCTGCGATTGCGCTGAACTCATCCCTGGAGGCAATCCGCACCTGATTCTGGAAATCTCCGCCCGCCAGATGATGAATCCCCTTGGAAATCTCGTTAAGGTAGCGGATGTACGGCTTGGTGAACATGAAGAATAAGATCAGCATGATTGGAATGAACAGCATCAGAGACACATTGAAGTCTCCGATCCTGTAGATGAACCGGCGGATTTCCGCCTCCGGGTCCTCCCACTTCACCCCGGCGTAATAGAGCTGAAGCAGCTTGAAGATCCCGTAGGTGATCCCGGCAGAGAGCAGCATGCTTACGCCCAGTAACTGAACCAGTCTGGTTCTGAATCCCCGGCGTCTCTTAGGCATTGAACGTGTACCCGACACCCCAGATGGTCTTGATGAACCGTTCCTTGTTCTGATCCTCTCCCAGCTTCCGGCGCAGGGTGCGGATATGTACCATCACTGTATTCCCGCTCTCATAGTACGCCTCGCCCCATACCTGCTGAAAGATACTCTCTGCACTGAACACCTGCTTCGAGTGGCTCGCCAGCAGATAGAGGATGTCGAATTCCTTCGGCGTAAGGTCAATCTCTTCGCCATACAGCGTAACGGTGTGCTGGTCAGGGGAGATGATCAGCCCGCCCAGCTCCAGAACCGAAGTCAGATGGGCACCCTGAGGCTGGCTGAACTGCAGGGAGCGCCGTAGCTGGGAATTGACCCGGGCCAGCAGCTCCATCGGATTGAAGGGCTTGATCATATAATCGTCCGCGCCCATGACAAGACCGGTAATCTTATCGAAGTCAGAGGTCTTGGCACTGAGGAAAATAATCGGCAGATTATGCTTCACCCGCACCTGGCGGGTGACCTCGTATCCGTCCAGCTTCGGCATCATAATATCCAGGATGGCCAGATCAATGGATTGGGACTGAATAGCCTGCACGGCCGCTTGGCCGTCGAATACCTGAATGCAGTGATACCCTTCCTTCTCCAGGTGCAGGGCAATCAGGCCGGCAATCTCTTTCTCGTCCTCTGCGATCAGAATAGTAACTCGCTTCATACCGGAACCCTCCTAGGCCTGAATCTATTCGTTCAGGTAGGTAGTCGCCTTGTTCTGAATCAGCTTCGCCACTTCCTCCGCGGTCTTCTGTCCGCTGAAGAAGCCTCCCGCCTCTTCTCCGACAATCGAAAGAATTTTGACATCCAGCATGGCGAAGTTATCCGCAGTATTCATCATCTCTCTGAATACCTTGAATTGCTCGTCAGGCACACTTGCAGACTTGCCGTCTGGAAGCTTATACGTCCCGCCCTTCACTTCCTGCTGAAGCTCGCCAAGCTGCTTGTCGTTTACCGACTTCAGCAGGGAGAAGCCTTCTTCACGCTGCAGGTTCTGCACTTCCTCTGACAGCAGGAATTCCATGAACTTCCAAGCCTGTTCTGCCACCGGCGATTTGGCCTGGATCGAGAAGGTGGAGACCGGAATAATCCGCATGGTGCCGGAATTTCCGCTATGCGGCTTATCCAGCAGCTGCGGATTGGTGAAGTAAGTATACGGAACATTGACGAAATCAGCCGGGGTTTGCAGAACGGCGGAATAGAACAATTGATTATCGGCTTCCCCCGAGCCGGCGCTCATCACTCCATCGTCATACATCTCTTTAATCTGCCGCATCATAAATATGAAGGCAGGGGAATCGAATTTGGCTTTGCGTGCCGCAGCGTCTACGAACTGGTTATAGCCGTCCACGACCATCTCCTGAAGCAGCATCTCCGGCGGATACTCCTGGAGTGCGAAGCGGTGCCCGGACCCTGCCTTCTGCCCGGCTTCAATCATCGGTTTGGCAATCCCGCTGAATTGCTGCCAGGTCCAGCTCTTATCGTCCACATTCGCATTCTTAAGCGCATCCCCGTCTCCAATGAAAGCTCTCAGATTGTACCCGGAAGGGATGAGATAGGTGCCCCCGTTCAGCTTCAGGGCGTTCAACACATTAAGCTCCAGATTCTCCTGCTTCAGCGTTTGTGACTGCTTCAGGTAATCGTCCATATTCAGGAACAGCTGCTTGTTCACGTAATCACTGACCGGCAGAGTGCTGGTCTCGTAAATATCGGCGCCTTTGCCCGAGAGCAGTGCCGTTCCGGTGCTTTTGATGTATTTCTCATAATCCTGCGCTTTCTCACCGATCGCCTTGTAAGCCTGCACCTGCAAGTCAATATCAGGGTAGGCCTGTTCAAACTTCTTCTCCAGCGCACGGTAGAACTCACTGTCCTGCCTAACCGATAATGTCAGAACGGTCTTGCCGTCTGTGCTTGGAGCTTCCGCGCTGCTCCCCGAACTGCATGCGGTCATCACCGTTGTAAAAGCAAGAATCATTCCTAGAAAGCCCATCTTCTTCATCTTCATTCTCAAATACCTCCCAATAATTATTCGTAGAAAATGCCTTACTCCTATGGCTACTGCAGACGTACACGGTTCCCGTCCTGCAGGGGCTCGCTGCTCTCCAGAATAATCAGCTCATCCTCATACAGATTATCCGTCTGGATGATGCTGTCTATGCCATTGGTTGTACTGGAGTGGATCGTAACCTCGCGGGCGATAAAGGTATTGCCCAGCGCCCCCCTCTGCTCCTCGATCTTATAGATATAGCTTCGCTCACCCAATTGGTGGATAACCTTATTGGATACGAGGAGTCCCTCCTCCCAGGAAGGCTTCTTCAGCTTAATCTGAACCTGCTCCCCCCCCTTAAGCGACTCTTCATTCAGCACAATGAAGACATTCTTCTGCGCAATTTGCTCCACCCTGACGTTCTCCTCAGCGGATGCGCTGTCGGTACGCGCCTGAGCGTCCTTGATCTCTGCAACCTTACCCTGCAAGGAACGGGCCTGCTGGCCCTGTGCCGGATGAACCTGCACCTCAAGCTGCTCCCCTAAGGTAACCCCGAGGCTGGATAACAGCTCCGCGTCCGCCGTGAAGCCGAACTGATACCCCTTGCTGCTGCTCGACAGGACCAGATCCGCTTCCCCCGCGGACAGCATTCCCGCAATGGCATTCACCTGGGTGACCACCCCGTCGAAGGGTGCCGTAAGCTGCTGCTGCGCCGTTAACCGCTCTCTCAATCCGGCAATTTTCCGCGCCTGGGTGACCTGATCGACCTTACCCGCTTCAATCTCGCGCCGGGCCTTGCGAATCTGAAGCTCATCGCCTTCCGCATACGTCTGAATGAACTGATCCTGCAGCGTCTGCTGCGCGATCTTTTGCTTATCGAGCGCCGCGACTTCATCCTTCAGCTCCGCTTCGGCGGCCTGGCTGTCATAGCGGATCAGTGTTTGCCCCTTCGTGACCCGGTCCCCCTCCTTCACAAGAACCTGCCGGACCTTCCAGCCGCTGGCATTCAGGAGCTTCGCTTCACTCACGGGCGTAAGCTTCCCGCTGCCCTCCAGCGTGAATTCGAGGCTCTTGGTCTGCGGCTTGACCGTGGTCACCTTGGGCAAGGTCAACGACTGCAGCGTATTGCTGAAGAAGGTGAAGAAGAGTAACACGCCCATGAGCAGAAGGAAGGCTGTTCTGATATTTTTTTTGCGCCTGCGGTCTGCGGGCACTCCTGTAGTCTCCATATTCCTTCTATCTCCTCCTGCCATTAAAATCCCTCACACACGAACATCAGCCCTTGATTCCCGACAGTTGAATCCCTTCGATGAAGTACGTCTCCGCATACAGAAACAGCAGAACCATCGGTGCCATGTAGATCATAGATGCGGCGAACGCCAGGCCCTTCTCGCTGCTGATATTCGATAAGTAGACAGATAAGGGCTGTCTGAGCGGGTCGTCCAGGAAAATAAGCGGCTGCTCCACCATATTCCAATAATCGACGAATAACAGAATCGTCAGAGCGGCCAGGCCCGGCTGGACCATCGGAACAATAATCGTATAGAAAATCCGCAAGTGTCCGGCCCCATCCATCTTAGCCGCTTCAATATAGGCATACGGGATATCCAGCATGAACTGCCTGAGCATGAATACTCCGAAGGCGGCAAAAATTCCGGGCAAGATAATGGCCCCCGGGCTATTTAATAACCCCAGCCGGTCAGCCATAATATAATTGGGCACCAGCGTGACCTGAAAGGGCATCAGCATCGTCAGGACATAGACCAGGAACAGGAATTCCCGGCCCCGAAATCTCAGCTTGGAGAACGCATAGGCCGCGAGCGCGGCGATCACCGTCTGTCCGGCAATGATCGGCACCACCAGGAATACTGAATTCCAGAACATCGACAGGTACATCGGGCTGTCCATCAGCACCTTGCCATACTGCTCCAGGGAGACCTGATCCGGCAGCCATTTCAGATTGGCGAACGGATCGCTCCTGCCTTGAATGACAGGATTCATCTGTCCGATGGGGCCGTAATTGATCCCGATTTCGCGGCTGCTCATGAACGAATTGATGAGGGTCACCCCGATCGGGAACAGCATCAGGAGGGCAACCGCCCCCATCAGGACGGTTAACGTCAGCTTTTGTATGACTTTACCAACTGCCAAGACCTCTTTCACCTCTATTCCATATACCGCCGGTAGCGGCGTTCCATAGCGAACAATCCCAGCACGATGATCAGAATGCCGCCGACCATCAGGGTGGATGCAGCCGTCATCTTCTGAAGGTCGAGCGACAGGAACATGTTGTTCATATAATGCTGAAGCATATAGATACTGTCATGCGGGTAAGCTCCGGCAATCAGATACGTCTCCCGGAAGACCTTGAAGGAATTAATGACCGACATAATGACGACAAAAAACATCGTAGAGGTTAAATAGACCAGCGTAATGCTCCGGAACTGCCTTAGACGGCCGGCCCCCTCAATCTGGGCGGTCTCGTAATAATCCTTCGGAATCTGCTGCAAGCCGGCCAGGAACAGGATCACGTTATACCCGATGTTTTTCCAGACATACATCAGCATGATTACATTCCGCGCAGCCTCCGTCTTCATCCAGTCCACCCGCGTCCGGCCGAAGCCGCTCAGCCAGGCATTAAGCACCCCATTCCAGTCGAACAGGATCTGCCAGACCAAGATAATCGAGGCTACAGGCACGACCAGCGGGAGTACGTACGCAGTTCTCAGCCATTTCTGAAAATACAATTTCCTGTGCAGCAACAGCGCTAGTCCCAGCGACAGCACAATCAGCAGGGGAACACTCACCATACTGAAGTAGAAGGTATTAGAGGCCGCCTTCCGGAAGGATTCGCCCGCAATGACCTCCCAGTAATTATCCAGTCCCACATAGTGGCCCCCCACCGTGCGGTCCATGAAGGAGTAGAACACGCCCATGCCGAACGGAATCAGATAGAATAGGGCGAACCCAACCACACTGGGTGCCAGAAATAACCATGCAATCGATGAATCTTTACGGGCCCAATTCTTCAAGTTGCTCCCTCCCTGTACTCAAGAATAGGCTCAACTGTTTAAGAACAAGTCGGGTAAAGATTAAAACTTTCTTAAATTGTCTCCACCACATAGCAAAATAACCCCACAAAGTGGGGCTTTAGCGTAGGTGATGACTCAGGTACTTTGCGGGGACCCCAAAACATCAAAAAAGCCGCGGACGGATGTATTATCCATTCGCAGCTCTTGCAAGGCACCGCATACTTTACTTCAGGTCGGCAATCTCCATGACCTTATCCTTGAACCGGTACGTCACACTAACATTCTCGATAACCGCTGTGTCGTCGTAGGCCAGGGAGCCCTCGAACGCTAACGTGTCATTATCTTTCCACACAAGTTGACTCGGATAGCTGTAATTCTCATGATCCGGGCGGACCCAGGTATCCAGCTTGCGCTGCGCGCCGTGTCTGATCCTAGCCGACTCTACCAGCTCCGGGCTGATCGTCCCCTTCTCCACATTCAGGATCTGCACGAATTCACTTTTGTTAGAGCCGGTGACCACTGCCAGGAGCTTCCGGTCCGGTGACGGGAGGATTTCCTTAATGTACATGGAAGGGGCCGCGAAGCTGAAATAGGGTTCAAGCACATCATCTTGTATGCGCCACAGTACATTCTGGGTACCGTAATCCGAATAGTTGTTGAATAAGGCGAATACGATGCTCCCGTCGGCCATTTTGTGGAGATACGGACTCTGGTAGCTTTTCGACAGGATATCTGTGGCAAAAGCAGCCGCACCCGCGATCTTCGGAGAATCATCCTTCAGCAAAGGCTGAAGCTTCTGCAACGCCAGCTCCCGCGCCTTCGGATCATTGAAGCTCTCCACCAGCCGGTTTACCGCAATGTAGACATGTTCATCGTTGCCGCTGGCTAAGGCTTGGAGGAATTTGTCCGCCTGATATTGCGCGGGAGGTGCCAACTCCATATCCTCCACTGTTAAATAACGGATGTAGGGCTCCTCCGTTTTATTTCTGGTGTATTCTGTGGCGAGCAGCACTGTAGAAGTTGAGCTGTACACGACCAGACAGGCGACCAGTGCGATCCATCTTTTGGAGAACCGGCCTCTCCTGCCCCTTCCTCTTACTCCGCTGTGTTCGGCCGCCGCAATCAATTCCTCGTCAATCAGTCCGATCTCCTTATACAAGTCCTCCCGCTTCATAGGTGAACGCCCTCCTGGTCTAAATGAATTCTAAGCTTGTTCCGGGTCCTGAACAGGCTCGACTTCACCTTGCTGCTGCTCATATCGAACCTGCCGGCGAGGGATTCTATGGAATCCGCATACCAATACCGCCTGATGAATAAATTTCGTGTGCCCTCCTCCAGCCCGTACAGAAATTCGTTGATCAACCGCGCGGTTTCACCGGCGGCATACTCGGTCTCCACCGTCTCTGCTGCGGGCAGGCAGTCCTCCAGCTCCTCCAGAATCACCTCAAGCTGGCGGCTCCGCTTCTTGGCCGTATTATACCCATACTTATCGAGCGCGATATTGCGGGTGATCCGCCCCAGGAACACCGGCAGCCTCCTCGGCTGGTTAGGCGGAATAGCATTCCACGCAGCCAGGTATGTATCGTTCTCACACTCTTCGGTATCGGAAGGGTTCGCGACAATGTTCCTGGCGATCGCCCGGCAGTAAGCACCATATTTGTTCCGGGTTTCCGTGATGGCCTGCTGTGAGCGCTGCAAGTATAGCTGAATGATTCCCTGATCTTCCATCTGCTAGTTTCTCCTTTAGCATCCTCTTATCTATATAGTAGAGAATTCCGGGTAACGGTTGCACTTATACGCTAATTATTTTTAGCACAAAAAAATCCTGGCACATAAGCATCACTGCTTACACACCAGGATGGGGATATAAATCTCTTGTTAACCGAGGACCGGCGGTTTCAGCTCAGTGGTGCTGTCATCCTCTACGTCTGCCGGTTTAGTAATTACCTTAATGTCCACAATCAGGGTATCCGTCAGCTCCGTATCGGCCCAGGCTGAGCCGTCCCATATCTGCTTGCGGTAGATAACGGTTATCTTGTAATCACCTACAGCAGACGGAACATATGCAGCCTGATACACATCATCCGTTACGGTGAAGACGCCTGCCATACCTTCCTCTGTGGAGCTCCAGGCCTCCGGATGATAACGTTCATCTCCGGGGTTGGCAGGTACCAGGCTCTGGTTATGGCCTTCGGCCGTCAGGGTAAGTGTTTCCCCTGCAAAAGGGCTGCCCGGGCTAACGCTGAGCCGGTTGCCTTCAGGCGTAACCGTTTCATACACATCGAGGGTTACCGTCTTAAGCGCACTGGCCGTCACCTTTTGTATCCCTGTAACACGGGCATTATCGAACACCGCATTCTGGGAGGTTGTTCGGAAGCCGATCTTCCCTGCAGTTAATTCCGTTTGCGGGTTCGTCCATTCGAGCTTTAACTGGCCGTCCACAAAGCCTAGAATTCTATTCCCTTTGATGACCGCCTTCAGGGTATACCACTGGCCCGCAGCCGCATCGGCAAAAAGTGAACTGGACACGGGGGTCAACGTTCCGTTTACTGCCTTGAACAGCTCCAGCTTCTTGTCGTTGACATTGATCCGGTACATGTAATAGTTGTTGGCGTCCTGCACCCGGAAGAGAATTCCGGCATTGGCATTCGCGATGGGAACCTTCACTTTGGCTTCCATAGCAATATCTTGCCATGAATCCCCGGCTGTAATGAGCCCCGCCCCATTTCCTTTTGTCTGGATCAGGGCTTTCGTACTGCCATCTGTGGTTACACTCCAGGTCCCGCTGGCAGCCGTCCAGCCCGTCGTATTCCCATCCTCAAAGTTATCCGTGAACCGGACGGAATTCGGATTGGCATCAATCGGAGTCTCGTCCACATCTGTAACCTGAATCGTGAAGCTCTTCTCCAGAGACAGGCCATTGGCGTCAATGCTCTTCACCCGGATGCTGTAGCTGCTCTTCGCTTCATAATCCGGCGTAGTGCGGAGGGTCAGCCTGTCTCCCTGCGGGGCAATGGAGAAGCTGCTGTTATCGGCGTCTCCTTGCCCCGGAACCAGCGCGTAAATAAAGGTCTGGCCCGCATCCGGATGTGCTGTAGTGAAGGTGCCCACTACACCGCCTGGAGTAGTCAGCTCCGGCACCTGGGTAGCGCTGAGAGTGATATCCGTGGGCGGATTGTGAATGGCGGTCACCTTGGCATCATCATACCAGACCCCGGCTGAAGTGGTGCGGAAGCCGATTCCGCCCGAGGTTAATTCATTGACCGGATTGGTCCATGTTGTCTTCAGCACTCCGTCCACATACCCTTTGATAGTGTTGCCCTGGACCGTCGCCTTAAGGGTATACCATTGGTTCTTGACAGGCACGAACGAGGTGTTCGAGACCTGCGTCAACGTTCCGGCTACAGCCTTGTAGAGCTGCAGCTGGCTTGTGCTGGCATCAATCCGGTACATATAGAAGTTGTTCTGATCCTGCACCCGGAAGACAATGCCTGCGTTCTCGCTTCCATTAATGAGAGGCAGTCTGGCTCTGGCTTCATACGTGTAATCTGTCCAGGATATACCGGCCTTGGCGGTAATCAGCGCCGTCGTGGTCTGGCTGGTGGACAGCACCCGGTTCCCTGTTCGATCGGTTACCGCCCAACTGTTGGCACCTGAAGCCACGGTCCAATCCGGGAGCAGCCCGGAGGTGAAGTGATCGCTGAACCAGGCCTGATCCGTATTCGCGAAGACTACCCCGCTTACATTCTCATTCTTGATGCTCACCTTCAGGTCACTGAGATTCTTCGCCAGCGTTCCTTTGACCACCACATTTTCAAAAGTTACCCCGTTCACCATCCCGCCTCTGGTGGGATTGCCCTGAATAGGGGAATCTCCTCCCGTCTCGCGGACATTGATGTTCCGGAGAATGACATTGCTTACATCACCGGATGTACTGGTGGAGACCCGCAGCCAGTAATTGCCGAACTGGTTGATGCCCACCCGTTCAATATCGATATTCTCGAAGGTCACATCCTGGGCCCAGCCTTCGACCGGGAGCGGATTCTCTGTATAGGCATGATCCACCAGCAGCGCCCGCGCGCTTTGATAGACATACGAATTGCGGATGGTTACGCCAATCTGCGGCGTGCATATGCCCATCCCCAGCTTGAAGGCGGCGCAGCGTGTCCAGGCGAAGCAGTCCTCAAAGACCACATTCTCCAGATGCTCGATGGCTCCCGGCCAGTCCTTGGACATTCCTTTCTGCGGCCAGGTCTTGGTGGAGAAGGTATCGTCATCCGAGATGGCAAGGGCATGCTTCACCAGCACGTTCTGGCTCTCGTTAATATCGATGGCATCATCCTCAAGCGTAAATAAATCCTGGTATCCCTTATAGTTGGTGATGGTCACGTTATCGGAGCGGACCACCAGGAACGCCCAGAAGCCGCCGTCCCGCAGGGTTAACCCGTCGAACTTGAAGTTGCTGGTCGCCATCGGCACCACCAGGTTATTGATGAATCCCTCTCCCTGCTTATGGGTTGCAGGCGGGTTGGTCATCTTGCGTTTGCGCATTTCTATCCCTTTTCCGTCGATCGTTCCGCGCCCCCGCATGGTGATATTCACGGAATTGGTGGCGGTGCGGATGAAATAGGTTCCATCCGAGATCGAATCCTTGCGGAAGTCATTCCGGTAGTCCTCGCCCCGGCCTGTACCGACGATGACTGCACCCCCGGCCAGATAGAACGTAACATTGCTTTTGAGGGTCAGATTGCTGCTCTTATATACGCCCGCCGGAATATAGACGATACCGCCTCCGGCCTGATTGGCAGCATCAATCGCCTGCTGGATGGCGCCCGAGGTGATCGTTGCCCCCGTCTTGTCTGCGTTGTACGGTGCAGCGGTCACATTGTAGATTCCCGGGCCGGAGGACGCGGGGATGTCTGTCTCCAGCGGATCGGCGGCGATCACGAGTCTTTTGCGGCGCTTGTCCGGGTCCTTCTCATTCGGGTCTTCGTTCGCAGGTGCATTAATGTCGACGATCACATAGGTAGAGGCCGACAGGGTGAAGGTCAGCTTGTTGCCGTTGACCGTTCCCGTGATGTTCTTGGCCAGCGGGCTGATCGAATACGAGGTGATTGGCTTGTCTGCCGTCACCTCAAGGCTAATGGTTCCTTCAAAGGAGAACTGGGCATAATCATAGTCGGGTAAATACTTGACGACGGGGACCGCCTCATTGTTCACCTTCAACGAGTAAACAGAAGACGGAGTATAGATAGACGGCATCGGGTAATTCTGGATGGTTGCCGGGCCAGCGGCGGCCACCTGCGGCACCGGTTCCGTTCCCGGTTCCGGTTCAGCCGCACCGGCGGTCTGCGGGATGAACCCCGTGAATGCGACGGCAAGCACCAGCAGCAATCTCAATACTTTGCGAGTAAGCATAAATACCTCCTCCAGATCGATTTGGCTCCAGGCAACCGCTTTCAATTTCCAGCAGGATACATAGAGTCATTCCTTACTATAATCCCGGGCCAAAAAGAAAGGAGGGTGGCAAACCCACTCTCCAGGGACACAATTATACTGTTCTGCACCATCTGTTAACCTTAGATGTTATGCATTAGATGAATGCTTCGAAACGCCCCTCTGCATTTACTGTCGCTGTCTGCGGATCCGTCTGGCCGATCCCCTTCAGGAACCCCTTCCACTCGGTCCTCATCAGCGGACCCTGGACATTCTGGAAGGCTGTGCTTACGTCGGTGGAAGTACTGCTGCCGGCTTTGCGTGCAAGCTGAACCTCCAGCAGCCGGATCTGCCGCTGCAGCTGCTCACGGCGGTAGGGCACGGCCTCGCTGCTCTGTCCCGCGTTCACCCGGTCCAGCTCCAGCATCAGCCGATCCCGCTGCTTCTCCAGTGAGCTGACATCGCTCTGTGTGCCGCCGTAGGCCATGATGACCTGTACCGGACTGATTCCTGATACACTCTGTCCTATCATGATCCATCCCTCCAGTCCTTGGGTCCCGCCGCATTCCGGATGATCGTGCCTGTAACGTTTCCGCGCCGGGATTGCTGTGGCTACAGTTAAAGCTTCTATATCTGTCTATTACCCTGCCTCTTCCGGTATGACTACAGCTTAGCCGCTGGATGACTCTAAAATCTATCAAAAAATCCCAAAAATACAATTTACATAATATGTTATATATGGTATCCTTATGGTGGATGCGCTTACATTTTATGCCGTAAAAGAAGAGCTCTGCTTCATAGAGGGACATAAGAGGACGGATGAATCAGGTTTGGCCTAATCTATTTAAACTAAGGAGGATATGTGAAATGAAGAAGATGATGACTCGTATTGCCGCTTTGGCTCTGACGGCAGCGCTGATGCTGCCCGCTATGTCCTATGCCTCGCCGGTAGCCGAAGAGCAGGAGTTGAGCCTCTCTGCGGATGCCGCTGCGGCTATAACCAGTACCATCACTCCCGCTCCGCAAGGCTATGACGGATACCGCAATAATATTCCCCACGGCAACGTACAGCAGATTTCTTATTATTCGACTACCGTAGGTAAGTCAAGAAACGCAATGGTATACACCCCTCCGGGCTATACCCCTTCCAAGACCTACAATGTTCTTTACCTGCTGCACGGCATCGGCGGAGATCAGAACGAATGGCTGAACGGGATGAATCCACGGAACATTCTGGACAACCTGTACTCCCAGAACAAGCTGGAGCCGATGATTGTCGTGTTCCCGAATGGCCGCGCGATGGCGGATGACCGCCCGATCGGCGATATTTATGCACCGGACAAGGTAGCCGCCTTCGAGCGGTTTGAATTCGACCTGATCAATGATCTCATTCCTTATGTCGATTCCCACTTCCCGGTATACAAAAACAAGCAAAACCGCGCCCTGGCCGGCTTATCGATGGGCGGCGGCCAGACGCTGAACTTCGGGCTCAAGCATCTGGACAAGTTCTCCTGGATCGGCGCGTTCTCCTCTGCTCCGAATACGAAGCCGGCCTCACAGCTGATCACGAATCCGGCGCAGACGGCCAGCCAGCTGAAGCTGCTCTGGCTCTCCTGCGGTGCTTCCGACGGCCTGCTGTATATCAGCCAGAACTTCCATAACAGCCTAACCAGCATGAATGTTCCGCATCTGTGGTATCTGGATGTCGGCGGACATGAAGGCAAGGTCTGGAGCAGCGGACTGTACCAGTTCTCGCAGCGGATCTTCAAGTAATTTAGGTCATAGGCTGCCCTCTCCCGATCCGTTATGGTTGGGGGAGGGCAGTTTTTCTTGATAAGGCCCGGCCAACTTTAAGGAGGGCAATATGGCGAATGCGATAACGGATTACTATGATTCCTATGATGAAGAAGGAAGGCTGTCCAGGGATAACGGTCATCAGATAGAATGGATCACAACGATGGCCTACTTCAAGAAGCTGTTTAAGCCGGAAGCCTACATTCTTGACGGCTGCGCAGGGACAGGGAATTACTCTTTTCCACTGGCAGAATTGGGGCATAAGGTTGTAGCTGGAGATCTCGTTCCTTATCATGTAGATATCCTAAGAGAGAAGCAGAGCAAGCATCCGGTATTGGCCGATATGTATGCAGGAAGCATCACGGATTTATCCCGTTTTGACAGTGAAACCTTTGATGTTGTTTTGAACATGGGAGCCTTTTATCATATCGGCAATGAAGACCGGCAGCTGGCCGTGGCCGAATGCCTGCGCGTGCTGAAGCCGGGAGGGCTGCTGGCAGTCTCATATATTAACAATGCTGCCGTTTCGTTATTAAGCATAGGCGATAGGTTAGGAATATGGATGATGTGCTTACCTGGCATACTAACCAGACGAAAGATGGTCTATTCCTACATATGTCCCCCTTGGAAATGGAACGCATAGCAGCGGCCTATCACACAGAGCTTGTGGCCCATATTGGAACAGACGGCGTCGGTTATCTGTTTGCCAAGCACATCAATGAGGCACAGCAAGAAGATTTTGAACGCTGGCTTCAGCTTCATCTGCGGACCTGTGAGGACAAGAGTCTGCTCGGGTATAGTTTGCATGGACTGGCTATTTTGCGAAAATGATAGAAATAGACCTACCATTTGGCCCGCGCGCCCACGCAATGCCGAATGTGATCGGTTTTTCGATTACATCTGGCCCGCGCGCCCACGCAACGCCCAATGTAATCGGTTTTTCGATTACATTCGGCCCACGCGCCCACGCAACGCCAATTGTGATCGGTTTTTCGATTACATTTTGATCGATGCACTCGCCAGAGAGCACAAGAAAACTGCACGCTCATCGCGTGCAGCCCTTCTCAAGCCCTCTTATGGTGTGCCAACACGTAACCATGCTGCTGGAGTTTTCCTCATGAAATGCTTCTCTACCGAAGCAAGCACTACATCATTCCCCGGTAAAGCGACCCTGTCTATGGCTTCATTCACCGGCAGCCATTCATAATCACTATGCTCATGATTAAGAATGACATCCTGGTCGTCATTCACATATCCCACGAACACTGGTGCGACGTAGATATAGTTTTCTTTTGCCGAATAGATCTGGTCGAAGGTATTGGAAGTGTAGAGAGTGACTTGGGTAATCCCCGTCTCTTCCCGAACCTCTCTTAGTGCAGCTTCCCACGCTTGCTCCCCTTCTTCAATGCCCCCGCCGATATAGCACCAGGCATCCCTGAGTACCGAACCGGCCCGCTTCAGTAACAGGACATGATGACCAGAGGGTGTATTCTTCAGCAATACTACGGCAACACCTGTACAACGTATGGGAACTTCTACGTTCGTCTTATTCATAATTGATCCTCTCCGCCGTTATATCTCCACTCTATCCAAGCTCCGTATAGATCTGGAACGTCACCCCGAACTTGTCCGTCAGATCGCCGAAGCCGGGGCTGAACGGCTCCTCCCGAAACGGCATATTGACTTGACCGCCCTCCTGCAGCGCATCAAAAATTCTCCGTGATTCCTCCACACTGTCCGTAGTAACGCAGACCGTTACCCGCTTCCCGCTCTCAACTGGCGTACCGCCGGGAGTATCCGAGAACATCAGCTCCGTGCCGCCCACCTGGACCTTGGCATGTGCCACCAGACTCCGCACCTCATCCGGGAACGTGTCCGGGAGGTCCGGCATATCACCGTACGTCAGGATGGAGAGGACTTCGGCACCCATAGTCTGTGCATAGAACTGAATAGCCTCCCGCGTGCGCCCCTCCAGGGTAATGTAGGGAGTAAGTTTGATTGTCATTGTGTGTTCCTCCTTAAGTTCGGAATGGTCTCGCTTGTGCGATTCATTAGTATAGACGTTCCGGCCGCGGCAGAATCATCGGTGTTCCGGCAATCCGAAGCGAATAAATAATTCAGCATCTATAAAATGATGAACATGCGCGATCTTCCCCCCGCTCAGCTCAAGCACATGAATCGCCCACGGAACCAGCAATCCATCTTCTCCAGAGGGAACATACTGGGCAAATGCGGGCCGGTTCCCGTTCACCTGGACGGGCACCATCCGTGATCCCACACAGTGACTGCGTGTGATCTGGTAGAAGGCCGCGAGATCCGCGCCGCCCTGCACCCACATCGTAAATGGCGGCATCGACAGGCTGCCGTTCTCCTGGAATAGGTCTAACAACGCAGCAATATTGTATTGTTCAAAAGCCTCCACGTACCGGGTAATCAGTCCTTCGTCCACTTCATTATCATCAGCCTGCAAGGCCTCGGACCGGAGCTGTGCCTTGGCCATGGCTGCCCGTGCCCGCTGCATCGCGCTGTTCACCGCTGCCACGGTCATCTCCAGTGCCCCGGCGGTCTCGGCTGCCGACCACCGGAACACCTCCTGCAGAATCAGCACGGCACGCTGGCGGGGCGGCAACAGTTGAAGCAGTGCAATGAAGGACAGCCGGAGGGTCTCTCTGCTGACCAGAATATTACCAGGGTCATCCACATAGCCCGGAGCGGGCCAGATCCAGGAATGCTGAGGCAGGCTCTCCCTAGGCTCCGTAACGACAGCGGCCGGTTCCGAGAGATCCATCGGCAGTGCCCGCCGCTTGGCGCTCCTTAGCCGATCGAGACAGACATTGGTGGCAATCCGGTACATCCAGGCTCGGAGAGAGGCCTGCTGCCTCATCTGCTCCTGGTGCTGCCAGGCCCGGATCATGGTATCCTGGACGGCATCCTCCGCCTCGAAGATGGAGCCCATCATCCGGTAACAGTACCCTGTTAGCTCGGAGCGCATGTCCTCCAGCCCGTCCAGGGTCTCGCAGGTCTCATGGTTATGATTCACTTTAGACAGTCTCTCCTTCATGACCCGTCCAGCTCTCCCTCCATGAACTGTATGAGGTAGCGTTCAGGCTGGGCAAGAAATTCCGGGAAGCTGCACAGATCCGCATACGTCTGATGCTCCAGATCATAGCAGCCGAGCTGCCCCTTCTTCTGCGGATTCCAGACCAGCACAAGACCGGAGTAATTATCGATATCGGCAGACAGCCGCAACAGCTTGCGCCGGCCGGCCTTCATCTGAAGGGTGTCGGTGAAGCTGAAGAAGTCGATGTACCCGATCTTATATTCATTCGGGGCCAGCGTCAGGCGCAGCTCGTCCCCTGTAAGGAAGCGGACCAGTTCATCCGGCAGTTTATATTTGGCCAGCTCGTATTTCTTGTTCTCCACATTATGAACATCCGGCGGTTCCAACGCTTTCAGGTATTCCGCCATAGCGGCATGCTTGCTGCTGACCGCAATCGTATACGGCCGCTCGCCGTCCTTCTCCGTCATCATAAGGTCCGCACCGCGTTCCACCAGGAAGCGGACCATGTTCAGATTGCCCAGCCGGGCAGCCACTGTCAGCGGCGTCGCCCCGTAAGGATAGACCATATCCGGCTTGTTGTAGTTGATATCCACTCCCTGATCCAGCAGATAGGTAAGCGTCTTCAGATCATGGTCCGAGGCGGCTTGCCGCAACACGGCACCGGCATGTTGCCGGATGTCCAGACCCAGCTCATGGATCAGCGGGATATTCTTCTTGTTGCCGTAGTAGGCCTGTGAATAAGCGCCCGATCCCGTCCGGTTCAGCAGGTCCAGCTTCGCGCCCTGTGCAGCAAGGTATCGGACCAGTTCCTCCTTGCCGTAACGGACCGCCCTCAGGAAGGCCGGATTCTGAGGTACATTCAGCTTCGCGCCATGCTCCACCAGCAGCTTCACCACCTCGGTCTGCTGTGTGATAATCGCCAGGTCGAGCGGGCTGACTGTGGTATGCTTGCTAAGCTCTAGCCCCGCTTCAATATCCCAGCCTGCAGCAATAGTCGCCTGCAAGGCCGGAACATCCCCCTGATAGATCTGCATCGCCCGCGCCGGCAGCACCTCGAATTTCCCTATGTCCTTCAGGACAATCATCCGCACTCCTCCTTATTCTTCACTCCCATGAATACTGCTCGCATCCCTTCGACAGAAGCCACTCTTTCATCTTGGCCGATACCTGCCCGGCAGCCTGCTCATAGAAGACGGCTACCTCCTGCCCACCCGCCAGATTCAGGCGGATATAGCCGCCCAGATTCCGGTAGAACAGGTAGCAGACGTAAGGATTCTCAATGAAGAGATCCGGCGGAGACTCCGCCCGGCACAGGCCAGCCAGCTCCGTGAGCGCCAGCTGGCCCTCTCCCGGCGGCATCCGCAGGAAAAGATGCTCGCGGGTTCCCGTCCATGGCTCATAATAGACGCTCTCCTCCTGGCTCCGCCCATACATCCGGCGGTAGATGCCGTCCAAGATCAGGGCATAGCTCTCTCCCTTCTCCTGTTCCCCGGATGGCAGCGGGATTGCTTGAATCTGTTCCGCATGACGGGGCAGCCATAGCAGCCCGTCCACCTTGGAATGAACCGCCAGGAAATCACCGTCCACAGTGGTCCCGATAGCGGTACACTCGCCGATCTGCTGCTCCGTTATAGGGCTATCCTGATCATGCTCCCATAATCCGTATTCGGCAAACGGCCCCAGCACCTCTGTGTCAGGGGTCTGCACATTCATCCAGCCCCGATACGTTCCTTCGCCGTACTGCTGCAAGAACCGGATATAGGCTGGAGGATACAGACCTGCGTTCTCCACTTCAAGCAGGCGCCTGTGATGCTCTGACAGCCCCTTGGGCTCAGATACGATATACATTCATCATTCCCCCGGTTTCCTGCGTGAGTTATTCATCAATAACCTTATTCTGCCGCTTCCGCCAGCCAGGCCCGCATCGCCGGAGCTTCCGCCCGGTTCAGCCGCAGGGCAATCTCCGTATTCCCCTCATCCGGCGGCATCACTTCGGCAAGCACACATACGTCCTCCCTGGGCTGATTGAGCGCGAACAGACCCTCAGCATCCAGCATCCGCATCGCCAGCTCTATGGCCCCCAGCCTCATAGTGAACTCATCGTTCCATGCCTCATCCTCAAGCTCCGCAATAGACGGACGCGCCTGGAATAACCGCTTGACCTCATCGAAATACTCATCTCCGAAGCAGCAATAAGGCGAATCGGCATATGACCACTTGATCAGCTCGGCGATCTCTGCTGCCGGTATGCTGCCGCACTCTGCCTGTCTGTCCGCCTCCTGCTCCAGGGCCTCCCGTGACCAAGCGGAGAGGCTTGGCGCATGTCCCTCGCCCGTTGTATATAGCGTACAGTAATAATAATGCTCCCCATTCGCAAAAAGCTCGCGAAAAGACCTCCGGGCCGCATCCGCAATCTCAGCGGCCAGCCGCTCCACTTCCTTCTGTGCCGTATTCATGGCTACTTCCTCTCGTCGATCAGCTGTTCCAGGAATCCGGCGAACGTGGGAGCATACTCCTCGATCAGATCATTCATGAGGTCATAACGCATGACCGGGAATTCCCCCTGCACATCGGGGGCAGAGGTGTCAAAGTAATACAGCTCATCGCTGTCCGGCACGAACAGATCCAGCCGGTGCGGAAACCGGCTGACCCACCAATCCTCCGCCAGATTCAGCCTGTGGATATACAGCAGATCCCAGTCGGTATACTCCCTATCCTCGGGAGCAACCAGCGTCAGAATTTGCCCGTCCCCCAGGCTGGCCCCCCCATAACGGTTCAGCCACCAGCGGTAAGACGGCGGCAGCCTGAAGCCTAATTCCTCCTCGGCTTCGGCAATCCAGCTCTCCTCGGCCCCATGGCCCGGAAACCACCGGACCGGGGAAGGCTTGCTTAATAACTCTGTCAGACGTTCATACATTGGTGTGCTCCCCTCTCCCTGCTAAGGGATAATTATAGATTGTCAGGATGAACAGCAGCTGGCGCATCATTATTCATGCGCAGCAGGATATACTCAATCTCCTCCAGCGGCAGCTTCAAGGTCCGGCTAACCTCATGGAGTCCCATCTCCCGGGAGAGGAGGAGGCGTGCCTGATGGATTTTCCCTTCCAGCCAGTTGTTGGCCAGCATCCAGCTCTTCACCCGTTCCAGTAGCTCTGCTTGGGCAGTTTTACCGGCATGCTTGGTATACTTGGCAATAGATTCTGCCAGATAGCTGTACAGGTGAATGCCCAGAGCCTCGCGCTGCTCATTCTTGGACATGCGCTGGTACTGCTCATAGCTGAGGCTGATATCCAAATAGAGGGTATGATCCCCGCTGTCAAAGCGTCTGAACGTTCTCCGCTCGTAGCTATCAGGTAACACCCGGAACACAACGAAGATATCGTAGGGGAACTCCAATGTATTCGCCAGCTCCTCTAACGGCAGCAATTCATCTCTGAGTACACCCACACATGTTCCATGGGTATCCAGCGTAAAACCCAGTTGCATATTAGCACCCCTCCCCAGCTTAAGACACGCTTGAACTATTTCCCCCTTCTATAGGCATCTGCCAGCTGGACCAGATACCAGACGGCCGCACCGGTCAGGGCTGCGAACAGCAGATTAATACAGCCGAATACAAGAAATAACTTGGCTTTGCCTGGCCCGATCCGTACAGCAGCAACGAGCTGGAGAATCGCAGGGAGCAGGAACATCAGCCAGGAGACGGTGATCAGCTTTTCGGTCTTGAAGCTCCACCATACCGCACAGCACGATAGAGCCAGCACGCCCCAGGTACAGATGAACTTCAGCGCCATCTGCTCCCCTCCCTTTCATGAGTAATCCAATAGATCAGCTAGGCCCTGGTTGCCCATGGATCACGAGTCCATATTGTCTGACCATCCACGAGTCGCTTAAGTCTTGAGCCGCGTCACGGCTTATGCGTACAGAGGGCTTCTGTTCGTCCATCGCCTCCGTATCTTGCGCCGAGAAGCGGAGAGGCTTGGTTATTTTTTGAATAGAGCCGGTGATTTCCTTATACAGGGCATAGCTCAGCGGTTTGTGCTCCCGGACATCCTCATAGAGATAATACTCCCCTTGCTCATCCTGAGCATTGACCCGGTGCCCCTTAGGGCAGGAGATCAGAATACAGGGCAGCTCATTCTCTGCCCATTGCCCGTGATAGGGAATAGAAACCCCCTCATTTCTCGCAAAAAAACCAAAGCTCTCCGTATCCGGCAGAACCGACATCGAATAGATGAAGAAGGGGCGCACCCCGCTCTCTTTTTCCGTAGCTGTATAATATTGATAGAAGGCGCGATACGCCTCCACCACCTGATTCTGATCATGCTCTGTATGGGTATAATTGGTTAAATAGTACCGCACTTGCGTAGGCTCCAGAAGCTCTACGACTCTCTTGAACTCCTCGGGCGTGATGAAGAAGCGCTGCTTGTAGAATCCGCTGTTTTTTAGCATCTTCTTCTACCACTCATAGGTAACAAACCGTGCTCTGAGCGTCTCTTCATACGGCAGCCATTCCGCATCGCTCCATAGAGACATTCCAGTAATTTCGGACAGCCGCTCCACCGCTTGCCCGGGGCTGGTAAGGCTGATGAATGCGCCGAAGTTCTCCTCCTCAGCTTGCATCCCGAGCACCCGCTGCATATATTCGTCAGCTATACGCTCTTCCCGCAGGTGTTCGTATTCCTCCCGGGTCCACGGCTCACAGAAGATTCGTTCGGCCTGGATCTCCCCCTGTTCAAAGAAAGACAGCTCGAAGATCTCCTCATTCATGTATCCCGCCGTCATCACCGGCTCCTCCAGCAGCCCGGACAACGTTCTGCCAACCTTTTTCACCGTACCCCATACGAAATAATCGTGAAGCACGCTGATCCAGCCCTCGTTGCTTTGGCTTACATAGATAACTGCCTTACGCTCCGGCGTCTCAGAATCAGGATAACCCAGAACCTTGCCATGCTTGGCGATCAGCTCTTTCAAGGCTTGAAGGGTCTTGTCCAGGTCACCTGACTTGATATGCAGATTTGCAAACGATCTTCCCACGGGTGGATGGCCTCCTTTAATGGCTTGTCTATAGTTACTTGGCATACTAACATATAAACTAGATTTCATTCATTTTACCAAATTAATGTAAGGAGGGGCTACCTTGAATAAGAAATTCCTCTTGGCCAGATGGCAGGACGACCAGCTCTCTGAAGTGAACCGGCGTCTGGCCGCTATTTCAGGCAAACATAATCTCCATCAAAAGGACCGCTCCTTTCCCATCTCCCCTTATGGACAGACGGAGGCAGGACTGGAAGATTACCGGGGGGTTACTCTGATAGAGAGCATACAGTACCTCACTCTACAGGGCATTGATTTCTCTTATTCACGCTTCGAGGATGCGGCAAGCCTCAATACCTCAACGCTTACCCATTGTTGCCTGGACGGGGTCAAGCTGGACAACAGATTCGTGACCCATACCTTCAGCCACTGTTCCTTCCGGGGAGCGAAGCTGAATCGTGCCCGAATCAGCAAGGAGTTCCATGATTGTGATTTCACCGGCTGCAACTTCAGCAAAGCGATCGCTAATGATGTATCCTTCACCCGCTGCCGCTTTGACGGCGCCAACTTTCGCGGTGCCTTATTCCTGTATTGCCGGTTCGAGGAATGCAGCTTTGAGGGGGCGCTGTTTCAAGACGGCTCCATAGCTGGAAGCCGCTTTGCGGGAGAGGCACACTTGCTGCCTGAGTGGGGGAATAC
Organism: Paenibacillus sp. FSL P2-0136; assembly: GCF_037975325.1. Classification (NCBI taxonomy): domain Bacteria; kingdom Bacillati; phylum Bacillota; class Bacilli; order Caryophanales; family Paenibacillaceae; genus Paenibacillus; species Paenibacillus sp. FSL P2-0136. The sequence goes on from NZ_CP150244.1 coordinate 7,117,065, forward strand.
GATACTGGATCATGTGAAATTTGAGGAGTGATGTAGCCTGCAATAGATCCGCATATAACCATCCAACTTAGCCATAATAATACAGATTATCCCATCCCACCCAAAGGAGCAGTTGATCTTGAAAAAGCTATGGCTAATGGTGTTCACCCTCACGCTCGTATTCAATCTTGCGCAAGCCGGAGGAACGGTGCAGGCCCAGGCAGGCGGCAGCAAAAAGGCGGCGGCCTGCTGGAGCCCGCAGAAGGTGCAGCTGAGAAGTGAGATGCAACAGGTGTGGATTGACCACACCACATGGACGCACAGCTATATTGTGAGCGCCCTCAACAATAACCCGGATCAGAAGGAAGTATTGGCGCGGCTGCTAAGGAACCAGGAAGATATCGGCAATGTCTTCAAGCGTTATTACGGGGAGGCGAACGGCAATAAGCTGGCCGGACTGCTCAAGGAGCATATTCAGATAGCCGGACAGATCGTCGCGGCCGCCCAGAAAGGCAATGCGGGCGAGGTACAGAAGCTCCAGACGGACTGGCACAGGAACGCCGATGAGATTGCCCGCTTCCTGAGCGGACTGAATCCGAACTGGCCCTTCAAAGGAGTGCAGGACATGCTGTACGAGCATCTTCAGCTCGTCACGGACATCGTGCTTGATATCCTCAAGGGAGACTACGCTGCTTCCATTGCTGCCACCGATAAAAACGAGGTCCACATGATTCATTTTGCCGACCTGCTGACGGAAGGCATTGTGAAACAGTTCCCGGAGAAATTCCAGGGGAAATAGGATACGTGATCCGTGACACACACAACAAAACAGGCTTTTCACCTCCCCAAGGGATCGTGAAAAGCCTGTTCCTGCGTTTAATCTCTGCGCGCTTTAGTAGATCTTCCCCAGCAGCGCGATCACTTCATCAAGCGTAAGGCCGAAGGACTTGTAATACTGAATGTCGCCCTCCATCTGCTTCAAGACCATCTCGTTACGTATCCGCAGCATCTCATCCGGTGAGAATTCGGCCACAAAGCAGCCTTTGCCCGTTACCGTATTAATCAAGCCACTCCGCTCTAGCTCCTCCCAGGCCTTCTTCACCGTGATGACACTGACATGCAGCTCTAGGGCAGCCTGCCGGATGGGGGGTAAGCAATAGCCGCTTTCCAGCTCGCCACTAAGAATCTGTGCGCTGATCTGTTCGTGCAGCTGCTGGTAAATCGGCTTGTCGGAGGTGCTGGAGATGGTTACGTTCATAAGATCTCCACTCTGAGGAATCTCTTCACCGCAATCCGGTAGGCAAGCAGGGTGAAGACCGCGAAAATGAGGATGCCTCCGATCAGAATCGAGAACTGAAGCGCCGCATTGCCGGTCCCGGAGCCGTAGAAAATGCCGTGCATCCAGCTATTCTGAATTCCGGCCCATTGGACCAGGCCCGCGAACAGGATCGCCGCAGCCGTCGATGCAGTCGTAGCCGCGCCATACTTATATGCCGTCTTGTAATACATCGAGATAAATATAAGGTTGAACACCGCCAGCATAATGAAGCATAGGCCCCAGAAGCCCATATAAGGCGGAAAGAAAATATAAGTCAAATGCGGGTACAGGCGGAACGTAAAGATACTGAAGATCATGGCAATGAGCAGATGCATAAGCTCAAGAATGACAATCACAGCTATTCTGGACTTCACGATGTCCGGTTTGGTCACAGGCATCATCGTGCTGAATATGAGATCATTCTGGCTCTTGAATCCGCCGAACATGTTCGGTACGGTGATGAAGCAGAAATACAGCGGGACTATAAAGTAGACCCAGCCCGGAATGAGCATCAGACCGCCTAGAATTAAAGGTAATACAAAGAACCAGGGGTTAACGCCTAACTTCAAATCCTTCAGCACCAGATTATACATATACACCCTCCTTTTTGGTAAAGTAGATCATGATGTCGTCAAGAGTCGGGATGGCCGTGTTAAGCGTCCAGGCGGGATCGATATCCCGGGCATGAATCAATCCGGTGAAGCCGAAGGAGTTGATCTTGTAGGAAATCAGCTTCTCCTTCAATTCGTTAAGCTGCGACTCGCTGCCGCTAAGTAACCGGTATGACTCCTTGAACTCGTTCTTCTCGCTACTTGCCACAATCTCTCCTTGCTCAATGAAGGTGATATAATCCGCACAGCGTTCGAGGTCAGAGGTTATATGAGTGGAGAAAAGGATGCTGATCTCGCCGCCCATGATAAGCTCCTGGAAAATATCCAGCAGATCATCCCGGGAGACCGGATCGAGTCCGCTGGTCGGCTCATCCAGAATGAGCAGCTTGGCGCCATGCGACAGAGCGAGAGTCAGGCTGTATTTGACCTTCATACCGGTGGACAGCTCAGCGATCTTCTTGTTCTCGTCCAGCTTGAACCGCTTCAGATACTTGTAATACGTGTCATCATTCCAATTCTTGTAGAACTTCTTCGTGATGCCTGTGAGCGTCTTGATCCGGCTGCGGGTGTAGAAGTTAATATCGCCGAAGGCACAGCCGATGTCCTGCTTCAGCTCCATCTCATGCTCCGCGATATTCTTGCCCAGAATGTGAATCTCGCCGCTGTCCATCTGAATCATATTTAGAATCGATTTGATCGTCGTTGTTTTGCCGGCGCCGTTCACGCCGATGAAGCCCATAATATACCCCTGCTCCAGTTGAAAAGATACGTCTTTGAGCTGAAAATTCGGGTATTTCTTATTCAAGTGTCTAACATCCAAGGCCAGCATAACAACCCTCCCCAATAAATTGTGTATTCCGTGTATACACAATGTATCACGGGGATTTCACAAAGTCAACAGTCGGGTGAAGATTAGGCTGCCGTCTCCGCAGGCTTATCCTTCGGCTTGCGCCGGAAGAGCGGCTTGCCCTTAGACCAGTTAATGAACGGCTGTTCTATGGCGTAATACGAAATAGTGGCCGCTGCATACGAAATGACCACAACAGACATACTGATGCCCAGCCAGCGCCACACATCCCTGACCCCGGCAAAGTGGTAATCCTGAAGCCCGTACTTCTCGATCAGAGTAATGAACAGGTAGTGCCATATGTACAGGCCGAACGAGACCTTCGCCGTAAACCGGAAGAAGCGGTTATCCAGCACACGCCCGGCCACCCGGCTGAACGGTGCTGTGAATAGCACAATGCCAAATAGTATGGCGTAGACCGGGAACAGATACGGCTGCTGCTGGAGACTGAAATCGAATTCGCCCGCGTGGCGCATCCGCCAGATCAGGAGGCCGGCCAGGCCAAGTGCGAGCGCAGCAGCCGCATCGAACACGCCCAGCCTGCTGAGCCTTTCCACTCTGGAGCGGCGCTGCAGCAAGGCATTCGTGATGCCCGCCGCCAGAATGCCGATGGTGAAGTGGCCGAAGAAGCCGACCGGATTGTAGTTGGGCATCCAGAATTTCGCTCCGCCGACCTGGCCGTAGTCCCAGCCCCGGCCCTGCTCGCCTGGTGTAAACCAATGATGAATGAGGGCATTGGCGGCCAGCACCAACCCAAATATGGCGACCCAGAACATGATCGCCTTACTAAAGGAATGAAGTTTGCCTAGCATGAATAGTGCAGCCATGAAGAGGGGCATAAGCAGGTAGCAGAAGACCTCGAAGCTGATCGACCAGAGCGGGCCGTTCAAGTCGGAGGGGAAGAACGTGGTATAGTGGAAGCCCGATGTGAAGGTGAAGGCTGTGACAATACGCCGCCCTAAGTACTCCATCGGAATATCCAGCCTCCAGGTCAGGAGCAGGCAGACCAGCAGGGATACATAGAAGCCGGGCATAATTCTTGCGGCACGGCGCAGGGTGTACGTCCTCAAACTCGGATACGGCCTGTTATCGAGATATGCACTCCAGAAGGGAAACGACAGCAGGAAGCCGCTTAGCAGAAAAAACAAGCTGACCCCGCTGTTCCCCAGAAGCAGCACGGATTGCAGCTCCTGCAGCCAGGGCTTTTGTGCGGGCATGATCAGCTTTTGCGACAAGTGATGCAGGATGACTGACAGGCAGGCGATCGCACGAACGCCATCCGCTCCTGTTAGCCGGGTATTGCCCAGACGAATCGTTGACATCAGCTCAAATTCCTCTTTTCATGAGTGAATTCCTGAATATATGACGCAGACTGGTCTCAGGTACTCTATCTTTCCATAGATTCAGGCCAATTCCTTCAACGATTTAGGGCTTTAGAGGAGAAAATTTTACAAACTGTGATTTACGTCCCATTATTGCAATTTACTTGAATTCCCCTCCATAATCGCATCCAGAAACTGCTCGGCATCACTGTTGAATTTCCACCCTACACCATACTGGTCCACCAGCAAGCCGAAGCACGAAGACCATGGTGTAGCGGATAAAGGCATGATGACATGTCCGCCCGCAGACAGGCCCTTAAAGTACTCTTCCAGCTTCTGCTTGTCCTCCATCACCAGGCTGATCAGCATGGCATTCCCCTTCACCAGCTTTCCCATTACCGCTTGCATCGAGGGCAGAAGGTCGGACATCATAATTTTGCCGCCTGCGAATTCTATAGAGGATTCCATAATCATCGCTGACTCCTGCTCGGACAGAGGATAGTTCGGGTCCTGCGGCATATCTCCGAATTTGACCTTTTTCACCTGGGTGGCCTGTAGAGCCTCTGTGTAGAATTCAATCGCCTGTTCGGCAACACCATCGAAATTAAGATAAGCAATCGCTGACATTGAGCATAACCTCCTTCGTAAGATAAATGTAGTATAATACACGATAGGTGACGGCTATATGTCACCGTTTCGTACTCAACTCAAGAAAGAGGTAACCGGATGGACAAGGTGGAGCGGCTGATTACCATCATCATGATTCTGCTCAAAAAAGATATTGTGCCCAGCTCAGAGTTCGCACAATTATTCGGCGTGTCCAAACGGACGATTCTCCGCGATATGGAAGCGCTCAGCCTGGCGCACATTCCTATATACGCCACACCCGGCGTGCAGGGCGGCTACGGCATTATGGAAGAATACAAGATGGACAAGCGGCTGCTGAGCAGCTCCGATCTGGAGAATATACTGGCTGCGCTCGGCGGGCTGGAGCAAATTCTGATCAGCGAAGACGTTGCCATGACGCTACGAAAAATAGAAGCGATGGTTAGCCCGCTCGCTTCTAAAGGGTCGGTTCAGCTGTCCTTCTATGGCTGGGAGGGACGCGCGGAGCTTGCCGGAGCCATGAAGCTCTGTCAGGAGGCCATCGCCGGGAGCTGGCTGCTCTCTTTTGACTATACCGATAGAACAGGTACTCCCACGACACGGACAGTGGAGCCTTATCAACTTCATTTCAGTGAATCGAGCTGGTATCTGAAGGGCTTCTGCCTGGAGCGGATGGGCGCGCGGATGTTCAAGCTCTCCCGGATGGAGCAGCTGGAGCGGAAGAAACAGACCTTCAGCCCCAGAGCGGATATGCTGAATCAGGCACGGGAGGCTGAAGTTCCGCCGCAGTTAACCGAAGTGAAGGCGCTGATCTCGCCGGGGATTAAGGATCAATTCATTGAACGTTATGGCCGCAAGAGCATCGAAGCCTATAACGCGGAACAACTGCTGGCTACGTTCTATATTCCGCATCACCCGATCGGATATCAATTCCTGGCAGGCTTCGGCACCCATCTGGAGATTATGGAGCCGAAGGACTACCGTGAAGAATTCCGTAAGTACCTGCTTGAAATGATGAGCCGGTATACGTAGTAATTACGGTGCTAAGGGAGCGGGCTGCTACTCCAGCTCCTTAAGAAATTCCCCAATCCGATCCATATAGCCCGGAACTGTAATGTGGCGTGGGGCGAAGAGGCTGATCATGAGCGCTCTGAAGCTGGAATCCGCCGTCTTCTTGCTCAGCATCGAATGCTCAGCCTCCGGGAAGACCGCCACGCTCAGCAGCTCCGGCCGGACGAGCTTGCGGTACACCTGCTCTGTCTCCTGCCAGTCTACATGAATATCCTGCTGGCCCAGCAGCAACAGCACCGGGGAATGGAATTGCTTAAGATCCTCCCCTGCATCCGACAGGTAATTCTTACTGACAAAGGTCCACCGCTCCCGCGTCATCGGGTCATCTTCCTTCACTACAGCCAGATAGTCTTCATAGCTCGCCTTCTGCGCCAAAAGCTCCAAAACCTCGTTGTTAGATGCCACTTCCGCTTGAATCTCCGCTTCCGATTTCCCTTCCTGCAGCATTTGCTGCCGGGTATGATAGGCACCCTGGCGCAGCCAGTTAATAGCCGGGGAGACCAGGATGCTGAAGGCGAGCGGCTCCTTGCCCGCCAGCTTGGGAATCACCCAGCCTGCCTGACTGGCGCCCCACACCCCGATCCGGTCCGGATCGATATCCGGCTGCTTCCGGGCCCATGCAATAGCCTCGCGGGCTTCTTCCACCCGGTCATCTATACTCTGATCCAGCCAATCGCCTGCGGAACCGCCGATCCCTCTTTTATCAAGAGACAAGGAGGCATACCCCAGACTGGCTAACCGCTCCCATAGCGGCTTATATCCATCATCATGCGAGGCATTAATCGGCCCGTCCCCATGAATGAAGAGGACCAGTCCCAGCTTGCCGGAAGCTGCTGAAGACCCCTTGGGCAGCACCAGCGTACCCGTCAGCTCGCCCTCAGGCGACGCAATCCGGATGGCCTGCTCCGTCATCTCAAAGCGGTTCTGCTGCACAATATACAGCCCCGCACCGCTAAGGAGCAGCACTATAGTTAGCAGAGATATCCATAGCTTCTTCGTTGTCTTCATTTCTGTATCCGCCTCTCTTCTGAACCATGTATTCCCAGCGCAGTTCATTGAACAATAAATACAGGGTATAACGTGTCTCCCGGGCTTCCGTATGGAAGGACCACTTCCCGTATAGCTGACGGGCATGCGGATTACCGGCTGATACATGCAGGCTGAGACGATTCAGTCCCGGGTCTTGATCCACAAGCTTCTGCGCCCACTCTATAAGCAACCTTCCTACCCCTTTGTTCTGATGCTCCGGGTGGACCGCAAGGTCGGTAATATAACACTCGCCTGCTGCCGGGGTATGGTCTAGTACATAGAGGCCGATCAGCATTCTGATCATGCCCCGTTTGCCTAATAGCTGTGAGGTTCCCGGTAACGGAGGCGTCTGCCTTTTCCCCAAAAGGCGGGCTTCAGGTGTACACTTAATCGCGATGCTGCCAATCACCTCACCCTGCTGCACAGCTACCATCCTGTGTGTATAGGGATCAGCAGGAGCATACTGAAGCAGCATTTCGAAGCACCCTGCCAGCTCTCCCTCCTTCAGCCTGATCCGGTTCTGGAATTTCCCCTGAAAAGCTTGAGCCAGCAGCCCCCCCACCGCACGATTATACCTCGCCTCCATAGGTTCGATAGTTACTGGCGCTGTGCTTATTGACGTTGTACCTGTTGACATCGTTCTCATACGGAACCTCTCCCTTCCACGGGTGCAGCCGGGCCGATGCAGGCCCTCAGCTCATAATGCAGCTTGTCTTGAACGAAAAGGGAGAGATAAGAACGTTCAATGACCACCAGCGGTCCCGCGAGAGGAATCGCTTGTGCAGCAGCATGCTCCAGCAGCCGGCCGGTCCACTGCTCCAGCTCCTCCTCCCGGGCCACACATTGCAGAGTCAGATACTCCCCTTCCGGTAAAATAACTCCGCCCGCCTCCGGCTGCTCCAGACACAAGGTCACAGCGCCCGGCTCCTCCAGCACATAATACATATCCGATTCGAACAGATCCGGTATCCCTGCCGCCTGCTCCGCAAGCAGCGCTGCACTCAGCTTCCTGTGTGAATCCAGCTTCATCACCTGCATAAGTCTTGTAGCCTTACACTTCTTAATCTGAAAGGTCTCAGGGGAGGTGCTGTAGCTCTGCTGTTCCTCCAGCATTTTACGGATAAACTGCCGAAGCTCCCGGAGGCGGCGCAGCTCTTGCTCAATCCCCTCCAGAGAATGCTCCAGCAGCCCGCGATGCTGCTCCGGACTATAGCCCATACATTCATTAATCGACTGAACAGGCACTTCAAGCTTGCGGAGCAGCAGGATATGCGCGAGCTGATACACTTGATCCATACTGTACATTCTGTACTGATTCTCACCGGTATAAGCAGGCTGCAGAACACCCTTCTCTTCAAAATACCGGATCTGGTGAACCGATACATTCATCAGCTTGGCCAGTTCACTAATTGTTATTTCATTTCTCATCTAATCACTCCCCGGACTGCGGCTTGGAATATCCCTACGATACACCCTGGGTCAGACCTAAGGTCAAGGGGAGGATTCGAGATCCCGGGCCAGACGGAGAAAAGCCTCAATTGCCGGGGAGAGCCACTTCTCCTCATGCCAGAACATCTGGGTGGCAAAAGATACTGCGGTCAAATCCCACGGCAGGGAGATCAGCTCCCCCCGCTTCAATTCTTCGCTTACAGCCATTTCAGGCAGGATGGCGATGCCCATGCCCAGCTTCGCACATTGTTTGATGGCTTCTGCGCTGTGAAACTCAAGTTCCGTAATGCCTGCCATCCCCTTCTGCGACAGGCTGCGCTCGAAGAAGCTGCGGTAGGAGCACCCTTGCTCCGTCAGTAAGAACGTTTCACCGTGGAAATCCTCGATAGCAAGCGCCGGACGCGACGCCAGCGGATGATCGGGAGCAGCCAGGAGACAGAAGCGTTCCTCCCTTATTTTTTCTCCGCAAAATCCGCTCTCTCCCTTCACTTCATCCAGCATGAAGATAACATCAACATCCCCGTCCCGCAGACTCTGTCTGAGGCTGGGACTCACGAGCGGCAGGAAGATCAAGCGGACTCCGGGATGAAGCTGCCGGAACTTCTGCAACACAGCGGGGAGCCGGTAGGTGCATAATGTCTCATCTGCGCTAATCACGATGGTGCCTGTCAGCTCGCCGGGCTGCTTAAGGGCATGCTGCGCCTCCTCCACCATACACAGGATGTTATCCGCATAACGCAGGAACGTTTTTCCGGTATCGGTTAACGTCACATTTTTACCGAGCCGGTCCACCAGCTTCACTCCTAATTCCTCCTCCAGGGCCTTCATTTGCATCGTAACCGTTGAGGGAACATAGTTCTGCGCTTCGGCGGCGCGGGCGAAATTGAGCGTGGAAGCCAGCGTATAAAAGGTTTTAAGTTGGCGCAATTCCATCTGATGTCACTCCTTCATTCAAAAAAAATGAACGTTCCATTCAGAAACGTTTCTTTGACTTAACCTTAGCAGCATCGTAGAGTGATGACAAGAACGGCGGCCGATTCCGTTATGAATGTACAAGGATATGAAACCACAAGGAGCGAATGAATTTGAATAACCGATTGACGATATATATTCTGGCACTTGCCGTTTTTCTGATCGGGACGATTGAATATATTATTACCGGCGTCATTGAGATGATGGCGGCAGATCTTAGCGTATCCACCTCCGAAGTGGGTCTGATGGTGACTGTCTTCGCGCTGTCCGCAGCGATTATTGCACCGGTTCTCATTGCACTCACCCTCAATATGGACCGAAAAAAGCTGTTGATGACCGCCCTCGGCGTGTTCATTGCCAGCAACGGGCTGATGCTTCTGAACCTGCCTTATGAAGCTATGCTGGGGGTACGGGTTATCCAAGGGGCAAGCGGGGGCATAGCTACCGTAGTCGCTATGGCTGTAGCTACACGGCTCGTGGAGAAGGAGCGCAGAGGCAATGCGATTGGCATTATTCTGATGGGACTGAGCAGCTCGCTGGTTCTGGGCGTTCCGGCCGGCACTTTTTTCAGTGAACACTTTGGGTGGAGGGCTCTGTTCATCATCGTCGGGGGGCTGAGCCTTGTTCCGCTGTTCATCATCTCTGCCAAGGTCCCTGCCATCAAAGAAAAAGAAGCCGTCACCCTCAGGATGCAGCTGTCTGTGCTGAAGGATTCCAGAATTGTTACTGCTCTGGCGATCACCTTACTATATGTAGGGGGTTACGCTACACTCTTCACTTATATTACCCCTTACCTGCAGGCCGCATCCTCACTGTCTGTGACCGAAATCAGCGGGGTGCTCTTCCTGGCGGGGGTCTGCAGCTTCATGGGCTCCAAGTTAGGCGGGCAATTGGCTGATTCCAAAGGATCGAAGTTCACCATAATTACGGGACTTCTGTTACAGGCAGCCACGCTCCTCCTGTTCGCAATGGCAGGCGTTCATGTGATCGTCCTCCTCCTGATCCTGATGATCTTCATGCTGGGGACCTGGAGCATCTCCCCCGCGCAACAGCTCCTGCTGGTCACCCTGGTTCCCCGGAACCCGGATATGGCCCTGAGCGTCAATACCTCCTTCATCCAGTTCGGCTTCGCGCTGGGATCGGGCCTAGGCGGCTATGTGATCAGCCGTACCTCTGTGCTCCACCTGAACTGGGCGGGTCTCGCGGCTGTAGCGGTGGCTCTGATTCTGGCCATCCGGCTGTTCAAGACTCATAAGGCTTGATCGCCCTTGAAGTACTCAGAGATGGACACAGGAAGACAAAGAGGCTATCCCAAGGGATGGCCTCTTTGCATGTATATAAGAGCTGACAGGCTGGTGGTCAGCCGTACGCTCTCTATTGCCTACAGATGGTTGACCGCGGCTGGCGGCTCATGCCCATCTGTTCCATTCGTCAGGCCCAGCGTGTGCGCTGCGGAAGCATGAATGTCGTTCAATAGCTTCGGGTTAGCGGACAAGGACATGCCGTAGGCAGGAATCATTTGCTTGATCTTCGGCTCCCAGGCCTTGATCTGCTGCGGGAAGCACTTGGTGATTACCTCCAGCATGACAGAGACGGCCGTTGATGCTCCTGGAGAGGCTCCCAGCAATGCGGCGATGGAGCCGTCCGCACTGCTGATCACTTCCGTTCCGAATTGAAGCATGCCTTTACCGGCTGCTGTATCCTTAATAATCTGCACCCGCTGGCCTGCCACCACCAGCTCCCAATCCTCGCTGCTAGCATCCGGGATGAACTCCCGCAGCGCTTCCATGCGCTGTTCTTTGGACAGCATGACCTGCCCGATCAGATACTTGGTCAATGACAGGTTTTTCGCTCCTGCTGCAAGCATCGTAACCAGATTATCCGGCTTGACCGAGGTAATCAGATCGAACATGGAGCCGTATTTCAGGAACTTGGGCGAGAAGCCGGCAAACGGCCCGAAGAACAGGGATTCCTGCTTATCGATCACCCGGGTATCCAGATGTGGAACAGACATCGGAGGCGCACCCACAGCAGCCTTACCGTACACCTTGGCATGATGCTGGGCTACAATCTCCGGCTTCTTGCAGACCATGAACAGTCCGCTTACCGGGAATCCGCCAATCTTTTTACCTTCCGGTATGCCGGATTTCTGCAGCAGATGCAGGCTTCCTCCCCCGCCGCCGATGAAGACGAACTTGGCGTTATGACGCTCTGTTACGCCGCTGGCGAGATTCTTCACCTTCAGCTCCCAGGAGCCGTCCTGCGCGCGCTTCAGGTCATCCACCTGATGATTATACCTAATATCGGTGTTATTGCTCTGCAAGTGGTTGAACAGCATACGGGTCAGTGCGCCGAAGTTCACATCCGTTCCCGAATCGATTTTGGTAGCCGCTATCGGCTGGTCCAGCTTCCGGTTCTTCATCATCAGCGGAATCCATTCCATCAGCCGCCTTGGATCATCGGAGAATTCCATGCCTTGAAATAGCGGACTATTTGAAAGCGCTTCATATCGTTTTTGTAAAAATGCAACGTCCTTCTGTCCTTCCACAAAGCTCATATGTGGCACAGGTACAATGAAATCCTGCGGATTGTGTATTCGTTTCTGGCTCACCAGATAGGACCAGAATTGCTTGGAGAACTGAAATTCCTCGTTCACCTTAATCGCCTTGCTGATGTCAATCGATCCGTCCGGCTGCTCTGTAGTATAGTTAAGCTCGCAGAGTGAGGAATGCCCCGTTCCCGCATTGTTCCATTCACCTGAACTTTCCTCCCCCGCACCCGCACGCCGCTCAAACACGGTTATTTGCCAATCCGGTACTAATTCCTTTAACAGTGAACCAAGTGTTGCACTCATGATTCCAGCACCAATTAAAATAACGTCTGTTTTTGTTTGTTGGTTGCTCATATTATACCGTCCTTCTACCCTACGATTTGCAGGAAGGATGCAGGCACTCCTGCTTAGGCGCCATAGCAAGCCAGCGCGGACCAAGTCACACACCGTTTGGATCAATCCTGATCCTAGTTTATCACTAATGAAACTAAATTTTAAGATTTATCTTAATTTTTATAAACTTTTTAATTAATAATCACGCGCCGCATCGAACCAGCCCTGCGCCGCTTCCTCTGTTATAGGCTGGCCGAGCTGGTGCTCTGACTGGCTGAGCTGCCATACCGCTTCGCCCAGGTCTTCCCTCTCGGTAGTCTCGATGCCCTTCAGCGAATTGAAGCGCAGGGTGAAGGCGGTAATGGCTGCTTCCGCCTCTTCAAGATTGCGGGCCTCCGCCATAGCTGCTTGTGCAGCATCGTAGGCTTCGTTCGCCAGCTTGGCCAGACGCTTCGGCCAGGCGGAGAATGGGCGGCCGTACTCGCTCACCCACCACTCAGGCTTTCTCAGCTGGCTCACCGAGGCATACTCATCCCAAGGGCGCATCTTGGCCCGCGCCTTCATCTGTTGCCTTAGACGCTTGCCGCCGGCCTCTTCCACATTGAAGGCAATGAACCGGTCCAGCAGCGGCCACGTATCCAGCGAAGGCAGACCGTCAAGCTCCGGCATGAAGCGCAGCTCCAGGCTGGTCAGCCCGGTAAGGCGGGCAAGTGCGTCAAGATCACAGAAGCTGCCCCACAAGCTCAGGGATTCCAGGTTCGGAAACTGCCCCAGACCCGCCAGCGAGATGGGCTGGCCCAGCGGCGGGCTATTCAGCGTCAGGTTGGTCACACCCTGCAGCTCACCCAGATCCGGCAGCCGGTACGGCGCATCGCTCCTGCGCCGGCTCATATCCGGTACTAAGGCCAACGTAGTCGGCAGATGGCCGGAGGCCGAGATGCGGGTCAGATCGCCGGACAGGCTCAGGTTGTACAGCTTGTCCGGCAGCTTCATGCGGAGTAATCCGCCGGACTGCTGGCTCATTGTAATATTCAAGCCGTAGATATCTGCCCGGCTGGCATCCATCTCCGCAGCCTCCGGCAGCACCGGGGTCCAGCTTATACTCTCAATAGGCCGCCGCTCCGCCCACTCCAGGAAGCCCGTGTCAACGCCGGTATAGCTCAGATAACGCGGCCAAGGGGAGCCGGCCGGGGTGGCGAAGGGTTCGAAGACGGACCAGTTGATGCGCTCATCCGCAGCGACCAGCATCTCTGCCTGTGGCTTCGACTCCATGGGGCCGATCGATAAGCTGCCCATACCGGGCTTGCGGTCAAGCGTGTGGCTACCGGGCCCCGTCAGATCAAGGACATACCGTCCGGGTTCTGTAATCGGAGCCGGGGGAAGAGCTTGGTTATCTGTGGACATTTGCTTCATCCTCTCTGCTTGATCCTACCTGTATTCTCGATACTACTAATATTCTCCATACTACCTTTGTTTGCTATATTAACTCAACCATACGATATCCTGGGGCTCACAGCAACTTTGACGGCCCTCTATCCTGTACATATCCTATGCCAACTGCGGTCTCATCCAATTGTAATCGATTTTTCGATTACATTTGGCCCATGCGCCCCCACCAGGCCCATTGTAATCGGTTTTCCACTTACATTTCCGTCCATGCCCCTCTCGCGGCGCATTGTAATCGGTTTTTCGATTACATTTCCGTCCATGCCCCCCTCGCGGCGCATTGTAATCGGTTTTTCGATTACATTTCCGTCCATGCCCCCCTCGCGGCGCATTGTAATCGGTTTTTCGATTACATTTGGCCCACGCGCCCCCACCCGGCCCATTGTAATCGGTTTTCCACTTACATTTCCGTCCATCCCCCTCTCGCGGCGATTGTAATCGGTTTTTCGATTACATCCGCCCCAGCACATCGCCCGCCCCGCGCAATGGTGTTCGGTTTTTTGCATCCATTCCGCCCATGCCATAACGCGAACAAGCCCGGGCCGTTACCGGCCCGAGCGCTCATTCTCTATTTAGTTTGCCGTGCAGCAATCACACGCTCTGCCCTTCATTCGTCCCTGCCTTGTACATACTCTCTGCTTCAACCGGATTCTCTTTGGCTGTCAGATGCTGCGGAGTGATCCGGTACACTTGTACGGGTCCGCCGTACACAGCCGACCGGTATTTCTCGACATGCTGCTTGGACAGAGGCCGGTTATAGTATCCGGGCACATACTTGTTCATCATCTCCTGCAGGACCTGCGTAGCCTCATCCAGATCCGTCACTGGCTCTGCCTGCCCGAAGACCATCACGCTCATATAGGCAGTATCCGTCTTGGCGGGCACGGGATTCGTGATTGTCCCATACTCCTCACAGACTGTGAAGCATACCTCTGAGTTCTCACTCATCACCTGATTGCGTCTTCCATCCCCGGCCCCGTGGATATACAGCTTCCCGTCCATCCACACATAGTTAAGCGGCACAACATACGGGAGATTACCATCCGCTAATCCCAGAAACCCAATTCTCGCCTGCTTCAAAAACTGTTCAATCCTCGCCTCATCCTTACATTCCCTGACCTTGTAACGAACCGGATTCATATCGAACCCTCTCCTTCCCGCGTCCTCCGCGTATACGTTATTCGGTAGTATATCAGCTATTGGATTGTGCTAAAATATCCAAAGAACATAGTTTCGACCAATCCATAATTTAGGCACTGCACCGAAACAACAAACGGGAGGGGACTTCTCACAATGTTCGTCAACCGCAACGACCCAAGTCCGATCTGGCAGCAACTGCTGAATCAGGCCATTCACAATATTACACAAGGCATCTGGACCCCGGGTGAGCTGCTGCTCCCTTCCCGTGAACTCGCAGAGCAGCTTGGAGTTTCCCGCTCCACGGTGCAGCTCGTCTATGAGGAACTGCTGAGCAGAGGGTATACCATAACCTCCCGGCGGGGCGGAACACGGGTAAGCCATTGGAACCCGGTTCCTGAAGCGGCACAGGAGGAGTCGGTGCCGGAAGGACCTGTTCCACCTTTAATTCCCCTGCTGAACTCAGCGGTAGATCAGCTGCAAGACTGGTTCGGAGGCCATCAGCCTCAGGAGGTGATGATCGATTTCACCCCCCACGAGCCTTATGTGGATAGGACCTTCCAGAACCACTGGCGGCAATCTCTGCTTCACGCCTCTGCCGCAATGGACGTATCCGATTGGTCCTACGGCAATCCCTATGGTCTCCTGCCGCTCAGGGAACAGATTCAGCGTTACTTGCTGCTTGAGCGGGGCATACGGATTGAGCTCAATCAGATTCTGTTGACCTCAGGAGCGCAGCACAGCCTTGACCTGATTGCCCAATCCCTGCTCACGGAAGGAGATACCGTCTCTGTGGAAGATCCCGGCTTCCCTGCGGCATGGATGGCGATGAATTACCGGCGGATGCACGTAGCCCCTGTCCCGGTAGACGGACATGGCCTTGTGGTTGACCAGCTTCACCCGGAATCGCGGCTGGTCTTCGTAACTCCATCGCACCAGTGCGCCATAGGCTCCGTGATGTCAGAGCCGCGCAGGCAGCAGTTGCTGCATCAGGCCGTGCAGGAGCAGCTATGGATTATAGAGGACGGCTATGACAGTGAATTCCGCTACCGTGGCGACCCGCTGCCCACGCTCTATAGCCAGGCGCCGAATAATACCCTGTATATGATGAGCTTCTCTAAAATGATCGCCCCGGCCATCCGTATCTCGGCGATTGTCGGCCCGGCGCGGGCCATTGCCCAGCTGGCCCGCGTACAGGAGCTGACCTACCGCCACCTTCCGGTGATGGACCAGCTCACCTTGACCCATTTTATTCAAAAAGGGCACTTCATGCGCCATATGCGCAGAGTCCGCAATGTGTACCGCCGCAGACATGAGGCCATCACCAAGGCGATAACCGCAAACGGTCTAGCCGAGCGGTTCACCCTGAGCGGAGCAGAGACGGGACTGCATGTCTTCCTTGAGGCAGAATCAGACTACGATGAGGAAGCCGTGACCCGGTTAGCCCTGGAGCAGGGAATCCGGGTATATCCTCTTGCACACTACTGTCTGGAGAGCCGCAGGAAGGGTTGGGTGCTGGGGTTCGCCAAGGTGGATGAGACCTTGATTGAGCAGGGGATTCACCGGCTGGCCGGGCTGTTATTATAAGCCCCTGCTTATGGTCCCGGATGATCTGCTCTCCTTGCGCCCAAACTGCACATAATAAACCATGCTCACCGCAATAACCAGAACAGCAAGCACCGCAAAAATATTACTAAACACAAAGGAAGCCTCATTTCCAGGTATAGGATTGAACGCCGCTGCCTGGGCACCGGAGTCGAGCACCTTGCCCAGGACCGCCGTCGATGTAGCGGCTGAGATGAAGGTGAGCATGGAGAACAGCCCCATCCCCACTCCTGTCTGCTCTGGGGTCAACGTCCGCGAAACCGTATTTGACATAGCAATCTGCATGAACGACTGGCCCAGCACACAGAAGATCAGCGAGATGGAGACCAGAACCGCAGAGCCTCCAGCTACTGAAGACAAACACAGGAAGCCTATCCCCAGAAGCGAGGCCGCCGTATACACGAGCCGAGGATTCCCGTGCTCATCTGCCAGCTTGCCGCCCTTACGGCCCAGAACCGTGGTAACGATAGCTGCCGGCAGCATGATGATCCCGACATAGGCGGGAGACAGACCGTTTACAAGTGTCAGCAGCTGCGGGATGAGATATGGAGAGCTGAAGCTGATGCCCGTAATGCAGAAGGTAATCATCAGGATGATCGAATACTGCCTGTTGCGGAAAATATCGGGATGGATAAACGGAGCCGCAGCGGAGCGGATACGCAGAATAAACAGGAGGAGCATCAGAACCGCTGCCAGCGCAAACGGGAAGCTCCCGCTCGTTAATGCCAATAAAATTGCCGTTACCGCCCCAGCCAGCAATATGCCGCCAAGCCAGTCCATCGGACCGGCCTTTCCTGATTCATCATCCTGCAGATATTTGCGGTAGACCGGCAGTGTCAGCAGCGACAGCAACGGAATGAGGAACAGAATCCGCCAGCTCCAGGCGCTGATGACCATACCGGCAATAATCGGCCCCAGCGCTGTACCCAAAGCTATCCCAATGGCAGACGTACCCAGCGCACGGCCTCTTTTCTCAGGGGAGAAGTAACGGACCGGAATGATCATCGCCATAGCAGGGATCACGGAAGCCCCGCCTGCCTGAACTACACGGCCTGCAATGATCATCCAATATTCGGTGGCGGCCAGGCCAGCCATAGATCCCAGCACAAAGAGCATTAATCCATATGTCAGCAGGTCCTTCAACCGGTACTTCTCCGTCAATTTGCCAAAAGTAACCGCACCGACAGCATATACAATCATATAACTGGTAATGACCCAGCTAACCTGAGATGGAGATAATTCAAATTGCTTACTGATCGTCGGCAGCACAATATTGAACATATTCGCATTCATTGATGAAATCACCAGGATAAAAACGAGCGCGCGCATTAACACATTCCCTCTGATGTCAGGGGTTACAGCATGGTTCTTCATAGGTGGTGCTCCTCTCTCCATATATCAATTCGATTTAGGTTAGTCAGTACTTACTGTCATTTCATTCAAAAAAACAACTAGGGCGTTAAAGCCCTAGTAAAGGTCTGGACACTTGCCGTAATGAATTCCTCCAGCGACACCGAAGTGAAATTCCCCTCATCGTCCAGATTGTTCAGGAATGCGCCATAATTCATCACCATAAATTGCACAGCCTGCACTCTGGGATTCCCGGGAATCAGCTTCCCCCGCTCGGTCATGGCCTTGAAATAATCCGTCAGATTCCGCATCAACTGCTCCGGAGCGGTTCTGCTATACTCCTTAAGGCCGGGGAGTTGATCCCCTTCCTTGATAAATATCATGTTCATCTTCCGGTTGCGGTTCATAATCTCATGATACGTCCGGCTGACCAGCAGCAGATCGGTATGAAGATCCCATATAATGCTTTCATTGAACAGCCTGGCCATATCTTCGGTATAATGAAACCGGTCGAAGGCCCGCTCCAGCAGGTTCAGCTTGGTTCCGAACTGGCGGAACAGCGTCTTCTCGCTTAAGCCTGCCGCCGCCGCAATCTCCTGGGTGGTCACACTCTTGTAGCCCTTCTCTGCGAACAGATCAATGGCAGCGGTCAGGAGTTTATCACTGGTACTTAGCGATTTGCTCTCCATCATCATATTCCTCATTTCAAAAGTTGACTGTCAGTACTAACTGACATATTAGACTAAGAATACACCCTGCTCCCGAATTTAGCAAGGTGTATCGTACTGCCCGCTACCCGCTTAAGCCGTTTCCAGCTCAATACGCTTGTCCTATTCTAACAGCGAGGTAACGCCCAGTGCAGCAAATAGGAGCAAGCCCAGCCCCAGCAGAATGCCTCCCATCAGCGAATACCGTACCTCCCGCTGAAACGATGCGGTGCCTGGGCCTCCAGGTGCCGGCGGGCCGGGCTGGGCTACCGCGCCTTCCAGACGGGTACGCCTGCCCGTGCGCCGCCGTTGATAGCCAATAATGAGTAATACAATCCCCAGCAGACTCAAGAAGCTGCCAGGGTAGACGAATGCCATCCACAGGTTGTCCATAGTACACCTCCCTGTCCGTGATCTTGATCTATACTTAACCAAGTCACGGTACGCCAAACAGGGAGATGCCGCCAGGCTAGAAGCCCATCAAAGTTCAGCTTTTGAAAATTACTTTAACTAATCGCTTGCTGAGGGTTTACCGCGCCGCGATTAAGGTAAAGGGAGAGGCTTAATTGCAATCTGTACAACTAAATCGGCGGATGTGTCGCCAAATCTCTGTTTAGCTGTATTTCGTGCACTTAAAATGCCTCTATACCTGGATTTTTGCCCATTCGGGCAAATGTAGTTGTACAAACTACAGTTAGAAGAGGAAAGCCTTCCATTTCACTGTTTTTAGTTGCACCGAATACATTTATCTCTAATAGTTCGCTACGAACTGAATGCATCCTTTACTCCATGGGGTTCTTTACTTGCTAAAGGTGGCTTCCTTCCAGAATTAAAAGCAGGTGAACGAGCTAACCCGGTTCAAATCAACGCCGTAGTATCCCCAGAAGAAGCCATTCCATCTGAAGCCTGCGACCGAACTTCTGCCCACGAATACCGGGTAGAACCAGAACTGCTCACCATTATTCAGCCAGATATAAGTGTTGCGGAACAGGCATCCTCTGATGCCTCCGGGGTCAACCGCATAAGCAGTAACCGCCGGTGCTTGCGGTACGAATTGCGGCGGTGGCGCCGTCGGTGCGGCTACTCCTCCCGGTGCACCCCCGGGCGTCCCCGGAAATCCCCCAGGCCCTCCGCCTGGTATCCCTGGAATCCCCGGCCCTCCCGGCAAGCCTGGTCCACCCGGAAATCCCGGTATCCCCGGAAATCCTCCGCCGCCTCCCGGCACTGGTATAAATCCCATATCTATCGCTCCTCTTTCGTTTCATTAGGCATAATCATCATATGCATTCGCGGAGAAGATGCCTGGGCGGATGCCCAGGTGCAATGGGCTTTTAACAGCATCCCGCCTAGCGGAGGGCAATCGGTGTTACAGCTCCTTTTGTACGCGGCCATAATAATCCCGGACAATGCTTATAGATGGTGTACATCCCCGTCTTCCTCCTCCTCATGGATCATCAGACTATATCGTAAGAGCGGAACTCATCAATGAACTCCTCCAGCCAGTCTTCCGTGTAATCCAGCGCCCCGCTATCACTGATGAACTCGACATCAAGTCCCATCACCCACAACCGGCGGGCAATCATAAACAGATCAATTACAGATTCATCTTGTTCGGAGAAGTCTCTGACCGAGCGGTAGCCCGACATTAACGCCTGCCACAGCGGTTCCTTCTTCTCCTGAGGCAGGCGTTTTCTATGCCGGACCTGGGCCAAGTCGTAGGCGCGCCAACCTTGTGCCGCCCATTCAAAATCATAATGCGTGAACGCATCGCCCTCCTGGAAGGCATTGTTATTCCCGTGCAAATCTCCGTGGCAGATGCCCCAGTCCAGGCCCGGACTAGCAGCGTTGATCCGTTCCGTTAATGCACCGGCGAACTCGCGCAGATAAGCAGCAGAGCGGTGTCCCTCACCGAGATAATCCACAATACGGTCCAGCGGCTGGAAGATCAGAGCGCGGGTATCCAGATCCGGTCTAGGCAAATCTAAGGAGACCCTGTCCATGGCAGCATGCAATTCAGCAGCGGATTTTCCGAAGGAAGCACATGATTCCTCATCATGCAGCACGTTCTCAGTGCCTGTCAGATAGCTGTAAATCACGGCAACTCTCGGGCCCTCCGGCGCATCGATGACCGTATATAAGCTGCTGTTCTTTTGAGGGAGGGGAACGGAAACCTTTGTATTTACTGCGCTTAGTTGGTGTTCCAGCTGTGTCAGGAGGGACAATTCATAGACAACATCACATTCAGCTATCGATTGGCGGTAGATCCGAAGAATATAAGTGCCTCTGCCGGTACGGATTCTGTAAGTATCGTTCAAGCCGCGTAACCAGAACAGGCAATCTCGCCAATCTCCAATGTCGTACAGAGGACTAAGGCAATATTCCAAATACTTTGGATCTAGAACGGAACGCATGGCCGTCGGTTTTTTATACATTTTGCTCTCCCCTAGCTTGCTGCTCCAGCCGGACAACGGTCTCCTCGAACGTTTTGACCGGGCTGTAGCCGAGCTCGTTTTTTATTTTGTCGCAGCTATACGCGGTTCTTATAGGGTCTCCGCCCGGTATAACGAACTTCTTGTTCAGGGCAAGACCGATACGCATCGTAAAATCTTTTTCCGGATAATTTCCGTCAATTGCGTTATAACACTGGTTCCCAGCCGCAGGCTGCGTCGCTGCCAGTACACACATCTCAGCCAGGTTGTCCGCATGCACCCAGGGCGTTAAGTCCTCCGGATGAATCCAGTCCACTTCCCCGGAATCAGCAAGCTTAGTGATCAGTCGGTCGCCCCAGTGCGAGTTGGATTCGGAGCAGATCACTCCAGGACGCAGGATCACACTTGTCAAACCGTTAGCCCTTGCAGCTTGTACAATCCGTTCCGATTCACATTTGGTTGAAATGTATACCTCCCCGTGGCCGAAGGCAAGACTACTGGCCTCGTCCAGCTCCACCTCTCCATCAAAATGACCATAGACCGATACCGTAGAAATATGCACGAAGCATTCCACTCCCGCAGATACAGCACCGTCAACCAGACTCTGAACCCCCTGAATATTGGATGCCTCGGCAATCGCCCGGTCCTCCCCCAGATACGCCGCAGCGTGAATGACAATATCCACATTCCGAAGCGCTTCCACAATAAAAGCTCTATCTGTCAAGTCTCCAATGACGGGTGTAATGCCGAGCTCTTCACATAGCGCGATCTGGTCCGCATTTCGGATAAGTCCTTTGACCTCTGCTCCCTCGCTAACACATCTTCTGGCAATTTTATCTCCTGCCGTGCCCGTAACGCCTGTTACGAGAACGACTTTATCTCGAAGTCTCATGGAGAACCTCCTTTAGTAAATACTATATTTTATCGCCTTCTTATCTATTTTACCTACGGATGTTCTGGCAAGTGACTGAGTAATCACTAGGCGGGTAGGCAACTTATATTCGGCTATCGATTGACCGCAGAATTGTTGCAAATCCTCTAGAGCGAGTGTCTGCTTATCCTTAAGTACAACTACCGCTGTGACTTCTTCACCTTCATCCGGCAAGGGCGTTCCTATAACAGCAGCCTCAAGAATAGAAGGATGTACGCTTATTGCCTGCTCCACTTCAGCACAGTAGACATTAGAAGCCCCTACTATAATCATGTCTTTCTTCCGGTCCGCAATGTATAAATAACCGTCTTCGTCCAGTCTGCCGAGATCCCCTGTATGGAGCCATCCATTTCGGATGGTCTTGCCTGTCTCTTCCGGATTGTTCCAGTAACCAAGCATGATTTGTTCACTTCTGCATATGATTTCGCCAATGTCTCCTTGCTCTACATCTTGCCCTGAGTCATTGACTATACGCACCTCAAAAGGCTTCTGGCCCCAGCGCTCCATATGGGATGGATTCCCGACCGACTGCAGCCGATGAAGCTTTCCCTCTGCAAGGCACTCTTGTACAGATAAAAAGCTGATAAATTGACCGCTCTCTGTCTGTGAATACACCTCGGATATCTGCGCGTTAGGGAATACTTCCAGAGCTTGCTGCAAGGTCTTCTCACTGATCGGAGCACCTCCGCAGGATATGCCTGCCACGGACCCGACTTCTCTGGAACCGTTACCTGCCAATGCAGTAATATCCCTAAATAGGAGCCCGACGGTTCCCAGAAATCTGATTTGCTCATGCTCAATAATATCTATAACCTCGTTAGCCTGCAGCGGATAGGAGTCCGGATAAATGAGACAGCCTCCTTCAAAAAGAGTTGTCCAAAGGATAAATTGTCCGGTAAGATGGGCTTGATTGGGAACAAGCGATTTTTTGGCCGGATTATGCCCTCCGCCTCTTGCCGGGCTCATAAAGGCCCACTTTCTGATCGCCCGATGGGAGTGCATCACTCCCTTGGAGCGTCCCGTTGTGCCCCCGGTATAAATCAGAAGAGCAATGTCATCCGGCTGTGCTGTGTACCATGCTGTTAATGGAGAGGAAGTCGCGATTAAATCTTCTAAGGACAGGCCGCCGTTGACCGGCTTGAACGTGATGGTAAAAGCTATACTGGGCGCTGAAAGAGAAGAGGCTATTCTCGGATGATCAGCATCATACACGATAGCCGTTGGGGCAGCATCTTCAAGGATCTGATTCATCTCTCTAGAGGCCAGACCTGGAAAGATTGTAACTGGAATGGCACCTATAGCAATTACGGCACATTCTGCAATCACAAGATATGGACAAGGATCACCTGCAAGCGCCACCCGTTCACCGGGTCCTATTCCCAAGTCCTTCAGACCTCCCGCCACACAGCTCACCTGATGCAGTAATTGTTGATAGGTCAGATACTCATTTCTGTACTTTGTAGCATAGTGATCGGGCTGTAACCGGGCCACATGAGGCAATATTTCTGAAAGAAGCATACGTATACCCTCCAAGAGTGTTTATCCTGCTATTTGCTGATCCGCCCCATCCGCTCAGCCCAAATAATCATCCGGCAGGTGCAGCTCCCGCAAGCAAGCGGTGAATTTCTCCCTGAAATTAGGATTTCCTTTGTATTCGGGCCATATCGCCTTATAGTAAGGCAGAAGCTTCTCATGTGGAATAACGTCCCAATGTGAAATGGAGCTGCGCAGTACCTCTGTACCTCCGGTACGGAACATCTGCTCAATGATCTGCCAGCTCTCCTGCTTATTCCCGCAGTCTCTCACGGCATAGATCGCAGCCGTCTGCATAACCAGGCTGGTATGGCACAGGAAGGGTGCGAAATCGCGGAGGTTCACAGCATCGCAGTCTTTTAGAATATAACCGGCATAACGCAGAGTTTCCGCATCATTAATCCCTTCAAGCCTCTCAAGCCTCTGCCGGATCAGCGGAATGAATTCGGTCCGGTCCTCATTCTTGCCGTAAGTATGCAGAATGGTTAAGGCGCGGAGCGCTCCCTCAGCGTCATCCGACTGCAGCAGCTTCTGCAGATAGGGCCTGCCCGCCGCAAAGGACGTTTTGCAGAGCAGCGAGATGGCTGTTTTGGAATCCCGGGGGCTATGCTCCGTCACATGCTTCAGGAATTCCAAGGTCGACGGGGCGATTCGCTTGAACTTGAACATGGCCTCCAGCGCCTTGGCCTGCAGCTTCCCGTCAGGAGTGTTCCGATACAGCTGAATAAGCGTATTCTCGTCACCCGGCAGCCGGCTGCCAAACCATGCGTTGTCATAATCCAGAATAATCTCATCCAGCCAGCGCTCGTACCAGTCCAGGAAGTTATCTTCATAGACGAAGAAGAACGGGCGGTCAGGGAAAAATTCCGAGGTATACACAATCCTCCCCCGGTGCTCCCCTTCCAGCACGAGATACATCTCATATTCGCAGCCCTGGGTGCCGATACACAGCATTCCGCCAAGCGCCTTGTTTCTGGCCTCCTCGTATTCTTCATCCGAGATGTCCCGCTCCCCCGTCAGAGGCTCCGTCAATAGATTCCATTCCTCTGCAGTCATCCCGGGGCAAAGCGCCGCCCGGCCCTGGAGTGCCGGAAGCTCGGTATAGGAGGTGGCCTGTGCAAGCGGATAGATTCCGTAATACGGCCCAGCCCCGCCGTTCCCGATCTCTGCCAGGAATCCGGCAAACGGCTCAGGAAGCTTGATCCCATATTGTGCCTCCCAGTCCGCCAGCTCGCCTGCCGTAAGCATCTCTGCAAGCTTGTATTGATGCGATGAGGCCCCGAATTCCGCAAATTCCGCATCCTTGCAGAGGGCCTGCTCCAGCTTCGTCCTGATCCGCGCAAGCTGCGCAGCCTGCTTTTCTAATTCCATGATGATCCCTCCTGCATATTCAAAGAATGTCACATAATGGCCTGGGCGATTGTCTTCCATCATATCACACCCTGCATATGTTCCAGGCTCCTCGTTTATTAGACAAGAATAAGCCCGCCGCCACGGTGAAGTGGCAGGCGGGCTTATGGCCATGGAAGGTCTATTGGACAGCGTTAGACAGCTCTGTGAAAATAACCCCCAGGGCAAATGCGCCCGCATCCGGGTGGCCGATGCTGCGCTCACCTACTGTCCCGGCCCGGCCCATCCGCGCAACGATGGATTTCGTACGCTCCGCCCCCGTGACAGCGGCTTCAGCCCCCCTGGCGAAGGCCTCCTTCAAGGACAGCTGCTGCTGCGCGCTGCTCTTCCAGGCTTCAGCACAAGGAATCAGCGCATCGATCAGCGTCTTATCACCCACGACTGCTCCCCGTCCGAAGGAGCGTTCACCAGTAGCCTGGATGCCCTGAGCCGCCGCGTCCAGCATCCCGGCCATCTCCAGCGTATTCAGCGAGGTCCGGCCTGTAGCATATTTGCCTGCTGAGCGGAAGGCCGAGCCCCAGATTGGACCGGAAGCTCCGCCGCAATGCTCCATAATGATCAGGGAGCAGGCCTGAAGGAAGCTTCCGATATCCGTAGCGTGATCCTGCACAAGCTCCTTCCATTCCCGCTTCAATTGCTTGAAGCCTTTGGCGACACTCATCCCGAAGTCTCCATCACCCGCATGAGCATCCAGCTCACAGAAGGGAGCCTCATTCGCGATAATAATCTCACTCATCTTATCCACCAGATAGATGATGTTCGTAAGCCGCAGCCGTTCGTCACGGAGGACAGCGAAGCCCGGATCTGTCTCGGCCGTCAGGCTCACCTCAGCCTGAGCCTCCTGCTGCGGAAGAGGGCTGACGTATTGCACCGGCGCAAGCTCACCCGTTAACCGGAGCGCCGGAGTATCGCAAGGCTCAGCAAGCCATCTGCGCAGCTCATCATCCAGCTTCATCAGGCTGATGGAAGCGCCGGCCATATCTATGCTGGTCATATAGTTGCCTACAAGAGATTGGCGGATGATGATCCCCCGTTCTCCCAGACTACGGATCACAGAGTGATTGAGCAGGTACAGCTCCTGCAGAGGCGTTGCGCCGAAGCCGTTGACCAGCACCACTACCTCTCCGCCGTCCGGCTGATCCAGGTTCAGACTGGCCAGCAGGGCAGAGATCATACGTTCCGCCAGCTCATCGGCGGTCAACAGCTTTTCTCTGCGGATGCCCGGTTCACCATGAATGCCGACCCCATACTCCATCTCATCCTCCTGAAGCTGGAAGGTAGGCGTACCCTTGGCAGGAACGGTACAGGAGGTAAAAGCAAAACCAAGACTACGCACATGCTCTGCGGCATGCTGCGCGGCCTGCTTCACCTCGGCCAGCGGCAGTCCGGCCTCGGCAGCCGCCCCGGCAACCTTATGCACCAGAATCGTGCCAGCAACCCCTCGGCGTCCCACCGTATACAGGCTGTCTTCTACTGCAATATCATCATCAACCTTGACATAGTCCACAGCGAGGCCGTCCTCAGCCGCCAGATAAGCCGCATTCTGGAAGTTCATCATATCGCCGCTGTAATTCTTGATGATCAGCAGAGCGCCCTTATGGCCGGTATGGTTGCGGATCGCCTGGTAGACCTGAATCTGTGACGGGGAGGCGAAGACATCCCCGCAGACTGCGGCATCCAGCATTCCCGGTCCGACCAGCCCGGCATGCGCCGGCTCATGGCCGCTGCCCCCGCCGCTGATCAGCGTTACCTTGTCAGGATTCGGCGCAGACCTGGAGACAATTTTGTATTTGCTGTCGAATGTCAGCTGCGGATGAGCCATCACCAGTCCACTGCACATCTCACGGACGAGATTGGCCGGATCGTTGATTATCTTTTTCATACGCGCTGCTCCTTACTCTTCTTGAAGGCTTCGCCCAGCTTGTCAGCGACAGCAATGGCAGCGGCAACCGCTTCAGCGGTAACCGGGAACGGCATGGAATGAATCGACTCTTCCGGGATACACGCCTTGCGGGCCACTTCCAGCAGCTCCTCATGGGAGATAGAAGCGACACCAATATCGGCTAGGCATACGGGAAGGCCAACAGAGTGGCAGAAGGACAACACCTGATCGATCTCTGCCTGCTGCGCGTTCTCCAGAACGAGCTGTGCAATCGTGCTGAAGGCCACCTTCTCGCCATGGTAATAATGATGGGTGCCTTCAAGCGCCGTCAGGCCGTTATGGATGGCATGTGCGGCAGCCAGACCGCTGCTCTCGAAGCCAAGTCCCGACAGCAGGATGTTCGTTTCGATAATATTCTCCAGCGCCGGTGTCACCACGTTCTGATCACAAGCCAGCTTGGCTAAGACGCCATCCTCCAGCAGTGTATCGTAGCATAAGCGGGCAAGGGCCAGCGCGGCTTTGGTGCCTTTGGCCTCCGTAATCACGCCTGCATGCACTCCGCAAGGAAGCCCCGCATTGACATTGGAATAGGATGCCGCAGTAGCTCTGGCCTCGAAGTAGGTGGAGAGGGCATCGCCCATCCCGGATACCAGGAAGCGGGTAGGAGCCTGCGCAATAACAGTCGTATCAATCAGCACCACCGAAGGGCTGGCTTTGAAGTAAGCATAATCCTCGAAAGCGCCTTCAGAAGTGTAAATCACAGCGGAATGGCTGGTGGGTGCATCGGTGGCCGCAATGGTAGGAACGATAATCAGCGCATCGCCTTCTGCCACACATTTGGCCGTGTCGATCGCTTTGCCTCCGCCAAGACCGATTGTACAAGCACACTTGTGCTCACGGGCCAGCTCCTGTAGTCTGGAAATCTCCTGCCGGGAGCATTCGCCCTGGAAATCCCCCTTCACGAGGGTAATGCCGAATTGACTGCTGGTGGCATCGAGCTTGGCCTGCACACGCTTCACATCATCCGGGTGCGCAATCAGCAGAGCCGATGTGCCGAAAGTACTGACGAAGTATCCCAATTGAAGCAGCTCATCCTCACCTTGTGTGTATTTAGCCGGGCTGATAAAGGTTCTTCTCATTCTTTCATTCCTCCTCGAGTCGTATGTCCCCATTATAGACAAGTGGATAGCGCGGCGCATGGGACAAAGCAAACGAATTAATATGCTGCAAAATAGTATTATTATGTTGTCAGCATCTGAATTATAATTATCTTGTTCTCATTGTCACTGTAAATGGAAGGAGTGAGCCGGATGCAATCCAAATTCGATTTGAAATATATCATTGATATGGATGAATGGGGCAAGCTTCAGGAATCATTGTCCCTGGTGACGCGCATGGCCATCATTATGGTCGATTATAAAGGTGTGCCGGTTACCGCACATAGCCGATGCCAGGCCTTCTGCCAGACCGTGCGCAGCGACAAGGAATTCTCAGCCTATTGTCAAAAATGTGACGCGCGCGGAGGTCTGGAGGCTGTGCGGCTGAGCCGGCCCTATATCTACCGCTGCCACTTCGATATTCTCGACATTGCTATCCCTATCATTGTCGATAATCAGTACATCGGTGCGCTGATGGCCGGACAGATCCGGCTGGCGGAGGGAAGCGGCCCGAATCTGGAGCAGATTGTGTCCCGTCCGCACCAGGACGCCATGACGAAGGATCGGGCCCGCAAGTACGAGCTGCTGCCCGTCATGACGTATGAGGAGGTCGTAGCCACCGCCGATATGCTCTATCATTTGTGCAACTATGTGGTCAAGGAATCGATCCTGAAGCATGAGCTGCTGGAGCGAAGCCGGCAGCATGAGGCATTGAACCCGCAGCATGAGGCCAAGCCGAAGCCCGAACGGTCTGCGCTGCCCCTAGAGCCGCCCTCGGCTCCCAAGACTCCGGCCTCTTCGGGAAGCGCATACAAGACGGAATGCATAAGTCCTACTCTACAGCCTGCTTTGGACTATATGCTAAGCCACCGGGAGGAGAATTTCTCGCTGAAATCGCTGGCGCAGCTATGCCATATCAGCCCTAGCTACTTCAGCCGCTTGTTCACCAGGGAGATGGGCGAGCATTTCTCCCTATATGTCGCACGCATGAAGATCGGGTGGGCGAAGGAGCTGCTGGCAACAACGGATTGGTCAGTCAACGAGATCAGCAATCACTTGAATTTTTGCGATGCCGGTTATTTCATTAAGATCTTCAAGAAATACGAGTCGGCAACTCCCCTGTCCTACCGTGCTGCACTTAAGGACAGACATTGAGGGGAAGATGAATGGGATAGCTGGCTTGAATTCATTCTCAGCCTCCGCCCGATCCGGTATAATAGATACAACACTATTCGAGCAGGGGGTTAGCCGCATGAAGCTGAACGAACAAGGTGTGCTCATCGTTGAAGAGGATGATATACACGACATGTACTTTTTTCTGGTCCATGACGGGTTGACATTCAAGGATTCTTTCGAGATTGGGCTGGAAAGGCATAAGATTGAGCTGTACCCCGGCAGCGTATCTGCTATTGTTCCCCCGCAGGCCATGCCCGAGGACTATGGCTACCCGGAAGAAGACCTTCCCCGTATAGTGGAGGGGATTTATTCAGCCGTCCGGGAGTATGATCCGGGCTTCGGAGTGTGGTAACATCCCTGCTGCCTGTCTACAGCATCAAGGGATAACCAGGCCGTTCTTGAACGCCAGCTTCACATCATTCTCACGGACATAGGCGGAATAGTCCCATGATTCTCCCTCCTGCAGCCGCTTGTATGTCTGATGAATATTCCGGCGCCAAGGCGACGGCCGGCTGTTGAAATAATTCGTAAAGAAGCGCTGCGCCTGCTCTTGTGTGCCGAAGCACAGCAGATAGGCCAGCGGACTGGATTCAGCATCGCAGATGCCGGGGAATCCTGCGCCGCAAGCGGCAAGCTGCTCCAGTGCGCGGGGACGGTCTGCGAACAGCTCGAACAGCGGCAGGACACGTTCCCCAATCAGCTGACCGATCTCCTGCCGGGAGGAATCCAGTTGTGAGCCGGCGACCTGCCAGACGATAGCGCTTGACGATTTCTGCGGCCTGCGCAGCGAGCCGAACAGAACGGTATCGTCCCCTCTGCCGGTTTGTCCGGCAAGCCATTTTTTGACGGACTTGCTGGCAATCCGCAGGTTCACGGTCATCCGTACATCGGTGCGGGTGTTGTAAGACTGCGGTTGGAAAGAGAGCTCGAATATGGTATCTTTGTCGGCCGCTGTTTTTTTCCATACCGTACCCGCCTTATTGGATTTGAAGCCCTCTGCCTGGAGAAACTGCTGCCCGGTCTGCTGGCAGGCCTGAAGGAATTGAGCTTTGGGATCAAGCTTACGGTTAGAAGGGCCTTCAGACCAGACCTCCCACTGGGCAAAACGGTCATCCAGCACGGGCTTCAGGCGGTCGTAATTCTCCCAGCTGTTCTCTACATGATAGATGCTTGGATATTCACGGCCTTGTTCAGCCGCCAGGCGGTTGAACACCTCACCGTAATCATTGAGATAGCTTCCATACTGTGCGGCGAACGCCGATTGACCGTCATAATAATCGGCGGCGAAGGCATTGCCGCGCTCGTCCAGATCCTCATCCCAGAACTTCCCGTCACAGTACTCCAGCAGGTATTCCAGCCCTGTAAGCTCACGGCGTTTAAGCCCCTTCAGCGCCTCCGCCGACTCCTCAAGGTGAATTTCCCCCGCCATACCGCGGCCCAAGGCCCAGGCCAGAAACATGCCGATATGAATCCCGCCATTCTCTTCCGGCAGATCTGCAGGATAATCTCCCCCGGAATGCCAATCGATCCGGTCATATGCCATACGGGTCTCCTTTCGGCCAGCAGGCTCTAGCTCCCGGCTTCCCTTTTTAATTTGTCATCAAGGATGGAATTCAGTACAATGATCAGCATCGGAAGGTACTACTATAGATTATGATATACAGAAGGTGACACCGCAATGGAAAGTGGAGATTTGAGGATTTTTCAGGCTGTTGCCCGTGAGGGTACGATTACGAAGGCTGCGCAAGCCCTGAACTATGTTCAGTCCAATGTGACCAGCCGGATCCAGTTCCTGGAGGCCGAGCTGAAGGTCCCGCTGTTCCACCGGTCCAACCGGGGGATGACATTAACGCCTGCGGGGGAGAACCTGCTGGAATACGCGAATGCCATACTAATGCTAATGGACGAGGCTGTACAATCAACACAATACTCAGAGCACCCGGCCGGCCCGCTGCGGATCGGCTCTATTGAGACGACAGCGGTCATTCATCTCACATCCATGATCGCTGACTACCATTCCCGCTACCCCGATGTCCATCTGTCGCTCATCACGGGTGAAACGCATGACCTTCTCCACAAAGTGCTTGATCATAAATTAGATGGTGCTTTCGTCTATGGACCCATAGACCAGCCGGATATCGGGCATGTTGCGGCTTACGAGGAGGAGCTGGTGCTCATTGCTGAACCGGGGACAACTGAGTTGCATGAGTTGCTGCAAAAGCCCATGCTGTTCTTCGACGTTGGCTGCACGCACCGGGTCAAAGCGGAGCGCTTCCTGCGCGAGAGCGGGATGCACTCGGTTCAGATCCGGGAATTCGGCACGCTTGAAATGATTCTGAACGGAGTATCTGCCGGACTCGGCGTATCCCTGCTGCCGAAGTCCTCGATCTGCAAGGCAGAAGAGGCCGGACGAATCACCTCCCACCGCCTGCCCGAAGATTACCGGAAGCTAGAAGTATGGTTGATATACCGCCACAACTCGGTGCTTTCCAGTGCAATGTGCAGGTTTGTAGAGGTGGTGGGGCAGAGATAGATAATGATAAAAGGAGTATTTTCCTTGAACGATACACCCAACACACTTAAACAAATTATCGGAAAAACCGTTAAAGCGATACGAATCAAACAAGGCTTGAGCCAAGAGGACCTTGCTCACGAATGTAACGTAGATCGTTCCTATATCTCTATGATCGAAGTCGGCCGCAACGAGCCATCCATCACCAAAATATTTGAGCTTTGCAGAGGTTTAAAGATTACTCCCTCCTACTTCATTAAATTGGTTGAACTTGAGTATGACAGAGACCGGGAGCAGGAATGAAACAACTCTCTAGCTCTATCCAAGCATAAAATGCCTGCGGCATCCCCATTGTGATCGGTTTTTCGATCATATCCGGCCCACACGCCTCTGCCGCACCTAATGTGATCGGTTTTTCGATCATATCCGGCCCACACGCCTCCGCCGCACCTAATGTGGTCGGTTTTTCGACCATATCCGGCCCACACGCCTCCGCCGCACCGAATGTGGTCGGTTTTTCGACCATATCCGGCTGTTCGGTGAAATCAGCGAAGTCATTCCTATTACTGAACCAGAATATAGTCATCCTGCCGATGCTCCAAGACACTTACCCCCAACTTTATGCACAACTTATCCACATCGGACGAAAGTCATAATCTCCTAATCAATAAAAAAGATCAGAACCTACTCCCTCAGGCTCTGATCTTTTCGCATCTTACAATCTATCTACTCGAATCCGACATCAGCCAGGCCAGGAATTCTCCAAACGAATCGGCTACCTGCTCAACCTCTTCAAATTCAGGCTCAACTCCACGGACAATAGCCCCGCTGTCTGTCGTTAAGTCGATGGCGTAGAAGGAATATCCGTCCTTCACAGACATTACGATCGGCAAGTGATGATCCCACCAGGCCGTGATCTCGGACTGCCAAGCTGGATCACCCGCTGCTGCCTCCACACTAAGCATTTCAAATTCATTCCACCGGAATTCGGTTTCCGCGCTATGATTGAACTCAGCCTCACAAATAAACCAGGTTTGCTCATCCGGTGCAACGCAGGTTTCAACTACACTTAGAAACTCTGAGTACTCTTTGGGCAGTCCTTTATATCTGGAAGTAATGCCGCTATTCAAATGCAGCTGAGCACCGGATTTCTTCCTAATCTCCCAGCCGTTTGCCTCCGCCCAAGTCATAAATTCCCTGATAAGAGCTTTTCCTTTTCCACTATTCGTGTCCAAAAGATACACCCGCCCATCTGCTTAAGAAATGGAAACTACCACACTAATATACCATTTCCGCAGGGCTGCTTACATACAGCAGATCATTCCTTTACCTTAAGCTGCCACGTTGCCTCCCTGCCTTCCCACTGCTTACCGTTAGCCACATAGTACTCTCTTTCCACCGACCCATCTGTTTTGGTAAAACTAATGGCAAATACCTGACCTTCTGCGATTTGCATCGGGTATTGATCATACGGAAGAACATTACCCGTCTGTGTCAGCTTGCTGGCATCTTCGTAAGCATCTTCTAATCGCCAAAACTCCCAGTAAACATAATCCCTGAATCCACTCATGTCCTGCTTCCCGTAATACGATGCTGCATACTTCTTACCCTGCATAGTGATTTCTTCTACTCTGAGCGGTTCAATATCCTTCACCATCCAGCTAATATCCTCGGAGTGCAGGTTGCCTCCATAGTGCTTATGTAATTGATTGGCCATGCAAGGAACAGACTTGGTAATAAGTTCCATTTCATTGACTCCGGTATGCGCTGCCCCGTAAATGCCCATGATGCTCTCGTTGCCCAGCTTTTCAAATTCTCGGATGAAATTCTCCGTCATCTTATTTTCCCGGTATACATTATCGTAACTCCTGTAATACCTCTGGCCCTGCTGAATCGCTTCGGTTGTTAAGGTGTATATCTCCGATCCGGTCAAATCGTTGGCCTTAAGATAAGACAAGAACCGCTCGCCGGTAGTATCAGGTCCATGCCCAATATCTGTTCCGTGAAAGATTGTCTCAGGACATCCGCTTTTTATTTTCTTAAAAAAAGTCTTCGTATAGGGAATGTGACCCTGAGTCCCTTCCCAATCCTGATAAAGCTCCTCCAAAATGTCATCATTGTCCGACTGCATCCACAGGTTCAAGTATTCGGCAGCGTAATAGGACTGCTCCACGAATAGGTGTCTCATGCCCTTGTTGTGGTAATAATCAGACCAAGCTTCATATTCCTTGTCCATAATCTTGGCAACGCCATGGGATTCGCCATACAGATAAATCTGGCCGGTCGCTTTGGTCGTTAGCGGGGTTGCTCCAGGGGTTGCCTGGGCCAATCGGGCAGGAGGTGCCGATGGACTGGCTGATTGTGCAGACGGACTTGCTGTTTCGCCCGCAGAAGAGTTGCCGCTGCAGGCTGTCAGGCTGCTGATCAGCAGTATCGCCATTAGGGCAAGCAGCAGAGGACGAGTATACCTTATTCGCGCCTGAGCCGCTACGCCGCCATATGTATTGGAATTTTTTACATCCATAAGGAATATCACCCTTTCATCATCAACTCTTACAAGTTAATCACAAATTATGGATGTCCTCAGTGCTGTATGTCATGCATAGAGTTACATTACTAATCAGTAAAGCACCCACCCTATGAGAGCAGCAGGCGCTTGGCAGCAATTATGACTTCTGAACAGGCCGGACATACTTGAAGTACCGATCCGGGTTGAAATAGAAGTAGATGATCCGGCCGGGGGTAGAGTCGAAGCAGTAGCCAGTGCCTGTATAGTCAAAAGCAGCCATCGCCTGCTCCATCCGTTCCTCGACACTGCGGTTCTCCTGCTCATAATCGAATGGCCCGTGCTCGAATACGATATACTCGGCCTCGGGGACATCCGCCATCAGCATCTGCGCGGGGACTTCACCTTCATACTCGTAAGGGAGACGCACACCGTAACACTCTGTACGCGGAAATCCCCAATCGCAGAGTCTGCCGTCCGGGTCATTCATATAGGCCATAATCTGGCCGTTGCCGCTGTTCGTGTCGCTTCCGCCGTCATCATCCAGCTTGCCCTTGATACTGTCCAGCAAGCCGGTGATGGTCTCGCAATCCTGCCCAGGAATCAGGCTCTGCTTCTGCCAGAAATCCCAATACCCGTTGCTCTCCACGTTCTCGATGTACAGGAACTTGTGTGCGGGAATGGTCACGAAATAAATCTTAACCTCTTCTGTAGATTTTACCATGCCAACCTCTCCTAGTCCGAAAAAGTAGCGGTCAAACGGGTTGATTTTGGTCCGCAGGACGACAGGGTACGGGTGTCTCCGGTACTCGCTTGGGGCCACACCATAGGTCACCTTGAACGCGCGCGTAAAAGCTTCATGGGAGGAGAATCCATAGTCGAGCGCAATATCCAGAATGCTTTTTCCGCTGTCCCGCACCTCCTTCAGTGCAAAAGCCAGCTTCCGGTGGCGAAGGTAATCCCTAAGCTGCATCCCGGATATCTCTTTGAATTTCC
Organism: Paenibacillus sp. FSL P2-0136; assembly: GCF_037975325.1. NCBI lineage: Bacteria > Bacillati > Bacillota > Bacilli > Caryophanales > Paenibacillaceae > Paenibacillus > Paenibacillus sp. FSL P2-0136. Next base: position 7,151,930 of record NZ_CP150244.1, read on the forward strand.
TCGTCGTATGAAACTCCGAATAACCCAGCTTGTCAGCAAGAGATTGCAGCGTTATGGCCTCACTGTTATGCTGCTTAATGCTTTGGTCCATATCATCGACAATGGTCTGGATCTGCCTGTGCCACTCGTACACCGTCCGCTCACCCCCTCGTTCCAACCGCTCTATGTTCATTCTAGAATACTGGAAAAGGTATTTCTTGATTCTACTTGCGGCATGGGATCAGCCTCATCTCTGTAAGATGATCCAGATTGATCTCGATCCTCAGCTCATCATGCTCATTCATCGCGATTAATGTCCGGTCTTCAATACTTAATTGCTTGATAGGATTGGTGACATCCGAGAAAAAAGCCCAAACCATATTGCCGCCCGCATCGGTGCAGGCAATGAAGCCCTCATTCCCCATCTGCCCGTCCCCGCCGTAGATTGTACCGCCCTCATAATCCAGACTCGTCCATGCATCAACAATGGTCCAAGGATCATCGTTATGCTTCACAATGCTCTCAATCGTTGTGTCACACAAGGGGGAACAGCGCATTGTACGCTGACGGGTATTCGGGTCGTAACAGGTCTCAATATTCAGAATCGTAATGCTGCCATCTGCCCAAGCAATACAATTGATCCCGGGCAGCTCACACTCCTCCGTCCAATGCTTCAGGATTAAGTTACTCATGGCTCTATCCTTCCGTTTCGCTGATTTCCTGTACATATACCATTTCTGTTAACCGCCCCGTTTTCCCTTCTCAAGGGTAAAAGACCATCCTAATTAATCAAGTGATTTCAGTCCATAAATGCGGTAAGGGATGAGGCTGTATCTGTAGCGAAAAAACAGGGGTAAGTGTATTCTGTGCAACTAAAAACAGTGAAACGGAAGTCCATCTTCTTCTAATTGTAGTCTGTACAACTAAATTTGACTGGATGGGCAAAAATCCAGAACTAGAGGCATTTTAATTGCACGAAATACATCTAAAAAGAGATTTGGCGGCACATCCGGCGATTTAGTTGTACAAATTGCAATTAGGACTACCCCTACTAGGTCCGATTTATGTACAAAAAAGCTGGAGGCCCCATTGGAGGCCTCCAGCTTTTTATCTATTTCACTTGTGCCCCAAGAGTCTCCAGCATACGCTGCAGCCGCTCACTTGTCTCTGTTGAAGCTGTGTAGATCATTACCTTCAGATCCGGATTACCCGGAGGCTGCAGGGTCACATGCTCAAACTCCATCTCGCCGATCCGGGGATCATATCTCTGTTTGTGGTGGTCTGCTACGGCCTGAACCTCATGAAGCGGCCAGATCTCGCGAAAGAGCTGACTGTTCTGCATGAACTCTTCGATGAGCTGCTTAAACCTCGCATCATCAGGGAAGCGCGCGTAATCCGCACGGAACTGGGCAATCAGGACTTTGGCTCCAGTTCCCCAACCCTCTACGGATGGCCACAGCCCTGTCAAAAGATATCTGACCCAGTTGATTCTCTCCGGCACCGCATCCGCACACGAAGGTAACCGGAACACAAGCTCAGCCGCCTGATTCCACATCAGCATATCCCAATATCTCCCCAGCACAAATGCCGGATGCGGACCTAGCGCCTGGATCATCCGTTCAATGCCCGCAGGAATGTGCAGATCCGCTTCCCTGTCCTGTTGTACCGGTCTGGCAAGAAGATGCAGATGCTGGCGTTCATCCTCTGTTAACCGCAAGGCTCTGGCTATATTATTAAGCACTTCCTCCGATGGATTGACGTTCCGGCCTTGCTCCAGGGAGGTGTACCACGAGGTTCCGATATGGGCAAGCTGGGCTACTTCTTCCCGGCGCAGCCCTGTAATCCGCCGTCGCCCATAAGATTTCAACCCCACATCCTCCGGCGTAAGGCGTTCCCGGCGCGTACGCAGAAATTCACCCAATGATATTTTGGAAGAAACGTTCTCCATAGAATAGAATCGCCTCCTTATCCTGACACTCCCAATCATACGATAAAGGCAGGAAGGATGCTATTCGCGCGTCCCATTATACTCCTCCTATGACTTAACAACTTAGGAGGATCTGAGGATGAAGATTTTTGTAACTGGAGCAACAGGTAAGGTAGGAAGCCGTCTGGTTCCGCGTCTGCTCCAGCGCGGCCATCAGGTTAAACTCTTGGTCAGGGATACTGCCAGGGTGGAGGAGCTTCGCCAGCAAGGGGCTGAATGCGTAGAAGGCGATCTTCTGCAGCCGGAAGGATATCTTGAGGCACTGCGGGACATTGGCGTTGTGGTTCACTTAGCCGCCCAGTTCCGCGGCGTGGATGAGCAGACCACCCGAATAGCCAATATTGACGGCGCTGTGGCTTTGGCCCGTGCAGCGCTGGATGCGGATGTGCCAAGGTTCGTATTCGCAAGCACCAACCACGTCTACGGACCAGGAGGTCATTCCCGGCCCAGCCGGGAGGAGGATGACCTCCGGCCTGCTTTTGCCTATCCCCAGAGTAAGGCGGAAGCTGAAGCGGCGCTGCTGGCACTTCACCGTGAACAGGGCTTAGGGCTGCGTATTGTACGTTTTCCCTTCGTCTACGGTGAGCGCGACCCCCATATCGCGGAGGTACTGCCTTATTTCAGCCAATGGAATCCGGCCAGACGCATCCATATGGCCCATCATGCGGATATCAGCCAGGCACTGATGCTCGCCGCCTTCACGCCGGGCATCGACGGACGCATCTATAATGTGGCTGATGATGCACCGATCTCCGTGGCCGAGATGCTTCAGCTTCATCAGGCCGAACCCGCGCCTGAAGCTCTGCAGCAGCCATATGATCCATGGGACATGATTGTCGATACCTCGCGGATCAGAGACGAACTGCATTACCGCCCGATCTATCCGACGTTCTATACGGCAAGAGATGCAGGAGCGTTATGATCTAACCCGCCTGCACCTCTGTTATTACCTGCCCTCAAACCGTTTAACCGCATCCTCCGTCACCGGCTGAAAAAGGTTCACCAGGTTGCCGTCGGGATCACGGAACAGCATCGAGCGGTTCCCCCACGGCATCGTGGTTGGCTCCTGTACCCAATCCTCAACAGCTGGCTTCAAGCGTGCATACTCCGCTTCAACATCGTCAACGCGGAACTCCATAATAACCGTGCGGTTACTTCCCGCCACTACAGCATCTGCGCCGAATAGCTGTGCTGTCTTGGAGTGGCCGATGGCCAGAGTACATGTGGGCATAACGAATTCGGCAAATACCGGAGCGGGCCGCTCTGCCGTCCCCCCTGTCACTTGCTCATAGAACTCAACCAGACGATCGATGTCGTCAGTAATGATGCGTATCGAAGCGAAATTCATAAGTGTTCATCCTCTCTTGAATGTGTACATGTCTAATGATAAAAAAACGCTACTGACAACGTTATGTCAGTAGCGTTTTTAATGTAGACGAAAAACCGATCACATTCGGCTGACGAAAGGTTATCCGCTCCAAATGTAATCGAAAAACCGATCACATTCAGCGGGTGCAAGGCAATCGGGCCGAATCAGTAGCGCCTGCATGTCCTGTATCTCTACCCTTAGCCTATTCTCAGGGCAATATTCCCGAGCTGCTCCGCACGTTCCATCCGCTGAAGGGCAAGCGGGGTCTCCGCTAAGGAATACACGCTATCCATGATAGGGTGTATCTGATGCTGCTCCATGAACCGAAGCATCGCGGTGAACTCTTCATGGCTGCCCATGGATGTTCCAAGCAACTGAAGCTGCGGGAAGAAGATCGCTCTGGCCGGAATGGTGAGATCATCGCCCGAGCTTGCGCCGAACATGACGATTCTCCCGCCCGGCTTGATGACCTCGAAGTATTGCCCGAATGTGGCTGGACCTAGACTATCCAGGATCAGGTCTACAGGATGGTTCCCGAGTTCTTCCCTCCAACGGGTGTTGCTGTCTATAACCTGAGTAACCGGTAATTGCAGGGCCTCTGCACGCTTCGCTTCACTTCTGGACGTAACTGTAACCCGCGCCCCTGCCGCTGCCGCCATAAGAGCAGCAAACGTAGCCACTCCGCCGCCAATGCCCGGAATCAGTACATGGTCGCCCCACTTCAGGCCCCCTCTAGTGAATAACGCCCGATACGCAGTAAGTGCCGCTAAGGGTAAGACACCCGCTTCCTCCCAGGACAGATACACTGGCTTAGGCACAACATTCTGCTCAGGCACAATCACATATTCCGCAAAAGTCCCGTCTGCAGGGTAACCCAATATGTCAGGAACCACAGGTACCTCATCCGCCCGATTCCATCCGAGACATGGATTAATAATGACTTCCATCCCCTGAGCCAGGCCGCTTACCCCTTCACCCGTCTCTTCAATAACACCAGCCCCGTCTGAACCCAGCACACAAGGATGAATCGGACCCGGTGCACCTTCTGTAGCAGAAGCAGCAGCTATAATGAATAAATCCCGGTGATTGAGTCCGGCTGTCTTTAACCTTACCTTGACCTGTCCCTGTTCAGGACGCTTGTCCGGATGATCCGTATATTGCAGACCCTGCGGTCCAAGTGTAATTGCCTTCATCTTCATATCCTCCTGTTACGCTATAGTGGCTTCATACAAAGTGTAGGCTGTTCCAGCGGTTAGGTAAAATGACTAGAAGAGAAGGTGAGTATCATTAATAATGATAGCTGTAGTAATCCATTTAGTATGGTCAAGGGACGGGGCTTAGCCTCCCTGCAACAGCCGGAATCGGCCGGCAGCAATAATGACCGCCAGTACTATAAAGATGATGTTGATCCACACATTCGGTTCGCCCCGCAATAGATGGAAGACCAGACCGGAGCCTGCGGCAGCAGCCAGACCCATAGCGGCGAGCGGGGTAAGCTGCGGCTGGATGCGAAGAGCCATCGGCAAAATTAACCCCAAGACCCCCAGCAGCTCAGCGATGCCGATACCCATAACCAACCCCTGCGGCACATCATTCACCCAGCTCCAGGCCGCCCGGGCCGAGTCCAACTGAAATGCCTTCAGCCAACCCGAATACAAGAACCCCGCACCTAGAACAATCTGTAAGACCCATAACACGAAATTCATATACAATGTCACTCCTTCTCATATGTTTACGCAAGCCGCATCCGGGCCCTCCACTCGGGCAGGCGGTTCTTCTTGCGCTACAGAAACCTTAGCTGCATAATAATATGAAGGGTTTCCCATGAGAAGTAGACACTTTAATTAAACCTAGTTACTTCAAAGATACCTTACGTGAATCAAGGGGGCAGCGATATGACCTACTGCAAATTCGAGTCCGCATTAGAAATCTTCGTGGGGAAATGGAAGCCCGTCATTCTGCTGCGCCTGTTCAATAACGGAGCTATGAGATTCAGCGAATTACAGCGCGCCATTCCTGAGATCACCAAAAAAATGCTCACACAACAATTGCGTGAGCTGGAATACCATAATATTGTTCACCGTGAGATTTACCACCAGATCCCGCCGAAAGTGGAGTATTCCATCACGGAATACGGACGAAGCTTGTCCGGCATCATGCAGGCCATGAATGATTGGGGAGTCACCCACATCGAGCATCTGAACCAGTTATATGGTGCTGAACGTATCGGCGAACTGGAGTCTGACTAGCGCCGCGGATCAATAATAGAATGCTCGATCTCTTCGATGTAGGAATCAAAGGCCTCCACGCCTTCACTTAAGATTAATGCGGCCTCCTGCGCCGTGACTGGTAGCGCCCATACGATCTCAGCCTTCTCGCTCCCGACCTGAATCTCCTCCAGCTCTTCACTTTCTCCCCTCAGCTCATCCAGCAGAAAAGCAGTGGTTGTCCAGTTAGCCGGGGCCAGCGGACTCTCTTCCATCACTCTAGGTATCCGTGAATCACCTGCGCCCTCTATATGATGGGCGATAAGATCACTGAGATAGGTAAATATCCGGTCCATAGACTCTCCGCCTAAGTCAGAGGTCAGAGCCATCACCCACTCTGTACCCACAGCTTGCCCATTTAGGCGGTGAGTCGCGGATAACCCTACTGTTGCAAACCTCGCAATCTCTTCCCCCTCCACTGCAGGAAAATAATAGATCTCAACATAGGCTCCTGTTTCAGGCTTCTTCAGAATGACCCGGTATTCCGGCATCTGCCACTCCCGCATATAGGCACCCAAGATAAGGGTTCTGCGGATATCGAAGGAGAGCTCCCTCTCTTTAGTTGATTCCATGAAGATGGTCATCACCTTTCCTCTTTTGATTAGGATATGGTTAATAAGTTAAGTATCTCTTTTACAAAAGTATCAACAACTGCTCTGTCAGGACGGGACTTCAGGAACACCGTAAGTCCTATTAACGAAATGACCAGTGTCTGCGCCAGATTCTTGGCATTAATCCCGGCAGCTAGCTCCCCTGACCGCAAGCCCCGTTCAATCGTTTCCTGGAAGATGACCGAGAGGTACATCTGATGTTCCCTGGTCAGGATCTCAAATTTCTCATCATGGGGAGCTAGTTCCACCATTGAATTGATGCAGAAGCACCCCGTGCTCGGGCTTTTCTCATATTCTTTGGACACCACATCTTCAAAAAAAGTACGGAATGCCTCTTTCACCGAAGAATGCTTGTGCAGACTGCCCCGGACATAGGCGGCATGGGAACTTGTATATTTTCGCAAGGCAGCTTCAAATAATCCTTTTTTATCTCCAAAGGCAGAGTATAGGCTTGGACGCTGAATGCCCATTCTTGCGGTTAAGTCGCTTAAGGAGGCAGCCTCGAACCCTCTTTCCCAAAATACATGCAGCGCTGCATCCAGCGCCTTGTCCTCATCAAATTCACGCGGCCGGGCCATAGATCTCCCTCATTTCGTATCGAATGGTATATTACGATTGTATTTGACTAAGTAGCCCCTGTCAATTAGAGCAATTTATATCCGACTCTTCCCGCTTTCCCCTTGACAATTAATTTTGGTTAGCGGTATATTTATCAGGAATTATTTCATACCGTTCAGTATATTATTATATCCATATATCGAAGGAGGCGTTATCTCTGGTTAACTTTGTAAAAGAACCGCAAGCCATTACCGCACCATCCGGGCCAACGCCTGCATCTTCAATGTCCCGTAAGGTTGCACTCCTATTTGCCATCACCTGCGGACTGGCGGTAGCCAACATTTATTACGCCCAGCCCTTACTGGACGCGATCTCCAGCGAATTCGGGATTACGCATTCTTCCGTCGGCATCGTGATTACAGTGACTCAGATTTGTTACGCCCTTGGACTACTGTTGCTGGTGCCGCTGGGCGATCTGCTGGGTCGGCGCTGGCTGATTACCGGACAGATGCTGGTATCCGTGCTGGCTTTGGTTGTTGTGGGCACTGCCCCCACCAGCATGGTGTTATTCATAGGCATAGCTACGGTCGGACTGCTTGCGGTAGTGACACAGACGCTTGTTGCATTCGCAGCCACCTTGGCTGCCCCGGCTGAACGCGGACGAACGGTGGGTGTGGTGACCAGCGGAATTGTCATTGGTATTCTACTGGCGCGGACATTCGCCGGCGCGTTAACGGATCTGGCCGGTTGGCGTTCGGTCTACCTTGTCTCCGCAGGACTCACGTTAATCATGGCAGGTGTATTGTTCAGGGTGCTGCCGCAATCTGAGCCCCGGAGAGAATCCTTATCCTATCCGCAGCTTCTCCGTTCACTGTTCACGCTATTCGCACAAGAACGGCTGCTGCGAGTCCGTGCTGTGTTATGCCTGCTGATTTTCGCCGCGTTCAGTATATTGTGGACTTCTCTGGTGCTGCCGCTCAGCGCTCCGCCGCTGTCTCTGTCCCATACCGCGATTGGAGCGTTTGGTCTCGCCGGAGTTACCGGGGCGTTAGCAGCAGCGCGGGCAGGCCGTCTGGCCGATCGGGGTTTGGGGCAAAAGACCACCGGCGTAGCGCTAACTTTATTGCTTCTTTCATGGCTGCCAATCAGTTATACTCCGCATTCGCTGCTCGCGTTAATCATTGGGATTATCCTTCTTGACCTGGCCGTACAAGCCGTACACGTCACCAACCAGAGCATGATCCTTCATCTGCGCCCGGAAGCCCGCAGCAGAATTACTGCCGGTTATATGGTCTTCTATTCGATTGGCAGCGCCACCGGATCTATTGCATCTACCAGTATGTATGCATACTCGGGCTGGAACGGAGTGTGTCTGCTCGGTGCAATGGCCAGTGCTCTGGCTCTGATATTCTGGGCGTTAACCCGTCATATTAAATGAACAATCTAACGGCTTCATATTCCCTTAGTGAGGTTTGTCAAAATCTTAAATTTCCATTATTGTTATCCTTATCTTACATTTGACGTTATGGATGCAGAAATGGAGGCCCGGAATTTCTTGAGACCACGGTTATTAACACGTTCCTTCTATTATCTATGGACGACCCAGACGGCAGCGAATGCTGCCGATGTCTTGTATATTATGGCCCTGACAGTGCTGGTGCTGGACCGGACGGATTCCCTTGTCTCGGCGGCCCTGATGCCGCTGATGCGCAGCTCGGCCCAGATGGTGAGCGGCTTCATTGCGCCGCTGCTCATCAACCGGATCAAGCTGCCCTCGCTGCTGCTGATCTCACAGACAGGCCAGTTCCTGCTGTTTGTGCTGCTGGCTCTGTATCTGCAGCTTAACGGCGCGGCTGCTTCACTCACACTTGTCTTTGCTCTGGTCTTCGTCATGTCCTTCCTCGACGGCTGGACCGTTCCAGCCCGTAATGCGCTGGTGCCGCGGCTCGTAACGCGGGAGGAGGGGCTGCTTAAGGCTAACGGTCTGATCAGCGTTAGCGATCAGGTCGTGCAGTTTGCGGGCTGGGGACTGAGCGGCCTATTGGTCGCATTCCTTGGGCCCAGCCCGGCGCTGCTGCTGACAGCGGCCATCTATGGGCTGGCGGCCGCATTTACGCTTGGCGTGAGAGAGCCAGCAGAAGCAATGGCTCAGATGCAGGGGCAGCCGGCGGGCTTGGAGCCGGTACCCCCATCCGCCTCGAAGTGGAAGACCTTGACCGAAGGCTGGCAAGTCATCTGGCGTATGCCCCGCCTGCGGATGCTGACCTTCATGGACATCATCGACATGCTTGGAGGCTCGGTCTGGGTCGGTGCGTTCACGCTGGCCTTCGTCCAGGTGGCGCTGAAGCAAGGCGAAGAATGGTGGGGCTTCATTAACGCAGCCTATTTCGCAGGAACGGTCGGCGGCGGGCTGCTGGTCCTGTCGGCAGTGCGTCTCATCGGCAACCGTTATCTGGGGGCGATGCTCATCGGTATGGCGGGCTATGGCCTGCTCACCATGGTGTATGCTCTGAATACCCAGCCGTATATAGCACTGGTCCTTGTCCTGCTGATGGGACCGTTCGCGGAGCTGTCGGTGATTAACCGGCGTACCCTCATCCAGCGCAGCACCAGTAAGCAGATGCTGCCCAAGGTGCTGTCGGCGCAAGCCTCGCTGCTGCATCTGGTGTTCTGCATCTCGCTGCTGGTCATGGCGGGACTGGCCGAACGGTTCGGGATCGTCAACCTGTATCTGCTGGCGGCGGTTTTGACATCGCTGGCTTTGGTGGTCGGCTTGCTCGGCCGCCGGGCATTCAGGGACGAACCTGAGTCATCAGCAGCCAGCCGCCCAAGCCTTTAATTGTATATCTGTCTGGTATGAAATATCATACAATTAGGCTCATGGATGATTAGAAGGAGAGATTTGGGATGCAGCATGATAACTCTGTGGTAGATGAACAAGTATGAGCGAATTCCTGAAATTAATGAAGGATGCAAGGTTCAGAAGAACCATGCGGATGATTTTCAAGTTCGCCTGGGATTTCTGGTGGCTGGGCAAGCTGAAGGTTGTGATGTCAAGGCGGCGCTTTGCAGCGAAGCAACGGGCCTTATACCGCAAGCAGGCAGCGTATTTCACGACTACCGCCATGGATATGGGCGGGCTAATTATCAAGCTTGGGCAGCATGTGAGTGCGCAGGTGGATATGCTGCCGAAGGAAGTTATTGAAGAATTGTCCAAGCTGCAGGATTCTGTAGAATTCGTAGATTTCTCCGAGATCCAGCAGAAGGTAGAGCGTGAACTCGGGGTATCCATCAGCAAGATGTATGCTGAGTTCAACGAGACTCCTATTGCAGCAGCATCCTTCGGACAGGTCCACCGGGCCACCTTACGGACAGGTGAGCAAGTCGCCGTGAAGGTGATGCGGCCCGGGGTGGAGGACATTATCGCGATTGATTGGAAATCCATTCAGGTCGCTATTTCGTTATTGAAGCGCCAGAAGCTGATTACAGACTTCATGGACCTTGATGCCGTGTATGATGAGTTTCATGACACTATTATGGAGGAGCTCGATTATCAGCAAGAAGGGCGTAATGCCGAAGAGTTCAAGCAGCAGCTAGCCCATCGGAAGGATGTCGTGATTCCGCACATCCATTGGTCCTGTACTACATCGCAGGTGCTGACCATGGAGTTTATGGAAGGTGTCAAAATCAATGATTTCGCCAAGCTCGAGGCTTGGGGGGTAGACCGGACCCAACTGGCAACATCGCTGATCGAAATGTTCGTGGAACAGATTTTATTGAATGGCTTGTTTCACGCAGACCCGCACCCGGGCAATGTGCTCGTGCAGCCTGACGGCACCATCGCCTTGATTGATTTTGGAATGGTCGGGCGGATCGCCCGTGATATGAAGACCCAGATGGTAGCCCTTCTGCTGGCCGTATATTTAAAAGACGCCCACGGTGCCATCGATGCCCTGAACCGGTTGAGATTTTTAAGACGCAATGTAGATCTGGAGGTCTTCTCCAGGAATCTTACGTTATTATTCGAACAAATCAACGGCGATACGTTCGATCTGAGTTTTGTGACGTCAGGCGACAATGTGGAAGAACTGCGTCATTTCCTCTACTCCCAGCCTTTTCAATTACCTGCCAATACCACATTCCTGGGCAAAGCCATAGGCACCGTGTACGGTCTCTGTACCGGACTGGACCCGGACCTTGATCTGGTCGGGACGGTTAAGCCTTATGTGGAACAGGTGGTGCGGAGGGATCTGCGGGGAAGTGTTATCTCCAAAGTTGTAGAGGATGGCAAGAATATGCTCAAAGACATCCTTCCAACGACCAAGAAGTTCATGTCTGCAATCGATAAAATGGATAGCGGAGGCTTAAGGGTCAAGCTGGCGAGCTCCCTCGAGCAAAAATTAATCGAGACGCAGAATAAAAATACACAGCGGTTAATTGCCACCATCATTGGCGCAGTATTACTTCTGGCCGGGGTTAACCTGTGGAATGAAGTGAATCCCATCGTCTCTTATGTACTCGGCACCCTGGGCCTGCTCGTTATGCTGAGCCAACTCCGAACGAGACAAGGCCGCCGGGACGAAAGACATGCCAGACAAATCAACGCTATGCGTGAACGTAGCCGGTTGGAGAAGCCGAAGTCTAAATCGCGTGGATAACGAAAGGTGGATAACATTAACGCTTCGTACGAAACTAAACTGTACAAGTGGAAACGGCTTTGCCGTCCTTTTAAAGGACGGTACCGTTACCACTTCATCCTTCCGGCCGATCTCATCATTGTTATTCATTACTGCTGAGCGGAACGTGAAAAGTTACCGTTGTCCCTGCATCCAGCGAGCTTGTGATATGAAGGCCTGTTCCGAAATGCCGCTTCAAGCGCTGATCCGTATTGATTAATCCGACGCCGGAACTACTGCTTTTACGCCTTTCCAATAATCGCTGCAATTGAACCTCATCCATTCCGACCCCATCATCTTTAACTGTGATCTCTGCCCGGGTCTCCACGAAGGAAATACGTATGACAATGCTGCCTCCACGCTTGCGCTTCATGATTCCATGTTTAATTGCATTCTCAACGAGAGGCTGAATCGTAAGAAACGGGACTTTGATGCACCTGTGATCATCAATCTCCCAAATCACCTGCAGCCTCTCTTCAAACCGCACCTGTTCAATATATAAATAAGAACGCACTAAACTCAGCTCTTCTGCAACCGGAACAAGACTTTCAATGTTCTGGAATTTAAATTTGTTTCGCAGATAATTAGTGAATTCATCAAGCAAATCACGCATCTTCTCCAGATTAATATCCGTTAATGCTGATATAGCATTCAAAGCATTAAACAAGAAATGAGGCTTAATTTGGGCTTGCAGCCATACAGTTTCTAGTCGCAGCTGTTCCCGAATGGATTGCTTAATCGTCGTTAGCGCCTGTATCCGCAATTTAAGTTCTATGGCTTCTACCGGCTTCGTCACATAATCGTTTGCTCCCGCCAGGAAACCGCTATGTATATCCTGTGGCTGGCTTCTTGCAGTAAGAAGCAGAACAGGAAGCTCTGTGAAGGTAAATCGCTCACGAATCCTTCGTGTCAGTTCATATCCGGACATCATCGGCATCATGATATCAGAGATTACCACATCCCATTCCTTCGTACCCAGAATAGCCAACGCCTGTCTGGCACTGGTTACCATGGTTGTATCATATTCGTCTGGTGGCAGTATGGCTTCAAGCACTTGAAGGTTAACAGGATCATCATCAATAATTAATAGAACCGGACGGTCGGAATCCATCTTGAAGAACGTTGCCGGTGTCTCATCACTCAGGGGGTTTGCGTTGTCCATGTTCATTGGAACAGGTTCTTGAATTGCCACAGCAGATATGGGTAACGGTTCAAAAGATTTCGCCGGCGCACTCTCCGCCTCCGCTTCCAAGCCTGCCAGTTGTAAAGAGAAGCTGAATTGCGAACCTTCTCCTTTAATGGAGGTTACATCCAATGTGCCCCCATGAAGCTCTGCCAGTTGTTTGCTTATACTCAGCCCTAACCCGAAGCCGCCTTCAATCATGGTCTCCGTTGTGTTGGCTTGCTCGTATGGATGGAATAGGCATTTAAGCATGTCCTCATCCATTCCAATTCCGGTGTCAGCAACAACGATATAAGCCCTCCCGTCGTTTACATAAGCCGAAATCAAGATAACTCCATCATTTGTGTATTTCACAGCATTATGAAGTAAATTGAAGAGGATCTGAATAATCCGGTTCTCATCTGCATGGACCAGAGGAAAATCTTCAGGAATTTGATTTGTAATTTGTATAGATTTCACCTCTGCATTCAATTGCAGCATATCAAGGACTCCCGTCACGATCGGCTGGATCGGTATAACCTTTTTGCTGATACGGGGATTGCCTTCCCGCAGGCTCATCACATCAATCAAATCGTTTAATATCAAGGTTAGCCGGTGCCCTACAGAAAAAACAGTTTCCAGCTCTTTGATGCTTCTTGCCTGCATTACATGCTGTTCCCGTTTCATAACAGATTGTGATAGGTTGAGCATGCTGTGCAGCGGATTTTTGAACTCATGTGAAACATTCGCCAGGAATTGATCCTTATGATCATTCATTCTTTGCAAGGTTGTTGCTAGCTCATTCGTGTTTTCGTACATTTTAAAATAATTCCTAAACCATACTGAGGCCAAACACCCCATTGAAATAATCAAATCAAACGGATAATAGAGAAGATTATAACCGCCCTCCCGCCAGAAGAGCATCCAGATCACATGATGGATCAACGCAAGGATGGAGAACAACAATAACAGATTCCCTCTCATATCCTTGACCACTGTTCTACAGATCGCAATCGTTGCAACGACTCCAGCAGTACCGCCTAGCAGATTATACACAGGGAAGATGCTGGTTAACTGATATGTATCCAACAATAGCGTAATCCCTGCGGTCCCCAAGATCAGTGCCCTAAATACAGGATATATTCTGTGCCAAAGAGCTAGTTCGCGATGATTCGTACACTCCAATAATGCATAGGCTCCAACTAAAAAAGCTACATTGGATAGCCGGAAATCCCATACGTTGCCGATATAAATGATTTGATGGAACAGCTTCTCATCACTGCTTAACGCACCGCTTAGTGTGAAAGAGAATGTCAGTAAAGAGAAATACAGCAACTTTGTCTGCTTGTTACCCAATACAAATAATATAAACGCATAGGCAGAATGGATCAGAAAGATAACCGTTGTCAGAACCTGCATAGATACCGAAAGTTTCATCTCCTGGGTAATTGCTTCTTCTGTCCCGAATTTAATAGACCGGACAATGCCACCGCTCCGGCTATCCACATAATTGGACGCTTGAATTACCAATTCGATTACACCATCTTTATCGGCCCTAAAGGTTGTAGAATACGGAAGATTCTTAGCGATAGAGGCTTCTTCCGAATCCGCTACCCGCCCGGATTTAGCCAGTAACCGGCCGTTTACGTATACTTCCGACGAAGTGCGTATACTTGGCACACGAATACTATAGTTGAGATCCTGCTGCGGATTCACATATATTCGTAAGCGGTACGAGCCAAATCCATATGGAGTAGAGGTCCCGGGATGCACAGCTTGATTCCATCCCCCTGGAACTTGAATCATCCTTGGCTCACTCAAAGCCAAGCCCTGCTGCTTTTTGCTATCCTTGAACCAATGTGAGGAATACAATTCCCATTCCCCGTCAAGCAAAACAATCTGCCCGTCTTCTGCATTCCAATTACGCAAATGGAGTTCCCCGTTTTTTATCGAATCCTGTTGTAAACCGCCAAACAACTCCATCCATAATAAGCGTGAGCCTGATAGAACAACTAATAGTAACCCCAGGAATAAAAAGATGTACTTCATTTTCATTTGGTGATTCCATGAAAAATTAGCCAAGAGTATCCCTCTCCTACTCATTTCTTCTTCTTTATCTATCGGCTTCATGTAGTTTTTTGCTAAGAAATTTTGTAGCACAAAAAACTCGCAAAAGCCCATTTACGCACCCTCCCGACCTACCCTGCTCTATGGTCGGTTTGCTGGTAAATAAAGCTTCTGCGAGTTTTGGATCATAATGACTGATTTTTAAACCATACTGAGAGAGTAAGGGTTAAGAGCTCGGTTTCATCATTTTGTCTATCTTATCAACGTAAGGAGTGAGCGCCTCCAATAACTTCTCTTGCTTTTGTATTTCTTCTGTCGACAACCGATCCATATGAACACTTCCGTCTGCATCAGTTACCTTGGCATCATAGCTTTTCAACTCATTTATTATGGGTTCAAGCTCCCTATACTCCTGTTCTGTAAGCCTCTGTTCAGCCTTCTCAAGCAAGCTATCCCAGAAAGCGCCACGATCTGTGCCAGATGCCTTTGCCTTGGATTTATCCGTTTCGTTCATTTTCTTGAAATACGGTTCAAGCTCCACCAGTAATTTCTTGTAAGCCTTCTGATCTTCTGCATTAAGCCGTTCTATGTGAAAACTCCCCTTGGAATCTGCCGCCAGCAGATTGTAATCGCCTAATTCCTTCAATAAGGACATAACCGTGGCAGCTTCTTCCTCGCTAAAATTATGCTTCAACCTCTGAAGCTTGGCCCCAAACTCCTCATATTTCTGCTGGCTTAGGCCAATCGTAGCAGCTGCTTCTTTCGAACCATACATACTATCCGCCAGATAATGATATCCGGCAAACGCTCCAGTAGGAATTAATAAAGTAGCTGCCAAAACGCCTGCTACGATCCACTTCTTTTTCATTCGTCTTCCCCCTTGTCCGGTTACGGTCTGATTTAGTATTCTCTCCTTCAGTTCCGGTGGGGCATTTAAATTTCTGGCCTCTTCCTGCAGAACTGTTCGCAGCTTTTCATTGAAATTCATGCAGATCCTCCACCTTTCCCTTAAAAAGAGTCTGATTCTCTGGCTTCTGACGAAGCTTGCGCAGTGCAGCATGAATACGGGATTTCACGGTACCCAGAGGGATCTCAAGGATTGCAGCACTTTCTTCCTGCGATAATTCATTTAAATAATGCAGAATAATCACCTGCTTCAGCTTATACGGAAGACTATCTACGCTAGCAAGCAAGGAGTGGTTAGAGATCTTGTCGACAATCTTACTTGTGAATTCAGGCTCCACCACCAAATTGACCTGCTCTGCCTTCTTAAGAATTCGGAGATGCGTCCATCTCTTTCTCCGGTAGGCATGAATTTGTCGCACTGTTATTCCCATAAGCCAAGGTCTAAAGGGACGGCTGATGTCAAAATGGTCAAGAGATCTGCGCATTTGAATATAAATCTCCTGAACGATATCATCCACCTCAGTTGTTTCGCGAACGAGGAAATGAACGGTTTGATATACATCCCTAATCGTAGCTTCATATAGCTCACTAAATGCTTCACGACTGCCGGCTAGCGTAAGCATAATGAGCTGAGAATATTCTTTTGGATGCTCCATTCATCACCCCTCCCTTCGGTCTTACACTATATATTGGGGAATAAAGAATATTTCGTTCGATTTTTCTTCGGAAAAATACAGAATAAACCGATCAAAGTCCACTAAGGATTTTGATCGGTTTAATGTTGTCTGCCTAACGTTCACATTCCCCGTTAGTTGAGCAACAAGCTCTCGAAATGTATTATCAGTGAATCCAACGGATTCCCGATTTTCACATTTAACTCTTGCTCAACTTTAACGGCTGATTCCACCATAGATAATTGTGCAACAGAAATTTTCTTGTTTTTTTCTGATGCAAATATCCCCTTTATGTACTTTGATAATTCTTCAACGTATTGCTCATTTTTACCTTGCATGATTAGCTCAAATGTATTCTCTATGACACGTGCCTCAATATGAATTGGCTTATCCTGTATAGAAGCAAATTCATTAAGCCTGCTCATTGTCCCTGCGACGGTTGCTGGATTAGTGAATAATAGAACCTGTGGTTCTGTAATACTGCAGACCGAACTAAAGAAAGGCTCATCAATTTTTATTATAGGAATAGATGTATGAAGCCGGTTTTCTTCAAGAAGAGCAATATAATTAGTACATGTGATAAGAATAGCCTCAACATTTGCTTGTGATATCCATTCTATTTGTTCGATGACTTTATTTTTGGCTTGTCCTTCATCGAAATTTTTATCTGATGTAATTCTACTCATCAAACCAGGATCCACAAAATGAACCAATTCCAACTCATCAGAGGTAAGAGCGTTTTGAATATACTGGATATTTGAATAGTGGGCGTGTAAACAAGCAATCTTCTTTTTCTTCATGATTTTATCTCCTTTAACCCATACTTTGAGCAGTCCCGCTCCTTAATGATATCAGGTTTCTCCAAAAAACTGCCCGTTTGCTTAATGATTGTTAACAAAGATACGACCGGATTTAGTGTACTACGCTCCAGCCGCATCTTTGTTGATTAGTTTTCCAAATTCACCGTGGAGAACATATTGTCATTTTCTGATCTGTTTACCGACTGGAATACTCTGAGCAAAACGAAACACATTATGAGGATCGTACTTTCGCTTCACCTGCTTCAATCGGCCAAAGTTCTCGCCATAGTACGCCTTGGGCCAGTTCTTAATCTCCAAATCGGGAAAATTCACATAATCCCCTTTAACAAAGGGACGCAACGCTCTGCGGAACCTTTCCACCCACTGAATATTCCGCTCCTGCTCCCTGCTGTTTCTCCACCGGGCTGACAGTTCGTAGATTGTCTCAGCCTTCCGGTGAGGATAGGCCGTTTCAGCAGGCGATACTCGACTCACCGCGCTTCCTGCACCACCTAAGCTCTGGCTCCACACGCTAGAGTGCCTGTTGGGTGCTTTAGATAAAAAGTCGCGTATAATTCGTACTCCTTCAGGCGGCAATGGTTGGAATCCGTAGGCCCCGGTTATTTTAAACTTTGGTTCCAAATTCAGGTCCGCTTCGGCAAAAAATTTGGTTGCTTCAATAAAAGGCACTGTCTTCACCTTCACCTTCACCGGAGTGCCTGCTCGCAAGAGCGGTCTAATCAATCGGCGCAGCTCCTCTGCACCGCCAAGCAATTGCCCGGTAGATACAATGGTGCCCACTTGTTTGGCAGACACCTCGATGGTTGAGGTTAGACGGTTCGTGACAGATGGGGCCCAGCGTTGCCATGCCGGGAACACCTTCTCAAGATCACGCCATTTCCACGTAATACTGTATATAGAAACTGATGAAATCGGTCTAACCCGAAATGTATATTCTGTAGCAGCACCAAAGTTCCCTCCCCCTCCGCCTCGTGATGCCCACAACAGATCGGAATGCTTTTTCCTGTTTGCCACAATCGTCTTTGCCCCATATCGCCCCGAAGCTACGACCATCTTCACTTGCTTCAAGTTATCGCACGTAAGTCCAAATTTACGGGAAAGTAGTCCAATGCCCCCTCCAAGGGTAAGCCCAGCTACGCCTACATCCGGAGCAGTCCCCGCCGGAATTGCCACCCGCTTATTCCACAGTTTTTTGTACACACGGGCAAGCGGATTACCCGTTTGGACAATGGCCACTCTGTTTTTCCGATCAACCTTAACCTTATTCATCTCGCTCACATCGATAATAATACCGCCACTTACAGCCGAGAAGGCTTCATAGCTATGCCGTCCACTACGTACCCGCAGCCGTATGCCCCGCTCACGTGCCCATTTGACTGCGTTGATCACATCCTGAGTTCGTTGGCAAAAAACAATGACCCTTGGAAATTTAGAGAAGCGCCTATTGAACTCCATTCTAGCCGTATTGTACGACGGATTGCCTGGAATAACGATCCTTCCGGTTAACCGCGTACTTTTCTTTTTCAACTTTTGTGCCATCTATATTACACCATCCCTACACATGACATAAGCATTCCTCATCAGCTTATGTCTATGTTGGGAGATCTGTCCTAGTAACGGCAAACGCCCAGTTTGCAGCAGCTTTCCTAAATCGTTCGTAATGCTGGTCTACCGGGTAACTCACTCTAGTTGCCAACGCAAAAAACACCTCCAAGGATCTCTCTATCTTACGACAGAGTTTATTCTCTTGAAGGTGTTTACATTTTTTTCTTTTCTACTCTGGGATATAAGGAAGATCCAGTGTCTTCGGAACATTGATCACATGCAGCTCTGTATACGTACGGATGCCTTCGGCGCCGTATTCACGGCCGATACCGGACTGCTTGAAGCCACCGAACGGGAACCGGACATCGAGCCCCTGCACAGCAGCCGTATTGATCATGGTCGTTCCTGCTTCGAGCTGACGTGCGACCAAGATGGCCTCCTCTTCCCGCCCCCACACCGAGCTCGTCAATCCATAGATGCTCTCATTGTGCAGATGAATCACCTGCTCCACATCGTCAAAGGGCAGAATCGGAACGGTAGGACCGAACTGCTCCTCCACCACAATCGGATCATGGTAATCGCAGTCCAGAACAAGCGTAGGCTGCAGGTAATACCCTTGTTCAAACCGCTGCTGATCCAGAATTTGGCCGAGCGGAATGACCTTAGCTCCGCGCTGGCGCGCATCCTCAATCAGACCCTGCACGTAATTCTTCTGCTTCAGGTTATTCACCGGACCTACTGTCGTATTGGCATCAAAGGGATCACCGATGCGAATCCAGCGGTTAGCCGCCTCGATATATTTTTCAACAAAACCATCATAGATAGAACGGTGTACATATACACGCTTGGCAATCATACAGATCTGGCCTGTCGTCAGGAAGTTAGAAATAACAATCCGGCGCATGGCCCGCTCATCTTGAACATCAAAGCTATCCAGGAAGATCGCCGCATCATTGCCGCCCAGCTCCAGCGTCATATCCTTAATCGTTTCCGAAGCCGCTTTGATGATGTGCTTGGCAGTTGCGGTTCCGCCTGTGAAGGCGATTTTGGTGACAAGAGGATTACTAGTCAGCTCAATGCCTACATCTGCATCCCCATGAACGACATTGATGACACCCGCCGGGAACTCACCTGCGATCAACTCTGCTACCTTCGCCGCCGCCAGTGGCGCAAACGGACTCGGTTTGAGCACAATCGTATTGCCCGCAAGTAAGGCAGGAGCGATTTTAATCGTAGATAACGCAATTGGATAGTTCCATGGACTGATCGCTGCCACCACACCCATTGGATCATAGGACAGGATGGTTTTACCATGGTCATGCTCCTGGACCTCTTCCTGTAGAACGGAGGCAGCTTCATTACAAGCGAACTCCATCCACATTAACGAGACATAAATCTCACCATGGGCATCATACAGGGGCTTGCCATGCTCTCTGGACAGCAGATGGACAATTTCTGGCTCAGCTGCTCTGATCTTCTCTATTGCCTTACGCATCCGGGTAATACGTTCATCAATCGAGGTCTTCTTCCATATTTTAAAAGCTTCTGCCGCCGCTTCAATCGCTTCCACCGCTTGTTCCTTCGTAGTGACAGGGAAATAGCCTACGATTTCAGCCTGGTTCGCCGGATTCTCTTTGGCTGACTGCGAAAGGGAGGGCACATGGTGACCATTAATGAAGGCCTCCACAACAACGGTCTCTTGGTCTGCCTTCCACACTTCTTCGGCAATTTCCTTCACATAACGAAGCTTGCGCCACTGTTGTTCTTCCGTAAGAATATTGCCTTCCTCTGTAGAGGAGAACCCGCATTGCGGGCTCAAGCACAGCTGCTCAAGGGGCACATAGGTTGCTGCTTCGGCAATCCGGGCTTTAATATGCTCTTTATCTTCTAGTTCGCCTGTTTTGGATGTGAGCAGACCCAGCACGATTTTCAAATCCGGCCGGTTCACATATTTCAGTGGCTCGAAGCTGCCTGAACGCTCATCATCAAATTCCAGGAATAAGCCATCTACGTCTAAGCCTCCAAAAATGACCTCAGAAGCATAATCATAACCACCGGTTGAGAAATAGTTGGATTTATAGTTCCCCCGGCAAATGTGCATCGTCACCACTAGGTCTGCCGGTTTATGGGCCAAGGTTTCGTTAATCATGCGCTGCATGATTTTGAGCTCTTCCGCCGGTTCCAGCCCCTTTGCACGCAGCTTATCGTGACCCGCTTCGGAGAACAGGTCGGCCCAGGCTGTATCATCCAGTTGCAGGTACCGGCATCCGGCATCATAGAACGCTTGAATGGCTTTTTGGTACGCCGCAATCGTATCTTGAAGGAATTGCTCCCGGTCGTTATAACTATTGGCCCCAGGCTCCAGCCGGTAGATCAGCATGTTGGGACTTGGAATGGTTTGCTTCGCTACGGCGTCACCTGCATGCTTCAGCAAAAACTCAAAATGCTCCACAAAGGGATGGCTCGAGAAATCAACCTTACCCACCACACGAATGCCACCCTTACGGGTCTGCATATTATGGAACTTGGGCCCGTCGATCTCCTCATACAGCTCTACGCCGTCTAGGCCGCCCAGAAAGTCAAAATGCCACCAGCTTCTGCGGAATTCCCCATCCGTCACTGCGAATACGCCATTCTCCTTCTGCTTCTCAATAATCCGGATAATCTCTTGATCTTCCACCGCTTTTAAGGCTTCATATGTGATGTTGCCTGCTTTATATTGTTCACGCGCCTGGCTTAAATTCGCAGGACGCAGGAAGCTGCCTACATGATCATTGCGAAAGGGTATCATCGCTACATCTCCTTACAACTTTTTAGTGTACTGAGTATAGCATGAGGGCAAAGAATGCAGGTTATATGAAAAAGGCATGATTGGTCATAGCTTTTCGCGATAACCTATTTATAATCATTTAAAGGTCCTTGATCCATTATCACTTCTACCATATTGGAGTCCCCTACCTTAAGAATCGGCCTATACTCTGAATTTGGACTACTGTAAAGCTCTAATGGACTTATCATTACGCCAGCTGGCGTATTATGAAGTATCCCGGGTACACAGGTATAGATCGTATCATTATTATTTGCATTCTTGGCGGAGATCGTAACTGAGGTTCCGTTATGATTATCTATACTCATGGACACCTTATATCTGTAAAATGAACCGGTTCCATTGGATTGCGCTGAATAAACTACAGGAACAACCGCAAGAACATCATCTCTTAGTCTTAACTTGATGACCTCTGTCTTCTTTGATTTTTTACCTCTCCCCACATCGCCCATATGCTCAACTGTCCCTTTACCATAATTTTTGAGGGGAGGTGTTCCCGTTGCACCAAACATAGCTACATCAATCTGCTTTCCATCCTTTGTATAGACTAAAGCATAAATGTCATAATCCGTTCCAGTCTCCCAAGATACCGTAGCCGTAATTTCTGGTGTTTTCTCAATGATAACCGGCTTCTGCCCTTTATCGAGATTGATCTTCCCCTTTACCTTCTCAAGGTTGATGGACATAGCCGAACCAGGTTCCTTTGATACAGGCTCTTGAATGATCTGAGGTTTAGAATGCTCACTTGGCTCATCCGCTTCTACTTCAACACCATAGTTTTTGCATAACCCTTCAAGCCCGGAATCAAATCCGCGCCAGATTGATTTTACCTTGGTCTGACCGTTCCTTAGATATAATTCAAGCACTACAATTCCATTCTCGTTCGTGAAACTGGATGGGGATAAGTGAATGATCGTATTTTGCGTACATATCTCTGCTTCCAGATTCTTCACATTCGCGAATCCTGTGCTGTTATCCTCTGTCAGAGTTACAGCTATTTTGGTTATACCTTCAGGGACCTTATCCATGTCGAAATTCAGCTTATAAACTTTGGTATTACCGGCTTGCTCGGCTGGTAAAAGCGTGGCTACACCTGAGGAACTTGTGGGCTGATTATAAAAGATGATTCCGCTATCTCCTTGCACCTTATCAGCATCCGTTAAGAGGAAGGCTGTTAAAGAAACGTCTACCAGAGTAGAGATTTCGTGGCTAATCGTAATGCTACCTTTTGCGGCACTTAAAGTTGTATTTGCTCCCATTTGCAGAAATTGATTCACTCCAACCACTCCAATCCATTTAATGGCTCGTGCTGTCTCAATAATATTAACACAGGGAGGAAATACTTGGGATATAAAACTATAAAGGGCCCCGTTGAGTTAACCGGCACGTTATAATACTCCCCTAATCGCGTCCCGTCAAGAAATAATTTGAGAATGAGCGGCATAGCGAGGGAGACCCCCTTATGTTATTAAAATAGGAATGGATTTCCGAGTATGCAGAGTGATATCGCTTTTTCCATTTGAGACGGTGTCACGTAAAATAGTCTTCAGATTAATGAGAAATACGGAAGGGAGATCTGTATGAATAGCGTGGACAAAATCAGATTTTTACTCTTTTTCGGCGAAGAGCCCGAGGCAGATTGTTACGGGTATATGGAACGGAATCAGGATGGCCATAGAATCGCCCTCTACAATAGTAATGGTGAGGAGATCGATATGTATGGCGGACATCAATTTGTCAGGGTACAGGCGCTTGGCAAATTTGATGATGAAGACCGCGATAATTTCTACTCCTTGTTAGAAGGTGATGGTGTAGGATAATCAGCACAATCAGACAGGTGAAGATTTGATAATGAATATTCTCTGGAGGTGGAAGATGGACGAACAGGTTCAAGAGACAAGCAGAATGAAGAGTGGGGCGATGCTAGCCGCCCTGCTCATCGGTGCGTTTATTGCATTCCTTAACGAAAATTTACTTACTAATACTTTTCCCGGATTAATGCGTGAGTTCAACGTTACCGCTTCAACCATACAATGGTTATCTACCGGTTATATGCTGATGATCGGCATACTGGTGCCGGTGACCGCATTGCTGCAGCAATGGTTCACGACTCGCCGGATGTTTATGTCCGCAATGACGTTATTTTTAGCAGGTACCTGCTTGTGTGCAGTCTCCCCTGGATTCGAAGTCTTGCTGATAGGCAGGGTTGTTCAGGCTTGCGGGACAGGATTATTGATTCCGCTGATGATGAATACAATTCTTGCCCTCTATCCTCCAGAACGCAGGGGGGCTGCCATGGGTCTCATGGGGCTTGTCATCATGGTCGCCCCAGTCATCGGACCGGCTTTGTCAGGTTTAGTTATCGATACCTTGGACTGGCGGTGGCTGTTCTACATGGTGATTCCTGTCGTGTTGTTTTCAATTATTTATGCATTCATAAATTTAAAGAATGTTACAGAAATAACAAAACCACGGGTCGATCTTCTATCCATTGTGATGTCAACCATCGGGTTTGGTTTTATCACCTACGGTTTTAGCCAGACCGGTGTCGGGGCTAGTCCTGGGAGTTACAGTTTGATTGCTATAGGCGGGCTCTTCTTGCTCTTACTTATTTGGCGGCAACTCAAAATTAAAGAGCCTTTGATTGATCTTTCCGTATTCCGGTATCCCGCTTTTTCTTTGGTAGCTGTATTGATAGTGGTGCTCATGATGGTTTTATTCGCCACCACGACATTGCTGCCGATCTATATGCAGGATGTGATGCAGTTAACGGCCTTCGGGACAGGGTTACTTCTGATGCCAGGCTGTATTTTGAACGCAATACTGATGCCTGTAACGGGAAAATTGTTCGATAAATTCGGGCCGAGATTCGTCATAATGCCCGGACTGCTCATGATCGCCCTATCACTGTGGCTGTTTGCCGGTATCGATAGCGATACAACCCGAGGCTCCGTTCTGTTCAATCATGTTCTATTATTCTTAGGCATATCGTTTGTCGTCATGCCGGCTCAGACAGCAGGAATGAATCAGCTTCCGCGTCACCTGGTCCCCCACGGCACAGCCATCTACAATACGCTCCAACAGATTGCCGGAGGAATTGGCATCGCTTTGTTCGTCGGCATCATGTCATCCAGAGCCAATCGTTATCTTCACCATTCACCTGATCCCGCTGCGATTCAAGATAGAGCACACAGTATTGTTGCCGGTTTGCAAACGGTTTTTGGGATTGAATGTATTCTCACAATTCTTGTTTTGGTGCCAAGTTGGTTTATCAATGGCCGTCGTCTTGAAAGGACTCATTAAAACTTATTTTTTATCTCACTACGTAGCATAGAGCCTTCACTAACATAAAAGTGGCGGCTCTTTTTACTATGCTTTTATCGGGCATACTGCTAATACAAAATAAGCACCATTATTGCGATTTACATCCGGTCTGAAAATGCGCTCTGCCCTCCAGCACATCACCCAAAAACTTTTGGGATGCATTCAACTTGGCTTCTAACTCCTGGATTTCTTTGATTTTCTCCTTTACCAATGCTTCCTTCTTAATATACGAGCTCTCATTGATAAGTAAAACTAAGTCCTGGATCGTTAAACCTAAAGTAAGTAGCATTCTCACATCCTGCAAATAGGTGACCACTCCTTCATTGTATACGCGGTAATTATTTTCATCCCTCGAAATAAACTGTTCAGGAATCAACTGTTTACGTTCATAGAAGCGCAAGGTGGATATGGGTAATTCCGTCAGCCTGGAAACTTCATTCGCTCTCATATTCTGCTCCTTCTAAATCAATCATTCATTTATATTTGCTATAAACCAAGGTTCATAGTTCAAAATAAAAATATGATAACCCGGGGCAGCGCTACTGTCAAAATAATGGGTTACATCAGAAGGAGTGCATTTATGCTGGAATCTATTCAAAATAATGATTTTGTCAACATTCTAACCGGCCGCCGTTCCATACGACAGTACGATGAGGACGTCAAAATTTCGGAGGAAGAGCTGCACGCTATGATTCAAGAGGCAAGCCTTGCGCCCTCTTCTGCGAATATGCAGCCATGGCGTATAATCGTGGTTCACTCCCCTGAAGGGAAAGACAAGCTTCGGCCTCTGGTCCAGTTCAATACGCGGCAAAATGATACATCTGCGGCGATGCTCATCATTTTGGGAGATACGCAGAGCGATTTATATGTAGAGAAAATCTATGATACTGCTGTGGAGCAAGGAAAAATGCCCAAAGACATACGCGACAAGCAGGTTGCGCAAATTCTGGGCATGTATCCGCAAATACCTAGAGAATTAAAGGTCGAAATTTCCAAAATTGATGCAAGTTTATTCGCGATGCAACTGATGCTGGTAGCCCGTGCTCATGGGTATGACACCAATCCGATGGCAGGCTTTGAACGTGATCAGATCGTTAGCGCCTTTGATCTGGACGAGCACAGGTATGTTCCGGTCATGATCTTATCCATCGGCAAGGCCAAAGATGAGGGCCATGAGTCCGTGCGCCTGGGTAGCGAGGAAATTACCTTTTGGCGCTAATGTGAATGTATGAACCTTACCGGTTCTGTGCTCCCCACTCGCACAGCTGCTCCAACACAGGTAGCAGTGTCTGCCCTTTCGGTGTCAGCGAATACTCCACTTTGGGCGGAATCTGCGGATACTCCACGCGCTTCACCAGCCCGTCAGCCTCCAATTCCTTAAGCTGCGCGCTGAGAACCTTGTATGTCACCGCTCCGAGCTGTCTATGCATTTCATTGAATCGAATCGAGGGTTTGGCGGACAGCAGATACAGAATCGCCATCTTCCACTTCCCGCCGATCACCGACATCGTATAACCGAATGGTGTGTCTTGGATCACCGTCTCCTTGCCCTTCAAATCTGAAATGCCCATGTTCACGCTATCCTTTCGGATAGTAGCCCACTTCTTTGTGCGTACTATCCCTTTATTTTTGCTCAGTCTATAATAGCTTTACTTTGAAGTAAAGGGGCTAAAGCAATGACAACCATCCGAACGTACAACCATACCCTCTGGGATCACGGGATTTCGCAGGGGTACCTTGTCGACAACACGCTGTATATCTCGGGACAGTTCTCCCATGATGCGGAGGGCAGCTTCGTTGGAGCAGGCGATATTCAGGCACAGATGACACAGACGCTGAAGAATTTGGATACCGTGTTACAAGAGTTCGGAGCAACCAAGGATAATCTGGCTTACGTGGAGCTGTATCTGACGAATGCGCAAGAGCACGGGGAAACCGCGATCGGACTGTTCAAAAAGTATGTCGGAGAGCATCGGCCGGCGGGGAGCATGATCGGGGTGACTTACCTGGCATTCCCGGAACAGTGGGTAGAGGTACGGGCTGTGGCGCATGTTGGTTAAGAAAAAGAGGTAGGGTTCAACTAAACAACGCTACTGGCAGAGTAATGTCAGTAGCGTTTTAGAATTTGCGGAATCTCTCCATCAGAGTAGTAGCGGATGGCCTTACCCGTTTTTCCAGCATACTCAATCTCATTTCTTGTGCTGTTGCCAATGTAGCCATTTACATCAATCACGAAGATTTCGTCAGAAAGATCAATCTTTCTAAAATGCAGATCTCCCAGTAACTCCGCTTGTTCTTCCGTGATTTCAAAACCTTCAGATTGTTCAAAGAAGGCTACACTAATCACTATGTTTCCTTGTAGTGTAAGAAATGCATTAGCCTGTTCAAATTGCTTCTTGAATTTTGTAGAACCGCATAATGTAATTATTTTCATAAGCATATCCTTCCTGAGCCGTTTTAGATGTTTTTCAGGTAACCCGTACACTATTCGAATTCTTGCTGAAGCTTGGTTAACCACTTGCCCAGTTACGGAAAATCCAACTCCTCATCGAGGATACGGAATATCTCCCTACTCCGCACCGGATAACGGGCATCCAGTTCCTCCCACTTCCGCTTCGGTAAAATCAAAAATTCGTGCGTATCCGAAAAATATGAGGCCTCAAAAAGCCGGATTTCGTATTTGTCCCGGATCAGCTCCTGAAAGCCGCGAATCGTGATGTAGCGGTCATCTCCGCTAAAGGTAAGCGCAATCGAATGCATCTGTCCATTGTAGGTAACATCCAGTCCTTTGTCCGTAGGCGTCACCTCGACCGTTTCATCGGGAAGCTGTTTACCGAACAAGCGGACGATCTCCTCGTCCTCCTCTCCCCAATCTACAATGACGCTGTTCGCAAAAACAAATTGCTGCAGCTGTTGCTCATCTCCTTCGAATAGCAATGTCAGCTCGCTGTCGCTTGGCATCCTCATCCCAGTATCCTCCTTGTGTTCACTTAATTAATATACTATATAGATAGACAATAACCTTGTTGATCAGGCCCAAACCAAATGCTCTACAACAAACATTAATGCTTGGCAGCGCTTATATACAGAATGGCTTCCTACATCTGGATACGAGCTTGCAAATCTTCCTTGTATAGAGAACTATTTGGCTCAAGGAGACAAAATAGAGCAGGAATTATGGGTTCCCGTCATTGCCAAGTAGCAACGAAGGTACCCTATCTATAAACGTTATATCCTCAATATCATGTCTTACTGTGGAATGACCCTCTTGAATCCCTCTGCCCACACTTAATAACATAATGTCTTCATAGTGCTGGGGAATATTGAGCACTTTAAAAAGAGCAGCTTTATCATAACCTGACATCGTGATGGTCTGGTAACCTTTTTCGTTCAAAATAAGGACTAAGGTCATTGCAGCCAGACTGCCATCGCGGACCAGCTCTTTTAAATAATCTTGCTTAGACATGTTTCGATAATAACCAATGGCTGCATTTGTTAAATACGTTTTAGTCTCTTGAGTGAAATAACCTTTCTCCAAAGCCTTGTCTTGAATAGCATGGATATTTTCACTATGAAAAGCACGGTAATCCCCCAAGATCAAAATCAAATAGCTGGAGGTTTCAACCTGCTCCTGGTTATATGCAAGTGGTTTAACTTTGGCGCGCAACTCCTTATCTTCAATGAGTAAATAACGTGTACTCTGAATGTTATTTCCGTTGGGTGATTTGGCAGCCAGTTCAATCGAATCAAGTATTTCCTTTCTTTCAATCGTATAGTTAGGATCATAATGTCTGACTGATTTCCTTTGTAAAATAATATCTTGCAGACTCATTTTAACGCCTCCCATATCTTAGATTTGTTATAATCATATTATCTGGAGCGTATACAATTGAAAATACTGCACTTTATAGTCACTAGGTTACTTCAAAGTAAGGAGGATCTCATGAATACAATAAATACAGGATTTGATGTGGTACAAAATATCATTAGTGGTAAATGGAAAAGCATTATTCTGTATCAATTAGGATATGAGCAAAAGCGTACAAAAGACTTACTCAAGATTTGTGAAGGTGTCTCACATAAAGTTTTAAACGAACAATTAAAGCAAATGCAGCAGGATGGATTAGTGCATCGTGCGGTATATGCAGACGAGGTTCCCATTAGAGTAGAATACTCAATATCAGACTATGGCCGGACATTCCTTCCATTATTAAAAGAAATGTGTGATGCTGGCGATAACCATCTTAAAAGAGAGGGGATCACCGCAGGTAATAATACAATCTGTGAACATTCTAAATCACTGTGATCGATAACCATGAAACCCTTTTAAGACCTTACTTAAATGAAAACAGCACCATACTCTTCACTAATGAAGAACATGGCGCTGTTAATATTTCGCAGTTATGCGACTGAAGAGACATTGGTAGCTAACTTCTATCTGATTAGCCTTTGTCTACTTATTCCAATCCTTTAGACAGCCGGATCGCAAGCTGCTTAATCTTATCGTTGCGAATCTGAAAATAAAAATCCAAATAGAGAGGGTCCGGGAGGCCGGTTTTGTCGAAATCCCCATCAACCTTGAAAACTACTACGTTTTCTTCCCCTTGCTGTTTATTCTGTATGGGTTCAAGTGTTATGTTAGCTCCAAAATGATATTCGGCACTCCATTGTTTGATAGCAGCTTTGCCTGCCCACTCTTTACCTTCATCGAGAACAAGTGCATCTTCCGAAAAGCAGCCGACATAAGCATCCGGATCGGGTTTATTGGTAGCGGCTATAAAATCTAGTATTACTTGCGGAAGCAGATTAAGATTAGGCTCCATATGATCAACTCCTTTGTAATTTTGTTAAACGGTGTCAATACAAGACTAGTATAACCAACAGAACCTGACAGCTGCGTGTCTAGTTATCAGTAATATTTTTTTGCTGTAAATCAGAAAAGGCCTTCCTTTACGGGATGGCCACATGCATTGCTTCCGCGATAATCAAGAAATCTTCACGGCTTATCCCGAAGTGGCCGGTACGGAAGGGGTAGCCCCAATTCCGCTGGCCGCGTGTGAAGGCCAACCGATCCAGTAAGCCCTTGATTCCCGCCTCCTGGCAGGGAACATATTCAATATTCCTGCGGTAAGGTACGAACGTCGCGGACATCGCATATTCGTATACACGGTCGTCTATAACCCGGCCAATGGCGGTAAATGCCTGCAACGGCTCGCCGCCTCCCATCTCCATGCGGGGAGAATAATACACAAGCCAATCCCCCGGCTTCATCCTGCGCAACGGTGCTGCTTTTCCGTGACACATCTGAGCAAAGCCGCCACTAACGCCCCCCTGCGCGTGGTTCGCTGAGACGACCCCTATCCAATATGAAGGACTTCCATTTTCCGTATCCTCGAATTTACGCAGCGTTTCCTTCGTATCCATTGCCGAACGCAACTCCTTTTTACTTAAGCTGAATCCAGTATACTAAAACGCTACTGACAGCGGTTTGTCAGTAGCGTTTTAGTATTTTGAGAATTCTTGAAACTTTCCTTATCATTAATAATGGAACGCGGCTCAATCCGCCTCTCCACAGAACTGCTCCTCACAACTTCTACAGCAGCAGTCCCATATACATAAGCTCGGACGGATTAGCTGGGTTGTGGCCCAAGCCGACTCGATCTCCCGCCCGCGGAATTTGGATTTTTGATACGAGTGTTTCCAAAGTCTTCTGATACGTGCTTCCATCGTTCTCCGTCACGTTCAACACAAGGACGACGATCGGATCGAAATTGATGAGCTTTCCGGTATCCGTCACGGATATGACGATGGCAGTTGCGCTAAGCGGCACGGTGCCGCTCGATGCCAATTGCGCCTGTTTTGCCGTATCCAGACTTTGGTTGATCAGATCCCTCTGTTCTTTGGAGACCATAGTTTTCATAACCAGCCCCGACATTCCTTTGTTCATTAGCTTTTCTGCCTGCTCCAGACGATCCTGCGGTTCCTTCTTCTTTCCGAACAATCCCCACATACGCTTCACGCCTCTCCTCGTTTGATTTGTCGTTGTATTTCCAATGTATACGATTGCCAGTAAACCTGACAATAGTATCAGCGACATACAAACAAGTGAGGGATAGCGCGGGTTTTCCTTCCAATTTACGCTGCGTTTTTCCCCAAATAGGGCTTTCTTGCAAAACTGCGGGCCTCAGACGTTATTGAAGGCTCCACTTGGTTCAACATTTTTGTATTTAAACCTGACGGGAAGGCCCTCCCCCGCCGTTATTCCTTAATAGATACACCAGCTTCCGATAATACATGGACGATTCCTTATAGCGGCGGCCTTCCTCACACACGACCGCCAACGCTTCGTACAACTGCTCAAGACGCATTGAATGCTGGTTGGATTCGAAATAAGGCAAGCATTCCAGCGCGCGGTTCTGAAATCTCTCCATGTCCCCTTGGGACAGCGCCAGCTGGCTCTCATAGAAAGCCAACGCCATCTCCTGATCCGTATTGGTTCCGGATATTCGCAACCGCTCAATCCCTTGCAGGAGCAATCCCCAATTTTTCTGGGCAAAAGCGGCCTCACACCGATAAATGGTCGTAACCGGATCAAGCTTCTTCCGGGTTTCCTCCGGCTCATTGGCGATCATCGCCTCGAAACGGGCGATTTCGTCCAACGCTTTATCCAGTTCTCCAGTCATCGTCAGCATAACAATCCGGTTGTTCATAATCGTCGTGACCACATCGCCCGGTTGCTGCAAATAAACGAGATTGGCTTCGGCCATCGAAAGCGAATGCAACGCTTCCTGCACAAGGCCCATCGCGAAACAATAGCCGCTGTATGCCACATACAGGCCGGATAGACGGTGAAACAGCCGATCATCGACGACTTGCCGCATGGTCTGCTCGAATACCTGTTTCGCCTGCTCGAACTGCTTCAGCAGGATGCATGCTTCCATCCTGATATTTTGCGCCATCAACCATACTTCCGTCCCCGGTTCCACAAGCCCGCTTAAGCGGTTCACATCATTCAGCACATCGTAGTAACGGCTTTTGGAGCGGAAATACTGGATTTTGTACAGCAGAAGCGCTTTTTTTAAGGGTACCGGCAGATCAACTTCGTCGGGCCTTCCGTACTTCTCCAAATAATGATTCAAGTAGGACTGATGCAAGTAGTCGTAAGCGGTCAGATCGTTGATTTGCTGATAGTATACGGCTTTCATAAGGGCAGTCGTCAACTCTACGACGAGCGCATCATCCCGATCGTCCAGAGCATCCACGTAGCTATCGGATACCGCCCCCCCGGACATCGTCTGGAAAATGTGCTCCGCCCGCTGCAGTGCCTGCTCATCAGCAGTTGCTGCGGCAGTCAAATAGGTGACGTGGACGCCGAGACGCCCTGCGATATGCTCCGACAAATCGTCCGCCAACGGGTACCTGCCTGCCAAAATGTTGGCAAAATGGGCCTGCGTAACGAGTCCCTCCACGAGGTCTTTCCTCGATATTTGCTTCTTCTTGCACAGAAGCTCGATGCGTTCCTTGAGCATAAGATTCTCCTCTGCCCTTTCTTCAGTTATTCATATAAGCAAGTATACTATAACTTTTTAGGGATCAACATTTTAAGGCTGAGTCGCTCTTAGAGTCTTATTTTCACGCAATAGAAGTACCATTAGGTATTTCAATATCCGGCTTTAATAGAATAACATCTCCTTTTTCCGGGACTCCTCCCAACACTAATACTTCTGATTTGAATCCCGCAATGCGCCGGGGAGGGAAATTGACGATTCCTATAATTTGCTTTCCTACAATCTCCTCAGCCTTGTAACGCTTAGTTATTTGTGCACTTGAGGATTTCATCCCGATTTCCGGTCCAAAATCAATCTTAAGCTTGATCGCCGGGATCTTTGCTTCTTCAAAAAACTCCGCTTCCTTAATCGTTCCGTCACGAATATCCAGTGCTGCAAAATCATCGATCGTTGCCAACGTTTTGCCTCCTCTACTAAATTTTTTTGTTTTACTGCGCTGGACGGAATGGCTGCAGGAGCCGAATCCCTTCCTCAATGGATCCCTCCATCATGTCCAAGAGCTGGGGCACCAGTTCCTGCATCCGGGGGGCGCTCAGGTGCCGGTCGAGGGCATCCCGGTTCTCCCAGCGCTCGTAGATGATGAATGTGCCCGGCTGGCCTTCTACCTCATAAGCCTCGTAGTCAATGTTACCCGGGTCGTTGCGCGACGGGGTGACAGCAGCAGTCATAAATGCCTTCATCTCGGCTTCTCTTCCTGCCTTAGCTCTCGCCTCCCAGAGTACAGTAACGTAACGGTTCTTTGTATCGTTCATGCTAATTCCTCCTAATTTATTCACCCAAAGCTTTTGTTATCGAATTCGGATACTGTGTAATGGAGTCCATAATGATAACAGTATCTTCGTGAAACGCCCGTTACTGCAGCTTCATCTGGCTGCGGAGCATCCGGTCGAGGACTTTGTCCGGGAGAATACGGACCAGCCGGGTCAGCAGTGCCGAATCACGGCCAGCCGTATAGCGGGTGCGTGGCTTTCTTGCGTGGATTGCGCGTGAAATCACTGCTGCTACCTTCTCAGGGCGAATACCGTCCTTTGCCCATGTTTCAGCCTGAGCCTTCACGGCGTCAAACAGACGATCATGGCGCCGGTGCTGGTCCGGGGTCATCAACCTGGCCAACCGCTCCGCTGTTGTAATTCCTTGCTCCGACAGGCCAGTGCTGACCCCCCCCGGAGTGATCATGATAACCTTGATTCCAAACGAGGACATCTCCCTGCGAAGGCTGTCATTGATCGCTTCCATCGCATACTTCGCAGCCGAGTATATTCCGAATCCAGGCATGGAGACCTTGCC
The DNA here is from genome assembly GCF_037975325.1 of Paenibacillus sp. FSL P2-0136. NCBI lineage: Bacteria > Bacillati > Bacillota > Bacilli > Caryophanales > Paenibacillaceae > Paenibacillus > Paenibacillus sp. FSL P2-0136. The sequence continues at coordinate 7,185,558 of NZ_CP150244.1, forward strand.
GCCAACGGAGCCGATATTGACCACGCGTCCGCCGCTGTTCAATAAGGCCGGGGTGAGCGCCTGAATAACTGCGACCTGTCCGATCACGCTGACTTCAATCTGACGGCGCAATTCATCAAGCGGGACCATCTCGAGAGGCGCATTAACAGCGATACCGGCATTGTTAACTACTGCCCGCAAAGGGCGGCCAAACGGATCTTGCTCCACCCGTTCGGCCAGCGTCTTAAGTGTGCCGACATTGGTAACATCGACGATCACCGGCTCGATATTATTGCGTTTGATTTTGTCGGCGTCTTCCTGACGGCGAACACCCGCCAATACGTGAAATCCTTCAGTGGCGAGCTGCTCTGCGGTAGCCCTCCCGATGCCGCTGGACGTACCTGTGACGACGACCAGTTCTTGAGTATTAAGTGACATCGTACCCCTCCTGAGTTTGATAAGATATGGTTCGCTGTATAGCACCGCTATACGTATATTATAGCGCCGCTATACAAAGTTGTCTATAGCGGTGCTATATATTTTTTCGAAGTGTTATCCTTCGGCCTGGACATTGGTTTGGCGGGCATTGCATGATGCACTCGGCGCACACGAAGTACCCTGGCAAAACATAAAAAAGATCGCCCTCCTCCTGAAGGTCCAGGTTGGATAGGCGATCTTTCTTATATATCTCCAGGCTCTGTCAAAATGATCTGCATTACGCTTTCCCGAATAAGATCAATAACGTCGGGTTGGGGCGGGGGTGACTTACGAAACTGGGCCGTCACATACAGCCAAGCGGCCGTATTGGCGGAAGCCCAGACCAGATCTGCGGCTGCTTGAGCGGACACAGCCAGTTTGCCCTCGGCGGCAACTCTCTGAACATTTTGCACTAGGGCTTGGTGCGATTGATCTGCCGCCTCGATATGGGCGCCCTCGAGCAACCGCCCCATCATCGCCGCATAAATCCGGGGACGGGCAGCCGCGAAGCGGACATAGTCATCCCATCCTTGACGAAGAGCCATCTCTGAAATGGTGGACTCCACTGCGGTAATCTTACTTTCAAATAACTGTTTGAATGCTTCCACTATAGCTGCACTCAGGAGTCCATCGGCACTGCCGAAATGGTGGTAGAGTGTAGGAGCCGTAACCTGCGCGATCGCAGTTACGGCCCGCGTCGAAAATTGGGCTCCGCCCTCCTCCTCAAGTACCTTAAGAGCAGCCGCCAATATTTTGTCATATGTGTTCATACGCCTATTATAGCAGCGCTATACTCGTATGTCCATGATGAACGCTTATCCGCTCCCGCTGAGATAGCGATAATGCGCCCAACCTATCATTGCCCCCATCTTGTCCGTTATTAATATAATGCGGGAGTTGGGGATGGATTCCAACACATGTACAAGTGCATCCGCAAGTGAGAATTGGCGGTTAAAATCTTTTCGGTTGAATGCTTATTAAGCGCGGAGGTTGTATTCGCCCAATAAAACGTTATATATCTAATGAATATATATTGACTTGATATATATCAAGATGATATATTGTGGTTGTGATATACAAATTTCCCCAACCTATAAGGAGGCCAAATTTTGAACAGTCAGGATGTTATTTTAGGCATACTTATGAAAGAAGCGTCGACTGGGTACCAAATAAAACAGTCATTAGAAAATGTATTCTCTAATTTCTATAGTTCCAGTTATGGAACGATCTATCCCACTCTTGCCCGAATGGAAAAGGAGGGGTTAATCACTAAGGAAAATGTGCTCCAGGACGGTAAGCCTAATAAGAATCTTCTAACTATAACGCCTAAAGGCAGAGAATGTTTTAACGCCTATTTACTAGGCCCGCTAGAAGCAGACAGCATCAGGAAATCCGATTTTATGATGAGGCTTTATTTTGGTGAATTCGTTGGATATGACAAAGTGATTGCTTGGTTGAAGCAAGCTCAAGAGGACTCTCATACAAAATTAGATCAATTACTTGAGCAATATTCGCTATATAAAGATGAAATGCATCCAGCACAGATCATCTGCATCCAAATTGGGATAGAAGAATACAAGGCTAAACTTACAACCATTGCTGAGGGATTGGTAAGCCTGGAGAAGTTAGTGCAAGAGCAGAATTTATAGGAGGAATGGATATGAACACAATTTTTATCACGGGTGCTTCATCAGGCATTGGGAGAGCTACAGCAAAGCATTTTGCTGAAAGAGGATGGAACGTAGTAGCCACGATGCGTTCACCTGAACAAGAAACTGAGTTTATTACACTGGATAATGTGTTAGTGCTAAAGCTTGATGTTGAAAAAGAAACTACTATTCAAACTGCGTTAGCGGAAGCGATTGAGCGGTTCGGTACTATTGATGTTCTTCTCAATAATGCCGGATATGGAACAATGGGTCTAATAGAAGCCGCTACGGAGGAGCAGATTAGAAGACAGTTTGAAGTGAATGTTTTCGGTCTGATCCGTATGACTAAAGCCATGCTGCCACATTTCCGGTCTAATCAAAAAGGGATGCTGATCAACATCTCTTCTATGGGTGGGAAAGTTACCTTTCCTACGATGTCTCTGTATCATTCGTCCAAGTTTGCAGTGGAGGGTTTTTCTGAGTCCGTATCTTATGAATTAGCATCACAAAATATCAAAGTAAAGTTGATTGAACCCGGTGCTATTCATACGGACTTTGGTGGAAGATCGATGGAATTCTTTTTTGATGATGCGTTAACAGACTACAAGCTATTTACTGCTGCGTTTCGGGCTAAATTGGGTGATATGGAAAAACAACCGGCCTACGCCTCGCCTCCAGAAATGGTTGCCGAAACCATATACCAAGCGGCCACAGACGGCACAAGTCAATTCCGGTACATCGTCGGAGATGATGCAAAGATGCTCATTCAGATGAAAGAAAATACGGATGAAGAAGAGTATTTAACTAATATCGCCCAGCATTTTTCTTGAAAAGAGAATAAGTGCCTGATTTTCGGCTATGGACGTGGTTAGCAAGAGGTATACTATACTCATCCTAAAACATGCAGGTGTAATCATGATTCAAAATGAGGAACGCAAATTAGAGTATTATAAAGCCCTTATCGAGAAAAAATCTGACTATGAAGGCGTCTTCTATGTGGGGGTCACCTCCACCGGCGTATTTTGCCGGCCTACTTGTCCAGCCAGGAAACCAAAGTACGATAACTGCGAGTTCTACGAGACAGCACAGCAGGCACTTCTAGCTTCCTTCCGCCCATGCCAGCGCTGTCGGCCCTTGTCCCATCCGAATCAAGTCTCCGATATCGTCCGGCTACTTGTCGAGGCCGTTGAGCAAAACCCGGAGAAGCGGTGGAAGGGACAAGACTTCAAGGCACTATCCATTGATGAATCGACCGCCCGCCGTCAATTTAAAAAGCGCTTTGGCATGACATTCGTTGAATATGCCAGGTCCCGTCGAATGGGATTGGCTTTGAAGAGCATCCGATCGGGGGGAAAGCTAATTGATACACAATTAGCTTCTGGCTATGATTCCAGCAGCGGATTCCGGGACGCCTTCTCCCGCATTATGGGCGCAACGCCTACGCGGTTAGATGATAGCCTTATTCTTAGAGCATCGTGGCTGGACACGCAACTCGGCCCTATGATGGCAATAGCGGACGACAATGAGCTATATCTCCTGGAATTCGTAGATCGCCGGGGTTTAGAACGCGAGGTCGAACGGTTAAGGACAAGACTACAAGCGGCAATTATACCTGGGGAGACCACCCCTATTCAGTCAATTGAGAATGAACTGAGTCAGTTTTTTGAAGGAACGTTAACCGAATTTAAGACGCCTCTCCATCTAATGGGATCTCCATTTCAGAAGAGCGTGTGGGAACAGTTAATGAAGATTCCACCGGGCGAAACCCGCTCTTACGCTGATATCGCACTGGCGCTTGGCAAGCCCACCGCATATCGTGCGGTAGCACAAGCGAATGGGGCCAATCAACTGGCGATCGTCATTCCCTGTCATCGTGTAATTAACGTCAGTGGTGAACTGGGCGGGTATGGCGGCGGAGTCGCACGCAAAGAATGGCTGCTAAATCATGAGAAAATCGGGGGTCAAAAAAATGAAAAATCAACTTGAACAGGCACAGAAGTTACACGATCTGCACAGAAGCGGCAATCCGCTAGTCCTTGTCAATGCCTGGGACGCAGGAAGCGCGCAAATTATTCAAGGAGCAGGGGGCCAAGTCATTGCCACCGGCAGCTGGTCTGTAGCTGCTGCACATGGATACGAGGATGGAGAGAAGCTTCCTTTCGACCTCGTTCTATCCAATCTTCAGCGGATAAGCAATAGCGTAGATCTGCCCATTACAATTGATATAGAAGGCGGTTATGGATCTTCTCCCGAAATGATCAAGAACAATGTGCTAAAGATCATCGGGTGTGGAGCCGTAGGAGTCAATCTTGAAGATCAAAAGATCCATGAGCCGGGATTATACGCCATAGATGAGCAAGCCTTGCGTATCGCAGCTGTGCGGGAAGCCGCTGAGCATACTTCGATTCCCCTTTTTATTAATGCTCGAACTGATGTCTTCTTAGAGACACCAACAGATGAGCATGACGAGGCTCACTTGGATGCTGTCCTTCAAAGGGTACATGCCTATACAGAGGCCGGAGCTCACGGAATTTTTGTGCCGGGTTTGTGTAACGAGAGGCTGATCGAGAAATTATGCCAGCAGTCTTCAATCCCTGTTAATGTTATGATTTCCTCGGACTCACCCCCACTCCAGAAGCTGGCATTATTAGGCGTCGCTCGCATCAGCTACGGCCCACATCCGTATTTGATCTTGATGGGTGCATTAAAACAAGCTGCTGTAAGAGCCCTAGCATTACAGGAATTGTGAATGAGGCAGGACTAATTAATCTGGTACCCTTTCCATACACTTTATAAATTGGAACTCCTATGTTGTCTATGAAATCCCCAGCCCTAGCTGGTAGCCCGTGCCCATGGGTATGATTTTGGCGCTAATGTGAATGTAGGAACCTCACCGATTCTGTACTCCCCACTCGCACAGCTGCTCCAACACAGGTAGCAGGGTCTGCCCTTTCGGTGTCAGCGAATACTCCACTTTGGGCGGAATCTGCGGATACTCCACGCGCTTCACCAGCCCATCAGCCTCCAATTCCTTAAGGTACCTTGTCGACAACACGCTGTATATCTCGGGACAGTTCTCCCATGATGCGGAGGGCAACTTCGTCGGAGCAGGCGATATTCAGGCACAGATGACGCAGACGCTGAAGAATTTGGATACCGTGCTACAAGAGTTCGGAGCGACAAAGGATAATCTGGCTTACGTGGAGCTGTATCTGACGAATGCGCAGGAGCACGGGGAAACCGCGATCGAACTGTTCAAAAAGTATGTCGGAGAGCATCGGCCCGCGGGGAGCATGATCGGGGTGACTTACCTGGCATTTCCAGAACAGTGGGTAGAGGTTCGGGCTGTGGCGCATGTAGGTTAAGAAAAAAGAGGGGACCTCCTAACCTTTGATCGCAAATATGGCTTCGCTTGGTGGATTCAGGATAAGCCTTAGAGCTATTTCTGAAATAGGAAACACACTCCCGCCCGGGTCCTATCAAATACTAGGACTAACTGGCTGTGCCTGTTTGGTTATTCCTGAACATCGATACGTCTAACCCCTTCCCGCCAACGGGACGGAGTCTAACCTGTTCTGCGCCTGCGATTAAAGGACGTGCGCGTTGAATAACGGCCAGCACTTCTTCGTTCTTGAGAGAGCCGGCATGAGCCTCTCCATCGCTCCACAGCTCCGTGACCCAGATCGTATCGGGATCATCTACGGATTCATTGATAATATAGAGCTCACAGCCCGCCATATCCTTCAAGCTACGCGAAGCTTCCAGCAATATTAGAACGAGTTCATCCCGTTTCCCGGGGCTGGCCGTCAATTTTCCGTACATCGCAAATTTGCTCATACCCACTCTTCATCCCTTCTGATCCTCTGATTTTATTTGCATCGCTTCGTAGTGTTTAAACATTTCGAGGCTGACCTCAGCCATTCGATCAATTAGTATTTGCGGCTCAAGTATCTTGAGTGACTTCCCATACGGAAGAAGAAAGTACGGAACATATGTTTTTAGCGACAGTTCCCCCAGCTTAAAAAGAGCTTCGCCGGGCCGCCTGCGTTCGATCAGCGCATGACCGAACAGCCAATGCTTGCATAGCTCGTTAAGCGCATGTTCGTGTCCCTGAAGCCTTACGGTGACTAGCGTCTCAGCTTCGAGCGAATCCGGAAGTAAAGAATGCAAGAGGAAATCCCTCGCGGAAAAGGCAGCTGGACGTTCGAAGCGGGTATCCGCCGCCTCCAAACGGATAATGCGATCCACCCGGAAGCTTCGGATCTCTTGCCGCAACCGGCAAAACCCTGCAACGTACCATAGTCCCTTCCAATGCACGATGCCGTAGGGGTCGAGGACTCGATGGCTTGGAGTAAGCTCCGGTCCTTTGGCATAGTCCATGTTCAGCGACTCTCCCCGGGCTATGGCCTCCTCTAACCCTCTGAGCAATTCAATTTCTCTCGCGTCCGTGGGTGTTTGGATGACGGCAAGCCCGCTGCTATGTCTATTAATCCGCTCAAGCTGCTCTTCATTCGTGTATCGCTTCAGCTTATCGACCGCTCGGGAAAGCGCATCCGTGAACGGATAGCCCGCTTCCCGTGCGAAGACGGATGCATGTACGAGCGCCTTCTGCTCTTCGGAATCGAAGAGCAGCGGAGAATCAACGAATTCACCGAGAAGCCGGTAACCGCCGTTCGGACCGGCATCGGCAATAATAGGGGCTCCGCTCGCGCACAATGAATCAATGCACCGGTATACAGTGCGAACATGAATCTCCAAATCGTCCGCAAGCTGCTGCGCCGTCACCCGCTTTCCCGAACGAAGCAACCATAGTATGGACAGCATATTATCCGCTTTTGACAAACCGTTCTTCACTCCCTAGACCATTTATTTCATTGTAAAGGAACTTAGATCAGAGGCGCTATCCCTTTCTCGACCCAAGTATCGTAAGTCGGACCGTAAACATTAGGCGTTCGAAGTCCGGCCTGGCGCATGAGAACGGTCATCTGTCCGCGATGATGCACTTGGTGCATAATTGTATAACGAAGGGAGCTTCCGTTCAGCCAGGCTTCCTTCTCAATCATGACCGACTCGCGCAAGGATTCGTCATTCCACTGCGTTCGAACCGCGTTCAGCAGATTATTGCTGATCCGCCGATACTCCGAAGCTATAAATGCAGCAGAATCCGGAGCTTCTTCGCCTCTGGAGGGAGCTTCGAACGCGAGCCCCAAAGATGTCATGTAGTGCAGCGATCGAACCAGATGCCAGGAGATTTGTCCCAGCGTTCGTCGGCCTTCGATAACCTCCTGTCCAAGAGAATCATCCGTAAGTGCATCCAGTACGGAAGCGGTTAATTCCGCCTCGCTAGTCCATTCCGCAGTAAAGTCTTCAATTTTCGTAAACATTTTTGTTCCTCCATTCCATTATTGACTAACACTCGACAAGCATACAAAAAAAACACTGACAGTTACGGTCAGTGTTTTTGACTCACCCTGAAATTTTTTTGAAGTAACTGATATACAGCATGAAACCTTAGTAAATGGTACTCACAAAGCTTATGACTGAGACAATATTCCTTTAACAAACAATGAGACACTGTGCTTGTAGAACTCTTCCTCAGTGATGAGATGGGACTGATATTGCCGGTGAATCAGCTCGCTCATCTGAAATCCGTAACACATCGAGAGAAAAGACATAGCGGTAAGGCGCTCATCCTGTCTAGCGATCACTTTTTTCTTCTGCAGGCGTTCAAAATATTCAACCAGCAGGGAGTGCAGCTTCACTGGCGGATCATCCAAAAACCCAGCGTCAAATTTTTTGAAGTCGCAGCTGGCGTCTTTGCCGGTATTTCGCCGTATCGCGGTATCAGTTGGGCTAATGCCGGGTTCATCAACAAGGGTGAAGGGCTGGTGTATGACACGTTTTTCGATTTGTTCCATGCACGGGAAATGCGGGAGGCTTATAAGGAAGTAAGCAACGGCGGCTCTCCCGCATATGTGGTGAACTCGCACTATAACAGTGATCATGCCTGGGGAAACAAAGTGTTTGAAGATGCTTGCATTATTATGCACAAGGAAGCCTCCAGAGAGCGTCTCACCGAGAATATCAGCTGGATGGACAACGTCATCAGAAGAGGTAAGGATTCTCTGGAATCGACTTCGGGTGATCAGCGAGTTCAACAAGCATTACAATGACGAAATTGATTCCTTGTCCTTGACCAAGCAAATTGATATTTCCCGCTTCCTTCATTGGATTCAGCCAGAACGCTTGTATGTTAATGTCAGTTCGCTGTCGCTTGGCATCTTCATCCTAGTATCCTCCCTGTGTTCATTCATTTATATACTATATAAATAGAGAATAACCTTGTTGATCAGGACCAAACCTGATGTTCTACAACTTGGTAGAATCTTATTGTAAGATTGCCGGCTGTCTCATCTGTTGTTTTGAACAAGCATACTGTTAAAGAGCCAGCGAAAGTTCCATCTGAAATACTGGGGCAGATGCCAATCCTCATACCCTTTTAATACACCTTGCTCCAGCCAGTAAGACTCTGATTGCCCGCTTGTTACAGCTCCAGCAACATAAGCGATCATTTTCTCCAAAAAGTGTATGACATCTGTGATACGATCTGAATTAGATATATCTCCATGTCCCGGAACGACAGTGTCGATCTTGAGATCTTGCTGCATGCGTTTAAGGATGCGTATCCAGGCGTACGGATTACCGTAGGGGATGACCGGAATGGTCTTAGTCGATACCAAATCACCTGTAATCAAAGTCCGCTCCTCTGGAACGTACACCACAGCATCACTTAAAGAATGACCGCCTCCATAAGACAACACTTCGATGGTTCGCTTTGTTCCCCGAATCACGAGTTTATCATCAAAGGTTATCTTGGGGATCACCCTGCGCAGGGAAGGGACCGTATCATACAGCGCACGCTGCACGGAAAGATCATAGCCGATTCCAGTGAGCATATGAGGATCTCTTTCCTGTGAACGCATGTGATCTAGACTAGTTATTAACCTGCGAATATTTTGTTGCATGACATCAATATTCACTTCACCCATATCAGCAAGCAAATCTCTTGTCCACACGGTAGATATCAATTCGCTGCTCATAAATTCCTGATTGCCGTTGACATGATCTCCATGGAAATGTGTATTCACTACATATTTGACCGGTTTGTTCGTTAATTGTTCGGCAGTATGACGTAACAAAGCAGCAGAGTGCGGCAGGTTGGTTGTATCCACTACCACGGTTAAATCCCCAAGATCAATAATGGCTGCATTCCCCAGAGAGCCGCTGCCGGGAACCGAAATAGCCCCCCAGATACCCTCCGATGCTTGCTGAATCGTGAAATATTCGTTGTTCATTGTTACACCCCTTTAGTGTTTGTTCCTGCATTCGAATGAGTAACGTTAACTTACAAGTTAGAGTCAACTGGAAGTCAAGAGTTTATTCAGTATAAGGTTGGGGCGAAGGTACACATTGGCTTTGAGCTAACTAAAGGCTGTATAATATCTTTCAATATCAGCTTTCAAAAAGGAGGAACAGAAATCCGATGCTCACCATCAGTCAAGTGTCAGAACAAACAGGACTAACTCCGTATACCATTCGTTATTATGAAAAAATCGGCGTACTACATGAACCCATGCGTAACAATGGAGGGGCACGTGTCTACCAAGAAAGCGAGGTTTCCTACATTCAATGTCTAAATAAACTAAAAAAATTGGGCTTATCGCTTGAGGAGATTACGGAATTTACTCGTGAGGGCTGTGTCATGGATAAAATTCAACAAGGGGAGAAACCTTCTACTTATAGTCCTACTTTAAAAAAGCGGATTGAAATCCTTGAGCAGCATCTGATGGAACTGGAATCCAAGCGACAAGAAATTGATTACATGATTTCTCTAGCCGAAGAGAAACTCACCCTATACCAGAAACTTACGAAAGAAGACATAGTAAATACTAGATAATCGCCAGTACAAATAAACCCGCAGAAGCCCGTTTACGCATCGTTCCGACCGGAGTGGGACTGCCCTGCTCCTATCGTCGATATGCTGTAAATGTAAGCAACTGCGAGCTTTTCTTCGAATGACCTTCTTTCAACCTACCTACACAATCTCTTTATTATAATGCCCTCTTGTGTCTGTTTCCTGATTAAAGACAGCATGATTCATGGAGCCGTTTAATTTGCCTGCGGCCATATGAATGACGTCCACAACCTGCTCTTTAGATTCAACGGTGAAGTTTAATCTCAGCGCCTCGATTCCTTGGATGTTCGGCAGCTCATCTAACAGATTAAGCGTCTTCCCGTTAAGAAGAGTCGCTGTGCAATCCTCATGGGACAGGATCGGGAACGTTCCTTGCTCATCTTTTAACTCATAGCTCTTCGTTCTGCAGACTCTGCATTGATTCATCTTTCTCATCGGACAATATTTGGTGAACATCAAAGGGGTCTTGCCATATACGATCATTTCCAGCGCGGGATAGCCGTCATTTTCTTCAACATAGGCATTCATTAAATCTTCAATTTGGCTCTTATTCAGTTCATACGATAAAGTGACCCGCTTGGCACCTAATTTATATAATTCATAGCAGCTAGTCGCATTAATAACATTTAGAGAATAGTCCGTAACAAACGGATTGGTATCTCTATAGTGATAAATTCCGCCATATCCGCCGATCAGCAGCTGCCCTTCTTTTTCCTCATAATCATTCTGATTTCGTCTAACCACATTCTCAAAATAGATCTCCTGAATTCCACAGCTCACGCAGGCATCATACTGTTCCTGATTCGTTACAGTGGCCGTAAGGTACGGCGTTACAGGGGCAAAGCTTATTTTCTCTTTTGCGTTCGCAGTCTTGGTTCTTCTCTGCTGGCTGTTAAGCTTCAAATCATATAAGCCCAGTACAATATCTCTTCTTGCGGCGTTTAACAGTTTAGCTGGAATAAACGCATTGCATTCCTCATAATCGACCTGATTAAGCTCGAATATCGTATCATTTAATCTGGAGAATTGCTTGATGACCTGGTCTTTGGTTGTTGGATTATTAATGGCTTCGCCTAGTGTTTCCTCGCTTTCATAGGAATAATTACAGCCTAAGCCCTCCGCCTCTATGACAAGCTTTGAACCTGGATATGCATATACTCTAATATCCAGGTTGAACCGCTTAAATTCTTTTTCCAGTGAGGCTTCTAATTCTTTGTTATAGAAATAATCCTTCGTTTTATAGACTACATCTCCCACAGACATCTTTTCTTTGATTTTGATATAGCAGACATCATCCGCTTTGTTGATTAATTCGCCAGCTTTATCGTACAGCTTGGCAACCATTAGATTAACATCTTCATTGTTGTGACTGATTCGGATGGTATCGTTCTGATTCAAAGGGCGGGTAAGTGTTATTTCATAGGTATCTTTAATCATCTTGCTGATGGTTCCAATCTCATAACCAAAGTTATTAGGTCTTGAGATGTTTGTAATATTTCTCCGGTCTTCGTGAAACAAATAGCCTTTGGTAAAGGTTCTATTGAAGGTTTTTTTCAGATGTTCTTTATCTTCTGCGGTGATTTTATGATCTAAGGCCATGCGGTATTTGGATACCACATTAGCCACATACGTAGGCACTTTCATCCGGCCTTCTATTTTCAGAGAATCAATTTCTTGTAAATCATGGGTATAATCGATCGTGTTCAAGTCCTTAGTCGATAAAATATAGCTTGTCCCTAAAGAGGTGCCTGTTGTCTTATCGATGAGCTCGTAAGCCTTACGGCATGAACCCACACATCTTCCGCGATTTGCGCACCGGTACCCGGTTAATCCTGACATCAGACAGTTTCCCGAATAAGATACACATAAAGCACCGTGCACGAAAATTTCTAAAGGAATGTCAGCCACCCTTTTGATCTCTTTGACTTTTTCAATCTCAACCTCACGGGACAGAACCACTCTTTTCGCACCAAGCTCTTTAAATAATAAAGTTCCGTCTACATCGTCGATTCCCATCTGAGTGGAACAATGCGCTTCCATATCATGAAAGTTGTTAACGATATAATTGAAAGCCGTCAGGTCCTGCACGATAATGCCATCCACACCGATTTCATTTAATTTGCGGATCTGCTGTTTCATCTCTTCAACTTCGTTTTCGTACACGATGGTATTCATCGTAACATAGATTTTAATGTCCCTCAGATGCGCATACGTCACAGCCTCTTGTAACGATTCTACATCAAAATTAGAGGAGTAGGCGCGTGCACCAAATTTTTGCATGCCTAAGTATACTGCATCACAACCATTAGATATCGCAGCCTTCAAAGCTTCCATATTCCCTGCCGGCGCTAATAATTCAGTCATAAATGATCCTTACCTCCTGCTTCAATAACTGCTTAAACTTAGCACCATTGATCATAGAATAAGAACTGCACTTAAGCTGCGGCAAAAAGCACAAGCCAATGGTTTGCAGCTTGTTACGGATATATGGAGCGGAATCGGGATGGCCATATGATCGCTCTCTACAATAGTTACGGTGTAGGATAAATCTCAGTAAGCTTCGCTTTTTTCAACTTCTCCATGAGTGTATCTACGGCCTTCATTACCTCTTCTGGCTGATGGTGCGGAATCATATGCGCCGCTGTGGGCAGTACCTTAAGCTCAGCATGAGGTAGTCCGCGGTTAAGCTTAAAGCTACATAAGGCATAGACCTCGTCCTCGTAATCCGCCGGAACGGGCTCCGGCGCAAAGGTAGCCTTCATTATGCTCCGCACCATGATTTTGCCCACCAAGGGGAACAAAATGTTCATCATCCCATGTCCCACAACAGGCATCATCACCAACCGGGAGAGGGGATCTCCCTTTTCAGCCGGATACCCTTCCTTATACATCCCGCCCGCCACCGTGACCACCCCTGCCACTTGATTGGGATATAAGGACGCATACATCAACACCAATAGTGCGCTCCAGGAATGGCCGACCAGAACCGGCTTCTCCACCCCCATGCAAGAAAACAATCGGCCTCCCTTCACCTTCATCCAGATAATGAACTGGAAGGCCATTGACCCTGACAAACTTCCCCGCCGGGGGGAACCGGAGCTCCCTTTTCTTGTAGCTATAACGGTTGTATAGATATACAACAAGTAACATCACCAACGCGATGATAACGATCATTGTCCTCACGCATAGTCCTGCAAACTTAGGCAAGCATTGCAGGGTATTTTAAAGATGGTTGCTGTATCCCAAGTAAATCATATATTCTCTTGCTTTAATGCATCAATAATATTCTCCTTTTTTATTTTAGCTCCGGAATAAACAACCGCAGAGCTGACAATGACAAATACACACACAATGACAGACAGAATGCTCATCCAGGGCAGGGTGAACCCATAGCTGAATTTGTTCGCAAAGGCTCTATAGATCAGAACCATCACGGCGAAACTGACAGGAAGCCCATACAAGAGCGACTTGACCCCATAATAAACACTCTCATAGTTCAGCATTTTGGCAAACCCCTTTGGCGTCGCGCCTACGGATTTCAGCATCGCAAATTCCCGTTTGCGAAGAGCCAGCCCTGTTGAGATCGTATTAAAGATGTTCGCAACGGAAATCACAGAGATTAATACGATAAATCCGTAAGAAAAGACGTTCATCAGCAGAATCTGTTGTTCTTCTCTTATTCTGAATTGATATGCATTGTAGACATTCAGATGGGTCTCGTTCATCGCTTCAATTTCCTGCTGCGTTTTCACCGGTTCCGTGCTCTTCAAATGGAGGTACATCGGAGCGTTAGCCAGCTCCTCGCCGTCTGCCAGCCGCTTCATGACGCGTTCCGACACGATCATATTTAACCCGCCTACGCCTAACGGGCTCATCCCCATCGGTGCCTTATCCGTCAATGCGGCAATTATCACTTGATTTGTCTTCGCTTCTTCCCCGCTCGCTTTAAAAAAACTCGTTAGCTCGATAGGTTGTCCGATATTCGCATATATGGACTTCGTCTGAATATATTTCCCCGTATCTATATCTTTGTAATGAATCGTATCCATCACGATTGCGGCGGGATGATCCAGATCCGTAAGCTGTTCGTAATCTGCGTGAGCCGCTCTGGCATAGGCTTGCAGGCTCGAATCATTCAGTGCATAGAGCTTAATTTCGTAAGGGTATTTCCCGTCTTGCAGCATACTCCTATCCTGCTTAACCTTCTCCTGCAATTCGTCGGCGATGCTTGCTGCATCGACCCAAGCGTTCCTGACTATTTCATGACTCACGTTGTATTCCGTGACGCCATCCAGAGATACAAGCGATTGCATCAACCGCTCATCTAGTCTTTCGCCATTACTGGGCGACACTTCAATATCGTAATCGATGCCTTGCAGCGACAATGCCAGAGATTGTGTCAGGCCAGCCGTGAAAAACGATATCGTCAAAAACAAAACGATGCTGATGACAAGCGAAAAAAGAATAACATGATGTCTTCGTTTGTTCCTTTTTAAGTTTTTCAGCCCGATTTCGGCTTCGATTCCGAAGAGCTTACGAATGATCTTCGACGTCTTCACTGCTTTGCCCGTAAGCTTTACGTCAGTGGTTTGGCGAATCGCGTCCATGGGAGATACCCTGGAGGCTTTAACCGCCGGGAGATACGCCGAAACGAAAATCGTCAGCATCGAAACAAGACAAGTCATCAAGAGCAATAACGGCGTGACGATCAGCCTCAGCTTTTCACTGGTCCATAATGCCCCTTCAATCATTGTGTTCATGAACGAGAAGGTGATTCCGATGCCGGCAAGACCGCATAAGATGCCAATAGGAATGCTGATCAAACCAATGATGATCCCTTCAAAGAATACGGAATTTCGCTTCTGCCTTTTCGTCGCCCCCACGCTCGCGAGCATCCCTAAATAGCGGGAACGTTCCGAGACGGATATCGCAAAGGCGTTATAGATGAGTCCAACCGAGCCAATGATAATGGTCCCCATAAGGATTGCCGATAATGAGAACATCATGCTGGATGAGGCTCCGCTGCTGGACAAGCCATAATAATGAAGCAAATCGTTATTATATTGGACAGTGTGAATTTGGTTTGTCTCAGCCAGCTTCTCCGCATGTGCGAACAAGAACGGATTGACCTGCTTCAAGACCACCGACGCATCGACCCGATCCTCTCCCCCGATGATTTGATCATCGACATAGCTAATGATCGTATAAGCCGGGGCCCAAGCCGTTTCCGACACCGGACGTTTAATGAAACCTACCACCGTATAATCCTTAATTACGCTATGTTGTAATGTCTCGGTCAATGTGCCGTCTTTCCTGCGCAGCGGTGCCGTCTGATCCAGGGGATGATCGCCCCCTTGTTCGAATCGGTCGCCGACGCGAAGCGTTAGACGGTCACCGATTTCGTACTTCACTTTGCCATTTGTTGCAACAGACTCGGAGATCACAATCTCCTTGTCCGTGTGCGGAAGACGTCCCTTGCTTATTTCAATCTGAAATTGTGTGAACCCTTGCTTATCATATTCCTTAATGAACAAGTACGGCTTATTGGAATTTTGTCCCCCTTCTAATGGGGCATACCCAAGGTCTCTTGTGATGGCAACCGTTTTGGTTGCATCATCGCCCTGTATCGCTGCAAGCTGTTTCTTGGTTATATCCTGATACTGAATATGCCACTCCCCTGTATCTGAGATCGTTTGTCTGATCATTAAATCTGCAAAGGAAAAAATAAGCGTAATGACAGCGGTCATCATGGATACCGAAATAATTACGCCAAAAATAGTCACAAGTGTTCGTCTCTTGTTCTGCTTCAGATGCCGGATGGTTAATGTGTTGACAATATTCATCGCCTGATCACCTCGTTTTTGGCAATCCTCCCATCTTCAATCGAAATGATTCGGTCGGCTTGCAGGGCAATCCGTTCGTCATGCGTGATTACGATCAGTGTCTGATGATACGTCTTATTCAGCATTTTCAATAAAACGATGATCTCGCTGCTATTCCTGCTGTCCAGATTCCCGGTGGGTTCGTCGGCCAGCATGATCGCAGGATTGCCGATGATCGCCCTGCCAATCGAGACACGCTGCTGCTGTCCACCGGATAGCTGATTCGGCAGATGGTTTAACCGATGCTGCAAATTCAGCGTATTCACAAGATCAGCCAATTGCTTTTGATCTACCTTTTGTTGATCCAGCAAGAGCGGCAGCGTAATATTCTCTTCCACCGTCAGGACGGGAATCAGATTGAAAAACTGGTAGATCAGCCCGATTTGCCTGCGTCTGAAGATGGCCAGCTGTGTTTCGTCCAAGGTATACATATCCGTATCCTGAACATACACTTTCCCGCCAGTCGGTCGATCCACACCGCCCAGCATATGAAGGAGTGTCGATTTCCCCGATCCGGAAGGTCCGATAATTGCGACGAATTCACCTTTTTGGACCGAAAAGGAAACATCATCAAGCGCCTTTACCGCCGATTCGCCTGTGCCGTATATTTTGGACAAATTTTCAATGGTTAATATCTCCATTCCCATCCCTCCTTCCCCAGATGCTCAATTCCAGGTATACACCATCTCTCTATATCCAACATCCCACAGGGTTTCATTCCCCTCAATGGTTATCTTAAGCTCATTAGCCCCGGTGAGATGAAGGATCCTATTATCCGGCTCATGGGACTGATCTTCTGCAGATACAGACAGGAGCTCCTGCCCGTCAACGGTAACCTTTAGGCTGCCCTGAACATCCTTATGATCAGGAATTCCATAATTCAAGCTAAGATACAGTTCTCCCTTATTGTCTAGCGAATACGTATATGTTTCCTTCTTGTTACCTTCGGTGCCATACACATTATACTTAGGTGTCACGTCTTTACCGCCAATCTTAAGACGGTCCTGTTTGGTTCCCGTTAATCGATTTCCAGTACTATCTTTCCATTCGTTTATCGCTACAAAAGGGGCCAACTCTTTGGTGAACACTTGATCAACTACTCCGAAGACCCCCCACACGCCGAGCATTAAGACAGCACTGGCAATTCCCGTAGCAGTGATATTTCTCCAGTAGTTTTTTGTACGGAAGCCAATCTTGTAGCCCCCGAATCCAATAGCAGCGCCCACTGAGTTCGTTATGACGTCGTTCATGTCAAAGCTGCCGAGGAATGTTAGGGCCTGGATGGTCTCCAGCACAAGAATGGACAGGATAAACCCTGCCATGAAGCGAACAAAGCTGGTGCGGTATAACAGCGGAAACAGTATGCCAAAAGGTATGAAGGCTGCAAAGTTTCCAATACCTACCAAGTCCATCAGTGTCGGATGTAGAAGATCGGAAAGACCCGGCACCCTAAAAAAACCGTCCGGCAAAAAAATAAAGGTGTACTGACTGGTTTGATCTACCGTATCCGCTCTGCCGAAAGCAAAAAGCATAAAATAAAGAATAATCAGGGTGTAACCTATCGTGATAAAAAAAGTAATCTTGCGCTGCTGCTTCATTTGCATGGTTGTACCTCCATCGTTCATCTGATGAATATCATTTTACCTGTCCAAAATGACTTTACAGTGACGATGGAGGTGACAATTCAGTCACTTACGGAGTGCTGTTAAATGACATGCTTATAAAATTTGATCCGAAACTCTGTACCGGTCCCGCTGTCGCTCGTTACATCAATCACGCCGTTCTGGCTTGCAATGATGCTGTGAGCCATCGCAAGCCCTATACCGATGCTTCCTTCATTAGCATTCTTTCCTTTATAAAAACGTTTGAATATATAAGGCAAATCCTCTTTCGGTATGCCCACTCCGTTGTCAGCAATAACGATTTCCGTAAATAGCATGTTGTCGGAAAATGTGATGGTAATCGCACCGCCCTCAGGGGTATGCTCCACTCCATTCTTCAAAATATTGATAACCGCTTCAGCAGTCCAATGGAAATCGCCGTCAAAAGAGACGTTGTCATCCCCTGTGATGGAGACGGTCTGGCCCTTAATATCCATCGGAATCATAACCGGCTCCAGTGCCTTTTGGATTAGGGTTTTCATGTGTATTCGATCTTTTTTGAACGGGATCGTTCCCGCATCCATTTTCGCTAGCTTTAATAAGGATGAAACCAGCCAATCGATCCGTTCAAGCTGAATGCGGATATGATGGGTGAACTCCGTTCTTTTGAGTGGAGGCAGATCAGGGGCACTTAACAGATCTGCCATGACTGTCATAGAGGTGATCGGTGTTTTGAGTTGATGTGAAATATCGGAGATGGCATCGGTCAGTTGAAGCTTATCCTGCTGCAATAACGAACGATGCTCGGAGAGCATGCGTGTCACCTTGTAAATATCATTCTTTAAGATGCTAAGCTCCCCTTCTTGATTATCGCGAGGGTCAAGGGAGGCCTGGCCGCTGCTAATCTCCCGCAAATAGACGGACAGCTTCTCTAGCTCGTAATATCTCCGTTTTGTGAATAATACAGCGGTGCCGGTAAGCAGCACGGATACAATAATAACCAGGGCTGCGGCGGCAGACGAAATGAAAGCAGCAATGACGATCGCCGATAAGCTGATTGAGCCCATGACGAGCAATAACAATAGATTTTCCCGATTGCGCAGCATCTAATCACCAACCTTATAGCCTAAACCGCGTACCGTTTTGATCAGAGCCGGCTGCTCCGGATTATCCTCCAGCTTTTCCCTTAGCCTTTTGATATAGACCGTTAACGTGTTGTCATTCACGAAGTCGCCCGCCACGTCCCAGATTTGCTCCAAGAGCTGATTCCTGGTGAGGACCTGTCCAACATGGTTGCCAAAGATCAGCAATAAGCGGTATTCCAGGGCGGTTAGCGAAATTTCGGCACCGTTTTTATATACTTTGCCTTCCAGTGTATGGATGCGCACATTGTCAATGTCGATGACCGCTCCGGCGTGGGACAGCTTCTGGTATCTCCGCAAGACGGATTTGATCCTGGAGAGAAGCTCGCGAACCCGAAATGGTTTGGTAATGTAATCATCGGCTCCCATATCGAGCCCCATCACGACATTGACCTCATCATCAATCACCGTTAAGAAAATGACCGGAATATCCCGCCGTTCCTTCACCATCTTGCATAATTCATAGCCAGTTCCGTCTGGAAGCTGTAAATCGAACAGGCACAAAGTGAACTGATCGATGTCTTCGGCGAGCATCTTTCGGGCTGAAGCGGCATTATGGCAGAGAACAGTCCAATAACCCTCTTGCTGCAGTGAATATTCCAGTCCCGACGCGATCGTCTTATCATCTTCAACTAATAATATTTTCATCTGAAGGTCATCCTTATGATTGATTTTAGAACATTTAATGAATTCCACGGATTCGTTTCTTTATAGTGATAAATGCCGCCATATCCTCCGATTAGCAGCTGCCCTTCTTGCTCATTATAATCATTCTGATTTCTTCTAACCACATTCTCAAAATAGATTTCCTTAATTCCACAGCAATGATCCAATTAGTCTATAATAGTTAGGTAAAGGAATGAGGATTAAATGATAAAATCATTTTTAATGTTAGGTCAATCTAATATGGCAGGCCGTGGATTCTTGCATGAAGTCGACCCTATATATAATGAAAAAATCAAAATGCTGCGGAATGGACAGTGGCAGATGATGACAGAGCCGATTAATTATGACCGTCCGGTCTCCGGTGTAAGCCTGGCGGCGTCTTTCGCCGATGCCTGGTCGAACGCCAATCCTAATGAAGAAATTGGTTTGATTCCTTGTGCAGAAGGCGGCAGTTCTTTGAATGATTGGCATCCGGAGGGCATCCTTTTTCAGCATGCTTTGTCCGAAGCCCGCTTCGCCTTGCGGTCCAGTCAAATCTCCGGAATTCTTTGGCACCAGGGTGAGAGCGACAGTTATCATTCGCTGCATGAAACTTATTACGAGAAATTAACCCTGATCATCGAGACCCTAAGAAACGAATTGAAGCTTGATGAGGTGCCGTTGATCATTGGCGGACTTGGTGATTTCCTTGGGAAGACTGGTTTTGGACAGCAAGCAACAGAGTATAGACAGATCAATGAACAATTGCAGCGCTTCGCTAACGAACAGCCAAATTGTTATTTTGTAACAGCGGCAGAGTTAACCGCGAATCCTGATGGAATTCATATAAACGCGGTATCGCAGCGCAAATTCGGCTACCGCTATTTCGAAGCTTTTTCGAACAAGTGTCATGTCTTGGAGCCCCTCCGGGGAGAGGAGCAATCGCTGAAAGTGGAGCGCGACTATTCGAAAACAGAACAGATCTACCTTCATAGCATGGATTTGGCTTTGGGTAAAATTACTTACGCCGAATTCGAGGCGCAGATGGTGAAGGTTATGCAGCCCTGATCCCTTTCGCTTAAAGGGTCTATCGGCGAAAACAAAGGGCGGCCTGGAAGGCCGCCACTGTTGTTTATACTATGAATAGATAGGCTTGATTCATAATGATTCTTTATAGTAATTCCTTCAGTCCTTGGCGGGATGACCCATTTCATGCTTTATTTGACAAAAAATAATACAGTTCCAAAATGATTCGTAAACCTCTTATAATCGGTAACCTCCCGCAACACGATAATGGTCGGGTACGAATTAACCTTGCGTTGGATTAGTCCAGCCAATATCTCCTTCTGTTCGGTACAGTAAAACTTCCCTTGATGATACTCAATGATAAGAGGCGGTAGAGCGGAATGATCTTCGGTTACATTCACATGGGAGTTACTGATATCGAATTCATCCCTTTGAATAAGACGCAATGGAAACTTTACGACCCCAAAATAGATTTGGTCTACAACGGCATTTTCTGTATGGACAGATGCGTTTTTAGAAAGCTGCCAATAGCAGTACATCCACTCTTCAAGTATCCCGCCATTCGCATATTCCACAGCTGACTCAATAGTCGGGGCATATGCTGCGTAGTCAGTCTGTTTCTTCGAGTAAAGGATTTTTTTAATTGAATCCAAAGATAAGAAGTATTCGTCAGCAAGCTCCGACACGGTACGTCCATGGGCGTACTTGTTGCGAATCATACGATTTCTTCTCTGCAACTGCTCCCGGTAACCGGAGGCTGCACCCCAAGCTTTCTTTTCCTCTCCAGCGGGGATGTAAATAAGTTTACCTGAGGCGTACTTTTGAACTTCTCTCAATAGTTCCTCTGGAAGGATGTCACTGCCATTCTCATATTTCATGTTATCACCGTCTACAAAGCGTAAATTCGATCTTTTAGTTCGCTGATAGATTTCATCATACTTGTACACGATTCTGTATCGTCGATCGATGCGTGCCAGCGCAATCCATCTATCCCTTTATAATACGCCATACATAAGAACCTTTCCTTGAAGTCGGGAATGATGATTTTCCGATTCTTGCAGTACTCCATGAGAAGCTCCGGTATTCGCAGATAAGGCTTGTTTAAGTCCATGATTGCAAAATCGATCAGGCAGTCTCCAATGCCAGAGTAGCTCCAGTCGGGAAACCCCACCGTGGTTTTCCCATCCGTAATCATGTTGATGAAAAACGTAAAGTTATTTACTAAATAACGTCTGCCCTCGCAATAAGGAATTCGCGCCTCCATCTCTTTGTAGTACTGTTCAAAGAAATCCCGTTGCAAAACCGTCGTTCCGAACATGTCCCTCCAATTATACCAATACCCTTCTTTGTGCTCAGCAAACGTGTCGATCAGAAAATCTCTGCAACTCTCATATTCAGGTGTGCCATCCTCGTTGAACCGTCCGTAGCCCCCTATTCCCGATATGTCAGACGTATGAATTTCAAATAGACTGTCAAATATCAGCTCGTGACAATCCTTGAATTGTTCGGGGCTTAATTGATCGGCCACGAACCCATTTGGGGTCATATTGACCTTATCGGATAGCATGGACCGCAAAAAATCATCTTTACTCATCTTCTCATCTCCTTAACTTGATTCACAACTCACTGCCATCAGGTGCGCATCTGATATGTAAAATCATAGCATTGGATAGATTTAGGGAATAGGCAATCAATGGCTTAAAGCGACTTTACACAGGTTAAAAAACTTGCCCCTACTTATAATATGTACTGAAGGCCACCGAAGTAAATCGGCAGCCTTTGCAATTATGCATTCAGCTTCAGTTCTGCTTGCTCCTAAAATACTCTGCTGTTTCATGAATTTCATCATTTTCTGAGAATAATCCTCGATCAATAAATACTTTTAATAATTCTGGAGCTACCTCTCGTGTCACTTCTAGTAATCTAATGTATTGCCATTCGTCCGCCCAATCAATACTTCTATTAACAACTTCAGGATAGTATTGTGTCAACCACTTGAGTGGTATTTTCTTAATAGCATCTCTTGCTAAAGTAATTACAGTTATGTTCTGACTCTCGCAAGCATAATTAACAAGAACCCCAAGCACTTTCATTCCAATTTCAATTGGCATCTGGTCGAGGGTTTTTAGACTTTCATAGGCATCCGGGAGTACTTTGTCAAGCGCTTTGCGTAACTGTAACTCGTAGGGATCAACTAATTGGCTGTCCATTATATTCACCTCCTGACGTTAAAGAAATACCGAACATTTTAAACGGATTCGTTTAACCATGTTTCCGTTCCCACCTTTGATGTTATTTTAGAATGTTTTTCTCCAAGTGTATATGAACCCAAAAAAGATAATACTCCGTAAAAGTACTTTATTTAAAATCCTCCATTATTTTGTAATTCCAAAAAGCTCGCAAAAGTCCGTTTGCTCCATCTTCGCTGCTACGCGTGACCCCGCCTCAACCCATGTCCTTCAAGGCTCCGTTCCAAGCCTGCTGCGGGATTTTCCGAAAAACTTGCCCCTACTTATGATACGGTTCACCGGAATGTTCCTTAAACTAAGGTACCTCTACCGGAAATTGTTTACACACTCCTGCAGAAAGGCTTCCAGCTTACGCGGCTCTCTGCCGAGCAGGCGACTCACAGTGTCATTTGGACTTTCTGGAACCACCCTGGACATGGATTGAATCTCCACAACATGGTTCGCAAGCCATGGAGGCATATTCCCGTGTTCAATAAGATTACGGAGTAGTTCTTCGGGTTCCATATTGATGTAACTTATTGGCCGATTGAGCAAGGCGGATAGTCGTTCCGCGATCTGTGGATAGCTGAAAAGCTCTGCACCCGTAAGCGTATATATTTGGCCTGAGACCTCAGGGTTAGTTAGAGCTTCTGCGGCAACATCTGCGATATCACGGCAGTCAATGAAGTTACACGGAGAATTGCCCATGGAGCCGAAGAAAACATTTTGAGTTGTAATCGTTGGTGCAAAGCGCATTAGATTTTGCATGAATGCATATGGGCGCAACACGGTGGAGGTAAGACCTGATTCCCTTAGCACTTTCTCAATTTCTTGATGCCAGCCCGCCACTGCTACTGGGGAGCTCTGCTCAAAGGCAGGGCTGGATATTTTCACGATGTGCTCGATTCCAGATTCGCCTGCAATCTGAATGATTGAAGTTTCCAATTCGATTTGTCTTGGACTGTTGGACATAGCGAGGAAGAGCTGGCTGGCACCTGTAAAGGCGCAGCGCAGCGATTCGGGGTCAGCAGCATCTGCCCATACGACCTCGATAGCCCACGACCCCTTTTCTCCGATCTGCTTACGCAACTTCTCTGGCTCTCTGCTCAGAGCCCTGGCGGGCACGCCAAGATCAGCCAAACGTTCCACCAGCGCACTGCCTATCATACCTGTTGCTCCCATAATAACTATCATTTTTTTCTTCTCCTTTTGGATGTCAAATGGGTTGTGGCGGCAAGACGCCACCGCCATGTCACTATCGTGCTGGCTATGAATCCAGACAACGGGAAATCGATCCAGGCGCGATCGACCCAGGCCATGTGATGGCCCGGTATCATAAGTTCTAGTACACCAGATGTCACCCATGCCGCGCATAGGCCAAACAAGGACCCGGCTATTGCTAACCCTCCTACCACAACCAAGCGAGGTGCACCTGTGACCCATCGCATATGGCCCACTCGGCTGCGCAACAAAAGGCCAATTATCAAGGCCATCAAGGCCGATGCACCGCCGATTGTGGTTAATGCTCCGATTTGAAGCCCCCTATCAGCAGTAACCAATCCCCCAATACCTGCCATGATGGCAGGAGCAGCATAGGCCATTACAACTTCACGCCATAGTGCAAAGGGCTTTTTCCTGGAACCCACAGTCTTGATACCGTAAGCATCATCTGTTGGATTCGGGTATTTCATCTGGTTCATTTCGTTGCCCCTTCTTTCTTCGAGATCAATCCATTTGAGTGCTTTCAGCGAGATATAATTAGGAGCCTAACTATATAGGAGTAAAAATAGGCTAGCATGACTAGCCCATTCTACTCAATACTGATGTTTCACTTTGGTTTCGAGCCTGGTTCGTCCGTAAGTGCAGAGATGCCTTGTGTAACCCGGCCTAGCAAGTCGAGGAATACGGTGCGCTCGTCTATACTGAGTAAGCCCACCGTGGCCTCCAGCCAAGCGAAATGCTCAGGAGCCATTTCACGTAGCTTCTTCGCTCCTTCTTCCGTCAAAATAACCGATCTCTGGCGGCCATCCTTTGAGCTTAACCGCCTAGATACTAGGCCATCTCGTTCAAGAATGTCGATCAGACCAGTCACTGTAGCACGTGTAACGCCTAGATGCTCTGCTAATTGCGAAGGCAGCTCTTCTCCTTCGTAATCCTCGAGATCTGCCAATACACGATATCGACCTGTTGATAAGCCGAATCTGGAGAAATGAATCTCCGAGGCCTGACCAAGCTGGGCTCCCGCTGCCATTAGCCTAGATGCGACGAGTATAGCCTGTGCGTCTATGTCTAGGTTATAGCGATCAATCTGACGCTGAGATTGTACAAGGGAGGGAATAGCCTCCATGTCATTTATTTTTCTATTGTTGTTCATAGATATAGTATGGTACCTAATTACTTTCGTGTCAACCAGCTATCTTTAATTCATGTCGTCTGCGATCCGCTCATGCGCTTTTTGACCACTGATCCCGACAGGAATGATCGCATCAGCATCACTGTCAACACCCCGAGAAAATGGATATTGAGTATTTTATGAATACTGACTTATAGTCTTCTCTAGTAACTCTCTGACGGATTCCTGCAATTCCCTTGGAGAGACCACCTTTACTTCCGGTCCGTATGCAAGCAGCTTCTGCGCCGTGAACGGGAACTCTTCCACAGGAATATAGCCGCGCCATTCCCTGTCCAGAACTGATGCGAATAACCGGTCCGACTCCGCTAGCCTTACGCCCATATCCGTAAAATGTAATATGACTTCGGTGCTATCCCTGGTCTCCCCGGCCTTCATCCATGCTGCGAGCGTCGGAAGTGAATCCTCTATTCGGTGAGGCCCTTCCTCCAGCTGCTCCATCCGATCAACCCGATACAGGCGAATCTCACCCTGCTTGCTGGCGGGCATATACCAATACCCTTGTTCATAATAAATCCCGAGCGGATAGACCTGCACATTCTTCTTGCCGCTGCGGGAATGATAAGCAAATGTAATCTCTCTCTTCTCCATGGCTGCACCTAACACCTGGGTCGTTAACGGCGCTGGGCGTATCGAAGAGTGCTGAAGAACGGCAAGATGCTGCTTCGAACGCCTAATCAGATCCCGCACATCATCCGGCAATCCGGAATAATACTGATCTGCCAGTTGAGCCCGGATGATTCCATAGGGAAAGTCCGGAATATGCTCCAAATATTCAATCATCAGGAACAATCCCAACGCCTCGTGCTGTGTTAATTGAAGGGGTGGCAAAATCCGGTTCGGCAGCACCCGGTACCCCCCGTGTATGCCTACCTCTGAATACAGAGGAACCCCCATCTGCTGCAGATAATCCAGATCGCGTTGGATCGTCCTTAGCGATACTCCGAATCGTTCTGCCAGCTGGCGGGCCGTAAATTTGGTCCTTGAATCCAATGTCCGCATAATTTCCAGTCTTCGATTAATCAATAGCTTCACCTAACTACGTCATATTTTGTCATAGTTCAAGTGTATCATTGAATCTAGAAGGGAGCGATTAACAATGTCAAAACATAAAGTTGTGCTGTACATCGCTATGAGTCTGGATGGTTACATTGCAAGGCCCGATGGCTCTGTCGATTGGTTGTATGAGATCGAAGGAAATGGAGGGGATAACGGGTATAGTGAATTCTATGGAACAGTAGGAAGCGTAGTGATGGGGCGAAATACTTATGAAGAGGTACTGAAGCTAGCCGATGAATTCCCCTATGCAGATAAACCGGCTTTTGTCCTTACGCGTTCCGGGCACCCCCCTGCGCCACATGTTGTTTTTACAGGCGAATCCATTGACCGGCTTATCCCCCGGTTACAGCAAACCTCAGAAGGCAAGGTCTGGATTGTAGGCGGTGGATTGCTTGTCCAGAGCGTCCTGAAGCTGCAATTGCTGGATGAGCTCCAAATTGCGCTTATTCCCACCCTTCTGGGAGAAGGCATTCCCTTATTCCCTGACGGAACAGCGCCAGAGAATCTAACTTTAACCCATTCCGAGCGAATGGGTCAGATCGTGATGCTTCATTATCAAACACTTGGGTCATAATCTCCATGATCGAGGGGTAGTTATGATATGGTTCACCGTAACACTCTAACAGCGAAATTAAAGAGCATTCGTGTGGGTGCCCTTTAATTGTCGTATAAATTCGAATTTCAACGTTGATTGGAGTTCAATAAAACAGCGGCAGGCTAGGACTATGTCCTCTATTTGTTCTTCACCGCTTTAACCAAGCTCTCGATAAACTGGATAGGAAGGAGGGTATCCTGGGGATTCCCGGTAGCAGCCGAGTTCACGACGATCACTAGATTCAGGTCGGGTACGATGGTCAGATATTGGCCGGCATAACCCATACCGAAAACTGCCTTGTGCCCGCCGTACTGATTCATCCACCAATGGTGGCCATATTCGCCGAAAGACACATTCCCCTCCGAATGCCGAGAGGTCGATTCCCGGATCCATGCTTCCGAGACGATGCGCTTGCCATCCCATACGCCACGGTTAAGCACCAATTGGCCAATCTTGGCCAGATCCCTTGGCTTCATCTTCAGGCCGAAGCCCCCTGAATTCGAATCGTCCGGTGAACGGGGCCACTTCACGCTATCAATTCCGAGAGGACCCAACAGATGCTCCTTGGCAAAATCGAGTTCGGATTGCCCAGTCGTTTTCCTGAGAATCGCCGCCATTAATTGGGAACCGCCTGTATTGTAGTTCCATATTTCACCTGGCCTAGAATCCATCGGTTGGCTGAGTACAAATTGGTTCCAGTCCTTGGTCTCCGTCATAGGCTGGATCATATAATTCCAATCAGTCCATTCCGGGAAATGCAAGCCACTTGTCATGCTGAGCAAGTGCTCTAATGTAATGGATCTCTTATCGGGTGAATCGAACAACTCCTTATATTCGGGGAAAAATGACTCTATCGGCTCATTTATTCCTTTCAGATAACCTTTGTCGATAGCTATCCCGATCAAGAGCGATGTCACGCTCTTGGTGATCGAGTTTATAGCCAGCTTGGAATCCGACATGCCATCCTTGTAATACTCGGAGACAATTGTGCCGTCCTTAACAACTAGCATGGAGAGAACCGGCGATTCCTTGGCATATTGCATCACTGCTTCGACTTCCTTGGGATCCATCTCAACCTGCTCTGGAGTGCCGATCGGCCACTCCCCGTTTGGCAAGTTGATCACCTTGGAGTTGCCGGGGGACATCACAGGGGCTAAGGACTTTTCGGAAGAGCAAGCGGACATGGTAAGGATCATGCTAGCTGCCCCTGCCAACATGGCCAGCTTGGCATAACGGAATAATTCGGTCATACATTAACACACCCTTTAAGGTTATTATTCTTGCTTCCCTTATGGTAGTGTAATGGGCGAGTATCATCTTCCAATTTCTTGCTACCCGATTAACAATTCTTGCTATAATAGAGATAGGATTGAATCAATAATGAAAATAAGGGGGGACGGTGAAACGGATGGTGGTAGCCAAAGCGTTGGAATTGGAATACCGATACCGGGTCAACCATGTCGTCAACTACATGGAGGAGCATCTTACGGAGCCTTTAACCCTTAAAGAAGTGTCGGACGTGGCCGCCTTCTCCCCCTTTCACTTCCATCGGGTGTTCAAAGTGGTGATGGGCGAGAACGTGCACGGGTTTACCCGGCGGATCCGCATCGAGAAGGCAATCAAGCTACTGTTGTTCCACCCAAACCGGAGCATAACTGATATCGCCTTGGATTGTGGTCTGCAAACCCCGGCCCACTTTTGCAGAGTGTTCCGTGAGCATACCGGGCTGAGCGCTTCCGAATGCCGGGACAGGTTTCCTCTCCAGACGATTGCGGAACGGTTCAGGGCCCGATTAACCTTTGAAAAGTCCACTGAACTGTCCCGCAAGCTGGCGGATCTCCCGATTGAGATTCGCAACCTTACTCCAATGAATGCTATCTACGCCCGGTATAGGGGAACCATCAATGAAGGAGAAATCAATTCGGACATTAAAGGGCTCTTTGAGCGGTTAGCCTCGTGGTTGGACGCGAGAGAAGCACTGAAAAAAGGATGTTTGACGGTCGGACTCATCCTCGACGACCCTTTCATCACGCCGGATGGCAGACACAGGTATGATGCCTGCATTACAACGGAGCAACAGATGACGCCGACTGGCGATCTGGGCATCCGGACGATTCCTGGAGGCAAGTACGCCATGGTGCGGATTTTAACAGACAGACAGGATATAGCGAAAGATTTGCTGCACCTGGTCTCCATCGAGTGGCTTCCCCTAAGCCCGTATATATGGGACGTTTCACGTCCGGCCCTGGAGATTTACTTCCCCAACTCCCTTCACCATCCGGATGGACAGTGCGAAATGGAATTCGGCATCCCGATCAAACTAAATGAAGCAAGCTTCTGGTAGCTGAACGCCCTCTCTCTTCAAAAGTTTTAAGGCCATCCTTTACGGGATGGCCTTGTATCATTTACCGGTTCAACTTTGACTTTATCGGAAGTAGTAAATCCAATTGTACCACCTTGTCGATTTCCTCATTGCTTAAATGATACTGGTTGATGTAATTCAAATGCTCTTCCTTTGAACCATACATACAATCGGGATCTCCCCAGTTCGGTTCATACTCCTCATGGTGCTCGACCCACTCGGTCAACCATCCCCATTCCTCGAAGTTGCCCATGGGAATCATGTGAGCTGCGTATAAGCCACCGGTAAAATGCTTCTTCACGAACGGTTCACGTACCTCTAGATCATCAGGTATCGTTACCCATCTCTCGTACCCATGGTCCGATCCATCCGGTTGGACTCCATTCGGATGATTAAATCCATAATGCCGTAGATCAGGCTTGAGTTGGGCCAGCTTCGTGTCCATCATAAACTTTTGCAACTCATCCCCGTTTCATACTCCGGTAATTTTCCAATTACTTGGATCGAAGCCACTGGTGAAGGCGGAAGGTAAACAATCCGTACATCCTTAAGCGTGGATAAATGTTGATCTGCCTTGATCAAATCGTTCATGGATAGGTCCTCCTTGAGATTACTTTTGGATAAAGGAAGGGCTTCAACGATCTGTAGCAGAGTTTTATCCATCCAGACTCCCGGGTTCAGCTTCACTTCGGCATGGAGCTTGAGTTGATCTACCAAGTTTTGCAGTACATTGTGAATGACAGACAATGCCGTCATTTCGCTGGATAGTTCATAGATCTTTTCTTGGAACACAGCAAGTGCGATCCTGGACTCATCACTCTGCAGAATCCTTTGAATTTCCTTCAACGGAATTCTCAGCTTTCTTAGAACTAAAATCTGTTCTAATCTTACCAATGAACTCTCCTCATACGTGCGGTAAGCATATCCCTCCTTCTTCACACTTTTAAGCAGCCCGATCTGCTCATAGTATCGAAGCATTCTTGTGGAAACTGGATAGTTTTTGGTAACCTCGCTAATGGTTTGCATTCCGTGAGCCCTCCTTTCCATCAAAAGCATAAAGTACGACACGGCGTCAAAGTCAACATCCCTATGAAAAAAATAGTGTAGAAATCCTGTGGACCTTGATGCTCTAATTCCAGGCATAATGATCATTAATTAGTCTAATCAGACTATATAATGACTCAATTAGTCTATATTAGTTATGTAAAGGAATGAAAATTAAATGATAAAATCATTTTTAATGCTGGGTCAATCTAATATGGCAGGCCGTGGATTTTTGGATGAAGTGGCCCCTATATATAATGAAAAAATAAAAATGCTGCGTAATGGACAGTGGCAGAAGGTGGCAGTTCTTTGAATGATTGGCATCCGGAGGGCATCCTTTTTCAGCATGCTTTGTCCGAAGCCCGCTTCGCCTTGCGGTCCAGTCAAATCTGCGGAATTCTTTGGCACCAGGGTGAGAGCGACAGTTATCATTCGCTGCATGAAACTTAATGCAGCCTTGATCCTTTTAGCTTAACGGGTCTATCGGCGGAAACAAAGGGCGGCCTGGAAGGCCGCCACTGTTGTTTATACTATGAATAAATTGGTTTGCTTCATAATGATTCTTTATAATAATTCCTTCAGTACATTTTTAGCCACACGTACCTTCTCCTCATTGGCCTCACGGAGCATGCCTACCATATCCTGAATATCACGCTCTGCTGCGGTAACCATGAACTCTTCACCCTGGTATGCAAACAACTGAATGACATTCACCTCGAGCGATTCTGCAATCTTATGTAAATTCAATAAAGAAACGTTCTTTTACCCACGTTCAATCTGCCCTATGTATGAAAAATGAAACCCGCCTATCTCCCCAAGCGCCTCCTGCGACAGGCCCCGCTCTTTCCGCAGAGCACGAATCCGCGCTCCCACCTGCTTCAATATTTCCTTATCCATCACAGTATTCACCTCTCCATGTCCAAAGTGTAGACAAGTTTCCTAAAGGTAAACACCAATTAATAGATATTATTATTTATTATAATATTTATAAGTATTATAATAGGTGTAATACTTTTCCAAATATGCTATGGGAGGCTTTCACTAT
Source organism: Paenibacillus sp. FSL P2-0136 (assembly GCF_037975325.1). Classification (NCBI taxonomy): domain Bacteria; kingdom Bacillati; phylum Bacillota; class Bacilli; order Caryophanales; family Paenibacillaceae; genus Paenibacillus; species Paenibacillus sp. FSL P2-0136. Next base: position 7,216,677 of record NZ_CP150244.1, read on the forward strand.
GGGAAAAAGCTTGCAAGAGAAAATCACTGACTATATAAGTCTAGCCCGTTATCACATGAAATTAGCTCAGATTATGAGAAATCACAAGCAATACAAGACTGCATTCTTTCTTTGTCATTCAGCCCTCATCTCCATGATTCGTGCGTTATACATCTATGAGAATAAGACAGAGTTCGGCTCGGAGATATCATTAAATGATCTGTTACTCCTGATACATACCGACTATCATCCTGGGCTAGAGATTGTGGCGTTTGTGGGTGAATTGAATTATCTCGTTAATGGGGAGGGGAAGGAGTTAGAGATGATAACGGACGAGGATATGAAGAGAGTGATGAGACGGGCGGGTGAGGTTTTAGATGAGTTGTGTTGGAGGATGGGGGGGGGGAAATGGGAATGTAGATGGAAGGCATCATGGCGATAAATTTACCTTTTGGCGCTAATGTGCCCGTCTCTGTTACACAACCCCTTTAAAGGGTTACTCTCTATCCTACAGAATGTTGTCCAATACCTAAAATAGTGTGACCTACCTCGTCTTGGGTCTTCAACGTAAGATTAAATTAAGACTATATGTCTGCTCAAAAAAGCACAAGTCAGTAGCTTGTGCTTTTTGCATTATATGACGTGAATATCACTCAGTAAGAAATTGCCTTCTTTGATTTTTTTATACTCATCGGCCATAACAATGATGTGCCTAATAGCAGGATTCAATTATTATTGCCTCTTTAGTTCATGAGCAATTTGAGAAAATATACTTGAAAGGGTAATCTCCAACCCGCCTTTAGCCTGATTCATATGAAAACCAGAATTACTAAAAAAACGTTTTATTAGCTCCTTATCTGCCAGCATTTCATTTACATCATCTACGCGATCTACAAGTTAAAAAGTTCTTAATTCTCTCATGATATCTTCTTGAACCAAGGATGTGTAATCTTGCTTTTCTACCCAATCCAAAAACGCCTCGCGAGACTTCGTGTTCGGAGCGCGGTCATGACAGCTCTTACACATCAGAAATAGATTCTCTGGGATATCCTCTCCATCGAACTGACGGGCAATTATGTGGCAACGTTGAAGAGGTACCCTATCCCAGTTATTTATTATATCTTCACGTGTAGCACTGGGCTTGTTCAAATCATATTTAGCATCAAAATGTCGTTTACATGCCCAACAACAAGGCTCCCCCCAGTCAAATCCCCTCTTGTCCAACCATTCCATCCAATGTTTAAAAATCTGGGCTTTTGTTGGCATAGCCATTTTAAACCCCCTGTGTCGTTTTATTTTTCATTTTCAATTTACTTTTTTGGAGAAAAGGTGATAAATAACAACTTCTTAAATCAATTGGTTAGAAGGTATATCAGCTAGGGAGAACATCAAGCCCAGTGAATAGCTCAAGTGATTTCGGAAATATAGTTTCACTAAAATGGGTTATGCTTTTTAATTCATCATCAGTAGATTATCTTTGTGTCTCAAATAAACAATCGCTATAGGAAAGCTTGATGGAGCACCCTTTCCCCCCTCTAACACCCTGACTTCACGTGCACCGAAAACGTAGTATTCATGATCTAATAATTCCTTTATCATTTTAGTTATTTCAAAACCGTATCTAACTCTTTCACCCGATTCAAAATCGCTTAGTAAATCTCCAAAATCATGTAGGTATTGTAGAAACCCTGAAATCAATTCAACTTCATTTTCATTTTTTGGTTCATCATGATCAAATTCATACCCCATTGCTCTATCCAAAATATTAATGATTTCTTTTCCGCCTGTAATCCTAGGTAATTTTTCAGGAATATTTTCCTTTATCCTTTTAATTCTCGGAGGTTTATCTTCTTGCTGGTCAAGGCTTTTAGATACCCAAAGCTCATGGTTGACTTTAATTTGTTTAATAATGTCTTCGGTAAATGTCTCAGGTTGGTCATCAATCATCTTGTGATGAATGCGACATAACAGAATTAAGTTATCATAAGTATCTATTACATCTTTAGGACGGTTTTGATCGTGTCTAGGCCCATTCTTTTGACCAGAAATAATATGGCATTCCTCGCCGACAATTGACGAATTATCTTTTTCAGTCTCATCAATAATTAGTTTTAGCTTGCATATGGAACATCTATTTCCTGATCTACCCCATAGTATCTTTCTAGTCTTATCTGAGATCGACATGGGATCCCCCTTATAAGTACTCTCTCATCGTCTCTATTATTCCTTTATATCACTCTGTCCAACATCTTTCTTAGCACTATTCCACAAAAGTTTTCGCCGTCATTTATGATAAGGTACACCGTACCACTCTAACTGCGAAAAAAGGATGCTTTTTCAAAAGCATCCTTAACAACAATGCAGGCTTCAAATTGCTAAAACAGCGGAACTGTGTAGCGGTTATTTTCTTCAAAAACTTCGACTTCGCTTATCTTAGACTCTAAAAAATTCAATGAAGTAAATTGCATCTTATGAATTTGATGTCGTAAGAATAAATAATTTATTACATTTTTCATATTAGTAGAGGATGCCTTATATGATATATCAGCAATTGGGGATAAAGATAAGATTAATTTAATATCTGAGATGAGTCCTTCATTTTCAATGACATAATCAAAATAATAGCTTATGGTAGCTAATACAATTGATACACCCATAAGAAATTTACTTTGCCTATCCTTTTCCTCATTTATCATACTCGTAGAGAAAGGATACTCTATAGCTTCAGATATTTTTAAGGCCAAATTATTAAATTTATTGAACTTAATTTTAAGTTCGTCTAGTTCTTCGTTACCAACACTTTTGTATAGCTTTGATTTTCTTTCAAGAAACCTCTTTGAGGCGGTCACACCATCTCTAACATTTTCCTGTAATCCTGATTCTAAGATACTAAGGATTACACAGATCTCCTGGTGATTTTTTTGTTTATCATTGCGGGATTTTGTTATGTTATATATCTTAAATAATTTGTCCTCTACTGTATCCTCACCTTCATTATCCTGCTCCATCTTTTCTTCATTTCTTTGTATAAGAGTGTTGATAAAGTGACTTATATATTTACTTGTCTCGGAAAAATATGTAGCCATCTCTATTTCCTGAATTTCTAGCGGCTTCGTGTTTCTATTATATCTTTTAAATAACTCAATTTCAGTATCTGAATCCTCAAAGCTTTCGAACTCTAGGATAGACAAATGACTTCCCAATATTTTAATTTTATCCTTCTTGTCTAGCTCTGAAAACTTCTTTCCTTCATAGTTAGCGTCTCCACCTAAGATATCAAGACTTTTAAGGGGAAACTTATTGTTAATGTATCTATAGATTGCGTTAAGTCTGTGCTGCCCGTCCATTACATGTCGTATTTGCATCTCGTTTTTACCCGATATCACCAGGAAAATCTCTGGTATTGGTATTCCAACTAATAATGATTCAATTATTGAACTTTCCTCTTTTACAGATGATCTATAAATTCTTTGGTAATCTGGGCTCAAAACAATTCCTTGTAGAACTTCCATCTCTGTTTCATCATTGATATCCTCAATATTTAATTTTAAATATTTCTCTCCTTTGTCTATAAACTTAACTATATCTTGAACTGAAATGAGTGGCCGATTCGATTTAATTCTCATTATTGATTCTTTTATTTTCTCTCTCATCTTCCCCGGTAACCCCCCATCACTTCTTCATAATTAAATTTTATCGATTTCACGACATTATCTTTATCCGGGTATATGTTTTCAAATGTAATACCCAAATTAAACAATTCCTTCAGTATTTCTTTTTTACAATCTTTATTTATAATTACAATCCTACAAAAATTTGATAGTCTTCTTTTGAAGTCTTCTCGATCTTGAGGAGATACCTTTAAAAAACAACCTTTTTGGAAATGAATCCGTTCGTTTGAGTTACCCAATTTAATAAAATAAGATCTTGCTGAGTATCTTCTCACAGAGTCCACGACAGTTGGTACAGAATAATCTAATAATTTTTCCTCTAAGCTTACAGCGTCCTTATTGTATGCTAAAGAATCAATAAAAAAAACAATAGAATGCTGCTGACTATAGTTATAATCTTCAATCGCGAAAAGTAATGAGATCAAATGAGCCTCTGTAAAATCTAAATAATCAGTAGGCAAACCAAAATGTTGCCCTTCGGCTCGTAACTCCTCCCCCGATTTGTTTTTAATTTCCTTATCGTAATATATGATCTTTTGTTTAAAAGCACCCTCATAAATATCTGAATGTATCTCGTAATCCCTCTCGAATCTTCTGTGCAATGAAGGCAATAAATCAAAACTACAATCCTTTTGTCCTCTAGACACATAATTGACCGCATTATCTAGCTCAGAAACAAATGAAATAAATTCGCTCAGTCTTGAAATAAACTTAACATTAGTTTCAGGCATTTCAAATTTACTAGCAATTGTATTAACAACATTGTAGTCTTTGTACTTTTCCTCTTCCTCAAATTTAAGGCTTACAATCCTCTCCAATTTTTCGAAATCTACTGATGAATCTGTTTTACGACTTAATTTCTCCAAGCTTTCTGCATCGAATATTTCACCTATTTTTAGCTCTTTAAGAATACTTATATCAATTTCATCTATCTGCTGCTCTTTCTGGAGAATAAAATATGATTGCTTTAAATAAAGCAAATTAGACTCTACAAATTTATAACACGGGTCATCTTTACTAAGAGTCTTGGAAATTTGCTCACTAATCTGACCATCATCTAAGTTTGTTAGTTTTTCGACTTCTGGTTCATATGCCTTAAATATAGCTTTAACTCTCTCTTCATTTTCGCTCAAATCAATTTCTCTCAACTCGGTCAACTCAAATAAATCTACCTTAGTAGCTTCCAAATTATTCGCCCCCCCGTTTACGACAGTATCTATCTTAGATTCTACTTTTATAAAATCCAAAAGTCACCAGTAGTTTCAATTTCATTACTTTTCGCCCTACTTATGATACGGCTCACCGTATCATTCTAACGGCGAAATGACAAAGGAGATGTCGCCACGACATCTCCTTGAAGACTACTAGTTCTCTCACTTTCTTCAAAGCTAGATAAACTCATGCCTTATGTCCCGATTCACTACTCTCATACATCCAAACATCCGCCTGATCTGCAGTTAATAGTGAGAATGTATATTCCCCTTTACTTGGTATGTACAAATATATATTCTCTCCATATTTTGGCTTATGTGACTTATACCATCGCTGCAAGCCTAGAATCTGATATCGACCTTCATCCAAGCGGTCGACCCAGCCCTCATATCTGGCACCTGCGATGTCCATCACGGTATACTTGGTATACTGCTGTAAGGCGGGGAAATGTTCAATGATATACCGTTTAATTAGTATGCGGCCCAACTCAAGGCAGTGTTTTGATATAAAGTACTCGACCATAACACCGTTTTCAAGTTCGTATATCGTAGGGTTGCCATCTGGAAGAGATAAACGAAAAGGGAATTTGAATCGGAATAGATCACGGAAAGACAACTTCCATTCGGTCAGTGCATAAACACCACGCGCCACTTGATGGATGCGCTCATTATCCGTGAGATCAAGATGCAGCGTCCCCTCATTCATATTCATCCCTCGACGCCGCAATTGTCGACGCATTTCAGACTTATGAACTGGCCTGCCCGCCGTTTCGATAATTGAAATTAGTATATCTCCTATCCGGTTATGAATCTGTGGATCATATTCGATCAGGCCCCATTCGCGTAATGCCCAATAACCCCGGCTTGGGCGTGAAAGCTTCGGCTCTGTCAGAAAAACGGAGGAGATTGAGTTATTGTAATTCCTTCGTCGCCGAATCTGGGCCTCCAATTCGGTGTATGGCATGGGAGAACCATTCTCCTTAAGCACTAAATATGCTACGTCACCAAGACGCATTCGGTGAAATGGAGCATGCTGCATCGCGTACACATACCCACCTACAATTGCAACTTCACCCCAACTTTTCAGGAACGGTTTGAAATCCCTTGTGTGCATATTTAAGCCGTGAGAGTTAGCAATCATCTCAGCATGCTTAAATAACTGAGTAATAGGTATTCCCTCCCTCGCTTCCGCTAAATACTTTAATAATGATGGTACGATGATCCCCAACAGTTCATCGTCCAACGGGCTAATGTTCATCCCAAATGTATCATTTGAATGCCCCTTAAATTCAGGCCAAAATTCTAATATTTTGATTATTTCGGCTACTTCGTAACCCTTGAGTTCCTTTACAATTTCATTTACAGGTAAAGTTCCGCTCTCATTTAGTAGGTTTGTGATCCTGTCGACCAGCTTCAAATCCACTTGATGTTCCCACTTTTTTAAGATCCAAAACTCTGTATCATCAATCTTGATAACTGGTAGTAGATTTAACATAAATGTGAACATACGCTTTAATCCAACTGTTGCCGGGACGATTGCCATACTTTGATAGATTAATTCCTCTATCTTTAGGGGTCTTCCAGACTTTACAAATGTCGAGATAATTGACTCATCCCATGGCCTCTGCAGAGAATGAGCATACCGTGATATCACCTTGACTTGATCAGGCAAAGCGGATTTCGGCATCCAGTTATTACAATTTAAAGGAATGAGTTCATCCTGCAATTCAAGCAAGATATATACGACTTTATAGGACAAGGGTATCTCTTTCAGTGCTTTGGGAAGATACCATTTGCACATATTTACAACTTCAATAACTGCACTAATTATATCCTTCTTCTGTAAGCCATAAACGCTACAAAGCTCTTCCAATTCCACAATAGTTTCGATGGTTCCGTACACATAGATTTCCCTACTTAATAGCTTCCATCCATGTGCTTGCAAAGTACTCCAAGCGCTTTTTTCATTAATACCAGTCACTTCACACCAAAACATCAAGTCGTCGATGCGAAAAGATAGCTCGAATAGCCTTGTGAACGAACAATAAAATTTTTCTGCATCCAATTGTTTAAAAGTTGATATTACTGTTGATAGCTCCATAATTCTCACCTGATTCATAACTGATTTCTCAAAAAGACACTTTATATTGAGTCGGCTCCATAAGTGCATATAAGGAAAGGTACGAAAAGGGGTCCTGAATTATATCGATAATTGGATCTACTATCGGATCGGTCTGATTGACTAAATACAAAAAATATTGGCTCCCTAGCACTTTGGCTACTTCCAATTCATGACGAGACCAATAAAAAGAGCGATCTGGTCCGACACTTTTCACTTCAATATATCGGTTCGGATCAGGCGATGAAGATGAAAATGATAATATGTCATACCCCGCGTTCACTAACCGGTCCGATACACGTTCTGCGCGGTTTGACTCTTCAACAAGTCCCAATTGTAGTAACCGTCTCTTTTCAATGCGTAGCGCATTCTCTTCTGCTTCCAAGCCTGCTTGCAATTGTAACTCCAATTTAACCTGCAGTTCTTCTAGCGTTAATGGCGGTTGCTCTATTGAATAGGCACGTATCCAAGCGTGTTCACCACTCAGCTCTAAATAATCACCAGACTGTATTACGACACCAAGATAGAGCATTTCTTCCGTCCACTGTTGCAGTGGTTTAATGATTAGCGAACGGATGATCTGTTGTTTGCCTGAATCTACTGTGGAAAAATATCCTATCCACTTTCGGCTTTTCTCGCCCGCCGCAGGGAAATACCATGATGCCAGGAGCTTTTTTTGTCCGTCGTTCAGATCATAACCACCACCACCAACTTCGCCGGTTGCCAACAAACGATTGCCACGTGGTAGCACGTAAACTTGATGTTGATCATCAATCCCGAGTAGGTTCAAACAAAATAAAAGCTCCAATGTAGGCTGGGCTTTAGTTTTTCTACCACCAAGGAAAGCCCCCTCCAATATCCGAAGAAGATGGCTTCGGGTGATATGGCACTGGTATTTACTCTCATACTCCTCCACGGTGCGAATTGTCCACAGCAGGTCGCAGAACTTCTTCATGGACGCTTACTCCTGATGTGTTGAATCACAGTGTCAAAATCTTTTTGAAGCTCTGTTTCCTGATTCCACTCATTCTGTTCCAGATCTAGAGAACCAATCGGCATGTCCATATCGATGACACTACGCATTAACCATGCCTTTTCCTGTAGCCGCTGATGGATGACTTCATCGACTGTCCCTTCACTCTCGATAAAATAATACGTCGTTAATTGGTCATCAGGTAAGCCGATCCTGTGAATGCGGTCGAGTGACTGGAGATAATGCCCACAGTTGAAGCTCCGGTCTAGGTATATCGCATGGTGGCAATCCTTGTGCAGGGAAATCGACTCCGCACATGCTGATGGATTCGCAATAAGAATACATGGTTTATCGGATTGTTTGAACAACCGAATCTGCTGCTCGCGGTTGAACTCCTCATCGTCTTCATCGCTCTTTGGCACGCCACCGAAAATGAGGTAAGTCGGGATCCCAAGGCGAAAGAAATCCTGTCGTAGCTGAAAAATGTTGTTGACAAACGTGCTCCACAATAGTACTTTGTGTCCCTGCTCAATTAAAGCTTGTGCCAGTTCAATCGCTTTTTGTAGCTTGCTTGGCTTCTCGTAAGTCGGATAATGCTCAATCAATTTGACAATATCGCCTCCATCGTATGTCAGAGGCGGAATCTGGAACTCGTGTGAAAAGTCCGCCAACAGTGCGGGGTTTGACGCAGTCTGCATGAGACGGATAATTTTTGCCCGCCGAAACCGGGCTATCTCAGCAATTTCCCTTGAGGAAAATCGCTCCAATTCCTCAAGGGTGCGTGCGGCTAAAACGTCGTAGATCTGTTGTTGTAATTCAGACATTGGCACTTTTACCCTTTGAATCTCGAAAGGAGGCAACAACAAGTCTTTCTTATTGACGCGGTAGAAGTAAGGACGGATCTTGTTCTGAATCCACTCGACATCACCTTCGTAACGTTTTACTTCGGCTTTATATTGAATCTGCTCACCAAGCAGAAATTTCCCTGGCCAAAGAAAGGTCATTTGCGAATATAGATCAAACAGTCCGTTTGGCATCGGTGTGCCCGTGCTAATCGCACGGCGTTTTGCGTAAGGCGCCAGTTTCAATAGTGCATTTGCCCACATTCCATTTTCAAATCGCTTAATGTAATGGGACTCATCGACTACCAACATGACGCGGTATCGTAGCATTAGTTCAATCAGTCGGTCAACATCGATTGCTGCCGTTTGAAAGCTAGTCAGAAAAATGTCAGCACGATCGGACATTTTGTATCTACGTTCCCGGTCCGGTCCGATAAGTCGGTAGCTTATCGCTGGTTGACCAAAACAGCCAGCATACTCTTCTTCCCAAGCCATAAAGGAACTTGGAGGACCTATTATGAGGATTTTATCGACTTCCCCCATTTCACGCCAAACCGAAAAACCTGCGTACAGCATCGTTGTTTTACCACTACCAGGAACCGAGAAATTGGCTGTATGCCACACAGCTAGCATGTGTCGAACCGCTTTCTCCTGATAAGGCTTCAACATTCTCTTAAATCCGGGTAGGTCTAGAGCATTTGCTTCGCTAGCCTCCTCTTTCACGACAAGACCCAGTTCCGACGCCGCTTCGAATACCTTTCTCTCTTCTCCGATCTGTTCGTTAAGCCGATCAAAATTGTCACTCATATGCACTGGAATTCGTTTCCGCCTGAAAAACGCAATGAGATCATCAACTGTACTCCGAATTTTAATCGGATCATCCATTATGTATTTCTGGGAGAACTCACTTTTCACAAAACCCTGCTCCCGGAACATAAGCGAAAATTGACCGACAAATAACTCGGGACGGTCGGTTACGTCGATAATAAGTACATTTTGGTCGAACTCAATATGTACCATCGGTTTTAGGCCCCCATTTGCTGCCGAATCACTTCCATCAGCTCGTCTAATTCCTCAAAGGCAGTTTTAAAATCCTGCTTGGTAAATGTATCACTGTCATCGTCCTGGATCTGAGTTAGCAGTGAAATGGCCTTCTTTAGTTGTTCAACTGGACGTACATTGTTTCGCTGCATTCGCGACAGTTCTGCTGCTGCAGTTACGTCGTTGAAAATATCCTGTGAGGTGGCACTTTCGTTGTTGAACATGTTCTGTGTTAGTACCTTATGAATCTTTTCGTTGACAAAAGCTTCGCGGATATAACGGATATGATCACGTTGTGTGATCGATTTATCGAATTCTTTGTCCAGGTTTACTTCTAGCATACGGTACATCACGTCAACCGCTTCCTGAATTTTAAAGGCGTTGAGCCCAAGCGTCTTCATCGCTGCAATTTCCTTCTGAATTTCTACAAAATGCTCGTTTAGATTCAGCAATAATGTATAGTTCTCCTGTTGGCCGATATACTCTAAAAAACCGTCAACTAGGTCGAGGCGATTTTGATAATCCTTTATTTTCTTTGCTGTCCAGTCGAGCGTTTCACAGAGCTCCTGTTCGCTCATATACTCCAATCCTTCTCTAATCTTTAGCAGATCGTTGATCGGATTGTATTCTTCCTTCAAATCGGCTTTAATCTGAAATTGTACTTCTAGCTTGTAGATCTCTTTAGCAGGCACATTCGCAGGTAATCTATGAACCAGCAAATATTGATAGCGGGAATTAGGATGTCTGGAGTTGAGACGCTTCATACAGGCCAATCGACGATTTGCATCCACCAGGAAGCCATCATGTGTGATAACGCCTGGTCGTAATTGGCTGTGACGCTCCAGGTCATCCAACAAACGTTGGGACTTTGGATTATCCGGAATCAGTAAATCGATAAAATAATTTTCATGTGCAGGGTTACGGTTGTCTAATTCAAAGCCCAGCTCCTGCTCCTTCAAGCGTTTCTCAGCGGCAAAACGGCCATTATCGATATTGAAGCTAAGGAAATTGATTGGCAACTTGTATACCGGCAATACCTGTGGCTGCCCCATAAATAGGAGCATTTCACGTGAGTTGATTACACCTTCACCGCCATTATCGATGTATTGATCGATTTCATATGCGCGTTCCGTCCACATTGTAACCATATCAACCTCTCCTTATTACTATATTTTTTGATGCCATACACTAATTTCAATATCGTTGGATTCTTCTCCTACCAGCCTCACGAAATTCTGAAAAAAAAGAACTAAGGCTTATGATCTATTATTGCAAATTCGAGGTTATTATTAGAAAATTCGCCCTACTTATGATACGGTTCCCCCCGATTAATCTTCACCGCCCGGTACACCTGCTCCACCAGAACCAGCCGCATGAGCTGGTGGGGCAGCGTCATGCGGCCGAAGCTCATGCGCTGCTGGGCGCGGCGCATGACGTCATCGGAGAGGCCGTGGCTGCCTCCGATGACGAAGACGACATGGCTCGTCCCGTAGGTGCCGAGCCGGTCGATCTCGGCGGCAAGCTCCTCGGAGCTCCAGAGCTTGCCGTCAATCGCGAGCGCAATGACATGCGCCTCGCTCTTAATCTGCGCGAGGATACGCTCGCCCTCACGCACCTTCACCTGAATAATCTCTGCGTCGCTGAGGTTATCAGGGGCTTTCTCATCCGCCACCTCAATCATCTGGAACTTGAGGTAGGGCGTGAGCCGTTTGGCATATTCCGCGATGCCGAGCGTCAGATACTTTTCCTTCAATTTGCCTACGCTTATCAGTTGAATTAACATAATTCCTCCATCGGTCTGATCTTGTCATGTCCCTGTATTTTATCACATCCCTGCCCATAACATGCCCTGCTTAGAAGACATTCCCCGCACACCCTGTACCCAACAAAAGAAGAGCCACCCTTCACGGATGGCCCTAAGATACTTCAGATAGCCTGTAATTTACTGCTTAGACATATCAACAATCAGCTGCTGTGTAATCTTACGGTCTTTCATATTGGTGAAATCCAGGCGAAGCGACTGCGGTTTATTCAAGAAGAAGTGGCTCTCTGACACGATTTTCATCTCATGGTCTGCATAGGTATAGACAGAAGCTCCCTCTTGCGATTTATAATCACCGGTTCCGTTCTTGACCAATAGCGATGGATTATATTCCATATAGAAGGTCTCCATAAACTCTCTGTTTTTAAACAATGCTTCGTCTGAGGATAGTGTGGTTATCGTCGTGAACGGTGTCAATTCCAGCTTTACTTTAATCTTGTGCCCTGCCACATCAATCGTTTCCTCCGGCGTCAGTGTACGGGTCTCCTGCTTCCAGACCTTGGGATTGATATCAAAAGCCACCTTCAGCACAGGGCTATACTTCACGTTGGACTTGATTGCATCATACTTCTTCAGCAGTTCAGGACTGTAGCTGAACGATGAGGTCTGGTCCGGGTTGTCCGCATGGGCCTTTTCGGTGGCAGCGAGCATTTCAGCATCCAGTGCCTTTAGCTGGTTCAGCTCAATGGCGGTTAATGTGCCTAGCTGAAACTCAGCAGCTACTTTTTTGGGAGGCGTGGTCAATGGACTGCTTAACCGGATTTTAGCAATTCCATATAGAATATGATCTTTCTTTGCCGGACTTGCGCCGATGACTAGAGCATCATTGAATTTCTTGCCACTGATGACCTTGCCCGTAACCGCATCAGACAATTGGAGACTATGACCCTTGGGCGGCATGAACACGAATGCTCTCTTGCTGTCAGCCTGGGCTGTAAAAAGGATGATCAGCTCATATTTGTCTGCGATGAAGCCGTTCACCGTCAACTGGTAACCGTCTTTTTTGACGACTGTGTTCAGCGGCTGCACCAGATTGTGTTTGATGGCATACTCAACCTGTCGATAACCCTGAATCTCGGGATTTACAAAGGGGGCAAGCGCTGCCGACGGTTTCGCGGCGGTTGCCGAGGCGGCCAAAGCTTGACCTGTCACGGCAAAAGGGCTAAGCACCAGCGCTGCGGTTGTCATGACTGCGACGATGGCGGTAGATAGCCGGTTCCTGGAGGACCGCCGTTTATTTGGCGCTGACCCTTGCTTTTGTTCCTGTATAGGCTGCATCTGCGCCGTATGTGAGATCCCCAGTTCATTCCACTTCATTCTAAACATTGTTGCACTCTCCTTCAATACAAGTTGGTTGTTTCATCCGGATCAGCTCTGATCCTGTCCGGGGACATCAAAGGTCATCTGGTATGTATGCTCAAGATCCTTCATTCCAGTAAGTTTCGCCGGACTCTTCATGAATTCCAGCCGCAGAGATTGCAGCTTATCCAACAAATAATAGCTTTCTGTAACCATCTTCATTTCATAGTCTGTGAACGTAATTGATGAAGTGCCTGGCTTCTGCCTATAGTCTCCCGTTCCAGTCTTGCTCCACCACAGGAATGGAGAACCGTACTTCTCATGGAATGATTTAATAAATTCCTTATTCTTAAACAAAGGTTCATCTGAATAAAAAGTGGCGATGGTTGTTAACGGTGTCAATTGTAATTTCACTCTGATCTTGTGTCCCGCTACATTAAGCGTTTCTGGCGATGTGATGGTATGCGTCTCTTGCTTCCAGTAATTTGCCCTCACATCAAAGGTTGTCTGGAGTGCCGGAGACTCCTGCATGTTGGACTCGTTGGCTGCCAGTGTGCGCAAATGGAACTCCACCTTAATCTTTGAGGGCAGGTCCGTCAAAGGAGTCGCGAACTTAAGTCTGGCAACCGCATATGCAATATGCGGCTCCGGGCTGCTGCTGCTGACCAGCGCATGGGTCCGGCCGTTGATCACCTTGCCGGTAATACCATCCGTAATGATGCATTCTACAAAACGAGGATCACCGGAGAATAGTGACCTACCGCCGTCCACTTTCGCAGTATAGAAGATAAGGAATTGGTTCTTGTCTGCCATGAAGCCTGTCACTGTGACCTGATAACCGTCTTGCTCAATCTCCGCATTCATCGGCACCAGAAGATTATGCCTGATGGCATACTCCGTCTGTTGTTCATCTATGCTCGTTAACGGCACCAGTGTCTGCCCTTGCTCCGTTGCCGTTTCTACGCGTTCCCTAGCAGCAACGACTTCTGCATGCGTGCCAGCGGAATTGGCCTCAGGTTCCGTGACAGCAGAGTCACCGGGCTCCCCAGAGACACCTGTTAGCGTCACGACGCTGAGCAGAGCGACCAGAATTACAGCTGCTGCGGAGATGCGGTAGGAGCCTTTTTTGAAGGATTGAATCATACTGATTCTTCTCCTGATCTGTTGCCGCTGGTGCGGGTTAGAGAAATAAAGATGCCCCCTCCGCTCCCGGACTCGTGAGAAGCGCTTCAGGAACTCTACCAGAGTAAGCCCGTAATCAATTGCCTCCTCTTCTCCCAATACCTCCAGCACATAGGCGTCGCACGCAACCTCCCGATCGATCTTCATCCGCCGGATCGCCAGCCACATCAGGGGATTGAACCAATGTATCGTTGCGGCTAGGCTCCCTAGCAGGTTCCACAGCATATCCCTCCGCTTGTAGTGGGCAAGCTCATGCGCGAGGATGTGCCGCAGCCGGGAAGCATCCAGTTCCCGCAGAGCTTGCTCAGGGACAAAAATCCATGGACGCATTAATCCTGACAGATAGGGGTTGTTAGCCGAACCTCCGGTATAAACAGGTATCGCTCTCCTTATTCCAAACTGGCGTCTGGTGGTAAGAACCACCTTAAGAATCTCTGGGGCACTCACCCGTCTAAGCCGTCTGCGTTCGCGGTGCATCCGCCGGATGTACAGGAGTCCATTCAGCAACATAAGCATGACGCCCAGCAGCCAGATCACAGTGCCTATCTTCATCCAGAGCGGGTAGCCTGCGGCCCCCGCAGAGCTGCGGTTAACCGTTGCCGCTCCATCCTCCTGCCGGGCTGTGTCTGTCTGCCCCTGTACATTCAGAGCGGTGTTATTAGCCGGATATGTAACCTGATCTCCCCCTCCCGGCGGAAGCTCCTGATACTCACCCTTAGAAGCTCCGGTGTCCGGCCCCTTGTCCAGGATAGTTGTTAACAAATGTTTACTATTGCCCAGAATATGCAGCATGCTGACAGGGCTGTCCGGTACAGCAGGCAATAACAGCCGGGCGATAACAAGCAGCCACAGGAGGTAACGCACCCGGGCGTTGATGAATCTTCGCAGAACATATTGAATGAACAACACAGCCAGAATCACCATGCTTGCCGCCAGTGTCTGTTCTGCGATACCGGCAAACCATCCGTAGACCATATTCATTCCTGCTTACCTGAGTTGCCGCTGGTACCCTGCGACTTCTTCTCCTTGAGCAGCTGTTCGAGTTGTTCAATCTCCTGCTTGGACAGCTCGACATCCTCCAGGAAGCTGGTCACCATTAACTGCGTAGCCCCGCCAAATACGCGCTTCAGGAAGGAGCGGCTCTCGGCCCGGACACACTCATTCTCTGACACCAGCGGATAATAGAGATAGCTCCGGCCGGATTTCTCATACGCTATCGCGTTCTTCTTAAGCAGCCGGGTGACGAAGGTGCGCACCGTCTGCTCGCTCCATTCCACAGATGCAGGCAGGAGCCGGGTGATTTGTTCCGAGGTGAGCGGATGATGCTCCCAGATAATCTTCATAATTTCCCATTCAGCTTCCGAAATCTTCGGCGTTGTACTCATCATAACAGCTCCATTCCATCGCGGCGTCTTACAATCTACAAATGTAAATACAAGCTCTGTTCTATACATTACACTTGTAGATTGAATTTGTCAAATATGCCCACATTGTAACGATTGAACGCGAAACGGCACCCAAAGTGGCTAAGTGGCCGTAACCATAGCAAGAAGCACAAGCCAGCGGCTTGTACTTCCTGCTTTCTGTCCATAAGAATTCTTACTTACAGCCTACCTCTCACTCACTTGCAGTTAACAACCCCGCTGCCTACAAGCCCGTAATCAAAGCCTTAACCGAGCTGTCGCTCTCCAGCGCGCGGATGATCACGGCCACCGCTTCGGCGCGGGTAGCCTGACTCTTTGGCGCGAATGCTGAAGCAGAGATGCCCTTCACCAGATTAGCCGAAGCGGCCTGGCGGATGGCGTCAGCTGCCCAGTAGCTGCTGCTGACATCGGTGAAGCTCGCCGGGGTGCCAGTCTGAAGCACACCGAGATTCAGCACACGGCCGATAATCGTGACCATCTCAGCTCGGGTAATGGTCGCCCCTGGCTTGAAGCTGCCGTCTGCGTAGCCGGTTAAGATGCCTTTGTCCGCCAAGGCACCGATATAGCCAGCCGCCCAATTGGAGGCTGTATCCCCAAATTTAGAGGCCGCCGATGTAGTGCCTATCCCGAAGGAGCGGGCGATCATCGCTGCGAATTCGGCTCTGGTCACCGGTGCATCCGGACGGAAGGAGCCGTCCGCATAGCCGCTGATGATCTGCAGCTTCACGGCTGTAGCGATGGTGCTGCTGCCCCAGTGGCCTGCGGTATCCTTGAAGCTGATGCTCTCATTCTTCGAAGCCGCAATAGCTTCAGTCACGGTCTTGTATACTGTCTCGCGGCTCACCACTCCGGATTGGAACGGATTAACTCCACCCTGTGGCTGTTTCTCTGGCTCAGTAGGAGTGCTGCCGTTCCCTGGTGTTGTGCCGGTGGTGGTCCCTGGTACCGTTCCGGTATTTCCAGCCGGAGTACCTGGCGTTCCGCCCGGATTGCCGCCGCCAGTTCCGCCGCTTGTCGTATCTGTAATACTAAGCGCAATCTGATCGCTCAGGTAGACGACCTGGGCGTTATATTTGCTTGGCAATCCTTCAACCTGCACGGAAGCAAACTGCCCGCTGCGCTGGCTGACGCCATGCGTAATGAGCGGAATCAGGCCGCTGCCTGGAACGTAGCTGTTCGCGAAGTTCACCTTCAGCTTCCCGTCAGCCTTCACCGCGCCCTCAACCTCAAGGATATCGTTTGCTCCAGTAAGGCCCAGTACAAGCGTACCTTCGGAGGCCTGGGTGAAGCTGCCGCCGATCACCATTTTACCGTAGACGTTCTCAACTACAGAACCGCCGGTATTCGTCACATTCCCTTTGCCGAAGGCTGTTGCCGAGTCTCCTTCCAGAACACCCGCGTTCACTTCAGTACCACCGGAATACGTGTTGCTGCCCGCCAGCTTAAGCGTGCCTGTACCCTCCTTGGTCAGTCCGCCCGTCCCGGAGATATCATTGCGCCAGCGGTCTGCGGCGTGGAAGCCGCCTTTCGCAGCGTCCATAGCTACCGTTACATGCTCAGCAAATGCACCGTACCCGTCGGCAGCGGCGAACAGGTTCAATCGTCCCCAGCCTTCGGGATCATCCAACAGTGGATAACCGGATGGGAGTGCCGTTGTTACGAGAACTGCTCTACGCTGATCCGCAGTCAAGTAAGGCAGGCGGGTCTCCAGCAAGACCTCTGCTCCCTTAGGAGCAACAGCAGGCTCAGTCGTGGAGTGAATCTGCGGGAAGCCGTAGGTCAGCCGCTGGGTATACTGGGCCTTATTCTTCGCATAATCCGTGAACCGGTCTTCTGCGGTACCCGTCTGTGTGAGCAGCACTTCATGAGCCTGAGTATAGGCCGCCTGCTTCAATGCCATATTGTCCGGGTCTGTCAGCGCACCTGCTGCGAAGGCCATGGCTGTCACTCGTCCGCCCATAACATCCAGCGGTGAGTGCATCCCGGCGACGACACGGTTGTTGCCCATCTCCGAGGCCCGGGTCATCAGCTCCTGGAAGCGCTCAGGTACAGAATATGCCAGAGCCAGGGCTGCCAGATAGGAAGCGTTGGTATGTCCGCTCGGGAAGCCGCCGTCTGTGGCAGGCGTCTTGCTCATCGCCGGCACCAGTGTCGGTACGATGACAGAGGTATCCTTCCAGCGGAACGGACGCTTGTAGCTGTAGAAGTTCTTGGCCTGGCTGGTTGAAGCATAATTGCCGCGGATGATTCCGATCAGGTCTACCATTTTGCCAAGCTGGGAATTGGAATCACCCGCCTTGTTACTGTCATTGCCATCATTGTATTTCACGGAAGTCGCATCATCTGGGATGCTGTTAATGGTCGTGTAAGTTCCTGACATCGAACGGTACAACTCAGACAAAGGTCCAAGGCCGTCAGCCGCTCCATAAGTCTGGTTCCGCCGGTCATCGTAATACGCTGCCTCCTCCTCTGCCGGAGTACGGGTCTTAGACAGATCCGCCACATATTGAATGTTGTAATCCAACACACTGCTATTCAGCTTCGTCCCGGTATCCCAAGTGACACCCGGTGTCCAGAGATCCAGGAAGCCGGAGAGAACACCGATCGAGGGGTTGGAATACACCGCCATATTCACAGGTGTGTTATTCTTATAAGTATCTACGAAATGTCCCCAAGCCGGAGCAGCTGGCAGCTCAGTTAATGAATTACCCGTGGCCGCCTCTGCAGGATGTACCGCGATAGAATTCGTGAGGAGTACCAGACCTGCCGTAACAGACAACAGCTTTCTTTTCGACTTCAAGTTCAATGTGTCAGCCCCTATCTTGTTATTTTGATTGCCTGAATCGGACTCAATATAGCACCTGCCTCCACCGCCGCTCAATAACACAATTTCGCAATTCTATGATTTTGGGAACAATTCAGCTTTTTTCCGGCCATTTAACATGGATTTAACATGAATCCCGAACAGATTGGTGAGGGGCTAGTGTATAATCCGCCTGGGAGGAGAATACATCTTGCGAAAATGGAACTCTGCCTTTGCCGCCCTAGCCGCTTCATACATCTCTGTTGTGTTAGTCATTGTCCTCTTACTCTGCTCTGCCTTCTATCTGTATTTCTCGAACCATTATAAGGAAGAGCTTCAGGGCCGCAACCGGCTCATCCTTGACAATACCGCCCGTACCCTTGAAGCCTCCGTGCTTCAGCGGGTGCAGCAGATCTATCTGGAAGTCTCACTGAACCAGCGGGCTGCGCTCCGTATGCTGCCAGATGCTTCACTTCCAGCGAATCTCAGCAAGGTGAGCAGTCTCCAGGAGTCGCTGAACATGCAGGTATCCAATCATTCGGACCTGATACAAGCCGTACATCTATATGCTCCCAGGCAGCATCTCCTGCTGTCCTCGCTGTATGGGCTGAAATTCCGTGCGGATCAGCAGGCGGGTGCCGCCTACTGGATGGATTGGGTGAACGGCATGAACCTTAATTCCCGTAACAGCCTCTGGACAGAGGCCCGGTTCGTGCCGGACGATATCGTCTCCAGCATCCCCAGCGGCAGCGGCAGCCAGCTGATCACCTATGTGCACAGCTATCCGTTCCAGTCCCCCGGGGCAGCCAGTGAGCTGCTGATTGCCATTGATCTGAAGGAGAGTGCGCTGCGCGCCATTCTGCAGAATATGATGCCTGCCCGCTATCAGAGCAGCTTCATTGCTACACCCACTGGCGGGATTGTAGCCGGATCGAATCCGGATGCTGCAGCTCAGGCTGACACCTATGCTGCCAGTATCTCGAATGCACTAGCCTCTCCTGAGACATCCGGGAACATGAGCCAGGAGATCGGGGGCAGCACCTACGTCATCTCCTATCAGGACCTGCCGACCACCGGGTGGAAGCTCTTCAGTGCGGCTCCGGCGAACCTGTTCTATGAGAAATGGCTCGTTGTCCAGAGGGTCATCCTCTCCCTGTGTCTGCTTGCTCTATTGGTAGGAATCTGTCTGTCCGGCATTCTGGCCAAATTGAATTACAGTCCGCTTAAGCGGCTGCTTCGCACTATTAAGGACCTCTACGGCCCGGGGCCTGAGGTGCCAGGAGTGCGGGGACCAGCCCTTAACGAATTCGGAATTATCGATTCCGCCTTCAACCGTCTGAACGACAAAGTGACCACACTGGAGGGGACGCTTGAGGCCAGCAGTCCGCATATCCGGCAGAACATGATCCTGAATCTCCTTCAGGACAGCCCTGCCCAAGGCAGCGTAACCATAGATCCGCAATTTCTGGGACTCTCTCTGGAGCACCGTCATTACTGCTGCCTGCTCCTCAACACCCGTGGAGCTTACGCCCGCATGAGTCTAAGTGGCTTGCAGGCAGCCATGAGCGGGATGACCGGGACGCTTGAGGCGATCCGGCTTCACGGAATCCGCATTCTGGCCGAGGAGCTGCCGGACAAGCAGACGGTTGTCATTATCAGCGCGCACGAAGCCTCCGGGACGCTGCTCGAACAGCTCTCGGACCGGATTACAGCAGCGGCGGAGCAGCAGTTCCAGCTGAATATTCAGCTCTCGCAGGGCTGCTGGGTGGATGCCATCAGCCTTCTTCACACCAGCTACGCTGAAGCGCAGACCTTAATGAAATATGCTTATTTTCTGCCAGAGAGCAGGGTCTTGAAGGACCGGGAGCTGCTGAAGAGGGAACAGAGTCTTGACGAGATTCCGCAGCCTGTGCTGATGAGATTCAAGGACAAGCTGCAGAACCGGCAGCTGGATGAGACTCTGGCCGCGCTGGAGCAGCTGATAGCCGTCATGCGGGAAGGCAGCTACCCGGCGGATTATTGCCACTTCGTGCTGGCGAACACCGTATTTATGTACTCGGATTATCTGAAAAGCATCCGCTACACCCCTTCCGCCCACGGGCCTCTGGATCTGTATAACGAATATATTGCCCTGCCGGATATCCGGCATTTGCAGGAGTGGTTCGCCGCTTCCATCGGCATCTTCATTATGGAGACGCAGAAGCGGAACAGTGACCGCGCACTCTCGACCATTGAAGCGGCCAAAGCCTATATCGGGGCGCATCTGTCCGGGGATCTATCGCTGGATGCCGTATCCGCCAAGGTCTTCATCAGTCCCAAGTATCTAAGCAAGCTGTTCAAGGAAGAGCTGGGGATCACCTACACCGACTATATTACCGGCATACGGATGGAAGAGGCCCGGCGGCTGATTGAGAACAACAACATGTCGATCGAACAGATTGCCGGTACGGTCGGTTATGGAACGACTCCCTACTTCATCAAGCGCTTCAAGGAGATCTATGGCTGTACGCCGGGGAATTATTTGCGAACCGTGAATACACTGCCGCCGCAGGCGGAGATTAGCTTGGGATAAGGAGGGTGCCTTATGTATATGTATAAAAGAATAATGCTCTTGCCCCTCCTGGGGCTGATCTGCGGCTGCAGCGGGCAGCCAGCTTCCCTCTCGTCTGCGCCTGGACAAGAGCTGCTGGATCCATCCGCTTCCGCTTCTGATTCTGCTGATTCTGTTGTTCCCGCTTCCTCTGCCCCGAAGCTCAAAATCTCCTGGACCATGCATCAGAATCTGCCGGTTGCGGAGGATGCCGTAATGGTGCGGGAGCTGGAGCAGAAGTTCAAGGTAGATCTGGACTTCTGGAATCTGCCGAATAACAAATATGAATCCCTGCTCGACCAGAGGCTGGTGCAAGGCAGCATTCCCGACCTGTTCCGGGTCCGGCAGACCCAGGATCTGCTGAAGTACCAGCAGCAGGGCGTGCTCGCCCCTATTCCTGAGGAACTGCTGAACACCTACGCTCCCAATATTCTTAAGGCCATCCGCGAGAATGCACCCGCCTATCAGCAATATGGCCGCATTAACGGGGCCTATTACGGCATTCCGGTCATTAATCCTACCAATATCTATCGGGTCCCCGTGGTCTACCGGCAGGATTGGCTGGACAAGCTCGGCCTTAAGGTGCCGGATACCTTGGCCGATTTCGAGAAATTCATCTATGCGGCTGCGAACGAAGACCCCGACGGCAACGGTATCCGGGACACCTACGGCTTGTCGCAGGAGGGCATGAATGTTGTCTTCGGCGCCTTCGGGCAGATGGTCTTCACGGATCAGCTCTACTTCAGCCGGAAGGATCAGGGACTGGTTATTGGCGCTCTTGAGCCGGATATGCAGGAAGCGCTGCGTTATCTCCGCAAATGGTACCGGGACGGGGTCATTGATCCCGAGTTCATCACCGGGGAGAATAGCGGAGGCTACAAGCATCTGTCGCACGCCTTCATTAACGGACGGATCGGCATGACCTCCATGGGCAATTATTATCACTGGACACAGGCAGGGGATTATACAGACTGGAGACTGGATGACCAGAAGGCAGCCAGACTGGTTCCGGTAGAAGCAATGTTTAACGTCAAGGAGTTAACCGCGAAGCATCCGCAGGCCAAGATCGCTTTCGGGCGGCCGGTTAGCGGTCCGGACGGCAGACGCGGCTCCAAAGCCTACGATATGCTGATGAGCTTCACCGCCATTGGCGCGGATGCTACCCAGGAGCCGGGCAAGCTGGAGAAGATCCTCCAGCTGCTGGACTACGTCAGCGCAAATCCTGACCCCGATGAGGCGGCATCTCTGCAGTATGGTATTCAGGGGACACACTGGGACTGGGCCGGAACGGACAAGAAGGATATCATCCTGCTGCCGCCGTATAACCATAAGTTCAGCTACCAGAATACGATCGGCGCGGGGATCGGCATGACCCTGCCCATCCTTCCTGCCGGACGGAGCGAGCAATGGGCGGCAACCCTGGGGCTGGATCACGACGGCATCTATAATGCCTTGGAGGTGGCTACGCCCTCTCTGATCAGGAACAGCGCTGGGCTAATTAACCTAAGAGACCAGGCGTATATTGCCTTCATCACCGGGGAGCGTCCGCTTGAGGAATTCGGGGAGTTCGTCGAGGAGTTCCTGGCGGCGGGCGGAGCGGAGGTACTAGCGGAAGCAAATGAGTCCTATAAGAAGCTTGATCCATAAAATAACCCCACAAAGTGAGGCTTTAGCTTCGATGATGACTCAGGTACTTTGCGGGGGCCCCAAAACATATAAAGCGAAAACGGTACCGTCCTATAAAAGGGCAGTACCGTTTCGGCGAGAGTGTAGTCTCCTCTATTGCTCCATTGCTCACGGGATGTTTACCGTTATTGTACAGCGTTCCTGGGCAGCTCCCTGTGCCGGTTCCGCGGATGCTCCGCAAGCATGGAATCGAGTAAGCCCCGAACCGCAGGATGAGAGGACTGCAGGAACTGCTCCTTGCTGTCGTTATATTCCACTATCTTGCCCTGATCCATGACAGCCAGTGCGTCTGAGATCATACAGGCGGCCTTAATATCATGGGTGATGAACAGATATGACAGACCGAACGCAACCCGCAGCTCCCCAAGCAGCCGCAAAATATTCGCCTGGTTAATCATATCTAAACTACTAACCGCCTCATCCAATACAATGAGCTTAGGCTTCAGCGCAATCGCTCTGGCGATATTGATCCGCTGCAGCTGTCCTCCGCTGAACTGGTAGGGCTGCTTCTGCATGTCCGCCGCACTTAGTCCAACACACTCCAGCAGCTCACCTACCGCCCGCTTCTGCTCCTGAACGCTCAAGGATTCGTAATTGGACAGCGGCTCACCAATAATCTGCTCTGCTGTCATCCGGGGGTTCACGGCAGAATAACAATCCTGGAAGACCACCTGCAGATCGCGGCGGATGGTCCTGCGCGCCTGCGGGCTCAGCTTATACAGATCCTGGCCCTGAATCAGCACCTGGCCCGCGCGGGGCGGCTCCAGCCCGAGAATAACCCGGCCCAGTGTGCTTTTACCGGCTCCGCTTGATCCCAGCAGCCCCAGGCAGGTTCCCTCCTCTATATGAAGAGACACGCCGGACAACACATTATCCTGCTTCGCAGGACGCCTCCACCGGCGGGATGCAGCATAGGTATGGGTAACTTCCCTGACCTCAAGCATGTATTCTGCCGCTATTCCAGTCATAGCTGGCCCCCTAACTGCGGACTAAGCTGAAGCAGCGGCCTTGCTGCCAGCAGCTCCCGGGTGTATTCATGCCGGGGATGATCGAATAATTCGAATACATCGGCGGTCTCAACAATCCGCCCGTGCTGCATAACCGCAACTTCATCAGCCAGCTCCGCAATGACGCCGAGATCATGGGAGATCAGCAGAATAGCGGTTCCATGCTCCTGCCGCATCCGGTCCAGCTGCCGCAGCACCTGGAGCTGATTGGTCACATCCAGAGCCGTAGTAGGCTCATCGGCAATGATCACGGAGGGCTTCAGACACAGGGTGAGCGCCAGCATCACCCGCTGGAGCATCCCGCCGCTCAGCTCATACGGATACTTTCCCAGCAGCGCTGCGGGATCGGGCAGATTCACATCAGCCAGGGAGCGGATCGCGCAGGCTCTGGCTTCTTTTTTTCCCAGCTTCACATGTGTACGGATCGATTCCACAAATTGCACGCCGATGGTGTACACCGGAGAGAAGGCTGTCATCGGATTCTGCATAATCAGGGCAAGACTACTGCCGCGAAGCCTGCGCATGTCCTTCTCCGGAAGTCCGTTCAGCTCACGGGTATGCAGCCGGATACTGCCTTCGATCACACTCGTCTGCCGGTCCAGCATCTGGAGGAGCGCCAGCGATGTTACGGTTTTTCCGCTGCCGCTGCCTCCCACAAGACCCAGCACACGCCCCGGCTTCAGCTCCAGGCTAACATCCTCTATGAGGGGCAAATATCCTGCCGCTGTCTCCACAGATACCTTCAGATCCTTCACCTGCAGCACATATTCCGCTTGTTCCATGATTCGCTCATTCCTTCTTTCAGGAGCCTCGTTTGATCCCGTACCGTTCAGACAGCGCCTCGCCCAGCAGATTAAACGAAGCTACAACCATAATAATCATCAGGCCCGGATAGAGCATCAGCTCGGGATGATTGCGGATGAAGGATTTCCCTTCGTTCAGCATCGCCCCCCATTCCGGTGTAGGCGCCTGGACGCCCAGGCCCAGGAAGGACATCGCCGAGATATCCATAATCGCCCAGCCCATCTCAAGCGTCCCAATCACCACAATCGACGGCAGAATATTGGGAATAAGGTGCCTGCTCATGATCTGCCAGGGGGAAGAGCCGCTGATCCGCGCTGCCGTGATGAAATTCCGCTCCTTCAAGCTGACAATCATATTCCGGAACATCCGGGCGAAGTACACCCACTGCACCAGCATCAGAGCAATAACCAATTGAGACAGGCCCGGCCCCAGGATCCCGATCAGACCGAAGACCAGAATCATACTGGGAAAAGACATAATGCCATCGCACAACCGCATCAGCGCAGCATCCAGCCACCCGCCGCTGTACCCCGAAACCACTCCTGCGAGCAATCCCACCCCTAAGGAAGCGGCAAAAATAAGCGAGGCAAAGCCCAGCGAGATCCGTGTTCCATACAGCAGCCTGGATAGATTGTCCCGGCCCAGCTGATCTGTCCCCAGGAGATATTCCCACGAGGGCGGACTGAGCTTCGCTGCCAGGTTCACCCGTATCGGGTCATGCGGTGAGATCCACGGGGCCAACAGGCCAGCAAGACCAAACAGGATCAGCAGGCTGCCGCAGATCATGATCACTCTCTTGCCTTTTAAACGGCTGCTTAAGTTATTCATCCTTGGCTGGCCCTCCCTTTACGCGCAATTCGCGGGTCCAGGAACAGCTGCAGCAGATCGGCTATCAGATTGCTCCCGGCAATCACACAGACCGAGAGCATGACATAGCATTGAATCACCGGAATGTCACGGTTAATGATCGCTTCAATGAAGTACCGGCCGAAGCCCGGCCAGGAGAATACCTGCTCTACGATAATCGCCCCTGTCAGCAGCTTCCCCAGATTGATGCCCAGTCCTGTAATAAGCGGTGCTATGGCAATTCTCAGCACGTA
Source organism: Paenibacillus sp. FSL P2-0136 (assembly GCF_037975325.1). Taxonomy (NCBI): domain Bacteria; kingdom Bacillati; phylum Bacillota; class Bacilli; order Caryophanales; family Paenibacillaceae; genus Paenibacillus; species Paenibacillus sp. FSL P2-0136. Next base: position 7,242,230 of record NZ_CP150244.1, read on the forward strand.
TTTATACAGAATCACACGTTCCTTAATCCCTCTTGCCCGGGCATACCGGACATAAGCCTCCTTCAGCTCCTCCAGGACGGTCGTCCGCAGCAGGCGCGCGTAGATGGCAATCAGCCAGAGTGCCAGGGTAATAGACGGAAGAATCAGGTGCTGCACAGACCCTCTGCCCTCCACAGGCAGCCATTCCAGCTTAACCGAGATGAAGAACATCAGCAGATAGCCGATCCAGAAGACCGGAACACAGGCGCCGATATAGGCGAATACCCGGATCACATGATCTAACAGCCGGTTTTTGTAAATCGCCGCTAGCACCCCAAGCGGGATGCTAACCACCAGCGCCAGCACGATACTGGCGGACGCAAGCTGAAGCGTTGCGGGCAGCTTCTGGGCAACCTCTCCCCATACGGGCATATTGGACAGGTAGGAATGGCCGAAATCCAGCCGGAGCAGCCGGCCCACCGATTGAACATATTGCGTCAGCAGCGGCTGGTCCAGCCCGAATTCATGCCGCTTGGCGGCCAGCACTTCATCATCCGGCTGGATATGCGCCGCAGCCAGATAGGCTTCAGCCGGGTCCACCGGCCCTACCCGGATCATCACGAACATCAGCAATGAGGAGAACAGAATGATGGGGATGATCGCCAGCACTCTTTTTCCGATATATACGCCCACTTAGAACCCTCCTGCGTGACTACTACTTCTTCTCAATACCATGAAGCGGGTATTCATCCCGGTTGGACGGGAACTTGAATTCAGCCACATTGTCCCGGTACACTGCCATCTGCTTGATGTAGGAGATCGGAAGGATCGAAGACTGCTCCTGCAGCGTAGTGAGCACAGAGCCGAACAGCCCGGTACGGGCTTTGTCATCTGTGATAGCCATACCTTCCTTAATCTTCTTGTCGATCTCAGCCTTCATCGGCAAGGCCGCCAGAGTATCCGAGACCCCGTAGCCCGGCTGTACAACGGCAGTCATGAAGGAATGCGGGTCATACGGCGCACCAAACGTCGAGTAGAAATTCATGTCGAACTCATTGGCCTTTCTGCGCTGGATGTAGACGGTCAGCTCGACGCCGGTGATTTTCAGATTCACACCGATCCCCGCCCATTCAGCTTGCAGAGTCTCCGCCATGGACTTCATCGTCAGATCCGCCTTATCATACATCAGCTCCAGCTCAAGCTTCTGTCCATCCTTCTCCCGCACGCCCCCACCTGAAGGCAGCTTCCAGCCCGCTTCATTCAGCAGCGCATTCGCCTGCTCCACATCATATTTTACCGGGCTCACCTTGATATTGGCATAAGGCAGATTCGGAGGCAGGATATTGTCCGCCTTCTCCTCCAGCCCCAGCGTCACCCCTTCGACCATCGCTTCCTTATTGAAGCCCATGCTAAGTGCCTGACGGACCTTAAGATCAGCGAGCTTCGCGTTCATGGTATTCAGCACCAGATTGCGGGTTGCGATCGGCTCAGACAGCTTAGTGACGTACTTCCCGGTGCTCTCAAGCTCCTTGTAAGCGTCATAGCTGATGAGACCTTCGCCGTAGATCAGGTCCAGATCCCCTTTTTCAAAAGACAGCACACGGGTCTCCGCATCCGGGATCACCTTCACCACCACCTTGTCCACCTTCGGCTTCTCGCCCCAATAGTAAGGATTCGGTGTAAAGGTTGCCGATTCATCCTTCTTATACTCGCTTAGCACCCAAGGTCCGGTTCCAATCGGGCTACGAATGCCCTTGGACGTATCGCCATCCTCGGGGAAGCCCGCCTCGCCAAGGAAGCGTACCGGCCGCACCACCGCAAGATCGTACAGTGCCGGATAATACGACTCTGTCAGCGTGAGCCGGAACGTAGTGTCATCAACCGCTTCTGTCTTCTCAATCAGCGGGATCATGCCCAGCCATGTGTGCAGCTTCTTATTATGTAAGACCGCATCCATATTCTTCTTCACCAGCTGTGCGGTAAAAGCCGTTCCGTCCGAGAACTTGACGTTGCTGCGGATCTTGAACGTGTATACCTTGCCATCCTGCGACAGTGTCCAGGATTCAGCCAGAGCCGGAACAAGCTTCCCGTCCTGATAACTGACCAGCGGCTCATAGATCATAGACTGGGCTAACAGCTGGGACGGATTATATAAATGCGGATTCATCGGTCCGATATCCCGGGGCCACGCCATTGTAAGGGTCTTCGCAGCTTGTGCGTCTCCGGCAGCCGATGATTTCTCCGTAGTATTCGATGAACAGCCTGCAGCGACCATGGATATAACCAATAATACGAGCAGGCCTTGCAGCAGCCTCTTACCTTTAGATGCGAACATAGCGTTGACTTCCTCTTTTCTAATCGAGAATGATTATCATTACAATTTAAAATGTTACTTCACCTGACACAATTCTGTCAATGGTAACGGTTGTATGCTCTGTACATACAAGTGGAAACGGCTTTGCCGTCCTTTTAAAGGACGGTACCGTTTCGGCGAGAAATAGAAGGATAATGTATAGCGTGAAACATATACATTCTTATATTTTCAAAAAACCACCCCAGAATCTGGAGTGGCGATGATGTCATACGGTATATGATTGTTATCCCTGCTCTTGCCCTTCCTCTTCCGGCTCCCCGAATCCCTCATCCGGCCCGGGTCTGACGTAAGCCTGCAATACGGAATCCAGCAGTCCGGGGAACCGCTCGTCCAGATCTTCCGTCCGCAGGGACAGAATGCGCTGGGTACCCTGCACCCGGGTATGAATGACACCCGCTTCGCGCAGCGTCCGGGCATGGTGGGTCAGCGTGGACTTGGCAATCGGCACCTTGAAGCTGTTGCAGGACTGCGGGCCGTGGTTACAGATCTCCGACACTACATATAGACGGATCGGGTCGCTAAGCGCATAGAGCACCGAGGCGAGCTGAATGTCCTTGCGGTCCGGATGATGGAGCTGCTTCATGAATAAGACTCCTTCAGAGTATATAATAGTACTTCTTTTCACGATGATTTCCTAATTGCATTTTACATTAGCGCATGCTATATTTCAATAGTTCGTAAGTAATCGAACAATACAATAAAAGAATGAAGGAGTGGCTTTCTCATGACCTCATCACCTGCTTCTGAGGGCGATCAAGAGCATTCAATGGCTGCTCCGCAAGCGGCTCTTCCACGGGAAGGACTGTTAACTCTGCTATTCAGCGTTGCTGTCGTCCTCGTTATTATGAACACAGCGATGTTCAATCTGGCCCTGCCTGATGTAACCGAGACCTTCGGCATCACCGCAGCGTCCGCCTCCTGGATTGTAACCGGGTATTCCATCATGTTCTCTATTGCCTCAATCACATACAGCCGGCTCTCGGACTTCCTGCCGATCCGCCGGCTGCTGGTTATCGGGCTGCTCACCTTAGGGCTTGCTGCTGTGGCCGGATTCTTCAGCACCAGCTTCATTTTCCTGCTGATTGTGCGTATTCTGCAAGCCTCGGGGGCAGGCGCCGTGATGTCGCTGTCCCTTGTCCTGTTCACCCGCTACATTCCGCAGGCCCGGCGCGGCAAAGCCATGGCGACGATTATGTCGGCCGTCTCCCTGGGACTGGGTCTGGGTCCGGTAGCCGGCGGCTCCATTGTGGAATACCTCGGCTGGACCTGGCTGTTCGCAGTCACTGCAGCTATTCTGCTGCTGGTGCCGCTGTTCCTGATCCTGCTGCCCAAGGAAGTTCCGGCTCGCGGCTCATTCGACGTTCTGGGCGGGATCTTCCTCGGCGTGGGTACCACCGGTCTGCTCCTGTTCCTGACCAGCGGACTGTGGATCGCGCTGATCGCCGGCATCGCCGCGATTGCCTTATTTGTAGGGCGTATCCGCACGACCCCTGATCCATTCGTGCTGCCAGCGCTGTTCAGCAACCGGCCATATCTGGTACTGGCGCTGATCGGGGTTGCCTCCTACCTGTGCAGCTTCGCTACCCTGTTCCTGCTGCCGCAGATTCTGACTCACCGCTTCGGCTTCAGCGCCAGCCATGCCGGGCTTGTCATCTTCCCGGGCTCACTGCTGGCCATTTTCGTCTCCCGCCTGGTCGGACGGATGATCGACCGCTACGGCAACACCGGAATTCTGCGCTTCGCACCGCTGCTCGTTCTGGCCGCCACCGTATTGTTCGCCCTATTCGCCGGACAATCCTGGATCGCCGTCATGCTCGTCTACATGATTATGAGCCTGTCATTCACTGTACTGTCGAGCAGTGTATCGAATGAAATCTCGCGTATCCTGCCTGCTTCGCAGATCGGCTCCGGGATGGGGCTCTTCCAGCTGCTGCAGTTCTTCAGCGGTGCCTTCAGCGTCGCGATGGCCGCCAGCGCCCTGGAATGGCAGCGCAGCCTGCCGCTTCAGGCCGCTTACTCCAACATCTACTGGGGATTGTCAGTTGCAGCAATCGTGGCGATCGGCTCCGCCTTCATCTACCTGCGGAGCAGTCAGCGCAGCCCGCTGGCCGAGATGGCGAAAGCCGCAGACTGCTAAATCCGCAACTGCACCATTCACGCATACACCGCACGCCAAAACACCCTGCAGCCTTCACGGCCACAGGGTGTTTCTTATTCCGGCCGTCCTCAGACGACCAGATATTCCGCATTTCGTTCACATTCCGCACATTTCGCCGGCGGGTCCCAGTCCGAGAACTCCGTCTCCTTCAGATCGACTACATCTGGTGCATCCTCGTACTCGTCCACAAATTTGTCGATGGCCAGCTCTACGTGTTCCTTACAGACTACATACATTCAATCAAGCATCCCTTTCTGTGCCGCTGCGGCGTAGACTTATACTACTGTTCTACCACACTTCCCTGCAAAAAGGAACCTCACGCAGCGCAAAATACACTCTTATTCCCGCCCCGCAAACTTCCGGACATCCCCGGCAATGAATCCGAGCGCCTCCTGCCAGAAATCCAGGGAATGCACATCAATATCCATCAGCTTCGCAGCGTCTGCGATACTCCGGGTACTGGTCGCTGAGAGGAACTGTTCATAGCGGCTCACGAACGCCTGCCCCTGCTTTTGGTACTGGGCATACAGCCCCTTGGAGAACAGCAGCCCGAAGGAATACGGGAAGTTCAGGAACTCATTGCCTGCCATATAATACCCGGCCTTGCTAATCCACTGGTAAGGATGAATGGACCCGGGCAGCACACTATCCCCGTAAGCGGCAGCCATCGACTCCAGCATCAGTGCGTTTAGTTCCTCTAATGGGAGGGGACCGGATAACCGGCGGGCATAGAGCGCGCTCTCGAAGCAGTACCTGGCATAGAAATCGACAATATAATACCCCGCATCCGAGAGACTACGTTCCAGGATCGCATCCGCTTCCTCCGCAGGCAGCGAGTTCAAGAGTTCAACATGAATCAGACTCTCGCAAAAAATCGACGCCGTCTCCGCAATCGGCACCGGATAATCCATGTTGACCATCGTATGTCCTGCGAGGCGGCTGGTATGGTATGCATGCCCAATCTCGTGAGCCAGCACACTCACATCTATATATTGGCCGTGGAAGCTTGTTATGATCCGGCTCTCTCCAATCGGGACGATATCGACACACATCCCGAAATTGCCTTTCCCGCTGCGCGGCTCGGCATCAATCCAGCGCTCCCCGAACATCTTGCGGGCAAACCCGCCCAGCTCGGGGCTGAATCTGCTGAACCCCGCGATAATCATCGCCTGGGCCTCAGCATAGGTGACGCGGATTGAAGACTCCGTGCCAATGGGCGCAAAAACATCCCAGAACGGCAGCTGTCCCCCCGAATGCCCCAGCCGCCCAGCCTTCTCGGCATAATACTCCCGGAAGACCGGCAGGCTCTCCCGGATGGCCTGAAGCATCACCTCCAGCGTCTCCTCATCCATCCGCGCTGCTTCCAGCACCTTATGCAGCGGGGAAGCATAGCCCCTCAGCTCATAGATGGCTGCCGCCTCACCGGAGACAGCATTGATACAGGCGGCACTCTGCTCCGCTACGCTGCGGCAAGCCTCATGCTCTGCTTCAGCCGCCGCCCGCCGTACCGCAGAATCGGGGTCGTAGACCAGATTCCGCAGCTCCGCCAGTGTCACACTGCGGGTCACTCCGGCCAGCTCCAGATCGGTCCGCAGTGTAGACAGCGTCTGCATGTACAGCCGTTCCCACGCCTTCGAGCCGGTGTTCTGCATCCGGGCAATCACCGCTTCGCCTTCTGCGCTGAGCATATGCTGCGATTTCCCCTGTAATCCGCGCAGATAGAAGCTATGCTGCTCCAGATAAGCGCTGAAACGGAGACTCCGCTCCAGTTCATCCGCGCTTACCCCTGCCAGCCATTTGCTGAAGCGGACCAGAGCTTCCCCCGCCCCGCTGGTCACTTCTTCCAGCTCGTCCATCAGATTGACGGCTTCCTCACACTGGCTGTCCGCACTGAATCGCAGCTCCGCGTAGCTGAACAGACGCAAATATAGCTGTTGATACGCATTATATTGTTTAAGGAACTCTTCCATCAGTTCTGCAGGAGCCTGCCCGCTAACGGGCTGCGAGGCCGACCATGTATTCAGCTCCCCGGCAAGGCTCTCCACCTGCCGGCGGTCCTGCTGAAATCCCTCCGACTCGAACGAGGGATAGATCCGGTCCAGATTCCATGTTAATTCGCACGTTGTTGATACCATTGATTAATCTCTCCTTATTTATAATCACAGGAGCCCTCCGTTATCATATGCTTCCACCCCGTTCTAATTGATCCTGACAGGATCATCCAGTTAAGTGTACCTTAATTTCCCGGGTTTGTCCTATTCACCGGACATGGACACGATTACATCCGGCCCGAACACCCAGCACTTTCGCCCAATGTGATCGGTTTTCCGATTACATCCGACCCGCACACCCCAGCACTCGCCCAATGTGATCGGTTTTCCGATTACATCCGACCCGCACACCCCAGCACTCGCCCAATGTGATCGGTTTTCCGATTACATCCCGCCCGAACACCCAGCACTCGCCCAATGTGATCGGTTTTCCGATTACATTGGGCGCACGTGCAAAAAAAGCTCTTCCTGCCCCCAGCGGGACAGGAAGAGCTTTTACCTTTGTACTCACACACTTACCTCGGCTCTAATCCTAGCCTCTACACACCATCTGCCCCATTCAGATATTGACCCGGGCGGTCCAGCTCATAGAGCTTGCGGTAACGCGGCTGCCGCTCCATCAGCTCGGCATGGGTGCCGCGCATCTCCACTTGGCCGTTCTCCATGAAAATGACCTCGTCCATCTGCTCGGCGCCCACCAGATGATGCGTGACCCAGATCAGCGTCTTGCCGGCCATTGCCTCGAACATCGTGGCCAGCAGCTCGCGCTCCGTGCGCGGGTCGAGGCCAACGGTTGGCTCATCCAGCACAACCACCGGCGTATTCTGCAGCAGAATACGGGCCAAGGCCATCCGCTGGCGCTCTCCGCCGGAGAAGCGCTGCCCCGCCTCGCGTACCGGAGTATCATAGCCCTCCGGCAGCGAAGAGATCAGCGTATCCAGCTTCGCCAGGGCTGCCGCCTGCTGGACCTCTGCCTCCGAAGCCCCCGGGTCCCCGAGCCGGATATTGTTCGCCACCGTGGTGTCGAACAGATGCGGGCTCTGGTTCAGCACCGCGATGAGCTGCGGAATCCGCTCACCGTAAGCCGCAGCATCGATACCGTTAATCGTCACGGAGCCGATGGTGGGCGCAATCACGCCCTGCACCAGCTTGAGCAGTGTCGATTTACCGGCTCCGCTGCGGCCGATCACTGCAACCTTCCGCCCCTGCGGCAGCGCAAGGTCCAATTGCTGAACAGAGAAGTCGTCACCTGCCGCATAGCGGTAGCCCGCCGACTTCAGTTCAATCTGAACCTGTCCGCTGGCCTTAGCCGCCTGCAGCGCAGCGGCAGCCTGAGCTTCCGCTCCGGCACTCCCAGCAGCAGTTCCCGCGCTAAGCGGGGTATCTCCCGCTGCGGCTTCCACGCCCTCCAGCCGCTCCAGTGAATTCCGGTATTGCGGAATTTTCTCCACAGCCTCGGATACGGGCAGGAAGGCATCTGCCACCGGGAAGACCACCAGCACGAACGCCGCAATCAGCGTTCCGGCAATCGCCCCTTCAGCATACTGTCCAGCCGCCCAGTATAACAAAGACAACACAGCCAGGCCGACAACGGCCTGCCCGATGAACATACGCAGCCGTGCCCAGCGCCGCAGCGAACCGTCTATGCGGGCAACCGCCTGCTCGTCCGCTTCGTACGTATCGACGAACTGGCTCTGCCGCCCGCTGATGACCCAGTCACTTAAGCCCAGCACAGCATCGGTCAGCTTTTGATACAGCCGGTTCCGCTCCTGCTTCACCTGACGCTGACGCTTCTGGGTCAACAAGAGGGAGATCAGCGGTAATACGACTACCAGCACCAGCATGTAGAGTCCCATAAGCAGAGCAAAGGCCACATCGAACGTCCCGAGCGCAATCATCGCCGCTGCATAGATTAATAGCGCGATAATACTCGGAAAGACCGTCCGAAGATACACATTCTGCAAATATTCAATATCATCGGCAAGCATACCGAGAATATCCCCGGTACGGAAGCGTGAGGACAAGAACAGCGCCTGTGGCTCCAGCATATGGTACAGCCGGACCCGCATCTTCGACAGAATGCGCAGAATCGTGTCATGTCCCACCAGCCGTTCCACATAGTGGATGACAGCCCGGCTGGTCCCGAAGGTACGCACACCAACAATGGGGACATAGATCATCAGTATATTTTCCGGCGGAATCGAGGCCTTCGAGATCAGGAAGCCGGAGGTATACATCAGCGAAGACGCTGAGAAGATCGTCAGCGCGCCCAGCAAGATAATTAACACGAACCGCCAGAAGTAGGCAGAGTAATAGGGAGCAAACCATCCTTCACGTTTCAATGGATTCCCTCCAATTGACTTTGAATAAGCTCATAATAAGCACCCCTCCGCGCAGTCAGCTCGTCGTGTGTGCCTATTTCAGCCACCCGTCCCTGCTGCATAACGACAATCAGATCCATGTCGATCATCCAATGCAGGCGGTGTGTAGCCAGGAATACCAGCTTACCCTCGAACAGCGGCAGCATCGTCTCCTTCAGCTCATATTCCGTCTCAATGTCCAGATGGGCCGTCGGCTCATCCAGCAGCATGATGGGGCGGCTGCTCAGCAGAGCGCGGGCCAGAGCCACACGCTGCTCCTGTCCGCCGCTGAGCGAACGGCCGCCGCCGCCGATCATTTCGTTCAATCCCTCCGGCAGCGAGGACACCAGCTTCGATAAACCTGCCGACTCCAGCGCGGCAGCTACCGCTTCTTGCGAAGCCTCAGGATAATAGAACCGGACATTATCAGCCAGAGTGCCGCTGAAGATATACGGGCGCTGCGGAATATAAGCCGTCTGCTTCCGCCACCCCTCATCGGTCAGCGCACTGACCAAGCTTCCATTGATCGTAAGGCTTCCGGAGGTTGGATGAAGGAAGCCGCCCAGAATATCTACAAGCGTAGACTTGCCTGCCCCGCTCTCCCCGATAATACCGATTCTGGCATATCCCCTGAAGTCGAGATTCACCCCTTCGAGCGAGGATACACCGTCAGCTTCATATTGTACGCCCACCGCATGAAGCCGAAGTTCACTATCATTGTTCCACTTGAAAACGCCTCCCGGCAGCTCTCCTCCATCGCCCTTCACCGCTCCCTGCCCACCCGGCTCCAGCAGCTTCGCCTGGACCGTCTCACGGTCAATGATGCTCTTCATCGCTTCTCCGGCCTCCTTGCCGTCCAGTGTGGCATGGAAATCTGCACCCACCAGCCGCACCGGCAGGAAATATTCCGGCGCGAGAATCAGGATCGTCAGTCCGGTAACCAGCGTCATCTGCTCATTGACCAGACGCAGACCGAGACTTACCGCTACCGAAGCGACAGACAGCATGGTGAAGAAGTCCAGTGCGAACGATGACAGGAAGGCGACTCGCAGCGTACGCATGGTTGCTGAACGGTAGCGGTCACTGACCTTAGCAATACTCTCACTGTGGCTGCGGCTGCGTCCAAGATATTTCAGCGTCTCCAGACCGCGCAGTGAATCCACGAAGTGATTCGATAAGGTACGGTAGGACTTCAGCTGACGGTCCATCTGCTTGCGGGCCGTCATCCCGATCAGGATCATGAATACAATAATGATCGGCATCGTTAAGGTAAGAATGACACCGCTGGACGTATCCAGGGTGAATACATAGATAAGCAGCAGAGCGGGTGTTACCGCCATACCGACCATCCGCGGAATAATCAGCTCCAGGTATGTGCGGAACTTCGTTACTCCTTCAAGCACTAATGTGACCATATTTCCGGTTCCCCGGTCGCCAGCCAGCCGTGGTCCCAGCTGGAACAGCTTGTCCATCATCTGTCTCCGCATGCTGCTGCCGGTCGCTTCCGCGAAGCGGTACGCCGCCCGGCTCATCAGCATAGCGCAGGCATGACGCACAAGAAACGCAAGAAGGAACAAGAGCGCTCTAGCCCCTTGTTCCTTCAGCGGTTCTCCCGCAAACAGCGCAGAGACAGCTTCTGCCAGCGACTTCGCCAGCAGAAGAATGGAGAAGCTTTGCACCAGGGTCAGGAAGCCAACCAGCAGAAATACAGGCTTAACTCCTTTGTACCCAAGCAAATTTTTATCCATTAGTATTCAAGATGCTCCTTCTCATGAACCCGTTTGTGGAAGATGAAATAACTCCAGATTTGATAGCCCAGCACGAACGGCAGCAGGGTCAGCGCTACAATCGTCATCACCTTCAGCGAATATTGGCCGGAGGCCGAATTCGTAATCGTCAGGTTGAATGCCTGATCCAGCGAGCTGATCATCACCCGCGGGAACAGTCCGATGAAGATCGATGCAACAGACAGCGCCATCACAGCACCAGTCATCCCGAAGGCATAGCCGTCCTTCTTCTTAGTCATGAAATATCCGGCCAGCAGATAAGCGGCTACAGCGAGAACGACTACAATCCATAGCAACGTTCCGCGTTTATCGAAGATATCCGTCATAGTATATGTCATCACAACGAAGGCTACCAAGAGCGCCGCCAGTGGAATCAGCAGCTTCTGGGCCAGCTTACGCGCCCGTTCCTGCAGATCTCCAAGCGTGCGGAGCGTAGTGAACATCAGCCCGTGCACCAGACACAGCAGGACAACCGTAATCCCTGCAACCACTGTATAAGCATTGACGATATCGAAGAATCCGGCATACATCTGCATATCCTTGTCGATCGGCAAGCCCTTGATGAAGCTGGCGAATACCACGGCGAGCAGGAACGGCGGTAGGAAGCTGCCGAAGAAGATGCAGACATCCCATGTTTTCTGCCAAGCCTTGGAATCGCGCTTGCCTCTGAATTCGAAGGCGACACCACGGGCGATTAGCGCCAGCAGAGCAAATACAAACGGAATATAGAAACCGCTGAACAGCGTAGCATACCAATGCGGGAAGGCCGCGAACATGGCACCGGCACCCGTAATCAGCCATACCTCATTTGCATCCCAGAACGGACCGATCGAATTGATCAGTATCCGTCGCTCCGTATCATTCTTGGCCAGAATCTGCGTCTCCATCCCTACACCGAAGTCGAAGCCTTCCAGGAAGAAGAACCCGACGAACAGCACCGCAATCAGCAGAAACCATAATTCATTAAGAGAAAGCATGAGTTGATCCCTCCTTGTTATACGGATCGTGGGATTCACCGTGTTCGTTATCCATAGCATAAGGACCTTTTTTGATCACTTTGACGAACAGGCCGACTAGCACTGCACCCAATATGGCATAGATCGCGGTAAAAGAAATCACCGAGAACAGTACCTGTCCGCTGGTAATATTAGGTGATACACTGTCTTCTGTAGTCATAAGTCCGAATACAGTCCATGGCTGACGCCCGATCTCTGTCATAATCCAGCCGGCCGTGTTGGCAATCGGCGGAAGCAGCAGTCCCCAGAACATGAAGCGCATGAACCAGGTATTGGGTCTGTCCATCTTTTTACGCCACATGAGGTAGATCGCGTATACCCCAAACAGTATCATCAGCGAGCCTGCAGCCACCATGATCCGGAAGCTCCAGAAGGTTGTTTTGACCGGCGGAATATAATCTCCTGGCCCATAGGCCACTTCATACTCCTGCTGCAGCTCCAGCATCCCCTTCACTTCACCGGAGAATTTACTGTAGGACAGGAAGCTCAGCAGATACGGAACCTGAACTTCATTGCTGTTGGTCTGGTTCTTCACATCGATATTGGCAAACACCGTCCAAGGTGCCGGGTCGCCGCTCTCACCCCACAGCGCTTCGGATGCGGCCATCTTCATTGGCTGTGTCTCTACCAGATATTGAGCCTGTGCATGTCCTGCAACCGCAACGCCGAAGGATGAGATAACCCCTACAATTGCTGCAATCTCGAATGATTTTCGGAAAAAGGCAACGTCCTGCTTCTTAAGCAATTTGTATGCACTGATCCCTGTTACCAGGAAGGCGCCCGTAGCGTAAGCGGCAAGCACTGTATGCGGAAATTCCACCAGCAGCTGGCCGTTTGTAATCAGTGCGAAGATGTCATTCATCTCCGCGCGGCCATTGTTAATCTGGAAGCCGACCGGATGCTGCATGAACGAGTTAGCCAGCAGAATCCAGAATGCCGACAGCATCGTTCCGAAGGCGACCAGCCAGATGGATAACAGATGAATCCGCTTGGATACCTTATCCCAGCCGAAGATCCAGATTCCGATGAACGTGGACTCCAGGAAGAAGGCCAACAAGGCTTCAATCGCAAGCGGAGCCCCGAACACATCACCGACGAAGCGCGAATAATCCGACCAGTTCATCCCGAACTGGAACTCCTGCAAGATCCCTGTTACTACACCTACTGCGAAGTTAATCAGGAATAGCTTCCCCCAGAATTGCGCCATTCTTTTGTACTCTTCATTGCCCTTTCTTACGTACATGGTCTCCATAATGGCAATTATGAGCGCAAGTCCGATCGATACTGGCACAAAGAAATAATGAAAAATTGTCGTCGACGCAAATTGTATACGCGACAGCAGTACTGTATCCATATTTCTCCCCTTCCTTCTCCCCATTTCGTTATGTCTATTTTGTCAAATTCCCATCACTCAAAGTGTGATAATTATCACATTATACGCCCCGTTTAGGCATAAAAAACAATAAATTTGTGACAAATATCACAATTTTGCATTTAAAAGCAAAAAAAATAAGACGGTTTCACCGTCTTGAAGGTGTCCTGCATATATAGTTGTCTTGACTCATAAAGGTATTGGTCTAGGTAATGGAAATACCTTTCTTAAGCGATTTGAGATCGCCATTTGAATTAAGCAATTGCGGCAGCATCTTCATGCTACGAACCATTGGGGAATGACAGAGACGGCAGGAAGGCGCATGTTCAAATGCGAAATTATCCCTCATCCATCCATTGCAATCCTCGTTGGTACAGGCCCAAATTGCGGTATTTTCTTCCGGTACTTCCTCCAAAGGCTTTTTCCGGTAGTTCATTGCCGTTCCTCCCTTCCTTTATGTTGCAAGCAAGTGATGATAAAAAAAGACCGTCCCAACTTTCACAAGCGGGGACGGTACCTTCTATTAATTACAGTTTTACAACGTTTTCGGCTTGTGGTCCGCGGTTGCCTTGAACAACGTTGAATTCAACGCGTTGGCCTTCGTCCAAAGTTTTGAAGCCGTCGCCAGTGATTGCGCTGAAGTGAACGAATACGTCGCTTCCGCCTTCAACTTCGATGAAACCGAATCCTTTTTCTGCGTTGAACCATTTAACTGTACCTGTTTGCATGTGTGTTACCTCCACAAATTTAAATTAATATGTTCTTTTTATCTTCAGACAAAGAAAAAATTCACACATTGAGAAAGGTTGTAGCTTTGGTTGACAGCCCTTTTCAATGCGAGAATAAGGTATCAATGTAAGAACAATTTCATGTTACCACACCTTAATAACAAAGGCAAGCTGTTCTATCCTAATTCCTCCGTTTTTTCCCTTATAAGGACTACTTCCCAATGTAAGGGCTACCAGTCATAATAAATTGTAATATTTATACCCATTGCTACCAATTACCCCATTTATTTATTCTTGAAACAGCCCCGCCCTCTTCTTTTTTTCCTGAAAAGGACGGCTTGAACTGTTTCCGTAATCGTGACTGCCTCATTATTATATACGGCCATTTCCAATTTTATTCCTCTGGCTTCTCAAGAAGCTGGACTGTGGTCTGCTTCACTTCACCATTGCGGTAGAAGGTAATCTTCAGCTTATCGCCGATCTTGGTATGATCGTACAGATATTTGCGCAGCGACAGCGTGGAGGTAATCGGCTTATCGTTGAACTTGGTAATCACATCGTTAAGCTGCAGACCCGCTTCCTTCGCCGGTCCCACAGCATCCAGAACCACAACCCCATCGGTCACTAGAGACGGAAGATTGAGCTCCTTACGCTGGTCATCGGCCAGCGGTACATAAGGATTATTCAGATCCACTGAATAGACGCCCAGGTATGACCGGGCTATCCGGCCTTTGGAGGTAAGCTCATTGGCTGTATCCACCACGTGATTGGAGGGAATCGCAAAGCCCAGTCCCTCTACCCCCGTATCGGAGATCTTCATCGTATTGATACCAATCACCTTGCCGTCCAGATCCACTAGTGCGCCCCCGCTGTTGCCCTCGTTAATGGCCGCATCCGTCTGGATCACTTCCTGCTCCCAATCGTACACGCCATCCTGGTTCAGTGACACTGGAATCGTCCGCTCTGTGTAGCTGACAATGCCGGAAGTCAGTGTATCTCCAAGCCCCAGCGGGTTGCCGATGGCAATGACAGTCTCACCCAGACGCAGCTTGGAGGAATCCCCGATCTCAGCAATCCGGTCGATTCCCTTGCCGTCAATGGAGAGCACAGCAATATCGCTCACCTTGTCGGCACCTACCAGCTCCGCCTTGTGTGTCACGCCGTCTACTGTAACCACTTCCAGCTTGCCGGCACCCTCAATGACATGATTATTCGTGATGATAAATGCCTTATTGTCATCCTTCTTATAGATAACTCCCGAGCCTAGCGCGGATTCATCGAGAATATTAAGTTCCTTATTATCTTGTTTATGATTAATGATGCTCACTACCGCAGGGCGGATATGTGCAGCAGCCTGAATAATCCGGTCATACGGATCTGCGCTGCTCGCAGCCACCTTATCAATAACCACCGGAGCCTGAGCTCTCTCAGCGGCGAATTGTCCCGTTACCAGACTGAACAGCAGCACAGCCGCTACAGCACTGCAGACAGAGCTGATCAGCGAGATCTGCCAAGTTGCCAGCGACCGCTTCGATTTGCGGACAGCCCACTTGCCGTCAGCATATCCGCCGGTTGATTTAGATTTGCCGCTTTTGCGCCGTGACACCTTGGTTGAATAGAAATCATCATCAAATAATCCCATGTTACACTCTCTCCCCTCTATTGCCACCGCATTCACGACCTGAACGCCAAGCAACCACGCCCGAGCTTAACCGCTATATCTCTTAGACTTCATGAAGTACTAAAAGGTTTCACTTGATTTATTCACCACATTCCAGTGGGTTCTAAGCGCAAGGGATGTCTATTATTCTAATAAGCTACTAAAAAGTTTAACAGCTTGTATCCGGAATATTTTGCAACTTAAAAGACTACAATAGGATTAGAACGCTCTATATGATTGTATCACAGGCAGCCGCGCTGCCCACATGTTTTCTATGTTAAATAAATGTAAATTATTCACAGCTTCATTACTATCCATTTCACAAGGAGGGCCGGACTATGGAGTCTTTTTCAACAAGTAAAGATCTGGTGCAATTCATTGGCAAGCTGGGGGACCTTAAGGATGAACATTATCAGCTGATTCTTGTACAGCATGCAATGATTGAGCTGTTAATTGATAAAGGGCTATTCTCCCGCCAGGAGCTGGAGCACAAGATTACCGAGGTTGACCGTCTTATGACTGGCTCACCTTATCCCATGGCGTAGGCCGGTCATAGTAGGTGTCGCAGAGCCTGAACTCACTGTCTTTGTAAAAGCAGCCCCTGTCCTCCATCGCCCCGCGCACGGACATCTTCGCCAGATCCATCATATTATGGTCTCTGCTCAGATGTGCCAGATAGGCGCGCTTGGTCCGCCCGCTCAGAATCTCGCTGAGCGCTGCACCTGCCGCCTCATTGGACAGATGCCCCAGATCGCCGAGAATCCGCCGCTTCGTATTCCAGGGATAACGCCCCATCCGCAGCATTTCGATATCATGATTCGACTCCAGCACCAGCACATCGGCATCCGATATGGCCGTTCTCACCTTGTCGCTGACATACCCGAGGTCTGTCGCAACACACAGCTTCTCCTTGCCGTCATAGAAATTGTAAGCTACCGGCTCTGCGGCATCGTGGGAGATGGCGAAGGATTCCACCCGCATACTGCCGAAATCCCGGTGCTGCCCGGTCTCCATAATGACCCGGTTATGCTCCTCAATCTTGCCAATCCCCTTCTCAATCGCTCCCCAGGTGTTCGAATTCGCATAGATCGGAAGATTATACTTGCGGGCCATCGCGCCCAGCCCTTTAATATGATCCGAATGCTCGTGGGTCACAAGAATTCCGTCCAGCTCCGCTCCCGTCAGTTCGCGCATGGCCAGCAGTTCGTCAATGCGCTTCGCGCTCAGACCCGCGTCGATCATAAGTGTGGTCTCGCCGTTACGCACCACTGTCACATTCCCGGTAGAACCGCTGGACAGTACTGTAAATGAAATCCCCATATCTCTCCTGCTCCTTCTACTCTGTTGTCTTCGGACTGATAATGTCCGCACTGATCGCATCCATATAATAAGCACTGCCGTCCTCCAGCATGAACCGCCACATCGGCGAAGCCACCTGGCTCTCGGAGTTGAACAGCTCGCCGTAATAGCCCAACTCAATCTCCTTCACTGCAGAACCCGCAGGAAAATACTTCTCGATCAGACTGCTAAGCGCCTGCGAAGCCGGGAGCACCTTCTGCAGATCCTCGCTCCGGCTTGCTGCGATCTCAATCTTCGGCCAGCGGTAAGCCACAATCTTCTGGTCACTGTTAATCAGCTCCAGCCGCACTCTGAAGAGAGACCACTTGTTATCCACCAGCGGATGCAGGACGAACTTGCCGACCTCACTCTCCTGTGAATCGAACCGGTAATTGGCAATGTCGGGAATCTGGCTCTTCAGCAGATTGCTCAGCTCCGAGAACGAGGAGTACATCAGCTTGCTGTCGATCGGCTCCTTAAGCTTCACAGGCAGTTCATTCTGCTCTTCGGCCGAATAACGGTACGTGATATCAGGCAGCTGCGGAGTAGCAGCCGGAATCGGGCATAGCAGCCGGATGTTCTTCTCCTCCATCACCGCCTGAGTCTCTGCGGACAGGGAAGTGAAGTCAAGTCCCGCACTGACCTGATCGCGCACATCGATCCATAGCTGATAGCACAGCAGCAGATTCAGCACCAGAAAGGCATATATCAATACACTCTTGGCCCTTCCCCAGTCCATAACGTCCCTCCTCGAATCGGTATTCTGTCCGCTTGGCTTAACTCCGCCCTAATTCAATGTAAGCTCACTGCCATCGCTAAGCGTAACCCGCCAGACGGGATGAAGCTGCAGCTTCTCCCCGGCCAGCGCAGGCATATAAGCAGGCGTAAGCTCAATAATCCGCAAGGAGCTGCCGATCTGCGCCAGCCGCTGCTTCAGCAGTTCGCCGCCGGGCAGCTCGACAATGGTCTTCTCAGACTTCTCCTCATTCGTATACATCAGGGAGCGCTCATAGGAAGAGACCGTTCCCTGCTGGAGCTCCAGATGAATTACGCCATACTGAAGCTGCGGATTGCTCATGATCGGATAGGAGCCGGACGGATAAGCGCCATAATATTGTTGAAAAGAAACCTTGCGGTCCTGCCGGCCCTCCTCCGTAGCAGCCAGCCTGTAGGTTCCGTTCCAGCCGCCATGGTTATTGACGAATTCCACCGCCTCCAGCGCATCCTTTGCCGGTGTGCTGTCGCCATCCGGCAGTGCAGCCGGGTCGCTATAACTCATCCAGTTCTGCTCCTGGTCCACCTGCAGACTGCGTTTGCTGTCCGTGTAAATTTTGGAACCGTCCTTCTCAGGAATGTATCTTGTATTGCCTGCATCGAAAAACAGATTGCTCTGCATTTGCTCAATGGTATACATACCCGCAGGCATCACGACTTTAACCAGCGGAACATCCGCCTCAGGGACATAATACTCACCGTTCACGGCTGTATACAGAGTCAGATTCTTGCCGAAGTCCACATGCTGCTGCACATCCTGAACCGTAAGATCGGCCTTGGCCGCCTCGTACACAATATCCCCGCGTGTGCTGAAGAAGATGACATGGGCTTTGGAGTCATTTTTGATATTGTAGATCCAGATCCGGTCAATGCTCTCCCCCTCGAACAGCGAATCCGGCGAGATCTGCATGACCCGCTGCAGCAGCGTTACCGGAATGCCTGCCCCGAACGACAGCTCAATGCCCGGATTCTCGCTGCGGATCTTGTCCCAGTCGAAATCCTGTACGGACCGCCGCTGGAAGCTCTCGAAGCTGCGTCCCTTCAGGCGGTTCATAATCAGATTATAGAAGGTGGAGCTGGGGTAGAACAGTGTATGCTTGTCCCCGCCCATATGAATAATCATTTTATCGGGGTAGAGCAGGTTCTCCACCTTTTCCTTCAGTCCCATATTATCCGTCTTCACATATAAGGTCTTCGACAACACTGCCGAATCACTGCCGGGCAGCCTGTAGATCAGGTAATAGCTCTCCACGAGACTTCCGAGTATAAGCAGAACCAGCATCCAAGACTTGATTCTCTCCTTCACGCCTCACTCCCCCTTTGCTTCATCAAAGGCAGTGTGAATGTGACCAGCGAGCCCTCATTCAGCTCCGATTGCAGGGAGATGGAGCCGCCGTGGGCTTTGACAATTTCCCGGGCAATGGACAGCCCCAGACCTGTTCCGCCCATGTTCCGCGAGCGTGCCTTATCCACCCGGTAGAAGCGTTCAAAGATGCGCTCAATATCCTTCTTCGGAATCCCTATACCGGAGTCGCGGACAGACACGGCCAGCATGCCGTCCTCGCTCTTATGCGCCTCCAGCTGGATTGTCCCGCCCTCTGGCGTATACTTGAGGGCATTGGAGACCAGATTGCCCAGCACCTGATCAATCTGGTCGCGGTCCAGCCAGGCTGTAGCGACATCCTTACGCACCCTGGTGCTGATGTGAATCCGCTTCTGGCGGATCTGGAAGGAGAAGCGGTCCGCCACATCCTCCAGCATCTCGGTGATATCCGTCTGCTGAATGCGCAGGCTGGATTCCTTAGAATCCAGCCGCGACAGATGCAGCAGATCCGTAACCAGCCGGATCATGCGCTCCGTCTCATTGCGGATAACGCCGACGAACCGCACGGCGAGCTGCGGATCTTCAAGTGCTCCGTCATCCAGCGCCTCCGCATAGCTCTTGATCGTCGTAAGCGGCGTCCGCAGCTCATGCGACACATTCGCCACGAACTCCCGGCGGGACTCCTCCAGATTCTCCTGCTCCGTAACATCCTGCAGCACTGCAATCGTCCCGGCGATCCGTCCGCCTTCGCGGCGGTGAATCGGGGTGAAGGTCACCCGCACAATATTGGGATCCTCGCCGACCATAGGAGACAGATGGAGCATAGCCGACTGGGGAACGCCCTGGGTCACCGAGACAGACTGCTCAGGCTCCAGACCCAACAGCCCGCCAAGCGAGGCTCCTGCCGGAAGCGGTCCTTCCGCACCTAGCATCAGGGCAGCGCGCGTATTCATCAGAATCACCGCGCCGCTCTCGTCTGTGGCTACGACACCGTCACTCATATTGGCGAGAATGGACGACAGCTTCTCCTTCTCCTCTTCGTTCTGCAGCAGCGCCTCGCGCAGCCGGTCCGTCATATAGTTGAAGGCCTGGCTCAGCTGGCCAATCTCATCATTGCCGAACACAGGTACCTTCCGGTTGAAGCGCCCTTCAGCCACAGCCGTGGCATGCTTGGTCATCTCCTTAATCGGATGTGTGATCGTATGGGCCAGAATGACACCCAGTACGGCCGTCAACGCCAGCGCCAGCAGCAGCCCTGAGAGGAACACACTGTTAATCCGGCTCATGGTGGCATATAAGTCTTTCATATCGGCAGCTATATAGATGGCGCCTACCACCTTATCACCGGAAATTACCGGCTTCGCCACTACCTTCTTGCGCACATTATCATCAGCGATGATATATTCCTCATTATCGCTGATCCCCTGCAAGGCGCGGCTGACCACGGTCTGCGTGTTCCGCTGGCCGACATAGTCATTCTGTGAAGGGATCGAGGTGGTAATAATCTTGCCGCTCGCATCCAGCACCTGAATTTCCGCACCGTTGATATACAGATTGTTCACCATGCCGCGCAGGCTCTCTACCGCCGATTCCTCATCGGCTGTTCCTGTCTCACTGCCGAATTTGTCAGCGGTGAGGATCGAGAGCATCTCGGCGCGGGCCTTCAGATCCTTGGTGAAGTTATCCGTCAGCGAGTTCTTCATCGAGCTGACAAAGTATACGCCGATCAGCTGCATCGCAATCAGAATCAGCAGCACGTAGATTACGATAAGCCTGGCCTGAATCGTCCGGAAAAAGGACAGTGCCTTCATTACAACCCTCCGTTTTTGGGGCTATGCATCAAATAACCGAGTCCGCGCCGGGTATGAATATACTCCGGCTTGCTGGGATTCTCCTCAATTTTTTCTCTGAGCCGGCGGATGGTCACATCCACCGTCCGCACATCGCCGAAATATTCGAACCCCCACACAGCCTGCAGCAGATGCTCCCGGGTCATTACCTTGCCCGCATGGCGGATCATATAATAGAGCAGCTCATATTCACGATGTGTCAGATCCAGCGGCTCACTATCCTTGTAGACCATGTACATATCCGTATCAATGAATAATCCGAAATGATAGACCCCCTGCTTGCTCTCCACTGTCTCACTCGGCGCTTCCGACGGGGACGGCTTATGCTGGCGCCGCATTTGGGCCTTAACCCTGGCCAGCAGCTCACGGGTACTGAACGGCTTGGTCACATAATCATCCGCACCAAGCTCCAGACCCAGCACTTTATCAATCTCCCCATCCTTGGCGGTAAGCATAATGATAGGAATATCCAGATGGGCAGAGCGCACCTCACGGCAGACATCCATTCCGTCCTTGCCGGGCAGCATGAGATCCAGCAGCATCAGATCGGGGCGTTTGGACAGAGCCAGCTCCACCGCACTGTTGCCGTCGAAGGCGCAGATGACCTCGTAGCCCTCTTTTTCCAGATTGAATTTCAATATATCAGCAATAGGTTGTTCATCATCCACTACAAGAATCGTTCCCATTTGCATATGCTCAGCTTCACCTTTCTAACGATACTCGAAACCCTGATTCCTTTATTTTAACATACCTGCCTTAGCGTCACATCTATATAAGATGCCAGTTCAAAGAGAAATAAAAACCGCCCGAAATGATCCGGACGGCAGAGAAGAATTATAGAATGGTGGTCTAGCTCTTATCCATTACTTCAGGTATTTCATTGGATTGATGGCCGTCCCGTTCTTGCGGATCTCGAAATGCAGATGCGTCCCCGTCGAGCGCCCGGTGCTGCCCATAATTCCGATGGGGCTGCCCTGTCCCAGCTTCTGTCCGGTAGAGACCGAAATACTGCTTAAATGCCCATAGTACGTAACGTATCCGTTGTTATGGTTAACGATCACCACATTGCCGTACCCGTTCTGCACACCAGCGAAGCTGACCGTCCCAGCATCCGCAGCCTTGATCGTGCGGTTGCCCGATACCAGATCGACTCCCTTGTGTGTGCGTCCCCAACGCTCGCCGTAGCTGCTGGAGATCATCGCTCCGCTAACCGGCCAGGCGAACATTCCTGTTCCTTCACCTACAACCTTGGTGCCGGAATAGACTACTTCAGGCAGAGAAGCCTTCACTACGCTCTGGCCCAGCCATTCCTCCTGAACCACCTGTCCGTTCTCTTTGGTCAGCCTGTACTTCATCGTTTTGAGCCCGGTTTGTCCGGGGCGGACTACCTTCCGCTTGCCTGCCGGCAGCTGGTCACTCTTGCGGATAATAACCTCAGGCTCCGTGACCACCTCTTCGGTTACCTGTTCTACGGTCACGACCGTTAGGTCAGGCTGTGGCACCGTTAGCTGCAATTCATCCCCAATCTGCAGACTAAGCTCCTTCACCTCGGGATTATTGCGGAAAATCTCCGCCTGAGTGATATTGAACCGGGAAGCAATAGCGGAGACTGTGTCGCCTTCTTGAACCGCATAGCGCAGCGGCGCCTCCCTGCCTTCGGTCAGCACCTTCACTGCCTCTTCTACACTAAGCACCTTATTGGGATCTGCCTTCACCGGAACAATATTAACTTTCTCCCGGATCTTGACTGACTCCACCTGATCATTGGCGGCTGAACCAGCAGCTCCCGCCTTGGCCGCTGTCTTCTTCAGCTTCGCACCCGGAGCTGCCGCCTTCTGCGGAGCGTAATGCGACTTAACGGCCTGAAGCACCGCCGCCGCCGTCTCCTGATCCTTCACAATCCCGAGTGGTTCCCCGTCCACAGCCAGTTGTACGCCTACGGCATAAGCCTTGAGCATACCATCCAGCTTGTCCAGTGTAGCCTCGCTGTTAATCTCCGGCTTGTAAGCCCGCTGGGCCTCGGTCGTAATACCGCCGGTCTGTAGCACCATCACAGAGTCAGGATACTTGAGCTGATATTCCCGTCTCTTCTCCTCGAACAGCTTGTTCAAATCCGCCTGCTGGTTCAGCGCTCCAATCTCCTCACCGTTCACCAGCACTTTGTAATAGGTTACTGTATTCGCTGCTACCTGCTTCTTCTGTGCCCCCACCAGGAAGGTGGTCAGCAGAACCAGACCGGCAGAAGCCAGTATCCATGAACGCCGGCGGCGGGATTTCATCTCCGGCTGAAAGACACGGGGTTCACCCGAAGTTATTGCATCCTTACCTTGTTCACCTGCAGCACCAGATCCTGCGGATGCTTCTGCACGGTTCCGCAGGTTCCCCATCTGGCGTATAAACTTAAATCCTTTCATGAAACTCTCCCTTTCGGCTGTAAAAACAAGAATGTATATGCTTCGTGCATCCGATTTGCATGAGTACGAATATGACTGTATGACGCATACGATAAAGGTTACAAAATATTAACCCTTATTAGTCCTTTTTTACTGTACCATAGCCTGAAGAAAAATTTCAACTTTGCTCCCATAGCAAAACCCGCCAATTTCGCGGGTTTATTCCCAAAATATGCGTTTTAAACGGCGAATTCGTGTCCAAAAAATGACAATTTTTAATTCTGATTCGTCCCTCCGCTATCTGGTGTAAGCATTTTCATCAGCGCCTTATATTCATCCTCATCTACGTACTTCGCAATGATACCCTGCAGTTCCGTTACTTCGCTCTCTGTCAAGCCGCCTTCCAGGGCAGCGGAGATCTTGATCATCTCCTCCTGGGGAAGCTTATTCATCAGAATATTGAAGATATTGGATTTCGCATTAGCGGGCAGGTTCTCCTTTAGATCATTCATAGCCTCCGGCGTCATCACCAGATTCTGGTCCAGCCCCTGCTCACTCTGTTCTTCTCCCGAAGCGGCTTGTCCCATCACAGGCAGTGCATTATCCGGCACCGTCTCGTCTACCGATTTCTCTTGAAGATTCCCGGCTTTTCCGCCACTGTTGTCCTTCTTCTCTACCTCCGTCTTGCTTGAATCAGCCTCCTTGGTGGAGTTTTTAGTCTCGTTTGAGGCCGCTTTGGAATTCTCCTTGGGGGCAGCCCCGCTGCCTCCCATACCGGTCAGACTCTTCACGAAGCCGCCGATTCCCGGCCCCGGCCCGTCCAGCTTGATATCGAAGCTGGCCAGCACCGACTGGATATACGTATTCACCACATAGGCCGTTGTCAGCATGGACAGGCCGCTCGCCAGCACCACAATCAGGCAGATGCTCAGCGCACGCTTCACTATTTTCACCAACATCACTCCCTTACACCCTGCTCTATTCAACCTCAGAAGAATCGGTTCGCTATGATCCCATTCTCACAGTATTGACTAGAACAACGTCCGGGAAACGTCCCCGAAGCACATTAAAGCTGATTACCTGCTGAACAATAATCCTGACAAAACAAAAACAGGAGCCTCACCGAGGCCCCTGCTCCTATACGTATCTATTTAGTTCTGCTTCAGCCTAGATATAGATTGGCAGTACTTGATTAGTCTGTTCACGGTTGCGGCCCACAGAGAAGATCGAGATTGGAATCCCCGTCAGCTCCGATACACGTTCCACGTATTTGCGTGTGTTGGCCGGCAGATCCTCCAGCGTCTTCGCCCCAGTGATGTCTTCGCTCCAGCCTGGAAGCTCCTCGTAGACCGCTTCACACTCTGCCAGCATTTTCAGGCTTGCCGGGTAATGTGTGATAATATCTCCACGGTACTTGTAGCCGGTGCAGATCTTCACAGTCTCAAGACCGCTCAGGACATCCAGCGAGTTCAGCGATAGGCCGGTGATTCCGCTGACGCGGCGGGCGTGACGCACAACCACACTGTCGAACCAGCCTACGCGGCGGGCGCGTCCGGTTACGGTTCCGTACTCATGCCCGGTCTCGCGGATATAATCACCGGTCGCATCGTTCAGCTCTGTAGGGAACGGGCCGTCTCCTACGCGGGTAGTATAAGACTTCGCCACACCGATAACCTGCTTGATCTTGGACGGGCCCACGCCCGAACCGATGCAGACGCCGCCAGCCGAAGGATTCGATGAAGTAACGAACGGATAAGTTCCTTGGTCGATATCGAGCATCACGCCCTGCGCGCCTTCGAACAGCACCCGGGAATCCGCATCAATCGCATCATTCAGTACCACCGAAGTATCGGTTACATAGCCGCGAAGCACTTCTGCATACTCCAGATATTTGGTCAGAATCTCTTCCACATTCAGCGGCTCAGCGCCGTATACCTGAGTGATCACCTGATTCTTCTCTTCCATCAATGGACGAAGTCTCAGCTCGAATTCCTCAGCGTCCATCAGATCAGCAATCCGGATGCCGTTACGGGCAGCCTTATCCATGTAGCACGGGCCGATCCCCTTGCGTGTTGTGCCGATTTTGTTCGGGCCTTTGCGGTCTTCCTCAAGCGCATCCAGCACCATATGATAAGGCATAATGACATGCGCTCGATCGCTGATTACCAAGTTCTTCGTATCGAAGCCATTGTCATGAATATAATTAATTTCTTGGATCAGCGCTTCCGGGTTAATGACCATTCCGTTGCCGATAACACAAGTCTTCTCTTTATAAAATACACCAGATGGAATCAAGCTCAGCTTGAACTTCTTTCCGTCAATCAGAATCGTGTGACCGGCATTGTTACCCCCTTGATACCGGGCGACCACATCTGCACTTTCCGCCAGAAAATCCGTGATCTTGCCTTTGCCTTCGTCTCCCCATTGTGTTCCCACGACGACTACCGTTGACATGTACATTCCTCCGTAGGTGCTAGCAAGCACCATTATTTTTCCGCTTATCATAGGGGCTCTGTACGCGCTTCATCTTGTACGCAGCCCTCCGGACACCAGGCGGGCAGGCCGCCAAAGCACAATAATCAGTGTAACAGCGGCACTTTTTAAAGTCAAATAAAAACGAACGATCACAGACTGAAATGTGCGATCGTTCGTGTATTGTGCGAAGTTTGCCTAACCTGCAAACGGTTCTGCATGGGCCCGCTCGTAGTTGACGAACTTGTTGAAGTTCTTGAGGAACACAAGCTCCACCGTCCCTACCGGACCGTTACGCTGCTTGGCAATAATAATTTCGATAATGTTCTTCTTCTCGGTATCCTGATTGTAATAATCATCACGGTACAGGAACGCTACGATATCGGCATCCTGCTCGATAGAGCCTGATTCACGAAGGTCACTCATCATCGGCCGTTTGTCCTGGCGCTGCTCCACACCGCGGCTGAGCTGGGACAAGGCAATAACCGGAACGTCAAGCTCACGGGCGATCTGCTTCAGGGTACGGGAGATTTCCGATACCTCCTGCTGGCGGTTCTCGCCGGCCTTGCCCCGGCCCTGGATCAGCTGCAGGTAGTCGATGACAATCATTCCGAGTCCCTTTTCCTTCTTGAGCCGGCGGCATTTCGCCCGGATATCGGTAACTGTGATGCCCGGAGTGTCGTCGATGTAGATTTCGGACTCGGACAGCGACTGGATGCCCATCGTGAGCTTGGACCAGTCATCATCGCTCTTGAAATCACCGGTACGCATAATATTGGCGTCCAGATTGGCCTCTGCGCAGATCATACGCTGAACCAGCTGGGGCGCCGACATTTCCAGACTGAAGATGGCTACCGTCTCCTTCGCCCGCACCGCCACATTCTGCGCGATATTCAGAGCGAAGGCCGTCTTCCCGACGGAAGGACGGGCCGCCACAATAATCAAGTCATTGCGCTGAAAGCCGTTCGTCATATGGTCCAGGTCAACGAACCCGGTTGGAATCCCCGAGGTTCCGCCTTTATTCTGATGGAGCAGCTCGACCCGGTCGAATACCTGCATGAGCACATCGCGGATGGCAATGAACCCGCTGCCGCTGCGGCGGTTCGAGATCTCCAGGATTCGCCGCTCGGCGTCACTCAGCATAATGCCTACGTCTTCGCCGCCGGTATAGCCTTCGCTGACAATCTGCGTGGCTGTGCGGATCAGCCGCCGCAGCATCGCCTTCTCCTCAATAATCTGGGCGTAATAATCGACGTTGGCCGCAGTCGGCACCGCATGCGCCAGCTTCGCCAGATAGCTGACACCGCCGATATCCTCAAGCTCCCCCTTATCCTGGAGCCGGGATGTCAATGTAATCAGGTCAATCGGCTGGCTCTCTTCTCCGAGCTGCACCATCGCCTCAAATATCATCTGATGCGGTTTGTCGTAGAAGTCTTCGGTATTCACCCGCTCCATCGCGGTAATTAGCGCCTCATCCGACAGTAGAACTGCACCCAGTACGGCCTGTTCTGCCTCCAGATTCTGCGGGGGAACCCGATCGAAAAAGAGATCTCCACCCATCCTACTCCTCCGTTACCTGAACCGTGAGGTTAGCCTTTACTTCAGTATGCAGCTTAACTGTTGCCTGGAATGTGCCTACATGGCGGATCGAATCGCTCAGCTCAATTTTGCGCTTGTCGATGACGATGCCCTGAGTAGCTGCCAGTGTCTCGCCGATCTGCTTGCTGGTAATAGCGCCGAAGAGACGGCCGCCTTCGCCTGCTTTGGCCTTTAGAGTCAGGGTCAGCTCATCCAGCTTCTTGCCCAGCTGTACCGCTTCCTCCTTCTCCTGGTCCTTGCGGCGCTGTTCGGCTGCCGCCTGGTTCTCCAGTGTCTTCACATTACCGTCTGTAGCCGGACGAACCAGCCCGCGCGGCAGCAGGAAATTGGCTGCATAGCCCTCCGACACCTCTTTAACCTGCCCCTTCTTGCCTTGACCCTTAACATCCTTCAAGAATATGACCTTCATTCAAATAACCCCTCTTTCGCTTCAATTTCGGCCAGCACTGCGAGCAGTCTGGCTTCCGCTTCTTTGGTTGTTCCTTCAAGCTGTACAGCCGCGTTGGACAGATGTCCGCCGCCGCCCAGCTTCTCCATGACTACCTGCACATTCATCCGACCCAGAGAACGGGCGCTGATGCCGATCAGGCCGTCAGGACGTTCACTGATGACGAAGGACGCCACCACATTCGTCATCCCAAGCAGCGTATCCGCCGTCTGGGCGATCAGCAGCTGCGGGATCTTCATCCCGGGCTGTGTGACCACCAGTGCTATCTGGTCATACACCATGCGCGCATGCTTGATAATCTCCGCCTTCGAGATGTACTCCTGCAGATCCTCCTTCAGCATACGCTGAATGAGAATCGTATCCGCCCCGACCCGGCGCAGGAATCCGGCGGCCTCGAAGGTCCGCGAGCCTGTATGCAGCGCGAAATGCTTCGTATCGACCGTGATCCCGGCCAGCAGCATCGTGGCCTCCAGCGGGCTGAGCTTAATCTTGTCATGAATGTACTGCAGCAGCTCCGTCACCAGCTCACAGGTCGATGACGCATACGGCTCCAGATACACGAGCACAGCGTCATTGATGAACTCCTCACCCCGGCGGTGATGGTCAACCACCACAATCCGGCTGGCAACCTGCACCAGCCTCGGCTCCATAGTCATGGAAGCCTTGTGTGTATCCACAACAATGAGCAGCGTATGCTCCGTCATCATCTGGAGAGCCTGCTCTGGCGTGATGAAGGTCTTGTAGAGCGCCTCATCCTTGCGGATCTCCTCCAACATCCGGGTAATCGAAGGATTCGGCGTCTCCATCACAATGCTGGCTTCCACATTGTACATCTGTGCCGCCTTAAGCAGGCCAATCGCCGCTCCCACCGCGTCAATATCCGGTATCCGGTGCCCCATAATCAGCACCCGGTCGCTCTCCTGCATCAGATCCCGCAGGGCGTGGGCGATTACCCGCGCCCGGACGCGGGTGCGTTTCTCGGCGGCATTGGTCTTGCCGCCGTAGAAGGAGAGCCGCTGGCCCGCCTTCACAGCGGCCTGGTCCCCGCCTCTGCCGAGCGCCATGTCCAGACTCGACTGGGCAAGCGCTCCCAGCTCACTGGCCGATTCCGAGCCGTAGGCAAGGCCTATGCTCAGCGTCATCGGCACCTTGAGGTCTGCCGTCATCTCACGGACCTCATCCAGCACCACGAACCTGCTCTCCTCCAGGGCCTGAAGGCTGCGGTGGTTCAGCAGCATCAGGTACCGCTCGGAAGACAACCTGCGCAGATATACCTCGAATTGCTTGCTCCACTCGGTAATCTCACTGGCAACCTTGGCGATTAGCGAAGTACGCTGCTGATCATCCATCCCCTGGGCGGCCTCATCCAGATTATCCATCATGACAATTCCAATCGCCAGCTTCTCTTCCTCATACCGCTCACGCAGCACCACAAGCTCGGTAATATCGAATAAATACAGCAGCCGTTCGCTTGGAATCACTACAACCTCATAATAGCGGTCATCCACCGTAAGCTCATGGCGCTGCTCCTTCAATACCCCTTCCTTAACCGGTTCCCGCTTGGACGGCAGATTCTGCAGAGAAGCCATAACCTCCGGCATCAGCTCCTGCATATCTTCACCCACAAGCGACTTGCGGGAGAAGATCTGGCCGGCATTCCGGTTATGCCATTCCACCGCCCGGCTCTCACTGTACAGGATAATCCCGAGCGGAAGCATGCTTACAGCCTCCCCCTCCACCCGCTTGATGCGGAAGGACAGGCCGTTGATATAATCTACAAGGTTGCGGCGGAACGACAGCTCGGCCTGCAGCATGGTGAAACACAATGTGCCGGCCAGGAAGAGACTGGAAACTCCGAGGACCCAGTTATAGATACTGACTACTATAATCAGGACCAGCAGCAGTAAGAACGCCCACACGGTATGATAGCCGTGCCAGCGTCTTTGCAGAAATTTTGGCATGAGCCCTCACCCTATCGTTTCGATTTCTTCACAAGCTCCCGCAGCGGAAACGCCAGGTCCACCACACCAATAATCCAGAATCCCGGCAGAGCAATAACAGGGATTGCCAGCAGAAGAGCGATGATCTTGCTCCACTTCCGTTCATGCACCAGGAAGAAGAGGAAGCCGATGGTCTGGATCTTGAACGCAATCTGCAGCAGCGGCAGCAGATTGGCCGAGACCATTAGCATGAAGCCGCTGTCGGCACCGCCGAACAGCAGGCTGATTACGACGCCAAGCAGATAATACCAGATGAACGATCTGGCCAGTCTCCATTCCCGCGCCGGCTTCAGCTTAGGCACCGCATATTCCATACTGTTCAGAATAGGGCGGACAATGGAATGGGTAATGACCGCAATCACGAACGCACTGAGGATCAGCGTCATCGGTATCGCTTGGATCGTCAGCCAGCTCATCTGGCCAATCTGATCAGAGGAGAGGGCGATCTCGGACAGCAGCGGATTGCTTGCCCCCATACTTGCCAGCCAGTCTGCATAGGTCTTCAGAACATCATAGACGTAGTCGTACAAATTGAACTTAAGGAACGTCGTACTGATCAGCAGGATCAGCAGGAATTCAGCTAGTATAGCGACCATACCGGCAATTAGTGTAGAAATCGCTGAAGCACGCTTCTTGTACCATCGTCCCATCACAAGGGCCGGGATTAAGAAATAAGCCGCAATCAGGATATACATCGGGGTAATCAGGCCCACAATCAGCAGAACCGGTAACAGATGCAGAATGAACTGCTTGGTGTTAAGGGTCGTAAAGAGCACTATGGCCGGAATAATCATAAAGAATGTTGTAATAATTAGCAGCGGGGTTGACAGGGATAACAGCAGCAACAGATAAGCTACGCTCCAAGCCACAGATGTCCAGCGAAATTTCAACAGTATTCACCTCTTACGCATATGTTCTTCTAATGCAGATATATCCTGGTACCATTCTTCGAGCTGATGGCCCTCCTGCCTATGCTTTCGCAGCTTCTCCAGCAGTAAATCATCCAGCTCGCGATAAGGAATACCGAGTCTGCGCCCCAAGATGTACGAGCTCATAATCAGGCTGGCCAGACTGTCGCCGACACGCGTGGTACTGCCTTCCCACAGCGCTTTGAATAACCTTGAGACTTGATCAATAACTTCCGTCTTTAACCACTCAATTACCTTGGCGCGTTTGGCCACATCCAGATCCTTCGGCACATTGGGCACTGTCTCTCTACCTCCGGCAAAAAGCATTATTCTCCATTATAGCATAAAAATTTCCGAGCCACACGGACGCCTGCCGCCCCTGAATACCGCCTTCCATCTTTTAAAAAAGGCCCGCATTCCGCTTCGCCGGAAATACAGGCCTTGGTACCTTATAACGATTCGAGCGATTGCCGTGAGACAAATTTCTCGCAGTATTCAATAATCTGGCTCCGGCGTACAATGCCGATGAACCGCTTCATGTCGTCGACCACCGGTACAAAGTTCTGGACCTTGGCCAAATTAATCAGATCTTCCATATCCGCATCAATCGAGACCGCCAGATTGTTCATCCGCAGCGGGACATCCTTAAGCAGAAATTTGGAAGCATTCTCAAAGGTGACCGCGCCGCCCGACTCCTTCATATACCAGAGCAAATCACCTTCTGTAACCGTTCCCGCATATTCTCCGTTGCGGTTCAGGATCGGCACTGCTGTATAGCGGTGAAACTCCATCCGTTCCAGGGTCTGCCGCAGCGTCGAATCCATGGTAACACATGCGACCTCCTGCTTCGGAAGTAAAAAAAACGCAATGTTCATCTCTTAATCCTCCTCAAAGAATTCCGAAGGAATGCTACTTTACCTTCCTTGCACTAAAGCCCACCGTAGTTATACGTCTGCCCTCAGCAATAAGTTCCATTCCATTATAGCATGAAGACAGTAAACAGCAGCCATTAACCTTGAGGGAATGGCTGCTGTTTTTATAACGGGTCAAGAAAATCGGTTCTGATCCTTATTGTACTGCAGGTGTGGCCGAAGGCTCAAGCGCATTGCCGGCCTTGCCTGGCTCAATCAGCTGGTCAACCGGTGTGCTGGGGTTCATCCAATTGTCGATCAGCGCCTTGGCTTTATTCAGATCCTCTTCGTTCACTATATCGTAGTAGACCCCGTCCATCCGTTTGCCTTCCCCCATCACCGTGAAGCTGGAGATATCCATGTCCTTGCCGCCCATGAACTTCTTGGCGAGACTGATGATCATCGAGGGCTGAATATCCGTTTTGAAGTTGTCGCCCATGATATCCAGGAGCTCAGGAATATTGCCGATCTGGCTGATCGATAACATTTTATTCGCTACGACATCAATAAAGACCTGTTGACGTTTGGTCCGGTTGAAGTCGCTATCCTCACGGTAACGGGTATAGTTAAGTGCCTCTTCGCCGCTATAATTCGACTTATTGGCCTTAATGGTGAATTTCTCATGGTCTTTGCCTTTGTTGACAATATCCTTCTTGATCGGGAGCGGCACACCGCCAATGGCATCGACAGCATCCTTCAGCCCCTGAAAGTTGATGGTGGCATAATATTGAATATCATGGCCGAGGAGCGCTTCCAGTGTGTCCTTAGACATTTGCTGCCCGCCGAATGCATACGCATGTGTAATTTTATCCTTCTTATTGTCCTTGTATCCGATAATTTCCGTGTAGGTATCCCGGGGAACGGAGATCAGCAGAATTTTATAATCCTCCGGCCGGATCACCGCATACATCATGGTATCTGAGCGTGCGGTTTCATTCTTCCGCTGATCTGTACCAAGAAGCATCAGAGAGAACGGGTCGCTTTTGAGTGCCACGGGTTCAGCCTTAACGGAAGTCGGTGTCTTGCTGGTGTTATTCTCCAGAGGCACATAGGATGCATCCGTCAGCTTCTGCTCCACCTGATCGGATAAAAAGAGGTCGAATGCCAGCACAGCCAGCGGCTTCTGGAACAGAAACCCTCCGGCTGCAATCACCAGTACCAGAATGAGCGCAATGTATCTTTTTTTTATTTTTTTAAGCTTATTCATCATTTTTGATTCCTTCTTTATGGTGGAATGTACATATTATGAACGTAATCTATTTACAATGGCCGCCTGGGCTTCCAAGGCAGTCATGAGTGGGCTGTTCTAGCTGCTGTACGCCGCCCTGCTTCAGATGGTATTATTCCCCCTTTCCGGGATTCGGGTCGTTCTAATTGTAGAATAAACCTGGAAAACGGCTTTGACACATAAACAATATTTCTATTGTAATCACTTCACCACTAAAAAGAAACAACAAATAACGACAACTTTGACACTTAGGCCGCTTATATTCCATAAAGTATATGACGCAGCAAACGGCGTTTTGATTCTTTTTCAGCCAAAAAAAATAAAAAAAGACAGTCTGTTCAGCCACTTAACACAGCAGATCAGACCATCCTCTTAGCCTATTCAGTATCCTTAATCCACCAGCTCTGCGGATTGATGATATTGCTTAAAGCGTTCATTGTTACCCCTTGCAGGCGCTTATTCACCGCAGTAATATCCGAGCGTTCAGCAAAAAAGATCATTGGAACCTCATCATTGATCAGCTTCTGCCATTCATAGTAGATTTCCTTCCGGAAGTCCTTATCATACGCCTTCAGGCTAACCCCTTCCCGGATCAGGTCCTCACTGCGCTTCGACGTCCACCGGGGGTAATTCCACGAATCGGTAGCGCGCCATAAGCCCGAAGGATCAGGGTCGCTGGCCAGTCCCCACACGCCGTTGAACAGCTCCACTGCCGGATCATCCGACTCCACAGCTTCATAAAAGGTATTCAGCTCCTTGAGGCTTCCTCCGCTGAGCCGCACATCCAGCCCGACATCACGCCAATTCTGGAGAATGGCTGCCGTCCGGGCCTCAGCTGTCTTGCTGCCGCTCATCGCATCATAGTGAATAACGAGCTTCTTGCCGCCGGGATCTTCGCGGAGTCCATCCCCGTCTAGATCCAGATACCCGGCCTCATCCAGCAGCTTCCCAGCCTTTTCCGGAGAATAGGGATAGGTGTCGATCTCCTCATCCGCGATCTTGGCCCAGCTGGAGCTGGGGATAGGTGTCTCGATAAGCGTCCCAAGGCCATAGGAATATTTATCTAGAATCCCTTGCCGGTCAAGTGCATAATACATTGCCTTACGCAGTCGTTTATCCTTGAACTTGGGATTATCCATTACCACCTGACCGTCTGTCTCATCCCAGTGTCCAAACTTGAACCCGATATATTCAAACGACATTCCTGGTGTGACCCTAATCTCTACGTTATCCAATTGCCCTGCGGCCTCATAGGCATCACGCGGCAAAGCCGCCATATCGACAGTTCCTGCTTCAAGCAGAGAGGTAATATCCTTGCTGTCGATCGCCTTATAAGTAATCCCGTCCAGAAGCGCTCCGCCCTTGTAATAATTATCGAACCGTTTCATTTCCACCGTCTGGCCCGGCACAATGCTGGTTACCATGAACGGACCCGTGCCAATTGGCCGCTTGCGCACCTGATCGCTGTCCAGCATATCCTTAACTGCCACTCCCGCGAAGTACCGCTTGTTCATCGGGTAGGCCCACAGATTATCAATCACGTTCACCCGTGCTGAATTCATTGTAATGCGCAGCGTATACGGGTCCATCACCTTAAGCCCTGTAATTTCCTTCGCCTGGCCCTGGTGGTACGCTTCTGCGCCCTTGATCATCTCAACGCTATAGTATCTGGAACCCGTATACTCCGGGCTGGCGATAGTCTCCAGAGCAAACTTCCAATCCTCCACGGTCAGCTCATCCCCGTTATGCCAGCGGACCCCGGGCTTAATGGTGAATGTGAACACCGTATGATCCTCGGACTCCTGCCAGCTGGCGATATTAGGAGCGGTGGACAAATCATCCTTCACAGTGAACATGGCCTCAGTGGTGAACTCCAGCACATTGGAATCATCTTCTCCTTCGAAGAATGCCGGTTCAAAGATCCCTTGAAAAGCGGACGGGTAGCCGAAGGTCACAGTCCCGCCTGTAATGGGTTCATCGGCTGTTTGGCTAAGGCGCGCCACAACATTCTTGACGGCCGGGCTTGGCCCGCTGCATGCCGACAATGCCACCAAGAGCGCAAGCGGTAGCATCAGTCTGCCGATGAGTCGGTTTGACATATATTTCTTCCCTCCCGGGTTGGATCACACAGTAATGTAAGCGGTTTCTACACTAGATTTTACTGTAATGCCTATTATGCAGATTATGGACAAATAATTATTCCACATTATAGAGGATATACAATATTCACTGTAAAGTGAAGTCTTTAATTTATTTCGGGGCAGCCCAGAACCCTTCCGATGTAGAAAAAAGCCTGCCCTGACGGGCAGACTTCAGCTATAGCAGCGCCTTAATTTTCCTCTCCCGGATGGATGATGCTCAGGCCCTCTACATGCTTTTTCCGCATCAGCTTACGCTTCTTCCGGGTCTCCTTGCTCTCAAAAATAATATCAAAATCATAATCCTCGGGGTACAGCTCCTCCTTGGACAGATAAGGCTTCAGCCGTTTGTGGTTAATACTCAGCTTCTGCTTCTGGATCATCACTCCGACCCTCCCCCGGCTGTCCTTCTTCTCATAGACAATTCCCGTCCGCCCTAAAGAGCTGACATAGACAGCATCTCCTATCGCAAATTCAGGTACTGGAGTATGCGCCTCCTGTGATGCAACGTTTCCCTGCTGTCCTTCAGCCGTTCTATCCGCTTTTGCAGTTATTTCATTCTGCGCTGCTTTAGCTCTCTCAGCAGCTCTGATAGCGTCCTTCCAAGGGCTGTGGCCGCCTCTGTGTCCCTGCTGCTCTGTCACAAGCTGTTTGGCCCGCTCGATAACGGAATGGACAATACCCAGCTTCTCGGCGATCTGCAGCGCGTAGCTCTCTCCAGCTTCGCCAATCGTTAGCTTATACAGCGGCTGCAGCGTGTTCTTATCGAACTCCATCCGTGCATTCTCGAAGCCTGCCGTTGCCGCCGCGAAGGCCTTCAGCTCATTGAAGTGGGTCGTTACCACGATATTAGCCCCCTTTCGGTTCAACTCCTCCAGAATCGCGATGGACAGCGCGAACCCTTCACCAGGGTCTGTGCCGGCAGCCAGCTCATCAATCAGCAGCAGCACGCCTCTGCCGGCATCATAGAGCATTCCTTCAATACTCTTCATCTGTGCCGAGAAGGTGCTTAGGGACTGTGTCAGGCTCTGTCCGTCTCCGATAACGCTCATTACATTGGTGAAGACCGCGAAGTCACTGCCGGGATCAACCGGTACCAGCAGGCCGGACTGCGCCATTAATACGAGCAGGCCCAGGGTTTTGAGCACAACCGTCTTGCCGCCTGTATTCGGCCCGGTCACGATCAGCGATTTATACCCTTGACCGAGCTCCAGACTGACCGGCACCATATCCTTCAGCAGGGGGTGACGGCCTCCATTCATCCTTACATAACCGCGTTCGTTCAGAGCAACCGGCCCCGCATCCATTACCCGGGCAACCTTCCCTTTGGCGAAAATAAAGTCATACATGCCCGTCACCTCAATATTCAGCCGGATAGCGGCCTGTTCCTGCTCTAACAGCCCTGTCAGCATGCTCAGGATTATTCCTTCCTCACGAGCCTCGTCAGCAGTCAGGAGCTCGATTTCTCCCTGTAACGAGGCCACCTCATCCGGCTCCACGAATACCGTCTGCCCGCTGGTGGACTGGTCCAGCACCGAGCCCCTAATTTGCTTGTGATACTCCCGTTTCACCGGAATGACATACCGCCCGCCGCGCATACTGACCAGACTTTCCTGTAAAATGGATTTGTGGCGGTTCATAATACTCTCCAGCTTCCGGTGCAGGCGCTCCTTGGCGACTGCCAGCCGTTTGCGGACCCGTTCCAGTCCTTTGCTGGCGTGGTCATCAATGACGCCCAGCCGGATACACCGTTCTATCTCGTCCCGAACCCCATTCAGCTCCTGAAGGGATGCCCCGTAAGCGGCGATGCGCGGCGCTATCTGCTCCTTGGCGGCCATGTATTTCCTGAGCTGTCCGCAGCTGTTCAGAAACAGCGAGACTGCGGTGAAATCCTGCTCATTGTACATATAGCCGGTCCCGAGCAGTGACAGCACCCATTCAATGCCCTCCAGCGAGGGAATCGGCACACTGGCTCCGCGCTCCAGCAGCTCCTTCGCTTCTTGCGCCTCCTCAAGCGCCCGGTGTATCGCCGGCAGGTAGATCATTGGCTGAAGCTCTCTGACAACCCTTCTTCCCTCATAAGATACCGCATAACGCAGCAATTCCTGCTTAATCGTCTCATATTCCAATGTGTGCAGACTTTGCAGATTCAACTTGAGTTCCTCCTTGTATACAAGTATATTTCTTATCCCAATCCACTGCGCATAACGCAAAAAGAGGGCAAAGAACCGCCACCACGGCAGTCTTCGCCCTCTTTTTGCTGCTGCTGCTTCTCTTTGGCTTCAGAGTCCCGCCCCTTACGGGAAGACGACTAAAAACAGAAAAAACCGTGCTGCAAGAGCACGGTTAATCACAAAGAGAACAATAGCCGGATCAAGAGGCCATCATGACGCTTCGCGTGTGTTCTTAACTAAATCATTCATTCCAGCAGCCCGCAGTCTACTCAGTCAGAGATGTCATCAGGACAGACTCCAACAAGACATGCCCCCGGCAAAATCAGAGCATGCGGCGGCTAACAGCCGGAACGATATGAAATTGCTTAGTTAAGAACGCTCACCAACATCAAAATTTCCCCTTTAGTTATAGGATACCTGTAATTTACTACACCTGGAATCCGTTTGTCAATTATGGGTTATCCCATACAAAAAGCAGCCGGCTAAGCCGGCTGCTTCATAAAACGTCCTATTCTGTTGTGTAAGGCAGCAGCGCGATTTGACGCGAGCGCTTTACAGCAATAGTCAGAGCGCGTTGGTATTTTGCACTTGTACCCGTTACACGACGCGGCAAGATCTTTCCGCGTTCGCTGATGAACTTCTTAAGAAGCTCAGTGTCTTTATAATCAATGTGAGTAATCTTGTTCACAGTGAAATAGCACACTTTTTTACGCTTGTTGCGTCCACCACGACGTGCCGGTCTTTTGTCGTTGTCCGCACCTTCTCTTGGTTTGAAAGCCATGTTCAGTTCAGTCCTTCCTTATTAAAATGGCAAATCATCGTCCGATATATCGATCGGTTTTCCATCGCCCGAAAAAGGATCTTGGGTATTGTTGTTACGCGAGAAATTATTGTTGTTGCCATTTCCGCGAGCACTGTTCCCGCCGTTACCGCCGCCACCGAAGGCTGGCTCTTCAGGCATACTTCCACCACTTGATGCATTTCCGCCTTCACGGCTCTGCGCGGATTCCAGGAAACGGACATTATCGGCAATAACTTCAGTAACGTATACACGTTTGCCTTCGTTATTCTCGTAATTCCGTACTTGGATGCGTCCTTCCACGGCTGCCAGTCTTCCTTTGCGCAAATAATTGGCACAGGTCTCAGCCAGCTGTCTCCAGGTTACTACCGGGATAAAGTCCGCCTCGCGTTCACCGTTCTGGCCCGTAAAGTTACGGTCTACGGCAAGCGTAAACTGTGTTACGGCAACACCAGCAGGAGTATAACGAAGTTCCGGGTCACGGGTCAACCGACCGATCAGAATGATACGGTTCAACAATTAGGTCCCCTCCTTAATAGCGCGATTCGTTACAAAGCTTGTCAATATCTTAGGCAACGTCGTTCGTAATGAGATAACGAATTACTTCGTCAGAAATCTTCATGATACGCTCAAGCTCAGTAACTACTGCAGGTTCTGCATTGAAGTTAACCAAAACAAAAACGCCATCACGATGTTTCTTGATCTCATACGCAAGACGGCGTTTACCTTGCACATCGTGCTTTGTAATTTCTCCGCCGTTGGAGATGATGCCTTGGAATTTTTCGACTGCTGCTTGAACGGCTTCTTGTTCAATGTCAGGACGAATAATGTACATGACTTCATATTTGCGCATAATTTTCACCTCCTTATGGTCTGCGGCCCCTGATCAGGTCAGGAGCAAGGAACGAGCACAAACATAGACTCGCACCAAATCAATATACCAAACCCAGCAGAGGATTGCAAGTTTTATTAATACGTACCAGATGCTGGACCCCCAAAAAATGTTGGCGGATTCCGTAAGAACCTCTGAGTAATCCCTCATCGTCAAGGCCACAATATAACAGCTTCATCATTCGATTACAGGAGGTTATTCACCAATGGGCGAACAGACGGAGTATGAAAAGGGCGACAAAGCCCCCAACCCGGGCGTTTACACCGAGGTAGGCGAAGCGCGGAGCTTCCACACGGAGATTCAGAATCCGAAGCGGATTACAATGGAGAAAGGCGACACCTTCCCGGAGACCAGCAACCAGAACCGCAAGTGGAAAAAAGTCGAGAAGGCCC
The DNA here is from genome assembly GCF_037975325.1 of Paenibacillus sp. FSL P2-0136. Lineage (NCBI taxonomy): Bacteria > Bacillati > Bacillota > Bacilli > Caryophanales > Paenibacillaceae > Paenibacillus > Paenibacillus sp. FSL P2-0136. The sequence goes on from NZ_CP150244.1 coordinate 7,281,355, forward strand.
GTGTCCATTAATTTCAGCAGCCAGGTATAAAACCTTGAAGGCTGCGCATACTAGACCCAGGCAGTACAAAAGAGAGGTGTGGTTCCGTTGAACGTCGCAGACGAACACGATCACAGGGATTCTGAATTCAGCAGCTATCGTACCCGGGGAGAGTGAAGCTGGCTCTGTAAAAAGGAGTAACAGCTTTGGCATTACCCAATCACAGTAGTAGCTATAGACAGAGATTTCCGAACGTCATTGATGTACTGCCTCTGGAAGAGAGACCTGCGAAGGTCTCTCTTTTTGCGTATACAGACACAAAAAAGCCCCCGTATCAGAACGGAGGTCTCATAAATTAAGAATATAATTGCTGAAGTGGCGGAGAGGGTGGGATTCGAACCCACGCACGCTTTGACACGCCTAACTGATTTCGAGTCAGCCCCCTTGGGCCTCTTGGGTACCTCTCCGCAGCAAGAATTATCATATCATGCTAATCGCACAATTGCAAGCGTTATTCATTTGCGTTTCGCTTCCTGCGCCAGCTTAATTATTCTCCGCTCCACTATCCGCTGAATGCAGGACCTTCTTCAGATTCTTTTCGAATTTGGCGCGGGGAATGAGGACACTGTGCTGACAGCCGGTGCACTTAATCCGGATATCCATCCCCATACGGATAATCTCCATCTCGTTACTTCCGCAGGGATGCTGCTTCTTCATCTGCACAATATCACCCAGCCCGAATACCTTGCGTTCCATTACTCTTCCCCCTCCTCTGCCTCTTGCGCAGCAGCTACCTGCCTTCTTGGGCTGGCCTCTTGCTCCTCACGGGCTCTACGGGCTTCCTCTATGCGTTCCTGCTCACGGGCCGCCTCAGCCTCTCTTGCCTCCCTCTCCGCCTGCTCACGCGCCTCCTGCTCGGCCTTAGCAGCCTCCAGGGCGCTCTGCTTCTCCAGAGCATGCTTGATATCATTCTGAATCTGCCGCTCGGCAGCGTCTCTGGCATTAGGCAGGCAATTCGCCGCTATGCGGATGACATACTCTGAGGTGCTCATCGACTGGATTCCCAGAATATTAGGGTAGGCAATGACACTGGAGCTGCGTTCCTCGATGCCCTGAAGCGCCTCGCCGATCAGTGCCAGGGTGGCTTCGAGCCCGCGTTCGATTTTAACCGGAACATCTACTACAGCCAGTGCATTCGCCAGCGAATAATTCGTCACATTAACAATCGTGCCGTTAGGAATGATGTGTACCTCGCCCGTAGCACTTAACAGTCTGGTCGTCCTCAGGCCAATCATCTCTACCGTTCCCTTATAGGTTCCGCTCTGGATAACATCCCCGACTGCAAACTGGTCCTCAAAAATAATAAAGAAGCCCGTAATCACATCTTTGACCAAACTTTGTGCGCCGAACCCTATAGCCAGCCCGACTACCCCTGCTCCGGCGAGCAGCGGCTTCAGATCGAAGTTGAACTCCGACAGAACCAGCAGAATCATGGTGAAGTTACAGAAGAAGGTAACCACATTCTTCATCAGTCCGCCGACCGTGGAGAAGCGCCGGTTATTGACTAATGCCCTCCCCCTCGTCTCCCGCTCAAGCGACCGGTCAATCACATTGGAGACCACCTTGATAATCACCCGGGTCAGAATGAAAATTATGAGAATTCTGATTCCCGAAAACAGGACCGCGGCCCACATATCAGTATTGGTGAACCAGTCCCATAATTTATCTTTGAAGCGGACGGCATCATTAACAACACCGTCAACGCCGTCGGCCGCCAGTAAGCTGTTAATCATCGAACCCCTCCTTCTCCGTTATTTCCACATACCCTGCACCCTCAATGGCCTTGGCGAAGATCCCCCGGATCTCTACGTTCTGCTCTTCGACCAGGACCCTTACCTCATCCAACGCACTCCGGTAGAATTGGATCGACATCGCACAGCCGGCGGTGATCTCCTTGGGCGTAGGGAAGATATCGATTTCAATCTCCGCATATTCAAGCAGCATCTCGGCGCGCAGCGCCTGCTGGGTCGAATCAAACGCTAGCAGCAGTTCCTCCTCCACACTCCACGCCTCCTCTGGGCTATTGGTCCTATCTATTGCCGCCATAGTATAAAAAACCACTTCCATCCATATACTAGGATCATCAGAACACGCTCCCGCGGACGTAAGCCTTGCATAATCAGCAGCCTGGCAGCCTGATTGCTTTTTCAGCTGATTTTCCGTGATTTGCAGTCGCCGCCTCAGAAAGGACGATTATATGAATTTCTCTTCCAAAGCTCCACCGCTGCAAGAACCATCCTGTTTAAAAATATCACATGCCGACCCCAATATCTATTCTGCCATTACCCACCGTCTGCTGTTCCACTTTTCGCGCACCCGTCCGGATACGCCCATTGTCATTATCTGCGTGGGCACGGACCGCTCGACCGGCGATTCTCTTGGCCCCCTGGTCGGCACGACACTGGCCCGCTTTCACAGCCCGCTGTTCCATCTCTACGGAACGCTGGAGGAGCCGGTACATGCCATTAACCTGGAAGAGACAGTTAGCCTTGTGTACCAAAAGCATGCCAACCCGTTCATCATCGCCATTGACGCCTGTCTCGGCCAGTCCACCAGCGTCGGCTGCATTCAGGTGGTTGAAGGTCCGCTGCGTCCTGGCGCAGGGGTCAACAAGCAGCTTCCCCCCGTTGGCGATATCCATTTGACCGGCATCGTTAATGTGGGAGGATTCATGGAATATTTCGTATTGCAGAACACCAGATTAAGCCTGGTGATGCGCTTGTCGGATATTATTTCATCCAGCCTCTACTCTGCCTTGAAGCAGTGGAACCTGCATGCTAGATCTGCTGCAACGCGAGAGCAATAACTTCCTTCTCCTCCGGTGACAGAGCATACGGGGTCTCTCCCTGTTCAATCGGCTTAGCATAGATATATGAGTTCTCGCGGTTGTGCAGACTGCTCAGCACAATCCCGCTGTGGTTGTCATCCAGAATGGCAAGCGAGAAACTCAGGTCATTACCGCGTTCTCCAAAAGCATTATAGCGCTTCATGGCCACCTTCGACTTCATGCCGCGCATTTTGGTATGTGCCGCTTCAAGCAGCGTCTTCTGCTCCAGCTGGACCTCCTCCAGCATATCCCCCTGATTCTTCAGGTTGACCAGCAGATTCTCCAGATCCTCTATGCCATTCCCGCCCATCATGGCTTCGTACCGGCTCCGCATTCTGCGAAGCCTGGCACCCTGGACGATCATCATAATGGCCATCAGTATGATTACCCCGGCAAAGCCCATGATGAACGCCGATAAATACTCGCTTATGATTTCATTTAACTCCGACATGTTGAATCATCCTTTATACAAAAATAAGAATTCCTACGCTGTAACGACACCGACCTGTATAATCCACCTGAATCCTTATCCACTTATTAGCTTGAACGCGATACGCCGTACATTTCGTCCATAGCTAACAGCAGCCGCTGAACATCCGCTTCCGTGGAACTCACTCCCACACTCGCCCTTACCGCTCCGCTAGCCAGAGTATCCGCTGCTTGATGGGCCAGCGGTGTACAGTGCATTCCTGCCCGCACGGCAATCTGGTATTCGCGGTCCAGCCGGTGGGCAATATGCGCCGACTCCTGCCCCTCTACAACAAAAGCCACAATTCCGCTGCGTGGAGCGCCCGGTGCCGGGCCCAGAATCCGCATGCCCGGAATAGCAGCCAAGCCCTCCATCAACAGCTGTGTCAACTTCCATTCCTGCATATGAATCTGTTCCACTCCCAGCGCCTTAACCGCCTTCACGCCAGCCAGCAGACCAGCTATTCCGACGGCATTCTGTGTCCCTGCCTCATAACGGTCCGGGCGAACACTTGGCTGCTCGCTGTTCTCCGACTGACTGCCAGTCCCTCCATGCATCAGCGGTTCCAAATCCAGCCCAGGAGAGATATACAGCCCCCCGGTTCCTTGCGGACCGAGCAGCCCTTTATGTCCCGGAAATGCCAGCAGATCAATATTCATAGACGCCACATCAATATTAAGCGCCCCTGCACTTTGAGCGGCATCTACCAGGAACACAGCCCCATGCGATTTCACTATGTCACCGATATCCCCAATCGGCAGAATACTTCCCAGCAGATTGGAACTGTGATTGCAGATCACCATCCGGGTGTTAGGACGCAGAGAACGCTGAAGCTCGTGAAGATTGATTTGGCCCTCGCGGTCCACCTGTATATAATCCACTTCAATCCCGATGCTCTGGCGCAAATACTCCAACGGTCTGCGCACTGAGTTATGCTCTGTCATCGTTGAAACGACATGATCCCCTGGTTGAAGTGTACCCTTAATAGCCATATTTAGCCCCATAGTTGTGTTATGGGTGAACGCAATATCCTGAGCATTCGCTATACCAAACAACTCTGCCAGCAGCATTCGTGCACGAACTAATACCCGCCCCGTCCCGATAGCCAGTGAGTGGTTGCCCCGCCCAGCATTGGCCCCTGACTTTTCCAAGGCCTCCACCATAGCTGCAGCCACCTCCGGCGGCTTGGGCCACGAAGTAGCTGCGTGATCGAGATATACCAGCCTCTCCATCTTCCACCCTCCCTCTTTTCGATTTAAAAAACATACCCCTCCATATCCGTATTAAGGATATCTCAGGATATGTCTTCGGTACAAATATCCAAATCAGTTCCCCAGCAGCTCCAGCAATCTTTCCAGGTCTTGGGCACTGTAATAGTTTAATTCGATTTTCCCTTTTTCCTTGCCTTGTTTAATTTTGACTGTTGTCTTGAATCGCTCCCGTAATACTTCCTCTACATTATCAATATAAGGATCACGTTTCACAACCTTGGCCTTAATTCCATTAGCCGGTTTGCGGTCGAGATTCTTCACTACCTCTTCCAGTTCTCTAACACTCCACTGAAGCTCCACACACTGGGCAGCCAATTGCTTGATGACCTCCGGATCTTTCAGAGCCACAATTGCCCGGGCATGCCCCATCGAAATTGTTCCACGTGAAACATAATCCTTCACTTCTTCCGGTAAGCTAAGCAGCCGCAAAAAGTTGGCGATATGCGATCTGGACTTTCCGACTTTAAGAGAAAGCTCTTCCTGAGTTAGTGAGAATTGATCCATCAGTCCTTGATAAGCAACCGCTATTTCCATCGCGTTAAGATTCTCACGCTGCAGGTTCTCGATCAGGGCAATCTCCATCACCTGCTGATCACTGAGGCTGCGGACCACTGCCGGAATCGTAGCTTTGCCGCAATATTGCGAGGCCCTGAATCTGCGTTCCCCGGCAATAATCTCATACCCTTTCAACACACTGCGAACAATGATCGGCTGGATCACACCATGCTGTCTTATGGATTCTGCAAGCTCCTGAATGGCCTCTTCATTGAAATCCTTGCGCGGCTGATAAGGATTGGCTCTAAGCTGCGTCAACGGAATCTCTACTACCTTATCGTCTTCATTGATTGACAGAGAAGGTATTAATGCATCCAAGCCTTTCCCCAAACGCTTACTCATAAGAGATCACTTCCTTTGCCAACTCTAAATATACTTCCGCTCCCTTGGAACGGGAATCGTAGGTAATAATTGACTGTCCATGTGAAGGGGCTTCGCTTAGGCGTACATTACGCGGGATAATCGTTCTGTATACCTTTTCTTGGAAATATTTTTTCACTTCTTCGATAACCTGAATCCCGAGGTTCGTCCGGGCATCCAGCATCGTGAGCAATACTCCCTCTATTTTGAGATGCGGATTAAGATTCTTCTGAACCAGTCTTACAGTGTTGAGCAGCTGGCTTAATCCTTCAAGCGCATAATATTCGCATTGTATAGGGATAATCACTGAGTCAGCAGCCGTTAGAGAGTTAATGGTAAGAATCCCTAATGATGGCGGGCAATCTATGATGATGTAATCATAATTCGCCTTCACTGCATTCAGTGCCTTCTTCAGCTTCAGTTCCCGCGATATCGTAGAGACCAGCTCGATCTCTGCTCCTGCCAGCTGAATGGTTGCCGGAATAATATGAAGGCCCTCAATCCGGGTCTCCTGTATTGTATCCTGCGGATCCACTTCATTAATAAGAATATCGTAAATGCAATTCTCTACATCCGCTTTGTTGACGCCAACGCCGCTCGTAGTGTTGCCTTGCGGATCAATATCAACAAGCAGCACTCTCTTCCCCAGAGTAGCCATGCTGGCACCCAGGTTCACAGAGGTTGTTGTTTTACCTACCCCGCCTTTTTGATTTGCTATGGCAATAATCTTGGACACTTATTTCACCTCGAATTGTTTAGAAAGAATCATCTTGTAGTTCTTAGCTGTTAACAGCATAATAATCTGGATCTACGGCATCACGTTTGCGGAGATGTAGGTAAATAAGCAAATAGACAACAACTTATCCTTAGAGTGTATATGTGATAACGTTCGGAGCTAGTCATAGAAAAGGCGGCCAACACCTCAGGGCCGCCTTCAGCTTTTGTTGCCATTATCGTTTTGGAATTTGGATCACAATCTCATAATGATCTCCGCGGTCATTCTCGGAGGTCTTAATCTCCATTCCTGAGCCGGTCACCATGTCTATAGATTGACGAATTGTATTAAGAGCGAGACGGACATCTTTGGTATAGGAGGTCCGTTTTGATTTTTTGGTCTGGGTAACGGCCTTGTAGAAGGCGATACGTGCTTCTGTTTGTTTTACATTCAATTCCTTGGAAATAACCTCAGCCAGAACCTTAAGCTGCATCTCCTCAGTGTCCAGCGACAAGAGCGAGCGTGCATGACGCTCGGTGATTTTCCTTTCCATTAAAGCAGTTTTGACCTGTTCAGGCAAATTCAGCAAGCGGATTTTGTTGGCAATGGTGGATTGGCTTTTGCCAAGCCGCTGAGCCAGACTCTCCTGGGTCAATTGATGCAAGTCAATCAGCTTCTGATACGCGATCGCCTCTTCAATAGAGGTTAAGCCCTCACGCTGCAAGTTCTCTATCAGTGCGATCGATGCAGCCTGTGAATCATTGAATTCGCGGACAAGTGCCGGAATGGTGTCCATGCCCAGCTTTTTAACTGCCCGCCAGCGTCTTTCGCCTGCAATAATCTCATACTGGGAATCACGCATACGCACAACGATCGGCTGGATCACGCCATGAGTTTTGATAGTCTGACACAACTCGTCGATCTTCTCATCATCGAAAATAGTCCGTGGCTGATACGGACTGCTGATGACCTCATGAACCGGGATTTGTTTGATCTCTTCTCCGCTGCTCCGCTCGGTAAATCCAAAAAGCTTGGTGAATTGTTCTTTCATTCCGTTCATAACCACCTAATTTCGTTATAGTACGATCATCTTAACCTTTCATGCGAAAAGCTTATCGTACAGCGTAAGAAAAGTAACCCTAAGTCATTCTAAGCCACTTCTCTTAAAAGACGGCCTGGCATTCATTCTGATCTTATCTATTAAAAGTCTTACTATATTATTCTATCACTTTTCTGCTAATAATCCTATTCTCCATAATGACCTATTTTTCCTGCACACCAGCCTGAACTAGAGCAGCTTTCCGCACAAATAAAAAGACCAAGCTCATCAAAGATGAGCTTGGTCCACTATAACAGAAGACTGTCAAATGTTGTTTCACGTGAAACAATTAGATGAGCGGCGACTTCGCAGGTACGCCGGGCTTGCGCGGATACTTGGACGGTGTGGCCCCAGTCTTACGTACAAGAATGATATGCCGGGAAGATTCTTCCACCGGCAGACTGAAGGATTCTACCTTGTGCAGTTCAGCACGCAGCTCCTTGAAGCTGCGCTTGGCTTCTTGGAGTTCCTCCGTCGGATCGCTCCCCTTCATGGCAGCGAAGATGCCGTCCTTGCGGGTGAATGGCAGACAGAATTCATTCAGAAGCGATAAACGGGCCACCGCACGGGCAGTAACTACATCATAAGCATCCCGGTGAACAAACTGTCTGGCCACATCCTCTGCCCGGCCGTGAATGAGCTGTACACCCTTCAACCCCAGGGTATCACAGACATGCTGCAGGAAGGTGATCCGTTTGCTAAGTGAATCCACAATCGTCAGCTTAAGATCCGGGAAGCATATTTTTAGCGGAATACCAGGGAACCCTGCCCCTGAACCAATATCAGCAAGACTCTTCGTCTCCTGCATATTCACGTAGAAGGCTAAAGATAAAGAATCATAGAAGTGCTTGGTATATACCTGGCTCCGCTCTGTGATCCCGGTTAGATTCATCTTCTCATTCCAGGAGACCAGCTCCTGATAATAGAGTTCAAATTGTTCAAGCTGCTTCATTGAGAGTTCCAGCCCATGCTCCTTGAGCAGGTCGGTGAACTCAGCTACCGTTGTATCCATAGGTTATCCTTTCGCCGCTGTTACACGGTTATAGTGCTCCAGATAGACCAGCAGAATCGAGATATCTGCCGGGGTAACGCCTCCGATACGCGAAGCCTGCCCAATGGAGATGGGAGCGATTTTGGTCAGCTTTTGCCGGGCCTCCATTGCCAGTCCATGAATCTCATTATAGTTGATGTCGTCTGGAATCTTCTTCTTCTCCATCTTCTGAAGCTTCTCCACATGCAGAAGCTGTTTCTCAATATAGCCGGCATACTTAATCTGAATCTCCACCTGCTCCTTCATCTCTTCATCCAGCTCTTCTGGAGAAGGAGAGATCAGATCCACGAAGCTGTAGGCTAGCTCAGGGCGGCGCATTAAGGTCAGCAGATTGCTTCCGTCAACAATCGGTGCAGATCCATAACTGGCTAGCGCTTCATTCACTTGAACCGGTTTGACCTTTGTCTCCTGCAGACGGATAATCTCACGGTCGACCCGGCCCTTCTTATCAAGGAAGGCTTCATAGCGCTGCTCTGTAATCAGCCCAATATCATAGCCGATTGGCGTCAGGCGGAGATCCGCATTATCATGACGGAGCAGCAGCCGGTATTCCGCACGGGAAGTCAGCAGGCGATAAGGCTCATTCGTTCCCTTAGTGACAAGATCATCGATCAGAACGCCAATATAACCCTGTGAACGATCCAGCACGACCGGCTCTTTCTCCTGTACTTTACGCGCTGCATTGATACCGGCAATAACCCCCTGCCCTGCCGCTTCTTCATAGCCGGAGGTACCGTTGATTTGTCCCGCAGTGAATAGTCCCGGCAGACGTTTGGTTTCCAGAGACGGCCAGAGCTGCGTCGGAACCATGGCATCATATTCAATGGCATAGCCGTTGCGCATCATCTCTACCTTCTCCATACCGGGAATAGACCGCAGGACCGCCAATTGCACATCCTCAGGAAGACTTGTCGACAGACCCTGTACATAGTATTCCGATGTGTTTTTACCTTCCGGCTCCAGGAAGATCTGATGCTGTGATTTATCACTGAACCGGACAACCTTATCTTCAATGGAAGGGCAATAACGCGGACCCGTTCCTTCAATAATACCCGTGAACATCGGCGCCCGGTGCAGATTGTCATTAATGATCTGGTGAGTAACCGGGGAGGTGTAGGTCAGCCAGCAAGGCAACTGCTCATTATCCGAGGATTTGGTTTCAAAAGAGAAGAATTTCAGCTTCTCATCGCCCGGCTGGATTTCTGTCTTGGAGAAATCAATCGAATCCTTGTGGACACGCGGCGGCGTTCCGGTCTTGAAGCGGACCAAATCGAACCCCAGTTCGCGCAGATTCTCGGACAGGCGTACGGACGGCTGCTGATTATTTGGTCCGCTCTCATATGTCAGCTCACCCATGATCACTTTGCCGCGCAGGTAGGTTCCCGTTGTCAGAATAACGGTCTTGCTGTGATACACCGTCCCTGTCTTCGTCACCACTCCGGCGCAGCGTCCGTCTTCGACGATCAGCTCCTCCACCATCCCCTGGCGCAGAGTCAGGTTAGGAGTCTTTTCCATCGTTTCTTTCATTGCGTGCTGATAGAGGAACTTGTCGGCTTGTGCACGCAGAGCATGAACCGCAGGCCCCTTGCCTGTATTAAGCATTCGCAGTTGAATGAAGGTCTTGTCTATATTGCGGCCCATTTCTCCGCCGAGTGCATCAATTTCACGCACCACATGGCCCTTGGCGGGTCCGCCAATCGATGGATTACATGGCATGAAGGCCACCATATCCAGGTTAATTGTGATCATCAGTGTGCGGCAGCCCATCCGTGCAGCAGCCAGAGCTGCTTCGCAGCCGGCATGACCGGCGCCGATGACGATAACATCATAGCTGCCTCCATCATAATTCATAACGGTTCCCCCTTCTTATTTGCCCAAGCAGAATTGCGAGAAGATCTGGTCCAGCAGCGAATCCGCCGCCGTATCTCCAATAATCTCCCCGAGCTGCTCCCAGGCCAGACGTACATCAATCTGTATCATATCTATAGGAATCAGCATCTCCGCTGCTTCATAGGCATCCTGTAGTGATTTATGTGCCTTCTTAAGCAAGGCTATATGCCTTACATTGCTTACATAAGTCAGATCGCCAGATTCCAGCTTGCCTCCGAAGAATAGTGCGGAGATCGCCTCTTCCAATCTATCGAGTCCTTCCTCTTCCAGCACCGACATCGGTACAATACTCGCTTCAGCGAAAAAGGAGCGCAGCTTCTCCGTGTCCAGACGGGACGGTAAGTCCATTTTATTCATGATGACCAGCGCTTGTCTACCGTGGATTTGTTCCATCAGTGCCAGTTCATCCTCATGAAGCTCCTCATTGGCATTCAGCACCAGCAGAATCAGATCCGCATCGCTGAAAGCCGCCTTCGAACGTTCCACACCGATTCTCTCCACCACATCCATCGTCTCACGGATACCAGCAGTATCCAGCAGCTTCAGCGGGATATTATTAATCGTTACATACTCTTCTATCACATCACGCGTTGTTCCCGGAATGTCGGTCACAATCGCCTTGTTGTCGCGGGCAAGCGCGTTCAGCAGTGAGGACTTCCCGACATTGGGCCTGCCCACAATAGCTGTCGTAATCCCTTCGCGCAGAATCTTTCCTTCATTGGCGGTTCGAAGCAGCTTATCTATGCCTTGCATAACCTCTTGACTCTTATCCTTGATGAAATCGGCAGTTAAGGATTCCACATCATGCTCGGGGTAATCAATATTCACTTCTATATGGGCCAGTGTCTCAATTAGCGTGTGCCGAAGCTCATGAATACGTGCGGATAACGAGCCGCTAACCTGCTTGAGGGCAACCGAGAAGGCCCGGTCCGACTTGGAACGAATCAGATCAATTACGGCCTCGGCCTGCGAGAGATCAATCCGTCCGCCCAAAAAGGCACGCTTTGTGAACTCTCCCGGCTCGGCCAGCCGGATGTCCTGCTGCAGCAGCAGATCCATTACTCTTCTTACAGAGATTACACCGCCATGAGCGCTGATCTCCACCACATCCTCCGTGGTAAAGGAGCGTGGTCCCTTCATGACGGTTACCAGTACCTCTTCCAGCTGTTCCCCGTCCTGCAGACTTACGATATGTCCATAATGCACCGTATGAGAATCAGCTTCCGTAAGGGGGATACGGCTTTTGAACAAAGGGGCCACTTGGGGGATTGCCTGCGGTCCGCTAACCCGGATGATGGCAATACCGCCCTCGCCCAAGGCTGTCGATACAGCGGCAATAGTATCACTAAGCATGTTTGTAATTCACCTCTGGTTTTGGTCTCTTCAAAAAAACAATGACTCCTCGCATAGGTCAAGGAGTCATTGCGGCATATGGTTCTACTTCAAAGTTATAACGACGCGGCGGTTCGGCTCTTCACCCTTGCTGAGGGTGTTCACCTGCTTGTGATCCTGTAATCTGGAATGGATGATCTTGCGTTCCTGCGGCGACATGGGCTCAAGGACCACCTCTTTGCGGGTCCTCACCACACGCCCGGCCAGACGGTCAGCCAGCTCCTCCAGTGTCTTCTTGCGGCGCTCCCGGAAGTTCTCTGCATCCAGCACGAGCCGGATGAAGCTGTCAGAATACCGGTTGGCCACAATATTAGCCAAATACTGCAAAGCATCGAGAGTTTGTCCTCTTCTGCCAATCAGCAGCCCAAGCTCCGGACCGGAAATTTGCAGAACAGTAGATTCCTTGGCATGAACGATTTCAACTTCCACCTCAAGCCCCATGCTCTTGGCGACATCTTCAATGAAATGAACGGCCTGACCGTATGCTTCTTCTACCGGGTGTCCGGAATCCTGGCGCGGTACACCGCTGATCGCCTCTGTATTGCTCTCTCTTGTTGTCTGCTGAGACAGTAGCGGAGCACTCGCCGCTGATGCCGGTGCGGCTTCCGGGATTAAGGTCAATTCCACCTTGGCACCCTTCGCACCGATCAATCCAAGGAATCCTTTTGACGGCTGTTCAAGTACGTTGACCGTTACCCGGTCCTTGTGAACTCCAAGCTGATTAAGTCCCCGTTCTACAGCTTCTTCAATGGTTTTCCCTGTCGCGACGACTTTGCTCATTTTGACTTTTTGACCCCCTTCTTCCCATTGCTTCCGTTTCCTTTAGCAGCAGGAGTTACATCTTTGCGGGCGTTAGAGTTGCTGTTCTTGCTCTTCGTCAGGTTAACATCCTTAGCCTTGCTGTTGCCTGCACTCACCGTAGCGCTGGCAGCGGCAAGTGCTGCTTTGTGCTTATCATTGTTGCGGTACAAGAAGTAGTTCTGAATGATGGTGTACAGATTGCTATAGAACCAGTACAGCGGAAGTGCAGACGGGAAGTTGTAGGACATGATGAAGATCAGAACGGGATATACCATCATCATGAACTGCATTGGACCCTGCTGTTGTACCGGGTTCATTTTGGTCATCATACGGGTCTGGATAAATGTCGTAGCAGCGGCAAGGAGCGGCAGGATGAACAGGTGATCGGGTTTGCCGAGCTGCAGCCACAGGAAGTCATGTAATCTAAGATCCGGATTGTAGTAGATCGAGTTGTATAGGGCAATGAAGATTGGCATTTGCACGATCAGCGGCAGACAGCCCGCCATCGGATTGACCTTGTTCTCTTGGAACAGGCGCATTGTCTCCTGCTGTACCTTTTCGGGCTCATCTTTATATTTTTTCTTAATCTTCTCAAGTTCCGGCTGAATTGCCTGCATGGCACGTGAGCTCTTCACCTGCTTAATCGTAAGCGGAAGAATCAGCGTGCGGACAATGATAACCATTACAAGAACGGCTAGGCCATACTGGCCATTGAACCATTTCGCAAAAGTATCCAGGGCAATGGCGAAATAATACACAACATTACTCTGCCAGAAGCCTCCATTTTTCAAATCCTCCGTAGTGTGCGTCACTGTTGTCGCAGACGGAGAGCATCCCGACAGAACAGCAATCATTAGAACCATTAACCCGAGGAGAAGAAACATTTTTCCTCGCTTAGTCTTCATTAGAGACACTTCAAAACCCCTCTCATAAACATTCCATTGCACCGTAAATCATAACATAATTATGGATACAAATAAACAAGCCCTCTTCAGGCTCTTTTACTTGCGTAAAGCCTTGAGCAGCTTGGCTTTGCGCAGCACATGCAGCACGCTTTTCTCCAGTTCGGCGTAATCCTTGGAGAGCGCTCCTTTTCGGACAATGAAAACGATATCCAAATTGCCGGCAATTTCCGCCTCGTGGTGACGGACAATCTCCTTGACCAGCCTTCTCATCCGGTTGCGGACTACGGCATTCCCGACCTTCTTGCTGACGGATATGCCCACCCGGAATCGTTCCACTTCTCTTCTGGGGAACCAATACACCACATACTGATGATTCGCAAATGACTTCCCATGGCGGTATACGCGGCTGAAGTCGGCACGGTTTCGTAATCGTAAACTTTTGTGCACGGAAATCTCCTATTCAAATACCGGAATTGCTCCAGGCTCCGGAATTTCATCTTCTAATTAGTATTGTCATTCAAGGGAGACCATAAACAGTTACTGCGCCGGCCCTGGAGATCCCCTGCCAACAAACATAGACAGCTTGTGGAAGCTACAATCTAGTGAAATTGAATTCTTATATCTTTAAAAAAAGCCCCGCAGTAGCGTTAACATCCCCTGCAGAGCCTATCGTTTATTGTTGCAGCAGCAGAAGTAATGCGTGGGTTTCTGCTCACTGAGCATCATCCCATTCTTCGCTATATATAGTAGAGAAATAAAAACAGCTGATGCATTCTGCAAATAAAGCGTAAAAAAGGACCACAGCAGTGGTCCCAAAGTGGCCTATCTTACGCACTCAAAACTTTTCTGCCTTTCAAGCGGCGGGCTGCCAGCACTTTGCGGCCGTTTTTCGTGCTCATTCTTTTGCGGAAACCATGCACCTTTTTGCGTTTACTCACATTTGGTCTGAACGTCGGTCTCATGTATTGCACCTCCCTTACAGGAACATAATTACTGTCATATAAGCAGAAACGGACTAAGCCGTCCTTAAAGTAGGGACAGTATCTACAAGTATTATCAATTTAATTTGGAGACATATCCTCACAGAAAACACCTTTATATATTTAAACACATTAATGCGCCAAAAGTCAACCATGTCTCTTTCTCCCTCTTTTTCCGGCTGCTCCACTTTTGCCCCCGTTTTTTGGGACCAGCCGGAATCCGGAATCTTATCCCCAGCGTGTCCCGCTTCTTCACTAATCCTAACCCTAACCGCTTATCCACAAAGGAATACATCCAAAATAATAATCCACAGGCTTGTCCAGTTATCCACCTGTGATTAATTCCGGGCGGATTTTGCTCACAGGTGAGCACAACCTGTGTATAAAAAAATTGCCGCAGTCGCGGAAATTGTCGAACGGTAAACAAATTATCAACAATATGTAGTGGTGTGCCTAAAAATTATACACAAGTGATTGAATTTGTGGATAAAATGGCGTCGCTCATTGAAAAATAAGGGGCGTTTTGCTATGATAGTATTACTTTTGAATGTGAATAGATTTGTTTGTTCAATAAATTATCAACAAGCTGTGGATAAAGTTGTGAACAATTCAAATTTATCCATATTTTTTTGTCTCTTGAAGTTGCATACTGGGGATAAGATTAATCGCCAACCCATTTTCTTCGACATTTCCACTTCATGGCTGATGCCACATTTGGAAGATTTAAAGGAGTGACAGTCTGTGGACAGCCATACTTCCGAATTATGGCAGCAAATATTATCGATTATTCAAACCAAACTAAGCAAGCCGAGCTTCGATACCTGGTTCAAGGCCACCAAGGCCATGACATTCAATTCCCAGGCTCTTATCATCTCGGCGCCTACAACCTTTGCCGTAGAATGGCTGGAAAGTCGCTATACCAAACTGGTAGGAGCAACGGTATATGAAGTTACCGGACAGCAAGTGGAAGTCAAATTTGTCATTGAGGAGAACAAGCCCTCTGAGCCTGTGGTTCAGCAAAGTGCGCCCACTCCCGTTGTTTCGCGCGAAGAGGCACAGACACATTTGCTCAATCCCAAATACACCTTCGACACATTCGTGATCGGCTCAGGCAACCGTTTTGCGCATGCAGCCTCCCTTGCTGTAGCCGAAGCGCCGGCCAAAGCCTATAACCCTCTGTTTCTGTATGGAGGCGTAGGTCTCGGAAAGACTCACCTTATGCATGCGATCGGCCATTATGTGCTGGAGCATAACCCCAACAACAAGGTGATTTACATCTCCTCCGAGAAATTCACGAATGAATTCATCAACTCCATCCGTGATAACCGCGGCGAAAGCTTCCGCAACAAGTACCGCAATGTTGACATTTTGCTGATTGACGACATCCAATTCCTGGCCGGCAAGGAGTCCACGCAGGAGGAATTTTTCCATACGTTCAATGCTCTTCACGAAGAACGCAAGCAAATTATCATCTCTAGCGACCGGCCTCCCAAGGAAATTCCTACTCTGGAAGAACGGCTGCGTTCCCGGTTCGAATGGGGACTGATCACAGATATCCAGCCCCCCGATCTTGAGACGCGGATTGCCATTCTACGCAAGAAGGCCAAGGCGGAGAACCTGGATATCCCGAACGAAGCCATGATGTACATTGCCAACCAGATCGACACGAATATCCGGGAGCTTGAAGGCGCGCTGATCCGTGTCGTGGCTTATTCTTCCCTGACGAACCAGGATGTGACGACACATCTGGCAGCCGAAGCGCTGAAGGATATCATCCCTTCGAGCCGTCCGAAGATGATCACCATTAACGATATTCAGCAAAAAGTCGGTGAATACTACAATTTGCGCATGGAGGACTTCAAAGCGCGGAAACGCACGAAGGCTGTGGCTTTTCCAAGGCAGATTGCCATGTATCTCTCCCGCGAGCTGACGGATTATTCGCTTCCTAAGATCGGCGAGGCCTTCGGAGGACGCGATCATACGACCGTTATCCATGCCCATGAGAAGATTACGCAGCAATTAAAGGTGGACCAGGAGCTCTATAAAGTGGTAAATAATCTTTCGGAGAAAATTAAAAATCCTTCCTAAGAGGAACAAAGAGCCTATACA
The DNA here is from genome assembly GCF_037975325.1 of Paenibacillus sp. FSL P2-0136. Lineage (NCBI taxonomy): Bacteria > Bacillati > Bacillota > Bacilli > Caryophanales > Paenibacillaceae > Paenibacillus > Paenibacillus sp. FSL P2-0136. The sequence continues at coordinate 7,297,818 of NZ_CP150244.1, forward strand.
CAATCTATACACATGTGGGTAGGCTTAATTTTATGCTGTTTAGCCACTTATCCACATAAACGGAGCCCCTACTACTAATACTATTAAATAACTATAATAATTCATCTTCTAAGAGCAGGTTTCAAAGAGCATTTACGTACACCCATTTCCCAATTTTTCAGCTAGGAGTGAAATCATGAAAATCAGCATTCTCAAAAACGAGCTTAACGAATCCATCGGCCATGTCTCCAAGGCAATCTCCAGCAGAACAACTATCCCTATTCTGACCGGTATTAAGTTTGAGGTTAGCCATCAGGGCGTTACACTGACTGCAAGTGATACGGATATTTCCATTCAGTCCTTCATCCCTGCCGAGAATGACAGCCAGACGATCGTCAAGGTAGAGCAGCCGGGCAGCGTAGTGCTTCCCGCCAAATTTTTCGTAGAGATTATCAAGAAGCTTCCCTCCAAAGAAATTCACATGGAAGTCAAGGAAGGCTTCCAGACCTACATCTCCTCCGGCTCTACGGAGATTCAGATTGTGGGCCTCGATCCTGAAGAATTCCCTGTTCTGCCAAGCATTGAAGAGAATGAAACCATCTCCATGCCCGGTGATTTGCTGAAGAATATGATCAAGCAGACTGCCTTCTCCATCTCCACCCAAGAGACCACACCGATCCTGACAGGCATTCTGTGGAATCTGGCCGACAATGAATTCAAGTTCACGGCTACCGACCGCCACCGGCTCGCAACCAGAGCTGCACACCTGGAAGGCACAGAGAATATCCAGTTCGCGAATATTGTCATTGCCGGCAAAACGCTGAACGAGCTGAGCAAAATTATCCCTGATCAGAATATGCTGGTGGATATTGTCGTCGCCGATAACCAGGTGCTGTTCAAAATCGACAAAGTGCTGTTCTATTCGCGGATTCTGGATGGCATTTATCCGGATACTTCTAGAATTATTCCAACCACCTACAAAACAGAACTAACTTTGGACACAAAAAAATTAAGCGAATCGATTGACCGTGCTTATTTGCTGTCCCGCGAAGAGAAAACGAACATCGTCCGGATGCAGACCCTGGAAAACGGTGATGTGGAGATCTCTTCCAGCTCCTCCGAGCTGGGGAAGGTTCGTGAAGAGCTGGAAGTTATCGATTTCAAAGGCGAGCCGCTGCGCATCTCCTTCAACTCCAAATATATGCTCGATGTGCTAAAGGTGGTGGAGAGTGAGCAGCTCGTGATCGCCTTCACCGGCATGATGAGCCCGATTATTCTCAGACCGCTCGATGAGAGCCGCAGCCTGTATGTGATTCTGCCGTACCGGACAACTAATTAACGCCCTGTTCATGAACATGTGGATAAGTGGCTGAGAGGATCAAAAACATGAAAAAAATAGTTATCCACAGTGGATATATTAAGCTCGACCAGTTCCTGAAGCTCTCCGATTGTGTATCCACAGGGGGGATGGCTAAGGCACTGCTGCAGGAAGGGCATGTGCAGGTGAACGGTGAGGTGGAAGAACGGCGTGGCCGGAAACTCTACCCGGGTGATACAATCGAGGTACAGGATAACGGCGTCTTTGAAGTTGAGGGCGGCGGCGTCAAGGAGGAGTAACCCTAAGGAGGAACAGGCTCTTGTTTGTCAAAAATATCGGACTGCAGGATTACCGCAACTATGGGCTGCTGCGTCTTGAGCATCTGGGCGATGTGAATCTCATTCTCGGACAGAACGCCCAGGGCAAAACCAATCTCATGGAGGCTTTGTTTGTCCTTGCGATGACCAAAAGCCACCGGACCTCCAAGGACAAGGAGCTGATCTCCTTCGATGCCCCGGCGGGCTCCGCACAGATTGTTGCTGAAGTAGAGCGCAAATACGGGGATCTTAAACTGGAGCTGACTCTGTCCCCGCAGGGCAAGAAGGCCAGAATTAACGGACTGGAGCAACGGCGGCTCAGTGAATTCGTAGGCTCGCTGAACGTTGTAATGTTTGCTCCGGAGGATCTGGAGATTGTTAAAGGCACCCCGGGCATCCGGCGCCGGTTCCTTGACATGGAGATTGGCCAGGTTCAGCCGAGCTACCTGTTTCATCTGCAGCAGTACCAGAAAATCCTACTCCAGCGGGGCAATTTGCTGAAGCAGTTATGGGGCAAGGAGGCTGGCGGCCGGGAGCTTCTGGACATCTGGGATGCCCAACTTGTAGAACATGGTGTTAAAATCGTCAAAAAAAGGAAACAATTCATAAAGAAGCTGCAGATATGGGCAGAAAGTATCCACCGGGGCATCACAAACGGCGGAGAAGAGCTCAAGCTGCTCTATGTCCCCTCCTTTGGTGAGCGTGAAGAGGAAGATGAAGCTGTCTTATTGGACAAATTTATGTTAAAGTTATCACAAACAAGAGATCAGGAAATCAGGCGCGGCATGACGCTGACGGGTCCCCATCGGGATGACCTGTCCTTTTTTATCAACGGAAGAGAAGCTCAGGTCTACGGTTCCCAAGGGCAGCAACGTACGGCAGCTTTATCGCTCAAGCTGGCGGAAATTGAACTGATCCATGAGGAGATCGGAGAATACCCTGTGCTGCTTCTTGATGATGTTTTGTCCGAACTTGATCCCTATCGTCAGACCCAGCTTATCGAAACCTTTCAGAGCAAGGTGCAGACCTTCATCACTGCCACCGGTGTTGAGGGACTGAACGCTGATAAACTAAAGGGTGCAATCCTGTATCATGTTCATGGCGGCAAAGTGGGGTTATAAAGAGCGGAGGAAGACCATGTATATTCATTTGGGCGGAGAAAAAATTATTCGATCCTCAGAGCTGATTGCTATATTTGATATATCAATTGAGAAGTCCTCCAAGGTATCGAAGCAGTTTATGACTCATTCCCAGCAGGATAAGAAGCTGGAACGCATTGGTGAAGAGGAAGCGAAGTCTATTGTCGTGACCAGGAATACTGTCTACTACTCCCCGATCTCCTCCTCCACTCTCAAAAAAAGAGCCAAGATCTTGTTAGAAATATAGGTTTCGCAAGTTACAAGAGATAATCTGAAAGAAGTAGGTGAAGGCATGTCAATGAATCAACCGACATATGATGAGAGCCAGATTCAGGTACTGGAAGGGCTGGAAGCAGTTCGGAAACGTCCCGGCATGTACATTGGCTCCACCAGCTCCAAAGGTCTGCATCATTTGGTCTGGGAAGTTGTCGATAATAGTATCGATGAGGCGCTGGCAGGTTTTTGCGACCGGATTCAAGTCATAATTACTGAAAATAATAGTGTGACTGTTATTGACAACGGGCGGGGAATTCCTGTTGGTGAGAACGTCAAGCTGAAGAAGTCCACGCTTGAAGTGGTCATGACTGTCCTGCATGCGGGCGGTAAGTTCGGCGGCGGGGGCTACAAGGTGTCCGGCGGTCTTCACGGCGTGGGGATCTCTGTGGTTAACGCTTTGTCCGAGAAGGTAGTAGTGACCGTCAAGCGTGACGGGCATGTCTACCAGCAGGAGTACAACCGCGGCGTGCCGCAATATGACATCAGAGTGATCGGGGATACAGAGGAGACGGGGACCACCACCACCTTCCACCCGGACCCGGATATTTTTACCGAAACCACTACTTTTGAATACTCCACGCTCCTTACCCGTATCCGAGAGCTGGCCTTCCTGAACAAGGGCATTGAGCTGTCACTGGTGGATGAACGGACCGGAGTCAACAATACGTTCAAGTATGAAGGCGGTATTGTGGAGTATGTGAAATACCTTAACGAGAAAAAAGAAGCTCTTCATGAGGAACCGATCTACGTGGAAGGCTCACGGGATATGATCGCGGTTGAAGTAGCTCTCCAATATAACGATTCATATACAGAGAATATCTATTCATTCGCCAACAATATCAATACCCACGAGGGCGGAACGCATGAATCCGGCTTCAAGAGCGCTTTGACGCGGATCATTAATGATTACGCACGCAAGGCCGGCGTGATCAAGGATAGCAGCCAGAATCTGACCGGTGATGATGTCCGTGAAGGTCTGACGGCGATTATTTCCGTCAAAATCCCTGAGCCGCAGTTCGAAGGCCAAACCAAGACCAAGCTCGGCAACAGTGAAGTCCGCGGGATTGTAGAATCACTGTTCGGCGAGAAGCTGCAGGAGTTCCTGGAAGAGAATCCTGCCGTCTCACGCAAGGTGCTGGAGAAGTCATTGCAGGCTTCCCGTGCCCGTGAAGCGGCCAAAAAGGCCCGTGAGCTGACCCGCCGCAAAAGTGCGCTTGAAGTCAGCGCCCTGCCGGGTAAGCTGGCAGACTGCTCCTCCAAGGATGCGTCCATCAGTGAGCTGTACATCGTCGAAGGTGACTCGGCCGGAGGATCTGCCAAGCAGGGCCGGGACCGTCACTTCCAGGCGATCCTGCCGCTGCGCGGCAAGATACTGAACGTCGAGAAGGCCCGGCTGGACCGGATCTTGTCCAATGCGGAAATCCGGGCGATTATCACCGCACTCGGAACCGGGATTAGCGATGATTTCGACCTCTCGAAGGCGCGTTACCACAAGGTAGTCATTATGACGGATGCGGACGTCGACGGCGCCCATATCCGAACACTGCTGCTGACCTTCTTCTACCGCTACATGCGGAAGATTGTTGACGCAGGGTATATCTATATCGCCCAGCCGCCGCTCTTCAAGATCGAGCGCAACAAGGTTGTGCGCTATGCACAGACCGAGAAGGAGCGCGATGAGATCATTGCTGCCTTTGGTGAGAACGTGAAGGTTAATGTTCAGCGCTACAAAGGTCTGGGTGAGATGAACGCCGCTCAGCTGTGGGACACGACGATGGACCCTGAGAGCCGCACCATGCTGCAGGTGACCATTGAGGATGCCATGCTGGCGGACAGCATCTTTGATACCCTGATGGGTGACAATGTCGAACCGCGCCGTGAATTCATTCAGGAGCATGCGCAATCGGTTAAGAACCTGGATATTTAAGCCGCACATAGCGAACCTCCGGATTATCCCTTGCGGATGAAGCCGGAGGTTTTTTAGTAATACAGAGGGGTATATAGCCTGCCGTTTGAATACATAGAGCTAGAAGTTCGATATTCGCTTGCGGCGGCTGGTCACGGACTTCCGGTTAGGCTTCAACCGTCCATAGGCCACAGCGTAACGGTGGATTTTGCGGTAAATTGCTTTGTTCGGGAACAATTTGAAGACAATGATGGAGGGTAAGGTGTTTACTTCAAGCAGCCATAGATCGTGATGTTGGTCTATGGCGACATCAAGCCCCAGCTCCTTAAGGCCTGGATAAGCCGTTTCGAGCTGCGCGCCGATTCGGACGCCCAGCGATTTGAGCTCCTGGGTAGTTGCAGACATTTCGTCAGAGGTCATATGCTCCTTGAACAGGGCACCTACCGGAAAAACACTGCCCCCGCTGTGATAATTCGTGATCACCTTCTGCGGTGCGGCGACCCGGCCAAGCATGCCTGTAGTCTCCCAGCTGCCCTGGGGATTCTTTTGGGTAAGCACCCGCAGGTCGAAGGGGCGCTCCTGATGCTGCAGCAGATCAATGCCCTGCTGGACCAGATAGCTGCGGTCTTTAATCCGGGGCACCAGTGCGGCATGAAGCTCTTCAGGGCTATTAAAGACCTCGGCGTCCTTCGCATACCTGAGAATATACATCAGCTTCGGCTCTGCCGGGAATTCTGCTTCAATGCCTGCAGCTGCTGTCTCCGGTTCACGGGTCTCCGGCTGCTGCCCGCTGGGACTTAAGTGTACAACCCTCTGCTCAGCTCTCATTACTCCGCTGCCATAGGTGCCGCGGTCGGGCTTTATATATACCGTGCCATGCAGATGCAGCATTTCTTTCAGATCCTCCAGGCCGTATTTGCGCGTTTCCGGAATATAGACCGAGAGCTGACGGTTTTGCAGAATGACTTTCGTTTTTGCCCATTTGCTGGACACGCGTTGAATCTTCATGTTCTGCCTCCGTTTCTTTACGCATAGCGAATTTTCAGGACAAGAAAGCAAAATAATGTTATAATATAAGGATATGAGATTATGCTTTTTGGGACGAAAACAGGGGCATGAAGCCAATTCTCTTGTCTCTACAGTCTATGTACTGAAGACAGCAGCGGAGAGGGCGTATACCCTTATCCGTACTAAAAGAAAATCAATATAGACGATAACAGGCTATCATGTTTAATTGTGCTGGTTTTGTGAAAGTAATATAATATAGGGTAGCGGTTTTTAACTGAAGGAGGTCCACCAACTCATGGCTGAACAAAATAACCCGCAAGTCAAGGATCGGGACATTGGCGTGGAAATGCGCGAATCCTTTATGGATTACGCAATGAGCATCATTGTAAGCCGGGCTTTGCCGGATGTGCGGGATGGACTTAAGCCTGTTCACCGACGCATTTTGTTTGCGATGTCGGAACTTGGTATGTCCTCGGATAAGCCACATAAGAAGTCAGCGAGAATCGTCGGTGAGGTTATCGGTAAGTATCACCCACACGGTGACTCAGCAGTCTATGAAACAATGGTACGTATGGCACAGGACTTCTCCATGCGCTATATGCTTGTAGACGGTCATGGTAACTTCGGTTCCATAGACGGAGACATGGCGGCTGCAATGCGTTATACAGAAGCACGTTTGTCCAAAATTGCCGGAGAAATGCTCCGTGACCTGAACAAGGAGACCGTTGACTTCGCGCCCAACTATGACGGTGAAGAGAACGAGCCTGTAGTCTTGCCGGCGCGTTATCCCAATCTGCTGGTCAATGGTGTAGGCGGGATTGCGGTGGGGATGGCAACCAACATTCCTCCGCATAACCTCGGTGAGGTTATTGACGGTGTGCAGGCGATGATTAAGAATCCTGATATTACGCCTATGGAGCTTATGGAATATATTCAAGGCCCGGATTTCCCGACGGCCGGATATATTCTGGGCCGTGAAGGCATCCGTCAGGCCTACCGCACTGGACGCGGATCGGTTACCATGCGTGCCAAAGCGGTCATTGAAGAGAATAACGGCAAGGCCCGGATTATTGTGCATGAGCTTCCTTACCAGGTCAACAAAGCCCGGCTCGTGGAGAAGATTGCGGAGCTGGTGCGTGAGAAGCGCATCGAGGGAATTACGGATCTGCGTGATGAGTCTGACCGTAACGGAATGCGCGTAGTGGTTGAAATGAGACGGGATGTGAATCCGAGTGTGGTACTCAACAATCTCTACAAGCATACTTCTATGCAGTCCACCTTCGGGATCAACATGCTGGCTATTGTCAACAATGAACCGAAGATTCTGAATCTGCGCGATGTGCTGTATCACTATCTGCAGCATCAGATCGAAGTCATCCGCCGCCGGACGATCTTCGACCTTAAGAAGGCGGAAGCACGGGCGCATATTCTGGAAGGTCTGCGTATTGCCCTGGATCATCTGGATGAGGTCATTGCCCTGATCCGCGCCTCACGCACTACCGATATTGCCCGGGAAGGTCTGATGGAGACTTTCAGTCTAAGCGTAGAGCAGGCCCAGGCGATCCTCGATATGCGGATGCAGCGCCTGACCGGTCTGGAACGCGAGAAGATCGAGAACGAATATAACGAGCTTTTGGCCAAAATTGCTGAATACCGTGAGATTCTGGCCAATGAGCATCTTGTGCTGGATATTATCAGCAATGAGCTGCAGGAGATCCGGGATAAGTACTCCGATGACCGCCGTACAGAAATTACGGTTGGGGAAGAAAGCATCCTTGACGAGGATCTGATTCCGCGTGAAGAGGTTGTTATCACGATTACCCACACCGGTTACATCAAACGTCTTCCGGTCAACACCTACCGCAGCCAGAAGCGCGGCGGACGCGGTGTCATCGGGATGGACACCAAGGACCAGGACTTTGTGGAGCATCTCTTCGTGAGCAACTCCCATAACTACCTGATGTTCTTCACTGATAAGGGTAAGGTGTACCGGATTAAGGCTTATGAGATTCCGGAGCTTGGACGGACTGCCCGGGGAACGCCGATCATCAACCTGATTCAAATTGAGCAGGGTGAGAAGATCAGCGCGGTCATCCAGGTAGAGGAAGCGGACAGTGACAAGTACCTGTTCTTCGCGACCCGCGAGGGAATTGTGAAGAAGACGCCTCTGGAAGATTACAACAACATCCGTAAGGGTGGTTTGATTGCAATCAATCTCCGTGAGGAGGATTCACTGATTGAGGTGAAGCTGACAGACGGTGAGCAGAATCTGATTATCGGTACTGCACGCGGAATGTCGATTACCTTCTCGGAGAATGATGTGCGTTCCATGGGCCGCAGCGCTACTGGGGTTAAGGGAATCACGCTTGATTCCAATGACCATGTTATTGGCATGGACTGCGTAGACCAGGAGCTTGAGGTGCTGATCGTAACCACCAAGGGCTATGGTAAGCGGACACCTGCTGCTGACTACCGGTCCCAGACCCGCGGCGGTAAAGGCATCAAGACCATTAACCTTACGGATAAGAACGGGCCGGTTGTCGGGCTGAAGGTCGTCAAGCAGGACGAGGATCTGATGATTATTACGACCAGCGGTACCCTGATACGTACCAGCATGGACGGAATATCCACCATGGGCCGTTATGCGCAGGGCGTTAAGCTGATTAATATCCGTGAGGATGATGCTGTAGCTACACTGTGCAGAGCGGACAAAGAGGATGAAGAGCTGTCTGAGCATGAAGATGGCGAAGACATTCAAGGAGTTCCTGTAGAAGACGAAGGCGAGATGGAAGCTAGCCAGTCTGAAGCGGATGCCGTGAACGAAGACGATAGCCTCGAATAAGGATGGCAGGAGAGCATGGGTTTCTGATGTATAGAAATCCATGCTCTTTTTTTATATTCTATTAACTGATGAACGGGGAATTCTCTATCTAGCCGCTTCCCGGGTTCCATACTATAATTAGAGCATCATAGGTGTCACCGACATAAAGGGGCTTGGGCTAATGCCAAACATATCCGTTGGAGAGATTAAAGCGGGTTCAAAGATTATAAAGGATGTAATTACTCCTTTAGGAGGAGTATTGTTCGGGAAGGGCAAAATCATTCTCCCCCGGGATATTGAGATTTTGCAGGCTTTTTTGATCGGACAGGTTGAGATTGAAGGGGCACAAGGGGAAGACAAATCGGCAGAGAGCGCTAAACCGGCAGTGAAGCAGCAAGCGGCTAAGGCGGGTGCTCTGATTAATGAGTCGGTGCTAGCCAAGAGTAATTCTCCGCTTCACGATGAGTATGAGAAAATGCTGGTGCTTATCAAGCAAAGCTACCGTGCAGCGGCTGCAGCGGCTCTTCCGATCTTCGAACTGCGGAGTCAACTGGAGCTGCTGATTACCCATTTGAAGGATTATCATGTCTTAAAGTTTGCGCCGCGTGTGCTGATTGACCAGGAATATAACTATCATAATGCGGTCTTGTCTGCCCTGACCTCCTATCGAATTGCCCAGTGGTGCGGATATCCGCAGAAGGACTGGATGCAGGCTGCTTTTGCCGGCTTGCTGCACGATATAGGTAACATTAAGGTAGACGAAGCGCTGCTGCAGAAGCCAACCCCTCTAAGCGGTGCAGAGATTGACGAGGTACGCAGGCACACTACATACGGTTATCAGCTGCTGCGCAATGTTACAGCCATTAACGAAGGGGTTAGACTAGCTGCCTTGCAGCACCATGAGAAGATAGACGGTTCAGGGTATCCACTTAGGCTGGATGGCAGCCAGATTCATTTCTACGCCAAGATTGTGGCAGTCGCCGATATCTTCCATGCCATGACGCTGGGAAAAGCCTACAGAAAGGCACAGTCGCCTTATCTGGTATTGGAGCAGCTGCAGAAGGAGAGCTTCGGAAAGCTCGATCCGGTAATCGTACAGACCTTCATTCAAAAGACGACAGACCTATATAACGGTACACGGATACGGCTCAGCGACGGACGTCACGGGGAAATCATCTTTACCGACCGTAACAACCCGACAAGACCTATGGTTCAGGTTGAAGGAAGCATCGTTAATCTGATCAATGAACGGGAGCTTCATATTCAAGAAATTATTGCTTAAGCACGCGGACAGAGGAGTAGAGCTATGCTAACTTGCTTGCCGGGTTAGGGCCGGTTAGGGGAAGCGTAGCTTTAAATAATGATTTAGAAATAATGCTTGCAATGAATGTCTATACGTGATATATTCTATTTCTGGCCGCGAAACATCAACGCCTGGCTCGAACAAGAAGTTAAAAAAAGAGCTTGCATTGATCGACTGGATGTGATATATTATAAGAGTTGCTGGTGATGACAACATCGACACTAACAACGAGCTTGATCTTTGAAAACTGAACAACGAGTGAGTATCGGAGATCGCTTCGGCGAGATCCAAAAATGAGAATGTAAATTCTCGTCAGATGTTTCAAAATGAGCAATCGCTCTTTCTAAATACCAATTTGGAGAGTTTGATCCTGGCTCAGGACGAACGCTGGCGGCATGCCTAATACATGCAAGTCGAGCGGAGTTTGAGAGGAAGCTTGCTTCCTTTCAGACTTAGCGGCGGACGGGTGAGTAACACGTAGGCAACCTGCCCTCAAGCCTGGGATAACTACCGGAAACGGTAGCTAATACCGGATAATTTCTTTTTTCTCCTGAGAGAAGAATGAAAGGCGGAGCAATCTGCTGCTTGGGGATGGGCCTGCGGCGCATTAGCTAGTTGGTGGGGTAACGGCCCACCAAGGCGACGATGCGTAGCCGACCTGAGAGGGTGAACGGCCACACTGGGACTGAGACACGGCCCAGACTCCTACGGGAGGCAGCAGTAGGGAATCTTCCGCAATGGGCGCAAGCCTGACGGAGCAATGCCGCGTGAGTGATGAAGGTTTTCGGATCGTAAAGCTCTGTTGCCAGGGAAGAACGTCCGGTAGAGTAACTGCTGCCGGAGTGACGGTACCTGAGAAGAAAGCCCCGGCTAACTACGTGCCAGCAGCCGCGGTAATACGTAGGGGGCAAGCGTTGTCCGGAATTATTGGGCGTAAAGCGCGCGCAGGCGGTTATTTAAGTCTGGTGTTTAAACCTTGGGCTCAACCTGAGGTCGCACTGGAAACTGGGTGACTTGAGTACAGAAGAGGAAAGTGGAATTCCACGTGTAGCGGTGAAATGCGTAGATATGTGGAGGAACACCAGTGGCGAAGGCGACTTTCTGGGCTGTAACTGACGCTGAGGCGCGAAAGCGTGGGGAGCAAACAGGATTAGATACCCTGGTAGTCCACGCCGTAAACGATGAGTGCTAGGTGTTAGGGGTTTCGATACCCTTGGTGCCGAAGTTAACACAGTAAGCACTCCGCCTGGGGAGTACGGTCGCAAGACTGAAACTCAAAGGAATTGACGGGGACCCGCACAAGCAGTGGAGTATGTGGTTTAATTCGAAGCAACGCGAAGAACCTTACCAGGTCTTGACATCCAACTAACGAAGCAGAGATGCATCAGGTGCCCTTCGGGGAAAGTTGAGACAGGTGGTGCATGGTTGTCGTCAGCTCGTGTCGTGAGATGTTGGGTTAAGTCCCGCAACGAGCGCAACCCTTGACTTTAGTTGCCAGCAGGTTGAGCTGGGCACTCTAGAGTGACTGCCGGTGACAAACCGGAGGAAGGTGGGGATGACGTCAAATCATCATGCCCCTTATGACCTGGGCTACACACGTACTACAATGGCCGGTACAACGGGAAGCGAAGCCGCGAGGTGGAGCCAATCCCAGCAAAGCCGGTCTCAGTTCGGATTGCAGGCTGCAACTCGCCTGCATGAAGTCGGAATTGCTAGTAATCGCGGATCAGCATGCCGCGGTGAATACGTTCCCGGGTCTTGTACACACCGCCCGTCACACCACGAGAGTTTACAACACCCGAAGTCGGTGGGGTAACCCGCAAGGGAGCCAGCCGCCGAAGGTGGGGTAGATGATTGGGGTGAAGTCGTAACAAGGTAGCCGTATCGGAAGGTGCGGCTGGATCACCTCCTTTCTATGGAGAATCGTCTTCTGCAATGAAGACATTCAAATCGGAAGCTTCGCTTCCACAATAGAACCCTTGGGTTCGAATACTCACTCGTTGGTCAGTTTTGAGAGTTTAAGCTCTCAAGTAAGAAACTTGATCCTTGAAAACTGGATACCGAAACGAATTTGCGTTTTAGAACATTCCTTTAAGCTGAACTTGTGTAAACAAGTTTCATATTAATGGCGATACTAGCGATTTTCCTTAGGGAAAACGCATTGGTTAAGCTACTAAGAGCACACGGAGGATGCCTAGGCGCCAGGAGCCGACGAAGGACGTGGCGAACAACGAAACTGCCTCGGGGAGCTGTAAGCAAGCTTTGATCCGGGGGTGTCCGAATGGGGAAACCCAGCTGTGGTAATTCGCAGTTACTCATTTCTGAATACATAGGAAATGCAGAGGCAGACCAGGGGAACTGAAACATCTAAGTACCCTGAGGAAGAGAAAACAATAGTGATTCCGTCAGTAGCGGCGAGCGAACGCGGAACAGCCTAAACCAAGGGGCTTGCCTCTTGGGGTTGTGGGACGTCTCACATGGAGTTACAAAGGAATATGGTAGGCGAAGAGGTCTGGAAAGGCCCGCGATAGAGGTAAAAGCCCTGTAGCCTAAACTGTGTTCTCTCCGAGACGGATCCCGAGTAGTGCGGGGCACGTGAAACCCCGTATGAATCCAGCAGGACCATCTGCTAAGGCTAAATACTACCTGGCGACCGATAGTGAAACAGTACCGTGAGGGAAAGGTGAAAAGCACCCCGGAAGGGGAGTGAAATAGAACCTGAAACCGTGTGCTTACAAAAAGTCAGAGCCCTCTTTATGGGTGATGGCGTGCCTTTTGTAGAATGAACCGGCGAGTTACGTTTAACATGCAAGGTTAAGGTGAGAAGCCGGAGCCGCAGCGAAAGCGAGTCTGAATAGGGCGACTAAGTATGTGGACGTAGACCCGAAACCGTGTGATCTACCCCTGTCCAGGGTGAAGGTGCGGTAACACGCACTGGAGGCCCGAACCCACGCATGTTGAAAAATGCGGGGATGAGGTGGGGGTAGCGGAGAAATTCCAATCGAACTCGGAGATAGCTGGTTCTCCCCGAAATAGCTTTAGGGCTAGCCTCGGTGAATGGAGTGGTGGAGGTAGAGCACTGATTGGGTGCGGGGCCCGCAAGGGTTACCAAGCTCAGTCAAACTCCGAATGCCATTAACTTCTTGCCGGGAGTCAGACAGTGAGTGCTAAGATCCATTGTCAAAAGGGAAACAGCCCAGACCATCAGCTAAGGTCCCCAAGTGTGTGTTAAGTGGGAAAGGATGTGGAGTTGCACAGACAACCAGGATGTTGGCTTAGAAGCAGCCACCATTGAAAGAGTGCGTAATAGCTCACTGGTCGAGTGACTCTGCGCCGAAAATGTAACGGGGCTAAACACACCACCGAAGCTATGGCTAGATGCTTTGCATCTGGGGTAGGGGAGCGTTGTATGTGGGTTGAAGGTGTACCGTAAGGAGCGCTGGACAGCATACAAGTGAGAATGCCGGTATGAGTAACGAAAAGATCAGTGAGAATCTGATCCGCCGAAAGCCCAAGGTTTCCTGAGGAAGGCTCGTCCGCTCAGGGTAAGTCGGGACCTAAGGCGAGGCCGACAGGCGTAGTCGAAGGACAACAGTTTGAAATTACTGTACCACCGTAATCCGCTATGAGCGATGGGGTGACGCAGGAGGGTAGTGACGCGGACTGATGGATGTCCGTCTAAGCAGTGAGGCTGGTGTGCAGGCAAATCCGCACATCGTAAGGCTGGGCTGTGATGGGGAGCGAAAATTATAGTAGCGAAGGTCATGATCTCACACTGCCAAGAAAAGCCTCTAGCCAGGAGAAGGTGCCCGTACCGCAAACCGACACAGGTAGGCGAGAAGAGAATTCTAAGGCGCGCGGAAGAACTCTCGTTAAGGAACTCGGCAAAATGACCCCGTAACTTCGGGAGAAGGGGTGCCTCGGTAGGGTGAATAGCCCGAGGGGGCCGCAGTGAAAAGGCCCAAGCGACTGTTTAGCAAAAACACAGGTCTGTGCGAAGCCGCAAGGCGAAGTATACGGGCTGACGCCTGCCCGGTGCTGGAAGGTTAAGGGGAGCGGTTAGGAGCAATCCGAAGCTGTGAACCGAAGCCCCAGTAAACGGCGGCCGTAACTATAACGGTCCTAAGGTAGCGAAATTCCTTGTCAGGTAAATTCTGACCCGCACGAATGGCGTAACGACTTGGGCGCTGTCTCAACGAGAGATCCGGTGAAATTTTAATACCTGTGAAGATGCAGGTTACCCGCGACAAGACGGAAAGACCCCATGGAGCTTTACTGCAGCTTGATATTGAATTTGGGTACGATCTGTACAGGATAGGTGGGAGCCGTGGAGGCAGGAGCGCAAGCTTCTGCGGAGGCGCCGTTGGGATACCACCCTGATCGTATCTAGGTTCTAACCTAGTGCCCTCATCGGGTACGGGGACCGTGTCAGGCGGGCAGTTTGACTGGGGCGGTCGCCTCCTAAAGAGTAACGGAGGCGTTCAAAGGTTCCCTCAGAATGGTTGGAAATCATTCGCAGAGTGCAAAGGCATAAGGGAGCTTGACTGCGAGACCTACAAGTCGAGCAGGGACGAAAGTCGGACTTAGTGATCCGGTGGTACCGCATGGAAGGGCCATCGCTCAACGGATAAAAGCTACCCTGGGGATAACAGGCTTATCTCCCCCAAGAGTCCACATCGACGGGGAGGTTTGGCACCTCGATGTCGGCTCATCGCATCCTGGGGCTGAAGTAGGTCCCAAGGGTTGGGCTGTTCGCCCATTAAAGCGGTACGCGAGCTGGGTTCAGAACGTCGTGAGACAGTTCGGTCCCTATCTGTCGTGGGCGCAGGAAATTTGAGAGGAGCTGTCCTTAGTACGAGAGGACCGGGATGGACGTACCGCTGGTGCATCAGTTGTTCCGCCAGGAGCATGGCTGAGTAGCTACGTACGGACGGGATAAGCGCTGAAAGCATCTAAGCGTGAAGCCCCCCTCAAGATGAGATTTCCCAGTATGTAAGACCCCTTGAAGACGACGAGGTAGATAGGTTGGAGGTGGAAGTGCAGCAATGCATGGAGCTGACCAATACTAATCGGTCGAGGGCTTATCCAAGAACTACCCCAAAAAGTGAAGATGAAGCTGACGAAGCGGATTCCGAATACTTTCCGGGGGCCCCGTAAGAAGGGCGAGCGCAAATTCGTTTCGGATTCAGTTTTCAGGAATCAATTTCCTGAAGCATTTACGCTGTAAATGCCCGTTTGGTGGCGATAGCGGAGGGGTTCCACACGTACCCATCCCGAACACGACCGTTAAGCCCTCCAGCGCCGATGGTACTTGGACCGAAGGGTCCTGGGAGAGTAGGACGTTGCCAAGCACACATGAGCCATTGTCGACAATTCGACAATGGCTTTTTTGTATACCCGCATCTATAAAAAGCGGGAAGGGGTGCGGTATTTTATTATAAAAACGCTTACAAACGAGTGACATTTTTGTTACCGACGAGGCGATGGTTCCAAGTATAATGGAAAAGTGCAATAAATAAGCAAAAGCCTTAATACGAATGAACTACGTATAAATTCTATCTTGGAATTTTCTTGCGTCTTTAGATGCATGGTAGAGGTAAGGAGGATTTAAGGTATGAAGCGAACTCAACCTTTGTGGATATTAGTTATTCTTTGTATAGTCGGAGTAATGCTGGCGGGTTGCGGAACGAAGGAGCCGGCTTGGGATACTTTTAACGGTGCACTTAATGAGGAAGACTTCCCCGTTCCCAAAGAGGCAAGCTCACCCGACAGAACAACTACAAACGTAGCCATGGACTATGTCCGGTATTCCTTGCCGGGGTTGAAGGAGAAGAAAGGCGTGCCGGAGCCTTATCTTGCAGCCATTAAAGCGTGGGGCTGGGAAGAGCAGGAACAGAAAGCAGACGATTCCGGGAGCTCCCGTGTTTTTCAGAAAGAAGGACTTATTGTACACCTGACCGTGCATGATGACTATTTCATCGTGATGATTCCGAAGGAAAAGAAGGTCACAACCAAAGGCTTGAAGAACAGATAAAAAATCGCCGTCCGGTTATGGATGGCGATTTTTTGTGTGTGCATGCTTGGCCGCTTAAATACAGCGCTATGTATATCTGGTTGGGATTACTGGGCGTAATAAGAGGCGTCTGCTGCATTGAACTTGAGCATCCCGTCTTTGGCTACACTGTTGAAGCGCAGCAGCGCATACAGACGGGGGAGCAGCAACCACAGGTGGCATACCGCAAGCGAAACCGTGAAGGCTGGCGGAGCCCAGACGATGAAGAGTGCGGCTATACAAAGACCGATCCAGAGGTTATGCAGCTGTACGGTACGGAAGATGCCGTAATTGATATATTGATCGGGCATGTAACCGGGCCAGGGCAGGCGCAGGGATAATCTCCAGCGCTTGGCG
This sequence comes from Paenibacillus sp. FSL P2-0136, assembly GCF_037975325.1. Classification (NCBI taxonomy): domain Bacteria; kingdom Bacillati; phylum Bacillota; class Bacilli; order Caryophanales; family Paenibacillaceae; genus Paenibacillus; species Paenibacillus sp. FSL P2-0136. The sequence continues at coordinate 7,314,294 of NZ_CP150244.1, forward strand.
ATAGGGTGTCCGCTAATCAGCAGCACAGAGCGTGAGATGACATACTGAATCCACAGCATGACAGGTCCGGCTATAATCATGAACAGAACACTAAGCCAGGAGAGAAAGACACTTTCGAGCACAAGGCATATAAAGGGCAGGGTGATATAGACCCGCAGCAGGAATGCTGTAATATTAATTTTTTTGATAAGCTTGTATTGATAGAATGTAGCGGCACCTTTGGTGTTTGGTTCCATACCTGGAATTCGGACCTCCTCGCAAGTTCTCTTGTTATTATTATCGGCCTGCTCCTGCGTTTTATTAAACAACGGGCTCAGATTCACCGAATGGGCAGCGGGCGAATATATATATTTTAGGCTATGAAGGATTAGGAAAAAACTATGAAAAGGTTTAAAATGATAGAAGGTGTACCATACTGTTCTTAAAAGAGTCAAGGTGGGATGAAAATGGAACAGCAAACCGGGCAGGCCTGCATTATCTGCGGGCAAGAAAAGGAAGAAGGCATTGTGATTGTCTCGCACTTCATCTGTGAGGACTGTGAGAGTGAGATGGTGCGTACGGAGGCTGAGGATGTGAAGTACAACTTTTTCATTAACCGGATGAAGAAGATCAATCTGCGTATGCATGCTTAATGTTCGAATTGCAGTACCTGTAACAAGCAACATATAAAGAGCGGGCGGTGAATCTGTGTCGCGTTGGCTGCAAATACAAGGTTCTTCTTAACGGCTTCTCCGCCCTGACCGGGTGAGGGGAGCCGTTTTATTGCGTGCAATCCTTTGCGGAAGTGATAGGCGTTTGGGTGCATTTGCGTTAAAATAGAAGGTAACCCCCAGGGGAGGAAGAATCTATGGACAAGCTACAGCCTGGCAGGGCACCTGTATACGAAATGCTGGAACAATATAGACATAAGGGTAATATATCTTATCATGTGCCGGGTCACAAGAACGGGGAGGCTTACCGGAGTACTGTCAGTGCAGAGAGTGCGGGGTATCTCACGGAAGTGATGCGTTACGATGTGACGGAGATTACCGGAACGGATGACCTTCATCATCCGGAAGGGGTAATAAGGGAAGCCCAGGAGCTGGCAGCCGATTGTTACGGCGCGGAGGAGAGTTATATGCTGGTGGGCGGAAGCACCGCGGGTAATCTGGCTCTGATCCTGACGGTCTGTTCTGAGCCCGGAAGTTTGCTTATTCTGCAGCGCAACGTCCACAAGTCCGTGATCCATGGACTGATGCTGGCGGGAGCGCGTGCAGTCTTCCTGGAGCCGCAGATCGACCCGGGCAGCGGTCTTGCGGTGGCACCGTCTGCTGAGACGGTGCAGGCGGCGCTGGCCGCTTACCCGGAGGCTGTCGGGGTCCTAGTCACCATGCCGAATTACTACGGCATGGGCAGTGACCTAGCGCCCCTCGCGCAGGCCTGTCACGCTTGCTGCGTGCCGCTGCTGGTGGATGAGGCGCACGGGGCGCATTACGGGCAGCACCCCGCGCTTCCGGCGGGGGCGCTTGCCCAGGGCGCGGACGGCGTGGTGCAGTCCACGCATAAGATGCTGACGGCGCTGACGATGGGCGCCATGCTGCATGTGCAAGGGCCATGGCTGGACCGCGCGCTGCTGCGGCAGCGCCTGGCCATGGTGCAGAGCTCCAGCCCATCCTACCCCGTGATGGCTTCGCTCGATCTGGCCCGGCGCCTGCTGCACAGCCAGGGCGCCGGTGCCTTCACGGCGGGGCTCGCCGCCGTGGATGTCCTGCGGCGCGGCCTGGCGGCGCTGCCGCGCTTCGGGCTGCTGCAGCCGGCGCAGCAGCAGCCTGTCTGCGGCGAGGCGGGCGCCGCAGGAGTGAATACGCCGCCACTGCGCGGGGCGGCGTACGTGACCCAGGACCCCTTTAAGGCGGTCATATATGACGCCGCGGGGGTCCTGGGGGGCTTCGAGCTGCAGCGCAGGCTCGAAGAGAGGGGAATCGTGCCGGAGATGAGCGACGACCGGCACGTGGTTCTGGCCTTCAGCCTCGGCTCGAAGGCTGAAGAGGCAGCTGCGCTGCTGACAGCGCTGCAGGACATTGCAGCGCAGACCTCCTTGGCAGCGCCGCAGACAGGACGGAGCGCATCTCCCTTAGACCTTGAACCTACCACTGGCGCTGATCCTGTCACTGGCCCTGAACCTACTGCTGGATCTGATCATATCTCTGATCTTGAACCTGTCTCCGGCCTAGATCTTACCGCTGATTCCGGTCCTGGCCAGTCTACTTACTCAGACACTGCCGCGGCTCCCGCTCCCCAAGGCGGAGAATCCTTCTCCAGCGCACGGACCGCAGCCCAGGCAGCGTCATATAATAGCAGAGAAGGGGAATTAACCTTCTCCGGTCATATTTCCACGTGGAACAATTTCGACATCCCGGCAGTATCGGCTCCGGTCGCGTTCTCTATCCGGCCGGTGGCTGCCGGGGAGACAGAGAGTGTAGAGCTTGAGGCAAGCGCGGGCAGGATTGCGGCGGAGATGGTTATTCCCTATCCGCCAGGCATCCCGCTCTTATATCCCGGAGAGAGCATTACAGCGTCTGTCTGTGACAGGCTGATCCGTCTGAGAATAGGCGGGGCGAAATTTCAGGCCTGTGCTGATCCGGCCTTACAGCATATTATGGTATACAACATTCAGAAGGGCGGAGAAGCATAAGTGAAGCGAGAAGGATTCTTCATTACACTGGAGGGAGGCGACGGCTCCGGCAAAACAACCGTACTCGGCAGGGTGGCAGCTTATCTGCAGAACCATTCCATGCCCTATTTAATCACCCGCGAACCGGGAGGGATTGAGATTGCCGAGAAGATCCGCTCTATTATCCTCGACCCGGCGCATACGGCTATGGATGCCCGGACAGAGGCACTCCTGTATGCGGCGGCAAGAAGCCAGCATCTGGCGGAGGTGGTCGAGCCTGCCTTGCAGGAGGGAATTACCGTGCTCTGCGACCGTTTTGTAGACAGCAGTCTGGTCTATCAAGGGTACGCCAGAGGGCTGGGCATCGAAGAGGTGAGGGGGATTAACCGGTTTGCGACTGGCGGGAGAATGCCCGATCTTACCTTTTACCTGGATGTAGATCCTGAGGTGGGCCTGTCCCGGATAGCGGCCAATCAGAACCGGGAAGTGAACCGGCTGGATCTGGAGAGCCTGGAGTTTCATCAGAAGGTGCGGGCGGGCTATGAACTGGTAACCAGCTCTGATCCGCAGCGGATTGTGGTGCTTGATGCGGGTCGTCCCATCCATATGGTGGAGCAGGATATTGTACGTGTACTGAAGGACAGGATATTAAAGGATTTCTAAGGTGTTTTGTCAAATAAACAATAGAGGTATAATGATTGAACAGGGCTTCTCCGCAGATTGAATCGATGTTGTGCGGATAGCCTGTGAACATAACTAATAGGAGGGGATACGAAGATGAATTTGATCATTGCAATTATCCAGGATAAAGACAGCAACCGGCTATCCAGTGAACTGGTGAAGGCGAACTTCCGTGCCACCAAGCTGGCCAGTACAGGCGGATTTCTCCGTGCGGGTAACACTACCTTTTTGATTGGGGTAGATGATATTCAGGTAGACGCTGTACTCAGTGTAATCCGTAACAGCTGTAAAGTACGCGAGCAACTGGTCACTCCGGTCACGCCGATGAGCGGCACGACAGATTCCTATTTGCCGCTTCCTGTTGAAGTGCAGGTGGGCGGAGCTACCGTATTCGTACTTCCCGTCGATCGTTTCGAGCATTATTGAGCATAATGAAGATCAACCCGGGCTACAGGCCCTTAAAAAGCGAAATGCTGACCACAGAGGCTGAGAGGCGTCCGGTCCAGCAAAAAAACTTCAACGATGTATTTCAACAGCAAAGCCAGCAGAAAACTATAGATGAGTTGAACCGTCAGATTAAAGATATCCAGCTGCAAGGCGACCGGCTCTCCAAATCCATGACTGTGCGTGAGCTATCCATCTACCGGAACCTGATCAAACGGTTCCTGGAGGAGACGGCCCGCCGCGGAGTGATCCTGAAGGATACCAAGGGCTGGGACCGGCGGGGCCGCGGCAAACGCTACAAGCTGCTCGAAGAGGTTGATGCCGCTCTGCTGAATATGGCAGATGATCTGCTGGACAGCGAGCAGGGCCGGATTGATCTCCTGGGCCGGGTTGGAGAGATCCGCGGGCTGCTGATTAACCTTTCTTTCTGACAACTTGGAGGAATATATGTCTTTTCATGAACTATTAGGCCAGGAGGACGCTAAACGGCTGCTTCAGAATGCCTTACGCAAGGATGCTGTCAGCCATGCTTATCTGTTCACGGGTCCGGCAGGCAGCGGGCAGGTGAAGATGGCTTTGACGTTCGCCCAGGCGATATTCTGTACCGCCAGCAAAGATGATGCCTGCGGAGAGTGCCTGGAATGCCGCAAGGTGGAGCATGGCAATCATCCTGATTTAACGCTGCTGCGCCCCGATGGGGCGAGCATTAAGATCGATCAGATTCGTGAACTTCAGCGTGTTTTTTCCTACCGCTCGGAAGGAATTAACCCGAAGGTTTATATTATAGAAGGAGCGGACAAAATGACGGTGCAAGCCGCGAATAGTCTGCTGAAATTCCTGGAGGAGCCGCCGGCCCCTGCGGTAGGCATTCTCATCTCCGATAACAGCAGTTCCCTGCTCCCGACGATCCAGTCCAGAACCCAGCGCATTCCGTTTAGCCCACTCCATCCGGATATTATGCTTCAGGCGCTGTCCGGTGAAGGGGTTCCGGTGCCGCTGGCACGGTGCGCGGTGTCGCTGACTGCCGGTCTTGACGGCTGCAGGGAACTTTTGGCACAGAATTGGTTTGCAGAAATGAGAAATCTAGTGTTACAATTAGCGAAGGAGTCTCTGGGCAAGGGCAGCACTGCGGTAGCAACCGCGGGTTCGAAGCTGTTCAAGACCGGACTTGGTGAACATTTGGACACTCTATTCAGCATGTTCCACTTATGGTTCAAAGATATGCTCTACTTCCTGTACCGAAAGCACGAAAGTATCGTTTTCATAGATCAGTTAGACTTTATTTCGAGGGCTGCCCGTCAGAGGAGTACGCAGCAGTGGGTGGCTTATATGGAATATGCGGCGGAGAGCAAGCGGAAGCTGCGTTCCAATGCCAATGCCCAGCTGTGTCTGGAGCAGTTTTTAATCCGGCTGGAAAGCTAGAGGCTCGGGTTATTTATAATAGATCCTCCGGGATATAATCCTCAGCACCTGGAAAGACCGGGTATAGCGGACGAGGAAGGACAAGCATGGATCATCAGGGAAGCAGTCTTGCTTAAGGGTTCCTTTACCGTCAAACAAGGGGGTTAATTTTTGTACAGCGTAGTAGGTGTCCGCTTCAAAAAAGCGGGTAAAATATATTATTTCGATCCGCTTGATTTCCCGATTGAACGCGATCAATGCGTGATTGTCGAGACTGCAAGAGGGGTCGAATACGGTAAGGTTGTCGTTGGCAAAAAAGAGGTGCAGGAAGCTGACGTTGTACTGCCGCTCAAGAAAGTCATGCGCATTGCCGGTGAAACCGACGCGCGCGTGGTGGAAGAGAACAAGGGTGCAGCGAAGGATGCTTTTACCACCTGTTTAAATAAAATCCGCGATCATGGCCTCAAAATGAAGCTGGTGGATGTGGAGTTTACGTTTGACCGCAACAAGATTATTTTCTACTTTACGGCCGAGGGCCGTGTGGATTTCCGCGAGCTGGTGAAGGACCTGGCCAGTATTTTCCGTACCCGCATTGAGCTCCGGCAGATTGGTGTGCGGGATGAAGCCAAGATGCTGGGCGGATTAGGCCCATGCGGACGGGTGCTCTGCTGCTCCTCCTGGCTTGGTGATTTCGAGCCGGTGTCCATCAAGATGGCGAAGGATCAGAATCTGTCGCTTAACCCGACCAAGATCTCGGGATTATGCGGACGGCTGATGTGTTGTCTGAAGTTTGAGCATGATAATTATGAGAGCACGAAGGAAGAAATGCCGGCTGTAGGCAAAATGGTCGTTACTTCACTGGGTGACGGCAAGGTAGTCGGTATCAATGCCGGCAGCCGCACGGTTCATGTGCAGCTGTTTGAAGTGGGCAAAGTTAAAGAACTTCCAATGGATGATGTTGTCGTCAAGTAAACCATTATAAGGTTACTTTCGGGGTGGAAACTTGGAGAAGAAAAATATATTTGCACACATGCAGGAGATGGAAGCGCAGATGGATGAAATGCGCACCACTCTGGGCGATTGGAAGCAGACGGTCAAAGAGCTGATGGAAGCGAATCAGAAGCTGAGTCTGGAGAACGAGCAACTTCGTATCATATTGAAAAGGGAAGCGCCTGTAGATAAGGCCGCACTGTCTGCGGAGGCGGAGGCTATACTTGCTGCCGAAGGGAAAGAGGAGGTTGTCGGGGAAGGCTACGATAATCTGGCCCGGCTGTATCACGAAGGCTTCCACATCTGCAATGTCTACTTTGGGCATTTGCGGACGGAAGGGGATTGTCTGTTCTGCCTTTCTTTTCTTAATAAATGAGGATATCCAGCCGTAGGAGATTGTCGCCTACGGTTTTTTTGAATGTAAGGCTATGCTTCCGAAGCATACGCTCAACAAAAACTTTTAGGAGATTACATTACAATGACCCATTCAATGAACAATACACCTGTACCCTTACATGAAGCTGAACGGGTCGATGACCTGCTCACCCATGATCTGAGAATTATCCAGAGTGACGAAGTGTTCAGCTTCTCAATGGATGCTGTACTGCTGGCACGGTTCGCCAGTGTACCGCCGCGCGGACGGGTGCTTGACCTGTGTACGGGTAACGGAGTAATTCCTATGCTCCTGACTACACGGACGAAGGCTTCTATTGAAGGAATCGAGATTCAGCCCCGTCTGGCAGACATGGCCCGGCGCAGTGTATCGCTTAACGGCCTGGAGGAGCGGGTACAGATTCATGAGGGCGATTTGCGGGAGCTTCATCTTACAGCGGGCTATGGCGTATACGATGCGATCACGGTGAATCCCCCTTATATGCCGCTGAACGGGAGCGATCTGAAGCTGAATTCCCATCAGGCGATGGCCCGCCATGAAATCGGTTGTACCCTGGAGGAGGTCATTCAGGCCTGTGTCCGGCTGGTCCGTACCGGAGGCAAAGTCAGCATGGTGCATAAGCCGCAGCGCCTAGTGGATATTATCAGTCTGATGCGGAAGCACCGGCTGGAACCGAAGCTGATCCGCTTTGTACATCCCCGCGCCCATCTGGAAGCGAATATGGTTCTGATCGAGGCCGCGCGTGACGGGAAGCCGGAGGTGCGTTTACAACCGCCTTTAATCGTATATAATGAGGACAATCAATATTGCCCCGAGATTATGGATATTTATTACGGAAACAAAGAGGATACGAGCCAATGACCATACAATGCCAAAGCAGCTTTCAAAATAACCATGACGGAGCGAAGCCCGAAGGATGCGGATGCCTGTATCTGGTGGCTACGCCGATCGGCAATCTGGAGGATATGACTTACCGGGCAGTACGCACGCTGAAGGAATGCGATATTATCGCTGCTGAGGATACGAGACAGACGCGTAAGCTACTGAGCCATTTTGAAATTACACCGTCCATGCTGTTCAGTTACCATGAGCATAACAAGGCCGCCAGTGGGCCGGAGCTGATACGCTATATAATAGAAGGTAAAAATCTGGCACTCGTCAGTGATGCCGGTCTGCCGGCGATTTCCGACCCTGGTGCCGATCTGGTAGCTCTGGCTGTCAGCCATCAGATTCCGGTGATTCCGGTGCCTGGAGCAAATGCCGCCTTGTCGGCTTTGATTGCCTCAGGGCTGCCTACCGCCAGCTTCACGTTCGTCGGCTTCCTGCCTAGAGAGCGCAAGGATATAAGGGCCGTTCTTGCACCTCTGCGTTCTGCCCAGGGGACACTGCTCTTCTATGAATCGCCGCACCGAGTTGCCAAGACCCTTGTTCATTTGCAGGAGGCCTTCGGCAACCGCCGGATCACACTGGCCCGTGAGCTGACCAAGCGATATGAGGAGTTCCTGCGCGGAACGATTGAAGAATGCAGTAGATGGCTGGAGGAGCATCCTCCGCTTGGAGAGTACGTAATTGTCCTTGAGGGAGAGAGTAAAGAGGAGGCCGAGCTGGCCGAGTCTTCCTGGTGGCGTCAGCTTAGTACCGGGGAGCATGTAGCCCACTACGAGGCTTCAGGTTTAACGCGTAAGGATGCCATGAAAAAGGCAGCGTCTGACCGCGGCTTGTCCAAGCGCGATATTTATAATGAACTTCTGGAGCGGAGTTAGAACACCGCTGTGCTGAAGTTATTCGAATTCCAGTGAAAACCTAAAAATGGGTTTAATCATCTGAGCACCCAATGAAATAAATGTATTCTATACACTTATATGGATTGTAATATTCCTTTTATTGGTTATAGTTGTAGTTTATACATTTATATGTATAGGAAAAGCCAGTAACCATCCAGCACCCAAGTCGCTAGTCACTCTATGGTTAAGCGATTCTCGCAGAGAGAGCGGGTCTACGCAGATCAGTCGCACGAGAGCACCCGGCGCAGCCGCCATAGGCACCTGCCTATGGCGAAACCCTTCGACTGGCAAGGCCTGAGGGATCACCGCAGGGAGGCCGAGGAGGGCCGGTCCACCGCCAACCCCAGCTTCCTTCCGCGCCTGTTGCAGAGATCCGCCAAGCTTCCGGGTGTCCAGAGGGCCGGGGCCCTTGGGGCCCTCCCTGTTAGGGAGGGTTTGGGAGGGTAAGAATCAGAGGTTTAAGAATTAGATGTGAGGTTTAGGAAGCAGACAGGGTAGGAAAAAGGGGCATCCGGGGAAAGTCCCCGAAAATAGCGCAAAAAAATACCTCCCGCGCGAACGGGAGGCCAAGGAGATATAAAAAGGTTAGAATTAACAATTGGATTAGTTCCTATTATACCCTATTTATTTTAGTTTGTCACAGGGGTAGGGATAGCCGAAATGCATTCATGACAAACAATTTTACCTTTGAAGTAAGTTACATTCTCAGCATTGCCGCAGAAAATGCAAGCAGGCTCGTATTTCTTAAGCATGATCCGCTCACCGTCCACGTAAATTTCGAGCGCATCTTTTTCTCCAATGCCTAGGGTGCGACGCAATTCAATTGGAATAACGACCCGTCCAAGCTCATCTACCTTACGTACAATTCCTGTTGATTTCATCATTACAATCGTTGCTCCTCTCAATGTTCAAAAGCGTCATTATTCGACATTCTTCACTGTTTTATGATATTTATAATACCAACCATTCCCAAAACAGTCAACCTTTTTTCAGGCTAATTTTAAGAAATCTTTTGAGACCACATTTATTCCGCGTTTGATCGGGCAAATCACTCTTAAAAAGCTTATGAAGATGTTTGTCGATTTGGCAGTATATGAATCGCTAATATTCGACAAAGAGCGACAATATATTATATAAAACAAGAAAAGGAGATGATTTCATGAAGCAACCGCTGTCAGAAGAGAAGGTATTTAAGGACCCGGTTCACAACTACATCCACGTACAGGACACTATTATCTGGAGATTGATTAATACTATGGAATTCCAGCGTCTGCGGCGCATCCGGCAGCTGGGCACCTCCTATTTGACCTTTCACGGGGCGGAACACAGCCGGTTCTCCCATTCTCTGGGGGTATATGAGATTACGCGGAGGATTATTTCCCAGTTTGAACGGAGCGGCTATAAGGACTGGATGCCGGAGGAGAGACTGCTTACCCTGTGTGCGGCACTGCTGCATGATTTGGGGCATGGCCCATTCTCCCATTCTATAGAAGAAGCTTTCGAAATGGATCATGAAGACTGGACCTGCCGTATCATTCTGGAGGATACAGAGATTACGGCTATTCTGCGTGATGTGGCTGAAGATTTCCCCGGTAAAGTAGCCTCGGTCATCTCCAAAACCTATGAGCATGAAATTGTTGTCAATTTGGTGTCGGGACCGCTGGATGCTGACCGGATGGATTATCTGCTCCGGGATGCATATTATACAGGGGTGAATTATGGAACCATCGACATCGACCGGATTCTGCGGATGCTGCGCCCTTATGACGGCCGGGTGGTTGTGAAGGAATCGGGGATGCATGCGATTGAGGATTACCTGATGTCACGGTACCAGATGTACTGGCAGGTCTATTTCCACCCGGTAACCCGCAGCTCTGAGATTATTCTCAGGCAGATTCTCCGCCGGGCCAAGGAGCTGGTGCAGCAGCAGCATGCCTTCCGCTTCATGATCGAGCCCTTAAGTGATCTGTTCAGCGGAGAGGTAACGGTAGGGCAGTACCTGCTGCTGGATGAAGCCTTGATGCAGACTGCCTTCATGCAGTGGACGCTGGAGGAGGATGACATCCTGAGCGACTTGTGCAGCCGGTTTATCCATCGTAAACTGTATAAATATGTGGAGATGGAGCATTTGGATTCTGACACGATTGACGAAATTCGCCGCAGCTTCGCCGGTGCGGGACTCCGGCCCGATTATGATCTGGAAATTGATTATCCCACCGATCTTCCCTATGATGTATTCCGTCCGGGAGACGGCTTTGACAGCAAGCAGATCCTGCTTCTGGACAAGCATGACCGGCTGAGGGAAATCTCCGAGGTCTCGGATATTGTTCGCTCTATCAGTGGTATTCACCGCGGCAGATACCATCTGTATTTTCCGCAGGACAGACTGCAGAAAGCCCTTCCACAGCTGCCGCCGTCCATCGCAGAGATTTTTGCCAAATAATCAGATCAAGCTTGGAATTATAGATACAACAACAGGCCGAAAGGATGTAATGTAATGCAGTTATTCGACACCCATACCCATCTGGATGCTCCACAATTCGACGAAGACCGCGAAGAGGTCATTGCCAGGGCGCTGGAAGCCGGCGTCAGCAAGATGATCAACATTGGCTTTAATCGGGATACGATACCGACCACCATGCAGCTTGCCGAGAAATATGATTATATTTATGCAGCCGTTGGCTGGCATCCCCAGGATGCCATCACGATGAAGGACGGGGACCTCGAATGGATCGCCTCCTTATGCGCTCATCCCAAGGTGGTTGCCATCGGCGAGATTGGGCTGGATTACTACTGGGATACCTCTCCTAAGGATGTGCAGCATGAAGTATTCCGCAAGCAGATCGGGCTGGCCCGTGAGGTGAAGATGCCAATCTCTATTCATAACCGCGATGCTCATGAAGATGTAATCCGCATACTCCGTGAGGAGAAGGCGGGCGAGGTTGGCGGCGTAATGCACTCCTTCTCCGGGAGCTGGGAAAGTGCCAAGATGTGTCTTGATTTGGGCTTCCATCTTTCTTTTGGAGGACCGATTACGTTCAAGAATGCCCGGGTGCCCAAAGAGGTGCTTGCCCAGACTCCGCTGGACCGGCTGCTGATCGAAACCGACTCCCCATATCTGACTCCGCACCCCTTCCGGGGCAAGCGAAATGAGACCGCTCATGTGAGGCTGGTAGCGGAGGCGGCCGCGGCAATAAAAGGGATTGAATTACAGGAATTGGCGGAAATTACGTATGCGAACGCACTGGAACGATTTGGGATACTCTGAAAACAGGAGTAAAAGCGGTGAAAAATGAAGTATAGCGAATATATTAAACTTTTATGACGGAAAAACGGCCGATTATTACAATATTTTAATCATTTTTTTACGTAAACGTGGTTGAATCGTCCTTTACAACATGTATCAAAACAGGATATCATCTTTTCAGTGCAGTGAGCTGTTGTAACTGTGACAGTCACTAATTTCATGGATCGTCTCGCTGAGTCTCCGCAACGGAGAATGGGGGAACCAATAATGCGCTGCCGCATGAACGTACAAAAGTACTGGCACAGAATTGCCGCAGGCATTATTTGATTTCTTTACGTGGTCTTGGGGTGAATTTGAGGGCAACCGCCGTGAGCGGGTGACCTGAGATAGGGCGTCTCTCTTATGTCCGAACCCGACAGCTAACCCCGTAAGCGCAAGTAAGAGAGGAAACCTCGTGTATAAGCATTCCGACGTATTCGACACCGGGAAGCCACGAAAGAGTCCTCTATGAGCTCTTTTTAGGCTTCTTTTGTTTTGAATAATGAGAATGCTCCCGGCATACTGTTATATAACAGATCTCCGGAGTAACTATGCCGAGCAGGCGATCCATGAGCAGGAAACGCTGAAGCAAGTGCGGGCGTATCCTGTTGCAAACTCAAACCTAGTTTCGTCAGAAGTGATACAGTCACCTTGATATAACTTGGACGACGGGGCTATGTAAGGAGGATGGAAAGAGTGGGCGTATTCCAACCAGAAGTATCCCATGATTCGCAATCATCCAGCAGGTCTTTCGCATTACGGTTGAAGCAAGTGAATCCCCGCGTAGTTTTACTTGCCGGTGTGGCATCGATTGTTATCGCACTGTTAATACTGCTGTACGTACACGGTCAGAGCAAAAAAGAAATTACCCTAGTAATAGACGGACAGGTACAGACACTGGAGACGCGGGAAACGCTGTTCAGTGATGTGCTGGCTAAGGAACAGATTTCGCTGCAGGCGCATGATGAATTATCTATTGGCCTTAGTGATGAAATAAAAGACGGCGACCGTATCGTGATTAACACTGCGCAGAAGTTCGCTCTTACCGTTGACGGAAAGACCGAGACGTTATTTACGACCGAGGATACCATTGGTCAGGCCATCGACAAGCTGGGCTACAGCCTGGAAGGCTTAGACAAGATTTACCCTTCGCTAGAAACCGCAGTATCTGCAGACATGGAAATCAAAATTGTCCGGATTAACAAGCATGTGGTTCAACGGACAACTAATTTGCCTTTCCGGGTCATTAAGACAGCAGACCCCTCATTGACCAAGGGAACCGTAAGAGTGGCACAGGCAGGTAAGCCTGGCGTAATGATCCAGCACATCGAGAAGATCTATCAAGATGGCGAGCTGGCATCCATGCGCATGATCGGCAAGGAAGTACAGACGGTTACCAAGGACAAAGTCATTGCCATTGGAACCAAGCCGCTTCCTAAGCCCGTCGTAGTTACTGCCAAGGTCTCCAAACCTGTAACAACCTCCAAGTCATCTAAAGCCAGCGCAAAGGCCAGCAATGTTACCAGTAAGGCTGGTGTGGATTTCGAGTACAAAAGAATGATCAAAAACGTATCCATGACTGCGTATTCGTCGCAGGAACCGGGTATTGGAACACGTACTGCCTCCGGCACACGCGTAACGGAAGGCCGCACTATAGCTGTTGATCCTAGTGTTATACCAATTGGCTGGTGGGTGTACATTGAAGGATTAGGGTTTCGCCGAGCAGAGGATACCGGCGGTGCCATCAAAGGCAACAAGGTGGATGTCTATTACGATTCACTGAGCCATGCCCGTAATTTCGGCCGCAAGTCGCGCACACTCTATGTGATCGGACCTGTGAAGCCGGAGCTGAACTAAACGTAAAGTCTTTTGCAAATTAGCGGTTAATACGATATAGTGAGGGAAGCACTTACGAAATTTTAGAGAGCTGCCGCTCATCACTTATACATTCTTTAGCCAAAAAGAAGGGGAGCGAATCCTCTTCTTTTTGCGTTCTGGAGTAAGGAGTTAAAATATTTATGATTAAAGAGCTAATTGTAGTTGAAGGGAAAAGTGATACCGTTGCCGTTAAGCGGGCGGTTGAGGCCGATACGATTGAAACCGGGGGTTCGGCAGTGGATAACAGGGTCATTGCCAAGATCAAGCTGGCCATGGAGCGCCGGGGTGTAATCATTCTTACCGACCCGGATCATGCCGGAGAGCGAATCCGCAAAATCGTCGCGGCCAAGGTGCCGGGCTGCAAGCATGCCTTCATCCCGGAGAAGGATGCAACCCGCAAAGGAGATATCGGAATAGAGAATGCTTCGCCTGAGGCTATCCGCCATGCGCTGGAGCATGTACATACCTCTTTCGAGGGGGCGCCGCCCATCATTGGGCTGGATGAGCTTATGGCCGCAGGGCTGATGGTACATCCCCGGGCGGCTGAGCGCAGAATGCAGCTTGGCAATCTGCTCGGTATCGGTTATTGCAATGGCAAGCAGCTGTACAAACGTCTGGCGATGTTCGGCATTACCCGCGAAGAATTCGCGCAGGCCCTCGCCCAAATTGATCAGGGAGGCATTACTTCATGAGCGGTATCGAGAATATCTCGTCCCCAACAAGAACCAAAGCGATAATTCAGCGTTACGGATTCTCCTTCAAAAAAAGCCTGGGCCAGAACTTTCTGATCGATCAGAATATTCTGGACAAAATCGTGGATGCCGCCGGTCTGGACAGCACATCCGGTGCGCTTGAGATTGGGCCGGGGATCGGAGCACTGACGGAACGGCTGGCGTTGACGGCCGGGGCCGTCACTGCGGTAGAGATTGACCGCAGGCTGATCCCGATTCTTAGGGATGTCCTGTCGCCTTATCCCCATGTAAAGATCCGTAATGACGATGTGCTGAAGGTGAATCTGCAGGAGCTGTTCGCTGAGGATTTCAAGGGCACGGACCGGGTTAGTGTCGTAGCTAACCTGCCGTATTATGTGACTACACCCATCCTCATGAAGCTGCTGGAGGAGAAGCTGCCGCTGGATAATATCGTGGTCATGATCCAGAAGGAGGTTGCCGAGCGTATGGCGGCGTCTCCGGGCGGCAAGGAGTATGGCAGCCTGAGTATTGCCGTCCAGTATTACAGCGAGCCTGAGCTGGTCTGTATGGTGCCGCGTACGGTGTTCATCCCGCAGCCTAACGTGGAATCGGCTGTGATCCGGCTGAAGGTCAGAGAACGTCCTCCGGTGGAGGTAGCCGACGAGAAGCATTTCTTTGGTGTGGTTCAGGCGTCCTTTACCCAGCGGCGCAAGACGATTGCCAATAATCTTAAGGCCCGCTTCTTCCCGGAAGAAGGGCGGGAGCGCCTGGAGGCGCTGCTATCCGAAGCCGGCATTGAACCCTCGCGGCGCGGAGAGACGCTTAGCATTGAAGAGTATGCGCGGCTCAGTGCGGTTCTTCTGGCTGCAGGCATCGCATAGAATACAGAAAACCCTCCTGGCGGATGAACCAACCGGGGTCTTTGCCCATAACATGGGGTAGAGGTGGTGTTGTAATGAATCTAGGAGACTTGGTCATTCGTAAATCCTATGGCGGCGATGTGACCTTCCGGGTAGACAATATATTGCAGAATAGAGCAGTCATTAAAGGCACGGAGTTCCGTCTGCTGGCGGATTCCCCGCTGGAGGATCTGGTTCAGGTGCCTCCTACACGGGTTACCGAGCGGGGAGCGCGTGCACAGATCAAGGCAACAGAATCTCTAACCTGGTTGCGTAAAGACCGGCAGGTGCAGAGCCAGCGAAGCGGAGAGAGCGTGTCGGGGTCCACGGGAACCTGGGGCCCATCTCCGAAGGAAGCGGCTTATTTTGAAGTGCCGGGTAAGGTCCTGCATTTGGATGGTGATGCACTCTATCTGAAGAAGAGCCTGAGCCTCTACGAGCAGCTGCGCATACCGGCCGAGGGACATCATGTCAACGAATCCAAAATGGCGGAGACGCTGTACCGTCTGCTGCCCCGTGTGCGTCCCGATATCGTAGTGATTACCGGCCATGATGGAGTACTTAAGCAACAGCAGAATTATGATCTGTACAGTCTGAGCAGCTATAAGAATTCACAGAATTTTGTGGCAGCCATCCGGGTGGCCCGTGAATATGAGCGGAATTTCGATGCTTTGACGATCGTAGCCGGAGCCTGCCAGTCGCACTTCGAGGCTCTCCTGGGCAATGGCGCCAATTTCGCCAGCTCCCCGGGCAGAATACTCATTCATGCCCTGGACCCGGTGTATATCGCGGCCAAGGCTTCTTTTACCTCTATCCGGGATACGGTGAACTTAAGCGATGTACTGAGCCATACGATCAGCGGCAATCAGGGGATGGGCGGAATAGAGACGCGGGGCAGCTTCCGGATCGGAATGCCTCAGCTGCAGAACCTGGCTACGCTGAAGGTAGCTCCTTCGGTGCTATAACCGGGTAAGTGATAACTGAACAGGCGGAAGGAATAGGGTAAGCATTCGTGCTTATCCTATTTTGCTGCCACGGAAGCCGCTTATGACACAAGATGGGTCAGGGAGCAGCCAGTCATCATTACTGATAACAAGGTGCTTAAGTCAGGAATTTCCCCGTCTAAAAAAATTCCGTTGACAACTTTTTTCTCATCATCTATAATTATTTATTTAATTTGACAAGTGGTTATGGAAGTTGTATAATGGACAAGGAAAGAGGTGGTCGTCAGGTAATGGCTAATAACGCGCTGTTAGAAATTAAACGCAGTCTTGAAGCTCACGTCGGTCATAAGATCACGTTGCGGGCTAACGGTGGCCGTCGGAAGACCGTTGAACGCACCGGTGTCCTGGAAGAAACGTACCCTTCTGTATTTATTGTCAAACTCGATCAGGAGCAGCAGACCTTCAAGCGTGTCTCCTATAGCTATGCCGATATACTTACTGAATCTGTGGAAATCACAGTTACCGAAGACGATGGGCAGATGCGGATTATGTATATCAAAGCTTAGCGTCATGACAGTCTCCCTGCGGGGGGGCTGTTTTTTGATAGAATTTTTATGTTTTGGGGTCCCCGCAAAGTACCTGAGTCATCACCTACGCTAAAGCCCCACTTTGTAGGGTTATTTTGCATGTAGGGGTCTTCCTGAATTATGCTGCATGACACTGGCCTCCCGGCTGCATACTACATAGGCAGTACGTTCATCATAGAGCAGCATACAAGGGAGGAATTCGTAATGAGCCGCAGAAGACGAAGCATGATGTCGGAGGAATTGAAGACGGAGCTGGCCAAGGAGCTTGGGTTCTACGAAACGGTTGAGCAGGAGGGCTGGGGCGGAATCCGGGCAGTCGATGCCGGGAATATGGTGAAACGGGCGATTCAGCTGGCAGAGCAGGCTGCTGCGCGGAAATTGTAAGCGGCTATAGCGGTGTCATGCCGCACCGGGTATCGCCTGCGGGCGGTACCTTTTCTGCTTCCTAGAACCGGATGTATATTTAATGGACTTCACTGTCAGTTTCTCATATAATATGTTAAGTTGTTTTGTACGGGAAAAGCTGAGGGTGGGTGAACGCCTTGAAAATGTATGAGAAGGCACCGGCAAAAATTAATCTGATGCTGGATGTGCTGCATAAGCGGGCTGACGGATTTCATGAAGTGGAAATGATAATGACAATGGTCGATCTGGCGGACCGTCTGGAGCTGTCGGAGCTGAAGCGGGATTCGATTATTATCTCAAGCCAGGCCGGATATATTCCACTGGATGAGAAGAATCTGGCCTTCCAGGCGGCAAGGCTGATCAAGGACCGGTATAACGTCAGAAGCGGAGTACATATCCATCTGGACAAAAGAATTCCGGTCGCTGCCGGCCTCGCCGGCGGCAGCAGCGATGCCGCGGCTACGCTGCGCGGCCTGAACCGGCTCTGGCGCCTGGGCATCCCGGTGCAGGAGCTGCAGGAGCTGGGCGCTGAGCTGGGCTCAGACGTCCCGTTCTGCGTCACAGGAGGCACTGCCCTGGCTACGGGCAGGGGCGAACGGCTGACCCCAATCGCGAATCCTCCGCAAATGTGGGTCATCCTGGCGAAGCCGCCGATCAATGTATCGACGGCTGAGGTATACGGACGCGTGCGCGCCGGCAACATAGCGGTGCATCCGTCCGCGCTCCGCATGCAGCAGGCTCTGGAGGCCGGTGACTTCTCAGCCGTCTGTGAGGGCCTTGGCAACGTGCTGGAGGATGTGACTCTGAAGCTGCACCCTGAGGTGCAGCAGCTCAAGGAAGCGATGCTGAAGCTGGGGGCGGACGGCGTGCTGATGTCGGGGAGCGGTCCAACCGTATTTGGCCTTGTCTCCAAGCACTCCAAGGTGGCGAGAATCTATAACGGGCTGCGCGGATTCTGCAAGGAAGTCTATGCAGTGCGTTCGCTGAGCTAAGCGGAGCGGGACCATCCTCTGATAACGGAGGCAAAGCGGTTTCCGCTTGTGCAAATCCGTACAATAATGATATTATTCATAGTAATATTCGGTTTTGTATAAAGTGAATTTAAGAATCAAGCATGAATTATTCTTAAATTCAGCTTATAAGGCGAGGAGCATTCCGTGAAAAAACTTAAACGAAGCCAACGGTTAGTTGACATGACCCAATTTTTACTGGAGAAGCCGCATGATCTGCTGCCTCTGTCCACTTTTGCAGAGCGGTACGGTGCGGCGAAGTCATCGGTCAGCGAGGACCTGGCTATTATAAAAGAGGTATTTGAAGGCGAAGGAATGGGCGAGCTGCAGACACTGGCCGGGGCAGCGGGCGGAGTGCGTTATATTCCGCGCATGCCTATGGATATGGCGCTTGCCTTCGTGAACCGTCTGTGCGGGCAGCTTGAGCAGAGCGACCGGATACTGCCCGGCGGTTATCTGTATATGTCGGATCTGCTCGGCCTCCCGTCCCTGATGGAGCAGGCCGGCAAGATCATTGCCACCGCCTTCTACGGCGTGGAGATTGATGTCGTCATGACGGTGGAGACCAAGGGGATTCCGCTGGCGTACGCAACGGCTGCGCAGCTGGGGCTGCCGGTCGTGCTGGTCCGCCGTGACCATCAGGTAACGGAGGGCTCGGCTGTAAGCATCAACTATGTATCGGGCTCCCATAAGAGCATCCATACGATGTCCCTGTCCAGACGGGCACTGCGCGAGAAATCCCGGGTGCTGATTGTCGATGACTTCATGAAGGCTGGCGGCACCGTACGCGGAATGGTCGATCTGTTGGGTGAGTTCAATGCAGAGGTCGCAGGTGTGGGCGTACTCGTAGAGTCCGGCGATGTGGAGAATGAAGAACGCCTGCTGCATGACTACGTGTCGCTGGTGAAGCTGACAGAGGTGGACTCCAAGGTGCGGCGTATTTCGGCGTTTCCGGGCAACTATTTCTCCTCCTGAACGAGGGATACTGCCGGTTCTGAAAAGACGGGCATAATGTCGAAACTATGAGGATTCTTAAGATAACTGCACGAAATCTGTCGAAATCGACGATTCTGCAAAAATAATCTTCTTAATCAGGCATTATTTGGAATGAAAAAGAAGGAATTCGCTTTGCTGTGTGGAATTATACACCAAGTCTCTGATGGAAAAAGGTGGTGAACACACACATGCAAATTACGGATGTCAGACTCCGCCGCGTCAACTCTGAGGGGAGAATGAAAGCAATCGCATCCATTACAATCGATAACGAGTTTGTTGTTCATGACATTCGCGTCATCGACGGGAATAACGGGATGTTTGTTGCAATGCCCAGCAAGCGTACACCTGACGGAGAATTCCGCGATATCGCACACCCGATTTCTTCGGGAACGCGCGAGAAGATTCAATCTGCGGTTCTGGCCGAGTACGAACGTGCCGCTACGGAAGAAGAGGAAGTAATTGAAGAGGGAGCTTAAGCGGTGAACCGCTGACTCTCTGGGAGTTGCTGCCTCCCCAGGGCGGCAATAGGCCATACCGTTTTATATGTTTCGGGGTCCCCGCAGAGTACCTGGGTCAGCCTCGGAGCCAAAGCCCCACATTGTGGGGGGATTTTATTGGGGTTCGAAGAAAAGGGAACCATGCCTGCATGGTTCTCTTTTCTTTTTGCCCGGAATGAGATATATTCAGTAGTGAGTTCAAGAAGTGGGAGGTTGGCATTCTTGAAAAGAATGGCTGTTGTACTTGCTGCAGGCCAAGGCAAGCGCATGAAATCTAAATTATACAAGGTACTGCACCCTGTCTGCGGTAAACCGATGGTAGGGCACGTGCTTGATACAGTGAAGGCGACCGGATGCCAGCATAATGTAGTTGTTGTAGGCCACGGCGCCGAGAAGGTGAAGGCATACTTAGGCGAGAATGCCGAATATGTGCTGCAGGATGTCCAGCTTGGAACCGGCCATGCCGTCAAGCAGGCCAAGGATCTTCTGGGCAGCGAAGAAGGAACCACCATTGTCATCTGCGGAGATACGCCGCTTGTCATGAGCGAGACACTTGAAGGCATGATGGCGTTGCATGAAGCGCAGAATGCTGCTGCAACGGTCCTTACTGCTGTTATGGAGCAGCCTGCCGGATATGGACGGATTATCCGCGGCGAAGACGGCGGAGTGCTGAAGATTGTGGAACAGAAGGATTGCACAGAGAGTGAAGCTGCGGTTAACGAGATTAATACAGGGACGTATTGTTTTGATAACGCGAAGCTCTTTGCTGCTCTCGAGAAGGTTACGAATACCAACAACCAGCAGGAATATTATTTGACGGATGTTATCGGCATACTCCGGGCGCAGGGCGATATCGTTCTGGGCTATCAGGCCCATGATGCAGCAGAGTCCATTGGTGTGAATGACCGACTGGCGTTGTCTGAAGCCGAAGGCTATATGCGTCAGCGCATCAACCGGGGGCATATGCTCGGCGGAGTCACTATCATTGATCCGGCTTCAACCTACATCGGAGCAGATGTTGTCATTGGAGCAGATACTGTGCTGTATCCGGGCACGGTACTCAAGGGCAAGACAGTGATCGGCGAAGATTGTGTGATTGGTCCGGCAAGTGAAATTGAAGACTGCGTGATTATGGACGGAGCGGCTGTGAAGCATTCCGTGCTGAATCAGGCTCAGGTCGGCACACGGGCTTCCGTTGGGCCTTTTGCGTATTTACGTCCCGGCACCGTTCTGGGTGAGGGTGTTAAGGTCGGCGACTTCGTAGAGATCAAGAATGCTACAATCGGCGACGGCTCCAAGGTATCTCATTTAAGCTATGTCGGTGATGCTGAGGTCGGTAAGAATGTCAATATCGGCTGCGGCGCGATCACCGTTAATTATGACGGTTATAATAAGTTCAGAACCGAGATTGGCGATGATGCCTTTATCGGCAGCAACGTGAACCTTGTTGCTCCGGTTACAGTGGGCAAGGGCGCATTCATTGTCGCCGGTTCCACTATTACGCGTCCGGTTTCGGAGAACGATCTGGCGATTGCCAGAGCAAGGCAGGAGAATAAGCCGGGTTATGCAGAGAAGATCCGCTCCCGGGCCAAGGCGAAGAAAGACCAGCATAGTCCATCGTAAAGCGTGTAAGCAGAAAGCAGCTGTAGGCTTAGAGCGCCGGACGGACTTCTTGCACATCCGCGCCGGTGCTTTGGCCAGTTAAATTCCGTCACGGAGGGTTTATATTTTATGACTTATTGTGATTCCAAACTCAAGATTTTCACCTGCAACTCCAATCCTAAGCTGGCCAGCCAGATTGCTGATTATATCGGCATTCCGATGGGCGAGTCCCATACGACCAGCTTCAGTGACGGAGAGATTCAGGTTAAGCTGTCGGAGAGTGTCCGGGGCTGTCATGTCTATATCGTACAGTCCACCTGCGGACCGGTGAACGACAATCTGATGGAGCTTCTGGTGATGGTAGATGCGCTTAAGCGTGCCTCCGCGAAGAGCATCAATGTCGTGATTCCTTACTACGGGTATGCCCGTCAAGACCGTAAAGCCCGTTCCCGTGATCCGATTACGGCCAAGCTGGTAGCGAACCTGATTGAGAAGGCGGGTGCACATCGCGTCATTACTATGGACCTTCATGCGATGCAGATTCAAGGCTTCTTCGACATTCCTGTGGATCATCTGCTGGGTGTTCCGATTCTGGCTCAATATTTCCGTTCGAAGCAAATTCAGAACCCGGTGGTCGTCTCTCCTGACCATGGGGGCGTGGTGCGTGCCAGAAAGCTGGCTGACTTCCTTAACGCTCCGCTGGCGATTATCGACAAGCGCCGTCCTGAACCGAACGTCAGTGAGGTTATGAACATTATCGGTAATATTGAAGGCAAAACGGCGATCCTGATCGATGATATCATCGATACGGCAGGAACGATCGTTCTTGGAGCCAATGCCCTGATGGAAGGCGGCGTGAAAGAAGTCTACGCCTGCTGTACGCATCCTGTATTATCCGGTCCGGCGCATGAACGTCTGGAAAACTCTCCGATCAAAGAAATTATCGTGACGGATACCATTCCAATTCGCAGCAGCAACCCGACCTCCAAGCTCAAGGTACTGTCCGTAGCCCCGCTTATGGGCGAAGCTATCATTCGCGTACATGAAGAGCTGTCGATCAGTAAGCTGTTCGAAATCGAATAGGCCGCAGGCAGATCAGCAGAAAAAGGGTTACACCTTTCGTCAAGCGGAAGGTGTAACCCTTATCGGCGTGATGCAGCGGCAGGGACTAAAGGCTCGTATAAGCTTCAATATCCCGGACGGGAGATGAAGGTGAAGAGGCTGCGGTTGTACAGCGTACCCTGCAGCTCTACGAAGCCTTCGTCCACCGCTGTAATCACACCGATGTCTACGTGCGCGTTCCCCCTATAGACTTCAACAGGCACAGCATATTGAATATGGTACTGGAAATGGCGCTGCAGTGTTAAGATATCGCCCTGATGTGGCATGTTCATCACCTGTCTCCGGAGTATAAACTTATTGTACCAAAAACGGAACTCTTCTGCTGAGAGTACCGGGCGGAAAGGAAAAACCTTAAATATGAAATGGATTGTTGGACTCGGGAATCCCGGAACGCAATACGCGAAGACCAAGCATAATGTCGGCTTCATGGCTCTCGATGAGCTTGCGTCCAGACACGGAATTGCCTTTAACCAGAATAAATGCAAATCGGTAATCGGTGAAGGGATGATCGGCGGTGTGAAGACGGTGCTGATCAAGCCGATGACCTTCATGAATCTGTCCGGGGAAGCGGTACGGGCTTATATGGATTATTATAAGGTCCAGCTGGAAGATATGATTGTGGTCTATGATGACCTGGATACGGAGCTGGGTAAGATCAGGCTGCGATATCAAGGCAGTGCCGGCGGGCACAATGGCATCAAGTCCATCATTCAGCACACGGGCACCCAGAGCTTCAACCGGGTGCGGATGGGCATATCCCGTCCGGAGCCGGGCTTTGCTATAGTTGACTACGTACTATCTACCTTCGCCAAGAAGGATGGAGCAAGGCTTGAGAGCATGATAAGTGATACTTGCGATGCTGTGGAATTCAGCCTGCAGCATACCTTTGAACAGACCATGGCCAAATTTAACGGATGAAATACAAGGCATAGGGTTCAGGGCCCTGCGGCTAAAGCCCTCCCGGGCGGGGCATACTGAAGGTATATACTACCTTCAGGAGGCATATAGATGGCAATACACTATGTATGCAGGCACTGCCGGACGTTCTTGGGAAGCATTGGCAGAAGCGATATTACAGAGATGCAGCTGGGGCTGCAATCCTTGACCCCTGCGGAGCGCAGAGATATAATAGCGTATGATTCAGAAGGCGAGATTACGGTGAAGGTGACCTGCGATTACTGCAAGCAGGCGCTGGATAACAACCCCGAGCTCAGCCTGCTGGCCAGTCCGCTTCAGTAAGGTGGAAGCGCCTGTCTCTATCGTCATCCGCAAGCCTTGGCCTTATCCGCTGAGGCTTGTTTTCGATTCCAATTATAATAGGTGACAGCGGCATTGCCGCTGTCAGCCTGTTTAGTAAGAGAGGTGCACCTGTTGTTACAAGGTCTTATAGAAGCTTTTTCCAAGGATACTGATTTCCAGTCTGTCACCCGTGGCATCGCAGCAGGGATGAAGGAACAGCTTATCTCCGGTCTGTCCGGCTCGGCCAGACAAATCATGCTGGCTGCCCTGCATGAGGAGACGCAGCGTCCGCTCTTGGTTGTGACCCATAATATGTTCTCAGCCCAGAAGATGGCTGATGATTTGCAGGAAGCGCTTTCCCCGGAGCGGGTGCTGCTCTATCCGGCCAATGAGCTGGTGGCGGCTGAGGCCGCTGTCTCAAGCCCGGAGACGCTGGCTCAGCGGATTGATGTACTGACGCGCTGCGCCCAGGGCTTCCGGGGAATTGTAGTTGTTCCCTACTCCGGCGTTCGGAGGCTGCTCCCCGCTCCGCATGTCATGGCTGAAGCCCAGCTTACGGTTTCGCAGGACGGAACCTTGCCACTGGATGACTTCCTCATGTCCATGATTGAGATGGGCTATGAGCGGGTGGAGCGGGTAGAGAACCGCGGTGAGCTTAGTGTACGCGGCGGTATTATCGACTTCTATCCCATGACCTCTCCACTGGCTTACCGGGTGGAGCTGTTTGATGATGAAGTAGACTCCATCCGTACCTTCGACCCTATGGATCAGCGCTCCATCGATAAGGTCCGCAGTGTGAAGATTACACCGGCCAAGGAGATTATATTCGATCAGCTCCGCCAGGATGCGGCTTCTACCGCTGCGTCTGCAATGCTGGATCGGCAGCTTGAGAAGATGAGTGACCGTCAGGCTAAGCTGCGTCTGCGTGAGGAGATGGGCCGGGAGCTGGAGATGCTGCGGCAGGGTACCTATTTCCCGGAAGTCTATAAATATATCAGTCTGCTCTACCCTGAACGTATTCATCTATATGATTATATGGCCCAGGATACCTTGCTTGTCCTGGATGAGCCGGCCAGACTTCTGGAGACCGCCAAGCAGCTGGAGCGGGATGAGTCGGAATGGAATCTGCACTTGCTGCAGAACGGCAAGACGCTGCCTGAGCTTCAGCTCTCTGTCGACAGCGAGGTTATTATGTACCAGCGTCCGTACCAGAGCCTGTTTATGTCGATATTTCTGCGTCAGGTTCCACATATTCAGCCACAGAATATCTTAGGCTTCATCAGCCGCGGAATGCAGGACTTCCATGGCCAGATGAATGTGCTGAAATCCGAGATGGAGCGTTGGCACAAGTCCGGTGTGAAGGTGATCATGCTGGCGAACGGCGAGGAGCGGATGGAGCGTATCCGCCGGGTACTGGATGACTATGGCATTGAGGAGCCGACGATCCTGCAGGGCAACCTAGGCTCCGGCTTCGAGCTTCCTTCGATTCATCTCGCAGTGATCACTGAGGGTGAGATGTTCTCGCAGAAGCAGCGCAAGGCGCGGAAGGTCTCGAAGGGCATTGATAATGCCGAACGGATTAAGAGCTATACCGAGCTGAAGATCGGGGATTATGTGGTTCACCAGAATCACGGGATCGGTAAATATATGGGCATCGGGACGCTTGAGGTCAGCGGTATTCACCGCGACTATATGCACATCCTTTATGCAGGAGGCGACAAGCTCTCTGTTCCGATTGAACAGATTGACCTGATTCAGAAATATGTCGGCTCGGAAGATAAGGAGCCGAAGGTCTATAAGCTGGGCGGCAATGAATGGACCCGGGTTACTAGCAAGGTACGGAGCTCGGTTCAGGATATCGCCGATGATCTGATCAAGCTGTACGCAGAGCGCCAGAGCGCGCTTGGCTATGGCTTCGAGAAGGATACGCAGGAGCAGCGCGAATTCGAAGAGATGTTCCCTTATGAGGAGACCCGTGACCAGCTGCGGGCGATCGAAGAGATCAAGAAGGATATGGAGCAGAACCGTCCGATGGACCGGCTGCTCTGCGGTGATGTAGGCTATGGCAAGACAGAGGTGGCGATCCGGGCTGCTTTTAAATCTGCTATAGAGGGCAAGCAGGTGGCTGTGCTCGTGCCGACGACGATTCTGGCGCAGCAGCACTACGAGACCTTCCGTGAGCGCTTCGCCAATTATCCGCTGAATATTCAGGTGTTGAGCCGGTTCCGCAGCCGCAAGGAGCAGAATGAAACGATCAAGGGAGTACGCCAGGGGACAGTGGATGTTATTATCGGCACACACCGGCTGCTCTCACAGGATCTGGTCTTCAAGGACCTCGGCCTTCTGATTGTCGATGAAGAGCAGCGTTTCGGCGTGACCCACAAGGAGAAGCTGAAGCGGCTGAAGACCAATGTCGATGTATTGACTCTGACAGCCACACCGATTCCCCGCACGCTGCATATGTCGATGCTCGGGGTGCGCGACTTGTCAGTTATTGAGACACCACCGGAGAACCGCTTTCCCGTACAGACGTATGTGGTGGAGCATAGCCAGACGCTGACCCGGGAAGCAGTGGAGCGCGAGCTGGCCCGTGGCGGGCAGGTCTACTATCTGTACAACCGTGTACAGGGGATTCAGGAAATGGCGGCGCAGATCTCCATGCTGGTGCCGGAGGCAAGAGTGGGTATCGGGCATGGCCAGATGTCGGAATCGGAGCTTGAGAAGACGATTCTCGACTTCCTGGACGGAGAGTATGATGTGCTGGTCAGCACCAGTATTATAGAGACCGGTGTCGATATTCCTAATGTAAATACACTGATTGTTCATGATGCTGACAAAATGGGCCTGTCCCAGCTCTATCAGCTGCGCGGACGCGTCGGCCGTTCCAACCGGATTGCTTATGCCTACTTCACCTACCAGCGCGATAAAGTGCTGACAGAGGTGGCTGAGAAGCGCCTGCAGTCCATCAAGGAATTCACCGAGCTCGGGTCAGGCTTCAAAATTGCTATGCGCGATCTCTCCATCCGGGGAGCAGGCAATCTGCTGGGGGCGGAGCAGCACGGCTTCATTGCCTCGGTCGGCTTCGACCTGTATTCGCAAATGCTGGCGGAGGAAATCCGCAAACGCAAGGTGAGTGTGCTTGGCGAGGAGGATACTTCGCTGAAGCAGGGGAATACGGTCATTGATTTGTCGATTGACGCGTATCTTCCTTCCGAGTATATTTACGACAGTATCCAAAAAATAGAAATCTATAAAAAGGTTGCTGCTGTGGCTTCCTTCGAAGATGCCTCCGAGCTTGAGGATGAGCTGCTGGACCGGTTCGGCGAATTGCCGGAAGCCGTTATTAATCTGCTCTCTGTGGCCCGGTTGAAGGTGTATGGCAAGCTGTACGGCATGGAATCCATGGTCCGGCGCGGGGATGATGCCCTGCTTAATTTCCACGAGGGCAGCCTGGGGGCGTTTGATACGGCAAAGCTCGCCAAAGTTGGTAATAGCTTCGAAAGGCGTGTACAATTTGATAAGGATGCCAAGGCAACGATCCGGATCAAAGCGAAGGATTTAGGTGACAAGGAGCTGCTGGATGTGCTGGAGCAATTCCTCGCGGCAGCCAAACAGTCTTTAAAATCGAAGGGAGAATTACACAATGTCGTTAAATAAAAAATCCTGGAAGGTACTGGTGGTCTCGCTGACCGCAGCCCTGTCCTTCTCCATGCTTGCTGCCTGCAGCAATAAAAGTGATGATACTGCGGTGGCGACGTATAAGGGCGGCACCATTACCCAGAAGGAATTCAATCTGGATACCCGCGTAATGAAATTCCTGTCCCCCGAGCAGGCGCAGTATCTGGAGATTGATATGTTCAAGGAGTCCATCCTGAAGCAGGAGGTCGCGTTCGAATACTTGGCGGACAAGGCCACGGATGAAGCGAAGAAGGCTGCGGAGAAAGAAGTCGATACTCAGATCGGCTCTATCAAGACTGCGCTGGGCGATAAGTACAAGAGCACGCTGAAGGAACAGGATCTGAGCGAGTCGGACCTGCGTTCCTATATGCAGCGCGTACTTACCGTATATCAGGACATGCTGCTGAAATTAACGGACGAGCAGGTCAAGACCCATTATGAAGCCACCAAGGCTGATTATAGTGTGGCTACACTGCGCCATGTTCTGGTTGGCCTGACCGATAGCGCCGGCAAAGAGCGGACGGATGCCGATGCGCTGAAGCGCGCCCAGGAAGTGAAGGCGAAGCTGGATGGCGGTGCGGACTTTGCAGCCGTTGCCAAGGAATACTCGGATGATACCGGCACGAAGGAAACCGGCGGTGAATATAAGGACAAGGCACTGGTAGAATATGTAGCAGAGTTCAAGGCTGCGGCCCACTCTCTTCCGCTGAATACGATTAGTGAGCCGGTCAAGTCTACCTACGGATATCACATTATCAAGGTGGAAGCCCGCAAGGACACCACCTTCGATACGCTGACTGCCGACCAACTGAAGGCTGTGAAGAACTCTGCCGCTTCTGCCAGCCTGGAGACCTTCCTGGAGAAGGAACTGGACAGTCTGGAGATTAAAATCAATCTGCCGAAGAGCTCAGCTGCTGCAGGCAGCGCGGGAGCCACAGCTACACCGGCTCCGGCTGCGGGTAGTGACACGCCAGCCGCTACAGATACACCGGCTGCTACAGAAGCCGCTAAATAAATATAGGCTGGACAAGCCGCCTGATGCGCCATGCATCCGGGCGGTTTTTTTTGCCACAATAGAACAAAATGGGGAAAATACTGCGGCGGTATAGAAATAACTATTTGTGATCATAACTGGAATGATGCCGGGCCGGGGCGTTCTCATTCTCCAAGAACAATTATATGCGGGCTGACGGATGTATAAGGAACTGGGAAGAGATGAATACTATGGTCAGATATTACGATAAATCACCGGGATTAACCATTCCCATAATGGACAGTAGTTGGACCATACTTCTTAAGGAAAGCGGGGCAACATTTGAAATGAAAGCTACTGGTATTGTAAGACGTATTGATGACCTCGGACGAGTTGTTATCCCCAAAGAGATCAGACGCACCTTACGGATTCGTGAGGGCGATCCTCTGGAAATTTTTGTTGACCGCGATGGTGAGGTTATATTGAAAAAATATTCACCGATTGGTGAATTGGGCGATTTCGCCAAGGAATATGCAGAGTCGCTGTATGAAGGAACAGGGCATATTACCATGATTACGGATCGGGACACGTTCATCGCGCTCGCCGGCGGCTCCAAGAAGGATTATCTGGAGAAGCAAGTGGGTGTGCTGCTGGAAAAGGTAATGGAAAGCCGTAAAACGATGCTTGAGAACAATGCAGGCAGCTATGACATCAGCAAGGACCACACGGAGCTGTTATCCACGTATGTGGCAGCGCCTATTATCTCCGGAGGAGATCCCATCGGCTGCGTAGTGCTGCTGAACAAGGATGATTCAGTCAAGATGGCCCAGATGGAAGTGAAAATGGCTGAGACAGCCGCAGCCTTCCTGGGTAAGCAAATGGAGCAGTAATCAGCTGGTGCTGGAGAGTCCCGCTTTTCCTTAGGTTATTATGACCGTAGGGAATGGCGGGTTTTTGCTGTGAAATCGGCCCGCTCGGGAATAGAAGCACGGCCATTTACACTTCTACCCTTAGATAAGTTATAATATAGAAATTCATTTGCTTAGGTTAAAGCAAGCTCTATATTATGGCAGTTATGGCTGTAGAAGCAGGTAAACGATGACATCCAATTCGCAAGGCTCGAAGCTGCTGCAGGGCGCTTTTATTCTTAGCGCGGCAGCTATTTTCTCGAAACTGATCGGTACGCTCCAGAAGATACCGCTGCAGAATCTGGGCGGTGACGCCGCGTTCGGTATCTACAATACGGTCTATCCGCTGTATACCATTCTGGTTACGGTGGCGATGCTCGGGCTGCCTGCCGCCATCTCGCGGTTCGTGGCCGAGGCTTCGGCGGCACAGGACGCGCAGAAGGGGCGGCGGGTCCTGCTGCTATCCGCCGGAATTACAGCGGCCAGCGGCCTTCTGCTCGGCATTCTGGTCTACGCCGGGGCTCCGCTCATCGCGGTATGGGTCGGCAGCTCCCATATTGTCCCGGCTCTGCGCAGCAGCGCCTGGGGGCTGGCGGTGGTGCCGCTGATGGCGGCGCTGCGCGGCTACTTCCAGGGACTGCATAATATGATGCCGACTGCCGTGTCGCAGGTGGTCGAGCAGTCGGTACGCGTGGCGGTCATGATCGCGCTTCTGCTGTATCTGACGGGCGCTGGCGCAGATGCGGCAGGAATCGCTGCCGGTGCGATGCTGGGGCCCGCTGGAGGCGGGATCGCCGGTCTGGGCGTAATGCTGCTGTATTGGCGCAGCCACCGCCGGGGCTTGCCCGACAGGCTGCCTCAAGCTCCGATTAAGAACAGAACGGCATCGGCCGTGCGAAGTGCTAAGCAGGGCGTTCCTGCCCGCGAGCTGCTGGCCTATGGCCTCCCGGTGATGCTTGGCGCACTTGCGGTTCCGTTAATCGGACTGGTCGATGTCTTCACAGTTCCCCGCTTGCTTACGGGGAGCAGCAGCGAGACAGCAGCGATGGCCCAGTTCGGCATCTATAACCGCGGGCTGCCGCTCGTGCAGATCGTAACGATGCTGGCGACCTCGCTCTCGGTCGTCTTCATCCCGGCACTGGCCGAAGCGAAGTACCAGCGGGATGAGGCCTTGATCCGCACGCGCATCACGCTGTCGCTGCGCTGGTTCTGGCTCCTCGGGCTGGCCGCCTCCGTAGGCCTGGCCGTGCTTGCAGAGCCGGTGAACACGGCTCTGTACGGGGACGCCGCCGGCAGCGGCGCGATGACCTGGCTGGCCTTCACCGCCGCGGGCGGCACGGTCAGCATCATCTCCGCCGCGCTGCTGCAGGGCCTGGGCGCCGTGCGCGCGCCGGCGCTGACCCTGCTGGCCGCCGCTGCGCTTAAGGCGGCCCTCAACCTGCTGCTCGTCCCGCAGCAGGGCATTACCGGTGCGGCCATCGCTGGCGTGGCCGCACATCTCTTCGCAGCAGCGCTGAACGTGCTGCTGCTCTACCGGCAGGGACATCTGCGGCTGCGCGCCGCAGATGTTCTGCTGAAGCCCACGGCGCTGCTCGCGGGCCTGGGGCTGGCCGCCGCGGCCGTGAGCCACGGCACAGCCTGGGCGGCAGACGCCGCCGGCTTCGGCGGCGGGCGGACCGCGGCCCTGGCGCAGAGCCTGCTCGGCGTGCTCGCAGGCTGCGCCGTCTTCGCACTCGGCGCAGTGGCGCTGCGGCTGCTCAGCGAGAGCGAGCTGCGCCAGCTTCCGGGCTTCGGCCCCCGCTTAGCGGACAAGCTGAAGAAGCTGCGCCTGTTCCCATAAGGCGCAGCTCAATAGATACATAGCGCAGCCGCCTTTCGCGAATAGCAGCAGGCGGCTGCCTGGAAGGAGTAGACTGGCATGAGCGCAACATTAACGATCGTCGGCCTGGGCTCCGGGAACCCGGACCGGCTGACACTGGGCATTATCAAGAAGCTGAAGGCGGCCTCGGCCGTATATGTGCGGACCGCAGAGCATCCTGTCATGGCTGCACTGGCGGAGATGGAGATAGCCTGGGAGTCCTTCGACGGGCTGTATGAGTCGCTGTCGTCCTTCCCTGAGGTCTATGAAGCCATTACGGCAACGCTGATCGAGAAGGCTGCGGCCGCTCCGCAGGGCACGGAGATCGTCTATGCCGTGCCGGGGCATCCCATGGTGGCCGAATCCGCCGTCTCCCTGCTGCGCGGGCGCTGCCCGGAGGCGGGTATTGAGCTAAATATCCTCGGCGGCGAGAGCTTCCTGGATGAAGCGTTTGTCCGACTGGGCTTTGATCCGATTGAAGGCTTCCAGCTGCTGGATGCCTCCGGTATCCGCAGCTCCCAGCTTCACCCGGAGCTGCACACCCTGATCGGGCAGGTCTATGACAGCTTCACCGCGTCTGAGACCAAGCTTTGCCTGATGGAGCTGTACCCGCCCGAGTATGAGGTGATTGCCGCACATGCGCTTGGCGTGGAGGGCGAGGAGCAGATTCTCCGGGTGCCGCTGTACGAGCTGGACCGGCTGGACGGCTATGGTAACCTGTCGCTGGTATATGTACCGGCGAGCCGTGCGGATGAAGCGCGTAACCGTACCTTTGCCCGGCTGCATGAGATTGTCGATATTCTGCGGAGCCCCGAGGGCTGTCCCTGGGACCGTGAGCAGACGCATGAATCCTTGCGCAAAAATCTGATCGAAGAGACCTATGAGGTGCTGGAGACGATTGATGAGGATGATCCGGACCATATGAGGGAAGAGCTGGGCGACCTGCTGCTCCAGATTATGCTGCACTCCCAGATGGAAGAGGAGCTGGGGACCTTCAGTGTCTACGATGTCATTGAGGGGCTGAATGAGAAGCTGCTGTTCCGCCACCCGCATGTCTTCGGCGATCAGGCGGCGGGCAATGCCGAGGAGGCTCTGCAGAACTGGGAAGGGATGAAGGCCGAGGAGAAGCGGCGCAAAGGCGTGAAGCCCGAAGCCCTGTCCGCACTCAGCGGGGTTCCGAGGGATCTGCCGGCTCTGATGAAGGCGTATAAGCTGCAGAAGAAGGCGTCCCGCGTCGGCTTTGACTGGGATAACACCAGTGATGTGCTGGCCAAGATCCGCGAGGAGGTTGACGAGCTTCAGGAGGCGATTGAGACGGGACAGTCCGCCGGGGAGCAGATGCTGGAGCTGGGCGACCTGCTGTTCGCAGCCACCAATGTGGCCCGCTTCATCGGAGCCGATCCGGAAGAAGCGCTGACCCGCACCAACCGCAAGTTCGTAGCCCGCTTCGAGTATATTGAGCAGCGTCTGCGGGATCGGGGGGTCCGGCTGGAGGACAGCCCGCTGGAAGAGATGGAAGCCCTATGGCAGGAAGCCAAGGCAGAAGAGCGGAAGCAATAGATTTTAGAATTATAGTCTTCGGCGGTATATCCCGCGCGTTTCACGGCAATGCTGTGACTATTGGCGCGAATCTCTGATTTAAAATGTATTGAGAGGTTTATAATGTTATAGTGCTATAACCCCCATATCCTACGCAAGATGTTACTTTTTCAAAAAAAACGGCGGATCGTGGCAGGAATTGAGGGCGGAATCCAGAATATCATAAAGACGAAATGACGATTTGCCGTGATTTTCCGGTAAACCTGATTTTCATTTATTTTTTGTATCCTAGGAGGAACTTCAAATTATGAACAAGACAGATCTGGTAAACAACATTTCCGAGAAAAGCGGACTATCCAAAAAAGACGTAGAAACCGTACTTAACGGAATGCTGGGCGAAATTACAGAAGCTCTCGCAAGCGGAGATAAAGTACAGCTGATCGGCTTCGGTACTTTTGAAACGCGCAAACGTTCCGGCCGCACCGGCCGTAACCCGCAATCGGGCACACCTATCGAAATTCCTGAATCCACAGTGCCGGCCTTCAAGGCAGGCAACAAGCTCAAAGAAGCCGTTAACTAATGCGTCTGGACAAGTTCCTGAAGGTCTCCCGTCTGATCAAGCGCCGCACCGTGGCCAAGGATGTGTCCGAACAGGGCCGGGTGTTGATCAATGGACGGGAGTCCAAACCGAGCAGCACGGTGAAGATCGGTGACGAGATTACCGTGCAGTTCGGCCAAAAGCTTGTGACGGTCAAAGTGGAAAAGCTGGTGGAAACCACCCGCAAGGACGAGGCCGCCGGAATGTATACCCTGCTCCGTGAAGAGCCGGTTGCCAAAAGCACGGGACTCGACTGGTAGCAAATTATTGCAGCATAAGGTTAAGAGGTATTCCTGAAGCCGGGAGACGGCGGAGCGGAATGCCTCTTTTTTAAAAGATAAGTATTTATATGTTTTGGGGTCCCCGCAAAGTACCTGAGTCATCATCTAAGCTAAAGCCCCACTTTGTGGGGTTATTTTGTTGTTTTCACCTGTTCTATACCCTGTCCTTCCTTCATAGATTAGAACCAAGAAGGAGGGGTACATGCTATGATCGAGCCAGCCAAAGTCAACAAACAGCATGATCTGCACATGCGCAGCCGCAAGCAGATTGAGCTTACCGGTGTGCAGAATGTGGAGAGCTTTGACAGTGAAGAGTTTCTGCTGAGTACAGAACTTGGTGAGCTGACCATTCGGGGGACTCATTTACATATCAAGAATTTAAGTCTGGAGAATGGAATGCTGTCCCTTGAAGGCAATGTTCATTCCCTGATTTATCTGGACCCCGGGGCGCAAGGCAAAAATAAAGGGATTCTCCGCAAGCTGTTTAAATGAATCCCTCCGTTCAATGGATCACCCTGCTCTATATGATTTTGTCCGGCATTGCCATGGGACTGGCCTATGACAGCTACCGGGTGCTGTCGCAGAAGCTGAGATTTCCCAATTGGCTGAATGCGCTGCTGGATTTGCTGTATTGGATAGGGGCGGCCCTGCTGGTCTTTCGCATGCTTTATGCCGGAAACCAGGGACAATTGAGGTTTTATGTCGTTCTTGGCCTCTTTCTAGGTGTATGGATCTATTTTTTGATCTTCAGTATTACGGTGCAGCGTTTTGTGGTAAGGTTAATTCAGTCAGTTCAGTATGTATGCAGGATGCTATGGCGGTTCATTACCATAGTCATCGGAGGTCCGATTCTCTGGCTGTGGCGCCTGGTTAAGGGAACAGTACTGCTGCTCGGCCGGGTCCTTCTTTATATTTTTAAGCTGCTGCTGCGTCTAACCAAGCCAATCTGGGTACTTCCTGTAAGGTGGGTCTCTCCGTATGCATCCCGGTTCGTTCATAGCGACCGGATCGTGAGGATCACCGAGTGGATATCAGGGTGGCGGAAGCGCTGACCTTGAACCCTGGAACTGGAGGTAAGCTGAATGAACAGATTCTCTGTGGAAGAGAAGAATACGAACCAGAGTGCTTCGGCCGCAGGCGCGAAGAGAAGAAAGTTTATATGGATTCTTGTGATGGCTGTTTTCTTCGGCTGGGCCGGATTCACTTTCTTTGCCCAGAGCGCAGTAATCGCCGACAAGAGCGAACAGCTCGCCCGTAAGAAAGAGAACAGTGATAGTGTAACAGCCACGATGAATCAATTGAAATATGAGGTCTCGCGGCTGAATGACGATGAGTATATCGGACAATTAGCGCGTAAATGGTACAATATGTATCCTGCAGGGGAATCCCCTATCCGTACCGAGCAATCCGGGCAATAAAAGCAGGCGAAAAGAGGCTTACGCTGTGTTGCCTTGCTTTGCTCTTTACTGTATAATCAAATCACCGCAGACAGGATGGACATTATATTCGTCTGTATATTTTTAAGGGAGGATCATTTTATTCTATGGCAATTGAAGTGGGCACCAAGTTAGAGGGCAAGGTGACAGGCATCACGCATTTCGGAGCATTTGTGGATCTGTCAGGAGGTGTCACAGGTCTCGTTCACATCTCGGAGATCGCCGATAACTACGTCAAGGATGTTAACGATCATTTGAAGATTGCGGATGTAGTAACCGTTAAGGTGATCAATGTTGACAAGGACGGCAAGATCGGACTTTCCATTAAGCAAGCCGTTGATAAGCCGGCATCGGAAGTACGTCCCCCCAGAGCTCCAAGACCTGAACGTCCAAGCGGTGGAGACCGTTTCGGCGGTGGTGGCGGCAGTGGCGGAGGCGGCGGTGGATTCAATCGTGAACGGGGTGGGCGTCCATTCAAGCCTGCAGCCGGTAAACCTTCATTCGAGGATAAAATGTCACGCTTCCTGAAAGACAGCGAAGAACGGATATCTTCGATCAAGAAGAACACAGAAGGAAAGCGCGGCGGCCGTGGAGCCAAGCGCGTATAATCTGAGTCTTGCACATCATAAATAACCGCAGGGGTGTTGCGCCCTTTGCGGTTTTTTTGTATTTGTGCCCGCGGGCCGAATGTAGGCCAAAAACCGAACACTATCGGCAGCTCGGAGGCGCTTGAATCAAATGTAATCGGAAAACCGATTACAATCGGCAACGTGGAGGCGTACGGACCAAATGTAACCGGAAAACCGACTACAATCGGCAGCATGGAGGCGCGTGAACCAAATGTAATCGGAAAACCGATTACAATCGGCAACGTGGAGGTGTACGGACCAAATGTAATCGGAAAACCGATTACAATTTGCTCGCAACGCAGAGTATGAGCAGCCCAAGCCCACCCCAGCTCTATACCGCGTGCCCAAGCTTCCGGCTATTTTTGTCGGGCTTTGAACAAATTGCCGACAGCATCTATGCCATTCTCACATAACTCTAGGGCAATCGCTGACGAATGTCCGCGCGGCCACTACCTGCAACCGGCAGTCTGACTGCGGCAGTCCGCAGCCGATCTTTTACCCCGTATGGGATTGGGAGGCTTTTCCACAGAATGTCGGGACAGGCTTTTTTGTCGGAAATTTTTTACAGATTGCTCTCCGTTTCTGACAAACTTTCTTAAGACCCCCGCTATATAATGAGAACCATAAAATTCATAAACGGGTGGTGCAGGGAATGAGTAAAAGCAATGTGGTGAATTTGCCGGAGTGGACAAGAGCAGGAAGCAAAGACAAAAATCAGAAAGAAGCCTTAGGTACGCGCTTGAAGGCGTGGGGCACCAAGCTGCCGGTTATCCAGTTCATCGCGGTCAAGAAGTGGGTGCTGCTGCTTAGCCTTATGGGCTTTTTGCTGGGACGGGCTATGATCCTGGATGAGCTTACCCCGTTTGCTGCTGCTTATTTCGCCGTCATTGTATTTATGCGCAGGGATTCCATGCTGCCTGTGGCCGCAGCCATCGTGCTCGGCAGTCTCTTCACCCCATTTCCGGGTGCCATCGTGGTTGCGGCAGAGCTGATTATTTTTTATCTGATCTACAAAGGGCTGGAGAACTTCCAGCGGGTGGATCTGTCTTATGCCCCTCTGATGGTGTTCGTAGCTTCGTTTATGGTGGGACTGTTCCAGGTCGTTATCGGTCCTTCGCTCACGTGGTATCCGCTGATGATGGCGGCCATTGATGCCATACTCGGGTTCGTGCTGACGCTTGTATTCCTGCAGGCGCTTCCTTTATTCACCTATAAGCAGAAAAGCAGGGCACTCCGCAATGAGGAGGTACTCTGTCTGATCATCTTGCTGGCTTCCGTCATGACCGGTCTTGTCGGCTGGACCATTAACGGTCTATCGCTGGAGCATGTTTTATCGCGGTTTCTGATTCTGATCTTTGCCCTGGCCGGAGGAGCGCCGCTTGGTGCTGCGGTTGGTGTAGTGACCGGACTAATTCTCAGTCTGGCCGATATCGGAGCCATCTATCAAATGAGCCTGCTGGCCTTTTCCGGGATGCTGGCAGGCATGATGCAGTCCGGACGCAAAGGGGCGGTCTCCATCGGGATGCTGCTGGGATCAACGATTCTATCCGTATACTTCATGGGACCGGGCGATGTCATGAATTCTACCTGGGAGACCTGTGCAGCTGTAGTATTGTTTCTTCTAACACCTAAGGGGATGATTACTGCCATTGCCAAATATGTACCAGGCACAGCCGATCACAGCCGTTCCCAGCATGAATATGCCCGGAGGGTCCGGGATATTACAGCAGACCGGGTGACCCAGTTCTCACAGGTATTCCAGCAGCTCTCCAGCAGCTTCGGGCAGATTCCTCGGGCCGCAGAGGCGGGCAAAAGCGACCGTGAGATGGAGGACTTTATGAATACGGTAACAGAGGGAGCCTGCGCCGGATGCATCCGGCGGACCCACTGCTGGGATGCCAAGTTCTATCAGACCTACAGGTATATGACGGACATGATGACCACGGTCGAGGAGTGCCCGGACATTACCGCTGCCCAGCTGCCGCCGGAGTGGAGCCGGATCTGCGGCAGGACGGGGGAGGTTCTTGAGGTGATGAAGGGCCAATATGAGCTATACCAGCATGATATGCGCTGGAAGCGGCAAATATACGACAGCCGCCAATTTGTGGCTGAGCAATTATCCGGCGTCTCGCAGGTAATGGAGGATCTGGCGAAGGAGATTAAGCGGGAAGGGCAGGCGATGTACCGGCAGGAGAGCCAGATCCGGGAGGCGCTGGAGAAGCTGGGCCTCTCCATTCACAGCATTGAGATTCTGAGTCTCGATCCCGGCCGGGTAGAGATTGAAGTCGTGCATGCCTACACCCGGGGCTTCGATGAATGCCGCAAAATGATCGCCCCGCTGCTCTCGGATATTCTGGAGGAGAATATCGCAGTGGTCAGTGAGACCGCCGTCCATCCCCGCGAGGGCCTGTCGATGGTGACCTTTGGCTCGGCCAAGGCTTACGAGATTAGCTCCGGCGTAGCTGCCGCCGCCATGGGAGGCGATATGTTGTCGGGGGACAGCTTTAGTACGGTGGAGCTGGGTAACGGTACCTTTGCCGTCTCCATCAGTGACGGAATGGGCAACGGGGAGCGGGCCCGGATGGAGAGCAGCGCTGCGTTATCTATGCTGGAGAAGCTGCTGCAATCGGGAATGGATGAGAAGCTGGCGGTGAAATCCGTTAACTCCATTCTGCTGCTGCGCTCCCCGGATGAATTCTATGCGACAGTAGATATGGCGCTGATCGACCAGTATTCGGCGCAGACCATCTTCATGAAGATTGCTTCCGCTCCAAGCTTCATCCGGCGGGGCAGCGAGGTGATCCCTGTAACGGCCAGCAATCTGCCGATCGGCATCATCAAAGATATCGAAGTGGATCTGGTCACCATGCAGCTTCGCCCCGGTGATATTCTCATTATGATGACCGATGGTATTTACGATGCGCCCGGATATGCCGTTAATAAGGAGATATGGATGAAACGTCTGATTCAGGAGCTGGAGGGCGATGACCCGCAGGATATGGCGGACGAGCTGCTGGATAAGGTAATCCGCTATCAGGGCAATGAGGTCCATGATGATATGACCATCGTAGTCAGCCGTGTGGATCATTACCACCCGGAATGGTCCAGCCTGCATATGCCCGGCGTAGGCCGGATGGAGCGCCCGCGTACGGTTAGCTAACGCAGTTGCGATACGATTGGTGGGTATCACTTGAGTTTAAGTTTGATTAAGCTGAAAATGTTGTACGAAATGCAACCTGGTGTTGAAGATACCTGGGTGTTGGAGTGGATTGCTGCATGAATTGCAAGATTTTTTACACTAATCTGCTTTAGGGAGGAGGATTCCTGCCTTTTGGTCAACAATTTCGGTATTTGAGTGGATTGATGGAAGGAATGTTGCATTTAAGGCAGGATTATTAGATTCGGAGCTGGAGCTAGGGGATGAAGCATGAGGATGGGCAAAAGTATGAGTAAAAGTATGAGTAAAAGTAACATTCAAGGGCCGAAAGCAAAGTGAGCGCTGAAAGGCCGGGTTTTGTCTTTAAATTATTCGGCGAGTGCATTCCAGTCACTCGCCAGCCCCTGCTCCTCTCCTTTTCAACCGCTGCTGGTTAGCGGACGAAAGTTGAGGTTGAAGGTTTATCGTAAAATAAACGGAACGGAGAGAATTTTGGAGCCGTAGAAGCGAAGCGTTCGCCTTTGTCTTCCGATTTCAACCGCGAGCTGCGGTACAATAAATCAAGAAATCGGAAGACAACAGCGATCGAAGGCCCAAAATTCTCGCAGAGACTCTTTTTTACGAGCTCATTCAGATCTAATCTTTCAGCGTTAGGCGGCGTTTGAAATCTCTCAACCTTGGCAATGCTAGTAACTAGACAAGGAAGGGAGGAACGGTCATGAAGCAAATTCTGCTGATTACGGACGGTTGTTCGAATGTGGGGGAGAGTCCGGTGCTGGCGGCAGCACACGCCCGTCAGGAGGGCATCACGGTCAATGTTGTAGGGGTCGTGGATTATGGAACCATCGGTGAGCTGGGCAGCCGGGAGATTGCCGATATTGCCAAAGCAGGAGGCGGGATCAGCCGGATCGTGGGAACCCCGCAGCTGGCCCAGACCATTCAGATGATGACACGCAAGACGGTGGTTCAGACCATTCAGCAGGCAGTTAATAAAG
The DNA here is from genome assembly GCF_037975325.1 of Paenibacillus sp. FSL P2-0136. Classification (NCBI taxonomy): domain Bacteria; kingdom Bacillati; phylum Bacillota; class Bacilli; order Caryophanales; family Paenibacillaceae; genus Paenibacillus; species Paenibacillus sp. FSL P2-0136. The sequence goes on from NZ_CP150244.1 coordinate 7,353,850, forward strand.
AGGTGCAAAAAATTCTCGGCGACGGCTCGCTGGCGGAGCTGCCTCCGCAGCAGCGTTCGCAGGTGGTTACCGTGGTCGATGAGCTGACCGAGACCTCGCCACTGCGCATTGCGCTTTTAATTGACGCAAGCGCGAGCATGAAGCCGAAGCTTGGCGCGGTGGAGGATGCTATCCGTGATCTGGCGCTCAGTTTGGAGGCCCGGGAAGGGCGCAGCGAGATTGCCGTGTTCCATTTTCCCGGACGCTCCGGCAGTGAGGATGCCATGCTGGATATCGACTGGACCCGGAATGTGTCCGAGGTCCGCTCTCTTTTTTCCAGACTGAAGATGCGGGGGGCTACGCCGACCGGACCGGCTATTTTCAAGGTGCTGGAACATTACCATTATGATAAACTGGAAGAACATCGTAATTATCTTCCAGGGGAAGATGACGGGGCAAGAGAAGGGATGATTGATGGGTATGTCGTCTAATCCATCCTATCCGGCAGGCACAGTGATTACCGGCAAATGGCGGGGAAACCGTTATGTCGTGGAGCGTGTGCTGGGGAAGGGGGCAAACGGAACCGTATATCTGGTGCAGCGGGAAGGCAGACGGGAGCGGTATGCGCTCAAGATCGGATACGATACGCTGGAGCTGCAGTCTGAGATTAACGTGCTGACCTCCCTGCAGTCCTGCCGTAAGCGCAGCGAGCACCGGGCCCGCAAGGAATCGCCGCTATCCTCCTATCTGCTGGAATCGGATGATTTCAAGGACCGGGACCATACCCCCTTTTATGTGATGCGTTATGTGGAAGGCAGGCCGCTGCACCATTTCCTGTCCAGGAACGGTGCCTCTTGGCTGGGGCTTGTCGGAATGACGATTCTGGAGAAGCTGCAGACGCTGCATGAGTGCGGTTTCGTGTTCGGGGACCTGAAGCCGGAGAATGTCATGGTGTCCAGCTACGGGGAAGCCGAGCTGATTGATTACGGAGGGGCAAGCCCAATCGGACGGAGCGTGAAGCAGTTCACCGAATGGCATGACCGCGGATTCTGGAATGCCGGCAGCCGGACAGGCGACCAGAGCTATGACCTGTTTGCTTTTGCCGTCCTGTGCCTGCGTCTGCTTAATGAACAAGGGCTGAAGTCTGCCGCCCAGCAGCTGCCGCAGACAAGGAGCGTAGAGGAGCTGATGAAGCTGGCCCGGGAGCTGCCGGATAAGAAGCTGTCCTCCTGGCTATGCCTCGCGCTCAAAGGCGGTTTTCCCGGTTCCGCGCAGGCAGCAGAGATCTGGAGAAGCCACATCTACAGAGGACGGAAGACCGGACACGAGACGATGGCGACCCCGCGCTGGCTCAAAAATGCGTTCGCGCTGTCTTTATTTCTGCTGGCATTCACGCTATACTGGGTTTTCCGTTTCTAAAATCTGAAATCGTACATAATCCACAAGATGCTGACCGCCGGAGCAGGCCGTGTAAGGGATGGCAGGAAAGGAAGCCCCTATGGAGCACAGGAAGGAACTGGTGGAATCCGTAATGGAGGCTGCGGCTGAATATGAGCTGTGGGCGCCTCATGACACCATTGTAGTCGCAGTTTCCGGAGGGCCGGACTCTGTGGCTCTTTTGCGTATTCTGCATGAGATCTCCCTGACCCGGATGCCGCTGACGCTGATCTGCGCCCATGTCAATCACGGGTTCAGAGCCGAGTCGGTTGAGGAAGCAGAGCTGGTCCGGGACCTCGCGGCCGAGCTGGGCATTCCCTTCGAGCTGGGCGAATTCAATATTCCGTCCATCATTAAGGAGAGCGGGCTTGGCCCGGAAGGGGCTGCACGGGAGAAGCGTTACCAGTTCCTGATTGCTACCGCACACCGTTATCAGGCGCGCTCGGTGGCGCTGGCCCATCATGCAGACGATCAGGCCGAGACGGTGCTTATGCGGCTGCTGCGGGGGAGCGGGCCTTCGGGCCTTGCCGGCATGCGCTGGAAACGGACCGAAAAAAAGGTGGAACTCATCCGCCCCTTCCTGCGTATTAACAAAACGGCTCTTGTCGGCTTTTGCCGGGAGGAGGGCCTGGCTTATGCGGAGGATGCGACCAACCTCCTGACGCAGTACAAGCGGAATGCAGTCAGGCTGGAGCTGCTCCCTATGCTGGAGCAGCATAATCCGAGAGTGAGACAATCGCTTCTGCAGCTGGCTGAAATTGCCTCGGCGGAAGATGAATATATGGAGGCGAATGCGGCAAAATGCTTTGATGAGCTGGTTTTCACCGAGCATGGAAAATACACCTTGAAAAGAGCTGCCTTTGCGGCCATACCCTCCGCTTTACAACGGCGTTTGATTAAACTAATATTAAATTATCTGTCGGCGGATTCATCTTTCATGGATTTTTCCAAGATTGAAGCAGTACGCCGGGGAACGCTGCAGGAATACCCTACCGTCTGGACGCTGGATATGGGTGGCGGTTATGTCTGCGTGCGGCAATATGATACCATTGTGTTCTCGTCCAAGCCCTTGACCCGGCAGGTAAGCTATACATACCGGCTGTCTTTGACTCATCCCCGGATTAAGCTGATGGAGATAGGAAAGGTTATGACGATGAGGGGGCTTGAGGGGGAAGTTTTTTCTGCACAGGAGGAGGATTACGGGAAGAACTCGGCTTGGTTTGACGGGGACGATCTTGTCCTGCCGCTCACCATTCGTTCCCGGTTGCCTGGAGATACCATAAGGGTTATGGGATTAAACGGAAGCAAAAAGGTAAAAGATATTTACATTGATGATAAAATACCTTCTTCCGAACGGCCTGCAATTCCCCTCGTATGTGATGCACTCGGCAATATCGTCTGGATTCCGGGCGTAAGGCGCTCGGTGCATGCCGCAGTTGGGCGGCACACGGCCTCAGTTCTGCTCCTGACCCTGGAAGACATGGAACAGGGCGAAGAATCGTAATGGCCGAAGTAAGTCTTTCATAAGTATATCTTAGGAGGTTCGCAAGTTGCAGAATGATATTCAGGAAATCTTGATCAGCGAAGAAGAAATTCAACAAAGAATCAGGGAGCTTGGCGCCCAGCTGAGCAAGGAATATGCAGACCGCACACCTTTAGTGATTTGTGTACTCAAAGGTGCGTTTATTTTTATGGCGGATCTGGTTAAAGTGATTACAGTACCCGTTGAAATGGACTTCATGGCGGTATCCAGCTATGGCGGTACAACCAAATCATCCGGCGTAGTCAAAATCATCAAGGATTTGGACACATCGGTTGAAGGCCGTGATGTTCTGATTGTCGAGGATATTATCGACAGTGGCCTTACACTCAGCTATCTGATTGACATGCTGCAGGGGCGCAATGCCGCTTCTGTCAATGTAGTCACTCTGTTCGACAAGCCCTCGGGCCGTGCTGTGAATCTTGAAGCCCAGTATACCGGCTTTGTGATTCCTGATGCATTCCTCGTAGGCTATGGACTGGACTATGCCGAGCTGTACCGGAACCTCCCTTACGTCGGTGTACTGAAGCCTGAGATTTATACCAAATGAACTACCCGACAGCCTTAGATCTACGGATCACTTTTCTGGATTTCCTGACAATTTGAGGAGTCCGGTCAGGCTATGGTACAATAACTTGAGCGTTGCGAGAGGAGGTAGGGGATGAATCGGTTCATCCGGAATTCTGGTTTTTATTTGATTTTATTTTTAGTCGTGGTGGGCATAGTCCAGTTTGTGAGCAATGGAAATGAATCCGCCGATCTCCCTAGATATGACGAGTTGCGGCAGGAGATCTCGAACAATAATGTGAAGAGCATGACGGTTCAGTTTGAGGGGAATGCGTTTCTGGTTACTGGCGAATATAAAGAGCTGCCACCCGAAGCTAAATCGAAGAATTTCTCCACTTATGTTCCTCCTACAGACCGGGCCCTTGATGAACTTGTGGCTGCAAGCGATAAGAACGGCATAGAATTGAGTCAGAAGAAAATGGAAGGTGACAGCATCTGGCTGACATTCCTTTCTTCCATGATCCCACTGGTCATCATGTTCATCCTGTTCTTCTTCCTGTTCAATAATGCACAGGGCGGCGGCGGCAAGGTGATGAACTTCGGCAAGAGCAAGGCACGGTTATATAATGAAGAGAAGAAGAAGATCAGCTTCGAGGATGTTGCAGGGGCTGACGAAGAGAAGCAAGAGCTGGTTGAGGTTGTTGAATTCCTTAAGGACCCCCGCAAATTCGCAGCGGTGGGTGCCCGGATTCCGAAAGGGGTACTCCTTGTAGGTCCTCCGGGAACAGGTAAAACCTTGCTGGCCCGTGCAGTTGCAGGGGAAGCAGGCGTTCCGTTCTTCAGCATCTCCGGTTCCGACTTCGTGGAAATGTTCGTCGGTGTCGGCGCATCCCGCGTACGTGACTTGTTCGAGAACGCGAAGAAGAACGCTCCTTGTATTATCTTTATCGATGAGATCGATGCTGTGGGACGTCAGCGCGGCGCAGGACTTGGCGGCGGACATGACGAACGGGAACAGACCCTTAACCAATTGCTCGTTGAAATGGACGGCTTTGGCGGCAACGAAGGCATTATTATTGTCGCGGCTACCAACCGCGCAGATATTCTTGACCCGGCGCTGCTCCGTCCGGGCCGTTTCGACCGTCAAATTACGGTTGACCGCCCAGATGTGAAGGGCCGTGAAGCTGTACTGAAGGTTCACTCCCGCAACAAACCGCTGACCAAGGATGTAAGACTTGACGTTATCGCCAAGCGTACTACCGGCTTCACCGGTGCCGATCTGGAGAACCTGCTGAACGAAGCGGCATTGCTTGCTGCACGCCGTAACCGCAAGGACATTACGATGCGTGAAGTGGATGAAGCGATTGACCGTGTCATCGTCGGTACCGAGAAGCGCAGCCGCGTCATCAGTGACCGCGAGAAACGGATTGTCGCATATCACGAAGCAGGCCATACCATTGCCGGCTACTTCCTTGAGCATGCTGATGTGGTTCACAAGGTTACCATTATCCCGCGCGGCCGTGCCGGCGGATATGTTATTATGCTTCCTAAGGAAGACCGGATGATCGTAACCAAGCAAGAGCTTCTGGATAAGGTTACCGGATTGCTTGGTGGACGCGTTGCTGAAGAAATGTTCATTGGCGAAATCGGCACAGGCGCTTACAGTGACTTCCAGCAGGCTACGCGCATTGTGCGTGCGATGATTATGGAATACGGAATGAGCGATAAGCTTGGGCCCTTGCAGTTCGGTGCAACCCAAGGCCAAGTCTTCCTGGGCCGGGATATCGGACATGAACAGAATTACAGCGACTCCATTGCTTATGAGATTGATCAGGAAATGCAGAACCTTATCCGCAGCAGCTATGAGCGCTGCAGAGAGCTGCTGACCAAGCATTCCAAAGAAATGCACCTGATTGCCAACACCCTGCTTGAGAAGGAAACGCTGGAGCTTGATCAGATCACAGAATTGATTGAGCAAGGCTACCTGAGCGAGGATGGCAAGCCAGAAGAAGGCGACGCCATTACCAATGAAGCGGGCGAGCCGATCATTGATTCCATCGGTGATGTGCGCGTCCGGATTCAAGGCAAAACTGGCGAGGAATCCCCATTAGACCTGTCCAAGGATATTCCGAACAAGCCAGACCCTGAAGAGGGCAACGGACCGGATGACGGGAATAAGGGCGGCGGAAGCCTGGTCTAAGCTGTATCGCAGCAAATTATGTAATCTAGCCCGGAGAACCACTGGTTCTCCGGGCTTTTCTTTTAAAATATAAGAATGTATATGTTTCACACGGCAACTTGTCCTCCGGTTTCTCTCTGAAACAGAGCACCCGCTTGGATTGACAGGGGGTGGAACGTTGTGTACATTAGTGAATAAATATTAAATTTATCATTTATAAGAAATGTACTGGCGGCAAGCCATGATGACATAAGGGGGAGACTGACCGTGGAAGCTCTGGCGCTTGAGCGCAAGCAGGAACAGAATCGTGAACTTCGTGTGCGCCTCGAACAGCTTAAGAAGGAACGGAATGCTATTATTCTGGCTCATTATTATCAGCGTGATGAAATTCAGGAAGTCGCCGATTTCAGGGGAGACTCGTTTTTGCTGGCCCAGAAGGCAGCGGAGACAGAGGCAGATGTAATCGTATTCTGCGGCGTTCATTTCATGGGGGAAAGTGCCAAGATTCTGGCACCGAACAAGACGGTCCTGATTCCTGACGAACGTGCAGGTTGCCCGATGGCTGACATGGTCAATGTGGATGGGCTGCGCAAGCTGAAGGCCCAGCATCCGGGTGCGAAGGTAGTAACCTATATCAATTCCTCTGCAGAGATCAAGGCGGAGACAGATATTTGCTGCACCTCAGCGAATGCGGTGAAGGTGATCGAATCACTCGATGCTGAAGAAATCATCTGGGTGCCTGATAAGAATCTGGGTCAATATGTGCAGGATCAGACCGGCAAGAAGCTGATTATCTGGGAGGGCTATTGCAATACTCATGACATGCTTACCGTCAAGGATGTCATGGAGATGAGAGCCAAATACCCGGAAGCTGAATTTGTTGTACACCCCGAATGCCGCCCGGAAGTCGTGGCAATGGGGGACTATGTGGGCAGCACTACCTCAATTCTGGAATATTGCCGGAAATCGGACCGCCGGCAGTTTATTGTGGGTACTGAGGATGGAACCGGGTATCAGCTGCGGCTTGACAGCCCGGATAAGGAGTTTCATTTTGCCACCAAATTCCTGGTATGTCCTAATATGAAGGTAAATAATTTGAAAAAGCTGGTCAAATGCCTGGAGACGATGAAGCCGCAGATCTATGTACCGCCTGCAGTCGCCGACAAAGCCAGAACATCCTTAGAGCGCATGCTACAAGTCCGGTAGCATGCGCTACTCTTTCGTTGAAACAGGTGAAAAGCGGTCATGATTCCACAATATTTGGTTGATTTTGATCTTCAGGGACTTCCTGTAGTTAAGACAGACTGCCTGGTCATTGGTTCCGGTATTGCCGGGTTATTCACAGCGATCAAGGCCAGCGAAGACCGGAAGGTTATTATGATTACGAAGAAGACCGTAATGGAGAGCAACACACGGTATGCCCAGGGCGGAATTGCGGCCGTCATTTCGGAGGATGATTCGCCGGCGTATCACCGTCAGGATACCCTGATGGCCGGCGCGGGACTGAACTCCTCTGCGGCTGTGGATGTGCTGGTCAATGAAGGGCCCGAAGGCGTCCGCGAACTGATCCGGCTTGGCACGATTTTCGATAAGGAGAATGGTGTACTGGCCTTAACCCAGGAGGGGGCACATAGCCACCGCCGTATTTTACATGCAAATGGGGATGCTACAGGATATGAGATTGTCCGCGCACTCGCTGAACAGGCTGCCCGGCATGAGAATATTGAGACCTGGGATGACCATTATGTCGTTGACCTGATTACGGAGGACGGAGAGTGTCTGGGAGCGCTTGTACAGCGGCCTGATGGCGGGCGGTTATTCCTGCAGGCAGATGCAACAATCCTATGCTCCGGCGGAGCAGGACAACTATACCGTTACACGACCAATCCTGAGGTGGCCACCGGAGACGGGGTAGCCATTGCTTATCGTGCCGGTGCCCATATCCGGGATATGGAGTTCATTCAGTTTCATCCGACAGCACTCAGCTATCCTGGCGCTCCGCGCTTCCTGATCTCGGAGGCTGTGCGGGGAGAAGGCGCTGTGCTGCGGAACATTAACGGTGAGCGGTTCATGGAACGTTATCATGAGCTGCAGGAGCTGGCCCCGCGGGATATTGTTGCCCGTGCCATTGTAAGCGAGATGGAATTGACCAAATCCACCTTTGTCTATCTGGATATTACGCATGAACCGGCGGATATGGTTAAACACCGCTTCCCGACCATTTATGCAACCTGCATGAGCTACGGGCTGGATATTACAAGTGACTGGATTCCGGTGGCTCCTGCTGCGCATTATATGATGGGGGGCGTGAAGACCGACCTGAGCGGAGAGAGCACGGTTGCCCGCCTGTTTGCCTGCGGTGAGGTATCATCTACTGGTGTGCAGGGTGCCAACCGGCTGGCCAGCAACTCCTTGTCGGAAGCTGTTGTGTTCGGCCGCCGGATCATTGAACGAATCCGCCAGCTTCCGCCGCTTGACCGGGATAACCTATCGGTAACCTATCATCAGGCAAGGGTAGAAGCTCCTGCACAGGCAATTGTAGAACGGCGGTTGAAGCTGCAAAAGGCTATGGTGCGGTACGCCGGACTGCGGCGGAACCGGGAAATGCTGAACAAAGGCTTGGATGAGATAAAGCGCCAGCTGCCGATTTTTAAGACCAAGCTGACAACACGGGAAGAATACGAGTTCGCCAATATGCTTACATGCTGTCTGCTGATCACTGAATCGGCCCTGGCACGGGAGGAGAGCCGCGGTGCGCATTATCGTGAGGATTATCCGCTGCGCAGTGACGCACAGTGGCAGAAGCATCTGCTCCAGATTCGCGAACTTGGAATAGTGGAGGAATTAAGTGATGATGTTTAACGGATACAATGAAGATCTGCTTAAAGCTATTAAGGGCTGGCTGCAGGAGGATGTCGGCTCGGGGGATATTACTACCCGTACAACCATTCCTGCCGGGCATGAGTCCAAGGGAATCATCCACGCCAAGGAAGACGGGATTATTTGTGGAATCCCCGTGGCCGAGCTGGTATTCGAAGTTGTTGATCCTGGGCTTGTATTCACGGCGCTGGTCCAGGAAGGACAAGCTGTCTCCAAGGGCACTGTGATTGCTGAGGTAGAAGGCAGCACTCATGCCATCCTGACTGGTGAACGGCTTGCCCTCAACTTGATGCAGCGTTTATCCGGTGTGGCCTCGCGCACAGCTTCTTTTGTAGAGAAGCTTCAAGGGCTGCCAACCCGCCTGGTGGATACCCGCAAGACCACACCGGGTCACCGGATGCTGGAGAAATATGCAGTCCGCATAGGCGGCGGAGCCAACCACCGTTACGGTCTGTATGATGCGGTAATGATTAAGGACAACCATATCAAGGGGGCCGGCGGCATCCATCAGGCAGTAGGGCGTGCCCGTGCCAATATCCCGCACACCATGACCATTGAAGTAGAGACGGAGAGTCTGGAGCAGGTAGAGGAAGCGCTGGCGGCCGGAGCGGATATTATTATGCTCGATAACATGTCCCCTGAGCAGATGGCTGAAGCCGTGAGAAGAATCCGGACCAAGGCGAAGCATGTCACCATTGAGGCATCGGGCAATGTATCTCTGGAGACGGTCCGGGGCATTGCTGAATCGGGTGTGGATGTGATTTCGGTAGGACGGCTGACGTATTCCTTCGCGAGTCTCGATATCAGCCTGGATCTGAATGGCAAGAAGGAGGGAGCCCTCTGATGATACTTGTCGTCGATATCGGCAATACGAACATTGTGCTGGGCGTCTACCGGGGCAGTGAGCTGCTGCACCATTTCCGGCTGAGCACTGCCCGCGGGTCCACTGTCGATGAATATGGTGTGATGATTCATAATCTGTTCAGCATGTCGAATCTCTCGTTCAGGGATGTCGAGGGGGTCATCATCTCCTCGGTTGTTCCGCCGCTCGTGCAGGTCATCGTAGAGATGTGTGTCAAATTCATCGGCAAGGACCCGCTCCTTGTGGGGCCTGGTATCAAAACCGGGCTTAATCTGCGTTATGAGAACCCGCGCGAAGTGGGGGCGGACCGGATTGTGAACGCGGTTGCGGCGATTGAGCAGTATAAATGTCCGCTTGTCGTCGTTGATTTCGGCACGGCAACCACCTTCGACTGCATTGATGCCGGGGCCAACTATCTGGGCGGTGCTATCGTGCCGGGTCTGGGCATTTCCACGGAGGCCCTCTATCTGCGGGCATCCAAGCTGCCCCGGATTGAGCTGGAGAAGCCCAAGAAGGTAATCGGGCGCAATACCGTACATGCGATGCAGGCAGGGATCATTTTTGGCTATGCCGGTCAGGTTGAGGGTATCGTCAGACGCATCAAGCAGGAGATGAATGCTCCCGTTCTCAAGGTTATTGCTACCGGAGGGCTGGCCTCACTGATTGCCAGTGAGACAGAATGTATCGATGAGGTGAATCCGATGCTGACGCTTGAAGGATTGCGCATTATTTACAACCGTAACAAATAATCATAAAGATGAACCTATACAGAAGAGAGAGATAGGAGGAGTAGGCACCCAATGGATAATAAGAAGGACCGGCTGGTCCGGGGGACGGCGATGAACGGAAGAGTCAGAGCGTTCGCTGTCCGTACCACAGAGCTTGTCGATGAATTGCGGCGCAGACATGATACGTATCCGACGGCTACGGCAGCGCTTGGACGTACGGTTACTGCCGCAGCTATAATGGGAGCCATGCTCAAGGGGCAGGAGAAGCTCGCGATTATGGTCAAAGGAAACGGTCCGCTCGGGCAGATTACGGCTGAATCCAATGCCCTGGGAGAAGTTCGCGGCTATGTGCGCAATCCGCATGTTCATCTGCCAAGCAACAGCATGGGCAAGCTGGATGTTGCAGGGGCGGTAGGCACGGAAGGCTTCATTGATATCAGCAAGGATCTGGGGATGAAGGAGCCGTACCGCGGCAGTGTGCCTATCGTTTCAGGAGAGCTGGGTGAGGATTTCACCTATTATTTTGCCCTCTCGGAGCAAACGCCTGCTGCTGTAGGACTTGGAGTGCTGGTGGAGACCGATAATTCAGTCAGAGTTGCCGGAGGCTTTATTATTCAGCTGCTGCCCGGGCTGACCGATGAGGAGATTACCGAGGTTGAGCAAGCGGTTGGAGCCATGCCTTCGGTTACGTCCGTGCTGGATCAGGGGCTTGAGCCTGAGGAAATGCTGAGGCTGCTGCTGCCGGATGCTGTGATCATGGATGAGCTGGAGGTCCGATTTGTATGTCAGTGCTCACGGGAACGGATTGAGCAGACTCTGGTTAGTCTGGGTGAGCACGAGCTGGAACGGCTGATCGAAGAAGATGATACGGCAGAAGTTGTCTGCCATTATTGCAATGAGAGCTATGTATTTAACAAGGATGAACTGCAGGTAATCCTCGATCAAGCGAAGTCATAGGGCTATGAAATGGTGACAAGACAGGAGCGCGCGCTGCGCAATGCCGTTATATTACTTGCTGTGGCAACGCTGGTGCTGGGAGGGCTATTATTCTGGAGCCTGCGTGCCATGGCACTGCTGAAGGCAGAGACGGCTGAAGGAGAAGCCTCGGATGTCGCTGCTGCCGGAGGACAGCCGGTCACGGAACAGGAATGGATAGAGGAGCTTCAGAAGAAGCACGGGGAAGAAGTGCTGCTGGGCATGCTGAATCATATCGTGGTGGGCAAGGAAGCCGCAGCGCTGGGAATTATGGTCACGGATGATGAGATTGAACGGGAACTGAAGCGGGGAATGTCCGGTTACAGCTCGGAGGAGCAATATTATCAGCAGATGCAGTCTGAGCTTGGACTATCCCGTCAGGAGCTGCGTGAGGAGACGGCATACCGGCTGACGCTCCAGGCCATAGCAACGGCCGGCATTGCGGTCAGTGATGCGGAAATTGATGATTATCTGAAGCAAAATAGCGAGAGATTCATGCCCCGCAAGCAAATGCAGCTCTCTATCATCCAGACCTCCACCTATAACGAGGCCAGTACAGTGATGGACCGCCTGGAGCGGGGTGAGGATTTTGCAGTGCTGGCCCGTGAGGTCTCGATCGACGAGGAGAGCCGCCAGCATGGCGGCAGTATCGGAACGGTCGAGGAGAAGGACCCGTTCTGGCCTGAGGAGCTGCTGGAGACAGCAGCCGGGCTGGAGAATGGCGATATCGCAGGACCGCTGCAGGTTGACGGGGGGTATGCTGTGATCCGTCTGGAGAAGCTGATTGATCCTGTGAAGCCGGATCAGGAGGAACTGCGGCGGATGATCGGCCAGCAGCTGAGACTGGAGCAGGCAGCGCCCTTGCAGCAGGTAGAGCGTGAATTACGGGCCAAATATGATACAGCAATATATATTGACAACAGCCTGCAAGATTGATAATATGAAATTAAATATAAAACCTACTGATTTAGTCGGAAATATTAAGCGGTACAATTACAACTGTTAGTTACCCAGGCATTGTGAACCGGGAGCTACGGTAATATATGCTGATAGCATTTGTCATAAGTTTCCGCACCCTAATTCATTTATCATTCCAAGGAGGTTTTTACTCATGGCTAAAGTCGTCAACAGTGTAACAGATTTGATCGGTGGCACACCGCTCGTCCGCCTGAACCGGATTGTTCCGGAAGGCTCGGCAGAGATCTTCCTGAAGCTGGAATACCAGAATCCAGGCTCCAGTGTGAAAGACCGTATTGCCATCAGCATTGTAGAAGAGGCTGAGAAAGAGGGCTTGCTGAAGCCGGGTGGCACGATTGTAGAAGCGACCAGCGGTAATACAGGGATCGGCCTGGCGCTTGTGGCAGCTGCCAAAGGCTACAAGGCCATTATTGTTATGCCGGAAACGATGAGCCTTGAACGCCGCAACCTGCTGCGCGCTTACGGCGCTGAGCTCGTATTGACTCCGGGATCAGAAGGAATGAACGGTGCGGTCAAGAAGGCTGAGCAGATTCTGAGCGAGAATCCGGATTATTTCCTTGCGGAGCAGTTCAAGAACAAGGCTAACGTGAAGATCCATCGCGAGACCACTGGACCGGAGATCGTTGAAGCGATCGAATCCGTAGGCGGCCCGCTGGATGCATTCATTGCCGGTGTCGGCACAGGCGGAACGATCAGCGGTGCGGGTGAAGTGCTGAAGAATCAATATCCGGGCGTGAAGATCTATGCGGTAGAACCTGCGGCTTCACCGATTCTGGCTGGAGGCAAACCGGGCCCGCACAAGATTCAGGGTATCGGCGCTAACTTCGTGCCGGAAATTCTGAACCAGGATATCTATGATGAGATTATTCATGTTGAGAATGATGAAGCGTTCGAAACTGCCCGCCGCGTAGCCAAGGAAGAAGGCGTGCTGTCCGGTATTTCCTCCGGTGCGGCTGTATTTGCTGCACTGAAGGTAGCGAAGGAACTTGGCGCAGGCAAGAAAATTGTTGTCATCATCCCAAGCAACGGCGAACGTTACCTGAGCACGCCGCTCTATAACTTTGAAGTATAATTGCTGAGAATTCAGCTCTTACGAAGAGCCTGCCCTATCCGCTTTCACAGGGATACCGCAGGCTCTTTTTTCGGATAATAAGCATTTATAAGAATTGCGGGCTTTTCAAAGTAACCCTATGTACAGTATACTGACAGGCAATAAACTATCGATGAGACGGGAGAATGGTTGTGGAGATCTTAACGGCTTGGCAGGACTGGGAGCAGTGGGCAGAGGCAGATGAGGCCTGGAGCGTCCTTCCCCTGATCCTGAGGAAACGGCAGGACAACCAAGGCTTGCCCCGCAGCTGGAAGCAGGCCTGGGAACAGGCTTCCCCCTATTCGGTTGTCCTGGAGAGCGGCAAGGGCGGGCGCTACACCTATCTGGGCCTGAGCCCTGTCTCGATCATCGAAGGCCGGGGAGCCGTTGCGGAGAGCTATACTCCCGGAGCCAAGGCTTCGGGGCATATAGAGTCTGCCGTAACGGAAGGCCAGCCGCTGCAAGTGCTGCAGGCATGGATGAGGGAATATACGTCTCCCCGCCTGCCGCTTGACGGTCTGCCGCCGTTCACCGGCGGCTGTATCGGATTTCTTGGCTATGATGTGGCCCGTTCCCTGGAGAAGCTGCCGTCGCTTGCCAGGAACAACCCTGAGTTTCCGGATTATCTGTTCATGAGACTGGAAGAAGTGTGGATCTACGATGAGCAGGAGCAGCAGCTCTACTGTGCAGTTCATATCTCTGTGCCGGATACTGTATCCGGTAACCTGGATGGGCTAAGGAGTCTGTATGAGGCTGCTGTACACCGTGCGGAGCGCATGCTGGAGCAGTGGAGCCTTCTCTACGCACCGGCAGAGCCGGAAGAAGCAGCCGCTGCAAGGTACGCCGGGCTTACACGCAGGGTGGAGAGCGAGGCCGAGATCACCGGCGAGTGGCCCGGTATGAGCTCGGATTTCTCAGCCGCACCCTTCCAGCAGGCTGTGCTGAAGGTCCAGGAATACATCCGTGCCGGAGATGTATTCCAAGTGAACCTCTCGCTGCGCCAGCAGGCGCAGCTCAAGTCTACACCCGAGGAAGTCTACGAATGGCTCCGTAGACTCAACCCGTCCCCGTACATGGGGCTGCTCCGCACGCCCGGCTTCGCGCTCTCCAGCGCATCGCCGGAGCTGCTCGTCAAGCTGCACGGGGACAAGGTCAGCGCCCGCCCCATTGCCGGCACCCGGCGGCGGGGCCATACTCCCGCGGAGGACGCCGCCATGGAGGCGGAGCTGCGCGGGAGCGAGAAGGAGATCGCCGAGCATATTATGCTTGTCGATCTGGAGCGCAGCGACATCGGCCGTGTCGCCGCCTACGGAACGGTCAGCGTGCCGGAGCTGCTGACCGTAGAGCGATACTCGCATGTCATGCATCTCGTCTCGCAGGTCGAGGGGATCATCGCACCCGGCAGGGATGCGTACGATGTCATCGCCGCCTTGTTCCCCGGCGGCACCATCACGGGCGCGCCCAAGGTGCGCACCATGGAGATCATCGAAGAGCTGGAGCCGGTCCGCCGGGGGCCATATACTGGATCTATGGGCTGGATTGACTATAACGGCAATATGGAATTAAATATAATCATACGTACGCTCGCAGTGAAGGACGGAATCGGCTACATTCAGACAGGTGCGGGAATTGTGATCGATTCAGACCCTTACCGTGAGTACCGGGAATGCCACAACAAAGCCAAAGCGGTAGTAAAAGCCATTCTCTGCAGTGAACGCGAGCAGGAAGAGCGGGCTGCCCTCGGCGCCGAAGGAGGAAGCACAATATGATCTTGGTCATCGATAATTATGATTCCTTTACCTATAACCTGGTGCAGTATCTGGGTGAGCTGGGGGAAGAAGTTAAGGTAGCGCGCAACGATGAGATCAGCATTGAGGAGATAGAAGCATTAGCCCCGGATCATATTCTGATCTCCCCGGGACCCTGCACACCGAATGAGGCAGGCATCAGCCTTGCGCTGCTGCAGCATTTCAAGGGCATCATCCCCATATTCGGCGTATGTCTCGGACACCAGGCGATCGGACAGGCTTTTGGCGGTAATGTCATCCGTGCAGAACGCCTTATGCATGGCAAAACCTCGCCCATCCATCATAACGGTACCTCCGTATTTGAGGGGCTGGAGTCTCCTTTCACAGCGACACGCTATCACTCACTGATCGTGGAACGAGAGAGTCTGCCAGATTGCCTGGAGATTACCGCCGAGACCGCTGAAGGGGAGATTATGGCCCTACGGCATAAGGAATACCCGATTGAAGGGGTACAGTTCCATCCCGAGTCGATTATTACGAATCACGGCCATACCATGCTGCGCAATTTCCTGAAACGGAGAGCCGGAGAACCGGCATGAAATATATAGGACTTAACAACAAAGCAGTCGACGCCAAAGACGCCGTGGTCTCCGCTCTGGATCACGGCTTTTTGTACGGCATGGGTCTGTTCGAGACCTTCCGTACGTATGGGGGACAGTCCTTCCTGCTGGAGCGCCATCTGAGCAGAATGGCAGAGGGCTGCCGCCAGCTGGGCATTCCCTTTGAGCCGGACGTACAGGAGCTGCGGGAATGGATTCGGCTTGTAATGGACAAGAATGAGCTTAGTGAGGCGTATATCCGCTACACCGTTACAGCCGGTGAGGATATTCTGGGTCTGCCATCCGCAGCCTATAAGCAGCCTAATCATCTGCTCTATATCAAAGCCCTGCCGGTCACACCAACCGGCTTATACACGGAAGGCAAAGAACTTCAGCTGCTGAACCACCGGCGTAATACCCCGGAGGGTGCGGTAAGGCTTAAATCGCTGCACTATATGAACAACATTCTGGCAAAACGTGAATTGTCCGGTTATCCGTCCGCAGAGCGAGGAGCCGAGGGACTGATGCTGACCGCACAGGGCGAGGTCGCCGAAGGGATTGTGAGTAATATTTTTTTTATCTCCAATAAGCGGCTCTATACCCCCGATATCTCCACCGGGATTCTTCCGGGAATTACCCGGGAAATGGTGCTTGAGCTGGCAGCGGCCAGCCTTCAGCCTGAACAGGGCTTTTACCGCTGGGAACAGCTTGCGGCTGCGGATGAAATCTTCCTCACCAATTCTGTGCAGGAGATCGTACCGGTAAGCACATTATGGAATGGAGACCGGCGGGTAACCATAGGCAGCGGGCGCTGTGGAGAGCAGACGGCTGAACTTATGAGCCTGTACAGAGAAAGGACGGATATGCTGATATGAAGCCGATCATCTATGAGCGGACTTACCGCTGCGGGAGCAGCGAGCTGAAATTGGGCAAGCGCACGCTGATTATGGGGATACTCAATGTGACGCCGGACTCCTTTTCGGATGGGGGCCTGTGGACGGAGTGGGATAGAGCCGTAGAGCATGCGCTGCAAATGGCGGCCGAGGGTGCTGATATTATCGATATTGGCGGAGAATCCACGCGCCCGGGTCACCAGCCGGTGAGTGCTGAAGAAGAATTGGCCCGTGTACTTCCTGTCATTGAGCGTATCCATCAGGCCGCCCCGCATCTCCCCCTCTCTATAGATACCTATAAGGCGGAAGTCGCCCGTCAGGCGATTCAGGCCGGTGCGCATATCATCAATGATGTATGGGGAGCCAAGGCCGATCCGCAGATGGCGGCGGTTGCTGCGCAGGCAGACTGTCCGATCATTCTGATGCATAACCGCCATGACCGAGATTATAACGATTTGATCGGCGATATGACGGATGACCTGAGCGAGAGCATTCACCTGGCGCTGGCAGCCGGAGTGAAGCCGGACAATATTATTTTGGACCCGGGAATCGGCTTCGCCAAGGACTATGAAGAGAATCTTCAGGTCATGACCGGCCTCGGCGCACTGACGAAGCTGGGATATCCGGTACTGCTTGCCACTTCGCGTAAAAAATTCATTCGTACCGCCCTAGGTCTGCCCGCAGATGATGTCCTGGAGGGGACCGCAGCTACTGTCGCCTTCGGGATTGCCCAGGGCTGTCAGCTTGTGCGGGTTCATGATATTGCGGCAATGAAACGTACCGTAGAGATGTGTGACGCCATGTTATATGCAGGTTCACCTGTGCTCTGCGTATAGACTATATTCTTCAAGAGAAGGCAGGTACCCTTAATGGATAAAATGAAGCTGCACCGCATGGAGTACTACGGTTACCATGGCGTGTTTGAAGAGGAGCGGAAGCTTGGCCAGCGTTATTATATCGACCTTGAGCTGGAGCTTGATTTGCAGGGAGCAGGGCTCAGCGATGATCTGGAGCAGACTGTGAATTATGCTGAAGTTCATGTTGTAGTCAAAAAAATTGTCGAAACGCAGTCCTTCAAGCTGATAGAAGCTTTGGCGGAACATATTGCATCCGGGTTACTGGACACTTATACTGTTATCAATGCAGTAACGGTCCAGGTGACCAAGCCGCATCCTCCTTTTGATATTCATTTCCAGGGAGTCACTGTAGAATTGCGCCGGACGAGAAAGTGAGACAGACTGATGAACATACCTTCGCCCTCTGAGGCATCAGAGGCTTATATTGCTTTAGGGGCTAACCTGGGTGACCGTCAAGGCACCTTGAGAGAAGCCCTGCACCGGCTGGAGCATCACGACAAGATTGAAGTTATGCGCACCTCCCGGGTCTACGAGACGGAGCCTGTCGGATATCTGGATCAGCCTCAGTTTCTTAACATGGCGGCTGTTCTGCGCACCACACTAGCACCGGAGGAGCTGCTTCATGTGATGCTGGACACGGAGACCCAGTTAGGCCGGGTCCGGGATGTGCGGTATGGACCGAGAACGGTGGATTTGGATTTGCTGTGGGTAGAGGGGCTGACCCTGGACACGCCGGATCTGACGCTGCCTCATCCGAGGATGCTGGAGCGGGCGTTTGTCCTTCTGCCGCTCAGCGATATCTTATCGCAGAACGAAGAGTCTTCCGGTTTCCGCAGATTAATTACAACAGCGCTGCAAGACATAGACGGAAAGGCAGGAATTCGCCTGTGGACAACAAACGTATGGGAATGCGGGTCAGAGCGTTCCGGAAGCTGAAGGGCTACACGCAGCAGGAACTGGCGGATTCTGTCGGAATATCACTTGCTGTGCTTGGCGCAGTGGAGCGGGGCAACAGACGTTTGGAAGATCAAATTTTAAATAAAATTGCGGATTTTCTGGAAGTGACGGTAGAGGAACTGGCCCATCCGGCACCCTAAGACCGGGCTGAACGTTACAAATTGAGGTAGGGAAGTGATTGGGCCATGCTGAAGATTGGTGATATTGAATTGAAGAATCAGGTCGTGCTGGCGCCTATGGCTGGCGTATGTAACCCGGCATTTCGTCTGATTGCCAAAGAATTCGGGACTGGCCTGGTCTGTGCGGAGATGGTCAGCGGCAAGGCGATCGTACATGGCAACCAGCGTACGCGTGAGATGCTCTTTGTCGATGAGCGCGAGAAACCGCTGAGCCTGCAGATTTTTGGCGGTGACCGGGAATCGCTGGTGGATGCGGCGAGAATTGTCGATAAAGAGACGAATGCCGATATCATCGACATTAACATGGGCTGCCCGGTGCCCAAGGTGACCAAATGCGATGCCGGAGCACGCTGGCTGCTGAATCCGGACAAAATCTATGAGATGGTATCCGCAGTAGTGGAGGCCGTGGACAAACCGGTCACCGTGAAAATGCGGATCGGCTGGGACAGCGAGCATATCTTCGTTGAAGAGAATGCACGTGCGGTGGAACGGGCCGGCGGAGCGGCGGTCAGCGTACATGGGCGGACCCGCGAGCAGCTCTATACGGGACGTGCCGACTGGAATTATATCCGTATGGCTAAAGAGGCAGTATCGATCCCGGTAATCGGCAATGGCGATGTGAATACGCCGGAGGATGCGCGGGCGATGCTGGACCAGACCGGCTGTGACGGTGTAATGATCGGGCGTGGCGCACTGGGCAATCCGTGGATGCTGTACCGGACGATTCAATATTTGGATACCGGTGTTCTGATGCCTGAGCCTGGCGCTGAAGAGAAGATTAAGGTAGCCATTCTTCATATGGACCGCCTGATTGCTCTTAAGGGTGAAGCTGTGGCTGTCCGCGAGATGCGCAAGCATCTGGCCTGGTATTTGAAGGGCTTTAAGGCGGCGGCACGCGTGAAGGACGTTATTATGGAAGAAACGAAACGTGACGAGATGGTGCGGATTTTGAATGATTTTGTCGGTCAGCTTAAGCAGGATGAGGAGCAGAACAGCGCGGATAGCGAGCTTTTTGCCGTATGAGCCTCACATATTCCTGGGACTAAGCCCCGTTCCTGTGTGCTTTATTGATTATTGCTAAACATTATATGGGGCGTCATTGACATTTTGTAGCGGTTCCAATATAATTTCACAGTATAAAATCGCCGTTACAGCAGGAGCAATGGTGAAGGAGGGTTCTGATCCCTCCGGATTCGCATATAGTATGGTGTTTTCAATAAATGTATACGACAGGAGAATCGGTTAAGATGAGCGATAAAGAAGTCATCCTTACACCGGACGGACTTAAGCGTCTGGAAGAAGAACTGGAGTTCCTCAAATCCGTTAAACGCCGCGAAGTAGCGGAACGTATCAAAGTGGCCATCGGCTACGGAGATATCAGTGAGAACTCGGAATATGAAGACGCGAAGAATGAACAGGCCTTCATTGAAGGACGGGTTCTTACTTTGGAGAAGATGCTCCGCAATGCCCGTATTATTAATAGCGATGAGATCGTGACAGATGTGGTAAGCATCGGAGTAACGGTGAACGTTGAAGATATGGAGTACGGCGACATTATGGAGTACACCATCGTGGGTACTGCCGAATCCGATCCGCTGAACAACAAAATTTCCAATGAGAGCCCTGTAGGCAGAGCGATCATCGGCAAGAAGATTGGTACGATTGTGGATGTTAGTGTCCCTGCAGGCGTCATTCAATATAAAATTCTTGATATCAAAATGAAGTAAAACGGTTCCGAAAGCTTCCTTAGGGAAGCTTTTTTCAAAGTTACAGCCAGCCGTAAAATATGGGTGAACACATACAGCTTATATTTTGTACCGGAACGGACTGTCCTCTAGATCGGGGCGGAGCCGTTTCTTCTTTTGTATAGTGAGTAAGAGAGGATGAAGAACATGACGGAAGAAATCAACAACGTCGAAGCTACAGAGAATGAATTAAGTGAATTGCTGCAGATCCGCCGGGGCAAGCTGGACGAGCTCCGCGCACTCGGTATCGACCCGTTTGGCAAGAAATATGAGCGTACCGCTGCTGCAGGCGATCTTCTGGCCAAATACGACGGGCAAACCAAGGAAGAGCTGGACGAGCTGGCGCTGGAGGTTAGTGTGGCCGGACGCATTATGGCGAAACGGGTCATGGGCAAGGCAAGCTTTTCTCACATCCAGGACCTTAGCGGCAAAATCCAGATCTATGTGCGCCAGGACAGTATCCCTGAGTCGCAATATGCAGCCTTCACGATCCTTGATCTTGGCGATATCGTCGGTATCCGGGGAACCCTGTTCAAGACAAAGACCGGCGAAACCTCTATTAAAGTGGATAACCTTGAGGTGCTGTCCAAGTCCTTGCTTCCGCTTCCCGAGAAGTATCATGGTCTGAAGGATGTAGAACTCCGCTATCGTCAGCGTTATGTGGACCTGATCATTAACCCTGAGGTACAGCAGACCTTCATCATGCGTTCACGGATTATCCAATCGATGCGCCGTTATCTGGACTCGCTGGGTTATTTAGAGGTGGAGACTCCGACCCTGCATGCCATCGCTGGCGGAGCAGCGGCCCGTCCGTTTATTACACACCACAACACGCTGGATATGCAGCTGTATATGCGGATTGCCATCGAATTGCACCTGAAGCGTCTAATCGTCGGCGGTCTGGAGAAAGTCTATGAGATTGGCCGTGTATACCGTAATGAGGGTATTTCAACACGCCATAATCCGGAATTCACAATGATCGAGCTGTATGAAGCGTATGCGGATTACAAGGACATTATGCATCTGACAGAGAGTCTGATCGCTCATATTGCCAGCGAGGTGCTGGGCTCCCAGGTAATTAATTATCAAGGACAGGAAGTGGATCTGTCTCCAGGCTGGCGCCGCGTTACTATGGTGGATGCCGTTAAGGAAGTAACCGGAGTAGACTTCGGTGTTCAGATGACGGATGAAGAAGCACAGGCTCTGGCTAAGGAACACCGGGTACCGGTAGAGAAGCATATGACCTTTGGACATATCCTGAATGCGTTCTTCGAGCAGTTTGTTGAAGAGACGCTGATTCAGCCGACATTCGTAATGGGACATCCTGTAGAGATCTCACCGCTTGCCAAAAAGAATGAAGAGGACCCGCGCTTCACCGACCGGTTCGAGCTGTTCATTGTGGCCCGCGAGCATGCCAATGCGTTCAGCGAGCTGAATGATCCGATTGACCAGCGTCAGCGCTTCGAAGCACAGATTCACGAGAAAGAGCAGGGCAATGATGAAGCCCATGAGATGGATGATGATTTCATCCGCGCTCTGGAGTACGGCATGCCACCAACAGGCGGACTGGGTATCGGTGTAGACCGTCTGATCATGCTGCTGACCAATTCAGCATCTATCCGTGACGTGCTGCTGTTCCCTCATATGCGTAATAAAGACTAAGGATTTCTCTGATTCCAGACCCGGATAACCAAGGGAGCTGCTCAGGCAGTTCTCTTGGCATCGGGGATTGAATACTCTGGTCAAATGATTTAGAAATAATGCTTGCAATGAATGTCTATCCGTGATATATTCTATTTCTGGACGCGAAACATCAACGCCTGGCTCGAACAAGAAGTTGAAAAAAAGAGCTTGCATTGATCGGCTGGATGTGATATATTATAAGAGTTGCTGGTGACGACAACATCGACACTAACGACGAGCTTGATCTTTGAAAACTGAACAACGAGTGAGTATCGGAGATCGCTTCGGCGAGATCCAAAAATGAGAATGTAAATTCTCGTCAGATGTTTCAAAATGAGCAATCGCTCTTTCTAAATACCAATTTGGAGAGTTTGATCCTGGCTCAGGACGAACGCTGGCGGCATGCCTAATACATGCAAGTCGAGCGGAGTTTGAGAGGAAGCTTGCTTCCTTTCAGACTTAGCGGCGGACGGGTGAGTAACACGTAGGCAACCTGCCCTCAAGCCTGGGATAACTACCGGAAACGGTAGCTAATACCGGATAATTTCTTTTTTCTCCTGAGAGAAGAATGAAAGGCGGAGCAATCTGCTGCTTGGGGATGGGCCTGCGGCGCATTAGCTAGTTGGTGGGGTAACGGCCCACCAAGGCGACGATGCGTAGCCGACCTGAGAGGGTGAACGGCCACACTGGGACTGAGACACGGCCCAGACTCCTACGGGAGGCAGCAGTAGGGAATCTTCCGCAATGGGCGCAAGCCTGACGGAGCAATGCCGCGTGAGTGATGAAGGTTTTCGGATCGTAAAGCTCTGTTGCCAGGGAAGAACGTCCGGTAGAGTAACTGCTGCCGGAGTGACGGTACCTGAGAAGAAAGCCCCGGCTAACTACGTGCCAGCAGCCGCGGTAATACGTAGGGGGCAAGCGTTGTCCGGAATTATTGGGCGTAAAGCGCGCGCAGGCGGTTATTTAAGTCTGGTGTTTAAACCTTGGGCTCAACCTGAGGTCGCACTGGAAACTGGGTGACTTGAGTACAGAAGAGGAAAGTGGAATTCCACGTGTAGCGGTGAAATGCGTAGATATGTGGAGGAACACCAGTGGCGAAGGCGACTTTCTGGGCTGTAACTGACGCTGAGGCGCGAAAGCGTGGGGAGCAAACAGGATTAGATACCCTGGTAGTCCACGCCGTAAACGATGAGTGCTAGGTGTTAGGGGTTTCGATACCCTTGGTGCCGAAGTTAACACAGTAAGCACTCCGCCTGGGGAGTACGGTCGCAAGACTGAAACTCAAAGGAATTGACGGGGACCCGCACAAGCAGTGGAGTATGTGGTTTAATTCGAAGCAACGCGAAGAACCTTACCAGGTCTTGACATCCAACTAACGAAGCAGAGATGCATCAGGTGCCCTTCGGGGAAAGTTGAGACAGGTGGTGCATGGTTGTCGTCAGCTCGTGTCGTGAGATGTTGGGTTAAGTCCCGCAACGAGCGCAACCCTTGACTTTAGTTGCCAGCAGGTTGAGCTGGGCACTCTAGAGTGACTGCCGGTGACAAACCGGAGGAAGGTGGGGATGACGTCAAATCATCATGCCCCTTATGACCTGGGCTACACACGTACTACAATGGCCGGTACAACGGGAAGCGAAGCCGCGAGGTGGAGCCAATCCCAGCAAAGCCGGTCTCAGTTCGGATTGCAGGCTGCAACTCGCCTGCATGAAGTCGGAATTGCTAGTAATCGCGGATCAGCATGCCGCGGTGAATACGTTCCCGGGTCTTGTACACACCGCCCGTCACACCACGAGAGTTTACAACACCCGAAGTCGGTGGGGTAACCCGCAAGGGAGCCAGCCGCCGAAGGTGGGGTAGATGATTGGGGTGAAGTCGTAACAAGGTAGCCGTATCGGAAGGTGCGGCTGGATCACCTCCTTTCTATGGAGAATCGTCTTCTGCAATGAAGACATTCAAATCGGAAGCTTTGCTTCCACAATAGAACCCTTGGGTTCGAATACTCACTCGTTGGTCAGTTTTGAGAGTTTAAGCTCTCAAGTAAGAAACTTGATCCTTGAAAACTGGATACCGAAACGAATTTGCGTTTTAGAACATTCCTTTAAGCTGAACTTGTGTAAACAAGTTTCATATTAATGGCGATACTAGCGATTTTCCTTAGGGAAAACACATTGGTTAAGCTACTAAGAGCACACGGAGGATGCCTAGGCGCCAGGAGCCGACGAAGGACGTGGCGAACAACGAAACTGCCTCGGGGAGCTGTAAGCAAGCTTTGATCCGGGGGTGTCCGAATGGGGAAACCCAGCTGTGGTAATTCGCAGTTACTCATTTCTGAATACATAGGAAATGCAGAGGCAGACCAGGGGAACTGAAACATCTAAGTACCCTGAGGAAGAGAAAACAATAGTGATTCCGTCAGTAGCGGCGAGCGAACGCGGAACAGCCTAAACCAAGGGGCTTGCCTCTTGGGGTTGTGGGACGTCTCACATGGAGTTACAAAGGAATTCAGTAGGCGAAGAGGTCTGGAAAGGCCCGCGATAGAGGTAAAAGCCCTGTAGCCTAAACTGTGTTCTCTCCGAGACGGATCCCGAGTAGTGCGGGGCACGTGAAACCCCGTATGAATCCAGCAGGACCATCTGCTAAGGCTAAATACTACCTGGCGACCGATAGTGAAACAGTACCGTGAGGGAAAGGTGAAAAGCACCCCGGAAGGGGAGTGAAATAGAACCTGAAACCGTGTGCTTACAAAAAGTCAGAGCCCTCTTTATGGGTGATGGCGTGCCTTTTGTAGAATGAACCGGCGAGTTACGTTTAACATGCAAGGTTAAGGTGAGAAGCCGGAGCCGCAGCGAAAGCGAGTCTGAATAGGGCGACTAAGTATGTGGACGTAGACCCGAAACCGTGTGATCTACCCCTGTCCAGGGTGAAGGTGCGGTAACACGCACTGGAGGCCCGAACCCACGCATGTTGAAAAATGCGGGGATGAGGTGGGGGTAGCGGAGAAATTCCAATCGAACTCGGAGATAGCTGGTTCTCCCCGAAATAGCTTTAGGGCTAGCCTCGGTGAATGGAGTGGTGGAGGTAGAGCACTGATTGGGTGCGGGGCCCGCAAGGGTTACCAAGCTCAGTCAAACTCCGAATGCCATTAACTTCTTGCCGGGAGTCAGACAGTGAGTGCTAAGATCCATTGTCAAAAGGGAAACAGCCCAGACCATCAGCTAAGGTCCCCAAGTGTGTGTTAAGTGGGAAAGGATGTGGAGTTGCACAGACAACCAGGATGTTGGCTTAGAAGCAGCCACCATTGAAAGAGTGCGTAATAGCTCACTGGTCGAGTGACTCTGCGCCGAAAATGTAACGGGGCTAAACACACCACCGAAGCTATGGCTAGATGCTTTGCATCTGGGGTAGGGGAGCGTTGTATGTGGGTTGAAGGTGTACCGTAAGGAGCGCTGGACAGCATACAAGTGAGAATGCCGGTATGAGTAACGAAAAGATCAGTGAGAATCTGATCCGCCGAAAGCCCAAGGTTTCCTGAGGAAGGCTCGTCCGCTCAGGGTAAGTCGGGACCTAAGGCGAGGCCGACAGGCGTAGTCGAAGGACAACAGTTTGAAATTACTGTACCACCGTAATCCGCTATGAGCGATGGGGTGACGCAGGAGGGTAGTGACGCGGACTGATGGATGTCCGTCTAAGCAGTGAGGCTGGTGTGCAGGCAAATCCGCACATCATTAAGGCTGGGCTGTGATGGGGAGCGAAAATTATAGTAGCGAAGGTCATGATCTCACACTGCCAAGAAAAGCCTCTAGTCAGGAGAAGGTGCCCGTACCGCAAACCGACACAGGTAGGCGAGAAGAGAATTCTAAGGCGCGCGGAAGAACTCTCGTTAAGGAACTCGGCAAAATGACCCCGTAACTTCGGGAGAAGGGGTGCCTCGGTAGGGTGAATAGCCCGAGGGGGCCGCAGTGAAAAGGCCCAAGCGACTGTTTAGCAAAAACACAGGTCTGTGCGAAGCCGCAAGGCGAAGTATACGGGCTGACGCCTGCCCGGTGCTGGAAGGTTAAGGGGAGCGGTTAGGGGTTAAACCCGAAGCTGTGAACCGAAGCCCCAGTAAACGGCGGCCGTAACTATAACGGTCCTAAGGTAGCGAAATTCCTTGTCAGGTAAATTCTGACCCGCACGAATGGCGTAACGACTTGGGCGCTGTCTCAACGAGAGATCCGGTGAAATTTTAATACCTGTGAAGATGCAGGTTACCCGCGACAAGACGGAAAGACCCCATGGAGCTTTACTGCAGCTTGATATTGAATTTGGGTACGATCTGTACAGGATAGGTGGGAGCCGGTGAGGCAGGAGCGCAAGCTTCTGCGGAGGCGCCGTTGGGATACCACCCTGATCGTATCTAGGTTCTAACCTAGTGCCCTCATCGGGTACGGGGACCGTGTCAGGCGGGCAGTTTGACTGGGGCGGTCGCCTCCTAAAGAGTAACGGAGGCGTTCAAAGGTTCCCTCAGAATGGTTGGAAATCATTCGCAGAGTGCAAAGGCATAAGGGAGCTTGACTGCGAGACCTACAAGTCGAGCAGGGACGAAAGTCGGACTTAGTGATCCGGTGGTACCGCATGGAAGGGCCATCGCTCAACGGATAAAAGCTACCCTGGGGATAACAGGCTTATCTCCCCCAAGAGTCCACATCGACGGGGAGGTTTGGCACCTCGATGTCGGCTCATCGCATCCTGGGGCTGAAGTAGGTCCCAAGGGTTGGGCTGTTCGCCCATTAAAGCGGTACGCGAGCTGGGTTCAGAACGTCGTGAGACAGTTCGGTCCCTATCTGTCGTGGGCGCAGGAAATTTGAGAGGAGCTGTCCTTAGTACGAGAGGACCGGGATGGACGTACCGCTGGTGCATCAGTTGTTCCGCCAGGAGCATGGCTGAGTAGCTACGTACGGACGGGATAAGCGCTGAAAGCATCTAAGCGTGAAGCCCCCCTCAAGATGAGATTTCCCAGTATGTAAGACCCCTTGAAGACGACGAGGTAGATAGGTTGGAGGTGGAAGTGCAGCAATGCATGGAGCTGACCAATACTAATCGGTCGAGGGCTTATCCAAGAACTACCCCAAAAAGTGAAGATGAAGCTGACGAAGCGGATTCCGAATACTTTCCGGGGGCCCCGTAAGAAGGGCGAGCGCAAATTCGTTTCGGATTCAGTTTTCAGGAATCAATTTCCTGAAGCATTTACGCTGTAAATGCCCGTTTGGTGGCGATAGCGGAGGGGTTCCACACGTACCCATCCCGAACACGACCGTTAAGCCCTCCAGCGCCGATGGTACTTGGACCGAAGGGTCCTGGGAGAGTAGGACGTTGCCAAGCACACATGACCACTGTTGAGAAATCAACAGTGGTCTTTTTGTATATCCGGTGGTGCAGCCGAAATTTGTTCTATTGTCCACTGGAGACGGACTTTAGTCCAAGAATTCGCTTACCGGAGGGCGGATTGCCTAATCCCTTCACAGAGCGGTGTAATATTCTTGACAGGCCAAATGCCCTTTGCTAAGATGGACAATAATATATTTTTGGACAAGCCTCTCAAACCTTAACAAAAGACACAATTATGTATAACTCCCAGGCCTCTACTGCTGTCTATCGGGTATGGACTTGACGCAGGAGTTTCTTTATTCATAAGTTGGCGGGCGGGTAGAGAAAAGAATTTAGAGGAGGAATGACCCAGGTGTGGGAAGATAAGTTTGGTAAAGAGGGATTCACTTTTGATGATGTGCTGCTGGTTCCGCGTAAATCCGAGGTATTGCCTAAGGAAGTGGACTTAACCACTGTACTCAGCAAGAATGTGAAGCTGAATATCCCTTTGATGAGTGCAGGTATGGACACAGTCACAGAAGCCGCTATGGCGATTGCTATCGCCCGTGAGGGCGGGATCGGCATCATTCATAAGAATATGTCCGTGGAGCAGCAGGCAGAAGAGGTGGACCGTGTGAAGCGCTCAGAGAGCGGGGTTATTACCAATCCATTCTCACTTACGCCGGACCACTGGGTATCCGATGCTGAAGTTCTGATGGGCAAATACCGCATTTCGGGTGTGCCTATCGTAGATGAACAGGGCAAGCTTGTCGGTATTCTGACGAACCGCGACCTGCGTTTCATCCATGATTTCAATATTCAGATCAAAGAAGTGATGACTCATGAGAATCTCGTTACAGCTGCTGTAGGAACCACTCTTCAGGAAGCGAAAGGCATTCTGCAGCGCCACAAGATTGAGAAGCTGCCGCTGGTAGACGAGCATAATATTCTCAAAGGTCTCATTACTATTAAAGATATAGAGAAAGCTATCCAGTTCCCCAACGGTGCCAAGGATTCTCACGGACGTCTGCTGGTTGGAGCGGCAATCGGGATCTCCAAGGACACGCTGGAACGGACTGAAGCACTGGTAAAAGCCGGTGTGGACCTGATTACCGTGGATTCCGCACATGGCCATCACATCAATATTATCGATGCAGTGCGTAAGCTCCGCGAGACTTATCCTGACCTAACCATCGTAGCTGGTAATGTGGCTACAGGCGAAGCTACCCGGGAAT
Organism: Paenibacillus sp. FSL P2-0136; assembly: GCF_037975325.1. Lineage (NCBI taxonomy): Bacteria > Bacillati > Bacillota > Bacilli > Caryophanales > Paenibacillaceae > Paenibacillus > Paenibacillus sp. FSL P2-0136. The sequence goes on from NZ_CP150244.1 coordinate 7,382,247, forward strand.
TGATTGAAGCAGGAGCCTCCGTAATCAAGGTGGGTATTGGTCCAGGCTCTATCTGTACTACCCGCGTAATTGCCGGTATAGGCGTTCCGCAGGTTACCGCGATCTACGATTGTGCGACAGTAGCCCGTGAATACGGCATTCCGGTGATTGCAGACGGAGGAATTAAGTACTCTGGAGAGATTACCAAGGCCATCGCTGCCGGTGCTGCTGCAGTCATGATGGGAAGCCTGTTCGCCGGTACGGAAGAGAGCCCGGGAGAGTCGGAAATCTACCAGGGACGTAAATACAAGGTATACCGCGGCATGGGCAGCATGAGCGCCATGAAGCAGGGCAGTAAAGACCGTTACTTCCAGGATGATGATAAGAAGCTGGTACCGGAAGGCATTGAGGGCCGAGTCGCTTTTAAAGGGCCATTGTCTGACACGGTTCATCAATTGATTGGCGGACTGCGCTCCGGTATGGGCTATTGCGGAACGAAGACATTAGAAGAGCTGCGCAATGATACCTCCTTCATCCGGATCACTGGAGCAGGCCTGCGTGAGAGTCATCCTCATGATGTACAGATCACCAAGGAAGCTCCGAACTATTCTCTATAAGCCGGGAAGAATCGCCTATTTTGTTGACAGGCAGGACTAATTTAGTCCTGCCTGTCTTTTTTTGCAGATACCCCTGTGTTAGAATAGAACAAGCACTGATTTGAGGATTAAAGGAGAGTTAATCATTGAAGGCCAAGAGAAAACTAAGCAGTAAGCAAATTGTGATTAAGACAGCGACAGTAGGTCTGCTTTTAAATATGTTGGCATTTCCTGCGGCTTCTGCAATGGCGGAGGCAGTAAATAAACCGGCTACAACCGAGGCGGGAACCAAAGCGGCGGCTACCCCTGCCAAGACAGCAGTAGCCAAAATCCCAACCGTGGAGTCTCTCGGACTGAAGCTGAAATCGGCAGTATTGATTGAGCCTACAACGGGTGAGGTTCTGCTCTCGCTTAATGCGGATCAGCCTATGCCTCCGGCGAGTATGACGAAGATGATGACAGAATACCTTGTAACTGAAGCGGTGAATAGCGGCAAGATTTCCTGGGATCAAAAGGTCATTATACAGGAGAATGCGTCCAAGCAGATCGGGTCTCGGATTTTTCTGGCTGCGGGCGATGAACATACGGTTAAAGAACTCTACATAGCGATGGCGGTAGGCTCTGCCAATGATGCTACAGTTGCTTTGGCTGAACTGGTAGCTGGCTCGGAGCAGCAGTTTGTGACCCAGATGAATGAGACCGCACAGAAGATGGGCATGAAGACGGCTTATTTCATTAATTCCACCGGTCTGGACCGGAAGGACATGCCTGCTAAATACCGGCCTGAAGAGGACCGTGAGACGGTAATGTCTGCGATGGATGCAGCGATTCTGGCCAAATATATTGTCACCGATCATCCGGAGTTTACAGATTTTACGACAATTCAATCGTATAAATTCCGCGAGCGTGATTCGAAGCCGATGATTAACTACAACTGGATGCTGGAAGCCAACAAGAATATCCCCAATTTCAAGGCATACGCTTATCCGGGCCTGGACGGACTGAAGACAGGACATACCACTAATGCCGGTAATTGCTTCACGGGTACTGCGGTGCGTGACGGCATGCGTCTAATCAGCGTAGTTATGGGAGCGGACTCTGAGGCCCACCGTTTCACCGAAACGAAGAAGGTGCTGGATTTTGGCTTCAATAATTTCGAGATTAAGCAGGTAGTTGCGCCTAAGGCCGTGATTGCCGGCACTGAGACTGTGCCTGTGCTGAAGGGCAAGAATAAAGAGGTATCCGTAGTAACGGATGCTGGTGTAACATTCATGGTCCCTAAGGGTACTGTATCGCCGCAGATCAAGACCACTGTGGTCACGAATGATCCGGCTACGCTGGTCGCACCGATTGCCGGAGCCAGCAAGGTAGGTAAGGTCACGTACTCCTATAAGATTGAAGGAATGAATCAGACGCAAGAGAAGACGGTGAACCTGATTACTGCCGAGGAAGCGGAGAAGGCGGGCTGGTTCAAGCTGCTGCTGAGAGCCATCGGTGATTTTTTCGGTGATCTGTTCAAAGGAATTAAAAATCTGTTCTAACCTTAACAGGTGCACAGGTACTAGCTTCACGACAAAATCCCAGTAAATAGGTTGTATATATTACAGCTTTGCGGTAAAATAACATGTTAGATTAGGTTAGATCTAACGGGAGGCGTAGATATGGAAACAGGAACATCGCGAGTCAAAAGAGGCATGGCAGAAATGCAAAAGGGCGGCGTCATTATGGACGTCATGAATGCAGAGCAGGCGAAAATTGCCGAGGCCGCAGGCGCAGTAGCCGTAATGGCCCTGGAGCGTGTACCTTCTGATATCCGCGCTGCGGGTGGTGTCGCACGTATGGCCGATCCTACTATTGTAGAAGAGGTTATTAAGGTAGTGAGTATCCCTGTAATGGCCAAAGCGCGGATCGGTCACTATGTGGAAGCCAAGGTTCTCGAATCTCTGGGTGTAGACTATCTCGATGAGAGTGAAGTGCTAACTCCTGCCGATGAAGTGTTCCATATCAACAAACGCGAATTCACGGTTCCTTTTGTATGCGGAGCCAAGGATCTTGGGGAAGCGCTGCGCCGGATTAGCGAAGGGGCCTCCATGATCCGCACCAAGGGTGAGCCGGGAACCGGCAACATCGTGGAGGCTGTCCGCCATATGCGCCATATCAACAGCCAGATCCGCAAGGTGACCGGCCTCTCGCTTGATGAGCTATATCATGAAGCTAAGACGCTGGGTGTTCCGTATGAGCTGCTGCTGGAGGTTCACGAGCTGGGCAAGCTGCCTGTCGTTAATTTCGCTGCCGGTGGTGTAGCTACGCCTGCCGATGCCGCGCTCATGATGCATCTGGGTGCTGATGGGGTGTTTGTCGGCTCCGGGATTTTCAAATCGGACAATCCTGAGAAGTTCGCCCGTGCCATCGTCGAAGCGACAACCCACTTCACGGACTACAAGCTGATTGCTGAAGTATCCAAGAATCTGGGCGCTCCGATGAAGGGGATTGATATCGCCACGTTGTCCCCGGCTGAACGCATGTCGGAACGCGGCCGATAATAGAGAGAAGGCTTCCGGATGAGAATTGGAGTGTTAGCGCTTCAAGGCGCTGTTACAGAGCATATTGTCAGTATTGAGAAGACCGGCGCGCAGGGCCTGCCTATTAAGCGTGTAGAGGAGTTAGACGGGGTAGATGGTCTGATTATTCCCGGCGGTGAGAGTACGACGATTGGCAAATTGATGCGCAAATATGGCTTTATTGAGGCTGTTCGTGAGTTCGCGGGTCAAGGGAAGCCTATTTTCGGCACATGCGCCGGTATGATCGTGCTGGCGAAGCGGATTGCCGGAGACGAGGCCGGTCATCTGGAGCTGATGGATATTACCGTGGCCAGGAATGCCTTTGGCCGCCAGCGGGAAAGCTTTGAATGTGATCTCGAGGTTAAGGGGATTGCTGAGCCTGTGCGGGCGGTATTTATCCGCGCTCCGCTTATTGAAGAGGTGGGTCCTGATGTTGAGGTGCTTACGCTCTATAAGGATGAGATTGTAACCGCGCGCCAGGGCAATCTGCTGGCCTGCTCGTTTCACCCGGAATTGACTGATGATTACAGGCTGCATCAATATTTTGCCGACATGGTAGAGGACCGTATTGCAGCCAATCTATAGAACCGCATATAAGGACACTTTGACTCTTTCAAAGCTGCAAACAAAACAGCATTTTGAAAGAGTTTGGGCTGTTTTCAGGAGGGAAACTTTGTGTTAGATGTTAAAGTATTGCGCAGCGATTATGCAAGAGTAGAAGAGGCACTGAATAAAAGAGGAAAGTCGCTGGATTTGATTGCCGGCTTCCCGGCTTTGGATCAGCGCCGCCGTGAGCTGCTTCAGGAGACAGAAGGGCTCAAGAACCGCCGGAACACTGTATCCGGAGACGTAGCCAAGAAGAAGAAGAACAAGGAACCGGCTGATGATCTGATCGCAGAAATGCGTACGGTATCTGACCGGATTAAGGAATTAGATGATGAGGTGCGTGAGCTTGAGGTCAAAATTGACGAGCTGACGATGAGCATCCCGAATATTCCGCATGAATCGGTGCCGGTAGGTACCTCCGAGGCAGACAATGTCGAAGTGCGCCGCTGGTCAGAGCCTACAGAGCTTGGTTTCACTCCGAAATCTCACTGGGAGCTGGCGCAGCAGCTGGATATCATTGATTTTGAGGCAGCGGCGAAGGTTACGGGTTCCCGGTTTGTCTTCTATAAAGGACTGGGTGCCAGATTGGAACGTGCCCTGATCAATTTCATGATGGACCTGCACAGCGGGGAACATAACTATGAAGAGATGCTGCCGCCTTATATTGTTAATAAGGACAGCCTCTATGGAACGGGACAGCTGCCGAAATTCGAAGAGGATCTGTTCAAGCTGCGGGATACAGAGTATTATCTGATTCCTACGGCGGAAGTGCCTGTGACGAACTATTACCGTGAAGAGATTATGACAGCTGGCGATCTGCCGAAGTATCATGTGGCCTATAGCTCTTGCTTCCGCTCGGAAGCCGGTTCTGCCGGACGCGATACCCGTGGTCTAATCCGCCAGCATCAGTTCAACAAGGTGGAGCTGGTGAAGCTGGCCAGCCCGGAGAGCTCCTATGAGGAGCTGGAGAAGATGACAGCCGATGCTGAGCGCGTCCTGCAGCTTCTGGGACTGCCCTACCGCGTCCTGCTGCTCTGTACGGCAGATATGGGCTTCACCTCTGCCAAGACGTATGACCTTGAGGTGTGGCTGCCTGAGAGCGGCATGTACCGCGAGATCTCCTCATGCTCCAATACCGAGGACTTCCAGGCGCGCCGGGCCAATATCCGTTACCGCAAGGAGCCGAAGGCGAAGCCTGAATTCGTGCATACGCTGAATGGCTCTGCCCTGGCTGTAGGGCGTACGGTAGCAGCTATTCTGGAGAATTACCAGCAGGAGGACGGAAGTGTGCTGATTCCGGAATGCCTGCAGCCGTATATGCGTAATGTGAAATCCATTTCTGCAAAAACAGCTCAATAATAATAGTTGCATATTATTTGCGGGGCGTGGTATAATTCCTAATGCATGTGAAATTTCAGTGCATTGGAGAGGTACCGAAGCGGTCATAACGGGGCGGTCTTGAAAACCGTTAGGGTGCAAGCCCACATGGGTTCGAATCCCATCCTCTCCGCCATTCCTTTACATCTAAATAAGTGCAGATAGAAGCCGTTCTCTCAGGAGGACGGTTTTTTTGTTTGAAATATAAGAATTTATATTTTTCACGCTATAAATTATCCTTCTATTTCTCGCCAAAACGGTACCGTCCTTTAAAAGGACGGCAATGCCGTTTCCACTTGCCAAGGCCTCTTTTTCACAGAAGCGGTTCCAACGGGAATAAAAAGCCGTCTTTCTCCGCAATGTATTAGAGAAGGAGGCTGATAATAAAGATGGACCGACAATTGCAAGTAGATCAGCAGAGTCTGGTGTCTGCCTGGCAGGAGCGGCTGCCGGAACTGATGGAGAGTGGGGACAGCTTCAGTGTGCAGGGAGATGCGGCGAACCAGAATAGTCTGCTCATCCATTTCAATGCAGCGGGCCGGCAGGGGTATTCTCTGGATTTCCGCTGCACCTATGTGGATAGCCGCGAGGTTGCTGTAGATTTGCTTGACGCCGAACAGGCCGGGGTACACGCGGATGAGCAGCTGGATGCTGTTCAGCTTTTGGCGCAGCAGTATACGAGACAGATTCATGAGTGCGCACAGGCCCTTCAGGGCTTAACTAATCCATAGGAGGTAATCGAAGTGAGCAAACCCAAGAGCATGCCTGTACCCGGCGTACAGCAGGACAACCAGGGGCCACGCAAGGAGCATCATTCTTCAGGCCCAGCGCCGTTATCCGGATCTAAAAAGGTGAAGCAGGCCAACCATGTGGACCATAATAATCCCCAGGGTTAAACACACTTTACAATGAAATTGAAGAGAAATGTTTCTCATAATTGCCAAATGGTTTATCATTAGGGAGGGGAAAGAATTTTTTTACATGGGAGAGGAGAAAAATAATGAACAAAAAGTGGGGGTTATCCGCTGCCGCGTTACTGTTAACTGCTGCAGTAATTCTGCCGGGATGTGCAAAGAAAGAGGAGCCGAAGGAGGCTCTGACTTCAGCTGCGGCCAAAGCTTCAGCTATGACATCTTACGAAATGAAGAGTAAGGTGGTCATTAACGATCTGACGATAGACACCGGTACTAATGAGGCTGACGCTTCGACGGGTCAGATTCTAAGCATGCTTAAGAATGCAGAGCTTACGATTGATGGAGTCTATCAGGCTGAGCCGATGCAGACAGAGCTTACAACGGTTCTGAATCTGAAGGGGGATATGGCTATGTCCTTCACGGTTCCGATGGTTATGTCCGGACAGAAGCTTTACGTCAAAGTGCCTTCGATTCCGTTCCTGCCGATTCCTGAGACGATTGTCAATAAATTCGTAGAGGTGGATCTGAAGAAGCTGGCCGAAGAGCAGGGAACAGAATTCAATCCTGCGCAGATGGATGCACAGAAAGTGCAGAAGCTGTCGAATGAAGTGATGAATACGCTGCTGGGCGAGTATGATGAAGCGAAATACTTCAACAATATCAAACCTAAGGATGCCGGCCTGCCTGAAGGCGTAGATGCCAAGCAGGTGGTTCAGTTCCAGGTAACCAATGATAATGTCAAAGAGGCGCTTACGATCCTCGTGAACAACGCATTGCCTAAGATCATGGATATTCTGAGTAAGGATGAATATAAAGATCTGCTGCAGGTTGACTCCGCTGATCTGGCCAAAGCCAAGGAAGAGCTGCAATCCAGCGAAGCACGTGCCGAGTTTGATAAGAGCCTGGCTGATCTGAATAAATATCTTACCATTAATCAGTTCCACCTGAACACTGCGGTTAATAAAGATGACTATCCGGTATACCAGGATATGCTCATGGACATCAAGGTTAATGATCCTGACAAGGGTGAGAACGTTACCTTATCTATGAATGCAAGCAACCAATACAGTAAGATCAATGAGAAGCAGACCTTCAAGATCGGCATTCCGCAAGGCGATGATGTCATCACTCTGGAAGAGCTGCAGCAGCAATTCGGAGGCATGGGTACGGGTACTTATTAATACCATAGTTCCGCACGCCAAAAACCCGTATGAGCATATTGCGCTCATACGGGTTTTTGTGTGGACATATGAAGTTAAGGGGATTCCTGTCCCTCTGGCAGGAATTCCTCAGCCAGAATGGCGTAGGTGCGGTGATCCTGCCATTCGCCGTTGATCCGGATGAAGCGGCGCGCGAGTCCTTCGGCCTGGAAGCCGTTCTTCTCCAACACTCTGCGTGAACCGGTATTATGGGGCAGGATGGCAGCCTGTACCCGGTGAAGCCCCAGAGAGCGGAAGGCATACCCGAGGATCAGGTGTACGGCGGCACTGGTATAGCCTTGCCCCTGCTGCTCATGATCGATCAGATAGCCGATATCGCAGAATTGACCGACTCCCCGCACTACATTGGAGATCGTAATCTGGCCGATCAGCTCGCCGCTGAGCAGATAAATCCCGAACATATACGCGCTGTCCTGCTGCGCATCCAGGATACGCTGGTTAATCAGCTGCCGCTGGCTCTCCAGGGTGAAGTAGTCTTCACTGCGCAGGGGCTCAAATTGCTGGTGTGTGGTTCGGTTACGCAGACGGAGGCTAAGCAGCTCTTCGGCATCCGTAAGCTCCAGCAGCGAGAGATAGATCCCCTGTGCATTGTTATACAGCTTGTACGACATCTGGCATTCTCCTTATGAGCATAATATAAGTGTTAATGGGCGTTCTAGAGCTTCGCAGGCCGCTTCCGCAGCTTGCGGAAGAAGGAGGTCAGCAGCTCCGCGCATTCCTCCTGCAGCACGCCCTGGATGACCTCTGTACGGTGATTAAAGCGAGATTCCTCCAGCAGGTTCATCAAGGTCCCTGCACAGCCGGCTTTGGGGTCTGGAGTGCCATACACGGTGAGCGGCACCCTGGACTGCACCATCGCTCCTGCACACATAGGACAAGGCTCCAGGGTAACATAGAGCTGGCAATCGAGCAAACGCCAGGAGCCCAGGGCTGTACTGGCTTCCCGGATCGCTACCATCTCCGCATGGGCAGTGGAGTCAAGCGTCGTCTCACGCAGATTATATCCGCGGCCTATAATTTGGCCTTCGTGGACGACCACGGCACCAATCGGCACTTCGCCCAAGGCCTCGGCCTTGCGGGCTTCTCCTATCGCTTCTGTCATCCAATGTTCATGAATGGCCCGCTCCTCCGCCGGCAGTTCTTCAAGCCTGGTATTCAAATGCATCTTCCCTTCTTCTATGCCCATTGTACAACGAACAAATATTCGTTCTTAACAAATTGTGGACAACTCTGTGGATAACGGCCGACTTATGCACAAAATTGTGCACATCGCGATTTGGCAAAATGTTTATATGTGCATAACCTGTGGATGGTTTCTTACCTATTGTAGTGAAACTGCCCCGATAATTCAATATCTGCCAGCACCCGGCTGTGGGGAAAGGCCTTTTCAAATGGGAGGGCAAAAGGTATGATTATGTTGAATGCCCGCTAGGATTTACCAGCGGATAAGAGGTGAACAATACGCTTGTCCATAAAAACGAAATTATCAGCGATTATATTTGGCTCGGTGCTCTTAATCTTGATGCTTAATCTTTCGCTCAATCTTTATGCTGCCCGGAATAATCTGCGTAATGAGAGTGTAAGCAACATGAAGATCACTGCGAAGCAGGTTGCAGTATCGGTGGAGCAGAGCGGCTACAGCTCGAATTACGTGCAGGATAAAATTGCCCAGAACCTGCGCTTGACCGCCATTCTGGCGTCCTATGAGCTGGACCCGGATATCAGGAATATTACCAATCAACAATTGAAGGCGCTATCCACCAAGCTGGGGGTGTCGAATATCTCTCTGCTGGTGAAGACTGCGGATGATATTATCGTAGCCAAATCTTCAGATCCTGCAGAGATTGGACTTTCGACCAGAGGCATGGGTTTTTGGTATGTGGCTTTTCTGGAGCTGTTTGCAGGCCAGCGGGTATCTGTCGATCAGGGGCAATCCCTGGAGAATTTCTGGTCCGGGCCGTTTGAATATTCAACCTCCAATCCGGAGTATATTGATAAATGGGGTTATTATTATGACGGGGCACGCAATTATATCATAGATCCGTTCGTCCGGAGCACAGCGGTAAGCGATTATGTCAAAATTATGAGTCCCGATGAGATCATCCAGGAATCCAAAGCTGTAAATCCCGGAATTCTGGAGATTACGGGAATCAATCCGAAGACCTTCGGGGCCTCAAGCATGCTGCCTGATGGTACAGATCCCAAGAACACGAAGCTGCGGAACCGCCCTATTCAGTACGGAACCTATTCCTACGGCAATATTGCAGAGGACAAGGCGGCAATCCGTGAAGCATTGAACAAGGGCGAGCCGGTAACGCTGGATACGAAGGCATTGGGTAAAAGAGTGCTCAAAAGCTTCATTCCGATTGAGCGGCCGGGAGCGGCGGATTATGTGATCAGTGTAGTCATGGACTACCAGGCGATCTCCTCAGTCATCCGCGAGCAGCTGTTCAATAATATCACCACCTCGGTACTGCTGCTTATTATCTTTCTCTTGGCGAGTTATGTCCTGGCCGGTGTTGTTACACGCCCGATTCAGGATATACTGGCTAAGGTCAATGATGTGGCCAAGGGCAAGTTCGAGCCCCCGCTTAATGTATCCAGCCGCGATGAGCTTGGACAGCTGGCCCAGCGCATCAATGCGATGACCTCACATCTGCTGCAGCACACGAACCGGCTGGGGCAGACACTGGAGGAGAACCGTGCGGTTAAGGAGCATCTGGAGTCGGTCATTAACGGCACTTCGGATGCCATCCACACGGTGGATATGGAAGGGCGGATCATCAGTACGAACAGAGCGTTCGAGGATCTCTATGGATGGGGCGCTGCGGATGCTCTGGTCAAGCCCCCTTACCTGGTTCCTGCCACTGTGCAGCAGCAGGAGAGTATACGATTGCAGCAGCTTAAGGACGGGGCATCTCTGCCGCCTGTGGAGACCGTCAGGCTGAAGCGTGACGGTTCCCTGGTAGAGGTCAGCGTCAGCAGCTCGGTTATCCGGGATGAAGAGGGCCAGCCGCAGTCGGTTGTCCATGTATCTCGTGACATGACCGAGCGCAACCGGATCGAGGAGCTGCTCAGACGCTCGGAGAAGCTGACTACAGTCGGCCAGCTTGCCGCAGGCGTTGCCCATGAGATCCGTAATCCCTTGACCACCCTGCGGGGCTTCCTGCAGCTTCAGCAGGAGAAGAAGGTTCTCGTTCCGCTGCATATTGATCTGATGCTCTCGGAGCTGGACCGGATCAATATGATTGTCAGTGAGTTCCTGATTCTGGCGAAGCCGCAGGCTGTTCATTTCCAGCAAAGGGATCTGCGGCATATTGTTGGCGATGTCATCTCCCTGCTGGACAGTCAGGCCCACCTGTTCGGCATTGAATTCACCACACATTTCTCGGGAGTACCCGCCATGGTGCACTGTGAGGAGAATCAGCTGAAGCAGGTATTTATCAATGTAATCAAAAATGCGATCGAAGCGATGCCGGACGGGGGAACGATTACCGTGGAGCAGCAGGAGCAGGATGATTCAGTGGTTGTTGTGATCACGGATGAGGGCGGAGGCGTCCCTGAGGATATGCTGCCCAAGCTGGGAGAGCCGTTCTTTACGAACAAAGAGTCCGGAACCGGTCTCGGCTTGATGGTCAGCCAGCGGATCATTCAGGCCCATAAGGGCAGCCTGGAGATTAGAAGCGAGTATGGCCGGGGGGCACAGGTAATTATCAAGCTGCCTGAAGCGAAGGAGCCAGTACCTCCGGCCGTTATGAATATAGAACGGAGTGAAGACGAACATGAGAATCAATAAATTCATCAGTGAGACAGGCTATTGTTCACGCCGTGAAGCAGACAAGCTGGTCGAGGGAGGGCGGGTCACCATCAACGGGGAGCCCGCTATGCTGGGCAGCCAAGCCGAGGCCGGAGATATTGTCCTGATTGACGGCCAGCCGCTTCAGACGGGCAGCAGGATCGTGTATATCGCGCTTCATAAGCCGGTTGGCATTACCTCTACTACAGAAGCGCATATTCAAGGCAATATTGTCGATTTCATAGGGCATGAGGAGCGGATTTTCCCGATCGGGCGGCTCGATAAGGATTCAGAGGGATTGATTCTGCTGACCAATGACGGTGACATTGTTAACAAAATTTTACGCGCAGAAGGCAAGCATGAGAAGGAGTATGTGGTCACTGTAGATCGACCCGTCACGCCTTCTTTTCTGACCGGTATGTCCACCGGCGTGAGAATTCTGGGCAGTAAGACACTTCCCTGTGAAATTACGCGTATTAGTGAGCGGGTATTCCGTATCGTGCTGACTGAGGGCAAGAACCGGCAAATCCGCCGCATGTGCAGCGCCTTCGGTTATGAAGTCCGGCGGCTGCAGCGCATCCGGGTAATGAATATCCGCCTTGGCGCACTGAAGACCGGAGAATGGCGGGAGCTGTCCCAGGAAGAGAAGCAAGAGCTGGGGGCTATGCTGAACTATCAGCTGCAATAAGATTATAATGCCCATACCTATAATAAGAGCTGCTCCGATAGACCCTGGTAGGGCCGTTCGAAGCAGCTCTTATTTGTTTCCTTACTATCAGGGAGCTGTTACATTAGAGACATCCGTTGTCTCCGCAGCAGCGTCCTTATATTTACGCAGGATGGATACTTCTACCCGGCGGTTCTTGGCCCGCCCGGCAGCCGTAGCATTGCTAGCGATGGGATGATATTCGCCAGAGCCGGTCGGGCTGAACTTCGTCGGGTCCAGGTTGGGATTCAGCAGCAGAATCTTCATGAACTCAAGGGCACGATCTACACTAAGATCCCAGTTCGAGGAGTACGTGCTGTTGGAGATCGGAACATTATCGGTATGCCCCTGCACCAATACTTCATAATCAGGGAATTGCTGCAGCATCGTTGAGATCGACTTGGCCAACTGGCGGGATTCATCTTTCACTACAGCCTGTCCCGAAGCGAAGAGGGCATTGTCGCTAATCGTGATCATCAGCTGGGACTGATTCAGCTTGGTGCTAAGCAAGTCAGTCATTCCGTTGTTCTTGATGTACTGGTCGAACTGCTTCTTCAGCTTCTCCAGATCCTCCTGCTCCTTGGCACGGAGCTTGGACAGATCGGAGGTGCCGGTGTTCTTGGAGATCACGCTGTTCATTTTATCCTGCTTGCCCTGGTCCAGCTGGGTGCTGGTCGGAGAATCCGACCGGTACTCCAGGACGCCGCCGCCGCCGCTGAGCGCTGAATTGAAGGCTTCAGCCATTTGCTGGAACTTCACGGCGTCCGTAGCGCTCATGGCGTACATAACAAGGAACAGAGCAACCAGCAAGGTCATCAGGTCGGAATAGGGAAGCAGCCAGGATTCATCGGCATGCTCTTCATGTTCCTCATGCCTAGTCTTTTTGCTCACTGGAAGCCCCCTCCTTCTCGCTCAGCTTGGCACGCTCGGACGGAGTCAGGAAGACGGACAGCTTCTGGTTAATAGCTATGGTAGACACCCCGGACTGGATGGAGAGCAGACCCTCCACCATCATCAGGCGGACTTCAATCTCGCGTTTGGATATCCGCTTCAGCTTGTTGGCCATAGGGTGCCACATGACATAACCGGTGAATATCCCGAGCAGGGTTGCAATGAAGGCACCGGCAATCGCGTGGGCCAGGACGTCCATATTACTCATATCACCCAAGGCGGCAATCAGCCCGATAACAGCCCCGAGTACCCCTAGTGTAGGGGCATACATCCCGGCTTGGGAGAAGATCAAGGCTCCGGCTTTATGTCTGTCTTCAGTGGCATGAATATCTTCCATTAATACATCACGGACGAACTCCTGATCATTGCCGTCAATAATCATCCGCATGCCGTTTCGGAGGAAGTTATCTTCAATTTCATCGACATTGGACTCCAGAGCCAGCAGCCCTTCGCGGCGGGTAATGGATGCCCATTCCATGAACATGGTAATCAGTTCGGGCTTGCCGACCATCTTTTTCTTCGTAAACAGGATCTTCAACAGCTTAGGGAAATTCTTGACTTCCGACATCGGAAAGGCCATGAAGATGGAGGCAGCCGTGCCAAGAAAAATAATGACATAGGCAGCGGGGTTGTTCAAGCTTGCAAGTGGAGCATGCTTGAGTATCATCCCCCAGATTACTGCGATCAGACCAAACACCAGGCCTAGAATTGTTGAGATTTCCATTTATGCACCTCGTCCATGAGAATTAAGAAGTGATCGACTAACCGCGTAATTCGTCCTTGAACCGCGGGAGAACACTCTGTTCGTAACCAAATCACGTATATTCTTCTTTATCGACATCATTCCCTTTTTTGTGAAGTGATTTTTTCGGCTATAATAGATAAGGTAGGTTATTATTCATCAGCGAAGAAAACGGAGTGATTGATGTGGGAGTTAAGCATGGCAGGGATTACGGTGAAATTCTGGTTGAACTGACAGGAGCCGTTGGACGGATTACAGACGGGTACATTTTTTTTGAAATGGAGCCTGAAGAGTGGACGAATCTGCCGGAGGAATCGAGGCAGGAGGTCTGGGAGGCGCTTGCGGAAGACCTGTTCTACGCGCTGGGCAACGAGCCGGTCATTCAGGTGGGCAGCGGAGTTGTGATGTACGATAAAGAAACACACCGCATTAATATTCTGCTGGGCGATGAGGATCTGGCTTCGGTCGTTCTTGTATAAAGCAGGGGGAAAATGCGGCAGCGGGTTTGTCCCGGGCATCCGGCCATGTTAAAATTGGAAGTGGAGTACTAATTGCCGGGATGTCAGAATACATTTAATCAAAAATCTTTGGCCTGGCACATCCCTTGGACTTTCAGAAGCTGAGGGATGTTTTATTTGAAGGAGAAGAGCAGGCTGAAGGAACCGTTAACTTAGCAAGGGAGGAAACGAATTGCAATTAACTGAGGAACAACTGCAGGAGCAGATCGGCAAGCTTGAGGGCTGGAAGCTGGAGAGGGATAGGCTGGTGCGCAAATATATGTTCAGTGAATATATGAAGGGAATTGCCTTTGTGGATGAGGTAGCGACAATTTCGGAGGCCTTTGACCATCACCCGCATATCACCATTGATTACAAGACGGTTGTTCTGCGGCTGGCTGCAGATGTGGAGAAGCTTGATCTCCGCCAGGCGCATGAATTTAATGAGGCATTCGAGAAGACCCGCTAGAGGACAAGGCCCCTATGGAGACAACAGGAATATCTAATTAATAGAAATGCCCGTGCAAGGATCGTTCGTTATCCTCGTCACGGGCATTATACATTTAAAATGAGGAGCATGGTGTGAGTACAGGTTGCGGATTATTTCTTCTCGGCCAGCCATAGGGCTACATTCGCAATCTCTTCAGGGGCCAGCCTGTCTTTGAAGGGAGGCATCTGTCCGCGGCCCTTGGTGACTATGCTGAAGATCTGAGCTGCGTCATGCGAAGCGCCTTCCTGCTGCAGGCTGGGTCCCGCCCCGCCCTGAAGCTGGTCTCCGTGGCAGGAGATACAATTGGCCTTCACTGTGGCTTCTGCGCCCGCAGCGTCCAGCACAACCTCCGGCATGGTCGGCTTGTTCTGCTCCGCCACCTCGGATTTACCGGGTAGGGTAAACATTAAGATTACTGCAAAGGCACAGGCGGCAAAAAACAAACCGCTCATGATCCATTTCTGCATCTGCATCCGTCCCTCCATGTAAGCTGCTGTCTCCATTATAGCGGATGGTGAAGCGTTATCATAGTATGTGTGTCAAAAAAATGAACACAAATGATCCATTTTTTGCAAAACTCTCTTGTCTCCGGTGCTATTCCTCATAGACCATGCAATAAAAAGGCTTATTACCGGTCGGAGTGCGGCGTTCATAGGTATCCGTTATGGTGAACCCGCATTTCTGGTAGGCGCGGATGGCGCGCTGGTTCCAGGTCAGCACCTCCAGGTCGATCTCACATTCCGGGTAACGCGACCGTGCTGCCTGCACAATAGCCTTCATGAACAGATGTCCCATTCCATGGCCGCACAGCTCGGGCCGCATTCCGACACCAAGCCGGACTACCCCCTCCATCGGAAAGAGCTGGGCGAAGCCGCACAGATCCCCCTCTCCATTCACAACCGATACATATTGCTCACTTCGCAGCTGCGGGTCTCCGAACTCCACGCCCAGCGCCTGCATCTGCTCCCAGGACACCCAGCCGTAAATATTATACGGCGGCTTGTAGCTCCACTCACAGATCTCAGCGGCATGCTGCGGCTCCATAGGCACCACGTAAAAGGTTAGCGGGGAGCTAATCATTGGGGGAGGCCTCCTTCCAAGGGACATAGATTCATTTCTTCTATTAATTATATACAAAAACAGCCAGTTTCGACGCAATTTCCTTACGGAAATGCAGAAACTTGACAAACGGCAAAATATATTTTCCGAAAGCGCAGAATCAGTGTTTTACAAATATAGAGAGGGGTAAGTAATTTTATAGACAAAAAAAGCCCTTCCCCAAGATTTCGGCAAAAATCTCGGAAAAGAGCGTTAGGTTACAAAGGATTATTGTACATCATCGTTGTCTTGGGAATCCGAAGCTACAGTCTTGTAGGCATCTGTACTCATGATTCGCTTGGCGCCAACGTAGCGGTTGACGTAATAGCTGTCACTCAGCGAACTGATGGTTACACCACGTGAGGAAGAGGCATGGGCGAATTCGCCGTCACCAACATAAATACCAACATGGGATATGCCCTTACCGCTTGTATTGAAGAATACAAGATCGCCCGGTCTCATCTCGTCACGGGACACGGCAGAGCCCATCTGATACTGGGAGCCGGATTGATGGGGCAGGTTAATGCCGATCTTATCAAAAACATACATTGTAAATCCGGAGCAATCAAACCCGTTAGTTGATGTACCGCCGGACACGTATTTGGTTCCGATGGCTTTGTCGATCACTTTATCCATTTTGGAATCCGCGAAAGCGCTTCCTGCTCCGATGGTGAAGATAATGGACAAGCTTAGTACTGCGGCTGCTAGCTTCTTCTTCAAAAGTAAATACCCCTTCCAATGCCTACGAGGTTAGCTTAAGGGTTCGGTTGAAGGTCCCCTATGACCCCTCTTAGAATAGGAGGTCAATTCACCCAAAGTGGTTCCCCCGTTTCCCTAATTCATTAGGGAACTCGGCACGACTGTTGATTAGGATTAGCGGTTCATTCAATACATGACAAAACCTTTGTTAAAATCGATTCAATAATTACAAAAATGTTACTAAAAACTCACTGCGATAATTGTAACAAAGACTAAGGCGCTTGGCAATCACTTATAACATATTAATGCATCTTTTTTGCTGTTTTTTAGAGTTATAGCCCTTTCCAAAGACTCATATCTATGCGCAGGGGTTAATTTATATGATTATTTCTTTGTTTTTGCAAGAAAATGCTGTTTCAAGGCTGCGAATTCAGTGTAAAAGGTAGAATAAGGAAAAGGAAAAACCCGGAAATGATTACGGCAATAATCATCCCGGGCTCGTATAAGTTACATTTAGTTGTTAGAGGCTGAAATATTCGGGGTATGCTTCAAGGGTTCAATCGTAAGCGACAGCTTGGTAGGCTGTTGTGCTCATTACTCGTTTGGCGCCAACGTAGCGGTTGGCCCAGTAGGACTGGCTCATCGAACTGATGGTTACACCACGTGAACTTGAGGACTGTGCGAACTTCCCGTTTCCAACATAAATACCGACATGGGACACTCCGTTACCCAGGGTGTTGAAGAACACGAGATCACCGGAACGCAGATTGCTCTTGGATACACTTGTTCCAACTTTGAACTGTGCTTTGGAGGTACGGGGCAAGGTAAGCCCGACATTCTTGAACACATACTTGGTAAATCCGGAACAGTCGAAGCCGCTGGTGGTTGTGCCCCCGGTTTTATACGACGTTCCAATGGTTTTTGAAATCACAGTATCCATCTTAGAATCTGCGAAGGCACTGCCCGCTCCGAGTGTGAATACCATCACAAGACCCAGCGCTGCTGCGGTGCATTTTTTCTTGAAATTCTGACTAATCAAAAGATGTACTCCTTCCAGGGCCTGCGAGGTTAGCTTAAGGATTCGGTAGAAGGTTCCCCTATGACCCCTCTAAAGCGAGATCAATTCACCCAAAATATGGTTCCCCCACTTCCCGGTGCAGGGAATTCGGCGTTTTATGCACCAGAACAGTGACTTATCGGTATTGCTTAAATTGCAAGAGTTACGGAATATTTTGCTTGAAAGATTACAACTTTGTTACTACTGGTACAGCCATCATTGTATCAGAGGATTTCCCCTTTTGCAAATGCTTTTGTCCTCCGTTCAAGCAAAAAAGAGTCCTGCTCCCTGATAAGGGGCTGTGACTCTCTTTAGTATGCCGCTTCAGCAGCTTATTATTGTGGAAATGATTTACTGGACCAAAGGTGGTACTGGGCAGCGATTCCCCACATATCGAACAGCGTGGAGGGCAGCGGAGCTGCCTGGCGGAGCATAAGGGCCGGCAATCCGGGATAGAACAGAGCAGAGGCGCTGCAGAGCAGAATTACG
This sequence comes from Paenibacillus sp. FSL P2-0136, assembly GCF_037975325.1. Classification (NCBI taxonomy): domain Bacteria; kingdom Bacillati; phylum Bacillota; class Bacilli; order Caryophanales; family Paenibacillaceae; genus Paenibacillus; species Paenibacillus sp. FSL P2-0136. The sequence continues at coordinate 7,400,025 of NZ_CP150244.1, forward strand.
GCCAGGCTTCCCGCCCCCAGAACGATGGATATACCGATCGAAGGCAGCAGCATCTTCAGGCAGATCAGCAGTGAGGAGAACATGCCGGTACCGGCGGTATAGCCGAATTGCATATAGAGCAGAAGCTTGCGGACAAGGAAGAGATAGAGCAGCCAGCCCAGCACATAAGGCACCAGCTTCAGCAGAAGCTGGACATCGAGAACACCGCTGAGCAGATGACGGTACATACGCGGAAGCAGCCAAGAGAGCGGCAGGAGGGTTAGCGCCCATTCGATGAGGCTGAACACCAGCACCGGCAGCCCATATTTTCTCATTCCGGGAAAAAAGAACAGTCCCCGCGCTCCGTCGCGCTCCTGGTGAAGCTCGTGCAGCAGCCCTGCACGGATAAAGGGAGTCACCAGCAGCCTTAGCACTGTCAGCGCAAGCAGCAGCCACAGCCAGTGCTGGACGGCGGGGTCGGTGCGCAGCGCGGTCTGCCCCTCGATATAATACAGCAGCCTGCCTATTCCGCTGCCGCCGGCATTCGCATCCGGGTAGCGGAGCAGGACGGGGACAACCGCGCTTTTAATGAATTTGTACAGGAAATATCCCCAGAACAGCCGGTAGATAAATAGCAGAATCAATATATAGAATTGCTCTTTCATGCTGATCCAACCGCGGGCAATTGAACTTTTCACCATTCCTTCACCTCACCAGACAAGAGTTCCGAGCAGGGTTTCAAGCAGAGTTGATGCACTAAGCGTCCAGCGGGAGAGTGTACGCGGCTCAAGCTCCGCCATTCTGAAATTATTAAGATGCCTGCTCTCCAGCAGAATGGAATGCCCCGGATCGATCTCTGCGGAGACCAGCGGCGCTTTATACGCTAACTCAAAGGAAGTAGCCTTACCCTCGCCATTCCAGTATTGCTGCACCGTGTACCCGTCTGCGAAGGTGAATTTCACGGGAACATCGGGGTACAGGCTGCCCTTGTTGCTTACATCAACCACAGCGCTATAGCGGCTCCCCCCGCCGTCACTGTTGTCCCGTCTGACGGTGAGCCTGATATCGTCGACTGCGAAGTCGGGTGCCCCCCCGCTATAGACATACCGCTCAAAATACGTCTGCCAGGATTGCTTGGTCACTTTCTCCACAACCTTCTGGAAGTCGGCGGTGGACGGATGCTGGAAGCGGTATTTGCGGGCATAGGCGGCGAGGATGGCATCCATATTCTTGGTCCCGGCGATGCGTTCGATATCCTTCAGCACCAGCTTGCCCCGGATGTATACATTGCGAGTGTAGGCGTCATCACCGGTGTATTTCCAGGTCTCCAGCTTAAGCGGCTGTGAAGAGGAGACCAGGCTGGACTGCAGAGGGAGGCTTGAGACCACACCGTATTCCTGTTCCATCAGCCGGTCTTCGGCATAAGAGGTGAAGCTCTCATCCAGCCAGGCTTCTTCGAATTCATTGCTGGCCACCAGGCCGTAGAAATATTGGTGCCCGATCTCGTGGATGATCGTGCGTTCCAGGGAGGTGCCCGGTGAAGTGTCCGTGGCGCCGAAGGCGGTAATCAGGGTCGGATACTCCATTCCTCCGGCCCCGTTGCCGGACTCCGGCGGGACAACAATCGATAAGGTGGAGTAGGGATAAGGGCCGTACCACTTGCTGAATGCCATCAGTGCAGCCTCAGCCGCCTGGAAGTAACGCTCCTGGAGATGCTTATGCAGCGGGTCCAGATAGAGCTTAATCTTCACCCCGGGCACCTGCGGCGCGGAGAAGGCCTTCTCGGAAACCACGAAATCAGGCGATGCCGCCCAGGCGAAGTCGTGGACGTCATCTGCATAGAACTGATAGATCTTGCGCCCCTTCACCACCTTGGCGTCTCTCACCGGAAACCCGGTTGCGGCGACCTTATACTCGGGCGGGACAGAAATCGATACATTGTAAATTCCAAAATCACTGTAGAACTCGGAGTTGCCGTGGTATTGATGCAGGTTCCAGCCTTCTTCCTTGAGTCCTCTTCTGCCGGCAGGCTCATAGACGCTAAGCTTCGGAAACCACTGGCCGGCCATCACGAAGTCGTCAGCGGTTCCCATCCGGGCGAAAATTTTCGGCAGCTTGACCTCGAATTTAAGCCTTACCGTAACGCTCTCGCCGCCGTTCACCGGCTGTGGCAGATGGACCTTGAGCAGTGTTCTGTCATTGACATTGCCGTCGTCCGGCTGCACATATTGGGTGCGCTGCATCAGCGAAATGCCCTCGGAGGTCCGCAAATCTGTCAGGGTAATGCTCCCGTAACCCCCAGCAGGCATGGTGTCACCGCGAAGCGTGCCCCCGGACTCCTTCATGAAGGTGGTGCCGGCGGATGAGAATGCATTGGGATACAGATGAAAGTAGAGCTCCTGGACCGGCTTTGCGCCCGGATGGGTCCAGGTCAGCGTCTCGGAGGCGACCAGGGTCTCCTTATCAGGCAGGAGCTCCACATCCATGTGATATTCAACCACGCGCTGGCTTAAAGCCTCTGTCTCCGATGTGTAGATCGTATCTGAAAGATCGGACTGCACGGGCTGCTGCCGGGGGATAATGGCGGGGGACTTGGCCTCTTTTGGAACAGAGGCAGTCCATACGGCAGGGCTATGCCCTGACAGAAACCATATTCCGCCTCCAAGCAAGGTGAGGACAGCCAGGACTGCGAAGATGAGGGTATACCTTAATGAATGTGGCTTCATACTATGATTCCTCCCGTGACAAGCATCTACGGGATGTATATGTTTGCAATCGCCGCATTATTAGCTAAAATTAAATAATTAGTGAATGGAAAGGATGTGCACATGTGGATAACGTACAACCGGAGGGCAAAAAACAAATTGCCTTGAATATTGTGAACGCCAGAGCCAAGCATAAAGGCTTCGGTGCAGGCTCGATTGATCTGAACAATGTATCGCCTGTCATTATTGATCAGGGCATCGCCGTTATTGATATAGGTGCCATGCATGCCAAGAGCAAAGTGGAGAAGGGAATTAAATTCTCTATGAACCGTGAGGATGTTCCGGCGGGAAGACAGGTATGGGTCGTATGGGTCGCCGTTGACCGTACCCCGGAGGGACAGTTCTACGGCGGAATTACCGCCTGTGAGATGTGGATTGACACCGAAGCGCGGCGCGGCTGGAAGATTCTTGCGGATCATGTCAATAAGCTGGATGCGGCCTTGAAGCGCAAGCTTATTCTGGATGGACTTGGAAGTGCTGAGCGGGCAGCGCTGAAATCCCTGCTGATGGCCCATAATGAAGAGTGGTGGGCCGCTTCGCCTGAGGAGCTGAAAGCTGCGCTATCGGAATAGAAGATCAGGTTATATGCTTCGCCCAAAAATTAAGGCTTGGCCCCAACGGGGCCAAGCCTTATCTGATGTCTAAGCAGGGATGAATGGATAACGGTTACTGCGGATCTGTTCTGCCGGGAGTGTTCAGCTTGCGCTTGAGTTGGCTGACTCTGGCTTGGCTGATGCCGAGAACCTCGGCAAGCTCCTTCTGGTTGGCATAGGGATGATCTTCGATCGCTTTCATAAGACGCAGACTCATTTCTTCGGTCTTGCTTCTCCGTCCCCCGCGGGCTGGCTCGGGATGCTCTTCTGCTGAACTAGGGGAGGCATGGATGGGTTCTGATCCGCGGTCGGGGTCACTAAGCTCCTTCAGACAGGTGTTGCAAATGAACTGATCCTTATAGTAGGTCACATGATCAAGACTTCTGCAAAAGGTGCATTCTGTGGAGGTGTACTTTCGGAGGACGATGATATCCTCATCCAGTATAAAAAATTCGATAGGATCCCCAATGTCAATATTACGTGTCATGCGGATTTCTACGGGAACCACAATTCTTCCGAGACTGTCTAAGCTTCGGATCATGCCTGTATCTTTCATCCCATGTCCCTCATTTACATCTTTATATTTTTTGTAGATATATATGATTATAGCAGTAATTGTAAGTTTAGAGAACGGGGGAAGCGTATACAAATAGGGGGATTTATTGTCATTTTATAGGAGTGTTTATCATTTTTTGGCGCCTAAGGGTGCGGAGATCAAAATATAGAAAAACCTCTCCGCCTGGAAAGTTCCAAGGGAGAGGCTGATTAGGGTTCTCTTATTAATACCCAATATACCACAGCCGAAACAGCGGTATAGGCCTTTAGACCAGCCTGTGGGGCTGTGCCTGCGGATCGCTGACCGAGACATAAGGATTGCCCTTCAGATAGAAGCGCCAGGGGCGCCCGGCATACTCTTCCGCATAAGGAATATTGATGCGCGGGGCCTCGACAATATCCAGGGACTCCGGGTCATCCCCCTGCTCGATGCTCAGCGGGCCTTCCGGCAGATCGAACCTGGTATTGTTAAGACTCTTGTCAATCCGCAGCGCCCGGCACAGCTTGCCCGGCCCGCCCGAGAGGTCCGAGGGCTTCCTCACGGCAACTCCTCTATATGCCGCCATAAGCTCGGCATCCCTCTCCGTAAGCGGCTCTACTGCCCGGATCAGAACGGCATGCGGCTCGTCCTGAGCGGCAGTTACGACATTCAGGCAATGGTACATGCCGTAGATCAGGTATACATACACTGCGCCTCCGGCGCTGAACATGACCTCTGTACGGGCGGTCCGGCGGCTGCCATACGCATGGCTGCCTTTATCCTCAGCGCCTCCATAGCTCTCTGTCTCCACAATACGGCAGCGGATGTCCCCGTCTTCTGTGCGGCGGACGAGATGCTGGCCAAGAAGGCGCGGTGCTGCTTCAACTGCCGGGAGCTTGTAGAGCTCAGGCTGCAGCAGCTGTGGCGCGTCCGGCTCAAGGCCGGCGGAGTGATTCGGCTTCATGAATGGATGGCACACCTTCCTGCGGCGGAGTTAGGCGGGCGTACGCCTCTGCCAGTCTCCCCATCGTAACGCAGACAGCGGGGAGCGGCAATCCCCGGTTAGTTCATCCACCAACGCTTGATATTATTCCATAGGGAATGCTCTTCCTTGACCGGATCGGCAGAGCCGGAAGGATCGGAGCTTCCGGAAGCTCCGGGTTCACCGGAGCTATGCTGGTCACAATATGCGGTAGGCTCTGTGCCGCTGATGAAGGTCTCCAGCTTTTTCTCCGGACAGTCTGCTGTAGCCAGCATGCCGGACAGCGGATCGACATATACGCTGACCACGCCATCGGGAATGGGAAAAATCTTCGGCGGCACATTCTCCAATGCTTTTTCCGTGAATCCGGCGAAGATCGGTGCTGCCCGCCTGCCGTCGGTGGTCGCAATATCGCGGCCCTTATCGTATCCGACCCAGACGGCGGTTGAGAGCTCAGGCGTGAAGCCTACCATCCATCCGTCGGTATCTGTAGTGCCGGTCTTGCCGGCAACCGGGCGCTTGATCATCGAGGCCACCCGGTTCCCGGTGCCTCCGCTCTCGAAGACCCCCTCCATCAGCCGGGTTAACACGTAAGCCGCTGCCGGCTCAACCACGGGCTGACCCTCTGGCTGCGGAGCTTCATATAGAAGATGTCCGCCCGCATCCGTGATCTTCAGGACCGCAGTGACCGGCTGCTTCACTCCGCCATTCGCAATCACTGCGAAGGCTGCGGCCATCTCCAGCGGGCTGACAGGCGAGGTTCCTAGCGCCAGCGAAGGAACGCTCTGCAGCGGACTGTTAATCCCCATGGCGGCTGCCATAGCGGCGACCTTATCTGCCCCGATCTTCATAATAGTATTCACTGCATAGATATTGTCGGACGCAGCAATGGCTTGCCGCATATTAATCTCTCCCAGATATTTATCCCCGAAATTCCGGGGCTGGTACGTCTTGCGGTTGTTATCATAATGGAACAGCGTCGGCTGGCTGTTGAAGACGGACAAGCCGGTCATTTCTTTGGTCGACAGCGCCGCCAAATACATAATCGGCTTAAAGGAAGAGCCGGGCTGGCGCGTCTTCGCCAGCGCATGGTTGAAGGAGCTGGTCCGGTAATTCGTGCCCCCGACCATAGCCTTCACGTAGCCGGTGCGGGGATCAACAGAGACGAGGGCCGTCTCCAGCTCGCTGCTGTGGTCCATGCCTTGATCCACAGCCGCTTCCGCAGCCTGCTGCATATCCGGGTCAAGTGTCGTATAGACATTCAGCCCGCCCCGGTCCAGCTCGTCACTGCTGATATGCAGGCTGTCGATCACCAGACTGCGTACATAATCGCGGAAATAGGGTGCAGCCACCGTGGTATCCTTTTGACCCTGCGGGCTCAGCTTCAGCTGCTCCTTGGCAGCCTCCTGTGCCTGCAACTCCGTAATATCCCCCGTATCAACCATGGCGGCCAGGATAATGCCTTGACGCTTCAAGGCGCTGTCCAGATGATTATAAGGAGAATAATAGGTGGGTCCCTTGGGCACTCCGGCCAGCAGGGCGCTCTCCGCCAGATCCAGATCTGCGGCAGCTTTGCCGAAATACATCCGGGCCGCAGCCTCGATTCCGTAAGCGCCGTGTCCGTAATAGATTTCATTTAAATACATATTCAGGATTTCGTCCTTAGAATATTTCATTTCCAGCTGCAGAGTGTATAGCGCTTCCTTGGCCTTGCGGGTCCAGGTCTTCTCATGGGTCAGGTACAGATTGCGCGCGAGCTGCTGGGTTAAGGTGCTGGCCCCTTGCGTGCGTCTGCCCGCCTCCAGATTGGCGAGCACCGCTCTCCCCATGCCTTTCAGATCAAAGCCGATATGATTATAGAATTTCCGGTCCTCCACAGCCAGCGTGGCCTTGATGAGCAGCGGGGAGATCCGGTTAAGCTCAACAGGCTCGCGGCTGCGGCCGTCTGTAGTGAAGGTGGTCATCACATTGCCCCGTGCGTCAAGCAGTCTGGAGCGGACATCATCCCCGAGCGGGGGGAGCGGCTTCTGATATAGGTATCCAAGCAGAGCGCCGGCTGCCAGGAGGAAGAGCAGGGCGGAGACGGCCAGCAGCCGAAAGAGCAGGCGGAAGCGGCGTTTGCGGACTTTGGGTGTGGCAGAATCGCGCGTCATGGTATCAGGCTCCTTCGAATTCAAGCAGTGACACAGGCTGGCCCCGTGAGGGCTGCCGCGGCTTGTATTCCTCATTATGGGAAAGGATGAGAGGAGATATTCACCATTGGCAGAGAAAGCGGAACTTGCCCGACCCGGCGGGGAACTTGGGAGTGTCCTTTAAAAGGACGGCAAAGCCGTTTCTACTTGTGAACGGTTATGGTAAAATTTTAGATACTTATGAAAATGCATGTAACTATCATGCCCGGGAGGACTGCCGCCATGGCTTTTCGCGTATCTGCTGTACAATATCATCTGCACACCATCTCCTCCTTCGGGGAGTTTGCTGCCGAGTGTGAGCACTATATCAAGACGGCCGGGGAGTACGGCGCCGAATTTATTCTCTTCCCTGAATTTCTTACGACACAGCTGATGTCGATCGGAGGCGAGGACGGGGAGGCGCTGGGGATTGAGGATCTGCCGCAGTTCACGGACCGTTACCTGGAGATGTTCTCCGGGTACGCGAGGAAGTATGCGGTACACATTATTGGGGGGACCCATGTGCTGCGGCGCAGCGGCAAGCTGTATAATGTAGCCCATCTTTTTTACCCGGACGGAAGAATTGCCGAGCAGGCCAAGCTGCATATTACCCCTGCTGAGGTAGAGGGCTGGAATATGGGGGCGGGTGAGGAGCTTCAGGTATTCCAGACAGATCATGGGACCATTGCCATGCTGACCTGCTATGACATTGAATTCCCTGAGATTGTACGCATGGCCCGGGCCAAGGGCGCAGATGTGATCTTCTGCCCGTCTTGCACGGATGACCGCCACGGCTTCCACCGGGTACGGTATACAAGCCACGCGCGGGCTATCGAGAATCAAGTCTACGTGGTGCTGACCGGGACCGTAGGCTCCTTGCCTACCGTTGATCTGATGCGGGCCAACTTCGGCCAGGCGGCGATTATCACACCCAATGACATTCCGTTCCCTCCGCAGGGTCTGCTGGCCGAAGGAGAGATCAACAACGATATGATTATCACCGCCGATCTGGATCTGGAGCTGCTGTACCGCGTGCGGGAACACGGGTCTGTAACCACGTGGCGTGACCGCCGCACCGATCTGTACACCGACTGGACGTAAGGGGGAGACTAACGGATGTATTATAAGAAGTTCTACGCTCTGGACGGCAAGACGCCGGTGCCTGCGGTGATCCGTTCCTATACGGAAGCTGACTTCACCGAGCTGATCACGATTCAGTCCGAGGCGTTCCCGCCGCCTTATCCTGCGGAGCTGTGGTGGAACCGGGAGCAGTTGCAGAATCACGTGACACTTTTTCCGGAAGGGGCCTTATGTGTAGAGGTGGCCGGGGAGCTGGCCGGATCGGTTACCGGATTCCTGATGAATTTTGACCCGGAGGCGCCGGCGCATCATCATACGTGGTCAGAGGTTACGGCCGACGGTTATCTCACTACGCATCAGCCGGGGGGGAACACGCTGTATATCGCGGATTTGTGTGTCCGTCCCGGGTACCGCAAGCTGGGTCTGGGCAAGGAGCTGGTCCAGTCGTTATACCATGTGGTCGTGGAACAGAAGCTGGAGCGGCTGCTGGGAGCGGGCCGGATGCCGGGCTATCACCGGGTGGCCGGGCAGATGACAGCGGAAGAGTATCTGGCCGGGGTTATCGCCGGAAGCTGGTCTGATCCGGTGATTACTTTTCTGCTGCGGTGCGGCCGGTCTCCCGTTCGTGTGGTCGCAGGTTATCTGGAGGACGAGGAATCAGGGAATTACGCAGCGCTGATGGAATGGCGGAATCCTTTTCAATAAATGAATACAGCCTATCACTTGGAGGAGATCCCTTGACTATGGATTATAGAAGAATTACAGATATTGCCGACCCGTTGTTCAGAGAGGTGCATCAGCTGCTGTCGGATGTATTTCCGCCCGAGGAAGTGCTGGAGTACAGCTTGTGGAAGGAGCCGCTTGCCGATCCGGGAATACGCGTGTTCGCTGCGGTGCATGAAGGGAAGGTTGTAGGCACTACGGAATACCGTTACTATGCCGACTGGAATGTAGCGATGACCGATTTCACCATCATTGGCCGGGAAGGGCTGGGCATTGGCCGTTTTCTGGCGCGTCAACGCTTGAAGGACCTGGAGAAGCTGGCGGCTGAGAATCACACGGAGCTGCTGGGGATGTTCGCTGAGATCTATGATCCGTACCGTGTGGGATATGATTTTGGCGGAATTAAGCCGATGGACCCGTACGTCCGCCGTGAAGTTCTGTCGCATTTGGGCTATAAAAGAATAGATATTCCCTATGTCCACCCTTCCTGGCAGGGAGATGGCGAGGCCGTGTCCGGTCTGGACCTCTGCTTCATGCCCGGAGATGAGGAGCTGGAGAGCCTCGCGGCGCCGCTGGTGGCCGATTTCCTGACCCGTTATTACGCCGTGCTGGAGGGCAAGCCGGAAGCCTGGACATCGATGATCAGCCAGCTTCGCGGCAGGGAGAGTGTAGCGTTATTGCCGCTGTGAGGGCCAGGGCAGATGAAAAAGCGATTGAATTGCCCTCCTGATCTGGATATAGTGTACAATGGGAAAGCGAATATGACCTCTATGATTACAAGTACGAATAAGCGGGGAACATGTGATGACTGAAGGACCGCAAGGCAAATACGGCGTTTCGGTAACGCTGGAGAGTGTGCAGGGCACAGAGCGTAGTGTGGTACATGCTGCAGGAGAGGCTATTGCCAAGGGGCAGGCGCTGTACATCATTTATGAAGAGCAGCAGACCGCGCCCGAAGGCGCAGCAGTTGTGGTACGCAACACGCTGAAGATTTCAGAGGGCAGAATCAAGCTGATCCGCCATGGCGCTGTCCAGTCGGAGCAGTCCTTTGAGCTGGGGCAACCGCTGCCCGGATTCTACCGCTCGCCTTATACACAGTTCAATCTCACCACAGACACGAAGACACTGGACATCAAGCGCGAAGGAAGATCGCTTGCCGTTTCATGGGAATATGATCTCTACGTATACGGGGAAATATCAGGACAGTTCGCTATAAGTTTGAATATACAGGAGGAACCACAATCATGACACAATCTTTAAATCCGCTCCAGCTTGCCCATGAACGGGTGAAGGAGGCCATCGCCGATGCGGTAGTAGCCGCAGGTCTGGTGTCCCGCGAAGAGCTGCCGGCCATTGTGCTGGAAGTACCGAAGGACAAGGCCCATGGAGATATGGCTACGAATGCTGCGATGCAGCTGACCAAGATTGCTAAGCGTAACCCCCGGCAGATCGCCGAGGCGATTATAGAGCATCTGGATACGGGCCGCGCTTCTATTGAGAAGGCGGAGATTGCCGGACCGGGCTTCATTAACTTCACTTTGTCCAAAAGCTATCTCTACCCCGTGATCGCACTTGTGGCCGAGCAGGGTGACGGTTATGGCCGTGTGAACATAGGCCAGGGCAAGCGTGTAGAAATGGAGTTCGTCAGCGCGAACCCTACCGGGAGCCTTCATCTGGGACATGCCCGCGGGGCTGCGGTCGGCGATGCCCTGTGCAACGTGCTGGATTATGCCGGTTACAACGTGACCCGGGAATACTACATTAATGATGCCGGCAACCAGGTCGCCAATCTGTGCAAATCCATCGAGACCCGGTACCTGCAGGAGCTGGGCCAGCCGGCCGATATGCCGGAGGACGGTTATCATGGAGAGGATATCAAAGGCTTCGCCAAGGAGCTGGTGGCGGAGAAGGGCGATTCTCTGCTGGCTATGACACCGGGCGACCGTGCGGCATTCTTCCGTACCTACGGGCTTGCCAAGGAGCTGGACAAAATCAAACGCGACCTCAGCCGGTTCCGGGTCAACTTCGATATCTGGTTCAGTGAAACCTCCCTCTATGAGAACGGAGAAGTGCTGCGTTCGCTGGATGAGCTCCGCGAGCGCGGAGAAGTCTATGAGAAGGAAGGCGCCACCTGGCTTGCGACCACCAAATACGGCGATGATAAAGACCGCGTGCTGATCAAGAACGATGGCACGTATACGTACCTCACACCGGATATCGCCTATCACAGCGACAAATACGGCCGCGGCTACGACACGATGATCAACATCTGGGGAGCCGACCACCACGGCTACATCCCACGGATGAAGGCGGCCATGGCGGCGCTCGGCAATGATCCCGAGAAGCTCGTAGTGCTGATCGCCCAGATGGTCAGCCTGTTCCAGGACGGCGAGAAGGTCAAGATGTCCAAGCGTACCGGCAAAGCCGTCACGATGGAAGACCTGATGGAGGAAGTTGGAATCGACGCAATCCGTTACTTCTTCACCATGCGCAGCATGGATTCGCATCTGGACTTTGACATGGATCTGGCGATTTCGACATCCAATGAGAACCCTGTATTCTATGTACAATACGCACATGCGCGGATTTGCAGCATATTCCGCCAAGCGGAGGAGCAAGGGATTGTAGTGCCGGATGCAGCCCAGATTGATTACAGCAAGCTGACTGCCGTACATGAATATGATCTGCTCCGCAAAATCGGTGAACTGCCTGCGGAGATTACCATTGCCGCCGAGGGCTATGCACCGCACCGCCTGGTCCGCTATGTATACGACCTGGCTTCTCTGTTCCACAGCTACTACAAGGCAGAGCGCGTAATCACTGAGGATGCCGCTCAGACAGTAGCCCGCCTTGCCCTGCTGGGCGCTGCACGGACGGCCATTGCCAATGTCCTGCGGCTGGTTGGTGTTACCGCACCAGACCGGATGTAACTATACTTGGAAAGCGCCGCCCCTATTTTCTGGGGGCGGCGCTTTTTGATCTCATTATGCCACTGTACCTTACGCCTTTGCCGCCGCAGCGGCCTTCGCTCCGCTGCTGCTTCCGCCGCTGCCACCGGCTCCGCTGCCTGCGGCGCTAGCGGCGCTGCCGCTGCCGCGCCGGGCCCGGATGCCTACGCGCAGCAGCCGCAGCGCATCGGCCGCGCCGCCGCCCAGCGATGCGCGGCGCTGGCCCTTACGCAGCCGCACCGGCGAGGCGGTGCGGCGCAAGAGCAGCTTCAGCTCGCGGGGCGACAGCCCCGGCCGCAGCGCGAGCAGCAGGGCCGCGGCACCGGTGACATGCGAGGTCGCCATGGAGGTGCCGCTCATTTCCTTGTACCCCTCCCGCAGCCAGCAGGAGGGGATGCCCTCGCCCGGACCGTACACATCGATGTACGGTCCGCGGTTGCTGAAGGCTGCGACGCGCTGCCTTCTGTCAAGGGCGCCTACGGCAATCGTCTCCGGATAGCGCGCGGGGTAATCCCCGCCGCGCTTGCCGTCGTTGCCGGCGGAAGCGATGATGGCAATCCCGGCCCGGTAGGCCTTGATCACCACATCATGCAGAGCCTTGCTCCGGTTCCTCATCCCGAAGCTCATGTTAATGATATCGATTTTGTTCTGTACGCACCAATCGATGCCAAGGACAATATCCGACACATAAGCGGAGCCGTTGTGGTCGAAGGCCTTGACCGGATAGAGCAGCGCCCGGGGGGCTACGCCCATCATGTTGCGCGCGCCCCCGGCCGCCGCCAGGGTGCCGGCAATATGCGTGCCGTGGCCGTTGTCATCCAGCGGCATCATGCCGCGGTTCAGCAGGTTGACCCCGGAGGCCAGAGAATGCCGGAGATCGGGGTGGCGGAAATCGACGCCCGTATCGATGACGCCGATCTTCACATGGACGCCGGTCGATCTGGACCAGGCCTGCGGAGCACGGATGGCCCTGATCCCCCAGGGCATCAGGGCGGAACCGCTTTTGTCCGCCAGGGGCGAGTGAACCTTAATCCGGTGGTCTTCTTCTATACTGAGGGAATCTGCATAACGGTCCATCAGCCGCTCTGCTCCGGCGGCGGGCACGAAAAAAGCCCGGATCAGCGTAGAGACCTGAACCTGCCGCAGGCCAGGCTTTTTACTCTTCAGAGATTTCCACTGCGACAAGGCGCCGGCATACATGCGGGGGTCGTTGAAGGTCACAATGTGCCGTGGTGCACTTTTGGAGGCAGCCTTCATTTCTTCAAGCAGCATCTGCCAAAATCCGTAATAATCCATAGGTTACGCCGTCCCCTCCTCGGTGCCGTGCTGCCATATTGTATGAAAGGGGGATGGCGTCCGAATGGGAACTTGCCCTTTTTTAACGAAATAGGCTGCCCATCGTGTCAAAAGGCTGGAGTTTACATAAAATAAACAGAGGGAACCGCGAGGCGCCCTGCAACATCCCGTAAGGAGCCGATCCTTGGCGTGGATACAGTCATGCGCGGAGGGGTAACCCCTCCGCCTTTTTGGGAAAAATATAAGAAATTATAGGTTTCACACGATAATTTATCCTTCTATTTCCCGCTGAAACGGTACCGTCCTTTAATTAGGACAGTAAAGCCGTTTCCACTTGCATAAGTCTCAACATGCTCATCCCAATTATTGCCCTGTCCAGGCGGACAAGCCTTCTTCCAGCGGCAGGACCGCAGAATCTGTTTCCCTGATCTTGCTGCAATAGACTTGCAATTTACCCGCAAATAGGTTTTACTTAGTTTTGTTAATGGATATCATGAATGAAGCATGATTGAATGTGAACAATGCGTGAGAGGAAGTGTCCTTTAGTGAGTACGCCACTCAATTTAAAGCTGGACCCTGAGAAAGTAAAAGAAATGCCGATGGTAGACCTGGCCTTCCTGGTGCTTAAGGCAGCCAATACGCCTTATTACTACCGTGATCTGATGGTGGAGGTTGCCAAGCTGCGCGGGTTGACCGATCAAGAGAGCCAAGATACGATCGCCCAGCTATATACCGAGATTAATATTGACGGACGTTTTGCCTGTGTCGGAACCAACCTGTGGGGGTTGAAGCGCTGGTACCCGCTCGAACGCTCCGATGACCCTGTCGGCAACACCAAGCGTGTGCGGATTATCAACGACGAAGACGACGATCTGGAAGATGACGACTTCACTGATGAAGAAGAGAATTATGCTGCCGAGGAAGAGGATTTCGATGCGATTGACGAAGATCGCGACGACCTCTATTCCGACGACGACAGCGAAGAGGAAGTTGACGAAGATGTGGTCATCGATGAAGACGACATTGACGAAGACGAATCGGATGATGAAGATTCCGAAGACGGCGAAGAAGACGATGCCGACGATGAGGACGAGGAAGATAAATTTTAGAACAGTCTTTGCAGCGCGCAATTCCTCCCTTGACAGGGGCGGGACGCTCAGAGTAAACTATTGCATGGGCTTATAATGAAAGTTAATATTGTTTTCTAAAATAAAAAGTGCCCCGGGTCTACGGGTGTCACTTTTTTGTTTTTTTACAAGATAAGAAGGAATAGGCTTCGCTTAATTTGTATGCCAAGAAGCTGCGGTTTTCCGCGATTTCCAGGCTGCCGGCCTTGAATTTTGGCGGGTGGAAGCAACTTTCGGGTTCCCCGGTTGGATGATGGAAAAAAGGGATACGATAAGGGGCAAGCGTCCCCTGAATTTCTGGACTTTATTTAGGAGGGTTTTACAGTGACAAAGTATATTTTCGTAACGGGTGGCGTTGTGTCTTCCCTTGGCAAAGGCATTACCGCTGCTTCGCTGGGCAGACTGCTCAAGAACAGAGGGCTCAAGGTAACGATCCAGAAATTCGATCCTTACATTAACGTGGACCCGGGAACAATGAGTCCTTATCAGCACGGGGAAGTATTCGTGACCGATGACGGCGCGGAGACCGACCTCGACCTTGGGCATTACGAGCGGTTTATTGACATTAACCTGTCCAAGAACAGCAACGTAACCACAGGCAAAATCTATTCCTCGGTCATCAGCAAAGAACGCCGCGGGGAATACTTAGGGGGAACCGTACAGGTTATCCCGCATATTACGAACGAAATCAAGGAACGCGTCTTCCGTGCAGGCCGTGAGACCGGCTCCGATGTAGTGATTACCGAAATCGGCGGCACCGTGGGCGACATCGAGAGTCTGCCGTTCATGGAAGCCATCCGTCAGATCAAGAGCGACATCGGCCGGGAGAATGTCATGTACATTCACGTAACCCTGATTCCTTATATCAAAGCAGCCGGAGAAGTGAAAACAAAGCCGACCCAGCACAGTGTCAAGGAGCTGCGCAGCATCGGGATTCAGCCCAATGTGATCGTATGCCGTACGGAATATCCGCTCACCGACGATATGAAAGCCAAGCTGGCTCTGTTCTGTGATATTGATGCGAACGCCGTTGTGGAATGCCGCGATGCCTCGACGCTCTATGAAGTGCCGCTGAATCTGCGCGACGAAGGTCTGGATGAGATTGTCGTCAATCATTTGAAGCTGACCACTCCTGCACCGGATATGCGCGAATGGGAGAGCATGCTGGAGCGGATTCAGAAGCTGGAGCGTACCGTTGAGATTGCCATCGTCGGCAAGTATGTGGCGCTGCACGATGCTTACCTGAGCGTGGTTGAATCCTTGTCCCATGCCGGATTTGCCTCCAATGCCGAAGTGAAGCTCCGGTGGGTTGATGCAGAGCTGGTGACGGATGAGAATGTGGACGAGCTGCTGGGCGGCATCGGGGGTATTCTGGTTCCAGGCGGCTTCGGTGACCGGGGAATCGAAGGTAAGATTTCGGCCATCCGCTATGCGCGGGAGCAGTCCATTCCGTTCTTCGGCATTTGCCTGGGAATGCAGGTGTCTGTCATCGAGTACGGCCGTTCCATGCTGGGACTGGCAGGAGCGAACAGCTCCGAGATCGATCCTGCGACTCCGCATCCGCTGATTGACCTTCTGCCAGAGCAGAAGGACATCGAAGATATGGGCGGCACGATGCGCCTCGGCCTGTATCCTTGCAAGCTTTTGCCGGATTCCCTGGCTATGTCCTGCTATGACGATGAGCTGGTCTACGAACGTCACCGTCACCGGTATGAATTCAATAATGCGTACCGTGATGAGATGGAGAAGGCAGGTCTGGTTATTTCGGGAACCTCGCCTGACGGACGTCTGGTGGAGATTGTGGAGCTGCCGGGTCATCCGTGGTTCCTGTCCGTGCAGTTCCATCCGGAATTCACTTCCCGTCCGAATCGTCCGCAGCCGCTGTTCCGTGAATTTGTCAAAGCCTCGCTTACACATTCCGAGCAAATGTAACTATAGAATGAATAGGCCAGACAGGCCTGTGAGGAGCTCCCGGTACGGGGGCTTTCTTTTTGACAAAACACCCTTTGCACAATAGCTCCCGGAATGCAAGGGGACTGTATTCCCGCTTTTTCGCAGGAATTCCTCCTTTATATGGCATAGATTTACGCATTTTAGCCAATTAGCAGGATTTTGGCTGCAAAGCACGAATAATAGGTTTCGTATAGACTAAGTTGAAGCGGGGCCGTTAGCTGTTGAGAGGGCGCGGTATGGACAATCTGCCTTAAACTCTGGGAGGGTAACGTATGGAAAAGAAAAAAGTGTTAATCGTCGACGATCAGAATGGAATCCGGATTCTTCTCATGGAAGTATTCAATAGTGAAGGTTATGCCACCTTTCAGGCAGCTAACGGGAAATTGGCGCTGGACATTGTCAGGAACGAATCGCCGGATATGGTTTTGCTGGATATGAAAATTCCGGGGATGGACGGACTCGAGATTCTCAAGCATCTGAAGGAGCTTAATCCGGCGATCAAGGTCATTATGATGACGGCCTACGGAGAGCTGGACATGATTAAGGAAGCGACCAAACTGGGAGCCCTGATGCATTTTACCAAGCCGTTTGATATCGATGAGATGCGTGTTGCCGTCAATATGCACCTGCACAACAAATCAGTAGATCAATGCAGCTAGCTTAGAAATTATAGTTTGGGGACATCCTGTTATGGATACGCTAAAATGAGCAAATGGTCCGCCGGCAAAGGGTTGGCTGAATATCGTCCCACCGGGACATTTTTTTGTGTATCCTATTTAGTATTTAACACAGGATGTGCTATAATAGGCCTGTATGTGATGTCGGCTTATATAAGCAACCCAATATTTTAGGAGGATTGAAACCATGCCATTAGTATCTATGACAGACATGTTGACCAAAGCACTTGAAGGAAAATATGCAGTTGGCCAGTTCAACATCAATAACCTGGAGTGGACGCAAGCGATTCTTGGTGCAGCAGAAGAAGAGAAGTCACCGGTAATCCTTGGCGTATCCGAAGGCGCAGCTCGTCACATGGGCGGCTTTTACACAGTAGTTAAGATGGTTGAAGGTCTTATTCATGACATGAAAATCACCGTTCCTGTAGCCATCCACTTGGACCACGGTTCAAGCTTTGACAAATGTAAAGAAGCTATCGATGCCGGATTTACTTCCGTAATGATCGACGGCTCCCACCACCCGATTGATCATAACATTGAGATGACCAAGAAGGTTGTTGACTATGCTCACGCTAAAGGTGTTTCTGTAGAAGCAGAAGTTGGTACTGTAGGCGGACAGGAAGATGACGTTATCGGCGGCATCCAATACGCTGACCTTAACGAATGCGTACGCATTGTTAAAGAAACAGGCATCGACACTCTGGCTCCTGCACTGGGTTCCGTACACGGCCCTTACCTGGGCGAACCAAACCTTGGATTCAAGGAAATGGAAGAAATCCGCGATGCAGTTAACCTTCCGCTTGTACTTCACGGCGGTACTGGAATCCCGGTACATGACATTCAGAAATCCATCTCCCTGGGTACTTCCAAGATCAACGTTAACACTGAGAACCAAATCGCGTTCGCTAAGGTTGTCCGCGAAGTTCTTGCTGCTAAGCCGGATGCTTACGATCCGCGTACATTCATCGCACCGGGCCGCGATGCTATCAAGCAGACTGTTATCGGCAAAATCCGCGAATTCGGATCCAGCAACAAAGCCTAATTACCCTGCCGCATAACGTTTTTCCGCACAAGCTATTTCGTTTTCCTCAGAAACGGGTGCCGTCCTTCAGGTAAGGGCGGCGCAGCCGTTTCTTCTTCTAATCACCAATCACAAGCAGTCCTTATGTCACCTTAAGCCACAACTGGTATTGCCACAACAAGCTGCAATACACGTAGGGGGAACCAGATAAATTTATGGAAAAATTAATGATTGGCGGCGGACGTCCGCTAGAGGGCGTTGTTACCATCAGCGGAGCAAAGAATAGCGCCATTGCGCTTATTCCTGCAGCCATTTTGGCGGAGTCTGAAGTTGTGCTGGATAATTTGCCTGCGCTTAGTGATGTTGCCGTTTACTCCGAGATTCTGGAGGAGCTTGGCGCGAGCGTGTCATGGACAGGCAGCCAAATGAGAATTAATCCCTCCCGTATCGTATCCATTCCCATGCCTAACGGACCGGTGAAGAAGCTCCGGGCCTCTTATTATATGATGGGCGCACTTTTGGGCCGGTTTAAGGAAGCGACCATTGGATTACCCGGCGGCTGTAATTTTGAGCCCCGTCCGATTGACCAGCATATCAAAGGCTTTGAGGCGCTTGGTGCGACTGTTACCAATGACCATGGTTCGATTCACCTGTATGCCAAAGAACTGCGCGGTGCCAAGATCTATCTGGATGTATCCAGTGTCGGCGCCACTATTAACATTATGCTCGCGGCCTCCCGTGCCAAAGGCTCTACAATTATTGAAAATGCGGCTAAAGAGCCTGAGATTATAGATGTAGCTACCCTGCTCAACTCCATGGGCGCTGTTATTAAGGGCGCCGGTACCGAAACAATCCGGATTGAAGGCGTAGACGAAATGCACGGTTGCCGTCATTCGATTATTCCTGACCGTATTCAGGCTGGAACTTACATGATTGCCGCAGCGGCTACGCGGGGCAATGTCTTAATTGATAACGTGATTCCCAAGCATCTGGAGGCGCTCACTGCCAAGCTGCTGGAAATGGGAGTTGACATAGAAGAACTGGATGAGAGTATCCGGGTGATCGGCAAGGCCAAGTACCAGCACGCGGATGTCAAGGCGCTGATCTATCCCGGTTTCGCGACCGATCTGCAATCTCCAATGACGAGCATGCTGACTCAGGCTGAAGGCGTTAGCGTCCTGAGCGATTTCGTCTACAGTAACCGGTTCAAGCATGTTCCTGAATTGGTCCGCATGGGCGCTAAGATTCGTGTAGAGGGACGTTCCGCTATCATTGAAGGGGGCCGGCTCAATGCAGCCAAGGTGAAGGCTGCCGACCTCCGTGCAGGCGCAGCGCTGGTGATTGCCGGTCTTACTGTTGAAGAAGGTATCACCGAAGTGACAGGTGTAGAGTATATTGACCGCGGTTATGACAACCTCGTAAGTAATCTTCGCAGTCTGGGAGCCGATGTCTGGCGCGAGAACGAATAATGAGAATACCCGGATTGGCAAGGGCAGAAATTGGCTGCTTAAATGCATATCTCCTTCCAATTCGGGTAATCCTATCCTAATAAGCATTTTCATAGACTCATAGTTTAGAACTCATCATACACAAATTGAATAGGTGGTTATAGCACATGGATCTTCAAATTTCCGATCTGGAAGAAATGAAGCTTACCGATCTGTATAAGCTCGCCAAGAAATACCAGATTCCTTATTACGGAACGCTTAAGAAGCGGGAGTTAATCTTCGCTATTCTTAGAGCACAGGCAGAGCAGAGCGGTCTAATGTTTATGGAAGGCGTGCTTGAGATTCTGCCGGAAGGCTATGGCTTCCTTCGGCCGATTAACTACTTGCCGAGTGCGGAGGATATCTATATCTCTGCATCGCAGATCCGCAAGTTCGACCTTAGAAGCGGTGACCTGGTCTCCGGGAAATGCCGGACGCCGAAGGAGAACGAACGCTATTTCGGACTCTTGCAGGTGAATGCCGTCAACGGCGAGAACCCGGCAACTGCAGCTGAACGGTTACATTTTCCGGCGCTTACGCCGCTTTATCCGCAAGATAAGCTGCCGCTCGAAACATCCCCAACTCATTTATCGACCCGTATCATGGATTTGCTTGCTCCTGTAGGTCTGGGACAGCGCGGTTTGATTGTAGCACCTCCCAAAGCAGGGAAGACGCTCCTCCTCAAAGAAATTGCCAACAGTATCTCTACGAACAATCCCGAGATTGCACTGTTTGTTCTGCTGATCGATGAACGTCCCGAGGAAGTAACGGATATGCAGCGTTCGGTAAAAGGTGAGGTAGTGGCTTCGACATTTGATGAGCTGCCGGAGAATCATATTAAAGTGGCAGAGCTTGTGCTTCAGCGCGCGCTGCGTCTGGTAGAGCACAAGAAGGATGTCGTTATTCTGCTGGATAGCATTACCCGTCTTGCCCGTGCCTACAATCTCGTAGTTCCGCCATCCGGCCGGACACTTAGCGGAGGGATTGATCCTGCCGCGTTCCATCGGCCTAAGCGCTTCTTCGGTTCCGCACGTAACGTGGAGGAGGGCGGCAGCTTAACTATTCTTGCCACCGCACTGATTGATACCGGCTCACGGATGGATGATATTATTTATGAGGAATTCAAGGGTACAGGGAACATGGAGCTCCATCTGGACCGCAAGCTGGCTGAACGCCGGATCTTCCCGGCAATTGATATCCGCCGTTCGGGTACGCGCCGTGAAGAAGTATTGCTTAGCAAGGAAGAGCTGGATACCATCTGGTCAATCCGTAAAAATATGAATGAATCCTATGACTTCGTAGAAGGATTCCTGAAGAAGCTGCGTGACAGCAAGACGAATGCGGAGTTCCTGGCCTCCTTCGATGTGGCTGGAGGCAAGGATTCCTCGTCAGCAAGCGGTACGGCCAGCAAAGGCGGTACCTCGAACAGCGGCTCGTCTGCCCGCCGCACCACGCGTCCCAAGGCGCCTACTGTGCCGACTACCTGAGAATAGATAACAAGAGGAGAATAACATGTATTTGGTATATGCCGATGAACAAGGAAACGTATATGATCATCCCGAGCTGTATGCCCTGGCCCGCAGTGGCGATATGATCGTTGAGATACTGGAGGAAGAGCTGGTTCCGCTGCCTGAGGGGGCCACGCTGGTCGGGCTCCCGAGCACCCGTGCGATTGGGATGAATCCGGAGACCGGTGAGATGCTGCCCCTGCCGGCAGGTTCGCAGGCTGTCGGAGCCTTGCTGCCGCAGGGATACACCCGCCTGTGCCTTCCCGGTTACGTCAAGATAGACAAGACCTACAAGCTTCCGCTCTTCGGATATTCCGCTGTAGTATGGAAGGACGGCGGATTCTATGTGGCGGCTGATCTTACGGATGATCCGGAGCAGTGGAACCCGCTTAACTGCGACCGGGACGATGTGAAGAACGGTGTGGGCGAACTGACTGCCAAATACCCGGAGAACCGTCTGTATAATCACTTGTCCAACTGCGCGCTGGAATATGAATGCTTAACCTCGTCCAATACCTTCCTCGGCCGCTGGGAAGGCGCTGTTCCGGTCTCATACTCCTGCAACGCCGGCTGCTTCGGTTGTATCTCTGAACAGCCCGATGACAGCGGGTTTGTGTCCCCGCAGACACGGATGAGCTTCCGTCCGGCAGTGAACGAAGTATCGCAAGTGATGCTGGAGCACCTGAAGACGCCGGAATCCATTGTCAGCTTTGGACAGGGCTGTGAAGGTGAGCCTTCTACGCAGGCGAAGCTGATTATTGAATCTATCCGTGAAGTCCGGTCCATTACGGATATGGGCTATATCAATATTAACACCAATGCCGGCTTAAGCGATCATATCCGCGGCATTGTCGATGCCGGTCTTGATCTGATGCGGGTTAGTACCATCAGTGCGCTGGATGACCATTATAACGCCTATTACAAGCCTCGCGGGTATACGCTGGCTAACGTGGAGAAGTCGCTGAAGTACGCTGCCTCACAAGGCGTATACACCTCCATTAACTATTTGATTTTCCCGGGGGTTACAGACCGTGAGGAAGAGATTGAAGCGATGGTGGAGTTCGTCAGACGTACAGATCTTAAGCTCATTCAGATGCGTAATCTCAATATTGACCCGGAGAGCTATCTGGAGCTTATTCCCCCTGCACGGGGTGAGATCCTTGGCATGAAGACCATGCTGGAGATCTTCCGTGAGGAGCTCCCGGAGGTTGTGATTGGTTCCTTTACCCATGTCCCCCCTGCTGAGCTGGCCCGTGCCAAGCAGCGCAGAGTGCAGCTTTAGGCCTTATTATTTTAAGAATGGCAGGCCTATTGCAGAGCCTGGGCCTTGCATGCTAGAATGTAGCTTGCGTAATCATATAACTCTAGGCCCGCATGAGGCTTAGGGCGTGAGAGGTGAGATTTCATATGCAAACAACCATTCAACCCAAGTACAATGTAACGAAGGTAACCTGCGCTTGCGGTAACACGTTTGAAGCCGGCTCGACAGTACAGGAGCTTCGCGTCGAAATTTGCTCAAGCTGTCACCCGTTCTTCACCGGTAAGCAGAAGTTCCTGGATGCCGGCGGCCGTGTGGACAGATTCAAGAAGAAATACGGTGTCTAATATTGCATAGTTGATTTTTGCCTGTCCGTAAGCTATACTTATCTTCGCCGTGCTAGACGGGGAGGTAGCGGTGCCCTGTAACTCGCAATCCGCTGTAGCGAGGTTGAATTCCTGTTAGAGGTGCTGTCGATGTGAGGCCTTGGTTCCTATGGGCTGTGTTGACGGTTGGGTCCTCCGCAATGAGTGCTTGTGAACCTGGTCAGGTCCGGAAGGAAGCAGCCATAAGCGAGTTTGCTCTTGTGCCGGAGGGTGGCCTAGCCCGAGCAGTTTTGTAGGGTTACCGCTTGGATCGCAGCCATCAATAACAGGTGCACGGTTTAAATAAGGATGATGATAGCGTCTTTGCTACAAGCAAAGATGCTTTTTGTTTTTCTAGGTATCCTAGGTTATGAGATATTATTCCCGCTCTGGCTAATATCCTTACCTTTCGGACGGTGAGCCGCTTCTGCTTGGTCAAAGACTTGGGAATATAGTATAATAAATTAGCGACAAATGCCGGAAAGCGGCAGCCTGAGAGAGGGTAATGCATAGTGGAACATATCGCGCTGTACCGTGCCTGGCGGCCGCAGTCGTTTCAAGATATGGTAGGGCAGCAGCATATTATCCAGACGCTGCAGAATGCGATCCGTGAACAACGGGTTTCGCATGCCTATCTGTTCAGCGGACCGCGGGGAACCGGTAAGACGAGTGCGGCCAAGGTATTGGCCAAGGCAGTCAATTGCGAGCGGGGCCCGGGTCCTGAGCCCTGCAATGAATGTCCGTCCTGCCTGCGGATTACGGCAGGCAACATCATGGACGTTCAGGAGATTGATGCGGCATCCAACCGGGGCGTTGAAGAGATTCGCGATCTGCGGGATAAGGTGAAATATGCACCTACCGAAGTACGCCGTAAAGTGTATATTATTGATGAAGTGCATATGCTGACAACAGAGGCATTCAATGCTCTGCTGAAGACGCTCGAAGAGCCTCCGCAGCATGTGATGTTTATACTGGCGACTACCGAGCCGCACAAGCTTCCGGCTACGATTATCTCGCGTTGCCAGCGGTTTGACTTCCGCCGGGTCTCACTGGAGGAACAGACGGGCCGCCTGACCGAGATTTGCCAGAAGGAAGGCATTACAGCAGATGCAGATGCGCTCCAGTATATCGCCCGCCTGTCTGACGGGGGAATGCGGGATGCGCTCAGCATCCTGGATCAGATCTCATCCTTTACAGATGGGAATGTGACCTATCAGCAGGTGCTGGGAATGACCGGGGGCATCCCCTCCGAGCAGTTCGCGCGTCTGGCGAATGCTATTCTTGAGAGTGACATGGGGCAGCTGCTGGAGCTTGTGGAGCAGATGATGCATGAGGGTAAGAGCGCAGATAAGTGCCTGGAGAATCTTCTGTATTATTTCCGCGATTTACTGATGATCAAGATGGTGCCTGGAGCGGATCAGCTAACGGACCGCGTGCTGAATCCGGCAGATTTCCGCGACATGGCTAAGGCCTTTACCCGCGACCGCTTATTCCTGATTGTGGAGACGCTGAGCCGTTATCTGGGGGAGATGAAGTATGCTACACATCCGCAGACCATATTCGAGGTAGCGCTGATGAAGCTGTGCAGCGGTCCGCAGGATGCTACTGCTCCTTCTGTAGGCGATCCGGCAGTGAATGCAGCCGCAACTGCAGCTGCAAATGGTTCTCCGCAGGTACAGTCCGGTGAGCTGGATCAGCTCAGAGCGCAGATTGCCGCGCTGGAGAAGAAGCTGGAGCAGGCTATTCAAGCCGGCGGAGTTGCCGGCGGCGGGCGTGAGCAGGCAGCGCAGCGCACTGCCCCGCCAAGCGCTCCGCGCGTATCCTCGGCCTCTAAGCTTCCCCCGCAGCTGGATAAGTTTATTGCGGGTAAGGACAGTCCTGATTTTAGCGCGGTCTATAAGCAGTGGAGTCTTGTTCTTCAGGGTGTGAAGGAAGAGAAGGTCACGGTACATGCGTGGTTTGTGGACGGTGAGCCGGTAGCGGTGATGGAAGATGCCGTGCTGGTTGCTTTTAAGAATACCATTCACCGGGATACTACCGAGAAGCCTGCGAACCGGCAGGTCATCGAGAACGTAATGAATGCCAAGCTGGGTAAGCCATTCCGGCTGGTAACTATGATGATGCGTGACTGGAATGAAGCTGCGACGAAATCCGCGGCTTCGGCCGGAACAGAGGAGCTGCGTCTGGAGCATGAGCACGAGAGCGGCGAAGGCAAGTCCGAACCATGGATTGATGAGGCGATCCAGCTCTTTGGAGAAGACCTTGTTGTCATAAAAGAATAAGGATTCAGCTATCAGCGCGAAGATGCGCATCCCAAAGGAGAGATGATCTATGAATAATATGAACCAAATGATGAAGCAGGTTAAAAAAATGCAGGAGCAGATGCTCAAAGCCCAGGAAGAGCTGGGCAGCAAGACAATTGAAGGTTCTTCCGGAGGCGGCGTGGTTACCGTTCAGGTGAACGGACACAAGAAATTGCTGTCCATTCAGATCAAACCGGAGGTTGTAGATCCGGAGGATATCGAAATGCTGCAGGATCTGGTGATCACTGCTGTTAATGATGCTCTTACCCAGGCAGAAGAGTTGGCGAACAACGATATGGGTAAATTCACAGGCGGAATGAAGATTCCTGGCTTGTTCTAGGCTTACTCCACTCCCTGCCAAAGGAGAACCGATACTTTGTATTATCCAGAACCGCTAGCCAAGCTAATAGAAGCTTTTACACGTTTGCCCGGGATTGGCCCGAAGACAGCTGCCCGGCTGGCCTTTCATGTGTTGAACATGAAGGAGGACGAGGTGATTGATTTCGCCAAAGCCCTGGTCAGCGTCAAGCGTAATCTTCATTATTGCTCGGTCTGCTGCAACATAACGGATACCGACCCGTGCCGGATCTGCCAGGACAAAACCCGCGATGCTTCGGTAATCTGTGTGGTTCAGGACTCGAAGGATCTGGTGGCTATCGAACGAACCAAGGAATTTGACGGCTATTATCATGTGCTCCAGGGTGCAATTTCGCCGATGGAAGGCATAGGGCCGGATGATATAAGGCTGAAGGAGCTGCTGACCAGACTCAGCGATGAGCGGGTGAAGGAGCTGATTATGGCTACCAACCCCAACATTGAAGGGGAAGCCACTGCCATGTATATCTCGCGTCTTGTCCGTCCCTTTGAGATCAAGATCACCAGGATAGCCCATGGCTTGCCTGTAGGCGGCGATCTTGAGTATGCGGATGAGGTAACCCTGTCGAAGGCACTGGAAGGCCGTCGTGAGCTGTTCTGAGTGTTGTGCTGTTGTATTATAAGTGTAGGGAGCCCTCGGGCTCCTTTTTTGATTTTCTGAAGAAGCGCTCATATTCTGCTAAAAGTTCTGCTAAGCTCCCTCTCCCGGTTCTAAGTTTGTCCCTATTCCGATATGTATGAGATTAACGGGTGTGAATCACCGGTTGCATCTGCAGTTATTCATATATCTTAGGAGGGATTGCAATGGGTTGGTGGAGTACCAAGTGGCTGAGCGGGAATACGGATAAGGAAAAGGCAGTGCAGACGGAAGAGGAATGGGGGACAGTATACCAAGAGGTACGTAAAGCGCAGTCTGAATGGGAGCGGGCTTACCTGATGTTTGATGAGGCACTGGGCCAGGATCAGATTGACTATGCAATCTATATCCTGGAGGCGGCTGAGCGCAAATATCAGATACACCTTAAGGATGCCAAGCGGCTGGGGCTTAACCGGAGCCAGCTGCAAGTATGAACAGAATGAGTCAGCGAGGAGGAGAACAATGCTAAGAACTGTTGCGATGGGTGTGCTGATTATATCTGCAGCGCTGCTGGTCCTGATTGTATTCAGGAAAAGACTGGGCTGGGCTTGGTTGAGTGTATTTGGAACCCATCTTATATTGGCGGCGCTCGGGATTTATATCGTTAATTTCTCAGGAGTTGTAAGCGATCTGCACATTCCGCTTAACCCTACAACCATAGGTGCTGTAACCATTCTTGGGCTGCCGGGAGTGGCGCTGTTATTGGGATTAAAATTAACTTTGTTTTAGAGGTTGACGAAGGCTCCTGATTCATGATACATTAAGTCTCGGCCCTTTGGACAGGAGATCTTCGGATCACTTGCTGGAAGCTAAAGCGAAAAAAGAAATTAAAAAAACGCTTGACTGAAACAAGGGTGCTGTGATATATTATAAAGGTCGCTGCTGAGACAAACATCAACGACAAAAGATGAGACATTGATCTTTGAAAACTGAACAACGAGTGAGTGGGAAATCACTTCGGTGAGATCCAAAAATGAGAATGTAAATTCTCGTCAGATGTTTCAAAATGAGCAATCGCTCTTTCTAAATACCAATTTGGAGAGTTTGATCCTGGCTCAGGACGAACGCTGGCGGCATGCCTAATACATGCAAGTCGAGCGGAGTTTGAGAGGAAGCTTGCTTCCTTTCAGACTTAGCGGCGGACGGGTGAGTAACACGTAGGCAACCTGCCCTCAAGCCTGGGATAACTACCGGAAACGGTAGCTAATACCGGATAATTTCTTTTTTCTCCTGAGAGAAGAATGAAAGGCGGAGCAATCTGCTGCTTGGGGATGGGCCTGCGGCGCATTAGCTAGTTGGTGGGGTAACGGCCCACCAAGGCGACGATGCGTAGCCGACCTGAGAGGGTGAACGGCCACACTGGGACTGAGACACGGCCCAGACTCCTACGGGAGGCAGCAGTAGGGAATCTTCCGCAATGGGCGCAAGCCTGACGGAGCAATGCCGCGTGAGTGATGAAGGTTTTCGGATCGTAAAGCTCTGTTGCCAGGGAAGAACGTCCGGTAGAGTAACTGCTGCCGGAGTGACGGTACCTGAGAAGAAAGCCCCGGCTAACTACGTGCCAGCAGCCGCGGTAATACGTAGGGGGCAAGCGTTGTCCGGAATTATTGGGCGTAAAGCGCGCGCAGGCGGTTATTTAAGTCTGGTGTTTAAACCTTGGGCTCAACCTGAGGTCGCACTGGAAACTGGGTGACTTGAGTACAGAAGAGGAAAGTGGAATTCCACGTGTAGCGGTGAAATGCGTAGATATGTGGAGGAACACCAGTGGCGAAGGCGACTTTCTGGGCTGTAACTGACGCTGAGGCGCGAAAGCGTGGGGAGCAAACAGGATTAGATACCCTGGTAGTCCACGCCGTAAACGATGAGTGCTAGGTGTTAGGGGTTTCGATACCCTTGGTGCCGAAGTTAACACAGTAAGCACTCCGCCTGGGGAGTACGGTCGCAAGACTGAAACTCAAAGGAATTGACGGGGACCCGCACAAGCAGTGGAGTATGTGGTTTAATTCGAAGCAACGCGAAGAACCTTACCAGGTCTTGACATCCAACTAACGAAGCAGAGATGCATCAGGTGCCCTTCGGGGAAAGTTGAGACAGGTGGTGCATGGTTGTCGTCAGCTCGTGTCGTGAGATGTTGGGTTAAGTCCCGCAACGAGCGCAACCCTTGACTTTAGTTGCCAGCAGGTGAAGCTGGGCACTCTAGAGTGACTGCCGGTGACAAACCGGAGGAAGGTGGGGATGACGTCAAATCATCATGCCCCTTATGACCTGGGCTACACACGTACTACAATGGCCGGTACAACGGGAAGCGAAGCCGCGAGGTGGAGCCAATCCCAGCAAAGCCGGTCTCAGTTCGGATTGCAGGCTGCAACTCGCCTGCATGAAGTCGGAATTGCTAGTAATCGCGGATCAGCATGCCGCGGTGAATACGTTCCCGGGTCTTGTACACACCGCCCGTCACACCACGAGAGTTTACAACACCCGAAGTCGGTGGGGTAACCCGCAAGGGAGCCAGCCGCCGAAGGTGGGGTAGATGATTGGGGTGAAGTCGTAACAAGGTAGCCGTATCGGAAGGTGCGGCTGGATCACCTCCTTTCTATGGAGAATCGTCTTCTGCAATGAAGACATTCAAATCGGAAGCTTTGCTTCCACAATAGAACCTTCGGGTTCGGACACTCACTCGTGTTCAGTTTTGAAAGAGCAAGTCTCTTTCGTATGCGTTTGGTGGCGATAGCGGAGGGGTTCCACACGTACCCATCCCGAACACGACCGTTAAGCCCTCCAGCGCCGATGGTACTTGGACCGAAGGGTCCTGGGAGAGTAGGACGCCGCCAAGCGAACAATCAATTCATTGATTGTTTCACTACTGCAAGTTTTGTTATATGGGCTTTTAGCTCAGTTGGTTAGAGCGCACCTCTGATAAGGGTGAGGTCGGTGGTTCGAGTCCACCAAGGCCCACCATATAACAATCTGGAATTGAATGGCAAGTACCGGGGTCCCCGAAAAGTAATCGGAATTAACCTCGAAGCTACACCTCACTTTTTGGGGTGATTATATGGGGCCATAGCTCAGCTGGGAGAGCGCCTGCCTTGCAAGCAGGAGGTCAGCGGTTCGATCCCGCTTGGCTCCACCAATCATGTTTTACAACAGTATATGCACATTGTCTGTTATTTCGAACATCACAGTCGTGATTGTTTCATAATAACAGCAACTTGATCCTTGAAAACTGGATACCGAAACGAATTTGCGTTTTAGAACATTCCTTTAAGCTGAACTTGTGTAAACAAGTTTCATATTAATGGCGATACTAGCGATTTTCCTTAGGGAAAACGCATTGGTTAAGCTACTAAGAGCACACGGAGGATGCCTAGGCGCCAGGAGCCGACGAAGGACGTGGCGAACAACGAAACTGCCTCGGGGAGCTGTAAGCAAGCTTTGATCCGGGGGTGTCCGAATGGGGAAACCCAGCTGTGGTAATTCGCAGTTACTCATTTCTGAATACATAGGAAATGCAGAGGCAGACCAGGGGAACTGAAACATCTAAGTACCCTGAGGAAGAGAAAACAATAGTGATTCCGTCAGTAGCGGCGAGCGAACGCGGAACAGCCTAAACCAAGGGGCTTGCCTCTTGGGGTTGTGGGACGTCTCACATGGAGTTACAAAGGAATTCAGTAGGCGAAGAGGTCTGGAAAGGCCCGCGATAGAGGTAAAAGCCCTGTAGCCTAAACTGTGTTCTCTCCGAGACGGATCCCGAGTAGTGCGGGGCACGTGAAACCCCGTATGAATCCAGCAGGACCATCTGCTAAGGCTAAATACTACCTGGCGACCGATAGTGAAACAGTACCGTGAGGGAAAGGTGAAAAGCACCCCGGAAGGGGAGTGAAATAGAACCTGAAACCGTGTGCTTACAAAAAGTCAGAGCCCTCTTTATGGGTGATGGCGTGCCTTTTGTAGAATGAACCGGCGAGTTACGTTTAA
Organism: Paenibacillus sp. FSL P2-0136; assembly: GCF_037975325.1. NCBI lineage: Bacteria > Bacillati > Bacillota > Bacilli > Caryophanales > Paenibacillaceae > Paenibacillus > Paenibacillus sp. FSL P2-0136. The sequence goes on from NZ_CP150244.1 coordinate 7,429,783, forward strand.
CATGCAAGGTTAAGGTGAGAAGCCGGAGCCGCAGCGAAAGCGAGTCTGAATAGGGCGACTAAGTATGTGGACGTAGACCCGAAACCGTGTGATCTACCCCTGTCCAGGGTGAAGGTGCGGTAACACGCACTGGAGGCCCGAACCCACGCATGTTGAAAAATGCGGGGATGAGGTGGGGGTAGCGGAGAAATTCCAATCGAACTCGGAGATAGCTGGTTCTCCCCGAAATAGCTTTAGGGCTAGCCTCGGTGAATGGAGTGGTGGAGGTAGAGCACTGATTGGGTGCGGGGCCCGCAAGGGTTACCAAGCTCAGTCAAACTCCGAATGCCATTAACTTCTTGCCGGGAGTCAGACAGTGAGTGCTAAGATCCATTGTCAAAAGGGAAACAGCCCAGACCATCAGCTAAGGTCCCCAAGTGTGTGTTAAGTGGGAAAGGATGTGGAGTTGCACAGACAACCAGGATGTTGGCTTAGAAGCAGCCACCATTGAAAGAGTGCGTAATAGCTCACTGGTCGAGTGACTCTGCGCCGAAAATGTAACGGGGCTAAACACACCACCGAAGCTATGGCTAGATGCTTTGCATCTGGGGTAGGGGAGCGTTGTATGTGGGTTGAAGGTGTACCGTAAGGAGCGCTGGACAGCATACAAGTGAGAATGCCGGTATGAGTAACGAAAAGATCAGTGAGAATCTGATCCGCCGAAAGCCCAAGGTTTCCTGAGGAAGGCTCGTCCGCTCAGGGTAAGTCGGGACCTAAGGCGAGGCCGACAGGCGTAGTCGAAGGACAACAGTTTGAAATTACTGTACCACCGTAATCCGCTATGAGCGATGGGGTGACGCAGGAGGGTAGTGACGCGGACTGATGGATGTCCGTCTAAGCAGTGAGGCTGGTGTGCAGGCAAATCCGCACATCGTAAGGCTGGGCTGTGATGGGGAGCGAAAATTACAGTAGCGAAGGTCATGATCTCACACTGCCAAGAAAAGCCTCTAGTCAGGAGAAGGTGCCCGTACCGCAAACCGACACAGGTAGGCGAGAAGAGAATTCTAAGGCGCGCGGAAGAACTCTCGTTAAGGAACTCGGCAAAATGACCCCGTAACTTCGGGAGAAGGGGTGCCTCGGTAGGGTGAATAGCCCGAGGGGGCCGCAGTGAAAAGGCCCAAGCGACTGTTTAGCAAAAACACAGGTCTGTGCGAAGCCGCAAGGCGAAGTATACGGGCTGACGCCTGCCCGGTGCTGGAAGGTTAAGGGGAGCGGTTAGGAGCAATCCGAAGCTGTGAACCGAAGCCCCAGTAAACGGCGGCCGTAACTATAACGGTCCTAAGGTAGCGAAATTCCTTGTCAGGTAAATTCTGACCCGCACGAATGGCGTAACGACTTGGGCGCTGTCTCAACGAGAGATCCGGTGAAATTTTAATACCTGTGAAGATGCAGGTTACCCGCGACAAGACGGAAAGACCCCATGGAGCTTTACTGCAGCTTGATATTGAATTTGGGTACGATCTGTACAGGATAGGTGGGAGCCGTGGAGGCAGGAGCGCAAGCTTCTGCGGAGGCGCCGTTGGGATACCACCCTGATCGTATCTAGGTTCTAACCTAGTGCCCTTATCGGGTACGGGGACCGTGTCAGGCGGGCAGTTTGACTGGGGCGGTCGCCTCCTAAAGAGTAACGGAGGCGTTCAAAGGTTCCCTCAGAATGGTTGGAAATCATTCGCAGAGTGCAAAGGCATAAGGGAGCTTGACTGCGAGACCTACAAGTCGAGCAGGGACGAAAGTCGGACTTAGTGATCCGGTGGTACCGCATGGAAGGGCCATCGCTCAACGGATAAAAGCTACCCTGGGGATAACAGGCTTATCTCCCCCAAGAGTCCACATCGACGGGGAGGTTTGGCACCTCGATGTCGGCTCATCGCATCCTGGGGCTGAAGTAGGTCCCAAGGGTTGGGCTGTTCGCCCATTAAAGCGGTACGCGAGCTGGGTTCAGAACGTCGTGAGACAGTTCGGTCCCTATCTGTCGTGGGCGCAGGAAATTTGAGAGGAGCTGTCCTTAGTACGAGAGGACCGGGATGGACGTACCGCTGGTGCATCAGTTGTTCCGCCAGGAGCATGGCTGAGTAGCTACGTACGGACGGGATAAGCGCTGAAAGCATCTAAGCGTGAAGCCCCCCTCAAGATGAGATTTCCCAACATGTAAGACCCCTTGAAGACGACGAGGTAGATAGGTTGGAGGTGGAAGTGCAGCAATGCATGGAGCTGACCAATACTAATCGGTCGAGGGCTTATCCAAAAAATAATTCGCAGATTCGTTTCGGATTCAGTTTTCAGGAATCAATTTCCTGTGCGGATTTACATGGCTACCATTAATTTGGAGAGATACCCAAGTGGCTATAAGGGGACCCTCTGCTAAGGGGTTAGACTGCGTAAGCGGTGCGAGGGTTCGAATCCCTCTCTCTCCGCCATTATAAATCCAATACTTGTAGTGTGGCGGCGTAGCTCAGCTGGCTAGAGCGTACGGTTCATACCCGTGAGGTCGGGGGTTCGATCCCCTCTGCCGCTACCATACATACCCGGAGGCTTAGCTCAGCTGGGAGAGCATCTGCCTTACAAGCAGAGGGTCGGGGGTTCGAACCCCTCAGCCTCCACCATTTTTATGTTTGAAATTTTATTACCTTACACCGTGCCGGTGTAGCTCAACTGGTAGAGCAACTGACTTGTAATCAGTAGGTTGGGGGTTCAAGTCCTCTCGCCGGCACCATTTTTAAGAGCAAATTGTGGAACCGTGGTGTAGTTGGCCTAACATGCCTGCCTGTCACGCAGGAGATCGCGGGTTCGAATCCCGTCGGTTCCGCCATTTTCAATGGCATAAGGGATGAGAATTCCCTGGGTTCGTTGAAGCATAGGCATCGTAAGGAATACTTCGCAATCTCGTAACGGAGTGAAGAGTATCCCGCCCTGTTCCGACATTTTTTTGTTTTTAGGTTTGTTTATGGCTCGGTAGCTCAGTCGGTAGAGCAAAGGACTGAAAATCCTTGTGTCGGGGGTTCGATTCCCTCCCGCGCCACCATCATGGAGGCTTAGCGAAGTGGCCAAACGCATCAGACTGTAAATCTGCTCACGTACGTGTTCGGTGGTTCGAATCCATCAGCCTCCATCCCTTTTTAGGAGCCATTAGCTCAGTTGGTAGAGCACCTGACTTTTAATCAGGGTGTCGAAGGTTCGAGTCCTTCATGGCTCATCTTAAGTCAAACGGTCATCACTTTAGGGTGGTGGCCTTTTTTGTATTTTGATACATGATCCAAGTATGCTCGTAAGCGCAAATTCCGCATTTTACAGCAAAATATGATAAAATAAGCGAAAAAAGCAAAAGTGGTGGAGAATGGTGATGATGGATAGTGAGGGTTTGCGTCAAAAATTGGAGCAACTCACCGGAAAGAGGACCGGAATCAAGCAGCTGGGGAGACAGCATTCCGCTTCACTTTTTGGCATAGGTACGGATAAGGATCAGGAACTGCCGGTCATTCATGAGGGTTATCTCTGGATTCCCCTCTATGAGAATGATGGCCGTGTTACAGCAGTGTGGGTGGAGACAGAGGGGCTGTCGCCGCTGGAGCTGGAGCTGGTGAATTATGCCGGACGCAATTTTGCGGTAGCGCTGAAGGCAACCGGGTTCAAGGAAGAAGGGGAGATGGAGGCGCGGCAGCTTAGCGGCTGGCTGAATGCCCAACTGGAGCAGGAGAAGGACGATGCGGAGATCCCGGATGAAATCTCGCTGAAGGGCCGGCTGTTCGGAGATATGATTCCGTTCATGCTGGTAAGCGAGAATGTTCATAATCCGCAGATGACGTATCGCTCCTTAATGAAGCTGCTGCGCAGTTATTTCGAGAATGATGTATTGCTGGTTCCCCTGCAGGATAAGGAATGGTTAATTTTAGCCCGTAAGGAACTCCTCACAGGCGGAGATGATAAAGAGGATGAGGAAGAGAGTGCTGAGGATCTGCTGTCACAGACTTCTATGGGGCTGCATGAACTGATTGCCAGCGAGTGGGTTGGCGTCTTCCATCTGGCGGTCTCTCCAGCCATTATCCCGGTTAAAGGTCTGACAGGAGCAGTCGCCTTGCTGCGGGAGACCATTATTCTTGGCCGTATCTTCCAGGTAGGCGATTATATTCATCTGCCGTGGGAGCTGCACATGGAGCGGCTGGTTAACAGTATTCCGGATGACCGGCGGAGACAGCTGCTGGGCCAGATCGGTGATTACACGGCGGTACTGGCGGATAAGGAAATGCTGCTGACGCTGGAGAGTTTTTTTGAAATGGACTGCAATGTCAGTGAAACCGCCAAGAAGCTGTACATTCACCGCAACACGCTGCTCTACAGGCTGGACAAGATTAAACAGGAGACGGGGGCCGATGTCCGCAGCTTTGGGGATGCCGCTATTGTGAAGCTTGCCATGTTATTGTATAAAGTGACGAAAAGAAAATAGGTTTTTTGTGAACCTTGCAAATAGCCATGAGGCCGGCTCTGGGGTAAGATAAGTGTACAAGAAAGCGTTTGATTTTCTAATCCAATACTAGACTCGAGGGGGAAATACAATGGCAGGCGTACGTTTAGAGCATATTTTCAAAAAATACCCGGGTTCCGATAAAGCAACAGTAATCGATATCAATCTTGATATTAAAGATAAGGAATTCCTCGTACTGGTTGGTCCTTCCGGTTGCGGTAAATCCACAACCCTGCGTATGATCGCTGGTCTGGAAGAAATCTCTGAAGGTAAAATGTACATTGGTGACCGTGTAGTGAATGACGTTGCTCCTAAAGACCGTGATATCGCGATGGTATTCCAATCCTACGCCTTGTACCCGCACATGAGTGTATATCAGAACATGGCTTTCGGTCTGAAATTGCGCAAAGTGAAGAAAGAAGAAATCGACAAGAAAGTGCGCGAAGCAGCGAAAATCCTGGATATCGAGCACTTGCTGGAACGCAAACCTAAGGCACTGTCCGGTGGTCAACGTCAACGTGTCGCTCTCGGCCGCGCAATCGTCCGTGATCCACAAGTCTTCTTGATGGATGAGCCTCTTTCCAACTTGGATGCTAAACTTCGTGGTCAAATGCGTGCTGAAATCACTAAGCTGGTGAAACGCCTTGAAACTACTTGTATTTATGTAACGCATGACCAGACAGAAGCAATGACGATGGGTGACCGTATCGTAGTTATGTACGATGGTATCATCCAGCAGGCGGCTTCCCCTGAAGAACTGTACAATGAGCCTACGAACCTGTTCGTAGCCGGATTTATCGGTTCCCCTACCATGAACTTTATCAACGGTACTCTTTCCGAAGTGAACGGCGCTGTCCGTTTCCGTGCAGAGAACCTTGATGTTGAAGTTCCAGGCGGCAAAGCTACAATCCTGCGTAACAAAGGCTTCATCGGTAAAGATGTAATCATGGGCGTTCGTCCAGAAGACATTCATGAAGAGCCAGTGTTCCTGGAAGCTTCTCCTAACACAATCTTCACTTCGATGGTTGATGTTACGGAAAACCTTGGTCATGAAATGCTCCTCTACTTGAGCGGTCTTGGCAATAACACTGTAATTGCACGTGTAGATGGACGTTCCACTACCCGTGAAGGCAGTAAGCCTAGATTGGCCATCGACATGAACAAAGTCCACATCTTCGACAAAGAATCCGAACTTAACGTTCTGCTGGGATAAGATCTCTGCAGGGTGAACATAGTTTATAATGAAGAAAGCCGCCTGGTTAGGCGGCTTTTTCTTGTAATGATCATGGTGGAATGGAACGATAACCGCTGGGGTTAAGATTGCATTCACTGGCATAATCCATTAAGATAGCAGGAGAATTACCTGTAGCTGGAATGGATAAAGATGTAACCGGTATGCGGGGAAGCGGCATAAGCCGCGGGTGACGAAAGGACGGACACATATATGGCTAAGAAGGTAAAAGTATCGGAATTGGTGCAGCATTTTCAATTAGAGGTAGTATCCGGACATGAAGGTCTGAAAAGACCGATCACAGTGGATGATTTGAACCGTCCCGGGCTGGAAATGGCCGGTTATTTCGAATATTATCCAGAAGAACGTGTACAGCTATTAGGCAAAACAGAGCTGGCTTTCTTCTCTATGCTCTCAGAGGAAGAACGGAAAAGCCGGGTACGCGGTATCTGTAACGACAATACCCCGTGTATCGTCATTACTCGTGGGCTGGATATTCCGCAGGAGCTTGTGGATATCAGCAACGAGAAGGGACTTCCTGTGCTGCGCAGCTCGATGGCGACGACCATTTTCTCAAGCAGACTGACCAGCTTCCTTGAGGGCAGACTGGCACCGACAGCAACAATTCACGGTGTTCTCTGTGATGTGTATGGGGTAGGGATGCTGATTACAGGCACCAGCGGCATTGGTAAAAGTGAAACCGCGCTGGAACTGGTTAAACGCGGTCATCGCCTGATTGCCGATGATGCGGTGGAAATCCGCCAGACTTCGGATAATCAGCTTCATGGTACCGCACCGGAATTAATCCGTCACTTGCTGGAGATCCGCGGTGTCGGGATTATTAATGTTATGACGCTCTTTGGAGCAGGCGCTATCCGTAATCACAAGCGGATTACTCTGGTGGTCAGACTGGAAGCCTGGCAGCAGGACAAGCAGTATGACCGTCTGGGACTGGATGAGGAGACGACACGGATTATTGATACCGATGTGCCGCTGGTTACCATCCCTGTCCGTCCGGGACGTAACCTCGCTGTCATTATCGAGGTGGCGGCGATGAATTACCGGCTCAAGCAAATGGGCTTTAATGCCGCGCTGCAATTTACGAATAAACTTACCGCCACCATCTCAGAAGATATGGATGATCTCGATTAGGAGTGTGAGAGCATGTTTTATTCACTAGCGATTGACCCGATTGTCTTCTCGATTGGATCACTGCCGGTTCACTGGTATGGCCTGATTTTGGGTCTTGGTGCGCTTACCGGGCTCTTCCTATGTATTCAAGAAGGCAAACGCTTCAACATTCCTCAGGAGTTCTTCATGGATATGTTGCTGTTAGGCTTGCCATCGGCTATTATTGGGGCGCGGCTATACTTCGTAGCCTTCAAGTGGGAAGACTATAAGGATAATCTGCTCGATATCTTCAAGGTCTGGAATGGCGGTATTGCGATTTATGGCGCCCTGATTGGCGCGATTATCTGCGGGATTATTTATTTCCGCTATAAAGGCTATCCGTTCTGGCGCATCGTGGATATCTGTGCTCCCGGACTGCTTGCCGGCCAGATGATCGGACGGTGGGGTAATTTCATCAACCAGGAAGCCTATGGCGGTGTGGTAGAGGAATCGTTCCTGCGGGATAAGCTGCATTTGCCGGACTTTATCGTTAATCAAATGTACATAGGGGATGCTTTTCACCATCCGACCTTCCTGTACGAATCACTCTGGAGTCTGCTGGGCATTCTGCTCCTCATGGTGCTGCGCCGCCAGAAGTTCGTCCGTGCCGGAGAAATCTTCATGTCCTACTTTATCTGGTACTCCATCGGCCGCTTCTTCATTGAAGCTCTGCGTACGGACAGTCTTGCCTTTGACGGCAGCAGCGGTGTGGCAACCTTCATTAACGGGCTGTGGAGTCCAATGAAGTGGATGGGCTTCGAGCAAGGCTATCTTGACCCGGCTTACGGGAATATCCGTATCTCTCAGCTGCTCGCGCTGCTCATTATTGTGGTTGCCATTGCACTGATTATTGTACGGCGGGTTAGCGGACAGCCGAAGGCACATTACCTGGACCCGATCATCAGCACCAAACCGGCAGCGGCAGATGCGGTAGTTCCAGAGAGTGCTGTGAATACGCCTCAGAAGCCTTCTCAGCCAGTTCAGCCGGTGGAAGATCCCTCTAAAGATAAGGAAACAAAGGAGTAATACAATCAATGATAGAATGCGTGTTATTTGATCTGGACGGAACGATTGTGAATACGAATGAGCTGATCATCAATTCGTTCATGCATGCGCTGAAGGAGAATAACCTGCCGGCGCTGACCCGGGAACAGATCATTCCCTTGATGGGAACTACACTTCAGCAGCAGCTAGGCGCATTCTCCGGCCTGGAGCTGAAGGATATAGGCGTGCTGGAACGGTCCTACCGTTCGTACAACAATGCGCATCATGATGAGCTGGTCCAAGCTTTTCCCTATGTGAATGAGACGATGGAGGAGCTGCAGCGCCGGGGAATCAAGCTTGGGATTGTGACCACGAAGATCCGGCCTAACACATTGAAGTCACTGGAAATGTTCGATCTGTTGAAATATATGGAGACGATTGTTACGGTGAATGATGTGACTCATCCGAAGCCGCATCCGGAGCCGGTGCTCACGGCAGTGGCCAATCTGGGTGTTGATCCAGCCAAGACACTGATGGTGGGGGATAGTGCTGTCGATATTCAGTCTGCCAAGGCAGCAGGTGTGCTTGTAGCAGGGGTAGCCTGGTCGCTTAAGGGTGAGGCTGTGCTGCGCACCTATGAACCGGATTACATCATCCAGGAGATGAAGGACTTGTACTCAATTGTGGAGCAGGAGACTATGCAGCCGTGAGAAAGATAACCCGTTATCCCGTGGAGGGGCATAATTCGCTCTGGCATATTTACCGCACGGTCAGCCCGTGGAAGGGTGTGCGCAATTTTATTTTTATCCAGATTGCCCGTTATTGCCCGATTCTGCCGCTCAAGAACTGGATTTACCGCCGGGTGCTCGGGATGAAGATAGGTAAGCATACTGCGTTTGGACTTATGGCGATGGTGGATGTTTTTTTTCCGGAGAAGATCTCTATTGGGGAGAACACGGTTATCGGCTATAACACTACAATCTTGGCCCATGAGTACCTCATCAAGGAGTATCGGCTGGGTGAAGTTATGATCGGCGAGAATGTAATGATTGGGGCTAACACGACTATTCTCCCTGGGGTTACGATTGGGGATGGGGCTACGGTTGCGGCGGGATCGGTGGTTCACAAAGATGTTGCTGCCGGTTCATTCGTCGGGGGGAATCCGCTCCGCGAGCTGCGTAAACAGGAGGAATCATAATGGCTCAAAAGGAAAGAATTCCACAGCTTGATATTTTTCGGGCAATCGCTATTTTTGCGGTGATCGCCATTCATGCCACTTCACGCACGTTGGCTGAGACACTGGGCACTTCCATGTTCCCTCCGTTTCTGTTTATTAACAAGTTCAGCCAGTTTGCGGTGCCTTCCTTTATATTCTTAAGCGGGTTCGTCCTGTTCTACAATTATATTGACCGTCCGCTGGGCGGGAAGGTACTGGCCAAATTCTACAGCCGCAGACTGATCTATATTATTGTGCCTTATCTTGTGTTTACGGTGCTGTATTTTGGACTGAAAATGACGGCCGGTCATACCTGGGGGATGCCTCTTCAGGAGATGGGCGGGAAGTTCTTCAAGTATCTATGGACGGGTACGGCGTATACACATCTCTACTATATCATCATCATTATCCAGTTCTATCTGCTGTTCCCTTTGATACTATGGTGTCTGCAGAAAGTCCGGCATCTCGCGGCCTGGGCACCTGTCATCGGGCTTGCGTTACAGTGGGGCTTCGTGCTGCTTAACAAATATATGGTGAACCATGGGTATTGGCAGCTGTCCAAGGGGAGTCTGGCCATTACATATTTCTCGTATTTCCTGCTAGGTGCGGCGATTGCGATCTACTACAGCTCCTTGAAAAAGTGGCTGGTTCCCTCCCGCGAAGGCTGGCGTTCCGGTAAAGGGACAAGCTGGGTGGTACTATGGCTCTTATGGGCGGCTGCCGGAGCTTACCATGTGGTCTTGTGGTATAACAACTATACGAAGAAAACAGTAATCAATAGTCTATGGTACGAAGGGTTCTCGAACCTGCATGCCTTGCTCTCTTGTCTGGTACTGTTCCAGCTGTCCTTCCTGCTGTACGGGGCAGGACGCAGCTTGCTGAGCAGACTGCTGCTCTCGGCCGGGGCGTGCTCCTTCGGTATCTATCTGCTCCATCCGCTGTTGCTGTTCATGTACCGGAAGCTGCCGTTCCACGGCGGATCGCTGGCCTATACGGCGGCAATAGCGGGCGGCTGGCTGGTGGCCCTCCTGGGCTCCTGGCTAGTGGTTGCGCTTGCCTTCCGTTATGTGAAGCCGGCCTGGATGGTGTTCGGCTCTGCACCGCAGAAGCCGGCAGCAGCGCCAAAGGCGACAGTGTAGACTTAGGCTAAGTTCATATATTGAAAGCGCCGGCTGGCCGCATCTGCGGCTGTCCGGCGCTTTGCTGTAAGCAGGCGGTTCTGGAAAACACGTTAGCCGGGCTGTTCCCCCGCCTGCTCGCGCTGGAAGTCGGCGATAGCCTGATACTGATCCTCCAGACTGCGGGATACCGAGATGAAGATGGGCAGCAGCTGTTTGTAGGCTTTGGCGTGGGCAGTAACCGGCTCATGCCGGTAAGTGGAGCCAATCATGCTGAAGACAGCATCCAAGGAATCGATCCGCCGGATGGCGTATAATCCCAGTACAACAGCGCCGAGGCAAGAGCTCTCGAAGCTCTCAGGGACGACTACCTCCTGATCGAAAATATCCGCCATCATCTGCCGCCATAGCGCCGAGCGGGCGAAGCCGCCGGTAGCCAGGATTCTAACGGGCTCGCCGATACATTCCTCCATGGCCAGCAATACGGTGTACATATTGAAGATGACACCTTCAAGCACCGCACGGATCATATGCTCCTTACGGTGATTCATGCTTAACCCGAAGAAGGAGCCGCGGGCATCAGGATTCCACAGCGGTGCGCGTTCTCCGGTCAGATACGGATGGAAGAGCAGTCCGTTGCTGCCGGGCGGCACCTGCTCGGCGATCCGGGTTAATACTTCGTAGGGATCAATGCCCAGGCGCTTCGCCGTCTCTACTTCAGAAGCAGCGAACTCATCACGCACCCAGCGGAAGAGCATCCCCCCGTTATTCACGGGGCCGCCAATCACCCAATGCTTGTCTGTCAGGGCGTAGCAGAAGATCCGTCCTTTGGGGTCGGTCAGCGGATGGTCAACTACAGTACGGATGGCACCGCTTGTGCCTATCGTTGCAGCGATTACCCCCGGCTCCATTGCCCCTACGCCCAGGTTGGACAGAACGCCGTCACTGGCGCCTACTACAAACGGAGTGTCCGTGAGCAGACCGAGCTTTCCGGTAAGCTCCGGAAGCAGGCCCTGCAGGATATGGGTGGTCGGGACCGGACGGGATAGCCGCTCTGGAGTAACACCGGCAATCCGGAGCGCCTCCTCGTCCCAGTCGAGCTTCTCCAGATTGAACATGCCGGTGGCAGAGGCGATGGAATGGTCAATCACATATTCTCCGAACAACCGGAAGAAAATATATTCTTTGATGGAGATGAACTTGTAGGTCTGACGGAACAGCTCGGGCTGCTCCTCGCCCAGCCACATCAGCTTGGTGATTGGAGACATAGGGTGTATAGGCGTTCCTGTCCGCAGGTAGAGCTCATGTCCATTCAATTCATCCTTCAACCGCCGGGCATAGCGGCTGCTCCGGTTATCAGCCCAGGTGATACAGGCGGTCAGTGGCTTACCCGCAGGATCTACAGCGATGACGCTATGCATAGCGGAGCTGAACGAGACCAGCAGAATGGATTCAGGTGTTGCAAGGCTCTCCTGCATGACCGCTGCTATGGTATGAATCACGGCTTCCAGAATCTGCTCCGGGTCTTGTTCTGCAACAGAGGGGGAGGGCTGATGCAGTGGATAGCCCTGATTGCTCTGAGCGACAATTGTTCCGTTCTCCTCAAAGAGGACAGCCTTCGTGCTGGTGGTTCCAATATCAACGCCAATCATATAGGATGTACTCAAGCCGTCAGTCCTTCTTTCTGCTTCTGAATTAGATACCGGGAATACTTAATGGAGGAAATAAAGTACAATCATATTAACTTATTATATTCGCCGCTTATCCCGGTGGCAAAAGGAACTCTGGAATTCAAGCGAATTGTTGACGCAAAAGGATGGTCCGTGATACGATATTGCCACTACTTTACTTTGCTACCACTTTACCATGATAAAGCATTTGATGATACCCTTTAACATATCCGATGAGGTGAACAATGAAGATGGCCAAACCAAAGGGATTTGAAAAGCCTGCCGGCGTAAGGGATTATCTCCCGCGTGCGGTAACGAAGCTGCGCAAGATCGAGAAGGATGTACTTCACTGTATGAGCCGCTGGGGCTACCGGCAGATGATTACGCCTACTCTTGAGTATTACGATACGGTCGGTGTAGCCAGCTCTACATCTGATCAGAAGCTGTATAAATTGCTGAACAACCGTGGGCAGGCGCTGGTGCTGCGTTCAGAAATGACGGCACCTGTAGCCCGTGTGGTCTCCTCTCTATTGAAGGATGAGCCGCTGCCGCTGCGTTTGTCCTACCATGCCAACGTCTTCCGGGCCATTGAAGAAGAGGCCGGGCGGGAGGCAGAATTCTTTCAGACCGGTGTAGAGCTTGTCGGTGATGATTCGCCGGAGGCTGACGCGGAGGTAGTCGCGCTGGCAATTGCTTCACTGCAGGCGGCGGGCGTAAAGTCTTTTAAAATAGCAATTGGACATGTGGGCTTCCTCGACGGTCTCTTTCAGGAGGCGGTATCCGGCCTGCCCCAGGCTCAGGAGGAGCTGAAGAGCCATCTGCTCAGCCGCGATTATGTAGCCTTCCGCCAGACGCTGCGGCGTCTTGAGCTGTCTGCTGCCCAGAAGCAGGAGCTGGATGGACTGCTGCGGCTGCGCGGCGGGAAGGAGATCTGCGGACAGGCGCTGGAGCTGAGCAACCATCCGGTGGCGCGCGCGTCGATCGAGCATCTGTGCAAGGTATGGGAGGTGCTGGTTGCTTACGGTGTCTCGGAGCATGTACTGATTGATCTGACGATGATCGGTGATTTCTCTTACTATACAGGCATGACCTTCGAGGGATATGCTTCCGAGCTGGGCTTCCCGGTATGCAGCGGCGGCCGGTATGACAACCTGCTGCAGCAATTCGGACGTCCGATTCCCTCCACCGGCTTCTCCCTGAAGACCAACCGTATTCTGGATGGAGTCTCCGGGCTGCTGGAAGAGGAAGAGCTGCCGATTCTGGTCCAGTACGATGCACTGCGGCGCCAGGAGGGTCTTGCCGAGGCTGCGAGGCTGCGCTCGGAAGGGCATGCTGTGGTTACACGGCTGGCAACAGGCCCGGAGGAGCTGAAGACCGTGAAGCGGCTGGATGCGGATACTATTCAGGCAGAGGGCGAGCTGTACGGCGAGATCTACACGTTCGTGTCGTTTGTCAGCGAGCATGGGTGAGCGGAGCTGCTGCAGGTGGTTTTGAAATGATGAGTACACACGAAACGGGGGCGGGTATTGATGGCACAGATTCTTAAGGTGGCCATGCCGAAAGGCCGGATTTACAATAAAGCGGCAGAGCTGTTCCGCCAGGCGGGACTGCCGATTCCTCCGGACGGAGAAGAGTCGCGCAAGCTGGTGATTTCCTTGCCGGAGGCCGGAATGGAGTTCATTCTGGCCAAGCCGGTGGATGTGCCCACTTATGTAGAGTATGGAGTGGCGGATATCGGTATTGTCGGCAAGGATGTGCTGCTGGAGGAGAGCCGCGATGTGTACGAGCTGCTGGATCTCGGGATCGCCCGCTGCCGGATGTCGATTATCGGGCTTCCGAACTGGCAGCCGGGCATTCAGCAGCGGGTAGCTACCAAGTACCCGAACGTGGCTTCGCGGTATTTCCGTGAGCAAGGCCAGCAGGTGGAGGTTGTGAAGCTGAACGGCTCCATCGAGCTGGCACCGCTGATCGGGCTGGCTGACCGGATTGTGGATATGGTAGAGACCGGCCAGACGCTGAAGGATAACGGTCTGGTGGAGATGACGAGCATCTTCGAGATCACCAGCCGCCTGGTGGCGAACCGGGTAAGCTACCGGATGAAGAATGAGGAGATTCAACAGCTGTGCGACCGGCTGCAGGCTGTTATTGCAGAACCGGGGTTGCAGGTAAAATAATATAAGCAAAACTATAAGCTCAAGGGGGAAGCGGCGGTGAAGATCCAGTCCAGTAAGGAATTTAAACTGCAGCGTGAGGTGGAATACGGCACGCCGGAGCAGAACAAGGCCGTACGTGAAATCGTGGCCGATATCAAGCGGGAAGGCGACGCGGCGCTGCTCCGTTATACGGAGCGCTTCGACGGCGCTGTACTGACGCCAGCGCAGCTGCGCGTAACGCCGGAGGAGCTTGAGGCCGCCTACGGCCGGGTAGAGGAGTCCTTCGTGACGGCGATTCGCGCAGCAGCCGTGAATATCCGTGCGTTCCATGCGCGGCAGAAACGCAATTCCTGGATGGATCTGCAGCCGGACGGCACGATCCTCGGCCAGATCATCCGCCCGCTGAAGCGCGTGGGCGTCTATGTTCCCGGCGGCAAGGCGGCCTACCCGTCGTCGGTGCTGATGAACGTGATACCGGCACAGATCGCCGGGGTGCCGGAGATCGTGATGGTGACACCGCCTTCGACGGGCGGCTCTGAAGGTATTGATCCTTATATTCTCGTGGCCGCCGCTGAAGCGGGCGTACACGAGATCTACCGCGTAGGCGGCGCGCAGGCCATCGCCGCCCTCGCCTTCGGCACGGAATCGATCGTGCCGGTCGACAAGATCTGCGGGCCAGGGAACATCTACGTGGCCCTGGCCAAGCGCGAGGTCTACGGCGCTGTCGACATCGACAGCATCGCCGGACCGAGCGAGATCGTCGTGCTCGCCGACGATACCGCTGAGGCCGCCTACATCGCGGCCGACCTGCTCTCGCAGGCCGAGCACGACGAGATGGCGTCGGCGATCCTCGTGACGCCGTCGCAGCGTCTCGCGGAGGCGGTGGCTGCCGAGGTTGAGCGGCAGCTGCAGGCATTGCCGCGCGAGCAAATCGCGCGGGCCTCGGTCGAGAACTACGGCGCGATTATCGTCGTAGACTCGCTTGAGGAGGGCATCTCCGTGGTGAACCGGCTCGCGCCGGAGCATCTGGAGATTGTGGTGAAAGACCCGATGGGGCTGACCGGCGCAATAGAGAACGCCGGTGCGATCTTCCTCGGGCCGTACAGCTCGGAGCCGGTCGGCGACTACTTCGCCGGACCGAACCATATTATACCGACGAATGGCACAGCGCGGTTCTCCTCGCCTGTAGATGTGGATGACTTCATCAAGAAGTCCAGCCTGATCTATTACAGCAAGGAAGCACTGCTGCGCGACGGGGCGGCGATTATGGAGCTTGCCCGGCGTGAAGGACTGGAAGGCCATGCACGCGCCATCGAAATCCGGCTTACGAACGAAGCGAAAGGTGGAGACACAAATGGAGAACAATAACAACGAACTGGCGCTGCGTAAGGCCGGACTTAGCCGTACAACCAATGAAACGGACATCAAGCTAACCTTTGCCGTGGACGGCAGCGGGGTCTCCGAACTGGAGACCGATGTGCCGTTCCTGAATCATATGCTGGATCTGTTCACGAAGCATGGACAGTTTGACCTCTCTGTACAGGCGCGGGGAGATATCGAGATTGATGATCACCATACGGTGGAGGATATCGGTATCTGTCTCGGACAGGCTCTGCGTGAAGCACTTGGCGATAAAAAAGGCATCAAGCGGTACGCCAGTGTCTTCGTCCCTATGGATGAGGCGCTTGCCCAGGTAGTGATCGATATCAGCAACCGGCCGCATTTCGAATACCGGGCAGCGTATCCTTCCCAGCAGGTAGGCAGCTTCTCAACAGAGCTGGTACATGAATTCCTGTGGAAGTTCGCACTGGAGGCGAGAATTACGCTGCATGTCATCGTTCATTACGGCTCCAATACCCATCACATGATTGAAGCGGTCTTCAAGGCGCTGGGACGGGCACTGGATGAGGCGACCCTGGTAGATCCCCGGGTGAAGGGCGTGCCTTCAACGAAGGGAGTGCTGTAGTATGGCCGTTGCAATCGTCGATTACGGCATGGGCAACCTGCACAGTGTCAGCAAGGCCGTAGAGCGGCTGGGGTATACGAGTCTTGTAACCTCGGATGCCGCCGAGATCCTGGCGGCAGACAGTGTCATTCTGCCGGGAGTCGGTGCCTTTGGCGATGCGATGGAGCACTTACGGGAGAGCGGAATGGATGATGTCGTCCGGGCCGCAGCGTCAGCGGGCCAGCCGGTGCTGGGCATTTGCCTCGGAATGCAGCTGCTGTTCAGCAGCAGCGAGGAGCATGGCGAGCATAAGGGGCTGGGGCTTCTGCCCGGCGCAGTGGTGCGCTTCGCCCCCCGGGACGGCTACAAGGTGCCGCATATGGGCTGGAACAAGCTGAGCTTCCGCCAGCCGGAGAGTCCGCTGCTGGCCGGCCTGACGGAGGGGCATGTGTACTTCGTGCACTCCTATCATGCACTCGCGGCAGACGGCGATCTGCTGGCCGTCACAGACTATGGACATCCGGTAACGGCTATTGTGGGCCGCGGCAATGTCTACGGTATGCAGTTCCACCCGGAGAAGAGCGGGGAGCATGGCGTCAAGCTGCTGGGTAATTTCCTGAGGCTCCAGGCACAGCAGGCTTAGCCTGCCTGAATCACTAATTTGCAATGAAAGCGGGGAGTATTCATGTCTTCTTTTATCCTATATCCGGCGATTGATATCCGGGACGGCAAGTGTGTCCGGCTGCAGCAGGGTGATTATGCCCAAGAGACGATCTATAACGACAGTCCGGTAGAGGTAGCTAAGTCATGGGAAGAGCAGGGCGGGCAGTATATCCATCTGGTGGATCTGGACGGAGCCAAAGCAGGCTGCCCCGTGAATGATGCCATCATTGGAACTATTGCTAAGCATGCGAATGTTCCTGTACAGGTCGGCGGCGGTCTCCGTACTCTTGCCGATGTCGAGAAGCTGCTGGGCCTTGGCGTCAGCCGGGTGATTATCGGAACGGCAGCCATTAATGATCAGGCTTTTACAGAAGCGGTTCTTGCCAAATACGGCGACAAAGTTGCCATCGGCATCGATGCCCGCAACGGCTATGTGGCTACGCACGGCTGGCTTAATACATCTGAGGTCCGCGCGGAAGATCTGGCCAGAGAGCTGGCCGCCAAAGGTGCCGAGACCTTCATCTATACCGATATCTCCCGTGACGGGATGATGCAGGGGCCGAACGTGGAAGGCATTCTCTCTATGGCTAAAGCAAGCGGCCGCAGCGTAATCGCTTCCGGCGGCGTGACCAGCCTTAATGATCTGCAGCGCCTGAACGTACATAGCGGCAGCGGAATCGGCGGGGCGATTGTGGGCAAGGCGCTGTATACTGGCAATATTAATCTGGGTGAAGCGCTGCAGACCCTGGGCCAATCCTCCGGATTGCGGTAAGTCTATACTAAGGAGGGGTCTTGGCATGTTGGCGAAACGGATTATTCCCTGTCTGGATGTGAAGGACGGGCGTGTGGTAAAAGGCGTGAATTTTGTGAATCTGCGCGATGCCGGAGATCCGGTGGAGCTTGCGGCGCTGTACGACCGTGAGGGAGCGGATGAGCTGGTATTCCTCGATATTTCCGCTTCTGTGGAAGGCAGGGCGACCATGATTGAAGTGGTGCGGCAGACGGCGGGTGAGATTGCCATTCCCTTCACGGTCGGCGGGGGCATCTCGACCCCTGATGATATGAAGCGGATTCTGCGTGCCGGAGCGGACAAGATCGGCATTAACACGGCCGCTGTAAATAACCCTCAGCTGATTCTGGAAGGGGCCCGTCACTTCGGCTCCCAGTGCATTGTAGTGGCGATGGATGCCAAATATAATGAGGCTTGGGGCGAATGGGAAGTGTATACGCACGGCGGACGTACGCCCACGGGTATCCGGGCCTTGAACTGGGCCAAGGAAGCGGAGCGGCTGGGGGCCGGCGAGATTCTGCTTACAAGTATGGACGCGGACGGGACCAAGGACGGCTTCGACCTGAAGCTGACGGCGGCGGTCAGCGACCTTCTGAGTATTCCTGTCATTGCTTCCGGCGGGGCCGGGAGAATTGAGCATTTCTATGATGTATTTACGGAAGGCCGGGCAGATGCCGGACTTGCGGCAACCATTTTTCACTATAAAGAGATTGCTATTCATGATCTGAAGGCTGATCTGAAGCAAAGAGGAGTAGAGATCCGATGAGCGAGGACAAGAAGGATATCGCACTAAGCCAGCAGGAGGCAGTGTCCGGCATCCGCTGGAATGAATCCGGCCTGCTGCCTGCTGTCATTCAGGATGCGCGCACCCTGGAGGTATTAATGTTCGCCTATATGAATCCTGAATCGCTGCAGCGCTCACTTACGAGCGGCCAGACCTGGTTCTGGAGCCGTTCACGCAGCGAGCTGTGGCATAAGGGGGGGACGTCCGGCAATACGCAGGCGATCACCTCGATCCATTACGATTGTGACAGCGATACGCTGCTGGTGAAGGTAGTGCCGGAGGGTCCGGCCTGCCATACCGGGGAGAACAGCTGCTTCTTCCGCGAGATTCCGCTCGATTCACCGGCAACCGTAACTGACACTGCCGGGAATGCCGTGAACGCTGCTGAAGCAGAGAGCGGCCGGTTTGCGGTACTCGGGGAGCTGGAGCGTGTGATTGCCGAGCGTGAGGTGAACCGTCCTGAGGGGGCGTATACGACCTATCTGTTCGACAAGGGCGTGGACAAGATCCTGAAGAAGGTCGGTGAGGAAGCCTCCGAGACGATCATTGCCGCCAAAAACAAAGATAATGCCGAGCTGCGCCTGGAGGTCAGCGATCTGATCTATCACCTGCTCGTGCTGTTGCAGGAGCGCAAGCTTCCGCTGGATGAGATTCTGGAAGAGCTGAGCGCCCGCCATGAACGCCCGCGGCGGGATTAGGAGGAACTTTCTGCATGCACATCGATTATCATACCCATCATGAACGCTGCGGCCATGCGGTCGGGAAGCTGGAGGAGTATGTGCAGCGGGGCATCGCTCTGGGTCTTGAGCAGCTCGGGCTGTCGGATCATCTGCCGCTGATCCATGTCGACCCGGACCACTACTATCCCGAGATGGCTATGCCTCTTGCAGAGCTTCCGCGATATGTGGAGGAATGCCTTACGCTGAAGGAGCGCTACCGGGGCACGATTGAGCTGCGGGTCGGGCTGGAGGCGGATTATATTGAGGGATATGAGGAGCAGATCCGCGAGCTTTTGGCACCCTATCCGTGGGATTATCTGATTGGCTCGGTGCATTTCCTGGGAGAATGGGATATTACCGACCACCGGCAGACCCATGGCTGGGAAGGCCAGGATGTCATGGCGGTATACCGCCGCTATTATGATGCTGTACAGAAGTCGGCGTTATCAGGATTATATGATATTATAGGACATATGGATGTCATCAAAAGGTTCGGTTACGGACCCCGGACGCCGGAGGACCTGGCGGAGGCTAAGAAGCTTGAGCTGGATACGCTGAAGGTCATTGCCCGCAGCGGCATCGCGATGGAGCTGAACGCTTCCGGGCTGTCCAAGCCGTGCGCCGAGATGTTCCCGGCAGAGCATGTGCTCGTCCAGGCGCTTGCGCTGGGCATTCCGCTCACGGTTGGCTCTGATGCGCATGATCCCATGAAGCTGGGAGACGGCTTAACAGAGGCCCGGGACATGCTCTGGCGCACCGGCTTCCGCGAACTGTCCGTCTTTGAAGGACGCCGCCGTACATCTGTTCCGTTCAGCGTATAAATTTATAATCCCAGGAGGGTACTATGCATCATCAATTACGGATTTTTTCCGGTTCGTCGAATCCGAAGCTTGCCGCTGATATTGCGGAGCGCCTTGGTGCGCCGCTTGGCCAGATTAAGCTGACCCGTTTCAAAAGCGGCGAGATTTATGTGCATTATGAAGAGAGCATCCGGAACTGCGACGTATTTTTGGTGCAATCCCTGGCTCATCCGATTAACGAGCTGTTTGTAGAGCTGCTGGTCATGATTGATGCCGCCAAGCGCGCATCGGCCAGAACGGTGAACATTATCGTTCCCTATTACGGGTACGCCCGGCAGGAGCGTAAGTCCGCACCACGTGAGCCGATCTCGGCCAAAATGGTTGCCGATGTGCTGACCACCGCCGGTGCAACGCGAGTAATTACGATTGATCTGCATGCCGCAGCCATACAGGGATTCTTCAATATCCCGGTCGATCATCTGACGGCGCTTGATCTGATTAGCGGTTATCTGAAGGTGAAGGGGCTTACCGATCTGGTCGTGGTCTCCCCGGATGCGGGACGGGCGTCCATGGCGGAGAAGCTGGCCAGCCGGCTGGATTCGCCGTTCGCCATCATGATTAAGAAGCGTCCGGCGCATAATGAATCGGTGATTACGCATGTCATTGGTGATGTGGAAGGCAGGACGCCAATCATTATAGAGGATCTTATAGATACCGGAACCACAATCGTCAATGTGGTGGAGGGCCTGAAGGAGCGGGGTGCCCGGAACAGTATCGTCTGTGCTACGCACGGACTGTTCTCCGGGGATGCGCTTGAGCGGATGGATCATCCCAATATCGACGAGATTGTCATTACCGATTCGATTGCCCTGCCGGACGAGCATTCCAGCAGATTCGCAGTGCTCTCGGTAGCTCCCATGCTGGCTGAGGCCACGCGTATTATCATCGAGGGCGGTTCCATAGATAAGCTGTTCAGAGACGCGGGGATTTAACTCCCGCGTCTTTTTTTGAGCTTTTCCCTCCCGTTAGCTCTCTCTCTGAGACTTGAGAATCTCGTTGCCACATGTGGTATACTGTGTGAAGAAGACAGCCGAGACCATAAATGGAAACGAACAGGTAAGGCTAGGGAAGCTGAAACAAGGGAGGTGCCTTGCTTCCATGATAGAGAGAACTTCAGAGAATACCGCGGAGCACAGTAATGTCATTCCGGTCACTCTGGATGCCAATTTTTTCTTTGAAAGAGCCGTTCGGTCGCTGGACCGCTTTCAATATGATAAGGCATTAAGAAATTTTCGCAAAGCTGTTGAATATGAGCCGGATAATCCGGTGAATCATTGCAATATGGCGGGTATATTATCTGAGATGGGCAATTATACCGCATCTAACGAGATTCTTATCCATGTTCTGGAGAAAATCGACCCCGCTATGACAGAATGCCATTTCTACATGGCTAATAACTTCGCCAATATGGAAAGCTTTGAAGAGGCGGAGCGCTCGCTGGTCACTTACTTGGAAGAGGATGCTAACGGCGAGTTCATGACCGAATCCGAAGAGCTGATGGAGCTGCTGCAATATGAGCTGAACCGGCCTGCTCCGCTGGTGCGTATCCGCAGCCGTGAGGGAGTCGTAGAGCATGACCGGGCGCGGAGTCTGCTGGAGGAGGGGAAGTTCCCTCAGGCTGTAGAGCTGCTGGAGGAGATCACTGCGGGTACCCCGGATTTTTTGGCTGCGCATAATAATCTGGCACTAGCTCATTTCTATATGGGCCGGTTCGCCAAGGCGAAGGAATGTCTGAATGAGGTGCTGAAGCAAGACCCCGGCAATCTGCACGCTCTGTGCAATATGGCCATCTTCCTGCAGTATGCAGGAGATAAGGAACAGCTTGAAACGCTGCTCGGTATGCTTGAAGCAACGGTGCCGTTCCATCAGGAGCATGTATTCAAAATGGCTACAACCATGGGTATCCTGGGCCGGCACGCTGCCGCTTACAGCCATTTCCGCCGTCTGCTGAAGGACGAGGAGGTCGCCGGAGACGCCGGGCTGTATCATTACTGTGCTGCGGCGGCAAGCAATAGCGGAAAACATGATGAGGCGCTGCGCTGCTGGAGACAGGCAGCCAAGCTGGACCCTGCTTCCGCTGTCCCGGCGTTCTTCCTGTCCCAGCTCCAGCAGGCCCGGGCAGAAGGGCACCCTATGCCTGCTGTCAGCTATAACTATCAGCTGCCCTTCCAGGAGCAGCTGAAGCAGTGGAAGGGCAATACGGGCAGATTCACTGAAGAAGTGCGGAATAATCCGCTGCTGCGCGCCTCGTTCTTCTGGGCGCTGCGCTACGGCGATTCCGCTACGAAGCTTCAGGTGACCGAGGCTCTCCGCTGGATTGAGGACGAGGAGATGTCCGAGGTACTGCGCGGAGTTCTGGAGCAGGAGCCGCTGCAGGAGGACCGCCTGCAGGAGGCGGCATTGTTCAGCCTTCAGCGGTTGATCGGGGAGAACCTGAATGAAGCCGGTGGCTCGCCCGGCGAAGAGCAGGAGCCTGCGGCTGCTCCCGGACCCAAGGGGATGCTGCCCGGAACCGGCGGCTTATCGCCGTCCACTACCCGTATTTGAAGCAATTGCTGTTGTAAGAACACCTACTTGTAAGGAGGCCAATGTAATGTACAAAACGATTGTAATCGGAACAGGCCCGGCCGGGCTGACTGCCGCGATTTATCTGGCGCGTGCGAACCTGAGCCCGCTGGTCATTGAAGGCTTGCAGCCGGGGGGACAACTGACAACGACGACAGAAGTGGAGAACTTTCCAGGCTTCCCTGAAGGGATTCTGGGTCCGGACCTGATGGACAATATGCGCAAGCAGGCGGAACGCTTCGGCGCTGAATTCAAGAATGGCTGGGTGGAGTCGGTGGACTTCTCACAGCGTCCGTTCAAGGTAACAGTGGACGGAATGGGTGTACTGGAAGCGGAGTCGGTTATTATTTCAACCGGGGCCTCTGCAAGATATCTGGGCATTCCGGGCGAGCAGGAGAATGTGGGACGCGGGGTCAGCACCTGTGCGACCTGTGACGGCTTCTTTTTCCGTAATAAAAAGATTGTCGTCGTCGGCGGCGGAGACTCCGCCATGGAGGAAGCCAGCTTCCTGACCCGCTTTGCATCCAGCGTAACGCTGGTTCACCGCCGTCCCGAGCTGCGGGCCTCGAAGATCATGCAGGACCGGGCGCGTGACAACAGCAAGGTAACCTGGGCCTTGAACCGCACACCGGTTGAAGTAACGGTAGGAGAGACCGGAGTGAAGGGCCTTACGGTGCTTAACAATGAGACAGGTCTGACAGAATTGGTGGAGGCAGACGGCGTGTTCGTAGCGATTGGACACACACCGAACACAGCCTTCTTGGGCGGGCAGATCAATACGGATGAGAATGGCTATATTGTGGTCAACCCGGGTACCACCGAGACCAACATCCCGGGTGTATTCGCCTGTGGCGATGTACAGGATACCCGTTACCGTCAAGCGATATCGGCAGCGGGAACCGGTTGTATGGCCGCTATGGATGCCGAGAAGTTCCTGGAAGGCACGATGGTGCACGACTGGAGCGAATCGCTGGACAAATAACGGGTTTACAAGAATTACCCATACAGGTAAAATGTATTTAATTAGATAAGATACCCACTAGGGGAGCCTGAATAGGCTGAGACGGGAAAATTGAATTTCCGGACCCTTGAACCTGATCTGGATCATACCAGCGTAGGAAAGTGGAGTCGGACCTTTTTTGAATACAGTCTTTATTTGGCTGTTCCTTTAATAAAGCCGCTCCAGGTGGAGCGGCTTTTTGACTTGCAGGAATCAATAGATTCTTCAGCTCAATCTGCTGCGTGACCTCTTATCTGATGAGTGTACAGAGCGAAGAGGAGGAGATTGAAATGACAGGAATGGGTAAAAACGAAGAGGTGGATCTTTCGGGATTCCCCGCAAGCCGTAAAGTGTATGTGGAGGGCTCACGCCCGGATATCCGGGTGCCAATGCGGGAGATCAGCCTTAGCAGAACCGAAGGCGTTGCCGGGGAAGAGGAAAATGCTCCGCTGCGTGTCTATGACACAAGCGGTATGTACACGGATGCCGCGGAGGAGACGGATATTCGGAGGGGGCTGCCGCCGCACCGTTCAAGCTGGATCGCGGAGCGTGGCGATTCGGAGGAGTACACCGGAAGAGCCGTCCGGCCGGAGGATAACGGAATTCGCAGAGAGGGGGCTGCCGCAGAAGCTTATCCAGGACTGCGCAGGAATCCGAGGCGGGCCTATGCAGGCGGCAATGTGACCCAGCTGCATTATGCAAGGCAAGGGATCATCACACCGGAAATGGAGTATATTGCGATCCGGGAGAATATCCGGCCGGAGTTCGTAAGGGATGAGGTGGCTGCGGGCCGTGCTATTATTCCGGCCAATATCAATCACCCGGAGAGTGAGCCGATGATTATCGGCCGTAACTTCCTGGTGAAGATCAATGCCAACATCGGAAATTCGGCGGTCACTTCTTCTATTGAAGAGGAGGTGGAGAAGATGCGGTGGGCGACCCGTTGGGGGGCTGATACCATCATGGATCTCTCCACCGGCTCTAAGATCCATACCACCCGGGAGTGGATTATCCGCAATTCTCCTGTGCCGGTCGGGACAGTGCCCATATACCAGGCGCTGGAGAAGGTGAGCGGTATAGCCGAGGACTTAACCTGGGAGCTCTATCGCGACACGCTGATTGAGCAGGCGGAGCAGGGGGTGGATTACTTCACCATTCATGCCGGGGTGCTGCGGCGCTATATTCCGCTCACTGCCCGGAGAATGACCGGCATCGTATCCCGGGGCGGATCGATTATGGCTGCCTGGTGCCTGGCTCATCAGCAGGAGAACTTTCTGTACACACACTTCGAAGACATATGTGAGATTATGAAGACGTATGATGTGGCCTTCTCGCTGGGGGATGGCCTGCGTCCCGGCTCTATCGCCGATGCCAATGACGAAGCACAGTTCGCCGAGTTGGAGACGCTGGGAGAGCTGACGGCGCTTGCCTGGAAGCACGATGTTCAGGTTATGGTAGAAGGTCCGGGCCATGTGCCAATGCACAAGATCAAGGAGAATATGGACAAGCAGCTTGAGATTTGCCACGAAGCCCCTTTCTACACCCTCGGTCCGCTAACTACGGATATTGCACCCGGCTATGATCACATCACGTCGGCCATCGGGGCAGCGATAATCGGGGGGCTTGGAACGGCAATGCTGTGTTACGTTACACCTAAGGAGCATTTAGGCCTGCCTGACAAGAATGATGTGCGCGAAGGAGTCATTACCTACAAAATTGCTGCACATGCCGCAGACCTCGCCAAGGGACATCCGGGTGCGCAGGACCGGGACAACGCGCTGTCCAAGGCGCGGTTCGAGTTCCGCTGGCGCGACCAGTTTCATCTCTCCCTGGACCCGGAAAGGGCGCAGGCGTATCATGATGAGACCCTGCCTGCGGAGGGGGCAAAGCAGGCGCATTTCTGCTCGATGTGCGGCCCTAAATTCTGCAGCATGCGGATTTCGCATGATATCCGGAATTCCCATAGATGGAGCCAATCACTGTAACTTAGCTGCATGACCTAATCTATATGTAGGTACGTTGTTCATGGCCGAGAGGCCGTGATTACAGCGGAAACGTATTATTCTGAGGCTATCCCCCCAAGCCTGAATGGCTGGCGGGGATAGTCTTTTTGTAGTTAGTGATTACAATCACAATTCACCCCTGTACCCTATGCTAAGCTGGTGTTGAGAAGAATTCTCATTAGTGAGGTGTGCAAAAGGATGAGCAAAGCGTTGAAGCTGGATGAATCGGTCTTTGAGCTGGTAACCAGGCACCCGGAAATTGTTGAGATCATGGTGGAACTGGGTTTTCGTGATATTGCGAAGCCTGGAATGCTGCAGACTGCAGGACGATTCATGACCCTGTCCAAAGGAATGAAATTAAAGAAAATAGAGCTGGAAACCGTTCGGCTGGCCTTTCAGCAGCATGGTTTCGAGATTATAGAATAGAAGGAGAGATTGTAATGAGCGAACTGATTAATAACCGCGAGGTCGATATTCCGGAACAGACACGCCGCCAGGCTATGCTGAGAGAGATCATCAAGGAGCTGCATGCGGGCAAAAGCGTGGAGGAGGTTAAGGCGCGTTTTGAAGAAGCGGTAGGCGATGTTACGGTGGAGGAAATCTCCGCCATGGAGCACTCTCTGATGACCGAGGAAGGCATTCCGGTAGAGGAAGTACAGCGCCTCTGCTCCGTGCATACGGCAATCTTCAAGGGCTCGATTGAACAGATTCACCGTTCTTCTAAGCCTGAGGAGCAGCCCGGTCATCCCGTGCATACGTTCAAGCTGGAGAACCGGGAGATCGAACGTCTGGTCAACTTCCGCCTGGAGCTGCATGCGGATAAGTTCAAGAAGAACGCCAGCGATGAGATTATCTATAAGCTGCTGGAGGACCTGAGTCTGCTGCTGGATCTCGACAAG
The DNA here is from genome assembly GCF_037975325.1 of Paenibacillus sp. FSL P2-0136. Lineage (NCBI taxonomy): Bacteria > Bacillati > Bacillota > Bacilli > Caryophanales > Paenibacillaceae > Paenibacillus > Paenibacillus sp. FSL P2-0136. The sequence goes on from NZ_CP150244.1 coordinate 7,456,051, forward strand.
CACTACAGCCGCAAGGAGAATCTGCTTTTCCCTTACCTGGAGAAGTACGGCATATACGGTCCTACGAAGGTAATGTGGGGAGTGGATGACGGAATCCGCAATATGATCAAGGAAGCCAAGAAGGCGCTTAGCGCCTATAACGGAGACAGCGGGCAGATTACAGCCGCACTGGAGGAGATCATTAAGGAAGTCAATGAGATGATCTTCAAGGAAGAGAATATTCTGCTCCCGATGGCGCTGGATAAGCTGACTGAGGATGAGTGGGTCAAAATCGCCCGCGAAAGCGATGAAATCGGCTTCTGCCTGACTGCGCCCGACCAGGAATGGATACCGGAACGTGCAGCGGAGCCTGAGGGTGCTGATGTTCCGGCGGAAGAAGGGGAAGGCCTGTCCCCGCAGGGCTTCATCCGGTTCGAGACCGGGCTGCTGTCGCTACACCAGCTCGAGACGCTGATGAATCATCTGCCGGTGGATCTGACCTTTATCGACGAGAACGATGTCGTCCGCTACTTCTCACATGGCAAGGAACGGATCTTCGCCCGGACGAAGGCCGTTATCGGCCGCACCGTACAGAACTGCCATCCGCCGCAAAGTGTGCATGTTGTTGAGAAGCTGCTGGCTGATTTCAAAGCCGGAGTAAAGGATGCCGAAGATTTCTGGATTAACATCAAGGATAAATTCATCTATATCCGTTATTTCGCCGTGCGGGATGCAGAAGGCCGTTATATGGGGACGCTGGAATTCACCCAGAATATCGCACCGATCCGTGCTCTTGAGGGCCAGAAGCGGATTTTGTCCGAATAGCATTAAGGTATCTGGCACCCTACAATAGAAGAGAATGAACGGACTTTCTTGCCTACCTGGTGAGAAAGTCTTTTTGTTAACAAATAAGAACTGAAGTCCATTGCCCCGGGTGTATCGCCTTTCCTTGACCGCAGGGGAGGGTTCTATTATAGTGGGTACGTAGGATTAACTATTTTAGCATAGAAAAAGGTGGCTTGTAACATGTCTGAACATATCTACGTTGGCGTGGATTTAGGTGGTACCACGATTAAGGTTGGAATCTGTAATGCCGAGGGAAGCCTGCTGCACACTTACGAAGGTCCGACAGGGACTGCGGATGGCGTCGATGCTGTCATCGATAATATCGAGAAGTATGTACGCCAGATTGTGGAGGACTCTCCGTACTCCTGGGACCAGCTGGCTGGTGTCGGTGCGGGACTGGCCGGATTTACGAATATTCGTGAAGGTATCATCATCCTTGCGCCCAACATAGGATTTAGAGATGTGCCGATCCGCTCCATTCTGGAGGGTCGCCTGAACAAGCCAGTCAAAATAGACAATGATGCCAACGTGGCTGCACTGGGCGAAGCCTGGAGCGGTGCAGGGCGCGGCATAGAGAATTGTGTCTGCTATACGCTCGGTACGGGTGTCGGCGGCGGTATTATCATTAATGGTAAGGTGTATCAGGGATTTGCCGGTCTGGCCGGCGAGCTTGGACATATCTCCGTGGTGCCCGATCTGGAAGCGATCCAGTGCGGCTGCGGGAACATGGGCTGTTTGGAAACCGTTTCCTCAGCGACAGGCATTATCCGTATGGCGAACGATGCTGTAGCACGCGGGGACCGGACCTCCTTGTCCACCGTTGAAAAAATCGCTGCGAAGGAAGTATTCGATGCCGCCAAGGCAGGCGATGAAGCTGCGCTGCGGATTGTGAACCGGGCGGCCTTCTACCTGGGCAAATCAATGGCCTCCGTTGCAGCGGTCCTGAACCCTGAAGTATTCATCGTCGGTGGCGGAGTCTCCAAGGCAGGCGATATTCTGTTCGATGAAGTCCGCCGGGTATTCGCCAAGCTGGCGCCTGCCCCTCTGCAGACCGGTGTTACGATTGTACCTGCAGCGCTTGGCAATGACGCCGGTATTATTGGTGCGGCAGGCCTGCTGCTGCGTTCTTAAAAGACCGGAATTATTCATATACTAATCATAGGGAGGGATGCTGTAATGACCGACCTCGAGCAAACCCTGCCCGCCCATGCCACCCTGATTATCATTACAGGCATGTCGGGTGCGGGCAAGACGATTGCCGTGCAGAGCCTGGAGGATCTGGGGTTCTTCTGCGTGGATAATCTTCCGCCTGTACTAATCCCGAAATTCGCTGAGCTGATTGAGCAGTCCAAGGGTAAAATCGCCAAGGTGGCGCTGGTCATCGACCTTCGGGGGCGGGAATTCTTCACCGCCCTGTCGGAGTCTCTGGCCTACATCAAGGACGAGTCAACGATCGGGTGTGAGATCCTTTTCCTGGACGCCACAGATTCAGTGCTTGTACAGCGTTACAAGGAGAGCCGCAGGCATCATCCGCTTGCTCCGAAGGGCATGCCGCTGGACGGCATCCGCATGGAGCGCCAGATGCTGGAGGAGCTGAAGAATTCAGCTACCCTGTGTCTGGATACCAGCAGCATGAAGCCGGTTCAGCTCAAAGAAAAAATAGTGTCACGCTTCTCCCACCTCGGGAAAAGCACCCTCTCGGTTAACATTACTTCGTTTGGATTCAAGTATGGGATTCCGATTGATGCTGACCTGGTGTTCGACGTCCGCTTCCTGCCTAATCCGCATTATGTGGATCAGCTGCGGCCTAAGACAGGCCAAGACAACGAGGTGTACGACTACGTAATGAAATGGCCTGAAACGCAAGAATTCCTGACCAAGCTGCTAGATATGCTTCAATTCCTTATTCCGCAATACCGCAAGGAAGGCAAATCCCAGATTATTATCGGCATCGGCTGTACGGGCGGCAAACACCGTTCGGTAGCCATCGCCGAATACCTGGGCAAAATGCTGGGGGTTAGCGAGACGGAAGCGGTGGCAGTCAGCCATCGGGACTCCGAACGCGACCGGCATTGATGAGAGAAGGGATGAATAGTGGCTGAAGAACAAGGACAGCGTCCAAAGATCGTCGTGATGGGTGGCGGGACCGGACTCTCGGTGATGCTCCGGGGGCTGAAGGAGAAGCCGCTGGATATCACGGCGATCGTAACTGTCGCAGATGACGGGGGAAGCTCCGGGATTCTGCGCAGTGAGCTGCAGATGCCGCCGCCCGGGGATATCCGCAACGTACTTACGGCTATGGCTGACGTTGAGCCTCTGATGGCACAGATTATGAAGTACCGCTTCAGCAGCGGAGAAGGCTTAGCCGGGCATAGCCTGGGCAATCTGATTCTGGCTGCACTGACTGACATCTCCGGGGACTTCGTTACAGCAGTCCGGGAGCTTAGCCGGCTGTTCGCCGTTCGCGGCCGGGTGCTGCCTGCGGCCGGAGAGGCGGTAATCCTGCACGCCGAGATGGCGGATGGAACGCTGATTACCGGTGAATCCAAAATCCCGGAGGCGGGAGGCGTCATCAAGCGCGTATTTCTGGAGCCGGTGGATGTGGAGCCGCTGCCGGAGGCGCTGGAGGCTATCCGCAACGCAGATGCTATTCTGCTCGGTCCGGGCAGTCTGTATACCAGTATTCTGCCGAATCTGCTGGTGCCAAAGCTGGCAGAAGCCGTGGTAGCTTCCGAGGCCATTAAGATTTTTGTATGCAATGTAATGACCCAGCCGGGTGAGACGGATAATTACACGGTTAATGACCATCTACAGGCCGTATATGACCATATCGGGCTGCATCTGTTCGATTATGTGATCGTCAATGACGGGGAGATCCCGGAGCAGGTGCAGATCAAATACGCCGAGAAGGGTGCCCGTCCGGTACAGCTTGACCGTGAGGCTGTGGACGGCAACGGGTATAAGGTGATTGCTGACAAGCTGGTATTATTTAAAACCTATTTGCGGCATGATACAGATAAGCTCAGTCACCATATTTTCCAGCTGGTGAAGGATTGGATTGACAGAAAGAGTTAAATGAAAGAGGTGAGCCCCTTGTCTTTTGCGGCCCTTACCAAAAAAGAGCTGACGATGGTCGAGAGCCAGCCCTGCTGCGAGAAAGCGGAAATGTCAGCGCTGATCCGAATGAATGGTTCGGTGCAGCTTTCGAGCAAAAAGGTGGTTCTCGACATTTCGACGGAGAACGCCGCGATTGCAAGGCGGGTATATTCTTTGCTTAAGAAATATTACCAGGTCCATATCGAGCTGCTCGTGCGTAAAAAAATGCGTTTGAAGAAGAATAACGTCTATATTGTAAGAATCCCGAACCAGGTCCAGGAGATCCTGAAGGATCTGCGGATTGTCTCTGAGGGCTTTATTTTCACAGACGGGATTGATGAGGAGATTGTCGGCAAGAACTGCTGCAAGCGTGCCTATCTGCGAGGGGCCTTTATGGCCGGCGGTTCGGTCAATAACCCGGAGGGCTCTTCGTACCACTTGGAAATCGCTTCCATGTATGAGGAGCACTGCAAGGCGCTCGTTGAGTTGGCTGGTGAATTTCACCTGAATGCCCGCTGCATAGAACGCAAAAAAGGCTTCATCCTATACATCAAGGAAGGCGAGAAGATCATCGAGTTCCTCAGTCTGATCGGCGCCCATCAGGCGCTGTTCAAATTCGAGGATGTGCGGATCATGCGCGATATGCGCAACTCGGTCAACCGGATTGTGAACTGCGAAACGGCCAATCTGAACAAGACGATCAGTGCGGCGGTACGCCAGATTGAGAACATCAAGCTGCTGCAGCGCGAGGTGGGTCTGGAAAGCTTGCCGGATAAGCTGCGGGAGGTGGCCGAGATCAGACTGGCGCACCCGGATATTAACCTCAAGGAAGTCGGGGATATGCTGGGCGGGACGGTAAGTAAATCGGGTGTGAACCACCGTTTGCGCAAAATTGATGAGCTGGCGGACAAGGTCCGCGGCGGCTGATTATTTTTTTTCTAGTGCGGTATGCGTTATAATGATATAATATTATAAAATTAATGTGAAATTTTTGGGCAGATCTCAAATAGGGGGTAAGCGTTTCATGACAAAGCACCCGGTAGTTGTTCGGTTGAAGACGGGGCTCCATGCTCGGCCGGCAGCATTGTTTGTGCAAGAAGCTAATAAGTTTTCGTCGGAGATTTTCGTGGAAAAAGACGATAAAAAAGTGAACGCCAAGAGTATCATGGGCATTATGAGCCTTGCGATCAGTTCCGGTACGGAGATTCATATCAGCGCAGACGGTGCAGATGCGGAACAGGCTGTAACCGCTTTGACCAGTCTGGTAAGCAAGGAAGAGCTCGAGAATCAATAAATGCTACATGGTCTAACCAAAAGCCCTTAGGGGCTTTTTTTCATATCAGCTTTAGAGGATAAGGAGAGGTAAGCGGATGCAGATTCAAGACGGTGAAGTATCATTAGTTGAGCCTGCTGAGGCGCTCAGAGAGCCGTATTTAGCCTTTTATGAGGAGTGGAAGGCCAGCGGGGAGCCGTTTGTGCCCTGGGTAACAGAGATGGACCCGGCTGACTTTGGCGGTATGATTCAGACTCTTCACGGGTATGCTCGTGGTACAGATATACCGGACGGCTGGGTGAGCAGTTCAACCTTCTGGCTGGTGACCACGGACAAACGGGTAGTGGGGGCTGTGAACATCAGGCACCGGCTGACCGAAAGGTTGCTCCATTCTGGCGGGCATATCGGTTACGGCATCGTCCCTTCTGCACGCAGACAAGGCTATGCCAGTGAGCTTCTGAAGCAGGCTCTCCTGAAGGCCGCTGAACTGGGTATCGAGCAGGCACTCGTAGTCTGTGACTCCGTCAACACCGCATCGGAACGGACAATCCGCAGGAATGGCGGTATCGAGGATAGCGAATATATAGAGGAGGACGGAAATGTCATCCGCCGGTTCTGGATCGGGACGGGGAACAAATAAAAAATAAATATCGTACATCGCTCATGCAACTTTTACCATGCTGTCCCGTCTAGAGGGTAATAACACTTAAACGAATCGAAAGGGGATGGCAAGCATGAGAAAATGGGGTAAATCGATTGGATCAGTTCTGCTGGCAGCTAGCTTGATGATTGGAGGAATGGGGTTGAGCGGAGTGCTAAAGGGTCCTGAAAAGGCTTACGCCGACGAAGTACAGAAGAATGTGGTGAACGTGGTAGGCAAAGGCGAGCTGTCGATCAAACCGGATATCGCGTATCTCTCCATCGGGGTAACGACAACTGCCGAAACCGCGCAGGAAGCACAGAAAGGCACAGCCGCGAAGGTCTCCAAGCTGACCGCTTTGTTCAAGACCACTTGGGGCATTGCAGACAAAGACATTCAGAGCACCCAGTTCAACGTACAGCCTAACTACACTTACAGCGAGAAGGACGGCCAGAAGGTAAAAGGCTATAACGCCCAGCACACGCTAGAGGTCTCTTACCGGGATCTGACAAAGGTTGGACAATTGCTGGACGCTGCCTCTGCGGCTGGAGCGAACAACATCGGCAATGTGCGGTTTGCCATTGAAGATCCATCGGCCTTTGAAGCACAGGTAATCGAGAAGGCTATGCAGAATGCAGATGTCAAAGCAGCGGCTATTGCCAAAGCAGCCAAGCGCGGACTGGGTCAGGTAGTCACTGTCATTCAGAGCGATGACGGGAATCATCCGGTGGTCTACGCTGAAGCAGCCTCCATGCAAAAGATGTCCATGGATAACAATGCTGGCAGCTCCGTTGAGCCCGGGCAGGTTAAGGTCATTACCCAATTGAGTGTAACTTATGAATTGAAATAAAACGTTTCGTAAGAGGCGCTTGCTCTGCTGTTATAGCGGGGCAGGCGCTTTTTATAAAAATATAAGAATTTATATGTTTTACATGATAAATTATCCTTCATTTCTCGCTGAAACGGTACCGTCCTTTAAAAGGACGGCAAAGCCGTTTCCACTTGTCATATAAATGTATTGATATGCACATAGCCGCTATCGAAAGCTCTCAATTTGTTTAAATTGAGGTAACAGGATCTTTAGATAATCACGGCAAACCTTAAGAAACTGTAAAGCGGATTGTAACAATCCCCGCACTTTCTTTTACTATAATAGGAACAGTGATACTGAGGAGCACACATCATGACTAATCATACCACCAGGTGGAAGGGGAAATAACAATGAATTCGAACTCTAAGAAATATATCAGCAAATGGGGTGCAGGAATGCTCGCCGCAGGAATCCTGCTGGGAGGAACAGGAATAATCCATGCAGGCATCACTGAGGCCGCTCCGGCAGCCGCTCAGGTCAAAGCCAAATCCTCATCTATAGTGCTGAAGGTTAACGGGAAAAGTACAGCCCAGACGGGCCTGCTCCAGGAAGGAAAGGTATGGGTGCCGGTAACCTTCCTGCGCGATGCGCTGGGGATGCCGCTCTCTTATGATAAAGCGGGGAAGACGTACACCATCGGGACAGGAACTGCTCAGACAAGGCTGACGATCAATGATTATGGCATTTCTGTTATGGTGAACAATTATTATGTCGGTGAAGGCAAGCAACTGAATAACCGGCTGTATGTTTCGTCTGAGCTGCTTAGCGATTACTTGGGCTACAAAGTAGACGGGAGCGCAGCAGCAGGACGGCTGAATGTTATGAAGAAAGTACAGAATGCGGTAACCATCAAAACAGTGAGCTATGTGAAGGATCATAAGGATGCGCCTATCCGGCTGGATTATCCGCAGGTCAGCGGCCTGGCAAGTGCAGAAGCAGAGAAGGCAATCAATGATACGATTAAGCAGACCGTTCTGAACTATGCGAAGGATGCTGAAGATCAAATCTCCAAGCGGTCGAAGGATGACCGGCCGTATGAATTCGAAGGCGGTTATGTGATCACGTATAACCAGGATGGCGTGCTCAGCCTAATCACCAATCAATACGGGTATACCGGCGGTGCCCATGGGATGACTTACCGCAATGCGTTCACCTTCTCGCTCAAAGACGGGAAACGTCTGTTGCTGGGCGATCTGTTCGGTGCCAACCCTAATTACAAGAAACAGCTCAATGCCAAGCTGGCCACCGAGATCAAAGCTAACGGAGGATATCTGGGCGGGTTCAATGGACTGAATACCGAGAAGTACTTCTATCTGAAAGATGGCAAAGCGGTGCTCTTCTTCCAGTTATACGAATACACGGCATATGCCGAGGGCTTCCCGGAATTCAACTTCAGCTTCAAGGAACTCCTGCCGGATGGAAGCAGTCCGTTCGCGGCGCTGAAATAATAAAATAATTATCCAGATGCCCTTGCATCTCCTCCGGGAGATGCAGGGGCATTCTTGCACAACCCTTCATCCACGGCCTAATCAGCCTGCCCTGCCGTTACCACTTCACCCGGATAGTCATAAGCTATAGAAGGCAAGCAGCTTATAACGGGGAGGGGAAGGTTATGGTCTATGCTTATACAGCGATCGGGGATTCACTTACAACCGGCTTCGGGGCGCTGCCCGGGAACGGCTTCGTCCCCGTCTACCGGCGGATGGCGGAAGGGAGGCTGGGTACACCAGTGGTGCCGGCGAATCTTGGCGTCAACGGTCTGACCACCGGGGGGCTGAAGCAACGGCTGAGGAGCTCGAATGTCTACCGGGCAGCGGTGAAGGATGCGCAGATCATTACGCTGTCCATTGGCGGCAACGACTTGATTAAGGCAGCCCGGGCAGCCGGGCCCCGGCCCGGTGAATTCCAGGGATTACTGCAGCAGGCGCTTAGGGACTGCAAGCGTAACTACAGCGACATCATGGGTAGCCTGACACAGCTCAAAGCAGGTTCCCGCAGCCCCTACATCATCCGGATGGTAGGTCTGTATAATCCCTACCCACAGGTGAATGAAGCAACAGAGTGGGTGCGGGAGTTCAACCGCTATGCAGCAGGCTACAGCAGCAATAACGTAGGGTTTGCTTCGGTATACCATGAATTTGCCGGTAATGAGCGGGGGCTGCTGTTCCTGGACCATATTCACCCGAACGGCAGAGGCTACCGCGTAATTGCAGGCAAGCTGGATGCCCTTGGGTACGGGAGCTTAAGGTAGGCAGCAATGGCTGGGCATAAGAAAGAGGCTGTAACGGGACCGGACCGGTCTGTTACAGCCTCTTTGTGTATTCATTGGAGCAGGTACTTATACGCCTGTTGGCAGAGTCTTCTCAATTACCTTGTCCACGATACCATATTCAGCAGCGTCTGCAGCGCTCATGAAGTAGTCGCGGTCAGTATCCTTCTCGATCTTCTCCAGCGGCTGGCCTGTACGCTCGGACAAGATGCGGTTCAGCTTCTCACGCAGCTTGATGATGCGGCGGGCGCGGATCTCGATATCCGAAGCCTGCCCCTGGGCACCGCCTAGCGGCTGGTGAATCATGATTTCGCTGTTCGGCAGGGCGAAGCGCTTGCCCTTGGCGCCGGCATTCAGCAGGAAAGCTCCCATGGAAGCGGCCATACCTACACAGATGGTGGACACATCCGGCTTAATGTATTGCATTGTATCGAAGATGGCCATACCCGCTGTGATGGAACCGCCTGGGCTGTTCACATACAGGTGAATATCCTTATCCGGGTCCTCGGCAGCCAGGAAGAGCATTTGTGCGATGATGGAATTGGCAACCACGTCATTAACCTCCGTTCCAAGGAAAATGATGCGGTCCTTCAGCAGGCGGGAATAGATGTCATAAGCGCGCTCACCGCGGTTGCTCTGTTCTACTACCATAGGAATATAACTCACGTGGAAAACCTCCTTGAAATTGGTGCTTCGAATGTGTTCATTTTTTACTGTTACCGTATTAACCACATGATAAACAAATTCAAACAAAAAGTCAAAGAAAGTCAAACTTACTTTCAAAAAAAAGAGCCCTCAAGCGGCTCATTGGTTAAATATAATATAATCGGAACTAAATTATGTACAAGCTTGAAAAAAATGGCGCGCCCGCCAAGAATCGAACTTGGATCTCAGGCTTCGGAGGCCTACGTCATATCCATTGGACCACGGGCGCAACAGAAATTATTATAATATACTTCTCGGATAAAAGCAATGCGTATTAGGCATCCTGCGCAAAAATAGTTTTCTCTGCCTCCATTAATAGAGCCGGAAATGCGCCTCCTGCCAGTGGGCTGCCGAACAAGCCCATGTATAAGATGAAAGCGGGCTGAGAATTATAGTCTCGGAACACTTGCACTTGGCGTCAGTTTTGGGTAGAATATGGGTGGGACTTAAAAAGTTAACCCGGGACATTTTGAGACCACGAACAAGGGATAAGAGAAAGACGAAGTTGCAGGAGTGAAAGCATGCGTAATCTATTGGAAATCCAAAAGCAGCTTCTGCCTGATCTCATGGAAACCCTTAAGAGACGGTATACGATTCTACATCAGATCATGCTGTCCGATATTATTGGGCGCAGGACGTTAGCCGCATCGCTTGATATGACCGAGCGGGTGCTGCGCGCCGAGACGGATCTTCTGAAATCGCAGGGGCTCATTGAGATCGAGAGCGTCGGTATGCGCATTAGCGATGCCGGTCGCAGACTGCTTGACCTGCTGGAGCCGGTCGCCAAGAGCCTATTCGGCCTGGATGATCTGGAAGAGAAAATTCGTACAACGTACGGTCTCACCAAAGTAATTGTGGTACCTGGCGATTGTGAGACATCGCCGTTCACCAAGCGTGAGCTGGGGCGCGCAGGCTCCAAGGCACTGCTCAGCGTACTGCGCAGTGACGATACGATTGCCGTCACAGGCGGATCAACACTGGCCGAGATGGCCGATCAGCTGACCCCGCCGCTATCCCTTTCCTATAAGAACGCCTGGGTTGTTCCGGCGCGTGGAGGACTGGGAGAGAGCATGGAGATACAGGCCAACACCATTGCTTCAACCATGGCCAAACGGATTGGCGCCAATTACCGTCTGCTGCATGTGCCCGATCTGCTTAGCGGAGACGCATATGAGTCGCTTGCGCAGGACTCCAATATTGGAGAGATTGTACAAATTATCCGCAGATCGCGTATTATTGTACATGGAATAGGCGACGCCATTGAAATGACCCACCGCCGCAAGCTGGACTCCGGGACGATCTCAGAGATTCAGAGCGAGGGAGCCGTAGCCGAGTCCTTCGGATACTATTTCAATGAGAATGGCGAAGTGGTTCATACGATGCGGACCATGGGGCTGCGCCTGGAAGACATTATCCGTACAGAAGTCGTTATCGGTATTGCCGGCGGCAAACGCAAGGCGAAGGCCATTCATGCGATGCTGCGGTTCGGGCAAGAGGATATTCTCGTCATCGACGAGGCGGCGGCTGTTGAAATCGGCAAGGAAATCGACACACAGCTACAAAAGGCCCTATAGATTCCATTAAATGGGGCGCGCGCAAAGGGTTTATGCATTATACTTAACATTGTTGTCTTGACGAGCCTCACGGCTTGTCTTGAATAAATAAAACGAACTCTAGGAGGAACTATTCAATGAGTGTAAAAGTTGGTATTAACGGTTTTGGACGTATTGGACGCCTTGCATTCCGCCGTATTCAAAATGTAGAAGGTATCGAAGTGGTAGCAATCAATGACTTGACTGACGCTAAGATGCTTGCTCATTTGCTTAAATATGATACAACTCAAGGTAAATTCCAGGGAGACGTTGAAGTTCATGACGGATTCTTCAAAGTAAACGGTAAAGATGTTAAGGTTCTGGCGAACCGCAACCCTGAAGAACTTCCTTGGGGAGAGCTTGGCGTTGATATCGTTCTGGAATGTACTGGTTTCTTCACAACTAAAGAAGCCGCTGAGAAGCACCTTAAAGGCGGAGCTAAGAAAGTAGTTATTTCCGCTCCAGCTACAGGCGACATGAAAACTGTTGTGTACAACGTTAACGATGACATCCTTGACGGTTCCGAAACAGTAATCTCCGGCGCATCTTGCACAACGAACTGCCTGGCTCCAATGGCCAAAGTCCTGAACGACAAGTTCGGTATCATCGAAGGCCTGATGACTACGATCCACGCTTACACAGGTGACCAGAACACTCTTGATGCTCCACACGCAAAAGGCGACTTCAGACGCGCCCGCGCTGCTGCTGAGAACATCATCCCTAACACTACCGGTGCTGCTAAAGCCATCGGCCTGGTTATTCCAGAACTGAAGGGCAAGCTTGACGGTGCAGCACAACGTGTGCCTGTAGCTACAGGTTCCCTGACTGAGCTGGTTACTGTTCTGGATAAGAGCGTAACTGTTGAAGAAATCAATGCAGCCATGAAGGAAGCTTCTGACCCAGAAACTTACGGCTACACTGAAGACGAAATCGTATCTTCCGACATCAAGGGTATGACTTTCGGTTCCCTGTTCGATGCAACTCAGACAAAAGTACTGACTGTTGGCGACAAACAGCTGGTTAAAACTGTTGCTTGGTATGACAATGAAATGTCCTACACTGCACAGCTGGTTCGTACTTTGGAGAAATTCGCTAAGCTTGCTAAATAAGACCGATTTCATATAAGAAGTACAATAGAGCGGAAACAAGGAAAGTCTGTTTCCGCTCTTTCTAAATGAACTGGATTCGCGTGAAATGGCTTTGTGAAGGAACCAATTTTGGGTGTGGAGGAAATGTTAATCATGAACAAAAAAAGTGTCCGTGATGTAGAAGTAAAAGGCAAACGCGTATTCGTGCGTGTAGATTTCAATGTGCCAGTGGAAGACGGCAAGATCACTGATGATACCCGTATCCGCGAAACCCTTCCAACAATTAAATACCTGATTGAGAACGGTGCAAAGGTCATTCTGGCCAGCCATATGGGCCGTCCTAAAGGCGAATTCGTCGATTCCATGCGGTTGACTTCCGCTGCAGTCCGTTTATCTGAATTGCTCGGCAAACCGGTAGCCAAGGCTGATGAGGCCATTGGCGAAGCTGTAAAAGCAAAAATCGCTGAACTGAACGATGGCGATGTGCTTGTGCTTGAGAATGTCCGTTTCTACAAAGGCGAAGAGAAGAATGATCCTGAACTGGCTAAGCAGTTCGCTGAACTGGCTGACCTGTTCGTCAATGACGCATTCGGCGCAGCTCACCGTGCCCATGCTTCGACAGAAGGAATCGCTCACTTCCTGCCGGCAGTATCCGGTCTTCTGATGGAGAAGGAATTGTCCGTTCTCGGCAAGGCGCTTTCTAACCCGGAACGTCCTTTCACTGCCATCATCGGCGGTTCCAAGGTGAAAGACAAGATTGACGTTATCGACAACCTGCTGAATCTGGCTGACAATGTACTGATTGGCGGCGGCCTCTCCTACACGTTCACCAAGGCTCAAGGTTACGAAATCGGTAAATCCCTGGTAGACAACGACAAGATTGATGCAGCGCTTGGATTCATCGAGAAGGCCAAGAAGCTGGGCAAGAACTTCGTGCTTCCGGTTGACGTTGTAGTGGCTGACAAGTTCGGTGCAGATGCCAACACCAAGATTGTAGATGCAACCGAGATCCCTGCAGATTGGGAAGGTCTGGACATCGGTCCTAAGACCCGTGAAATCTATGCCGATATTATCAAAAACTCCAAGCTGGTTGTATGGAATGGACCGATGGGCGTATTTGAAATCGACATCTTCGCTGAAGGCACCAAGGCTGTGGCTCAGGCTTGTGCTACTACCGAAGGCTACACTGTTATTGGCGGCGGCGATTCCGCTGCGGCTGCTGAGAAATTCCACCTCGCAGACCAGATGGATCACATCTCCACTGGCGGCGGCGCATCGCTCGAGTTCATGGAAGGTAAGGCTCTTCCAGGTGTAGAAGCACTGAACGACAAGTAATACCGAAGAGGGAGGCAATACATCACTATGAGTAGAACACCTATTATTGCAGGCAACTGGAAAATGTTCAAAACCGTTCCGGAAGCCGAAGGCTTCATCGCTGAAATCAAAGGCCAGGCGGAAGTGGCAGGCGTAGAGACTGTAATCTGCGCGCCATTCACGAACCTGCCTGCACTGGTTGCAGCGGTACAAGGCACTACCATCAAAATTGGTGCACAGAACCTGCACTTCGAAGATAACGGCGCTTATACAGGTGAGATCAGCGGCGTAATGCTGAAGGATCTTGGTGTAGAGTACGTTATTATCGGCCACTCCGAACGCCGTGCTTATTTCGGTGAAACGGACGAAATCGTCAACAAGAAGATGCATGCGGCCTTCCGTCACGGCATTACTCCAATTGTCTGCGTAGGCGAAAAGCTGGAAGAGCGCGAAGCTGACCAGACTAAGGACGTATGCAAGGTGCAGACTGAAGCGGCATTTGCCGGTCTTAGCGCAGAGCAGGCAGCAAGCGTAGTTATCGCTTATGAGCCGATCTGGGCGATTGGTACAGGTAAATCCTCCACTTCCCAGGATGCTAACGAAGTTATTGCTTATATCCGTACCCTTGTTAAAGGCCTGTACGATGAAGCAACGGCTAATGCAGTTCGTATCCAATACGGCGGCAGTGTGAAGCCTGAGAATGTAACGGAGTACATGAGTCAAAGCGACATCGACGGCGCTCTCGTCGGCGGTGCCAGCCTGCAGCCTGCTTCCTTCGTTTCACTCGTTGAGGGGGCGAAGTAAGAATGTCAGCTCCAAGACCTGTAGCACTGATTATCATGGACGGCTTCGGACTGCGGAACACGGATGAAGGCAACGCTGTTGCCCAAGCCAACAAGCCGAACTACGACCGTTACCTGAAGCAATATCCGAATACTACGCTTACCGCTTGCGGTGAAGCTGTAGGTCTGCCGGAAGGCCAAATGGGTAACTCTGAAGTAGGGCACCTTAACATTGGTGCCGGCCGGATTGTATATCAAGACCTGACCCGTATCGACAAGTCGATCCGTGATGGAGAATTCTTCGATAACGAGACGCTGGTGGCTGCCGTAAGAAGCGCTAAGTCAACCGGCAAAAAGCTTCACCTCTATGCACTGGTATCCGATGGCGGCGTACACAGCCACATCAATCACCTGTTCGCCATGCTCGATCTGGCCAAAAAAGAAGATCTGCATGAAGTCTATATTCATGCCTTCATGGATGGCCGTGACGTACCACCCGACAGTGGACAGAAGTTCATTCAGGATCTGGTCGCCAAGATTGAAGAGGTTGGCGTAGGTACAATTGCTACGGTATCCGGACGCTACTTCGCGATGGACCGTGACAAGCGCTGGGAACGTGTAGAGAAGGCTTACCGTGCAATGGTATATGGGGAAGGCCCTAAATATACCGATGCCCTTCAGGCCATCACTGCATCCTACCAGAATTCTGTGTTCGATGAATTCGTGGAGCCAAGTGTAATTGTGGACAGCCAAAACAACCCGGTAGCGACCGTGGAGAGCGGCGATTCCGTCATTTTCCTTAACTTCCGTCCTGACCGTGCGATTCAGCTGTCACAAGTGTTCACGAACTCGGATTTCCGCGGCTTCGACCGTGGACCTAAGTTCCCGCAAGGCCTGCACTTCGTATGTCTGACTACCTTCAGTGAGACAGTTCAAGGCTTCGTGGCTTACTCCCCGAAGAATCTGGACAACACGCTCGGTGAAGTGCTGGTTCAGCAGAACAAGAAGCAGCTGCGTATTGCAGAGACCGAGAAGTATCCGCATGTGACCTTCTTCTTCAGCGGCGGACGCGATGAGGAGCTTCCGGGCGAGACCCGTATCCTGATCAACTCGCCAAAGGTGGCAACCTATGATATGAAGCCAGAGATGAGCGCTTACGAAGTGGCGGCGGCCTGCGTAGCGGAGATTGAGGCGGATAGACAGGATGCCATTATCCTGAACTTTGCTAACCCTGATATGGTAGGACACTCCGGCATGCTGGAGCCTACAATCAAGGCAGTCGAAGTAACGGACGAATGCGTAGGCAAGGTTGTGGATGCTGTAGTTGCCAAGGGCGGCGTTGCTATTATCATTGCCGACCACGGAAATGCTGATATGGTATTCGATGAGAACGGACGTCCGTTCACAGCCCATACCACCAACCCGGTACCGTTCATCGTTACCACTGAAGATGTAGTTCTGCGCGAAGCTGGTATTCTCGCAGATGTGGCACCGACAATCTTAGATCTGATGGGACTTCCGCAGCCTGCGGAAATGACCGGACAATCCATGATTGCCAGCCGCAAATAAGCAAGACATCTGTTTGTGTAAACCCAAAACCATTGTATAAAAGGAGATTAAACTTACATGACTATTATTTCTGATGTGTATGCACGCGAAGTCCTTGACTCCCGTGGTAACCCTACTGTAGAGGTTGACGTATATCTGGAGTCCGGCGCAAAAGGCCGCGCTATCGTTCCTTCCGGAGCTTCCACTGGCGCTCATGAAGCTGTAGAGCTTCGTGACGGCGACAAATCCCGTTACATGGGCAAAGGCGTTCTGAAAGCTGTTGAGAACGTAAACGAAATTATCGCTCCAGAAGTAATCGGTATGGACGCTCTTGACCAAGTGGGCATCGACAAGCTGATGATCACTCTGGACGGAACTCCGAACAAAGGCAAGCTGGGCGCTAACGCAATCCTGGCTGTATCCATGGCCGTAGCTCGCGCTGCTGCAACTGCTCTGGACATTCCTTTGTATGTATACCTGGGCGGATTCAATGCCAAGACTCTTCCAGTACCAATGATGAACATCATCAACGGTGGTGAGCATGCCGACAACAACATCGACGTTCAAGAGTTCATGGTTCTTCCAGTAGGCGCTCCAAGCTTCAAGGAAGCACTGCGTACTGGTGCAGAAATCTTCCACAACCTGAAATCCGTACTGCAATCCAAAGGCCTGAACACAGCAGTTGGCGACGAAGGCGGCTTCGCACCGAACCTGGGTTCCAATGAAGAAGCGATCACTACAATCATCGAAGCGATCGAAAAAGCCGGTTACAAACCAGGCGTTGACGTATTCCTTGGTATGGACGTTGCTTCCACTGAGTTCTACAAAGACGGTAAATACACACTTGCAGGCGAAGGTAAATCTTACACTTCCGCTGAGTATGTTGACCTGCTGGCTTCATGGGTTGAGAAGTACCCAATCATCACTATCGAAGATGGTATGTCCGAAGATGACTGGGATGGCTGGAAATTGCTGACTGAAAAATTGGGCGATAAAGTCCAATTGGTTGGTGACGACCTGTTCGTTACGAACACTGAGCGTCTGGCAACAGGTATCGAAAAGGGTATCGGTAACTCCATCCTGGTTAAGGTTAACCAGATTGGTACACTGACTGAAACCTTCGATGCGATTGAAATGGCAAAACGTGCCGGCTACACAGCTGTAATCTCCCACCGTTCCGGTGAGTCCGAAGACAGCACTATTGCTGACATCGCTGTAGCTACCAACGCAGGCCAGATCAAGACTGGTGCTCCTTCCCGTACAGACCGTGTGGCTAAATACAACCAACTGCTTCGCATCGAAGACGAGCTGGGCGAATTGGCTCAATACAACGGCCTGAAATCCTTCTACAACCTCAAAAGATAATTTCTTTTGAATCTATAGATACAATGAGCCTGCCGGTTTCCGGCAGGCTTTTTTGATGCTGATATCTGCGATAGAGGGACAACATGAGATTTTCATAGTGTGATAGGGCGGGAATGCCGTCTGGAAGGTTGTATTCATTCTGTGGCTATGATAAAATAAAAATGCTGTTTATGAAACGGATATTCTAATTTAGCATAGATAGTGATGCTTGGACGTAGGAGGTGGAAGTGAATGGATATCTTTTTGAAAGTGGTGCTTCTGATTTTTGCCGTAGGTCTGATTGCGGTCGTTCTTCTGCAAAAAGGGAAAAGTGCAGGTCTTTCCGGTGCCATCTCCGGCGGTGCTGAGCATCTCTTCGGTAAAACAAAGGCGCGCGGTATGGAGCTTGTGCTGCAGCGTGTAACAGTTGGTCTGGCGGCAGGATTCTTCATCATGTCAATAGTTGTTGCCATTGTTGTTGAATAACTCGTCTACAGTAAGCCTTCGCTCTGTTCTGAATGGAATAGACGGGGGCTTTTTTGATAGATTTGGGGTCCCCGCAAAGTACCTGAGTCATCATCGAAGCTAAAGCCCCACTTTGTGGGGTTATTTTGTATGCAGATTTAATATTGTGAACATCATAACAGGGATGCCCGGGATTAATTTCGTGTATACTAGGGTATGAAGTATATAAAGGTAAATTTTACTTGAAATGATTAGCTGTATAATAGGACAAGGCATACAGTATGCCAATGCATAGGAATGCAGCAGGAGGCTGAGGTAACGAACATGATAACACAGGAAATCTTACTTGATTTCATGCGGGAGACCGCTTATAAACCACTAACCTATGAAGAACTGGTAAGCCATTTCGCCACTCAGGATAGTGCCGATTTCAAAGCCTTTGAGGCTCTATTGATTGACCTGGAAAAGGACGGCCGGATCATATTGACCCGGGGCAGCCGTTATGGTGTGCCTGAGCGGATGGATTTGCTGCGCGGACGGCTGCAGGTTCATGCCAAGGGCTTTGCTTTTCTGATTCCCGATAACCGGGAGCACCCGGATGTGTATATCCACGCGAACGATCTGAAGGGGGCTATGAACGGCGATATCGTCTTGATTCGTATTACCTCTAAGAGCCCGTCCGGCGGGCGAATGGAAGGCGAAGTGGAACGGATTCTGATCAGAGGTGTGTCGCAGACAGTGGGTGTTTTCCAGAGCCTGGAGACCTATGGCTTCGTGCTGCCTGATGATAAGCGGATTAACCGGGATATTTTCATCCCAAGGGAGTCTTTCAAGGGTGCGGTTGACGGGGAAAAGGTGGTTGTCCGCATTGTGAGCTATCCGGAGGGCCGTGCTGCGGCTGAGGGTGAGATCATTGAGATCCTTGGCCATAAGGATGATCCGGGCGTGGATATTCTGTCGGTAATCCGTAAGCATCAGCTTCCGGAGGCTTTTCCGGCTGAGGTGATGACGGAAGCGGAGCAGGCGCCGGATTCGATCACAGATGAAGAGATTATCGAGCAGGGGCGGCGTGATCTGCGCGGGCTCAATATCGTAACGATCGACGGCGCAGATGCCAAGGATCTGGATGATGCGGTCAACGTAGAGCGTCTGGAGAATGGCCATTATAAGCTGGGCGTTCATATTGCTGACGTAGGCTATTATGTGCGTGAAGGCTCTGAGCTGGACAAGGAAGCCTACGACCGCGGATGCAGTGTGTACCTGGTGGACCGTGTCATTCCGATGCTTCCGCACCGGCTGTCGAACGGTATCTGCAGCTTGAATCCGCAGGTTGACCGTCTGACGATGTCCTGTGAAATGGAATTCGACGAGCAGATGAAGGTCGTGAACCACGATGTCTTCACCAGTGTCATCCGTACGAAGGAGAGAATGACCTACTCTGATGTACGGAAGATTGTCGAGGATGAAGATCCTGAGCTGCTGGAGCGTTATGCTCCGCTGATCGGGGATTTCCGCCTGATGAAGGAGCTGGCGATGAAGCTGCGGGGTGCCCGGATGCGGCGCGGGGCGGTGGATTTCGATTTTGAAGAGAGCAAGATTATTGTAGATGAGGCCGGTAAGGCTATCGATATTGTAAAACGTGAACGCTCTGTAGCGGAGCAGATTATTGAAGAATTCATGCTGGTGGCTAATGAGACGGTGGCGGAGCACTTCCACTGGCTGAAGGTTCCCTTCCTGTACCGGATTCATGAGGACCCGGACCCGGAGAAGCTGCAGAACTTCATGGCTTTTGCGGCTAACTTCGGCTACCACGTGAAGGGCCGGGGGAATTCGGTTCACCCGCGTGCGCTGCAGGATCTGCTGGAGCAGATTCAGGGAACGAAGGAGCAGACGGTAATCAGCACGATGATGCTGCGCTCCATGAAGCAGGCGAAGTATGATGCCGAGAGCACCGGGCACTTCGGGCTGGCAGCGGAGTTCTATTCCCACTTCACCTCACCGATCCGCCGTTATCCCGATCTGGTCATCCACCGTGTGATGCGTGAGGTGCTTGAGAATGGAGGAGCGCTGAGCGAGAAGCGCCACGAATATCTGGCCTCCCGGATGCCGGATATTGCCCAGCAGTCCTCGGAGCGTGAGCGTGTGGCTGTTGAAGCCGAGCGCGATACCGAGCAGCTGAAGAAAGCAGAGTTCATGCAGGACAAGGTTGGCGAGGAATTCGACGCCATGATCAGCAGTGTGACCAGCTTCGGGATGTTCATTGAGCTGGACAATACGGTCGAAGGTCTCATTCGCCTCAGTGCGCTGACAGACGACTACTACCACTTCGATGAAGCTCATATGGCGCTGATCGGTGAGCGTACCTCCAAGGTCTTCCGCATCGGCGATGAAGTGAAGATCCGCGTGGCCAAGGTTAACATGGATGACCACACCATCGACTTCGAGCTGGTTGATATGAAGCCGCGGGCGGCTGGAGACCACCGGAGCTATGGCGGCAAAGGCGGCCGTCCGGGCGCAGGTGGCTTCAGCAAGCCCGCCGGTAAGGCTGGAGGCGGCAAGGGCCGTGGCGGTAAAGGAAAGCCCGGCAGCGCTACTGCCGGAGGCAAGAGTGGTGTTACCAAGGGCAAGAACGGCGCCATCTTCGGTGCTGGCGGTAAGGGGAAGAGCGGCGGCGCAGGTGCCGCTGGTAAGAGCAAGAACGCTTCTCCCGCTGGCGGCGGTGAAGCGGCTGGTGGCTTCGGCGCCGCTGCGGCAGGCGCCGGGAACGGGCCGCGCGCAGATGGAGCGGCGGCGTGGGACATCGCCGGCGCAGCAGGCAGCGGCCGCAAGCGCGGACGCGGGCCGGAAGCGGCAGCGCGGCGTGGTCTTGCCGCCGCAGGCGCAGCGGGCGGCGGCAAGGCGGACCGCCGGGGCGAAGCCGGCGGTTCGGGCGCTCCGCGCGAGGGCGGCAGAGGCCGCGGCGCGGAGGCCGGTGGCGGTGCCGGGGGACGCGGCATCGCTTTCGGCTTTGGCTCGGGCAAGGGCGGCTACGGCGCGCCGGGCGGTGGCGGGTCTGAGCAGGCGGGCGGTGAGCTGCGCGGCGTAGACGCGAGCACACGGTTCCGCAGCCGCGAGGACCTGGGGGCCGACGGGCGCGGCGCAGCGCCGGAGGGCAAGGGCCGCCGCAAGAAGAAGGGCGGCGTGTTCATTAGCCCCTCCGTGACGCCAGGCAGCGGGGAGTCTGCAGGCCAGGCCGGTGCTGACACTGGCGAGAAGAGCGGGCGCCGTAAGCGCAAGAAGAAACCTAAGGCGTAGGCTGAACGATATGAGCGCTGTTCCTTTAGGGGGGCAGTGCTTTTTTAATAAGAATCAAGCTTCACACGACCGCGGCATAGAGCGATCCTTCCTTGCGTTGGCAGCTCGGCTTTTGATACAATATAGACCTGGTGTCCGTGAAGGATTGCCGGGAATTCGATTCAAGGAGTGACGCTCATGGGTAAAAAAGCAGACGGGAAAGTGCTCGCCCAGAACAAAAAAGCTTCCCATGACTATTTTATTGAGGACACCTACGAAGCGGGTTTGGTTCTTACAGGAACAGAGATCAAATCGCTGCGTAATGGCCGCGCCAACATAGGGGATGCGTTCGCTACGATCCGCAATGGCGAGATTCATATCCACAACATGCATATCAGTCCTTTTGAACAGGGAAACCGCGCCAATCCTACCGATCCTACGCGCACACGTAAGCTGCTTATGCATAAGGAGCAGATACACAAGCTGCTGGGCTCGTCCAAACGGGATGGCTTCACCATTGTGCCGCTTAAGATTTATGTGCGTAATGGCTACGCCAAGCTGCTGATTGGTCTGGGTAAAGGTAAGAAGGAATACGACAAACGGGATTCCGCCGCGAAGCGTGACGCACAGCGTGATATCCAGCGTGTGCTGCGCGACAAACAGAAGGTAGCCAGATAGACTGACTACTGCACCCTCGTCAGGTGGTTCCAGATTCAACCTTCAATTCCTTTAACCCACGTGTTAAAGTGTTGATAAATGTGCTATACTGGGTAAGTAGATTTTTTGCTTCTGAACAGCCATCGTAAATCAGATCGCTGTGTACCGGATCAGCATTTGTGCTTGTGATTGATCCGTTAATCCGAAGCGCCCTTTCTAATGAGGGGCCGTTCTTGGATTCGACGGGGATAGTTCGAGCATGAGTAGCGAGTAGTGGGGACGCGTCCGCTTCATCAACGCTAAAGCCTATTAAACGGCAAACAACAAAACAACTACGCTTTCGCAGCCTAAGAAACTGTGTGCGTGCTTCTACTCTGCATCGTCCATGTGACAGGGCTAGGGGCTAACAAATAGTGGAATACGCTGTCTCATCTCCGCCTGGGGTGAGCTGAAGAAGATAATCAGGCTGACCCGAAGGGGACCCGGTTACGGGGGGCTTCTAGGGTGACATCAAAACTGTAACTACACTCGTAGAAGCTTATGTGCCGTTATCTTCGGACAGGGGTTCGACTCCCCTCGGCTCCATATGGAGTATGAGAGAGTACCTTAATTGGTACTCTTTTTTCATGTTTTCAGGAGATAATTAGGGGTGCATTGTGGTTGAAATGCTTGATAATACTGGGTTTGTGAGAAGTGCTGGCCATGAATAGCATGAGTCTCCTTATAATTAATCCACTAGAGCATTAAAATGAAAATTTTCTCAAGCCAAGTCCATTTATGCGCTTTCCTTGTTAATAAAGCAGGGAATTTTACAAATATTGTAGAACTACAGATGTAGGCTGTGACAGCAGGAAACGGGGGAAAGGATATGATAGTTGAATGTCCATATTGTAATTCCAAAGTAGATGGCATTATAAAAGGTGAGCATGAAACGTATAAGGACTATGAAGAGAATCCGTCGAAGCGAGTACTTTTAGAATGTCCAGTTTGCAAGTGCTCATTGCTAGCTCGAACAGAACTTTGGCAAATAGGAAATGAAGAATATGAATGGAGTCATGCTGTTAGGTTATGGCCTGATCCTAAAAGAGAATGGTCTTGGGATTTGCCTGAAGCTGTAAGCTTTTCATTGGATGAGGCTGAAAAATGTTTTAAAGGCAGTGCATATTTAGCTTGTGCTGTTATGTGCGGAAGAGCGGTAGAAGCCATCTGTAAGGATTTTAATGCTAGCAGTTCAAATATCTTCGGAGGTCTTAAGGAACTATTAGAGCTTGAGATAATTGATAAGAGGATTTATGAATGGGGAAATGCTCTGCGAATTCATCGGAATATTGGAGCTCATGCTTCTGATGTGAAAATAAGTAAAATAGATGCTTCTGACCTCTTAGATTTTGCAATAGCAATATGTGATTATGTGTATGTACTAAGAAATAAGTTTGAGGACTTTATGAAGAGGAGAGCCATTGAGTGACTAAACATTAACTATGTAGGGTAGGGAATAGTAAGTGGTTTTTTTTAATTAATAATTATAGTTCATTCAAGGGGGTCTGATGTTACAAGGTCATTAGTAAAGGCGGCTACTTCGATAGCAACTTGGATAAAGAAGTAATATTTGTGAAATTGAAAAGCTCGAAGAACTCAAACTTGACAGATCGCCTATTACTGAGGATTGGATACGATGTTTTTTATGATAACAAGACAAAGCATTTAAAAGTGTATGGATGGGGGGCGGTATAATATTGGGTATTCATGAAGGTTCTCAGGTTAAGGGATTTATATTCGAATATGAGTTGCTTAGAATGATGAGGTGTCATGGAAGTTTTAGCAATGTCCAGAATGAGGTTAATACTGAAAATGCAGATATAAAAGCAGATTTTAACGGGGAAACTTTGTTGATTGAATGCAAAGCAGCCTCAACTTTTTCTGAACGTAGACTTGATGAAGTGATTAAAAAATTACTGCATTATCAAAATCCTACTTTTAAGAAGAGAGTTCTGGCATTTCCAGGTGAGTTGACTGCAATGCAGATGGACAGGATTAGCGATCTTAAGTGGCTTGAAGTTTGGGATTTGAATAAAATTGCTGCGTTATTTACGCAACAATTAAGAATGATCGAGTCCTGTGAGCTTAAAGAGTTACTAATGTCTGTACACCTTAAAGATACCATTGAAGATGTGCTAATGCGGATTTTGAGGTCATGCGTTCCTGGAAAATCAAATTGGAGTTCGTATCAGAAGGTTTGTACATCTATATTTGAGCACCTATTTTGTCCAGACCTCGGCAAGCCAATTGTAGAGCATTCAGATACTGCTAAGGCAAATAGAAGAGACATAATCATGGCAAATTATTGCGAATCAGGATTTTGGAAGTTTATGGCCAATAGATACGGGGCAGATTTTATTGTAATTGACCCCAAGAACTACTCTGAAAAAATAACCAAAAACTGTGTACTACAAATGATTAACTACTTAAAAGCCTATGGTCCAGGAATGTTTGGAATTATTTCAACCAGAAAAGGGGCAAAAGAAGCTGCAATACACACTCAACGAGAAGTGTGGATGGCACAATCCAAATTAATTATATTTATTGATGATTCTGATTACGAGCAAATGTTGTTGCTGAAGAAGAATGGAAATAGTCCTGAAGAAGTTATTAAGCAACGGATTGAAGATTTTAGATTAGGTTTATAGTCCTCAACTACGTGTCGTAGTGTTGGGACGATCATCAAGTATAGATTTTTGAGAGAGCTTGAAAATATACATAATTCCGATGCCCTAGAAACATAAAGGGAACCGACAACAAGTTTTCATATAGAATAGAATTGGAATGTTTAAGGAGTCTTTTGTGAATACTTTTTAGGAAGAATATAATATGATTCAGGAAACACTCTAATAATACTTTTTTTTTAATAATGATTGGCAGGGTTTATATTATGAAATTTAATTAATTGTTATGCTTTAAATTCTATGCCTTTGATGTTGTGCTCTAAACAACTATGGGTATAGAAATTATAAAAAGAGTTAAAATGATAAAGATATGCTATATTAAAACAAAGTTTATATGAAGCGGTGTGATAATAGATGGCCAAAGGGGCGCATCTCAAGAAGTTATTTCAAAGTGTTAAAGATGGAAATATGGACACATTTAAGCAAATCGCAGAAGCAATTATTGAAGATGAAAAGATTAAAAGTCATGCGCAATTGGCTGGGGAATTACAAAAAATATTAGATTCGCCTGGTTTTGAAGCAAAACCATTAAAACAAACAACAGTTAATCACTTTCATTTATTGCCTAAGGATAAAGATTCTAATAATTTGTTGCTTGAAATGAATCAATCTCAGACAAACTTTGATAATCTCGTTCTTAACGATTCAATTCTCCAATCACTCTATGAGTTAGTAAAAGAGTTTGAAGAAAGTGATGTCCTGTCGGCCTATGGTTTATCGAGTAAAAACAAATTTCTATTTTGTGGCCCCCCTGGATGTGGTAAAACGGTGACTGCAAAAGCTATCTCAGGTGAATTGAATATACCAATTTTATATACTAGATTCGATAGTGTGATTTCTTCGTATCTTGGAGAAACAGCCAGTAATCTAAGAAAAATCTTTGACTTTGCATCAAGTGGTAATTGGATTTTATTTTTTGATGAATTTGATGCTATTGCCAAAAAACGTGATTCAATAGATGAACATGGTGAGTTAAAGAGAGTAGTAAATACCTTTTTACAGTTGCTAGATAGTTTTCAAGGAGACAGTATAATAATAGCTGCTACTAATCACCAATCGTTATTAGACCCAGCCATATGGAGACGTTTTGATGATGTATTGTTGTTTCCTTTGCCTAATGAGTCTCAAATTAAGGATTTGTTAAATCGGAATTTAAATCGTTATCCGCATGCAAGAATAGATACTGATCAACTTTCAAAGATGTTAATTGGTTTTTCGCATGCTGATATTGAACGTATCTGTGTCACCTCTATAAAGAAGGCAATTATTATGCGATATAATCAATTATCAGAATCACTTATATTAGAGGAGATTGAAAAATACAAAAGTAGGTATGAAATATACAACGCATTAATGTAAAGAGATGCGGAATTTTTCCGCATCTCCTTTCATTTTAAACACGTGTTCTTGTTTGTGAACGTTGTCTGTTTTGAATTCTTGTTTGTATTGAATTATAAATATTAACTTCTTGATTGCTGTGTTCTATAGATACAACAACTGCAAAAGGTTGAAACCCCTCCTCCTGGAGCCATTTCTTTGTACACTTTACTACCAAATAATAAGTGTCTCCATAAACACGTTGTGCCTTTGCATTATTAATTAGCTTATGTGTACTTTTCAAAAGTGTGCCCCTAGCAGTAGAAGCTATGGCAGGATCCATCTTACATTTACATCCCTTTTTGTCCTCGGGTAGAGTGCTTTTTTCAAATTCATCATCGTCAGGCTTACAGGTGTATTTTGTAACATCATCTAAATCAAGTCCACGATATAAGCCAAATGACATTTTAACCCCCATATAGTCTATTCTTGAATCCCTACATGGAGGATTATATGCTAAAGAAATATTTATTTTACAAGCACCTTTAGAAGAATATACTTCATCTGGAATGGGTATCTCGAAGATATTTATCTTTCCGATCCCTATGTCACCTTCATGATACATAGTTACAAGGTTATCGTATGATCGAGTTAAATATTTTTCTCTAATATCCCCATATCCATTTATACGCTGCTGAAGTTCTTTGATTTGTGCAGGTTTTGAACTAGAGTATTTTTGTTCAATATATTCATTGCTTAAAGTAGAACAATCAGATGAATTGATGAGTAAGGCTCGTAAGAGATTTCCTTTTGCAGTGGGGATTTCTTTTTTTATCTTCCCTAAAAGATGGCTAATATAAGGAGCAGCAAAACTAGTTCCATGACGTACTTCAAACCAGGAACCATTGTTAAAGAGACTGGAAGATAACACTCCAAGAGATGAATCTTGAGAGTTAATCTTCTTAGTCAACGTATTAAAAACATAGGTACCGCCATTAGCTGTAGACTCGGGTTTTATCGATTTATTGTATCCGTGGCCTGTTCTTGAAAATGGGGAGATTATTCCCTTTTCGCCTACGGGAATCGTCCGTAAACCGTTTCCACCAACATTATGAATTTTTGAACCTATAGTAAGTGAGCTTACTGATATACCAGGGGGAATTATTGCTGCATCTTGATCATTCAATAAATAATCAACATAATTGTTCATCACAGTGGCACCATCATTGATAGGATAATAGTTGCCGCTAGATACAACTGTAGCTATATTAAATTTATAGTTTAAATAATCTAAAGAAAAACTCCATGCATCCATCTTACTATTTTGTTGATAGGGAAAACGATCATCTCCTAATGATAAATTGAATATCTTACAATTAAATTCGTCAGATGCAAAGTACTCTATAGCTTCTTGAACTACTGAAACAAGTATTTTTTCATCTGGGAATTTATTGTGTTGGTCAGTTACTCTTCCATTTAATAAGCGTATCTCTGGCTCAAGAGGTTTAGAGGAATTTAATGCTTCGTATACATCTCCGTAAAGAACAATTCCTGCTACCATGGTGCCGTGACCATTCTCATCGAATGGTGTTGTAATTCCACCAAATGCTTCAGACTCGTACACCGTGTCTTGTAGTAGCGGATGAGTAGGTAATATTCCACTATCGATAACAGCAACAAAAGGAGTATCTAGGCCAGGTTTTTTAATCTTCGGAATTGTTGCAATATCAATATTTTGAAATTTTCCCTGTTCATAAATGGATTGTTGGGGTAAGTCGGCATAATATACGTTTTTATGCTCCAATAATGTTCTAATTAGCGCGCCTTTAATTGAAATTTTAATAAGCATCAAGCAGGACATAATAACATCATCAATTACCCGAGATTCTAAGGATTTCAAATAATCCTTAAAAGAAATCATTTTCTGATGAAGGGATTTTATGTCATCGGAATCCGCATATAATTGGACATCTAGTGTGTATTCTGCCATATTGTCAACTACCATAGCCTTTAACAATGGTCCTGTTTTTTCTTCTGGAGTTTGAAAAACAAATTCCTCAAGGTTAGCAAATTCAGAATAATTCATAACTCTTTTGGTTGCTAGTTTCTCAGCTATAAAATCGGATAAGTGAGAGTTGAAAACTATAGGATTTTCAACTTGTACAATAGCTTCTTTTTTATTTGGTTCAGCAAGGAGGATAAGACCTATTTTACTGTAGTTAACTGGCTTGTCGTTATCTTTAATTACTCTGAAAATGAAGTCTTCACCAAACTTCTTTGTTTTATTATATTCGTTTTGTTGCTGACTAAAATTAGTTCTTAATTTAGCACCATGTAATTTTGGAATAATAATACGGTCAGGGCGTTTATCTTGTCGGCCTTGACTGTTAAAGTCAATATTTTCTTTAACTAAACTAAGATGATTATGATTATTCACAGGGATCACTCTCATTTACCATTATTTTTTATATATACAAAATACGACAAATGGTTACAAAGTCCTTCAGAACATACGTTTCAATGTACTGGTAGTACTATCTATTTTGTGACTGTTGCAAGTTTTAATGATGTATAAGGTAAATGGCGTCGGAAAGTGTAACATTCATATCGTGATCAATTGCTGGTTGCAAAGATATCTGAAGAACTTTTATATGTATTAGCTGACAAAATGTTTTGACAGTCAATTCATGGTATGGGAATATTGGTATATCTAATTCCAGTAAATTGTTACTTTTGTCGGCCGAGCTTCGCATTAGTATTCAGGGTGAAAATCCACCATCTTGAGCTGTAGGCAATCAGAGTGGTACATAATTTTCGTAATATGAAAATGAGCAGTGGATAGCATAGTTGGAAGGAAAGACCTTTCGTATATCTGGACTTGATATTGACTGGGAAACTATCAAACTCAATGCTGAACAGGACTATGGGGGAAGAGTATGAATAAAGTTGAAAAAAAACTCGAAATACCAATCAACAATTCCGTACTAGATGAGTATCTAAAAAATGAGTTTCAGAAGAAAAAGCAATTAGAGGTTATTCATGAATATATTGATGACTTTGATGTTTACAAATTTAGCTTTGTAGACAGGATTAAAGAAGCTGAAGCTCGGATTAATGTTGATGTCTATATTTTAAGCAATGGTAGCATGAAACAGTTGCATAAAATGATTATTTATTCTCATGATGAAATGATAAATTCGTACGATCTAGATCATTACTTTTTAAGCGAATTGTATTATCCTATTACAATCAACGATTATGGTGATAAAAAAGCTAAATATACAGTGAGACTGTACTATTCAATCATCCATGATATAGGTTTTAAAGGTGAGTATGTAATAACATGGGGAGGAAAAGTCAAATTTAAGCCTTTGTTTAATGAAAAACAAAAAAATACAATAGCTGAGAGAATAATATGCATTGATGTTGAGGTAGAGGCTAGCTCACTCAGTCAAGCCCGTTCAAAAGCATACAATATTGCCAGAGATTTCACATCCTTTTTATCCGTATTAATTGATACAGGTTTTTATGTGTTTGATTCTAAATTTGCTCATTACACACGAAAAAGCAATAATGGTCTAATAGGTGAGTTTCAAAGAGAATCATTTTATGATAGTGAGTTGGATATACGTGTAATGGATAATATGAATGGTCTGAGACATAGGTTAGACTATCAAGCAGTTGAAGTGCCCTCCTATTTTAATGTAGGTTTTGTAGATGATAATTTTAATTTTAATTCAACAATGATTCTCAATAATGATAAAGTAATGAATGAAAATCTAGAAAAAACCTTTTTAAACTATAGAATAACTAATCCTACTATTGATATGCGAGAGTATTATTCTGAAGATATTGATGAAACGGCTTGTTATGGTTTAGCTTTAAAAATTCCGAAGAATATTCGTCAATTTTATAAGTCTTTGGACAGATTAAAAGTTGAGGATATCAATAAATATGAAGCTTTTAAGAATTCATGTAGACTATATAATCTTTCTCATACTGCTGGGGGAAAAGAAGCAACACTTATGATTTCATACATGGTATCCTCAGTAGAAGCATTAACTAAATGTGAAAATGAGAAACTGTCTTTCAGTTCGTTCATGATGAAATATTTAAATGAAGACTATGATAAAAAATTGTGTGACTTCTTATATGGAAATGTAAGGTCAGGGCATTTTCATTCAGGCGAGTTTTTCTTTCAAGAATTTGCTCTTAGTTTAGATGTAACTTTTCAAAATGAATACTTCAATTTAAGAGATAAGTTTGTTAAATCCAGGAACATATTGAGAAAAGCAATAATTAATTGGATAAGAGTTCATGTTCTAAAAACATTAGAATTATGAGTAGCGAGTAGTGGGGACGCGTCCGCTTCATCAACGCTAAAGCCTATTAAACGGCAAACAACAAAACAACTACGCTTTCGCAGCTTAATAACCTGTGTGCGTGCTTCTACCCTGCATCGCCTATGTGACAGGGATAGGGGCTAACAAGTAGTGGGATACGCTGTCTGGTCTCCTCCTGGGGTCAGCAGAAGAAGATAATCAGGCTGACCCGAAGAGGACCCGGTTACGGGGGGCTTCTAGGGTGACATCAAAACTGTAACTACACTCGTAGAAGCTTATGTGCCGTTATCTTCGGACAGGGGTTCGACTCCCCTCTGCTCCATATGGAGTATCAGTAAAGACACCTTAATCAGTGTCTTTTTTCGTTTCCCTTTAAGATTAAGTTCACTTGAAAATTGCTATAATAATAACGAATGTAGCTGATAGCGAAACGTATGTCTTCTGCGGGAAGACCGGACAGGAATATCCTTAATCAACGATATTGAAGTTCATTTCCTGGAGGTGCTGAAGATGAATGAGCCAGGATTGGAAAAGGCAATGGATACTCTGCAATATTTGAGTCAGGATTCTGATGCTAGACGGCTTTATGAGGCTAGACAGAAGTATCTTCATGATGAAGCATCTATGCTGGGAAGTGCTAAATTGGCAGGTATAAAGGAAGTAGCGAAGAATATGCTTGACTTGAATCTGGACATAACGACGATTGCAAAGGCCACTGGATTAACAGAGCAGGAGATCAATGCTTTGAGGAAGTAAAAAATGTGGGAGCATCCAATGTGAGGGTGCTCCCTTTTTTTGTTACTAACGATGCCTTCCTTTATTAGGGGTGATGATTGATTTATTCGGGGGATTGCGGGAATTTCAAAAGTGGAATATTATTACCTTATGATTAATGTATTGGCTTACTAATTTATGTTTATATTAATTTAATTGGAGTGGATGTATTATGTATCCCCATCATCAAGCTGCCATTGATGCCATCACCAACAAGCTTAAAGCCAGACCCGACGTACAAGGGATCATCATCGGAGGTTCCGTGGCGCATGGTTTTGCTGGTGAAACCTCTGATATCGACATTATGATCGTCCTTTCTGAAGAGGATTACAAGAATGCTTGTTCCATCCATAATCTTGGGTATTTCGAAACGGAATCCTGTTCTTATGAAGGCGGTTACGTGGACGGGAAGGTTGTATCTGCTTCCTACATCAAGCAAGTGGCCGAATCCGGCAGCGAGCCTGCTAAGTTCGCATTCCAGGATGCGTTCGTCACCTATTCCAATATCGAGGGGTTGGAAGAGTTGGTCCAAGACGCACCCCGATATCCGCTGGAGAACAAGGCAGAGAATATGCAGAAGTTCTATGCACAATTCGAAACCTGGAAATGGTATTATTACGAAGGACTGAAACGCAACAATCGTTTATTAATCGACTACTGTTTGACCCACTATGCCTTTTTCGCAGGTAGGCTGATTTTGGTACACAACGAAACGCTGTTCCCTTCTTATAAGTGGTTCTTAAAGGTTCTGGAAGGGGTAGAAAAGAAGCCGGAGAATTTGTTGGCGGACATCCATCGGGTACTGGAAGAACGAACGCCGGAAGCCGTCGAGAATCTGTACGAGAGTATTGTGGAATTTAATAACTGGTATCAGGCAGAGCATCATTGGACGGTTCAGTTCATGATGGATAGCCAGCTGAACTGGATGGACGGACCGGTTCCGATTCTCGATTTATAAACTGTTCCGCTAACGGAGTAAAGCAGAAGACACCTTATCAGGTGTCTTTTTTCATTACTGTGGATGTATTAATTTCCTAGTACATAAGAAGCCGTCTCCGTCGGATGGCTAAGAGGAAAATGATGACCATAGGGAACAACGTCAATCTTTCCAAGCTGTACTGGAGTAGAATAGCGCCGATCTTGATCGCCCCAAATAATATGAAGATTAGCACTCGGTACTTTGGTGAAATCACCCCGATAGTTTTTCGACAGGAAACGATTGAGCTGAAGAGTTGTATTTAAAATTCTAGGCGAAGTAAAGCTGCTGCGTACTTTGGCAATATAATATTTCGGAATGCCCTCTATATTTTCAAACAGACCATTGCCAATTAAATAACGTTCCAATGAACTAGCCGTTGCTAACTTTAATGCCCATTTGTTCAACAATGGAGGAGCATTAAACGATTTGTGATTTTTCTTCGTAACAGGTGGCTGAAGTAAAGTAATAGTATTCTTCGTATCCAAGTACTCTCGCGCTAACGCTTCCAGCAGAATAACCGCTCCGAAGGAATGGCCAATCCAATGTGCGCCCTGAGCAGCTTTTCCTGATAACTCCTTCACTACATTCAAATAGAGATCTATAAGGTTCTTCTCATGCTTAAAAGGGGAACGTCCTAAACCTGGAAGATCCGGAATCCATACAGGTTGACCCGTTTTTTCATGAAGCTCCACTCCTAAGGGAAATAAATCCTCCCCATCACTCAACAAACCGTGGAATAAAATAAATGGCCTACCCTCTCCTTGTATTTGATAAATCACAGTATTTCCGGTTAAGGTTCGTTCAAATGAATGATTATGCTGGTCATTTGGGTACATCAGGCGATAATCCAAATCTGCGACTACGGCCGGGAAAAAATTCATGACACTCGTCTTAGTAAACCAATCTGCTCCCATGACTTTTTTCGGTAAATCATTTGAAAACTTTCGATTTGTAATAAAGTTCAGTCCATCCGATGGAATTCGCGTGATTTTACTGAGCCCGCTGTTCATAAGTGCCTTCATGAAGCGAAGGGGCACAGAGATTGTAGGTGCGGCCATATTCATACTTTCTGACATCACGCCTAATAACTCAGCTATATCTGGATCAAGCGGTTTGTCTGGAACAAGGGTATAGGTTTGAATAGACGATTGCTCCAGCTTAACAACCTGAACCATAAACTTCGCCAGCGCATCGTTTGAAATCAGCGGTAATTTATACCCCTTGCCTCCAGGTATAACTGGCATCAGCCCTCTTCGCATACTCTCCACAAGTAAGCCTAAGCCTGCTACCTGCTCCGTACTCCCTGTTGTACTGCTGCCGACTACAGTTGGCGGATTAATCACAGACAGCGGATAGCCTACTGCGGATGCCTGCTGGCGAATATACAGATCTGCTAAAAATTTGGTTCTTTCATAAGGATTTTTTATTTTCAGATAGTCGTGTCCTTCTTTAAACACATCGATCGCAACCTTGCTGTTATGGTCATCAAAGGGGGACATATATCCAACTACATGAATAAATTGCTGCAAACCCTTCAATTGATGGATACGTTTAGCGAATTCACTGATATGCTTGGCACCGTTTAAAAATACAGAGGTTGCTTCTTGCGTTGTCGCTTGAATATCCATTTGTCCGCCTGCGTGAATAATAACATCCGTGTTAAGTACCTTCTCCTTATCTTCATCACTTAGACCTAAATCTGTTTTCGTCAAATCACCTTCAATAAAGTGCATGGCTGCCTCGTTGAATAACCCTTTTTCCTGAAAAACACGTGTTGCTTTACTCTTCGACCTCACTAAAAGAAAAATCATAACCTCCTCTTTAAGAAGCTCCTCTACGAGTTGCCTCCCGATAAAGCCTGTTCCACCTGTTAAAAATATGGTCCTCATATCATCTGTTCTCCTTTTTAGTACTGTTTGGTACTAATTTTGTGTAAAAAAAATGCTTCTTATCGAAGCAAGTTGAAAAAGTGGCTGGCTGTTCTCGTGATCACCGTTGCATCCTTCAATGTCTCTGCAAGAAACAGCGCTCCTTCAAGATTCGTTATAAAAAGTGCTGCTACCTCGTCAATATGAATCGTTTCTCTAAACTCGCCTTTTTCTGCTCCTTGTTGTAGTAATAGAGAGATTTTCATTTGTAATCCTGTGAAAAAGAGACCTATTTTTTCCTTGATGTGCGTAGCTTGTGCCGGAGTTTGAATATAAAGTGTAATAAACGGACAGCTCCCCTTATACTCTCTGGACTGAACTCCCTCCGTTAAATGCTTTAAAAACATCTGGACACGATCTTCAACGGATAACTGGTTCTGAGAAAGGATTTGATCCATTGCCCGCTCATACGTTTCAATCCAATAATCAACGACCCCTGCTAACAATTCTTCCTTATCCGTGAAGTGATAATACACATTCGATTTGGACACTTTGCTTACACGTACTAATTCATCCATGCTGGTATAAGCAAATCCCTTTTCTAAAAATAAGGCTGCCGCGACTTCAAGCACACGTTTTTGGTTCATGATTTTTGCCTTTGTCATGAGTAGAACTATACAGTACTAAATTGAGCGTTGCAAGTATTTTTATTTTTGCATAACACCTATTTATCCTCTATAATTGTAGGCTACTATGCACCCAGTCAGGAGGAAATGATGAATTTTATACAAGAGCACCTAGCAGGATATGGAATGAGCGAGCAGATGGTCGTGTATCTCTCGAACATCATTATGGTTTTATGTATTGCTTTACTCTCTATAGTGGCTAATCTTGTTGCCAAAAAACTCGTACTGAAGATCATCATCCATATCATTCATAACAACCGGTATACGTGGGATAATATCTTTTTGGAGAAAAAAGTATTTCACAAGCTGTCGCATCTCGCTCCGGCCTTTATCATTTATTACGCCGCGCCTATTTTTCCGCTGTATCAGTCTTTCATTGTAAAGTTCGCCTTAGCTTATATGATTATTGTAACGATCACGGTGTTTAATGCCCTGCTTGATGCCATCGATGCTATTTATCGTACGTATGAAGTGTCCAAGATGAGGCCGATCAGAGGCTACATTCAGGTTGCGAAGATTATACTGTATATTATTGGTGCGATTGTGGTGATTTCTAACCTCATGGGTCAGAATCCGCTGATTCTGCTTAGTGGACTGGGCGCGTTATCCGCTGTTCTGATGCTAGTGTTCAAAGATTCGATATTGGGCCTCGTGGCAGGTATTCAATTATCTTCTAACGATATGGTTCGTGTAGGCGACTGGATTGAAATGCCTAAATATAATGCCGACGGCAATGTAATTGATATTACGCTGAATACGGTAAAGGTGATGAATTTCGATAAAACCATTACCATGCTTCCGAGCTATGCCCTGATCTCAGACTCTTTTAAAAATTGGCGGGGGATGGAAGCCTCCGGGGGCAGAAGAATTAAACGAAGTGTCTGTATTGATACAAGCAGCATATGTTTTTGTACCAAAGAAATGATTGAGGAGTTCCAAAAGGTTCACTATCTTAGCGATTATGTCCTGACAAGATTAGATGAAATTAACGCCTATAATACGGAACATCATATCAATATGGAGAGTAAAGTGAATGGAAGACAGCTAACGAATATCGGGGTATTCCGGGAATATGTCCAAGAATATCTGCGCAATCATCCCAAAATTCATAAGGATATGACGCTCATTGTCAGGCAGTTAGCACCAGGAGACAGCGGACTGCCTTTAGAAATTTATGCGTTCAGCAATGAGACTACCTGGGGTGTGTATGAGTCCGTCCAGTCGGATATCTTTGATCACATTTTTGCGATTATCCCTCTGTTTGGACTTCGCGTTTTCCAGAACCCGACGGGCCAGGATATTGTTAATTTAAAAGAAAGGGTAATTACTTCGCATTATTTGGCATGATATAATATGGGGGAATGGAGTTGATGCTGATGCAGGATTTACTCGACCCTCGCGTGGATTTAATCTTCAAACGTATCTTTGGAAGTGAACATAACAAGGATGTATTGTTATGGAGAAGCGGACGTTATTCTATTGGAGTGAGATGTATTACCATCAGATTCCTAAGGGCAGTAACTATAATACACTGAAGAAATGTGTAACCATCAATATTTTGAACTACTCTTGCCTCAAAAATGACCGCTACCATAGCGTTTTTCACCTACGGGAAGATCATACCGGAATTTCTTTGTTGGAGGATATTGAGATCCATGTCATTGAGTTGACGAAACTAGATGAACATTCGGTGTCGCTTGAGGAAGGCGGGCTGGTCAATTGGCTGCTGTTCCTAAAAGGTGTGGACAAATCAAACTGGGAGGTGTTGGCGATGAATGAACCAATGTTAAAGAAAGCAATGGATACGTTGGAATTCTTGAGTCAAGATACCGTAGCCAGAATGGAGTATCAAGCTCGTATGAAAGCCCTGAGCGATGAGAGACGCGTATTGAGGGGGCTAGAGCGGAGGGGGAGCGTAAGAAAGCCGAGGAAATTGCCGGGAAATTACTGGCGATGGGGTTAGAGGTTGAAACTATTGCAAAAGCAGCGGGTCTCTCAGTACAGGAAGTAAAGGCATTAAGCCCACTGCAATAGTACAGTTTTCAGATAAGAGTAAAGCCAGCCTGATTGTGTGGGCTGGCTTTTTCTCTCCTATTCTACAACTCCGCCCCCCGATACCCCATCTTCCGGTAACCCTTCACCCTTTTCTTAAACATCCCCATAAGCATAGGGACCTGGAGATCGATATAATCATAAATTCTTACTTCTTCTTTGTTGACATGACTCCGGTGCAAGCGGCCGGCATATTGCTGTAAGGTGCCTGACCAGGAAATGGGATGAACCAGGAACAGTGTGTCCAGTCTGGTGTCATCGAAGCCCTCACCAATCAGCTTGCCGGTAGCGATAACGACCCGCTCCTGATCGTCGGGAATTGTGGCGATTTGAGTGCGGAGCGCCTCGCGCTGTTTTTTGCCCATCCGGCCTTTCAGTACAATAATGTTCTTGGCAAAAGCCTGCAGCCTCTCTGCAAAATAGCAATTTGGCGACAGAGGAGAGGTTCTGCGCTACCCCGTTATTAAGAAGGCGATTAAGGACTTCAGTAAGGTATCCGCCAACAAGGAGCAGATTGCTGAAATTATGGTGTTCACAGTGGAGTGTTGGGTGGACTTCACCCGGGCTTACGGAGACATCGATGAGCGGTTCTATCTGACGGTGTCCAGTATTTATAGACAAGCGTTGGAATACATTATGAAGAATGATTTGGAGGAAAAATTCGTCGACCGTAGCAGAAGGTTGGCGGAACGTAGTCAGGGCATTGGCTGGGGCTTTGGAGATGCCATGGTCGAATTCTATTATCACTATTTAGGGCACATGGAGGAAGAAGAGGAGACAGAGGATTAGACTGTGCGAGCTAGGGCGGAGGCCCTGCATTGTTTTCCAATATAAAGAATGAAGAAGCCTCCCTGTAGTGTATAATAAAGCAAATTAAAGCCCCTGTCCCTGGATCGGAACGGACAGAAGCTGAGGAGGAATCGTTGTGGCCAGCATCAGACAGAGAATTGTTCCGCATCTATGGTATGACAAGGAGGCGGCAGAAGCCGCCCGCTTTTACGCTACTGTGTTTCCGGAGTCCAAGGTTACGAGTGTGAACACCATTCATGATACGCCCTCCGGCGATGCGGGTCAGGTCTCTTTTGAGGTCTGGGGGCAGCCGTTCATGGCGATCAGCGGAGGGCCGTATTTCAAGCTGAATCCGGCCGTCTCCTTCTTTGTTAATTTCGATCCCTCCCGCGACCAGGATGCAGCAGAGAGATTAGATGAGGTGTGGGATAAGTTAGCGGAAGGCGGCACCGCCTTGATGCCGCTCGGCAAGTATCCGTTCAGTGAGCGGTACGGCTGGATTCAGGACAAGTATGGGGTGTCCTGGCAGCTGATTCTAACGAACCCGGCAGGGGAGGAGCGGCCTGCGATTATTCCTTCCTTGTTGTTCGTGGGGGATCAATGCGGGAAGGCGGAGGAGGCGATGTCCTTCTACTTATCCGTATTTAAGGATTCGCGTCAAGGACTTCTTACCCGCTACCCTGCAGGCTCTGCGCCGGATCAGGAAGGAACGATTATGTTCGCGGACTTCATGCTGGAGAATCTGTGGTTCACGGTCATGGACAGTGCGCATAATCATCAGTTCAGCTTCAATGAAGCGGTCTCCTTCATGGTATCCTGCGATTCTCAGGAAGAGATTGACTACTACTGGGACAAGCTGTCTGCAGTTCCTGAAGCCGAGCAATGCGGCTGGCTGAAGGATGCCTTCGGTATCTCCTGGAAGATTATTCCGGCGGAGATGAATGAGATGATGAAGAAGGGCACGCCGGAGCAGCTGGCGCGTGTGACGAAGGCTTTTCTGCAGATGAAGAAGTTCGAGCTTGAGGAGCTGCGTAAGGCCTATAAGGGAGAATAAGAGCGGCAACTTGCTGGAATACCAACACAAGCGATAAGGACCTAATCCTTATCGCTTCTTTGCGCGCAAATATAAGAATGTATAGGTTTCACTTGCCTCACACCTTCCCCCCGCCATCCCCCGCCCGGTACTTCTTGCGGTACTGGGCCGGGGTCATGCCGTACACCTTTTTGAAGCTGGAATAGAAGGTGTTCAGGGACGAGAAGCCGAAATGCTGCACGATGGGCTCGATCGGCGAGTCGGAGGCAATGAGCTCCTGGCAGATGAACGTCAGCCGCTTCTCGGATATTTTGTCGGTGATGGACTGGGTGGTCTCTGCTTTGTACAGACTGCGGAAATAATTGACCGACAAGCCCAGGTGATCCGCCAGCATGGTGGCAGACAGATTCGGGTCGGTGAGATGACTCTCGATGAACTGGTCCACCTGTCCGATCAGGGCGATATTCTTGGATTGGCTGCGGGCGGCCGCAATGTCTTCGAGTGTTCGGGTAATCAAGGCCTCCATCCACGGCATGACGTTATCCATTGTTTCCTGCCGAATGATCTGTTTCTCGATGGACGTCAGTCCCCACGAGCTGGGCAGCGGCTGGGAGGAATGCTCCTGGATGAGCCGGCGGATGTCCATGAACAAGGTAATCAGAGACATTTTACATTCAAAATAAGGCAGTTCCCGCAGCTTCACAACCGCTGAGCGTAAGACCTCCAGAATGACGGCGGCGTCCCCCTTGAGTATGGCCTGGGCGATCTGCCGCTCCTGGCTCACAGGCAAATGATATAATTCCCCGGGTGCAGCGGGCAGCCATTCCTTCACAATGAGCGACCGGTGTCCAAACCGGAATCGCTCCTGCGTCAGATCATACGTCTCCAGATACACCTCATGCATGTCGGTTAAGCCAGGCAACGTCCGGCCCCAGGCAATGGTAGTTCCTACGGACAAATACTGCTGAATTAACTGCCCTGCCACTTGCAGCTCCTTCGCGAATTCCTCTGACAAGGGAGCCGATAAGACTACAGCCACGTGGTCGTCTCCCATATCTACGGTCTGCAGCTTGTGCCTGGACGATTGCAGCGACTCCTGAATGATATTGGACATAGCGAACCGGAGCAGGCGCCGGTCCTTCTCCGGGTACACTCCCGAGAATTCCGCGAAGTGGTCGATCCGGAAGATGGCTACGGACAACTCATCGCTTGGCAGATCAATCCCCCATTCTACGAATTGAGCGCGGATCTCCGTTGCCGAATGGTACGTCTCCCCGAGGAAATCCCTTAAGAACCGCTCTCTGCCCAGAAATTTATTATGCCGCCATTGCTCGGTAAGCTCGTGAATCTGATTATGCTGCGAGGTAAAAACGCTCGATAAGTACTCGAGTTCATTGGCGTTCGCCTCAAGGCCGGGCTTCTCCGCCTGATGCTGCCGCATGACCCGGCTGATCAGCTCCTGAATGGGCGAGTACACCCGTTTGGAGATTAGTATAATCACCGCCAGGGAGGCCGCGAACAAGACGAGGAACAGGATCAGACTGGTGTCGCGCAGGACCGTGATTTTATTCAGAATGGCGGACTTCGGGATCATCTCAATGAAGGTCCAATCCTGGATACCCTTAACGGAGGAGTCGGCATAGACCACTAGCTTCTCCCCCTGATCCCGTGGCTGAAATAGCTTCCAGCCGCTGGCTCCCTTCATTCCGTGGCTTCTGAGCTCGGCAATCTGCTGCGGATTCATTGGCGTGCTGCTAAAAATCGTCTCGTCCCGGTCATTCAGCACGGTGATCGACCGGCTGGCGAAGTTTGAATTATTCTGCAGCAGAGTCATGAGATTATGGGTATCCACATTCATGACGAACGCGGAGATAGAGCTGCCTTTTTCATAAAATCTGACAATGGTCATCACTTCTTTGGGGGTGTTCCCGGTAAGAGGGAGAGACAAGGTTCGCGGAATGAGCACGCTGTGGTTCGCTGTTTCCGGGTCACGTAAGCGCTTAATAATATCCTGATCGTAAAAAGCGGCGGTATCATTTAACCCAAGTCTGGAGTCAATGACCGTATTCGTATAATCGTTAATCAGGTAGACCGAATCAATGGAGGGGTTGGCGTTCTTAATGTCCGTCAATTGGCTCCATACCTCATAGGTCTCGAAATCGCTGTAATGGTCCGAAAGGGCATACACCTTAAGCGCGCTGTCATTACTGGAGGAGAAGCTGAAATCAAGCGCCCATTCCATCAGCCGTGACGTATTCCGGGCCCCGTTCACGAGGAGGGATTCCGAATGATCGCCGATCTCCTCCAGCAGTGTCTTGGAAGATTGCCCATAGAGCAGTACGAAGGATACGCCTAAGACCAGAACGTTCGCACTGACAAAGTAAAAAATAAGCTTCATGTAGGTAGGGTGCCGCTTCAGCGAGGCGAAGAACGGTTGTCTGAATTTCATGGTTCTGGAACCTCCGTAGTCATAACTGTCCGGCTCATTATAAGTAGATTTATTATAGCACACCGGGTATTTTCGTCTGCCGAATCGTTTGTTTTCGGAAGAGTGTTGTTTTTGGGAAGGCGGTAAATCTGCACTTGCGGGAAGGATTGGCGTTTCTCGGAATTGCTCAGGACGCAAGGACTTGATAAGGTGACGGCATAGATTACGGAACGCTCTTGGGGCGGTTACCGGTCTTGAGGAAGGGGGGATGTACAAATGAACTACCCGCTTAACGCAGGTAAACGTTCAAAATGGAGGCATATCACGCAGAATCCTTTTCTGTATGTGATGGCTGTACCGGGGCTGTTGTTTTTCCTCGTGTTCAGTTACTTTCCTATATACGGGATTATGATTGCCTTCAAAGATTATGATTTTGCCAAGGGGATCACGGGGAGTGACTGGGTAGGGTTTAGAAATTTCGATTACTTTTTTACATCAGATGACTTCTGGACAATTCTGCGGAACACACTGCTACTCAACGTGCTGTTTATTGTGTTCACGACAGCGGCGGCCGTTCTGATTGCGCTCATGTTCAATGAGATCCGCAATAAGTATTTCAAACGGATATCGCAATCGCTTATTTTCCTGCCTTATTTCATGTCCTGGATTGTGATCGGGATGATTGTCCAATCCTTATTCGGCGGGGAAGAGCCCATGATTAATGTCTGGCTGCAAAATATCGGCATGGAGCCGGTCAACTGGATGTTTGAGTCAAGTCTCTGGCCTTATATTCTGACGGTGATCCGGGTGTGGCAAGGGGCCGGTTATCTCTCGATTATTTTCCTGGCCGCCATTACGGGCATATCGGAGGATCTATATGAGGCAGCCCGCATCGACGGGGCTTCTAAACTGCAGATTGTGACGCGTATTACGCTGCCGCTGCTGGTTCCGACGATTATGATCATGACGCTGCTGGCCGTGGGCAAAATTTTCAACGGGGACTTTGCGATGATCTATGCCATCATTGGAGACAACTCGATGCTGTATCCGACTACCGACGTCATTGATACCTTTGTCTTCCGCTCCATGCGGCAGCTGCACGATTTCGGCATGTCTTCGGCAGTGGGCCTGTTCCAGTCCATTATGGGTCTGATTTTCGTCATTGCTGCCAACTGGGTCACCCGCAGGGTATCCAAAGAATCTGCTTTATTCTAGGAGAGGTACTATGATACAGAAACATAGCGCAGCGGACCGCACCTTTACGGCATTCGCCCATACGTTCATTTTGCTGTTTACTTTATTTTGTCTGTTCCCTTTTCTGCTGATGATTGCCGGTTCCTTTACGGATGAGGAGGAGCTGATAGCACACGGCTATACCTTATTCCCGCAAAAATTATCGCTGGCCGCTTATAAGGCGGTTTTGCAGTCAGATGTTCTTTTCAACGGCTATGGGGTTACCCTGTTCATCACGGTTGTCGGGGCCTTAAGCGCCCTGTGCATTTCCGCCATGCTCGGCTATTCACTGGCGAATAAACGGAATGT
Source organism: Paenibacillus sp. FSL P2-0136 (assembly GCF_037975325.1). Classification (NCBI taxonomy): domain Bacteria; kingdom Bacillati; phylum Bacillota; class Bacilli; order Caryophanales; family Paenibacillaceae; genus Paenibacillus; species Paenibacillus sp. FSL P2-0136. Next base: position 7,498,327 of record NZ_CP150244.1, read on the forward strand.
TCTGCAAACGCCCTTTCTGTTTTTTTGCTACTTGCCGATGCTCTTCTCGGGAGGGATCATTCCGTTCTATATTGTTGTCAGCCAGTGGCTGCATTTGCAGAATACGATCTGGGTGCTCATACTGACGATGTTATGCCAGCCATTCCTCGTCTTCCTGCTGGTCAGCTTCTTCCGCACCATTCCTGAGGAGCTGGAGGAAGCCGCCCGAATCGACGGAGCGAATGAGATGAGAGTGTTCTTCCAGATTATGATTCCGATCTCCAAGCCGATTCTGGCTTCTGTCGGCCTCTTCTATGCGCTGAGCTTCTGGAATGACTGGTTCATGGGACTGATGTTCATCGATAACGAGAAGTTATTCCCGCTACAGTTAATCCTGCGCCGGATGGTCTCCAATATGGAAGCGGCCAGGAATCTGATTCCTTCCGGTGCAGCGATTGCAGTGACTCCACCGACTTACGGGGTGCGGATGGCGACCACGGTACTGACCATCGGCCCGATTGTGCTGCTGTATCCGATGCTTCAGAAATATTTTGTCAAAGGTCTAACGGTTGGTGCTGTAAAAGGGTAAGCCATTCAGATTGTCCATAGATACAGGAGGGTAACGAGATGAGGTTAAAAAAATGGTTCGGCACGGCAACAACAGCGGTATTGGTGTCGTCACTGGTGCTGGCAGGCTGCGGGGGAAATGCGAAGAATGAAGGCAATACGGCGAATTCTACGAATTCCCCGTCCAGTTCAGAGGGTGCAGCGCCTGCTGCCAAAGAAGTAGTGACGCTGAAGGCTTATTTCCCGGGAGATAAACCTGCGGGGTTCGATGCTGTGCTGCAGGCAGTCAACGACAAGTTGAAAAAAGATAATATCGGAGCCGCGCTGAATATCAACTTCATGCCTTGGACCGACTACGGGAATGCGGTATCCGTGAAGATGTCTGCCGGAGAAGAGTTCGATATGTATCTGGATGCCCCTTGGCTGTCCATGAACCAGATGATCGAGAGTAAATCGTTGACGGAGCTGGATGCGGCAGTGGCTGCACGGCCTGAGCTGAAGGCGTCCATTCCGGAGGAAATGTGGGAGTATAACAAATTCGGCGGCAAAATTATGGGGATTCCGCTCGGCACCACCCAAGGCCAGCTGTATGGCGTACTGATCCGTAAGGATTTACGCGAGAAATACGGGCTTCCCGAGCTGAAGACCCTCGATGATCTTGAGAAATTCCTGTATGCAGTCAAGGAAAATGAGAAAGACATTAAGCCTTTTGTCATTAACGGAATTAAGGCCGATAAGCTGCCATTCATCCTGAGTAACTCCGCGAATCTGGCGCAGGATGAAGTACTGGAGATTGGGGTCAACATGTTCTCGTATTCGATCAAGGATAAGAAGGTCATTGGCCAATGGGAGAGCCCGACAATTGCCGATGCTTATGATCGCGTTACCAAATACTACAAGGATGGAATTATCTCCAAAAATATTGCCCAGGAGCAAAATGCCGAGACGCTGTTCAAGCAAGGTAAATATGCGGCGACCTACTATGCAGCCGATGGGGTCGAAGGTCTGAAATATTCGGAAATGCTGAAGGATGGCAGCGACAAGCTGGAGATTTTCATACCGAACGGGGAGCAGGCTAAGCCTTATACGGCTTATCAGCAATGGAACTTCCTGTGTATCCCGACGACCTCCAAGCATTCCGATGTCACTATGGATGTAGTGAACTGGCTGTCGATTAAGGAAAACCATGATCTGATGGAATACGGCATTCAAGGAAAGGACTGGGAGCCTGTCGGCGATTCGAGCTATAAGGCGCTGTCCGGCTATACCTTCCCTGGTTATGTGCTGACCTGGCGGCCGACGCTGAATCGTACACCTGACACCATGATGCAAGATGACAAGAAGTGGTTCGACTTCTCAACCAAGACGTCCAATTTTACGCTTAGTCCAATCGCAGGCTTCAACTTCAACGCCGAGAAGGTAAAGACGGAATATGCCAAAATCACGCCGCTGCACGATTCGATCTTCTTGCCGCTAAGCCAAGGCCTGATCCCTGCGGCAGAAGGAAAGAAAACGATGGAGGATAAGATGGCAAGTCTCGGCGGGCAAAAAGTAATCGATGAAATCCAGGCCCAGATTGATGCCGTTACTTCCGGGAAATAACCGTACTTCAAACACAGAAAGAGGTCACTCCAATGAAAATAACACGCAGCGCGCACAATCCGCTGATTGAAGCCGTGGATGTTGTCCCCTCCCGTCCCGATTTCCAGGTACTGGGTGCGTTCAATGCAGGCGTGGCGCAGCTACAGGATGAGACGATCCTCTTGCTGCGCGTTGCTGAAGCGCCAATACCGGACCGGGCGGACGAGGTGCTTGTTCCCCGGTTGAATGAAGCAGGGACGGAGGTGCAGGTAGAACGATACGACAAGAACGATCCGGCTTATGATTTCTCCGACTCGCGCTTCGTCGCCAAGGACGGGCAGACGGTGATGCTCACCTCGTTATCCCATCTCCGGGTAGCGCGAAGCCAAGATGGCGTTCATTTCGAGGTTGAGCCGCAGCCGGCCCTGTTCCCGGAGCATCCTTTGGAAGCATGGGGGATTGAAGATCCGCGTGTGACCCAGATTGGGGACACCTATTACATCACTTATAGCGCTGCCTCTGCGCGCGGTGTCGGTGTCGGGCTGGCGGAGACCCGCGACTTCCGGATTTTCAAGCGGCGCGGGATGATGCTGCCTCCCGAGAATAAGGATGTTATGATTTTCCCCGAGAAAATTGGCGGCAAATACTACGCTCTGCATCGCCCAGTGCCGAAGTCATTCGGCGCGCCCGAGATGTGGATTGCGGAATCGCCCGATCTCGACCACTGGGGGAACCACCGCTTCCTGATGGGACTCGGCGAGCAGGGCTGGGACTCGGCCCGCATGGGCGGCGGAGCGGTTCCGATCCGCACACCGCAGGGCTGGCTGGCGCTGTATCATGGCGCGGACAGCAGCCACCGCTATTGTATGGGGGCGGTGCTGCTGGATCTGGAGGACCCGTCCCGGGTCATTGCGAGATCGCGTGTCCCCGTGCTGGAGCCGGAAGCTTCCTATGAGGTGAACGGATTCTTCGGCAAGGTCGTGTTCTCCTGCGGCGCGCTGCTGCTGGACCAGACTGTCCGTATGTATTACGGCGCGGCAGATGAAGTGATGGCTGTAGCGGACATCCCGCTTCAGGATATATTAGATACTCTTGTGTAAGGGTAGGGAGGCAGTGTGAGCTGCCTTCCTTAATCACTAGTATAGAAAGCGCTAACAAAAATCTGCTAGATAGACAAAGGAGCGTGTACATGACTGGTAACGTGCAAAGCAGGATCAAGAGATGGATATGTCTCGTGATGGTTGGTTTGATGATCTCGACCCTTGGGTACCAATATCCTGTATCGGCGGCGGATAGCTCGTCGCAGGAGCTGGCGGAAATGAGGCTGATGAAGCAGCGGGTGGTTGAGTTCTATATCTCCAAAGATATTATTAACGACGGAACTAACGGCCGGGTGGAATGGACTTTTAAATCACAGGCCGGAACCTACTTATCGAGTCAAAAAGCGAATGGAAGCTGGAGCGATGTAGATTATGCCAATACCACCTCCAGCGCCAACGGCAGAGCCTGGTCGCCTTACCTTGCGCTGGACCGGATGCAATCCATGGCTCAGGCATTCGCAGACCCGAAGGGGCCTTACTATCATGATGAAGCCATGTTAGCTGGTATTCAGAAAGCGCTGGATCACTGGTTCGCGGTCAAGCCGACCTCCACCAACTGGTGGGAGACCGGCATCGGCAAGCAGCTGCGGCTTAGCAAAATCGCGCTGCTGTGTGAAGGCTATCTGACTGCGGAGCAGGCTGCTAATATTGTCGGCACATTAGACAGCAGTCCGAATACGATCGATGGGGCGAACTCCTCCTGGTACAACCAGAATTATATGATCCGTGGCTTATTGCTTGAGGATGCCCAGAATGTCCGTAGCGCCGTAGAGGCGTTTAACGTGCTCTCGGCTGTGACGGTGACGCTGACGGGAATTCAGTCCGACATGTCCTTTTTCATGCATGGGAAGACGAATTATACCACGGGCTACGGCAGAAGCTTCGCCAGAGATATGTCCTTCTGGGCGTATGTGGTCTCGGGCACAAGCTTCGCCTACAGCCAGGCGGCCATTGACTCTTTGTCCTCCTATGTGCTGGATGGAACCAGATATCTGGTGAGAGGCGATGTTGCCGATCTGGGGATGGGGATGAATGGAGCGGAGTGGCCGGATTATGAGAGCTCTGCGTTGACCTTCTATGAAGATCCGCTGGAGTGGATGCAGGCGGCTAACCCGAAGCGGGCGGATGAGTTCGCGCTCTTCCTGAATAATATCCGGGGGATTGGCACAGTCTCGGGCAATGGACTGGACGCGAACAATATGACGCAGTGGCAGACCCTGGTCTCCTCTCATATGCGGAAGGATTACGGAATTACCGTCAAAATGTCCTCCAGCACGGTCAAAGGCGGCGAATGGAGAACCATTAATCCAAGCGGATATAATCTGCTCTATTGGACTCCGCAAGGTGCCACTGCGATCCAGAGAACCGGGGATGAGTACAGAACCGTATACCCGCTGATGGATTGGGCTCATGTTCCGGGGACGACGGCGCCTTATGTACTCACGAAGGAGAAGGATTTCAACAACCCCAAAACGTTTGTAGGCGGCGTGACCAATGAGCGTTACGGAGCCACTGCATTTGATTTCAATAAGCTGAGTACCAGCGGGAAAAAGGGCTACTTTTTCTTCGACGATGAAATGGTCGCGCTGGGCGCAGGCATCACTTCAACGAATGCTGCTCCAGTCCATACCACGCTGAATCAGAGTCTTGCTGTAGGCGATGTGCTGGTAGACGGCAAAGTGGCAGACGGAACATCGCAGATGAACGGACGCTGGGCCTATAACGATAGTACCGGGTATGTGTTCCCGGATAAGACGAATTTCCAGGTGAAGCTGGAGACAAAGACCGGGAAATGGAGCGATGTGGTCACTGGCAGCTCGACGGAGCCAATCACTAAGCCGGTGTTCTCGATGTGGCTCGATCATGGCGTGAAGCCGGTCAATGCCTCCTATCAGTATATCGTATTGCCAGGTAAAAGCCCTGAAGAGGTTGGCAGCTACGCGGAAGCAAGCCCGATAAGTATTCTCGCGAATACGCCATCAGTGCAGGCGGTCCGGCACCGTTCGCTGGGCATTGCCGAATTGCTGTTCTATCAGACGGGTACAGTGACGCTAAGAGAAGGCCTCAGCGTAACCGTAGATAAACCGTCGATGGTGATCGTCGATGAATCCGCAGACCCTGTCCGCATCTCGGTGGCAAATCCTGAAACACCGGGGATTACAGTCAATGTAACGCTGAACCGGAACGGGGATCAGACTACAACCACGTACAGACTCGGTAAAGATACATTTACCGGCAGGAGTACGACGCTGAGCGAGGGAGCTTCTATCGACGATAGAGGGTATGATCTGGCTTACAGTAAAGGTACGGTTGCTTCGTCCAGCGTGGGCAAGCAATTTGCGTCGGGTGCTACGGATCTGTACAGAACCTCCAGTTGGAGTTCGAATGCATCAGACGATGAATGGATTTATGTGGATCTGCAGGATCAATATAAGATCAATAAGGTTAGACTGCATTGGGAGAAGGCTTACGGCAGAAGCTATAAAATTCAAGTATCCGATGATGCGGCCACCTGGAAGGACGTTTATGCGACCTCCATGGGGGATGGCGGCATCGATGACATTGCCTTCGGTAAGACCAGCGCAAGGTTCGTCCGGATGCTGGGCGTTCAGCAGGGGACCGGAGACGGTTACTCGCTTGCTGAGTTTAACGTGTATGAAGCGGTTGTCCCCAACCTTGCGGAAGGCCAGACTGCGATTGCAAGCTCGTCCAAAGCGGCTGATGTATCAGTGGGGAATGCGGTAGACGGCTCATTGACGACCCGCTGGGGGTCCAACTATGCCGATCCGCAGTGGATTTATGTCGATCTTGGCTCCATTCAGCCGATTGCTAAGGTCATGCTGCACTGGGAAAGTTCGTATGGGAAGGAATACCGGATTGAAGTCTCCGATACAATGGAGGACTGGAAGACGGTATACAGTACGTCCAGTGGGGACGGGGATATCGACGAGATCTCTATCGATCCGGTGAATGCCAGATACGTCCGGATGTATGGAACTCAGAGAGCGAGCAAATACGGATATTCGCTCTGGGAATTCAAAGTGTTCGGACCAGAGACTGAAGCCCGCGTTCCCGCCCGGGTTGAGCTTGCGGCAGCGCCATCTTCGGTGGTGCCTGGAGGCAAAGTATCCGTTACGGGGGCCGTCTATGAGGGTGGTAATCTTCCGGTTCCCGGTGTTGAGGTTGAACTTACAGCTGCCGATGGAAGCCTGGAGGCTGCAAAAGTAACTACAGATGTGTACGGCCGGTTCAGTACGGTCTTTACCGCACCGTCCGTTCCCGGAGAGGTATCCATCTCAGCCGTTCTGCCGGCAAGCCCATCCGTGACAGGGGCAATCACCGTGTCTGTAGAAAAAGAGGCTGTGCCTACAACAGCCCGGATTGAACTTGAGGCCTCGCCGTCCTCCGTATCCGCTGGAGGCAAAGTGTCCGTTACGGGAACCGTCTATGACGGTGAAGAGCTTCCGTTAGCGGGCGCTGCGGTCAGTCTCATGGCAGCATCCGGCAGCTTCGAACCTGCCCTTGCTGTAACGGATGAGAACGGCCGGTTCAGCACGGTCTATACGGCACCGTCCGCAGCCGGAGATGTGGTCATTACGGCTGTTCTGACTGGCAATCCTTCCGTGACCAATACGGTAACCGTTTCGGTAAACAAGGCGGTACCGGTCCCTGTTCTTATTGAACTTCAGGCGGCACCGTCTGCCGTGAATACCGGAGATGACGTATCCATTACAGGAATCGTCTCAGGTAGTGACAATCTTCCGGCCTCCGGCCTGGAGGTCGAACTCGCGGCATCCTCGGGCATCCTGGAGCCAGCTCATGCCGTAACGGACGCAAACGGCCGGTTCAGCACGGTCTTTACGGCACCATCCACACCTGGAGAAGTGACGATTACGGCATTCTTGAGCGCGTATCCGTCCATTACGGGAAGAATTAACGTATCGGTCAATGAGCGTTCGGGCGGCGGAAACGGCGGCGATCCCGGAGGCGAAGCGCCAGTGACTCCGTCAGTACCAGTAGTACCGCCGGTTATTGTTGGAACACCGAATAAGCCGGACGAGGGCACACCTGCACCGGCAACTCCGGTGCCCGGTCCATCCCTCACCGATATTGCCGGACATTGGGCCGAAGCTAGTATCCGGGAAGCTGTTAAGCAGGGCATCATTACAGGCTATCCGAACGGCTCGTTCCAGCCGAACCGTAACGTGACCCGTGCTGAATTCACGGTCATGCTGGCGAAGGCGCTGAAGCTTCAGAACATAGAAGCAGCGTTGTCCTTCAAGGACAGTGACCGTATTGGTTCGTGGGCCAAGACAGCCGTTGCGCAGGCAGCAGCCCTGGGAATTATTCAGGGCGATAACAACAGCAACTTCCGCCCGGATGCGCCTATGACCAGAGCGGAAATGGCCGTTATGCTGGCGAGAGCATTGCATCTCGCTCCTGTTGCCCGCTCAGCAGGATTCACGGATGACCGCGACATCCCCGCCTGGGCGGTTGGAGCAGCGGCCGAGATGAAGAAGTTAGGACTGATGCAAGGCAAAGGCAACAACAGCTTCTTCCCGAAGGATGCCGCAACGCGGGCAGAGACGGTTACGGTTCTGCTGCGGATGCTGGAAGCTAAGTAAGTATAGCCAACCTTTCATCGTTATACGTTAGAACACGGCAAAGCAGCGATTCTCCTGTTAGTAGGGAATCGCTGTTTTGTATTTTTGGGCAAAATATAAGAATGTATATGTTTCACGCTATACATTATCCTTCTATTTCCCGCTGAAACGGTAGTCCTTTAACAGGACGGCAAAGCCGTTTCCACTTGTGTAAACGGCTATGATCATAAGGAGATCAATGACAACCAGTACACTTATGCTATAATTTAATAAAGTGTTTTTGTGCTTAGAGAAAATTGGATAAAGGATGCATTGACCAACCATGTATGAGAATCAGACTTCTATGCACCACAAGCTCTTTATTATCGGCGCAGGTGCTGCCGGACTAATGGCCGCTGTTACTGCGAGTGATATGGGGATCGATACTGCCATTCTGGAGAGTAACGACCGGATTGGCAAGAAGATCTTAATGACCGGCGATGGCCGCTGCAACATTACGAATGAATCCACTGTGACAGATACGGATGAAGCAGCCGCTTTATCGCGCAAGTATCACAGTAATCAACCCGAATTTCCGCTTGCGGTAGTGCAGCAATATGGCGTCGGCCAGACGATTGATTTTTTCTCCTTTCTTGGGCTTCCGCTTACAAGACTCAAGGGGGGCTTGATGTATCCGATGTCGCTGCAGGCAGCGGCGGTACTTGATATTTTCCAGCTGGCGCTAGAGGATCGGAATGTTCCCGTATACCTTAAGAATAAAGTGGTGGATGTTACTGCTTCGGCAGATCATCCTCGCTTCACGATAAAATGCCTAACCGAGACAGAGGAAGAGGTTGTGTATACTAGCGACTATCTGCTTCTGTCTACGGGTGGCAATACCGGTCCGAATGCAGGCAAAGAACCTCCGGGTTATACCCTTGCCGAACGTCTGGGGCACACCCTGATTGAGCCTTTTCCGGCCATCGTGCAGTTGAAGCTGCAATATCCGAATATGAGGGCACTGTCCAGTATCAAATCTCAGGGACAAGCTCATATCATTGTAAAGGGTAAAGTCATCGGCAGTGAACAGGGTGAGATGGCCTTCACAGACTATGGTATTACCGGTCCGCCCATTCTCCAGCTAAGCAGGAAGGCTGCGTATCATCTGGCAAGAGGAGAACAGGTGAAATTATCGGTGGATCTGACGCCGGGCCGCACAGAGGAAGAGTTAATTGATTTTTTAGAAACGCTCTGGGAGACCTTTGGGCACCGGACCGTGGCGGATTCCCTCGTGGGTATCTTCAACAAGAAGCTTGTTACGGTCCTGCTTAAGGAGACGGGCTTAGATCAACAGCCACAGCTTCTTTGCCAGAATCTTCCGCCCAAAACTAAAGAGAACTTTTATCGGCTCTTGAAGCGTTGGGAATTTAAAGTGACGGATACCAATGGCTTTACGAATGCGCAGGTGACAGCCGGCGGCATTGATACGTCGGAACTCACCCGGGGAACGCTGGAATCTAAGCTGGTGCCCGGGCTGTATTTAGCCGGCGAAGTGATGGATGTGGACGGAGACTTCGGCGGATATAACCTGCAATGGGCCTGGAGTTCCGGATATGTGGCCGCTATGGCGATAGCTAAGTCCATTCAATAAATTTATTAGGAAAAGGGATGCATCAATTAACATGTATAAGGATCAGACTTCTAGGCACCACGAGCTGTTCATTATCGGTGGGGGTGCTGCAGGTCTAATGGCTGCAGTTACAGCGAGGGATCAAGGTATTGATACAGCCATCATTGAAAGCAACGACCGGCTCGGGAAGAAAATAATAACAACGGGTAACGGGCGTTGCAACATTACGAACCAATCCACCGCCACAGGTACGGATGAAGCGGCCGCTTTATCCGTCAAGTATCACAGCAATCAGGCAGGCTTCCCAATACATGTACTGCGGCAATTCGGTGTCCGCCAGACAATCGATTTTTTCTCCTCGCTCGGGCTTCCTTTTATGAGCTTAGAGAACGGCCGGATGTATCCGATGTCGCTGCAGGCGGCTTCGGTGCCGGGGGTGTTTAAGCTGGCGCTGGAGGACCGGAATGTTCCCGTCTATTATAAACATAAAGTGCTCGATGTGGCCGTATCGGCGGGACATCCGCGGTTCGCGATAACCTGCCAGACGGATACAGAGGAACAGGTTGTGTATACCAGCAACTATCTTTTTCTATGTACCGGAGGCCTTACCGCTCCCAAAACCGGAACAGACGGCTCCGGTTATACGCTTGTCCAGCGTCTGGGACACACCATGATCCACCCGGTGCCAGGCATTGTACAATTGAAGCTGGATTACCCGTATTTGAAGGAGCTGTCGGGCATCAAATTTGAGGGAGAGGCCCATGTTATCGTAAAGAATGAAGTCATCCGCACGGAGTCTGGCGAGATTCTTTTTACGGACTATGGCATCTCGGGCCCGCCCATACTTCAGCTAAGCAGAAAGGCCGCGTATAATCTCGGCATAGGAGAATCCGTGACCCTGTCGGTGGATTTGATGCCGGAACGCACGGAGGAAGAGTTAATTGATTTCCTGGAGATCCACTGGGGGATCTTCGGACATCGGACAGTTGCCGATTCCTTCGTGGGCATCGTCAGCAAGAAACTGATTCCCGTGCTGCTGAAGGAGGCTGGAATTGATCAACAGCTGCATCTGCTGTGTCAGGATCTAACCTGGAAAACCAAGAAAATATTCTATAAACTATTGAAGCGTTGGGAATTTAAAATCACCGATACCAACAGCTTCACGAATGCCCAAACCACAGCCGGTGGCATCGATACGACGGAGCTGATCGAAGGAACGCTCGAATCTAAGCTGGTGCCCGGGCTCTATTTAGCCGGTGAGGTGATGGATGTGGACGGCGATTGCGGCGGCTATAACCTGCAATGGGCCTGGAGCTCCGGATATGTCGCTGCGATGGCGCTTGCTGACCGGCGTGCCCGGACCACGTAAGAGGCTGGAACGTTGCGGACTCGTGGTACGTTGCGTTGGAGTAATTGTATGTGTGGAACATATGGCGGATAATTGTGGATTTGATTAAAGGGGCAGCCCTCTTTGAATTTCGACTCCCCTTAGCCCCATACAGAGCATCTGTAAAGACACCTTAAGGGGTGTTTTTCTTTGTTTGTACAAGTAAAACTAAATTTATTGTAACGTTTCTAAGTTTAGTTAGTCTTATGGATATAAGGTGGTGAACTCTTGGATGGATTAGATCAATTAGAAGGAGTCTACAATCAATACTTCCGTGAGGTATACCTGTTTGTGCTGTCGTTAAGTAGAGATGAGCAGATTGCCGAGGAAATTACCCAGGAGACTTTTTTCAAAGCGCTGAAGCGGATTGACCAGTTCAGGGGGGAGTGCAAAATGAGCGTTTGGCTGTGTCAGATTGCGAAAAACACTTATTTTTCTCATATGGATGCGCAGCGTAGGTTCGTACGGATGGCTGTACAGGAACAAGAAGAAGGCGTGAATATGGAGCAAAAACTTCTGGATCAGACGGAATCTCTGCGTATTCATAAGGTCCTGCACGGTTTAAGCGAACCGTATAAGGAGGTTTTTATGCTCAGGTTGTTTGGAGAATTGTCCTTTGATCACATTAGTCAAATTTTTGGCCGAACGGAAAGCTGGGCAAGAGTGACCTATCACCGGGCCCGGTTAAGGATACAGAACTTGTTGAAGGAGGATAAGGGATGACCCGAATCTCATGTGATGTTATTCAAGATCTCCTCCCCTTGTATTATGACGACATTTGCAGTGAAAGCACCAAGCAACTGGTGGAAGAACATCTTGCGGACTGCGCAGACTGCCGTTCTGCTATGGAGCAATTGCAATCCAGCCTAAGCTTGACCGTTCAAGAGATGGAAGTACATGCCCTTGAGGGAAAAGGGCTGCAAAACATTAAAAAAGTGTGGAGTCATACCCGTTGGATCGCTTTTATAAAAGGTTTGATGGTGGCTGCTTTGGGATGCGGAATACTGATTGCTGGCTACTTCGGTCTATTCCGCTGGTATATCCAACCGGTGCCATCTGATCATATTAATATTTCTGATGTAAGAATCAGATCAAACGGAGAGATTGTTTTCAGTTATCAAATCAGGGGCGGATATAGCCTCGCTTATGCGAAGGATTCCGTTAAGGATGATGGGAGCTACTATATGACCCCTGTTCATCCTATTATACTTTTAAATAAAGATAATAAATCCAGTCCAGTCAGCGGCCAGATGTACGTGAATCCGAAGAGTCTAAGGTCCTATTATAAGAATCATGGTAAAGATGTGGAGATCACGTCCATCTACTACGGTTCACCGAATGATCCGATTCTGATCTGGAAAAAGGGAATGGAACTGCCAATGGGGAACTGAAGATGAACGGGCCGGTTGAAAAAAGGCAGGTCATCATCCGCAATCGGACAGGTTATCTGAGGGCGGCACCGCCCTGATGCCGCTCGGCCAATATTCATTCAGCAAGCGGTATGGCTGGATTCAGGATAAATATGGTGTGTCGTGGCAGATCGTACCGGCCGGGATGGACGAGAGGCAAGCGAAAGGCACGTCGAAGCGGCTGGCGCGTGTGACGAAGGCTTTTCTGCAGATGAAGAAATTTGACCTTGCGGCACTGCGTCAGGCATATGAGGATGAGTAAGGGCATAACTCTTTAGCCTTTTGATACAGTCCCTGCATTTCCACCACGGCTTCATATAAAGTTCGATGTCAGACCATCTGAGAAGATGGTCTTTTTTATATCCTTCTGATAAAATGTACATATATTATAACTTTTATTACTGTTATAAGTTATAACTTGAAGCGCAAAGATCATACTATAAGAGGAAGGAAGAAATAAAATGAATGGTGTGGTCAAAGTGACGAAGGATAAATCGAAGGTGATACGTTATTCCCGAAAGATTGGGCGAATGGGGAATAGTTTGGGCGTGAGCTTGCCAAAAGCTCTTGCGGATAAAATGAATATCTCGCAGGGAGATGAAATCGAGTTTATTGAAAATGAACGTGGAGAAGTGGTGTTGAGAAAAAGCCGGGCAACTCTGTTGCCTGAACAGGTTCGGCCTGAGGTCTTGGAGGCGTTCTTCGATGTGTTTGAAGAGGATCTGGGCATTCTTGAAGATCTAAGGGATCGTTGATATGACTATCTTTCTTAGCAGAGAAGAGGTTATTACAGCACACCATTTCATGATGAAAAGAATGAATGACGCAGATCAAGCAGGAGTGAAGGATCACGGCCTGCTGGAATCTGCGGTACATAGACCGCAACAAAGTATTTTTGGAGAGGATGCTTATCCCTCTATATTTGATAAGACAGCCGCATTGCTGGAATCGCTCGTCAAAAACCATTGCTTTCATAATGGCAATAAACGAACAGCCTATCTGGTCACGAAATCTTTTTTGGTTCTGAACGGGTACCATCTAAAGATGCAACGGGAGTTTGCAGTTGAATTTGTTGTAGACATTGCCAAAGGCGTGCATCCATTAGAAATGATCTCTTATATTTTGACAAAATATTCTGAGGAACAATAAAGGTAAGGTGTCCAAATGGATGATGAGCACGATGGCCCTAAGATCCGCAAAGAAAAAATAATTGCTTCAAAGATGATTCGTATCTATTGCAAGAAAAAACATCATGAACAAGAGTTCTGTGAGGAATGCCGGCACTTAAATGAGTATGTTATGAAAAGACTCTCCTCTTGCAAATTCGGTGAAGAGAAACCCGCTTGTGCGAAGTGTCCGATTCATTGTTATACACCCGTCTACCGCCAAAAAATAAAGGGGGTTATGCGTTTCTCGGGACCCTGGATGTTGCTGTATCATCCGTTAGAATCCATAAAGCATATCCCCATACCGGAGAAGATAAAAAAATCAATATCACGATAGCCGGTAGCCGCCTCCATTTAAAAACAGCCAAGGAACAGGATGGCCCGTCGCCTTGGCTTGTCGTGGTTACACATTCCCCTGATCCAGCCACTCCCGCTTCAAAATCGCAAATTGCTGGGTATTCTCGTACTTCGGGGTTCCGTCTTCGTTCTTGGTGAAGGAGATGAATTCCATGAAGCAGCCTTCTCTGCGCATACCCAGCTTCTCGCAGAGCTTCTGCGATCTGGAGTTGTCGTCCTCGACGTAGGCGTAGATGCGTCTGGCTTCCTGCTCCAGGAAAAGATAGCGCAGCAGCGCGCGGGCGCTTTCGCTGGCATAGCCGACGCCTTCGTAGGCCGGATTGAAATGCCAGCCCACGCTGTAGGTATCCGGCTCTTCTTTCATGCAGAACAGATCGCCAATGAGGGCCCCGGTCTCCTTCAGGATGACGGCCAGATGGGAGTCATCCTGACTCCGTTCGCTGGCGGTGGCGATGGCTTCGTCTAACGTGGAGAGGCGTTCGCTCAGGAAACAGTTCACCCGCGGATTCGCCAAATATTCCAGCATCCCTGGTGCATCTGTCTCCCGGAAGTTTCTGATGATTAAGCGGTCGGTAGTAAATTTTTGCATGATGATCCTCCCTAAATTAAGTGAGCGTGTTATTTACCGGCAAGCGGATGTGAACGGAATACCTGCCGCCATTGCTTGTGAATGTGATTTCGCCCTTATGCTGGCTGATGATTTTGTGGCAGGTCTTGAGGCCGATTCCGGTGCTATGCACCTCATGGGCCTCCTTTTTTATAACATTCGTGATATCTATCAACAGCCAGCGGTCTTCGATTCTATACGCAATCGTTACGGCCGCAGACGTATCGGCATACTTCGTAATGTTGGAGAAAAGGTTGTCGAATACCCGCCTGAAGGAGATCAGGTGAAGCTCCACGCGGAAAGGGACAGGGGAGGGCTCCCATGCTACCCGGAAGCCGTGATTCTCCAGCAACATCGACTGCTCATCGATTAACTGATCCATGAGCTGAATCCCATCGTAGGACTCGAACTCCAGATCATTCTCCTCTGTGTTATACACGGTGAAGTACTCGAATAGCTTGTCGGACAGATGCTTGATCTGATAGGCTTTTTCCCTGCTGCTGTGAATGTATTTCGCTAACGCGGCCTGATCCTGATATTTCTTGTATTCGATGATGTCCAGGTAGCCGACCAATGCGGTGAGCGGTGTACGCAAATCGTGGGACATGGCGGTGACCAGCTCGCTGTTGGCGACTCTGGCCTGCTCCTCGCTCTCCAGGCGCTCGATGAACGATTTCCTCATCTCATTGATGCTCTGGGCCAGAGACGATAGCTCATCCTTCCCCTTCAGCGTAATCGGATAGTCCAGATTCCCGCCCTCCAGAATCTTAATCTCTTTCTCCAGCACGCCAATATAAGAGGTCTTCTTGTTGATGAAGAACAGGACCAGGACAATGAAGAATAAGAACGACAGAATCACACCCAGAATCGTAATGAGGTTGTAATACTTGTATTCAAAAAAATACTCCATATAGACCTGAGCAGTCGTATCCGCAAAGGTAACCGTGGAATATTGGGATTTGCTGAAAATGTTAGGGTCGGGCAGAAACCTCGTATTCTCGGTCTTGATGGTGTACCCGTCTGTAGAGTAGAGAAATTGGTTGTCCTTATAGAGATAGAGATTTACGTATTTGGTTTTCCTGACCCATTCAGCTATTTTTGCGTCATCCTTAAGCGACAGATGCTGCCCGGAGATATATTCCTCAAGTGCCGGAAGGGCTTGCTCTTCTTGCTTGTTAATGAACGAGCTTCTGGTCCGGTAATGCTCCAGCAGATCTTCGCCTGTGGACTGCAGCAGCAAGAACAGTGCCGCTGAAGCCAGGAACGAACCGATCAGGCATAGGATTAATTTGAGTTTCAGCCTGCTCCACCGCAGCTTGTTATTCAATCCGGTACCCCTTTCCCCAGACGGTTTTGATGAACTTGGGATTCTGCGGGTCCTTCTCCAGCTTCATCCGCAGATTGCGGATATGAACCATCACCGTATTGTTACAGCTGTAGAAATAAGGCTCGCCCCATACACTCTCATACAGATTCTGTGCCGAGAAAATCTTATTGCGGTTGCCGGCCATCAGCGCCAGCAGCTTGTACTCAATTTCGGTTAGGGTCAGCTCCTTCTCATTCATTCTTACCTCGTTGACGGTAGTATTCACGCTTAGCCCGTTGAAGGTAATCACATCTGAGGGGGCAGAGGTATCCTCCTTGCCTTTGTATACATAATACCGCCTAAGCAAGGCCTTCACCCGGGACACCAATTCGGTGTAGGAGAAGGGCTTGGACAGGTAGTCGTCACTTCCGGCCGAGAAGGCCAAGGTTTTATCAGAATCTTGAGTCTTAGCTGTAAGAAATAGGATAGGCGCGCTGGTCATCTCACGTATCTCCACGCAGGCCTTAATTCCCGACTTCCGGGGCATCATCATGTCCAGAATGATCAGGTCAATGGTATCGTCTACTTTATTCACGGCATCTTCCCCGTCAACAGCCTCAACGACATGGTATTGCTCACTCTCCAGCAGCACCCGGACAATCTCACGGATCTCGTGGTTGTCGTCGGCTATAAGTATGGTCTTCGCAGGATTCATCATCCATCCCCCTCCCTTCCTGAGCTCTCACTGTGCTTCCATTATAGATTGTAGATAGCTCTTAAACCACAGGCGGCCAGGCTACTTAAGAATTCTTAAGGAAGTTCATGCCCGGATCTTAAGAATATTCACCTAAGCTGGAGATATTATAAGCCAGTGAAGAGAGGGATTCGTAAATGGATTGGTTATTACACAAAAAGCGGGTCAGCAAGGTTCTCCTCGCTTGCGTAGGCCTTGTGACAATTATAGTATTCATCAGATACCTGCCGGAGCTTCTGCGGCTGACGATGTCGCTGGACGGCTTCCGTGATTATATCCTCTCTACGGGGAAATTAGGCCCGGTTATGCTGGTGCTCTTCCAGATTCTCCAGACGGTAATCGCCCCGATACCGGGGGAGGTCGTTCAAATTGCCGGGGGATACATCTATGGGACAACTCTAGGGGTGGTCTTCGTGACTGGGGGAATGCTGCTGGGGGCGATGATCGCCTTCTACTTCACCAGATTCCTGGGCGGGTCTTTCATTGATAGCTTGCTTCAGAGGGACAAGTTCAAGTGGATGCGAGGGATGATGGATAATAACAAATTCTCGATTTTCCTGTTCATTATCTTCATTATTCCCGGACTTCCCAAGGATATGTTCATCTATGCAGCGGGATTGACGACGATGAAGCCCTTAAGATTCTTTACGATCCTGCTCATCGCCAGATTTCCGTGGCTGCTGGCCTCCGTAAGCATTGGGGCTAATATCTACGATAAGAATTATGGACCCACTATCGTCATCTCCGCGATCTCTGTTCTGGCCTTTATCTTCGGATTAATCTATAAAGACAAACTGATTGACAAATTATCTTCCTTCAAAGGTGGTAAAAGCGGGCTGTAGCCGCAACTGTTGGAATGTTGTCTGTATCTTGGACATAGAGTGGAACTACAGGAGGCGTTGCATATGTTAATTCAGCTTAGTGTTGCTTTTGCTGCGGCCGCTTTTATTGCTCTGGCGGTGTTCTTGATTCTTACACTGCGCAAGGGAATGACCACGCTCGGGGAGACCAATAAGACGCTGGGCGAGGTGAGAAATGCCATACATGGATTGACGGGAGAAGCGACTCAGCTCATTCACACGGCGAATCAGGTCACCCGGGATGTGAAAGGGAAGATCAAGACCATCGATCCGATCTTTGAATCTGCGCACAATGTAGGGGAAGTTATTCAGACGGTGACCGAGACCTTCAAGAAGAACGCTACCGACATCGGCCAGAGCTTGAACCCAGAGCCGGAGAAGGCTGCGGTCAAAAGTAAAAGCGGCCAGATCCGCGTCAATACGAAGTTTCAGTGACCTTTGTGTCATCGATAAGAAGCGTCAGTTCAAGGCACCCCGGGCGGGTGTCTTTTTGTATGCAGTTATCATTTCGCTGCAAAATAATCATTTTCTCATAATAGTGCATAATTAGAGGTGATATGAGCAAATGATTGTTTCAGCACTAATTCGGCTTCTGCTATGCTCGGGGTATCCGACAGGTTCATTTCCGTCTACTTCAAGGGTTCGGATCACCCGGTACAAGAGGAGGGCAGACACCGAAATTCCACAGGTTATTGCAAGCGGTTACAAATGTATTCTGCAACAAATTTAAATCGGGAGGCAAATCAATGAATAGAATCGTTGCGAAGGTAACCAGTATAGTATTGTTGTTTTCTCTTGGACTCACTCTGTTATTCAGCGGGTGGGGAACGGCGGTGGTACACGCTGCAGGACTTACGGTAACAGGCAGTGGAGGCGGAAATGAAGCTGCCTACGTGGAGTGGTCACCTGTCAGTAATGCATCCGGCTATAAGGTATTCGTCAAAGCGGCAAGCGCTGCAGATTCCCAGTATCAGCAGCTTCATAATGAGCTGATCCGCAAGTATGGCTCTTACTGGAGAGCAGATGCCGTAGGCCTTGCGGCCGGAAGCTATGTTATGAAGGTGGAAGCCGTGCTGTCAGGCGGGGGAACGGCAAGTGCAGTGACAGGTACGCTGGCCGCCGCGCCGTATGACCGGTCCGGGTTTGCTTTTGCAGCCCAATCTCCATATGGTACAGGCTCCGGCGCTTATACTGACAATGGAACGCTGAAGAGCGGGGCGCAGGTGCTGTATGTCACCTCTCAAAATGCACAGACTGTAACGCTTCCCGTAGTCAGCAGCTCGGGTACGGTGCAGACGGGGGTAGGTCTTGGCGGCATTCTCTCGCTCCGGCAAAAAGGCTATGACACCACCCCGCTCGCAATCCGGCTTATCGGCAAAGTGACGGCTGCTGATCTGAGCGGACAGCTCAATAGCGGCGGTTATCTGGAGGTGAAGGGGAAAAGCAATTATACCGCAATGAATCTGACAATTGAAGGGATCGGCACAGATGCGTATGCCTATGGCTGGGGGCTGCTGCTCAGATATGCAGGGAATGTAGAGGTTAGGAATCTCGGCCTGATGCTCTTCCCGGATGATGGCATTTCCATGGATACAGGCAACGCGAATGTATGGGTGCATAATAATGATATTTTCTACGGATCAGCGGGCAGCGATGCGGACCAAGCCAAGGGCGATGGCTCCACGGACCTCAAGAAAGGCTCCACCTATATCACCATTTCGTACAACCACTACTTCGATTCCGGCAAAGCAGCTCTGGTCGGACTTAGCGAATCCGCAGAGTTCTTCGTCACCTTCCACCACAACTGGTTCGATCATTCCGACTCGCGTCACCCGCGGATCAGAGTAGCCTCGGTCCATGTGTATAATAACTTCTATGACGGCGTGTCAAAATATGGTGTGGGTGTAACTACCGGCGCTTCGGCCTTCGTGGAAGGAAATGTGTTCAGGAATACCAAGAACCCGATGCTAAGCTCCCTGCAAGGCACAGATGCTCTGGGCGAAGGCACGTTCTCCGGGGAGAACGGCGGGATGATCAAAGCCTTCAATAATAGTGTGGTTGGGGCGGCAAGTCTGATCTATGCGAACTCCGGTGCAGGAACGGCACCGGCGAATGCGACTTCATCGGATGCATATCTCGCCTCATCCAGAAGCGAAGCCGTTCCCGGCTCGTACAAAGCACTTGTCGGTGGAACAGCATATAACAACTTCGATACGTTAGTCGATACAGGTGTTAGCGCAGCAGCTGTCGATAACGTAAGCGCAGTAGAGCAGAAAGTTACAGCGGGAGCAGGACGCCAGGGCGGCGGTGACTTTAGCTGGAGCTTCAATAACGCTGTAGATGACACCGCCTATGCCCTCAACGCACCATTAATGTCAGCCATTCGAAGCTACACCTCGGGGCTGGTATCTGTGGGAGGCAACGCTAACCCGGGAGGCCCATCGCCGACTCCGGCAGCAACGCCTGTGCCAACGGTAACTCCTGTGCCGACAGCGACTCCTGTGCCGACAGCGACTCCAGTGCCAACAGCGACTCCGGTGCCGACAACAACTCCCGCGCCGACAGCAGCGCCAACGTCAACACCAGCCCCAGGAGCAGCGATTCACAATTTTACAGCGTCAGGAACATCGAGCAGCTTTTTCACCATTCAGGGCAATCTCTCCACCAGCAAAGGAACGGTAGTCTATAACGGCCTGACCTTAACGCAATGCCTGAAGATCGAGAGCGCCACCAGCGTCCAGTTCACCGCAGCCAAGGCCTCAACGCTAACACTGGTGTTCAATTCAGAGGGGACCAAAATCAAAGTCGATGGGACAAGCTATCCCATAACGAACGGTGTGGCCACCGTCTCCCTTGCGGCAGGTACGCATACGATTTCGAAGGATAGTACTGCTAATTTGTATTATTTGGTGGTGGAGTAGGGGATTTTAGGCTTATATATGAGATTATAGATCGTGACATTGCAAAGGAGAGCGACTTCAGTTCGCTTTCCTTTTGTTTAGGACATAACGATTTTTGTCTTTTGGGATAAGTGCTTGAACGCAGGATGTATGCGAAAAACCGAACACAATGTGTTGTCGCGAAGCGAATGGACCAATATGTATGCGAAAAACCAAATTCTAAAAGGGCGGCAAAGCCGACCCTGCTTTGTATTTTCAATTAGTGAACTGTAAAATTACATATGTACATATTAGAAAAAAATGATAGTATTGGCTATGAGAATATTACACTAATAGCGGTGTGCAGCTTCGGCGCTCACTTAAGGGGACTAGATGCGTCTGGTCCTCTTTTAAATCTGAAAAGAATCGCTTGAGCCTCCACAGCCCCCTCCTTGAATGCTCAAAAAGAAACCTAGAGTATCTTTACTCTAATTATAATTCTTTTTCCGTAGTATCAACCAAATCAATAATCTCCCGTATGTCTTGAATATCTAGAGCCTCTGCAATTCTAACGATATGACTGAAATTAATGCTTTCCCGCTTCCCATTTGCCAGTTCACTTAATGCGGCGTGCCGGACCCTGGATATTCGGGACAACTCCCGCATCGAAATTTTATGCTTAGCAGTCAATTCAGATATATTCACTACAATACTCTTCCCCACTGCAATTTCACTCCTGAGCAAAAAAAATTTAAGATAGATACGCGTATACGTACCAAGTTGCCTCTGTAATTATGCTACGCTGATTTATATCATAAATCTATAATGTAGCTTATGAAGGATGCCCCAATGCCCAATATTCTCGAATCGCTATATCATGGAAGTCTATTTCCTAATGAAGATATAATCTCCAAGGACCCCAATTATCGTCCGCTTAACAGTCAGATTACCGAATCTCTCGAAGCTTGGAAGCAGAAGCTGTCTGCGAGCGAGTTCGAGGAGCTGGAGTCTTTATTGGAGCTATATTCACAAGTGCAGGGAATGGATATGACGGCTGCATTTGTGTCAGGGTTCAAGGCCGGGGCCATGACGATGATCGAAGTGCTAATGGAGTAAGAGACCTGGCTATCCCTCCCCATACCGCCCAACCGACATCTCCGCTGACTTCAGCATACGCTGCTTCAGCTGCTCGCCCTCAGTGATCTTCACGCGCAGGCCCAGGAAGCGGATGCGGGAGAGCAGGAACTCGCTGTCGTCTCTCATGTAGTGGACGGTGATGCGGTAGATCCCGGTGGCTTCATCGAAGGCCACGGACTTATCGAAGCAGGAGAACGTGGACAAGATCCGCGACAGCTCGGCATTGTAGACAGGGATGACCTGAATACAGGCGGATTCTCTCAGACCGTCTAGAAGACGTGATATCCGGGCCTTGAGGCCTTCTATACGGTGGGCGGGGATGGGAGTGGGATTGGCAGACACAATGTTCCGCAGCTTCGTGGACATGAGTGAGCGCTGCCGGGTGCTATACCACTGTAAGTACCACTCCCGCTTATACATATTGTACTCCAGCTTGTGGGGGAAGCCGGACGGGTCGGTCCGTTCCCCGCCATGCTTGATCGCATACGTGAGCTGAATTCCCTGATTCTGCATGATGATGCGGCGCAGGGGGCGGAGCAGCGGATGATAGACCTGGCGCTCCTTGCTGCGGGCCTTCTCGATGATGATCTCTCCTACTTCAATAGAAGCTTCAAGCTCCAGCAGGGAGTTCAGTTTACGTAAGGTTTCTGTTGAAAAAGCTTCAGCCGCCGCCGGATGCCCCAGCATAGTCTTCAGCCAGGAACGCTCCTGTGAGGTTAGCGCCAGGGAGCCGGCCTCTTCCAGGCGGGAGATGATCTGGAAGTTGAATATTTTCTCAAAGGGATTCATAGTAGCTCTTAATCTCCTTCCATTCCTCCATGAACTGCTTGCGCAGCCAGCGGGGCTCCAGAATCTCGCAGCTGGAGCCGAAGCTCCGCAGCCACGGCTTGATCTCAAAGATCTCGTTCACTGTAATCTCGTACAGGAAGGTCGTATCGGACTCCACCGTAATGGTTCCCCACTGCCCCTGCGCCTCGACCCGCTCCCGGATGAAGTTGGCGCCGGACCGGCTGGGGTTATAGAATCTGACGGCGACCTTCACCGCACGGTTGGTATCCGTCACCCAGCTATACTCCAGCTGAGCCTCCAATTGCTGAAGTCTCTGCGCAAACTCCTCTTCTTCTACAGGCTCGCCCTCCTCAACCTGGGTCAGGCCGTCCATCCGTAATTTCTTAATCCCGGTCCGGCTGTGATAGCCGATCAGATACCAGCGCCCATACTGATGATCGTAGACGACACGCAGCGGAAGCAGACTGTCTGTAATCCCTGCCGATTCCCGCTCGAAGAGGGGATTGGTGTTCTGGGAGGTGTAGTTCATGCCTTTTTTGGGCGACAGATAGAGGAATTTGATTCTCCGGCGCTGCTGAATCGCCCCGAAGATCGTATAGAGATGAGCCTCATCCAGAATCCGTGAATGGTAATGGTATTTGTACCGGTGGGTCTCCGTGGCTTCGGGGAGAATGTCCCTTATCCGCAGTGCCTTCTTCAAGGTGTCGCGCAGGAGGTAACCCTGGACAGACGGAATCTGCGTATTGGCAATAACATCTACATAATCGAACAGGTCGAGCAGCTCGTCATCCGTAAGCTGGTCCAGCAGTTCGTTGGCTGCCTTGTACCGGTAGGGACGCTTCTCATTCACTCTTACAATCACGCCGACCTCCTCCAGGTATTTCAGGTCTCCCCGGATGGTCTTCTCGTCCGGCAGCGTTGAATCGGCGGGCATCTGGTCACAACAGCCGTCATGCAGTTCCTTGGCCGTCAGTTCCTCACTCTGAAGTGCGGTTAACAGCAACGTCAGCCGGATGCTCTCTGTCTCCTTCAGTGACTTCGCCCGGAACAGGAACAGGAGCAGCGGATCGGCAGATTCATAGTAATTATAGCGGAGCCATTCGGACAGCTCGGTGCCTTGTTCTGTAGTCAGATCCTGCTGCAGGACGGTCACCATTTCCTTGAGATTGCGCAGCGTTTTGTCATAGGTATGTACGGAAATGCCGAGCCGCTCGGCGAATTGCTGCCTGCTGTAAGCTCCCCCGGCTAGTGACAGCATACGGAGAAACTGGATTTCTTTATCGAAGCTTTCCTTGGCCATATGTATACCTCCAGCCTGTAGCGCATTCATGAGTTGTAATAGTTAATACCTCTATTAAGCACCAGAGTTGCATGAAATGGAAGATTTTTGTCTGCCGCCATACTTTCACCCTGTTCCTCCTTGGCAAAATGAGGGAAGATAAGGCCAGCGAAACCGACTTGGAACGGAGGGATGGCATGAATCCTATCAATACGCTCATCCATGAGCAATTGAAGCAGATTGAACAAGAGGAGCAAGTGACGATCCTCTATGCCTGTGAGTCAGGCAGCCGGGCGTGGGGATTTCCCTCACAGGACAGTGATTACGATGTGCGGTTCATCTATGTGCATCGGCCGGAGTGGTATTTATCCATATGGGATGCACGAGATGTCATCGAGCGTCCTATTAACAATATGCTGGATCTAAGCGGCTGGGATCTGCGCAAAGCGCTCAAGCTGTTCCACAAATCCAACCCGCCGCTGCTGGAGTGGCTGCAATCCCCGATCCAATATGCTGAGGAGTTCAGTGTGGCGGAGCAGCTTAGAGGGATCTCACCGTATACCTTTTCGCCGAAATCCTGTATGTACCATTACCTGAATATGGCCAGAGGGAACTACCGGGATTACCTGCAAGGGGAGCAGGTCAAGATCAAAAAGTATTTCTACGTGCTGCGCCCGGTGCTGGCCTGTGAGTGGATTCACCGGTACGGTGAGATGCCGCCGATGGCATTCGATGTGCTGGTAGAACGGTTGATCCCGCAGGATAGGGAGCTATGGCAGGTCGTGCAGCATTTGCTGGCCCGGAAAAAGTCGGGTGAGGAGCTAGACCTGGAGCCGCGGCTGAGTGTGATTAACGAGTATCTGGAGGAGCAGCTGCAAGAGCTGGAGAAGACAGCGGCGGCATACCTGAGTGCTAAGACGGATAATCGGGACCGGGAGCTTGACGCTCTGTTCCGGGAGGCCTTGCAGGAAGTATGGGGGTTGAATTTAAACTATATAGATTGAAATAAATAATTTAAGTTAAGGGAAAAGTGGCGGAGGGAAATTTTGGAACTGTAGTAGCGTTAGCGTCCGCCTGAAAGCTTTCAGCAGGAAAGCTCACTTCGGAAGCATCAGCTGTCTGCGGATTTCTACCGCCATTGGCGGTCTAAATCAGGAAATCCAACCATAACAGCGGCCGGAAGTCCAAAACTTCTCTGGAGTCACGGTTAATCCCAAAACATAAAATCATTAGTTAAGCTTTAAGTTAGGAGGAAGACAATCATGGCTATTATACAACTGAGATCAACGAACCCGCAGCTGAGCTTCATCATTCGCAAGAATCCGCAGAGCGGCATGCAGCTTCGCCCGGTCCGCCAGGGTATCGCATACGGCTGGTATTCGGATGAGGCCACCTATAATGTGTATTTTAAGGACGCTGACAATGAGGTCTCCTATAAAAAGAACGATGGCGAGAGCTTCGAGTACCTCAATGTCTCCCGCTATAACACCCCGTTATTCCCGCTGAATGCGGTGAATGAGTTCTTCTCTACCCCGTTCAAGGCACGGGATGATCGGGATGCGGAGGGGTTTGAGCACTCTTTTACCATCCAGATGATTCATGCCCAGCGGTTGCATTACATCCGGTTCTTCGAGCAGCATCTGAAGGACTATACGTTCACCCTGGAGCAACAGGCGCATAAGAGCTATTCCCTGACCATTACTACGCATAAAAGCTTATACCACCTCCTGCATGTGGTCAGTGTGCTGACCTTATTCTTATCGATCTTCGGGGATGAATATATCGATATCTCGGACCGGATTCTGGACAAATATATCCGCAGTCTGAACGTGATGGATGCCCCATTCTATATCCGCAGCCTGTTCGCCCGGAATCTCCTGAAGACCCGCGAGCAGTTCAAGCGGTACAAGACGGCAATCGAGCAAACAAATCTGTACCCGATCGGTCTGGAATATGGCAGTACGGCGATGCAGCGGCGGACGTTCATCTCAGGTATGCTTCCGTTCGATAAGCCCATTCTGGATATCGGCTGTGGGGAAGGCTTCTACGCCATTCCGTATGCCGGGAAGATTGACGGCGCTTATTATGCGGTGGACATCAACGAGGAGCTGCTGGAGGTCGTGAACCGGAAGGCAAAGGCCAAGGAGCTCGATAACATCGTCACCTTCCGCTCGCTGGAACATTTCCTGGAGCTGTACAACGGAGAGCAGGTGGATATCATACTGACTGAGGTTGTGGAGCATATGAGTGAGACGGAAGCGGCTGCGCTGATCCGGCAGATCATCCGCCATGTTGATTTCGGGCAGCTGATTGTGACTACGCCGAATGCGGATTTCAATCCTTACTATCAGCTGGAGGGCTTCCGGCATGAGGATCACAAGTGGGAAAAGGGTCAGATCGCATTCCAGGACTGGATGTCGGCCACACTGCAAGGGCTGGACGTGGAAGCTGAATTCTCGCTGGTGGGTGACCGGGTAGGCGACATTCGTACCACACAGAGCGCGATTGTGCGCAGACAGGAGGGTTAGACCATGGACATTCAGACGAAGGTACACACGATATTCATGCTGGTGGGAGCTACGGAGTGCGGGAAGTCTACTTTTGCCAAAGAAGTTCTGATCCCGCAGCTCAGGCTTGAGGACAGCACTACAGGTCTGCGCACGAATGTGCAGTACCTCTCCTCGGACCTGATCCGTCAGGAGCTCTTGGGCTATGACTACGATAAATACGACCAGGTCATGCTGGAGGCCAGCTCGCATACGTTCGCGCTGTTGTTCGAGCGGCTGAAGCGGGTCACCTCCTGGCCGATTAATGCAGAGTTTGTCATTATGGATACGATTGGTCTCGCGGAGGATTACCGCAGCAAGGTGCGGGCGATTGCCCAGGAGAACCAGTATAATCTGGAGGTCATTCTGTTCGATTACCGCAAACGGGGGGATTATTATGCCTCGGAGCGCTCGAAGAAGCTGATATCGGGTCACCTGAACCGGCTGCGCCGGGAAGTGCTGCCAGTGCTGTCCCGTGAAGGCTACCACAGTATTCATAAGGTGCGGGCCAAGGATTTTCTGCTGGAAGGTACTGATGATTCGGAGGAAAAGCGGCCGAACCCGGATTACCGGGTGCACATTCAGGACTGGGAGGCGTATGCCGCTGCGGTGCTTCCGCAGGAGCAGGAATACATTGTGGTCGGGGACGTACACGAGTGTGTTCAAGAGCTGCAAGGGCTGCTGCGCAGCTACGGCTACCGGATTGAAGAAGGGAAGCTAAGCGCACCGGATAAGCTGAGCCGTACACGGATCATCCTGGCGGGCGACTGGATCGATAAGGGCAAGCAGACCCGGGAGATCACAGAATTTCTCTATGACAACCGTGAGTTTTTCATGCTGGTAATGGGTAACCATGAGAATTTCGTTTACAAATACCTGCGGGGGGAGATCAAGGGGACTGAGCCGGAGCTGCTGAGAACCTATTTCGATTCCACTCAGGTATTACAGGAAGATGAGGAGCTGTTCCGTCAATTCTCCGTGCTGGTGGAGAGTGCGAAGCCGTTTTACCGCTATATCGGGAATCGGGGACCTTCCTTCTATGTGACTCATGCCCCTTGCCGCAACAAATATGTCGGGAAGCTGGATACGAATTCGCTGCGTCATCAGCGCAACTTCCGGCTGGACCGTGAATCTGCTTACGAGCAGCAGCTTGAATTCCTGAAGGAGGAGGCGGAGGGGAACCATCCGTTCCACCTGTTCGGACATATTGCCGCGAAGCAGCCGTTCCGGATCAAGAACAAGCTTCATCTGGACACGGGAGCCGTGCACGGGAACGGGCTGACCTCGGTCCAAATAACTTTCAAGCCGTTCTACAAAAGCCATAAATCCCGGCAGCAGCTATTTCAGGAGGATTTGCCGGTTCTCTTCCGCGAAGTGAATACAGTCTCTGTGGAGGAGTTGGATGCGGAGTCCATGCGCAGGCTGCATTACTCCTCGCTGAATAAGGTCAACTTCATCTCCGGGACGATGTCGCCTGCGGATAAGGATGAAGTAGCAGGCGAGCTGGAGTCGCTGCGCAAGGGATTGGATTACTTTGCCGGACGCGGGGTACATGAGGTGGTCCTTCAGCCTAAATACATGGGGTCGCGCTGCACAGTGTATCTATATCGGGATGTGGAGCATTGTTATGCGGTTAGCCGCAACGGTTATAAGGTCAAGGCTGTCGATCTAACGCCGGTCTATGAAGGGCTGCTGGACCGGTTCGGAACGTATATGGCGGAGCAGGGCATCCGTGTGCTGCTGCTGGACGGGGAGCTTCTGCCCTGGAAGGCGCTGGGGGAAGGGCTGATTGAACGCCAGTTCCAGCCAATTGGGCGGGCGCTGGAGAACGAGCTTGCGTTCCTGAGGGAGCACGGGTTCGAGGAGTCGCTCGGTGAGCTGATCCAGGCGTACGAAGTCAGCGGGTTCGAGCAGGATCAGCATCACCTGACCAAAGAAGCGCTTAGCACCAGCTACGGCGCTCACGTATATCAGACATATAAGCATGTCCGCAGTATCCGGGACTCTTACGTGGGGCTTGACCAGCGGGATGAAGCGTACCGGGTGTATAAGCAGCAGCTGGAGCTGTATGCCGGGGATGCGGAGCTGGATTATAAGCCTTTTGCCATCCTGAAGGAAGTGCTGGAGAGCGGGGAGGAACGGATGCCTGAAGGGGTAACCTCGGAGCAGTACCGCTTCCTGAATGACGATGAGATCCTGGTGCTGGATCTGCAGGAGCCGGAAGCGTACCGCAGCGCAGAGGCGTTCTTCGCCACAATTACCGTAGAGCAGCAGATGGAAGGCATCGTCATCAAGCCGGAGCAAGAGCAGCCGGGAGTGGTCCCTTACCTGAAGGTCCGCAATCCGGGGTACCTGTCGATCATCTACGGCTACGACTACAGATTCCCGCACAAGTATGCCAAGCTGATGAAGCAGAAAAATATCGCACCTAAGCTGCGCACTTCCCTGGCCGAGCATCGGCTGGGTAAGCAGATGCTGGAGATTAAGCTGGAGGAGATCTCGGCGGACAACAGCACCTACAAGCAGATTGCCGCGAACCTGTTGTTCGAGGTGACGAAGGAGAAGGAGATCGATCCGAGGTTATAAAAGATAGTCAGGCAGGCTGCCGGGAAGCTCCCGGCAGTCTTGTTCGCGTACCTGTTTAGCCGCAGAAGGAGCTAAAATGAAATAAAACGCCAGATTCCTGCAAGAAAACGCAGATTGATGGTCAAGACGCTTTTAGGATAATAATATGGGTGTTGAGAGGAGGGAGTGCCAGTTGGAGATTAGATTTGAAGCAGACAGCGGGATGGACCGGGGATTGGCCAAGGTCGTTACGCATCCGGCAGAACAGGAACAATGGAAACGCCTTGAGGCTGCCCTTCAGGCGGCAGAGAAGCGGATCACAGTCATCAATGCCAGCAATAACCGCCAGGTCTCCCTGGAGACAAGCAAGGTCGCGGTAATCGAGGCGGAAGACCGGATGTGCAGCGTACGTCTGATTACCGGAGAGATGTACCTGCTGAACACGAGGCTGAAGTTCGCGATGGAGGTGCTGGATGCGCCCGGGTTCATCAAGATCAACAACCAGACCATTATCAATACCCGCTACATTACAGAATTCTCGGCGACCGCTAATGCACGGGTGGAAGTCCTGCTGACGGATAATACATCTTATACTGTCAGCCGTTACTATATCAATGATTTCAGGAGGAGTTATCATGGCTAATCAGATCAGGCAAGGATTCTTTCAGGTATTTACTCTTACGTCGCTTTGGGTCACGCTGCTGTTAACGGTGTTCTTCAGAGATCAGCCGGTGGAGATGTTGTATCTGTGGCGTCTGGCGGGTATCGCCACTATCGCTGCCGTAGTCTTCGGGGTGATGTATAATGTGCTGTGGAATCACTTTACGCTGAAGCCGCTGTGGAATATTCTGATCGGTTCGCTTCTCAGTATTGCCGGCGGAATGGGCATGGTATGGCTGTTCTCTGTCGAAATGTTCGGGATTATCAGCGCCTGGTGGCCAGGAATGCTGCTGTTATCGGTGATTCTGCATACGGTGGCGTTCTACTTCTATGCCAGAGCGAACAGCAGGAAGTCGGCGGAGGAATTGAATAAGATTTTGAAGTAGCATGATATGAAAAGAAGGAGAGCGCCCGGCGGGGCTGCTCTCCTTCTTCGTATCTATCTATGCCGTTCCTCGGACCAGCGTGAAGTTAACCCATCACAACCAGTACATCGTTCTCTGCCGCCATCCGGGACACAGGAATCAGGTTGCCTTCGATCTCCTCGCCGTTGATGACGATACGGGAGACGCCCTTCTGGACGCCGTTCTTGTTCTCCACCTGGATGTTCAGCTTCTTCCCGCGGAACTCGCGCACCATGGAGAAGTCGGTCCAATCCGAAGGGACACACGGATCCAGACGGAGGCCGTCCTTCTGCGGCTGAACGCCCATAATGCCCTCTGCCAGTGAGACCATGACGGTGGAGGCCGTGCCGGTCAGCCAGTGGACATGGGCCCGGCCCTGATACGGGCTGTCCTTGGACTCCACGAATTGGCCGTGGACGTAAGGCTCCAGCTTACGGACCTCCGCACTGTCGTTCATGGTAGCAGGGCTGCAGTTCAGGAAGTACTCGAACGCGCGTTCACCGTTACCGATCATCGTCTCTGCCAGAATGAGCCAGCCCTGCGGTTGACTGAAGATGCCGCCGTTCTCCTTCGTTGAGGCATTGAACAGCGCCATCAGTGCTACCGGCAAGCCATATTTGCGGAATGGCGGGTAGAACAGCATCGTGCCGTAATCGGTCCGCAGATTGTCATAGACCTTGTCCATGGCGAGTTTGGCCTGTTCCGTGCGGGCCGCGCCGCTTAACACCGACCAGCTCTGCGGGTTCAGCCAAATTCGGCCCTCATCGTTCTCCCAGGAGCCGATGGTATAGTTGTCCTCGGTGAAGCCGCGGACGAACTGGTCGTTCTCCCAGGCATACTTCTGGATATTGCCGTCCAGTTCCTCCAGCAGCCCTTGTGCCCACGCCGTATCCTCCGGCTTGTTCTTGTTCTCCGCGATACCCATGAATACCTTGAAGCCCATGTACAGCTGGAAGGCCACGAACAGTGATTCACCCTTGGCGCCAAGCCGCAGGCAATCGTTCCAGTCGGCATGAAGTCCAACCGGCATGCCGTGGGCACCCATCCGGTCGAGACTGAATTGAAGCGCCTGCCGCAGATGCTCATACACCGTTGCTTCGCCTTGATCTGAATAAGGAATGACCTCATCCGTGAAGTCCCAGTTCCCGCTCTCATTCAGGTACTTGATAACCGTCGGGAACAGCCACAGGGCATCGTCGGCCCGGTAGTGGGGATGTCCCGTCTCCCGTACATATTCAGGGTCGTCCGGTGTTCCCTCATGACCCGGATTATGGTCGAATTTCACCAACGGCAGCCCGCCGCCGTTGGATACCTGGGCAGAGATCATCAGCCGCAGGCGTTCAAGAGCCATCTCATGGTCCAGATGGATAATGCCCTGGATGTCTTGCACCGTATCCCGGTAGCCGAGCCCGTTGCGCAGGCCGGAGTACTGGAAGGAGGCAGCACGCGACCAGATGAAGGTAATGAAGCACTGGTAAGCATTCCACGTGTTGATCATATGGTTCAGATTGCTGCTTGGGGTCTGCACCTGGAAGCGGTTAAGCTTGCTGTGCCAGAAGGTCTTCAGCTCTTCAAGCTCCCGGTCTACCACGGACAAATCCTGGTAGTGGCTAAGAATGCCGGAGGCTCCCTCTTCATCATATTGTCCCAGCAGGAAGGCGACTTCCTTCTCTTCTCCCGGCTGCAGATCCACATTGAGCTGCAGGGCACCGCAGGCATTGGTATTATAGTTCAGCGAATTGGAGCATTGACCGTTCTCCACGGAGAGCGGATTCCCGTAGCTGCGGTAATCTCCAAGGAATGTATCGCGGTCCCCGTCATAACCGGCCACCTCTGCTCCGGCCGCGCCGAAGAATCTCCAGGTTTGCTCTCCCGCGATGTTTTCATTGATGACTTGAAGAATTTTATCGTGCTTGAAGTAGGTCCGGGAAATAAACAGCGTGTATTGCAGGTTCACGGTATCTTGCTCATAGTTGTTGTCATTGGTGAATTCGGCGAAGCCGAAGAGGGCCAGCTTGCGAGCAGCAGTGCCGTCATTGCGGATCTTCATGCGCCATACTTCATAGGTCTTGTTCAGCGGTACGTAGTATAAAGACTCGGTATGAATGTTGTCATAATCTGAGACGATGTTCGTGTATCCGGTTCCATGATGGCAGACGGACTTGTATTGCTCCAGATCCTTGCCTACCGGCTGCCAGGAGCCGGACCAATAATCCCCGTTCTCCAGGTCTTTGATATAAATGTAGCGCCCTGGCTCGTCCTTGGAGTTGAAGTGATAGCGGATATGCCGTCCGTTGGCCCCGGATTTCACGAAGCTGTAGCCCCCGGCGTTACCTGAGATAATCGCACCGTATTCCGGCGAGCCGAGATAGTTGGCCCAAGGAGCAGGCGTATTCGGCTTCGTAATCAGGTACTCTTTGTTCTTGTCGTCAAAATGACCGTATTGCATAACCATTCCTCCTCATGATAGATGACAGGCAGGGCTATGAACGCGCGTTCACAAATGACCGAAGAATCCCGCCCAATTCCATTATAAGACAGTTGTGGTCTGACAATATAGCCTATATTTGAGAAAAAAACAAACAGTAGAGTCTTTTTATAGCAGTTTCCTATATTTGAATGGGCACATGGCCTTGTTAAGATCAAAAGGAAGGTCTATGTGAGTGCAGCCGGATGGCTGGAGGTATAAGGAGGAGTGCACGATGAGTGTAAAGCAATGGTCTGAAGATACGATATCCTACGATTTAAATGGTGAATGGACTATCCGGAGAGCAGAGCCCGGGGAGTGGGGAGTATATTGCTCCGTCTATTATAACATGGAGTATAACGGCTTTTTTAGAGAAGAAGTTTATACGAATCCGCGCAGGAATGCCTTTTGGATATACAAGGGGGAGAGTAGAATCGGCGGAGTCCGGATGTCACCGAATGTGATCTACCATCTCTTTGTAATCCCTCCGTTTAACGATTCATTCGGAATATTGAAGCAGCTTAAAAAGTTGTTGATTCAGTGGTCTGACCGGAAGGAACCGATACGGACCTATGAGGTTCTGCCGGATCAGGTTCACCTATACGCGCGTGCAGGCTTCTGGCCAGATGAATTCAGATGCCGCTGGATGCAGCGGCCTACAGAACTATTCCAAGTGGACTGGGAGGATGATCTGCGGATTGAAAGTCCCGAAGTGGAGGAGAATGAGGCCGGGGACAAGCGGTTTATTCTCACAGAAGAGATTGCCCGTTGTGATTTCGAGAGCTTTAGAGAGGGCTTGGATGCAACCCGGCGGAAGCAAACGGTTGTGAAAGATTTCCTGCCTACTGATCCTAGTTACTCTAATGAGAAATTAACACAGGCCTCCACGCTGGTATTCGATAAGGCGACGGGACAGCTCATTGCCAATTGCCGGCTGTGTCTCCAGGATGATGTGGCCGCAGTCTATAGCATTGGCGTTAATCCCGCTTATCGTGGGAGAAGACTGGCTACACGTATGCTGCAAAGAGCCCTTACCACTCTGAAGGGGACTTATCCGCTGCTGAGATTGTATGTAATGGAGGGAAATGATGCGGAATCTGTGTACTATAATCTCGGGTTTAAGCCCGGGGTGCAGGAGGTTCAGAAGA
The DNA here is from genome assembly GCF_037975325.1 of Paenibacillus sp. FSL P2-0136. Classification (NCBI taxonomy): domain Bacteria; kingdom Bacillati; phylum Bacillota; class Bacilli; order Caryophanales; family Paenibacillaceae; genus Paenibacillus; species Paenibacillus sp. FSL P2-0136. Next base: position 7,531,487 of record NZ_CP150244.1, read on the forward strand.
TGTATATCCCGGTGAATTAACGGAAATAAGCGATCCGCAGGATCAACCAGGGCACCCCTTAGGGTGTCTTTTTTTAACTTTTCAAATGAACCGCAACATAAGGTTGGGAGGAGATTCGCAATTATGCAATGATATTTGTCACAAAAAAGGGGATTTGTAGAGTTAATGTAGAGGACTGTCGGATAGTATTAGAAACTAAGAGATTATTATACACAACCTGTCGGTATCCCGTTAGTACGATTTGGTGAACGCCTGCATAGGAAGGGAGGAATTTACAGGTAACAGGCAAGCGGTCTATGAACAATAGGAAGTGTCGGCTGATCCCATAAAAGTCCCATTAGATGAGGAGTACACAAAAAGATGACAATATCGAAGAAATGGAACAAAGGATGGTCCCGAAGTCTGGCCGCCTCTTTGTCGATTGCGCTGGTCACCGCCAACTTTGCGGTGCTTGGGCCAGTGGCTCATGCGGCAGTCGCGGAGAATGAAGGTACGGAACAAATTTTCACTTCGGAGAAGTACCGGAGTTTCACCAAGGATGACGGAGCAGTAAAATTAACCTTCCCGGAACTCTTTATCACCGCAGATGCGGGTGAAATGATGTCAGGGGCTACGGTTGTAATTAATGGTTATAAGTCAGGTGACAAGATTACGTTCGCAACGGCGGATACAGGAATTACAGCTACCTCCGGCCCGGGAGACGGTGTCTATATATTAAAAGGCGAAGCTTCAACTGCAGATTATCAGAAAGTATTGGAAAATGCTGAATTCACCATGACATCACCAGGAGAGCGCAGTCTGACCTTCGGCCTTGGTCCTGTCCCGGCCTTTAATAAAAACGGCCATTTCTATGAGTATGTGTCGGAAACCAGCATCAAGTGGCCGAAAGCCAAGGCGGATGCCGAGAAGAAGAGTTATTATGGACGTCAAGGGTATCTGGTGACGATTACTGACCCGGATGAGAACGCTTTTATTGTCGATAAGACTCCGGTAATTGGCTGGATTGGCGGGAAAGACGTAGCCCGGGCGGTAGACGGGAACGGAAAGGCCACCCAAAATGTCTCTACCTTGCAGAGCATTGGAAAATATAACGGCTACGGCGATTGGCGCTGGGTAACCGGACCGGAAGGAATGGTGCAATACGAAGGCAAATCCGGCCTTCCTTTCTATAAGGGGTATAACATTAATGGAAAAAATAATGATACTGCCACAGTTCCCAATGTTACCGATGCAACTTACGGCACTATGTACGCTAACTGGGCTACGGGAGAACCCAATGACGCCACGTTCGAGCATGTGGTCCATATTTATTCTAGCGGTCAATATAAAAGTAAATGGAATGATTATGCAATCGACAACAAAGTAGATGCCTACCTTGTTGAATACGGCGGCATGCCAGGCGATTCCAACACCGACATTAACACCACGATAACACTGGTGGACAAAACCCCGCTGAAGCAGTTCAACGAGGCAGCAGAGGGCTATCTTGGTCTTGAGCCGCAGGAATATACAAAGGCCTCTCTGGCCATTCTCAAGACTGCAACGGATGCTGCCAATGCTGTCCTTGAAGATGAGCATACTTCCCCTGAAGAAGTTGAGGCCGCCCGCAAGGGTCTGGCGGATGCCATTGCCGGATTGGTGAAGCAGCCGCCAGTGGCTGATAGCGCAAGCTATACCGAGGGAAGCAACAACCAGGTATCTATTAAGTTTGACAAGCCTATCAAGTTCAATGCGGATGATACCGATACTACGGATGACTTCAGAGTGACATTGGACGGAAGACTGGTCGATGTTACGCATGCTGTAGTATCTGATCAAGATCCTAGTGTCATTATTCTGACCCTGGCCAGTCCGCTGTCCAATGATCCTGTGGTTCGAATCGAATATGATGCCGCAGAGTCGGCAATCCAGGCTCAGACACCCGGGAAAGAGCCAGTGTCCGACTTTACGCTCATTGCGAACGGACCGTTCGGTGATTCCTTGGAAATTCAGACGCCTGCTAAGGGAACAGAGGTATATGGAGCAGACTTCCCCCTCCCGGTAACCGGACAAGCTGCACTCGATTCGGTGGTTACGGCTGCTGTGTATAAAGTGGATGTCCACCCGAATGCGCATCTGTTCGACCTTGAGGTAGGGATTACGGTAACCGATGATGTCTATAAATGGGACACCAAGCTGCCGGGTCCGCTGGCACCGGGCTCCTACCATGTGGCGGTGACTTCGACCAAGACATTCGGCGATGAAGTAAGAACGGAAACGAAGCTGGTGCCGTTCACGGTACCACAGCTGGAATTGACCCATGTGGCGGTAAACGAAGGCCAGCCGGATCACGCGGTACTGACGTTCAACCAGCCTGTAGGCTCTGCGTTGACTGATGCTGATCTCACCGGACTGACCATTGATGGCCGGAAGGTTATTGCGGTGAAGTCCGTACAGGGCGACAAAGTGGAAGTCGTTCTGGAGGAAGCGCTTGGTCCCGATGATGCGCTGATCGTAGGGTACGATCCCGCTGCCGGTAATGTTACGGCTGAAGGCAACGTTCTGAACGAATTGAAGCCGATCCAGCCCGGCGAGCAGTCAGGCATCACGAAGGATAACAATGTGATTCCGCTTCAGCTCGTTGCTGCTTATCCCGAAGCGGGGCAGCTCAAGCTGGTGTTCAATAAGCCGATCAACGATCTGACCGATCTGACTGGGTTCACTTACGGCGGCGTGCCGCTTAAGGAGCCTTTTGAGATCAATGGGAATGAACTGATCGTTTCAATTCCCGCTGATCATAACGGCGGCATGTTGAGCTACGATCCAGAGCTTGGCAATGTAACGGAGAACGGCAATAAGAATAACCCGCTTACCGGATTGCAGCCGGGCATTGACCTAGGCGGGGATGGCAAATATATCGCAGACGGCGGCAAGCTGCCGGAAAACGGTCTGGGATTAACGGCAGGGGATAAGCCGGTATCGCTGAGTCCAGCCTTCCAGCCGGATGTACCAAGCGGCTATCAGGCGACCGTGCCTAATGAGACGGGGACTATTGCGCTGAATCTTGCCCCGGCAGGAGATAACGATACGCTGCGCAAGGTTAGCTTGAACGGTGTAGAGGTTCCTGACGGAGACTGGAGCAAGCTGCCGCTTCAGGAAGGGCTGAACATCATCCAGGTAGATATTGTGGATGCGAAGCGTCCGGGCGTTAAGCTGGGGCAATACCAGATTCAGGTTATCCGCGCAAGCGGGAAGCTCGTATCGCTTGATCCTTCGAGCGGCACACTGCAGCCTGAGTTCAAGCCTGAAACTGCAAGCTATGATGTATCCGTAGCGAACAGTGTATATGAAATGTCATTTAAGCCGGTTACACTTGATCCTGGTGCTGTGGTAACACTCAGTATTGCCGGTGAAGCTCCGGTAGAGGTTACAAACGGTCAATGGAGCAAAGCGCTCCCTCTAAAAGTAGGCAAGAATGAAGTTCTGGTTACCGTCAAGGATTCCGCAGGCGGAACGAATACGTATACAATGATCATTACCAGACAAGAGCCTGTATCTTCAGGCGGAGGCGGAGGTTCCGCTCCGGCTCCAGCAGCTCCTGAAACATCCAAGACCGAAGTGATTCAGGTGGATGTGGCCATCGGCGGAGCCAATGCGGCTGGCATCACGAAAGTGCCGGTACAGCGTACCACTCAGAGCAATGGCATGATCACTGATCTGGTCCGCTTCACCAAGGATAAGGCTGAAGAAGCGGTGAAGATGGCGAAAGAGACGGGACAAAGCATTGCCCGTGTAGTCATCCCGGATGCGGCGGACAATGTCAGCGAAGTGAATGTCCAGATTCCGGCGGAAACCGCCAAATTGCTGAAAGAGAACGGCATTGTACTGGAAATCTATACGGAGAACGCAATTGTGCGTGTTCCGAATGAATCGCTGGAAGGCATCGGACAAGACTTCTATTTCCGGCTGGTGCCGGTGAGAAGTGCAACAGAGCGGAGTGAAATCGAGAAGAGAGCCACGCTTGAAGCTGTGGTCCGCGAAGTGGCCAAGGACAACAAAATCGAAGTGGTCGCCAGACCGATGACCATTGAGACGAACCTGTCCAGCAGGGCGGTAACCCTGATCCTGCCGCTAAGAGATGTGAAGCTGCCTGCGAATGAAGCGGCGCGTAATGCATTCCTGGCACAGCTCGGTATTTTCATTGAGCATACCGACGGCACGAAAGAGGTTGTCAAAGGCAAAGCGGTTACCTATAAAGAGGGACTGCTTGGACTGGAATTCTCGGTAAGCAAATTCAGTACCTTTACGATTATTAACTTCAATAATCAGTCGCCTGCTACGCATGTATCCTATATCGTTGGCTTCCCGGATGGGGAATTCAAGCCGGACGAACGGGTAACGCGTTCGCAGATGGCACTCATGATTGCCCGGAATCTGGGCTATGATGCTAGTGCGGCTGTAGGCACTCCTCCCTTCCCGGATGTGGCTGTCCGCCATTATGCCGCAGCAGCCATTGCCTTCGTGAATGCACAGGGCGTGATGAAGGGTGATCCGGCCGGGAAATTCCGGGGCAATGCACCGATTACGAGAGCAGAGATGGCCGCTGCTGCTGCCAACTACCTGAAGCTTGCAGTACCGGCAGACGGAAAATCGAGCTTCAGCGATACAACTGGACATTGGGCTCAGGCGGTAATTGAAGCCAACGTGTCGGCAGGCTTGCTCAAGGGCTACCCGGACGGCAGCTTCAAGCCGAATGCTTATCTGACCCGTGCGGAAGCAGTAGTCATTGTTAATCAGATGTTTGACCGCGGCCCGCTCCATGGAGCAGATGCGGTGAAATTCCCGGATGTCTCCAAGAATCATTGGGCCTATCTGGATATCCAGGAGGCTATCATCGACCATCAGTACCGGATCGACAGTGAACAGAAGGAACAACGGGTTACAGAATAAATGGATAGGGGTTGGAGGAGAGATCATTTCTCCTCCAGCCCCTAAATCATTAAATTTGAAGTATAATGGTTATAAAACCGTACCGATTTCCAGTTGCGAAGGAGATCCGAATGAGAGCAATCCTGATTGACGATGAAGAATTGGCACTAAAGGCTTTGGAACGCCAATTGCATGCGCTTGGTTGTTTCGAGATTATCGGCAAATATACCGATCCGCTGCAAGGGCAGCAAAAGGTAGAGGAGACCGAGACCGATATTGTGTTTCTCGATATTCATTTACCGGAGCTGAGCGGGATTGAACTGGCGGAAAGGCTGCTGGAACGGAGACCCGATCTGCAGGTTGTATTCGTAACGGCATATGATAAGTATGCGATCAAGGCTTTTGAGCTGAATGCCCTGGATTATTTGCTTAAGCCGATTCATACGGACCGTCTGAAGCTTACAGTTCGGAGATTGAATGCTCAGCAGAAGCCTGGCCTGGCAGCCCAGGCAGCGTCAGCGCAGACAAGCTGGAGAATGCTGATGCTCGATGCCTTCCGGATCTACGAAGGGAGTCAGGAGCTTCCGTCACTGCAATGGAGAACGGCGAAGGCGCAGGAAATCTTCTTTTACCTGCTGCATCATCGCGGCAAAGTGGTCAGTAAAGCCACTCTGATTGAGTTGCTGTGGGCTGATTTTGATCCGAACAGGGCCTATCCGCAGTTATATACGGCTGTGTATCATATCCGCAAGATGCTGGAGCCCTTCAGCAGAGAACGGATTCTCCTGCAAAATACGGCGGACGGCTATCTGCTCAAGCTGAATGGAATCTGCCTGGACGTTGATGAGTTTGACCGCTTTATCCAAGCGGGGTTAGAGCTCTCGAATGACACACTGCCCGAATACGAACGAATCCTGAAGCTGTTCAAGAGCGAATATCTGGAGGGGTACGATTATGTGTGGGCGGAGCTTGAGCGGCAGAGATTCCAGCTGCAGTGGATTCGGCTGAAGCTGAATCTGGTCCGCTGGTATATGGGGAATGCAGAATATGAACAGGCCTTCAAGCACATTGAACAGGTCTGCACCCGCTATCCGTTAGAGGAGCAGGCGCAATTATTGTACATGCAAATATCGGATAGAATGGGCTTTCATTTTCTGGTGCAAAGACAGTATGTATTGCTGGAAACGGTCATGGAAGCAGAGGTTGCGGAGAAACCGAGCCGGGAGATTGTCAAATGGTATAGGGATTGGGATAACAAGCGTCAAAAAGGGTGAATCCGTGGATTCATCCTTTTTGCCCTATCTAAATTATGATATATTTAATCTTGAATGAACTTGTTCTGCAAAGATCCGACGAAGGAGCACCCCATGACCCAATTTGTCTACAAGCAGATTATTGCTGACCTCAAAACGAAGATCTTTGCCGGGCAGTACGCCGATATGAAGCTGCCGGATGAGCGTAGTCTCAGCGAGGCGTATCAGGTTAGCCGCAGTACCATTAAGCGTGCGCTGATGAAGATGGAGAGCTCGGGCATTATTTTCAAGAAACGCGGCTCCGGCACCTTCATCAATCCGTTATATATAAAGAACGATTCGATCTTCAATTACGAAGGCTCTAATCTGGGGGTGTCGGATAACTTCCAGATGCACGGCAAGAAGCCGGAGATCAAGGTGCTGAGCTTCGAGGTCATCCGGCCCACGGAGGAGCTTCAGCGGGATTTGTTCCTGATGCCACATGATTTCGTGTATAAGATCGTGCGTCTGCGCCTGTTTGAAGGTGCGCCCTTCATGATTGAGACGGGATATATTCCGATCAAAATTGTGCAAAATCTCGACCAGACGATTATTGAGGGGTCGATTTTTCATTATCTGGAGGAGTCGCGCAATCTGGCGGTGACCAAATCCTTTTTGTCTATTTTTGCCGAGCCTTCACTGCTGAATGATCAGGAGCTGCTCCATCTTAAAGAGAATGAACCCGTGGGGATTATGGAGGGGATCTTTTTCCTGGATAACGGCACGCCGTTCGAATTCTCGCATATGCGCTTCCATTACGAGTATCTAAAGTTTAACACTTTCGTATCTGTGCATTAACGGATGGACGGTGTAAATAGCATAACTGAGGTATAGCAGGCCGGGAGGAATCCCGGTCTTTTTAGCGTTTTTTTATCATGACAAATTAATCCATAATTATAAAAATAAACATCTTTTTGTGCGTGGTTTGCAGAGGGATTCATACTATGTTCAAAAATTCACAATATTGGACCGTATTAATTTCTAAAAAGATTGAATTTCTGAAATGCCGATGTATGATGTAAATGTAGAAGTGATACATTCAATTTACAAAGAAAAAGATTAGGGAGTGGAAGACATGGGATTAACAATCGAACAGGTGGATTATTCCTCCAAAACGTATCTGGCAAAGCTTGACGCTTACTGGCGTGCAACGAACTACATCTCCGTAGGTCAGCTTTATTTGAAGGATAATCCGTTGTTAAGAGAACCGTTGAAGGATGCAGACGTCAAAGTGAAGCCGATCGGACACTGGGGCACGATCCCTGGGCAGAACTTTATCTATGCGCACCTGAACCGCGTTATCACTAAATATGATCTCAACATGTTCTATATTGAAGGCCCGGGCCATGGCGGTCAGGTGATGGTATCGAACTCTTATCTTGACGGAACCTACACCGAAATCTACCCGCAGATCACTCAGGACATCCCAGGTCTGAAAAAGCTGTTTAAGCAGTTCTCCTTCCCTGGCGGTGTTGCCTCCCATGCAGCTCCTGAAACACCCGGATCGATTCATGAAGGCGGCGAGCTGGGTTACTCCCTGTCGCACAGCGTGGGTTCGATTCTGGATAACCCTGACCTGATCTCCGCTGTAGTTGTAGGTGACGGCGAAGCAGAGACCGGTCCTCTGGCCGCTTCCTGGCTGTCCAACCGGTTCATCAACCCGATTACAGACGGTGCTGTATTACCGATTCTGCATTTGAACGGCTTCAAGATCAGCAACCCGACGATTCTGTCACGGATGAGCAGAGAAGAATTGACCGCCTATTTTGCCGGCAACGGTTGGGAAGCATTCTTCGTAGAAGGCGAGAACCCGGATCTGATGCACCCGGAAATGGCGAAGGTCTTGGATACAATCGTAGAGAGAATTGCCGCCATTCAGAAGAATGCCCGTGAAAATAACGATACTACACGCCCTGTATGGCCGATGCTGGTCTTCCGCTCCCCTAAAGGCTGGACCGGTCCGAAATCGTGGGATGGCGTGCCGAACGAAGGCTCCTTCCGTGCCCACCAGGTGCCGATTCCGGTCGATCAGAAGAACATGAAGCATGCACCAGCCTTGCTTGAATGGCTGAACAGCTACAGACCTGAGGAACTGTTCGATGAGAATGGCCGTCTGAACGCAGATCTGGCTGAAATTCTGCCAACCGGCGACAGACGTATGGGGATGAACCCTGTAACGAATGCCGGCAAGCTGATTAAAGACCTGCACAAGCCGAACTTCCGCAACTATACTCTCGATAATTCCGCCCCAGGCCAAGTAATTGCACAGGATATGGCCGTACTGGGCAAATACCTGAAAGAGGTTGTAACCCTCAACGAAGAGAACCGCAACTTCCGTATTTTCGGACCGGATGAGACTATGTCTAACCGTCTGGGACCAGTATTCGAAGTGACCAAGCGTCAATGGATGGATGCCATTCAGGAACCGCAGGATGAATTCCTGGCTCCCTATGGCCGTGTCATTGACTCCCAGTTGTCTGAGCATCAGGCAGAGGGGATTCTGGAAGGGTATGTACTGACTGGCCGCCACGGATTCTTCGCCAGCTATGAAGCCTTCCTGCGCGTGGTCGATTCGATGATCACCCAGCACTTCAAGTGGCTGCGCAAGGCTACAGATCAGACCTGGAGAGAAGACATTCCTTCCCTGAACGTGATCGCTACATCGACAGTGTTCCAGCAGGACCATAACGGCTATACCCACCAAGATCCGGGTCTGCTCGGCCATCTGGCTGACAAGAAGCCTGAATTTATCCGTGAGTATCTGCCGTCCGATGCGAACAGCTTGCTGGCTGTGTTCGACAAGATCCTGAATGACCGCCAGAAGATCAACCTGATCGTATCCTCCAAGCATCCGCGTCCGCAGTGGTTCTCGGCTGACGAAGCTCAGGAGCTGGTGGACAAAGGCCTCAAGATCATTGACTGGGCCAGCACCGACAAAGGCGGAGAGCCGGATCTCGTTATCGCTTCTTCGGGTACCGAACCAACTATGGAAGCCTTGGCTGCCATCTCGATCCTGCATGAGAAGCTGCCTGAGCTGAAAATCCGTTACATTAACGTAGTCGATCTGCTGAAGCTGAGAAGCCAGAAGCTCGATCCGCGCGGCTTGTCTGACGAAGAGTTTGATCAATTTTTCACAAAGGATAAACCGGTCATCTTCGCCTTCCACGGCTATGAAGGCCTGATCAAAGACCTGTTCTTCGACCGCCACAACCACAACCTGCATGTGCACGGCTACCGCGAGAATGGCGATATCACTACACCGTTCGATATGCGTGTACTGAACCAGATGGACCGCTTCGATCTTACGAAGGAAGCTGTGCTGAGCCTGCCGGAAGCAAACAAATACCAGGCCATCGCTGACGAGATGGACGCCATGGTGCAGAAGCATCACGCGTACATCCGTGAAGAAGGCATCGACCTTCCAGAGGTTGAGAGCTGGGTATGGAAGGCTTTGAACTAAGCTCTAGATGATCGTGTTATTTCATTAATAATATAGTAGGCTTCAATTAAGGAGCGCTCCGGTAGTCATGTTGATGGCTGCGGAGCGCTCTTTTTGTCCAATGATTGGAGCTGGATTATGGTCTCCGGGACCTCCGGCTGCAATACCTTCTTCCGCTGCGCCGCGGTGAGTACAGGGACACCATTACTCCCATTCATCTCCAACATGTGCTTCCAATAGCGCTTCGGCATCTTAGAGGAACGCAGCCGGTCGCTCTTGCGCTCCTTGATGCCGATGGCGTGATAGAAGCCGGTCCATAAGCGGCGGTACGCTTCCTCCGTCTCATCGGGCTCGGGGGGAGTCCACCCGCTTAAGGGAACGATGGCCTCCCGTCCGGGCTCATGAATCAGCGCCGCCCCGTGCTTCTGGTCGTAGATCATGAAGCTCTCCCCCTGGAACCGGTCGCAGAAGTGTTCCCGGATTACAGGCAGCACATAGCCCTGCGGTTCAATGACTGCGGCCATGACCGGGCCGTATACAGAGAAGCGGACGAAGCCTGTATACAGATGCGCTTCATGCCGGAGCTGCTGAACGGCCTTCATCAGACTGTTAACAGTATCATCAGCCAGCATATTCATCACCTTGCGGCCATGCTGGAAGCCGAGATACAGGAAGTTCAGCAGCAGCATTTCCTTATCGGGGGCGCAGCTCCAGAAGCCCAGACGCACCAGCTCCTCGGCTTCGCGGCTGATCCGCAGCGGCAGGGACTTCAGTACCCGCGCGGCCTTCTCCTTGTCGGTCTCAATCCATTTTGCTTCCAGCAGCAGGCCCATTTCCCCGCCTTCAGCATGAATTGCCAGCGGAATCTCCTTCCAGGCATAGCTCTCAAATACACAGCACAGCAGACCCTCGAAGCTTCCGTCATAGGTGTACGCCAGTGCGGACGGCTTGAACATCAGGCCTTCGCCCCCTTGTTGAAGCTGTTCCAGTCCCCGGCGGCGGGCAAGGTGGAGAGGTTGAAGTCATCGAACAGCGTGAGCTGTTCCACCTGCGGCTGCTGGAGAGCCAGCTGCTGCCCGGACATGAGGGAGCGGAGCAGCGTATGCTCGCTTACCTTCAGCCCTTCCAGCGGTTTGTCCTTGCAGGTGATGAAGAACTGGGCACGCTTGAGGACCACTCCCAGCCTCTTCAGCGCGTGGAAATCGAGCGATCCGGCCCGTCTGGCCTTCACGATCCGCTGTGCACTTCTTACGCCGATGCCGGGTACACGCAGCAGCATTTCGTACGGGGCGCGGTTGATCTCAACGGGGAACTGCTCCCGGTGGTTAACGGCCCAGCTGCACTTGGGGTCCAGCAGCGGGTTGAAGTTCGGCACGGCCTCATCCAATAATTCATTCGCCTTGAAGCCGTAGAAGCGCAGCAGCCAATCGGCTTGATAGAGCCGGTGTTCCCGCAGCAGCGGCGGCTTGGTGTCTAGAGCGGGCAGGAGGGAATCCTCCACCACCGGGGTGTAGGCCGAGAAGAATACGCGCTTAAGTGAGTATTTGCGGTATAAGCCTTCCGTCAGATTCAGAATCTGGTAATCGGTATCTGGCGTTGCTCCCACGATCATCTGGGTGCTCTGTCCGGCAGGCGCGAAGCGGGGAGCATGGTTATACTTGACGATATCGGAGCGGTTCTCCTTGATCCGGCTGGTAATCAGCCCCATCGGCTTCAGGATGGATACCTTGCTCTTATCAGGTGCGAGCCGTCCGAGGCTCTCCTGCGAGGGCAGCTCGATGTTGACGCTCATGCGGTCGGCGAGCAGCCCAAGTCTGGACAGCAGGGCTTCGTCTGCTCCGGGGATGGCTTTTACATGAATATAACCGTTGAAATGATAGACATTGCGCAGCAGCTCAAGTGCAGCAATTAACTGCTCTGTGGTGTAGTCCGGATTGCGCATAATGCCTGAGCTAAGAAATAGTCCTTCTATATAATTACGGCGGTAGAATTGCATGGTGATATCTGCGATCTCTTCGGGGGTGAAGGCCGCCCGGCGAATGGGGTTAGATTTGCGGTTGATGCAATAGGCACAATCATATACACAACCGTTGGTCATAAGCACCTTCAGCAGCGAGATACAGCGCCCGTCCGCCGCGAAGCTGTGACAGATGCCCATCGGAGAGGTGTTGCCGAGCGCCCCGGCCTGGCCCTTGCGGTCAGAACCGCTTGAAGTGCACGCCACATCGTATTTGGCGGAAGCGGTCAGAATCTCTAGTTTCTCCATTACATCCACGGTCTCAATCCCCCTCATATGTGAGCATTATATACCGAACGTACGTTCTTGTCAAAAGTATCTCCCCCTTCTTGGCCGACTGTAAAATGTATGCGCATTCCTTCTTGTGCTATAATAGAACCTGATGGTTCATGGAATGAGGAATCATACGGTTATTGAAATTCGGGTTAGGAGTGTTGCTGAAGTGAGAGGATATAACATATGGCGGCCCATCATGCTGATTGCGGTTGCGCTGCTGACAAGACAGTTAGTGACAAGTGTGTGCCTGATGTTCGGCATGTCGCAGGAATCGGCAGGCAGTGTAGCCATGCTGGGCATGATTGTTGCTGCTCTAATTATGTACAACCGCATGATGAAGGGCCGCCGCCGCAGATAAAATAAACAGAAGATCCGGCCGTATCTCTTCAGGCGGAGCGGATTGCATAGGAACAGGCTTGAAAGACGCCCGCACAGGTGTCTTTTTATTTTAGAACTGTCTTTTTACTAAAAAAATTTATGCAGACAGGTGCGCATCCCGGCGATCCGGCAAGCGGTGCTTGAATAATCTGGCTGGAGCTTATATTCTTAGAAGGATATGCTATATGAAGGACCATAGAGATTCAAGGTAACGTATATTCCCTGCAGGGAGGGCGTTATCTATAGAATCAACCCACAGCATGGGAAATGAACATACAGGAGGAAACCAATTGAGTACACAGAACATTGGAGTGCCGTTAGAGGGTTTTGCAGAATTTAGCCGGACGGTAGCCGCAGAGGGTGCGGTACTGCTTAAGAATGAGGGACAGGTGCTTCCGCTGGGTGACAGTGAGAGCGTCGCTGTTTTTGGCAGAATACAGGTGAATTATTACCGCAGCGGTACAGGATCGGGCGGTAGCGTTCACGTTGCATATACGACGAATCTGCTGGATGGACTGCGCAGCAAGAAGAACATTAGCGTGAATGAAGAGCTGGCTGCAGCCTACGAGGCCTGGATCGGGCTTAACCCGTTCGATGACGGCGGCAAGGTATGGGCTGCGGAGCCGTGGAACCAGAAGGAAATGCCGCTTACGGACGAGCTGGTGAAACAGGCAAGAAGCCAGTCAGCCAAAGCGGTTGTGGTCATTGGACGTACGGCGGGCGAGGATCAGGATAATGCCGATACTGCAGGCAGCTACCGGCTGACGGAAGATGAGAAGGCGATGCTTGTCTCGGTTACGGCTCATTTTGAACAGACGATTGTGGTCCTCAACGTATCCAACATTATGGATATGAGCTGGGTAAATGACGCCGCTTATGTGAACCCTATCTCTGCAGTGATCTATTCCTGGCATGGCGGCATGGAGGGCGGCCACGCGATCGCCGATGTTCTGGCCGGAGAGGTTACGCCAAGCGGCAAGCTGACGGACACTATCGCGTATTCCATTGAGGATTACCCGTCGACCCGCAACTACGGCAATGAGTTCAAGAATCTGTACGAGGAAGATATCTACGTGGGCTACCGTTATTTCGAGACCTTCTGTCCCGATAAGGTTCAGTATGAATTCGGCTACGGGATCTCTTACACGACCTTCAAGCTGGAGCCGGAGGAAGCGAAGCTGGTGAACCAGGCGGGCGAGCCGCAGATTGAAATCGGCGTCACCGTAACGAATACGGGAGCCGTATATGCCGGTAAAGAAGTAGTGCAGGTGTATGTTGAAGCGCCGCAAGGACAGCTGGGTCAACCGGCCAAAGCGCTGGCAGCCTTCGCTAAGACCAAGCTGCTGGAGCCTGGTGAGTCTCAGCGCATTACTGTAAGCTTCCCGCTCCATTCCATGGCTTCCTATGATGACGCCGGAGTGACCGGGCACGCTTCCGCTTATGTGCTGGAAGCCGGAACGTACCGCTTCTATGCAGGAACCAGCGTCAAAGCGGTATCAGCAGTACTTCTGGATGGACAAGAAGGCTATGTGCTGGATGAGCTTAAGGTCGTGGAACAGCTGCAAGAGGCTATGGCGCCTACCGAGAGCTTCATGCGGATGAAGCCGGGTGCCCGCAAGGCAGACGGTTCGTATGAGCTGGTCTCCTCCGAGGTGCCAACGCGCAAGGTGGATCTGGCGGAGCGGATTGAACGCAATCTGCCGCAACAGCTTCCGCAGACTGGCAATCAGGGATATACCCTGAGAGATGTCCATGACGGAAAAGTTAGCATGAGCACCTTCATTGCCCAGCTAAGCGACCAGGATCTGGCGGCGATTGTCCGGGGCGAAGGCATGAGCAGTCCGCTGGTCACTCCAGGTACGGCATCGGCGTTCGGGGGCGTGAGCGACAGTCTGTTCAGCTACGGCATTCCGGTTGCAGCTACAGCGGACGGCCCTTCCGGCATCCGTATGGACAGTGGGGCTAAGGCAACACAGGTATCGATTGGAACCCTGCTGGCCGCTACATGGAATGCGGAGCTGGTGGAAGAACTGTATGTTATGGAAGGCCAGGAATTATTGCGCAACCAGGTGGATGCGCTGCTGGGACCGGGGCTGAATATCCGGCGCAGCCCACTCAACGGGCGTAACTTCGAATATTTCTCCGAAGATCCGCTGATCTCAGGGATCTTCGCTGCCGCATGCACACGCGGAATTATGAAGGGCGGCTCTAATGCGACGCTGAAGCATTTTGCCTGCAACAACCAGGAGAAGCACCGCAGTAAAGTCGATGCTGTCGTATCGGAACGCGCGCTGCGTGAGATCTACCTGAAGGGCTTCGAAATCGCAGTCAAGCAGGGCGGGGCCAATTCGATCATGACCTCCTACAATCCGGTGAACGGGCATTGGGCGGCTTCCAACTATGACCTCAACACCACGCTGCTCCGCGGCGAATGGGGCTTCCAGGGGATCGTCATGACCGACTGGTGGGCGATCATGAACGATGTGGTGAACGGAGGACCGGCAGACCGTAAGAATACGAACTGGATGGTCCGCGCCCAGAACGATCTGTACATGGTCGTTAGTAACTATGGGGCAGAGGTTAACGCTTACGATGACAATACAATCGCATCTCTGGAGAATGGCACGCTTACCCGCGGGGAGCTTCAGCGCTCAGCGATCAACATCTGTGAGTTCATCATGAAGGCGCCGGTATTCTCCAGAAAGCACGAGATTATTGAAGCGGTCGATACGTTCAAGGCTGATCCGGCTATCGGGGCTGAGCAGGTGCAGGTGCTGAGCGAGAACGCACAGGTAACGCCTGCTGTGTCCGGGCCGACCTACATTCAGGCTGACGAGGCGGGCCAGTACCGCATTATTGTCAGCATCATGTCTCCTGAGCCTGAGCTTGCGCAGAGCGCCTGCAACCTGACCCTGAATGGACAAGCGGTAACCACCATTCAGACGAACGGAACGGAGGGCCGGTGGATCAGACAGAAGTTGGTCAAGGTTGAACTGGAAGCCGGACGGTATGAGCTGAAGCTGGACTTCGTCAAGCCCGGCCTGCAGATTGAATGGATTGAATTCAAGCGGGTATAGCATCAGATCATTGATAGCATGAGCAGCAAGGCACCCTCCGGGGGTGTCTTTTTTTGCAAATATTGAATTTACATGATCCGCCTGATTCCGCATACCCGCACGGCCGCCGAATAAAATAGAGATAAAACGGCTACTATGAAGGGATGGCAGGAACGTATGCAAATACATGTAGTGCAGCCGGGCCAGACGCTGTATGGTATTTCACAGGCCTACGGAGTAAGCACTGATACTATAACTGAGGCGAATCAGCTCTCTGCGCCGGGAAGCCTGGTGGCAGGGCAGGCGCTGGTAATCCCGATTGCCGGGCAGTATTATTGGGTGCAGCCGGGCGACAGCTACTACAGCATCGCCAAGCGGTTCGGCCTGAAGGCAAGCGAGCTGGCGGAGGTGAACGGGCTGACGCTGAATCAGCCGCTGCAGGTCGGACTCCGTCTGTACATTCCCCCTGGACCCAGGCGGCAAGCGGAAGTGAACGCGTATGTGGAGCCAAGGGGGGAGAGTGTCTCCCAGCCGCTGCAGAAGGCTGCCCGTGAGGCTGCTCCTGAGCTGACGTATCTCGCACCGTTCAGCTTCCGGATCAAGCGGGACGGAACGCTGGTCCCGCCGCCCCTGGACGGCCTCGCCTCCATTGCCGCGGAGCATCAGGTGACGCTGATGATGGTCGTGACGAATCTGGAGGATGCCCAGTTCAGCTCTGAGCTCGGGCGCATTATTCTGAATGATCAGGAGGTTCAGGACCGGCTGCTTGAGAACATCATCGCGGAAGCGAAGCGGCTGAACTTCCGGGATATCCACTTTGATCTGGAGTTTCTCCGGCCGGAGGACCGTGAAGCGTACAATACTTTTCTGCGGAAAGCGGCAGAGGTCATTCATAAGGAGGGCTTCCTGCTGTCCACCGCCCTTGCCCCCAAGACCAGCGCGTCACAGGTTGGGGCCTGGTATACGGCGCATGACTATAAGGTCCACGGCGAGGTGGCCGACTTCGTCATTATTATGACGTATGAATGGGGCTATAGCGGGGGGCCGGCGATGCCTGTCTCGCCCATCGGGCCTGTCCGTCAGGTACTGACTTATGCAGCAAGTGAGATGCCCGCAGGTAAAATCATGATGGGCCAGAATCTGTACGGCTATGATTGGACGCTGCCTTTTGTAGCTGGGGGGCAATATGCCAAAGCGCTCAGTCCGCAGGCGGCCATTGATCTGGCCAGGAACAGGAATGCAGCCATTCAATATGACTATAGAGCCCAGGCTCCGCATTTCAATTACACCGATGACGAGGGGCGGCAGCATACGGTATGGTTCGAGGATGCCCGCTCGATTCAGGCCAAGTTCGATTTGATCAAGGAGTTAGGGCTGCGGGGCATCAGCTACTGGAAGCTGGGCCTGCCTTTTCCGCAGAATTGGCTGCTGCTTACGGATAACTTCAAGGTGGTCAAAAAATAGACCGGAGACCGTGCTGCCAGCGGCGGCGTAAGAAGCTCCACACCAAAACGGATGTGCCCATGCGAAATGGCGGCACATCCGTTTTTTTGAAAATATAAATGTTAGCCCATTAAGCCCTTGAGCCCGCCCAGAAAAGGCCGGATCGACTTGATCATGTTGTAGCCCATCTTCATCACCGGCATAGCCTTCTGCACCATTCCGAACATGCCCATGAACCGTCCGAGACCCCCGCCGATACCGGCCACCCCGCCTCCCCCGCCCATCAGCGAGCCGAGTAGAGGCATGAAGCCGGACACCTCTGCTTTCCGCGCAGCTGAAGAGGATTTCCGTTTCGGGGTTGGCCCCTTACGCGTGCCGGGTCTGGACAGAATCACCGCCTCCTGGTTCAGATCTGTAATCCATCCTACGTAGGAACGCCCATTATGCAAAGTGATGCAGACCGGCTGGCCTTTCAGCTGCTGTGCCCGCTTGCGGAGCTTTGTTGAATTTGCCATTCGTCATTCACCTCACTGTTCTATTTACTCTATTTTACTCAGAACCTGAGGGGCGGCTTGTGCGGGTATGGAGTTCTGCGGAATATATTTGAACAACCCGGGGCTGTCTTTGGGGGCAGGATAACGTACTATTAGTAGATAGGTGGAATTAACTTATACTAGTCATTCTATGATTAGGGGGAGAATCGTTTGACCGATATCGGGAAGTTAGCGGCGTTCATCTGCGCCCGCAATACAGGAGACCAGCAGTGCGGGTATGTAGGCAGTACGCTGGAGGATGTTATGCATGACCTTAGTGACGGTATGGAGGAAGCAAGTCTGGTGCTGTATGAAGGAGAACGTATTACTGGCGTGGTTATCCTGGACATCTATGACGTTGGGGATGGGCAAGAGGATATTGAGGTATGGGGGCCCTATTATTCAGCTCACCCTGAAGAAGAGCTCCGGCTCTTATTCAACTATGTGAGTGAGACCGCTGAAGCGGGAGCTATAAGGTATATCCATCTTTTTATTAGTGGTGATAATACTCCGCTCATGGAATACGCTGCCCGCTATCAAGCCGAGAAGGTGAACACGCATTACCACTACTCGATCGCTACAGCATCAGCGCCTGACAGCAGCCGTCACATGCACCCTGGCTTGTCTGTTCTGCCCGTCACAGAGCCTGCCTCCAGGTGGACCGGGCAGATTCTCGATCTGCATAATCAGCAATTTCAAGGCGCAATTCTCACCCCTAAAGAGATTACTGCAGAGATAGAAGACAGCAGCAACAGTGAATATGACGTTCACGCTGTTCTTAACGAGGGCCGGTTCACCGGATACATAATAGTAAGAAGAAATGCACGGACAGGCACCCTTCATCTGGAATACCTATGCATCGGGCCTGAAGAGAGAAGCCGGGGCATAGGCAGGCAACTGATTGCCTGTCTGGCAGAGAAGTACAAAGGGCTGGGTTATTCGAGTATCAGCTTGGTTGTCAGCGAGGAGAATACAGCCGCCATCCGCTTCTACGACAAGAACGGATTCAACAGGGACCGGGTCATGAAGCATATCCTTGTTGGGGGCGGGATGTTCTGAAAATATACAAATTGTGAAGATACAAATAGGATTAAAGGCACCACAACTCAAGTCATATATACACACTAGGCCTCTGCTAAGATCATTAATGAAAGGAGGGGAACATCAATGTACGAATGGAATGAGATGGTTCAGCGCATGATTGACTGGGTGGAGGAGGATCTTACGGCTTCGCCTACGCTGCTGGAGATGTCGGAGCAGCTAGGGTATTCGCCGTATTACTGCACCCGGCAATTTCATGCGCTGACCGGGATGACGCTGCGGGATTATGTCTGGCAGCGCCGGATTGGCCGGGCGGCACTGGAGCTTAGGGACACGGATGCGCGCATTCTGGATATTGCCGTGAAGTTCGGATTTTCCTCCCAGGAGGCGTTCACGCGGGCCTTTCTCAGAGCCTTCAAGCTTACTCCACATTCCTACCGCAAGGCTCCACAGCCGATTCCGCTGGCCATTCGTGCCGAGGTGTTCTCTCCTTATCATTATCTGATCAGGGAGCGGGATAGAATGAGACAGGTGCATTTGCAGGAAGCGGAGATTAAGCTTGAGTTGATACCGGCGCATAAGTTTATCGGCATCCGCGATATCGGCTCTAACAATTACGGAGGATTCTGGAAGAATGGGCATGACTGCGATGAGGTCTCCGGAACCCTTGAGAGCATGTCGCATCATACGCTGCCCGGGCAGCTCGGCCAGACGGCAGGCTGGTTCTATCAGGAGGGGCGCAAAGGCTATCTGTATGGTATCCTTGTCGCGGCTGACTATGACGGGGCGGTTCCGGAGGGCATGGAGTGTTGGGATATCCCGGAATCGGAGTACCTGGTCTTTTTTCATCCGCCCTTTGATTACTTGCAGGATAATGGGCAGGTGATGCGTATCGTTGAGGAAGTTGCTTGGAACTATGATCCTGCGGTTATGGGCTATGTGTGGGATGAAGAGGAGAAGCAGGATTATCAGCGGCATTTCCCCGAGGGTTACGGGTATGCGGTGCTGCGGCCGGTCCGTAAATCAGACTAACTTCAGACAGCAGTCTGGCTTAAGCAGAAGCGTTCGGCGCTTCTGCTTAAGCTGCTGCCTGTCAGGTTACACAACAACGTTCCCTTAGGCGAGGCTCAGCACCGTTTGTGCAAGAGTATCTCCCCGGTGCTCCATCGAGGCTATCCGCGTCAGTAATTCCGCCTGCTGCCCGCGTTGCCGGGAGGTCCAGCTGAGTCTGGAGGAGGCGCCTTTCTTTCGGAGGACAGCAGGGTCGGGTAATGCCTCATATAAGTCTTCCAGCAAAGCTGCCATTGCTTCATACAATGCAGCCATCTCTGATAAGGCAGCCTGTTCGTGAGGGTCATGCACCAGCGGCAGAGAGTCGCGTAAGTAGGCGGCGGCGCAGCGGCGGGCATCTGCCAGGGCCATCATGCAGAAGTGATTGACGGATAACCTGCGGCTGAAGGCTTCTTCGTCCGCTGCGGCATACCAAGGGTGATCCTGCAGTCCCTCTCTCCATAGCTCCAGCGCCTTGTATCCTATAGCATAAGAGCTGCTGTTGGACAGGGTCTCAGCCTGCATAGACTCCAGCTTAACGCGCAGCGATGCATATAGATTCTCAAGTGCAGACGGGGCCTCCATCTGATCTCCCAGCCTGATAATCCGGTAAGGCCATTGATCCACATGGAGATACCCTTGGCTTATCCTCATATGAGCCTGGAACTCAGGATCAGCTTCAAGCTCACTGAAGGTCTCATCGTCAAAATAACTGCGGCACAGCAGCACATCCCCCTCGGCCAGATATCCTGTAATGACTCCCCACTCCGGCGCTACCCTGAGGTTAATCGCAAGTGGCAGTCTGCCTTGGCGGATATCCTCCAGAATCGCCAGCTTCTCGGCTGTGCGCTGCTGCGGCTCCAACCGGTTGGCCCGGCGGGCACTTAGTCCATAAGCCTTGCAGGCGGGAATGGAGTAGTCATAGACGACAAGGGCATCCGCAGCGCTGTAGTCCCATACCGGTTCAAAAGCCATTCTCCAGCAGGCTCCCGAATAGCCCATCACCTGCTCGTAGGTGGTCTCTACGCCTCTGGCGGTAAGAGCGAGCGTCATGGCTCCTGCCCAGGAGCAATCCCGACCCCGTCCGAAGCCCAGCCGCGGAATCTTTTCAATAATGCACTGATCCCGGGAGGAGTGGGTCTGATAGAGATGGCTGCGGTCCCGGCTGTAATGAATCTGTTCGCCTTCCGCGCAGCTTACGGCATGAATACCTTCTGCATTCAGATAGACCAGCAGGAGGTAGTCCTGACCCCCGCAGTCGATCAGACTGGGAAACAGCTCATGTGTGGCGGTGAACTGAGTCCAGCGGAAATGCTCATAATGCTTCATTTTGGCTGCAACGCTACGGTGTGCCTGTTCATTCCCATAATGCGCAGCAATAATCTGCAGCTCATCACTGGTTGAGACATACCCGTTCGAATGGATATCTATCGTAAGCAGCTGGTCCTTCAGCACAAAGGTCGAATATATGCCGTCAGGGGTCTCATAGGTGACAAGCAGCAGCTTCAGGCGGCCGTCATTCCATGAGTGGGGAAAGAGGTGCTCCCCGGGGAGTAAGCTTAAGCGGTCTGAGGCTACGAACTGGTTCACAAGCTGGGTAACATCCAGTTCCTGCTGTCCATCTGTATAGATTGCAGAGAGCACCACAAGCTCCTGGGGCAGCAAAATGCTGTCAATCGAGTGGTTCAATGCGGCGGATAGCAGGGGAAGGGTGGCTGTCTCCGGCAGAGACTTGCCAGTCTCCCATTTGGATACCGCCTGTGCACTGACATGGAGCAGTTCCGCTAATTGTTCCTGGGACAAGCCTTTTCTTTTGCGGAGGGTAGCAATTCGTTTGCCAACTTTTTCACTTACGATCATACTCAGTACAACTCCTATAATGGATTCCGACGTCGTAAGTCTATTATAATCTCCGTTCTCCAAATAACCCATATACTGGAGTAGGGCACGCGGTATAACAAAATCAACCGTAAGTTGAGGTTAGCTATGACGCACCAGCTAGACCCCTTCTCAAAGTGGCTGTATCCCTCTTTAACCATGATTAATAAAAAAGACTTGTTCTTTTGAAGGATTCATGATATATTACTTCTTGCGTTGCATTGAATGTTTTCTTTGCGGTCATGGCGGAATTGGCAGACGCGCTGGCTTCAGGTGCCAGTGGTAGCAATATCGTGGAGGTTCGAGTCCTCTTGACCGCATAATGGTTTTAACCGTGATGCAAGCGAAGGCCCTTCTTAAATGAAGGGTCTTTTTTTTGCTGCGAATAGAATATAGGCGGAAAACCGAATACAGCCCCCCTTTCACCACGTACCCGTGATCAAAGGGGGGCTTCTGCATTATCGTGCGGGGTTCATCGCTGCTGCGACGCCACGCGCCAGATCACGCCTTCCAGATGTCGTCTATTTTCACCGGCTGGCCGGTCTTCATGGAGCGGTTAGCGGCAATGCCGGTCATAATGGACATCGCGCCGTCCTTGTGCGAAGCTGCGCGGTTGAAGCGGTCTTCCTGCTTCTTGTCAAAAATATCGCTCAACAGCACCGGATCGCCGCCGCCGTGTCCGCCGCTGCTGCTCTCGAACTCTACGCAGTAAGGCTCCTTGAAATGCGGATAGATCATGATGCTGACGCCTTCCAGTGCGCCTTCGTTTTCTTTTTTGCCGCCGGAATTGACGTAGGACTGCTCGGTAATCCGCACCTCCATCCGCCCTTGAGTCCCATTGAACACGATGATGAAGCCCTCCCACGGCATATACGCGTTAAGCGAATAGTTCATGACGGTCTTGTTCTTGTATTTGACCATGACATTCATGGTGTCCTCGATGCTGATATTGTCCCCGAATACGCTCTGGTCGCGCTGGTACCCGTCCTCATGTTCGGCGTCCAGGTACATGCTCTTCAGGTGTTCGTTACGGTCCAGGTGTAGCGCGAACGGGTCGTTCTCGGCAGCCTTGCTGCCGTAGGCACGCTGATAGAACTCGGTGATGCCCCGTTTCTCGGCATTCTCTCTGCCGTAGAAGCGCAGGTCGCCCATGGCGAAAACCGTGTCCGGCTGCGACCCCAGCCAGAAGTTCATCAGGTCGAAGTGATGCGTCGATTTATGCACCAGCAGGCCGCCGCTGTTCCGCTTGTCGCGGTGCCATCTGCGGAAATAGTCCGCTCCATGCTGGGTATTGAGCAGCCATTCGAAGTTCACGGATAGGATTTCGCCCAGTATGCCGTCCATAATGACCTCACGGATCTTCGTGTTATGCGGCGCATAGCGGTAGTTGAAGGTTACCCGCAGATTCTTGCCGGTGCGCTCAATCGCATCGAAGATCTCCCGGCATTTCTCCTCGTCAATCGTCATCGGCTTCTCGGAAATGACATCACAGCCCAACTCCATCGCGCGAATGATATACTTGTGATGCGTCCGGTCAATCGTAGTCACCAGCACGAAGTCGGGCCGGGTCTCAGTGATCATCCGGTCGAAGTCCTCGGCCTTGTAAGTAGGAACCTCATGGTAATCGTATTTGTCCGTAAGCATATGATTGGCGAAATTCATCCGCGTCTGATTGACATCGCAGAAGGCCACCAGCTCGGAGGTTTTGTTGTAAGCGGTAACAAGAGCGCCATAGAAAAATTCAGCCCGGCCGCCAGTGCCGACAAGTGCATATTTCTTTTTGGACAAGGGAATCACTCCATTTACTTGGATTTGTTTCTATTTTATAGTATAGAAAATGCAGAAAGTGAACGGTATTTAGTCATTTTTGCTCAAAAGTGTGCTTATCTTATCCTTTCAGGGGGCTTGGTGCAGGGTGGAACCTATTTTTCAGATTGAGCAGCTGAGGCGCATCGGGCATTTCAATATGGACACCGACCATTTCCATGATTTCTACGAAATATATTATCTGCTATCCGGGGAGCGGCACTATTATATCCGTAACGGAAGGTACGCGCTGGAAGCCGGAGACCTCGTGTTTATTAACAAAAATCATCTGCACCGCACAACCGGCGGAAGTCATCTTCCGCATGAGCGGGTGCTGATCAGCTTTGACGATGCCTATCTGGAGCCGGTGGCACCCGGGGCAGACTGGATGAATGTGTTCGAAGGGGAGAGCTTCCTGCTGCGGCCTACGGCGCATGAACAGGGACTCATCACAGACCTGCTCCAGGCGATGCAGGAGGAACAGAAGGAGGGGCTGCGCTGGAGCACTGAATATACAAGGATGCTGCTGCTGCAACTGCTGATTACGCTGGAGCGGATAAGGAGGGCGAAGCCCGCCCTGGTCTCACCGGAGCAGAGCGAGGGGCAGCGCCGGGTATACGGCATCATCGAATACCTGGACAACCATTACAGCGAGCGGCTGAGTCTTGGGGGAATTGCCGAGCGGTTCTTCATCAGCGCTACGTATCTGTGCCGGATTTTCAAGCAGACCACAGGCTTCACCATCATTGAGTACCTGAACTATGTCCGCATCCGTGAGGCGAAGGTACTGCTCACGCAGACGAAGTGGCCGGTCACCCGGGTGGCGGCGGAGACGGGATTTGAGAGCATTGCGCATTTCGGGCGGGTGTTCAAGGCCATTACAGGACGTTCACCCTTGCAGTACCGCAAGCAACACCGGGGGTGACGATTACGGCTCGCATCGGCCATCCGCTATTTCATTCGACAATAGCTGTGGGGATTTTACATATCTTTCTATCTTTTGACACAGAGTCTGTCTTATAATAATGAAGATTGAAATACAAATATTGGGGTGTCCTATGACAATGAAGTCAGGCGGTCTCTGGCTCGTTGCTGCTATGCTAGCGGTAACCGTAACCGGCTGTTCTTCGGGCAGTGCAGGCGCTGGCAGAGATCGCACGGAGAAGCTGAAGGCAGAGATTAGTGAGCTGAAGAAGGAGAACAAGTTTTTAAAGGAAGAAAATGAAGCGCTGAAAAGAGACCTTGTTGTGAGGCCTGTGACAGCGAAAGAGGAAGGCGGTACGGCCGAACTTATAAGTACCGGGGACAGCCCGGCAGCCGCTGATTCCGGCGAACAACACAAGCGGATCGCAAAAGGCACGCCGCTCACGATCGATGGAACGGGTGAGTATACCATTACCAAGACCTCATTTGGAAAGAAGGTTAATCCATCGAATCCGGGGTCATACTACACCTACTACGAAGCCAAGGAACCGGGCACAACCTATCTGGCGATCACTTTGAAGGTGAAAAATCTCGCAGGTCAAGCCATCAATGCGGGTGGAGTAGCGGAGGTGGAGGTTACATACGATAACAAATATGAATATAGCACCTTCGCGACGATGGAGAAGAACGGCGGTGAAGATTTCACCTATACCAATATCTCGACGATTGGACCGCTGAAGTATGGTACTCTGGTGTTCATGGCCGAGGTTCCTGATGAAGTGAAGTCGAGTGGCAAGACGCTATATGCGGATTTCGAGATTGAGGGCGAAACCTACCGTTATACCATAAAGAAATAAGTGAAGAGCCTGTACGGCCGCAGAGTGAACTGTGGTTAGCAGGCTCTTTATTGATGTTAAGGGATTAGTCCTGAGCGAAAAAGGCCGGCAGATACTCGCTGTTCGCCTCCAGCATCTCATCCAGCATGACGATCGCTACTTCCACGGAAGGGACGAGCGGGTGATGGGCCAGCGCCTGGATCGCCAGGCTGCGGTCACCGGTGACGGCGGCGTCGATGGCTAGCTGCTCATAGGTCTTCACAGCATGAATCAGTCCCTTGGCCATCGGCGGAATCTTCGTCAGCGACAGCGGGAGGGGGCCGGTCTTCGTGACGACACAGTTGACCTCGATGCTGGCATCGTCCGGCAGGAAATCTAAGATGCCCCGGTTCGCCACATTCAGTGTCTGGATGTCATTGGTGCCGCTATAGAGCGAGCGCATCAGGTTCACGGCCGCCTCGGAATAAAAGGCTCCGCCGCGCTGCTCCAGCTGCTTCGGCTTCTCATTCAGCGCAAGGTCGCTGTAGATGGCGAACAGCTCCTCCTCCACACGCTTGACGACTTCGGCACGGTTCCCGCCTTGTGCGGCGGCCTCCTGCTGCTCCGCGAGCATCGCATCGGTCATGTAGAAGTACTTCAGATAATACGAAGGTAAGGCATGCAGCGATTGCAGGAACTCGGGGTTCCATTCGCGTGCCGGAACATTCTTTGCACTGTAGCCTGCGGTATCCTCCATCATCTCCTGCAGCTTGTCTTCACCCTCCACATCAATCCGGGTAATCCAGTGCAGGTGGTTCAGGCCGACGAACTCGGCATAGATCCGGTCAGGGGCAGCGTCATATTTGGCCGATACCTGCTTGATCAGGCCGATCGGGGCATTACAGAGACCGATGCTCTTCACCTTGGAGTACCGCAGGACCGCTTCGGTGACCATACCTGCGGGATTGGTGAAGTTGAGCAGCCAGGCGTCCGGTGCCAGCTCCTCGATATCCCGGCAGATGCCGAGAATGACCGGTATGGTGCGCAGTGCCTTCAGCATGCCGCCGGGACCGGTCGTCTCTTGGCCGATCACGCCGTATTTCAGCGGAATCGCCTCGTCACGGGCACGGGCATCCAGCATACCGACACGGATCTGCGTGCTGACGAAGTCCGCACCGGCAATGGCCTCGCGGCGGTCGGTGGTGAGATGGACCTCGATCGGCAGGCCGGACTTCTCCACCATACGCTTCGCCAGAGCGCCCACGATGTTCAGCTTATGCAGGCCAGCCTCAATGTCTACGAGCCACAGCTCCCGGACCGGAAGCTCCTTATGATGCAGGATGAAGCCTTCTACCAGTTCGGGGGTATAGGAAGACCCTCCGCCGATGACGGCAATCTTAAGACCTTGGTTCGCTGTCACAATGAATCACTCCTGTCTGGTGGTAGTGGGAATAAGCTCGAACTCTCTGTAAGCACGCATCGTCTCATACATACCCTGGCTGACGGTGATCCCGTCACTCTCCAGCGCCGACCAGAGGGCGCCGACCACAGGCTCGGTGGAGAGGGTAACCACTGCCGCGCCTGGTGCCGCTTCATGCACAGCCTGCTCGATCGACCCGCGAATCCAGCCCCGGTCGCCTCGGGTCAGCACGCTTCCGGCCAGGACCACATCAAATTCATCGTTCTCCATACCGAGCCGATGAATGACGGCCGCCGCAGCCTTGCCCAGTTCCACGCCTTGGCGGTTCAGGATCGCCAGAGCGGCGGCATCGCCCTCAGCCGCAGCCGGGAAAAGCAGGCGGGCCGCATCCAGCGGCACCTGCTTCCCGTGATCCAGGAAGTCATCGTACATGTCTTCGACCCGCTCATAGCCGAGCAGCTTCAGGAGCGGCTCCGTCAGCAGCGTGGGCGCTTCGCGACCGTCCCAGGCCCGGATCACTGTGCGGAACACCTCGATATTCAGCGCGCCGCCGCCGCCGAAATCGCCGTACATATAATCGAAGCCGCCGCACTGGAAGTGGCGGCCCTGCGGATTACGGCCCGCCGCATTGGTGCCGGTGCCGCAGATCAGGGCCACCCCGTAGGGGCGGTCTGTCCCCGCCCGCAGGCCGATCATCGTATCGCCGCTGATCGTATAATTCGTGAAGCCGATCCGGCGGATCATCGGATGCAGAATGTTATAATCGGTCTGGCGGTCAGCACCGGCAAGCCCCAGATAGGCTTGCCGAAGCTGATCCAGCCGGAGCCCGGCTTCCGCCAGCGCCATGGAAGCCGCTTCGCGGATGTTATTCTCCGCCTGCGTCACGCTGGTCTGGTGATTGCCGTTGCCGCTTCGGCCTTTGCCTAGAATACGGCCCTGTTCATCGCTGATGAGGGC
Source organism: Paenibacillus sp. FSL P2-0136 (assembly GCF_037975325.1). Classification (NCBI taxonomy): domain Bacteria; kingdom Bacillati; phylum Bacillota; class Bacilli; order Caryophanales; family Paenibacillaceae; genus Paenibacillus; species Paenibacillus sp. FSL P2-0136. Next base: position 7,558,720 of record NZ_CP150244.1, read on the forward strand.
GTAGGTCTTGCTGCCTCCCCCATCGATCCCCAAGTAGTAAGCCAATGTTTGTACCTCCTAAACGTTTGGTGAGCATGCCGGTGCAAGATGCTTCAGAGGCATGCTTAAATGCATTCTGTACAACTAAATCGGCAGATGGACCGCCGAATATCTGTTTAGCTGTATTTGGTGCAACTATAATGCCGTCTGTACCCGGATTCTCCCCATTCGGGCAGATTTAGTTGTACAGACTACAATTAGAAGGGAACAGCCGTCCTTTTCACTGTTTTTAAGTGTATAGAATACAACTAGCGCTGAATGTTCGCGTCCCCAACGGTCGATTCCCGCACAATCAGCTCCGGATCGATCTTAATATTGGAGCCGCGCTTCATCTCCCCGCTGATCCGGCGCAGCAGCATGTCGGCGGCGGCGACGCCGATCTTATCCGCCGGCTGGCGCATAGTGGTCAGATGCGGGTGGAGCTGGGAGGCGATATAGTGGTCGTCGTAGCCGACTACAGCAACCTCCTCCGGCACCTTTACGCCTGCCTCCATCAGGGCATTGATCACCCCGAGGGCGATATTGTCATCTCCGGCGAATACCGCCCCCGGCAGCTTACCCTCTGCGAGCCAGCGCTGCGCCGTGTCGTAGCCCATGGTGATCTCAAATTCACCGTGTACGATCTCGAACGGGGCGAGGCCCTGCTCCTGCAGCGCTTGCAGGAAGCCCGCGCGCCGCTCCCGCGTACTGCGGAACATCTCCTGCCCGCAGAGATGGGCGATGGAGGTATACCCCAGCTCCAGCAGGTGGCTGGCTGCGGCATACCCGCCTTTGAAGTTGTCGATGGTGATCGAGTAGCTGTCATTCTCCGGCAGCTGGTTGTCGATCAGCACATAGGGAATGCCCCGCCGCTTCAGCTCGACAATATAATTGTCCTCTTTGATCGGGGAGAGCAGGATAAGTCCGTCCACCCGGTCTTCCTGGATCAGGTAGTGGCTCTCGCCGGAGCCAATGCCATCATATACGGAGATCGCCAGATAATATCCGTGCAGGGCCAGCGTCTCATTCAGTTCCTTGACCACAGCATCGAAGAAGGAATCCTGCAGGGTCGTTACAATCAGGCCGATGATGCCGGTCTTGCCGCTGGCCAGACTGCGGGCTGCTGCATTCGGGCGGTAATCCAGCTCCTTGATCGCGTCGAGCACCTTCTGGCGGTTGTTCTCCCGCACAGACGTTGCTCCGTTTAATACCCGCGATACGGTGACCACGGACAGCCCTGATTTTTTGGCTACATCAAAAATACTTACTTTCATTTCAAGCGCTCCTTGCGGCAGATTGTCCGGTGCTTTTAAAATATAGAATTAATATGTTGCACACGATAAATTATCCTTCTATTTCTCGCTGAAACGGTACCGTCCTTTAAAAGGACGGCAAAGCCGTTTCCACTTGTTCTATCTCCAGTATACAGGCCGCACCGGGGTTTCGCTAAACATATAACCATCGCCTGGCCGCTACCTCTTGATGATCTCCGTAACCTTCTTCTGAATCACCGGCATAACCTCTTCCAGGGTCTTGTGACCCGTCTCGACCGGCTGCAGCTCATTGATGAACATGTCGTTGATCTGCGAGTAGTTGGTGATCAGATGGTTGTAGGATTCATAACCGTATTTGACTGCGCCTTCGTAGACCTTCTTCACATCCTCCGGATCAATGCCGTCAAAATGCTTGTAATACACCTCAGCCGCTTCCGTATTGACTGGCGGATTGCCGCCGCTCAGCTCGATGGACTTCTCCTGGATTTCAGTGGTCATCAGGTATTTGATCCATTGAAAAGCCTCCTTCGGATGTTTCGAGTCCTTCAGAATCAGCAGCGGATCAACGAACAGCGTGCTGCGCACCTTGTCGTTGCCTCCCCATGGCACAGCAGCTACGCCAATCTTGAACGGGAAGTCGTTAGCCCCGGCGAGGTTCCAGGAGCCGCCGATCGACATGCCAATCTTGCCTGCGACGAACGGGTCGCCGTTCTGTCCGGCTACGCTTTTACTCCACTCGGAAGTCGGGGACACCTTCTCCTTGAACACAAGGTCGAACAGCTTCTGGTAAGCGGCAATGACCTCAGGGGAATCGAAATGCGTCTCGGAAGGAACACCGCCGTTGGTCCAGGTATCTTCAGAGTAAGGCTCTGCCCCGAAGTACAGCGGCCGCATATCCCGCTCCGCCCAAGTGAAATCTACACCGTACTGTGTTTTGGCGATATCGTCCGAGACAAGTGTCATCTTCTTGGCATCCTCCACCATGCGGTCAAACGTCCAGCTCTTATCCTCATAATCACTTGGCGGGTAGGAGACGCCCGCAGCATTGAACATATCCTTGTTGTAGAGCATCAGGGTGACGTACATATTGACCGGTATGCCGTAAGTATGACCGTTTACGGTATAGATTTTCATCAGATTCTCGGGGATATTGTAGTCCTCCGCCTTGAAGCCGTCTTCCTTAATAAGGTCCGTCAGATCCAGCAGCATATCCTTGTTATAGTATTCGGCAAAGCCGCCATATCCGTAATGGCTCGTCACATCCGGGGAATTACCGCCGGCAATCAGTGTCTGCAGCTTGCTGTCGAACTGCTCATACGGTGCCTTCTCCACCTTGACCTTGATGTTCGGATGCGCCTTCTCGAAATCCGGGATCAGCTTCTCGATAAAAGTCCGGTCCTCCGAGTCAATGGTATAGTGAGATATCGTCACTTGCTCCCCCGAACCGCCGGTATTCCCGGCTCCGCTGTCTCCAGCCGCCACATTGCCTGCCGATTTGCCGCCGCCGCAGCCCGCCAGGACTGTGGATACTGTCAGGGCTGATGCTAGCAGCAGCGCATATCTTTTACTCTTCATCTTATTCTTCATTGTCCAATCCCTCCTGAATTTTTCAAGTGTTGTAAACCCGGGATAGCTATGCTGCCTTACTTGATACCCGTCAGTACGATGCCTTCGACGAACTGCTTCTGGGCGATGGCAAACAGGGTGACGATTGGAACCATAGCCAGGACGGAGGCGACCATCAGCAGATGCCACGGCGGAATGCGGAAGCGCGATGAGGTGAGGGAGGCCATCCCCACGGGAAGCGTGAATTTGTCCGACGAGCTTAGATAGAGCACAGGGGTCAAGAGATCATTCCAGCTGTAGATAAAAGCAAAGATCGCAACCGTCGCCAGCGCCGGCGCAGACAGCGGCAGCGCGATGGTCCGCCACATCCTCAGCTCGCCGCAGCCGTCAATGCGTCCGGCATCGAACAATTCCTCAGGCAGCGTGGAGAAGAATTGCCGCAGCAGGAAGATGTTATACGCCGAGCCGAAGAAGGCAGGCACAATCAGCGGGAGGAAGGTGTCGATCCACTGCATTTTGGAGAACAATACGAACTGCGGAATCATAATGGCCGGATAAGGCAGCATCATCGTGCTCAGCAGCAGGATGAACCAGAAGCTGTTGCCGCGCCCCCGGTACCTGGCGAACCCGTAAGCAACCAGCGCCGAAGAGAGCAGGGTGCCGAATACGGAGAAGCCGGCGATAATCAGGCTGTTCTTGTACAATGTGCCGAACTGGAGAGTCTCAAAAATATCGACATAATTGCGTAAGGCCCAGCTCTCCGGCAGAAACGTCGGCGGGAACTTCAGCATCTCCCGTTTCGACTTCAGCGAGGTGGAGACCATGAAGAACAGCGGCAGCAGCATTAGGAACGTTGTGACTAGGAGCGCGGTGAAGCTGGCAATCTTAACGGGCTTGATTCTCCGGCGGAGCCGGGGGGACGGGTCAAGCGGGCGGGTGGCCTTAACGGTGCTCATCGGCTGCTGCCTCCTTCATAATGGACATAACGGCGCGACAGCCTCATAATGACCGCCGTGAACAGCATGACGACAATCAGCAGGACCCAGGCAAGCGCGGAGGAGTATCCGGCGCGGTATTCCTTGAAGGCACTGGTATACAGATTGTAGACGTAGAACCAGGTAGAGTAATTGGGTCCGCCCTGCGTCATGACGAAGGCTTGCGTGAACACCTGGAAGGAGTCGATCAGCCCCATAATCAGTTGGAACAGCAGGACAGGCGAGATCATCGGCAGCGTAATATTCAGGAAAATGCGGAAGCGCCCTGCCCCATCCAGATTGGCAGCTTCGATCAGGCTGGCTGGAACTCCTTGCAGACCAGCGAGGAAGAGGATCATGCCCGAGCCCGCTGTCCAGAAGGACATGATAATTAGGGCATACAGCGCTGTATCGGGATTCATCAGCCAGGCCGGGCCGTGAATGCCGAACCAGGAGAGCATATAATTGAAGAGGCCGATCTGCGGATTGAAGATCCAGTACCAGAGGAGCGACATGGCCACACCGGAGACCATACTCGGGAAATACATCGCTGTGCGGAAGAAGCCGCGCCAGGGGATGGTCTGATGCAGCAGCAGGGCGAACCCCAGGCCCAGCAGCAATTGTACCGGCACGCTGATGAAGGTATATCTTAGGGTGACCTTCACGGAACGCCAGAACAGTTCATTGTGGAACATCTCCGTGTAGTTGGCGAGGCCGATGAATCTGGGCGGATGAATGATGTCATAGTCGGTGAAGCTGTAATACAGCGATGACAGGATCGGGTACAGGGCGAAGATCAGGAAGCCGACCAGCCACGGAGAAATGAACAGATACATGTAGAACGTCTGCCGCCGGCTCTCACTCTTAATCACAAACACACCAGCCTTCCATTGTTAAAAGTATAAGCGCTTTAACTTTAATGGTAAATAAAAATTTAGTTTGCCAATACATTTGTAGTGGACAAGATTAAAGTTAAACCGTTTTAACTTTAATGCCATTTGTTGAACTAATCATAGTGGATGAAATGGAAATAATCAACCCTTTATTTCGGAGATAAAGCGCTATCAGTCAGAAAATATAACAAATAAATCGATAATTTTGCTGAAAACGATGAAGATACCGGGATAAACTAGATTTTCGTGTAAGGCAACCTGACTTAAGTGGCGGAATTTCGTGGATAGCTCCCCTGTGGGCGACCGGTTGTTTGCCGGTTTTCGCCTACAATGGGCCCTGCTGCTTTCGAGCTGCCCGATATAATCGGTTTTCCGATTACAATCGGCCCGGTAACCATCGCGCCGTCGAATGTGATCGGTTTTTCGATTATATTTGGTCTGAGCGCCTTTGCACTGCCGAATGTAATCGGTTTTTCGATTATATTTGGTCTGAGCGCCTTTGCACTGCCGAATGTAATCGGTTTTTCGCCTACAAAGGGCCCGATAGCCATCGCGCCGCCAAATGTGTTACTTTTTCGAATAAATTATACTTCCCTAAGCAGAAAAAATCCGTCCGGCATGCCGGACGGTCCTCGCACCATATCAGCCGGTGCGGCTTAATTCAGTTCCATTGGTGATCGCCGGACAGATACTTCTCGGTCAGTACCGACAGCAGTTCGATTCCGACTTGATTCTGTCCGCCTTCCGGGATGATCAGGTCCGCGTATTTCTTGGAGGGCTCGATGAAGGCCTCGTGCATCGGCTTCACCGTGGTCAGGTATTGCGTATGGATCGAACGGATGGTCCGCCCGCGTTCCTCTATATCCCGCAGCACCCGGCGCAGGATACGCACATCGGGATCGGTGTCCACGAACACCTTGATGTTGAGCTGCTCGCGCAGCTTCTCATCGGACAGCACATGCAGTCCTTCCAGAATGACGATATTATTCGGGGCGAGCTCCACAGTCTTCTCGGTTGAACGGGCATGAACCGTGAAGTCATACACGGGAGCGAAGGCGGCTTGTCCCGCTTTGAGACAATCCAGATGCTCGATCAGCAGTTCCGTGTCAAAGGCCAGCGGGTGGTCATAGTTAATGGCACCGCGTTCAGCCATGCTGAGGTAAGAATGGTCTTTATAGTAGTTATCCTGGGATATGAATGTTACTTTGTCAGAGCCAAGACGGTCAATCACGGAGCGCGCTACCGTTGTCTTGCCGGAGCCGGTCCCGCCGGCGATACCAATAATAAGCATGGTGAATTTATAAACCTCCCTAAGCAATTGCCTTTGCAATTCCAATATTGTAGCACAGCGGTCAACTTATTTCACCTTGCTGGAGAGGAATATCATGTGAACATTCTAATAATTCGGTTATTTTGTAGAGGAATGATATAATTTCAAGGATTCATACAGATCGGGTGCTACGAAGAAGGGGGCTAGGATAATAAAATGAACAAGGAGAATGCTTTAATGGAGGCGTTCGGCAGGACGCAGGTGCAGCTTGCAGGCCATGGCGGACGGGACGCAGCCGTACTCAAGAAGGCGCTGGATAGTGTAGAGGACGTTCTCGCTGCGGACATGTACGGGACAGGGACGGTGATTGAGGAGTTCCAGGCGGAGATGGCAGAGGTGCTGGGCAAAGAATGCAGCGTGTTCTTCCCCAGCGGCACGATGGCCCAGCAGATTGCCCTGCGGATCTGGAGTGACCGGGAGGGCAGCCCAAAGGTCGCTTATCATCCGCTATGCCACCTGGAGATTCATGAGCAGGACGGCCTGAAGGAGCTGCATCATCTGGAGCCGCTGCTGCTGGGCAGTGCAGACCGTCTGATTACCCTGGAGGATGTGAAGGGGATGGGACCGGGGGTTGCCTGTCTGCTGCTGGAGCTGCCGCAGCGGGAGATCGGCGGACAGCTGCCGGAATATGCCGAACTGGAAGCGATATCGGGGTATTGCCGGGAGCAGGGCATCAGGCTCCATCTGGACGGTGCAAGGCTGTTCGAAGTGCTGCCTTACTATGGGAAGACCGCAGCGGAAGTCAGTGCGCTGTTCGATAGCGTGTATGTCTCCCTGTACAAGGGCATCGGCGGGATTGCCGGAGCGATCTTAGCCGGCAGCCGGGAGTTCACGGAGACCTCGAAGATCTGGAAGCGCCGCCACGGGGGCGACCTGATCAGTCTCTATCCCTATATTGTCCCGGCCCGGTATTATTACCGGCAGAGAATCGGCAGGATGTCAGAATACTATGAGCAGGCCAAGGAGCTGGCAGCCTTATTCAACAGCTGCGATAAGGTATCCACGCTGCCGGAGGTTCCGGTCTCGAATATGTTCCACATTCATTTTGCGCTGCCTCTGGAGCAGCTTGCCCCTGTATTGATTGGGATCTATAATGAGACCGGCATTGGCCTGACACCACGGCTCAAGCCAATCGGCGGGGCTTCCTGCTATTATGAGATCAATATCGGCGATCATTATGGCGAAGCGGACCAGACGGCCCTCAGAAGCATGTTCCGGTTGCTGGATGAGCGGCTGAAGCAGCTCTGATCAGCAAGCTTGCCAAGTTAAGCGAAGAAGCCTCTGCGGAACTTACCCGCAGAGGCTTCTTCGCTTAGGCATAGCATGGAGCAGCGCCTAAGCGCGGCATGCCAATCAGCCCTGCCTAACGTAGAGTCCTAGGCCTGACTCCGCAGAGCCATTTTTCGCACCGGTCCGGCCACCATCTGCTTCTCTGCCCCGTTCAGTCCGAACAGCCACATGGTAAGCACATAGATGAGGGAGTACAGGATGACATACATGCCCAGGTACACGTAAGAAGTGATGCTCACGAAGCTAAGCAGGAACCCGCACACCCCGGACAGCAGCACCACCGGAATGAAGACGCGGATGATCTGCAGCCAGAAGTGAAGGATATCGAACTTCAATTTATATTTGTAGTACACATTATTCAGGCATACATTGATGATCATCCCGATAGCCGTAGCAATGGCGCAGCCTGTAATCCCCCAGATCCGGATGAACCAGAAGGTTAAGGCCACCTTCAGAATTGCAACTGAGAAGTAGATAAAGGCCTTCACCCTGTGCATATTCATCGCTTCCAGCATGGTGGCGAACAGCGATTGCACAATCGACGTAATCTGGGGAATGATGATGATCAGCGCAACTGTGTACGCATATTTGTAATCCTGGCCGAGCCAGATCAGAATGAAGCTCTGTCCGAATAACACGAAGCCCGAGACGATGTAGCCTACGATCAGCGCCTGGATTCTGCCTATTTTGACCAGCTCCAGCATTAAGGCCGCCTGATCTGCCCCCTTGACGATCATCTTGGTGAGCTTCGGCAGATAGAAGCTGGCCAGCACATTGGAGAAGTTGAGAATATACGTGTTGAGCTGGGCGGCGATGGCGAAGATGGCGATGGGCGTAGCCCCGAGGAACATCCCGATGATCAGCGGATCAGCATTCGTATAGATCTGGAAGGCAATCGAGGATAATAAGATATACGACGAATAGCTGAAGATCTCCTTGAACAGCTTGGTATCGAAGCCGTGGAACCGGACCCTCAGATTCAGCTTGGTGCGGCAAAAGACCACGTTGATCACGCCGATCGCCAGGTTCAGCACAAGCGCAACGGTGACCATACCTGTCGATCTGAAATCGAACAGCAGGACCAGCACCATCATGGCCGGAGACAGGACCACGCGGATCAGATTGATGATTTTGAGATAGACGAACCTCTCATAGGCCGTAATGATCGAGCTGAAGATATTCAGCGGGAACGAGACAGCCACATTGATGGCGGCAATGATGAATATGGTCTTCAGAATGCCCAGCTCAGCTTCATCGAGGCTGCTAAAGATCGAATCGAAATTAAACACCAGAATCACACTGGCAAGTAAGGAGAGGAGTCCGATGGCTGAGAACAGCAGCAGGAACATTCCGTTGATATTGCGCTGGCCTGCGGAGTCATTCTCAGAGATGTATTTCGCATTGAAGCGGATGACCGCGCTGCCGAAGCCCAGATCCAGCAGGACGATATAGGCGATGATGGAGTTCACCAGCGCGAATAATCCATATTCGGATTTCCCCAGGGTCGACACAATGAAGGGCGTCGAGCCCAGGGAGATAATAACGCCTAGGAATACCGAAGCATAGGTTATGATTGCAGCAAGTTTTATATTTGTTTTCAAGGGTGGGATCGCTTCCTCGCTACAGAGAGTGTCTTGTGCTTATCTTAAGCGGTAACGATAGACGAAGCAGGTTCTCTAGCGCTGCTGCTTGCCATGGATTCAATGATCTGGCTGTAATGCTGGACCGAGAATTCATTATTGTACCGGGGGCGCTGGATCGTCTTCAGTTCTTCCAGCAATGCCGGGATTTGCTTCACATCGTTCGTGAATTTCACATAACCCAGATGCTTGATCCATTCGTAGCTGCCTACGACCTTATAATTGTAGTTCCCCAGTGCAATACAAGGTGTGGACGTAATCGCCGCAAAAATCATCCCGTGCAGCCGGTCCGTAATCACAACCTCGGCCTCCTTGAACTGATTCCATAAGGTGTTCAGCTCGTGATCCCGGTCTTCCAGAGAGACAGGGCGGAGGATGCAGGTGTCTGTGAACGTAGTGGTGCTGTAGTGCTTGGAGGTGTACTCCTGGATGACCTTTTTATCCTGCTCGCTGAAAATGCTCTCCTTATCGGCTCTAATGCACAGAAGGGCACCGTGGCGCTCCTTGGGAGGATCAGTGATATCCAGGGACATTACAATGTCCGGCGTTAACAGCACTGCGTTGTTTCTGAAACCTGCTTTCATAATTTCGTACGACGTTTTCTCTCTGGCGACCAGAGTGAGGTCCTTATGGGAACCGTAGAGGTCCTGTGTTTTCTTGAACTCCGCGCGGCCCAGCTCGGTATCACCGAAGTAGATGGTCTGCGGGAAGACGATGATTTTATTATTTGGGAATTCGGAGATAATCTTGCGGCGCACCTCTTCCTCGCGGAAATACTCGATTCCGAAGTTGCCCCCGCCCTGAAGCACGAAGATATCCTCCGGCGAACAGAATTCCTCCAGGCACTTCATGTTATGCATCAGCCGGTTGGCGACAATCTCAATCAGGGTATAGTCGGGAAAAGCTTTTCGCAAAAAATTCATCTGCGCATAAGTGATGGCGTGATCGCCCAGATTGTCATGCTCGGGGGAGCCGACGACGTAAATGGCTTTCGTCTTGTCTTTATATGCATTCCGGTAGCTCAGATAGCCCTTATAATATTGATAGACGGGAATATTGCTTACATAATTGCGGAAGGACAGCGGCAGGATTTTCTCAAGGGCTTGGCTCATATCATATTACTTCCCTTCAAACGGAGTTTGGAATAATACAGCATTTTGTATACCGTGGAGCTGGTCAGAATAAGCAGGGCTGCGGTCTTCATCTCCCGGCGGATAATACGGTTGCGCAGGATCGCGGAGGTATGCTTGCTCAAGAACCCGCCCAGCTCGGCCAGATATTCCTTGTTAACTGCAGTCTCGCCGGTAATCAGCTGGAAGTTGCACAGCTCAATGCCCTCGGTTACGGTCCTGGATAACGAGATTTCTTTGGCGATCGGATAGTTTTTATCCTGAATGGTCTCGTAGATCTCCAGCGCCGCACAGAAGCGGTCGTAATATTTCCGGTTGTTCATCGCTCCGGTGATGCTGTCGCTTCGCTTCAGATACAGGTATTTGGGGGAGTCCAGCGAGACGGTCTTGTTCGCCTGGAGGAATAATTTATAGGTGGTAAAAATGTCCTCGAAATATCGGCCGACCGGATATCTCACCTGGCTGAACAGCTCGGCCTTATACAGCTTATCCCAGGCAAGGTTCTGGATCTCGGTATCCTCCAGCAGCTTGTCAAAGGCATGCGCATTATCGTATACACGCACCTGGTGCGTGAAGGACTTTTCCAGCTTGACATCATCCTGTACCTCGCAATGACCGCATACAGCGATATCTGCATTGTGGGCGGTGATGAGTCCGTGCAGGGCTTCATACATGTCCGGTTCTATCCAGTCATCGCTGTCAACGAACCCGATATACCGGCCCTTTGCCACATCAATACCATAGTTCCGGGCATCGGACAATCCGCCGTTCTGCTTGTGAATGACTACGACACGGGGGTCCAGCTCCTTGTAATACTCGCATATCTCGCCGCACTTATCGGGTGATCCGTCATTGACCAGAATCAATTCAAAGCTGCGGAAGGTCTGCGCCAATATCGAATCCACACACTTCCTCAGGTACAATTCCACGTTGTAGATAGGCACAATAATACTTATCTCTGGCTTCACTCGAGCAGTCACTTCCTTTCCCGGTTCTGATTCGGGTCTACGCGTCACTTGATTTGTGAATATCTTACTATCCGGGTCAAAAGGTTGTATATACTACTAAAGTGTACTTATCGCTTGAGGAGGGGTGTGAACTGCCTGACGAGAAGCCGCTGTTCCGCAACAAAAAGGCCGCAGCACCACGGGGTGACTGCGGCCTTCGCCTGCTGAAATTTAGTTAAATGTAATCGCCAGCGCGCTGGTAAACTGGCTGCCCGGCGGCAGGGAGATGACATTCTGCTTCTCCCGGATATCGCCGGTGAAGCCTTCGATATCGGCCACACCATGCCAAGGCTCTATACACACGAACGGTGCATTCTTCGGCTGCCAGATGCCGAGATCGGGGAAATTGGTGAAGGCGACTGTTACGCTCTTGTCAGACTGTCTGCTTTTCAGGGCAACCGATTTGGACTGGACATTGCGGAAGACGAGGGCGTCATGCGCGAACATGTCGTGGTTCAGCGGCAGCTTGTTGTCCCCGCCGAGCATGGCCTCGCTCTGACCCGGAGTGATCAAGCCATTCTCATTCAGGAATAAGCGCTCCAGGCGCTCCGGCTGCTCAAATTCAATATAATAGTCGGTGAAGCTGCCTTCCCCGCCGACCGGGCAGTTGAATGCCGGATGGGTGCCGAGCTGGAAGAACATCTCCTCTTCTCCGGGATTCTCCACCCGGTAGCCGATGTCCAGCGTGCTGCCGTTCAGCGTATAGGTGAGATACAGATGGAAAGGATACGGGTAGCTGGCCAGCGTGTCCGCGCTGTGGGAGAGCCGGAAGACGGCATGTGTATCGCTGGACTCCACCAGCGTGAATTCGCTGCGTCTGGCGAAGCCGTGCCGGGCCAGCGGATACGCCTGCCCGTCTACCCGGACCGCTTCGCCTGCGGCTCCTCCGATCATCGGGAACAGCACCGGGGAACGGCCTGTCCAATAGGCGGCGTCTCCGTTCCACATATATTCAGTGTCTGTATCCGTTCTTTTGAAGCTGACCAGCTCAGCACCGAGTGAACTGATCTCGGCCACGGCCAGGCCGCTGCGTAAAATAGTGTTCATGCTTTTACCCCTCTCGTCCTGCAATATGTAATCCTGATGTCTCATATTCTAACAGACTTCCCCGCAGGTGCCAGCATATAACGGAAATTCTCCAGCCTATAATTTTTACAGTATGTACAATGACAAACATGTGGAATTCGTTAACATATAAGGATAGCAATCATTCCATTTCAGCGGAAACGGGGGAATAAGCCGATGCAGGTTAAGCAACTATTGGTGAACGGTGGGCGGCTGAAGAATACGATTGAGGCTTTTGCCGATTTCGGGCGGACAGATCATAACGGAGTTACCCGGCTGTCGCTGTCGGAGCAGGATGTGCGGGTGCGCGGCTATTTCACCGCCTGCTGCGAAGAGCTGGGCATGACCGTGAAGGTGGATGATATGGGCAATATGTATGCCACTCTGGCTGGCAGTGAAGAGGGGCCGCCCATCGTGATCGGCTCACATCTGGATACTGTGAAGAAGGGCGGCAGATTCGACGGTGTGCTGGGAGTGATTGCCGGCCTTGAGGTGGTGAGAACCCTGGTAGATCACGGGATTAAGCCCCTGCTGCCTGTCACGGTGATGAATTTCACCAATGAGGAGGGGGCGCGCTTCGAGCCGTCCATGATGGCTTCTGGGGTCTTGTCCGGCAAGTTCGATAAGGCGGCTATGCTGGAGAAGAAGGACCCGGAGGGGATCACCTTCGGAGATGCGCTCCAGGCCAGTGGCTATGCCGGGGAGGCGGAGAACCGGATCAGGGAAGCGGCGGCTTATCTGGAGCTGCATATTGAGCAAGGCCCTGTGCTGGAGAAGGAGAACGTTAAAATCGGTCTGGTTGACTGTGTTGTGGGCATGGTCTGCTATGAGATTGAAGTGACCGGGGAGTCGGATCATGCCGGGACTACGCCGATGGATATGCGCCGGGATGCGCTGTTTGCTGCTACGGATATTATTACGGAGCTGCGCCGCAAGCTGGCCGTGCTGGACCCTGAGCTGGTCTATACGATGGGGCGGATGAATGTGCTGCCAAATATCCATACGGTCATTCCGAACAAGGTGATCTTCACCGTGGAAGCGAGACATAAGGACATGGATGTGGTCCGTGAAGTTGAGGCGATTATTCACGGCCTGCCGGAGGAGCTGCTGGAATGCGGCGTATCGAAGACGAAGCTGTGGGGCCGCGACACGGTATGGTTCGATCCGGGGATCTGTGAGCTGGTGGAGCAGGCTGCGCAGAAGCTTGGTTACAGCAGCCGGAAGCTGGCGAGCGGCGCGGGCCATGATGCCCAGTTCGTGGCCGGATTCCTGCCGTCGGCGATGATTTTCGTCCCAAGTGTGAACGGGAAAAGTCACTGTGAGGAAGAGCTCACCTCCTATGAGGATTGTGAAATGGGTGTGAATGTAGTGCTGGAGACGGTGCTGTCGGTGCTGTCCCGCGACTGAGCGGCGGGTTGGTTAAGGTAGGCTGGGTAGGAGAATTGTATAGGATTGCCCCAAAAGACACTTAACCGGTGTCTTTTTTTCGTATCGGTGAAAGGGCACGGACGGAATCGGAATGTACTTGAAAAACCGAACACATTGGGCACGCGGGCCGGAGATTCGCCGGATGATTACACGATCTGGGGCGATTATTATTATCTGGAGGCGCTGATGCGGCTGGAACGGGGGATTCCGGGGTATTGGTATGAGCGGCCCGTGCTATAGATCCCAGCTATGTGGGATGGAGGTTTCCGGGTGCGGCCGGGATAATGGAGCCATGAGCCGGAGCCGGTCATGGCTCCTGCTCCTGACTGGAGGGGATAGAATGAACAACAATATAGCTAATGGGGGCAACCCATGGGAGCAGGCAGACGGGGATCAGTATGTACAGAACATCAGCCGCAAAATCCCCGGGTACGCGCTGCAATATGACTTGATGGATACGCTGCTGACAGCGCGGCTGGACAAGCGGGAGAAGCAGGAGCTACTGATCGTCGGAGCAGGCGGAGGACAGGAGATTCTGAAGCTGGGCCTGAGCCACCCGGACTGGAGTTTCAGCGGCCTGGACACCTCGCAGAGTATGCTTCAGGCTGCCAAGCAGCGGCTGGAGGCTGCGGGTCAACCGGGTCTGCTGGATAGAGTGCGGCTGCATCTTACGGAAATTAGTGACTGGAGCTGTGCTAGAGCGTACGATGCCGCAACCTGTATGCTGGTGCTTCATTTCGTGCAGGGGCGGGAGAGTAAGCTGGCGCTCCTTCGCAGCATTGCCGCGCGGCTTCAGCCGGGTGCGCCGCTCTGCCTGTCCGCCATCTGCGGGGTGCCGGGTACTCCTGCATGGGAGCTTCAGATGGCAGGCTGGCGGCTGCATATGCTGGGGAACGGGATCGCAGAGGAACAGTGGCAGACCTTCGAGCAATCGTTCGGCGTAATCTCTCATCCGCTCCATGCTGAAGAGATAGAGGAGTTGTTGAAGGAGGCCGGGTTCACTGCCGTATCCCGATTCTTCGGCGCATATCTGATTGACGGCTGGGTGGCGGTGAAGGTGGAGGAACAATAGCAACTGCACATTGTACAACGGAATGCTGTAGAAGAGGCTTCGAAATAGATTCTATTGTATTCCGTACAATCGAATATTGAAAAAAGGCCTTTTTTCAGCCAAATCACAACATTCCAATGTATGAAATACAATAGAATCTCATTTTACGGCCAGCAATACGTTTTCTATTGCAGGAAATACAATCAGCTACTTGAATTAAAGAGTTGAAGCCAGCAACGGGCGCAGGTTCAGCCTAATATCAGCTCGATGTTCATACTCAGACTTTAATCAGAGATAAGTGTATTCTGTGCAACTAAAAACAGTGCGCCCGAAGGTATTCTTCGTCTAACTGTATTCTGTACAACTATATTTGCCCGAATGGGCGAAAATCCAGATATAGAGGTATTTTAATTGTACGAAATACATCTAAACAGAGATTTGGCGGCACATCCCGCATTTTAGTTGTACAGACTGCACTTAAGCCTACCCTCGCACCTTAATCAGGCACGATCCGGCACAGCAACCCCTCCCCGTCACCCCTTCACCGCCGAGCTGGCTACTCCTTCAATGATATATTTCTGGCCGAGCAGGAAGACGAGAATCATCGGAATGATACCGGCGGTGGCGGCGGCCATCATGCCGTTGTAATCGACATTGTTCTCCAGGATGAAGTTCTGCAGCCCGAGCGGCACGGTGAACAGATCCTGGTCAATCAGGAAGACGAGTGCGTTCTCATAGTCATTCCAGTGCCAGGAGAAGTCGATAATTGCCAGTGTCGCCAGCGAGGGCTTGGCCATCGGCAGGATGATCCGCGAGAAGATGCGGAAATGGCCTGCGCCGTCGATGAAGGCGGCCTCCGAGATTTCATGAGGCACGGAGAGGAAGAACTGCCGCATCATGAATACGCCGAAGATGGTGAACATGCCGGGCAGAATCAGCGCCCAGTGGGTGTTATAGATGCCGGCCCAGTCGAACATGATGAACTTGGGCACGAACAGCACCTGCGGAGGAACCATCATCATGGACAGGTAGACCAGGAACATTGTATTGCGCCCCTTGAATTCAATCCGGGCAAAGCCGTAGGCCGCCAAGGCGGATAGGGAGACCGCACCGATGGTACTCAGCACAGCGACTTTAAGGGAATTCAGATAATAAGGCACGAAGCTGCCCTGGCCGGACCAGACTTTGATATGATGGCTCCAGTTGAAGTGGTCCGGAATCCACTGGATCGGATAGCGGAATACCTCTGCCGGGGTCTTGAAGGAGGTGCTGATCATCCAGAGGAAGGGCACAATCATGACGATGCTGAAGAACAGCATGATCAGGGTGGTGATGCTTTTGGTAACGATGGCTTTATTCATATTCTCAGCTCCTTAGTAGTGAACCCAGCGTTTCTGGCCCAGCCATTGAATGACGGTGAAGATCAGAATGATCAGGAACAGGGCCCAGGAGACCGCTGATGCATAGCCCATCTCGTAATAGCGGAAGGCATTCTGATAGATGAACAGGGATAATACGGTGGTGCTGTTCCCGGGGCCGCCCTGTGTGATCGCCTGGATGATGCCGAACTGCTTGATCGACATGATCAGCCCGGTAATCAGCAGCAGAAAAGTAGTGGGACTCA
This sequence comes from Paenibacillus sp. FSL P2-0136, assembly GCF_037975325.1. NCBI lineage: Bacteria > Bacillati > Bacillota > Bacilli > Caryophanales > Paenibacillaceae > Paenibacillus > Paenibacillus sp. FSL P2-0136. The sequence goes on from NZ_CP150244.1 coordinate 7,575,010, forward strand.
CCAGCGGCCACAGGATGCTGCGGACCGTCTGCCACGTGCGGGCACCGTCGATAGTGGCTGCCTCCAGCAACTCGCCAGACACCTCCTGCAAGGCGGCGAGGTAGATAATCATGTTATAGCCGAGCATGAACCAGATCCAGATGATATCAATCGCATACATGGACGTATCCATCGTGGACAGCCAGCCGGGAGGATTCTCGATGCCCAGGGAGCGGAGAATGCCGTTGATCGGCCCGTTATTCGGGTGGAACAGCAGCATCCAGACGAAGGCTACGGCTACGCCGCTGGTAATGTAGGGCATGAAGTACAGGGCGCGCAGCAGCTTTTTGAGATAGACGGAACGGTTCAGAATGACAGCTACAAGGAACGCCAGCCCAATCGATACGGGAACAGAGACCAGGAACAGCAGCGTGTTCTTGATGGCAATATAGAAGACCTCATCCCCCAGCATCCGCCGGATATTGGCCAGCCCGATGAACTTGGTATTAGGACTCATAAACTTGTAATCTGTAAACATGAGATAGAACGAATACATAGCCGGTATGATAAAAAACAGCATCACGCCAATCATATTGGGCCCGATAAACAGATAGCCCAGCAGCTGCTGGCGTCGCATCCAGGTTGCCTTCACAATAGCCCCACTCCTTTAGGTCTTAATAAGTACATTACAAGCATAGCAAGCGTTCCCGTGAGGGTTAAGGAACAAAACCACCCACTTCATGGCACAGAAATATACAATTACGCAGGCGGCGGCAGGCGCTCCGGTCTTAGATATGTTCTATCCATGTTCCGGCCAGCAAGAATAGCGGCATTCCCGGAAGGAATGCCGCTGGGGCAATACTATAATCGTTATCTGAAAAACAGGCTATAAGCTTAAGCGATCCGGCTTCTCCCGCTGCTGATGCCGGTACTGGCTGGGCGTCTGCGCGGTCAGGCGCTTGAAAATCTTGATGAAGTAGTTGTCGCTCACGAAGCCGACCCGGTTGCCGATCTCATAGACCGGCAGGTCGGAATCGGTCAGGAGCCGGATCGCCTGGTCTACCCGTACACGGTGCAGATAGTGGATCAGGGTGTGGCCGGTTTTCTTTTTGAACAGGGTGCTGACATAATTCTCGGCCATCATGACATACTGGGACATCGACTTCACTGTAATATCCTCAGCGTAGTGTTCGTGGAGGTAGTGAAGAATCTTCTGGATCTCCGGGTGGCTCGTAATCTCCTCATGGGCCGGCGGGGGCGGGGGCGACTCCTTAGGCATATCCGGCTCTGCCTTGCGGTTCTTCTCCAGCTCCCCGCTGATCTTGCGCAGTGTGTCCCGGAGTGAATTCACGCTCATCGACAGCTTCAGAATATAATTGGATGCCCCGTATTCCATGGCCTGCCGCACATTCTCGAAATCATTCATGCAGGTCAGCATGACGAAGCGGGAATCAAATCCTTCCTCACGGGTTCTGCGCAGCAGCTCGACGCCATCCATCTCCGGCATGACGATATCCGAAATCACCAGATCGGGCGTATTCTCCCGGATCATCTCCAGCGCTTCTGCCCCGTTGCCCGCTTCTCCGCTGACCGTGAAGCCAAGTTCCTCCCAGGCGATAATCTCGCGCACACTTTCCCGTACGAATACCTCATCCTCCACAAGCAGTACCTTCCACATGTGTAATCCCTCCCGTAGTTATGCGCCTCAAGCCGGATGTTCGTTGCCGTAAGGTGTGGACATTAGCAGCGGCAGCGTCAAGCGCACCGTAACGCCTTCGCTGGTTGAGAGCACCTCAAGCTGTCCCTCTTCCCGGAACAACAGCCGCAGCCGCTCCTGAATATTACTCAGTCCGATGCCCGGACGCTTGCGCGGAGCCTTGGGGCCGCCGCCCTGCTCCATGCCTACGCCGTTGTCCCGGATCTCTACGACCAGCCGGTTCTCTTCGCGGTGGACGTTCAGCTCAATAAGGCCGTGGCCGGGCAGTCTGCTGATTCCGTGAATGATGGCGTTCTCCACCAGCGGCTGAAGGCTGAGCTTCGGCACCAGAGCATACAGAATGTCCTCGTCATACGTGAACGTACAGTCGAATTTGTGCGCGTACCGGACCTGCTGAATATGGACATAGGCTTCAACCAGCTCAATTTCATCCTTGAGATGGATCAGATCCTTATCGGTGTTCAGACTGGCCTCCAGCAGCTTGCCGAGCGACAGGGTCATGTTCGTAATATCCTCGTTCTGCTCACGGATGGCGATCCATTTGATCGTATTCAGCGTGTTGAGCAGGAAGTGGGGATTCGTCTGGGCCAGCAGCATCTGAAAATGCACCGCCTCCTTCTGCCGCTCCTCCGCCTTCAGCTTCTGGATCAGCAGGTTGGTGTCGTCCAGCATCGTATTGAAGGTCCGGGTCAGCTCCAGGATCTCGCCGCTGAATTTGTGCTCCGGCAGGCGGATCTTCAGGTTTTTCTGCACCGCCGCCTTCATCTTGTTCTGCAGATGGGACAAGGGCCGCGTAATGGTCGTAGCAATCACGAAGGTCATCATCAGGAAGATGCTCGTCAGCACCAGGAACGTAAGGAAGTACTGCTGCTTCAGCCCCTCGATCTCCACGAACAGCACAGACAGCGGAATTCGGTTGACGATATACCAGTCCAGCGACTCCACATAGATATAGTTAATCAAGGCGTTCGAGTCTTTATCGATAAAATACTGCTGTCCCGGCTGTCCGGCAAAGCCTGCCTTCACCTTGTCGGACAACTGGCTGCCCGGAACCGACTGGGAGATATCCTCGCCCGAGCGGGTAATCAGGAAATACTGCTGCTCCAGATCGGACTGCTTGTGGATGGAGCGCAGCCAGTACGTATAATCAATGCTGATCCGGGCCATGCCATACGGCTGGTTCCGGGCATCCTCCAGATACGCGTATAAGGATAGAAGATAGGCGCTGGTAGAGACATCACGCAGAACGTAGTTAGTATCATTAGGCACCCAGTGATAAGAGCTGTTGTTCATCTGCCCTCTGTCGAACCCGGGATTTCCCCGCAGATCCGAATAGACCAGTGAATCCTTGGGCGGGTAAGAGGTGTATTCGCTTTCAGATAAGTCCAGAATCATGAAGTAGACCGAAGGATTATACAGGAAGAAGCTGTTGTTCAGGTTCTTGAAAATATTCTCCATCAGCCGCTTATTCTCTAGCTCATTACGCTGTTCAGGATGGAGCAGTACAGACTTCACGGTGTCATCCTGCTTTAGGAACAGCAGCGTCTTGAAGGCAATGCTGATCTGGTCCTCCAGCGTGCGGTACATCTGCTCCAGCTGATAGTGGCTCTGCTGGCTGATTTTCTTCTGGACCAGCGTCTCAATGCGCTGATAGTTATAGATATTCAGCGCGCCGAACGGCAGCAGAATCAGACACACAAAGGCGGTGAACAGGCGGTATTTCAACTTCTGGGGAATCAGCACACGCAGCAGCTGTGACACAGGGAAGCACCTCCAAGCCTGACTGAACCTGCCCGGTTCGGGTCGGTTGATATGCTAGATTATAGCATAATCCCTCCGCCGGATTGGCGATATTTCAAATTGCATGGTTTTGTTCCAGCAGGCACGGGAGGATGGCGGAAATGCATAGTTTTGTTCTATCCGGGCTGCTTGACGGCGGGACAAGAAAGACGGAGCGGATGGTTATCCGCCCCGCCTTGTCAAGGGAGCTCCTGGAGTATGGAGAGGTATAAGATGTCAGTTTAAACGTATGATGTTGTACTTCAGCGCAAGCAGAAGAAACACGCCAGCCAGGAGAATGACCCCCGCCGAGACTAATCCGCCAATAATGATTGTCCTGTCAAAGGGTTTGAAGCTTTTGAACATTTCATCACTCCTTTGTAAAGATAGTCCCTCCTCCTTGATTATATACTTTCCGCCAGTGTGGGCGGTAATGAGGGATCCTGGACTCCTGGACGCATGTGCCTCCTATGTCTGTGGACCGACGGACTCAGAGGCTCTTATTTGGCGAAAAAGTCAACTTTCTGCTGGCAGCCGGACTCACAGGCCGTTATATCACTCCAGGTAACCGGAAATGAAGCGAAAAATGGTAGTTAAGCGCATCTGAGTCCGCGTAGCCTCCAGAATAGCCGAATTTGCCAAAATAAGCGCATCCCAGTCCACAAGAACCCGCGTTCATTCAAGCCTTAGCCTGTTCCCCTTAGGGTCAGATAAAAGAAAGAGAGGCGCCATGATTTCCATGGTAAGCCTCCCGTATGATGCGCAATATTTCTCTATTTTCAGTTCCGTCTTCACCTTTGCCGCTACTTCTTCTGCTTCAAATACTCGTTATGCCGCGCTGCCATGGCCTGCACGGTCTGGTCAAGCGACTGCGAGCCGAGGAAGTACTTCTCGTACTCCTGTGAGCGCAGGTCCATTACCTCTTGCGGCAGGCTGCGGACATAGGTTGGCGTCTTATTGTCGAACATGACGTACATCAGGGAGTCCAGATCGTAGGAGTCACTTTTGTCTCCGATGAGGCTCTTGAGCGCATCCTCCTGCTTGGCATCCTTGGAGGCCGGGAGTCTTCCACCCGCTGCCATCGGGGACATGCCGCCATCGGAATACCACTTCAGGAACTCCCAGGCCGCTTCCTGCTTCTTGGACTTGGCGTTAATGGAGATGTAATCGCCGAGGCCCCCGCGGGTCACGTAATCACTGGCGGATTCAGCAAGCCGGGGTACCGGAGCGAAAGCGATTTTGAATTCACGCGGGAAGTCGGTGAAGTTATTCGAGCTGCGCAGCAGCCACGCCCCGATATTGAGCATCGGTACCTCTCCGCTGAGGAAGACCTGCTCCACCGGCATCTTGGAAGTCAATTGCTCGCCGAGCGGCGGCGTAGTCTTATCGTCCTGCATCATCCCGTTCAGCGTCTCCAGCCATTGTCTTACCAGCGGATGATCGAGATTGGAGGTGCCATCCGGCTTAGTGTAGCCCTCCTGGGACAGCACGGAGTCGATGGGGTCCACGAAGGGCTCCATATTTTGAATAAAACCGTATGAATTGCCGCTCTTCAGCTTCTTCGCATACTCGCGCAGCTCATTCCAGGTCCATTCCTTCGGAACCGGCAGGCCTGCCTTATCGAGGGCGTCTTTGTTCAGGGCGATGAAGAACGGGCTCTTGGTTGTCGGAACGCCGTAGAACTTGCCGTCAATCTTCCAGCTCGCAGTGTCCGCGCCCATCTTCTCTTCAATGTTGTAATCGGTGAAGCCGCTGAGGTCCAGGGCCAGTCCCGATTCCACCCGCTTGGCGGCATGGGAGATTGTATAGTTCACGAACAAATCCACATCCTGGCCGGTAATCATCGCCGTATCCAGCTTCAGATTGCCGTCGTCGTCATTGACATAGCGTACATATTCCACCTGAATATCGGGGTGCTCCTTGTTCCAGTTGTCCACGACCTGCTGCGGACCGGATTCTGGAGGGACACCGCCCCACATTTTGAGCGTTACCGGTGTATTCTTACCTGTGGCAGAGCTTCCATTGTCCGCTGAAGATGAATTGCTGCTGTTCCCGCAGCCTGCGGCCAGGCCCATGATCAGAACGAGCGAAGTGATTCCGGCAATAACACGGCTCTTGTTCAAAAGCGACAACCTCCCTGTGTGTACTGTATAAGCTTGCAATTCAAGAATAGCAGATGGCCGTAAGCGTCAGAAGGAACAAAAAACAGGAGAATATGGAACATAACTTTATAATATCTCCCCGGGTTAGGGCTAGGGCGGCAATAGTGCAGGGAAACGTTCTATTCCGGGAGCAGTTGGTGCGGCGTTTCAAGTCCATTGTGTAAAAACACAATCATGTCAGATCATGTTTTTCTTTTTACCCAAAATGCAGCTCCGGCCTGTATGTTATGATTCTTCACATAAGAGAACCCTAACTGACAGGAGCGATGAAAGATGATTATTGGCGTACCGAAAGAGATCAAAAACAACGAAAACCGGGTAGCGATTACCCCTGCAGGTGTTGTCAGCCTGACCGCAGAGGGCCACAAGGTGCTGGTGGAAGCAGGAGCGGGTGTAGGCAGCGGATTCCAGAATGAAGAGTATGCCGCAGCCGGTGCTGAATTGGTGGCAGAAGCCGCCGCAGTGTGGGCCGCCGCTGAAATGGTAATGAAGGTGAAAGAACCGCTCGCTAGCGAATACGGTTACTTCCGTCCAGGGCTTATCCTCTTCACTTATCTGCATCTGGCTCCAGAGCCAGCTCTGGCTGCCGCCCTTAAGGACAAAGGCGTATTCGCCATCGGCTACGAGACGGTAGTGGATGGACGTACGTTGCCGCTACTCACACCCATGAGCGAGGTAGCCGGACGGATGGCTGTACAACTGGGCGCACAATTCCTGCAAAAGAACTACGGCGGACAGGGCATCCTGCTCTCCGGGGTTCCCGGCGTAAGCCGCGGCAAGGTCAGCATTATCGGCGGCGGTGTGGTCGGCACCAACGCAGCCAAGATGGCCATTGGCCTCGGCGCTGAGGTGACCATTATCGACCTGAGCGCAGACCGGCTCCGCCAGCTTGACGATATTTTCGGCGCACAGATCAGCACCCTGATCTCCAATCCGTACAACATTGCTAAGGCTGTTGCTGAAGCAGACCTGCTGGTAGGGGCAGTGCTTATTCCGGGCGCGAAGGCGCCTAAGCTGGTAACGGAAGCGATGGTGCAGACGATGAAGCCAGGTTCTGTCATTGTGGATGTGGCGATTGACCAGGGCGGGATTGTGGAGACGATTGACCGGGTGACCACGCATGATAACCCTGTGTTCGAGAAGCATGGGGTTCTGCACTATTCCGTAGCCAATATGCCGGGCGCAGTGGCCAAAACCTCGACCATTGCCCTAACCAACGTCACCGTTCCGTACGCCCTGCAAATTGCCAACAAAGGCGTATTCCAGGCCATTGAAGATAATGCCGGTCTGAAGAGCGGCGTCAACGTAGCCAACGGCAAAATCACCTGCCAGGCCGTAGCCAAGGCGCTTGGAGAAGAGTACTTCACGGTTGAAGCTGCTGTAGAGCAGGAGTTCACACTGATCTGATGTGTGGTGGGAGAGTAAACAGAAGAATGTGTGTCAGAGTCCGGTGAGCAATCACCGGGCTTTTTTTTGGCGAGTGGACCAGGCGGATGTAGGCGAAAAACCGAACACATTGGGCCAGCGGGGGTCGAGCGCGTCTGACACCCGCCCCATGTAAGCTATCGCTCCACGTTATTTTGCTTTTGACGCAAATTCTTCATGATATGTCAGGTTTTCTACTGAAATCTGTTTTATTCCTATAGGCAACTGCCAGACGCTGTAATATAATGTAATCACTTATATAAGCTTCGGCTATTCTTGGGGTTGGGGTGGGAACATTGACAGAAGCAGAGCCATCATTTGACCGTTTTTTTGACAGTATGGAATCCCTGGCGGATACGCTCAGCGAATCGCTCCAGTCCCAGGTTACGATTGAGGACAGCAATCATCATGTGATCGGGTACAGCTCCCATCAGACGGAGAGTGATCCGGCGCGGATCTCGACCATCATTGGCAAAAAGGTGCCCAGCACGGTCATTATCGGTCTACGCAAAAAGGGAGTTATGCATGAGCTGGAGAGCAGCATTCATCCGATCCGCATCCCTGCGGTAATGGAGGTCGGGCTTGGCCCGCGGCTGGCCATGTGCATCAAGCACCAGCAGGAGATTCTGGGCTATATCTGGGTGGTAGACCGGGGGAATCTTACCGAAGGGCATGCGGAGCGTATCGTGGAGAAGGCTGCCGGGATTGCCGGACGTCATCTGCTGAAGCAGCGCGGCTGGAAGACGAAGCAGGAGAAGACGTTCGAGGACTTCTTTTGGAAGCTGCTGACCTCGCATTATGAGAGTGAGCCGCGAATCCGCCAGGAGGCAGAGGCCGGGGCGATTCTGCTGCCGGAGCGTTATTATATCGGGGTGCTGGAGAGCAGCAGGCCGGTGGATGAGCATTTTTTGCAGAAATTCCGCAGGGTGATGGCTACCTATACCGGGCAGCGGCTGCTTTTTCAGACCGCCGAGCAGAACCGGCTAATTATTCTTTTCTCCTTTATATTTCCGGTGGAAGGGACCGGACGTCTGTCTTCGTTCCTGCACAAGCTGCTCGGGGAGCTGGGCCAGAGCGAAGGCGGCAGGCTTACGGCAGGGTGCAGCCCTGAATACCGCGAATATACCTCCGCCGCTGAAGCGTACCGCGAAGCGCTGCAGATTCTGGAGTTGAAGAAGCTGCTGCCTTATCATACCCGTGAGCTGCTGCTCTATGAAGAGATCGGGTTCTGGGCGTACCTTCCGGCGATTCTGGAACAGAAACGGAGCCGCCCCCGCCGGAGCTTGCTGCTCTATCCGCTGAAGGAGCATGACCGTGAGCATAAAAGCGATCTCCTGAAAACCCTCGCCGTATATTTGTCGCTGAACGGGAATTTGAAGGAATCGGCCGCTTTTCTGCATATTCATACCAATACCTTAATGTACCGTCTGAACCGGATCGCCGAGATTACAGGCCGGAGCCTCAAGGAGACCGATTACCGCACCTCCATCTACCTGGATCTTCTGACCGAGGAGACCGCGCAGGTAAATCTATGGTTCCAGGAGGCTGCCGGGTCCAAAGAGTAGCTAATGTTTTCGGGCGATCCGAAACGCATTGGTAGCCGCTTCAAAGCCGATTTGAGGATAGAACGATAGAGCTTCCTCGGAAGACAGCAGCACGATGGACACCTGATCTCCTAATGTCTCCTGAAGCAGCTGCACCAGGTCTTTGCCTATATTCTGCTTCTGATACTCCTTAATTACGGCCAGATCCGACAGATAACAGCAGTAGCAATAGTCGGTGATGGCCCGTGCTAAGCCTACTACACGCTCACCGTCCCAGCAGCTGATAATGCCTCCGTGTATATTAATTTTTCTGAATAATACTGAATTAATATAGAGAGTCTGCCTTTCAACTGGGTAGGCTTTTTATATTTTTTATTATTTTTTAAGTTCTGGTTGTAATCCATCTGTGTAAATTACCTTATATAGTGAGGGCATCTGTTCTGAGCCTATCTGCTAACTAGAGGGAGCGTGACATCAATGAAGAAAGTGCTATATGTACCATTGGATGATCGGCCTGTTAATCTGGATGATGTGATTGTGCAGGGGAGATCGGCGGGCATTGATGTGATCACACCGGATGTAACGGATCTTAAGAATCGCCTGGATTCGCAAAAGACAGCATCGGGCACAACCCTGCTGACCACCTCCTCACCGGCCTATGGAGATACCGCCAAGATCCGGCAATGGATTCTGGATCATGCGGCGTCCGTGGACGGTTATATTCTCTCGGCGGACATGCTGGCCTATGGGGGGCTAATTGGCAGCCGCCGTCTCAGGGCGCATGCGGGTGGTGTCTACCCGGCGTATGACGCTGCAATTACAGACTTGTTGGATGTCATCCGTGAAGTGAAGCAAGCCTGCCCGGACAAGCCGGTGTATGTAATGGATACAATTATGAGGCTGGCCACCACCTCTTTTGCGGAAGGGCTGGACCTCGCGGCCTATACGGAGTCCCGCAACTTCATGCTTCAGCCGCGCAGGAGCTTCACGCAGTTCGAAGATATTCTCAGTGGATATAACCTGTCACCGACTGGCGACTATGGCAGTACGGCTACTTTTGATAAAGAGCAGTATTACAATACCAGAGCGCATAAGTTCAAGACGAACCGCTATATTCTGGAGGTGCTGGCGCAGGAAGGCTCTATTGATTTCCTTGCAGTCGGTGTGGATGATGCCAATACCCAGGGCGTGCAGATTAACGAGATTCACTATATGGAAGCAGGCATTAATGAATGGCTGGGCGGGACCCAGGGGCAAAATCCGGACCGGGCCGTCATTCTCCCGGATGCAGACGGACTGGGACAGTCCTTACTGGCGCGGATGGCGAATCAGCTCTACCGGAACGGAGCCACAACCAGGTATACCGTTGAATATTTCGGACCGCATGGCTCTACCCTTACGAGTCCGTATGAATATATGGATGTGCATCAGAACATCCTGCGCCATCTGGATATTGTAGGGGGTGAGGCGGTAGGCGATGCCCGTCAGGTGGAGATTATCGCGATTACTGCTGCGGATCAGGTGCTGGCTGCGGTTAACCGTATCGAAGATAACGATTCCCGCCTCGTCCCTTCGGTAGTGATTGATTGTGTCGGCGCAGGTGCAGCAGATGCAAGTATAACTGAGGCTCTGCTGGGCAGCAGGCATACTGGCGCGCTATTAGGATATAGCGGCTGGAATACGCCGGGGAACAAAATCGGCCTCGCACTGGGCATGGCCCAGGCCCGGTATGCTTATATCGTTACAGAGACCGATGCGGCGGCGCTGGATCTTGCGGTTAACGCTCACGGCTCGCTGCTGTTCAAGCGCTTCCTGAAGGATTACTTCTACAAAAGGCTGGCGATTGGCGAGATCCGGACATATTCCAGAGCCCATTCGCTCTATGAGAATGTTGCAACGTTTACAGATCAGAATATGTTGTTGTTCAATAGCCCGGAGGATTACGCTCATCTCGAGGCCCTGCTGAGAGAGCGGATGCAGACACACACGGCCACGCTTGCCGGGACGGGCGCCTTCCTGATCGGAAGTGCTGAACCGGCGTGCAGTATCCGGCAGATTAACGGGGGCAGTTGGGTCTTCTCCGAATACGCCAGTGCAGTACTTCCATATGATGATCCCGATTATATTTGGGGCCGTGCCTTTGAGATTACTTTGAATCTTCATGTCACGTTAGAATAATAGGTGTTTCTGACCGGCAGCTCTCCGTGGATAGATTACGGGGGGCTGTTTACGCACCAATAGGAGGCCCGACACGTACAATAACCTATATTTCATGGCAAGAAGACGAAAGGGGGAAGCAGAATGGGGTATGGATACGCGGCTCCGGCAGATCCGGCATTTGAGAGCAGAATGCGGGGGGAGATTATTGCGGCAGCCCGGGCAATGAATGTAGGGGGGACAGATTTCTCGACCTTCGAGAATTCCCGCTGCAATCCGAGGTATTGGACCCGTACAGGGGGCGGTGGATTTGAGCTGAATTCAAATGTCACTCCTTCGGCGGCGATTAATGATATTTTTGTGAATGGACAGCTGTATGCCTTTGAATGTGCTATGGCGATGGTGATGATTCTCTATAAAGCGACCATCAACATGATCGGAGAGGCGGCCTTCAACCGTAATTTCACCGGCCTGTACCTGTGGGACTGGAACTATGACAGCAATCTGAAGCTGATTACCACGTTCAACCGGAATGAGCTGCAGCCGGGCGATGTGGTCTATTTCAAGAATCCCGACCATGATCCGGCTAAGCCGGAATGGCAGGGGGAGAACGCGATTATGTTGTCCAGAGACAGCTACTACGGACACGGGCTCGGGATTAAGAATGCCACTCAGATGATAACCTCGCTCAACAGGGAGCGGGTGCCGGGCAGCCGGACGTCTGCCTATCTGGCGGATGAGGGGCTTCACCCGGATTTTGCCTATATTGCTTCTCTCGGCAACTCACGACTGAGCCCGCCGATCTCCGCCAAAGTGAATGTAAGAACGGCCATCTTCTCCAGAATAGGTACGAAATCCTATATTGTCCGCTAGAGCGGCAGCGGTCTAATCCTTGGCCGAACGGAACTTGAGCGGGTGCAGGCCGGTGGTTTTTTTAAAAACAGTACTGAAATAATGGGGATTCTCATAGCCGACCCGCTCTGAGATCTCCATGACCTTCAGGTCCGTGGTCAGCAGCAGCTCCTTCGCCTTGCCTATGCGGATCTGGGTGATATAGTCGGTAATGGTTCTGCCGGTCTCCTTCTTGAACAGCAGGCTGATGTAGTTAGGTGTCAGAAACACCTCCTCGGCAATCCTGGACACGGACAGCTCCGAGGCGTATCCCTCCTGAACGATGGTGCAGATGCTGCTGACGATCCGGCTGTTCCTGGAGGTGTTCTTGCCTGCTACATAAGCGCTTAAGTCATGCAGGAGCGACAGCATATACGCCTTAAGGCCGGTGATCGTGGTCTGCTGGTACAGCTTATCCATGATGCTAATCCGGTCGCTTAGCACCTGCCCGATATCCTCATCTATCTCATACAGGGCTCTGGCGGAGGTGAAAATCATCTCTGCGCAGATACTCTGCACGTATTCAATTCTATGCTTGGGACCGGCCAGTCCATTGAACAGCTGCTCCAGCAGCCGGGTGACGGTGTCTGTATGTCCTGCCTTCAATTCATTCATCAGCCGGGCCTGGAGTTTATAGATAAAGGTGCTCTGCAGCTTCTCCGTGTCGGGCTGGATATCATTAATGTAGAGGACGGAGGCAGGCCTGGTATAGAATTTGTACACCAGCGCAGCCAGCGCATCCTTATAGGAATCCTCAAGCTGGCCCGCCAGCGGACAAGCCCGCCCGATGCCGACGGAGGCATCCAGCCGCAGATACTTCTGAATATTAACGATGATTTGTTCGCAGGTCCCGGAGATGGAGTGGGACGGAGGTGTCTGCGGGGTGCAGATCACCATAATGAATTCGTTCTCGCTGGCTACGAAGCTGATGGCGCAGGGGTGGCTGTCCAGGCTCTCCTGAATGATATTCTGGATGGAAAAGTAGAGCAGTTGCTTATGCTCCTCCGAGTATTTATCCACCGCGCTCCGGTATTCATCCAGTTGGAGTACACAGACGCTGAGAAGCGTCCCCTGCTGGAAGGGCAGGGCGAAATACTGTATTTTCTGCCAGATCTCCTCCTCCCTGCGGTAGAGGCCGGCAATCAGATTCTGGAGGAATTTCTCCCGCAGCAGCGGCATACTGTCTTGAAGCTGCTGCTTAAGCTGCTCCAGATCCAGCTGCTGCTCGCGTTCCTCTGTCAGCTTGGCCACTGCCTGGCGGAAGACACTGCGGATCTCGGGCAGCTTGACAGGCTTCAGAATATATCCCTCGGCGTTCACCTTCAGCGCCTCCCGGGCGTAGGAGAAGTCCTGGGCGCCGCTGATAATAATAATCCGGGCCCTGCAGCCCGCCTCCCGCAGCTTCTCTGCTACCTCCAGCCCCCCCATTAGCGGCATCATAATGTCGGTGAACAGGATGTCCGGCTGGAGCTTCAGGCATAATTCGTAGGCTTCCAGCCCGTCCGAGGCTTCCCCGATAATCTCAATCCCGAACTCTTCCTGCCAATCGAACACACGGATCAGACTGCTGCGGATAAACGGTTCGTCATCCGCTATGATCATCGTTAACATCTTCATTCACCTCATTCCAAGTAGTGACCACGGGGAACCGGATGACAGCCAGCAGACCGCAGCCGTCTTCGGTATTGTCGTAATAACGGATGCCGTAGGACTCTCCAAAAAACTGCCGGATCCGCATATGCACATTGCGGATGCCGTAAGACTGGCTGCCCGGCTGCGGGTCTGCCAGCAGCTGGTTCAGCCGTGCGGGATCGGCGCCTATTCCATCGTCGAACACGGAGATGCTAAGCAGCTCCTGCGTCTGCTCTACCCGGATGCGGATCGTGCCTGTTCCCCGCCGCTGCTGGATGCCGTGAATCAGGGCATTCTCCACCAGCGGCTGGAGACTAAGCTTCACCACCAGACATTCCTCTGCCAGCGCCCGGTCCGTCTCCTCCAGCTCATAGTGAAGCCGGTCCTGGAAGCGGAACTGCTGAATCTGCAGATAGCTCTCGACCTGCCGCAGCTCATCGCGGAGCGGGATAATATTGCGGCCCTTGCTCAGGCTGTACCGGAAGAAATCCGAGAGCGAGGTGACCATGCTGCTGATCTCGGGAATATCGTGGTTAATGGCAATCCAGTTAATGGAGTCCAGGGTATTGTAGAGAAAATGCGGATTGATCTGGGCCTGGAGCATTTGCAGCTCGGCTTCCTTTTTGCGCAGCTCGGTGACGTAGAGCTTGTCGATCAGCGCCTTAATCTGCTGGAGCAGCTTGTTGTAGCGGTTGAATAAATAGGAGAATTCGTCCTTGCGCCGGTAACGGATGGGGATATTGAAGTTCCCGCTCTCGGCATGCGACATTGACTGGATGAACTTGCGGATCGGAGCGGAGATATTCTCGGACAGCAGCAGGGCCATCAGGAAAGAGATGAGCATGCAGATGACAATTACGGCATACATCACCCGGCGGAAGGAGACCAGCTCCCCATTCAGCTCACGGACAGGCGAGAAGGACAGGATGGTCCAGCCGGTATTCTCCAGCGTCTTGTACGAGACGAGCATCTCCTCGCTGCCGACAGAGTGGCGGAAGGAATGCAGTCCGGATGAGTGGTCTGGAGAGAGAGGGTTGCTGGTACTGCCAGCAGGGCCTATAGTCAAGCTAAGCTTGCTGTAATAATCCTGAGCGGCGATATTCTGGCCGATGAGTGACGGCTCGGGGCTGATGGCGATCGTTCCGGCTCTGTCTGCGATATAGACCTTGCTGCCGGGGGTAGGCTTATAATGCTCCAGCAGCGTGCCGAATTCGGCTACCGGGATATCAAGGGTGAGCAGTCCGACATAGGGCAGCTGTGCATGCCGGATACCGAACAGGCGCTTCGCGAATTTGAGGGTGAATCTGGAATCCAGCGAGCTAAGGCCCACCACGGCAAAATCGGCTTTGGCCGGAATGCTTAAATACCAGGGCTTCAAGGTAATAAGATCGATATTGAATACACGCCGTGAGAAATTATATTGGGTATATTCCGGCCGGTTCAGCATATAGAGCATAGGGACGAAGCTGTTGCCGGAGGTCCCGTTCGCGGGGAAATCCTCAAGGATTTTGCTAAGGGCCGCCAGTTCATTAATGATTCCGGTACTGTCTGTCGGCCGGTTGGAGGAGATGAGGTCCGCGAATTCAGAATTCAGGTACAACGCAGTCATGGATTGATTGGCGGCTTCGAATCGCCGGGCCAGATTATCCTGAACCAGATTGAAGTTATTCTCAATCGATGTATTCATATTCCGGGTAATGATCCCGGCGGATTTGTTATAGATGGTGACCGAGATGATCGTGGTCGGGAGAAGAACGAGGAAGAGAAAGTAGAGGATCAGCCGGCTGCGGATGCTGAAGTTATACAGGAAGAGAGCCTTCGACAACGAATCGTAATATTTCTTCATCGGAGTCCTCCTTCAGCAAGTCAATAACTGGTATACATTGTAAAACGCGTGAAGTCAGGATGTCAACGCAGGAGGTGCGGTGTGAAAAGGTTACTGTTCTATCTTATTGCCCTCTTAGGGTGCGGGCTGGCTATCTACACTTTTGTCTATGACCGCCCGCTGCTGCCGGACCTCACTCAAGGCGAGAAGGCCCTGCCGGAGGCGCAGACCACCCGGGTGAGGGTCGCCTTGTCTGACTGGACGGAGAACCTGGAAGTGAAGAATGCCATCAGCCATTATAATAAAACGAATCCCGATCAGATTGAGATCGTAGTGATGAACCTTGCTACAGACGCTTACGACGATACCTTAAATATGCTGATGACCTCCGGGCAGGGGCCGGATGTGTTCAGTGTCGATAACGCCTGGCTGGCCACATACGTCAACAAGGGGTATCTTGCTAATCTGTCTGCTGATCTGGATGCCGGATGGCTGTTGCGTTTTCCGGTATGGGCCAGGAAGTACGCGTCTGGCCCGTTGTTCAAGGGCGGAATCTACTTCATGCCCTCCAGTATTGATACCGTGCGTCTGATCTACAATAAACAATTGTTCCGGACCGCCGGACTTGACCCGGAGCAGCCTCCGCTTACCTTCGCTGCACTGGAGCAGGCTGCCCTGCAGATCAGCCGGGCCGGAGCATTGGTCAATAAATACGGCTTCGCGTTGCCCGCCGGGGATAGCCGGGCCAGTCTCCAGGCCGGACTGGAGCTATCGAATACCTACAGCGGTTATTATCTGTATGATTACCGGTCGGGCCGTTATGACCTGAGTGTGTATGCCCCCTGGCTGCAAATGGTACGGGAGATGAAGCAGCAGGGCAGCCTCTACCCGGGGGAGACGCTGCTGAAGCTGAGCAGTGCGCTCCGGCAGTTCGCGGACGGCAATATCGGCATGATGTATGTTACCAGCAAAGATTATGTCAAGCTGCAGGAGTATATGCCTAAGGATGACTGGGGAGTGGCGCTCCCTCCGGCAGCGGAGCTGTCACGGCGCGGTGCCGGGGCCCTGATGATGGTCCCCCAAGCTCCGCTGGTGGTGAATAGTGCGGCGCAGAGCCGGGAGGCTGCGGTGAAGGTCTGGCGTTTTCTTCAATCGAAGGAGTTCCTGGGCATGCTGTATCAGCAGGCGCTCGCCCTCCCGGTGACAGACGGGATTATGGATAAGCCGGGTGCTTCACGCGGGCTACGCCACTTCAGGGAATTCTATCCAACCGCAGCAGAATCGATCTATCCGCTATCCCCGCAGATCATGGACCAGTATGATCCGAATACGGTATCCATGGAGCCGCGTTATTCAGGCGACCGTCCAAGAATGCAGCTGTATCTGCGGATCATCGCGGGGGACATTCCGCTGGACCAGGGACTGGGCAGCGAGAGTGAGCGGCTGAATCAGATGCTGGATATTGCAGCTACCGGGTATTCTTTTCGGCGTGAGGAATATATCTATCCGCAGTTCGATCCCCGTGCCCCGTTAGTGGGGGAGAGCCTGCAGAGCCGTTCAAGCAGCGGACGGGAATAGACTAGGCTTATATTCAGGGACCTTTCCCGGCCATTGCGGCTGAGGAGAGGGCCCTTTTGTGTTGTCTCCTATTTATATGGGATGCCTGCCGGAATCTAGCTCTACTGCACACACCGTGCCGGAATCGCAGAATATTACTATATTGATCCATCTTTCTGCTGCTAGCTTCTATGTAGTCAAAAGATAGATTAAGCGAGGAAAGGAGAATCTATCAGGACAATACAAATCTGTCGTTAAAGGAGACTGGGAAATGACTCTACTATCCACAGGACCACTGGAAAATAATGCAGTTGGAGGAGTAAGACCCACTACACAGGTTACGGTCAGAATTGATAACCGCAGTAGTGTTGCAGCTTCTACAGTATTGATACAAGGCTATTACATGCAGGGGGGCGTTAGAAATCTGTATGTCAGCCAAACGCTGGATGTGGCTGCCAACGAAGCGATAACAAACACTTATTATGCGGATCTGGACGCTTTTGAATTTCTGTTTGTCACTTCGGCTACGGTAGATGACCCGGTTCAGATCTCCGTATGGGGCAAGAGCAGCACCGGCCAGCTCGTCACCGCCCACCGGCTGGTCTCGGCTGAACTGCTGGGCGATACTGGTGTAACGGGGGCCACTGGAGCGACCGGCGTGACGGGCCCGACAGGCGCAACTGGCGCGGGAGTGACTGGGGCGACCGGGGCAGGGGTGACCGGAGCGACCGGCGTGACGGGCCCGACAGGTGCAACGGGTGCGGGAGCGACGGGGGCAACTGGAGCAGGTGTGACCGGTGCGACCGGCGTGACGGGCCCGACAGGTGCAACTGGCGCAGGAGTGACGGGGGCGACTGGAGCGACCGGGGCAGGGGTGACCGGTGCGACCGGCGTGACGGGCCCGACAGGCGCAACTGGCGCAGGAGTGACGGGGGCGACTGGAGCAGGGGTGACCGGAGCGACCGGCGTGACGGGCCCGACAGGTGCAACGGGAGTAGGAGCAACTGGTGCGACCGGGGCAACGGGCGTAGGAGTGACTGGAGCGACCGGGGCAACGGGAGTAGGAGTGACCGGAGCGACCGGAGCAACGGGAGTAGGAGTGACCGGGGCGACCGGTGCAACGGGAGTAGGAGTGACCGGGGCGACCGGTGCAACGGGAGTAGGCGTGACCGGGGCGACCGGGGCAACGGGCGTGGGAGTGACCGGGGCGACCGGGGCAACTGGGGCTGGAGTGACCGGAGCGACCGGGGCAACGGGAGTAGGAGTGACCGGGGCGACCGGGGCAACGGGCGTAGGCGTGACCGGGGCGACCGGGGCAACGGGCGTAGGAGTGACCGGGGCGACCGGAGCAACGGGCGTAGGAGTGACCGGAGCGACCGGGGCAACGGGAGTAGGCGTGACCGGCGCGACCGGGGCAACGGGCGTAGGCGTGACCGGAGCGACCGGTGCAACGGGAGTAGGTGTGACCGGAGCGACCGGTGTAACGGGCGTAGGAGTGACTGGAGCGACCGGAGCAACGGGCGTGGGTGTGACCGGAGCGACCGGGGCAACGGGCGTAGGAGTGACCGGAGCAACCGGTGCAACGGGCGTAGGCGTGACCGGCGCGACCGGAGCAACGGGCGTAGGCGTGACCGGGGCGACCGGAGCAACGGGCGTAGGCGTGACCGGAGCGACCGGCCCGAATTTGGCAACGGAAGGGTTCTCCGCATTCCTGCCGACGTTCTCGGTCTCGACCAGTACTCAGCTTACCGGCTGGACTGTGACTACGCCTTACTATGACAGTGCGACATTTAATGAGACTACAGGCAACTACACGATTCCGGTATCCGGCAGATATTCGTTTGAGGCAACCATTAACTACAGCACTACCGCTGCCATCTCCGTTGCATTGGGAGCGGGAATTGATCCGGCTTTTGTAGTGCGGAGAACCTCGCCGACAGTAACGGATCTGGTAACCGGATTGTTCCCGCTGCTGAATGTTAACATTGCGCTTCTGTTGTCTCTGCGGACGATCCTGGGTAATGGTACGGTAACATTGACAGGTGAAGTTGAACTGACGGCAGGCGATGTGATCGGACTCTTCTATGCAGCAGATGGATTAACCTTGCCATTAGATCTTGGAGGTGCCTCTTCGGGTGTTGTATGGTCTGTGCACAGACTGACTTAACCGCTGCAGACTAGTTTAGACCCACAAGCTTCAGCTAAAAGAGCGTTCCACAGCGGTCATCGTGGAGCGCCTTTTTGCATTTTGTCCCTTCGGCTTCACTGCCTTCCGCAAATGGATTCTGGTACGGAAAGCAGTTGGATTTTCACCACTTACTCATGGACAGAAGCCTTCTTGTAGGGAAACAGTTGGAGAAACAGCACTTAAAATTCAGCAAATATAGCAGAGTAGGGGAAATACGCGAAATTAAATGACGTTTATCCAACTAAAACCCGACGGTGATCCAAAACATCCAAATTAAGATGCGTTTATCCAACTAATTTACTCCAAACTCCGTAGGATTTTGAACTTTTATTATAGATGGCCTTATTTAGCATGGAGCCGCCTGCGGGTACACTTAAGTCAGGGAAGAGAGGGACTGCTGAAGGAACACAGGAGGCGGAAGACAATGGTTATGAAGACGAAAAAGAGACACGGGCTGAAGCATCTGCTGAAGCATAAGGTGCTGCTGCTGATGCTGCTGCCGGGCGTAGTATTTTTGCTGATCAACAACTATCTGCCGATGTTCGGAATTGTGATTGCGTTCAAAAATATCAACTATGTGGACGGGATTCTCGGCAGTCCGTGGGTGGGGCTGGATAACTTCAAATTCCTGTTCGCCACCTCGGATGCCTGGATCATTACGCGCAATACGGTGCTCTATAATTTCGTATTCATTGTTCTTAATCTGCTCTTTGCCGTATCCATCGCGGTTGCCCTGAATGAGCTGAGGAACAAGCTGGCCGCCAAATTCTATCAGAGCATCATGTTCTTCCCCTACTTCCTGTCGATGGTGGTGGTGAGCTATCTGGTGTTCGCTTTTCTGAATGTTGAATACGGTTTCATCAATAAAGGAGTCTTCGCCCTGTTCGGGCTGGATGAGCTGAACTGGTATTCGGAGCCGAAGTACTGGCCGTTCATTCTGCCGCTGATCAATCTCTGGAAAGGGGTGGGCTATGGCTGTGTCATCTATCTGGCGGCGATTATCGGCATTGACAACGAGTACTATGAAGCGGCCCTGATCGACGGTGCCAGCAAGTGGAAGCAGATTCTGCACATCACCATTCCGCTCATCCGGCCGGTCATTATTATTACAACGATTCTGGCGATCGGGGGCATCTTCCGCTCCGACTTCGGGCTGTTCTACCAGACCACACTGAACTCCGGGGCGCTGTACCCGACTACACTGGTCATCGACACCTACGTCTATAACGCGCTGATTAATATGGGCAATCTGGGGATGTCGGCAGCGGCCGGATTATACCAATCGGTGGTCGGCTTTTTCCTGGTCCTCGGCTCGAACTGGATCGTGCGTAAGGTTGACAAGGATCAGGCGGTATTCTAGATAAAAGTCAGGCGGCGCACGTACCTTGTAGAAGGAGTGGAAATCCGTGGCTAATAACGAAATATCCCGCTTCACTAATGTTCTCCTCCATATTATTTTTATCATCCTGTCCCTGGCCTGCCTGCTGCCGATTGTACTGGTCTTCATGATCTCTATTACCGATTACGATTACATCGTCCGTAATGGCTATCAATTCATTCCGGAGAAGCTCAGCCTGGAGGCCTACGCGTATATTTTCAAGGATTATAGTGTGGTGTTGCGGGCCTATGGCGTGTCCTTCTTCGTCACCATCACCGGAACGCTGGTCAGCGTGTTCCTCTCTTCCCTGTATGCGTATCCGATATCGCGGGCGGATTTCCGGTACCGGGGGGTGTTCGCTTTCCTGATCTTTTTCACTATGCTGTTCGGTGGCGGGCTGGTACCGTGGTATATGGTCTACACCCAGGTGCTCGACCTCAAGAACTCCATCTGGGCGCTGGTTGTGCCGATGCTGCTGTCCCCGTTCAATGTGCTGATTATGAAGACGTACTTCCAGATGAGCGTGCCGCCCGCGCTGATTGAAGCCTCTACGATTGACGGAGCAGGGGAGCTAAGGACGTTCTTCCGGATTGTTTTCCCGCTGTCTTTGCCGGTCTTCGCGACCATTGGGCTGTTCAATACGCTGCATTACTGGAATGACTGGTTTAACAGCATGATTTTCATTACCGACACAGACCTCTATTCCCTCCAATATCTCATGTACAAAATGATCTCCCAGGCAGACTATCTGAGCCGCAACGGGGCACTTATTCAAGGCTCGGCCACCGAGCTGGCCAAATTGCCGGGGGAAACGATCCGTATGGCGATGGCGCTGATCGGCATCGGGCCGATTGTGCTGGCCTATCCGTTCTTCCAGCGGTATTTCATCAAAGGACTGACGCTCGGCTCTATCAAAGGCTAACCTCGGAACCTACCGATTAGCATATATCTGTTCCATCAAGGGGAGGAAAAAAGTATGGCAGGTAAAAAAGTCACAGGTCTGCTGCTGTCGCTTGTGCTGATAGCCGGATTCACCCTGGCCGGATGTGCGGGGAACAATGGCAATACAGCGGCGCCTACAGAGAAAACGGGGGAAAGCACCACAGCTCCGGCGGCAACGAAGGAAGCGACAGGAACCGAAGCGGCTGGAACGGAGGCGCCGGGTGCGCTTGCGCCGGTGGAGCTGTCTCTGTATCTGCCCGGCGGGCCGGATAAGGATGTGGCGTCCGTAGAGCAGGAGATCAACGCCTACCTGAAGGATAAAATCAACGCCACCCTCAAGATCAACCAGCTAAGCTGGGATAAACCGGCCGACAAGGTCAATCTGATGATCCAGTCCGGCGAGGTGTTCGATATGGTCTATACCTGGAACTTCATGACCAACGCCGCGAAGGGGGCGTATCTGCCGCTGGAGGAGCTGCTGGACACCTATGCCAAGGAGACGAAGGCACAGATTAATCCCGCTTACCTGCAGGCAGCCACCGTCAACGGACATTTGTATGCGGTTCCAACCGAGAAGGAGCTGGGGCAGTCGGTCGGGTTCGCTTTTGACAAGGCGATTGTGGATAAATACGGCTTCGATGTGAACAGCCTCCAGAAGCTGGAGGATATTGAACCGATGCTGAAGACGATTAAGGAGAAGGAGCCGGCCCTCTCTCCGCTGTTCATGAACCATACCGACAGCCTGCACTGGTTCACCGCGTATCCTGACAGCGAGGACTTAGACGGCAGCAATGATATCCCGACTCTGCTTGATTACAAGACCATGAAGGTGTTCAACGAATACGACACACCGGCAATGACGGAGCGGCTGAAGCTGATCCGCAGCTGGTATGAAGCGGGCTATATCAACAAGAACGGCGCCACAGACAAGACCGAGCTGAAGGATGCGGTCAAAAGCGGCAAAGCCTGGTTCGTCTACGGTAACATGAATCCGACCTCCACCAATGACTGGACCCGGCTCGCCGAGAAGCCGATGATCATCAAGACGCTGCTGCCTGTTCAGGTCAGCACCAAGAGTCTGCAGGGCTCCATGCTCGCCATCTCCAGAACCTCGAAGAACCCCGAGCGGGCCATGATGTTCATGAATCTGCTCCACACCGATCCGGTGCTCTACAACCTGCTGACCTTCGGCATTGAGGGCAAGCACTACAAGAAGCTGGAGAACAACACCGTGGAGTTCATTGCGGACAGCGGCTACAACTCCGTATCCTCCTGGATGATCGGCAATGTGCTGCTGAACTACCTGAATAAGGATGAGGATCCGAAGCGCGTGCAGCTCTATACGGACTGGAATAAGAACGCCACCGTGTCGCCGGTGATCGGATTTGTCTTCGATTCGACCAAGGTGCAGTCGCAGATCGGGGCGCTGATCAACATCACGAAGCAGTATAAGAACACCCTGTTCTCCGGGGAAAAGGACCCTGAGCCGGTCCTGAAGGAGATGAACAGCAAGCTGAAGGCCGCAGGCCTGGACGCTGTGATTACGGAAATTCAGAGTCAGCTCGACGCTTTTCTGGCCGCCAAATAAGCAGTAGAGGCCATAGCACGCCCGGTTCCCTGCCGCAAGCAGCCATAGCGGCCGCCTGCGGCAGGTACCGGGTATTCTCTTTCGCTAATCCAGCCTTTGGGGAGCCCCTATCTGATCAAGAGAGGGTGTTACTATGCGAATTCAGAGAATCACAGGCAAATTGCTCATTGCAGCTCTGGTATGGATGTCCGCCTCATTGCCCGGAGTACAGATCAGCTCCGCCGAAATGCCGCCTGCACAGGCGGTTGTGGAAGAAAATATAAATAACAGTACTGTCACAGAGGATACCTACCAGCCGTCTCCGCTGCTCTGGCAGATAGGCGAGCAGGATAACAGCTCCGCAGAATTTACAGTATATCAGGATGTGTACAGTGAGAATATTACCCTCCCCGTAAATCCCCTGAACTGGAATACAATCTCCCGCGGCATGAAGCTGGACCGCAACGCGGCGATGGAGCTAAGCTTCAATCTAACGGAAGTCCCCCTCTATGGTGTAGAGTTCAGCTTCAAGGTACTGGATGCAAGCACCGCTATTCCGCAGCTCGCCGTATTCACCAATGGCAGCTTCAGCGGGCTGATTCAGATTACCGGGCTGAATGACGGAGAGACCCCCCTTACGAACACATGGATAGAAACCTATAGACTCTACATTCCCTCAGAGCAGCTGAAGACCGGCAGCAATGAGCTGAAGCTGACCGTGGACCGCGGGCTATACGCTGATCCGCAGTCGCCAGGATATGACGGTGACAAGTATCTGTGGTTCGAATGGGATTATCTCAGGCTGGCGGCGCTGGAAGAGCGGGCCACAGAGCCTATCCACGGCAGGTATGTCCATCTGGGCAGTACGATTGCCGCCTCGACTTTCCGCTACGACGAGCATGCGATCCGCCATCTGGCCCCGATGGCCAAGTGGCTGGGCATTGCCTACAGCGGCAACTGGATGCGCACCTCCTTCTGGTCCGATACCAGCGCAGGCTGGGACCCGCAGGGCCGCAAGTACCTGGAGACGCTGCGCGACCTCAATCTTGCGCCAATGGTTAATATCATCGGCGGCAACTGGAAGACTAACAGCGAGTTGGCGGCAGGGACGATCAGCTCTGCGCTGAGGAGCTATTACAGCGGCTTTGTCAGCAAATTCGGTGATCTGTACCAGTATGTCGAGACGGGAAATGAGCCGGGATTGTTCGGCTGGGCACAGAAGGCGGTGCTGGCGCTTCATGAAATGATGGACGAGGAGAGGCAGACGAACAGCCAGCCTTACCTGAAAATTGTTGCTCCCGGCTGGGCCTACTGGCCGTATAACGGCACCCCTGACGGCTGGGAACGGGATGCTGCCCAGCGTGCGCCGATTGAAGCGCTGTCGGATGTGACCAACGGACACAGCTATGGCGGGACCGGCGTCCAGCCTTTGCCGGGCGGAAGCCTGTATGAGAATCTGCGGGTGTACAGTGATTCAGAGGAAGGCTTCGGCAAAGAGATGGCCATGAGCGAGACCGGAAGCAATGACAATCATTCCGACAATACGAAATACGGGACGTATGCTTACAGGTTCGCTTCTGCTTTTGACCGGGAGCTGCGGGGAAATATCGGTTATGCCGACCATATTATGCAGCACGCGGCCTTCTTCAATGACGGGACGGAGTTTGGCCTGTTCAATTCAGCGATCAACTGGAACACACACCGTTATGAGGATACAGCAGCGGTACCGGCTAATATCAATGAATCCGGGGAGACCCGGCTGAAGACGTTCCGCAGATTGGCCGCCGCTTACGCCACCCATGGAAGCCCGCTGGGCTACGAGGTACTGAATGCAGCTGAACTGACCGGGCTGAAGGCGTATTTCCGCGCAGTGGATACCTCGGCGCTGGGCACTTCGGCCATCGGAGCTTCGTCCGATAAAATCCTGCTGAACTTCGTCAACTTTGAGACGTCGCCGGTGACGATGCAGGTGAAGGTTAAGATGCCGTCCAGCGGAGCGTATGCCGGGGAACGGTTCGGTCCAGGGGAGACGTACGCCGCCGCCTACTCCAGGGTGGAGCTTACGGCAGATCCGTACATTACACTTACAGTTGCGCTGGACGCGGGAGAGACGATCCAGTACATCCTGGATGAGCAGGACAACGCGCTGCCCACTGCTCCGGGCAGTCCTGCCGCAGCGGCCGTAAGCCATGAGCAAATCCGGCTGACCTGGACGGCTTCCACAGACAACGCTGCTGTCGTCAGCTATAACGTCTACCGTGACGGCGGAGCGGCTCCGGTGATGAATATTCCGGGACGGCTGACCTTCTGGAGTGACTATACCGTAGCGCCGCAGACCACTTACAGCTACACAGTGCAGGCCGTGGATGACTCCGGCAATGCATCGCCTCTTAGCACAGCCGTATCAGCGACTACACCGGTCATGCCGATTACATCGCATGCCGCAGGAGATCCGGCCAAGTTCGAGGCCGAAGCTACTGCATTTGCCTTGCCACTGAAGACCGGCAATAACAGCAGCGCCTCGGGCGGCAAGGTCGTGGAGCAGACGCATAGCGGAGGCTTAACGATCCAAGGCTTCCATTCCGAGAATGGTGGCAGCTACACCTTAACAATTGTATACGCTTCCAATGAGGAATCGAAGAAAAATATTCTCGTGAACGGCGTGAAGCAGTCCACAGTAACCCTGCCTTCAACGGGCAGCTGGACCGCGAATCTGACCGCACGGCAGTATGGGATTACCCTCCAGCCGGGCTATAACATGATCAGCTTCACCTCCGCCGGGAAGGGGGCAAATCTCGATTATTTCAAGCTGGAGGAAGGGCTGTATGTTCCGCTCTCCCACTGGTATCCGGCCGCACATGATCATCCTTACATTGACTATGCCGGATTCACCCCTGCGCCCAATGGAGTCTCCCATGTGACCTATGATGAGGATGCCACGGCTGCCTTCAGCTTCAATGGCATCGGTGTCCGCTGGAGATCGGACATCAAGAGCGATATGGGCAGTGCAGATGTCTATGTCGATGGTGAGTATAAGGAGACTATAGTCATTCCGCAGGCAGGGCTGGAGGGTGATCATAAGATTGTCTACGAACTGACGGGTCTGGAATACGGGCTGCACCGGATAGAGATTGCAGGCAACGGCGGAAAGGTAATGGTCAGCGGGCTGGAGTACGAGAGCTACGAGTCTGTATTGCCCGTACCGGGACCGGATCTGACGGTGACGGATATCGGCTGGCATATTGTGAACAGCGACGGCAGCCCTTCCGCGCACAGCACACCGCAGCTGGGCGACTCCCTGATCTTCTGGGCCAAAGTGAAGAACATCGGTGTCCGTCCCACACCGCTGAATGCCTCGACCGGACTCGGACAGATTACCGGCGGCGCCTTCTCGGTTAACGGCGGAGTGGTCTCGTGGACGGACACGAATACCAGTGTGATTCAGCCGGGCGAGGAGATAACATTGACGGCTAACGCCAGTGCGCAGGGCACCCCCCGGTGGACGGTGCCGACCATCGGCGAGTTTACAGTCAGCTTTTTTGTGAATGATATCTGGCGGTATGCGGAGATGAACAAGGAGAATAACAAGCGGGCACGGGCGCTGGAGATCAGCCTGCCCTGACGGGCTAATCAGCCGGTTGGCGGATCGGTGCAGGCAGTCTGTAGAATTTTGAACTTATATTATAGCTGGCTGTATGTAGAGCAGCTTCGTGATCCGGTACACTGGATTTAGAACAGAACCTGCCGGGAGGAGCCTTAAATGATGCAGAAGCCGTTAAGCAAGGAAGAACAGGAATGGGTGGAGGAGACGCTTGAAGCGATGAGCCTCCGGGAACTGATCGGGCAGACGATGCAGGACCATGCGGGCAGGCTGCCGTTCAAGGGGGATGATGAGGCCGCTCTCCGCCGGTATCTGGAGCAGTATCCGGTGGGCAGCTTCTTCATCGGCGGGGAGGTTATTCAGAAGGCCGCAGGCAAAGCGGAGGATTACCGGGACTGGGCGGGACTGCTGCAAGGTATCAGCAGGTTCCCGCTGCTGTTCTCCGGTGATCTGGAATTCGGGGCAGGCTCGGCGGTGAGGAGTCTCACGGCCTTCCCGCCGCTCCTCGCGCTTGCGGCAGCAGATGATGAAGACCTGGCTTACGAATACGGAAAATATACCGCGCTGGAAGGCCGGGCGGCCGGGTTCACCTGGGCGCTGGCCCCGGGAACCGATCTGTTGCTGAATTGGATGAATCCCGTCATTACGACCCGTTGCCTGGGAGATGACGCCGGGCGGGCGGCGCGCCTGTCCGCCGCTGTCATGCGGGGCATGCAGGAGCATGGCCTTGCGGCCTGCGCCAAGCATTTTCCCGGTGACGGGGTCGACTACAGGGATCAGCATATCATTACTACGGTGAACAGCTTATCTGAAGAGGAATGGTTCTCCACTTACGGGCAGGTGGCCGGGGAGATGATCAGCCAGGGGGTCATGTCCTATATGACCGGACATATTGCCCTCCCCTGGATCGAAGACGGGGCAGGCGGTGCTGGATCGGGGCCGGTCCCGGCAACCGTCTCGGAGCGGATTACAACAGGACTGCTGCGGGAGCGGCTTGGCTTCGACGGAGTGGTGTTGTCGGATGCGCTGGATATGGGCGGATTCTTATCCTGGGGAGACTATACACAGCGCATCATAGACTGCTTCAATTGCGGTACGGATGTGCTGCTCTGGCCGGGAGTACGGTACTTCGCAGTGATGGAGCAGGCGGTGGAGGACGGACGCGTCAGCCGGGAACGGCTGAAGGCCAGTGTCCGGCGGATTCTGGAGCTGAAGGCACGGCTTGGTGTGCATGCTGCCTGTGATGGGAGAGAGGACGCAAGGGCTCAGCCGCTGCTGGACGACAAGCTGCCGCCTGGTCTCGACCGGCAGGTCAGACAATTCAGCCGCGAGCTGGCCGGGCGCTGCATTACCCTGGTCCGCAGCCGCACCGGCCAGCTGCCGCTGAATCCGCAGGAGGTCCGCCGGGTGCTGGTCATCATGATGAACAAGGTGACGGAGGGGCGCAGATATGAGCGGATGAATCTTTTTGTGGAGCAGCTTAAGGCCAGGGGGCTAGAGGTGGATATTCTGGATGAATTCGAGCCGTTGACGACACTGCGGCAATGGGAGCAGTCGGGGGTCCGCTGGGATGCTGCCTTCGCCCCTTATTTCCTTCCGCTGCACGGAATGATGAATACCGCCCGTCCGGTGGGTGAAGCGGCCAAGGCCATCTGGGCCATGCAGCATGCGGAGACAGTCCGGCCGATCGGTATTTCGTTCGCTACGCCATATCTGCTGCAGGACATTCCCTTCTTAGATACCCTGGTGAATGCGTATTCTCTGCATGAAGATACAGTAGAGCTGACGGTTAAGGCGCTGTTCGGAGAGATTCCGTTTCAGGGAAGCTCCCCGGTGAAAGCGGAGATTTGAGAGGGCGATTACAGTTCAGGGAGGCTTCAGACGTCTTGAGTGCGAAACAGGAATCAGAGGCAAAACGGGCAGCGGGCAGGAAGCGGGAACTGGAGGCGAAGCTGCACAAGATCTTTGAATATATGCGTCTTGAAAGGCACCAAGGGAATTGGGGAATGGATATTAACCACTGGGACTGGGTGCCCGGTGTCGGGGTCATCTCTATGCTTGAATATGGCACAGGGACTGGTCAGGATGAGGTGACGGATTACCTGCTGCATTGGGTGAACCGGAATAAGCAGAAGGCCGAGGGGGTTAGGGTTATCAATTCCCTGGCTCCCTACGCGGTCTTTCCTGAGCTGTACCGGCTGACCGGGGACCCGTGGTTTCTCAGCCGGGCGCAGGAGGTTGCCGCATGGATGCTGGATACTGCCCCCCGGACCCGGGAAGGCGCGCTGGAGCATACCGTGACAGAGGCGGTGGAATTCCCGGAACAGGTATGGGCCGATACGGTGTATATGGCCGTGCTGTTCCTGGCCCGGCTTGCCGGTCTGACCGGCGACCAGGAGCTTGCTGCCGCCGCCGTGCAGCAGACCTTGCAGCACCTTCGGCTGCTCCAGGACCCGGCGACGGGGCTGCTATTTCATGGCTGGAACAGCCGGGCAGGCAGCCATATGTCGGCAGCCCGCTGGGCCCGGGCCAATGCCTGGGTGGCACTTGCGGTCCCGGACATTGTGGCCGGGACCGGAAGCCTGACTGCTATTCCACAGGAGCTGTACAGCCGCTACCGCAGGCTTGCTTCTGCCCTGCGGCAGGCGCAGGGGGCCGGCGGCTTGTGGCATACGGTGCTCGACCGGCCGGATTATTACGAGGAGACCTCGGCCAGCGCCGGTATTGCCTGCGGCTTCCTGAAGGCGGTGAAGAGCGGACTGCTGGAGGATGCCTATCTGGAGAGCGCGGAGGCGGCACTTGCGGGGATTCTTCCGCTCATCCGCGAAGACGGTGAGGTGCAGGGGGTATCGGGAGGCACTCCGGTAATGCCGTCGATAGCGGCCTATAACACCATTGAGAGATATCCGGCACTGTATGGGCAAGGGCTGGTGATGCAACTGCTGACAGAGGCATTGGATCTGGGGGAAATGAAGCATCGGCTTGAGAGGCAAGAGCATGAGGAGCGTCAGGAGCACCAGGGGCC
Source organism: Paenibacillus sp. FSL P2-0136 (assembly GCF_037975325.1). Taxonomy (NCBI): domain Bacteria; kingdom Bacillati; phylum Bacillota; class Bacilli; order Caryophanales; family Paenibacillaceae; genus Paenibacillus; species Paenibacillus sp. FSL P2-0136. The sequence continues at coordinate 7,604,379 of NZ_CP150244.1, forward strand.
TGAAGAACATGAGGAGCGCCAGGGACGACAAGAGGACCAAGGGCATGAAGAACATGAGGAGCGTCAGGGAGGACAAGAGGACCAAGGGCGTGAAGAGCATGAGGAGCGTCAGGGAGGACAAGAGGACCAAGGGCGTGAAGAACATCCAGAGCGTCAAGGGGGTCAGCGACGTCAGGAGCAATCCGAGGGGATATGTTCATTAAATGTTGAATGGGAGGCAGGGGGATGACGGTGAAGGATAACGCAGAAGCTGCGGGTGGAGGCCTGGATCAGCGGCAACGGCTGATTCATAAGGTGACCGGACTGGAATCCCGCTATGACTCGGACATTTGCATGCTGCGCTCCCCGTTCAGCAGCCCGGGGTATCATACGACGCTGAAGCAGGCGGAGTTCATCCACTCCACCAGAGACTCGCTCAGCTATGCGCTTGGACTGCTCGACACGGAGCTGGCCTGTTATGAAGAGCGGGCATTCGATATTATCCGGCAGGTCATCTCCTTGCAGGATACGGACCCGGCGCATGATACCTTCGGCATCTGGTCCTGGTTCTATGAGGAGCCGCTGGACCAGATGGCTCCGCCGGACTGGAATTGGGCGGACTTCTGCGGCAGCCGACTGGTGCAGGCCCTTTCGCGCCACGGCCACCGTTTCCCGCACGATCTGCGGGAAGCAGCCGTCTTGTCCATAGAGTGTGCCTGCGAAGCCATTATCCGGCGCAATGTCGGACCGGATTATACCAATATTGCGATTATTGGCGCATTCGTGACCAGAATTGCCGGGGAGAAGCTGGGGCGTAAGGATTATGCGGACTATGGGCTGGAGCGGCTCAGGAGGCTGCATGCTCATACCCTGAAGCATGGGGCTTTTCAGGAATATAACAGCCCGGTCTACACCTACATTGCCATTCTGGAGCTGTCGAAGCTTCAGTCCGAGACCTCGGACAGCAGGGTTAATGCATGGACCAGAGAGCTGCTAGAGCTGACCTGGAGGACCGTGGCCGGGTATTATCACCCCGCCACGGCCCAGTGGTCCGGCCCGCATTCCCGCTGTTACGGAGTGTTGCTGGAGGACCAGAGCAAGGCGTTTCTGCAACTGGCGACAGGAGGAGCCGTGATGTTCTTCCCATGGGAGGAGCTGCCCTACGAAGAGGAATGGTATATGAGCGGCATCCATTGTCCCCCTGCCTATCTGAAGGGCTTCAAGGTTCCTGAGACGAAGGAGATAAGGCAACGCTTGGAAGGGGAGGAGAAAGGGCAGGAGCAGGGGACAGGGAAAGAGCGGAAGCGGGAGTTGGGCCAGGAACAAGGGCGGGATCAGGAATGGGATCAGGAATGGGATCAGGAGCGGAATCGGGAGCAAGGTCGGGATCAGGAGCAAGGTCAGGGTCAGGTGCAAAATCAGAATCAGGGGTATGACGGCAAGTGGGCGGTCACTTATATGACTCCGCAGTGGAGCATGGGCTCCTTCACCCATAGTGATCTGTGGAACCAAAGACGGCCGCTGCTGATCTATGCCAATAATAACGGACAGCCCTCATATCTCCGGCTCCGCTGCCTGCATGACGGCTATGACTACTGCTCCGCACGCTTCCAATCGCTGCAGGAAGCAGGCCGTGTGCTGTTCGGGATCGATTTCATGACAGATGGCGGGGATACCCATCCGAATCTGGACCGGACCGGCGGTGTGATTGCGGCTTCGGACCTGCGGCTGCGGCTGGAGGTTGGCGGCGCTCTGGAGGGAGTTACAGCCACATTAACAGAAGAAGGTACGGTTATCACCATTGCAGGGACGGAGTTTGGCCTGACAACCTGGTTCGCGGCATTCAGCGGGCAAGCGGATACAGGCAACCGATTGGTGTGGGAACTTCATAAGGCAGACGGCCAGATGAATATCGATATGATTCTCTACGCCGGTCCGCGCAGGATGCTGGACTTCACCTCCATGCAGCAGGCTGCGCTGGTGTTCTCTCTGGCGGCTGGGGAGGAGGGGAGATTGAACTCTGCCCCGCTTCTGGAGCTGACGGATGAGGGCGGCCTGCGGGTTAGCAGTGGAAGCGAGCACGAAGGGGGCAGAGCGCAGGGAGTTGCAGGAGGGAAGGCGGCGGGAGCGAATAAAGTCAACGAATGGAATGAAGCGAATGAAGTGAATGAAGTGAATGAAGTGAATGAAGTGAATGAAAATGATGAAACGAATGCTGCGAAGGGAGAGCGGGGTGTAAGAGTCGTGAACAGCATGAACAGCGCGAACAGCATGAATAGTATGAAGGGAGGTTTCGTACTTAACCTGCGGCCCGCTCCGGGAGAGTAGCTGACATCACCGCTCAAAGGCTGAATATATGCGAAATACCGAACACCATTTGTGGCTACAACGGCCGATGACCGAATGTATGCGGAAAACAGCATACATTATGCTCGCAAGCAGGCAGACGGGCCAAATGTATGTGGAAAACAGCATACATTATGCTCGCAAGCAGGCACACGGACCAAATGTATGCGGAAAACAGCATACATTATGCTCGCAAGCAGGCACATGGGCCAAATGTATGTGAAAAACAGTATACATTATACTCGCAAGCAGGCCCACGGGCCGAATGTATGTGGAAAACAGCATACATTATGCTCGCAAGCAGACCGGGCCAAATGTATGTGAAAAACAGCATACATTATACTCGCAAGCAGACCCACAGGCCAAATGTATGTGAAAAACAGCATACATTATACTCGCAAGCAGGCACACGGGCCAACAATGTATGTGGAAAACAGCATACATTATACTCGCAGGCAGGCCCAAGGGCCAAATGTATGTGGAAAACAGCATACATTCAATAGGCAGCGTGCCGCACATGCACCAAATGTATGCGAAGAGTCGAATACAATCGCTGCAGCAGCGTGAGGGATTGGCCCCACGCTCCGCAGCCCGTAACATCGTAGAGGAATCCTGCAAAATGTGCAACAATGCTATCCATACAAGCGGTCGGTGAGAGAGATTACTCAGAATGGGCAAGAGATAGGCGGAGCACCGCCTGGAAAGGAAGAAGCACTTCAGAACGAATGCGATAACCGGTTACAAGGTGTGGCCAAAAAGGCATATGACTGGAGGTATGTCGCCAGAAAGCGATGAGGCACCAGTATCGTTCACCCGCAGGGTAATTTGATCCTATAACCTCATGGACAACACAAGGAGCTGGCCCCGTAATGCGGGGACCAGCTCCTGTGACTTTCAGCGATTTTATTGTGGCAGCTCTACAAAATCATCTCTGAACCGCTCGTAATCGGCGGTCCGGCATTCCAGCTTCAGGCGTGTGCCCTGCTCTTCGTAGCTGACGGACTGCACATCGGCATGTTCGTTGAAATAGGAGACAATGCTGCCCCGGTCGAAGGGGACCAGGATCTCACACTGTACATAGTCGGTGAAGATGCGGCTGCGGATCAGAGTGACCAGCTCGGCGATCCCGCGGTTTTTCTTAGCAGACAGGGTTACAGAGTTCTCCTCCACCTCCGGGTAAGGGTCCTCCCTCAGATCAGCCTTGTTGTAGGCGTACAGGGTAGGGATTCCGTCAGCGCCCAGCGCCTTCAAGGTCTCATTCGTTACCGCCATATGCTGCTCATGCTGCGGATCGGCAATATCGACGACATGAATCAGCAGATCGGCTTCCGTTACCTCCTCCAGGGTCGAGCGGAACGCCTTCACCAGATGATGAGGCAGCTGGCTGACGAAGCCTACGGTGTCGGTTAACAGGAAGGTCTTGTGATCGGGCAGCACAATGCTGCGCACTGAGGTCTCAAGCGTCGCGAACAGCATATCCTTGGCGAGCACGCCTTTGCCCGAACCGGGATGATAGGTCTCCACCAGGGTGTTCATTAAGCTGGACTTGCCGGTGTTGGTGTAGCCGACCAGACAGACCACAGGCACCTCATTCTTATGCCGCTGCTTACGCTGGATCTGACGCCTTGCGACCTGCGTCTGCAGCTCTAACTGAAGCGCCGAGATCCGCTCTTCAATCCGTCTGCGGTCCAGCTCCAGCTTCGTTTCCCCAGCTCCCCGGTTCTTCAAGCCGGCCCCGCCGCCCTGTCTGCCGAGAGATTCGCGCAGGCCGCTCAGGCGGGGAAGCATATATTGCAGCTGTGCGACCTCTACCTGCAGCTGGGCTTCCTTGGTCTTCGCCCGTGAGGCGAAGATATTCAGAATCAGAATGGTCCGGTCAATAACCTGGCGGTCCAGGGCGGACTCCAGATTGCGGATCTGGGAGGGGGACAGCTCATCGTTGAAAATAACGATCGGTGCTTCATGCTGCTCCATCAGCAGCGCAAGCTCCTGGATTTTGCCGGTTCCGATGTAATGCGAGGGGTTCACCCGGCTGGATTTCTGGCTAAGCTCAGCCACGACCTCAATCTCGCAGGCGGCTGCCAGATTGCGCAGCTCCTCCATCGAATAAGCGAAGTTCGTGTCGTTCTGCAGCTGCATGCCGACGATAACGGCTTTCTGTAGTATGGGTTCCATATATAGATCAACCTCCATAGTGTAATTTGAGCATCAAAAAAGCACAGGCAGTCTGCCTGTGCTAACAGTAGTTGGAGGAACAACAGAATAAAGTCTGGTATAGCCCGCTGCGCGGGAGCAGCTATACGGCCATGCTTGCCATAGACACCATGAAGGTTCAAGCGGCAAGGGCGAGGGCCCCGGCAACTTCAAAAGATATAGAGCTAATCCTCCCGGTAAACACAGAATCTGGCGGAGCGGATACAGGCCTTATTGGGCACAGGGTACCGGTTCCGGGAATCAGTGTACGGGTTGCGGATTAACGGGTGTATGCTATGGGTTACGTGTTATGGACAGACTTATCCTGAGTCCTCTGCACAAGGCAGAGCTTTCGCGCTATGGGAAAATAATTAGCCGCGCAAAGTGCGAATCCGGATATAGTCTATCACACGCAACCCTCCGTTCTAAAAAAGTTACATTGATTTTAGCACAGTGTCTGTGAATTGACAACTGCCATGGTCTGTCAATCGACCAGAAACTTCCAATTATATCTGCATATCCTATTGAATACAGCTCTAACGGAGGGTGATAACTATGCCTATACTGACAACCAATATGTTAACAAAGAACCCTACCCCGGGAGCAGGACTCATCAATCAGGCAGTAGTGAAGGTAGTAAACAATGGGATGGCCCAGGGATCGGTCTATTTGACTGGTTACAACAACGATGTAAGTCCCTCCACGCTGTTCGCGCAGGAGTTGTTCGAGTCGAACTATCGGGAGGTTGTGACCAAAACGTATAATATTACGCAGAATTTTTTCCAATTCAATATCTCCTACTCCCAGGAGCAGGTACGGGTGCGGATCTTCCTTGTGGACAGCAGCGGGCTCTGGAGTCCTGTTACCCTGCAGCCCACGGCGCTTAGCCGGATTACCTCAGAGTTTCGTAACAATATCCCCGTAACGAGCAGCGACACCGCAGCCATCAGCTTCCGCAGAAGCACCACGATCGCCGTTCCTGAAGCAGTGGCTGCCGAGATCGTTCCAGACGGGCTGGAGATTCTGGCCTCTACCCCTATCCGCTATAAGGTGATAGCCGGGGGGACTGTGAATGGAGCTTTTGTGAATTACCCTACGCCGACTACGGCTATTCCAGTCACTGAAACAGCGCTGCTGGTGAACTATACCTGTACAACAGTCACCGGCGGACGGGTGCTGACTCAAGGCATCGGCTCCGGCATATCCGGAGCCTACCAGAATGTGGCGGTGAATCTGCTGAATCAGCGGCTCGCCTACGATCTTCAGCAAGTGCCGGTCACGCTGGTGGTCAGCTCGCTTGCCGGTGAGGACAATGTGGCGGCTACCTTCAGAATGTCCGAGCAATGGTGAAGGCCGAAGGGTGAAGGTCCAGTAATGCCACGCTGGCTGACAGGTAATAGACCGATGCCAGACTGATGCCAGACTGATGCCAGACCTGTAGCAGATAAAAGATAGCCGGAATAGGCGGTATCCACAGTGGCGGGTTATCCCACCCATTCCCGGCGCAGCGTGAACAGATCCTTCAGCGCGTCTGTGGACAGCTCGGTGATCCAGCCCTCGGAGCCGGAGATGACGTCGTCGCTGAGCTGCTGCTTGCTCTCCAGCATCTCGTCAATCTTCTCCTCCAGCGTGCCGAGCGAGATGAACTTATGCACCTGTACATCCCGGGTCTGGCCCATACGGTAGGCACGGTCAGTGGCCTGGTTCTCCACCGCCGGATTCCACCAGCGGTCGAAATGGAACACATGGTTGGCGGCCGTCAGGTTGAGGCCGACTCCGCCCGCTTTGAGTGAGAGGATGAATACATTCGGCTGATCGGACGGCTGCGCACCGGCAGCTGCATCTGCATCTGCAGTGGCTTCGCCCGCAGGCAGCGGGGGAGCCTGGAACCGCTCAATCATGCGGTCGCGCGTGCTCTTCGGCGTGCTGCCGTTCAGGTACAGCACCGGTTCCTGAAGCTCCTGCTGAAGTACGGCCTGGAGCATTTTACCCATGCCTACATACTGGGTGAAGATCAGGCAGCGCTCGTTCTCCTCGCGCAGCTCGCGCACCATCGCGAGCAGCCGTTCCAGCTTGGCGGAGCGTTCGATCAAGGAGGTGGTGTCCAGAGCGCTGCCGTCTTCCTGCTCAGGCAGTGCCTCCTTGGTTAGCAGCATCGGATGGTCACAGAGCTGCTTCAGGCTGGTCAAGGCGGCGAGAATGGCCCCCTTGCGTTCGATGCCCTCCAGCTTCTGCATCCGTTCAAGCAGGCTGTTCACGTTCTGATCGTAGAGTGCGGCCTGCTCGGCCGTCAGGTTAATGTAGGTCTTCATCTCATTTTTATCCGGGAGATCAAGCTGGATCGCCGGGTCCTTCTTCTTGCGGCGCAGCATGAACGGCTTGACCAGCCGCTGCAAATCAGCGGTCCGCTCGGCATTGCGCTCCTTCTCAATGGCATTTGCGAACCGGTCCTGGAACCCCTTCGGGCTGCCGAGATAACCCGGTGTGATGAAATCGTAGATCGACCACAGCTCGGACAGCCTGTTCTCAATCGGCGTACCAGTCAGGGCGATCCGGTGCAAGGCCGGGAAGCTGCGCACGGCGGCGGACTGCTTCGTTCCGGCGTTCTTGATATTCTGTGCTTCATCCAGGCATACGGTTGCCCAGGTGAACTGCTTCAGCAGCTCCTGGTCCAGTGCAGCGGTAGCGTAAGAGGTAAGCACAACATCCGCCTGCGAAGCCGCGCCATAGAAATATCCGGCATCCAGCCGCCGGCTTCCGTAATGAAGCATCACATTCAGGGAAGGCGCAAAGCGCTGCAGCTCCTTCTGCCAGTTGCCCAGCACGGAGGTCGGACAGATGATCAGCGAAGGCCAGCCGGCCGGCTCGGTCTGCCGCCGGGCCACGGGTGCGCCGGAAGCTGCGGCTTCCTCCTCCTGCTCCTTCAGATGGAGCAGGTAGGAGATCAGCTGCACCGTCTTGCCAAGCCCCATGTCATCGGCCAGGCAAGCGCCCAGCCCGAAGCGGCGGAGGAAGACCAGCCAGGCGAAGCCCTCATGCTGGTAGCTTCGAAGCTCGGCATGCAGACCGGCCGGCACCTCCGGCTTCGGCCACTGGCTACGCTGCCCGAGCTGTCCGATCAGCTTCAAGAGGTGCTCGTTCAGTTCGACCTCCAGCCGGACGCGGACCGCTTCTTCCTCGGCACGCTGCGCTTCCGCTTCCTCCGAATCGCCGTCTGCACCTTCGTTCAGCAGGTGCAGCTGCAACACATCCTGGAAGGACAAGCCACGCGACTTGTCCATCCCGGCCATGGCCCGCTGAATCTGCGCCAGCAGCGCAGGGTCCAGCGGAATCCACTTGCCGCGGAACTGGACGAGGCGTTCCCCGCGCGCTACGAGGTCGGCGAACTCCGCCTCGGTCAGGTCGGCGTCGCCGATGGAGATGCGCCAGTCGAAATCAACGAGCGCATCCAGGCCGAACAGCGACTGCCCGCGGCTGCCCTCAGCCGTGCCGGAGCTGATCTTCGCGCGCAGGCGCGGCTTCCTGCGGCTGGCGGCTTCCCACCACGCCGGCAGCAGCACCTGCCAGCCCGCCTCCAGCAGAGCGCGGCTGTCGGCCGTAAGGAACCGCCACGCGACCTCGTCGCCGAGCGGCTCTGCCAGCACATCGGCGCCGCGCCCGATGTGCTCCGGAAGGCTGTCACGCAGCCGTGACAGCCACCCGCCCGCGCGCTCGTGGACATGCGCTGTCCACGCTGCGGGCCAAGTGCCCTGCGGCTCGCCGTCCCCGGTGAGCCGCAGCGGCACAAGCGCGGACTCGTCGCGCTTGTCCTGGAGGAGCAGCTGGAGCCGCCAGTGCGGCAGCTCATCGTCAGGCTCAAGCAGCTGCAGCACCGGCCGGAACGGCGCGGTGTCTGCCTTCCAGCCGATGGACATCAGCCAGCTGTCCTCGTCCATACCGGCTGCGCTTCTCCCGCCTGCGCTGAACAGCAGCGGGAATTCACTGCGCAGATCACCGGCCTGCGCCTCGGTGCTGTAGTGCCGCTGGAAGACTGCCGCCGAGAAGGCGGCCTGCAGCCCTTCGGCGAACCCGCTGCGCTCCTGAAGACGATGCAGCGCGGCCGCATCGTCCCAGTCTGCCTCGGCGGCTTCCGCAAGCACTTGCTCCGTCCAGGCCCAGCGGAGCTGGCCTTCACGGTAGGCTGCGAAGCTCGGGGCATACTGACGGGCCTCCAGCATTCCGGCCAGCAACGGGGCCAGCCGGGTCAGCAGCTGGGCATCGCCCTGCCAGCTCCAGCCGACATGCCGGAGCAGCCGCAGGTCCGCAAAGAACGGCAGGACCTGCTCGGCAGGCAGCACCACCAGCTCGACCTCATCGGCCTTCGAGGTGCTGAGCTCCGTGCCGTAGAAGGATTCCTCGTGCCAGGCGAACAGCTTCTGCTTGAGCTGGACACCGGGCATATAATCATCCCGGTCATCCACACCATAGATCAGCGCATCGCCATACTGGGTAAGGGCGAGCTGGACGGTAATATTGCGCATCTTCATATTCATGGGATCAGTTTTCCTTTCCGCAGCTCCTCCTGTAGGGCGCGCAGGCGGCTGTGTCTATCTGTGAAGCCGTCCAGGAACACTTCCCAGCGTGCTTCGCGTTTCAGTTTTTTATACAGCTTGGCGAGCCGCTTCAGCAGCTTCACGGCCGCTTTGTAGCTGTGCCGGTTCTTCTCCAGCACGAAGCGCTCCACCGCCTGATGATAGAACGGCAGGAGCAGCTCCGGCGCATTCTTCTCAATCGGCTGCAGGTCGCTCACCCGGAAGTCGGAAGGCTGATGGCCGGAGGAGATCTGCATATCCATCCATTCCTGCCATTTGCCGTAGGCAAGTAGCTGGGCTTCATAGATCTCGCGGGACAGCGGCAGCATACCGGACAGCGTATCCCACATCTGCGGCTCCGCTTCGGGCAGGCGGCGCACCGCCTCATCCCAGTAGCCCGCATAATCCAGCAGATTGTACATTCGGCTGTTCAGCAGCGGGCCGAGCGCGGCCAGCCACAGGGCCAGGCGTCTCCACTGGCCGGCTTCGGCCAGCGGAGGCAGGAAGCTCATCAGCTCCTCCGGGTGCAGCCCGGGCCGTTCGGACGCTGTGTGCAGCTTCTCTATAGCCGCAGCATCCTCATGAAGCAGAGCGTACATCCGGCTCTCGGCCAGCAGCAGGGCGTGGCGGGGAGCAGCGGCGCTTAGCCCTTCTCCGGCTTGTTGCAGCTCCTTCAGCTCTTTGGTGTACAGCTCCGGTCCGCTTAGATTCGGGGTAATCCAGTTGATCCACAGCAGGCTGTAACAAGCAGAGAAATAAGGCTGTTCTCTGGCGCGGTCGCGGGCCTCCGTCAGCATCTCGCTCCGCAGATAGGCAATCGTATCGTAGACTCTCGGCCACTCCTCAGGGGCCTCTGCCAGCGGCAGCGCCCGCTGCATCAGGTCTGTAATATGCTTTTGCAGCTCGGAAATCGCAATAGAAGTGTAGTAGCCCACAGAATAACCAAGGGAGGAGAGGTTGGCCGAGAGCGGCTGTCCGCCAGGCCGGATCAGGCTCTCCAGCACACAGAGATGAGCATGGAGCTTGAACAGCATGGCGGCAGCGGGAGGCAGCTTGGGCTGGCCCCCTGTGATGGCGGCGAGCGCCCGGTCGGCATACTGCGGGTTGCGTACCGTATGGGCAAGCGGCTCCACCAGCAGCGCCATGTATTCACGCCACTGCTGCACCGTAGCCTCAGGAATCAGGGCGGCCAGCTTCTTCAGTTGTTCCCCGCGCCGTCCCGGAACAGCGGATGCCGGAGCAGAATGAAGCTTGGGCTGGTCAATCAGCGCCTTGGCGTTCGCGATGGAATGCACAGGCCGCTCCTGTTCCTCGGCGTATTGCATCAGCACAGCCGCCATATGCTTGCACATCCCGGATACAGGGCAATCGCAATGGCTCTCCTGCAGATCGTCCAGGTCAATGGAGACCGCATAATCCTCCCGCCCTTCGACCAGCGCCATGATTCTGTACGGCGTGACCATTCTGAAGGCCTGCACGCGCTGCTGCTTATAATATTGAAATCCCCGTTTCAGGGTCAGATCATCGAAAGAATGGGCAACCTCCGAGATGAGCTTATCCCACCCGGCAGCATCCATGATATAGTTTGACTGCATCGCTATCGTTCTCCTGTAGCAGATTGGGTGAATCCATCGTTCCATTATATCATTATTGTATAGCGTATCCCGGAAAAGTCTGAAATCCTGGCAGGTATGATATGCCCCATATTGAAAAATTAGGGGAACATGCTAATCTGAAATCTAAACCTATGAGCAACCGCTGGAAGGATGAAGCTTAAGCAATGCTGCGATTTAAAATGAAATACCTGCTGCACAACAAACAGAACCGTCTAATCCTGATGCTGACAGCCGGGGTATCCCTTCTGATTACTATGATTGGTCTATTCTCCTATAGAGAGTACCGTAATGCACTGGACACCGAGCTGAATACACCGAATATTGAACTGCTGCAGATTAATGTAGATGTTACGAACCGGGCCTTCCGGGAATCCGACAACAAGGCAGTGGATCTGTCCTTCCATCCCGCTGTACTGAGCTATATCGATGCGTCTGAGGCGGATAACCGAGGCAGAGCCGCAACGGCGCAGGAATACCTTAAGGCGCTGGCGACAGAGCCGGATGTACACGCGATCAGCGTGGTCAAATTCAAGGACCGGTCTGTGCTCTCCAGCCGCTACGGCTATGTTCCATCCTGGGGGGAGGCGCCTGAGCATGAGTGGGAGTCCTGGATCGGGGGAATGAAGGAGAAGCCGCTTTTGATCAAAAGAAGGCTGTATACCGGCCCCGGCTCCCGCCCCGGTGATACTGAGCTGTTATCGCTCGCCCGGCCGGTGGTGGTGAACGGCGAAGTGGCCGGTGCCGTGCTGATTGATCTGGATTACGATACGCTGTTCTCCAAAATGTACACCCATCTCTCCAGCTACCAGCTCGTCTATAACCTGGAAGGAGAGCTGATCTACCCCAAGCTGAATCTTCCGTTCCCGCAGGCGGAGCTGGGAAAGGTGCTGGAGGACATCGATGTCAGTCCCTTTGCCCATGTCACCATCGGAGGCCAAGCCTACATGGCGAATCAGACCTTCTCCAATGTGACCGGCTGGCGCCTGCTCTCGCTCGTACCCATGGAGCAGCTGCTCAAAAATGTGAAGATTGCGCGGAATATGATGCTGATGCTGTCACTGATCTCCATCGCCGTAGGTCTCGCTGCCATGTATTATTACAATTTTGCAGCCTTCCGGCCGCTCAAACGGATTAACAAGCTGCTGCTTCCTGAGCAGAAGGCAGCCGGGCAGGGCGGACTGTACGATCTGGAGCCGGTCATCGGCAAGCTGGTCGGTGATTTCCGCAGTAAATCGCTGGTGGCGGACTGGAGTCTCCCGGAGCTGCGCTCCAAATTCCTGCAGGACCTGATCACGCGGAGTATCGGCACACAGGAGACACAGACCCGGTTTGAGCACTACTTTACCGGCTGGAAGGAAGGTCCGTTCGAGCTGCTGGTCTTATCCATAGACCGGCATACCGAGTGGTCCGCGGGCTTTAAGGAAGAGGATCAAATGCTGCTCAAATACGCGATGATTAATATGGCCTATGAAATCTGCGAAGCTTCCTGGCGGACCGTGGTCGCTGCACCGCAGCAGGACAGTCTCGTCATCCTGTTACAGGCGGCAGGCGGAGAGGAGCAGGAGCTGTATGCAGATGCCCGGCGGCTGGCGGCTGCCATGCTCGATGTGCTGAAGATTCCGGTGTCCGTTGGCATCGGTGAACAAGCGGGCTCAATTACCCATATCGCCCAGTCCTACTTAGAGGCGCAGACTGCGCTCTCCTACCGGTTATATGAAGGGTATTCCCATGTACGGGTCTATTCCCGCGCAGAGAACAAATATGAAGAGAGCAGCGGGGCGGCAGATGAGCTATGGAAGCAGGAAATGCTGAACGCCCTGAGAGTATCCGATGCCGCCGCTGCACAGGATTGGATCCGCAGAGGGATTGCCGAGACCCGCAAGCGGGGAATTCAGCCGCAAAAAGTATTCCGCTCGCTAAGTGACCTGCTGGAGGAGATTCTGCATATGGCGGCTGCCGGGGGATACCCGGTGCCTGCGGAGCTGGCTGACTACACCTGGCATCAGGTGACAACGATGGAGCTTAATGAGATTGAGCAGATGCTGTGCAGCATAGCGGTTCAGCTATCGGACGCCTTCGGGGCGCACCGGCAATCGAAGGAGTTCCTGCTGGTTCAGAATCTTATAGAGTATATGAAGGAGAATCTGCAATTCAATATCGGGCTGTCTGATATCGCCTCCCATGTGAACATGGGGGTATCCTCGGTGAGCACCATCTTCAAGGAAGAGACCGGAACTACCGTCTATGACTATCTGACCAACTTGAGAATCAATAGAGCCTGCGAGCTGCTGCAGGACAGCAGTCTGAGAATTGCCGAGATTGCCCAGCAGGTGGGTTATCAGAATGAGAACAGCTTCATCCGGGTCTTCCGCAAGATTAAATCGACCACACCCGGCAAGTTCAGGGAGAGCAGCAAATCTTCCAAGGAGTATGCAGATCGGCCAAAACCGCGCCATTCCGGCGTTTCTGAGGATTCAGAATAAGATTATGCGATTGAAGGCATACCCCCGGTTGCGATAAAGTTCTATTTGAGAAAACTTTCACATCCTCCATGGCAGGCTGCTGATACTCAAATAAAACGGGGGTGAGGGCACGGGCGCAAGGCTAGGCATCAAGCATCTGCAGGCTGCCCGATTACTTCTATATTAGAGAAGAGGGATGGATTTGAAACGATCGACTCAAATAGGACTCTGTACAGCGGCAGTAGCAGCTCTGGTCCTGTTGATGCTTAGAATCGGGATTCCCGGGGGAGGCGGCCCGGGCCAGGAGACTGCCGGCACAGATTATCCCGGACGGCCAATCACACTGCTTGTGCCCTATGCCGCTGGCGGGGGAACGGACGCCACCGCGCGAGCACTCGCCACCGCGACAGAGAAGGTGCTGGGCCAGCCGGTAATTGTGGTTAACCGCACCGGGGGCGGTGGCTCCGTAGGACTTATGGAAGGCGCGAATGCCAAGGGAGACGGCTATACCGTGACTTTTTTGCCGGCCGAGCTGACCATTCTTCCGCATCTGGGATTATTGCCGATTACCTATGAGAGATTCAAACCGATCGCTCAGACGAATTTTGATCCTTCCGCCATCACCGTAAGACAGGACGCGCCATGGCAGGACGTCAATGAATTTCTCGACTTTGCGAAAGCGCATCCAGAGGAATTGAAAATGGGAAACGCAGGAACGGGGAGCATTTGGCACTTGGCCGCCGTAACGTTGGAGCGGGAGACCGGTGTGAAGTTCGCGCATATTCCCTTTGAAGGTGCAGGGCCGGCCGTCTCCGCCTTAATGGACGGATTCGTGGATGCGGTACCGGTCAGTCCCGCCGAGGTGAAGAAGTATGTGGATGAAGGGAAGCTGCGGATTCTGGCAGTCAATGCCGATAAGCGCTCAGATGCGCTGCCGGATGTGCCGACCATGGAAGAGCAGACCGGAATCCATGTGAACTTCACGGGAACATGGAGAGGGCTGGCGGTGCCGAAGGATACGCCGGATGCGATTGCGGAGGTATTGGCCGGGGCATTTATCAAAGGGACCGAAGACAGGGAATTCCGCGAATATATGAATTCGAACGGGCTGGGGCTGCTGGTGAAGGACGGCAAAGCCTTTGCGAAGCAGCTCAAGGAGAGCGATGATCTGTTCGCCGCCATGATTCCCGAGCTTGGACTAAGCCGCAAGTAGAACATACACACTCATCACGAGTAAGAAAGGGTAGGGTAATCATATGAAAATCAAAAAGACACTGGACCGGATTCCCGGCGGAATGATGCTCATTCCACTATTTCTGGGAGCGATCATTCACACTGCTTTTCCTGATGCGGGCGAATATTTCGGAGGGTTCACCAAAGGCCTGATGACCGGCACCGTGCCGATTCTGGCCGTGTGGTTCTTCTGTATGGGAGCCGCGATCGATGTCAGAGCTACCGGAACCGTATTGCGCAAATCCGGTACGCTGGTATTGACCAAGATCGCCGTAGCTTGGGTCGTAGCTATGATCGCGATCCAGTTCCTGCCTGAGGGCGGGGTGCAAACCGGCTTCTTCGCCGGACTGTCGGTCCTCGCCATCATCTCCGCTATGGATATGACCAACGGCGGGCTGTACGCTTCCATTATGCAGCAGTATGGGACCAAGGAAGAATCCGGTGCCTTCGTGCTGATGTCACTAGAATCCGGGCCGCTCGTAACCATGCTCATTCTGGGCAGCACCGGTGTGGCTGTATTTGAACCGCATCTCTTCGTTGGCGCTGTCCTGCCGTTCCTCGTCGGGTTCATCCTGGGGAACCTGGATCATGATCTGCGCGCCTACTTCGGCCGAGCTACTCAGACGCTCATTCCCTTCTTCGGCTTCGCTCTGGGAAGCTCTATCGATCTTGGCGTTATCGTTGACACTGGCCTGCTCGGTATTCTGCTTGGTATTGTCGTTATCATTATTACCGGTATCCCGCTGATTCTGGCTGACAAGTTCATTGGCCGCGGCAACGGAACTGCCGGACTCGCCGCTTCCAGTACCGCAGGTGCTGCGGTCGCCAACCCTATGCTGGTAGCGAACATGAAGCCCGAATTCCTGCCGGCCGCCCAGTCCGCTACAGCGCTGGTAGCCGCATCCGTGATCGTTACATCCATTCTCGTCCCGGTCATCACCGCCTATTATTCCGACTACATGAAGAAAAAGAACCCTCCGGCAGCAGAGGGACCTATAGATGCTAAGGCTCAGAAGGCAGCGGGTTAAACATCGGATAACAACGTAATTAATTCATGTTAAGTGCGATTAAGTTCTATGTTAATTAGAACCTCCGGACAGCGTTAGGGCTGTTCCGGGGGCTTTTTTTGAATCATCTGAATGAAGGAAGAGTAGATGGAGAAATCCTGCAAGAAGTGCAGCAATACTGCCCCATAGAAGCGCCAGAAGCTGAAATCCTGCATAAAATGCAACAAAGCCAGCGCTAACTTGCTTTAAACACCGGAATTCCTGCAAATGATGCAACAATGTACCGTAGCACGTAACATTCTTAGAAGAATCCTGCAAAATGTGCAACAATGTGATCCATACATGCGATCGGTGAGAGAAAACGCTTAGAATGGGCAAGCGAAAACCGGAGCAAATAATTACATAATATTGATTTTATAGAAACAAATACGCTTGAGTGGCGTCTAAGATAGAAATCTATCATCCATGGGGAGATTAAAAATGAAAAAACTATTGAAAATTGGCCTATCAGGATTAGCCTTGACCCTAGTGTTTAGTGCAGGAGCCTTTGCCGCAACAGTAGCTCCCAAAATAATCGTAAATGGTAATCAAGTGAAAACTCAGACGCAGCCTAAGATTATTAATGGTACCGTATATGTCCCGATCCGGGCCGTTGCAGAAGGATTTGACGCCAGTATTCAGTGGGACAATAAAAGTAAGATTGTGTATGTGGATTCTGATCCGAATTTCGGACTGGAAGGCAGCAGCGTAGCTTATGTAGGGAACCGGAATTTGGCATACAGATGGATTATGGCGTATGACGAACGCAATCATCAGGGAGTGCTCGATGTAGTTACGCCTGATTTCAAGACGGACCTCTATAACGAAAGTTTCCCGGCGGGAACGTATAATATGGAAACCATTATTGATATGAAGCCTGTTGCAAGCACAGACAGCACCTTAACCGTGCGGATTGTTCAGAGAGTGACTGCAGAAGATGAGTACAAGGTGAAGGTGGAGCGGTGGAATTTTGTTTTTGGGCAGGGGGCAATCAAGTCCGTGAAAAGGGTACCGGATACTGCAAAATATCTGGACCGGTACACCCTTTTCCCGGGAGCTAACTTTGGCATATAAGTTCCTTACTCCGGGATTGCCCGGATCAGCTCAGTATAAGAGAGGCCGGGGAATTTAAAGGTTGTTACAGTACCGTCGCTAAGCGTGTGATAACCACTATATACACCTTTGTTGTAGCTAAAAGAATCCTGAAACAGATCGGAAATATACGCTGGCTGCACACCGCCGAATGTAGTAGCAGGATAACCGGGGATATCTGCCTCCGAAGCCTGCCATATGGCTGTGGCCGTTGTGCCTGCAATCTCAACCACTGTGGTTATTTCTCCATTGCTGTAGGCATAACGGGTGGCGTCCTTTGAGGCAAAGGAGTAGGTGAAGTATTGGGATTGATCACTTTGTACACTTGTACCGGGTTTAAAAGCGTAGCGCACCGGCAACGAAATGGCCGCCAGGCGGGCCTGCTTAAGGTCTGCTGAATGGACGGCCTGGGCATCAGGAGTGAAATTCTTGGATTGAATGAAGATGATTTCCCTTATCTTTTCATAGTACACACTGTATCCAAATGCTTCACTGACAAACTTTGCGGGAACCATGATTCGCCCGTTGTAATTATTGGCTTCACTGTCCATCTGTACAGGCTGGCCATTCTTATAAGCATTAGACTGTCCCTGAGTCATTTCAAAGAGGTCGTTAGAGGAATTCGTGATCGTGACCGTATGGCGGGTAGCGTCCCAAGAATAGTGGAGCCCCAGGGAAGCAATCGTGCGGATGGGAATCATCGTTCGGCCAGACTGTATAAAAGGACTGCTATCAGCAGAGATAAAAGCACCATTGATGTTGACTTGTATAGGTCTTGTGGTTGACCGGGCCGGGCTGGAAGCAGGGGCTGCCAGAATAACGTTGGGAAGCATAAGCATTAACAGCATAATGCAACAGGCAGGAAGCCACCTTTTTAATGAAGACATAGACCAATCATTCCCTTCCAGTAATTTGTATATATTGATTATAACGTGAGTATTGAGAGGTTAACAATCCGTTACCCTGGCCCTCAAAAAAGCCCTCCAGATGCCTTTATGGCTGGTAGAGGGCTTATCAGAAATGCTGTATTTTATTTCTTCGCCACAGGAATCCATACCTCGCAAATACATTCATCGTGCTCATCATTCGTCCAGAAGTATTTCTCAATGCACGGACCTTCTGCTTGTTCAAAGCCTGACGACGGGAACCATTCCGAATAGATCCGCCGCCAGACGTTCAGAATCCCCAGCCCCAGATCCTGGTCCTCAGGAAGCTTTTCCCGGCAATCGAATACAGCATACGTCTGGCCTTGTATAGTCAAATTAACCAGCTCTGCTGGTACCTGCTGACCTTCCGGCAGCTCGGTTCCCATCAGATAGCGTTTCGTCCCATCCTCACGGAAGTCATAGTAATAACCGAACAGCAGCGAACCGGAAGGCCTTCCGGCACATTCGTTAATAAGGTCATGCGTCCCATCGTTCCAGATTTTCTCTACGAATGCAGGGATTTCACTATAAGCATCCTGGTGGATAACAACCTCCTTACCCATGACGCCATAGCCCTTCTCTTCAACCATTCTGTAATTCATTTCGCTTTCCCCTTTGATCTGAATTTGAAAGGAGAGGCGGGAGAACGATTTGAGCTTCACGTTCTTTTTCTTCGCCATATTGGGGGTTACTCCATGCACCCGCTGAAACGCTCTGGCGAAGGCCTCCGGCGTCTCGTACCCATACTTCAGTGCAATGTCGATCACCTTGCCGTCCGTTCCCGCCAGCTCTTCCGCCGCCAGTGTGAGCCTCCGGTTACGTACATATTCGGTAATAGTGAACCCTGTCAAGGCATGGAACATCCGCTGAAAATGGTACTTCGAGGTCATCGCCGCTCCGGCAATATCCTCGACGCCAATGGCGTTATGCAGATTCTGCTCTACGTAATCAATCGCCTGCTGAAGCAGCCGTATCGTCTCCATTCCCTCACCTTCCTTTCATGATTCATTGTAGAGAAGCGGGCAGGGAAGGGCCTGACCGGGAATGCTCTGAGTTGTCCGGACTTTTTATCATATACTCCATTCGATGCGTTTCCTGAAATCCAAGGCTGTTATACAAATGTATGGCTTCGTTCCCAACGACGCAGCACAGGATAACACTTGTGTAGCCGCGCCGATGGATCTCATTGCACAAGTACTTCACGAAGGTTCGTCCGATTCCGCGTCCCTGAAGGTCAGAACGTACACTTACACTGCTGATTTCATTCCCGTGGATGTGGCTGTAAGCCGCAATTTCCCCGTCAAGCTCATAGACCAGCCGGTCCTGTGCATCTGCTGCCCAGGCTGTTCGTCTGCCTTCATTAGGCTCTGCAACCACAGAATCGGGGAAGCATCCGACGCGTACCCGCATTTCATGAAAAGCAGTAGCATACAGCGAATGGGCAGCCACAAAGTCCTCATCTCTATACAACCTTGCAGAGGATGTTTCCTGAGGAAAAGAACCGCCGGTTCGTTCCATATAAATAAGAGAATAGTATGGGGTATAGCCAAGGCTGCGGGCAAACGCAAGGGAAGGGGATACCCCGGACCAGACGGAAGTACTGATCTTACGGGTTCCGCCTGCCTGTAGTTGAGCTTCTGCCACCTGCATCAAAGCCCTGCCAATGCCTTGCCGGCGATACTGCGGGGCGACGAATACATTTAAATGAGACTGGAGTGCAGACGCTTCCATTTGGACTAATGCAATAAGCGTCTCTTGCACATAAGCGGCAATAAACACTTCCGGCTCCTCTTCCAGCACCTGCAGGAGGTCATGACCGGTGTCCGCGTCCAGGCTTAATAGTTTTGTGGCGGTGAGAGAATCCTTCTCGCGCAGGCGTTCGCAGCGGATGTCTGATAGTTTCATTGGGTTCTTAGTCCTCCGAATAAAGATTGTAGTTGGATACACCACTTAGAAGCCCTAATTATAATCCAAGTAGTCAATACTAGCATTAAAATAGCTACTGGTTTTCCACTTCTGCTTGGCGAGAAAAACCCTCTGCTTCACTGTCGTAATCTTGCTCTCCTATTGCAATAGGCTGCATATGTCAAAACGAATCGTTTATACTGGCGGTAAGAGGTGATGGGGATGGACCCGCAATTGTTCGAGCGTATCTATGAAACGGTGGTGCGGCGCGAGCCGACCTATGACGGGATCTACTATACGGCGGTGCAGACGACCCATATTGTCTGCCGTCCGTCCTGCCGGGCGAGAACGCCGAAGGCAGCAAATGTTGTATTCTATGGCTCCTTGCAGGAGGCTGTTTCGGCAGGCTTCCGTCCCTGCAAAAGATGCCGTCCCGAGGAAGGCGGCACCCTCCGTCCGGACGCAGTCCTGGCAGCGCAGGCGGATGCCATAATGGACGGAAGGTTCGGCAGCAAGCTGACTCTGAAGTCGATGGCTGAAGAGCTGAAGGTCAGCCCGTTCCACCTGCAGCGCACCTATAAGCGGGTAACCGGCCAGTCACCTGCTGCCAGATTGGACATGCTGCGCATGGAAGAAGCCCGCAGGCTGCTGACGGAGACAGCGGCGGAGATGGGTGAAATCGGCCGGGCTGTGGGGTTCCGTACGCCCTCTCATTTTGCCGCCTGGTTCGTGAAGAAGACGGGGCTGTCCCCTACAGAGTACCGTAGCAAGCATAACGAAGGAGGAAACCAACATGAACCCAAGCCCAAGCCGGAATAACAGCCGGAGTACAAATACGATCACGATTTATCATCATACCCTGAACCTCGGGAACGGGGAGTGGACCCTGTGGGCTAGCGATAAAGGCCTGATCCGGGTATCCTTCCCGCAGGACGAAGGGCAATTACCCGCCTCCTGGTTAAAAATGTACGCGCCTGCCCATGAGCTCATGGAGGATGCCGGGAGATTTGAGCAGCTTGGGGTGATCACGCTGCTGGAGCGGTATTTTGCCGGAGAGCCGGTGGATTTCAGCAATGTGGAGCTGGATCTGTGGGGCACCCCGTTTCAGCAGGAGGTGTGGCGGGGGCTGCTTACCATCCCGCATGGGGAGACGGCCAGCTACAAGCAATTGGCTGAGCGGATTGGCAGACCGCTGGCGGTTCGTGCTGTCGGTGCGGCCAACGGGCAGAACCCAGTGCCGGTCATTGTGCCTTGCCACCGGGTCATCGGCGCGAACGGCACCTTAACCGGCTTCCGGGGCGGACTCCAGATGAAGCAGGTGCTGCTCCAGTTGGAGGGAATTCTCAATGTAAAGGCGGCTGGTCATGAACGATTTGCTTTTTGAGCTGCCGCTGCCGGAAGACTTCGACCTGGGGGCCTGTCTGGAGTACATGAACCGCTCGCCGCTGGAATGCCTGTTCCGCACGGATGAAGCAGGCGTCAGCCGGATGTTCAGGATAGAGGGTGGCCCGCTGCTGGTGCGGCTCAGTGTGTCCGAGAATCACAAGCTGAGTGTAACCCGGCTGCATGGGGCGATTCCCGGTACATTGGAGCAGGAGGTGTTGGCCCGCTACATTGTGGAGTGGTTTGATCTGGATCGTGATCTTGCCCCGTTCTACTCGCTGGCGGCTGCGGACCCGCTGCTCGGGCCGCTGGCCAGCCAGCACCGGGGGCTACGGATCATCGGCATCCCAGATCTGTTTGAGGCGCTGTGCTGGGCGATTTTGGGCCAGCAGGTGAATCTGGCTTTTGCCTACAGGCTGAAGCAGCGCCTGACCGCAGAATACGGCGAAGCGCTGGAATGGGAAGGGCAGACCTACTACCGTTTCCCTGGACCTGAGGTGTTCACAGAGGTGCAGGTAGAGGAGTTATGCGCCTTGCAGCTAACCCGCAGCAAAGCACAGACAGTGCTCACCGTCGCCTCGCTGATCACAAGCGGGGAGCTAAGCCGGGAGGAGCTGCTGGCGCTACCGTCCCCGGCTGCTGCCGAGCAGCGGCTGTTGCAGATCCGCGGGATCGGCCCGTGGACCTCGCAATATGTCCGTATGCGCTGCCTGCGCGATGCGTCCTCTTATCCGGTCGGCGATGTCGGCCTGCAGAACGTGGTCAAGCATCTGACTGGCATGGACCGCAAGCCGACATCGGCGGAGCTGCTGGAGCTGGCCCGGCCTTGGCAAGGCTGGGAAGCATACGCCACCTTTTACTTGTGGCGGGCGTTATATTAGAACAAAGCCCTGTCTCGCCGGTTGTTTCGGGAGACAGGGCTTTTTAGGTGACATGTAGAGTGTTGTGGTGCCGAATGTAGCTGAAGGATCGCCGGGAGGAGCAGGAGTAGGTGCTTGGTTCCATTGGTCAAAGGCCGAATGTAAGCGAAAAACAGGCATGACAAGACAGAGGCCTTGTCACCCCCAGGAATGAAAATAAGTCGGGTGCATCAGTCGCATCCCGACTTTTATTTTCGTATTAAACCGAACACAATTCGAGTTGGGACGGCATATGGACCAAATGTATGCGAAAAACCGAACACATTTGCAGCCGTGTCCTATGATCAGCCAAAGGAGGGGGAAACAGGTGGATTCCTCCATCTGCTTGCCGCAAAGGCCAGCTCCTCCTTCCCCGCCAAGTCACTCCCTACTTTCCGCCTAATTCTACTTCCTATTATCCATAAAAATCTGGAAGCATACGCCGAACTTGTCGGTCACCATGCCGTAAGCGGGACTGTAATAGGCTGGGGCCAGCTCGATATCGACGGTGCCGCCAGCCTTCAGCGAGGTGAATAGCTGCTGTGCTTCGGCCTCGGTCTCCACCGTGAGACAGATGTTGATGCTGTTGCCCCGGCTGCGCGGCATACCCGGCTCATAATCCGCCACAAAAAACTTCGTTTCTCCCGCCAGCAGCACCGCATGGGCAATCTGCGCCTTCTCCTGCTCCGTCATCGGGGCGTCCGGGTTCTGCGGGCCTTCGCCCATCGTTTGCTTGAACAGCACCACAGCGCCAAGCGCCTCCTGATAAAAAGCTATCGCCTCCCGGGCAGATCCGTCCACCAGAATATAAGGGTTCATTTGCAGTTTCATGTCTTGTTCGCTCCTTGGAAGGTATATTTGCCTGTACTAACCGGCTATGGTTATAGTGTAGACTATAATAGTGACAGGTCTTGTCATAGTTAAAATATAATTGGAGTGAACCCTGTGTCGAAATCTAAAAGGCTGCTGGACCTCATGATGACCGTCAACCGCAAGCGTAAATTCACCGTCAGGGAGCTGGCTGACGAATTCCAAGTTTCTTCACGCACAATCCTCAGGGATTTGCAGGAGCTGGGGGAGCTGGGCGTACCGCTCTATTCCGAAGTGGGGCCGCATGGAGGGTATCAGGTGCTGAGCGAGAGAATCCTGCCGCCGATTGCGTTCACGGAGGAAGAGGCAGTGGCGATATTTTTTGCCAGCCATGCCCTGCGCCATTATAAATATCTTCCCTTCAAGGAAGAATCCTTATCCGCCCTGCACAAATTCTATAATTACATGTCTAGTGATGTCCGTGACCGGATTGATGAGATGAAGAACAGGATTGATTTCCTGACCCCGTCGCGGCAGGCGGAATTTCCTTATCTGCCCCAACTGCTGGAGGCGGCTACCGGGCAAAAAGTGCTGCTGATCGATTACCAATCGAAGGGCCGGCGGCAGCAAAGGTGGATTCAGCCCGTCGGCATCTATGCCAGTAACGGCCTGTGGTATTGTCCGGCGTATTGCTTCCTGCGGGGCGGCATCCGTACTTTCCGCTGCGACCGGATTCAGTCTGCCGGGTATGATGAAGCGGGACCGGCCGCGCTTGATCTGCGTCATATCCACTTGGACAATACGGAGCATTACGGCAGCCCGCCGCAGGAGCAGGCCGAACAAAGCCTTATCCGGCTGTACGTGGAGCTGGGGAATGAAGGGGTCCAGGCCTGCGAAGGGGAGGTATGGTCCCCGCAGCTGCTGCATATCCGTGCAGACGGCACAGGCTGGCTGGAGGGAGAGATTCGGGGAAGCGATCTGGGCTTCTTCGCGCGGTTTGTGATTGGCCTGTGCAGCGAGGCTACTGTGCAGGAGCCGCCGGAGCTGGTGGCCGAGGTGAAGCAGATGCTTGCGGATATGCTGGAGAAGTATAGCTGATCTAAAAGCCTGGACATGAACATTGAGAAGATATTAGGCAGATCCTGCACCTGCTACCGGCCTCAACTCTGGAAATAAAAGCAGCTGATTGTATTTCCTGCAATAGAAAACTTATATCTGAACGTGAAATGTTATTCTATTGTATTTCGTACATTGGAATGTTGCATTTTGGGCGAAAAATGTCCTTTGTTCAACATTCAATTGTACCGAATACAATAGAACCTATTTGGAAGCTATTTTGACATCATTCCATTGTACAAAATACAGTTACTGCCGTTCCAGCGCCTACAGCATCCGAATGACTGCGCGGGAGTGACGCGCTCTTAAACCTGATGCTGTACTAACCCAGCCATATCCCCGCCAATCTGCGGATGCCTTCATCGATCAGGTCCTCGGCGATCCCGCCGAAGCCCAGGATGAATTCCGGTTCATCGTAGTCCGGCTTGGCCCACCACGTATAGGACATGGGGGTAACGCGGATGCCTTCGGCTTCCGCTGCGGCAGAAAGCTCTCTGGCGCTTGTGCTATTGCTAACTCTGTTGCTAACTCTGGAGCCCGCTTCTGCTGAGGGCGGCTTAAAGGTCAGCAGCAGATGAAATCCGGCATCCGTTCCGCTGAGCACTGCGGCATCGCCGAAATGCTGCCTGACCGAACGCAGCAGCAGGTCATGCTTACGCTGGTAGAGCAGGCGCATCCGGCGCAGGTGCTTCTCAAAATGACCCCGCTCCATGAAATAATGCAGCGCAATCTGATGAAGCCGTGCGGCCGAATGCTCCAGGTACAGCTCGCTTCTCAGGCTGTGATAGTCCGGCAGCAGCTCCTCCGGCAGAACCATATAGTGAATACATAAGGCAGGGGTCACCGACTGTGCGAAGCTGCACATATAGATCACCGGACTGCCCTCAGCAAGCCCTTGCAGCGCGGGGATCGGCCGCCCGTGATAGCGGAATTCCCCGTCATAATCATCTTCGATGATATATCCGCCTGTGGATCGGGCCCACTCCAGCAATGCGAGGCGTTTGGTGATCGGCATGGTCATCCCCCGGGGAAACTGATGGGACGGCGAGATGTACACAGCATCTGCCCCGCTGCTGTACAGCTTGTCTATCTGCAATCCATCCTCCTCCAGCGGAATGGGCAGGATGCTGTATCCGCTGCGCCGGAATGCCGCAGGCAGCAGGTGGTACCCCGGATCTTCGATACCCAGCCCGCTCACCCGTCCTTTCAGCAGCAGACACAGCAAAGAACACAGCGTATACTGGTCACCGCCGACTACAATCTGCTTCTCCGTGCAGCGCAGCCCGCGGAATTGCCGCAGATGGGCGGCGATGCTCTCACGGAGGGCCGGCTCCCCCTGGGGATCGCCGTACTGGAGCAGGTCTGGATTCGCGAGCTGCTCCTGGTAGAGGCTGCGCCATATTTTGTGCGGGAACAGGGAGAAATCATTGCGCGACATATGGAAATCATATGTGTAGTGCCGTGGATCACGGGGCGTAATCGGGCGGGGTGCCGGACTGGGCCGTTCCCCGGCCGCAACAGGGCTGCCTTCCCGGCGGACGGGCAGGATGTAGTAGCCGCTGCGCGGCTTGCTGGCGATGAAGCCCTCTGCCAGAAGCTGCTGGTATGCAAGCTCCACCGGAGTGGCGCTGATTCCGCATAACACCGCCAGGCGGCGGATAGAGGGCAGGCGCGTCCCGCTCTGGAGGGTGCCGCCCAGGATTGCTTTTGCCAGATAATTATAGAGCTGTATGTAGTACGGGACCTCGCTGTGTTCATTCAGATCAGGGACAAGCAGCATCCTTCACCTTCAATCTGTCCTTTGAAATTAGACGTTTTTGTATATTTTATAGTATGCAGTACTGCATTACCATAAGAGCTATAACAACAGGTGGGAGATGACGGGAATGAACAGGCATTCAGAACTTGTAACAGGGGAAAAGGTATATCTGCGCCCGCTCAACGGGGAAGATGCAGAAATGTATTATCATATGTTCTACGGCACGGAAGTCCGCAGGCTTACAGGAACGAAGAAGCATATCACCAAAGAGCAGATTGAGAATTATATCGCGCGTAAATCCGGAGATGACAGCACGGTGCTGCTGCTCATCGCGCTGAAGGAGAATGATGAGGTTATCGGCGACATCGCTATTCAGGACATCGATGGGGATAACCGGAATGCCAATCTGCGGATCGCCATCGGGGACGAGCGGCATCAGGGACAAGGATATGGGCGTGAAGCGCTGCTGCTGATGCTGGATTATGGCTTCGGCATTCTGAATCTGCACAGGATTGAGCTGGAGGTCTACAGTTATAATGCCCGTGCTGCGCATGTATATGAGTCCATCGGGTTCGTGCAGGAGGGGGTGCGGCGTCAGACGCTGTTTTATAACCATGAGTATCATGATGTGATAATGATGGGCATGGTGGAGAGTGAATACCGGGAGCGTTATTTGAAGTAGAGCAGGAAGGTCAAATAAGGTCAAATCCTTAATAATGTTAAAATTTATTATAAAAAAAGAGCCGAAACGCCGGATTTTCCCGGATTTTCGGCTTATACCGGTTTTGTTTTCTCCGGGGGTGCAGGCTATAATAAAGCCATAGGTCAGACAAAGTCAAAGTCTTAGCAAGACCGAATTCAAAAAATCAAAAATCAAAAGTCAAATGAGAGGAGAATGAAAGATGTTTGATTTGGTTCCTTTTGGTAAACGCAGAGATGATGCTTTTGGTGTGCTGGCGAAGTCGCTGAACGAAATGTTTAATGATGATTTCTTCGCACCGCTGACAAGTAACGCGCTGTCTTTCCGGACCGACATCCGGGAGAGTGAAGGGGCATATCTGATCGAGGCCGAGCTTCCGGGCTTCCGCAAAGAAGAAATCGACATTGATTATTCCAGCCCTTACTTGACGATCAAGGCGGTTCGCACAGAAGAGAGCAATGAGGAGAACAAGGATCATCAGATGGTGCGCCGCGAACGGCGGTATGGTGAATATGTACGCCGGTTCTATGTCCAGGATATTGACGATGCGGGCATCCGCGCTTCGCTGAGAGACGGGGTATTGAGCCTGGAGGTCCCGAAGCGGCAGAAGCCGCAGGGCAAACGGATCGAAATTCAGGATGGCGGAAACGATAATTCAGACCGGAAAGAGCTACAGTAAGCGGAAGGACAGCCTTATGAGGAAGATGGACATCCAAGTCCGGCTGAAGCTGCCGCTTCCGCAGGAACTCCGGGCTTAGCGGCTGTAGCCGCTGGCCTATCCGGTTCACCGGGCGGCAACAGGATTTTACCGGGCTTTTCATATAGCACTTCATAATTAGACGCATTGTAGTGGGGGTTCCGGCTATAATGCGTCTTTTCCCGGGGGAAGGCAGAAGGTTCCCATTACACGAAAGGAGGAGGTTCCGGTGGCGGCAAATTATTATGAGCGTCTTGGGGTAGACAAGAAGGCCTCGAAGCAGGAGATCAAGAAGGCCTATCAGAGGCTGGCCAAAAAATGGCATCCCGATGTCAACAAGGCCCCGGAGGCAGAGGCGAAATTCAAGGAAGCAGCCGAGGCATATGAGGTGCTGGGCGATGAAGACAAGCGCAAAATCTATGATGAGGAGCTCCGCTATGGAGCCGGCGCAGGCTCACGGGGTCAGCGCAGCTACGGATCGGCCTCCTCTGCGTCATGGGAATCGCCGTTTGGCGCGGGCTGGAGCAGCGGAGCCGCTTCTTCCGGCGGTATACCGGAAGAGGATCTGTTCGGGATGTTCTTCGGCAGCCGGGGCGCGGCTGACCGCACCGGCTTCTTCTCGGGCAGCAGTGGTGCCCGTCCAGGCGGAAGCCCGTGGGGGGATGAGTTCAGTACGATGCAGGCCCAGCTTGAGATTACGCTGGAGCAGGCCTACAAAGGCGGCAATATCAGCGTTCAGGCGGCAGGCAAAGACCTGAATGTACAGATTCCGGCACGCTCGGCGGAAGGGACCGTCCTCCGGGTACCCGGCGGCGGAAGCGGAGCGGCGCAGGGCGGCGATCTGCTAATCTCGCTGCATCTCCTGCCGCATGAGATCTATGAGCCGGACGGCGGGGATCTGCTCGGCACGGTTGAGATCGCCCCTTGGCAGGCTGTGCTTGGCGGGGAAGCCAAGGTAGCACTGCCGGATGGCAGCAGCGTGAAGCTGAAGATCCCTGCCGGAATAGCAAGCGGCGGAACGCTGCGCCTCTCCGGCAAGGGGCTGAGACGTCCGGACGGAACGAATGGTGACATCCTGTTCCGGATGGAGATGGTCATTCCGTCTGATACATCGGAGGCAGAGAAGAAGCTGTACCGTCAGCTGGCGGAGTCCGGCAGCTTCCAAGCCGGTGCGAAACGGCGTACCACAGGCGGAGCGCAGCGGCGAAGAGCGGCAACACGGTAAAGAACATTTAAGTTCAGCATATATAACAGCCGGGCATCCGGTTGATTAACCTATACATTAGAAAGGCGATGATTTTATGGATTTCAATAAGCTTACCCAGAAGCTGCAGGAAGCGGTAGCAGAGGCGCAGTCGCTGGCGGCTTCCGGCGGGCATCAGGAGATTGACAATCTTCATCTGCTGAAAGCCTTACTTCAGCAGAATGAGGGCCTGCTGCCCCGGCTGCTGCAGAAGATGAATGTTCCCGCAGCCGAACTGCTGCAGGGAACCGATGCGCTGCTTCAGCGCAAGCCCAGCGTAAGCGGGAGCGGAGCGGGCACCATGCGGCGCTATGCATCGCCCGCGCTGATTGCCATGCTGGAACAGGCGGAGCAGGAAGCGGCCAAGATGCAGGACGAATTCGTCGCGGTGGAGCATGCCGTCCTGGCGATGGTCTCGGATGCGAGCAGCGGGAACCGCGAGCTGCGCGGGCTGTTCACCAGCCGGGGCGTTACCCGGGAGAAGCTGCTTGGAGTGTTAGCGGAGATTCGCGGACACCAGCGGGTGACCAGCCGGGAGCCGGAGGCCACCTATGAGGTGCTGGAGAAGTACGGCCGCGATCTCGTGGCTGAGGTGCGGGCCGGCAAGATCGATCCGGTCATCGGTCGCGATGCCGAGATTCGCCGGGTGATCCGCATCCTCTCCCGCAAGACCAAGAATAACCCTGTCCTGATCGGGGAGCCGGGTGTCGGCAAGACGGCGATTGTCGAAGGGCTGGCCCACCGGATTGTCCGCCGGGATGTGCCGGAGGGACTGAAGGACAAGACAATTTTCTCGCTGGATATGAGTGCGCTGATTGCCGGTGCGAAATACCGGGGGGAATTCGAGGAGCGGCTGCAGGCGGTGCTGAAGGAGATCCGCGAGAGTGACGGACGGATTATTCTGTTCATTGACGAGCTGCATACGATTGTCGGTGCGGGCAAGACGGAGGGGGCTATGGATGCGGGCAACATGCTGAAGCCGATGCTGGCCCGGGGTGAGCTGCACTGTATCGGGGCGACCACGCTGGATGAGTACCGCAAATATATCGAGAAGGACCCGGCGCTCGAACGCCGCTTCCAGCAGGTGCTGGTCAGCGAGCCGGATGTCGAGGATACCATTTCGATTCTGCGCGGCTTGAAGGAACGCTTCGAGGTGCATCACGGAGTCAAAATCTATGACAGCGCTCTGGTAGCAGCCGGTGTGCTGTCTAACCGTTATATCACGGACCGTTTCCTGCCGGATAAGGCGATTGACCTGGTCGATGAAGCCTGCGCAATGATTCGCACGGAGATTGACTCCATGCCCGGTGAGATGGATGAAGTAACCCGCCGCCTGATGCAGATGGAGATTGAAGAAGCCGCGCTCAAAAAAGAAACCGACGACGCCAGCGCCCGCCGCCTGGAGAACCTCCAGCGGGAGCTGGCTGACCTCAAGGAGAAGCATCTGGGGATGACGGCCCGCTGGGAGAAGGAGAAATCGGCCATTCAGGGCATCCGCGACCTGAAGAAGCGGCTGGAGCAGGCCCGCAAGGATCTGGTCGATGCGCAGGAGATCTATGATCTCAACAAATCGGCTGAATTAAGCTATGGCATTATTCCTGATCTGGAGCGGCAGCTTAAGGCGGCAGAGGAAACGGCGCAGCAGGACCAGGAGACCCGGCTGCTGCGTGAAGCCGTGACGGAGGAGGAAATCGCCGATATTGTCTCACGCTGGACGGGAGTTCCCGTAAGCAGACTGGTGGAAGGCGAACGGGATAAGCTGTTGCGGCTGGAGGAGACGCTGCATGAGCTGGTAGTCGGGCAGGATGAGGCGGTCCGGCTGGTAGCCGATGCGGTTCTTCGGGCTAGAGCCGGCATCAAGGACCCGAACCGTCCGATCGGCTCGTTCCTGTTCCTCGGGCCGACCGGGGTCGGGAAGACGGAGCTGGCCAAAGCACTGGCGGTCTCGCTGTTCGACCGCGAGGACGGCATGATCCGTATCGATATGTCGGAGTACATGGAGAAGCACAGTGTCTCCCGTCTCGTAGGTGCTCCTCCGGGATATGTCGGCTATGAAGAAGGCGGCCAGCTGACCGAAGCGGTCCGCCGCCAGCCATATACCGTCGTGCTGCTGGATGAGGTGGAGAAGGCGCACCCGGATGTGTTCAACATCCTCCTGCAGCTGTTGGATGACGGGCGGTTGACCGATTCGCAGGGCCGGATGGTCGACTTCAAGAACACTATTGTTATCATGACCTCCAATATTGGCTCACCGCATCTGATTCAGGGCACGGATGATAACGGCGAGCTGACCGAAGCCGTCAAGGATCGGGTCATGAAGGAGCTGAGCGGGCACTTCCGTCCGGAGTTCCTCAATCGTGTAGATGATATCGTAATGTTCAAGCCGCTGACCCTGAATGAGACGGAGCAGATTGTTGTGAAGCTGGTCGATGGCCTGCGTCTGCGCCTCTCAGAGCGGAATATCGGTCTTAAGCTGAGTGACCAGGCGGTCCGCTTCATTGCCGAGGAAGGCTTCGATTCCATCTATGGGGCCAGACCGCTGAAGCGGTTCATCCAGCGCAGTCTGGAGACCCGGGTAGCGCGCGCGCTGATTGCCGGAGAAGCGGAGGAAGGCTCAGTGATGACGGTGGACGAAGCGGACGGCGAGCTGACTGTTGCAATAGCGAAATCAGAGTCTGCGAAGCCAGTAGGATCGATGTGAAATGTAATGGGCCCCGGCGTCACCTCTTAGTACAGTGTCAGATTTAAAAGGGTGGATAAGCTTGTGAAACTCAGGGGTTCGTGTAATGAAACCCTATCATCCCAAAAAATCTAACGGACCGAAGAGACCTTATCCCCACGAGAACGCCACCTTTTGCAACGTAACGGACTCAGTGGACCTTATCGTCTTTCTGCGAGACGTTTTGGAGCTGAATTGCAGGGGATAAGGTCCTTGCGGTCCGCTAATCGCCTAAGTGACGACTTTCTTCCCGGATAAGAGCCCCTGTGTCCGTTACGCTAAGCCAAACGCCCCCAAATAACAACCATCTATTGAAAAAATATGTAATTTGAAGGGTAATTTATTCTACTCCACTATTTTAAATCTGATGAGGTACTAGGATAAATCTTATGTCAAATAAGGTTCGTTAGAAAGAGACAAAAGCATATCTTTGTAGATGATATAAATATGGACTGGAACTGCCGTTGGAAGCGGTGCGGGGCAAAGCGAACATGGGCCTTTGGCGCTTTTACAGACCTCCCGGCTAGGTCTTTGGTATGGTCCAACCAGCATCCGATTGAGACTATGCGACGATTTTTTGTAAATATGTGGTTGAAATGTTGTCATGGCGGGAGCTGCCGGGTAATAGAAATGATTAGAACTTTCGAATATGGCTGGATTTGCAGCAGAAGCCAAGGAAACGGAGGGAGAGATCATGGCGGCACAGACGGTATCCGGTATCAGCCCGGTACAGGCCACTACAGCTTACGGCAGCACACAGAGCGATGTCAGTTCTCTGGAGAAGCAGCGCAACCGGCTGCTGATGGAGCTGGACAAGGTGAACGCGGCGCAGGGCGGAGAGATGCAGACTCCTTATCGCCGGGAGCAGCTGCAGCGGCAAATACGGCAGCTGGAGGCCCATCTGGTGCAGAAAAGCGGGAGTACCGCTTCGGCTTCATTTGTACCTGCTCCCCCGCTTCAGGATCATACTCCGTCCTGGCGGACTGAGGGAAAGGGAGGCCTTAAGGGCATCGGTCTGACCGATCCCCGGACAGCGACGGTAGACGCAGAGGGCCATTTCGACGCGTTGATTTAGATAAGGGAGTAGTGAACCCAATCCTTCCCTTTGACCGCGTTCATGTTTTCAAAGAAGCTTTGAGCGCGTTTGTTGTTAGTAGAAGTAATCCAAGTCATGTTGGCATTATCCAAAATCTAAAGGATTCTCACTATATTGTTAGAAACGGCCGGATAGTGTTCGAATATTTGCAGATCATGGAATGGGAGCGGAATTAATCCGCTGTGATGAGCCTCATTTAGAAACCGTTCGTTATTTTCTGTACTGGAAAAAACCCCGTTCGGCCGATTGCTTAGCAAATTATCGCACCAGTAGCATTCATCGCCGGTGATTATATAGTTGGTATTAACCGATTCAAAGTAAACCACCGATGAACCAGGGCTATGCCCGCCGATCACCTTGAATCTGAACTGGTTGTCGTAAATATATTCGTTGTCTACGGTGACAACCGGGCCTTGAAGCAGCTTCTCCTTGATGGCCGGCGGGCACTGCTGTAGCGCAGTTTCATAGTCGGTTTTTGAAATAATGATTTCAGGCTTATCAAACAAGTCAAGATTCTCAATATGGTCAAAGTGACTATGCGTAATGATGACTGTATCTACGGAGCTTAGATTGCCAATGATGCCTCTTAACTCGTCTGCAACGTCTGTTAGTGTAATCCCCCATTGCTGTGCCACATTCTCATCGCGAAAGCCTGTATCGATACAGATTGTTTTATTATTATGCTTGGCAATATAAAATGACCACGCAATCTGGACTAATTCCTCCGAATGATGCATATCGCGGTATACGTTGCTTAAGCGAAATGAAGATTCACCAAATTTTACGGCGTAGAGTTCCATGGATGGGTTCAACCCCTTCTCGTGGCATCCGAGTTATGCAATGTACGATTCAATATTTAATGAGTTTACCCCATTTCTCCGTGCCCGGTCTAGAGTCTCGATGGAAGCCTCGATAATGATGCGGATATCTGTGCTGGCTCCGAACGGTCCGACCAGACCTCCGATGTAACATCCCGTGGGCCTCAAGCTGCGAACTCTCCGATCTTCAACGCATGAACACCCTTTCATAAGTTATTCCGGCCGGAACTTCTTATAGTAACCATAAACCTTACCCTAGCAGGAATGTCAATACCTAGGGTGCAGGCGGCATGAATGCTGGTCTTGCCTGATAGATTAGCTATTCCCAATGAATGACAAGCGGGCAGCGCCACGATAGGTCGGCGTTTGCCCGCTTGTTCATGTGCTATCCCCCGCCTGTATGAAGTTAAGAATCTCCGTCACAATATGTGAAATGGCATCCTCCCGCGGGAGGAGGATGCATTGACTGACTATTTCGATGTCCTCCTGAAATAGCTCAATGATCTGGAGCATGGCCTCCGGCTGTTTCTGGCGGACACCTGTCAGAAGGTCTGCGAATTCGCTGTCTGTGATAGCTGCTGGAGCATTTTTTGCTTCCATTTGTTAACCCCCTGTTGACTCATATGCAGCTGTGCCGCGACCTCAGCCTCTGTCATTTCCTGCAGATAAATCTTTTGCAGAATCACCTTTCCTTTGGCTGGAAGGGTATCTAATAGCTGCTCAACGGACAACCGGTTAATCATGTCCTCCGCTTCATCCCGCTGAGCCGGGCGGATATCCATGAAGGTACATTCATGCCGGCGGGTTCGCTTGCTGCGGTATTGTAAGCGCCAGCCGATTCGATAGATTTCCTGCCGGTAACGCTGTATCATTTGCTGTTCCATTGCCCTTACGCCTCCTCTTCTATATATCTTTCTAATAATAGGGAAATATTAGGATGTATTTTACAACCAAAATACGAACTTATGTTCTGTTATTTTAGCATATTTGCCTGCGGACCTATAGTGATATATTTCCTGAAGCTTATTTGCAAAAAAAGAAGAAGCTCCGATAAGGAGCTTCTTTCTCTCTTCTTATGACTTAGCCCTCCGCCTTATTCGCTCCAACTCACCAGCCGGGGCTTCGGGTCAAGGATAGACTGATACTGCTCCTTCCAGCCGTACTCAGCATCCGGGTCCAGCAGCATATAACGCAGATACTTCTCCAGCCGGAATTCCGGCTTCGACCAGCCAAGATGCTTCAGCCGCAGGTTGCTTAACTGATGGGGCAGCTCGAAGATATTCTCCGGCAGCCGCCCGCAGTGCTGCGGAAGATCATTCCAGGTATAGGTGAAGTCTTCCCGGTAACGGAGCAGGAACGGGCGGTAGCTCTGGTGGGCCTGCCAGTACATATCCTCGCGGTAGCTGGCCTCATCCCAGAAGTCGTAGAGCCGGAAGCAGAACAAGTCGCAATCCGCTGTCCGCAGCAGGGAGTCAACCTCCTCTGGAAAACAGGACTCGAACAGCTCATCCCCGTCCAGATTAAGAATCCACTCCGGACGGGTTGCAACCACCGCCTCCCACTGCTGCTTGCGCAGCTCTGATTCATTATGGAAGAGGGAGACAGGATTCTGTATCAGGTGGAGCGGAATCCCCTCAAGAGCCTCCCGGCAGATATCGGCTGTATCATCTGTGCTTGCGTCGTCGATAATGACGGCCTCATCAATATACTTGCGGTGCTCCTCGAGCACCTGGCGCAGGAATCTGGTGCCTTCATTCTTGACGATCATCGTGAGGGTCAGCTTGGGCCGGCGGGAAGCAGCTGCCGGAGTGACCGGGGACGCTGCAGAAGCGGATTGAGGCTTCTGCAGCCCTGCTCCTCCGTCCCCGCCTGTGCTGGCTCCTTCTGCCGTCTCGCCTGCGTCAGCAGGCAGAGGCTCCTTGGACAAGCGCTGCCGGGCTTCGGCTTCGGTCCACAGCACATCCCACTGCGCTGCTGCCTCTTGTACTCTTTTGTCAGCAGGGGACGGAGCCGTCTCTGCATGGCCCGGCAGATCAGCAGCGGCTGCTGTATCGCCGTCCTCCGGGACAGCTGCTTCAGTCCGGGCTCCGTATGCTTCATTGTCATCCCCGGTCCCGGGCACCCCTTCTGCTATAGGAGCAGCTTCCGCGCCCGAGGTGTGCCGGATGAACTCCGCGACCAGATCCAGATCACTGTCTCTGTAGAGGTGCAGCGCAGGGAAGTGGGTATCCACGAAGAGCGGAAGGCCGAGGGCCGCTGCACGGATGCAGAAATGACGGTCCTCTCCCCAGTAGGAGATGTTGTGTACCCGATCATAGCTGATCCCGGAGCTGAGGGCTGAGCTGCTGATCAGCGTGCAGGCGCCAAGTCCGCCAACCTCATAGATTCCAGGCTGCTGCATCTTCAGCAAAAAAGCATGGAAACGGCGCTGAATCTCCTCCGGCGAGAGCTGCTCCCCCGGATGAATCTCCCACTGGTTGTATTCGTCATGCATCCATACCTGCGGCTGCAGCAGTGTATTCGGCTGCCACTGTGTCCAGAAAATCTCGGAGATAATATCCTTGCCTGTACCGATCAGATGCAGCAGCGTATCCGGGTGCAGAATGAGGTCGGAATCAATCAGGAACAGGTAGTCATAGCCGAAGGCCTCCGCCCGCCGGATCATCAGATTCTTGAATCCGGCCACCTTCCAGACCAGATTGGAATGCCAGACATGAGTATGCTCATCTCGGATATAGTCATCATGGTAGCCGGAGGATTGCAGGAAGACGGATCTGCCGTTCCGGGCGAACTGCAGCAGCAGCTGGCTTGCGGCTTCATCCGGGTTATCGTCAATCAGATAGAAATCAAGATCGATATCCTTCAGGTTCAGACGCAGCAGAGAGTTCAGGAATTGCTCCAGGATCGCCGGTTTTTGATGGATCGGGCTGCCCAGCAGCACCCGGGTTCTATTCGGATTCATAGCAGCCACTCCAGAATAAGGTCAACATGATAGAACATCCCCTTGGATTCGCAAATAGTTGATATAAATTATATGTATTCGATATTTTTAGAGAAGTACCAGACTTTCCCCATTTCCCCGAAATAATCACCTGCATGTATAGAAGAGAGCCGTATTGCCGTTTGCCCTGAGCTATTGTACAATACCGCTAATATATATAATCCCCGGAAGAGGGCTGGCAGGAGTGAGAGGATGGACAAGCCAACGTTAAAAGTACAGCAATTGATCAATGTCCTCCTGGCGATGAATCCGCGCGCTGAGGTGTTCCTGCATATGGAGGGCGGAGTGCTAAGGCCGCTCGTGGACGAGGATATCGAGGAGATTTATGCGCCGCTGCATGCTGCCAAGACGGCCGTCTATATCGGTGTACCGGCAGATACTGCAGCCCGTGTAGAGGAGGAGGCGCCATGAAGCAGGCTCTGATCCGTCTGGAGCAGGGACCGGAGGTTCGGCTGGAGCTGTTCGATCAGGAAGCGCCGGGAACCGTAGCCAATTTTGAAAAGCTTGCGAACAGCGGCTTTTACAACGGTCTGGCCTTTCAGCGTGTGGTTCGCGGCTTTGTTGCCCAGGGCGGCTGCCCGGACGGCAACGGCAGAGGCGGCACAGATCCCATTCCCTGTGAGACGCAGGGGAATCCCCATAAGCATGTGCGCGGGGCGCTGTCTATGGCGCATTTTGGACCAGGCACGGGGTCCTGCCAGTTTTTTATCTGTTATGATACGTTCGATTATCTGGACGGCTGGCATACGGTATTCGGCAGGGTTACGGAAGGAATGGAGCATGTCGATGCCCTGCGGCGCGGAGCGGTCATGCAGGAGGTCCGCGTCTGGTAAAGCCCATGGTAAATTCATACATTGTAATTCCTAGTATTCCGATATATAATGACTCAACAACGAGTGGGAATGCTCATAGACATGGAGGAAGAGACAATGCGTAAAGGGATAACAGGGGTTGCTATTCTACTATTATTAACACTGATGATCAGTGCATGTTCGAGTGGGAATAACACTTCATCTACCAATGCCGCACAGACACCGGCTGCATCACAAGAGCCTGCTGCCGGCGAACCGAAGGATGGAGGCAGTCTGATTATAGGGGTAGCTTCTGATCCGGTGGTACTGAATCCGAACTATGCGGGTGACCGTGTCAGTCTGACGATTGACCAGGCGCTGTATGCTCCGCTGTTCCAGGTGAACAACGGCAAGAAGACCTTCTATCTGGCAGACAGCCTGACACCGTCAAGCGATAATCTGACATATACATTGAAGCTTAAGGATGGACTGACTTGGCATGATGGAGAGAAGCTGACGGCGGATGATGTGGTATTCACCATCGACAGCATTCTTGATGAGAAGCAGAACAGCTTCCTGCGGGCCAACTTCCTTGTCGGCGACAAGGCGATCAAGGCCGTCAAGGTCGATGACCTGACTGTGGAGTTCAAGCTGCCGCAGGTCAGCCCGGCTTTTGAAGCCACGCTGGTACAGGTATTCCCGATTCCGAAGCACATTTACGAGAATGAGACCAACATTGAGAAGAGCACGAAGAACGCTTCTCCTGTCGGCTCCGGTCCCTTCAAGTTCAAGGAATACAAGGCGGGCGAATATCTGACGCTGGAACGCTTCGACAACTACTTCGGCGGCAAGCCGCATCTGGATTCGGTCACTTACCGGATTGCCAAGGATACCAATGCTGCGAATCTGGCTCTGCAGAACGGCGAGATTAATGTACAGTATCTGGACCCGAAGGATGTTCCTACGATTCAAGCGACGAATAATTTTGAGATTCTCCCGTATAGCGAAGGCCGCCTCGCTTATCTGATGTTCAATGCGAACAGCGATACCGGCGCCCTCGCCAAAAAAGAAGTCCGGCAGGCCCTGTCTTTGGCCCTCAGCCGCGACGAGCTGATTCAGACGGCGTACACTTCCAGCGAATATGCTGATCCGGCAAAGTCCTTCCTGACTCCGGATGCACTGTACTTCACGAACGATGTCCCTACCTTTGACAATGATGCTGCCAAGGCGAAGGAACTGCTGGCCACTGCCGGTGAGAGCAACCTGAAGCTCCGGTATATCGTACAGAGCGGTAACAAGGCGCAGGAAGCCATCTCGCTGTATGTGCAGCAGAAGCTGAAGGCAATCGGCGTAGAGGTTGAATTGCAGAATATGGATTCCTCGGCCTGGGTGCAGAAATTCATTGATCTGAAGGCGACCGACTATGAGCTGGCTCTGACCGGCTATATCATGGGCTATGATCCGGATGCGTACCGTATCCTGTTCACTACGGACAGCTCGTCCAACTACTCGCATTATTCCAACAGTGAAGTCGATAAGCTGATGAATGACGGTGCAGGCGAAGCAGATCCGGCTAAGCGTGCAGAGATCTACAAGAAAGCACAGGAGCTGGTAGCCGAGGATGCACCGATCTATCCGATCGCTTATACGAAGACTGTTGTAGCTGTCTCTAAGAACTACGGCGGAGTTGATGAGGCTGTCCTGAAGCCAGTCGTTATCTTCGAAGACCTGTCCAAGATCTACAAGAAATAATCTGCCTCACAAAATAAGCAAGGCAAAAAAATAAGCTGGTTCTCCCAGCTTATTTTTGCCTGTTAAGAGCTGGGAGAAGCTGCGTATGAGACAACTCATCGTCCGAAGGTTGCTGCAAACATTGCCGATGCTGTTTTTTGTATCGGTGGTCTGTTTTACCATGATTAAGCTGGCTCCGGGAGATCCGGTGCTGTCTTTCGTGACGCCCAATATGCACGCTGATGATATTGAGCGCATCCGTCATAATCTGGGGCTGGATAAGCCTGCTTATATCCAATATTTCATCTGGATCAAAGAGATGGTCCAGGGCAATTTCGGGTACTCGCTGGTCAATCACCAGCCTGTGCTGGATCAGATTCTGGACCGCCTCCCCGCAACTGCGGGTCTGATGGGCAGCGCCATTGCCCTGGCCGTCCTTCTGGCCATTCCGCTGGGCCTCGTGGCCGGTGCGAACCGCAACCGCTGGGTAGACAAGCTAATCAATTTTATCGCTTATATCGGCATCTCCATCCCCTTATTCTGGCTGGCGATCCTGCTGATGTATCTGTTCGCGATCAAGCTGCACCTGCTTCCAAGCATGGGGATGCGCACCATTGGTGTGGAATCGCCGCTGGATGTGCTGAAGCACGGGATATTGCCGTGTACGGTGCTGGCCTTCAGTTTCCTGTCCGGGTACGTGCGCTATATCCGCTCCAGCACTATCGGACAGCTTAAGGAGGAGTATGTGCAGATCCAGTACGCTTTTGGCTCGAAGAAATCCACCATCCTGTTCCGGCATGTGCTGAAGCATGTGCTGCTGCCCGTGATCACGCTGATCGGTATGTCGATGGGAGATCTGGTGGCCGGGGCGATTGTTACGGAAACGGTGTTCTCTTGGCCGGGGATCGGCTCCCTGGGGATGACGGCGGTGAAGGGGATGGATTATCCTGTCATTATGGGGATTACCCTGTTCTCTTCCTTAATGCTGATCTTCGGTAATCTGGTAGCAGATATTCTCTACAGCGTTGTCGATCCAAGAATCAAACTGAAGGGGTGACCTCATGAATCGCAGTAAATGGAAAAATCTGCAGTCCGAGCTGTTTACGAACGGTCTGGGTGTCGCTGCTCTTGTCATATTGATGGTGTTTACACTGGGGGCGGTCTTTGCCTTCCTGTCCGGTCATGATCCGAATGCCATGGATGCCATGGCCCGCCTGACGAAGCCCGGCGCCGCGCATCTGTTCGGCACCGATGATTATGGCCGCGACTATCTGTCCAGAGCCTTATACGGAGGCCGGGTTTCGCTGCTGGTCGGGTTTGCCTCCATGGTCGTAGCAACCTTTGTGGGCGTGCTGGTTGGGGTGATCAGCGGATATTTCGGCGGCTGGATCGATAATCTGCTGATGCGGATGCTGGATATTATCATGTCGATCCCGTCCTTCCTGATCCTGCTGCTGCTCAGCGTCTATCTGAAGCCGAGCATCGGCAATCTGATCATTATTATTGCTCTCTTGATGTGGATGAATGTGGCACGTGTCGTCCGCGCGGAGACCCTGACGATCAAGGAACGGGAGTACGTGTTATATGCCAAAGCCTCGGGACAGAGTGCCTTCGGTATGATCTGGCGGCATATCCTTCCGGGGCTGATACCGGTGATTATTGTAGGGGCGACGAATAATATTGCCTCGGCCATTATGATGGAATCGTCGCTCAGCTTCCTCGGCTTCGGGGTACAGCCGCCGAATGCCACGTGGGGGAGTATGCTGAACAGCGCACAGGGGTATATTGCCCAGGCACCTTATCTGGCGCTGTTCCCCGGGCTGATGATCCTGTTTACGGTGCTGAGCTTTAATGTGCTGGGAGATATTTTGCGGGTCGGCTTTGAACCTAAGCTGATCCGAAGATAGGAGGGCTTAACATCATGACTGAACGGCTGCTGACTGTTGAGAATTTACAGGTTTCCTTCGCTACCCGGGACGGGGAGAATCAGGCCGTCCGTGGCGTTAGCTTCCATATTGATGCGGGTGAGACCGTAGGCATTGTCGGGGAATCCGGCAGCGGCAAAAGCGTTACAGCCAAGGCGGTCATGTCACTGATCACACCGCCGGGGCATATGACTGCCGGGAAGCTGGAGTTCCGCGGCAAGAGCCTGAAGGGGCTTACGGAGAAGCAGTGGCGGTCCTTGCGGGGCAACCGGATTGCGATGGTCTTCCAGGACCCGATGACCTCGCTGAATCCGGTCAAGCGAATCGGCCAGCAATTGACAGAGGTTATCCGCAGACACCGCGGACTGGATAAAGCGGCGGCGTATACCGAAGCGGCGGAGCTTCTCCGCCAGGTCGGCATCCGTGATCCGGAGCAGCGGCTGAAGCAATATCCCCATGAATTCAGCGGAGGGATGCGCCAGCGGGTGATGATCGCGATGGCGCTCTCCTGCCGCCCGGAGCTGCTGATTGCCGATGAGCCTACCACCGCGCTGGATGCGACCATCCAGGCGCAGATCCTCGATCTGTTCAAAGAGCTGAAGGAACGGGGAGATACAGCTGTTGCGCTTATTACTCATGATCTGGGAGTGGTAGCCCAGGTCTGCACGCGCGTCATTGTCATGTATG
The DNA here is from genome assembly GCF_037975325.1 of Paenibacillus sp. FSL P2-0136. NCBI lineage: Bacteria > Bacillati > Bacillota > Bacilli > Caryophanales > Paenibacillaceae > Paenibacillus > Paenibacillus sp. FSL P2-0136. The sequence goes on from NZ_CP150244.1 coordinate 7,645,123, forward strand.
GCGGACTGGTGATGGAGGAGGGGACGGTGCAGGATATCTTCTACCGGCCTCAGCATCCGTATACGCAGGGCTTGCTGCGTTCCATACCGAAGCGCGGCGGCGGTGAACGTGAGCGGCTGATTCCGATCGAGGGCACACCGCCCGATCTGCTGAATCCCCCGCCCGGCTGCCCGTTCATGGACCGTTGTCCGCATGCCTTCGCCCGCTGCAGTGAACGTCCTCCGGTAGTCGAGTTTGCACCGGGGCACCGCTCGATGTGCTGGCTGACCGAAGGTACAGAAGAGAAGACAGCAGTTACAGCGGGGAGGGATTTCACTTGAGTGAGCGCAAGGTGCTTGTGGAGGTTAGCAATCTGAAGAAGCATTTCCCGAAGGGCAAGGATTTGCGCGGACGGGATAAGGGCGTACTTAAGGCTGTGGATGGGGTCAGCTTCCAGATCCGTCAGGGCGAGACCTTCGGACTGGTTGGTGAATCCGGGAGCGGCAAGTCCACGGTCGGACGCTGTCTGCTCCGTCTGTACGATTATACAGACGGCGAGGTGTTCTACGACGGGAAGCCGCTTGGCAAGCTGGGCGAGAAAGGGCTGAAGCCCTTCCGCAGGCGGATTCAATCGATTTTCCAGGACCCGTATTCCTCGCTTAATCCAAGCCTGAACGTACTGGAGCTGATCAGTGAGCCGATGCGGATTCACGGTCTCTATCCGGGCGAAGAGCGCAAGGAAGCGGTGGCAGAGCTGCTGGAGAAGGTGGGGCTGAAGCGGGAGCATCTGTACCGCTTCCCCCATGAATTCAGCGGCGGGCAACGCCAGCGGATCTCCATTGCACGGGCGCTGTCGGTCCGGCCTGAGTTCGTCGTCTGCGATGAGCCCATCTCTGCGCTGGATGTCTCTGTCCAGGCTCAGGTCGTTAATATGCTGGAGGATCTGCAAGCCGAGTTTGGACTGACCTATCTGTTCATCGCCCATGATCTGTCGATGGTCCGCCATATTGCTGACAGGATCGGCGTGATGTACGGCGGCCGGCTGGTGGAGGTGGCTCCAAGCGATGAGCTGTACGATAATCCGCTCCACCCCTACACCAGAGCCCTGCTGTCCTCCATTCTGGAGACAGACCCGATGAAGGCCAGCCGCAGAATCCAGCTGGAGGCTTACCCGGCTACGCGCGGGACAGAGGAAGCCGCTGCACTGCGGGAAGTGAGTCCCGGACATTATGTGGCCGGGGAATATGCAGACTAATATTATGAACGAATCTTTAGAAGATACACATCTGTGAATCAAGGAGGAGATACAATGACAATACCGACTAGCAAGGTCAAGCTATCACAATGGGATGCCCTTCTGCTGGAATCGCTGCGCGCGCTGTCCGGATCTGACGAAGAGCTGCTGCGCAGAGTCAGCGAAGGGGATCTGCCGGCCGATGAGAGTAAATACGAGTTCGATTACGGGCAGTTGTCTGCCCTTGCAGAGGAACAGCCGGAGGGATTCCGCCGGGCCGTTCTGGAAGGCTACCAGATTAAATACAATACCATCCGCGGAATCCGCAGCTGGATAGAGGTTGCGCTGGGTATTGAAGCGAAGCTGGAGCTTGAGGAGGGGCAGGAAGCGGTGGAAGCGGAATTAACGGAGGCTGAACGCGAACGGTTAGAGGATGTATTGTCTTACGGCTGGGCGGTCACTGGCGGGCCTGCTGGAGACGGCAGTACCGGAACGTACCGGATTGAGCCGATTCAGCGCTAGCATCTGATAAGGGAAAGCCAAAGACAGCCGCTCCAGGAATGGGAGCGGCTGTTTACATTTACATATTCAACTGAATTCTGCGCGTGCTTAGTACGCCTTCCAGTCCGGTAGGGTCAGTGCTGACCTTGCGGGCCACGAAGGCTTCGGCCCGCTCCGAGGTGCGCAGGCGCAGCGGCTTGGTCTCAAGCTGTACCAGCTCCCACATCACATCCGCAACAGAGTCTGCCGTCTGCGGCTCCACATTGCGCTCCAGGAAGGTCGCTCTATAAGCATCCAGAATCGGCTTGTACTCGTCTTCCAGAACGCCGCCGGTGCTGGCGACATGCCCCATGACGGTTGAATTGAACTCAGTAGCAATCGCTCCTGGCTCCAGCAGGGTGATATCGATATTGAACTGCGGCTTGTAATAGGTGGCCAGACTCTCCAGCAGCCCTTCCACTGCGAATTTGCTGGCGCAGTAGACCTCATTCATCGGTTGCCCGACCAGTCCGCCGACACTGGAGGTCGCCACAATCTGGGCGTAGCCAGTCTTTTGCAGCAGCGGCAGTGCAGCCCGGATCGTATGCATGACCCCGTACACGTTGGTATTGAAGACATCCTCGATCTCAGGGAACGGTGCCTGCCCAAGCGCTCTCAGATATCCGAATCCGGCATTACAGAATAATAGATCCAGCTTGCCTTGCTCTGCTTCTATCCGGTCTATAACCTGCTGAATACTCTCCGGCTGTGTCACCTCCAGCTCAACGAACTGCAGACCCTCCACATTCTGGTACAGCTCCTGTTCACGCTTCAGATGGCGGGTTCCGGCATAGACCGTCCAGCCCTCATGGGCGAACTTCAGTGCAGTGGCAAGGCCGATGCCGGAGGATGCTCCGGTGATACAGATTACTTTGTTCATACCAGCTTTCGCCTCCATTAGTTTGAACTTCATTGATTTGGACCTGTTGAAAAAGGTATATATGTTCCAGTTTTGCCCACATTATAGCATATAGCAATAGAGCTTCCTGTAAATCGACATAAAGTTCGCGGTTTCGCGGGAATTGGGCGATGCCAAAGTTGCTATATTTGTTTTCAGTACGGTACACTATAATAAAAATCTTATCTGCCAGCGAATGGAGAGGAACAAGGGAACAATGGAAGTATTCAAGCGTTATGTCGCCAATTTAACAGTCCGGCGCTTCTTGATTCTGGGATTGATTGGACTGCTGCTGTACAGTATCAGAGATATGCTGAATCTGGTGCTGCTGACCTTCCTGATCGCTTATGTGATGAACAGCTTTCAGGTGCTATTAAGCAAGCGGATCGGCAAATTTGTGAAGGTGAACAGCAAGGTCATCATCATTATACTGTATGTGGCGCTGATCAGCATGATCGTCATGGCACTCGTCAAATATATGCCCAAGGTATTCTCACAGATCAAGCAGTTAACCACTTTTCTCGGCACGCTGACCTCCGATGATATTCCGCAGAATGAAATTATGCAGTACTTGTTCCGAAAGGTCAGGGAGCTCAATTATCAGAGCTATTTGAATCAGGGGATCGAATATGTCTTCAAAATCAGCAACTGGGGCACCACCTTCGTCCTGTCCACGATTCTAAGCCTTGTCTTCATTCTGGAGAAGAACCGGATCGTCAGCTTCACCTCCCGTTTGAGAGACAGCAAGATCTCCTGGTTCTATGTGGAGCTGGAGTATTTCGGCAGAAAATTCATCTCCTCCTTCGGCAAGGTCATTGAAGCACAGATTCTGATTGCGCTGTTCAATACTTTGTTTACCGTGGTCGGGCTGTGGGTGCTTGGTTTCTTTTTCGAGCCATTCCCGTATCTGTTCGCCCTCTCCATTATGATCTTCATGCTCAGCTTGATTCCGGTCGTCGGCTTTGTCATTTCGCTGATTCCGCTGTGCATTATCGGTTATAACACGGGTGGACTGATGCTGACGGTCAACATTCTGGTGATGATTGCCCTGTTACATGTCATAGAGGGCTACTTCCTCAACCCGAAGCTGATGTCCTCCAAAATGAACCTGCCGATGTTCTACACGCTCGTAGTGCTTTTGTTCTCCGAGCATTATATCGGGGTATGGGGACTGATTCTCGGGATTCCAATCTTCGTCTTTTTCCTGGATATTCTGGATATCAGCCGGGACAATAAGCCTTCACTGGAATGACGCAGCCAATGATATAATCCGTAGTACGCATAGGGCGATATTCAACCTGCTCAAGGTTCGGGTATCGCCTTTTTTATAGAATTTATATGTTTTGGGGTCCCCGCAAAGTACCTGAGTCATCATCGAAGCTAAAGCCCCACTTGGTGGGGTTACCTTAGGAGGAATAACCGGATGATCAGATATCCCGTATTAGAAGCAGAAGCTGTTATTGGTGTAACTGCACCCTCATCAGGAGTGGGGGAGGAGCTTCGTGAACTGCTTGAGCTGGCTGTAGAACGGCTGCAAAAAAGAGGGTACGGCGTAGTCTGCGGACCCACAGCATGGACACAGGAAAAGGCTAAATCGGCTCCGGCTGCTGTACGTGCCGCTGAATTCAACGCGATGATGGCCGATGAGTCCATCGGACTCGTCGTGCCTCCCTGGGGCGGGGAGCTGCTGATTGAGATGCTGGAGCAGGTGGATTTCAGCAAGATGAAGTGTAAATGGATTCTCGGGTATTCCGATATCAGTGTGCTGCTGCTGGCTGTCACGCTGAAGACGGGGATTGCCACTGCTCATGGCACGAACTTCATTGATCTCCGGGGAGAAGAGACAGACCCGACAACCGCCATGTGGGACAAGGTGTTGTTTACGTCAAGCGGTGGTTCTGTACTCCAGCAATCCTCACAGCAGTATCAGCTGGAATGGGGAGGAGGCGAGCCGTCGCCCCATGTGTTCAACCTTACAGAAGCCACTAGCTGGAAGACGGTGGGCAATCAGGCCCTCGCCATGCAGGGCCGCCTGCTGGGCGGCTGCATTGACGTTATCCGTCATCTGATCGGCACGCCGTATGGAGAGGTGCGGCATTTCCAGCAGCACTATATCCATAATGAGCCTATTCTGTGGTACTTAGAGAACTGTGAGCTGTCCGTGGCCGACCTGCGCCGCTCCCTGGTGCAGATGAAGCTGGCGGGCTGGTTCGAGCATTGCAGCGGCCTTATGTTCGGCCGCAGCGCGGCTAACCGCCCTATGGACGGGTACACAGTAGAGGATGTCTACCAGGAGCTAGCCGATGAGCTGGGCCTGCCGGTCGCATACGATATCGACTGCGGACATCTGCCGCCGCAGGTTACTTTGGTGAACGGTGCTTTTGCAGAGGTGGTGGTTGGTGCAGGTAAGGGAAAGGTGACGCAGTACTTCCGGAAGTAGAGGAACTTAGTAGGATGCTCGTACGAACTCTATTTTCCGCCTTTTCTCATACCATAATCAAACCTCTCTTAAACAGGTATATTCGTCATATATAATGTGAATTTATGTCGAATTTAGTTGAAAAAAAGTGCTGGGATTATTCAAGGAATGCTCTACGCATGGCTGGTATCCTGTATAATTTATGAATATACAGACAGCCATAGCTGCTGATTCCTGAGCAGTGAATTCCTCACGAAAGAGAGTAATGACTATGAAATCCATCGCCTGGGTAACTGACAGCACCAGCACCATTGATTCTGAATTCGCCGAGAATAACCATGTGTATATCGTTCCCCTCCGTCTAATCGTTAATGATGAATGTTATAGAGAAAATATAGATATCAACGCCGATCAGTTCTATGAAAAAATGCGGCAGCATGACAAGTTAGGCAGCTCCCAGCCGCCGATTGGCGAGTTCGTTGAATTATACGAGCGCCTCAAGGAAGAGTATGACGAGATTATTGCGATCCACTGTTCCTCCGAGCTTAGCGGGACCTTCAACACCTCGATGCAGGCGGCAGACATTGCTGGAGTGAACGTAATTGGTATCGATTCCAAAGTAGGTGCATACCCCATCCGTGAGATGCTACTGCGCGGTATTCACTGGCAGCAGGCAGGCTGCTCTGCACAGGAGATCAAGAACAGAATTGATAATATAATCGAGGAAATGTCCTTCTATATTATTCCTGCCAGCCTGAGCCAGCTGCACCGCAGCGGACGGCTCTCCGGCTCTCAGTTCCTGCTGGGCCAGCTGATGCGGATTCATCTGCTTCTGCGGTTCGATGAGGGCAAAATTGTCGTCTCCGATAAAATCCGCACCTTCAAGAAGACGAAGCAAAAGCTGCTGGAGACCATCCAGCAGGAAATCGGCCGCTTCCAGGATGTATGTATTATGCACGCCAACAATAAAGAAGAGGCGCTGAGCCTGGAGTGGGCCATTAAGGCCATGTCCCCTTCGGTGCGTACAGAAATAATGACCTTTGTCCCGGTGGTAGGTGCTCATATGGGCGAGGGGACACTGGCGCTGTCTTGGATTAACCGTACGGCCTTGAATAGTATTGATGCTGAGGATGAAGTGCTGGAGTCTGTACTCTAGGCTGATTTGCGCCAGGTTTAACTGCCGCTCCCGTCCCTAATGAACCTGATAGACGCTTGGACTTCCGCATGTGGGAGGCAAGCGTCTTTTTGCTTTTGAGAAGACTCCGGTCAACCCGTGTTGACAGTACGAATCCTATTCGTTATGGTGATTAAAAACAGGATTCAATTGAGAATGATTATCTGTTCGATCATTTAGGGGGAGCTTGCGAATCAGCTATGGATGCTCTGAGAATTATACAATTATGGAATCAGGTGACGGTGCGCGTGCTTGATGTGCGGCTGAAGCAGGCCGGAACCGGCGGGGATTTGAAGCAGTACCGCTTACCGGCGAGTGCATTTTTATTTGTTTTCCAAGGGCAGGGTGAGTTGTGGGTTGATGAGGAGGTATGGCTATGCGACCGTTTTTACGTGCTGCACGCCGGTAAAGGTGCTCAGGTGACGATCCGGAGCCAGGAAGCACTAAGCGTATATATCGTACTGTACAAAGCTTCGCTGCCCGCTTCGGCCTCGTATGAATTTCATAGGATGATGCATGAATCCGAACCGTTTCTGGACAACTGGGGCTTCCCGCCCGTTGAACCGCTGGCTATGTTAGAGCTGCTTCAGACAATATGCGGCAGTTGGCTTCAATTGGATGACGGATTGACCCGGCTGTCGGTCAAGGGAGATTTCATCCGCTTCGTCCACGCAGTTCTAAGCGAGCGCTTGTTCAGACCCGGTGAGCTATCCTTGTCAGAGCAGGTCATCCGGTATTTGTCCAGAAATTACCGTAAGCACATCTCGCTAGAGGAGCTAGCGCGGCAACTGAATTACAGCCAGCAGTACATTTCGAGAAAATGTAAAGAACAGACAGGACTCAGTCCGCTGGATTATGTTATCCGTTTCCGGATGGAGGAAGCGAAGAATCTGCTGGCCGGTACGATGGCAACACAACAGGAGATTGCAACCCATGTCGGTTATCCAGATCTTATGTATTTCAACCGCATGTTCAAGAAATATACCGGCATAACGCCAGGCCAATATCGTAAACGATACGGACAGTCCGTTTCAGATTATGCAAGGAATAGGTCACAATCGTCCGTTGTTCCCAGCCGGTCATTACGCTATCCTTTTCATGTGAGTGATATTGATTATCAATTTCAATGGAATGAGGCGAATAGAATGACCAGAGCAACCAGAAGCTTGTATGCAGTGATGCTGTTATGCTTAACCGTGATGTTAACGGCTTGCGCTGGGCCGGTGAACAACGGGAGCGCAACGCACAGCCAGGTTGCCGTCAGCGCTTCTCCAACCGTAACCGGGGCTAAGGCCTCTTCGGGGACCAAGATGGTTAGTACCGCTTTTGGCGATGTCGAGGTTCCTGAGCACCCTCAGCGCATAGCGGCAATCTCTTATCTCGGTACTGTACTTGCGCTGGATGTTCAGCCGGTTGCAGCCGAATCGTTCCTGATGTCGAGCCCGTACCTGGAGGGAATGCTGGATGTTGTGACGGATGTCGGCGACTCGCTTGAGAAGCTGCTGGAGCTGAATCCGGATTTGATCATAACGCATAATCCACAGCCTGAGGTAGTTGAGAAATATCAGAAGATTGCGCCAACGGTATCTGTGCCTTACAATCAGTTCGCATCCATACAGGATGAGATGCTGTATTTCGGCAATTTGCTGGACCGGCGCGAGGCCGCGGAGCAATGGAACGAACAATTCGAGAAGGAAATTGCAGACATTCGGGCGAAGGTTAAACAAGCGGTTCCTGAAGGGAAGACGCTTTCGATTATGCAGGAGTATGACGGAAACGTGAGCCTGTTTGGTCCGAAGTCGGGCCGAGGCGGCCGGCTGATGTATGAAATCATGGGGCTGAAGCCGCCGGCTGCCGTTCCCGGATATATGCTGGAGGAATCCTATTACGAATTTTCACTGGAGAAGCTTTCAGAGTACATGGGGGATTATTTAATTCTGACTACAGAGTCCAGTTTAGAATCGTTGCAGGCTGATCCGATATGGGGGTCGCTGGGGCCCGTTGCCCACAATCGGGTGTTTATATGGACGGAGAACCAATCCTGGTACCGTGACCCGATCGCTGTGAAGAGTCAAATCAACGAACTGACTGACTGGATCATCGAGGTAGCTAGCCGGTAAGGATTTAGAGTTGGGTTGACATAAGCTACGCTGGGAGGGAGCGGAACGATGTTCTTATATCATTATTATGATGCAGCTGTGGGGCCGTTTGTCAGCATATCCGATTTACCGGGCGATCAGGCGAGGGCTGTGCTGGAGACGATTAAGCAGACCAAGCCCAAGGCCCAGAGCGCCCAAAGACATGATAAGTATGTGGAATATCGGCGGAACTGCGAGAGCATCATCCGGGCGGAATTTATACGTAAGGGCGGTGTGGTCCAGCGGTCCTCCCCGCATTATATGGTAGTTGAACACAGTCCGTGGCTAAGCACATGGTTCGAGAATGGCGCATCGCTCAAGATTCCGATTGAGGAATTTGATGTGAACACGATTTCTTTTACCTATGGGGACTCCATGCCCACCTTCAGCCCGCTGATTAATGATGGCAAAGAGTACAGGCACACTCTGTATACCTATCCCGAGATTGTGAGCATCATTGACAAGTACGGGTTACCGCAGAATTGGAACAATGACGGAAAGTACGGTCCCGAGCGGTACGTCGAAGCGCATGTCTGGAGCGATGGGGTGGTTGGCCGATATCTGAGTGAGCGAAGCTGGGCCCGATAATATGGTATCGAAATAACCAGAAAACGGCTGGATCAGGGGAACCTGACCAGCCGTTTTTAATGGAATAGTATTATTATCAAGACTTCAATCTAAATGATAACAGAATTCAAATGAATAGTCTAGTAATTTTTGGGCGAGATGTTAACATAAGGTTACCGGTAAAACAAAATGTGAGTGCGCACTGTTACATGAAATGGAGTCTGCAAATGAAGGGTTTAGACTTAAGCGAGGAGTTCTATTGGGAGATTGTGAGGCCGCTGATCGCCAGACGTTTCCCGCAACTAATGGAGAAGCATGCTGCCGGATTGATTGGATATGGCTCGGATGTTCTAGGGCATGATGACGACTTATCAAGAGATCATGAATGGGGAGCCAGATGCTACATTTGGCTGCAGGACTCGGACTACGATCAATATGCTGTAACCCTCGATCAAGCGTTGGATGAAGAAGTTCCGGCTTTATTCCAAGGGTATCCCGCCCGCTTTTCTGTAGATGAGTCTCACAAGGTGCTTATACCCTCTAATGGTAGTGGCAATCTGCATCATATTGCTATTACATGTGTCTCCCGGCATATGCGAATTCAACTGGGTCTGCATAGTGTGCAGCCTTCCTTACACGAGTGGCTAATGCTTCCTGAGCAGAAATTGCTCGAATGGACAAGAGGGAGAATCTTCACAGACCCTATAGGAAAAATAACAGAAGTGCGTAAGACCCTTGCTTATCTGCCAGATGATATCTGGCGCTATAAATTGAAATATGCCTGGAGTTCATTCTGTCATCTCTATGTGGTAAAGCTCGCTGAACTTCGGGGAGAAACGTTGTCAGCCCGGCTGCTGTTAAACCGGATGGTGGAGCAGGCGGTGCAATTGGTCTTTCTCTACAACAGAAGGTATCGGCCGGGGACCTACAAATGGCTGTCCAGGAAGCTGGCGCAGATCAGCCCTGTGATCAATGAGCATATTAAGCAACTTGAAGCGATGCTGATGGAGCCCTCTATTGCAAGAGCAGTGGAACAATTGGAAGGTCTATTAAGGAAATTGGCGTATCAACATAATGGATTGAAAATAACCGAATTTATTGAACTTCAGCCAGCGCCGTTCTACGCAAGAGGCAGGCCAGTATACAGTGCCAAGTCTGATATAACAAGAACCGGGATAGGGGATATGATTGTCTAGCTGACCGTGTTTAATAGTCACCGCCGAAACGATGAACATGATATTTTTAACAGTTTTTTTACCAGAAGATGAAATAATATATTTTATAACATCTGGGATTATATATCATAAATGAATCTTTATCACATAATTCTATTTCTCTTGAAATAGACCGTGAATGGAGGTGAAACTATGAAAAAGCCAGTAATGATCCATCCTTCGTCTGTTAAAACAAATTTAAACCCATTGACGACTAATCGTCCTTGCTAATCTAACCAGGGATATCTGTGGACCTTTTAGGGCACTCAGATATCCCTTATAACTTATAACGGAGGATAAATATGAAGGTTTTGTATAAGCTAGCCCCTAACTTAATCAGATATTCTATTACGGATGACTATTACTTTATCTACAATGCACTGTACGGAAATGGAAGAATAGTTTCTAAAGAATGTAATGACTTTTTTGATGGTCATACTATAATTTCGGAGCATGAAGTATTGGAGTATTTTGGCGATGAAATGTTCAATGATTTAATTGCTTTGAATTTTATCTATAAGGTTGAGGAAGATGAACGGGCCTTGTTGGAGAAAGAATTGGATCAACGGCAGCAGGAGTTACATACTGGTATTTATTTTGACAGGCTTCATCTTTCTACAACTAACAAATGTAATATGAGCTGTAGCTACTGTTTTTGTAGCACCTTTGACTATAGTGAAGCTAACCCGCAAGATGATAAGCTGAGATTTCCGCAGCAGGCAATGTCTTTTGAGGTTGCCAAGGAAGCTATTGAGAAATCGATTCAGGTCATTCAAATGAACGGAAAGAACAAACTGTCAATTGAGTTTTTTGGTGGAGAACCTTTTTTGAACAGTAAGCTGATTGAAGAAGTATTATTACACTTCGGCGATGGTACAAGCTTTGGCATGGATTTGGAATACGGAGTCACGACAAATGGTTCATATTTGCCATCCAGCATATTGGAGCTGTTGGCTAAGTATAAGGTGCGAGTGGCTGTAAGCATTGATTATATTGATTACCTTACAGGTGAGTTCCGTGGAGAAGGAAATAATCTGATTAAATGGGCTACACTGGACAAGAATATTGGCAAGCTTAGAGATCGCAATATCAATATTGAACTGCAGTCAGTGATGTCAGAAGAGACTTGGGATCATTTTAATTATGAGCTCATAGACTATGCTGCAGCAATGGGAATAAAAAGTATTGAGATTATCATGTCTTTTGATTTTGATTTTTATAGGAAGTTTGGTTCCAAAGAGATTGGTGACCGAATTCTGGATGCTTATGATTATGCTCAGACTAAAGGCGTGTTGTTATCAGGGTATTGGTATCAATCATTCTGGGGAATTGTTCATCCGGACGAATGGGTGGAAAGAAGAGCCTGGAAGACCTGTCCTACCATCGGGCGTCTAATAAGCATTGAGCCGGATGGCAGTGCCTATGCCTGTAAAACAACTTCAAAAAAATTAGGAAATACAGATTTATTTCAGGAGATTTTTGCCGGTGAAGCATACCGTTATTATGCGATGAGAGCGTATTCCAACTCCACGGGTTGTGTCGATTGCGAATTGGAGGGATTTTGTTCGGGGAACTGTACAGGCGCTGTAGAGAATGAATTTGATGATATCTATAACTATGATGAAGCATACTGCAAAACAATTAAACATATAGTTAAAGGATTGCTGGAACGTTATTTCGTGGGAATTAAAGCGCAACTGCCGGAGACCGAGAAAAAAGCAGATTATATATCAGGATAAAATATGTTAACCAGGCTCCGTCTTGTTATAGGATGGGGCTTTGTATAGTTTAACTATTTAATTTCGCAATAAGTGAAGGGATGAACAGTTTGACTAACCCGAATCAGAGCCGCTCTCTTGAAGAGATATCAAATCCTATTCAAAGGATATTTTTTACGTGGACACGTTCGTTTACTAAGCAAGCTATTCGTAAGGATCAGCCGTTAAGTACCATCCAAGAATCCATTCTCACTATTCCTTCCACATATGGAATCGGTCGGTTTCAAGAAGAATCAGCATCCGTACGCAGATCCAAAAAAGTGATGCCGCTGGTTATTCATATCGTACGCCAATTAAAATCCTCTTTCCTGGCCTATGCACTACTTTCGTTTCTGACCCTGGCCCTACAGTTCTCTATCCCGTATTTGTTTCCTGATATCCTTCGCGCCATTATTAACGATAGCTCACAGCCTCACGGGGCAACACTGGGAGCGATCTTTCTGTTTGTCGCCATTCAAATGGTGAAGGTGATCTCCAATTCTCAATTTCTGCATTTCCGCTGGAAGCTAATTATCTCCATTGAATTCAATTACCGCAATATCCTGTTTAAGAATATTCTGCGGAAAAAAGAATCCGCGCAGCGTGCAGGGCAACTGATAGATTTGTACGGAAATCAAATTAGCTGGTTCAGAGGAATAGTTTGGTTTATAGACGGCATAAGCAGCGCGCTCGGGATTCTATCTGGCGTTGCACTCCTGGTAATGTATTTAGGCGCCGGGGGTCTTATGGGGTGTATTTTGCTATTCGCAGCACCTATGTTTTCGAGGCTGCTTCATAAACTGAATCGGGTGGATACTGAGCTCAGCCGTGCAAACAGTAAGCGATTATTTGAAATCAACGATTACCTTAATAAATATAGAGAAGCTAAACAAATGAACTTCACCAATTACTTCATCCGCAAGATTAATAAAGCAAGATCGCGTCAATCGGAATTTTTACATAAAAAAAGTAAGATTCAAATTCTGCTAACTCTAATCAACTATTCTCTGGTTCCGTTGACGGCCATGATATGTATTGGCTTCTCCTCTCTAATGGGCTATCCGCTAAGTGTTGAGAAAACCATGGCATCCTTTATTGTATTTGGCCTGCTGGATCGGTGTATTAACGATTTCCTCGTCAGTATCAACACAGTTAGACAAGGGCTAAAGGCTGCCTCACTCGTAAAGGAATATGTTAGCCTGGATGAAGAAGAATGGGAGGGAAGCAGAGGGAATGTAGAGAAGGCAGGGACGATCTCACTGAAGAAAGCAACGTATAGCAGACCTAATGACCCTGGCCAGATTCTGCTTACAGATATAGATCTAACGGTCAATCCAGGACAGTTAGTTATCATTGTAGGTGAAACGGGGTCCGGGAAAACGAATCTGCTGCGAGCCCTTGCCGGATATCTGGAACGCGTTCAAGGAGAAGAATCTGCGGAGCTGCGCTGTGAGGAGGTCATGGATCATTCACCTTTATTCCCGGTAAGCATCAGAGATAATATCATCCTTGACAGGCCTTATGAGGAGGCGCGTTATCGTCAGATCATTCATTTATGCGAGTTAAGCAAGGATCTGGAACAGTGGACAAACGGGGATTCTACTGTTATCAATACCGATATGGTCAATCTATCAGGCGGGCAGAAAAAAAGAATTTTGCTGGCCCGGGCTGCATATCAGAATGCTAAGACCGTATTGCTGGATCAGATTCTGAATTCTTTGGATGCAAAGGTGCGAAAGAGAGTACTTAAAAATTTGATTCTGGATTATTGGAATGATACAACTAGAATTATGGTGGCAGCCACTATGGATCAGGAATTATTCGAACGGGCAGACCAAGTGATTGTAATGAAACAAGGCCGTATCAACAATGCTTTCCAAAAGAATGCATTCGATTACAATACACTTCGTGACTTTCTTCCTGATGAAAAAGTAATTCAAATGAATAACGAAAGTATCACCAAGGCATTGTCAGAAGAACAGAGCTTAAAGCGGGAAGAGCCGGGCCCTGAAGAACAGGAGAAGCTTAAACAATCTAGTCTTAGAGTACTGAAGCACTACTTTTTGGCATTAGGAAGCAGGCCGCTGCTGATTCTTTTCATAGCTTTATTTATATTAGCGCAGGTTATCGATGCTGCCTCTATCTATATTGTGCCGAGGTTTGGTGGAAATACTGCAAACCCTATGTTATTCGCCTCTATTTATTTTGGCATAGCTCTATTACTGGTTATTACCAATGTTGTGCGTATAAGTATAATCTACTTGGGGAATGTAAAAGCCGGTGAAGCCCTTCATCAGCAATTATTACAGCGGGTATCGAAACTCAGTTTTTTGCAGTTCAGTAAACAACAGAACGGGGCATTATCCGCGCGTTTTTCCAATGATATGAAGGTTATTGATATGGATATGAGCGGGTACACCAGCAATCTGCTGGAATCGTTTTTCAAAATTATTGCCGCAGCAATTCTAATTGCTTACTCGGATTTCTATATGGTGCTGGTGCTTGGTGTGTTCCTGATATTTTTTAATAAAATTCAGAAGGAAGTTCGGATCACAGGCAAAATTACATCCAGGCTAGCCAATGAAGCCCACGAGCCCTGCCTCGCTATTCTTAAATCTGTGGCTGCAGATTCTAATTATGTAAGGAAGCAAAGCCTGCAAACTTATTTTACGAATATCTGGGAAGGGAAGATTACAGACGCATTAAATGCAGAGTATACAAGACAGTCAGTGAATAGACTTTATCTGTTCTGGATAGAGGTGGCAGGGTATTTTACATTTTCTGTTTTCTTGATCCTTATGAGCTTGAGGGGCTTCTCGGGAGACTCCGTTATCATCTATGTGACTTTAACCTATACGTTAACGGCATTTTCCAATTTTGAAGTGCTGCTCAGAGATCTTCGTCATATGGAAATTGGGACGAATTCACTTGAAAGAATTTTGGGGCTTGAGCGCGGAAAATCCCCGGTAAGCGCAATGGAGGCTACACCTTCAGTTATGGATACAGCAGGCGGCCTGACAATCAGGAATTTGAGCGCCAAATATAGTGATTCAATACCAGTCATCTCCGGATTGACATTAAAACTTGAGCCCACTGAAAACCTGCTGGTCAAAGGAAGAACGGGAAGCGGTAAATCTACGTTATTATACTGCCTGACCCGATTTATGGAGTATGAAGGAGAGATTCTGCTCGGAGACACTAATGTTAAGTCCATTCCAGATCATCTGCTGATGAAAAAAATAGTCACCCTGCCGCAGCGTCCGGTGCTGTACCATGGAACGCTAAGAGATAATTTGGACCCCGAGCAGCAATGTACGGATCAGGAGATATGGTCAGTGCTTGAAAAGTTAAACCTTAGAGGGAGAGTAAGCTCACTTCAACAAGAAATTGATGAAGATCAGGGGAGCTTCAGCCAGGGTGAAAAGCAGCTTCTTAATTTGGGAAGATGTCTGTTACTCAAGCCGGAATTGTTATTAATTGATGAAGCAACCACCGATATTTATGGAGCACAAGAATCAGATTTGTACAGACTGATAAGCAGGGAATTGCCGAATACGATGGTCATTGGCATTTCACACAAAGAGACC
This sequence comes from Paenibacillus sp. FSL P2-0136, assembly GCF_037975325.1. Taxonomy (NCBI): domain Bacteria; kingdom Bacillati; phylum Bacillota; class Bacilli; order Caryophanales; family Paenibacillaceae; genus Paenibacillus; species Paenibacillus sp. FSL P2-0136. The sequence goes on from NZ_CP150244.1 coordinate 7,660,630, forward strand.
CAGTCCAGCTTTTATCATAACATTCTGGATATGGAAGAGATGAAACTCCAAAAAATACGATAAGGGTCTCTTTGAATTAGATGCAGGAAACTGCAGGCAGCCTTTAGGCTATCAAGCTTATGCTTGATGGTCTTTTTTTAAATTTTCTTCCTCTAATATTCCAATTTATACAATTTCCTAGTATCAATATACATAGTAAATGTACATAGTCCTATTGTAGAATCAAGAAGTTGTCGAATTATGGAGCGATATTCCATCCTTGGAACTCTGTAGGGCGATGGTTTTTATGAATTTTTTTATACAGAAAGAGGGGGAAGAAATTTTGTTATTCCAAGCAGCACGTCGTAAACTCAGTCTGGTGATTGTAATTGCCCTGCTAATAAGCAGCCTTACGCCACATCTGGTGTTCGGGGAGTCCGCGCAATTAAAAGACATCGCGAGCTCTTATGCTCAAAAGGAGATTCAATCTTTAACTGAAGCAGGAATCATCTCGGGGTATGAAGATAACACCTTCAAACCGAATAAGGCTATGTCGCGCGCCGAACTGGCGAAAATTATAGTTCTGTCCTTAGGACTGGAAGTAAGCGGTGATCAGGCCGCAGCATTCAAAGACGTTGCCGCTACCAGCTGGTATCGTGGTTATGTAGGTGCGTTGGTGAAGGCAGGCATCACAGAGGGGACATCGGCGAGCACGTTCAGTCCTAATTCGAGTGTAACCCGGGAAGAGCTGGTTGTATTTTTCATCCGGGCCTTTGAATTAGATGAAACGGCGAAGAAGCTGCCGCTTGGCAGTAAGCTGTCGGATATGTCTGAGGTGTCTGAATGGGCAAAAGCTCAAGTATCCCTGGCCTTCAACAATGGGTTCGTTAACGGGGTTCAAGGCAGTGATGGCACGCTGAAATTCAAACCTAAAGAGCGCGCAGAGCGCCAGGCGCTGGCCCGTCTCGCATATGAGTTCAAGACGAATAAGGCACTATATGTTGAGAAGTCCAAGCAGCTCCTTGCTGAAGAGACGAACATTGTTAAGACTCCGGTGGTTACTCCGGCTCCCACAGCGACACAAGCTATCCGTGATACGTCTGTGAGCGCTCCGGCAGCCCCGGGTCCAGGAACGCCAGCATCGGCAACGCCTGCACCCGCAACACCGGCACCAGCGGAGCCGACTCCAGCACCCGCAACACCGGCACCAGTGGAGCCGACTCCAGCACCCGCAACACCGGCACCAGTGGAGCCAACTCCAGTACCGGCCAATGCTCTCCAGATTGTAGTGAAGGGGGAGAGTACCGATGCTATTTATGCAGAAGAGTCCACTGAAGTTATTTTCCGTACAACGCTTAATGCGGCAGAGACAGTAACTGCAAGTGTCTATCAGGTAGATGACAGCGGCAAAATGATGTCACAGATCACCCTGCTGTACGATGATGGTTTAGAAATTCATGGAGACAGCCTTGCGGCTGACGGACTCTATAGCGGCAAAGCAGCATTAACTGAAAATACAGAGGGCTACATAAATCTGCAGGCCTTTGTTGGAGAGGTGCCTAGCAGTGCAGTCCTTAAACTGTCTGTACTGAAGCATCTTACAGATGAACAGCTTGCACAAACAGAAATGATTGAAAATAATACACAGAGTAAGCTTGATCAACTGGCTGCTTCTACAGGTAATTTGCAACAGGCAAAGGAAGAGACAGTGGCTTGGCTTCAAGCCCAGGACGAAGTAGAGCATGCAGGAATTTCGGGTGAAGGAGGAAGCATCTGGTATTTGCTGGACAACGGGATTCTAGGCGGAATATCCTCGGCCCCTGAGAATACAAAAGGATTAAACAACACTGTAGAAGAGGCTGCGTCCAATAATGCATTGACGGCGCTCACGCAAGATGTGGAACAAACCGTAGCCACCATAGGAAGCCAGCGGGTTGCTGTGGTCTCTCCATTCTCCGGCACCCTTCCATCTTCGACGGTGTATGACGCTGTATATCAAAGCTTCGAGCAGTCGAATTACCCCTTCCTTGCGGAGAGAGTAAAGGACAGCGCAGCGGGCGTTAACTTCTTCAAAGGACTTAATCAGTATGGTGTTGTGGTCTTAGATTCCCATGGGGATACGTACTATGATGAGATTGTGCTCCAGACATTCCATGATAAATACGGTGTTGATTTCAAATATGCGGGGCCGCAAGTCATGTTCCTGACCGGAGAGAAGGCAACCGCAGAGAACAACAAGACCTATGAACTGGATTTGAAAAAGGGAAGATTGGCTATCATATCAGGTTATTATGCGATTACGCCTTCGTTCATTACACGGTACAATGATATGCTTCCCGGCACTATTGTATATAACGGCAGCTGCCGCAGCGCATACAACGATTCCATGTCGGATGCGTTCATCAACAATGGCGCCAGCACTTATTATGGTTACACCGATTATGTAAAGCTTGCTTATGATCAGGTCATTGCTCCATCCGTATTCAATGCCTTGAATAATGAGAATATGACAACCGGACAAGCTTTTGAGGCAGCAGTGGCTGCTCATGGAACCGATGATGGGTTGGCAGCATTCGTTATGAAGGGAAGCAGCATCGGTACGAAGACCGAAGGGATTATCAACGGAACCTTTGAGAACGGAAAATGGACCGGCTGGAATGGAAACGGAGATGTCCGGGTCATCTCAAAGCTGGGGCCGCTTAAGCCTACAGAGGGTAACTACATGGCGATTATCAGTACTGGCCTTGGGTTTGAAAACAATGACAAGGGAGGATATGACTACAATTCCGATAGTTATATCGAGCAGAGCTTCATTGTCCCGGCGGGAGCCACAACCTTGTCGTTCGATTACAATTTCATTTCTGAGGAGCCAAAGGAATATGTTGGAAGCAAATACAACGATACATTTAGAGCAACAGTAACTTCCAGTGTATACATCAATCCGGCTTCCCTCGTCACCTCACACTTGAATGGCGGACCTACGGTGACGTCCAGTGTCTACGGACAGGAATCTGTGATTGTGGGTAAGGAATCGATTAATGAATCCACAGCCTATTGGATTGATGAGAACAAAGTAGACGTTAATTTCTACGGCGGGGATGATACGGCCTACATGACGAATTGGAAGCACGTCCAATTTGATGTGAGCCAATTTGCCGGCAAGGGCTCCATTGTCCTCCGGTTCCATGTGTGGGATCAAGGTGACAGCGTCTTTGACACGGCGGTATTGATCGATAATGTAATATTGAAATAACCGTAAACGGCTGGATCAGGGGAACCTGACCAGCCGTTTTTTAATGGGATGAGCATTCAAGACTACTCCATAGCCTTTTGCAACCTAGAGTTGCAGAATAAATTTAGAATACTCTACTTACGCTCGATTTCGATATCAGCACCTCTATGCTACTATTGGCTGTGTTGATTGATAGTAGAATGGAGGTGCCGTCACT